>NZ_JACDTZ010000001.1 GCF_013978595.1 Corynebacterium haematomassiliense
GCGCGGCGACCTGCCCACGTCGCGTTGTTAGGGGGTTGCCATGAATAACCAAGGCTCCAGCCAATGGAATCCGGACCAGACGTACTCCACGGATCCGGATATCGGACAAACCCAGCAGTTCGGTGCGGTGCCGCAGCAGCAGTACGGTCGGCCCGACGAGTACCCAACCAGCTACCAGCCTGAACAGCCGGAAAAGCGGGGCGGTCCGAGCCCGTGGCTCTACGTTCTGGGTGCGCTGCTGCTCGCCGCAGTTGTCGGTGTGTTGGCGTTCATGGGCGGCTCGGGTGCGTTTAACCGCTCTAGCGAGCCGGTGACCAGCACGGTGGTTGAGACTCGCACGCTGCCGAGGTCGGAGGCGCCCGAACAGCCCAGCAAGGAGCCGACGAAGCGCACGTACTCGCACTACGCCCCGGCTACGGACGTGACCACCGACGGGTTTGCCGCCAACGTCTTTGAGGCGTTCCAGCAGGCGTACGAGCGCACCGGCACGGCCGATATGACTGTGAACGCGTACAGCCCGGCCACCGGCATCACCTACCGCATGACCTGCTCTGGCGGGGAGACGGTGTACTGCACCGGCGGCAAGAACGCCCGGGTCAAGATTTGGTAGCTCGCCGGCGTCTCGGACTCGCCGCAGCCGGCGCACTGTTCTTGTCCGCCTGTTCCGGCGGCCAAGAAACCGTGGTCGTCACCTCAACCGTTACGGAGGCGCCACCGCCGGCCCCCGATGAGCAATTGCCTCTCGACGCCACCGTCGCCCACGTCGAATCCTCCTACGGCGGCCAGCTGGGCATAGCAACGATAGGGGAGCGAGGGCCGGAAACTGCCGGATTCACCGCCCCGAGCCCGGCCTGGTCCACCATCAAGGTGCCGATCGCCGTGGCGGCGATGCGCGCAAACCCCGGTCTCGAGGCAGATGCCCGAGCCGCAGTGAGCGCGTCTGACAACGCGGCGGCGCAGCGACTCTATGATGCCGTCGGGCCGGGCGCGGTCGATGCGGTGCTGGACGATGCCGGGTTGGCTGCGCACGTGAACACTGAACCGCTTCGCCCTGAGTTCTCTGCCTTCGGGCAGACGCAGCTCGGCGTGGCCGACGAGGCCGCTCTGGCGAACACCGTCGCCTGCGTGGAGGGCGCCGACCCGGTGCTGCAGTTCATGGGGCAAATCGACCCCTCGCAGGCGTACGGCCTGGGTGTAGCAGGGGCGCTGTTCAAGGGCGGTTGGGGCCCGGACCCCGCGGGCGCCTACCAGGTTCGGCAGTTCGGGCTTGTGCCGCGCGGCGACGGCACGTGGGCGCCGGTGGCGCTCACCGCGCTGCCCGCGGACGGAACATACGAGACGGGGCAGGAGATGCTCACCGCCGCTGCGGAAACGCTCGCCGCCGATCCGGCGCAGCTCCCAGCGGCTGCCTGCCAGCCCTAGTCCTGCTCGTCCTTGCGGGAGACCAGGTCCACCAGCTCGAGCATGCGCTCGGTGCGGCGTTCCGGCAGATCCGTGTGGAGCACGTCCAGTACGGCGTCGGCGATGGTGACGGCGGGGGCGGGCAGGGCATCGTCGACAAGCGGGTAGGGCGCGGTGCCTGTGTTGTCGCGCATCTCGATGGCCGCGAGCGTCATGTGGAACGGCAGGTCGATGCGCGGGTCATCCTCGCCGACGATCTGCCCCGACAGCTTGCGGAAGATCCCCTCCAGCTCCTGGCGCGCCTCGTGGTACTCCGCGAACTCCTCGGACAAAAGCACAGGCAGTTGGTAGAGCCTGCCGATGTTCCAATTCGAGGACAACAGGATGCGCGACTCGGCGGCCACGAGAGCCCAAAGCTTCACCGCCGCCGACTCGTCGGTCTTGGCCAGATCCGACGCGAGCGCCAGCGCTGGCTGGATCGTGCCCATCAGGAGCGTGAGAAAGATGTCGCGCTTGGAGGGGAAGTGGTAGTACAGCGAGGCCTGGCGCATGCCCACCGCGTCCGCGATGTCGTGGGTGGAGGTGGTGGCGAAACCTTTGCGGGTGAACAGCTCGGAGGCGGCGTCGAGGATCTCCTCGCGCGCGGTGGCGCCTCTGCGGCGGGGGCTTTGCTTGCGTGGCCGTCCGACCGGTTTCGCCATGCCTTCCGTCCTTCCGTCATAGCTCGCTATTTACGGTTGCGCGGGATAACTATAGACGAAAAGCACCCGCTCTCGACCCTCCGGGGAGGGGAGTGCGGGTGCTTGAAAGAGCCGAAGACTCTACGCTGTCATCGTCAACCGGCTAATTAGCGGGTGGTGAACGGCAGAAGAGCCATCTCGCGCGCGTTCTTCACAGCGGTAGCGACCTGGCGCTGCTGCTGCGGGGTCAGACCCGTGACGCGGCGGGAACGGATCTTGTGGCGGTCGGAGATGAACAGACGCAGGGTCTCAACGTCCTTGTAGTCGACCGACTCGATGCCCTTCGCCTTCAGCGGGTTCTTCTTCGGGCGGCGGGACTGCTCAATGCGCGGCTTACGCGAATTGTTGCGCTTCATAATGTGAGTCCTCCTTACCACGAAGACTTACGGACGCCAGGCAGCTCACCGCGGTGAGCCATCTCGCGCATACGGACACGGGAAACACCGAACTTGCGGAGGTAGCCACGGGGGCGACCGTCACGCGAGTCACGGTTGCGCACGCGGGCCGGGGAGGCGTCGCGCGGCTGACGGTTGAGCTCGAACTGTGCCTCAAGACGGTCCTCGTCAGAGGTCTCCGGGTTCTTGATGATGGCCTTGAGCTCCTGACGACGCTCCGCGTAGCGGGCGACGATCTCTTTACGCTGCTCGTTCTTAGCGATCTTGGACTTCTTCGCCATGGATTATCGCTCCTCGCGGAATTCGACGTGCTTGCGAACAACCGGGTCGTACTTCTTCAGCGTGATGCGATCCGGGTTGTTGCGCTTGTTCTTGCGGGTCACATAGGTGAAACCGGTGCCCGCAGTGGACTTGAGCTTGATGATCGGGCGGATATCGTTACGTGCCATTAGATCTTCTCACCTCGTGCGCGGATCTGGGCGACGACGGACTCGATGCCGTCGCGGTCGATGATCTTCAGACCCTTGGTGGAGACGTTCAGGGTGATGGTACGGCCCTCGGAGGGCAGGTAGAACCGGCGCTTCTGCACGTTGGGGTTCCAACGGCGCGAGTGGCGGCGGTGCGAGTGCGAGACGGTCTTGCCGAACGACGGCTTACGTCCCGTGACCTGGCAATGTGCCGACATGGGTTAGCTTCCTTACTCTTCTTGCCGCCCACGACACGATCGCTATGTGAGGTAAAGCGCCAGGTGAGAAGCGGAGTGAGGGTCCGCGACCAGCGCAAGTGCAATCGGTTGACGCAGGCGTAAACGTGTACTTCGACAACAGCGAGAGACAACCATACCGTCTTAGGCCTCTATCTCATAATCGCGTCTGGCTGGCTTTTCTCTAGCCTGCCGCCAGCAATGCAGCGGTGGCGGCAGTGACGGCTACCGGGGCGAGCACTAGGCCCCACAGGATGAAGTGGCGCCAGGGCACCGCGGCCCCTGCCCGCTTCAGCTGGTCCGCCCAGAGCAAGGTGGCTAGCGACGCCCAAGGTGTCACCAGCGGGCCGGCATTGACGCCGATAAGAAGAGCCATCACGCCGTCTTGGCCGCCGGCCGCGGGCTCAAGCGCGAGAAATGCCGGCAGGTTGTTGATGCCGTTGGCCGCAAGAGCGCCCGCCGCTGCGATGGCGCCGGGGTGCGCGCCGTCGAGAAGGCCCACCGCAGCGGCAACGGCATCGACGTGGAGGGCCAACACCGCTGCGGCTGAGAGTGTGGCCGCGAGGAGCAGCGCGTGCCACGGGATCAGCGAAGCGGCACCTGCCTTGCGGCCGGCCGGCCCAACCGCGAACCACATCGCGACAGCGGCGACGACGCCGGTGAGCCAATAGGGAACCGGGCTCAGCAGCGCGGCGACGGTTGCGCCGAGGACAATCAGCGCCGGCGTCGGTCGCGCAACCGCCGTCGGCGCATGGTTGGGCGCGGGGGTGGCGGCACGGTAAATAAGGCGGGCGCTGTACGCGGCGGCGACGGCAACCGCGATCGCCGCGGCGGCGGGCGCGGCGGCCGTCCGGATGTACTCGTGGTTGGTGTTGAACGCCGCGCCGCCGAGCGCCAGCAGGTTGGTCAGGTTCGACACCGGCAGCGGCATGGAGGCGAGGTTGGCGATCCAGACCACCGACAACGCCACCGCGGGCTGTGGAAGCCGGAAGTGGGACGCCAGCTGCACGGCGAGCGGGGTGAGCATGATGGCCGTGGTGTCGAGGGAGAAGAACACCGTAGAGGCCACCGCGAGTGCCAGAAATCCAGCGAACACCGCCTCGCGGCTGCTCGTGCCGCGCTCGAGCGCTGACACGAGCCACTCGAAGATGCGGACGCGCGAGGCCAGGTTCACCACGGCAGACATGCCGGCGGCGAACGTCAGTACAGGTATCAGTCGTGCAGCGAGTGCGACAGCGTCGGCTGGGCTGGCGGCAGTGAGGCCGGCAAACGCCGCAATCGCGGCGGCGGGTAAAAGGAATCGTTGGTGTGGCATGGGGAGGTGGACCGGAGGGGCGTCGATAGGCAAAGTGCGCAATTAGGTAAACGCGCACGTGAACTGTAAGATACTGCGGGTTATCCGGCGACCGTCGGATGAAAAGACCATTTCGCACCCAACTCGGGCACGATCCGCGGGACTTCGCGGAACCGACCCGTAGTTCAATCCTGAGGGAGACGAATCTAATGAAGAAGGATATTCACCCGGATTACCACCCGGTGATTTTCCAGGACGCAAACACGGGCCACAAGTTCCTGACGCGCTCCACCCTGACCTCCGCACGCACTGAGCAGTGGGAAGACGGCAACGAGTACCCGCTCGTGGTCGTGGACGTCACCGCCGAGTCCCACCCGTTCTGGACCGGCGCGCAGCGTCTCATGGACACCGCCGGCCGCGTGGAGAAGTTCAACCAGCGTTTCGGCGGCATGGCCCGCCGCAAGAAGAAGGCCAACTAGAGGGGATAAAGGAGACTCGTCATGGCAACACCGAAGTTCAAGAAGTCCCGCGCGAACACGCGCATGCGTCGTTCCCAGTGGAAGGCCGACAACGCCGACCTGCAGACCGTCAAGGTCGACGGCCAGGAGGTGCGCATCCCGCGCCGCCTGATCAAGGCCGCTCAGGCTGGTCTGATCGACGTCGAGCAGTTCTAAGCTTTTAAGGGTCGAATTGGACCCGTTGAACTAACCGGGATCCCCAGGTGGGACCCGGTTTTTTCAGCTCAATTCAACTCTGAGTAGAAAATAAGTCATAATAATCCTATGAAGATTCTCGTAGCCGACGACGAGCAGGCTGTCCGCGAGTCGCTCCGACGCTCGCTCCGCTTCAACGGATACGACGTGGTGCTCGCCGTAGACGGCGAAGACGCGCTCGACCAGATCCGCATTGAGCAGCCAGACCTGACCATCCTCGACCTCATGATGCCCAAGCTCGACGGCCTGGGTGTCTGCCGTACCCTGCGCTCCTCCGGGTACGACGGGCCGATCCTCATGCTCACGGCTCGCGACGGTGTGTCCGACCGCGTGGCCGGCCTGGATGCGGGCGCGGACGACTACCTGCCCAAGCCCTTCGCCCTGGAGGAGCTGCTGGCGCGCGTGGGGTCGCTGCTGCGCCGCACCCGCTCCGAAGCACGCAAGGCGGCGGAGAAGGACCAGACTCGCCTGCAGTTCGAGGACCTGGTCATGGACACCTCCACCCGCGACGTCACCCGTGCAGGCCGCGCCATCTCGCTGACCCGCACCGAGTTTGCGCTGCTGCACCTGCTGCTGCAGAACCCGCGCCATGTGCTTGCCCGCCAGACCATCCTGGAAGAAGTGTGGGGCTATGACTTTCCGACGTCTGGCAACGCGCTCGAGGTCTACATCGGCTACCTGCGCCGCAAGACTGAAGCAGGCGGCGAATCGCGCCTGATCCACACCGTCCGCGGCGTCGGCTACGTCCTGCGGGAGACCGCTCCGTGATCTTGCGGCGCTTCACAGGCGAAGCTGAGCCGCAGGGGCAGGCTGGCACAGGCCGGTCCCTGCGCAACAGCTTGGCCGTACTCGCCGGCGGCATCGTCGCCGTGGTCATTCTGCTGACCGCGCTGTTTACCTACCGGCTTTCAGAAACGACTCGTCTGACCGTCATGGACGACGACCTGCGCACCCGCAGCTACGGCGTGTCGCTGCAGCTGAAGGACCTGGATTCGGACGACCGGGAGGGCTTTGAAAAGGCCCTCGCCGAGTTTCGCCGCGCAACCCCGTGGGCGAAAGTCTCGGCCGCGCCCGCTGGTTCCAACGTGTTCTACGGCGACCCAGTGCCGGTGGCGGGGCCGTACGCGGCGACGTCGTCAGGCGACATGCTCTCCCAGCACACCGTGGCAGGGGAGCGCGTGGTGGTGCGCCGCAGCACCTCCGGTGTCACCGTGGCCATGTCGCAGCCGCTGGACGTGTTCAGCATTGTCTCCGGCAGCTGGGGTGCAGCCGCGCTGGTGATTGCGGGTACCGGGGGTTTGCTCGCCTGGATCGCGGGCACGGCGATTTCCGCCGTCGGCCTCCGCCCCGTGCGCAGACTGCACAGGGCTATCGACGCCGCGAACGAGTCCGACCAGCTCACCGAGCTCCCCGTCGACGGCAACGACGAGTTCGCTGAAATCACCACCTCCGTGAACAAGATGATCTCCACGCTGGAGGACTCCAAGACGCGCCAGGCGCAGCTTGTGGCGGACGCGGGCCACGAGCTGAAAACCCCGCTGACCTCGATGCGCACCAACATCGAGCTGTTGATGATGCTGTACAACTCCGGCCGGCAGGACCAGATCTCCGAGCAGGACCGCAAGGACCTAGAGCGCGACGTGATGGCGCAGATGGAGGAAATGTCTATCCTGATCGGCGACCTGGTCAACCTGGCGCGCGACGAAGCACAGCAAGGTGCCGAGCCTGAGGACTTCCGCCTGGACGAAGTGCTGGAGGAAGCCCTCGACCGTGTGCGCCGCCGCCGCCCGGACCTGGCGTTCCAATTCGAGGCGGACCCGTGGGTCATTACCGGCGACCGTTTCGCCATGGGCCGCGCACCTATCAACCTCATCGACAACGCCGCGAAGTGGTCGCCGCAGGGCGGCACCGTGCGTGTGTCGCTGAAGGCGGCGAAGCGCAACGCGGTGCTCATCGTGGACGATTCCGGCCCCGGCATTCCGGCGGACCAGCGCGAGAAGGTGTTCGAGCGCTTCTACCGCGCGCCCGAGTCCCGGTCGATGCCGGGCTCCGGCCTGGGCCTGGCCATTGTGAAGCAGGTCTTCGACCGCCACAACGCGACCATCGTGGCGGAAGAATCCGATGACGGCGGCGCGCGCTTCCGCGTGGTGTTTCCGGGACGCCCGCCCGAGGTGGACGGCGCGGATGTGCAGGAGGCTCCCGCGGAGACCACCGCGCGCGTGATCCCGCGCAAAAGCTACAGCTAGACTCGCAGGCCAGCGCACACAGCAATCGTCCAGCAAACATTGCGAATTACAGTGCATGCCCTCAAGATCTGCCACAGGACGGCGGTGCATAATAACCCCTCATGAGTGAACTGAACTATCCGGGAGACACCGCAAGTTTCCCGGCAAACAACGGTGTCTACCAGGTGCAACCGCAGCCCCAGGGGCAGCAGGAGCGTCGCGGTAAAGGCATCGGCGCGGCGTTCGCCGTCGCGCTGACAACTGCGCTGGTCGCCGGCGGTGGCGCCGGGTACCTCGCCGGGTCGTCACAGTCCGACAACGCGGCGGAAACTGCGGCGTCGAATTCGCCGTCCAGCAGCGTGTCGTCCGAAAGCGATTCGCAGGGCGAACTGCGCAACCCGACCGTCGCGGACCCGGCCGAGGCCCCCGAGGGCTCCGTGGAGCAAGTGGCGGCCGCGGTGCTGCCTGCGGTGGTCTCCATTGAGGTGGACACGCCCCGCGGCAGTGCGGAAGGCTCCGGCTCCATCATCTCCGCGGATGGCTATGTGCTGACCAACCACCACGTCATCGCTGGCGCGGAAACGCCAGGTTCGGAGGTGCAGGTCACGCTTAACGACGGCTCACGCCACAGCGCACAGTTTGTCGCCTCCGACGTCAACACCGATGTCGGCGTGCTGAAGATCGACGACGTGCACGACCTGCCAGTCATGCAGTTCGGCAACTCCGACGAGCTGCGCGTGGGCCAGGAGGTCGTCGCGGTGGGCTCCCCGCTGGGCCTGTCCGCGACGGTGACAAGCGGCATCGTCTCCGCGCTGAACCGGCCGGTGCGCGCTTCCCAGGGCGGCGGCGAAAGCTCGCTCATGGACGGAATCCAGACCGACGCGGCGATCAACCCCGGCAACTCCGGCGGGCCCCTGGTGGACCGCAACGGCAAACTCATCGGCATGAACTCCGCTATCGCTTCGCTGTCCTCGGGCGGCATGAGCCAAGGTGGCCAGGGCGGCTCCATCGGCCTCGGCTTCGCCATCCCGTCGAACTTTGCCAAGCGCGTCGCTGACCAGCTCATTGAAAAGGGCGAGGCCACGCAGCCGATGCTTGGCGTGCGCGTGAGCGTCATGCAGAGCCTCAGCGGCGGTGCCGTGGTGGCGGGGGTGGAGCCGGACAGCCCCGGCGAGAAGGCCGGCCTGAAGCCGGGCGATGTGATCACCCGCCTCAACGACCGGCCCATCGACTCTGCTGACGCCCTCATCGCCGCGACGCGCTCCAAAGCGTTTGGAGAGACGGTGACGCTGCAGGTGCAGCGGGAGGGGGAGTCTGAGTCGGTTCCGGTAGAGGTGACCTTGAGTTCCGAGTAACTTCTTATCTGTCCAATTCGCCCCGTTTTGTGCCAAGGGAGTCTGACCACGATGCCGGAACTGTTTGACGCGCTCGACATCACCGAGCCGGACGATGCGACGCTGCGCGCCTCAGAGCTGGAGAGCGACTCTCCGACGTCGCCGTGCGCGATCGTCGTGCTGGTGGGCGACCGCCGCTACGACGCGCCGGGCGACAACACCGACGAGATGGTGGTGGAGCTGCTCCGCGAGGTTGGCTACCAGGTCGACGGCGTGGTGCGCGTGAAGTCGAAGAAGTCCGAGATCCGCAAGGCCATTGAGACGGGCGTTGTCGGCGGCGTGGACCTCGTGCTCACCCTCGGCGGCACCGGCGTGGGCCCGCGCGACAAGACGCCGGAGGCGACGCGCGCGGTCATCGACAAGGTGGTGCCGGGTGTCAGCCAGGCCCTCCGCGCGTCCGGCCAGGCGTGCGGTGCCGTGGACGCGTGCACCTCGCGCGGCATCTGCGGCGTGTCCGGCTCCACTGTCGTGGTGAACCTCGCGTCGTCGCGCCAGGCGATTCGCGATGGCGTATCGACGGCAGCTCCGCTCGTGCGCCACCTCATCGACGAGCTGAACCAGCACTCGGTCTAGGCCAGGGCAGAGGGTTTCATGGAGCGCAAGCGCAGGCGCGCTGTACGCAAGGCGGACGTGGACTACGACCGCTCCGCGGACGCCGCGCCGAATACGCAGGCAAACGAAAACCCGGCTCTGGACGCTGAGCGCGAGGTGCTGCTCGGCGACGAAGAGCCGGGTTTGACGGGCCGCGATTTTTATGAGGCGGAGCGGCCGCCGCACTACGGGGACTAGCTTTCAGCCAGCCCCGCTCAAGGACGAACTAGTTCAGCGGCTTCTGCACATTGTTCGGGTTCTGGCCTGCGAGCAGGTCGCGGATTTCCGCGAGCAGCTCGGTGTCGGTCGGCTCCGGCTCGTCCGGGTCGATGCCCTTGCGGCGCTTCTGCGCCTCGTCGAGCTTGTTCATCGGAGCAACGAGCAGGAAGTAGATCACTGCCGCGATGAGCAGGAAGTTGATGATGGCGGTCAGGACAGCGCCGAAGTCGACGAAGGTCGCCTCGTTGCCCTCGCGGACGAAGAAGCCCAGGCCGGAGTAGTCCACGCCACCCAGGGCAGCGAGGAGCGGGTTGATGATCGCGTCAGAGAACGCGGTGACAACTGCGGTGAATGCCGCACCAATGACAACGCCGACGGCAAGCTCGATGACGTTGCCGCGCATGATGAAATCTTTAAATCCTTGAAGCATGGTTGGGGATATTAAACTGACGTTGACGGTTGCTCAACACGAGAGTCAGCGGCTCAGACAGGGACGCAGCCGCAACGGCAGCTGCCTCACCCTGCCTGAGCAGCACCAACACTGCGTCGCCTTCCCCAGATGTGACGACAATCCCATTTTCAGCAACCACACGAGGCCCTTGGCCCACAACGTCAACAACAGTCCCGTGGTGGAGCATAGGCAAGATGTCCGGTTCCGCCAGGGGGACCGGCACCATGGAGAACTCCTCGCCGTCCGGCATGTCCTGGGTGAGCAGCCCCGCCAGATCCGGCCCGACCAGGCGCGTGGCCGTGACCACCTCGCCGCGGGAGGCGGCCGCCGCGAGCAGTTGCCCCTCGGCAAGCGCCGCATCGTCCAACGCGTTGTCGGGCACCGACTCCGCTGGCAGGCGGCGCAGCTCCACATCGTCCGAGGTGAGCACGGTGCCGGGGGCGACATCGCGGGCGAAGGTCAGGGCGGGCGGGTCGGACCGTGAGGCGTCGATAAGCACATGCAACACAGCGGCGACCACGAGGAACACGGCGACCACCCTGCGGATGATCACGGAGCGGCGGTAGCCGGGGGAGCGGAGGGTATTCAGGCGCGCGGAGAGTTCCATAGGGATAAGACGGTGAAACCCCCGCTCCGGTTCCCTAGATGCGGAAGAAACCTTCCGGCGTGATCACCGCGTCCACCGCTTGGTCGTGCGCGTCATGGGGCACCGCATCCACGACCTCCCAGCCGTAAACCACAGCCGCGACGGGGACATCCAGGCCCGCAAGCGCGCGGTCGTAGTAGCCGGCACCTTTGCCCAGGCGCATGCCTTGCCTATCGACGGCTAACGCCGGCGCCACCACCAGCCCGCAGGAGCGCAGCACGTTTGAGGTGTAGCGCGGGCCGTCCGGCTCAGAGATCCCCAGCGCGCCAGCCGCATCCGCGCCCCCGAACTGCGCCCAGGCGAGCACCCCGTCCGGCTGGGAAATCGGCAGAAACAGTGTGCGTGCCGCGGCGGCGAGCCGTGCTGCGAAATCCGCCGGCCCCGGCTCGGAGCTAAGCGGGTTGTAGGCGGCGATGTTCGTGCCCCGTGCGCCGAAGTCGTCGACGCATGCGAGGGTTGCCGCAACGATCGCCTGGTCGAGCTCGCGCTTGCGCTCGGTGCCGCGCAGGTCGCGCCTGGAAGCCACGTGCGCGGCGCGCATTGCAGCCTTCGGGGGAGGGGTGGTTGTGTTCGTGTGCATACTCCTCGCTTCTTACGGGTCGCAGCCCGGTTGTGAGGGTTGGGGGCTGTAGGCTTTGCGTTTATGCAGAATTCTACTGACCGACCCGTTGATGCTGCGCGCGCTTCGGTGAAGACTGTTGTGGTGCCGGCTGCGGGTATGGGGACGCGTTTTTTGCCGGCGACGAAGACGGTGCCGAAGGAGCTTCTGCCGGTGGTGGATACTCCGGGCATTGAGCTGATTGCCGAGGAGGCTGCTGCCTGCGGTGCGCAGCGCCTGGCTGTGGTGGTCGCGCCGAATAAGGAAGAGATCATGCGCCACTTCGGCGAGTTTTCGGACTTGCAGGAGCTGATGGTCTCCCGTGGCAAGCAGGCCCAGGCGGACAAGGTCGCGCGCGCCAACGGTCTGATTGAGGCGGTGGCGGTGACCCAGGATGAGCCGCTCGGGCTTGGCCATGCTGTCGGTTGCGCTGAGGAGGCGTTGGACGACGACGAGGACGCGGTTGCTGTGATGTTGCCGGATGATCTGGTGTTGCCTGCGGGTGTGATGGACAAGATGGTCGCGGTGCGCAATGAGCTCGGGGGTTCGGTGTTGTGCGCGTTTAACGTTTCGCGCGAGGAGGTGTTCAACTACGGCGTGTTCGACGTTGAGGATGCCCAGGCTGAGATTGACGGCGTTGAGGTGTTAAAGGTGCGCGGCATGGTGGAAAAGCCGGCTGTGGAGGATGCGCCGTCGACGCTGGTTGCTACCGGCCGCTACCTGCTTGACCGCGGCATTTTTGACGCGCTGCGCCGTATCACACCGGGTAAGGGCGGGGAGTTGCAGCTGACTGATGCGATTGAGTTGATGATCTCTGAGGGCCACCCGGTGCATGTGGTGGTGCACGAGGGCAAGCGCCACGACCTTGGCAACCCGGGCGGGTACATACCGGCGAACGTGGACTTCGGTCTGCGGGACGAGAAGTACGGCCCGGCGCTGTACACCGCGGTGAAGAAGATCATCGCCGACTTCGAGGCAGAACACCCCGAGGTTGCAGCAAAGGCGCAGGACAACGCGTAAACGAAAGGGGCACGGGCCATGCGCAGCGTAGAGGACCAGCTTGCGGCCGTAGTGGACGCCGCAGTCGCCCCCGAGCCGATCCGGGTGGCGCTGACGGACGCGCTCGGCCTGATGTGCGCCGAAGAGGTCACCTCAACCAAGCAAGTCCCCGGCTTCCCCCAGGCCGCGGTGGACGGTTTCGCCGTGCGCGCTGTCGACGTGGGCGGCTCCGCCGGCCTGCGCAGGCCCGAGCGCCGCGAAGAACACGACGATAACGGCGAGGAAGCCCCCGCCGACCCGCCGCAGCCGAACCGCGAGCGCGCCCTTCCCGTGGTGGGGGAGGTGCCCGCTGGCTCGCAGAAGCCGCTGCGACTGCAGCCGCGCCAGGCGGTGCGCGTCGCCACCGGCGCCCCGCTGCCCACGCTCGCGGACGCGGTGCTGCCGCTGGAGTGGACGGACTGCGGGCGAAAACGCGTCACCCCGCAGCGCCCGGTGCGCACCGGTGACTTCGTGCGCAAGCCTGGCGACGACATCCAGCCCGGCGACATCGCCGTGCGCCAGGGTGCAGTGCTCGGCCCCGCCCAGATCGGCCTCGCCGCCGCGGCGGGCCGCGACAAGCTGCTGGTGTACCCGCGCCCACGCGTGACAGTGATGAGCTACGGCCTGGAACTGGTGGACCTGGACCGCAGCCCGGGTCTGGGCCAGGTCTTCGACATCGCCTCCTACGTCGTGTCCGCCGCCGCAAAGGAGGCGGGCGCGGACGTCCACCGCGCCGGCATCATCAACGCCGAGCCGCGGCGCATGCGCGAGATCATGGCCGGGCATATCGCCAAGAGCGAGTTCGTCGTCATCACCGGCGCCGTCGGCGGATCCGGTGCGGCGCCTATCCAGGAGATCCTGCGCGAGATCGGGCAGGTCGACACCACGCGCGTGGCCATGCACCCCGGCTCCGTGCAGGGCTTCGGCCTGATGGGTGAGGAGCGCGTCCCGGCGTTTCTCCTGCCGTCCAACCCGGTGAGCGCGCTGGTGATCGCGGAGACGTTCATCCGCCCCGCCATCCGCAGCTCCCTGGGCAAGACCGCGGTGACGCGCCGCACCGTCAAGGCCCGCTCCTTGCGCGAGCTCAGCTCCATTCCTGGCCGCCGCGGCTACATCCGCGCCCGCCTCATGCGCGACGCGGACACCGGCGACTACCTGGTCGAACCGCTGTCCGCACTGGAAGCCGGCCCCGCCCACCTGCTGGCCGGCTTCGCTGAGGCCAACGCCATGATCCACCTGCCGGAAGACGCCGTGGACGTGCGCCCCGGCGACATCGTGGACGTCGAGTTCCTCCGCCAGCGCAGCTAGGCTCAGCCATGTTCGCGATGTTCCGCCAGCCCACCCCGGGCTGGCCAGAGTCCACGCCGACCGCGACGCTTCCCGACGGCACATCCGTCCGCCTCCGACCCCTCACTTCCCGCGATGGAAAGGACTGGTCGGGCACGAGAAACGTCGATAAGCAATGGCTCCAACCGGTCGAACCCACGGTGGAGGGCAGCTGGGAGGACGCGCACTCACACGCGGCGTGGCGCAACACCTGGCTGAACCTGAAGCGGCTGGCCAACCAGGGCACCGTGGTGCCGCTGGTCATCGAGGTCGACGGCGGCTTCGCAGGGCAGGTCACCCTGGGCAACATCCAGCACGGCATCGTCTCCGAATGCTGGGTGGGCTACTGGGTGCACTCGCCGTTCATGGGCCGCGGGGTGGCCACCGCCGCGTGCGCGTTGGGTGTGGACCACGCGTTTTCCCGCGTCGGACTGCACCGCGTGACCGCCACCTACCTGCCACACAACCCCGCCTCCGGGCAGGTGCTCAAGCTCAACGGCTTTCGCGAGGAGGGCTACCTGCGGCGCAACCTGCACATCGACGGCCAGTGGCGCGACCACCACTTCGTGGCCTTAAACGCCGACGATTTCCCCACCACAGCCGTGCAGCGCCTGCGCGAGACCGGCCGGGTGCGCTAAAGGGCGAAAAACAGCTGCGCCCACCGGCGCGCCGACCCGTTCGCCTGCGCAAGTGCCGATACCGTGGACTCCTGACTTTAAGGGTGCAACTGACGCGGAAAGGTGGCATCGCCCATGGGCAGCCCGAGCTTAATGATCATCTTGATCCTGGTGGTGTGGATCATCGTCCTCGCACCGTTGATGATCGGCAACAACAAGCCGATCCGCCGCTCCGGCGACGGCTACGACGAAACGCGCGTGCTGCACGAGGGCGGCACCGCGCCGATGGCTGAGCGCCGCCGCCCGAAGCTCACCGCCGCCGACATCCACCGCCACAGCGAGGACACCGACTACGAGGTTGTGGAGGCGACGGATGCCGAGGAGCAAGTGCTTATCGACGACGCTCCCGCCCTGCGCACCCTCTTCCGCCGCCCCGGCGCCGAAGACGATGCCGCCGCGGCCGGCCACATCGACGGCGAAGTGATCGAGCACGTCGATGACGAGGCTGAGCCGGCCGAAGCTGAGGCCGAGCCTGAGCTGGACAACGCCGAGGGCGGCTCCACCAAGGTCGTCGCCAGCGAGTCCGCCGGTTCCACCTCTGTGAAAGTCCTCGCCGCGGAGGATGATGCAGAGGACGCTGACGCCGACCCAGATGCCGACTCCGATGAGGATGAGGCTGAGGCTGAGGCCGACCGCTACGAGCTGGACGAGTCCTACACCGCACCCGAGGACTTTGGCTATGCGGGGGAGACCGGAGGCGCTGAGAAGCAAAGCGCTCCGAAAGCGGACGTTGAGGAAGCGCCGGAAGACATTGACGACGAGGACGACGAGGTCGACACCGCGGAGGCGGCCGAAGCGGGCGACGAGGACCTCGCTTTCGCCGCTGCGCGCCGCGGCCGCGGCGGATTCGACCCGGAGCGCGAAAAGAAGAACACCGCCACCCGCTTTCAGCGTCGCCAGCGCACCCTGCTGGCGCTGATCGCCGCGTGCGTGGTCACCTTCGTCATCGCGTTTGTCGCGGGCGGCTGGACCTGGGTGCTGCCCGCCGTGGCAGTGGGGATGACCGCATGGTTCATGGTCGCGCTGCGCCGCGTCGTGCTGCAGGAGCGCGCGCTGCACGCCCGCCGCCTGCGCCAGCTGCGCCGCGCACGCATGGGTGTGGCGATGAGCAACCACACCGAGCACCCGCGTGACGCTCGCCTGCGCGCCGGCTCCGTCGTGCTGGACCTGGACGACGACAGCCCCGACTTCGACACCCTGCCGTCCACCCGCTACGTGCCGGAAAACGACCCCGGCTACGACGACTACGAAGACCTCGGCGGCTACGGCACCCGCGCCTCCTAAAAACCGTGAAAAACCCCACTGCGCTGGCGATTTAACCGGCGCGTGGGGGAGGAGTAACGTAACGAGCGTGCCCCAGGGGCTATAGCTCAGTTGGTAGAGCGTCGCGTTCGCAATGCGAAGGTCAGGGGTTCGATTCCCCTTAGCTCCACAGGATTGCGGGACCCGGTCGAATACGGCCGGGTCCCGTTACGTTTTGCGCATCGGCTAAGCTGCCTTCCCGTTGTATAAGACGCTGAAAAGAGCAGCTGAAGTGGCAGAGTCGTTGGGTGAGCAGAAGATCCGTCGCGCGGTGCTGATTGTGGCGCTGCTGAACTTGGCCTACTTCTTCGTGGAGTTCGCCGGTGCGGTGGCCATCGGCTCGGCGTCCCTGTTCGCGGACTCCGCCGACTTCCTCGAGGACACCGCAATTAACCTGCTGGTGTTCTTCGCCGTGGCGTGGCCGGCCGCGCGCCGCCGCACCGCCGGCAGCGTGCTTGCCGCGCTGATTCTCATCCCGGCGGTCGCCGCGGTTGTCACCGTGATCACCAAGATCATGAACCCTGTCGCGCCGTCGCCGGAGGGCCTGACCGGCATCGCGGTTGGAGCCCTGGTGGTGAACGTGATCTGCGCGATCCTGCTGATGCAGCTGCGCGGCGAAGGCTCGTCGCTCGCCACCGGCGCCTGGCTGGCTGCGCGCAACGACGCGCTGGCCAATCTGCTCATCATCGCCGCTGGCCTGCTCACGTTCGTGTGGGAGACCGCCTGGTTCGACATCGTTGTCGGCGCGATCATCGCCGCCATCAACCTCTCCGCCGCCAAGGAAGTTTGGGAGGCCTCCCGCGAGGAGCACGACTCCGTCGAGGACGCCTTCGCGGACATGGACGACGATTAAACGCCGCCTAGGCGCCGATTACACCCATACCCCGGACGCCCCGCGGCGCCACGTGCCCACCAAGTTGGTGTCGATGATGCCGGTGGATTCCATCAGCGCGTACATCGTCACCGGCCCCACAAAGGTGAAGCCGCGCTTCTTCAGGTCTTTCGCCAGCTGCTCGGACTCCGCCGAGCGCGTCGGCACTTCCGCCATCGTGCGCGGCACCGGCGTGTTCGCCGGCTGGTAGGACCACACGAACTCGCCGAGGTGCGTGCCCTCCTCCCGCAGCGCCAGCGTCGCCTCGGCGTTTTTCACTGCTGCTTCGAGTTTGCGCCGGTTGCGGATCAAGGAAGCGTCGTTAAGCAAATGCTCGATGCTCATACCCGCGACTTTGTCCGGGTCGAAGCCGTGGAAGGCCGCGCGCAGGGCCTCGCGCTTCTGCAGGATCAGCCGCCACGACAGCCCCACCTGGAAGCCCTCGAGGCAGACGCGTTCAAACATGCCCTGCTCGTCGGTGACGGGCATGCCCCATTCGGTGTCGTAGTAGTCGCGCAGCAGTGGGTCGGTGGCGGCCCACGGCGGACGCGCCAGCCCGTCGTCGCCGATGACGGGCCAGCCGGATTCGGGATTGGTTTCTGGTGTGGTGTGAAGATCAGTCATATGTATTGGACTCAGTTCTACCCCGTTCGGTTCCACGGGTACGCTAATCGGCATGAATAGGCCCGCCGTCCGCGACTTCGCGCTGCTTGTGCTCCGGCTCGTGCTGGGCGCGGTGTTTGTGGCGCACGGCTACAACCACTGGTTTGAGATGGGCATGGCCGAAACTGGCCGCCAGTTCGCCGCCCTCGGGGTGCCGCAGCCGCAGCTTTCCGCCTACCTCACCGGCACCGTCGAGCTCATCGGCGGCGCGTTTTTAGCAGTGGGGCTCTTGACGACGATCACCGCGTCGCTCCTCGCCCTCCTCGTTTTAGCCGCCGGGTACTTCGTGCACCTGGACAACGGCTTTTTCATCGAGGCCGGGGGAGTGGAGTACACGCTCGTGCTCGCCGCCGCGCTGTTTATCATCACCGTCTTCGGCACCGGCCGCGTAAGCCTGGACGGGGTGCTCACGCGTGGTTAGCCACGAGGAGGTTCAAGCGGCGCTGTCTGCGCGCATCGACGGCGAGAAGGCTGAACTCGACGACGCCATCGTCGACGCCCACGTGTCCGGCTGCGCGGTGTGCCGCGCGTTTTTGGACCGTTCGCTGGCGCTGTCGGAGTCGCTCGGTGTTGACTCGGACGACGCGATGGCCCCGCCGCAGGACCTGTCCGCCGCGATTCTGGCAGGCGTGGACAACGAGTGGCGCCGCTTCGCCCGCCGCCGTGAGATCGGCATGGCCGTGGGGCGCCTGATGCTCGGCGCGATGGCCGTGGTGTGGGTGCTGTGGGCCGTGCGCCTGATCCTGTCCGGCGGGGAGGAGCCGGTGGTGGCGTCCGCGGCGTCCGTGCGCTTCGGAGTGGCGCTCGCGTTGGGCTTTACCGCCTGGCGGCCGCAGCAGATCCCGGGGGTGCTGCTCATCGTGGGCACGATGTTCACCTTCACCGTCGGCTTCGCCGTGCGCGACTTCGTGCTGGGGATGGGCCAGTTCGAGGCGGCGTCCGTACTTGTTCCGCTGCTGAGCTTGGTTGCGCTCGTGTGGACGTGGGTGGCCGACCGCGGCGGTGCCGTGCGTCGGGCGTGGCAGCTCTTAGATGCCCGTCCGTACTAGGGCAGGTGTGGAGCTGGGGTAGCAGTCGAAAGCGATGGCTCTGACATATTCCGCAGGCGCTTCGAGCTGACCTGGGGCGGAGCGCGTCGCCTGACAGATTCCGCCAGAAAGTGTCAGGCGCGGGCCCCGGGGGAACGACGCCGGTGCCGAAAACTGGGCCAGGTTTCCAACTAGCCGGGCTACTTCCAGCTGGGTAGCCACATGATGGACTCGTACCAGGTGTCCGGGATCTTGAAGCCGTAGAAGATGGGCGACCAGTAGATGAAGCTGGCCACCACCAGCGCGATGTAGACCACGGCGGCGAGCTGGCCCCAGCGCAGCTCGAAGCCCGCGACCTTGTTCACCCAGGACCACGTCACAGCCCCGCCCTTCTTGGCCAGGTTGCCTAACGCCAAGGCCAGCAGCACCGCGGTGAACGGCACCAGGGCGGTGGCGTAGAAGAAGTACATCTGGCGGTCGAAAGCAGCCAGCCACGGCAGGAAGCCAGCGGCAAACGCGATCACCGGCACGATGACGCGGAAGTCCTTGCGGGTCAGCCACACCCAGCACGCCCACAGCAGCACCGGCACGGTCAGCCACCAGATGGCGGGGGTGCCGAACATGTAGATCATCTCGCGGCACTTGCCGTCGCCGGATGCGATGGAGCATTCAAGGTCGGTGGCGGAGTAGTACAGGATCGGACGTGCCGAGACCAACCAGGCCCATGGCTTGGAGTCCCAGGGGTGGGAGTGGCCGGAGGACGACGTCAGCGAGGCGTGGAAGTTCAGCACCGAGAAGTGGTAGTAGAACCAGCCGGCGATCGGCTCGGGCAGGTTAGCCAGCCAGGGCCAGTCGGAGCCGGCGATGGTGCCGTCGGAAAGCGAGTGACGGTACACGGAGGTCTCGGAGGCGAACCAGGCGCGCCAGGACCACAGGTACAGCACGGCGGGGATGAGCACGATGGAGGCGAGCGCCGACGGGACGTCGCGAAGCAGGGTGCCCGAAATCGGCTTCTCCACGCCGTAGCGGCGGCGCAGGAACAGGTCCCAGAACGACGACAGTAGGCCGAAGAACATGATGTAGTACAGGCCGTTCCACTTCACGGACAGCGTCAGGCCGAGCAGCACGCCGGTGGCGAAGCGCCACCAACGGAACCCCATGCGCGGGCCGAAGGGGCCGGTGCCCTCGAGCTTGCCGGCCAGCCACGCGTCGTGCCAGCGGTGGTGCACCTGGCGCATGTCGCCGGCCAGCGTCCACGCCGCCATCACCACGAACAGCACCTGGAAGACGTCGAGCATGCCGAATTTGGCGGAGACGAGCAGGACGCCGTCGAAAAGCGCGATGATGCCCGCGAGGATCGCGATGTTGGTGGACTGGCTCACGCGCCGCGCGAGCAGGAACACGAACACGATCACGGCGGTACCGAACAGGCCGGTCATCAGACGCCAGCCCAGCGGGGAGTAGCCAAAGATGATCTCGCCGAGCGCGAGTAGCTGCTTGCCCAGCGGCGGGTGAACGACCAGGCCGTAGCCGGGGTTGGACTCGATGCCGCCTAAGACCGGGTTGAACCAGCTTTCCACCATGTCCCAGGCTTGCGGGACGTAGTGCTTCTCGTCGAAGACGGGGGTGCCGGAGCTGGTCGGCTGCACCAGGCCGATGAACCTGGTGAGCAGCGCCAGCACACCGATGACGGAGGCGGCGATGGTGTCGCGGCGCGTCCACGGCACCGTCACGGGTGCCTCGGGCGCAGGCTGGGCGGGCCGCAGGGAACGCGTCGTCTCTGGCGCCGTTGCGTCGGCGCTAGGTGGCGGTCCGGCGGGGTTCGGGGTGCTCGCGATAGTGGTCACGACGGAAGATATTAGCGCCTTACGCGTATGCTCCCGAGGTATGTCCGCCGAGCAAGACAACCTGACTCAGAACCTCCCGGCCGGAGTTGTACTCGCGGCCACCCCGCTCGGCAACGTCGCGGACGCCTCGCCCCGGCTTGCGCAGGCGCTCGCCACGGCGGATGTGATCGCAGCGGAGGACACCCGGCGCACGCGCGCCCTTGCCGCAGCGCTCGGCGTGGAAATCACCGGCCGCGTGGTGTCCAACTTCGACCACAACGAGGAATCCCGGGCGCGGGAGCTTCTCGACGCCGCACGCGCCGGCACCGTACTCGTCGTCACCGACGCCGGCATGCCGCTGGTGTCCGACCCCGGCCACTCCATCGTCGCCGCCGCCCACGACGCCGGCATCCCGGTCACCTGCATCCCGGGCCCGTCCGCGGTGACCACGGCGCTGGCGCTGTCCGGGCTCAACGTGGGCCACTTCATCTTTGACGGTTTCGCGCCCCGCAAGGCCGGCGCGCGCCGGGCGTGGCTGGAAACACTCGTGCATGAGCGCCGCGCGGTGTGCTGCTTCGAGTCGCCGCACCGCATCGAGCAGTTGCTTGCCGACGCCGCGGACGTCCTCGGCGCCGAACGCCGTGCTGCCGTGTGCCGCGAGCTGACCAAAACCTACGAGGAGGTCAAGCGCGGCACGCTGGGGGAGCTCGCCGAGTGGGCGGCCGGCGGCGTGCGAGGGGAGATCACGCTGGTGATCGAAGGCGGCACCGGGCAGCAGGCCGAACCCGAGGACTTAGTCGGTCTGGTGCTGGAGCTGGTCGACGGCGGCCAGCGCATGAAAGACGCCGCGAAACAGGTGGCGAAGCAGCACGGAGTGAAGGTCGGAGACCTCTACGATGCCGCGTTGGATGCGCGAAGCTGACGTCGATAAGCAAAAGTTCCCCGCGCGGGCTAGCACAATGGTGTGATCTGCGCTAGCCTGCTTGGGTTCTAGTAAAACCCTGAAAATTTGCGAGGAGAACTCTATGTCTCAGCGTGATCTCCAAAGGGATCCCCACGATCCCGACGTGGAGCCGCGGAGTACGGATCCCATTAAGACTGAAGACACTTCCGCAGTCGGCGAAATCGCCGCGCTGCTGCGCGCCGACCGCGACGGCGTGCAACCCAACTACACCGACCCTGAGGAACGCGTCGAGAGCCAAGCCGACGCAGAAGACGCCCCGATCAACTGGGGCATCGTCATTCCTCTCGCGGTGGTTGTCGCGGCAATTGTCGGCTGGGGCCTGGCTGCCCCCGACAACTTCTCTAACTTTGCGGACGCCGCGTTCGGCTGGGTCATCGACAACCTCGGCTGGGCCTTCGTCCTCGGCGGCACCATCTTCGTCGCCTTCGTCATCGTGATCGCCTTGTCGAACTTCGGCACCATCCGCCTCGGCACCGCCGACGAGCGCCCCGAGTTCAAAACAACCTCGTGGATCGCCATGATGTTCGCCGCCGGCATGGGCATCGGCCTGATGTTCTACGGCGCGGCTGAGCCGCTGGCGATGTACCTCGACGGCGTGCCGGGCCACGACGAGCACGAGGTCGGCACCGCGATGGCGCAGACCATGTTCCACTGGACGCTGCACCCGTGGGCCGTCTACGCCATCATCGGCCTGGCTATCGCGTACTCGACGTTCCGCCTCGGCCGCAAGCAGCTGCTGTCCAGCGCGTTCATCCCGCTAATTGGTGAGAAAGCTGCCAACGGCTGGCCGGGCAAGCTCATCGACGCCTTCGCCGTGTTCGCCACCATCTTCGGCACCGCCTGCTCCCTGGGCCTGGGCGCGCTGCAGATCAGCTCCGGCCTGGAGGCCTCCGGCTTCGTGGACAACCCGTCCACCAAGCTGATCATCGGCATCGTGGCTGTGCTCACCCTGGCATTCCTGCTGTCGGCGATGTCGGGCGTGTCCAAGGGCATCCAGTGGCTGTCCAACGCGAACATGGTCGTCGCCGCGATCCTGGCGATCTTCGTGTTCGTCTTCGGCCCGACCGTCGCGCAGCTGAACATGCTGCCGACCGCCGTGGGCAGCTACCTGCAGAACTTCTTCGAAATGGCCGCCCGCACCGCCGAGAGCTCCGACGGCCAGGCCGGCGAGTTCCTCTCCGGCTGGACCATCTTCTACTGGGCATGGTGGATCTCCTGGTCCCCGTTCGTGGGCACCTTCCTGGCGCGCATTTCCCGCGGCCGCACCGTGCGCGAGTTCTGCCTCGGCGTGATGCTGGTTCCGGCTGGCCTGTCCACCGTGTGGTTCGCCATCTTCGGCGGCACGGCCATCAAGATGGAGCAGGCTGGCGAGTCCATCGTCGGCGACGGCTCCAACGAGGAGCAGCTGTTCAACCTGCTGCACGCCCTGCCGGGCGGCTACGTCATGGGCGTGTTCGCCCTGATCCTTCTGGGCACCTTCTTCATCACCTCCGCGGACTCCGCGTCGACGGTGATGGCGTCCATGACCCAGTCCGGCAAGACCGAGGCGAAGCCGTGGCTCGCCGCAATGTGGGGCCTGGCCACCGCGTTCGTCGGCCTGACGCTGCTGATCTCCGGCGGCTCGGACGCGCTGAACTCGCTGCAGTCCGTGACCATCGTGGCCGCCACGCCGTTCCTGTTCATCCTGATCGCTCTGATGTTCGCGATTGTCAAGGACATGTCCAACGACACGATCTACCTGGACAAGAAGGAACAGGAGCGCTTCGCCCGCCAGCTGGCCATCGAGCGTCGCATGCACCGCGACCAGCAGCAGCTGGAAGCCCGCAAGGCGCAGGTCAAGGGGATGCTCAAACCGCGTTCCCACTAGGGGCGTTTGCTTGACGACGCACCTTCGGTTGTGCCCCGCTCGAGCAGTGCAGTGCTTAGGCGGGGCATAACTTATGCTGAGAGCCATGACTTCTTCCGAGACCAACAACAACGTTCTTGTGTGCGTTGCGTGGCCGTACGCCAACGGCCCGCGCCATATCGGCCACGTCGCAGGCTTCGGCGTGCCCTCCGACGTCTTCGCCCGCTACCAGCGAATGTCCGGCAAGAACGTGCTCATGGTCTCCGGCACCGACGAGCACGGCACCCCGCTGCTCGTGCAGGCCGACAAAGAAGGCGTGACCGTCAAGGAGCTGGCGGACCGCTACAACAAGCAGATCGTCGAAGACCTGGCGGGCCTGGGCCTGTCCTACGACCTGTTCACCCGCACCACCACCCGCAACCACTACACCGTGGTGCAGGAGCTGTTCCGCGGGCTGAACGAGAACGGGTACATGATCCGCGAGACCACCCAGGGCGCGATCTCCCCGTCGACGGGCCGCACGCTGCCGGACCGCTACATCGAGGGCACCTGCCCGATCTGCGGCGCCACCGACGCCCGCGGCGACCAGTGCGACACCTGCGGCAACCAGCTCGACCCGGCGGACCTGATCAACCCGGTGTCCAAGATCAACGGCGAGACGCCGAAGTTCATCGAGACCGAGCACTTCATGCTCGACCTGCCCGCGCTGCACGACGCGCTGGAGCAGTGGCTTTCCACCCGCCAAGAGTGGCGCCCGAACGTGCTGAAATTCTCCCTGAACCTGCTCGAAGACATGCGCCCGCGTGCGATGACCCGCGACATCGACTGGGGCATCCCGATCCCGGTGGAGGACTGGCAGGACAACCCGTCGAAGAAGCTCTACGTCTGGTTCGACGCGGTGGTGGGCTACCTGTCCGCGTCCATTGAGTGGGCTCACCGCTCCGGCAACCCGGAGGCCTGGAAGGGCTTCTGGCAGGACCCGGCCACCGAGGGCTACTACTTCATGGGCAAGGACAACATCACCTTCCACTCCCAGATCTGGCCGGCGGAGCTCCTCGGCTACGCGGGCAAGGGCGCCAAGGGCGGCGCTGCCGGCGAGCTCGGCGAGCTGAACCTGCCCACCGAGGTCGTCTCGTCCGAGTTCCTGACCATGTCCGGCTCCAAGTTCTCCTCGTCCAAGGGCGTGGTCATCTACGTCAAGGACTTCCTTTCGGAGTTCGGCCCGGACCCGCTGCGCTACTTCATCGCCGTCGCCGGCCCGGAGAACAACGACACGGACTTCACCTGGGACGAGTTCGTGCGCCGCGTGAACAACGAGCTGGCCAACGGCTGGGGCAACCTGGTCAACCGCACCGTGTCCATGGCGCACAAGAACTTCGGCCAGGTCCCGGCACCCGGCCCGCTCGAAGCGTCCGACGAGCGCATCCTGAACCTCGCGGCCGAAACCTTCACCACCGCCGGCGAGGAGCTGGGCAAGGCCCACTTCAAGTCCGCGATCACGAAGATCATGCACGTCGTCGGCGAGGCCAACGCCTACATCGCGGAGCAGGAGCCGTGGAAGCTGGCCAAGGACGACACCCAGCGTGAGCGCCTGGCCACCGTGCTGTGGACCGCGCTGCAGGTCGTCTCCGACTGCAACGCCATGCTCACCCCGTTTTTGCCGCACACCGCGCAGAAGGTCCACGAGACGCTGGGCCGCACCGGCATCTGGGCCGCCGAGCCACGCGTCGAGGAGTTCGTGGACGACGAGGAGTTCAACCTCGTCGGCGTCGGCCTGCCGGAAAAGGGCCAGACCTACCTGACCATCACCGGCGACTACTCGCAGCAGCAGGCCGTGTGGCAGCGCGTGGACGTCACCCCGGGCACGGAGCTGTCCAAGCCGCAGCCGCTGATTGCCAAGCTGGACCCGGAGCTCGGCGAGACCGGCCCGGAGTGGGCGCCGGTGCAGTAGGCCGCGGCTACAGCTGCTCGCCGAGCCACGCCCTGGCCGAAGCGAGCATGGCCTTGACCACCGGCACGTCGAACGCCCACAGCTCGATCGCGTGCGGCGCGCCCTCGACGATCTCGAGCTGGGCGGGCACGCCGGCGTCGCGAAGCCTCCGGGTGTAGGCGCAGATCTCCTCGTAGAACAGCTCGATGTCGCCGGTGGACAGCCACGCAGGGGGAAGGCCCGACAGGTCGGCGCGCCGGGCGGGGACGGCGTACTCGGGCACCGTCTCCAACCCGGGCGCCTGGCCCAGGTAGGACGCCCAGGCGTAGCGGGTCTGCGCGTTGTTGGCCACGGGCCGGTCCCGAGGCAGGTCGCGCCTCCGGTCGGCGGTGGGGCGGTCGTCCAGCATGGGGCAGAACAGCCACTGGGCGCGCGGCAGCGGTCCGTGCTCGTCGTAAAGCCGCTGGCACGCCGCGGCGGCCAACCCGCCGCCGGCGCTTTCGCCGCCGATGGCGAACGGTTCGCCGAACTCGTCCGCGCGGGTGTGCATCCACGCCCACGTCTCCAGCGCGGCATCCAGGCCGGCGGGGAAGGGGTGCGCAGGCGAGAGCGGGTAGCGCGGGGCCACCACGGTCACGCCCACCTCGGCGGCGGTGTTCGCGCACAGCGGCCCGTCCTGGGCGGGGTGGCCGATGATGTGGCCGCCGCCGTGCAGCCACAACAGCGCGCCCTTCGGGTTGCGCGGCCGGAAGACGAGGGTGCGCCCGTGCCGGATCAGCTCCACACCCTCGCGCCGGGGAATGGGAAAGAGCGTCTGGCCGTGGCTGGTGAGCCAGCGCGTCGCTCTCAGCTGCACCGGCGGGTGGGGGATCAGCCGCGCGCGTCTGCGCAACTCCGGCCGCACGAGCGGCATGATCGATTCCGGCATACGAGCAGTCATAGGAACTGCCCGAGGAACTTGGTCAGCGTGCCGGGTTCCTCGTCCTCGAAGCGCTGGTCCACCACAACTAGCGGGGCGGTGTATTTTTCGCTGGCGCTGCCGACGTCTTTGGCGACGACGAGGTCGGTGCCGTAGTCGTCGATAAGCAATTGCCACTTGTACCCCTCGCGCACGAGCGCCTGGCCGAGCGCGGTGCCGAAAAGGCGCGCGGTGTCGCCGCGGGGGAAGCTGCGGCGCACGTCCGCGGGAAGGGCGAGGTAGTCCGCGAGTTCGGCCTCGAAAGACTCCGCGATGTCGGCGGGCGAGCCGTTGATGCCGCGGCCGGCGGCTTCGGCCAGGTCGGCCTCGATTTGGGTCTGGGTGGCTGAGTCGATGTCTTCAAATGCCATAGGGTGCATCGTATGAGCAAAAAGAAGCCACGTCCCACGCCCGTGCCCGCCGAGCCGATTGCCGGGCTGATTGACGCGCACACGCACCTCGCGTCGTGCGGCGCGCGCAGTGCCGTAGAGGTCGACGCGTTTGTCGAGCGCGCCCTGGCCGCCGGGGTGGAGCGCATCTGCACCGTCGGCGACGGGCTCGAGGAGGCCGAGCTCGCGCTTCAGGCCGCCCACTTCAACAAGCGCGTGTTCGCTGCGTGCGCCATCCACCCGACGAGGGCGCATGAGCTTGACGACGGTGCCCGCGCCCGCCTGACGGAGATGGCCGCAGACGAGCGTTGCGTGGCGGTGGGCGAGACCGGCATCGACACGTACTGGCTGAAGCACGACGCGGAGGGCACCGCGCCGCTGGAGGTGCAGGAGGATGCGTTTCGCTGGCACATCGACCTAGCGTGCGAGTCGGGCAAGGCGCTGATGATCCACAACCGCGAGGGAGATGCGGAGATGCTGCGCATTCTTGATAGCGCCCCACGGCCCGAGCACGTGATCCTGCACTGCTTCTCCTCGCCGCTGGACGTGGCGCGCGAGGCGATCGAGCGCGGCTACGTGCTCAGTTTCGCTGGCAACGTGACGTTCAAGCGCAACGAGGAGTTGCGCGAGGCGGCGGCGCTGGCACCAGCGGGTCAGCTGCTGGTGGAAACGGACGCACCGTACATGACGCCGGAGCCCTTCCGCGGGGCGAAAAACGAGCCGTCGCTGATCGGTCACACGGCGAAGGTTGTGGCCGAAGCGCGCGGCATGGAAGTGGCCGATGTGGCGCGTGAGATTGCAGAGACGTTCTCGCGGGTCTACGGGGTGTGAGCTGGCACGTCGGGTCTTGAAACCCTGCGAGCGTTACCGTATCGTTACCCGGGTTATTGGCTGAACACCTTCAGCTGAGCCGACCCGTGAGGAAACACATGTCCCGTCAGATCAAGCGGATCAACCCGAAGAGCACCGCCACCAAGCGCGCTGTCGCCGGCACCGTCGCCGGCGCCGTCCTGGTTGGCGGCGCGGGCACGGCACTTGCCACCCAGAAGCAGGTCACCGTCGACGTCAACGGCGAGGAGACCAACGTGCGCACCTACGCCGCGGACGTCGCGGGCGCGCTCAGCTCCGCCGGCGTCGAGGTCGCGCCGGAGGACCTGGTCTACCCGGCGCCGGGCGAGAAGCTCTCCAGTGGCGACACCGTCACCGTGCGCACCGCGAAGCCGGTCGCCGTGGTCATCGACGGTGTTGCGCAGGAGATCACGTCGACCGCCGGCACCGTCGGTGAGCTGATCGACCAGGCTGGCGTCGCCGGCCACTCCGCGGTGGACGTGGACCGCGACCAGCCGGTCACCCACGGCATGAACCTGGACGTGACCACCCCGAAGATCGTCGCGCTGCGCGACGGCGGGGATCTGACCTACGTCTCGGCAGCGGCGAAAACCGTCGGCGACCTGCTCTCCGCGCGCGGCGTCACATTCGACACCGACGACCGCCTCAACGTCGCGCTCACCGACGCCATCGTGCCCGGCATGGAGATCGTTCTCGACCGTGTCAGCACCGTGGACCGCCCAGAAACCGTCGTGGTTGAGGCCCCGGCGGAGTACGTCGACGACGACTCGCTCGACGAGGGCGAAGAGGAGGTCCGGGAGAAGGGCGAGCAGGGCGAGACCAAGGTCATCCACCGCACCGTCACCGTCAACGGCCAAGTCGAGTCCGAGGGCGTGGCCGAGGAGAAGGAAGTGAAGAAGGCCAAGCCGGCGCTTATCGCCCGCGGCACGAAGCAGGCCGGCAACACTGGCGCGGCCGCGCCCGCAGTGGCCTCCGGCAGCGTGTGGGATTCGCTGGCACAGTGCGAATCCGGCGGCAACTGGGCCATCAACACCGGCAACGGCTTCTCCGGCGGCCTGCAGTTCACCCCGTCCACCTGGGCGGGCCACGGCGGCACCGCGTATGCGCCGAGCGCGCACCTGGCCACCCGCGAGCAGCAGATAGCCATCGCCGAGCGCGTCCAGGCCTCCCAGGGCTGGGGCGCCTGGCCGGCCTGCACCGCCAGCCTGGGTATCCGCTAGATGGCGGAAGCGCAACTTCTAGGGCCCGCCGAGATTCGCGAGCTCGCCGCCGAGCTGGACGTCACCCCGACGAAGAAGCTGGGGCAGAACTTCCTGCACGACCCCAACACCGTGCGCCGCATCGTCGCGGCCGCGGAACTCAGCGAAGACGACCACGTGGTGGAGGTCGGACCGGGCCTCGGCTCGCTCACCCTGGGGCTCATCGACACCGCCGCGAGTGTGACCGCGCTCGAGATCGACCCGCGCCTGGCGGGGCGCCTGCCGAACACCGTCGGCGAGCTCGCCCCGGATTACGCCGATCGCCTCACCGTGATCAACACCGACGCGCTGAAGGCCTCCCGCGCCGACTTCGACGCCGCGCCGACCGCGCTGGTGGCGAACCTGCCCTACAACGTCTCGGTTCCGGTGCTGCTGCATTTGCTGGCGGAGCTGCCGTCGATACGCAGGGTGCTCGTGATGGTGCAAAAAGAAGTCGCCGACCGCCTTGCCGCGCAGCCGGGATCGAAGATCTACGGCGTGCCCAGCGTCAAGGCCGCGTTCTACGGCGACGTTTCGCGCGCCGGCACGATAGGCAAGCACGTGTTCTGGCCGGCGCCGAACATCGAGTCGGGGCTCGTGCGCATCGACGTCGCTGCCGACGCCCCGCGCGAGCTTCGCGACACCATCTTCCCGCTGGTGGATGCCGCGTTCGCCCAGCGCCGCAAGACGCTGCGCTCCACGCTGTCGGGCATCTACGGCTCGGCCGCGGCCGCCGAGGACGCGCTGCGCGCCGCCGGCATCGACCCGGGGCTGCGCGGCGAGAAGCTCACCGTCGCAGACTTCATCCGCCTGGGGGAGGCCCGCCATGACGCGTGAGATCGTCGCCTCCGCGCCGGGCAAGGTGAACCTCCACCTCGGCGTCGGCGAGGCGCGCACGGACGGCTACCACGACCTGGTCAGCGTCTTTCATGCGGTGGACCGGCGCGAGGTGGTGCGCTTGCTTTACGACGGCACCCCCGTGGCCGGCCCAGCAGTCGAGTCCATGCGTACCACGTTCTTCGTGGATGAGCCCGACGAGGACATCGACGGGCCGAACAACCTGGCGTGGCGCGCCGTCGAGGCCGTGGTGGCGCGCGCGGGCGTGGCGGTGCCGCGCGTGCGCATTGAGGTGGACAAGCACGTCTTCGTCGCCGGCGGCATGGCGGGCGGCTCCGCCGACGCCGCCGCCGCGCTGGTGGCGTCCAACGCGCTAGTGGCCGAGTTCGGCGAGGCCTTGCCGGAGGAGGAACTGCTCGAGATCGCGGCGTCGCTTGGCGCGGACGTGCCCTTTTCGCTGATGGGTGGCACGGCGCTCGGCACGGGCCGCGGCGACAAGCTGGTCGAGATGCTCTCGCGCGGCCGGCTGCACTGGGTGTTCATCAACCCCAAAATCGGCATCAACACCGGGGGAGCGTTTGCGCTTCTCGACGACCTGCGCCACGGCAACCCCGCCCTTCTGCCGCACATGGACGCCACCGAGCTGTCCCAGGCGCTGACCTCCGGCGACGTGGCGCGCGTGGCGGCGGCGTTGCACAACGATTTGGAGGCGCCGGCGCTGTCGATGCGCCCGGTGCTCAAGCGCGTGCTTGGCGTTGCCGGGGAGGCGGGCCGACGCGCGATCGTCTCCGGCTCCGGGCCCACCGTGGCCGTGCTGTGCGACGACGCCGACGACGCGCGCTTTGCCGCCGAGCACCTGGCGGAACGCTTCGACGGCTACGAGGTCTTCGTCGCCGAAGGCCCGGACCACGGCGCCCAAGTCGAACGCGTGATCTAACGCGGGCCGGTGGTGTCGGGGAGGGCCGTAGTGTGCGGCGCATGCCCTTAATCGACGCCACACGTAACTACCTCGACGGCAACACCTCCACGGTGGAGGCGCGCCTGAGCGGGTTGACCGACGCCGCCCCGCCCGCGGTGAAAGGTCGGCCGATTTGGGAGCACCTGCCAAAGGTGGCCAAGCTGAAGCGCGCAGGGCAGCCGCGGGCGGCGCTTGCGCTGGCCGAGGAGCTCATGTTCGCCATGCAGGACGCCGCGCGCGAGGATCATGCGTGGGCGCTGGACATCTACGTCGCGCAAGTGGCCGCGCTGCACGACGGACCCGGGCAGCACGCCGAGGCGGCGGGCGTTATCCGCGCCTGGCTCGCCGCCGGCCCGCCCGCCCAGCACCCGGACGCGCGGGCGAACCTGGAGAAGCGGCTGGCCAGAGCCGAAGCGCACCTCGCCCGCCGCGAGGGGCGGGATCCGGCGCCGTTCAAGGCGGCCTGGCAGGCCAAGGTTGCCGAGGAAAAGCGCCTGCCCGCCACCCCGCGCGCCGAGCTCACCGGCAAAGCTCGGGCGCCGAGGAAGGTTGCGGCGGCGAAGTGGATACCGCGAATAGGCGAGCTGCTCCAAGACGAGTTCGTCGCCGTCGACTTCGAAACCGCCAACCGCATCTCCGGCGCATCGGCGTGCCAGGTCGCGCTGGTCAAGGTCGCCGGCGGGGAAGTGGTGGACCAGCTGTGCACCTACCTGCGCCCGCCGGAGGAATACATCCTGTTCGAGTTCAGCCACATCCACGGCATCGAGCGCGGCGACATCGAGGACGCGCCGAGCTGGTTCGACATCGCCGACCGGCTCGTGGAGTTCGTCGGCGAAGCGCCGGTGTGGGCGCACAACGCCACCTTCGACGCCGCGGTGTGGCGCGCGCTCGACCGCTACTACTTCACCGGCACGTACCCTAAGCGCTTCTACTGCACCTGCCGCCTGAGCCGGCGCCTGCTGCCGCATCTTGCGGACCACACGCTGCCCACCGTCGCTGAGTACTGCGCGCCCGGGTTCACGCTCAACCACCACCGGGCGGATTCGGACGCGCTGGCGTGCGCCCACATCGTCGCCCAGCTGCAGCGCAGCCGAGGGCTGCACGCGTGGCTGCCTGCGTAAGATGGCTAGCCGATATGGCTAACCTGATCAACCTGGAAAACGTCTCCAAAACGTGGGGGCTGAAAACGCTTCTCGACGGCGTCTCGCTCGGCGTGCAGACCGGCGAGCGCATCGGCATCGTCGGCGTCAACGGCGGCGGCAAAACCACCCTGCTGGAGGTGCTCACCGGCATCGAGCCGCCGGACGCGGGGCGCGTCTCGCACACCTCCGACTTGCGCATGGCGGTGGTCACGCAGCGCTTTTTGCTTGACGACGCTCTGACGGTCGGCCAAGCCGTCGTCGAGCCGCTGGGCCTGCAGACCTTCGAATGGGCCTCCAACGCGCGGGTGCGCGAGGTGCTGCAGGGCACCGGCGTGGCGGAGCTTGGCCTGGACACCCCGGTGGGGCAGCTCTCCGGCGGCGAGCGCAGACGCGTCAACCTCGCCGCCGCGCTCGTGCAGGATTTGGACCTGGTGGTGCTGGACGAGCCGACCAACCACCTCGACGTCGAAGGTGTGCAGTGGCTCGCCGACCACCTGCTGGCCCGCAAAGTCGCCGTCGTGGTGGTCACCCACGACCGCTGGTTCCTCGACACCGTGGCCACCCTGACCTGGGAGGTCCACGACGGCACCGTCGACGTCTACGAGGGCGGCTACAACGACTGGACCTTCGCCCGCGCCGAGCGCGCTCGCCAGGCCGATGCGATTGAGCAACGCCGCCAGAACCTCGCCCGCAAGGAGCTGGCGTGGCTGCGCCGCGGCGCGCCGGCGCGCACCTCCAAGCCGCGCTACCGCATCGAGGCCGCCGAAGCCCTGATCAAGGACGTCCCACCCCCGCGCGACACCGTCGAACTCATGGCGTTTTCGAAGCAGCGCCAAGGCCGCGTGGTCATCGAACTCGAAGACGCGCGCATCGACGCCCCGGACGGCCGCACGCTCGTCGACCACCTCACCTGGCGCCTCGCACCCGGCGAGCGCATCGGCCTCGTCGGCGTGAACGGCTCCGGCAAAACGACGCTGCTGCGCACGCTCGCCGGCGAATACCCGCTCGCAGCCGGCAAGCGCATCGAGGGGCAGACCACCCGCATTGGCTGGCTGCGCCAAGAACTCGACGATCTCGACCCGGAGCGCCGCGTCATCGACGCCGTCGAAGACGTCGCCACCTACATCAGCTTCGGCAAAAAGGAACTATCCGCCTCCCAGCTCGCCGAGCGCCTCGGCTTCTCCCCGAAGCGCCAGCGCACCCCCGTTCGCGACCTCTCCGGCGGCGAGCGCCGCCGCCTGCAACTGACCCGCGTGCTCATGGCCGAGCCGAACGTTTTGCTTCTCGACGAGCCCACCAACGACCTCGACATCGACACCCTCCAGGAGCTGGAAAACCTCCTCGACTCCTGGCCCGGCACCCTGGTGGTTATCTCCCACGACCGCTACCTGATCGAGCGCATCGCCGACAACACTTACGCGCTGTTCGGCGACGGGAAGCTCACCAACCTGCCCGGCGGCATCCAGCAGTACCTGGACCAACGCGCCGACGAGGCCCGCACTGCTGGCGTGCTGGATCTGGGGGAGGGGCAACCGGAGGCCGTCGAGAAGCAAATGAGCTCCCAGGAGGAGCGCGAGCTGCAGAAGAAGATGAAGGCGCTCGAGCGCAAGATCGCCAAGGAAAACGAGCAGGCCGAAGCCCTCGAGGCGGAGATCGCCGCGCTTTCCGAGGCCGGCGACTTCGACGCCATCGGCGCCAAAACCAAAGAGCTCAACGCCGTGAAGGACACCCGCGAGGAGCTCGAGATGGAATGGCTCGAACTTGGCGAACAGCTCGAAGGCTAGGGTGGGGCGCATGATTTTGATCAACGTACGATTCAAGCCCCTGCCCGAACACGTCGACAACTTCCGCGAACTGGTCAAGGACTTCACCGACGCCTCCCGCGCCGAAGAAGGCAACATCTTCTTCGACTGGTACCGCAACGAAGACAACCCCGACGAATACCTGCTCATCGAAGCATTCCAGGACGACGCCGCCGAAGCCCACGTCAACTCCGAGCACTTCAAGGCCGCCCAGGAATTCTTCCCCACGATCCTCAAAGAGACCCCCACCATCATCAACACCCTCATCGAGGGCAAGACCGAGTGGGACGAAATGGCGGAGTTCAGGGTCTCCTAAGGGGTAGTGCGCACGTAGCGCAAGCTACCCCCGAGGTGTGACCCGCGGGGCACCCATAGCTTACGATGTTGCGCGTCACATAAGTTTCCCGCAATCGAAAGGGGTGTCCCCGTGACCGCACCTCAACCCGCCAACGGCGGATCCACCGCGGCCGACGTGCCCGAAAAGGCTCCCGCCGCGGCACGTGGCATCGGCCCCATGGTCGGCGCAATCTTCCTCATGGCGACCTCCGCCATCGGCCCCGGCTTCCTCACCCAAACCTCCGTCTTCACCGTGCAGATGGGCGCGGCGTTCGCGTTCGCGATCTTGCTGTCCATCCTGGTAGACATCGTGATCCAGCTCAACGTCTGGCGCATCCTCGGCGTGTCCGGGCTGCGCGCCAGCGAACTGGCCAACTCTGTGTTGCCCGGCCTCGGCTGGTTCTTGGCCATCCTCGTGGGCATCGGCGGCCTCGTGTTCAACATCGGCAACATCGCCGGCACCGGGCTCGGCGTGCAGGCGCTCAGCGGCGGGGCGATTGACCCGAAGATCGGCGGTGCCATCTCCGCTGTGATCGCGATTGTCGTGTTCCTGTGGAAGCGTGCGGGGGCCGCACTGGACGTCATCGTCGGCATCCTTGGCGCGCTGATGATCCTGCTCATGCTCTACGTCGCCATCTCGTCCAACCCGCCGGTGGCTGAGGCTGTGAAACAGTCGGTTGCGCCGGACGAGGTCGACTTCAAGGTCATCACCACACTCATCGGCGGCTCCATCGGCGGCTACATCGTCTTCGCCGGCGTGCACAGGCTCATCGACGCCGGCCACACCGGCCCCGACAACATGGACTACATCTCCCGCTCCGCCGTGACCGGCATTATCGTCACCGGCATCATGCGCGTGCTGCTGTTCCTCGCGGTGCTCGGTGTCGTGGCCACCGGTGTGGCACTGTCCAAGGACAACACCGCGGCCGACGTGTTCTACCAGGCCGCAGGTGAAACTGGCCGGCGCATGTTCGGGCTGGTGCTGTGGGCGGCGGGCCTATCGTCGGTGATCGGCGCGTCGTTCACTTCCATCTCGTTTTTGACCAAGCAGGGGTTCGACCCGAAGAAGCGCGGCTGGCTCACCGTCGGCTTCATCGTGATCTCGACGGTGATCTTCCTCTTCGTCGGTTCTGCCCCGCAGAAGCTTTTGATCTTTGCCGGCGCGTTCAACGGCCTGATCCTGCCGGTTGGTTTCGCGGTCGTGCTCTATGCTGGCTTCTTCCGCCGCGATCTGCTTCGCGGGTACAAGCCGCCGATGTGGATGCTCGTGCTCGGCGCCATCACGCTTATCGGGTGTGCGTGGATGGGGTGGAGCTCCATCAGCACGCTGCCGAAGCTGTGGGCGTAGTCTTGGGGCATGTACGCCTCCTACACCCCAGCGCAAGCCCGCGCGTTGTTTCGCACTACTGATGTGGCGACAACGGCGGGCTTTTCCGCTGGTTATGTCCAGGCCAATCTGATCGCGCTGGATAAAAAGTACGCGTTTGATTTCTTGTTGTTCGCGCAGCGCAACCCGAAGCCGTGCCCGCTGCTCGGGGTGCTGGAGCCGGGCGAGGTGTCGTCGCCGTTGCTCGCGGGCGGCGACATCCGCACCGACATTCCGTCCTACCGGGTGTTTTCGCACGGCTCGCTTATCGACGAACCAACGGATGCCACCGCCTACTGGACCGAGGACACTGTCGCGTTTGTAATTGGCTGCTCGTTTACGTTCGAGCAGGCTTTGGTGGACAACGGCGTGCCGGTGGCCCACATCGAGCAGGGCGTGAACGTGCCGATGTACCTGACCAACATCGACTGCGAACCGGCCGGGGTGTTCAGCGGGAAGATGGTTGTCTCCATGCGGCCCATCCCAGCGGGGCTGGTGGCGGACGCAGTGAGGATCACGTCGCGTTACCCGGCAGTGCATGGTGCCCCGGTGCATGTGGGGGAGCCGGGCTTGATCGGCATCGACGATCTGGGCGCGCCCGATTTCGGTGACGCGGTGGACATTCCCGCGGGCTGGGTGCCGGTGTTCTGGGCGTGCGGAGTGACGCCGCAGTCGATCGTGATGCACTCGAAGCCGGAGCTGGCGATCTGCCATTCGCCAGGCAAGATGCTCATCACCGACGTGCGGGATGTGGCCTACCAGGTTCCCTAAAGGGTGCCACTGTGAATAACTTTGGGGCTTCTGTGGCGAGTTATCCACAGATTTCGGTTCGGGGGGTTGTGTGGGGTTGCGCTTGTTTTAGTGTTCGTGGCATGAACCCGTTCGACGCGTTTATCGAGGCGATGGCCGCAGCATCCATGGAGACCCTGCGGCACTTCGACCTGTCTATTGCCCTGGGTGCCGGCATGGCGCCGGATCGGGCACGCGCGTGGGACGGGATGCAGAAGGTGTACTACGGGCCGACCAAATTCACCCGCAAACAGGCTTTGGCAGTACAGAAGGCCCGCGGGTTCTCCCTGGACGAGCTGGCGTTGATTGAACGCCGCGTCGGTGGTGTCAAGGACACCAGCGAGCGGTGGCGGCTGCGCTTGGAGTTGCTGGATGTGACCGGCGGGTACCGCGCGATCGAGCGCGCCGCACGAGAGTTGGTGCCCCGCGAGGACACGGCGCCGAAAAAGAAACAGGTCGCCTTCTCCGCGCCGAACAACGGCCGGGCGCGCATCACCATCTACACCACCGACCGCAAAGCCGCAGACTTAGAGCATCGCCTGCGGCAAGGCATCGACGCCACACTTCCGGCGGCGCCCCAGATGGAGGAGGCGTTCTGGCGCATCGTCGAAGGCGAAACCGGCGGAGTGGTTGCTGCGGCACCACGCCCGATTGTGATGGTGCCGATTTCTGAACACGCACGCATCCTGGCGGGCGATGGCGACGACGTCATCCTCACGCTGACCGACGGCACCACCATGACTGGCGCCGAATACCTCCAGCAAGAGTTCGGCGAGACGTTGGAGGTCGCAGCGTTCCACCCGGAGCAAGGCGCGGTGAATCTGTACGACACCGAGCGCTTCGCCAACCAGAAACAGCGCGATATGGCCTGCATGGTCTCACCCGTGTGCGCGTTCCCAGGCTGTAGGCACGGGGCGTATGGCTCGGAGATTCACCACGTGGAGGCGTGGAAACACGGCGGCTACACCAACATGAACAACCTGGTGCCGCTATGCCGCTATCACAACCGGGTCAACGACGACGACCCCTGGCGCAAGTCCCGCGGCCACATCGCGATGATCAGGGGCGCACCGTGGTGGGTCTCACCGCGGGGGTATCACCTGAAAAACACCGACCGCGGAGCACTCGACCAACTCTTCGGCTAGACGTTGTCGATGATGACCTTCATCGCCTGGTGCTCGTCGGCATGCGAGAACGTCTCCCATGCCTCGCCGAGCTGGTCCCACGTGAAGTGGTGGGTAGCCAGAGACTTGATGGGCAGGTCCGAGTTCTGGACTGCCTTAAGCAGCATGCCTGTGGTGTTTGCGTTGACGAGACCGGTGGTCACGGTGAGATTTTTGATCCACATCTCCTGGAGCGGAAACTCCACCGGTTTCCCGTGCACGCCGACGACAGCAATGTTTCCGCCTTCCTTGACGTTGTCGGCGCATGTTTTCCATGTTGCAGGCAGACCGACTGCCTCGATGGCGGTGTCCACGCCCCGCCCTTCGGTGATGTCGCCGACACGGGCGTTGACATCATCGCTTGCGGGGTTGAGGGTGTGGGTTGCGCCCATTTCGCGGGCTTTGGCGAGGCGGTTATCGTCCATGTCCACGACTGTGATGGTGGCGGGGGAGTAGAACTGGGATGTGAGCAGCACGCCCATGCCGACTGGGCCTGCGCCGACGATCATGACGTCGCTGCCCGGGGTGACGCTGCCGTATTGGACTCCGATTTCGTGTCCGGTGGGCAAGGCGTCGGAAAGGAACACTGCGACTTCTTTGTCCAGTGTGTCCGGCAGGTGGTAGAGGGAGGTGTCGGCAAACGGGGTGCGCACGTACTCGGCGAGAGTGCCGTCGATCATGTAGCCGAGAATCCAGGATCCACCGTTCTGGCAGTGGCTGTAAAGCTGCTTTTGGCAGTTCTCGCACGCGCCGCATCGGGAAACGCACGAGACAAGTACTTTGTCGCCGGGTTGGAAGTTTTGCACTGCCTCGCCGACGGCTTCGACGGTGCCGATGCCTTCGTGGCCGAGGATGCGTCCGTTCCATTCGCCTGTGCGCTCGCGTTCGCGTTCCTCAATTTCGGGGTTTTTGCCATGGAAGATGCCGAGGTCGGTGCCGCAGATGGTGGTGGTGTCGATGCGGATGATCGCATCGGTGGGCTCCAAGATGGTCGGCACAGGGCGCGTGTCGACGCGCACGTCGCCCTCGCCGAAGTAGGTGAGTGCCTGCATTGTCTCAGCCATGATAGGGGTCCTTTCGCTGGTGTGGCTTCAGACACCCTCATCGTATGTCAGTGACCGCGCTCATATCTAGGAAATCGTCGCGATGGTGGCGTTCGCCTTCACGCGCTCGCCCTGCTGTGCGGCAAGCGAGATCTGCCCGTCGCGAGGCGCTTTGAGCTGCGATTCCATCTTCATCGCCTCGACGGTCGCAATGGCATCGCCCTTGGCAACGACGTCGCCGTCGGCGACCAGCCATTCCACGATGGTGGCCTCGTACTTCGACGTCACCGCGCCAGCCTCGTCGCCGGAGGGGGCGGCAGCGTCAGCCGCAGCTGGGGCAGCGCCGCCGCCGAGCAGCGCGACGGGGAAGCCGATGGTGTGCAGGCGCCCGTCGATCTCGATAACGACGTCGCGGCGCTCGTCGTAGATGTGCTCGATGTCCACGTCACTGTGTTTTTGCGACGGCGAGTAGTTGTGGTCCACCCAGTCGGTGTAGACGTCGAGGCTGTCGCCGGTGATCTCGGGCGCGTCGACCATGTCGCGGTGGAACGGCAGCACGGTGCGCACGCCTTCGATGACGAACTCGCTGAGCGCCTGCTGCGCCCGCTTCAACGCGGTGTCGCGGTCCGGCCCCCAGACGACGAGCTTGCCCATGAGCGAGTCGTAGTAGGGCGGGATTTGGCCACCGGTGCGCACGCCGGTGTCGATGCGCACACCGGGGCCGGTGGGCACGTCGAAACGCGTCACGGTGCCGGGTGACGGTGCGAATCCGTTGGTGACGTCTTCGGCGTTGATGCGGAACTCGAACGCGTGACCATGGATTTGCGGGTCGGCGTCGCCGAAGGACAGCGGAAGCCCGTCTGCGATGCGGAACTGTTCGGCGATGATGTCCACGCCAGTGATGGCTTCGGTGACGGGGTGCTCGACCTGGACGCGTGTGTTGACCTCCAAAAACGACACGGTGCCGTCTTCCGAGACGATGTATTCGACGGTGCCGGCAGACTGGTAGTTCGCCGTGCGGATGATTTCGCGGGCGCCTTCTTCGATGGCGGTGCGTTGCTCGTCGGTCAAAAACGGCGCGGGGGCTTCCTCGATGAGTTTTTGGAAGCGGCGCTGTGTGGAGCAGTCGCGGGTGCCGAGGACGGCGACGTTGCCGTGCGCGTCGGCAAGCACTTGCGCCTCGACGTGGCGTGGGTGGGTGAGGAACTTCTCCACGTAGCACTCGCCGCGGCCGAACGCTTCCTTCGCCTCGCGGCCAGCGGACGCGAAGCCTTCCTCGATGTCGGCTTCGTCGAAGACGACCTTCAGGCCGCGGCCGCCGCCGCCGAACGCCGCCTTAATCGCGATCGGCATGCCGTGTGCGTCGGCGAAGTCGCGGGCTTCCTCCCAGGTGGACAGCGGCTCGCCGGTGCCGGGGGCGAGCGGGGCGTCGACTTCGACGGCAAGGGCGCGGGCGGAGAGTTTGTCGCCGAGCAGCTCGATGGCCTCGGGCGAGGGGCCGATCCATTTCAGGCCGGCCTGCTCGACGGTGCGGGCGAAGTCGGCGTTTTCGGACAAGAACCCGTAGCCGGGGTGGAGGCAGTCGGCGCCGGCGCGGTGGGCGACCTCGATGAGTGCCGGGATGTTCATGTACGTCTCGGCGGAGGTTTTGCCCGGCAGGAGGTAGGCCTCGTCGGCGACTTGGGTGTGAAGCGCCCCTGTGTCGGGCTCGGAGTAGACGGCGATGGAACGGATGCCAAGGTCGCGGGCGGTGCGGGCGATGCGCACGGCGATCTCGCCGCGGTTGGCGATCAGTACGGCAGAAAGAGTCATTGCTTAACCTTCCAGGGTGTAGCGCTCGAAGCGGAGTTTTCCGCCGGGCGGGAGTTGTGCGGCGATGTCGACGTCTTCATTGATCACGGTCGCGATGACAGGGTATCCGCCGGTCACGGCGTGGTCGCGAAGGAAGAGCACGGGCTGGCCGGACGGGGGGATCTGCACGGAGCCTGCGACCATGCCTTCGCTGGGCAGCTCGCCGTCGCGCGAGCGGGTCAGGGGCGCGTCGGATTCCAGGCGCAGGCCCACGCGGTTGGAGTCGCCGGTGACGGTGAAGGTGGTGTTAAAGAACCGCTCCACGGCGTCCGCGTCGAACCAGTCGTCGCGGGGGCCGAGGACGCAGCGAACCACGCCGACGACGTCCGCGCCGTCGCGCTCGACGCGCAGCGGGTTGGACAGCAGCGAGTTCGCGGATTGCGGCGGGGTCAGCGACATGGCGATGGTGTCGCCGGTGGCTAGTGGCTTCGGGCCGAGCCCGGAGAGCATGTCGGTGGCCGCCGAATCCAGTTCGGTGTCGGCGATGAGCCCGCCGCGCACGGCGACGTAGGTGCGAAAACCCAGGCGCGCCGGCTTGACGGCGACTTCCGCGCCGGCCGGCACGATCGTCGGGGTGGCTAGCGGCGCGGGCCGGCCGCCGACGGTGACCTCGGCGTCGGCGCCGGTGACACAGATGACGGTCTCCGCCAGGGCGGTCATGGTCAGCCCACCGACGTTTTCCAACAGCGTGGCGTTGCGTTTGTTGCCCACTGCGGCGTTGGCGGTGCGGGCGGAGGCACGGTCGGTGGAGCCGGAGGTGGTCACGCCCAGGTTGCCGTTGCCTTGGCGGCCGAGGTCCTGGTAGAGCGTCTGCAGGCCGGCGTCGTCGAGCGTGAACACGGGGCGGCGCGGCGGGGTGGCCAGGTGTTTGCGCGCGGTCTGCGTGTCGGCCGGCAGGGTGTCCACTGCGCGGTAGCGCACCCGGTCGCCGGGGGCGACGAGTGCGGGCGGGGTGGCGGTGGAGTCCCACATCGGGGTGGCGGTGGTGCCGATGAGCTGCCAGCCGCCGGGGGAGGTGCGCGGGTAGACGGCGGAGAATTCGCCGGCCAGGGCGACGGCGCCTGCGGGCACGGCGGTGCGAGGCGAGTCGCGGCGCGGGATTTCCAGGGCGCGCGAGGCGTCTTCGGGCACGCAGTAGGTGAAGCCGGGGGCGAATCCGCCGAAGGCGGCGACCCAGGTGGTGGAGGTGTGCCACTCGATCAGTTCGGCTGTGCTCATGCCGAGCGACGACGCCAGCGCGCCCACGTCCTCCCCGTCGTAGCGCACGTCAATGTTGATGTCGCGCGGCGTGCCCATGTCGGCGGCGGCGGGCGTGTACGCGGCCAGCACGTCGACGGCTTTGGTGGTGGCGGTGGGCGAGTCGAAGGTCACCAGCACGGTGCGCGCGGCGGCGATGACGTCGGTTTGGTGCTCCAGTGGCGTGGCGGACAGCGCGGCGTAGAAGTTCATGACGGTGCCCAAGTCGGGTAGGTCGACGATGAGCGCGCGGGTGCCTACTCGTTTGACGGTGTATGTCATAGGACGGCCTCGATGCGGATGCCTTCGTCGGCAAGCTTGTGCACCACACTCCGGGTCAGCTCGACGGAGCCTGGGGAGTCGCCGTGGACGCAGACCGATTCGGCCTGGACTTTGACCTCGGTGCCGTCGATGGCGGTGACGGATCCGGTGGAGGCGACTTGGAGCACTCGCTTAGCGACGTCCTGCGGGTCGTGCAAGACCGCACCCGGCTCACGGCGCGACACGAGCGTGCCGTCGGGGTTGTAGCCGCGGTCCGCGAACGCCTCGCGGATCACGCGCAGGCCGGCCTTTTCGGCGATGTCGACGGCGACGCCGCCGGGCAGCAGCATCACGGCAAGCTCGGGGCTGAACGCCTTGATGCCGTCGATGACTGCCTTGGCGTGCGCCTCGTGGTGGACGATCGTGTTGTAGAGCGCGCCGTGCGGCTTGACGTAGCGCACTTGCATGCCGTGGACGCGGGCCAGCGCGTCGAGGGCGCCGATTTGGTAGAGCGTCTCGTCCGCGAGTTCGGCGGGGGCGTAGTCGATGAAGCGGCGGCCGAAGCCTGCCGGGTCGTTGTAGGCCACGTGGGCGCCGAGAGTCACGCCGTGGGCGGCGGCGTTTTTCAAGGTGCCGGCGATGGAATGGGGGTCTCCTGCGTGGAAGCCGGTGGCGACGTTGGCGCTAGAGACCATCTCCAGCATGGCTGCGTCATCAGCGACCGGGTTGCCCGCGGTGGTCTCCCCGAGGTCGGCATTGAGGTCGATATGCATGGCCCTAGTTATACAACCTGGCGCATGTGATCTTGCACTCAGGTTGGGCCGGGGGTGGTTTAGACGGCGCCGTTGTTGATCTTCTCGATCATCTCGATGATCGCCTCGGCCTGCTCCATCAGCTGCACCTGCAGGTAGTCGGAGGCGGCTTGGCGGTCGCCGGACTGGACCAGTTCGACGATGTGCTCGTTGACCTCGATGAAGCGGCGGTTGAACGCCGGGTCGCGCTCCAGGATGGGCAGGGTGGCCAGGCGGAGGAAGGCGTCGAGCTGGTCCATAGTGTCGCCGAGCGTTTTCGAGCCCATCGCGGCGAGCACGACGTGGTGGAAGGCTTGGTTGACGGCGATGAGTAGGTCGTCGTCTTCTTCCTCGATGGCGACGCGGGCTTCCTTGTTCAGCTCGTCGAGGCGGTCGACGTCCAGGTCCGGGCCCCACAACAGCGCGGCCGGCTCAATGGCGGCGCGGGCGCGGAAGGTGTCGGTGACGAACTCCGGCGTCGGGGTGGCCAGGAACACGCCGCGGTTGGGGATGCGTTCGCAGAGACCTTCAGCGGTCAGCATGGCGAATGCTTCACGCAACGTGTTGCGGGAAACGCCGAAGCGCTCGGCGAGGGCGACCTCGTTGAGCTTTTGCCCGGGAGCGAATTCGCCGCGTGAGATCGCGCGGCGGACCTCGGCGGAAACGTTGTGTGCAAGCATGGCATCCGTATTGAAATCAGTTGTCGCCTACTGCGTTTGCGCAGGTGGGTGACCGTATTGGTTAGAACTAGAGAGAGTATATCGCATTTATTGTTCAACAATGCACCCGTAATCCCATATTGCACTTTCTTCTCAGGTTCACGTGCGTTTTTAGTGCTCACGGCGCCTGCGGGTACGGTTACACCCATGAGCCACGACAAGAAACCGCCGAAACTGTCCAAGAAGGCCTACGAGAAGGAACTGCTGCGCCTGCAGGCCGAGCTGGTAGCGATGCAGCAGTGGGTGGTGGAAAACGGCGAGCGTGTGGTCATCGTCATGGAGGGCCGCGACGCGGCGGGCAAGGGTTCCGCGATTAAGCGCATCACCCAGTACATGAACCCGCGCACCTGCCGGATCGAGGCGCTGCCGAAGCCCACGGAGCGCGAGCAGGGCCAGTGGTACTTCCAGCGCTACGTGGAGAAGCTGCCGACGGCCGGCGAGATCGTCATCTTCGACCGTTCCTGGTACAACCGCGCCGGCGTGGAGCGCGTGATGGGCTTCGCGTCCTCGCAGGAGTACCGCCGCTTCTTGCACCAGGCGCCGATCTTCGAGCGTCTGCTGGTTGAAGACGGCATCATGCTGCGCAAGTACTGGTTCTCCGTTTCCGACGAGGAGCAGTACAAGCGTTTCCAGTCCCGCCGCAACGATCCGCTGCGCCAGTGGAAGCTTTCGCCGATGGACTTAGAGTCCATCACGAAGTGGGAGGAGTACTCCCGCGCCAAGGACGAGATGTTTGTCCACACCGACATCCCGTCGGCGCCGTGGTACACGGTGGAAAGCGAGGATAAGAAACGCTCGCGCATCAACGTCATCTCGCACCTGTTGTCCACCATCCCGTACGAACACATTAAGCCGGACCTGCCGGAGATCCCGGAGCGCCCGGAGACCACGGACTATGAGCGTCCGCCTCGCGACGAGTTCCGCTACGTCCCCGACGTCGCCGCCGAGTTGGAGAAGCGCAAAGTGGGCAAGGGCAGCAAGAAGAAAAAGAGAAAGTAGTTACCGGGGCAGCCACTGCGCAAGGAGCGCCCGGACCGGGGTAAGGGTTGATGCGTAGGCGAGACTGCCAAGTACGGCGAGCACGCCCACGGCGATGCCCGCGATCGCCCCAGGGCTGAGAGCAGTCGCCCCGAATGTCACGTTGAGATCCACTTCAGAGTCTTTTAGCAACGTGCCCTTCGGGTAGTGCCTGAGGGACTTCTCCATGCCGGTATCCGACACCGTTGTCCGGTTGTGCTCTGTCACTCGTTTCGGCGGGGTGATCTCGCTGCCGAGTGTGAAGGTGACCAGCGGCTCGTCGTCCCCCTTGGCACCGACTGGCTTGTACGTCTTGTTCGCGACCCCGGCGAGGAGGTAGTCGCCGTACAAAGTGGCGTTTTTTCCCTCCACCTTCAGCTTGAGGTCCGAGTACTTTACATCTACGGCCCAGCCGTCGTAGCCACCCGCATTCTTGTATCCCTGTACCTGCGCTGAGCCGTCGAGCGCGAATGTCCACGTCTTTCCGGTCCGCGTCGCGGAGGTGACCGGGAAGGAGAATTCAAGCGCTTCCTGGTTCCACGTCGCGCCCCCGCCTGTGAGCACGCGACCTTGACCTTTAATGACGGCCTGATTCAGAAAACCGGTGGAAATGGGCCACACAAATTCGCCGCCAACCTCGGCGGGCTCAGCGGAGGAGCTTTCGGCGGCGGCAGGAATTGCCAGCGCAGTGGCGAATATAAGCGCGGAGAACCCCGCCGCAGCGGCGTTTCGGGAGATGAGCATTGAGGCGAATCCTGTTCGAATCAAATGAGGGCCTCGCCGGACGACGGGGCTCTTGGGACAGTGTTTAACGCACCAGTTGGGGCAGTTGTGGAGGCTTGATGCCGAGGATTGACGCGGCCCCCTGTATGAGGGCGCCGAGCGCGAACCCTAAACCGGTGAAAGCCATCGCCAGTGCGATTGCCCGCGTGGCTTGCGTAGCCGGCGAGCCGTCGTCTGTCGAGGAAATCTCCGTGAAAGTGTCTTCCTCCGCAGTTTGGCCTTCAGTGACGGCGGGGGAGCAAAGCAATAGCACCACCGCCACCGCGGTGGACAATCGCGCCTTGCACATGGACGCTACTTGCCCATGAACTGGTTAATCAGCTTCTGGACCGAAGGCTGAGTCGCCGCAAAGCCCAGGCCGCCCAGCACTGCGATAACCGCCATGACAATGCCGACGATTGCGCCGGTGCTCGAGCCGTCCTCACCGGTCGGCTTCGGGTCAGTCGGCTTCGGGTCAGTCGGCTTCGGGTCGGTCGGCTTCGGGTCGGTCGGCTTCGGCTCCTTCTTCGGGGCCTTGAATGCGAGGTTGACGGCGACTTTCGAGTCATCCAATGGCTTGCCGACTTCGTAGCTCGAGCCGAAGATGTCGACGCCGAACTCGGTCAGCTTGGTCGGGGTGAACGTCGCAGACAACTTGTTGTCCTTGCCGGGCTTCAGCGCATCTGTGACCTCGAACTCTGCGATCGGCTTGTCGTCTCCGGTGGCGGTGGTGGGCTCAGAGCCCGGCATTGCGCCCTTGCGCACGTAATCCGCCTGCAGGACGCCCTTCGTGCCGTTGACCACAATCTTGAAGTCGGACATCTTGATGTCCATAGCGCCGTGGTGGCCCTCGATCGAAATGGCGCCGTTGAGGTCAATGGTGCCGTTGCCGTTGGCATCGAGGGCGGAGTCGGCGGCATTGACCGGAAGTGCGAAGTCAGCAAGCTTGCCGTCGCGAAGCACCTTCTCCGCGCCTTCTGTGGTTGTGATGGTGCTGGCGACGAACGGGGATTGCACGTAGCGCAGGAACGATTCCTTGATGTTCCAGTGCGCATTTCCCGACTCGATGGTTGGCGCATCCGCGAAGGCAGCGGGGGTGGCGAATGCAGTCGAGATCATGGCCGTGGCGGTGATGGCCGCGAGGGTGGTGGTGCGGGACATTGATGAAGCCTTTCGGTGAGTTGGTGTGGTGGATGTAACATCGCACCGATTGGATAGGGTAGGCTAACCTTAGCAAGGTATCCCTAACTTTTTCAAGGGGTGGGGGGGAGCTGGGGCTGGACACCAGAGTCCGGAGACGGGTTCACCCGCCTCGTCGGGGGCCACTAGGATCCGCCCACTGCTTCGCAACACGGTGATGGGCCAGTCGTAGACGGAGCTGAGAATCGCGTCGTTGTACACTTCGTCAACGGTGCCTGCCGCTGTAATCTCGCCCGCCTTAAGGCACACGACGCGGTCGCAATATCGCGCCGCGAGCTGTAGGTCGTGCAACACGACGATGACTGTCACACCGCGACGCGCAAGCGCGCGAACGGCTCCCATCGTTTGTTCTTGGAAGTGAACGTCCATGGCTGCCGTTGGTTCGTCGAGAAGCACGACCTGCGTTTGCTGCGTGAGCACCCGCGCGAAGGCTGCGCGGGCTCGCTCTCCGCCGGACAGCGTCGCAATCTCGCGGTCCTGTAGGTGGGTGATCCCCGTCGCGTCGAGCGCCGCATCCACGATCGCCGCATCGTCCGGCCCACGGCCCCAGGGGTGGCGGCCCATTTCGACGACATCGCGCACGAGGAAGGAAAACGCCACGCTGACGTCTTGGAGCATGACAGCGCGCGTGCGCGCGAGTTCGGAGGCTGTGCTTTCCGACGCATCCTTGCCCGCCACCTCGACCACTCCGTGCGCGAGCTGAATGTCACCCGCCAAGGCCGACAGCAGGGTCGACTTTCCGGCTCCGTTGGGGCCGATAAGCCCGGTGACCTGGCCGGCGGTTGCGTGCAGGTCGACTTGGTTAAGAATCGTGCGGTTTTGCTTCTGCACAGTGACGCCACGTGCGGTAACAGTCATATCTGGTGGTTCTTTCGTATCATTTGCCGCAGCAGCAAGAAGAATGTTGGCCCACCGATCAGCGCGGTAAATATGCCAATCGGTAGGTCTGCAAAGGGGATGATTGTGCGGGCGAGAATGTCGCCGGCACCGATCAAAAGTGCCCCACCGAGAGCTGAAGCGGGGAGCAGCACCTTATTGGAAGGGCCTACCGCAGTGCGCACGATGTGCGGCACCACAAGACCCACAAACCCGATCAGTCCCGCAAACGAGACAGCGGCAGCGGTGAGCAGCGTCGACAGCACGATCGCCGCCATTCGCAGGCGTGTGACATTGAGCCCGACGTGGTAGGCGGCCTGGTCGCCGAGTGCGAGAAGGTCGAACTTGCTGCCTAACAGCATCGCCAGCGTCAGTGACACGATGACCACGCCTGTCACTGCGCCCGTTTGCGCCCAGTTCGCGCCCGAGAGAGTGCCCATCTGCCAAAAGATGATTTGCTCTCGCGCGGTCGTGGGGGCCATAAAAGTGAGCACTGAAATAATGGCACCGCAGATAGCGTTGGCCGCGATACCCACCAAGATCAGGTTGAGCACGCGAACCTTGCCGCCGACTCGCGAGAGGAAGTACACCACCGCGGTTGCAAGGGTCCCAGATATAAAGGCAAGGACGGGCACCGTCATCGTGCCGAAAGTGGTGAGCCCGAAGACGAGCGCGACGGCGGCCCCGACGCCCGCGCCGGTGCTCACGCCGATCACGCTCGGCTCCGCGAGCGGGTTGGCGAAGACTGCCTGCATGAGCGCCCCGCTGACGCCCAGCGCGGCACCGACGAACAGACCGAGCACCAGGCGGGGGAGTCGGATCTGCCAGATCACGGACGCTTCCAGAGAGGTTGCGGACAGCGGACCGGCCTGGAGAATCGGCCACAGCTCACGGACCGAAAGCTCGAACTGTCCAACCATGATCGAGCCGATGGCTGTCGCCACCAGTAGCACACTGACGGTCGTGAACAGCGCCACACGGCCGCGGCGGCGGGCGTGAAACACCTCGGCGGAAGATGTCACTGCCCCTCCCCGTACAGGGCGTGGGCTGCGCGCAGCAGAAGTTCCCCGGTTTGGGGGCCGAACGCAAGCGAGTCGCCGTCGGGAAGTGAAAGCACGCGCTTGTGCTGGCCGGCGGTCGTCTGTGCGACACCGGGTCGTTGAAGCAGGCCCTCGATATCGCCGGTGGATTGCAGCCCGCCGTTCATCATGACGAACACCTCCGGATTGACCTGGGTGAGCGCTTCGGGGCTGGCGGGGGAAGCGTTGCCGATGCCGTTTTCAGTGTTCACGTCAACGCCGCCGAGCGCCTCGATGAGGTCCTTGGTGCCGTCTTCGCCGCCGAGCAGGTAGAACACGCCGCCGGTCCCGCGCGCGTACAGGAATGACATGCGCAGCGGCTGTTTCGGGACGACCTGTTTGATCGCTTCGAGAGCTTGCTGCACCTCTTTTTCACTTCGTTCCGCGAGGAGTTTGCCCGCTTCTGGCTCCCCGACGACGGAGGCCACGTTCATGATGTCCTCTCCCATTGATGCCATGGTCCGTTTCGGCTCCATGACGACGGTGGTCACGCCCGCCGCGCGGATTTGGTCGATGGCCTCGCTCGGACCGACGGAGTGATCCACGATGACCAACGTCGGGCGCAAGTTCAGTATTGCCTCCACGTTTAGTGAGTGACCGTTTTCGGTGACCACGGGAAGGTCAGAAAGCGAGGGTTCCGCGGAGCTGACCGTGCGACCGACAATGTTGTCCGCCAACCCGATACCGCGGAGCGTCTTTGTGTAGGTGCCGTAGAGGTCGAGCGCGAGGATGCGGGAGGTGTCGGTGACCGTGACGTCGTGGCCGTCGGCGTCAGTGAGTTCGACGGGCAGCGCAGTTTCGCGCTCCGCTTCGACGGGTTCTACCTCGGAAATCTCCGATACCATCGCGACGCCCTCAGCCTGGTGCGGGTCGGCTCCGGTTGCGAGCGACTGCGAAAGCGCCTTTTGTTCGGTTTGCACGGGGTTGTCCCAGCTGGCGCAACCTCCAAGCGACAGACCCACGGCCGCCGCGACCGCGCAGACGAGGGGTGTTTTCCAAAGCTTCATTGAGAGTTTCCTTTTCTATCCGGTTTTATCCGGTCGCAATAAACCTGGTCAGCGCGCCACCGGCGCCGAGCAGCGAGGCCACCAGAAGCAGGAGTTTGGCCACCGTTGAGTCGTCCCAGCCTCCGCTGCCGGCGCCGTCGCCTGCCGCGGAGTTTTTGATCTGGAACTTTCCGCCTTCGGGCTGTTTGGCGGATTCCACGGCATCTGTACCTTCTACCTCGTCGAACACGCTGCCTTTTGCGTTTTCGGGGGTCGTCCCTGAGTTCAGCTTCGCTTGGGCTCCTGCCGTGCCGCCGCGCTTCAGCGCCGCAGCGTCACCTGCGGTTCCGCCTTTGCCTGTCGACGACTCCGAGGAGGCTCCACCCTGCCCCTCGCGGCAGTTCGCCGTGTTGCCGAGGCGAGCGCTGAAACTCACTGGGTCGAGTGGGGCCCCAGCGGGGTAGAACTGGCCGAACGCCTCCGCGCCGACTTGGGTGAGCGTCGCCTGCGCGGAGCCGGACACCGCGGAATCGGAGACGCTCAGCTCGCTGAAGGATAAGTTGGCGATCGCGATGCGGCCGAAATCATTCGCCTTGCCATCAGTGCTATTCGACGAAACATTGATGACGATTTGGCCCGAATCGCCACTGAACTGGATCTCCATATTGGAAAAGCGGGTGTCTAACACCCCTTCGTGGCCGGTGAAGTGGATGGTGCCGGGGTAGAGGATGGAACCGGAGCGTGCGGCAGTGTCCACCGCGCCGGAATTGCCGGAGAACGTGAACGCGTTGCCGTCGTCGCCGACGCCTTTGAGTTCCCAGCGTCCTTTCGCGATGTTGCCGCGGATGTACGTGCGGAAAGATTGGCGAATGCCCCACTGGGCCTCGGAACTGACAATCCCACGAGACGCGCTCGAGTCACAGATCCCGCTGTCGCTGGCGCCACCCGCAGGTGCCGCACCAGTGGGTTTTGCTGCATTACCGGTGTTCGTGCCGCCACTCACCTTCGGCGCGCCGGCTGGTGTCGCGGGGACGGAGCCAGGGTTGACGTTCGCTGGACTGTTCGTTGCGTTGGAGGTTCCTCCCGTTCGGGAGGCATTGGACGTGGGGGCGCCGCTGTTGGCCGCTGGTGCAGGGCTCGTGCCTTCCTGCATCGGAAGTACCCGGCGATGCAGTGACTCACCGCTGCGCAGCAGTGTCTCAGTGTTGGCGAACATCGCGTTGAGTTCTTCCAGGGTGTCGTTGATCTCGCCGAGGAGGCGGGCCGGGCCGGAGGTGGCGCCCGATCTCTTTGCGCCGGAGGTGCCGCCGCCCTCTTTGGGCTGTGGGGCGGGGCCGGAGGCGTCGTTAAGCGATAGCTCAATTGTGACCGGGTCGAGTGGAGCGCCCACCTCGTAGAAGCCACCGAAGATCTCCGCACCGGTTGTGGTGAGGGAGGTGGGGCCTGCGATGGTCGTTGTTTGTGCGGAGAAATCCGGGGCGGCGTTGAGCGCGATGGTGGCGAGCAGCTCTTGGGTGCCTTCGCGCACCGGGCCGGTCGAGTTCATGCCCTCGTACTTCCGCGAAGCGTAATCCACCCGCAGTTCGGCTTGAGTGCCATTGACCACCACTGTGGGGTTGCGCAGCGTCATATCAAGCGCGCCGTTGTGTCCGGTGAAATGGACCTCACCCTGGAAGCTGATTTCGCCGGCCGAGGCTGAAGTCAGTGCCGAGGATTTGGCGTCGAACGTGAAACCGTCGCCTGAGCGCTGTGCGCCGCCACCGACCGAAATGCTGCCGTGGGCTATGGGACCTTCGATGTATTTTCTGAACGATTCGCGCACCCCCCATTGCATGGTTCCCGCTGAGACACTGCGGTGTGTGCTGGCAGGCTCTTCGGCCGCCGCGAGAGGAAGAAGCGCAGGCGCGGCGCCGAACATGGTGGCGGTAAAGCCGATCAGGCTCGCGCAAGCGACTGCGCCGAGGTGGGTGCGAACATTCATGGTTGCCTCGAGGTGCGAAATAGCGAAAAGTAGGTAGGCTAACCTTACCTAAGTAAGGTTAGGTTTGCATAATGTTGAAAGGGGTTGTCGTGATGGCGCAACAGACGGGACCTGCTACCAAACTCATTCGACCTGTCGGTGTGCGATTGCCGCGCACATATGAAGGCGGCGCTGTGCACTTCGTCACCTGGGAGCGCGCCCTGATCGCCTTGATCACAGGTGTGATCGCGTTTGGGGCGGGTACCGGAAACATCTGGGTGGCGTTCCCTGCGAGCGTGGCGTTGGTGGCTGCGGTTCTCGGGCTTTCGTCACTGCCCTCGCATAAGGGCCGCGATGCCAGTGCTCGACTGGGCAAACGCGCGGGGATCGTCCTCGCGGTGGCTTGGGGGTTGATTGTTTGCTTGGCAGTGCTAGTGCTGTTTCTGGTGCCTGCGCAGTTCACGCTCACCGGCGGAGTGCTCACCGCGTTCGTGGCGGCTGGGGCGATCTGGGGTGCGATCGCTTACGTTGACAGGCGTTAGTGAGCCCCGGCCTAGCCGGCGTGGGTCGAAAGGTCCTGGAACACTGCCTGGTTCAGGGCGAAAACGTGCTGGGCGGTGGAGATGATTCGTGCGCGCTCTTCGTCGTTAAGCTGTATCGCGTCGAGCGCTTCCTTGTAGTGCGCGCGGTAGTGTGGGATCTTGCCTACCGCGGAGAAGTTGTAGAAGTGCAATGCCTCGTCGGGCAGTGCGTACGCGTTCTGGAACACGCGTGCGAGCACCTGTCCGCCGGCAATGTCGCCGAGGTAGCGCACGTAGTGGTGGGCGATGACTTCCGGGCCGGAGTCCGGGGTGAGCGCCTCGAGTTCGGCAACGTAGCGCCTCGTGGCATCGAGTGGGGCGGTGGTTTCCTTCCAGCCGGCACCGAGCATGGCGGTGAGATCGGCTTCGAGGGCGGGCACGCGCTCGAGGCGCTCGTCGGCGATCTGCGCCACCGCGGGGTGGGAAGCGGCGCGGCGTACCGCAGCTTCGAGTGCCGAATAGATGTGGAAGTACTGCACTGTCAGCTCTGCTACGGCTGCCCGGTCCAGCTCGCCTTTTCCAAGGCTCGACATGAAGGGGGAATTCTCGGCGCTGGAGTGCGCAGTGGCAGTCTGGTCTTTGAGTGCGGCCGACAGTCGCTGGTCAGTGGGGGCGGCCATGGTCATCTGCTTCTCCAATCTAGGAATGAAGGGTAGGTTACCCTTAGTTGCAGATTGAGAATATAGGTAAGCCTAACCTTTAATCAATCACCCAAAAGGTTGATCCGCTTCGGGCGCCCGCGTGGTGTGGATACGGTTTTGTCGCCGGGGATCCAGAACCGCCACGGGGCGTCTTTGTTTTTGGAGATCCCGATGCGCGGTCCTGCGACCCATTCGGGTTCGGTGTCGCGTGGGGTGAGGTGAACGGGGGTGCCGTTGTCGCCTAACCCCAGTCCGAGCGCTTGGCCGAGGTTGCCTGGCCCGCGTGCGAGGTTTTCAAACGGGATTATGGCACGGTCGGGGCGTTGTCGCCGCTTGCGGGCGAGTGCTTCGCCGGCGATGATTTCGCCGCCGCGCATGAGGCAGCCTTGGCCGACGCCTTCGGGTGCGCAGACGATGTTGCTGTTGTGGTGGATGCCGTAGGAGAGGTAGACGTAGAGCCTGCCGGGTGGGCCGAACATGGCGGCGTTGCGGGCGGTTTTGCCGTTGTGGGTGTGGGCGGCGGGGTCGTCGTCGCCGAGGTATGCCTCGACTTCGGTCAGGCGCACGGTTACCCCGTTGTGGGTGATGAGGCACCCCAGCAACTGCGGTGCGACGACGTCGGCGGGTTGGGTGAAGTCGATCATTTCAGCCATTGCGCAAGCTTATCGACGACCGCCTCGTCCCCGTTTGACCCAATCACCTCGTCCGCGATCGCTTTGAGGTCGGGGTGTGCGTTTTCCATGGCGACGGCGTAGCCGGCGGCGCGAAGCATGCCGTAGTCGTTGAGGAAGTCGCCGAATGCTGAGGTCTGTGCAAGGGGGATACCCAGCGTGTCGGCGAGCGCTTCGAGTGCGTGTCCTTTGTCGGCGTCTGGGTGCATGATGTCTAGCCAGTGTTTGCCGCTGACTACAGCGCGCAGCTCGGGGGCGTGTTCGCGGACCCAGGGCAGGGCGTCGCGTTCGGCGTCGGTTTCGACGTAGAGGGCGATTTTGATCACGGGGGTGGGGTGGTCGCCGAGTGCTGCCAGTGTTGTGCGGGAGGCGTAGTACTTGTCTACCTCGGCGTCGATGGCCGGTGGCAGCGGGAGGGTGGCGGCCACTTCTGGTGCACAGATGACGGTGTGGGCGGGAAATGGTGCGTCGGGAAGCGCTGCGATGAGGTTGCGGGCAGCATCCAGGGGTAGGGCGGTGGTGGAGACCACCTCGCCGCCGTGCACCACCACCGCGCCGTTTTCCGCGATGAAGGTGTCGCACTCCGGGAACATCCGCTGCAGGGAGGCCAGCTGCCGCCCGGACGCCGGCGCGAGGGTCACCCCGCGGGAGCGCGCGCTCTCCAGCAGCGGCCAAAACGCGTCCGGCACGCGCCCGTCGCCGTCGAGGAGCGTGCCGTCCATGTCCAACGCAATCAACCGAGGTGTCCGCATTGCCCCCACACTACCGGTGTGATGTGGAACACTGGGGAAGCATGACCGATCTGATCAAGACTGAAGTACGCGACACCACCGGTGTGATCACCCTCGACCGCCCGAAGGCACTGAACTCGTTGAGCCCCGAGATGGCCCGCGCCATCGACGCGACGTTGAAGCAGTGGCGCGACGACGACGCCATCGAGCAGGTGGTCGTCCAATCCTCCGGCAAGCACTTCTGCTCCGGCGGCGACGTGCGCGCCGCCCGCGACGGCATCCTCGAGGGCCGCGGCGACGAGGTCGACGCGTTTTTCGCCGACGAGTACGCGATGAACCTGGACATTGCGAACTACCCCAAGCCGTACATCGCGCTGTGCAATGGGGTGATCATGGGCGGCGGCATGGGCATCTCCGCCCACGGCTCGCACATGGTGGTCACGGAAGATGCCTTCGCATCCATGCCGGAGATGAACATCGGCTTCGTCACCGACGTCGGGATGTCCTGGCTGCTGCAGAATCTGCCGAAGCACCCGTCGCTGGCGCTGGGGAAGTTCCTCGCGCTGACGGGTTACCGGCTCACCCCCGACGACATGCTGGCCACCGGCCTGGCCACGCACAAGGTGGCCACGCTGGACGGGGTGCTCGACGGCATCGTCGCCGAGGGGCCCGGCTACCTCGACTCGGTCGCGGTTGAGCCGGGGGAGTCGCAGCTGCTTTCGCTTCTCGACGACATCGAGCCCACGTTCCAGGGCTCATGGGCTGAGATTCAGGGCAAGTTGGACGGGGAGTTGGCGGAGCTCGTCGCAAAGCTGACGGCGAAAGCCTCCCCGTCGTCCCTGGTCGCCGCCGCCGAGCTGTTCGCCGCCAACGCCTCGCAGGACCTCGCCGGGGCGCTGGACAACGAGCGTCGCTTGGGTGCCATGATGACCCGCGAACCAGACTTCGCAGAGGGGGTACGCGCGGTGCTCGTGGACAAAGACCAGTCCCCGAACTTCGCGCCGCAGCCAGAACCCGGCAAGTACCGGGACATTTTGCGCTAAGCGCTGCGCAATCGCGGGGGTGCAGCACCCGCACGCGGCCCCCGGACGCTACAGTAAGGGGGCGATTACGGGCGAAGAAATTGCCCCCGATTCCCACATGCAAAAGGAGCGACGTTGACCGAAACGACCAACCCCCGCGACGACTGGAACCACAAGCTCACCCTCGCGCAGGAGATGCTGCCGCTGATCAGCCGCCTGCACCGCGAGCACAACGCGGCGACCTCGGTCTACGGCCGCCTGCTGGTGGGTGTCACCGACATCGACATCATTAAGGCGCACCGCTACGCGCGCCGCATCGACGAAAAGGAGCTCGCGCTCGACGAGACGCTGCCGATCCTGCGCGAGCTCGTGGAGATGGACCTCGGCACCGCCTCCATCGACCTGGGCCGCCTGGCCAAGGAGTACAAGCACTCCGACGAGAAGGACCTGCGCTCCTTCCTCGACCGTGAGCTCGCCGACGTCATCGGCACCTCCTCCGAGCTCGAGGCCCGCGACGTCGTGCTCTACGGCTTCGGCCGCATCGGCCGCCTGCTCGCCCGCATCCTCATTGCCCGCGAGGCGATGTACGGCGGCGTGCGCCTGCGCGCGGTGGTGGTGCGCAAGAAGGGCGACATCGACATCATCAAGCGCGCGTCGCTTCTGCGCCGCGACTCCGTGCACGGCCCGTTCAACGGCACCATCACCGTGGACGAGGAGAAGGAAATCATCTGGGCCAACGGCACCCCGATCCAAATGATCTACGCTAACGACCCGGCAGAGATCGACTACACCGCCTACGGCATCGACAACGCCATCGTGGTGGACAACACCGGCGCATGGCGCGACCGCGACGGCCTGTCCAAGCACCTCGAGTCTAAGGGCGTGGATCGCGTCTTGCTCACCGCGCCGGGCAAGGGCGACATCCCGAACATCGTCTACGGCATCAACGAGGACATGATCGGCGAGGAGCGCGTCCTGTCCGCCGCGTCCTGCACCACCAACGGCATCACCCCGGTGCTGAAGGTGATCAACGACCGCTACGGCGTCAAGCACGGCCACGTCGAGACCGTCCACTCCTACACCAACGACCAGAACCTCGCGGACAACTTCCACAAGGGCAACCGCCGCGGCCGCGCCGCCGGTTTGAACATGGTGCTCACCGAGACCGGTGCCGCCAAGGCCGTGTCCAAGGCGCTTCCGGAGTTCGAGGGCAAGCTCACCGGCAACGCCATCCGCGTGCCCACCCCGGACGTGTCCATGGCCGTGCTGAACCTGGACCTGGAAAAGGACGTGGAGAAGGACGAGGTGAACAACTTCCTGCGCCGCGTGTCCACCCACTCCAACCTGCGTCAGCAGATCGACTACATCAACTCCCCGGAGGTCGTCTCCACCGATCTGCTCGGCACCACCCACGCGTCTGTGGTGGACGGCCTGGCCACCATCGCCTCCGGCAACCACCTCGTGCTCTACGTCTGGTACGACAACGAGTACGGCTACTCCCACCAGGTGGTCCGCGTCGTCGAGGACATCGCGGGCGTGCGTCCGCGCGTGTTCCCGGAGCGCAAGGACCCGGCTGAGATCCAGTAACTAGCATCATGTACCGCAAAATCGCAGCCCTAGCCAGCTTGTTCGCGCTGGCCGGCTGCGGCGCGCATGGCACCGAGCTGGGGCTTGAAGACGCCGCGCTGGCTGGCGACTTCACCGTCGCGGACGTGGCAGGGCCGGACGTGGAGCGGGCCTACGTGTTCTGCCCGTACACGGACAAGGCCGAAGCGCAGCGCCTCGGCTTCGACTCGGACAGCGTGCCCGGCATCGACGACAGCTCCCAGGCCTGGGAGACCGCCTCCGGCATCGGCGTGATCGCCGGGGGCCGCGCGGAGATCGAGTGGTTTGACCCGCGCGCGGTCGACGCCTGCGGGCCGGGGGTGGAGCCGTACCAGGAGATCGACCCGGCGGCGCCGGTGCACACGGCGACGGAATCCCGCGAGTTCGCGGACGGCGAGACCGCCGAGGTCACCGTCCTGCGGTTCGAATAACCTCGTCGTAGTAGCCCAGCACCGTCTCGGTGGAGGCGCGCCACGTCCAGCGCTCGGCCTCGGTGCGCCCGGCGGCGGACATGCGCTCGCGCAGCTGCGGCTGCGCCAAAATACGCTCGATCGGGTCGGCCCACGCTGTGTCGGGAGCCTCCGGGTCAACCAGCACGCCGGTTTCACCGTCCGCCACCACAAACGGCAGCCCGCCAGCCTTCGCCGCCACCACCGGCACGCCCGATGCGAACGCCTCCAACGCGGCAAAACCCAACGTCTCCGTGGTGGAGGGAAACAGCAGCACATCGCCGGATGCGTAGGCTGCGCTCAGGTCCGCGCCGGACAAGTATCCGGTGAAGGTGGCCCAGGCGGGCGGGTTGGCGCGGAGCTCGTCGTAAAGCGGGCCCTCGCCCACAAACGCCAGGCGCGCGTTCGGGATGCGCTTGCGCACCTCTTCGACGATGGGGATACAGCGGTCCACGGATTTCTCCGCCGAGATGCGGCCGACGAAGATGACCAGGGGGTCGTCCGGATGGCCGTCGGAAAGCACACTGCGCATCTCGCGGGTGCGCGCGGCGGGGGTGAAGCTTGCCGTATCCACCGCCTTCGGCCACAGCCGCACGTTGGAAATGCCGTAGTCGGCCGCCTTGTCCATCATCGGGCCCGAGGTGACCAGGTTCAGCCCCGCGCGGCCGTGGAAGGTGCGCAGCCCCCACTCGGCGATCGGCTTCACCCACGGAATCCCCAGCTTGAGGCAGTACTCCGGCACGTCCGTGTGAAACGACGCGATGACCGGGAAGCGGCGCGCCACCACCAGCGTGGACCAGCCCGCAGTCCAAATTGGGTTCACCGCGTGCACGATGTCCGGGTTGAACTCGCGAAGCCGCCGGTAGGTTTTCGGACCCAGCATGCCGTGCTTGACCTCCGGGTACACTTTCAGGCTGTGCGAGCGGATCGGCACCACCTCGAAGCCCGCGTACTCGGCGGGCGGGTTGCCGGGCGCGAGGATGAGTACTTCGTGGCCCAGCTCGGCCAGTTGGTCCAGGTGTCGGGTGGTGCGGGTGACCACGCCGTCGATTTTGGGCAGGAAAACCTCGGTGAGTAGCGCGATGCGCATCTACTTCTCGCCCTGCGGCACGCCGGCGGACTGCGCGGCGGTCCACAGCGAGCGCGCCGGGATCTTCGAGCGGTCCGCGCGGTCAGCGTACTTCTTCGCCACCTCCTCGACCTCCACGAGCAGGCCTTCTTCCAGCTTCGTCGGCTCCAACCCCAGGTCTAGGAATGCGTCGTTGACCACGTGGAGTTCGTTTTCGGCGGATTCCTTGCGCGGGTTCGGCACCATCTGCACCTCCGCGTTCGCAATCTTTGCGACGAGCTCCGCCAAATCCCGCACCCTGTGCGTCTCCGTCATCTGGTTGAAAATCTTCACGCGCTCACCGCGCGCCGGCGGGTTCTCCACCGCCAGCTGAATGCAGCGCGCCATGTCGCGGATGTGGATGAACGCACGCGTCTGCCCGCCGGTGCCGTGCACGGTCAGCGGGTAGCCGATCGCTGCCTGCATGAGGAAGCGGTTGAGCACGGTGCCGTAGTCGCCGTCGTAGTCGAAGCGGTTGATCAGGCGCTCGTCGCGAAGCGTCTGCGGGGTGTGGGTGCCCCAGATGATGCCCTGGTGCAGGTCCGTGATCCGCAGCTCGTCGTTCTTGGCGTAGTAGGCGAACAGGTGCTGGTCCAGCACCTTGGTCATGTGGTAGACCGAGCCCGGGTTCGTCGGGTAGAGGATCTGCTGCTCCACAATGCCGTTGTCGCCCGTGTCCACCTGCACGTCCAGGTAGCCCTCCGGGATTTTCATGCCGGCGGTGCCGTAGCCGTACACACCCATGGTGCCCAAGTGCACGACGTGGATGTCCTGACCGGATTCCACGATCGCGGCGAGCAGGTTGTGGGTGGCGTTGACGTTGTTGTCCACGGTGTAACGCTTGTTGCGCGAGGACTTCATGGAGTACGGCGCGGCGCGCTGCTCGGCGAAGTGGATCACGGTGTCCGGCTGGAATTCCTTCAGGAACGCCAACAGTGCGTCGTAGTCGTGGGCGACGTCAATGTTTTCGAAGTCGATCTGCTTGCCGGAGGCTTCCAGCCACGCGGCCAGGCGCTCGTCGATAGTCGCGATCGGCGTCAGCGACTCCGCGCCGAGCTCGCCGTCGATGCGGCGGCGCGACAGGTTGTCCACGATCGTGACCTCGTGCCCGAGGTCTGAAAGGTGCAGGGACGCGGGCCAGCCACAGAATCCGTCGCCGCCCAGAACTGCAATTTTCACTAATTCTCGCCTTTCTTTACGCACATTTCCGCACACGTTACCGCTGTCCGGGAACCTTTGCTGGGCGAACCCGAGTGCCCGCACCCCCGGCGCATTTTAATTTGGGAAGGGCATACAAATAAGTGGTAGCGTTCCCTGTGTTTTAGCGGTGTCGAAGCATTGAAAAAGTTGGGAGCAGCATGTCCCGTCAGCTCAGTTCTGATCGTGCGCACGTCAAGCGCATTACCGCGGCGGCGACGGTGCTGGCGCTCGCCGGCGGGGCCGCCACGGTGCCGCTCGGCCCGGCGCTCCCGGTGGCGCACGCGCAGGTCGCCCCGGTTCCGCAGGAGGGCCTGAGCCACGGCGCGGTGCGCCAGACGTTCGGGGTGAACCCGGACTGGGAGGCCTCGGTCTTCTTCTCCGACGCGATGACGGTGGGCACCGTCGCGGTGGACTTCGTGCCGCAGAAAACAGGCCAGAGTGCCTTGGAGCGACCCGAGCAGGCACCGAAGGACGACCCGGTGTTCAACGTCATCCCGGAGACGGCGACGTACACGGTGAAGCACTACAAGCAGGTCAACCGTAGGACCGTCGAGGCCGCAACGTACGAAGTGACCGGCCGCAGGAGCCAGGCCGAAACACCGAGCGGCAACTGGGCCATCCGCATCGCGTACGACTTGCCGGACGTCGCCGTCGAAAAGAACGACCGCCTCGCCCTGTTCGCCACCGGCATGGGGGCGAAGTACCCGAAGCCGCTCGCTGGCGGCGACATCCGCTTCACCATGCCACGCATCAACTCCGGGTTCGGCGGCACAATCCGGGTGCACAACCCCGATGCCGAGAAGGTGGAGACGCCGAAGCTGCTGCTGCAGCAAGGCACGACGACCACCGACGTGCCGGTTGCCGAGGACGGCACCTACGAACTGACCATCAACGGCGCGTCGGGCACCTACACCGCCAAGGTGGTTCCGCCGGCAGGTTTCGCCTCGCCGGAGCCGAGGACGTGGGATGTAGCCAGCGGCGCGCCGGACCGCGACTTCGATGTCTACCCGATCACTGTGAGTGGCAGGCTTCTCGACGCCTCCGGTGACCCCGTGCAAGGCGCCACCGTGGCGATCGCCGGCCGCAACGCCATCACGGATCAGGACGGCAACTTCACCGTGACCAAGGTCCCGGTGGGCACGTACGACTTGGTGTTCGGCGGGACCACAACAACCGAGACGAAAACGGTCAAAGGTGTTGTGGTGAGCGACCAGCGCGACAACTGGATCGGCGAGCAGCGGGTCAATGAAAAGCCGCAGTTCGGCACCGTGTCCGGCAAGGTGGTGGACCCGTCAGGCAAAGGTGTCGCGAAGGTGACGGTGACGGCTGGTGGGAAGTCTGCGACGACCTCTGCCGACGGCACCTACTCGATCGCTGGGGTGCCGGCTGGTTCGGTGACGGTCGAGGTAGATGCCCGCACGGTTCCGAGCGGCTATTCCGTGTCTGCCGCGCAGCAGAAGGAGCTGACGACAGCTGGCCTGTCCGGCGTGGACTTCAAAACCACACGTGACACGGGCACCGTGTCCGGCAAGGTGGTCGACCCGTCAGGCAAAGGTGTCGCGAATGTGACGGTGCAGGCAGGAAGCGAGTCGGCTCAAACCTCTGCGGACGGCACCTACTCGATTCCTGGGGTGCCGACCGGTTTGACCACCATCAAGGTCACCGTGGTACCAACCAAGTACCTCATTCCCGCGGCGCGACAGGAAAACGTGGCGGTCGGCGGTGTTTCGGGCGTGAATTTCCCACTCGCGCTGAAGCCGACGCCGACGCCGAAACCGACGTCCACAACACCGAAACCGACCACGTCGAAACCGACCACGTCGAAACCAACCCCGTCGCCCACCACGCCGAAGCTGACGACCGCGAAGCCGAAGCCGACCACGCCCAAGCCGTCGCCGACGACATCAAAACCAACGCCGACGCCCACACCCACGACGACGGCCCCGAAACCGACGCCGAAACCAACCCCCACTCCAACCCCGAAACCGACGACGACTCAGCCGCCGGCGCCGACGGTCGGCTCCGTGTCCGGCAAGGTCACTGACGCTGCCGGCAAGGTGGTGCCGGGCGCGACTGTGACGGCTCGCGACGCAGATGGCAAGGAGTACACCGTCCAAGTCGCCAAGGACGGGACTTTCCAGCTCAACAACCTGCCGCCGGGAAACTACACCGTCACCGTCGGCGTGCCTAAAGGCCACGTTGCGCCGCCGCCCGCCAACGTGACGGTGAAGGCGGGGCAGACCGTCAGGCTGCCCGGGTTCGTGGTCAACCCTGAAAAGCCGAAGGCGCGGTTCGATTGGGACCGTGTGGTGGTCAAGCCCGGTGAAACCCAGGTCAGCGCGCCGAAGCGTTCCGGCGACACCACTTCCGCACCGAGTTTCCGCACGACCGGTGTCACAAAGGTCAGCCCCGACGGCAAGACCACACAGATCCCCGCCGAGGACCGCTGGATTTCGGTGGAGAAGGACGGGACGGTCGTCGCCCGCCCGCCGCGCAACGCCGCGCCGGGCGAGTACCGCGTGGAGGCCAAGGACGCCGCGGGTCAGACGCATACCATCACCGTCGAGGTGGCGCAGCCTGCGCCGATGGCGAAGCAGCACGAGGTGCGGTTCCCGCTGATCCCGGTGCCGGCGGGGTCGACCCGCCAGGCAGGCCGCCCGCGCGCGCGAGTCACTGACGGCCCATTCGTCTACCAAGACCGCCGCGTTCCTGAGGGCGCGCGTTTCGACGTCGACCCGGCGTTCGCCAGCTGGGTGCGCGCTGACGACAACGGCCGTCTCACGTTCACCCCGCCGCGAGACGCCAAGCCCGGCATCCGCACGATCCCGGTGAAGGTGACTTTCCCCGACAACTCCGCCCGCACCTACAACGCGGAGGTGGAGATCGGGGATCCGCTGCTCGCCCTGACCACCGAGCTCGGCTACGAGGAGGGCCTGTCCGTGCGCCCCGGCGAGGGCGTCACCGTGCTGCGCACCGGTGCCACCGCGCTGCCGGAGGGCACGACCTTCAAGGTAGCGAGGGCGTCACCGTGCTGCGCACCGGTGCCACCGCGCTGCCGGAGGGCACGACCTTCAAGGTCGACCGTTCCACGCCGCTGGACGGCTGGGTCGCGATGGTGGACGCGCACTCCGGGGATCTGCGCTTGTTCGCCCCGAAGCAGGGCAGTGACGTGGAGGTTCCGGTGATCGCGTACTTCGCGGACGGGTCGTCGACAGAGCTCACCGCGGGCGTTCGCTTATCGACGAGCTCCGCCCTATCCAACAAACATTCCCCCTCGTACGCCGACGTTTCCGCCGCCCCCGGCGGGACCGCGACGGTGGGGCTGACCGGTTCCGTGCCGTCTGGCACCACGTTCGTGGTCGTGGATGGTGGGGGACTGCGCAACGTGGACGTCGATAGGCAAACTGGCTCGCTGAAGATCCAGCTGGCCCCGGACGCGCAGCGCGACACCCCGTACACGGTGACGGTGCGCGTGCGCTACGCCGACGGCAGCACCGAGGAGATCGCCGCGAAGGTCACGGCCGTCTCGGACGCGGTGCGGTTTAGCCCGCAGGTCGCCGGCGGCGATGGCGCGTCGGTGCGCACCGGCCTGCCGCGCGGCGCGAAACTCGTCGACTTCGACCACACCGGGTGGGATGTCGCCTTCGACTCCGCCACCGGCGAGCTGACCGCAACGCCGAACAGCGACGTGCCCGCGGGCACCGTGCTGAAGGTGCCGGTCAAGGCGACATTCCCGGACGGCTCCACGAAGATTGTGGAGTACCCGGTCACGGCCACCGCCGCGCCGGAAACGAAGCCGCAGCAGGGCTCGTCGGCATCCGCCGGGTGGATCGCGGTGGTCCTCGGCGCGCTGGTGGCCATCGCGGGCGTCGGCTACGCGGCGTTTCTCAACCAAGACGCCATCAGGGCGCAACTGAAGCAGTTCGGATTCTAGAAAGGGACACCGGCATGAACGTAATGAAGAAAACGATGGCAGTGTCCCTCTGCGCTGCCCTGGCCGTCACCGCGGCACCTGTGGCGGACGCGAAAGTCACGCTCGGCGCCACCCAGCCGGACGCGACCGTGAACCACTCGAACGCCTCCACGCCGTTCATCAACGGCTACATCACCCCGCGCGGTGAGGGCCGGTTCGACTACTCGCACCCTGCGTCGCAGGCAGACAACCACCAGTTCGACACCTCCATGGCAGTCCGCGCAGGCGGAGCCCTGGTGGACCCCGGCCTGCACGCCAAGCCGGAGGTGACCACCGAGGGCTCCGCCGACGTGCTCACTTACACCCAGCAGCACAACAACTTCCTCATCACCCGCACCTACCGCATCGACGGCGGACGCGTCGACGCCACCGTGACCGTGAAAAACACCGGCCGAGCGAACGGCGAAGTGGGCATCGACCTGGCCAACGCCCTGCCGTCGTCCGCGGGTATCACGGCGAAGCGCAACGGCAGCCGCGTGACCGTCCAGCCGAAGTCCGGCGGCTACATCACCGACGTGCGCTTCACCGCGCCGGACGCGGTAGCGACGGGCGAAACCAAAGCGGCGGCACTCGCGGGAGCGAACAACGGTGCCCAGCACCAGGCCGCGAGGTGGGAGCGCACGGTGGCCCCGGGGGCGTCGATAAGCGCGGGCATGTCTGTGAGCATCACAACCCAAGATTCGGCGCTGGACAGCGACGGCGACGGGCTGCGCGACTCCTGGGAAGCCGAGGGGCTCAGGCTTGCCGACGGCACGTACCTGCCCATCCAACGCTGGGGCGCAGACCCCGACCGCAAAGACCTGTTCCTGCAGGTCAACTGGATGAAATCCGAGTGGGAGACCATCGGCTGCGACCGCACCGAACGCTTCGCCGCCACCCTGGAAGATTTCGCCGAATTCGCCGCCTGCGCCACCGCGAACACGAAGAGCTACGCACCGAACCCGTCGCTGCTCAAAGAACTGGAAGACCTCTTCGACGACCACGGCATCAACCTCCACATCGACGCGGGCAAGTCCTACGTCAGCGAATCCATGGCAAGCATGACCGCCGCCGAACGCAAAGGCGGCGACACGGAGCCGTACACCGCCGAATACTTCGGCGGGCTCGACGACGACGGACGCACCGCCAAGCTGGAAGAGCAGGCAGACAGACTCCTCGGCGCGCGCCGGTCGGTGTTCCGCTCGGCGCTCATCGGCACCCGCTTCGACGAGAGCGACAAGAAGAACGTCACCGGCCTCGGCCAGGTCAACGGATCCACCTTCTTCATCTCCGGGGACGTGACCAACAGCGACGAGCTGTTGCGCAACACCATCCTCCACGAGTTCGGCCACACGCTGGGCCTTATGCACTGGGGGCGTGAAACCCGCGGCAATACCGCCCAGCGCCCAGTGCGCTTCGTGGACACCAAAGACCCGTCGATGGAGTTCGACCGCCCCGGCTACGACTGGCTGGGCGCCTACAAGTCCACCATGAGCTACGCCCACCAGTTCTCCACGTTCGGATTCTCCGACCAGGAAGTGCGCACCACCGAGGCGATCCCCAACGCCGAGGACAAGTCCCGCTACAAGCCCAAGGACGACAACTTCAACTACGCCATCCCGTCGGATTGGGACAACCTGCTGTTCAAAACCGAGTTCATCGGCAAGGGCGTGCACGACTACGACCACACCGCCGACGCCCCCGAGGTCCTCGCGGACGAGGAACGCGCCGTGGTCGACGAGCTGATCTCCGCAGCCGCCGCCACCGGCAATAACGACGGCAAGGTCGGCTTCAGCCTCGCCCGCAACCTGAACAACGACAACGGCATCATCACCCAGGCCGACACCAACATCATCAAGGGCGAGCTGCGCAACCTCGGCTCCACCGACGACACGTTCACCGTCGTCGCGGACTACGGCGTCGGCGAGTTCAGAGGCAACTACTTCGCCAAAGGCGACTCGAACTACATCACGCCCGTGGACATCGAAGTCTCCCCGGCTGCGTTCATCGACAACCCGGTCGTGCCGCTGCACATCACCGTGTCCAACTCCGAGGGCGCCCGGGTCTTCGACGACACGTTCAACGTCTCCGCGCTCGAATACTCCCGCGCCGAGATGGACAAGGTGCTCAAGGAGGTCCTCGCCTCCAACGCGGACGAGAAACTGAAGGCGTTCGCCCGCAACCGCCTCAAGGCCGCTCCGTCCGAGACCCCGACTACCACCGCGAAGCCGGCGCAGGTGCCGGGGAAGGCGGAGCCGTCGCCAAGCGAGAAGCCCTCCGGCAGCTCCGAGTCGCCGCTGGGGATCATCATCGGTGTGCTGCTGGGCCTCGTCGGCCTGGGCGCGGCCGGGTTCGGTTGGGCGCACAGCCAAGGTCTGATCTAGGACGCGCGCTCGCCCCACCACTGCTCGAGGTACTCCAGCGCCTGGTCGATGGCGTGGTGGGTGTCCACCGCCTCCATCGACGGCAGGCCCTCGGAGCGGAACTGCGGTCCCAGGTCCTTGAACGGGCTGATCGTGCGCTCTTCGCGCATGGCCGTGTGGATGGACTCCAGGATGTCGTTGAGCCTGCGCGCCACGATTTTCTTCTGTGCGCGGTTGAAGGTGGGTGGGGCGAACGGGTTGTCGTCGATGAGCATGTGCCCTGAAAGCTTGCCCACGCGCGGGTCGAACGCGAATACCGCGACCGGGAACGTGAAATCGGCGTTCATGTTTGGGCGGAACTCGATGCAAAACGTGGTGTAGAGCGCGTTGTCCTGCGAGTCCTGCAGCATCGCCACCGTGGCGGTAGTCATGTCCTCCGCCTGGAACGACGCGCGGCGCTTCAGCGCGAACGCGGGGTCTTGCGGGTCCACGATTTTCACGGTCTTGTCGTCGAGCGCGACGAGGATGCGGCCGAGCTCGGCGACCACGTTCGCGGCGTCTTCGGGCGAGTACCACTCGGGCGCCTGCGGGCTGCCGGGCTGCAGCATCGCCAGTTCAACCTCGTGGGAGTCGATGTCGTGCACGATCACGGCGACGCGCAGGCCGGTGTCGATGACGTAGTCGGCGTCTAAGTGGCGGGCGATGTCTTCGTCGAAGTACGGGTCGTCCTGCTCGAGCCCGAGGCCGTCGGCGAGGTCCGCAGCCTCTTCGTCGTAGGTGTCCAGGTAGTACAGCTCGTAGGTATCAAATCGCATGGGTCCCCCCTAGGTTTCATGCGGCAGCCCCCTGCTGCCGCCTATCGATGACACTAAAGTCCGCCACCTGCCCGCGCAAGAGATCCCGTGCTCATGAAAATGCGCACTGGCGATGGAACCGGTGCGAGCAATATGGTTGCGCGTATGGATGAGCAAGCGAAGTTGGAGCGGGTCTATAGCTACCCGTTCGGCGACATTTACCGCAACTACCTGGCCAAAGTGGAGCGAAAGGGCCACAGCCGCGACGAGCTGGATGACGTGCTCTGCTGGTTCACCGGGCTTGCGCCAGGCGAGCTGAAGGCGGCGGCGGAGTCGGATAAGACGCTGCGTGACTTCTTCGACGCGACCACGCTCAACGCGAACGCCGAGTTGATCACCGGGAAGGTGTGTGGCGTGCGCGTCGAGGAGGTCGAGCAGGAGCTCATGCGCAAGATCCGCCAGATGGACCTGCTTGTCGACGAGCTGGCCCGCGGCAAGAAGGTCACCAGCATCAAGCGCGGCTAGCGCATGTCGCGCAGCACCTCGAATGCGCGTCGGACCAGCGCGCGGCCGTGGTCAGGTGTGCGCGGCTCCGGCTGCATCAGGTAGTGCTTCACCGCGGTGGCGCCGGCGATGCCGTAGGCGTTGAGGAGCACTTCGGCATCGAACTGCGTGGCGCCAGGGGTCCGGGCCCGGATACACGCGACGAGCGGCTCCGCCATCTCCCGCATGGTCTCCTCCGCGGGTGGGGTGCTGGACTCAGCCCGGGCACGGTCGCTGAGAAGGACCAGGGTGGAGGCGGAGTAGAGCTCAAATCCGTCCTCCTCGAGTGCGTCGGTGATGATCGCCTCGACGGCTTCGGCAGCTGAGAGTTGCTCCGGCAGAGCCACGATCTGCTCGGCGATGGTAGCGAATACTTTGCGCAGGAACTCCTCCAGCGCTTCGTCGATGTCTGCGAAATAATTGTGGAAGGTCCGCGGGGACACGCCCGCACGCTCGGAGACCCGCACGACCGTTGCGGCGGCCGTGCCTTCTTCCAGCACCAGCGCCGCGGTCGCCTCCGAGATGGCGCGCCGAGTCGCGGCCTTCTTCTCCTCGAGCAGACTCATAGCTACACCGTAACCGGCTCAGCGCTCGGAGTTTCCTTGTTGTGCAGCTTCTCGCCCTCGATATCCAGATTCGGCAGCGCCTTGTCCAGCCAGCCGGGGATCTTCCAGGCGCGATTGTCCAGAATGTACATCGTGGCCGGGATCAGGGTCATGCGGACCACGAAGGCGTCGATAAGCACACCCGCGGCGAGCGCGAAGCCCATGGCCTTGATGAACGGCTCGTCGATGAGCACGAACGCCGCGAACACCGAGATCATGATCAGCGCGGCTGCGGTGACCACGCGCGCGCCGTGCTTGTATCCGTTGGCCACCGCGTTGCCGGCGGTCTTGCCGCGGGAGACGTAACCCTCGCGCATGCGGGTGACCAGGAAGACTTGGTAGTCCATGGCCAAGCCGAAGGTCAGGCCGATGAGCATGATGGGCAGGAAGGACAGCAACGGCTGCGGGTCCTCGATGAGCCCGAACATGCCTTCCTGGAAGATGGCGACGGTCACGCCGAATGTTGCGGCCATGGACAGGCCGAAGCCGAGCGCGGCGATCAGCGGGACCCAGATAGAACGGAACACCAGCATCAGCACGATGAACGCAAGCCCCAGGACGATGGCGATGTAGGGCACCAGCACGTCGGAAAGCATCTGCGAGATGTCGTCGAAGATCGGAGTGATGCCGGTGATGCCGAACGTGGCGCCGGTTTCCTCCTCGAATGGCTGCTTGAACTTGCGCAGGCGCTCCAAGGTGTCGGTCGTGGCCTGGTCGGTCGCGCCCGAGTCCGGCGTGATCAGGATTTGGGCGGCGTCGAAGTTGTCCGTGGTTTGCACGATCTGCGCGTTGACTACGCCTTCGGTACCGGAGAAATCCTGTAGGAGCGTCTGGTAGGCGCCCATGCGGTCCTGCTCAGCGACGTCGGCGGTGTCCACGTACGCGATCATGGGGGCGTTGCGGCCGTGGCCGAAGGCGTCGTCGATAAGCTCGTACGCTTCGCGCTGCGGGGAGCCGAGCTTCGCGGTGCCGTCGGTCGGCATGGCCAGGCGCAGGTTGGCGGCGGGGATAGCGAGGATGCTCAGCAGCAGCACACCGGCGATGAGGTTCAGCCAGGGGCGCTTACGGATCTGGCGGGCCCAGAGCAGGCCCATGGTCGGTTTTTCGTCCTCCGGGTCCGGCACCTTCGGGCCGGGGATGCGGATTGCGAACGCGCGGGTGCCCAAAAGACCGAGCAGCGACGGCAGGAACGTCAGCGCCACAAGGACCGCGATGGCGACGGTGGCCGCGGCGGCCAGCGCCATCGTGGTGAGGAACGGGATGCGGATGATCGACAAGGCGGCCAACGCGATGAGCACCGTCGTGCCCGCGAAGACGACGGAACCGCCCGCGGTGCCCAGCGCCATACCCATGGCGTGAGCGCGCTGGTCCTTGGGCATTTTCTTCAGCTCTTGCGCCAACTCCTTTGGCGACAAGTCGTTGAGGCCAGAGGACGAGATCAGCTCGTTGCGAAAGCGCGCGACGATGAACAGGGAGTAGTCGATGCCCACGGCAAGTCCGATCATGGACGCCAGCGTCGGAGTCATGTCGGAGATCGAGTCGGTGAACAGGGTGCCCAGCTGCACGCCGAGGATGCCCACGCCCACGCCAATGACAGCGGCGATCAGCGGCAGGCCGGCGGCTACCAGGGAGCCGAAGGTGACGAGCAGCACGATCGCGGCGACCGCCATGCCGATCAGCTCGGAGGTGCCGTCCATCTCGCCGGCGCCGCTGAACGCGTTGCCGTTGTACTTGACGGTGAGAGCGGAGTCGTCGTAACGCTCGAGAATGCTTTTGACCTCATCGAGGGTCTCAGGCGGGATATCCATGATGTTGTCGTCGGTGAACGTGACGCTCACGGTGCCGGTGGTTTCGTCCGGGCTCAGTGGCGACAGCGCGGCGAGGTCCGCCTCAATTTGCTCCTGGGGCATACCCTGGGCCGCCTTAGCTTCGCTCATCTGCTTGGCCATGCCGCCGGCGGCGAGGACCGGGTTGACAATCGCGTCTGGCTCGCGGAAATAGCCGGTGGCCTTGAGCTCGTCGAGCATTGCGTCGACCTCGGCCATCACCTCCGGGTCCTTAAGCGTCTTGCCTTCCGGCGCCTTGACCACGACGGTGCCGGAGGGCACGCTCATCGCGTCCTCGTCGGTGCCGAAGCGCTCGTTCATCTCCTCTTGCGTGACGGTGGAGTCCATGTCAGGCATGGAAAATGTCGGGCTGGGGGATTTTGCAAAGTTCACGGCGCCGAAGCCGAGGGCGCCCAAAAGGATCAGCCAAACGGCCAAAAACGGCCAGGCTTTTTTGTACGACCAGCTGCCGAGCCGGTAGAGGAATTCAGACATGTTGCACACGGTACGCAAAGTTGCGCAGTGTGTGCAACATTTGCGGTAGGGGTGCTAATCCCAGCCGGTGTCGCGCGTGCTGCGCTGGTTGAGGTGGTGGCCCATGTGGGGGATGACAAAGTTGAGCAGACCCCGGCGAGGGGAGTAGATCAGCTCACGGTCGATGAGCTTCTGCCGTACCATGGACATTTGCTGTACGCGTTTTCCCAGGTGGTGCGCGATGGCAGCGCTTGGCACCGCCTGTTGGTCCTCCTGTACTTCGGCCATCGCTTCGAGGTATTCGAGCTCGGCGGCGGGCAGGTGCAGCAGCGCTGGTTCGTGGACCAAGTCGCCCAGTGTTTTCAACACGTCTGGGGTCACTGCCGCGAGGTCGTCGTGGGAGACGGGCTGGCCCCGGCGGCTCGCACGCTCGAACAGGTGGTAGCCGAGGAGCTGGATTAAAAAGGGGTAGCCGCGTGTCAGTGCCGCGGCGTCCGTGAGTACCCCGTCGGGGATCTCGACGTCACCTTGCGCCGCGGTATCCCTCAGCACCGAAAGCGTCTCTGATGGCGTCATTGGGGCGAGCACGGCGTGCTGGGCGCGGCGCAGAAACGTGGTGCCCGGGTGTTGTAGTAGCGACTCCACGCCGTCAGGTAATCCGGCGGCGGCGAAGGCGATGTCGCGCCCGTCCCGGCGCAGATCCTGCACCGCGGCCGTGAGTTGCCACAGCTCTTTCGCGTTGACACTTTGGACTTCGTCCAGGGTGATCAGTACGCCGGATTCGGGCGGCAGCTCGTCGCAAAGAGTGTTCAGTGAACCGATCAAGGAGGGGGCCGGCTTGTCACCCGGGGCGGCGGTGGTTGAAAACCCGCCGATGCCGGAGACCGTCACGCCCGTGATGCGTCGCCGCTCTGGGTCCTGCTGTCGCACCGTGGCGAGCGCCTGCGGGATCACGGTGGCAACCAGCGGTTCGACCAGCTCGTACGGCTGAGCGCGTAGCACGATCCAGCCATGGCCGGCGGCTTCGTCTTCGAGCTCGTTGAGCGCGACCGTCTTGCCGATGCCACGCGGCCCCGAGAGAAGCAGGGTTCGCCTCGGGTCGCCGGGTCCGCCGTCCAGGCCGGCGCCGAAGCTGCGTGTGAGGCTGTCGTCGCCTCCGAGCACGACGGGTGAAACGCCGAACGTGGGGATGAAGGGATTACGCATCCGTGCCTCCTTGAGTCTTTATACTCTTTATACACGGGGATGTCTTTATACTCTTTATACTCCCGGTTCGTCGGCGATTTTCAAGGCCACGGCACGGGCGGGAAACGCTCGGTGAGACGTTGCTGCGTCACAGCAGTACGGAAACGCCGCGCACGACCGAATCCCACAGGCCGACCACCGAAAAGCTGAGGTCGCGTAGCGAAGCCTGCCAGGACTGTGGAAGGAAGTTGTTGGTGATGTCGGTGGTCAGCATGATGCGCAGATCCTCCGCGCCGTGGTGCATGTTGTAGTTCAGCTGCGAGCTCAGATTCATGGCAGCGATGCTACGCCCGCCAACGGCTAACCGTACGAACATCACATTTTGCAGGATTTATAGGAGTGACTAGCGTCAGGTATATAACAACCGAATCAAGGAGGGGCACGCAGTGACTTCAGCGACCACAGCAGTCACACCAGCAGCAAGCACAGAGCAACAACCCGCGGAAAAAGAACGCAACACCGGCAAGATCATCGCGTTCATCTTGGCGTTTGTGGCGCTCGGGGTGGTGATGATGCTGCCGATTGCGGGCCTGGCCATGCCGGCGAAAATCGCGCTCGGCATGCTCGCCTTCGCCGTGATCATGTGGGTCACCGAGGCGGTGTCCTACTCAGTTTCCGCCGTGATCATCGTCGGCCTCATTGCGATCTTGCTCACCTTCGCGACCGACCCCGAGACCGGCGAAGCAGTCGGCGCCTCGAAGGGCTTGAGCATCGCGATGAGCGGCTTCTCGTCGTCTGCGGTGGCGCTCGTCGGCGCGGCGCTTGCGCTGGCGACGGCGATGCAGGCCACGGGGCTGCACCGCAGGCTGGCGCTCTATGTGCTCAAGACTGCGGGCGAGAAGGTCTCCAACATCGTCATCGGCGCGATTGTCATCTCCATCATCCTGGCGTTCTTCGTCCCGTCCGCAACGGCGCGAGCAGGCGCCGTCGTGCCGATCCTCATGGGCATGGTCGCCGCGTTCGGCCTGGCCAAGGAGTCGAAGCTGGCGGCGCTTCTCGTTATTACCGCGACGCAGGCGGTGTCCATTTGGAACGTCGGCATCAAAACCGCCGCGGCGCAGAACCTGGTGGCCGTCGGCTTCATCGAGGACCAGCTGGGCCAGACCGTGTCCTGGGGCCAGTGGTTCCTGTGGGCCGCACCATGGTCAGTGCTGATGTCGATCGCGCTGTACTTCATCATGCGCCGGGCGATCAAGCCGGAGGCTGAAGCGATTGAGGGCGGGCGGGAGCTCGTCGAGAAGCAGCTTGCAGAGATGGGCCCGATGACCGGCGCCGAGAAGCGCCTCACCGCGATCGCCGTCGCGCTGCTGCTGTTCTGGGCGACCGAAGGTGTGCTGCACCCCATCAGCTCCGCCACCATCACCATCGTCGCGGTGGGCATCATGCTCACGCCCCGCATCGGCGTGATGGACTGGAAGTACGCCCAGGAACACATCAATTGGGGCACGCTCGTGGTCTTCGCCGCCGGCATCTCCCTGGGCAAGTTCCTGCTGGACACGGGCGCGGCGACCTGGCTGTCGGAGTCCACGTTTGGTGCCATCGGCCTGGCGTCCATGCCGATTCTGGCCACGATCGCGCTGGTGAGCCTGTTTAACATCCTCATCCACCTGGGCTTCGCCTCGGCGACCTCGCTGGCGTCCGCGCTGATCCCGGTCTTCATCGCGCTGGCGGCCACCCTGGACGTGCCCAATGACGGCATCGGGTTTGTCATCATTCAGCAGTTCGTCATCTGCTTCGGCTTCCTGCTGCCGGTCTCTGCGCCGCAGAACATGCTGGCCTACGGCACCGGCGCGTTCACCTCCAAGCAGTTCCTGCGCACCGGTATCCCGCTGACGATCGTGGGCTACCTGCTCATCCTGCTGCTGTCGGCAACCTACTGGAACTGGATCGGTCTGCTCTAACTACTCCACAATCAGGCCCAGGTGCAGCGCGGAAAGTTCGTGCTCGCCTGGGCCTTTCGGCAATTCAGCCAGCTCTTTGGCGGTCGCGGGCGTAATGGGAATGATCCACCCGAGCTTCGGGTCCAGCACCGGCACGGCCTCGCGCTCCACCGGCACGAAAGTGACGTCGCGCTCGCCTTCGCGCCGCAGCTGTACCGCTCCACCTGCGGCGATGCGGTCGAGCGCGGCCGCCGAGGTGGTCACAATGACCATCTTCTCCTCGGTGTCGGGGGAGAGTTTCGCGGTGTGCACCTCAAGCTTGTCGACGTCCAAAGGTTCAAACCGGTCCGGAAAATCCACCAGTGGAGTGTGGCCGAGGCCGAGGAGTTGGCGCGCGCGACTGAGAAGTCCCATGTTGGCTGAGTGTATAAGGTGGCGGTCATGGACATGATTTCGCGCGCCCGAGGAGTGCTCTACGGCCAGTGCATCGGCGACAACCTTGGCGCGCAGGTGGAGTTCTACAAGCCCGAAGACATCGCCGCCGAGTACCCGGACGGGGTGCGCGACATGCGCGACGGCGGTCACTGGGGTCTGAAAGCCGGCCAGGCGACCGACGACACCGAAATGGCCATCGAGCTCATCGACGCCCTGCGCCGTGCCGGCGGGTTCGACGAGTCGGAGGCACTGGCCGGCTACCAGCGGTGGATGGCAACCGACCCGTTCGACGCCGGCAATACGTGCCGCAGCGCGCTGGAGCGCGGCGAGAAAGACCACGGGTCTCAGGCGAACGGGGCCTTGATGCGCATCAGCCCGCTCGCGGTTGCTTACGCAGGCAAACCCGAGGAAGCGGAACGCTTCGCCCGCGCCGACGCCGAGCTCACCCACCCGAACCCCATGACGGTGGCCGCTAACGCGGTGTACGCAGGGGCGCTCGCGGATGTGCTCGGGGGTGCGGACCCGCTGGAAGCACTGCGAAACCGCCTCGACCGCGAAAACCTCGACCAGTACCGCGACGACCGCGCGATCGCCCGCGGCGACACCACAGCGACGTGGGAAACGCAGCTTCCCAACAATGGCGGGGGCTGGGTGTGCACCGCGCTCAACGCAGTCGTCTACCACGTCGCACAGGGCACCGACTTCGAGGAGGCGCTGGTGCAAACCATCGCGCTCGGCGGGGACACGGACACCAATGCCGCCATCGTGGGCGCATTTCTCGGTGGCGTGGTAGGGCAGCACGCCATCCCGCAGCGGTGGCACGACGTCATCGACGCTATCGAGCCGCCGCTGGCCCACAACCGCCCGGAGCGCTACGTCCCGCGCCCGCGCGAGTGGGCTGCGGCGCTACTTGCCGAATAACAATTTCATCGCCCCGAACTGGTGGTACGGGTTCGGCACCGCATAGCCCCTGGGTGAGACCCACACCGGCATCCCTCCAATGAAGCGCACCCGGCCGCGCTTGTTGATGTGCGCGTCATCGTCGTTCGTGCGGTTGTGGTACGGGCACAGCATGGCCAGGTTTTTCATTTTGGTTTCCCCGCCGTGCTTCCACGCGATGATGTGGTGGACTTCGCAGTGGTCCGCGGCGTGGCGGCAGTCCGGCACCAAGCACACCGGGGAGGTCGCCTTGGCCAGGATGCGCTGCTTGTTGTTCGCGCGACGCTGCCCCTGGTACAGGTTCACCGCTCCTTCCTCCGGGTGGAACAGCGCAACCTGGAGGGTGTCACCCACGAGGTACTGCAGGTACTCGGCGCCGGTGATGGTGGTGCCGTCGGTCAACCCCAGGATCGTCTCGTCGCCCTCTCCGGCGAGGATGCGGACATGGTCCTCGAGCGGCACCAGAATTAGTGGGGTGGGGGAGGCGGTGGGGACGCTGTAGCCGTCGCGAAGCAATGCGACAAAGCGCTCGAGCATTTGCGGACCGGCGGGTTTGGAGGTGTCGATGCCGCGGCGCAGCGCCGCCTCCAGGTCGGCGAGGAAGCGCTCGTCGAAGACGATCTGGAGCACCCGTTTGCCGTCGATGGACTTGGAAAACGAGATTGAATCCTTCCGCGGCTTCTTTACCGCCGGGATCAGCTCTTTCGCGGCGCGTTCGAGCGACTTGTACCGCTTCGACGCCTTGAGCAGCGCCAAGCGCAGCCGCCAGCGCGTGCCTTCGCACGTGATGGGCTTGAGGCGGCGTTCGATCATGGCCAGCTGCTCCACGGAAAAATTCCCTTCGCGGGCCCTGTTCAAGGCTTTGCGTTGCTGTTTCACGTGTTTAGTGCGGCCGAAGTAGACCTTTTCCAGCTTCTGCCAGGCGGTGGCGGTGGTCGGGCTCATGCCGATGGAAAGTGCGGTGTCGCGGTCGAAGTTTTCAAGGTGGTCGACGGTCGGGCGGTTTTGGACGAAGTGTTGGAAACTCATGCGGGCAAACCTAAACGAAAAAAGCAACCCCACAAGGCCCTGCAAACGAAATCTGTGGATAACCCGCGACAGCCCACCGAGTTATCCACAGATTTGGAAACGCTGGGAACCCGCGTACAGTTTCGCGACCACTCGCCGGTTACAGTGTCTGACATGGCAGAAAAGGGCACCTCTTACCGCGCTGAGCTGGTCATGCCGTACGGCACCGGCGACGTGGTCGTCTCCCCGCACGACTACGAATCACCTCTCGGGCGCGGTAACCGGCTCACTCGCGCCGGGTGGAAATCGGTGCTGCGCCGCATCGTCACCGACTTCGCCAACGACGCCATGGTGGACCGCGCCGCCGCGATGACGTACTACACGCTGCTGTCGGTTGCGCCGATGCTGCTAGCCTCGTATTCCATCTTCAGCCTGCTCATGCCACGCGAAGAGGACGCCCCGGACTCGCTGCTCGCCGAGCTGATCCGCTCGTACGTGCCCGCGGAGTTGCAGGAAGATGCGCTGGCGTTGGTGCTGTCGATTGTCGGGACGCCGTCGCAAAGCACGATTGCCCTCGTGGTCTCGGTGTTGATCTCGCTGCTGTCCGCATCGGGGTATGTGCGGTCGTTTTCGCGCAACGCGAACCTCATGTACGGCCGCACCGAAGGCCGCCCGATCGTGGTGACGTGGGCGACGATGTGGCTGGTCACGCTCGTGCTTGTCGTCGGCGCGGTGGTGATCATTTTGGGCGCGTTGCTTACCGACGGCATCGTCAACGCCGTCCTCGGACCCATCGCACGGCCTCTGCAGCTGGAAGACGAGCTGGAGTACCTCACCTCGATCTTCCTGCCCGTGTGGGACTACCTGCGCGGACCCGTGATCGCGGTGGTGGCGGTCGCGCTGGTCAGCGTGCTCTACCACTTCACGCCAAACGTGCGGCCGGGGCGGTTCCGCGTGCTCACGCTCGGCTCGGCGCTGGCGCTCACGGTGGCCAGCGCGCTGTGGGTCGGTTTTGGCTGGTACCTGAAGCTGGTCGGCGTGCGCAGCACCTACGGCGCGTTCGGAACGGTGCTTGCGGTGCTGGTGCTGGTGTGGACGGTCAACGTGGTGCTGCTGATGGGCGTGAAGATCGACGCCGAGGTGCTGCGCGCCAAGGAGCTGCAGGCGGGGATGGATTCGCGGCGCTGCATCCAGGCGCCGCCGCGCTCCAGCAGGGGTGCTGCGGGAAGGCTGCAAATGCGGCGGTGGACCGACCGGGTCGCCGACGAAATTTTGGACAGTTGAACACCGGCGCGTCGGTAGCGTGGTGGCATGACGTTGATTGATCCGCGCACAAAGTACCCGTCCGAGTTTCCCTCCGAGCCGCGCCAGGACAACCCCGGCCTGGATGTGAAGATGGCCACCGAGCCCGACCTGGGCCAGGAATCCTACGTGGGATCCGGCAAGCTCGAGGGCCGTCGCGCACTCATCACCGGCGGCGACTCCGGCATCGGCGCCGCTACCGCCATCGCGTTTGCCCGCGAGGGTGCGGACGTGGCCATTTCCTACCTGCCGGAGGAGCAGGAGGACGCAGACCGCATTGTGAAGCTCATCGAGGACGCCGGGCGCACGGCAGTGGCGATCCCGGGCGACCTGCAGGAGCTGGACAACTGCGTGGCCGCGGTGGAAAAGGCCGTCGAGGGCCTGGGCGGCATTGACATCCTGGTCAACAACGCCTCGCGCCAGGTGTGGAATGACGGCATCCTCAACATCTCCGACGATGACTTCGACGCCACCATGAAGACCAACATCTACTCCGCCTTCCGTGTGACCAAAGAAGCGGTCAAGTACATGGAGCCGGGGTCATCCATCATCTTTTCCACGTCTATTCAGGCCTACAGCCCGTCGAAAGAACTGCTGGACTACGCCATGACCAAGGCCGCCTTCAACAACCTGGCCAAAGGCCTGTCCGGTGAGCTGCTGCCGTCGAAGGGCATTCGCGTCAACGCGGTCGCGCCGGGGCCGATCTGGACCGTGATCCAGCCTGCCGAAGGCCAGCCCAAGGAGGTCGTGGACAACTTCGCGCAAGACTCCGACATCGGCCGCCCGGGGCAGCCCGCGGAGCTCGCCGGCGCGTACGTCTTCCTCGCGTCCGAGGCCGCGTCCTACATCTCCGGCGAGACACTCGCGGTGACCGGCGGTGCGCTAACTCCGTAGCGCTGAACACCGTTCAAAACAGCCGGTGAGCTGCTAGGGTTCTAGCTCATGCACGCCCATGAAATCGCCGACATCGACGCCGCCCATATCTGGCACCCCTACGCGGAACCGGGGCAGTTCACTTACCCCGTCGACAGTGCCGCAGGCGCGCGCATCACGCTTCACGACGGCCGCGTGCTCATCGACGCCATGTCCTCCTGGTGGGCCGCGATCCACGGCCACTCCAACCCGCGCCTGGTCGCGGCGGCCGAGGCGCAGATTGCCAAGATGAGCCACGTCATGTTCGGCGGGCTCACCCACGAGCCGGCGGCGACGCTGACGAAACGCCTTCTCGACCTCACTGGCGGGGTGTTTTCCCAGGTGTTCTTCTCCGACTCCGGCTCCGTGTCGGTGGAAGTGGCGATGAAGATGGCCCTGCAATACGCCATCGGGCTGGGGCATCCGGAGCGCACCACCTTCCTCACCTGGCGCTCCGGCTACCACGGCGACACGTTCGCCACCATGAGCGTGTGCGACCCGGATGGCGGAATGCATTCGATGTGGGGCGACGCGCTGAAACCGCAGGTCTTCGCGCCGGCACCGCCGGTGCGCGGGGCGTCCGCCGCCGACCGCGATGCCTACCTCGAACAGTTCGCGCGCCTGATCACGCCGGAGATCGCCGGCGTGATCGTCGAGCCGGTGGTCCAGGGAGCAGGCGGCATGCGCTTCCACGACCCCGAACTGCTTTCAGGGCTACGCACACTTTGCGACGCCTCCGGCATCCCCCTCATCGCCGACGAAATCGCTACCGGGTTCGGCCGCACCGGCCAACTGTTCACCACCCTGGACAACGGCGTGGTGCCCGACATCATGTGCGTGGGCAAGGCGATGACCGGCGGGTTCATGACACTTGCGGCCACCCTCGCCACCGAGAAGATCGCATCCGGGATGCAGCCGCGCGCGCTCATGCACGGCCCGACGTTCATGGCGAACCCGCTCGCGTGCGCGGTCGCGGCCGAGTCCGTCGCAATGGTGGCGGAGGGGCAGTGGCGCGACCAGGTCGCCCGGATCGAAGCCGGCCTCGAGCGCGGCCTGCGCCCGCTGGCGGATCTCCCGGGCGTGGCGGACGTGCGCGTGCTCGGGGCTATCGGCGTGGTCGAGCTCGAGCACGACGCGCCCATGCGCGAGACCACCGAGGCCGCGATGGCCGAGGGAGTGTGGATCCGGCCGTTCGGCCGGCTGATCTACACCATGCCGCCCTACATCTGCACAGACGAAGACATCGCCCAGATCTGCCGGGGTATCACGGCAGCAGTCAAGGAGGCCACCAAATGATCATCGCCATCACCGGCACCAACACCGACGTAGGCAAGACGGTGGCCACCGCCGCCATCGCCGCCGTGCTCAAGCGCCGCGGCGTCGACGTCGTGGCCGCCAAACCCATCCAGACGGGGGAGGCACCGGGGCAGGGGGATGCGGCAGCCGTCGAGAAGCTTGCTGGCGTTGCGACGTTTGAGCGGTGGCGCTACCCGGAGCCACTCGCGCCGAACCTCGCCGCGCGGCGGGCGGGGATCCAAACCCCGAGCCTGGACGAGGTCGCCGAATGGGTCCGCAGCCTCGATGCCCCGGGGCGCGTGGTTCTGGTGGAAGGCGCAGGCGGGCTGTTGGTGCGGCTCGCGGACGACTACACGCTCGCCGACATCGCCAAAACCGCAGGGGCCCCGCTGGGGGTGGTGACCTCGCTGGGCCTGGGCAGCCTGAACCTCGCCGAGCTGACCTGCGTCCAAGCCCGCGCCATGGGCCTGGAGGTGCTGGGGCTGATCGGCGGCAGCATGCCGGACAACCCGGACCTGCCCACGCGCCTGAACGTCGAAGAGCTGCCGGAAGTCACCGGCGCCGAGTACTGGGGCCACCTGCCGGAAGGCTGCGGGCGCCTCAGCACGGACGAATTTGCGGAGATCGCCTGGGACGCGATCGGGGAGGCCGTGCGCGTAGGCTCGCGTGCATGATTGACGCCCGCGACACCGCCCTCATCTTCGAGGGCGGAGGCACCCGCAACTCGTACACCGCCCCTGTGGTGGAAAAGCTCATCGCGGAGGAGGTCCAGGTCGGTTGGGTCGGCGGCATTTCCGCCGGTTCGGTGCACGCGTTGAACTTCGCCTCCCGCGACACGTGGCGCTCTGAGAACGCGTTCACGGAGTTCGTGGGCAACCCCAAATTCGGCGGCTGGCGCTCTGTGGTGCGGGGCAAGGGCCTGATCAACGGCGAGTGGGCGTACGAGCAATCCGAGGACGTCCTGCCGTTCGACTTCGACGCGTTTGCCCGGACCACCGAGGAGATCCACGTTGAGGCGGTGCGCGCCGACACGGGGGAGACGGTGGCGTTCAACCGCGAGGACCTGCGCACCTTGGAGGACGTCGCCCTTGCCGCGCGGACCTCGTCGACGCTGCCGATCCTGATGAAGATGCGCGAGATCGACGGCGTGCCCTACGTCGACGGCGCGCTCGGCACGTCGGGCGGTTTGCTCATCGACGCCGCCCGCGCCGCCGGCTTCACCCGTTTTCTCGCGGTGCTCACCCGCCCGCGCGATTACGTCAAGGGGCCGCAGAAACGTGAGCGCGCCGTGCGCCGCATCCTGCGCAACACGCCGAAAGTCGCCGACGCGATGGTGGCTCGGCCGGGCATCTACAACGCCGCGAAGCAATCGCTTATCGACGAAGCTGCCGCCGGCAACGCCTACCTCTTCTTCCCCGACGAGATGGGGGTCGAATCCACCGAGCTCGACGCGGAGAAACTGCGGGCGAACTACGCGGCCGGCCAGGCCCAGGTTGAGCGCGATTGGCCTGCGATGCGCGAGTTCCTCACCGCGAAGCGCTAGTCCGCGATGAGCGGCTCGATGGTCAGCTCCGGGTGCTCCTTCTCGACGAACGCGAGCTTCCACTTGTCGCCGAACAGGGCGATGAGCTCGCCGTCGGTGCGGGTGAAGATCTCCACGCCGCGCTGACGCCCCAGCTCCGGCGCGGAGTCGGCGTCGGTGCGGCGCGCTACGGAGTAGGGGATCGGCTCGGTGACGGTATCGACGTTGTACTCGTTTTCCATGCGCGCCTGCATGACCTCGAACTGCATCGGGCCGACGGCGGCCATGACGGGGGCGGCGTCGCCGCGGGCGTCGTTGCGCAGGATCTGCACCACGCCCTCGGCGTCGAGCTGGTCCAGCGCTTTACGGAACTGCTTGTACTTGCCCAGCGACTTCGCGCGCAGCGTGCGGAAGTGCTCCGGCGCGAACTGCGGCATCGGCGGGAACTGGACCTTCTTGCCAGCGTAGATCGTGTCGCCGGGCGCCAGCGCGCCGGCGTTGACTAGGCCGATGATGTCGCCGGGGTACGCCGTCTCCACGGTGTCGCGGTTGCGGCCGAACACGGTCAGCGCGTACTTCGTGGAGAAGCTGCGCCCGGACTGCGCGTGCGTGACCTGCATGCCGCGGTCGAACTCGCCGGAGACCACGCGCATGAACGCCAGGGTGTCGCGGTGGTTTTTGTCCATGCCGGCCTGGACTTTGAACACCACGCCGGAGAAGTCGTCGCCGACCTCGCGCTGCTCGTCCATCGCGGCGGTGGAGGCCTCGACGGCCTTCGGGTCGGATGCGCGGCCCTCGGGTGCCGGGGCGATGGCGCACAGCGTGTCCAGGATCTGGTGCACGCCGAAGTTCAGCATCGCGGAGGCGAAGATGATCGGCGAGGTGATGCACTGCTCGAAGAGCTGCTGGTCGTGCACGGCGCCGTCCTCAAGCAGAAGCGACGCCTCCTCGAGGGCGGTCTCCCACACGTCGCCCTCTTTCGCCAAGGCTTCGTCGGGGGAGTAGTGCTCCTCCGGGGCGATGGTGGAGCCGCCGGCGGTGCGCGTGAAATGAATGTACTCGTCGATGGAGCCTGCGACATCGACGTGCGCGAGCCCGCGGAAATCGCCCGCCTCGCCCACCGGCCAGTACAGCGGAGTCGGCTGCAGGTCGATCTCGGAGACGATCTCGTCGACAAGCTCAAGCGGCTCGCGGCCCACGCGGTCCCACTTGTTGATCACGGTGACAATCGGCAGCCCGCGGGCCTTGCACACGCGGAAGAGTTTCAGGGTTTGCGGCTCGAGGCCCTTGGCTGCGTCGATAAGCATCACTGCGGCATCGACGGCGGAAAGCACGCGGTAGGTGTCCTCGGAAAAGTCCGCGTGGCCCGGGGTGTCCACCAGGTTGACCACGTACGGCTCGCCCTCGTGGCCGTCGGGTGCGTACTCGAACTGCAGCGCCGAGGACGCGACCGAGATGCCGCGGTCTTTTTCCATCTCCATCCAGTCCGACACGGTGGACTTGCGGTTGCCCTTGCCGTGCACCGCTCCGGCCTCCGAAATCACGTGCGCGTGCAGCGCCAGCGCCTCCGTGATCGTCGACTTACCGGCGTCCGGGTGGGCGATGACGGCGAACGTGCGGCGGCGCGCGGCCTCGGAAACGGTACTCATAAGCAGCTAGCTTATCGACGCACCTCCGGCCAAGTACAGTCGTGCCCATGACAACAATCGGAGTGTTTCTTGGATCTGTACGCTCTGGCCGCATCGGCGAGCACATCGGTGCCTGGGTGATGGACGCCGCCGCCGAGCGCGACGCGGACTACCGCCTGCTCGACCTGGCCGATTTCGACGTGCCGCACCTGGTTGCGGAGGTCGTGCCTGGTGCGGCGAACAAGCAGTACGACGACCCTGCCGTCACCGCCTGGTCCGAGGCGGTGGACGCCTGCGACGGGTTCGTCTTTGTCACCCCGGAGTACAACCACTCCATCCCGGGCACGATGAAAAACGCCTTTGACTCACTGTTCGGAGAGTGGGCGGGCAAGCCGGTGGCGTTTGTGAGCTACGGCGGCGACGGCGGCGTGCGCGCGGTGGAGCACTGGCGCCAGATTGTGGCGAACCTGTCCATGCGCGGCATCCGCAACCAGGTCGCGCTGGACATTTTTGGCGAGGACGTTGAAGACGGCGAGCTCGCCCCGCGCGAGGACAAGCAGGCGGCGCTGACGCGCGCGCTGGATGACCTGGAGGCCGAGCTGGGCTAGTCCGTGAGCGGGAGCTCGAACTTCAGGCCGCTGCACTCGATGCGCGCGGTGTGCGAGCCGTTCCACTCGGGGGACAACCCGACCTCTTCGAGCGCGTCGACGACAGCCTGGCCGATCTCCGCGTCGGATTCGTCGCCGGGGTTGTCCATGGAGCTGAAGCCGAAGTAGAGCTCGCCGGTATGGATGACGTTGTCCACGTCCTGCATGGTGCAGTAGGCGTAGCCTTTATGCCCGTCTTCGCGGGCGACGTCGGCGCCGTCTTCAGCGGCCTCGCCCATGTCGTAGCCCTCGTCGAAGGAGAAGGCGAGGTCGCGCTTGGCCAGGGCGTCGCGCAGCGCTTCGATGCGCTTGGCGTCCTCGGAGGCTTCGGGGACTACGCGGGCGTATTCGTCCCGGACCTCTTCGAAGACGGACACGGGGACCCCGTCGTCTTCGAGTCCGGCGGTGATCATGTCTGCGCTCCAGCCGTGGCAGAGCTGGAGGCAGATTTCGCTGGTGGTTTCGTCGGGTTCGTAAAGGCCTTCTGCGGGTGGGTATTTGCTGTCGAACATGGCATGGCGTGTCATGCCCCACAACCTACCGTGTTGCGTGGATCACGTTCTGTGCTTTGGCTAGGCCTTCGCTGACAATCAACTGCACGGCCTTTGCGGCGAGCGCGACCTGGCCGGAGATGTCGCCGTCGATGGGGGAGAGCACCCAGTCCGGTACCGCCATGCCCTGCGGCGGGCGCCCGATGCCCATGCGCACGCGCAGGTAGTCGCGGGTGCCCAGGTGCTCAGTGATGGATTTCAGCCCGTTGTGGCCGTTTTCGTTACCGCCGAGCTTTACGCGCACTTTCCCGGCGGGCAGGTCCAGCTCGTCGTGCACCACGATGATGCGCTCCGGCGTAACCCCCAGCTCCTTCGCCAGCGGGCCGACGGCCTCGCCGGTGGTGTTCATGTACGTCGTCGAACGCGCGTAGGCCACCCCATCGCGCACCTGTACCAGCGCCTTGATCCCCGGCACCGGCGCGAGTTCGCCGGCCAACTCGTCGACCGCCATATACCCCACGTTGTGCCTGGTGGCGGTGTATTTCGCGCCCGGGTTGCCCAGTCCCACCACGAGCCACTGCGCCTCCAACTGGGGGGTGCGTCTGCGCCTGAAGAATCCGAACATGACGCATACTCTAGCCATGGAGTTTCCACGCGTGATCGCAGCACCCATGGCCGGCGGGCCGTCCACGCCCGCGCTCGTCAACGCGGTGAGCTTCGGCTTCATCGCGCTCGGCACTTGCACCGTCGCCCAGGCCCGCGAGTGGCTCGCCACGTGCGAGCCGCCGTTCGGCGCCAACCTTTTCGTGCCGCAGCGAGAGCCAAAGCTTGACGACGTCCTCACGGTCGCCCGCCGCCTCCACAAAGAAGTCCCGGAAGTTTCGTCCGACTACGCGGAGAAGTTCGCGCTCGTACTCGATGCTGCGCCGGCGGTGGTCTCGTCCACGTTCGGCTGCTTCACCGAAGACGAGATCGCCAAGCTGCACGCCGCGGGCTCGGAGGCGTGGGCGACGGTGACCAACCCCGCCGAGATCGCCGAGGCTAAGCGCCGCGGCGTCGACGGCGTGATCGTCCAGGGCCCGCGCGCCGGCGGCCACCGTGCAACCTGGGACCAGCACGAGGACCCGGACCAGCGGACGTTGGAGGAACTGCTCGCGCTGGCGGACGGTCCTTTGATCGCGGCGGGAGGGGTGCGGGGACCGGAGGACGTCGCAAAGCTTGGCGTCCCTGTCGCCTGCGGCACCGCATTTCTGCTCGCGGACGAGGCCGGCACCAGCGTGCGCAACCGCGAACTGCTGCGCACGGACGCGCCCGCGGTGGTCTCGCGCGCGTTTTCCGGGCGGTGGGCGAGCGGGGTGGAAACCGCGTTCACCCGCGAGCACCCGGACCTGCCGCCGACCTACCCGTACCTGCGCCCCATGACGAAGGGCAACGACTACTGCCTCGTCGGCGCGGACCGCGGCGAGCTCATTACCGCGCCGGCGCGTGAAATCGAGCGGATGCTAACGCCCTAGCTGGCCGGGGCGATGTTAGGGGCATGAAACTTTCCAAGATTGCCATCGCCACCGCAACCACCGGCGCCCTCGCGATGGGCGCGCTCGCCCCAGCCGCCCCCGCAACTCCTGTTTCACACGATGTCGCGTACAGCGGCAGCGCTTGGGGGCTCTACAGCTTCCTCATGACCAACATCATGAACGGGCTCGATCAGATCAACGGCGGCGCGGACAAGCACCCGACCGAGAAGTTCGGTGGGGTCATGCTCAGCGCGTTGCCGCTGGCTATCCTGCTGCTCCCGCTGCAAATGATCGCCGAGGCAGAGGTCCGCCTGCTGGACCAGCTCGGCCGCTAATACACCCGCGTGGTGTTCTCGATCGCGCCCAGGCCTTCGATCTCCACGCGCACCGTGTCGCCGTTAGCGAGGTAGCGCTTCGGGTTGCGGGCGTGTCCCACGCCGGCGGGGGTGCCGGTGGCGATGACGTCGCCCGGCTCGAGCGGGTAGAGGTGCGAGATGAACTCCACCAGCTTCGCCGGCGTGAACACGAGGTCGTCGGTGGGGGCGTGCTGCATCACTTCGCCGTTGACGGTGGTGGTAATCGCAGGCCCCGGCTGCCACTCGGTGTCTAGCCACGGGCCGAAGCCCGCGGTCTTCTCCAGCGACTTGCCCTGGTGCCACTGCTGCGTGCGCTTTTGAAAGTGACGCTGGGTGTAGTCGTTGATCACCGAGTATCCCGCGATGTGCTCGGCGCCGTTGGTTGCGTGGCGGGCGCGGGTGCCGACGATCACCGCGAGCTCGCCCTCAAAATCCAGGGTGTCGGCGTTGAAGCTGGGCACCTCGGCGTCGTCGTGGGCGCCGATGAGCGCCTCCGGGTACTTGATAAACAAAGTCGGCACGTCCGGCTGCTCGTGTCCCATCTCCGCGATGTGCTTGGCGTAGTTCAGTCCCACGCAGATGATCTTGCCGGGGCGCGGGATCACCGGCGCGAGGTCGCCCGGGGTGAAGGTGATCTCCTTGCCTTCCTCGAAGGTGTCGTCGCGCAAAAGCTTTCCGACGTCCTCCGCGCCCAACGTCACCGCCCTTCCCTCGCCGATAACGCGGGCGGCGGTGGTGGTGTCTCCGGTCCTGATCGTGGCAAGCTTCATGCGCGCTAGCCTATCGCGCGCAGGATTGCGTCCGCCGCGTCCGCCGACGCGATAGCCAAGTCCACCTGCTCCTTCGCGCTGAATGGTTTGAGCACGTAATCCGCCGGGGCCATCCGTCCGGGCGGGCGGCCGATGCCCACCGCCACCTTGTTGTATGGCTTGCCGCCGAGGGATTTCGTGATGGATTTCAGCCCGTTGTGCCCGTGGTCGCCGCCGCCGAGGCGCAGCTTCACCTCGCCGAGCTCCAGATCCAGCTCGTCGTGCACCACGTACAGGTCCTCCGGCTGCACGCTGAAGTAATCCATCAGCGCTTTGATTGGCCCGCCGGAGACGTTCATGAAGGCGCGGGTGCGTGCGAGGACCGCATGGTCGTCGTCAAGCAAACGCCCCTTCGCAAGCTCGGCGATCTCCGTGTTCGTGCGCTTGTGCACCGCAAGCTGCGCCGGCATGGGCGTGGCGCGGCCGAGCAGCTCCTCCACGACGAAGATGCCCGCGTTGTGCCGCGTGGCCGCGTACTGCGGGCCAGGGTTGCCGAGGCCGACGATCAAGATAGTCACGGCCACGAGGGTACAGATGCATATAACTTGGGAATTGAGTTGTGGGAAGCTGTGAGTGGTCGTATTTTTGTCTTGACGTTTTATCTCGGCCACCACGAAGGGCGCAACCATGCGTACACCCAGAAAAATGCTCACAATCGCGCTGTGCGCGGGACTTATCTCGGCGGGAGCGCCCGTCGCCAACGCGGCGATTGAACAACGTCCCAACGGCTTCAGCGTGACCAACCCGGTATCGGACACGGGCGGCATCGTCTCCGCATTTTTCGAACCGGGAGCCTGGTCCAACTACACATACCTTCACCCGGCCTCCGGCGTGCAGCGGCTGAGCCCGGACCTGTACTTCCTGGCCAGCATGAATAGGCAGGTCAGCTTCGACTCAGGCACCACCACCAAGTCCAAGCGCGGCGACACGATGGTGTTTGTTACCCGAGACAACCAGGCCGGCGCGGAGGTCACGCGCGAGATCACGGTCCGCGGCAACGCCGTCGACGTCGCGGTAGCCATGAAGAACACCGGCAGCTCTCCGGCGTGGGCGAACCTGGACATCATCCACCAGATCCGGAACTGGCCGGAAGAGCTTGGCGCGCGAACGGATGGCTCCGGTGCCATCACCGTCGCCCCAGCTAGCGGTCAGGGCTACGAGGTCACCGCCGAATTCCACGGTGCGCAACGCACCTCAGCCGCAGCAACGGTCGGCGATTTCGTCGCCGGTACGGATGCCACCACGAATGCCCCTGTTCAGGGCGGCGAATGGAACAACACCCGGCTCGCCCCAGGAGATACCCTCCGCGCCGCAGCCACATTCACCACCCGCATGCTCCCCGGAGCGCTGGACCGCGACGGTGACGGCTTGCTCGACGAATGGGAGACGCGCGGCTACCCGCTCCGCGACGGCACCGTGCTGCCGTTGAACCGCTGGGGCGCGGACCCGGACCGCAAAGACGTATTCCTGCAGCTGAACTGGATGAAGTCCGAGTGGGAAGACAAAGGATGCGACCGGGCGAACCGGTATGCGGCGTCAGGTCCCGAGCTGGAGAAGTTCCTCCACTGCTCTGAGCTGAACACCAACTCGTACCGTCCTACCATCGCGACGCTGACGAAACTGGAGGACCTGTTCGCCGACCACGACATCGCCCTGCACATTGACGCAGGTGAGCTGTACAAAAGCGCGGACATGATCGGCTACAGCGAAACTCACGGCGGCAAGACCGAGTCTTACAGGGAAGGGTTCTTCAACGATGGAGAGAACCGTGGCCTAGCGTTGCAGGATCTCCGCGATGAGCTGCTTGGGGACCGCGCAGGTGTGTTCTACGCCGGCCTCATCGGCGACAAGAAGGCGGAAGGAGAGCGGTCCTCCGGCGAAGGTCTGGTCAAGGACGGCGCGTTCTTCGTAGCGAAGGGCGCCGGGCTGAACTCCCAGGACCTGTTGGGTAAGACCATCCTGCACGAGTTCGGCCACAATCTGGGATTGAGCCACTACGGCATCAACGGTCGCCCGGCCGGTGTGGCGGACAATCAGTTCCTGCCGAACTACAGGTCCTCGATGAATTACCTCTACCAGTTCCGCGAGTTCAACTTCTCTGAAGGTGAGTCCCGCAACGCAGATTCGATTACTGACATCTGCCGCCCGTTCTTCTGTTTCCTGGGTGACTACTCTGTTCCCGCCGACTGGGAGAGCTTGGATTTCCGCGGCGCCAACAAGGGCGTCAACGTCGCGCGCCGTTACGTGGAGGATTCCGAGGTGCAAGCGCCGGAGCCGAAGGTCCACAACCACGACGAGACGGTGCGGGAGCTGGCAATCGCCGCAGCTGACAAAAACGAAGGCAAGGCGGGATTCGAGCTATCTACCACCGATGACAGCGGCATTGTGACTCTGCGAAATGACAACGTGCTGCACGGCAAGCTGACCAACCTCGGCCTGGACGCCGCCAAGTTCACCGTGACAACGCGATTTGAAAACGGCGGCAGCGACACGCAGACCATCGTTGCACCGGGCGTGCTCAAGGAAGGCTCGGCCACGGATGTGCGGATCCCCGTGCCCAACGCCGCCGCGCTTCGCGGCCCGAAGACCCGCGTCGCGGTGGAGATCCGGAACGACAAACGTGAGTTGGTCTACTCCGAGTACTTCGATGTGTCGGTGCTCGACTACACCAAGGCCGAGGCTGATAAGGCGTTGAAGGAACTGGAGAAGTCCAACGCTTCCAAGAAGACGAAAGACAAGGCTCGCGCTCGCTTGAGCGTCGCAGCAACCCCGAAGCCAAGCGTGACGACGAGCTCCGCCCAGCCCGCCCCAACCCAAAAACCGACCCCCTCCGCCGTGCCTGCACCGCAGAAGCAGAACGGCAATGCGAAGAGCGAGTCCGGCAGTTCCACCGGCGGCATCCTCGCGATCATCTTGGCGGTGCTCGGCCTGCTCGGCGCCGGCGCCTACGCCGTGACCCAGGGCTACGTCCAGATCCCGGGCCTGAACTTCTAGCGAGAAAAGAGAAGACTGTGATGAAGAAAAGGTATCGACGCCTCGGAGCTTCCCTCGCTGCTGTGACGTTTTCAACGGCCCTCGTTGTCGCCCCAGTGGCGGATGGCGAGGTGCCATCTGACTGTGCGACCGAACGGGAGGGAGAAGCGCCCGCCACGACTTGGGGAGGTAGCAACCTATGGGCAGTAAATGTCTACGGAGATCAATCCACCTTCGGTTCTGCGTCAGTGCCGATTAACACGGTGAAACTCACGGTACGGGGAGCGACGCAAGGCGAGTTTCCGGCTCACGCCACATACGGAGTGCGAACTAACGTCAATGCGGAGTACGTCGACGCCCCTGGTTACGGCGGTGTGGACGCAGACGGCAACCCGACACTGTACGTCTTTATCCCGGAGACCTACACCACGGATATCCAGACACTGCAGATACAGTTCGACGATCCAGGGCAAGAGCTGCCCAAGGGACGTACTGGCACCTCCGCAACCCTGTACACAGCTCCTGCATCCCAGGTGTCGTTGAAAACGTTTGATGAATTCGGTGAGCCCGCCCAGCTGATCCCAGCTTCGATCGCTTTCGAGGAGTTTACGTTTCCAGCGTCGCGCCACGACAACGCCGGCACCATCTATTTCGATCACCTACCTGCGTGCAAGCCCGTAACGGTGAAGTTTGATACGCCGAAGTTTTCCAAGTACCTCGCTCCCGTGTCCGTCTCCTCTGACGGCCTTTCCCCTGCGAATACGACAGATCTTGGTACGCACACTATTCGCTTCGAACGGGGCGAGTTCACTGCGTCCATACTGGGCACGGACGGTCAGCCGATCGCCGGACAGTCGGTGCGAGTGGAAGGACCCGGCGGGATTCAGACGCTCACCACAAACGATGCGGGGCGGTTCGACTTGACCGAGGCACAGCCTGGCGCATACACGCTCAGTGCCGAATCCAACGGCTCCACGCTGCAAAAAACTCTATTTGTGAAACCGGGTGAAAGCCGGTCGGTGTCAGCAAGATTTGCAGCAGCACCTGTCTCCGGCACTCAAGCGATAACCACCGTTACTTCGACCGTCGCAGCTGAAACGACCGTAACGCCGGCGCCCGTGACGGTGCAGAGCATGGCGACCGTGACTGAGACCGTGCTTTCTACCACCACGACGAGTCGAACTGTCCCAGCGACGGTCCACACCGGAGAGCCAGTAACTGTCACGTCGACCGCGCATGTGGCGATCACTTCAACAGCACCACGCCCGGTGGTCACACGCACCGCAAGCGCCACAACGACGACTGAAAAAGTCGTGGTCGATCCCAACGGTCGAGTGGTGCTTACTGCGCTTGCAGTGGTGGCAACTCTGGGTGGGGCAGTGGCAGCGGTGTTAGGCAGCATTCCGGGACTTGATGTCCAGCAGCTCGCAGCACGAATCGAAGGCGGAAAGTAATGACAAACCGGAATCATGTTCGCGCGCTTGCTGTAGCGCTGGCTGTGGGATTGGTTGGTTCGTCGACGAGCGTGATTGCAGCGGAAGCAGACGCGCAGGAGTACGTGAACCGGAGCGCAGACGCGGTCAAGCACATCCAACGAGGATCGACGCAGGCAGAGTCGGTCAGTGACGTAGACGATTTCTTTTCAGTCGATGCAATCGATTCGGGGGAAGTCAGCCGCATCGCAGAACTCGCCGAGTTGGACCACATAGTGCATGGGCGAATCTCCGACGTCGACGGATACTCCAGCGGAGAGTTCATCTACTTCCAATGGGTGGACCGTGACGGCCAGCTTTCACCGCTGTACACCGCGAGATCCCATGCGCTTGAAGGAATCGAAGGCTATTTCGCCATTGCAGTTCCGGATTGGGTGGATGCCACAGGTAGGATCCACCGGTTCAACGCAACCCGTGACCAGCAGGTCCAACTGGATGCGTACGTTCCGTATCGCCACCAGCAGCGCGTGCTTGCAGGTAGTCAAACAACCCCTTACGCGTTTTTCACACCGGGTTCCCGTGAAGTGAACCTCCAGATTGTGGACGGAGGGGCGTTTCATAACCGCACTGACGCTTTGATCGCGGAGTTCGACTCAACGCAGTTGCCTGCGAAAGCGGGACAAACAGCTCATGGTTTGCGATGGTGGCAAGGCAACGCACAGTCGGTTAAAGATCAAGCAGTCAACGGGGAGACCATCGGCTACCGCTGGCGCAACGAAACCACCGGCCGCACGATTTCCAGGTGCGACGAGGAGCGCACCGTCACCAACGCAGACGGGACCGAGTCCGTAGTTCAGTTGACCGACGCGGAGCGCAACAACTGCGCCACGATCCAGATCCCGAATACGGCTAAGCGCGGTGATGTGTACTCGTTCGAGTTGCTCGCCAACGGCACGGTGGTCTCCCACGAAAGCTTTATCGTCACTGGCGAGCTGAACGAACGGGACGACTTTCTGTTTGGCAGCGAACGGCTGCTTGGCAAGCAGCAACGGGTGGTCGAGTTTGGCCGGTTCCGTGACGGATTCAATCGCGCTGAGACTGTGTTTGCGCCGCGGGCTGTACCTGGCATTGACGTGTCGGTGGACAACGGAACGATCTATGTCTCCCCGAATAACGATCTCGGCAACGCCACTCCGGACGTTTTTGACGCGACCGTCGACGTTTCCTTCTACAACTCCGGTGGTTCGAGGCCAGCGAAGCAACCGATCTTGCTCGACACCGACCGCGACGGCAACGCCGACATTTACGACCCGGATGATGACGGAGATGGTGTACTCGACACCATCGAAATCGCTGATAACTCGAACAAGAAGGATGCGCTGTCCGCAAACATCGTGATCAGCGCCGATCTTCCGGAGGCGCTTCAGGGGCAGCGCTACGTCGCGCGGGTCGAAGCTGACAACGTGCCACGAGATGCTCAGCTCGAATTAGTTTCCACCATCCCCGGGGTGTCCTACAACGCCAACGCTGGCGTGCTCGAGGGCACACCGACGCAAACAGGCACTTTCCCGGTAACCTTCCGTGCGTCGTCCTACACTCAGGCGGTCACTAACGGGAGCGGCGAGCCATTCGAACAGACTGTTGGACGGCTCGTTGTCCGGCCGGCAACCACTACGGTGGCGCTGACGACCACCTCGCAGGTGACAACCACTGCGCCAACTCCGACGGAAACTGCCAGCGTAACGACCACTCGGACCACGACACACCCAGCCACGGTAACCCAGGAGGTTTCCAGCCCTGCGCTGACGTTGCGGCCAACGATGGCGCAAATTGTGACGTCGACGAGCACTACGACGGTCACTCCGGCGCCGACGATCAGCGAAGTAACGCCGGCGCCGTCGACTACTACCGTCACCTCCACCCAGACCGAGTTCGACCGCCCGGTTGTCCGCGCGGGGGAGCAGACGTCCATCGAGGTTCCGGGGACGCAGGTTGCGCCGAGCGCGAACACTCCAGACTGGGTGTCGGCGCAGCCTGACGGCCGCATTGACCTCGCTCCGCCGCGCGACACACCGGCGGGCGATTACAACGTCGAGGTCGTCACGCCTGACGGCCGCCCCGCCGTCGTGCCGGTTCGTGTGGCGCCGGCACCCACCTCGTCTGAGCGGGCGGTGGTCAGGGCAGGCGAGCAGACGTCAGTCAAGAGCGCACAAACCGCCCCAACCCAGGGCGAGGCGTTCACACCAGGCAAGAACACCCCGGAGTGGGTGACCGTGAACCCCAGCGGGCAAATCGATTTCAAGCCGCCGCGCGACGTTGAGCCGGGCGAGTACAAAGTCGAGGTCGTCGACCCCGCCGGCGAAACGTCCACCGTCACAGTCGAGGTCACCGCGGCTGTGTCCGACGCGGAGCGCTACACCGTCCGCTACGACTTCGCACTTGGACGCCGCGGGCATGAGGCGACGAGCTTCGCCCCGCTTTTCGACGTCACCGAAGGTGGTTACCGCTACCTCAACCAAATTGCGCCGGCCGGCACTACCTATGAGGTGGTGGGCGGTGACGCGACCGTCGATAGGCATGGGCGCGTGACCTTTGCAATCCCGGGCGACGCCGCTGTCGGGGACGTGATCGAGACACGGATCCGCGTCATCTTCCCGGACGGCTCCTCCGTCGAGGTCCCCGCGAAGTTCGAAGTGGCGGAGCAGACGCTTGCCGATGCCGCCTCGCCCCGCTACCTCGACGGAGTGAAGGCTGGGCCGGGCGAGCGAGTCTCGGTCCCGCAGGTGGGTGAGGCCGACGCCGCCGAGTTCTACCTCAAACCCGGGCAGGACCTCAAGGGGTGGGAGGTCATAGTCGATCCGCTGACTGGCGAGGTTCACACCACCGCGCCTGCGACGGATGCGCAGGCGTTGGATGTCGAGGTCATGGCGGTGTTCTCCGATGGCAGCCGCAAGCCCGTGAAGCTCCGCGTCGATGTCGGCGAAGCTGCGGCCGCGGAAACCGAGCCCGCGTTTGCCGAGCAAGTTGCCGGACCGGGCGAGACAGTCCGGATTCCGCAGACGAAGACCATGCCGGAGGGCACGTTCTTCGACATCGCTGACGATGGCGGCCTCGAAGCAGCGATCGATCCTGTCACCGGCGAACTCACGGTGCGCCTGCCTGACGACGCACCCGCCGACGCCACCTACGTCATCGGCGTGAAGACCACATACCCGGACGGAACGGTCGAGATAGTGCCGGTGAAAATCGGCACCGATTCCATCGGTCGCGCCGCTGCGGTGAAGTACCCGTCTGCGTCGTCGGACCAGACGAGTGGAACCGTCACCGCGACGCCGACGGGTGTGCCGGACGGAAGCACGTTCGCGCTGGATCCTGCTTTTAAGGACGCTGACTGGGTGGTGTCCGTTAATAAGAACACCGGTGAGATCACTGCGACGCTGCGAACCGGAATCGTGGGGGAGCGCTCCACCGTGGTGCCGGTGCGGGTGACATTCCCTGACGGTTCCGTTCGCGCGGTACCGGTCGAAATCACAGCGAAGCGCGTTGCGGAGCAGCCGGCGGAAGATGCGCGGTCGGCGCGGTCGTCCGAGGGACCCTGGTGGATAATCGTCCTCGTTGCTTTGCTCGGAGTGCTCGGTATCGGCTGGGCCGCGACCGAGTACCAGGACCAGATCCGTCACTACATTCCGCAGTTCCCAGTGCTGCCTCGCCTGTAACGCCAAGCGGAAAGCCCGCCACCGCGGGGAAGCGGTGGCGGGCTTAGCTGTGTGCGGAAGCGGGGAGGAGTTACTCCTCGTCGCCCTTCTCCTCGGCCGGAGCCTCGGACTCGGCGCCAGCCTCAGCGCCACCTTCCTCAGCGGCCTCGGCCTCAGCCTCGAGGTCCTCGTCAACCTGCTCGAAGGTGACGTTGACCAGCAGGGTCTCCGGGTCGGAGATGAGCTCTGCGCCCTCCGGCAGCTTCACGTCGGAAGCGTGGAGCGTGTCGCCGATCTCCTTGCCCTCGATGGAGACGGTCAGCTCGTCCGGGATGGACAGCGCGTCGATCTCGATCTCCACGTAGTCGGTCTCCTGCAGCACAACTGCGCCCGGAGCGGCCTCGCCCTCGGTGACGACCGGGACCTCGACGGTGACCTTCTCGCCGCGCTTAATGCCGAGCAGGTCGATGTGGTCGATGTCCAGGGTGATCACGTTCTGGTCGATGTGCTTGACCATGGCCAGCAGCTTCTCGCCGTCGAGCTCGAGCTCGACGATGGCGTTGGTGCCGTCGTTACGCACGACTGCGGTCATCTCGATACGGTCGACCGCGAAGTGGATGTTGTCGATGCCCTTTTCGTACAGGACGCCCGGGATCTTGCCGTCGCGGCGCAGACGGCGTGCGGAGCCCTTGCCGAACTCCTCGCGACGCTCACCCTTGATAACGGTGGGGGTAATAGCCATGTTGTACTCCTTCGTTGGGAAGGGCCACAGGCCTTGCCTGCGACCACTGAACGGATGTGTGCTCGTCGAGTGATCGCAAAAGGATCTCAAAATCGCGTCGATAACGGCCCTTGAAGGCCCTCGCCGAGACTGCTACAGGGTAGCAGCCGGTTTCTGCCACACAAAATGCCCGCTCGCCTGGGCCTCCTCGTGCTCGTGTCCGAGGGGGATGCCGCGGCGCTCGCGCATCAGCAGCGTGACGACGAATCCCGTGACCGTCGCCGCCATCAAGTACACGGTGATCGCGGCGGTGCCGCCGGTTGCCTCGCGCAGGGCGGCGGCGATGGTGGGGGCGAACGCGCCGCCCAAAATCGCGCCGAGCGCGTACGAGATGGAGGCGCCGGACGCGCGGATGGAGGCGGGGAACAGCTCAGCGTAGAACGCGCCGATCTCGCCGTAGGTCAGCCCCAACCCGACGGTGAGGAAAATCAGCGCCGCGGTGATCTTCGGCAGCGACCCGGTGTTCACCAGCGGAAACAAGGCCAGCACGCCGGCCGCCTGCACCACAAAGCCGATCGCGAGGGTGCGGCGGCGGCCGATGATGTCGGACACCCAGCCCGCGAACGCCGTGGTGCACAGCCAGGTGGCGGCGGAGGCGGTGACGGCCCACAGGATGTCGCCGCGCTCTACGGCGAGCCCTGCCGGGTCGGTGACGTAGTTCTGGATGTAGCCGCCGGTGGTCATGTAGCCCACCGTGCCGTTGGCGGCGAAGATCAACGCCGCGGCGATAACGAGCCCCGCGTGGTGCTTGAACAGGGAGCCGACCGGGTTGTGCGCGCCGACCTCGCGCATTTCCTCCACCACCGGCGATTCGTCGACGCCCGTGCGGATCCACCAGCCCAACACCGTCAACCCGACGGAAAGCAAAAACGGCACGCGCCAGCCCCACTGCATGAACGCCTCGCCGGGGGCGATGATGGTCATCAGCGCCAGCACGCCAGAGGACAGCAAGAGCCCTGCCGGCACGCCCACCTGGGGCCCGGCGCCGTAGAGTCCGCGCTTGTTGTCCGGCGCGTGCTCCACGGCCAAAAGCACTGCCGAGCCCCATTCGCCGCCGGCGGACGTGCCTTGCAGGATGCGCAGGACCACCAGCGCGGCCGGCGCGAGCCAGCCGGCGGTTGCATACGTGGGCAAAAGCCCGATCAGCGCGGTGGCGGTGCCCATGGTGAACAGCGTGACCATGAGCACGCCGCGCCTGCCCAGCCGGTCGCCGAAGTGGCCCGCCAGCACCGCCCCCAATGGGCGGAACAGAAAGGACAGGCCGACGGTGAGGAAGCTGGCGATCGTCGCCGCCGCAGGCCCGAGCGGGCCGAACATCACCTTGTTAAACACCAGCCCTGCCACGGCGGCGTAGAGGAAGTAGTCGTACCACTCGATGGCGGTGCCGATGGTCGTGGCCGCGATGACGCGGCGGCGCTCACTGCGCACGGGAAAACGCCTCCAATAGCGCGTCGGTTTCTTCCGCGTTGGTCACGGTCACACGGATGCCCTCGGGGAAGACGCGCACCAGCACGCCCTCTGCGGCGAGCCGGTCCGCCAGCTCCTGGCCAGCGCCGGGCAACCACACAAAGTTCGCTTGGCTTTCTGCGAGCCCAAGCTTTGCGACGACACGGCTCCGCTCGGCCACGGTGCCGTCGATACGCGCACGCAACTCGTCTGAAGCCGCAAGTGACGCGAGTGCCGCGACCTGCGCGACGGAGCTGACGGAAAACGGCACCGCCACCTTGTTCAGCGCCTCGATAACGACCTGCGGGCCGAAGGCGTAGCCGATGCGCGCGCCCGCCAGCCCGTACGCCTTGGAGAAGGTGCGCAGCCCCACGACGTTGGGGTAGCGGTTGATGACTTCGGTGGCGACGGGGGTGTCGGCGGCCTGGTTGTACTCGAAGTAGGCCTCATCGAGCGTGACCAGCACGTCTGCGGGGACCGCGTCCATGAACGCGGCGAACTCGGCGTCCGTGACGGTGGTGCCGGTGGGGTTGTTCGGGTTGCACACGAAGATGAGCTTCGTGCGCTCGGTGACGGCCGCGGCGAGGGCGGGCAGGTCCACCCGGTGGTCGGCGGTCAGCGGCACCGGCACAGGGGTCGCGCCGGCGATCTGGGCGAAGATGGGGTAGGCCTCGAAGCTGCGCCACGGGAAGGCCACCTCGTCGCCCGGGCCCGCGGCGGCGGTGACCAGCTGCTGGCACAGGGCGGACGAGCCGGTGCCCACCGCAACCTGCTCGGGCGCCACGCCGAGGTGCTCAGCCAGCGCCGCGCGAAGCTGCACCGCGCCCATGTCCGGGTAGCGGTTCACCTGGAACAGCGAATCCTGCATCGCTTCAAGCACGCTGGGCAGCGGACTCTCGGCGCATTCGTTGGAGGACAGCTTGATGGCGCGTTCGTCGCGCACGCCCGGAACATACGCGGGCAGCGAGTCAAGGTCGGGGCGGATCATGCGTGGCTCCTCTGCGTGGTCAGTGAGATCAGGCCCAGCACGATGATCCAGCCGGTCAGCGTGGCAAGGCCCATGCGGTATTCCGGAAGAATACCCATCAGCACGAGCACGAGGACGAAAAACACGATGCACACCCAGTTGGCCACCGGGTAGAGCGGGGCGGGGAAGGTCGCGCTCTTGGATGTCTTGCGGAAGTTCAGGGGCGAGATGCAGATGCCCACCCAGGTGATCAGCTCGGTGCCGACGATGATGGCCAGCAGCACCGCGAAGATCTTGCCTTCGAAGAAGAAGTTCAGGATGACCACGGTGCCCATCAGGGCGGCGTCGAAAAGCAGGGCTTTGGTGGGCAGCCCCTTCGCGCTGGTGGCGGCGAACGCGCGGGGCGCCTGGCCGTTGCGGGCGAGGTCGCGCAGCATGCGCGCGCCCGAGTACGTCATGGTGTTGAGCACCGAGAACACCGCCACCACAATGACCACGTTGAGCGCCGTGGCGGCGGGGCCGAAGCCGACGCCGGACAGCACGCGGATGAACGGGCTCTCGTTGGATCCCTGCTCGTTCCACGGCGCGAGCAGCAAGATGGTGCCGATGCCGCCGAGGTAGAACACCAGAATGCGCCACACCACGGAGTTCACGGCGCGCGGGATGGCCTTTTCCGGATTGTCCGCCTCGCCGGCGGCGGTGCCGATGGACATGATGCCGCCGAACGTGAACGTCACCGCCACCAGCGCGAACAGCACGCCGGAGACGCCGTTGGGCATGAACCCGCCGTGGTCGGTGATGTTGGACAATCCGATCGCCTCGTCCGGGCCGAGACCCACCACGAGCGCGAACCCGAGCACGATCATGAGCACGAGCGCCGCGACCTTGATCAAGGACAGCCAATACTCCGTCGCGGCGAACACGCGCACGTTGAACAGGTTCAGCGCCACCACCACCAGCAGCGTCACCAGCGCGGTGACCCAGTGGGGCAGTCCGGGGAACCAGTAGTCCAGGAACGTGCCCATGGCGGTCAGCTCCAGCATGCCCACCACGACGGTGGTGAACCACCAGTTCCAGCCGGTGATGAAGCCGGCCACCGGCCCGATGAACGCGCGCGAGTACGCCGCGAACGACCCGGAGACCGGGTGCTCGACCGCCATCTCGCCGAGCATGCGCATGAGGAAGTACACGATCACGCCGACAAGCGCGAACGAGATCAGCACCGCGGGCCCGGCGTACTGGATCGATCCGGCGGAGCCCAAAAACAGGCCCGTGCCTATCGACGAACCAAAGGCAATCATCATCAATTGCCTACTCTTGACGCTCCTGTTCAGCCCCTGTTCTTGCAGGCTGTCGTTCTGGCTCACGGTTTAGTTTCCTGTCGGTGGTCGGGTGGTGGTGCGGGACATGCCGCGGAATTCGGCGATGGCGGTGTCGCCGTCGTAAAGCGTGACGTCCGAAAGCCCGTTTCTGCCCCACGTGTGGCGCTCGCGCGCGACGCCGCGGATGGTGCGGCCCATCTTCGCGGGCGCGAGGTAGATCATCTCGGACTGCGCGCTGACGGTCGGGTCGGTTCGCCGCGAGTTGCACGCGCCGCCGAACAGCGCGTCGGCGAAGGTGAACAGCACGCCGCCCTGGCACACGCCGAAGCCGTTGGCGTGGCGTGCCTCCACCGTGAACTCGCCCTCGGCCACACCCGGCTCAAGCCGCGTGATGGTGGCGCCGAGGTACTCCAGGGTGGCGTCGTTGTCGAACATGGATTTCGCGTGCTCGAGGTCGGGGGTGAAATCCACCGACGGGGCGTAGCGCTCGTACATCCTTATTCCTTCCCGTATGCGTGAAGCCGGGGCAGCGCAAGTGCTGCCCCGGCTGAGTCCCGGCGAACCGCGGCGTTTACGCCTGACCCTCGAACAGGGTGGTCACGGAGCCGTTTTCAAAAATCTCGTGGATCGTCTTGGCCAGAAGCGGCGCAATGGAGAGCACCGTGAGGTTGCTCCAGCCTTCGGTGTCCTGCGGCAGGGTGTCGGTGGTGATGACTTCCTCGGCGCCGCAGTCGCTGAGGCGCTCGCGTGCCGGGTCGGAGAACACGCCGTGGGTGCAGGCGATGACCACGGACTTCGCGCCGGCCTCCTTGAGCACGCCGACGGCGCCGGCGATGGTGCCGCCGGTGTCGATCATGTCGTCCATGAGGACGCAGTCCTTGCCGTCGACGTCGCCGACGACGCGGTTGGACACGACCTTGTTCGCGGCGTCGATGTCGCGGGTCTTGTGCACGAACGCCATGGGGGCGTCGCCGAGCATGTTGGCCCACTTCTCCGCCGACTTCACGCGGCCGGCGTCGGGGGAGACCACCACGAGGTTGTCCAGCGGGTACTTGGACTTGATGTAGTCCACCAGGATCGGCTGGGCGTGCATGTGGTCCACCGGGCCGTCGAAGAAGCCCTGAATCTGGTCGGTGTGCAGGTCCACGGACACGATGCGGTCCGCGCCGGCGGCGGTGAGCAGGTCCGCGATCAGGCGGGCGGAGATCGGCTCGCGGCCGCGGTGCTTCTTGTCCTGGCGGGCGTACGGGTAGAACGGCAGGATCGCGGTGATGCGCTTAGCGGAGCCGCGCTTGAGCGCGTCGATCATGATCAGCTGCTCCATCAGCCACTTGTTCAGAGGCTGGGCGTGGGACTGCATGACAAAGCAGTCGGCCCCGCGGACGGACTCTTCGAAGCGGATGAAGATCTCGCCGTTGGCGAAGTCGCGCGCGGTGGTGGGCACCAGCTCGATGCCGAGCTCTTTGGCCACGGCTTCTGCGAGGTCCGGGTGGGCGCGTCCGGTGAAGACCTTGAGGTCCTTGTGGTTTTCGGTGGAGTAACCAGTCATGAAATTAACCCTCTCGCTTCGCGTTTTTCGCAGCCTCTGCCGCTTCGGTGCCCGGGCGGCGGTCTTCCACCCAGCCTTCGATGTTGCGCTGGCGGCCTTCCTTGATGGCGAGCGCGCCGGCGGGCACATCTTCCGTGACCACTGTACCCGCGCCGGTGTAGGCACCATCACCGATGTTCACCGGTGCGACGAACATGGTGTCGGAGCCGGTGCGGCAGTAGTCGCCGATGGTGGTGTGGTGCTTGTTCACGCCGTCGTAGTTGGCAAACACGGAGCTTGCGCCGATGTTGGAGTGCTTGCCCACGGTGGCGTCGCCGATGTAGGTCAGGTGCGGCACCTTGGAGCCTTCGCCGATCTTGGCGTTCTTGGATTCGACGAAGCCGCCGAGCTTGCCGCGGGCGCCGAGTTCGGTGCCGGGGCGGATGTAGGTGAACGGGCCGACGGTGGCTTCCTCGCCGATGACGCCGAGTTCGCCCTGGGTGCGCACGACGGTTGCGCGGGCGCCGACTTCCATGTCGGTCAGGGTGGTGTCGGGGCCGACTTCGGCGCCGTCGCCGATGACGGTGGAGCCCCACAGCTGGGTATTCGGGTGGATGACCACGTCGCGGCCGATTTCCACCTCGACGCCGATCCAGGTGGTGTCCGGGTCGATCACGGTCGCACCGTTTCGCATTGCGTTCTCGACGAGCCTGCGGTTGAGCTCCTTGCCGGCCTCCGCCAGCTGCACCCGGTCGTTCACGCCGGCGAGCTCGCGGGCGTCGGGGGCGGTAAACGCGGTGACCCGGAGGCCGTCGTTACGCGCGATGCTCAAAACATCGGTGATGTAGAACTCGCCCTGGGCGTTGTCCGGGGTGACGCGCGTGAGGGCGTCGCGAAGCACCTTGCCGTCGAAGGCGAACACGCCGGAGTTGACCTCGCGGACTTTGCGCTGCTCGTCGGTGGCGTCCTTTTCCTCCACGATCTCGAGGACGTCGCCGGCCTCGCCGCGGATGATGCGGCCGTAGCCGGTGGGGTTGTCGAACTCGAGCGAGAGCACGGTAACCGCCGCGTGCTCGGACTCATGCTTGTCGACGAGCGCCTGCAGGGTCTCCGGGGTCAGAAGCGGCACGTCGCCGTTGGTGACCACCACGGTGCCGTCGAAGTCCGGGATTGCGGAAAGGCCCACCTGCACCGCGTGGCCGGTGCCGTTTTGCTCCTCCTGGACGGCCTGGCGGATCTCCACGTGCATCTGCTCGGCGATCTGCTCCACGGCCGGGGCGACCTGGTCGCGCTGGTGGCCGACAACCGCAACCAGGTAGTTGGGGTGCACACCGGCGGCCGCGTGCAGGGAGTGAGACAGCAGGCTGCGCCCGCCGATCTCGTGCAGCGTCTTCTGGCGGTCGGACTTCATGCGGGTTCCGGCGCCGGCCGCAAGCACGACAACGGCACGTTCGAAGTGGGTAGGCACTCGAATGCTCCTTGATTTATAGGGTGTTGAGCGGTTTTTGTCGGCCCCAAGCATAACGCCTAGGCGGCGGCCGCCGAGACTTCTTTCAGGTTCCGCGCGCCGAAAACGCCGGCGTAGCCCACGACGGCCAGGAAGATGAGCGCCGCCTGCGGCCCGAGCACCGCAATCGCCGACGACATCGCGCCGACAACCAGCAGCACAATGCCCATCACGGTGTTGGAGGCGCCGGTGATCATGGTGCGCTTGTCGCCGTCGGCCATGTCCACCAGGTACGTCTTGCGGCTCACACGCACCGCGGTGTGCGCGAGGTTGACCAGGAAGAAGCCCAGCGGCATGACCCAGGCGTTCACCCCGGCCGGCGCGAGGCGGGCGCTGAGAACGAGGGCCACGATCACGGTCGAAGCGATACCCGCGGCCCAGGCCATCGTGCTTTTCGACGACCTGTCGGACAACCTGCCCGACACCCTGCCGCCCAGAAGCGACGCGCCGCCGGAGGCGATGATGAACGCGCCGAGGCCGGTCAGGTCCGCGCCCTCGTTGCCGGCCATGACCACGATGAACGGGGTGGACAGGGCGGTGACCAGCATCAGCGAGCGCACCACCAGGAACTTCTGCAGGTCCCGGTCGCTTTTGACCAGCGCCCACATCTGCCTCATGCTCTGGCCGTCCTTGGCCTCGGGTTCGGCTTCCGGCTCCTCGATCCCGCTAAAGACCAGCGACGCCAGCGCCCACGTGGAAGCGCCCACGGCGAGCAGCGCAGCGAGTGCCCACTGCGGCAGGTTGTTCGGCAAAAACGTGAGAATCAGGCCGATGGCGAGCGTGAACGCGCCGGCCAGGGCGGTGGCGCGGCCGGTGATGCCGCCGCGGCGGCCCTTGGAAATCGTGCGGCCCTGCACGTCCTTGCCCGCCAGCGAGCACAGGGAGCGGAACAGCGCATGGGCGGCAAGCAAGATCAGGATGGCGGCGCCGAGCGGAGTGCCGTCGAGAAGCAATGCACTCAACGCAATGAGCCCCGCGGCGATGGCTTGGCCCCACGAACCGATGAGCCACACGCGTTTGCGGGAGCGCTTCGAGGTGACCCACGGGCTCAAAAACGCCTGCGGCAGCATCGAGCCGGATTCGCGGATGGGCACGAGGAACGAGGTCATCACCGCCGGCACGCCCGCGGCGCCGAAGAGCCACGGCAGCACCGTCTTCGGCGCGACAACCTGATCGCCGATGTTTTGCAGGCCGTTAGACCAGATGAACCGGCGTGCGTTGCGTTCCTCGCGTTGATCGTTATGCATACAGCGGATAGTAGGGTCGAATGAGAGTATCAGCGAACCGGGAGGCGGACATGGCAATGAGCAGACGCACGTTTTTCAGGGGCACACTTTTCGCGACGGCGGCGCTGGCCGCGGCAGCGACGGGCACGGCGTGCTCGGAGTCCTCGCAAACCAAGCCGCTGGGCGCGGACGACGAGGCGCGCCCGCTGCGCATCCCGCCGCTGTACGAGGGCGAGCTCGACGGCAACGTTCGCCGCTTCGAGCTGACCGCGCAGGAAGGCGAGTTCGAGATCGTGCCCGGCACCATGACCAAAACCTGGGGCTTCAACGGCCCGTACCAGGGCCCGACGCTGTACATGCGCCGCGGCGAGGAAATCGACATGACGGTGCACAACGAACTGCCGGAGCCGACCGTCGTGCACTGGCACGGCCTGCACCTCCCGGCGACCGCCGACGGCGGGCCGGCGCTCATGTTCGATCCGGGGAAGTCCTGGTCGCCGTCGTGGACCGTGGACCAGCCGGCCGCGACCTGCTGGTACCACCCACACCCGCACGAGAAGTCCGCCGTCCATGCCTACCGTGGCCTTGCCGGGGGCCTCGTGCTTGACGACGATGACTCCGCCTTCCCCGGCCTCCCCAACGAATACGGGGTAGACGACATCCCCGTGATCATCACCGACGCCAACTTCACCGAAGACGGCCAGCTGGACGAGGACAACGGCTGGGTCGGCTCCACCGTCATGGTCAACGGCATGACCAAGCCGCGCTTCGAGGCGACCACCCGACGCGTGCGCCTGCGCGTGCTCAACGGCGCGACGATGCGTTTCCACCACCTGTCCTTGGGCAAGCCGTTCCACGTGGTGGCCACGGACCAGGGATTCCTGGACGCGCCGGTCGAGGTCGACGGCGTGCTGCTCAGCGCCGGCGAGCGCGTGGAGATCGTGGTGGACCTTGAGCCGGGCAAGGACCTGAAGCTGCGCAGCGACGGTGTCCCGGACCTGGGCGGCATGCCGGATAAAGAAACCGCGGAGATGTTCGGCTTCACCGACAAGTTCGACCTGCTGGAGATCGCTGCGCCGTCGGACGACGCACCCGAGGTGTCTGAGCTTGCGGATTCGCTGGCGCCGTTCGAGGTGCCTGACGCGGATTCTGTCGAGGTGGAGCGCGATTTCCGCATGAACGGCACCGAGATCAACGGCAAGACCATGGACATGACCCGCGTGGACTTCACTGTGGACCACAAGGGCCCAGAGATCTGGCACGTGACCAACGAGAACGACGACATGGCTCACAATTTCCACATCCACGACGCGCGCTTTGCCGTCATCGGCGTGGAAAACGGCGAGCTGGAGTTCACCACCGGCTGGCACGACACCATCACCGTCCCGCCGCTGGCCACGGTGAGCCTGCTCGTGGAGATGGGCTACTACCCGGACCCGAGCCTGGCGTACATGTACCACTGCCACATGCTCAACCATGAAGACAGCGGCATGATGGGCCAGTTCGTCATCGTCGAGCCTGGCCAGGAGGCGGACCTGGATCTGCCCGCCGGCCACGGCGGGAACTAGCGGGCAGCGGGGTTGCACGTGGCGGGGTTAGCCGCGCACGTTGTGGCCGATGACTGTTGGCAGGAGCAGGGGAGCGTCGCCAAGCAGCGCCTTGAGGTTGCCGTCGCGCTCCACCGCACTGGTGACGGTGCGGACCTTCGAACCTGACTTGTCGCGCCCGCGACCCCGGTTGGCGCCGGCCGCCATAGGCCCTGCAGCGAAGGCGCCGCCGCGTGCGCCCTGACCGTTTTGGCTCGCCGCACCGTGCGCCCCGGCGGCGTAGGACGAGCCCGCGCCGTACGCGCCGGTGCCGCCAGCGCCAGTACCACCAGCACCAGCGCCGCCGATACCGGGGCGCATGCCGTTTGCGCCTTGGCCCGCTCCGGCTCCGGCGTTCGATCCAGCTCCGGCGCCTACTCCGGCGCCAGTACCGGAGCCGGGCCCAAGTGACGCGCCGCCGCGCTGGCTACCGGCGATCCCGTTGGCGCCAGCGCCGAGACCACGACCGTTGGCGAAGCCTCCACCGACACCGGTGCCCGCGCCTGCGCCAGGGCGGGCGCTGTTGGCAAGCCCTGTGCTGGTGCTGTGGCCAGAAGCTGCGCCGCGGCCTCCCGCGACGGCGTTGCCCGGCGCGAGGCCGAATCCCGCGCGCCCGTACCGGCGCTTGCGGTGCTCGCACTGGCGTTGGTCTGAGGCGTGCCGTTGAATCCACCGATGGTGGGGGTGAGGGGATTGGTGGGGGAGCGGGGCAGCCGTCGCAGCTTCCGCTGCTGAAGGGGCAGGCGGGGCGAGAACAGCAGAGGCGGACTGGGTGGGAGCCGCGCCCGCGGCGATGCGCTCGAAGGTCTCGGGGGTGGGGCGGCCGTACTGCTGGATGACCTCTGCTGGCGACTTCGCGTGCGCGAGGTCGCCGTAGCCACGGTTGGTCAGCACCTCCCGAAGGCCCGGTGGAAGCTCAGTCGGCGTGTACGACGTTGTGGCCGGGGCGGGCACGTCGGTGCTGGCGTAGGGCGTCGACGGAAGCTTTCCCGCGTCCGGCAGCAGCCGGTTAAACGCTGGAATTGCCGGCTGGAGCCCGGAAGTGACGCGCATGGAATACGAGCTGAGGTAATCCGATTCGATCTGCGACTTAATCTTCGGATCTTCCGCCGCGGCGTAGGCGGCCGCGGCTGCGGAAGCGTACATACTCTCCGAGTCAGCGGCCATGCCAAGCGCCTCGGTGTGATTGGCGAGCGAACGCGAGTTAGCGACGTACTCCAAACCCGCATTTTGGATCTGGGTGACCTTCTTCATCGCCTCTTGGATCCAGACCGTGTCCGCGGACGAGCTCAGCGCGTGGTGGACGCCGTTGAGTTCCTCCATGGCGTTCTCGATGAGCTGGGCGTTGGAAGTCCAAAAGTCCGACGCGGAGTACGCCAGAGATGTATTGGTGAGGTTCAGATTCTTTTCCGCGCCGAGCAGCGACGACTCCGACGCGGAGGACACCGCTGCGTTATCGAACGTGTTGGTCTTCGGGTCTGCGGCCTTGAGCTGCTGGAAGCCCTGTGCATACATCGGCGTGAGTGCAGCAGCTGGGCCGCCAAGCGGTGCCAGCAGTGAGCCCATCATCCCGGAGAACGACTCATCCGTCTGCTGCGTGTTGGTCAACGCCAGCCACAGGTTGTCCGCAGTGTGCTTCAGGTACAGCGCGATGGCCTGATTCGCCTCCGGCGCGCGCTCGTCCCCGATCGGGCTGAGCCGCTCGCCCGCCTCGTCCAAGCCGCCCGCGGTGGAGAACCCGGAGAGGGATTGCGAGGTGCTTAAACTCCGACGAGCCACAATTGTCTGCGAAACCTCTCGCAAAATGTTTATCGCATCTTCAACCTGATCAACGTTCAGCTCTATTTTCATTGCTCCCCCAAAATCGATGTGTTTTCTCAAACCATAAAATTCTGGGTTTGGCAGTGGAAGAGATTGTCCACTGAAATGAGCAAAAACTATGAAAAGGTCTCTTGAGTTGCCGAGAAGATCTCTTCCAAGGCCTGAAAAGCCTTGACACAGTTCTGCTCTTGGAGGTTCTGATCCAAAGAACCAGGCGCTATCACGACAATGCCACCGCGGTGAGTGTCGAGTTGGACGTAGCAATCGTCGCCCACGCCGCCTCGGGGCCCATAGGCAAAAGCTTCCGGTAACGATTTTGAATTCGCAATCTCGATTAAGCCTGTTGAATCTTCTATGTACTGCCGATCTGCGTTGTTATTCATGAGGCTGAGTTCGATTCGACCTCGTTCATCCTTGATTTCGCACGCACTCAAACCGCGCGTAAGCCCCGCGTACTCCTCCGGGATCGGCTCGACATTGTGGAAGCCGGCGGCGGCGAATTCTTCGGGCGAGATCTCGGTGCAGGGGTCGAAGATGTCGTCGCCCAGGGTGTAGGGGTCGAAGTCGCCGATTTCGAGGGTGCCGCTTTTGAAGTGGAACGCGGCGGGAGCATCAGCAGAACTTTCGACAGAACTGTCACCAGAGTCGCCGACTTCACTACCAGCGACTTCGGCGCTGTGCTCGTTTGCCTGGTTGCTGGCGGTGGGGGCCGGAGGGGCGTCGATAGGCGAGGGCTCCGAAGCGCACCCCGCAAGTACCCCGCATGCCATGAGCCAAGCGATGTGGCGTTTCATGTACCCCTCCAATAAAAAAGCTTCCCCACCAGGACTCGAACCTAGAATGACGGTACCAAAAACCGTAGTGTTGCCGATTACACCATGGGGAATAGCACCGCTGATTGTAGACCAGACCCGCCAACTGCCAAAGACGGGGTTAACTTTACGACGCTCTAAGCTAGGGCGCATGGCTCGAAGGCGAATGACAGCACCCCAGCGCAGAGATCAGTTGATCGGAGTGGGCAGGCAAGCATTCGCTGAGCGCGGGCTCGACGGCATTTCCATGGAGGAGATCGCGGCGCGCGCCGGGGTGTCCAAGCCGGTGGTGTACGAGCATTTCGGCAGCAAGGAAGGCCTGTACCAGGAGGTTGTCCGGCTGGAAATGGCCCGGCTGGAGCACACGATTACGTCGAACATTCAGGCCGGCCCGTGGCGCGACCGCATCGAGCGCGGCGTGCTGGCACTTTTGACGTACGTGGAGGGGGAAACTGACGGGTTTGTCATCCTCGCGCACGGGCAGCTGCCGGGGGAGGGGCGGACGTATTCGACGATCCTCAACCGCGTCACCGCGGAGGTGAGCTACCTGCTGGGGGAGGCGTTTAAGCACCGCGGGCTCGACGAGTCGATGGCGGGGCTGTACGGTCAGGCGCTTGTCGGCACCGTCTCCAATTCTGCGCTGTGGTGGCTGGACGAGCGCACGCCCGACAAGCACACCGTGGCGGCGCATATTTCCAACCTGTGCTGGAACGGGTTGCGGGGGATGGAGGCGCAGCCGCGCGTGTACGGAAGCGGCGAGGCGAGCGAAAGCGCGAGCGACGAGACAAGCGGCGAAACCGCAGAGAGGGATGCGTAAGACACATGACTGACACCACCCCGCCCGTGTTGGGCGGTTTGCTCACCGCGGCGCTGACGGACCCGAAACTGAAAGGCCTGGTCACGCACGTGGGCGAGGATTTGCTGCACGTCACAGGCATTGACCAGGTGCGTTCCTGGGTGGCCGGTGCGATTGCGCGCGAGACGCCTTTGCTGCTGGTCACGGCCACCGGCCACGAGGCGGAGGATCTCGCCGCGGAGTTGAAGGCCATTTTGGGCGAGGAGAAGGTGGCGCAGTTCCCGGCGTACGAGACGCTGCCGCACGAGCGTCTCTCGCCGGCGCCGGACATTGTGGGGCGCCGTTCGAAGGTGCTGTGGGACATGCCGCGTGTGATCGTCGCGGCGGCGCGCGCGGTGTGCCAGCCGGTGCTGCCGCCGGCGGAGCCGATCAGCATCGCGGTGGACCAGGAGCGCGACTTCGAGGAGCTGACCGCGCAGCTGGTGCACTTCGCGTACAACCATGTGGACATGGTGGCCTCGCGCGGCGAGTTCGCCACCCGCGGCGGCATCATCGACGTCTTCCCGACCACCGCGCAAAACCCCGTGCGTATCGAATTCTGGGGCGACGAGGTCACGGACATCCGCTCGTTCGCAGTCGCGGACCAGCGCACCATCGAGGAGGTGCGCTCCGTCGAGCTGCACCCCGCGAGGCAATTGCTTATCGACGACACCGTGGCCGCCAAAGCCGACGACCTCGCGCGAAAATTCCCCTCGAACCCGACGCTGTCGTCGCTGCTCGCCCGCATCTCGGAGAAGCAGCCCGCGGACGGCATGGAGGCGCTCATCCCGGCGCTGACGGACAAGCAGTATTCGGTGCTGCCGGAGCTCATGCCCGCCGGTTCCGTGGTGCTGGTGACCAACCCGGAGAAGGTGCGCGCCCGCATCGCCGACTTGGAGGCGACGGACCGCGAGTTCCTCGAGGCCGGCTGGGAGGCCGCCGCCATGGGCGCCGAGGGGCCTGTGGTGGTGGAGGGCCTGGACGTGTCCGCCTCGTCGTACCGCTCCTACGAGTCGCTGGAGGTCTCCGCCTCCAAGGCCGGCAACGCCTGGTGGACGTTCGCCCCGCCCGGCATGTTCGCCGCCGACGACGCGGAGACGCTGCCTTTGGAGTTCGAGGCCGCGCCTGCACCGAAGGGCGACCCGAAGGCGATCGAGCAGCTCTACGCCACGCTCAAGCTCCACATCGGCCAAAACCACGGCAAGGTCGCGTTCGTGGCGCCGGCGAAGGGCACGATCGACCGCATGGCGGAGCGCCTGCGCGAGCACGGCGTATCCGCCCGCGTGGCCACGCCGGGCCTTGAGCCGGTCGAGGGGGCGGTGACCCTGTACCAGGCGCTGTCCCACGCTGGCCTGGTCTTCGGCGGGCCGAACCTCGTCGTGGTCACCGAAACGGACGTGACCGGCAACCGCGTCGGCGACATCGCAGGTGCTAAACGACGCGCCCCGCGCCGCCGCAACCGCGTCGACCCGCTCGCGCTGCAGCCTGGCGACTTCGTGGTGCACGATACCCACGGCATCGGCAAGTTCGTGAAGATGGCGGAGCGCACCGTCAAAGCCGGCGACGAGGACTCGCGCCGTGAATACATCGTGCTGGAGTACCAGCCCGCCAAACGCGGACAGCCCGGCGACCAGCTGTGGGTGCCAATGGAGTCTTTGGACCTGCTGAGTAAGTACACCGGGGGCGAGAAACCCAGCTTAAGCAAAATGGGCGGCTCCGACTGGAAATCCACCAAGCGCAAGGCGCGCGCCGCGGTCCGCGAGATCGCAGGCGAGCTGGTGGAGCTCTACGCCAAGCGCCAAGCCGCACCGGGCCACGCGTTCGCGCCGGACACCCCGTGGCAGCACGAGATGGAAGACGCCTTCCCGTTCGTGGAGACCGAAGACCAGCTCACCGCCATCGAGGCCGTGAAGTCGGACATGGAAAAGCCCACGCCGATGGACCGCGTCATCGTGGGCGACGTGGGCTTCGGCAAAACCGAGGTCGCCGTGCGCGCCGCGTTCAAGGCGGTGCAGGACGGCAAACAGGTCGCGGTGCTCGTGCCCACGACCCTTCTGGCCCAGCAGCACTTCTCCACGTTCAACCAGCGCATGGACGGCTTCGGTGTGACCGTGCGCGAACTGTCGCGCTTTACCACCGCTGCCGATTCGAAGAAGATCATCTCCGGGCTTGCGGACGGCTCCGTGGACATCGTCATCGGCACCCACCGACTGCTGCAAACGGGCGTGCAGTGGAAGAACCTCGGGCTGATCATCGTGGACGAGGAGCAGCGCTTCGGCGTGGAGCACAAGGAGCACATCAAGGCGCTGAAGTCGCACGTGGACGTGCTGACCATGACCGCAACGCCGATCCCGCGCACCCTGGAGATGTCGCTGACCGGCATCCGCGAGATGACCTCCATTACCACCGCGCCGGAGGACCGCCACCCGGTGCTGACCTACGTGGGCCCGCAGGAGGACAAGCAGGTCGCCGCCGCAATCCGCCGCGAGCTGCTCCGCGACGGCCAGGTCTTCTACATCCACAACAAAGTCTCCGACATTGAAAAGACCGCCCGCCAGCTGCGCGAGCTGGTCCCAGAGGCACGCATCGTGGTCGCCCACGGCCAGATGAGCGAGCAGGTGCTCGAGCAGACCGTGCAGGGTTTTTGGAACCGCGACTACGACGTCATGGTCTGCACCACCATCGTGGAAACCGGCCTGGACATCGCCAACGCCAACACCCTGATCGTGGAAAACGCCCAGAACATGGGCCTGTCCCAGCTGCACCAGCTGCGCGGGCGCGTGGGCCGTTCCCGCGAGCGCGCGTACGCCTACTTTTTGTACCCGAAGGACAAAACGCTCACGGAGACCTCCTACGACCGCCTGGCCACCATCGCCCAGAACAACGATTTGGGTTCCGGCATCGCCGTGGCGCAAAAGGACCTGGAGATGCGCGGCGCCGGCAACGTGCTGGGCGCCGAGCAGTCCGGCCACATCGCCGGCGTGGGCTTTGACATGTACGTCCGCCTAGTCAGCGAGGCCGTGGAAACCTTCAAGGGGCTCATGAGCGGCGAGCCCATCGACGCCACTGACAAGGGCCCGAAAGAGATCCGCGTGGACCTGCCCGTCGACGCCCACATCCCGGAGAGCTACATCAACTCCGAACGACTGCGCCTGGAGGTCTACCGCAACCTCGCGGAAGCGCGTGACGACGACGCCCTGACCGCCGCCGCCGACGACATGATCGACCGCTTCGGCGCCCTGCCGCCAGAGGTCGAACACCTCATGGCCGTGGCGCGGCTGCGCAACCAGGCCCGCCAGGTCGGCGTCGCGGACATCCTCACCCAGGGCAGCCGCATCAAGCTGCACCCGGTGGAGTTGCCGGACTCCAAGCAGGTGCGCCTCAAGCGCCTCTACCCGGGCGCGAACTTCCGCGCCGCGGCGAAGGCGCTGCAGGTGCCGATGCCGCGCGAAGGCGGGGCGAAGCGGGCGCTGAACGCGCCGAACCTGCGCGACCTGGAGCTTTTGCAGTGGGTCGCCGACTTCATGACGGAGATGCTCGACGCCCCGAAGATCTCCGTCGCGGGTGCTGCGGCGGATTCTGCGGCCGCAGACAAGGCGCCGAAGAAGAAGGTGTTTTCCGTCAGCGAGTAGCAGGGCTGCTGAGAGCCTGCCTAGAAAAAGTGCGGCAGGATCAGCAGCATGCCAATACTCCACGTCAGGTGCGCCGCGATAGGGGAGTAGAGCCTGCCGGTTTTCACGGACTCGTAGTAGGTCACCGCCCCCAGCACGCTGGCGGCGAAGACCAGAAGCGGCACGCCCATCACGCAGGTGACCAGGCAGTAGGCCAGCGTGGACCACACACCTGCCTGCACCACCGACTGGCCCATGCCGCGCAGCTGGCGCGGCACTGCGTCGCGGAAGACCATCTCCTCGCCGGCGCCGTTGACCACCAGCACCAGCAGGGTGAGAAAGTACCCGCCCTTGTTCGGGGTCTGCAGCAGCTCCGCCGCCGGGCCGGCCAGCAACGGGATATGCTGCACCACCAGCGCGCCGAAGACGAACACAACCGCGAGGGTGGCGCCGATGAGGGTGCCCCGGAGGACGTCGAGAAGCTTGCGGGGCCCCGCGAACGTCTGGCGGCTGCCCCACAGCCACCACGCGGCCGCGTAGACCACCGCCGTAAACGCGGTGGCCCAGTAGAAGCCGGCGGTGCCGTCGCCGGCGCGGCGCGCGAGAAACAGGCCGAGTGCGCCGAGCGCGCACGGCACCAAGAACAGCCATTGCCTGGTCACGCGGGGCCTTTGTCCGTCAACTTCCGCAAACACGGAAGCTAAGGTTACCGGCCCGCAGGCCAAGCATCCCCGGTTGCTACTTCACGGAGAAGATGATCATCTCGGTGTCGTCGGGCTTGCCGCGGTAGCGGCCGTCGTCGCCCGGGAAGTTGTTGTCCAGCGCGGTGAGGTAGCGGCCGTCCTCCAGCTGGACAATGGTTTCGACGCTGAGCAGCGCGAATTGGAACGGGTCGCCGACGCCGTAGGCGCGGGCGTCGGAAACCATGCCGATCTTGGACGGGTTGGCGATGTCGAGCAGGTCCGCCATGAGTTCCTTCTTCACCGTGGAGCCGGGCTTCGCGTCCGCGAAGTCCTTGACCTCGAAGACCTTCTTCAGCTGCGCGTCCGAGCCGCGGAAATCGTCGCGTTCGAGCATGAGCAGGCGGCCGTCCTTGGTCAAAAACGCGTCGCCGATCAGCGCGTCGTCGCCCTCGGCCAGGTAGTTCCAGGTCTTGCCGGTGTACTTGCCGGTTTCGGTGTCGAACTGGGAGATCACGCGCTCGCGCTTGTCGGTGGCGCTGTCCAGGTAGCCCTCGAAGATGGGGTACAAGTAGCGGCCGTCGGTGGCCATCGCTTCGAAGCCCTTGGAGTTGCGCAGGTTCGGCTGCTCATCAGTGCCCAGGGTCGGGTTCGACGGGCTTTTTACGCCGGGATAGGGGTACGGGGCGTCGAGAAGCGTGCCGTCCTTGTCCACGTGCAGGATGTAGGGGCCGAACTCCTCGCCGACCCAGAAGGTGCCGTCTGCCGCGCGAACGAAGGACTCCGGGTCGAAGTCGGCGCCGGTGAGCAGGCGGTCTTTGGTGTCGTTGTTGACGATCTCCCACGGGATTGTGTTGTTCGGGTCCTTCAGCGCGACGTAGTCCAGCACGTCGATTCCGCCGACGTCCTTCGGGTCCTTCGCGGTCTCTGCGGTCTCCCAGTTCGGCTTCACCGTGTAGATGCGCAGCAGGAAGTCCGACGAGTTCTGCTTCGAGCCGAAGCCGTTGTCCGGCAGGGCGTAGAACTCGCCGTCGCCCTTTTCGATCATGCCGGAAAAGCCCGGGATGACCTGGCCTTTAAACGGGTGGGTCTGGCCGTTGCCGTCGAAGGCGTCCTTGCCGGAATCCGGGCCCGGGGCCTGGTAGAGCGCCGACAGCTTCGCGCGGCCCTCAAGCACCGGCCCGTCGACCTCAGGGGCGGGCGCGGACGGGGCAGCACCGTTGCTCGAGCCGGTTGCCTCCGAGCTGCCGCCGGCGGCGGCGCCGATCGCGCCGCCGACGAGGCCGCCGACAACGAACGCGCCTGCGACAGCCGCGATGAGCTGCTCGAGATTGAGGTTCTTGATGATCTGGTCGAGCGGGGGAGGGAGCTGAATAGTCATGTGCCACTGCCTTTACTGTCGTTCAGAAGCTGAGCGCAAACTCAGGCGAAACTTAGTTTTCGCACAATGAGTGTAGGGCGGGGAGGCCGGCTCCGCTCGGTGAAAAAGCCGACCGATTCCCGCCCGGAGGCGCGGGGGAAGTACGATGTTTCCCGTCGCCCCTATAGCCCAATTGGCAGAGGCAGCGGACTTAAAATCCGCCCAGTGTCGGTTCGAGCCCGACTGGGGGCACCACTACACGGCGGTGTATCCGCCGTCGGCGAGGTGGTAGGAGCCGTTGACGAACGACGCGTCGTCGGAAAGCAAGAAGCTCACCACAGCCGCAATCTCTTCGGGTTCGCCCAGGCGGCCAGCAGGATGCTTATCGACGAGCGCTTGGCGGGCCTCGCCCTGCGCCCGCTGAATCAGCGGCGTGTCAATGTACGCCGGACCCACGCAGTTGACCCGGATGCCGGCGGCGGCGTAATCCGCTGCCAGAGACTTGGTCAGCCCCACCACACCGTGCTTCGCGGCGGTGTAGGCCTCGATGCCGCCGGCGCGGCCCACGGAGCCGTGGATGGAAGACATGTTCACAATCGCGCACTGCTCCGTGTTGCCCTGCGCGAAGAATTGCTTGAGCTGGTAGTGGCAGCCGTAGGCCACGCCGGACAGGTTGATGGAGATGACCTTGTCCCAATCGGCCAGATCCTTGTCCGCAAGCGGGGTGTGGTCGCCCACACCCGCGTTGTTCACTGCGAGGTGGAGCGCGCCGAACGTGTCCACGGCGAACTGCACGGCCGCCTCGTTGTCCTCCTTGCTGGCCACGTCCTGGTGGAACGCGGCCGCGGCGCCGCCGTCCGCCTCGATCGCGGCGGCGACGTCCTTGGCGGCGTCGTCGTTGATGTCGGCGACCACCACCTTGGCGCCCTCGCTGGCGAGACGCTTCGCAATGGCCTCACCGATGCCGGAGGCGCCGCCGGTGACCAGCGCAACTTTGTTTTCAAACTTGCTCATGACTGTTCCTTGACCTTCCGTGGGGATAAGATGCAGCCAAAGTGTAAGCAGCCGCCGACCCTCCTGGGGCCGGTTTGAGGCAGCTACTTATTTCGCCGCGCCGAGCGCAGCCTTGATCAGCGGGATCTGCAGCGGCAGGCGCCCGATGGAGATGATCTGCTTCTGCCACGGCTCGTTGCGCCACTGCCACGCCATCTGGAAGTTCGCCGGCCACACCGCCGCCAAAAGGGCGGCGGCGAACTTGCCGCCGGCCGCGCGGGTTTTTGGATTCGCCAGTAGGGCTGCAGCGGCGAGCTCGGCCACGCCGGAGACGTACGTGTAGGTGCGTGCGGAGCCGGGGAGGGCATCGGGCACGATGTCGTCGAAAGGCTGCGGCTTTGCAAAGTGCAGCACGCCCGCGCCAGTGAACAGGGGAATGAGGAACTTCTGCAACGGTGTCATTGGCCCGAGCTTACGCCTGGGCTGCGTTACAGCGCGCGGGCGACCTGGTCGGCCACGAAGGCGGACCCGGCGCGGGAGGGGTGGAAGACCATGTTGTATCCCGCCGTAGTGGTGTCGACAAGTCCTGCGACCCAGCGGTCGGCGTCGCGGGCGCAGGTGCTGTGGCCGGTGGACTGGGCGTTGATGTCCAAAAACGCCGCGCCTACTTGGCGCGCGGCTTCGCGCTGGTTGTTGCGGTGGTGCTGCTCCCAGCCGTGCACCGTCGGAGTGGGCACGCCGAGCGGGAGGTTGGGTACTACGTTGAAGGCGCAAATCGCGCCGTTTTCTCCGGTCACCGAAAGCATGCCGGGAATGATGATCTTCGCGTTCGGCGCCACGGCGCGGATTTTCGCCGCGGCGGCGCGCATGTTGGCCAAGTACTGCTCGCGGGTGCGTGCGGCGTCGTAAGTAGTGCCGGGCTTGTCCAGCAAGGGACGCCAGTGGTCGTTGAAGCCGGCGCCCAACGTCACCGCCCGGGTGCCCGCGTTCAGCGCGCCGGTGTGCACCGCATGGTCGATGCGGCCGAGCATCTGCCCGGAGGTGATGCCGGCGCACGACCAGTCTGTAACCTTCGCGCCGGTGCGCTCCCCGAGCTGGCTGGGCCAATTGCCCGGGCCGTGGAGGCAGCCTGACTCGCTCGGGTTGTTTCGGAGCACGCGCTCGGAGGAGGTGGAGGAAAGGCCTGTGCCGTCAGCGAAACGCAGCACAGTGTTGAGGTACTGGTCCGGGTTAGCGGCGAACGAGTCGTCGAAGACCACCACGTTGCCCGCGGGCTGCGCGGTAGCGGGGGAGGCGGTCGTGGCGGCAAGCAGCGCAGAGGCGGCCACTGCTGCGTGACGGATCAGGTTTCTCACGCGCCTGAGCCTACCTGCCGTGACTGTTGCCGTCGCGGAACCAAACAAGGGTGGTGGGCACGTGAGCCTCCGTTCAGTAGAGTCGAGGCCATGACTGATCGTATGAATGTGGAATCTTTCAACCTCGACCACACCAAGGTAGCCGCCCCGTTCATCCGGCTCGCGGACCGCAAGGAGCTGCCCAAAGGCGACACCTTGGTGAAGTGGGACATCCGCTTCAAGCAGCCCAACGAAGAGCACCTGGAGATGCCGGCGGTGCACTCGCTGGAGCACATGTTCGCCGAGCACGCCCGCAACCACGCGGACAACGTCATCGACTTCGGCCCGATGGGCTGCCAGACCGGCTTCTACCTCATGCTTTCCGGCGACGTCGCTGAGGAGGAGGAGGTCGCCGAGCTGGTGGAAAAGACGCTCACCGACATCACCAACGCCAACGAGGTGCCGGCCGCCAACGAGAAGCAGTGCGGCTGGGGTGCAAGCCACGACTTGGAGGCCGCCAAGCGCGAGGCGCAGGCGTTTTTGGACAAGCGCGACGAGTGGGGCACCGTCTTTAAGTAGTCGGGTCCACCACCCGAATCTCCAGCGGCGCGGTGCGCAGGCGGTAGAGGCCTGGCACCGCGTCGAACACTGCGAGCAGCTCGTGGGCGAGCGCCGTGGTGGCCGGGACTGCGATGTGGTCGTCGGTGAGCTCCGCCGCCGACAATTGCGGGTCCAGCAGGAACCAAATGTCGCCGTTGAGCAGCGCAAACGTTCGCCCATGCAGGATCCGGTGGCGTGCCGCCCGGATGATTGCGTGCGCAGCCGCCGGGTCCAGGTCCACGCGTCCCCCGGCGTCGACCTCGAGGTAGCGGGCGTGCATCGCGCCTATCGACGACCCTTCGGCCCCCACCGCCTCCTCCAACAACGCACGGACCTGCGGATCGGCGGCGATTGGATCGCGGTCCGTGGAGCTCAGCCCCAGCGGCACGCGGTCGCCGACAAAGGCCGCGAACTTCAATGGGTCCCAGGACAACATGTACTCCACGTCGTCGCCGTTGAGGCCGACGGCGTAGGTGAAGCGGATCCGGCCAGTGGGCCCGTCGAGCGTGCCGAGGACAGGGTCGGTGACAAACGCGAAACCGGCCAACGTGCCGCGCGGGTGGTCCAGCACGAGGTAGTGGCCCGGCTCGATGTCGTCGCGGGCGGCGCGGGCGAGCAGGCGGGCCGGCCACTCGTCGGGAAGCGCAGGCGTGCCCGGCATCCGCAAGGTGAGCTCCGTCTGTGTGCCCGCGGACGGCTGGGAAGACTCCACGCGGGACTTGCCGTAGGTGCAGTACAACACGTGGGGGACAGGCTCGGCTAGCACGTACGCGTGGACCTCTAAGTGGCGGTAGGAAAACACGTACGCGTCCGTGCCACCGGCAGCTTGAGCGATGTGGCTGCGCACCACCTCGCCGCCGGTTCTAGGGCCGCGGCGGGCGCTGTCGAAAACTCCCATGGAATTCCACCATAACCCCGCCCCGGCGAGGTGGGCTTCAGCCGTGGTTTCAGCGAACACTGCGCTCGCGGGAACCTTTTTGGTAAGTGTGGCGTTATACCCGGTGAACTCTTTGGACTCTGGTTCAAGATCGGGTCCGGGACAAACGGTACGAAAACCCATTGGAAAGGATTTGTACGACGTGAGAAGCACTAACCCCGTTCTGCGCAACATTCCGGGGGCGGACGCGGACAACGGCTACCAGGATGGCCAGACCGCGACGCTGCCGGGGAGCGCGCGAGAGATAGATCAGCAGCGTCCGATGACGGTGGATGATGTGGTGACCAAGACGGGCATCACCCTCGCCGTGATCATCGCGTTCGCCGCGGTGAACTTCTGCATCTTCCTTACTGGCAACGTCAACCTCGGTGTCATCCTGACCATCGTCGGCGCCATCGGCGGCTTCATCACCACCTTGGTCAACGCGTTCCGCCGCGAGTTCGGCTCTAAGACGCTGACGTTGATCTACGCCGCGTTTGAGGGCCTGTTCCTCGGCGGATTCTCGCTGACCGTTTCTGGTTGGTTCACCGTCGGCGGCGCCGATGCCGGCCAGTTGATCTTCCAGGCCATCCTGGGCACGGTCGGCGTGTTCATCGGCATGCTCGTGGTCTACCGCCGCGGCGCGATCCGCGTGACCCCGCGTTTTAACCGCATCGTCACCGGCATGATCTTCGGCGTGGCCATCATGGCGCTGGGCAACTTCCTGCTGGCAATCTTCACCGGCATCTCTCCGCTTCGCGACGGTGGCACGTTGTCCATCATCTTCGGCGTCGTCTGCGTCGTGCTGGCGGCCCTGTCCTTCCTGCAGGACTTCGACCTCGCCGACAAGCTGGTCCGAACTGGTGCGCCGGAGCGCGCCTCCTGGGGCGTCGCGCTCGGCCTGGCCGTGACCCTGGTGTGGCTCTACACCGAGATCCTGCGCCTGCTGTCCTACGTCAACGACCGCTAGGGCCTTTGCAGAAACACAAAGCGCCTCGCTTCCGGATCATCTCCGGGGCGAGGCGCTTTGTCGTGCGCGCGGTTTAGTAGTTGTTATCCGGCACGACGGGCTGGCCGTCGACAGTCACGGTAGTGAACACCGGCTTGCCGTCGACGATCTCCGGGTTGCCCAGCACAACCTTCACGCCCTCTTCGCGGTTGTCCGGGGAGGTGACAACGCGGGTTGCGGTGCCCTCGGCGAGGTCCTCGCCCCACTGGTCCCAGACGATGTTCTCGAGGAAGTCGTCCTGGTTCTCGCAGTCCACCGTCAGGCGGTCCGGGCGCACCAGGTCGGTGGCGCCGCAGTTATTGAACACCGGTGCAGCGGCGACAGCGGCCTCGGAGGTTTCCTGCTCCTTCACGGCATTCGCCGCGGTGACGTTTGTCGCCGTAGCGGTGCCGGCCGTGGTGGCGGAGGTGCCTGCACCCTTCAGGGAGTTCGGGTCCTGGGTCGTGGCCGTGTCGACCTTCTCGGAGGAGGGGTTCTGGTGCGGCGGGGTGCAGCCTGCCAGGGCGAGAGCTGCCAGGGCGGCGACGCCGGCTACTGCTTTGCGGGAAGAGGTGGCAATCACAGGAATGGTCCTTCTGTATTGAAAAGAGAAACGTACTGGCTACTTCGCGCGGGGCGTGGAGGCCTTGACTGAATCATACGGCTCGGCCGAGACCACGGTGACGGAAATCTCGCGGCCGTTCGGTGCGGTGTACTTGCGGGTTTCGCCCTCGGCGGCACCGACGACGGCGGCGCCGAGAGGGGACTGCTCCGAGTAGGTCTCCAAATCCGCGTTGTCGGTGGAGGCGGCGCGGGTGCCGATGAGGAAGGTCTCGCGGTCGTCCTCGTCGCCGTCATAGTAGACGTGCACGACGGAGCCGACGTGGGCAACACCCTCGACAATGCCAGCGCGCTCCGTGGTGGAGTTGGACAGGATCTCGGAGATCTGCTTGATGCGCGCCTCCTCCTGGTCCTGCTGCTCGCGGGCCGCGTCGTAGCCGGCGTTCTCCTTGAGGTCGCCCTCCTCGCGGCGCTCGTTGATCTCGGCCGCGATGGCGGGGCGGTTATCAATGAGCTGCTGCAGTTCGGCCTCGAGCTTGGCCTTCATTTCAGGAGTGATGTACTGCTGCTGGGATTCAGCCATAGGGGTCTAAACCTTCCCTGATACGTGAAATCGGCCCGCCGCTAGCGGGCCAATGTGTGCAGATATACAGCCGGAAGATTACCACACGCTTTCCGGCTAGTTTCCGCTAGCGCGCTGCGTAGAAGCTGCTCTCCGGGTCCATGTAGAAGGGGAGATTCTCGGAGCAACCGTAGATGCGGCCAGACACCAGCGGCTCGCGCACCGGCAGGTCCACCGCGATGCGGGAGTGTTGCTCGCCGCCGGCCGGCAGCACCACCTCGCGACGGCCCACCTCCGAATGCGAGTAGTCCACCGCAGTGACGATGCAGTACGCAGGCACGTCCGGGTTCTTGCGGTTGACGTCGATCCAGAGCCGGCCCGTGTTGTCGTCGATACGCTCCTGTGAAATGAACTCCGCGCGAACGGGCTCGCTGAACCGCTGCATGATGGTGCGGGCGCCGACAAAGAGCAGGGCAATCATGAGCAGTGCGGCGACAACCGCGACCACTTTGCCGCCGATGGAGCCGCCGGCGCGGTTGGAACGGCCGTAGCGGTTGGCGGGGCGGGGAGTGGTTGCGGTGCTCACGGAAACGGCTCCTTGCAGGTGGTAAGGACTTTCGAGTTGATGGTACTAAGATGACGCGGAGGTACAGAACTGACCCCTACGAAAGTTGGATTGATCGAGTGACCGGGTTGCGTCTCATGGCGATTCACGCCCACCCCGACGACGAGTCCTCCAAGGGTGCCGCCACCATGGCCAAGTACGCCGCAGAAGGCAACCGCGTCAAGGTCGTCACTTGCACTGACGGCCGGCGCGGCGACGTGCTCAACCCGGCGATGGACCGCCCGGGCGTGCTGGACAACATCCTCGAGGTGCGCCGCGAGGAAATGGCGCGCGCCGCGGCAGCCCTCGGCGTGGAGCACGTCTGGCTGGGCTACGAGGATTCCGGGCTGCCCGAAGGCGACCCGCTGCCGCCGCTGCCGGAAGGCTCGTTCGCGGTGCAGGACCCGGAAGAGGTGGCGGTGAAGATCGTGGAGCAGATCCGCGAGTTCCGCCCGCACGTGATCATCACCTACGACGAAAACGGCGGCTACCCGCACCCGGACCACCTGATGGTGCACGCGATTTCCATGATCGCCTGGGAGCGCGCGGGCGACCCGGACTTCGCGCCCGGCACCGGCGAGCCGTGGACGCCGCTGAAGCTGTACTACTCGCACGGATTCATCCTGCAGCGCATGAAACTGCTGCAGGAGCGCCTGATCCAGCGTGGGAAGCAGAGCCCGTACGAGCTGATGATCAAGCGTTGGGAGGAAAACGAAGGCGACGTATTCGGCCGCGTGACCACCCAGGTCGAGTGCGCCGGCTACTTCCAGCAGCGCGCCGAGGCGCTCACTGCGCACGCCACGCAGATCGACCCCGCCGGCGCGTTTCTAGCTAGCCCGGTGGAGGACCAGCAGGACGTCTGGCCCACCGAGGAGTTTGAGCTCGCCGCGTCCAGGGTGGAGACCACCCTGCCGGAAACCGACCTGTTCGCCGGCATCGAGGAGGAAAGCTAAATGACAACCTTTACTGTCGCCGCCGCCAACGCCGCGAGCTTCGTGCTGGCCCAGAATCCGGGCGAGACCCCGGTGGGCCCGGACTTTGGCAAGGCCTCGCCGATCGGTCTGCTTCTGTTGGTGGTCTTGGCCATCGTGGTGCTGTTCATCGGCTGGTCGTTCCACCGCCGTTTCTCCCGCTTCAAGCGCCGCCAGGCGTTCGCGGAGGCGCGCGGCATCGACCCATTCGACGAGAAGGCGATCGACGAGGCCATGGAAAAGGCTGGTCTGAAGGACCAGCGGAAGAAAAACGCGTTCTAGCTGGCTAGAATTTATCCCGTGTCTGTCCTTTCGAAGCTGCGATACCCGCTGTACCCGCTGTACGAGGCGCGCCTAAAGCGCGAGCTGCGCGGCAAAAAGCGTCCGAAGCACATCGCCGTGATGGCCGACGGCAACCGTCGTTGGGCGCGTGAGGCGGGCTTCGAGGACATCTCCCACGGCCACCGCGTCGGCGGCGCGAAGATCGGCGAGCTCGTGCGCTGGTCCGCGGAGATGGACGTGGACGTGCTCACCATTTACCTGCTTTCCACGGAGAATCTGCAGCGCACCACCGAAGAGGTGGAGCTGCTCTTCGACATCATCTCCGGGGTCATCGAGGATCTGGCCACGGAGGATTACACCTGCCGCGTGCGGTTGGTGGGGCATTTGGATCTGCTGCCGGAGGACGTCGCTAGGCGCATGCGCGAGGGTGCGGCCGCAACCGACACCAAGCACGGTCTCACCGTCAACATCGCGGTCGGTTACGGCGGGCGCCAGGAGATCGTGGATGCGGTGCAATCGCTTATCGACGACAAAGCGCACGCCGGAGTGCCAGCCACGGAGATGGCCGCCGAGATCACGGTGGAATCCATCTCGGAGCACCTGTATACCTCCGGCCAGCCGGACCCGGACCTGGTCATCCGCACCTCCGGCGAGCAGCGCCTGTCCGGTTTTCTGCTGTGGCAGGCGGCGTACTCGGAGATTTGGTTCACCGACATTTACTGGCCGGCGTTTCGCAAGATCGACTTTTTGCGCGCGCTGCGCGACTACTCGCAGCGCTCCCGCCGCTTTGGCAAGTAGCTAGATCTTGCGCATGCGCACGCGTTGGACGGTGTGGTCGTAGTCCTTGCGCAGCACCAGCGAGGCGCGCACGCGGGTGGGCAGGATGTTTTCCACCAGGTTGGGCAGGTTGATGGTCTGCCACAGTTCGCGCGCGGCGTAGGCGGCTTCGGCGTCGTCCATGCCGGCGAAGCTCTCGAAGTGGTTGCCGGGCTGCTGGAACGAAGTGTCGCGGAGTTTGAGGAAGCGCTCGATGTACCAACGCTCGATGTCTTCGGTCTTTGCGTCGACGTAGATGGAGAAGTCGAACAGGTCGGAGACCATCAGCGTTGGGCCGGTCTGCAGCACGTTGAGGCCTTCGAGGATGAGGATGTCGGGCTGGCGGACCTCCACGAATTCGTCGGGGAGGATGTCGTAGGCCTCGTGCGAGTAGATCGGGGCCCTGACCACCGGCTGGCCGGACTTGACCTCGGTGACAAAACGCATCAGGTTTCTGCGGTTGTAGGACTCTGGGAAGCCCTTGCGTTTCATGATCCCGCGCTCTTCCAGCACCGCCTTCGGGTGGAGGAAGCCGTCGGTGGTGACCAGGTCCACCCGCGGGTGGGAGTCCCAGCGCTGCAGCAGCACCTGCAGCACGCGCGCGGTGGTGGATTTGCCCACGGCCACCGAGCCGGCCAGGCCGATGATGAACGGCACGTGCCCCGGGTCGCCGCCGATGAATGTTTCGGTGGCGTTGGTGAGCTTTTGCCGGGCGCGCACTTGCAGGTGGATCAGGCGCGACAGGGGCAGGTAGATGTCCTCGACCTCCTGCAGGTCGAGGTTCTCGCCGATGCCGGAGAGCTTCTGCAGCTCTTCCTCGGTGAGCACCTGGGGCATCTTGGCGCGGCGCTTGCGCCAGTCCTCGCGGTGGAAGTCGAGGTACGGCGACGAATCGGCTCGTGACATAGCCACCATTGTTGCACCCGCGTAAAAGGGGAATGAATCCGCCTTCTGGGCGTGCCGATTTTCCTATACTGCGAGAAGCCGTTGTCAACGCGAAAAGAAAGGACCCGGTCGACGTGTCTGAAGACCTCCGCTACCAGGATCTGGCCACCTACGACCCAGAGGTGCACGCCGCAATTGTGGACGAGCTGGCGCGCCAGCGCGACACGCTGGAGATGATCGCCTCCGAGAACTTCGTGCCGCGCTCCGTGCTGCAGGCGCAGGGCTCGGTGCTGACCAACAAGTACGCGGAGGGCTACCCGGGCCGCCGCTACTACGGCGGCTGCGAGCACGTGGACGTCATTGAGGACTTGGCGCGCGACCGCGCGAAGGAGGTCTTCGGCGCCCAGTACGCGAACGTGCAGCCGCACTCCGGCGCGCAGGCGAACGCCGCGGTGCTCATGGCGCTGGCGGAGCCGGGCGACACCATCTTGGGCCTGGACCTGGCGCATGGCGGCCACCTCACCCACGGCATGAAGATCAACTTCTCTGGCCGCCTGTACAACGTTGCGGCGTACCAGGTGGAGGAGGACACCCACCAGATCGACATGGCGAAGCTGCGCGAGCAGGCCCGCGAGGTCAAGCCGAAGGTGATCATCGCCGGCTGGTCCGCGTACCCGCGCCACGAGGACTTCGCGGAGTTCCGTTCCATCGCCGACGAGGTCGGCGCCTACCTGTGGGTGGACATGGCGCACTTCGCCGGCCTGGTCGCCGCCGGCCTGCACCCGAACCCGGTCCCGCACGCGCACGTGGTCTCCTCCACGGTGCACAAGACCCTGGGTGGCCCGCGCTCCGGTTTCATCCTCACCAACGACCTGGAGCTGCACAAGAAGCTCAACTCCGCGGTCTTCCCGGGCCAGCAGGGCGGCCCGCTGATGCACGTCGTTGCCGCGAAGGCGACCGCGTTCAAGATCGCGGGCACGGACGAATTCAAGGATCGTCAGAGCCGCACCCTCGCCGGCGCGAAGGTGTTGGCGGAGCGTTTGCTTGCCGACGACGCACGCGAGGCCGGTGTGTCCGTCGTCTCCGGCGGCACCGAGGTGCACCTCGTGCTGGTGGACCTGCGCAATTCGCCGATGGACGGCCAGCAGGCCGAGGACCTGCTGCACTCGGTGGGTATTACCGTCAACCGCAACGCCGTGCCTTTCGACCCGCGCCCGCCGAAGGTGACCTCGGGCCTGCGCATCGGCACCTCCGCGCTGGCCACCCGCGGCTTCGGCGAGGAGGACTTCCGCGAGGTCGCAGAGATTATCGCGGAGACCCTGATCAAGGGCGAAGCAGCCGACATCGACGCGCTGCGCGGCCGCGTTGAGGCCCTGGCGCGGAAGTACCCGCTCTACCCGGACCTCGAGGATTGGAAGATGCTCTAGTCCTTTTCGGCTTCTCCGGCGTCGGCGCTTGCGCCGTCGCCGCCGGCAACATCATGCCCGCGCTGCTCCGCGAGAGTGGCGCGGGCTTTTTGCAGCCACTCGGGCTGGTCGTCCAGCAGCGCGCGGATCTCGTCGGTGGTCATCGCCTGGTCCACGCCGGCGCTTTTCAGCGCGGTCACGGAAATGCCCAGCTTGCGGGCGACCTCGGGGCGCGGGTGTGGGCCGGAAAGGCGCAGCTCCTGCAGCCACTGCGGCGGGTTGTCCTGCAGGTCGCGCAGCTCGGCGTGGGTCACGGCGCCGTCCTGGAACTCCTGCGGGGTGGCGGGAAGGTAGATGCCCAGCTTCTTTGCGGCGGTTACCGGCTTCATGGCGATGCCGGAGGGGGTCTGATCAGTCATGGTCAAAACGGTAGCATTGACGGCCATGCTCACCATTGCCTTCGCCACCGGCACTGAGCCGGGGAAGTGGTTCCGCCGCTTCGAGGAACTCACCGGAAGCCGACTTGAGACGATGCCGGCGGATGATCCGTTCGTGCTCGTCGGCAAGCAAGCAACTGCAGCGCTCGTGCGGCTTCCGGACGAGCGCGTCACCGACGAGTACCACGTGGTGCGCCTCTACGAGGAGGCGGCCGGCGTCGCGGTGCCGAAGGATTCCGTCTACGCGGAGGTAGGGGAGGTTTCCCGCGCGGATCTCGCGGACGAGATTGTGAACTTTGACGGGCAATCGCCTATCGACGACCTCCGGTCCGCCCTGCAAGTCGTCGCCGCGAACGTCGGCGTGGCCTACGGGCCACTGCCGCTGTTGAAGAACCTCGCGCGCAAACAGATCAAAGCATTACCCCTTCTGGGGGAGGAACCGGCGACGCAGATCGCGCTCGTGTGGCGCAGGGCGGACGATTCGGACGCTGTGCAGGACTTTGTCGGTGTGACGAAGGGGCGCACGGTGCGTTCTTCGCGTGGAAATGCGCACCCCCGATCGGGTGCAAAGCGGACTCGACGTTAACGCAAAGTTCATAATGGACGGCGCACTTATTTCAAGAATGAAAGGTATTGATTATGTTTTCCCGTAAGATCGTCGCTTCCGCAGCTGCTCTGACCCTTGGCGCAACCGGCCTGGTTGCTTGCTCCAACGACGGCGAGGGTGAGCCGACCTCCACCGAGATCGTCTCGGAGACCGCTACCGAGACCGAGGTTGCCACCGAGACCGCTGGCGAGGCCGCGGATAACACCGACGCCGCTGCTGCTGGCGACGCTGAGGCTACCGAGGAGATCACCACCGCCGACGGCGCAACCGCGATGGTTCCGGCAGGCGTGAAGGCCGCTATGGACGAGTACGCTCAGCCGGAGTGGGGCGAGCCGATGGCAGTTGAGGAGACTGACGGCGGCTGGATCGTCACCTACGACAACGAGCACTACATCACCTGGAACGAGAACACCGGTGGTGCTCCGACCTGGGGCCAGATCGCTAACGAGTGGATCACCGACGTGCGTCTGGACCAGAAGTTGGGCTTCCCGGTCGCACCGGAGACCGAGAACGCCGACCAGTCGGGCTGGACCCAGGAGTTTGAGAACGGCACCATCGAGTGGACCCGCGGCGGCACCGAGGATGCCTTCACCGCAATCGTGACCGAGAAGTAAATCGGCGGCCTACCTCGCCTGATTCCAAGCGCCACTCCGCTGCGGCGGGGTGGCGCTTTTGCGTTGCTGGGCGAGTGTTTGCGCGCCCTCGCGGGGATCTGGACAATGGAGCGCATGCAAAAATCGGACTTTGCCATCCGGCCCATCCGACCGGAAGACTATCCGCAGGTACGCGCCATCTATGAGATGGGGCTGCAAACCGGAAACGCCTCCTGGGAAACCCAGGGGCAGACCTGGGAGCAGTTCTCCCGCAAGAAGATCATGGAGACCGTCTTCGTGGCGGTCGACGCCGCCGACGACACCAAAGTGCTCGGCTGGGTTGGCGCGGCGAAGGCGTCCACCCGCAGCGTGTTCCACGGCGTGGTAGAGGATTCGATCTACACCCATCCCGACGCCCGCGGACGCGGGATCGCCGGCGCGCTTTTGGACCACCTGATCCAGACCTGCATCAACTTGCACAAGTGGTCCATCCACTCCTGGATCTTCCCCGAAAACGAAGGATCCGCGGGACTGCACAAGTCCCGCGGATTTGAAAAGGTGGGCACGTTCCACAACATGGCGCAGATGGCCTACGGCGAGCGCCAGGGTGAGTGGCGCGACTGCGACATCTGGGAGCTGATTTTGCCGATGTCGCGCGAGCAGTGAGCTGCTAGCTCAAGTCCTCCTTGAGCGCTTCCTCGCGCACCGGCAGCAGGAGGACGAAGGCGACGATCGCCAGCGGCACCATGAGCAGGAACACGGGGGTAAGCCCGTCGTTGTAGCTGCTCAGCACCGCGTCCTTGATGGGATCCGGCAGCTGGGCGACAACGCCGGGGGTGAGGCTGTTCGCCCCGCCTTCCTGGAACTTCGCCGCGTACGCCTGGCACTCCGGGCCCAGCTTGGCTAGCGCCTCCGGGAGGCGCTGCTCCAGGTGGTCGCGCATGTTGTGGATGAACAGCGAGCCTGCCAGGGACGCGCCGATGGACGAGCCGATCTGGCGGAAGAAGTTGTTCGTCGACGTCGCCGTTCCCACATGCTTGAGCGGGAACGAGTTCTGCACGATCAGCACCAGCACCTGCATGACCAGGCCCAGGCCGAAGCCGAAGATGAACATGTAGACGCCCAGCGTGGTCAGCGACGTGGTCACCTCGAGGCGAGAGAACAGGAACAGCCCCAGCGTGGTCACGAGCATGCCGACCAGCGGGTAGATCTTGTAGCGGCCGGTCCTGGAGATGATGAAGCCGACCGCCATGCCGGTGACGAGCATGCCGATGACCATCGGCAGCATCATCAGGCCCGCCTCGGTGGGGGTGAGCTGGTGGACCATCTGCAGGTAGGTGGGCAGGTACGCCAGGCCACTGGTCATGGCCAGGCCTAGCACCGTGCCGGCAAGCGTGGTCAGCACCATGTTGCGGTTTTTGAACAGGTCCATCGGGATCAGCGGGTTGGTGGCGCGCAGCTCCACAAACACGAATGCCACGGCGGCAACCAACGCGATAAGCGAGGTGGTGATGATCGTCGGGGAGGTCCACTCGTACTGGGTGCCGCCCCAGGTGGTGGTGAGGATCAGCGAGGCCGTGGCCACCACCATCAGTGTGGTGCCCAGGTAGTCGTAGTGCATGCCCTTTGCCGAGCCGCGGCGCAGGCGCAGCACGGCGGTGCACACGCACATGGCCAAAATACCCAGCGGGATGTTCATCCACAGTGCCCAGCGCCAGCCGGGCCCGTCGGTGAACCAGCCGCCGAGCACCGGGCCGAGCACCGAGGAGACGCCGAAGACGGCACCCATGACACCCATGTACTTGCCGCGCTCACGGGCGGGGACCACCTCGGCGATGATGGACTGCGAGTTCACCATCATTCCGCCTGCGCCCAGGCCCTGGATGGCGCGGCCGATGATCAAAAGCTCCATGGTGTGGGCGAAGCCGCCGAGGGCGGAGCCGACCACGAACAGGCCGATGCCGGTGATGTAGAGCCATTTGCGGCCCAGAATGTCGCCGAGTTTGCCGTTGATCGGCATGGCGATGGTCATAGTGACCAAAAACGCCGAGATGACCCAGCTCATGTGGTCCACGCCGCCGAGCTCGCCGACGATGGTGGGCAGGGCGGTGGCGAAAATCATCTGGCCCAGCGAGCTCATCAGCATGGTCAGCAGCAGGGCCGAGAACACCAGCCCCACGTTTGGCGGGGTGGCCTGAAGCGGATCGCGGTCCGCGCGGGTTTCTACCATTTCATCTCCTTTGCGTAGACGGTGAGATCGTGTGCGTTTGCCAGCAGTTGCTCGACGGGGTCGGCGCCCTCCGGAGGGTGCCACAGGTAGCGGCTGACCGCTCCCTGGAACAGCACGACGATGAAGTGCGTCTCGTCCTCCAGCGTCCCGGTGTGCCTGCGGTCTTCAGGGAAGCGTTCGAAGTGCGCGTAGACGGCGCGGCCGACCTCGGTGAGGAACCCGCGTTTGCGGGCGGCCTCGGCGTGCATCAGGCCGGGGTTGTTTTCCAGCAGCTCGCGGCGGCATTTCGCGGCCGGCCCGTCAAAGCGCCCCGGCTCCACTTTGATGGAGCGGATGACGAGCTCGAGCACATTGTCGCTTCGCGTCTGACGAATTGCGTCGAGCGCATCCTCGCTGAAGGCGAAGGGGAACGAGCCCAGGATCGCCTCGTCTTTGGAGTCGACGTAGTTGAAAAACGTGCGCCGGGAGATGCCTGCAGCCAGGCAGATGTCGTCGACGGTGACGTTGTCGTAGCCGTGAGCGCCCACAAGCCGGGCCGCCTCGTCGCGGATGCGTTGCAGCGTTTCGCGCCGCTTCTGCTCCCTGATTCCCTCATTTTGCACGGGGTGCAATATTACACCCGGTGCACATTATGGCAAGCCCGCTGAAAGTTCGCCTTCTACCAGCGCTTTTCCGTCCTCTAAGTAGGTCAGCTTCACAATGCCGGGCGTATGCTTCTCGACGTCCCAACGGCCCTGCCCGTCATTACAGCCCTTCGTCAACGGGATCGATTCGCCGCCTACACCGATCAGCGCCGTGCAGCCGGTGAGGGGGTAGGTCACCGAGGCGGTGCCGCCGCCGAAGGTCGCCACCGCGGGCCACGCCTTGACCTTTGCGTCATCTTCCAAGCTGTTCAGCGTTCCGGTGTAGGTGCCGGTGGGGGCCGAAGGGTCGTCGATAGGCGATTGCTGCTGCGCGGTGACCGTGACCGTTTCGGGGACGGTGCTTTCGGGCTCGGGGCGCGGGTTGGCGTACCAGTAGGCCGCCGCGAGCGCGACGCCGATGATAGCGACGATGAGCGCGAGCACCCCGCCGACGACCCACGGCTTGTTCGGGCCGCCCGCGGTGCGCAGCTCGGAGAAAGAATCAGGCATGGAAAAAGCCCCCAGCGAGTTAGTTGATGTGCTGGGGGCTGATTCTAGCTACGCGTTAGTTGCGGCCTAGTTGCGGCCTAGTTTCGGTCAGTGTTGGCCATGGACAGCACGTCGAGGCGCTTGTCCAGCTCCTCCTCGGTGAGCTTCTCGCCGTCCACGAAGCCGAGGTCGATGGTGGCCTGGTGGATGGTGATGCCCTCCTTGATCGCGTGCTTGGCAATCTTCGCGGCGTTTTCGTAGCCGATCGCGGAGTTGAGCGGGGTCACGATCGACGGGGAAGACTCGGCCAGGGTGCGCATGCGCTCTTCGTTGGGCTCGATGCCGTCGACAAGCTTGGTGGCGAACTGGCGGGCCGTGTTCGCCAGCAGGCGGGAGGACTCGAGGACGTTGCGCGCCATCATCGGGATGAACACGTTGAGCTCGAACTGGCCCTGGGTGCCGCCGAAGGCGACAGCAGCGTCGTTGCCGATGACCTGCGCGGAGACCTGGGTTGCGGTCTCGCACAGCACCGGGTTGACCTTGCCCGGCATGATGGAGGAACCCGGCTGCAGATCCGGCAGGTGGATCTCGCCGAAGCCGGCCAGCGGGCCGGAGCCCATCAGGCGGATGTCGTTGGCGATCTTGTACAGGGACACGGCCACGGTGCGCATCGCGCCGGAGAACTCGACCAGGCCGTCGCGGTTGGCCTGCGCCTCGAAGTGGTTCTCCGCCTCGGACAGCTGCTCGATGCCGGTGAGTTTCTTCAACTCCTCGGTGACCTTGCCGCCGAACTCCGCCGGGGTGTTGATGCCGGTGCCCACGGCGGTGCCGCCGATCGCGAGCTCGCCCAGGCGCTCCAGGGTGGCCTCGACGCGCGCGACGCCGAGCTCGATCTGGCGGGCGTAGCCGGAGAACTCCTGGCCCAGGGTCACCGGGGTGGCGTCCATGAGGTGGGTGCGGCCGGACTTGACCACCTCGTGCCACTCTTTCGCCTTCTTCTCCAGGGACTCCTGCAGCACCTTCAGCGCCGGGATCAGGTCGCTGGCCGCGGCCTCGGTGGCGGCGACGTGGGTGGCGGTGGGGAAGGTGTCGTTGGAGGACTGGCCCATGTTCACGTGGTCGTTCGGGTGGACCTCAACGCCGTTGGCCTTCGCGATGGAGGCGATGACCTCGTTGGTGTTCATGTTGGACGAGGTGCCGGAGCCGGTCTGGAACACATCGATGGGGAACTGCTCGTCGTGCTTGCCGTCCGCGATCTCCTTCGCGGCGGCGATGATGGCGTCGGCCTTCTCGGCGTCCAGGTTGCCCAGGTCCTTGTTCACCTGCGCGCACGCAGCCTTGAGCAGGCCGAGCGCGCGGATCTGCTGGGCTTCCAGGCCGCGGCCGGAGATGGGGAAGTTCTCCACAGCGCGCTGCGTCTGGGCGCGCCAGAGAGCGTCGACGGGCACCTTGACCTCGCCCATCGTGTCATGTTCGATGCGGTATTCCTGATCAGCCATCATTGTCCTTTACTTCTGTCGCGTGCACGCCGCGCGCGGTAGAGTGCGCGCGTGCCTTTCCACAGCACGATTATGCACCAACCGGACATGACGAGGAGACGAAATGCCCGAACCGCAGGCCATGGAGACCCCCACTTTGAGGGACGCGGGAGTTGCGGCCGCCGCGATGGGGGCGATGTACGTTCTGCTCCTCGGCCAGGGGCTGGTTTTGGTGCGCGCCGGTGTGTCCCGGACTGTGGCGCTGACGGTGCTGCCGGTTGCCGTGTTGGTCGCGTTGGCGGTGCCGACGGTGCTGCTCGTGCGCTACATGCGGCACCGCGGGCTCGAGCTCGCCTTCTCCCGGCTCGGGCGCCGGGGCTGGCACCTGCTGTGGCAGGCTCCGGCGGTGGTGCTCGGCTCTGCGGCAGCGACGTCGGTTGTCGCGCCGCTGTTCGGACTTGAGCCCCGCGGCGACTCCGCCAGCGAGACCCTCGCCCGGGACTTGGACAGCGCCGCGCCAGTGCTGCTTTTGCTGGTGGGCTACCTGCTCATCGGGCCGTTCATTGAGGAGATCGTGTTCCGCCGCGTCCTCATGAACTACTTCGACACGCTGATGCCCGCGGCGGCGAGCGTGCTGGCCACCGCGGCGATTTTCGGGGCGGCCCACATCGCGCCGCCGGCGATCGTGTTCACCTTCTTCGCCGGCATTGGCCTAGCGCTGGTGGCACGCTTCCACGGCACCATCACCGCCAGCTACATCGTGCACGTGGTGAACAACCTGCTGGCCAGCGCGGCGCTGATCGGCGCGTTGCTTTAGGCTGCGGCCTAGTTCTCCGGCTCGGTGTAGTCCACCACGGAGTAGTCCTGCAGCTTGGTCAGCTGGTGCTGGGACTCAATGAAGCGCACGGTGCCGGACTTCGAGCGCATCACCAGCGAGCGGGTGGTGGCACCGGACTTGCGGTAGGTCACGCCACGCAACATGTCGCCGTTGGTCACGCCGGTGGCGGCGAAGTAGCAGTTGTCGGAGGTGACCAGGTCGTTGATACCCAACACGCGGTCCAGGTCGTGACCGGCGGCGAGGACCTTCTCGCGCTCCTCGTCGCCTTGCGGGGCGAGCATGCCCTGGATCTCGCCGCCCAGGCACTTCAGAGCGCACGCCGTGACGACGCCCTCCGGGGTGCCGCCGATACCCATCGCAATGTCGATGGAGCTGGTGGCCTGTGCAGCGGCGATGGCGCCGGCGACGTCGCCGTCCATGATGAAGCGGACTTTGGCGCCGGCGGCGCGAATGTCGTCGACAAGCTGCTTGTGGCGCGGACGATCGAGCACGACCACCGTGATGTCGGCGGGGCGCACGCCCTTCGCCTCGGCGACCGACTTGATGTTCTCGGCGGTCGACTTCGTGATGTCGATCGCGCCGACCGCCTCTGGGCCGACGGCGATCTTGTTCATGTAGAACGCGTCCTGCGGGTTGAACATCGAGCCACGGTCCGCGGCGGCGATCACGGAGATCGCGTTCGGGCGGCCCTCGGCCATCAGGCGGGTGCCGTCGACTGGGTCGACGGCGATGTCCACGGCGGCGCCGCGGCCGGTGCCGACCTGCTCGCCGTTGAACAGCATCGGGGCCTCATCCTTTTCGCCCTCGCCGATGACGATCACGCCGTCCATCTCCACGGAGTTGATCATCTTGCGCATCGCGTTGACGGCGGCACCGTCGCCTTCGTTCTTCTGGCCGCGGCCGACCCAGCGGCCGGAGGCGAGCGCGGCGGCCTCGGTGACGCGCACCAGCTCCATCGCGAGATTGCGGTCGGGGTAAAGATCGGACTGTTCGGTCATGGGGAGGCCTTCCTAAACATGAATCACAAAAAGACCCCTCTATTGTGGCACTACCAATCGCACAATTGCCCGTTCTTCCCACCTTTAAGGGGGAAGCGGGGGCGCATGCCATACTGTTCGGCGTGGCTAGCAACAAAAAACCCCGCATTTTCCAGGACGGACGAGACATTGCGATCAATGCCGTCCTCATCGTCGTGCTGATGGTTGTCGCCGTCGGCGCGACCGGGCTGTGCTCGTTTAACCCCGGCGCACCCGAGCAGGGGCCGGTCCAGGAGGTCGACGCGAAGACCTTCCTCGACCTAGAGGCGCGCGGCGTGGACTTCCCGGTGCGCTACCCGGAGATGCCGGAAGGTTGGGTCACCAACTCCGCGCGCCGCTCCATGCTCGGCGGCCAGCCGGCGCCGACCGTCGGCTGGATCACCCCGGACCGCGGCTTCATCCAGCTCACGCAGACCGGCGTCGACGCGGAGGAAGCTGCAAAGGGCGCGGACGAGAAGCCGCGCACCCTGGACCGCTCCGAGGAGATCGACGGCCGCAGCGTTGAGATCTACACCTCCGAGGAGAAGGACGTGCGCGACCTCTGGGTCGTCGACGCGGGTGACGCCCGCCTCGTGCTCACCGGCGCAGGGGAGGCCAGCGAGTTCGAGGAGCTGATCTCGACCGCGCTGGCTACTGCTCCGATTCAGGCTGCTGACGGGAACTGATCGCTTCCTCGACGCGCTTTGAGGCGCCGTCGAGAAGCACCTCGCACCGCTTCGCCAGTGCCTCGCCGCGCTCCCAGTACTTCAGTGACTCGTCCAGGCTCATCTGGCCCAGCTCGAGGATCTTCACGGTTTCGACCAGCTCGTCGCGGGCCTGCTCGTAGCTTAAGGTGGCGGGGTCCGGAAGGGCGTTGTCGTTGGCCTGGCCGGTGCCGAAAGCGTTCTCAGTCATGTTTTTCGTGTTCCTAATCTGCTTGCGTGGTGGACATGGAGGCGGCGCTAATGGAGCCGTCGCCGACGCGGATGCGCAGCTGCGATCCGGGAGGGGACTGGTCGATGGAGGTGACAACTTCGGCGTCGGAGCCGTCACGGGGCAGCACCTGCACCACGGCGTAGCCGCGGGCGAGCGTCGCCGACGGCCCCAACGCCGAGACCTGGGCGCGCAAGCCCCGCACCTGCTGCGTTTCGCGCTGCAGCAGGTGGGACACGTCGCGGCGGATCAGGGCGGTGGCGCGCTCGATCTCCTCGCGGCGGCGGGTAATGGCCATCATCGGGTCGGCGAGCGCCGGGCGCGAGCGCACCGAAGCCAGGCCGTCGCGTTCGCGTTGGACCCATCCGCGCAGGGCGGCGGCCATGCGGGCACGTGCTTCGTCGATAAGCAATCGCTCCTGGGCGACATCGGGGACCGCGCGCTTGGCAGCATCGGTGGGGGTGGCGGCGCGCACGTCCGCGACGTTGTCCAGCACCGGGTTGTCTGGCTCGTGGCCGATCGCGGAGATCACAGGGGTGCCAAGCTTGACGACGGCACGCTGCAGCGCCTCCTCCGAAAACGGGAGAAGGTCCTCCACGGACCCGCCGCCGCGGGCGACGATGATCACGTCCACCTCAGGGTCCGCATCGAGTACCCCGAGCGCCTCGATCACCGCGGGCACGGTGGTGGGGCCCTGGACCGGGGTGTTGATGATCTCGAAGCGCACTTCCGGCCAACGGCCCTGCGCCACGGTGACCACGTCGCGCTCGGCCGCGGAGCCGCGGCCGGTGATCAAACCGACCTTTGCGGGCAGGTAGGGCAGCGGCTTTTTGCGCGCGGGGTCGAACAGGCCCTCGGAGGCGAGCTGCTTGCGCAACGCCTCGATGCGGGCCAGCAGCTCGCCGGCACCGACGTGCCTGATCTCGGTCACGCGCATGGAAAACGTGCCGCGGCCCGGGTAGAAGGACGGTTTGCCCAGCACGACGACGCGGTCGCCGTCGTTAAGTGGCACCTGCATACCCGTGAGCAGCGAGGTTTCCGCGGTGAGCTGGACGCTGGCCTGCTCCTGGGTGTCGCGCAGCGTGAGGTAGGAATACCGCCACGTCGGCTTGGTGTTGACCTGGGTGAGCTGGCCTTCGATCCACAGCCAGCCGAGGCGCTCAATCCAGCCCTTCACCGAGGTGTTGAGCTTGGACACCGACCACGGCTGCTCCGGCGAGCTCTTCGAATCTGCCACCGCATGCTCCTTTCCATTTGACTTCTGCCACGTTACCCGGCGAGCCGACACGGCCCGCCTATTGTTTTTGACGCTGATTAGTTAGGGTTGGTTCCATGACAGAACAGGGTAAAAAAGTCCTCCTCGCATCCCCCCGCGGCTACTGCGCCGGCGTCGACCGCGCCGTGGAGACCGTAGAGAAGGCCCTGGAGAAGTACGGTGCACCCGTCTACGTGCGCAAAGAGATCGTCCACAACAAGTACGTCGTGGAAACGCTGCAGGAACGCGGCGTGATCTTCGTCGACGAGACCGACGAGGTCCCCGAAGGCGCGCACCTGGTCTTCTCCGCCCACGGTGTTTCCCCGGCGGTGCGCGACTCCGCTAAGAGCCGCAACCTGCTCACCCTCGACGCGTCCTGCCCGCTGGTGACCAAGGTGCACAACGAGGCCAAGCGCTTCGCCCGCGACGGCTACCACATCCTGCTCGTCGGCCACGAGGGCCACGAGGAAGTCGAGGGCACCGCCGGTGAGGCCCCGGAGATCACGCACCTTGTCGACGGTGTGGACGGCGTGGACCGCCTGCCCGACTTCCCGGACGACCAGAAGCTGGTGTGGCTGTCCCAGACCACGCTTTCGGTGGACGAGACGATGGTGATCGTGGACAAGCTGCACGAGCGCTACCCGAACCTGGAGAACCCGCCGAGCGACGACATCTGCTACGCCACCCAGAACCGCCAGGCCGCGGTCAAGGAGATCGCCCCGCGCTGCGAGCTGGTCATCGTGGTGGGCTCCCAGAACTCGTCGAACTCCCGCCGCCTGGTCGAGGTGGCGCTGGAAGCCGGCGCTCAGGCCTCCTACCTGGTGGACTACGCCTCCCAGATTAAGGACGAATGGTTCGACGGAGTGAACACCGTCGGCGTGACCTCGGGCGCGTCCGTGCCGGAGATCCTGGTCAAGGAGCTGGTGGAGGAGCTCGGCCGCCGCGGCTACGCGGACGCGGAGGAAGTGACCACCACCGTGGAGACCATCACGTTCTCCCTGCCGCGCGACCTGCGCCTGCCGCGCCGCGAAACCCCGGCGGTGGCGCAGGGGTAAGGCGCTCGGGGCTCGCTGTTAGCCCTTGTAGAGGTCCTCGCCGAGCCGGTCCGCAATCGAAGTGGAGCCGGACCGCGGGGACTTTTTCTGTGCCCGCTCGGTGCGCCCGGCGCGCTCGGCCCGCTTCAGGCTGCGCTCAGAATCGGCGCGGCGCAGAAGCTCGTCCACAGACACCGCCTTGGCGCGCTCGCGGGCGCGGCGCCCCTCGGAATTCGTGCGGCGGTTGCTGCGGTTGATCCGGGTGCGCTCGGCGGTCTCGCGGCGCAGCAGCTGCGCGTTGTGGCGCTTGATCAAGCGGATGCGCACAAACGCGATGACGATCGAGCCCAGCGTGACGGCGAACAGCACCGGAAACAGCTCCGTGACCGGGTAGAACACCAGCAGCAGCGCGGCCTTGCCGGAGGAGCCGCCGGCCGCGATCTCGGTGCGCGACATCACCCAGCCAGCGACCACCACCGCGATCACGAACAGGATCGGCGCGCTGGCCACGTTGAGGAACAGCCCCCGCGGGTTGACCAGTGTGGCCACCACAATCACCGCGACGGCGTACAGGGCCAGAAACGGCCAGCCGATCACCCCGGTGGAAAGCGACAGCAGCACGCCGGTGAACAGCGCGGCGAAGATGATGCCAATGCCGGACCCCGTGGGCAACCCGTGAAACGTTGCGGACGGGGAGGTTGAGTTCCGGTGAGAGACATGCGACACGCCAGACGAGTCTACTCGCCGGTGTGCTCGGCAGCGTGCCGGGCACGCGAAGAGACCGGTTTCAGTGCCGGGGCCTCGCCGCGCCGCGACGGCACTTGGGCTTCTTCCAGCTTGCGGGCGGTGACCATCACGCGCGAATCCATCGACGCCAGCGTGGCGTTGTACGCCTCCACCGCCTTGTCCAACGACGAGCCGACCCGGTTGTAGTGCTCCGCCATGGTGGCCAAGCGCTGGTGCAGCTGCCCGCCTAAGCGCTGGATTTCCTTCGCGGCGTCGTTGAGCGATTCCTGCCGCCACCCCAGCGCCACGGTGCGCAGTAGCGCAAACAGGGTGGTGGGGGTGGCGATGACCACGTCGCGGGCGAAGGCGTAGTCCAACAGTTCGGGGTCGATGGAAAGTGCCGCGTCCAGGAACGGGTCCGCCGGCACGAACAGCACAACGAAGTCCGGGGTGGGCTGGAACGCTTCGATGTAGGACTTCGCAGACAACGTGTCCACGTGCGCGCGCACCAGGTGGGCGTGGCGGCGCATGAACGCCTGGCGCTCCTCCGGGTCCTCGGTGCCCAGCGCGTCCAGGTATGCCTGGAACGGCACCTTCGCGTCGACGACGATGTTTCTGCCCTGTGTGAGGCGGATGATCATGTCGGGGCGGACGCGTGAGCCGTCGATAAGCATGTGCTCCTGGGTGTCAAAATCGACGTGCTCGAGCATGCCGCCGAGCTCAACTACCCGCTCGAGCTGGATTTCGCCCCAGCGGCCGCGGGTCTGCGGGGAGCGCAGGGCGGTGATGAGCTGGTCGGTGCGGTCGCCCAGGCGTGCCGACGTGCGCCCGATCGCCTGCACCTGGCCCGCCAGCGAGGATGCGGAGACGGCCTGCTGCTTGTCCATCTCGTCGAGCTGCTCGCGCATGTCTTTCAGCGCGCGGGCGACTGGGCGCAGGTCCTGCGGCGGCTGTTGCGGGGTGGAGCGGCGCATCCAGGCTGCGCCGGTGAACACGCCGGCGATGAAGCCCGCGAGCAGGCCGGTGGCGAGGATCAAAAGCACGGTGGCGGTCGACATAGCTGGCAGTCAACCACACCCGCCCGACACGCTAACGCTCGGGTTCGCTCATATGTTCGCTTGGGGTGTCTCTGCTGCTATCGCCCGACTGCCACCCGCGCAACCGCTCGAGGCCGCTGTCGCGCAGTTTGCGCAGGCTGGAGGTGCCGAAGCGCTCGGTGTGCTCGGTGTGGTCGTCTGCCTCCTCGTCCGCCACAGGTGCGCTGACCCATTCGCGCTCGCCGCGCCACTCCTGGCGCTTGTGCACCGAGTCCTTCTCCGCGATCTCCGCGATGACGCGGCCTTCGTCGGTGGTGAATTCGATGTCATCTGCGCCCAGCTCGCCGGCGTTGATGCGCAGCACCTCCAGCAGGTAGCGGTACACCACCGCGACCATCGCGGCGGCCGGTACCGCGAGGAAGGCGCCGACCAGGCCGAACAGCGCGCCGCCGACGGTCACGGAGACCAGCACGATCACCGGGTGCAGGTTCATCGCCCGCGACTGCAGCATGGGGGAGAGCACGTTGCCCTCCAGCTGCTGGGTGGCCAGCACGATCGCCAGCACGATCAACGCCTTGGTGAACCCGAGGGTGACCAGCGCGATCAGCACCGCCAACACGCCTGCCACAACGGCACCGACGATCGGGATGAAACCCAACACAAAGGTGATCACCGCCAAGGTAAACGCCATGGGCACGCCCACGATGGCGATGCCGGTGCCGATCACGATGGCATCAACGAGCGAGCACACCGCCTGCGCGCGGATAAAGCCGGACAGGGTGTTCCATGCGCGGGTGAGCAGCTCGGTGAGGTAGAGGCCCGTGCGCCCGCCGGTTGCGCCACGCAGCCACGGGAGGAACCGGTGGCCGTCCTTGAGAAAGAAGAAGGTCAGCACGAACAGCACCATGAGGGTCACCGACAGACCCGCTGCGGTGTTGATGCCGGAGAACACCCCGCCGGCGATCGCGCCCGCCTGGTTCTGGATCCACCGCTGGATCTCGTTGACGCCCTCGTTGAGGTTTTCTGGGTCCATGTTCAGCGGAGGGCCCTGCGCCCATAGCTGAAGGCGCTGAATGCCCTCGAACGCCTGGATGTACAGCAGGCGAGACTGGCCCACGATGTCCGGGGCGATCAACATGCCGATAAATGCCAGCACCCCGAAGAACAACAGCATCGTCAACAGGGCGGCGAGGCCGGAGGGGACCCTTTGGCGTCGTAAAGCAGCTGCGATTGGGGCGAGCACGGTGCACACGATGAGCGCGATGACGACCGGTAAAACACCGGCCCAAAACGTGCCGATAAGCTGGCCCACCGCGTACAAAAACACCGCGATGACCAGGATGCGCAGCGTAAACTTCGCCGTCGACGCGAGCCAGTCGTTGAACACGACGTTGCGGTCCACGCGGTCGTCGCGCACGGCGGTCTGGATCGGTTCACTCACGCGCACCATTATGCCCCATTGCATTTTGCTTTGCGACGGCCCACCTCACGGCCCCCCTCCGAACCCCGCGCAAGCCTCCGCTAGGATGTTGCGACGTGAGCCTTACTCTTGGAATTGTCGGTCTGCCCAACGTTGGCAAGTCCACCCTGTTTAACGCCCTGACTCGCAACGAGGTGTTGGCCGCGAACTACCCGTTCGCCACCATCGAGCCCAACGTGGGCCTGGTGGAGCTGCCGGATCCGCGCCTGGACCGGCTGGCGGAGATCTTCGACTCGGAGCGCGTGCTGCCCGCTACCGTGTCCTTCGTGGACATCGCCGGCATTGTCAAGGGCGCCTCCGAAGGCGAAGGCATGGGCAACGCGTTTCTGGCCAACATCCGCGAGGCGGACGCGATCTGCCAGGTCGTGCGCGCGTTTTCCGACGACAACGTCATCCACGTCGACGGCAAAGTCGACCCGTCCTCGGACATCGAGGTCATCAACACCGAGCTGATTCTCGCCGACCTGCAGACCATTGAAAAGGCCCTGCCGCGCCTGGAAAAGGACGGCCGCAAGGACAAGGACGTCGCCGCCCAGGCCGAGGAAGCCAAGAAGGCGCAGGCCGTGCTCGAGGACGGCCGCACCCTCTTCGCCGCCTCCAAGGGTGGGGAAGTGGACCTGGCGCTGCTGCACCACCTGCACCTGATGACCGCGAAGCCGTTCCTCTACGTGTTCAACTCCGACGAGGACGTGCTCACCGACGACGCGCGCAAGCAGGAGCTGCGCGACCTGGTCGCCCCCGCCGAGGCCGTCTTCCTGGACGCCCAGACCGAGACCGAGCTTTTGGAGCTTGACGACGAAGACGCCGCCGAGCTCCTCGCCGCCGTCGGCCAAGACGAACCGGGCCTGCAGACCCTGGCGAAGGCCGGCTTCGACACCCTCGGCCTGCAGACCTACCTCACCGCCGGCCCGAAGGAGGCCCGCGCCTGGACGATCCGCAAGGGCGACACCGCCCCGAAGGCCGCCGGCGTGATCCACTCCGACTTTGAAAAGGGCTTCATCAAGGCCGAGATCGTCGGCTTCGACGACCTGGACGCGGCAGGCTCGATGGCCGACGCCCGCGCCGCCGGCAAGGTCCGCCAGGAAGGCAAGGATTACGTCATGGTCGACGGTGACGTCGTCGAGTTTAAGTTCAATGTTAGCTAAGGGCCTTATTAAAAGCGTTTGGCAACACGCGCTCCTATTTACGATCGTATCTCGCGAGACGCTGACGTGGATGGCCTCACCATCGACCGGCAGCGTCAGGACTGTGAAGCCATTGCAAAGCAGCGTGGCTTGGACGTTGGACATAGGACATAACTACGTCGATCAGTCCATTTCCGCGTCAAAGAAGAATGTGGCTCGCCCCGACTACGACGCCATGGTGGCATCCTTTGAACGCGGCGAAATCGACGCGATCATCTGCTGGGACCTCGAACTACCCGCCCCACGTCGGTGGGTAGTCCGATCAGTCGGACAAAACTACTCCCGCACCACAGCGTAATAAGGGGTGCACCTTAAAAAACATCCGGAGGTGGGGGTAACTCCCCCTCGTTGCCCAGAGACAAAAATACGCCAGTGGCGTCTGTACGACGAGCCGAAGGTAGGACAAATTCCAATCCAGAGAGGTCTTGCACTGTTGCGGTGCGGTTGTCTTCTTTCTCACCGTATTGGACCCTGCGAAATTAATTGGATACGATAGGCCCATGTTGATTTCAGGTTCCGTTTTCATGCGGCCGCTCACCAGCCGCTAAGGCGGTTTTCTCCCTCCCGCAGGTTAGAAACCGCTCCGGTCCTTTAGCCGGGCGGCCATTTGCCATGCCCGGCTCCGTTTCAACTCCACGGAGCACACCTGATGTCTACATACGGATACGGCCGTCACGAACATGGCCAAAATTTTCTCACAGACCACAAGATCATCAACTCCATCGTCGATCTTGTAAAACAAACCTCCGGCCCCATCATTGAGATCGGGCCAGGAAGCGGTGCCCTCACTCACCCGATATCCCACTTGGGGAGGGCAATAACGGCAGTTGAGGTAGACGCAAAACTAGCTGCCAAACTCACAAAAAAGACCGCCTCGGCGTCGGTCGAAGTGGTCCATGATGATTTCCTCAACTTCCCGTTACCCGCCACTCCCTGCGTCATTGTGGGAAACATTCCCTTTCACCTCACCACTGCCATTCTTCGAAAGTTGTTGCATGCGCCGGCATGGACTGACGCTGTACTCCTCATGCAGTGGGAAGTCGCTCGCCGCCGGGCCGGGGTAGGTGCAAGCACGATGATGACGGCTCAGTGGTCCCCATGGTTCACGTTTCACCTTGGTTCCCGAGTACCAAGGTCTGCTTTCCGGCCACAGCCAAACGTTGACGGGGGGATCTTAGTGATCCGCCGGGTGGGTGACCCGAAGATCCCGATAGAGCAACGCAAAGCCTTTCAGGCGATGGTGCACACCGTTTTCACCGCCCGGGGACGCGGGATAGGGGAAATTCTCCGAAGGGCAGGGTTGTTTTCATCACGTTCAGAGACACAATCATGGTTGCGCTCGCGAGGAATCGACCCCGCAACCCTACCTCCCAGATTGCACACCAGCGACTGGATCGATCTCTTCCAGGTGACTGGTTCCTCTCCACCGCGCCATCGGCCCATTTCACAATCGGGAAGTAGTCAACGCCCTCCTCAACGGAAAAATCGAGGCCGGCGGCGGTAATCCCCCCACCATCAAAACCGAAATCCACCAGTAGTAGTGAACGACCCATGTTCGTCTACCGTGAGCCGCGTTTTGGCAGTGACGTGTTCTCGTCGGGCACAGTCATAGTTCCCGGCGTTGCCAGCGACAGGGTTCTACACCCAGCAGCGGGACCGATCAAAATCACCCGCACGGGGAACGACCCTGCTGGTGGTTTCGATTTTGATGAAAGCGAGGAGACATAGCCCCTCGCCAACTCCCCGTAGCTGGCGAACAGTAGCTCCTGGCGCTGGCGCTCGTTGGTGAGTTTGCGTGCCACATCGAAAGCCTTATCGACTTCCCGGTCCAAGTTGTTGTGAGCCTTGAGCAGAATTGGGTCCATCGATAACGGGTTGTAGTGCTCCGCGAGTGACCGCTGGGGGTGCCGCTCGCGTGCCCGCAGCACCAACTGTCCAGCGTCGATGATTCGTTGCTGCGCCTTCTCATCTAGTTCACACAGAGCTGGTCCGCAGTTGTAGCTCCCGATGTACTCCGAAAAACGGAAAAAATAAATAGTGGGGATACATCAACCTTCCACTTTCCATTCTTCCGGCTCAGAGTATTGAGGGGTCTGGGACCGGGTCCGTAAACCCTTTATGTTTTTCGCGCACAGCGGTTTTTAGCGACGCACCCTATAGGTTTTCCGCAGAACTTATATGTGTTTCTGTGCACCCCATATGTTGTCTGTTTTAGCGGTATTTCGTTGTTAATTCCGCACGCGCGCATCAAATGGTTATTTATCGACGACACTCCGTGGAATTTAAGTTCAATGTGTAGGTTAGCCGAATAAGAAGCTCTGGCAGATGGTGGGGTAATCCTGCTCTGACATCTTATTCCAGCTTGGATGCGCTGGGATTAGGACTGGTCACGTGTGAGAAGGTTTCGTGTACAACTAGGGACATGAACTTTTTGTTGCTCGGTGGTACCGGTTTCCTTGGAGGGCACATTGCGTTTGCAGCAGTCGAGCGAGGACATCAAGTTACTTGCCTCGCGCGGGGTAACGGGAAGGTTCCCAACGGAACCGAATTTGTGAGTTCAGACCGTGACCGTGACGGTGCGTACGATGAGGTTGCGGGGAAAACTTGGGACACCATTGTGGATCTGACGAGTCAGCCGAAGCATGCGCGGGATGCGGCGGCGAAACTCCAGGCCAAGCATCGTATATTTGTGTCTTCGAGCAGCGTATATGAGGATCAGGGAAGTATTTCTTCCGAGTCTGATTCTGTAGTCGCTCCGCTTGAAATTGACTACATGGAGAACATGGGGCAGTACCCAGCCGCAAAGTCTGCTTGCGAAACGACTTATCGAAGCACAAATCGGTCGGTAATGGTAGTTCGACCCGGTCTGATCGCCGGCTACGGCGACGAAACAGGGCGCAGTGGTTACTATCCGTGGCGCTTCGCGCATCCCACGGGTGAGAACGTGATCGTCCCAGACCCGGCGTTTCCCGTCGCTATGATCGATGTGAAAGACCTTGCAGGCTGGATAGTTGAGTCCGCAGAAGTCGGGACTTTCGGAACCTTTAATGCTACGGGGTTTGCTACTTCCTTGTCCGATGTGTTCAAGATTTCGCGGGAGTTAACCGCATCGGAGTCTACGGAGCGACCTTGCTCTGATGAACTGCTTCTCGCTAATGATGTAACCCCGTGGATGGGCCCAAAATCGTTGCCGTTGTGGGTACCAGGTGAACAGTTTCGCAACATCGCGCTACTCGATTGCACCGCAGCCTACGAAGCGGGCCTGCGGATTCGCCCGTTGAAAGAAACATTGGCGGATGCGCTGCGATTCGAAGAGGAACAACACGGTGAAAGACTTGCCGGGCTCAGCGATGAAGAAGAAGTCGTGCTTCGCCAGCGGTTAGAAGATGGTATTTAGTTTCGGCACCAACAGTTCTAGCTGCAGCCAGGACCGTGCTCAGTTGGTTTTCGTTCCGCGACTGACTGTGAGAATGAGTCCGAATCTGGCGTGAGGGCAACTTCGGCGGTGCCAGCTCTTCGTGACGGGGAGCGATCTAGCCTGCGGAGGTTGCCTTTCCGAGCAGAAAACGCCTTGCGGCACACTTTTCAGGTTTCTCGAATCGCTTACAACTGAGTGAGGTAGCCTTCTTTCGCCACTCCGTTGAATTCAAATTTAATGTGTAACGCGGAGCGTTAATGACGTTTCGCGTTATTGGGGGGGAGGTTGAAGAGCGCTGTCTCTAACTCCGGTTTTCGTTCGGCCTCGGTCCATTCCGCTACTGTTGCGACCGGCTAGTTGGTAGCGGTGTGGTGACTTTCGGGTAGCGGTTCAGTGGGTTTCCGGTAGCGGGGTTGGCGGTGGCGGGTGATGCTTTCGGGTGGTTGCACCACAGGGGTGTAGCCGGTTACCGGAAGGAGTCCGCTGATGACGGATTACCGGGCGGTGATGAAGCTGCTTGTGCAGCAGCGTTCGTACCGCCAGATTGAACAACAGCTCGGGTGCTCGCACCGCACGATTTCCCGGTCGAATCAGGTGCTTCGATCCCTTGGGATTCGCACCGTCGACCAGGTTTTGGCGTTGACGGATGATGAGCTCGACGAGTTATTCGTAGATGGGCGCAGTACCGGCCAGGGCGAATTCGTCCCTATCGATTTTGATGCGGTGGTCAAAGCCCGCACGGGGCGTAACAAGCAGACACTGCAAGTGCTGTGGGCGCGCTACACCACCACACCTGCTTTACCCGGCCAGCTCCATTACAGCTACGACCGGTTTCGCCAGTTGGTGGCGTCTCATGTCGATGCGGCCGGTTTGACCGCACGCATCACCCACACACCGGGGCACACCATGCAGGTGGATTGGGCAGGCACCAAGATGCGCCTGTTAGACCCTTATGGCGCACCGGGGGTGAAGGTCAGCGTGTTTGTCGCCTCAATGCCGTATTCAGGGATGATTTTTGCCCTCGCATGTCCGGATGAGCGCCAGCATTCCTGGCTTGATGCCCACCACCACGCGTTCGCCTACTTCGGGGGCGTGCCTGAGGTTGTGGTGCCGGATAATGCCTCGACTGCGTCGAACGCGATCAGCGCGGCGGATCGAAACCGCAAGGTCAACGACACCTACGAGCAGTTTTTGGAGCATTACAACACCGCAGCACTGCCCACGAGGGCGAAACGGCCGAAAGACAAAGCGAATGTCGAAGCCGCAGTCAAGATCGTCACCCACAAGGTCATCCACGCACTCGATGGCCACCAGTGCGTCGACCTTGACGAACTCAACTCGCGAATTCAGCAGCTGGTTGACCAGATCAACCAGGCGGTACCGTTTCGTCACCAGCAGTCAAGCCGCAAAGACATTTTCGATGCGCATGAAAGGCACCTGTTGACAGCGCTTCCCGATACCCCGTGGCAGCGCACCGAGTGGAAACGCGCCAAGGTCGCCCCAGATTTCCACATCACCGTAGCTAGCGTGCGGTACTCCGTGCCGCACCAGCTCGTTGGCCGCACTGTCGATGTGCGCATCACCGGGCAAGTGCTCACGGTCTTCGATGGTGGCCGTGCCGTTACAACCCACACGCTTGCCCACACCCGCGGGGCGTATGTCACCGATGCCGACCACATCCCGGCGAATATGGATCACACCCAGGGACTGTGGACGAGCGATTACTTCCTGCGCGAAGCCCAAAAGATCGGGCCGGCGACACGCACCGTCATCGAGGAAATGATCACGGCGAAAGCAATCCCGGCCCAGGCGTACCAATCGTGCAGGAACGTGCTGTCAATGGGCAAACACGCCAACAAGCTCGTGTTGGAAGAAGCATGTAAGCGCTTGGTCTCCTCCGACGGGACCCGCCGGGCGGTGTCCTACACCGCGGTCAAAAACATGATGGCCGCCGTACGCAAAGAAGCCGCAACCCGACCACACGGCTTCGACCAACCGGCACCGGCCACACCTGGGCATCGGGCCCACGCACCCGCCGCTGCCACACGCGACACCAGCGGCGCCTACCTCGGTGGCGCAGCACAGTTCAGTCTGGACAACCTCATCAAGAAAGGAACCACAACGCCATGACCCCACCGACCCCGCCTCAAGAGCGTTTCCTCGACGAATCCGTCCTCGCGGACTTCACAGCGATGCGCATGACAGCCTTCGGCAAAAGCGTCATCGACATCGCCAACGACCCAGCCTTCGACACGTGGACCTTCTCCCAAAAGTAGCTCTACGCACTCGACAAAGAAGTCGCGGCCAGACGCGAACGCCGCATCAACAAACTGCTCAAGGCATCACGATCGCCAAACCCCGATGCCTGCCTCGAAGACGTCGTCTACGCACCTGACCGCAACATCAACCCAGAACAAGTCAGCCGACTCGCTCACGGACAATGGTGCCACCTGGGCCAAAACATTGTCATCTTGGGCAAATCCTCAGTCGGCAAGACCTACCTCGCCCAAGCTCTGATCACCGCAGCATGCCGCAACGACTACTCCGCCAGGTTCTACCGCACCGACATGCTCGCCGCGCACTTCGCAGTAATGCCACTCGACGACCCAGCCCGGCTCAAACTCACCCGCGAGTTGATCAGCGTCGACGTGTTAGTCCTCGACGACTTCCTCACCACCCCAGTCGACGCCGCCACCGCGCACCTGCTCTTCAACATTCTCTCCGAACGAGAAGGCAACCGATCAACAATCGTGACCTCACAGTTCACCCCGCAAGACTGGTACAGATCCATCCCGGACGCCGTCATCGCCGAGTCCATCCTCAACCGACTCATCGCCGGCGCCGAAATCATCACCCTCGAAGGACCAAACATGAGACTGGAAGCTAACCAGTAACACACAAAGCGCCTGAGCAGGGACCCGCTACCGGATCCCCACTCAAGCGCTACCACAAACTCACCACACCGCTTCCATTTCGATCTTCTAAACACGCTACCTCGTGTGTAGAATCTGCAAGCGGTATCGGGCCGTTGAACTATTAGGTTCACCCACAGTTCCCGTGCCTGCACGCATCGAGAAGGACCAGGTGGTGAACTCGAATGACTCGCCTGGTCCAACGTGTGTGCGCTCGGCGCGTGGTTTAACTCTTATAAGACTTGCCGGTCACAGCCTCAGCGTTTCGCTCGTGCAGCCCGCAGGCCGTTCAAGATCACGATGACTTCAGCGACTTCGTGAACCAACACGACGGCGGCCAGGCCCAGCACACCGCTGATCGCCAGTGGCATCAACACGATGATGATGGCCAGAGACAGCACGATGTTCTGGTTGATGATCCTGCTGCCTCGGCGGGCGTGCTGCAGCGCCTGCGGGATCAGCCGGAGGTCGTGGCCAGTGAAGGCGACGTCAGCGGACTCGATCGCGGCGTCAGAGCCGGTTGCTCCCATCGCAATGCCCACCGTCGCGCCCGCCAGTGCCGGCGCGTCGTTGATGCCGTCGCCGATCATCGCCGTCGGCGTCTTGGAGGAAAATTCGGCGACGATGCTTGCCTTGTCCTCAGGGCGCAGCTCGGCGCGCACGTCGTCGATTCCGGCGATTTCAGCCAGCGCCCGGGCGGTGCGAGTGTTGTCGCCGGTGAGCATGCTCACTTCCACATCGTTGGCGCGCAGGGTCTGCACGGCTTCGGGAACCTCGGGACGCAGCTCGTCGCGGACACCGATCGCTCCGGCGAGAGCGTCATCGACGGTGACTAGGACGCAGGTCTGGCCTTCGGACTCCATGCGCTCAACGTCTGCCTTCAGTGGCCCGGCGTCGATCCACCGGGGGCTGCCCACCAGCACCCGTCGGCCTTCGACGGTGCCGCTGATGCCGTGCCCGGCTTCCTCGCTGATGTCCTGGGCGGCGGGCGCTTCGGGCCCCGCTGCCGCGATCGCCGCGGCGAGGGGGTGCGTCGATTGCTGCTCAACTGCCGCCGCGAAAGTAAGCACCTGCGCCCGATCAAACCTGTCTGCCGGGACCACGCCGGTAACCTCGGGCTGGTTGCGGGTGAGGGTTCCGGTCTTGTCCACCGCCAGGTGACGGATGCCGCCGAGCCGCTCGAACGCCGCGCCAGACTTGATGACCACGCCGAACTGGCTGGCCGCGCCGATCGCGGCCACGACCGTCAGCGGCACGGAGATTGCCAGCGCGCACGGCGACGCTGCGACCAGAACCACCAACGCACGGGTGATCCACGTCTCGGGGTCGCCCAGCAGCGAGCCGATCACGCCGACTAGCACCGCCAGGATCATCACCCCGGGCACTAGGGGTTGGGCAATCCGGTCGGCGATCCGGGCGCGGTCGCCCTTTTCCGCCTGCGCCTGCTCGACCAGGTCCACGAGTGTGGTCAGCGAGTTGTCCGTTCCAGCTGCGGTCGTCTGGACTTCCAGCACACCGGCGGAGTTGATCGCTCCCGCGGGCACCTCGTCGCCGGGCGCAACCTCCTCCGGAATGGATTCTCCGGTGATCGCTGAGGTGTCAAGGCTGGAGCGCCCAGACCGAATGATGCCGTCCGTGGCGATCCGCTCTCCGGGGCGCACGAGCATAAGCTCGCCAGCCGCGAGGTCCTTCGCTGCGACCTCGACCGACGTGCCGTCGCGCAGCACCGTCGCGGTCTGCGGTACCAACTTCAACAGTGCCCGCAGTCCGCCCTGCGCCCGGTCCATCGCCTTGTCTTCCAGCGCCTCGGCGATCGAGTACAGGAACGCTAGCGCCGCGGCCTCTCCGACGTAACCGAGGATTACCGCGCCGACCGCGCTGATGGTCATCAGCAAACCAATGCCGAGCTTGCGCTTCGTGACAAGGTTTCGGATCGCGTCGGGCGCGAACGTATACGCCCCTAGCAGCAGGCCGACCCAGAACAGTACTGTCGCGGGTGTCGCTAGCCCGGACCAGCCCAGCGCCAGGCCTACGCAGAGGGCTACGCCGGAGAAGATCGGCAGTAGCAACTCGGGGTCCTTCCACCATGGCCGATCGAGTTCTTCGATCTCCGTGGCGGGTTCGTGTTCGCATCCACACGCCGAGCTCATGCGTCCTCTCCCTTCTCGCCGCAGCCGGGCACCGAGCACTCAGGGTCGATGCACGGGGCGTTTTCGTCGACAGCCAACGTCGCGTTCACCAGCGCGTTGAGCGCTGCCGCGAGGTGCGGATCGGCGATTTCGTAGCGTGTCTTGCGGCCCTCCGGCTCGGCAACGACGATGCCGCAGTCACGCAGGCAGGTCAGGTGGTTCGAGACGTTTGAGCGGGTCAGGCCCAGGTCGCGCGAAAGTACGGCCGGGTAGCTCGGGCCGTCGAGTAGTGTCATCAGGATTCTGGAACGCGTCGGATCCGCCATGGCCCGGCCGAGCCGGTTCATGACGTCGAGGCGTGAAGCAATAGTCAGCATGTGCTGAACAATACATCGTGTGCTGAACTATTCAAAGTGTGCTGAACTGACAGTTACGCGAAGGTCCTGCGACCTGCAAGAATTAGTCGATGGGATAGCAGATGACTGATCCTTTGTGGTTCGGCTGCCACCCAACGCGGGAGCGACGTGGGTGGCGAGGTTCTCGAGAAAGTTACTTTGCAACTACATACCGTGGAGTTCAAGTTCAATGTGTAACTAGGCCTCGGGGCTGCCCACGCAGAACTCGTTGCCTTCCGGATCCTGCATCACGGTCCATACGAGTCCTGGCGCCTCGTGGGTGGTGAGTTCGGTAGCGCCCAAGTCTGTGAGGCGCTCCACTAAGGTTTCGCGTTCCGCCCCGCCAACGTCGATATGCATGCGGTTCTTGCCAGGCGTGGGATCCTCGACGCGCTGAAACCCTAGCGCTGGAGTCGAATCAACCATCACGAAATCGCCGTAATCCGCGGCGATTTCGCAGCCGGCTGCGGCTGACCAGAACTCGGCGAGCCTAGACGGATCGTGACAGTCGAAGGTAATTTGCCGGATAGTGAGGTTCGGGTCGCTCATGAGCATCATTATGGGGGCGGGGCTTAGAAAGTGCAGCCTGGTCTCCAGGCGGGGACTCAGCCTTCCGGCGTAGTGGAGCGTTTTGAATCGCGAGGGTCACTCCCGCGAGAGCGTAAGAACTCGATGTCGTAGCCTGTTTCGGCTTCGGCGACCCAAGCATCAACCTGATCTTCACTGATCGGCTTCCCGTTTATTGTCTTCACGGTAGCCACCGTAATGCGGAGCTTGCGACGGTGTGGTTGCGTAAAGTGGGTGTGCATTTGCATTCGGGTGAGCACAAACTTAACGTTGTGCGTTATTGACGCTTCGCGTTATGGGGGATAGGGTGAGGCATGATCCAGTCATTCGCTGACAAGGACACTGAGCGTCTGTGGAATCGAGAGCGGGTTCGCTCGATCGATTCCCGCATTCACTCAGTAGCGCTGCGCAAGCTTCGCCAGCTTGGGTACGCGCAGACGCTCGATGAGTTACGGATTCCTCCGGGAAACCGGCTCGAGGCCTTGAAAGGTGACCGGCGGGGTCAGTTCAGCATTCGAATCAACGACCAGTGGCGGATCTGTTTTCGGTGGTCCGCCGCGGGGCCAGAGGAGGTTGAGATCGTTGACTACCACTGACAAGCTCCCTCCGGTTCACCCGGGTGAGATCCTTATGGAGGACTTTCTCAAGGAAATGGAGATCACCCAGCACAAGCTGGCCGTCTCCATCGGCGTTCCGCCCCGCCGGATCAACGAAATTGTTCATGGTAAGCGCGCTGTAACGGCTGACACGGCCCTTCGTCTAGCGAAGTTTTTCGAGATGAGCCCCCAATTCTGGCTCGGGTTACAGGCCCAGTACGACCTGGATGTGGCAGAAGACAAAACCCTGGCGGAAATCGAACGGATTCAGCCGCTCCAGGCTGCCTCGGCGTAGCAGGTCAGCGACTTTAAATGCGTCGCGCCATGTCGGGGTAGTAGACGACAACCCCATCTTCGTCGACTTCGAGCTCTACATCGACTCCTCGTGTTCCGCTTGCGTAGCGAACTTTGTGTGAGTCGATTGAACTGTAGTACTGATCCGAGGCGATCACCTGGAGGGAAGGCATATCAATCCAGGCCATGATGAGCGGAGTCTTGGAGACATCTTCTTCGAGCAACCCGAGGCGCCGGATGGGCATCGTGTTTGTCAATGGGCATAGTCCGAGATCACAGTCCAGCGCAGTTTCAAGATCAGCTGGTTGCACAATGCCAGGGGATGGGAGACCGTTCGGCTGGGTACCCGATTCTTTAGTAGTCGATGTCCACTCGCCATCTTCGGTCCGTGTGAGCTCAAGGTGGCGCTCCCAACCGTCGCCCACGACGTTGACCTCCACGTTTTGGGTTACCCAGTTCTCTACAGCACTCAGTTCCCAGGTGGCTTCGTACCCTTCCCCGACCTGGGTACCGCTAGCCGTCAAGCCAGTTCGGTGAAACTGCACTCGGGCCTCGTTCTGGATTGAGGGGTTGTCTACGTGGTGCCATGTGTAAGTCTGTTCCATGCGCCGAAGCCTACTGGCCCAGGGCGCTTGTGGTCGATGGCGACAGCTCTAGGGAATCTGAGGACGCTTCCTCGTGGACTTCAACTCCGAGCGACGCATCTTCGCTTCTCGACGGCGCCGCACCGAGCCCCTGGTCGGCTTCGTCTTGCGCCGCGGGGGAGGCGGCGGGGCGAGCGCCTCGCGCAGCAGGGCGGCCAAACGCTCGCGCGCCTCGGCGCGGTTGCGGATCTGCGACCGTTGGTTCGACGCGGCCACGGTGAGGACGGTGCCGTCCAGGCGGTGTCCGAGGTTGCGCAAGATGCGGCGGCGTTGGGCGTCGGAAAGCGATGCGCACGCCGCGACATCGAGGGAGAGCTGCACCTTGCTGTCGGTGGTGTTGACGCCCTGGCCGCCCGGGCCCGACGACTTGGCGAACCGCTCCGTCAGGTCGACGGCGGCGATGACCACGCCGCCGGGGATCCCCGGGCCGGGAGCGATGGTCAGGTCCTTCATGCCGCCCACCCTACGTTTTCGCCTCCTGTGTCAACAGCTTCCGATTCTTTAGCACCCCAACTCGCGACAAATCTCGTCCGTAGTGAACCTCTCACCGGAGTCGAACTCGAGAGCAGCACGAAGTTCGTCAACATCTTGGAGGTCTTCGACCTTTTCCATGATGGCGGATCGAGCGAATTCGGAAACAGTCATGCCTTCGGAATGCGCAAATTCGGCTAGGAGCGGTGCTTCCTCGCTACTCAATCGGATCTTTAGGAACACTTTATTCGGCGGCGAGCTCGACATCATCACCTACGGCGAGCAGCTCGACCGCGGCGCGCAGTTCCCGTTCGACCCGCCTCGCGACGCCGTCGCGCACGGCACCCTGACCGGACCGTTCACGTTCGGCGGCGGCGACGACCTGCAGAACAACTCCAGCACGCTGGACCGTGGGGTCTTCGGCTTCACCGCTGAGGTGGAGTCGCCGGAGGAGGGCGAGCAGCTCATCGAGAAGCTCACCCGCGGCGGCGGCAAGGTCACCATGCCGTTCGCACAGGCGCCGTGGGGCGCGCACTTCGGTGTCGTCGAGGACAAGTTCGGGCTCGCCTGGAACATCACTACTGGCGACGGAAGGTAGGGCCGCGGGGTGGGGCGGAGCGCCGTCGTGAAGCAAGTGCGCTACCGTCCCGGCAAAACCACGGTGGGGTACTTGCGCACGTAGCCCACCGCGATGATGACAAGCGCCGCGATCGCACCGATGACAGTTTCCGCGGTACGGGCGAGCAGCATCGGCGCGACGGGGGCGGCGTCGACGACCTGAATCATGAGCAGCGCCGTCGGGGTGATAAACGTCGCCGCGATGGTGTAGTTGCGGGTCACGTACATCTCGGTGAGGTACTGCAAAATTACAATCCACACGACGATCTGCCAGCCCTGCATCGGGTGTGACAGCAGGAAACCGGCGGCCGCGATGCCGGTCAGGGTGCCCAGCACGCGCTCGATCGCCCGGTAGTACTGCACCTTGAACCGGGAGTTCACCAGCGGCGCAACCGCGGCGACCATCGCCCAGTAGGAATGCGATAGCGGGTCGAAGATCGTCACGGAAATCAGGCCCAGCACGCCGGCGAGCAGCGGGGCGAAAAAGAAACGGCGCGCCTCGACGCGCAGGCGCCGCCAAGGCACACGGCCCGCGTCGGGGGCGCGGGAGGGGTGCTCGGTTTCCTTCGCGTCGCCGCCGGGGCCCTCGCCGATGAGGTGGGAGAGCTGCCCCAGCGCAACGCACAACAACGCTGCGCTACCGGCGATGGCGAAGGCGAGCGCCGGGTGGACCGGGTTGTTGAGGGAGCCGACCGCGGCGACAGAAAACACCACGAACACGGAACCGGTCGGCTTCATGTCGTTCGCCAGCGCCACCGTCGCCCACGCCGAGGACACCAGGGCGGTGGCGGCGATGAGCAGCCAGGGACTCAAATCCAACCACGCAATCGTCGCGCCGAGAGTAACCGACAGCGTTAAGGCGGAACCCGCGAGGATGTGATGCTTCAGTCGCACCTGGCGTGTGGCGTGGCGCCCGTAGACCCCGGTGAACGCGCCGAAATTCGCGTAGATGGCAAGGTCCAGCCGGCCGAGCGCAAGCAGGGTAAACATCGCGGCCGCAACGCCGAGCGCGACGCGGAACGCCGGGATGTGGTCGCGGCGGGCCGGGCCCATCTCAAACAGCGGGCTGAAGTGGTGCAACCGTGGACCTCCCAAACGCGTTCGTGAATTTTCCGGCGGAGAGTCTAGCGCGGCGGGCGCGGCGACGCGGACTCGTGCCTCTGCACATATCAACCGCGAGGCATACCATGGCCGGGTTAGCCCACACAGAACGACAATGACGGATCAGACAAGGAGCACGCCGCAGTGTCCCGCACCGGGAATTTCTTTTTCGCCGCCCGCAATCAGCCCAACTACGCGTGGTGGAGGCCGCTCGCCGAAATCCTCGCGGTGGCCGTCCTCGCTGTGCTGTTTACGGGAGTGCTCGACCTGTCGTTGGAAGCTGCGGGCGTGGATACTTCCAGCGGCGCGGCCGACAAGTACTTCGGCTACGGGTCGGTGATCGTGGAGATCCTCGCGGTGCTTGTTGCCGTTTGGCTGATCGGGCGCCGGCCGGTGTCGTCGGTGTTCACCGGGCAGCCCGGGACGAAACCGTGGCTGCCGTTCGCGGCTTTCGCAGTGGCCCTGGTGGTTATCTCGGTGATTATGTCGCTGGTTGGCGTGTACGGCTACGGCGCCTCTTGGGGCCAGGTGGTCGGCAACATGGGCGCCGATTTCCCGGTTGAGCTCGTCGCGCTGCTGTTCGCCGCGCTCGCTGAGGAGATGACGTTCCGCGGCGTGTTCCTCCAGGCGTTCACCGCGTGGACCCGGAACCCACTGATCGGCGCGCTGCTCGCTGCGGTCCCGTTCGTCCTCGTGCACCCGCAGGCGTACAGCTCGCCGGTCGGTATCGCGCACTACTTCGCCGACGCGCTGCTGTTTACCCTGCTGGTGTGGGTGTTCAACGGGATCTGGGTCGCGGTGGCCGTGCACCTGGCCTGGAACACGTTCGGCACGGTGCAGGACCTTGGATTGCCCACGTCGGCCGCGGCCACCGCAGAGAGCTTCGTCGCCATGGCGGCCGCGACCGCGCTGGTCATAGCGCTCTTCCGGCGAAAGGCGTCGGCGCAGCCCGCCGCGTAGCTGCCTTCGCTACCATCTCGTCTTGTGTTGGAAGTACTGCGCATATTCCCCCGCCTCGGCCTGACATCCTTCGGCGGGCCGACGGCGCATTTGGGGTACTTCCGGGACGAGTTCGTCGATAAGCGCAAGTGGCTCAGCGACGACGAATACGCCGACCTCGTCGCCCTGTGCCAGTTCATGCCGGGCCCCGCATCGAGCCAGGTCGGCATGGCAATCGGCCTCAAGCGCGCCGGCTACGGAGGCATGATCGCGGCGTTTTTAGGCTTCACGCTGCCGAGTGTGGTCCTCATGGTCGCGTTCGCGCTCGGGGTGGCGCGCCTCGGCGACATTTCGGACGCCGGCTGGCTCGCGGGGCTCAAGGCGGCGGCGGTCGCGGTCGTCGCGCAGGCGGTGATGGGCATGGCGAAAAGCATCGTCACGGACCGGTTGCGCGCGGCCGTCGCACTCGCCGCATTCCTCATCGTCCTGCTGGTCCCGCACCCCGCGGCCCAGGTCGGCGCGATCGTTGCGGGCATGTTCGTGGCCACCTTTGCGCTTTCGCCTATCGACGCCCCTCCGGCCCCCAGCCGCACCTCCACCGCCAGCCGCACCGTAGGGCTGGTAGCGCTGGGAGTGTTCGCGGCGCTGCTCGCGCTGCTGCCACTGGCCGGGCGCATGGGCACGAGCTGGGGCATTCTCGACAGCTTCTACCGCTCGGGTGCCCTGGTCTTCGGCGGCGGGCACGTGGTGCTGCCGCTGTTGGAGCAGGCCACGGTGCCCACCGGCCTGGTGGACCACGACACCTTCCTCGCCGGCTACGGCGCCGCCCAGGCGGTGCCCGGCCCGCTGTTCACCTTCGCGTCCTTCCTCGGCGCCTCGGCCGAGGGTGTTCACTGGTTGTGGGGTGCGGCCCTGGCCACGGTGGCGATCTTCCTGCCGGCGGCACTCCTGGTCGTCGGGATCATGCCGTTTTGGGACCGGCTGCGCGCCAACCCGCACGCCGCCAGCGCCCTTGCCGGCGCGAACGCGGCCGTGGTGGGCATCCTCGCCGCGGCGCTGTACACCCCGGTGTTCACTTCCGGCATCCACGGGCCGGCGACGATGGCGGTCGCGGCCATGGCGTTCGTGGCGCTGAAAAACTTCAAGGCCCCGGCCTGGGCGGTGGTCATCGGCACCGCAGCGGTCGGGTGGGCAGTGTTGTGACTGCGCCCGTGATTCGGATGGCGACGGTGGGGGAGGCGGAGCTCGTCGCAAAGCTAATGCACGACTTCAACACCGAGTTCGACACCCCGGTGCCCGACAACCTGGAGCGCAGGTTCGCGCAGCTCATCGCCCGCGACGACGTGCTCGTGGTGCTCGCAGGCGAGGTCGGGTTCGCGTACCTGACGCTGCGGCCGAGCCCGTACTACGACGGCCCGGTGGCGATGCTGGAGGAGCTCTACGTCGCCCCGTCGCACCGCGGCCGCGGGCTGGGCACGCAGATGATGGCGCGGGTGCTGTCTGAGCTCGAAGCGCGAGGGGCGGGCGAGATGCAGATCAACGTCGACGAGGTGGACGCGGGCGCGCGGCGGTTCTACGAGCGGCACGGTTTCACCAACATTGAGGCCGGATCAAGGATGCTGCTGTATATCCGGGAGCTGTAGCGTAAAGGCATGCACGCGACCGATCTGCTCGACGTCATCTACACCGCCGGTGTCGTCTTCGACGGGCTGTCCACCAGCCGTCCTGCCACCGACCGCTACCTGCGCTCGGGCGATACGGACGGGGTGCGTGGCCGCGGTGATCTGGCGTTGCTGCAGGACCTGGAGGCGGCGGCGGAGTTCGTCATCGCCACCGCCGGCGAGCCAATTACCGCGGCCTATCTTGGGCGCATCAATGCGCAGCTCACCCGCAGCGCCGCGCTCAACCCTGGAAAGCTGCGCCGGGCGGAACAGGGCATCGGCGTGCACACCGCCCACGGCCGGCACGAACCCGCGGCGCTCACGGCTGAAGAACTCGACGCGCTCATGCAACAGCAGCTCAAGCTTGACGACTCCCTTCGGTCCGCCGCACACCTCTTCGTCGAAGTCGCTCGAGCCCAGCCTTTCGAAGACGGCAACAAACGCACCGCGATCTTCGCCGCGAACAGTTACTTAATCGGCCAGGGAGCAGGTGTGCTGATGGCGGTGCCGCACGACGACGCGGACCCGTCGGTGAGCCGCGAGTTTCACGATCTACTCGCTCGGGCCTACGTCTTCGGCGAGACAGGACCGGTTGTGGAAGCCCTGGTCCGGCACAACTCGGGCCAATAGGGAATACTTAACCCCCATGACGAGTAGAAACCAGGCAGAAGTTACCCAAACTGTGATCCTCCCGCAGTCGCGGGACGCGCTGTTTATCACCCTCGGCTTCAAAGACGGCGGCGAGGCGGCGGCGCTGGAGGTGCTGTCCAGCCTGTCCAGCCTGACCAATGGCGTGGGCTTCCGCTACCCCAAGGCGCACCTGACGGCGGTGGCCGGCGTCGGCGCGAAGATGTGGGACCGCCTCTTCGCGCTGGACAAGCCGGAGCACCTCCACGAGTTCGTGGAGCTTCAGGGCGCTAAGCACCACGCGCCGTCCACCCCGGGCGATGTGTTCTTCCACATCCGCTCCGACGAGTTCGACGTCGCCTTCGAGCTGGCGCGCCGCATCAACGCGATCGTGGAAGACCACATCGACTACCACGACGAGGTCCACGCCTTCCAGTACCAGGACTTCCGCGACCCGCTCGGCTTCGTCGACGGCACTGAGAGCCCCCGCGGCCAGGAGGGCGTCGAGGTGGCGATCATCCGCGACGGCATCTGGAAGGGCGGCAGCTACATCGTCGAGCAGAAGTACGTGCACAACCTGAAGGACTGGAACGACCTGCCGGTGGAGGAGCAAGAACAGGTCATCGGCCGCACGAAGCACTCCGACATCGAACTGGACGAGAAAGCGCCGAACAGCCACGTCGCCGTCAACCAGGTCGAAGACGAGGACGGCAACGGCCTCGAGATCGTGCGCAACAACCTCTCCTTCGGCGACGCGCTGGGCAAGCAGGGCACCTTCTTCATGAGCTACGCCCGCGACCCCCGCGTTACCGAGGTGATGCTGCGGCGGATGTTCATCGGCGAGCCGGAGGGCAACTACGACCGCATCCTGGACTTCTCCGAGGCGCTGACCGGCTGCAACTTCTTCGCCCCGCCGCGCGTGTTCCTGGACCACTGCGCCGACTACGCGCACCCGCACCTGCGCGGTGAGGGCGGCCAGGAGCCGAACCAGCCGGCGATCAACCTGCCGCAGGGCAAGACGGTCTTCCCGGACCGCGCGGACGTGCCCACCTCCCACAACGCCGAGGACATCGAGGCGGCGAAGGCCCGCTTCGAGGGCGCGCTACGCGGGGAGCAGTAGCTTTACGACGAGCCCGCCCCCGGCCCGCGCCGCCAACTCAACCGAGCCGCCGTGGGCCTTTGCGATCGCCTTGACCAGGGCCAAACCCAGCCCGTGGCCGGAACCTGAGGTGCGGCGGGCGCGGGCAAACGGCTCGGTCCAGGTGGCGACCTCCGCCGGGTCGAGCTGATCGCCGCCGGATTCGACGGTGATCTCGGCGCAGGCCCCGGCGCGCCGGAGCGCGATCGACCCGCCGGTGCCGTGGATGGCGGCGTTGCGCGCGAGGTTGTCCACGGCCTGGCGGATCAGGGTGGGGGAGGCCTCGACCGTCAACGGCTCGGCGGTGTCCACGGGCATGCCGTGGGCGGCGCCGACCTCGCGGCACACCGCGGCCAGATCGACGGGTGCGCGGTCGCGGACCTGCACGTTGGCCAGCTGCAGCAGCGCAGACACGGTCGCGGCGTTGCGGGCATTGACCTCGCGGACCCGGCCGAGCGCCGGGCGCAGGTCAGCGTCGTCGCCGGAAAGCGCAACGTCGGCGACGGTCTGAATGGTCGCGATCGGGGTCTTCAGCTCATGCGAGGCGTTGGCGGCGAAGCGGCGCTGGCGCTCGACGGCGTCTGCGAGCTCGTCCAGCATGGCGTTTAAGGCCTCGGCCAGCTCGCCGACCTCGTCGCGGGGGCCGTCGTAGTCGATGCGGGCGGAAAGGTCGCCGCGGGTGACGGTGCGGGCGTCGTCGGCGATCGAGCGCAGCGGGGTGATCACCAGCCCCGCCACGAACCAGCCCACCACGCCCGCCAGCGCCGTGAGCAGCGCGAGCGCCCCGAGGGAGGCGAGGAGGATGCGGCGCAGGATCTCGTCGGTCACCGGCACGGCGCCGTCGATGACCACGCCGTCGTCAGCGCCCGGAAACGAGGCCATCACCGGCACCGGGGTGAGCTTCAGGTACGCGTACACCAACCCGATCAACGCCAGGCCGACACCGAGGACGGTGGCCACGAACATCACCGTGATGCGGGCCCGCAGGCTCAGCCTCATCGCTCCGCCTCCGCCACGTAGTACCCGGCGCCGGTGACGGTGTGCACGATGCGCGGCTCGCCGAGCTTCTTGCGCAGGTGCGACACCGTCACGCGCGGGGAGTTGGTGAACGGGTCGGCGTTTTCGTCCCAGGCCTCCGCCAGCAGGTCCTCAGCGGAGATCACCCCGCCGCCGGCCTCCATGAGCACCCTGAGCACCGCGAACTCCTTCGGGCTCAGACTCACCGGTTCCTCGCCGCGGGTCACCTCGCGGCGGAAGGTGTCCAGGCGCACGTCCCCGCAGCGGTACACCTCGCCGCGCGACGGCGCGTTGCGCTTCGCCAGGGCTTTCACCCGCGCCACCAGCTCCGGCAGCTCGAACGGCTTGGCCAAGTAGTCGTCGGCGCCGAGGTCGAAGCCCTCCAGCCGGTCGTCCAGCGTCCCGGACGCGGTCAGCATGATCACCCGCGTGGCGGGCTGGGACTCCACGACGTGCCTGCACACCGCGTCGCCGTGCACCCCGGGCAGGTCCCGGTCCAATACGACGACGTCGGGCGGCAGCTCGTCGATAAGCTTCAGCGCCTCAAACCCGTCGTAGGCGACGCGTGTGTGCATCCCGGCGCGCGAAAGGCCGGTGGCGATGGCGTCGGCGAGGAAGGCCTCGTCGTCCACGATAAGCACCCGAATTGTCATGGCTGCGATCGTATGCGCCGCGATGTTGCGCCCGTGTAAACGTCCGGGTTAACGCGGGCGCAACACGCGGGTTCGTAGCTTCAAGCGGCATGCAGACCAGAATCGTTGGAATCGACGCGGCCCGGGCGGTGGCGCTCATCGCGATGATCGTCGCGCACCTCACCGCGCCGGGCGGCATCGCAGCGCAGCTGCTGTTCGGCTTCCCCGCGGGGCTCTTCGCGTTCCTCGCCGGGGTGTCCATGGGGCTGATGCGCGCCCGGCCGGCGCAGTTCGTGGTGCGCGGGGCGTGCCTGATTGCGCTGCACTTCGCGCTGGTGCCGTTCTCCGGAACCATCGAGGTGGTCCTGGGCACGATCGGGGTCTGCATGATCGTCCTCGCGTGGGCGCCGAAGCTGGATTCGGCGTGGCTTGCCTGGCTCGCCTTCGCCGGCACGTTGGGCTCCGCGGCACTCGCGCCGTCGAGCTCGCCGTACCCGCCGCTGATGTGGGCAGTGCTCATGGTCGCCGGGATCCTGTTTGCGCGCCACATGCCGCTGCGCGCCGGGGCACTTGTTGGGTGCGCGCTGTTCGCGGCCGATGTCGCGCTGCGGTGGTGGGTGCCGTTGCCCCCGCTTCTCGACGCCACCGGCCACGCCGGCGGGCTCGTCGATGTGGTGGGGACCGCCGGGGCGTCGATAGGCATCTGCTCCCTGTGCTGCATGGCGGGGCGCTGGCTGGGATGGCTCGCGCCGCTGGGGCGGATGACGCTGACTCTGTATTGCCTGCACGTGCTGAGCGCGCAGTGGGTCGGGGTGTGGGCGAGCGTGATCGGCTCGGCCGTGATCGCGTACGGCTGGCTCGCCGTGTTTAAGCGCGGGCCGATGGAAAGTACTGTTCGCCGCCTTACGGCGGTGGTTGGAAAGGAAAATAATGAAAAAGTTGGCGTTTAGTGTTGCAGTCGGTGTTGCGGTTGGTGTCGCTGTGGCGGCGCAGCCCGCGTGGGCGATGGAATCCGAGCAGTTCGCCGGCGACGCGGCGGAAGCCGAACCGGTGGTCTCAGTGCGCGTGGACGACTCCGACCCCGACGACGGCGTCTGCACCGGCACCGCCATCGACCCGCACTGGGTGATCACGGCCCGCCACTGCGTCGAGGCGGCCGCCAAGCCCGGCGGCTCGGTGCGCACCGGCCAGGGCGAGGACCAGAAGGTGTTCCAGGTGGACCGCCACGAGGTCGCGCCCCGCGGCGACATCGCGCTGCTGCACACCACCGAAGACCTGGGGCTTTCCACCTACGCAACGGTTGCGGACACGGTGCCGTCGGGTGATGTGAATATCTACGGCTGGTCCTCCGACGGCTCCGGCGGCTCGACCAAGCTGCCCGCCGCGGAGGCGACGGTGCGCGGAGAATCGCCGCTCGCGCTTTTCGACGCTCCGTCCGCCCTCGACGTCGCTCTAAAGCACGGGGCGCGGATCCAGCCTGGCGACTCCGGCGGCGCCATCTTCTCCGGCGGCAAGGTCGCCGGCGTGATGTCGGCGGGCCTGTTCGAGGACCCGGAAAACCCGACCGAGGAGGAGATGAACTCCAACGGCGCGGTGGCGGTGGCACCGGTGGCGGAGCAAGCCGAATGGATCCGCGGCGTGGTCGCGGGTTCGGCGGATGCTGGAGTTGCTTCAGGGGGCGAATCCTCTGAGCCCGCCGCCTTCCTGCGCTACGTGGTGCTCGGCCTCGGCGCGCTCGCGCTGGTGGCGGCCGGGTTCGTCATGGCGACGCGCCGCAAGGCTCGTTAGAGAATCTCCGCGCTCTTGTATTGGCTCACGCGCAGCGCACCTGTCGGCATGGAGGTGTCGGTGGGGAAGTGCACGTGCTCCGGGGCGACGGTGAGCCGGACGCGCTCGCCTTGGAGCTGCTCCCACTCGAGGCCGTCGAGGCGCTCGTTACCGCGCGCGCTGATCTCGCGCCGGCCCAGGGAGACGTACTCGGCATCGCGCGAGTACACCGAGCCGGCGTGGTGGTGGTCGGTGAACTCGCGGGGCGCATCCAGCTGGAGCAGGAGGTACTCGCTGGCGGGGTCTTCACCGTTCGGCATGCTGTCGATGAGCTCGGCGCCCGTCTTCGCCACCACGGTGCCTTCGACGACAACATCAGGCTCATCGACGGGCGCCGGACCGCGCACCTCCGGCATGGAAACCGTCAGCTCGCCGGCATCGAGGGCGGCGCGGTCCTGTGTCGGCTGCCAATCAATGGCCAAGTGGCCCGGGTGGGGATACTGCACGTTCATCTCCTCCGGCTCGGTCGGGGAGGAAAGGGTGGCGCCGTCCACGTCGTGCCAGACCGTGGAGCCGTCACCGGTGCCGCTGACCCAGTGTGCCTGGAACAGACCCCGGCCCAGCTGGGACGCCTCGACGCCGGCGCGGCTGCCGCCCGCGCCGGCAGCACCGTAGATGAGGGAATTGCTGGAGGTTTCCAGAGAGCCGCCGTCGGTGGAAAACACGAGCACGCGGGCGAAATGGTTCGAGTGCTCGTCGGAGCTCATGGAGCTCAGCAGCAACTCGGGCGCGCCGCCGCCGTTGGCCTCTACGAGCGCATAGAAGTACTCGCCGTCGGGCACGTGGTCGACCTCGTCGCGGCCCGGGCTGGGCACGTTGAAGTTGTAGGAAGCCGGGTCGTCGAGGACCTTGGCGTACTCCGCGGGCCAATCGGCGGCGCCGTCGTTTTCTGCGGTGTCGCCCTCCGGGGCCGACGGTGCCCCGATCTCGGTGGTCACCACCTCTCCCGAGTCGGGATCAACCCACTCGGTTGCGGTGACGACGACCGTCTCGCCAGCTGTGGAACAGGAAGCCAGGAAGAGGGCGCAAGCGAGTGGGGCCAGGGCGCGGGAAACCTTCATGCAGCTAACGATAAGCCAGTCGCCGCGCACCCGCGCCGGCAGGCTCGCTAACGCTTCGCGATCGGCCCCAGCACCCCATCCACCGCAAACGGGAACAGCAGGGCCACCAGGTTGGCGAGCCCGAAGGCGCCCGCGAGCGCCACCGGGATGATCCAGCCGAGGTTGCCGGAGCTCGAGCCGTTGTCGGCAGCGGGCTCTGGCGTGCTCGGGGCGGGCTTGCTCGGCTCGGCCTGCCCCGCGGCGGGCGCGACCTCGACGGGGACGGTCACCTCGGTGCCGGCGTCAGTGGTGATGCGCAGTTCCTGGGCGCCAGACATCCCCGCCGGGACGGTGAGCTTCACGGTGGCGGTGCCGTACTCGTTGGCGGTCTGGTCGCCGTTGTTGGGGGAGATGGAGGCGGAACCGGAGGCGTCGCCAAGCGTTGCGGTGGCGGTGGTGGCGGCCTCGCCCTTGTCGAAGAGCAGGGAGCTGAGCTCGATGGTTGCCTCCTTGCCCGCGGTGAGCGGGGCGGGGAGGTGGACGCCCACGTTGGACTGGCCGGTGCGCTGCTTCTGGCCGGAGCTGAGCGCCTCCACCAGCGCGTTGAGGTCCACGTAGCCCAAGTTCGCGGGCTCGGAGCCCTTGGTGAAGGCCTTGAAGTTGTCGCCGCCGGCGAGCAGGAAGGTCGAGCCGGCCACCACGTAGGTCTTCTCCGGGTCGATCGGGGCGCCGTCGACGGTGACGGAGGTGATCTTGGAGCCGACCGGCGCGGCCGGGTCGTAGGTGTAGGAGACGTTGTCGGAAATGCCCAGCGGAAACATGGGGCGGTCCGGGTCGTCGCGCCACTGCTCCTCCAGCGCCTGTACCACGTCGGAGCCCTTCAGTTCGACGTAGGTGTTCTCGCCGCCGAACGGCTGGACGGAAAACGCCTGCTCGTAGGTGACGTCGCCGGCCTCGAGCTCGGCGCGGACGCCGCCCGCGTTCATCACGCCGATGTCGGCGGTGACCGACGAGTTCTGGGTCACGCCCTGGCGGGTCGCTTCCGCGATGTAGTTGTTGAGCTGGGACTCCTTGTCGCCCGCCTTGTACAGGTCCTCGTCCGTGTGCCCGATGACCTTCTTGCCCTCGGTGCCGGCCTTCGCCAGCGCGTCCTTGACCACGGCGTCGATTTCGGGCTGCGGGGTGTCGCAGGCGCGGATCGTGTCGGCGTCGAGAAGCTCGGCGTTTCTCACGGTCAGCTTCTTGGTGGCGCGGTCGAAGCTCAGGTCCACGTTGGCAAGGTTGGCGCCGTAGGAGCCGGCCTGGATCAAAAGCGGCTTCTCGCCGGTGGGCTCGATCGACTGGTGCGAGTGGCCGAGGAACGCCACGTCGACGGCGTCCGAGAACTCGTCGGCCTTGATGCCGCCCTCGTGCACGAGTGCGATGACCACGTCGGCCTCGCCGCTGTCTTTTAGCTGCTCGGCGAGTTTGTTCGTGGTTGCGACCGGGTCGTTCCAGGCGATGCCCTCGATGGACTTCGGGTTGACCAGGTTCGGCATGTCGTCGGTGATGGTGCCCACGAAGGCGACCTTCGCGCCGTCGAGGTCCTTGACCACGTAGTCCTTCGTGTTCTTCACGGTCTTGGCGTTGGCGGCGAGGTAGTCGAAGTCCGCGGCCTTGGTGACGCGGTTTGAGAAGTCCTCGGCGCCCTCGTCGAGCTCGTGGTTGCCCAGTGCGGAGACTTGGAGGTTCATCCGGTTGAGGATCTCCAGGGTGGGGGCGTCGTTGAGCAGCTTCGATGCGAAGGGGGAGGCGCCGATGTTGTCGCCGGCGGAGGTGAAGACGTGGGTCTTGCCCGCGGCGGCCTCGTCTACGGCGCACTTGAGGTGGGCTGCGCCCGGGACGTACTTCGTTTCCTCCCAGTAGCCGTGGAAGTCAGTGACGTTGGAGATGGTGAACTCGGAGGTCTCGGCCGCCAGCGCCGCCGGGGTGAACGGGGTGAAGGCGGCGGCGAGGGCGGCGGTGGTGGTCGCGGTGACCAGCTGGATGCGGAAGCGGGCGGACACGAGGGGCCTTTCTCTTGGTCGGGTTGTGTGAGAGCAACCTTAGAAAGCCCGTTTTGCGGCGAGGTTTCTATCAGGTGAATTCTGGGTAGCGGACAAGGAGGTCGTCGCCGACGACGGCGCCGTCGTTCAAGGTTGCATTGCTTATCGACGCCCCCTCCGCCGTCGTCCCCATAATGTGGCGAACCTCGTCCCCGTGGGCGATGAGGTGGTCGGCGATGATGCGGCGGTGGCAGCGCCCCCACACCGCCTCGGAGCACATCACGGCGGGGGGGGTTTCGGCGGCGTGGTTGCGCAGTTCGGCGAGGGCGTCAGTGAATTCGTTCCCGAGGGCGTGGTCGGCGTAATTGTGGAAGCTGCGGTTGCGCCAGTTGCCGTTGACCTCGAAGGGGACGGTGCGCGAGACGTTGCGGCGGCCGGTGAGGCCCTCGCTACGGCTGTAGGCGATGCCATGGGTGGGCAGGTGCGCGGCCAGGTGGTCGTCGTTGAACCACGGGTACTTGCGGGACCCGGGGAGTTTGCGCACGTCAACGATGGACTTCACCCCGGCGGCGGAAAGCATCGCGGTGAAGTCGTCGAAGTCGAGGTTGGAGTGGCCCACGGTGTAAACGCGCATGCCGACCACGCTACGCCCGACGCAATCACACTCGCATCGGTGTCCAAGTGTCTTTCATCGGTGGGTGGTCGGGCGGGTAGAACGCGGGGTCGCGGCCAGTGTGTTTGGCGCATTCGCATCTGCCTTTCGCGGCATAGATCCTGCTCACCGCCGAATGTTTCGCCGGGACCGATTGGTTGAACCTTAAGGGGTCGCTCGGGCGCCGTCGGAACCCTGACCTGCCCGTATTGGGGTCGAAATCCATGTACCCCTTGTTAAAGGAGCCGTCTCTGTGGTCGTTGTTGCACCTGTGGTGCTCGCGACATAGCCCGGTGAGGTTTTCGATGTCGGTGTTTCCGCCTTTGATCCACGCGAGGATGTGGTGGGCCTCGCACTCCGACATGGCCGCGGTGCACCCGAGCCAGGAGCAGACCCCTTGCACCGCAAACATTGCGATGCGCTGGGCCACCGACGCCAGCCGGCTGGTGCGTCCCATCCACAGCGGCACGGAGCTGACCCCGTCGACCTGCAGCAGGAAATCTGTTGTGCCGTCCATGCCCAAGCGCACGAGGTCGAAGCAATCCACTTCGATGCCGGTGTTGGTGTCGAAAAGCATCGCGGCGTCGCCGTCCGCGAGGTCGTCGAGAGTCAGCGCAAGCACCACGGACGCGGCGCCGTCGTTTGACTTCTGGCACTTCTCCTCGTACTGCTCAAAGATGGCGAAGAACTGATCGAATCGGCGTTGCTCCGGTGTGCGCGAATCCGCCTCGCCCTGCAGTTCCTCCGGCAGGTTCGAGTTCGGTGCCAGCCCCTTGTCCATGTGCGCCTTCATTAGCGCGGCGTGGCCGGCGGTGGCGTTGATGTGGATGTCGACCATGCCGTCTGCCTTGCGACGGCCAAAGGTGGCACTCCTCTTTTCAAACCCGGCGTTCGGGTTGGAGTGGGGCGCGTGCTTCCGGTTCGCCGCGTTCACCGCCTTGCGCACGAACAGGCGCAGGTCCTCGGGGCTGCGGTGCAGTGCTTCCTCCATAGCCTCAGAATGAATGCGGGTTCGCTCGCAGGACGCGGCCTTGAGCAGTTTGTCCAGCTCGCGGCGGATAATGTCCTGCTTTTCCGCGCTGACCTTCGACGAGTTCTCGCGCGCTTTCTTCTGGCGGGCGCGCTCTTCTTCAGCGGCGGCCTGGGCTTCGGCCTCGGCATCCTCGCCGGCCAAGTCGAACAGGTCCTCCTCGTCTTCGGGTAGGGGAGGGGTGGGCTCCGGCGGTGCGCCGTAGAGCAGCCGGCCGCGCTCGAGACGGTTGTAGGCCTCGCTCTTGGACAGGTCCAGGCACTGCTGCAGGTACGCGTTTGGGTAGTTGGCCCCGACGACGCGCCCGGCATCGTCCCGGTCGGCGATGAAGGCGAATGCTGCGTCGATAGATGCCTTCTTTTTGAACTGCTCCTCCAAGCGCTCCATGTCGTGCCGGACGTCCTCAAATGCGAGGGCGGAGGGGTCCTCGAACAGTGTGCTAAGCGTGCGCAGCGCTGAGGAAATCTCGTCGACGCACTGGGTGATCTCGCTGGTCATGGCCCCTCCTTCCTGCCGGGATTGCGGTTGTTTGAAAGTGATGAACTCAATCTAACAACGCGTCCGACACGGCCATCCCGGAATTAGCACACCCGTTCGAAAGTGGGCTAATTTAACACTTCAAACGTGTCTTCGGGCGAGATCCACAGGGCGCCGAGAGGCATCGAAGTATCGGAAGGGAAGCCGATGGCGTCCTTGTCTTTCAGAATGCTGACCCTTTCTCCAACGCGGCCTTCCCACTCAATGTTTTTCTCCACTGGGCCGTGCGGCCACAGCTCGCGGCTGCCCAACGCGACATACTGAATTTCCTTTGTATCGGTGCCGCCGCCGACAAACCCTGTCACAGTCATGGGCTGATCCAGCCAGAGTAAGAAGTACTCGCTCTGCGGATCCTGGCCGTTGGGCATGTCCAGGCCACGCGGTGCCATAAGCTCTTCACCGGTTTTGCGCACCACGTTGCCCACGAACTCGATCTCATTTGAAGAAGCAGTTTGTGGTTCACCCCTGCTCGCACTCTCGCCTGATGGTGGAAGCACCGTGAGGTTGCCGTCGTGAAGCGGCTGCGGGTTGCTCACCGGAATCCAGTCGATGAGCAGGTGATCCGGCAGGTGGCTATCGCTAGGGAAGGTCTCCTTTGCGCCTCCGCTTAGCGACGTGCCGTGCAACGTAAACAGCTCAGAAACGGATTCCTTGCCCAGCGACGAACCACTGATCTGGTACACGCCCCTGCCACCCGCGGACGCCAACACCGTCAACCGGCCACCACCGTTACCGGGCGCACCCATCATGAGTACGTCTGTGGACGCGCGCGCCTTGCCATCCTCGCCGATGGTGAACACGATCACCGGTGTGGTGTCGCTGCCACCGACCGCGAGCAGGAGTTCGGGCGTGCCGCCGCCGGTGGCCTCCACAAGCGCGTACTCGTAGGTGCCGTCGGGGGTGTACTGCGCCGCGGCGTTCACGGGGTAGTCGCCGGGATGGGAGAGGACCCATTCGTACTCGGTGCGCCAATCGGTGGCGTCCTCAGCCTCAGCCGCAGCCTCCCCGCCAGTCTCCGCAAGCTCCGCAGACTCCACCACCGAACCCGAATCCGGATCCACCCACTGCGTGGACGTGACCACCACGGTTTCGCGCTCGCCACCTCCAGCGCAACCCGAAACCACCCCGACAGAACCGACTACAACAAGCGCGAGCGCGCGACGAAAACGCATGCACCCACTCTAACCGTCGGGCACAGGAAACTCGCGGCTATTTCCCAAGCTCTTTGCGGCGCTTCGCCGCGAGCTTCAGCCGCTCGGCGCGATCCGTGCGTTCCTTCTCCAGCAGTTCCTCGAGGATCTCGTCCTCCTCGTCGGAGATGTCGAAGACGGCGTACCAAGCGACCTCGAGAATGCCCATCACCGGCCACACCACCCAGGCGTAGTCCAGGTCGAGCCCGATCTGGAGCACGAAAAATACCGCCAGGCCGCCGATCAACGTGGTGTAGATCGCGGTGTCTAACTTCCGCTTCGCGGCGAGCTTTTCTTCCAGTTCAACCTCAGACGGCTCGCGTTTTTCTAATGTGGCGGGCTCGGCCGGAAGGTCGTCGAAAAGCGCCGAAAGCTCCCCGCGCGTGCGCGCAATTGCCGCCTGACCTGTGCGTTCCTCGAACTCGCCGACGTCGAGGTACCCGTCTGCGAACAGCGTGCCCAGCCGGTCCAGCGCGTCTGAACGTTCGGCGTCGCCCACGCGGATTTCGTCCATCATCGCTCCCAACTTGCGCTTGCCCCTGCGGCAAGCTGTTCAATCGCAGTCATGGCAGATGGTAACGAGTACACGATTGGCGAAGCCGCGGAGGCCCTCGGCGTATCCACGAAGGCGCTGCGCCACTGGGAAGCGCTCGGCCTCATCGCACCCGCGCGCACGTGGGCCGACCACCGCGTCTACAGCGAGGCCGACCTCGAGCGCGGCGCGGCCATCGCGCTCTACCGCGGCGTCGGCGTGCCGCTTGCACAGATCGCCAAGCTTCTCGACGCCTCCGGGGACGCCCTCACCCGCGCCCTCAAGCACCACCAGGAAGCACTCGCTTCTCGACGGCGCACGCTCGACGCCCAGCTCGCATCTGTCCAGCACCTCATTGATAACGCAACGAAAGGATCCATTGACATGGACGCAATGAAGAAGTATCTCGGCGAGGATATGCCCGCCTACCAGGAAGAAGCCGAGCAGCGCTGGGGTGATACCCCGGAGTGGGCGCAGTCCCAGGAGAAGCTCGCGCAGATGGGTGAAGGCGACTTCAAGCGCCTGCAGGAAGAGCAGGACGCGCTCGCCGCGGACTTGGTCAACGCACGCGATTCCGGCGTGGAACCCGGCTCACAGGAAGCCGAAGCGCTGGTGGAGCGGCATCGCGCCAGCATCGCCCAGTGGTACGACGTCACCCCGGCGCGCCAACTCATCCTCGCGCGCATGTACGTTGGCGACCCCCGCTTCCACGAGGCGTACAACGGCGCGCAGGATTACCTGCTCGAGCTGGTCACCGCCCACGCGGCGGCTGAAGGTGTGGACGTGGACAACCCGCAGTGGGGCTAGCCACACCCCACTTGTCCTCCCTACACGGGGCAGACCACGGGCACACCGGCGTCGTCTAGGACGCGGGCGCGGAAGCCGTACACGTCTTCGAGCAGGTCGGGAGTGAGCACCGCATGGGGTGTGTCTTGGCCGACGAGGCGGCCGGCCTTGAGCACGAGTAGCTCGTCGCAGTAGCGGGCGGCGAGGTTGAGGTCGTGGATGGCCACCAGCGCCACCCGGTCGGTCCCGCGGACCTCGTCGCAGATGAGCTGGAGCAGTTCGACTTGGTGGCGTAGGTCGAGGGCGGACGTGGGTTCGTCGAGAAGCATGACGCTCGGCTCGCGCACCAGCATCTGCGCAACAGCGACGAGCTGGCGCTGACCACCCGACATGTCCGAGACCAGCCGGTCGGACAGATGCGTGATACCCAAACGGTGCATGACATCGGCGGTGCGCTCCAGCGGATCCCACCCGTCGACGCCGCGGCGGCGGGCGGAGACCATGACCGATTCGAACGCGGTCAGCGTGGCGCTGCTCAACAGGTCCTGCGGCACATAGCCGATCGCCTCCACGCGGTCCCTGCCGGTGAGCTCCGTGCCGCCCTTGCTGATGGTCACCGACCCCGCCGTCGGCTTTTTAATCCCGGCGATGGCTTTGACCAGCGTCGACTTGCCGGCGGCATTGGGGCCGATCAGGCCGACGACCGTCCCGCCCTCGAGCGGGCCGAACGACAACGAGTGCACGATGGTGGACCGTCCGTAGGAAACGGAGAGGTTCTGCGCGCTAACAGTCATGGTTTTAGGCCCCCTTCCGGCGGGCACGGGTGAAGATGAGGAACACGAAAAACGGCACGCCGACCAGCGAGGTGATGATGCCGATCGGGATGGCCAGGCCGGGGATGATAGACAGCGACACGGCATAGGCCAAGCTCAGCAGCATCGCGCCCGCGGCGGCCGCGGCGGGGAGGAAAAACTTTTGGTCCTCGCCCACGAGCATGCGCGCCACGTGGGGCCCGACGAGCCCGATGAACCCGATGATGCCGGTAAACGCCACAGACGCGGCCGCCAAAAACGATGCGACGAGCAGGGTGGCAAGGCGCAGGCGTTTGACGTCGATGCCGAGGGCGGCGGCGCGGTCGTCGCCAAGCCGCAGCGCGGTCAGGCGCCACGCGTTGGCCACGCAGAACGGGATCGCCGCGGCGAGGACGACCGCGAGGATGATGTTCGCTGTCCAGTTTGCGCGCTGCATCGACCCCATGGTCCAGAAGACGATCTGCTGTAGTGCCTCGACGTTGGCGCCGTACTGCAGCAGCGACAGCAAGGCCTGGAAGAAGAAGGACAGTGCGATGCCGAGCAGGATCATCGACTCGGCCGTGGCGCCGCGCCACACGGAAGCGCCCGCCACAATCGCCACGGCGATCAGCGCCGCCAGCGCAGCGGTGGCGGCGAGGTTGAACTGCGGGTTGGCCACCAGCGACCAGCCCATCACGATGGACAGCGCGGCGCCGAACGCCGCTGCGGCCGAAATACCGAGGGTGAACGGCTCTGCCAGCGGGTTGTCCAAAATCGTCTGCATCTGGCCGCCCGCAAGCCCCAGCGCGGCACCGCACAGCACCGCCATCACCGCGGCCGGTAGGCGCAGCGTGCGAATCACCACCAGGGTCTGCTCGTCCACCCGCTCCGGGTTGAACACAGCGTGAAACACGTCGGCCACGGCGATGTCGATCGGGCCGACCACAACGGCGAACATAAAGCTCGCCACTACCGCGACCAGCAGGCCGGCAATGGCGAAGGACTTCCTCCGCCCGCGCTTGAGGTAGCTGTCAATCGCGCTCCGGCGGGCGTCCTCGGCCACGTCGGGTTTTGCGGACACGCGCGTGATCATGCCCTACATCGCCTCCGGGTGCGCGGGGTCGGCGAAGAACACGCCGCTGTACTCAAACGGCAGCCACTCCTTGTGGAAGTCCTTGAAGTCCTGCGCCGGGTCCAAGTCCGCGAACTCCTCCGGGTGCAGCCACTTCGCAAACGCCTCGAGGGCGAACACGTTGAAGGGATTGTCGTAGAACTGGTGGTAGATGGCGAAGTAGTTGCCCTCGTTTGGTGCGTCGAGAAGCTCCATGCCCGGCTGCTGCAGCGGGCCCTCGCACGTTTCGAGCACAAGGTCGGGGTTGGACTGGTAGCCCAGCTCGACGTGGCGGAAAGTGCCCGGCTTGTTCGGGTCGCGCGCCCACTCGCCGCCGGTGACGATGAGCTTGTCGGGATTAAGCTCGACCAACTTCTCCGGGGTGAGGGTCTTCGTCTCCGGGCCGAGCACCTCGGGGCCCAAGTTGTGCCCGCCAGCGGCGGTGATCAGCGTGCCCAGATGCACATCCCCGGCGACGGCGCAGCAATCGCTGAACCCGGCGGCTGTCCAAAGCAGCACATCCGGCTTGTCAGCGATCTTTGCCGCCCGGTCAGTGATCTCCTTGACCTTGGCCTGGTAGAACTCGTTGTACTTCTGCGCACGCTCGCTCTGGCCGAGCAGGTCGCCCAGCAGCTGCATGGACACCGTGGTGTTTTCCAGCGGCTTCTGACGGAAATCGATGAACGCGTAGGTGATGCCCGCCGCGTCCAAATCGGAGATGAAGCCGCTTTCTTCCACGGACTTCTTCTGGTCCAGCGTCATGATCACCACGTCCGGCTTCTGCGCCAGCAGGTTCTCAACGGTGACGTCGCCCTTGTCGATCATGCCGATCTCCGGCATGTCCTTCGCCTCTGGCTGCATCTCGAAGAGCTTCTCGCGGAACGCCCCGGCCGCCTTTTCCAAGTCCTGGCCGTAGGCGACGACATTGTCCAGCGGATTGTCCTGCAGCAGGGCAGTGGCGTACGCCGCGCGGCCCTCCGCCAGCACGATGCGCTCCGGCAGTTCGTCGAACTGGAGCGTGCGGCCGGCGGCGTCGGTGACGGTGACCGCGCCCTCAGCGGATCGGGTCTGCGTTCTGGCAGCGGTGCCGCCCGCCTCTGTGCTGACTTCGGCGCTGACCTCAGTGCCGGTTTCGTTGCCGGCAGTGGGGGCCGTCTCGCCGCTCGAGCAGGCGACCAGTCCGCAGACGGTGGCAAGTGAGACGGCGAGGGTGCCGATCCGGTGTGAACGTTTCACTACGTTTCCCTTCGTTAGGTGACGTTAGCCTAAGCTAAATTGCAGGAACTATGGCGACACTAAGGTAAGCCTAAGTTGAGTGTCAACTGTCACGGGGGGAGCAGTGGGGCTAAGCGCTTTTGCCCTTCTTCCCAGACCCAGACTTCCCACCACCGGAGGACCGCTTATCCAGCGACGCCTTCAGCGCGGACATCAGGTCCACCACGTTGTCGTCGTCCTCGGAACCGGAACCGTCCTCCGAACCATCCGAACCGAACGTCGCCTCGGTGTCCAGGGTCTCGCCCTGCTCGAACTTCGCGTCGATGAGTTTGCGCAGCTCGGCCTGGTAGTCGTCTTCGAACTCTTCGGGCGTGAAGTCGGAGGCGTAGGACTCCACGAGCTGCTTGGATAGCTTCAGCTCTTTCTCGCCGATCTTCGCGCGGGACTTGGTGCCTTTGAATTCGTCGTCGAAGTCGAGCTCGCGCACCTCGTCGGCCCACATCAGGCCCTGCAGCACGATGACCTTGTTCACCACCCGCAGCACGCCCAACCTGGTCTTTTGCCGCAGGGCGAAGCGCACCACGGCGATCAGCTCCGAATCCAGCAGGGTCTGCCGCAGCAGCAGGTACGACTTCGGCGTTTTGCCCTCGGGAGCTAGGTAGTAGGACTTCTCCAGCATCAGCGGGTCGATCTGGTCGGCGGGGACGAACTGCACGACTTCGATCTCGTCGTTGTTTGCTTCGGGCAGCGAGTCGAAGTCCTCGTCGGTGAGCACGACCGTGTCGCCGTCCTCCTCAAACGCCTTGTCGATGTGCTTGTACTCCACCTTCTCGCCGCAGACTTCGCAGCGCCGTTCGTAGCGGATCCGCCCGCCGTCCTTGTCGTGGACCTGGTGGAACGACAAGTCGTGGTCCTCGGTCGCCCCGTACGCCTTGACGGGGACGTTGACAAGGCCAAATGTGACGGAACCTGTCCATACTGCGCGCATGCGCCTCACTTTACGCACGCCTCTACAGTGGGGCCATGGCGAACGACCAGAGGGTCCGCGTCGGCGGCCGCGAGCTCACCGTGAGCAACCTGGACAAAGTGCTCTACCCGGCCACCGGCACCACAAAGGCCGATGCCATGCGCTACTACCAGGCGGTCGCCGACGTACTCGTCCCGCAGGTCAGAAGGCGCCCGGTGACCAGGAAGAGGTGGCCCGAAGGCGTCGATAAGCAAAGCTTCTTCCGCAAAGACCTCGAGGATTCGGCGCCCGCGTGGGTGCCCACCGGCACCATCCAGCACACCACGAGCGTCAACGCCTATCCGCTTATCGACGGCTCCGCCACCCTCGCGTGGCTTTCCCAAGTCGCGGCACTCGAGCTGCACACCCCGCAGTGGCGCTTCGGCGCGGACGGCAAACCGCAAAACCCCGACCGGCTGGTGCTGGACCTCGACCCGGGCCCCGGCATCGAATTACACGACACCGCCGAGGTGGCGCTGATGTGCCGCGAGATCCTCGAGGACATGGGGCTGACCTGCGTCCCGGTGACCTCGGGGTCGAAGGGCATCCACCTGTACGCGGGCCTGGACGGCACCAGCGACGCCATTGCTGTGACCAACGTGGCCAAAACCCTCGCGCAGCACCTGCAGCGCGCGCACCCGGACCGCATCACCGCCACCATGGCGAAGGCGGAGCGCACGGGGCGCGTGTTCATCGACTGGAGCCAGAACAACGGGAAGAAAACCACCATCAGCCCGTACTCGCTGCGCGGGAAAGCGCGCCCCACCGTGGCGGCGCCGCGCACGTGGGAGGAGATCGCGGACCCGGCGTTGCGGCAGCTGGAGCTCGACGAGGTCATCGCGCGCGTCGAGGACGGGCTCGACCCCATTGCGGCCCTCGGCGCGCCGGGGGAGGACCGGCTGGCCACGTACCGCGCCATGCGCGACAAAACCAAAACCGGCGAACCGGTGCCCGACGCCGCCCCGGCCCCGCGCGACGGCGAGCCGATCTTCGTCATCGGCGAGCACGACGCCTCCCACCTGCACTGGGATTTCCGCCTGGAGCACGACGGGGTGCTCGTCTCCTGGGCGGTGCCGAAGGGGCCACCGCTGGACACCGACGTCAACCGCCTCGCCGTGCAGACCGAGGACCACCCGATCGAATACGCCGAGTTCGAGGGCACCATCCCGAAGGGCCAGTACGGCGCGGGCACAGTGAAAATCTGGGACATCGGCACCTGCGAGATTGAAAAGTGGCGCGACCGCGAAATCATCGCCGTCCTCCGCGGACGCGACGGCGGCGGTTTGGGCGGCATCCCGCGCCGCTTCGCGCTGATCCGCACAGACGAGAAACACTGGCTGCTCAAGCTCACCCGTGACCAGCCCAGCGCCGCGCCCACCACAACGCCGTTCGCGCCGATGCTGCCCACCGCCGCCACCCGCGGTGAGATCACCCTCGAGCAAAAAGACGGCGCCGAGTTCGCCTACGAGATGAAGTGGGACGGTTACCGCATCCTCGCGGATGTCGGCGACGCGGTCCGCCTGCGCAGCCGCAGCGGCAAGGACTACACGCACCTGTTCCCGCACACGGACGAGCTCGCACAATTGCTTGTCGACGGCGGCCGCGTCGACGGCGAACTCCTCGCCCTCGATACCGACGGAAAACCGGACTTCTCAGCCCTGCACCACGCCGACCAACACGGCACTCGCGACAAAGGGGCCAACCTGCGCTACATGGTCTTCGACGTGCTGCGCCTTGCCGGGCGCGACCTCACCGGCGAGCCCTGGAACGTCCGCCGCGAGCTGCTCGAGCAACTCACCGAGACCGAGCACGTGGTCATCCCGCCCGCCTACACCGGCTCTTTCGACACCGCTTGGCGCGCCGCCGAAGAGCTCGGTCTGGAGGGCGTGGTGGCCAAGCGCACCGACGCCGCCTACGCGCCGGGGGAGCGCTCCCGCGCGTGGCTGAAGGTCAAGCGTGCCCTGCACCAGGAGGTGGTGGTCGTCGGCGTGCGCACGGGCAAGCGCGGCATCGCATCGCTGCTAGTCGCGGTGCCTGACGAGGCGGGCGAGCTGCGCTACGCGGGCCGTGTGGGCACCGGGTTTTCCAACGCCCAGCTCGCAGAGATCGGCCGCACGCTGCGCCGCGTGGAGCGCAAAACCCCGCCCATCGACATCCCCGCCTCCGACGCGAAAGACGCCTGGTGGGTGACCCCGAAGTTCGTCGCCGAGGTGCAGCTCGCGGGCGCCACCACGGATAACAAAGTGCGCCAGGCATCCTGGAGGGGCTGGCGCGAGGACAAGGACCCCGGCCAGGTCCGATGGGAAGTGTGAGGAGGAGACCGTGTCGCCTGAGAACATTCTGTTGCGCCTGCCCGAGGCGGAGGAGCAGGCTGTCCGTGCGATCTACGCCGAGCTCGCCGAGCGCGGCTTTCCGCAGCAGCACCAGCGCCCGCACATCTCCGTCACTTTCGCGCCCGCCATGCACCGCCGCGCCATCGCCGCGGCGAGTGACCTTTTGCCGCCCGTGTTGCCTGCAGCTTTACGACGTTCCGGTGTCGCCATCTTCGGCACCAAGTCCAAACAGACCGTGGCCTGGCTGCTCGAGGCGCCGGAGGATCTCGAGCGCGCGGCCCGTGCCGTCAGCGCCGCGAACCCGGAGGGCCGCGGCGAGCGCTGGATCCCGCACCTGACCATGGGGCTGCGCCTGCCCAAACGCATCGTCCCGGACTACATCGCCGCGCTGCAGGAGGTCACCTCGCCGCACTTCAAGGAGCTCACCGCGCAGCGGGCGGTGTTCTACCAGCCGAGTTTGGGCACTGAATTCGAGTTCTAGTCGTGGACGGGCGCAGCGCCGTCGATAGGCAATTGTGTGCTGGCGAGTGGATTGTCGCTCGCGGCGACGACGACGTTGCCGTAACCGCGGCCGGCGTATGTGACCGCGGTGTGGGCGAAGACCTGCTGTAGCCCGGCAAGCGTGGAGCGGGTGCGCGGCAGGCCGGCCACATCGCCGACGTTGGCCACGAACAACCCGCCTGGCGTGAGCGCGCGGTGCGCGGCCCGGTAGAACTCCACCGTGGTCAGCGGGCGGGGAGTGTCGGGGCCGGCGAAGACGTCGCGCACGATCACGTCCACTGAGCCCGGCGCGAGCGCGTGGGTGAACGCGCGGGCTTCCGCCACCGCGATCTCCACGGGCGGGTCGAACGCCTCGCGCACCAGGCGCGCCAGCCCGCGGTCCAGCTCGACCGCGATGTTGCGGCTGTCCCACCGGTGCTGCACGTAGCTGGGCAGCGCGCAGCCGGCCGCGCCCAAGTGCACCGCGGCAAACGGCTCCGGCAGGTCCGCGGCCTCGATGAAGTCCGCGATCCACTCCATGTAGTCGTAGCTAAGCACCTCCGGCGCGCCGGGCACGACGTACGATGACGGCACCTGGTTGACCTCCAACACGTATGCGCCGTCGCGGTCCGGGTCCGCAACGATGGTGGCGGTGCCGGTGTCGATGGGGTAGGTGCCCTCGATGCGCTTTTTACGTGCGCGCGGTTTGCGACGGCGGGGGTTGGACATGGGAGTATGCATACCTGTTGTGTGGCCGGTATCGCACCCGGAACCGCCGCTGGGGGTAGGCGGGGTTGGTAGAATCGTCATATGGTGTATTTGTCGCAGGACTATATCAGTGAGCTGCCGAAGTCGCACGCCTCGCTTTCAGAGGTCGACTTGAGCCCACTTCCTCGCGACCCCAACGAACTCTTCGCCCAGTGGTTCAAAGATGCGGTGGAACACAACGTGGGAGACCCCACGGCAGTCACTATAGCCACTGTGGACGAGAAATCCCGGCCTGATGCGCGCATCGTCGACATCATTTCTCTCGACGAGAAAGGCTTCCACTTCGGCACCGCGACCCGTACGGCCAAAGTTGAGCAGCTCGAAAAGACTGATTTGGCGTCGCTGGTATTTTGGTGGCAGCCGCTGCGACGGGCGGTGCGCGTGCGTGGCACAACGTCGCGCGATTTCGGCGGAGAGCGGCTCAACGTGTGGTGCGTCAAGCCTTATCATTTCGAGTTCACCTATATCTGGGACGACCGGATGCACTCAGATCGGGTGATTTACAACATCGATGAATTCGGTGAGTGGGAACGCATCCGCATCCAACTCTGAGGCCGCTAAAAGGCTGTCCTAATCGTTCCAGGACTTCGTCTGCGCGAAGAAACACGCGGCGACGGCGCCGGCGGCGATGACGGCGCACGGCAGCCAGATCGAGTTGCCCATCGCCAGCGCGAACGGCTCGTGCAGCGCCTCCGGGAGCGGGCCTGTGGCTTGACCGGTGGCGGCTAAATCGCCCGCGCCCGCCCCGTCGCCAAGCTTTGCGGCGAGCTGCGCCGACATCATCGCCGCGATCGCCGCCGAGCCGATCACCGCGCCGATCTGGCGGGTGGTGTTGTACACGCTCGAGCCGGCGCCGGCCAGGCGCGGGTCCAGGTTGCGGGTGGCGATCATGGACAGCGGGCCCCACATCAGGGAGTTGGCCACGCCGTAGACCACAGCGACGGCGTACATCCAGCGCGGGTCCACTGCCGGGGTGGTGATCAGCGCGGAGGCGCCCATGGACGCCGCCGCCAGGGTCAGGCCGGTGATCGCGAAGGGCTTCGGGTCGTGCGTGTTGGTCAGTTTGCCGACCCACGGCGACAGCAGCCCGGAGATCACGCCCGATGGCAGGACTAGCAGCGCCGCCTCGGTGGGGGTGAAGCCCTGCACCGTCTGCACGTAGATCATCCACGGGATGATGTAGGTGGAGATGGCAAACCCCACCGTGGAGATGGTGGCGCCGGCGAGCGAAAAGTTGCGGTCGCTGAACAGCGCCAACGGCACCAGCGCGCTGTCGCCCTGCCGGGCCTGCCAGCGGAAGAACAGCACCATCGTGGCCGCCCCGAAGAGCACCAGCGCCCACACGCGCCAGTCCCAGTTGAAGTTCTCCGCCTCCTGGATGCCAAAGACCAGGCAGAACATGCTCACGGAGCTCAAACCCACGCCCACCCAGTCGAAGTGCCGGTTCGTCCTCTCCAGGCGCGGCACGTAGATCCACGCCAGGATCAGCCCGAGCACACCGACGGGGACGTTGACGAAGAAGATCCAGGGCCAACCGGAGGCGTCGACAAGCGCACCGCCCAACAGCGGACCCGTCACGGTGGCAAGCCCCGCCGTGGCGCCCCACACACCCATCGCGCCGCCGCGCTCCTTCGGGGAAAACGTGCGGATCATCACCGACATCGTTTGCGGCGTGACCATCGCCCCGCCCAGGCCCTGGAACGCGCGCGCGGCGATCAGCGCGGCAGACGACGTCGCCAAGCCGCATGCAAGCGACGAGGCGGTGAACAGCGCCAGGCCGATCAGGTAGATGCTGCGGGGCCCGAAACGGTCGCCGAGGCGCCCGGTGATGAGCAGCGGCACCGCGTACGCCAAAAGGTACGCGGAGTTGACCCAGATGACCTCGTTATAGGAGGCGCCGAGGCCTTCCGAGATGGCGGGAATCGCCACCGAAACGATGGTGGAATCCACCAAGATCATGAAAAAGCCCAGCATCATCGACCACAAGGCCGGCCACGGAGAACGAGTCGAGGTTTCCTGCACCGGGGAGATGATACTGGGCTTTGCTAAAGGTTCTAGATCGGCAGCATCTGCTGGATCGGCTCCGGCAGCATGTCCCGATACATCGGCAGCGTCACGGCACCGATGGCGCCGACGGTCGCCAGTACGCCCAGGATGATGCCGACGGTGCGCAGGGTGCCCAGCGCCTCGCTGTCCTCGGAGGACATGAACAGCTCCGGCTTGTCGTTGACCAGGTTGTCCTCGGCCTCCATGTCCGCAGTGGTCTCGGAGCCCTGCTTGACCACCGTGACCTCCGGCTCCTCGCGCACCTCGTCCGCGTCGATGCCGTAGACCTTGTCCAGCCCCTTCACGTTGAACTGGGTGGCGGTGTAGCGGCTGTTGTCGGAGGTCTTCCACTGCGAGACGACAATGTCCATGTCGTCCAGGTGCGAGCCCGGCACGATGTAGCCGCCGTAGGGCTGCGACCAGTTCAGCGGGGTCTGCTCGTTGTCCCAGGACCCGTTCCGCGCGATCTTGGCCACGCGCACGTTGTCCCAGTTGCGCCCCAGGGTCTCGGAGATGCGCACCTCGACGTCCTGCGAGTCCTCGTTGAACATGACCAGGACCCAGTGGCCGTCGATGTAGCGCAGGCACATCTCGCCAGCCTTCACGTTGTTCTTCAGGATCGGCTCGGCGTGGTTGGACCAGTCGTCGATCTGGGCGCTGTAGCCCTCCCAGTTGCCCGGTTTGTCAATGTCTTCCGGCTTGAAGCGCCACAGGTACACGGGCGATTCGCGGCCGAACTTGGTGGAGGTGGCGTAGATGTAGCCGTCCGGACCATTGTCCCAGCTGATCAGCTGCGTCATACCGCGCATGTGGTTGCCGGGGGTGGAGCTGATTTCCTTCCAGGTTTTGCCGCCGTCGTCGGACTTCCACACGTTGGAGGAGACGACGGTGCCGAAGGGGGCATGGAACGTGCCGTGCAGGTACAGCGTGCCGTCGACGTTGATCACGTCGGATGGGATCAGGGTGCTGTCGTTGATGCGGTGGTACGAGATCATGTCGCTGACCTCGGAGGTGTTGTCGATGGGGCGGAGGATCTTGATAAAGCCGTCCTCGTCCATCTTGGCCACCACGCCGACGGGGCTCATCCACCCTTGGCCGAAGTTGCCGCGGAAGGAGTCGCCGAAGATCATGGCGAACTCGCCGTTGCCCATCGGCGCCATTGCGCCCAGGTCGCCGGAGCGGAAACCGGTGTGGGCGGAGTATTTGCCCAGCACGTCGTCCATGACCTGGATGGTGGTGCCGTTGGGGAGACGCAGCGGCTTCGACGCGGTCTTCTTCGGCGGCTCCACGGGCACCCAGGGCTTCTTGTCGCGTTTCTTCTTCGCGGGGGTGCCGGAGGAGGAAGACAGGCTGGACACGCTCGACTCTGCGTGGGCCTGGGGCACTGCCACGGCGGACAGTGCGAGGGCGCTAGCCACACCAGCGCTGATGAGGATCTTCGGGGTTGTCTGGGTGCGCATGAGGCTCGCCTTTTCTACAGATGTTGGTTAGACATTTCAGAACCATCGAGCACTCTAGCACCTGAAACGGCGCTGAGGAGGCGTTCGGAAAAGCTCGGAAACGACACGTTGGTTTCCGGGCTGTGACCTGCGTTGCGTCTAGACCGCGTCGGTCTCCTGCGGGTCGTTATCCGCCTCCGCTTTGGTCTCGTGGCGGGTGCCGGGGGCGTGCTCCGGCGGGGCGTAGATGGAGTACAGCTTCGCCGGGGCGTCGGATTCGTTGACGAAGTTGTGCCACTTGCCCGCCGGCACGAATGCGGCCCAGTCGGCCTTAATCACTTCGTCTACTTCGAGGTTGTCCTCGGACGGGCCGATCTGCGCGCGCAGCTCGCCCTCTTCGAGGCGGAGGAACTGGTCGTGGTCGTCGTGGATTTCGGCGCCGATTTCGCCGCCGACCGGGATGGTCATCACGGTCAGCTGCAGGTTCTTGCCGGTCCACAGCGTGTCGCGGAACGCCTCGTTGTCCAGCGTCGCCTTCTCAATGTCCACCACAAACGGGTTCGGTCCCTGGTCGGCCATCATGCCTCCTCGGTTGTCGGAAGTTGTGCACACCTCAGCCTAGGAGCTTTTGCTTATCGACGGTGGCGTCCGCCCCGCCGACGCTTCCTATTTTTCCTCCTGAGCTGGACTTTCTCCACCTCGGTGAGGTAGCCGTCCCGGGTGTTTTGCGCAGCCACGGCGGTCGGCTCCGGCCGCCTCGGGGATTCGGCTTCGGCGGGCTCGTCGACGCGGCCGAACATCTCTGTCGGCGCGGAGAGTTCTTCGGGACGCGCCCCGCCTCCCAGCGAGACGTAGCGGGCCGTGTGCTTCGGCTTGACCTCGTCGACCGGGTCGGTGGCGAAGTCGCGCTCCACGGTCACGGCCCAGCCGCCGCCGGGGAACTCGATGAGCTGCCACGGCTCCGGGCGCCGCTGCGGCGCGGCACTCAAGGCGGGGATCTGCTCGGTGCCCTCGTCTGGGCTGGCAGCGTCGAGGGCGGCCATGCCGTCCAAGACCACCGCGCGCGCCCAGAGTCCGCCGTTGGGGAACTGTGACAGCCACGCGAGCACGGCCTCGCCGTCGGGCTCGGCGATGGCGCCGAGGACTCGGCCGTCGAGGGTGGCCAGCGGAGTGCCGTCGATAGGCACAAGCCCCACGAACCACTGGCCGGGGGAGCGGGCGGAAAGTTCGGCGGCCTCGAATTCGCCGACGGAGGTGTCGATGACCAGCATGTCTCCCGGCAGCAGCACCGCAGCTTCTTCGGGCGCGTTGTTGCGCGGCACCGCGAGCTGCGGCTCCGGCAGGACCACGTGCACGTCGAAACGCCCCGTGTCCTTATTCAGGTTGACCGCGGCCACCGTGGCGGGCTGCAGAAACGACGAGTGGACGCGCTCCACTTCGTCGAAGTGGGCGCGCCACTCGGGCGCGACCTCGCCGAGCACAGGCCCCGGCAGCTCCCCGCCGCTGCGACGGCGCACGCGCCACGAGCGGTTCAGCGGGTTCGCCTCCAACACCACATCGACGTACGTGGTGCCCTTGCGGCCCGCAAAATCGGAGAAGAGGGTGGCCTGCGAGACGTGGTCCACCGGGACTTCCACGCCGGCACCCCACGTGGACGGGGCAAGAGAGTACTGCTTGGCTGCCATGGAGGAAATTGTAGGCAGGAGCTAGCGCAGCTTCTTCACCAGCTGCACCACGCCCAGCACAATGAAACCGACGACAAGGCCCGCCACCAGGGAAACGCCGGTCTCCACCAGCCAGCCCAGCGCGCCGCCGCCGACGGCCTCCTGGCCCATGGCGATGACGTCGTGCGGCCAGTGCCAGCCGAAGACCTCGTCGAAGCCACGGATGAGCAGGTGGCCGCCCACCCACAGCATTGCCACGGTGCCGATGATGCCGATGGCGTTGAGCACGTACGGCATGCCCTTGACCAGCGCGCGGCCGGTCTTCGGGGCGTTGCCGCGCTTGATCATGCCGTGGCCGATGTCGTCGATCTTGACCAAAAGCGCCACTGCACCGTAGACGGCGATGGTGATGAAGATCGCCACCGCGATCAGCACGGCGGCTTCCATCCACACCGACTGATCCTTGACCTCATCGAGGGAGATGAACATGATCTCCGTGGACAGGATCAGGTCCGTGCGGATAGCACTGTTGACCAGCGCGTCTTCGTCCTGGTCGGACTTGTTGGCCGCCTTCTCGGCTTCCTCGTCGTCGTTGGAGGACAGCTTGTGCGCGATCTTCTCCGCACCCTCGAACGCGAGGTAGGAGCCGCCGAGCATGAGAATCGGGGTCAGCGCCCACGGCGCGAACGCGTTGAGCAGCAGCGCGACCGGCAAAATGAAGACCAGCTTGTTGCGCAGCGAACCCTTGGTGATGCGCCAGATCATCGGCAGCTCGCGCGCCGGCGTCACGCCTTCGACGTACTGCGGGGCCACCGCGGCATCGTCGATGACCACGCCGGCGGCCTTCGAAGACGTCTTTGCGGTCATGCCGGCAACGTCGTCGATGCTTGCGGCGGCTTGGCGGGCGATCAGGGCGACGTCGTCGAGCAGGGCGAGTAGGCCACCGGCCATGTGGGGGTTCTCCTCGGGAGGTGGGGAAAAGTAACTTGGCCAGTATACGGAAACAGGTGTAACCGGCCTCGCGGCGTGGGGTAAGGATTGCCTAACCTCTGTTAGGGTGGTGGCATGCAGACATCACAGGCCAACGTGAAAACAGCCCGTCCCGAGCGCTACGGCAAACAGCTCGCTTCCCACTTCAGCAGGAAAGTCGAGGCGTCGTGGGACGAGGATGCCAGCGAGGGTGCGATTACATTCCCCGCGCCAGAAGATGCTGGGGAGGGCACCACGTGCAGCCTCGCTGCGGGGGAGGAGGTGCTGCACATGCGTATCGACGGCACGGCCGACGCGGTCGAGCGCTTCGAGCGCGTCGTCGGCACGCATCTGGTGCGTTTCGGTGCCCGCGACGGTCTGGCCGTGCAGTGGCAACGCGGCGACGGGCCTGGGCAAAGCTTCACAGCCTCCGAGCCGGAGCCGCCCAGCCAATGATGTAATATCTTTGCGACAACTGAATGCCCCACACGGGTGCTGCCGCGCAACAACGCGGTGGCTGAGACGCCGAGGATGTTCGGCGAACCGTAGAACCTGATCCGGGTAATGCCGGCGATAGGAAGGAAGATTCGCACATGACTGTGCCCGCAAAGAAGAACTCCTGGCGCGTCGTGGACATCGTCACCGCCGCTGTGCTGGGTGTGGCCTGCGGCCTGCTGTTTTGGGTGTGGAACAGCATTGGCGACGCAGGGTTTAAGGCGCTCGACGCCCTGACTCCGGGCCTGGGCGGTCTGGTTACCGGCATCTGGTTCACTGGCGGTGTGCTCGGTGGCCTGATCATTCGCAAGCCGGGCGCCGCGGTGTTCGTCGAGCTTGTCGCCGCATCCGTTTCTGCGGTACTTGGCAGCCAGTGGGGCATCGAGACGCTTTACTCAGGTCTGGCCCAGGGCTTCGGCGCCGAGCTGATTTTCTTGATCTTTGCCTACCGTCGTTTCGGCCTGTTCACGGCGGTGCTTTCCGGTATCGGCGCTGGTGTCGGCGCGTTCATCCTGGAGCTGTTCCTCACGCCGAACCTCGCGATGAGCCTGCAATTCAACCTAATCTACCTGACCTGCCTGATCATCTCCGGCGCGGTCCTCGCCGGCGTGTTCTCGTACTACCTGGTCAAGGCGCTGGCAAAGACCGGCGCGCTGGACCGCTTCGGCGCCGGCCGCGAGCGCTTCGACCAGGCCGCGTAGATGGCGCCGGTCATCCGCGCCCGGGGGCTGTCCTACCAGCACGCGACGCGCCCTGATCCGGCGTTTTCCGGCGTCGACCTTGACGTCGAGCGCGGCGAGCGCATCCTGATCACCGGCGATTCGGGCTCGGGGAAGTCGACGCTGCTTGCGGTCATCGCAAAGCTTATCGACGACTCCGAGGACGGCAGCCGCACCGGCACCCTGAACGTGGACGGAACCGTCGGCATGGTGCTGCAGGACCCGGAGGCACAGACGATCCTGTCGCGGGTGGGCGACGACGTCGCCTTCGGCGCCGAGAACCTCGGGGTGCCGCGAGAGGAAATCTGGCCGCGGGTGGAGCGCGCCCTCGACGCCGTGGGCCTCGACGTCGCCTTGGACCACCGCACCGCGCACTTATCCGGCGGGCAGAAGCAGCGCCTGGCTTTGGCGGGCGTGATCGCGATGGGCGCGGACATCCTCATCCTGGACGAGCCCACCGCCAACCTGGACCCGCGCGGGCGCGACGAGGTAATCGCCGCGGTGGACCGCGTTTGCCAGCTGACCGACGCCACTTTGATCGTGGTGGAGCACCGCCCGAAGCATTGGGCGCATGTGGTGGACACGTACTACCGCCTGGACCGGACGGGTCTCGCCCGCATCAGCGCTGACGAGCTGCCGGGCGCGCCTGAGCTGCCGCCGTCGAGAAGGGTACCGGCGGGGGTGCCTTCGGCTGTCGCAACACAGGAAGTGCTCACGCGCTTCGGGCCGCTGCGCACGATGCGCGCGCCGGAGGGGTACTCCACCGTGATCACCGGCGAGAACGGCTCCGGCAAGACCACGCTGGTGCAGGTGCTGGCGGGGCTGACCCCGCCGGAAGAAGGCCAGGTGGAGTACTCGGAGACCATCCGGCAGGGGCTGACCGCACCGTCGATCAAGTGGTCGTCGAAGGATCTGGCCAGCCGCATCGGGTATGTGTTCCAAGAGCCGGAGCACCAGTTCGTCACCGCCACCGTGCGCGAGGAGATGGCGCTGTCCGGCGCGCCGCAGGAACGTATCGACGACCTGCTGCGCCGACTGCGCCTGGAGCACTTAGTGGACGCGAACCCGTTTACCCTCTCCGGGGGCGAAAAGCGGCGCCTGTCCGTGGCCACCGCGCTGGTCAACGCCCCGCAGCTGCTCATTTTGGACGAGCCCACGTTCGGCCAGGACGACCGCACTTTCGTCGAGCTCGTCGGCCTGATCCGCGAATTGACGGAGCAGGGCGTGACCGTCATGTCCATCACCCACGACGAGGCGTTCATCGCCTCGCTGGGCGACCACATCGTAGAGATCGTCGCCGGAGGTGACCGATGAACCTGCTGCGCGACATCAACCCCGTCACCCGCATCCTCGGCCTGGTGCTTCTGACCACGCCGCTGATGTTCACCATCGACTGGGTCTCCGCCACCTTCGTCCTCGCGTTCACGCTGCTCATGGTGCCGGTGTGCGGGCTGGGCTACGGCCGCTTCGCCAAACGCGCACTGCCGATCCTGCTTATCGCGCCGCTGGCGGGCATCCCCATGGCGCTCTACGGCCAGGCGGGCGGGGAGACGTACCTCGAGTGGGGGCTGGTGCACGTCACCGAGCTGTCGGTTTCTTTGGCGTGGGCGGTGGTGCTGCGAGTGCTCGCCATCGCGCTGCCGGTGGTGCTGCTGTCCGCGGACGTGGACCCGACCGACCTCGGCGACGGGCTCGCCCAAGTGCTGCACCTGCCGGAACGCTTCGTCATCGGCACCGTCGCGGCACTTCGCATGCTCACCCTGCTTCGCGACGACCTCGACGCCATGCGCCGCTCCCGCCGCGCCCGCGGCATCGCCGACCAGGGCAAGATCAAGTACTGGTTCTCCCTGTCCTTTGGCCTGCTTGTGATGTCGCTGCGCCGCGCCGGCAAGCTCGCCACCGCCATGGAGGCCCGCGGCTTCGGCGGGCCCCGAAGGCGCTCCTGGGCGCGCGAATCCAAGCTGCACTCCCGCGACTGGGCGGTCATGGCCGTCTGCCTCGCCGTCGCGCTCGTCGCGCTCGCGCTCGCGTGGGCGACCGGCTACCTGCGCCCGGTGTGGGCGGTGCGATGACGTACACGCTGCTTATCGACGGCCTCTCGGGCTCCGGCAAAACCACCCTCGCCAACCACATCGGCTGCGTACTGGACATCCAGGTGGTGCACCTGGACGATTTCTACCCCGGCTGGGGCGGGCTTGCCGAGGGCGCCCGCATGGTCGCCGACGCCGTCCTCGACCCGGTGGCACCCGGATTCTGGCGCTGGGACTGGGGGCGGAATGAACGCGCGGAATGGGTGCCGCTCGTGCCCGGCGCGGACCTCGTGGTGGAGGGGGTGGGGGCGGTGACGGAGGCGTCGATAAGCAAGGCGAAAGCACGCGGGGAAGTGGACACGCTGCGGGTTGTCGCGGCCGAAGAGATGCGAAAAGCCCGGGCCCTGAAGCGGGACCCGGGCTACGCACCCTGGTGGGACATGTGGGCCGAGCAGGAGAAGCTCCTGCCCACACTCCCGGTGGACGTGGAGGTTAGGAGGGTGTGACCTCCTCGGGCTTGTATACCGTGCGCTCGCGCGCACGCTCGGCGTCCGGATCTGGGATCGGGATCGCCGACAGCAGCGCCTTGGTGTAGGGGTGCTGTGGGTTGTCGAAGACGTCGTCCGTCTCGCCGAACTCCACGAAGTCGCCCTTGTACATCACCGCCACGCGGTCCGACAGGTGGCGCACCACCGACAAGTCGTGCGCGACGAACAGGTAGGACAGGCCGAGCTTGCGCTTCAGTGAATCCAGCAGGTTGATCACGCCCGCCTGGATGGACACGTCCAGCGCAGAGACCGGCTCATCCAGCACGATCACCGACGGGTTCGTCGCAAGGGCGCGGGCGATGCCGATGCGCTGACGCTGGCCACCCGAGAAGTGGCCGGGGAAGCGGTCCAGCTGCTTCGCGTCCAATCCCACGGTGCGCATCAGCTCGGAGATGCGGGCGTCCTTGTCGCCCTCGTAGCCGAGCGCGTCCAGCGGCTCCTGAATGATCTCTTTGACCGTCATGCGCGGGTTGAGCGAGCTCATCGGGTCCTGGAAGACCATCTGGATGTTCTTGCGGGCCTCGCGGCGCTGCGCGGTGTTCATCTTCGCCGCGTCCTGGCCGCAGATGACGATGCGCGAATCCGGCTCCGGCTCGAGGTTCATAATCTCCAGCAGCGTGGTGGTCTTGCCGGAGCCCGACTCGCCCACAATCGCCATGCACTCGCCGGCGCGCACGTCGAAGGAGATGTTCTTGACCGCGTGGACCGTGCCGATGCGGCGCTTGACCAGCGCGCCCTTGGTCAGGGGGAATTCGCGGTGCAGGTTCTCCACCTCGAGCGTGATCTCCCGGTCCTCGCGCGGGATGCCCGCGTACTTGTTCTCCGGCAGTTTCGGGGCGGGGAAGAGCGGCTTGCCGCTGATCTTGCCCTCCACGATCTCATCGCGGCGGATGCAGGCGACCAGGTGTTCGTCGTCATCGCCCTTGTCCGGGATCAGCGCCGGCTCCTTGGCCAGGCACTCGTCGACTGCGATGGGGCAGCGGGGGGCGAACTGGCAGCGGTCCGCGACGTCGATAAGCATTGGCGGGTTGCCCTCGATGTACGTCAGCGGCTCTGTGGACGGCTGGTCCACGCGCGGGGTGGAGCCCAAAAGACCCACGGAGTACGGCATCTTCGGGTTGCCAAACAGTTCGTGCACCTCGGCGCGCTCCACCGGGCGGCCGCCGTACATCACCAGCACGTCGTCCGCGGTGCCGGCGACGACACCCATGTCGTGGGTGATCATGATGCAGGCGGCGCCGGTTTCGCGCTGGGCTTTCTTGATCACTTCGAGGATCTGCGCCTGGATGGTCACATCGAGCGCGGTGGTCGGCTCGTCGGCGATGAGCACCTTCGGGTTGTTCGCGATCGCAATCGCGATGACGACGCGCTGGCGCATGCCGCCGGAGAACTCGTGCGGGAAGGAGCGCAGGCGCTTCTTCGGCTCCGGGATGCCCACGAGATCGAGCAGCTCCGCGGCGCGGTCCATCGCCTTGGACTTGGAGATGCTGTTGTGCGCCTGGATCGCCTCCACCAGCTGGGTGCCGATGTCGTAGACCGGGGTCAGTGCGGACAGCGGGTCCTGGAAGATCATGCCGATGCCGTTGCCGCGGATCTTGGACATCGCGTTATCGGATTTACCCAGCAGCTCGTCGCCGGCGAACTTCACGGAGCCGGTGACGTTCGCGTACTCGGGGAGCAGACCCATCACGGCGAGCGAGGTGACGGACTTGCCGGAGCCGGACTCGCCCACGATGCCGAGGGTGCGGCCGGGGTAGAGGTCGAAGTCCACGCCGCGCACCGCCCGGACCACGCCTGCTTCCGAGGGGAAGGAGACGTGGAGGTCGCGCACGGACAGCACCGGGTCGCCGGTAGGCGTCGGGGCCGCGCCGCCGAAGCCTGCGCCGCCGGGGTTGTGGATGCTGGTTGTCATGCTGCGGAACCTCCGGAGTTCGAGTTCGGGTCGAGCGCGTCACGCAGGCCATCTGCGATAAACGCCATGGACACGGTGAGCAGGGTCAGGATCAGCGCCGGGAAGTAGAACTGCCACGGGGCGGTGATCAGCGTCGACGTGCCCGTCTGCAAAAGCGTGCCCAGGGACACGTCGGGAAGCTTCACGCCCAGGCCGAGGAAGGACAGCGCGGTCTCCGACATGATGGTGGAGACGATGCCCAGCATCAGCTGGATGATCAGCAGCGAGGCGACGTTCGGGATGACGTGGCGCATGATCGTCTTCGGGCGGGAGACACCCATGAACTTCGCGGCGCGCACGTAATCGTTTTCGCGGATGGACAGCGAAAGCGACCAGATCACACGCGCCGAGTACATCCAGCCGAACGCGATGAGCACGACGGTGAGCACCTTCCAATCGCCGCCCGAGCCGGAGACCAGCAGGGCGATGATGAGGAAGGTCGGCACAGCCAGCAGGAAGTGGATGACGGCCAGGATGACCTTTTCCACCCTGCCGCCGTAAAGCGCCGCGCCTGCGCCGATGAGTGCGGAGATGATGGTGGTGGCGATCGACGCCGGCACCGCGATCGTCAGCGAGCGGCCCAGGCCGTGGACGACTTGGGCGAAGAGGTCGTTGCCGGAATCCGTCGTGCCGAACCAGTGCTCTGACGACGGCGGCACGGACAGGTTCAAAAAGTCCGGGTCCTGGTAGTTCCACGGGGTGAGGAACTTGCCGAAGACAGCGAGCAAGACCAGCAGGAAGAAAATGATTAGGCCGAGGACCGCAGCCTTGTTGCGCATGAAGCGGCGGAAGTAGATCTTGGACTTCCGCGTCGCGCGCATCGTCCGCTGGTCGTCGATGCTGTTGCCCTGCTTCGGGATGGGTGGGGGAGTGTCGCGCTCCTCGCTCATCACACCGTCGGCTTGGCGGCCGGTCTCGGAGATGGCGGTGAGGTCGTTCAGCGGCATGTTCGCGTGCATGCCCAGGCTGGTGGAGCTGTGCGCGCGGGGGTCTTTCAGTTTGCGGGATACGCCGCGGGAGGTGTTCGGTGCCATTTCGGTGCTCCTTAGCTCACGCGCACGCGCGGGTCGAGGGCGACGACGATGAGGTCCGCCAGGATGGCGGAGACGGCCGTCATGGCGGCGCCGAACGCGGCCACGACGACGACCCCGTGGACGTCGTTACGCGCAATGGTTTGGATGAAGTACTGGCCCATGCCCTGCCAGGCGAAGATGCGCTCCGTCATCACGGCGCCGGTGAAGATGCCGGGCACGGAGAACGCCACGGAGGTGGCCACCGGGATCAGCGAGGTGCGCAATGCGTGACGACGCACCGCCTTCGCCTTGGTCAACCCCTTCGCGCGAGCGGTGCGCACGTAGTCCGCGTTCAGGTTATCCAGAAGTAGTGTGCGCTGCATGAAGTGGTAGCCGGCGTACGAGATGATCAACAGTGACAGGGTGGGAAGCACCAGGTGTTGGGCGTAGTCCACCATCTTCGCGCCGAAGCCTTCAACACCGGGGGAGGAGGCGCCGGTGACGTAGAAGATGCGCTTGCCGGTCCACTCGTTGACCTTGAGGCCGAACCACACCACGGCGATCGACGCCACAACCACGTGGATGTTCATGGTGATGATCGAGATGCCCTGCCACATGCGGTCCGCCCGCTTGTACTGGCGCGATGCGGTGTATACGCCGAGCGCGACACCGATGATGATGGACAGCAGGGTCGCGAACAGCGTCAGCTGGGCGGAGACCCAGATGCGGTAAGAGACCTGCTCGTTGACCGAGTCGCCGAGCGGGGATTTGCCCCAGTCCCAGCGTGTGAGGATGCCGGTGAGCCAGGTCCACCAGCGCTCAAGGAGCGGGGTGTTGGGGCTCAGGTTCAACGGCTCGAGCAGAGCGTCGATCTGGTCTTCGGGCAAAGGTGGGCGGCGGCCGAAGTAGTTGGCTCGCGGGTCGAGGAAAAAGCTGGCGAGGAAGTAGGTCAGGTTGGTGGCCAAGAAAACGATCAGGCCCCAACTCAGCGTCTTCCTGAGCAGGTATCGAAACATGTGCGCTCTCAGTTCCGGTGTCAGCGGGTGTGCAGGAGGTTATTCGGCGATGCAAGTGCGGAAGCCCGCCCAGCGCTCACGCTGGGCGGGCTCACACTCATCGCGGGTGTTTCACCAGGTTGAAGGTGGGGGGAGTTACTTCGCCCAACCCACGTTCTCGATCGGCAGGACCGCAAAGGAGTTGGCGCCGTAGTTGGCCAGGCCCTTCTGCACGGCCACGATCTCGGGGCCGTTGGCGTACGGCATGATGCCGTACTGCTGCAGGGCTTCCTTCTCCAGCTCGTTGGCGCGCTTGATCTGCTCGTCCGCGTCCGCGATCTGCTGCAGTTCCTCGATCTTCTTGTCCATCTCCGGGGTGCCGGTGGCGGACTTGTTCAGCTCGGAGTCGGAGGCGTAGATCTGGCCGAAGTACGCCACGCCGAACGGGTCGGAAGAGTTGAAGCCGGACATGAACAGGTCGAAGTCGCGCTCAGCGGTGACCTTGGAGAAGTCGGATCTCGGGCGCTCCTCCACCTGGACGTCGATGCCGATGTTGCGCAGCATCGCCTGGATGGCGGAGGTGGTGGCCTGCACCATCGGGGAGTCGCCGAGGGTGACGTAGCGGATGGACAGCGGGTTCGCCTCGTCGTAGCCGGCCTCCTTCAGCAGCTCCTTGGCCTTCTCCGGGTCGTACTGGACTACTTCGCCGAAGTTGTCCTCGTAGCCGTCCTGGGTCTGGAAGAGGTTGAACGAGCCCGGCAGGTCCTCCTCGTAACCCAGGCCCTGGAAGCGGATGGCGGCGAGCTGCTCGCGGTCCACACCGCGCATGATCGCCTCGCGCACCTTGATGTCCTCCAGGCCCGGGGCGGTGGAGTTGATGGTCATGAGGAAGGTGGACGGGCGCAGCGCGGTGCGGATCTCCACCGCATCGCCCATCTCCTTCGCGGTGGCCAGGCGGTCGCGGGTGCCCACGCCGGTGGCGTCGAGCTCACCTGCGCGGAAGGCGTTCAGGGACGCCTGGTCTTCCATCTGGCGGTAGGTGATCTTGTCCAGCTTCGGCTTTTCACCCCACCAGTTCTCGTTGGGCACGAAGGTCGCGGTGCCGCCTTCGAAGTCCACGTTTTCCACCTTGAACGGGCCTGCGCCCCACTCGGGGTGGACCTGCTTGAGGTAGGCGTTCATGAAGGTATCCGCGTCCTTGACCTGCGGTGGGACCAGGGAGTCGAAGAGGCCTTCCCACCACGGGTACGCCTGCTTGAAGGTGACCACTGCCTGCTTGTCGTCCTCGCCGCGTTCGACGGATTCGATCAGCTCGTAGCCGTCGGTGGAGTTGACCTGCACGTCCGGGTTGGTGCCGTTGTTGAACTTCCAGGTGTTCTCGTAGGCGGTCCAGTCGATCGGGGTGCCGTCGTTGTAGTTGGCCTCCGGGTTGATGGTGTAGGTGACCACGGTCTTGCCGTCGACAACCTCGTCCTTCACATCGGTGAGGTACGCCGGGTTCGGGTGGTAGGTGCCGTCACCGTCGAAAAGCGAAAGCACCGGGTTGTACTTCGTCCACAGTGAGCGGGTGTAGAGGTTCATGTTCGCGTGGAACATGTTCTGCTGCTCGGCGATCTCGGTGATCGCGAGCGTGAGCTCGCCGCCATCCTGGATCTGGTCGCGCTCGAGCGGGTTGTAGTCGCCCGCGGCGTTGACTTCGAGCTTTTCGCCGTTGTCACCGGACGTCTCAGCCTGGGTGTTCGCGGTGTCCTGGCCACCACCTGCGGCTGTGCCCTCGGAGTTTCCGTCCGAGGAGCAGGAGGCGAGGACGAGGGAGATGGAGGAGAGGCCGGCGAGAGCCGCGACACGGAGACGTTTGCTCATGGTCAGTTCCTTTCGTAGGTCGTCCGTCCGCAGATTGCTTTGCGACGGTTGCCCAAGGCGGGCAATGGTGCCGGAGAAACTTCCGGCGGCCCCTGCACACGGTTCGTACAGCACCGTTCGGTAGACACCGTCTTGGTAAACACGACGTGAATCAGGTTGAACACAACCTACCGCACGTGTCACCTAGTTCACATTGATTTGGGAAAGTATTTTGCGTTTTATGCCCAGCAGTTTTTCAGCCAATCTGAATGATCTGGCAAAAGGGCAGTTCATGCCGGGTGTGACGTGTGAACAGCGAAAGCTGCCGGACTATAGAAAATGTGAATGATATTCACAGAACGCAAAAACCCCATCCACCGTGGCGGTGGATGGGGTGAACGCGAGGTAAATTACCCGACCGGTGTCAGCTCCACATTGTCGGCCCACGTCAGTTCGATGCCCTGAGCACGTAGCCACTCCATGGCGTCGTCGCCGTGGCGGGTGATGCCTTCGACGGCGGCCAGCGTGACGTCGATAGCCTTCTCCGCGTCCTCGGCGGTGATGTAGCCGGCAGACGTGGCGGCGGCGAGCTCGTCGATGTCCAGTACGTCGATCGGGTTGCCGGTCAGCGACACCAGGTCCACGTAGAGGTCCCGGGTACTCCACACCTCGCCGTCGACGTCGATGTCGGCGACGTCGAAGTAGAAGTCCTGCGCGCGCTCCGCCCCCTCGCGGTAGTGGAAGATGTTGGCGCGAAGTCCCAGCTCCGGAAGCAGCCAGCTCTCCAGGTAGCCGAACTCCGGGTGGTCGGCGCCGCGGCCCATGTACAGGCCGAAGTCGGTGACGTGGAACGTGTCCACCTCGCGCAGAAACCCCTTCGGGTCGGTGTTGATGTTCGCTGCGGTGTCGAACGTCTCCTGCTTCACGGGGTGCAGATCGGCGGCCATTGGTTACCTCACGTCAATAGATGCGGCGGTCGGTGCGAAGGGGCAGAGCTTGTCGACGGTGCGCACACTCCCGTCAACGACTGCCAGAACCCGCCCGGAGCCCGTGTCCGCGGTCGCGGACAGGGTGGCCGGTCCTGTTGGGTTAATCCCGTTATTGCCCAACGGCGTTACGCCGGTGCGGAAATTGCCCAGGTTGATCCAGTACACCTTCATCTGGCCCTGCTCTTTGGCGGCCGCTGGGGTGCCGAGTGCGGTGAAGACGAACGTGGTTTGGCCCGCCTTCGCGCCCGGGGCGGGGGACTGGGTGGGACCTGGCACTGCGATGGCGGAGGCGGTGGAGTGCAGTCCCTCGCCGATGCAGTTGCCGGAGACTGTGGGCCAGTAGAACTGGGTGAACTGTGGGGCGTCGTCAGGCAGTGGCGGGCCGCCGATCTCGTCGCCGCCCGCGTAGAACTGCACCGCGGTGCGCAGTGCGTTGCCCACCTTCGGCGGGACGTGAGGCTGGTCCGCGAACGCGTTCACGCGTGCGACAGTCTCGGGCGTGGGCCTGCCTAGCGGGTCGAGGAAAGAGGACTGCGCAGAAGCGGTGTGCTTAGCGACGCCTCCGGTCACCAACAAACCGGCAGCGCACACCGCCGCAACGACGGTCCTGGAGAGTGAAAGATAGTTGTGCACTTGCGCCACATTAGTCACATCCGTAACAACGTCAAGCGGAACTGGGATATTACTGTGGGAATCGTGCGCGCGCAGGCTGCGGTTCGCTGGCGGGATAATGCGATTCAGCGCAGGCGGGAGTATCGTTTAGGCGTTATTTCCGCCAACGCAAAGGACCTATCTCTGTGTCGCACCCTGAATTTCGCAACGTAGCCATCGTCGCCCACGTCGACCACGGTAAAACCACCCTGGTCAACGCCATGCTGGAGCAGTCCGGCGTGTTCGGCGACCACGGCGAACACGGCGACCGCGTGATGGACTCCGGCGAGCTCGAGTCCGAGCGCGGCATCACCATTTTGGCCAAGAATACCGCCATCCGCCGCGCCGGCAAGGGCAAGGACGGCGCGGACCTCGTCATCAACGTCATCGACACCCCGGGCCACGCCGACTTCGGCGGCGAGGTCGAGCGCGGCCTGTCCATGGTCGACGGCGTCGTTTTGCTTATCGACGCATCCGAAGGCCCGTTGCCGCAAACCCGCTTCGTCCTCGGCAAGGCACTCGAGGCGAAGAAGCCGGTCATCATCTGCGTGAACAAGACCGACCGCCCGGACGCCCGCATCGACGAGGTCGTCGAGGAAGCCCAGGACCTGCTCCTCGAGCTCGGCGCTGGCCTGGAGGACCCGGAGGCCGCAGAGGCCGCCGAGAACCTGCTCGAGCTGCCGGTGCTCTACACCTCCGGCCGCGCGGGCCGCGCAGGCCTGGAAAACCCGGGCAACGGCAACCTGCCGGACAACGAGGACCTGCAGCCGCTGTTCGACGTCATCTACGACGTGCTGCCGGAGCCGTCCGCTGAGATCGACGCGCCGTTCCAGGCGCAGGTGACCAACCTGGACTCCTCCTCCTTCCTGGGCCGCATCGCGCTGATCCGCGTGTACAAGGGCGCCGTGAAGAAGGGCCAGAATGTCGCTTGGGTCCACTACGACTCCGAGGGCAACCAGCAGGTCAAGAACGTCAAGGTCGCCGAGCTTCTGGTCACCGAGGGCCTGGACCGAGTGCCGGCCACCGGCGACGTGGTCGCGGGCGACATCGCCGCTATCTCCGGCGTCGAGGACATCATGATCGGCGACACGCTGTGCGACCCAGAGCACGTCGAACCGCTGCCGCGCATCGCCATCGACGACCCGGCGATCTCCATGACCATCGGCGTGAACACCTCCCCGATGGCCGGCCGCAACGGCGGCGACAAGCTCACCGCCCGCATGGTCAAGGCCCGCCTGGACCAGGAGCTGATCGGTAACGTCTCCATCAAGGTGCTGCCCACCGAACGTCCTGACGCATGGGAGGTGCAGGGCCGCGGCGAGATGGCTCTCACCGTGCTCATCGAGACGATGCGCCGCGAGGGCTTCGAGCTGACCGTGGGCAAGCCGCAGGTGGTGACCAAGGAGGTCGACGGCAAGACCTACGAGCCGTACGACCACATGATCATCGACGTGCCCGCCGAGCACCAGGGCGCCGTCACCCAGCTTATGGCCAGCCGGAAAGGCCAGATGACCTCGATGGGCAACGCCGGCTCCGGCGACTGGGTGCGCATGGAGTTCGACGTGCCGTCGCGAGGCTTGATTGGCTTCCGCACCACCTTCCTCACCGAGACCCGCGGTGCCGGCATCGCTAACTCGTACTCCATCGAGCACCGCCCGTGGGCGGGCGAGATCAAGGGCCGCCCGACCGGCTCCCTGGTCGCCGACCGCTCCGGCCAGGTCACCGCCTACGCCCTGCAGCAGCTGGCAGACCGCGGCGACTTCTTCGTCGAGCCCGGCGCGGAAACCTACGAGGGCATGGTCGTCGGCGCGAACTCCCGCGACGAAGACATGGACATCAACATCACCAAGGAAAAGAAGCTTACCAACATGCGCTCCGCCACCGCGGACGCCACGGTCACGCTGCAGAAGGCCCGCACCCTCTCCCTGGATGAGGCCATCGAGTTCTGCGACGACGACGAGTGCGTCGAGGTCGCCCCCGAGGCGATGCGCGTGCGCAAGATCATCCTCAACGCCACCGAGCGCGGCCGCGCCCGCTCCCGCGCGAAGCAGAAGAACAGCTAGCCTGTTCTTCCATGCACCCAAGTAGAACGCGCCGCCCAGCCACCCGTGCTGCGGCGGCGTTTTCCGTGCTCTGCCTCGCGGCGTCCTGCGCGGCCGACCCGGGCCCGCCACCGCTGGTGGAGCCGCAGGACCGCCCGGATGCCGTCTCCGAGCACGACGCCGATAACGGCGGCTCAGACCACGCTAACGGCGCAAACAACGCCGAGGAGCAGGGCACCAACCAAGAACCCGCCAATGGACGTCCGCAGGCACAGCTCGGCGTCGACCCCGTACGCGCGGGGTTCAACCCGCACTTGGTCGGCGACGAGTCCGCCGTCGTGCGCGGCATCGCCGACCTCGTCCTGCCCAGCGCGTTCCAGGCGGACGGCACGAAGGACCCGAACCTGCTTGTCGGGGCGTCGGTGCTGCCGACGTCGCCGGACGCGTTCACGGTGCGCTACGTCATCTCGCCGAACGCGCAGTGGTCCGACGGCACCCCGATCACCGGCTCGGACTTCGCCTACCTGTGGCGCGGAATGACACAAACCGCCGGTGTGGTGGACCCGGCCGCGTACCGCGCGGTGTCCAACGTGCGCGTTAGCGGGCCCGGCGGGAAGGTCGTGGACGTGGATTTCGCGCAGCCGGTGGGGGACTGGCGGGTGCTGTTCCGCCACCTGTTGCCGTCGCACTTGCTTGCCGCGGACGCCGCCGACTTCGCCTACGCGCTGCGCAACACGGTGCCTGCATCGGCCGGCCGTTACCTGGTGCGCAGCGTGGACCGGGCGCACGGAACCGTCACGCTGAACCGCAACGACAGGTTCTGGGGCCCGGACCCGGCGCCGATCGACATCCTCACCCTCGCCGCGGCGCGCGACACCACCCAGGTGGCGGACCAGCTGCGCAGCGGACAGCTCGCGTTCGTGGACATGGTGCCGCAGGACACCAGCGCGGATGTGCTCGGGCTGATCCCGGACGTGGACACCCGCACGTTCCCGGGCGACCGCACCTTGGGCGTCACACTGTCCGCCACCAGCGGGCTTTCGGCGCAGGCGCGCGCGGAGGTGCGTTCGCTTATCGACGTCCCCCTGCTCGCCCACATCGCCGCCCGGCGCAGCACCAACGTGGATGCCGCGGCCCCGACCGACCCTGGTTCGCTGGCGCTGCTTCACGCCCTCGCCGCCGACGGCAAGGTGTTGCGCGTCGCCGCGGACGCGGCTGACCCGGCCGCCAGCTCTGCCGCGCGCTCGCTGGTGGATGTGCTCAACAACGCGGATGTGCCCGCCCGCATCGTGGCCAACGAGTTGCCCGCCATCGCCGCGCGCGGCCTGCCAGCGGGCGAGGTGGACATCGTGGTGCATTGGCGCAACGACGGCGATTTCGCAGACGCCCCCGCGAACACACTGGCCAGCCGCATCGCCTGCCCTGCAGAAACCGGCCGCGCTGGCAACCTCGCGGGCTTCTGCTCTGTCGCCGGCGACGAGCTGGCACGCGCCATCCTCGCCGGCGACATCCCGCCAGAAATAGCCGCCGAACGTGTCGCGGCGATCGAGCACCGAGAAGCGCTCTGGGTGCCCCTGCTGCGCGAGACCCGTCTGGCCGCCACCGCGGGCGGGGTGCGCGCGGCGGGCACGCAGCCGGGGCAGTGGCCCGGCGGGCTGTCGTCCGCGGGCGCGTGGACGCTGGCCGATACAGTGGGGCGGCGAACAAAAATACAGGAGGTTCCATGACCGATAGAGACCTTTCTGGCTACCGCGTTGTAGCCGTGCACGCCCACCCGGACGACGAGGCGATCACCACCGCCGGCGCGCTCGCAGACCTGTCGGCACGCGGCGCGGACGTGCTGGTGGTCACCTGCACCCTTGGCGAGGAGGGCGAGGTCATCGGCGAGCCCTACCAGCACCTTGTCGCCGACGAGGCGGACCAGCTCGGCGGGTTCCGCATCCAGGAGCTGCAGCGCTCCCTCAACGCGATCGGCGCGCGCGGGCAGTTCCTCGGTGGCGCCGGTTGCTTCCGCGACTCCGGCATGGCGGGATCGCCGGCGAGTAAAAATCCGCGGGCGTTTGTGAATTCGGGTGACGTGGCCGTCGAGAAGCTTGCTGCCATCTTCGACGCGGAAAAGCCGCACCTTGTGCTCACCTACGGCCCCGACGGCGGCTACGGCCACCCGGACCACATCCGCGCCCACGAGATCACCCACGCCGCCGCCGAGCGCGTCGGAGTCCCGCGCATCATGTGGGCGGTGCGCCTCGCCGAGGAGACCGCCGCGCTCATGCCCGCCGAGGCGCCCGAGGGCTGGCGCCTGCCCGACGACGGTGAGCTCGACGGCGTGGACACCTCCGACGTCCGCGTCGAGCTCAACGACGCCGCCTACAGCGCCAAGGTCGAAGCGATGCGCGCCCACGCCACCCAGCTGTGGATCGCGGACGGGCGCACCACCGACGTCAACCCCCACGCCGCGCTCGCCGCCGGCCCGGTGGTCTACTACGCGCTGTCGAACCTGATCATCCAGCCGATCCAGCGCGTCGAGCACTACCAACTGGGCGCGGGGCTTCCGCTTGACGACGGCGCTTCGCTGCTCACCGGGATCGCCCGATGACACGACCCGCAGTGCGCGACGACTTCTCCCGGGGCGAAGCGATCGCCGGGCTGGTGTGGCTCAGCGTCGGCGCGCTCGTCTCGCTCGTGTTGGAGGTGGTCTACCTCAACTGGATCTGGGCGGTTGTCGCGCTGTCGTTCAACGCGGTGCTGACGAAGACGGCACGGTTGTGGTCGGAGACCTGGGCGCTCGCGCCGCTGGGGGTGTGGGGCTGCGCGTTTTTCATTTCACTGGCCGTACTCCCGCCAACTGGCTGGTCGTTGATGCTATTTGTTGCCGGCATAGTGGGTGGCGTTTGGCCCATGATTCGTTCGAAGTGACATACTGTTGCCATGACTTACGTGATTGCTCAACCGTGCGTCGACATCATGGACCGCAGCTGCGTTGAAGAATGCCCCGTTGATTGCATCTACGAGGGCAAGCGCATGCTTTACATCCACCCCGACGAGTGCGTCGACTGCGGCGCCTGTGAACCTGCATGCCCGGTCGAGGCCATCTTCTACGAGGACGACACCCCCGACGAGTGGAGCGAGTACTACGACGTCAACGTCGGCTTCTTCGACGAGCTCGGCTCCCCGGGCGGCGCGGCCAAGACCGGCCCGCAGGACTTCGACCACCCGTTCGTGGCCGCCCTGCCGCCGCAGAACCAGGACTAGGCCGTTGGCTCGCACTCCACTCGGATCGCGGCTGCCGGACTTCCCCTGGGACACCATCGCGGACGTGCGCGAGCGCGCCGCCGCGCACGACGGCGGGCTGATCGACCTGTCCGTCGGCGGCCCCGTCGACCCGGTCGCCCCGTCGATCCAGCTCGCGCTGACCGAGGCCGCCGCGGCCCCCGGCTACCCGCAGACCGCCGGCACGCCCGAGCTGCGCGCCACCATCGTCTCTTCGCTTGAGCGCCGCTTCGGCATCGCCGGGCTGAACGAGCGCTCTGTGCTGCCCGTGATCGGCCTGAAGGAGGCCGTGGCGTGGCTGCCCACGCTGCTCGGTCTGCGCGGCGAGAAAGTGGTCATCCCTGAGGTCGCGTACCCCACCTACGAGGTCGGCGCGCTCGTGGCCGGCTGCGAGGTCGTGCGTTGCGACGACCCCGCGGCCGCGCCCCGCGACGCCGCCTTGGTGTTCGTCAACTCCCCGTCGAACCCGACCGGGGCAGTGGCGACCGCGGACGAGCTGCGCGCCTGGGTGGAGTTCTCCCGCGACACCGGCGCGATTATCGCCTCCGACGAGTGCTACCTCTACCTCGGCTGGTCCGCCGAGCCGGTGTCCATCCTGCACCCGTCCGTCACCGACGGCGACAACACCGGGCTGCTCGCGCTGCACTCGCTGTCGAAGACATCCAACCTGGCGTCCTACCGCGCCGGCACCATCTCCGGCGACGAGGAGCTCGTGCAGGAACTGCTGCTCGTGCGCAAGCACTCCGGTCTCATCGTGCCCGGCCCCATCCAGGCCGCCATGGTCGCCGCCCTCGGCGACGACATGCACGAGGAAATGCAGCGTTCCGCCTACGCCATGCGCCGCGTCGAACTCATGAAGGCGCTGCCGGAGGCGGGCTTTACTATCGACGACTCTGATGCCGGGTTGTACCTTTGGTGCCGTCGAGAAGCAATGAGCTCCCGCGAAACGCTGGACTGGCTCGCAGACCGCGGCATCCTCGCAGCCCCTGGCCACTTCTACGGGCCGGCCGGCGCGAACCACGTGCGCATCTCGCTGACCGCCACCGACGAACGCATCGCCGAAGCCGCCAAGCGCCTGGTTTCTTAACTTCGACCTCCCGGGACTACACTTACGTAAGTTTTGCGTACTTTTTCGAGGAGGTTGTCCGTGACGCACGAGCACGCCGCCGCACCAGCCGGCGGGAGCACAGCGGTGCGATTCGTCGCCGGGCTGCGCCAATTCCTGCGCTTCGGCATCGTCGGCGGCTCCGGCGTGCTGGTGAACTTCGTCGTGTTCTACCTGGCCAACAAGGCCCTGGAAAACGGCCTGGACCTTCACGCCAACGACGTGGTCATGCAACTCGGCGCCACCCGCTGGAACGTGCGCTGGTACCACGTGTTGTCCACGCTCGCGTTCCTGTTGGCGAACACCTGGAACTACCAGCTCAACCGCTCCTGGACCTTCCGCGGCGTGCACGGGCGCTCCTGGCTGCGCGGCTTCTTCCCGTTCTTGGCCACCGGCGCGCTCGCGTTCGCCGTGTCGCTGACGTGCATGACGCTTTTGATGAACCCCACCACGCCGATCGGCCTGCCGGACCACATCTTCGACGATTCCTCCGGACTGCGCACCAAGTCCTACTGGGCACAAGCCATTTCGACGTTCATTGCCATGCCGGTGAACTTCATCATCAACAAATTCTGGACCTTCGGAAAGCCAAAATCGTCCGTCTAGCTGGGGATTGTGAAATTCTCAGGAAAAGTTATCCACATTTTCGCCGGGGTCTAGATTTGGGGCTTGCGCGGTCATAGCTTGTGTGCCATGACACCATTCCAAGAGTTCCTGAACACACAACCGACCATCCGCGTACTTGAAGGCTTTGACAAACGCGCCGCCATCGCCGCCGGCGTGATACCGAACCTGGCCAGTAAGTGGGAAGCGATCCACACCATCTACTTCGGCCCCACGAGGTGGACCAAACACCAACGCCTCGCCCGTAAGGCCGCCGAGGAGTTCCCGCTGAGCCAGCTGGTCTACATCGAAGACCGGCTGAAAAAGATCCCCAACGAAGCCGAGCGGTGGCGCGTGCGCCGCAAACTGCTGGAGAAGTTCAGCACCCACCACGAACTCAAGGCGAAGGCGGACCGGCTGATTCTCAAACCTGCCCGGACAAAGCCTAAACTGCAGGTCAGGTTCGGCCGGTCGGTGTACGGCAGGCGCACGATTCAGATCACCGCCGACGAGCACGACGCCGCCGACATCGAGCACTACCTGCGCGAAGGCCTCGACCCGACCAAGCCGCCGGGGCCGCAGATGCTGCGAAGATTCCTCGATCTAGTACGGGGATGCGGTGGAGGCCTACCTTTCGCCGTGCGCCGCCCGATTGTGGTGGTGGGGCTGGACCAGCACGTGCAGATCCTCTCCGGCGACGGAGACGACGTGATCCTCGGGCTCACCGACGGCACCACCATCACCGGCGCCGAATACCTAGCATCGGAGCCCGAACTCGCAGAGGTAGCGCTGTTCCACCCGACCGAAGGCGCGTTGAATCTGTACAACACGCAGCGCTACGCCAACGACAAGCAGCGCGACCTCGCCCGGTTGACGCTGACGGTGTGCCCGTGGCCGGGCTGCCGCCACGGCTCCGACTCCTGCGAGATCCACCACATGCAGTCCTGGGCCGAAGGCGGTGAGACGAACATGCGCAACCTCGTGCCGGTGTGCCGCTACCACAACCAGGTCAACCACGACATCGGCTCGCACGCGAACCGCCGCGGCAGTGTCAAACGGGTCAAGGGGACCCCGATGTGGGTCTCGCCAAACGGGATCCCCGCGGCGAACCGGTACCACCCCTACGGGGCGATGGAGGTGCTGTTCGGCTCCGGTTCCTCTGGGGCGCGGAGCACGTAGCGGGCCAGCGTGTCCTCGTGGCCGCGCAAGCGCACCGGGTCGGGGAGAAGCCCGTCGTATGTGAAGCCGGCTTTCTCGGCCGCGCGACGCGAGGCGGCATTGCCTTCGGCGATGTGCAGCTCCAGCCGGCGCAGACCTTGGGCAATCGCGTGGGCGGCGACGAGCCGCAGCGCCCGGGTGGTCAGTCCCTTCCCGCGGGCCCACGGCGCGGTGCTGTAGCCCAGCACACCGCCGGGGCGCAGTTCGATGCTTCCGGCGTAGCGGCCGTCAAGGACATACGCCCATCTCTCGACACCGTCCGGCACAGCGGTGAGGAAATCATTCGCGTGCTCGCCGGTGTAGGGGTGCGGCACGGTGGTCCAGCGCACCATCTCAGGGTCGTTGCTGGTGGCCACAATGTCGGCGCGCACCCCCGGCAACGAATCGACGTCGCTCCAGGGCAGCAGCGTCAGCTCCGCGTCGCGGAGGAGGGGCACGTTAGTTGGCATGCAGCGCTTCGTTGAGCTCGATGCCCTTCGCGGGCACAGCCTCGACGGAGCCGGTGACGGAGTTGCGGCGGAACTGCAGGCCGTTCGCGCCGGAGAGCTCCAGCGCCTTGATCTCGGTGCCCGGCTCCTTGCCAAGGGCCTCGGCCACCGGCGCGGTGAGCACGACCTTGGTGCCGGCGGTGACGTAAAGGCCGGCTTCGACGATGCAGTCGTCGCCGAGCGAAATGCCCACGCCGGCGTTCGCGCCAAGGAGGCAGCGCTCGCCGAGGGAGATGACTTCCTTGCCGCCGCCGGACAGGGTGCCCATGATGGAGGCGCCGCCGCCGATGTCGGTGCCGTCGCCGACAACAACGCCGGCGGAGATGCGACCCTCAACCATGGAGGCGCCGAGCGTGCCGGCGTTGAAGTTCACGAAGCCTTCGTGCATGACGGTGGTGCCTTCGGCGAGGTGGGCGCCGAGGCGGATGCGGTCGGCGTCGCCGATGCGCACGCCGGACGGCACGACGTAGTCGACCATGCGCGGGAACTTGTCCACGGAGAACACCACGACGGGGCCCTTGGCGGCAAGCTTGCCGCGGGTCATCTGGAAATCGGAGACGGCGCAGGGGCCGTAGTTGGTCCACACCACGTTGGACAGCAGACCGAACACACCGTCCATGTTGGCGCCGTGGGGGCGGATCAGGCGGTGCGACAGCAGATGCAGGCGCAGGTATACGTCGTAGGCGTCCACGGCTGGCTCGGCCAGGTCTTTGATCGCGGTTTCCACGGCCACGCGTGCGACGCCGCGCGCCTCGTCGGGGCCGACGAGCTCTTCGAAGCGGGCGTCGGGCTCTGCCAATCGACGCGTCCCGGTTTCCACAACCGGCTCATCAACTAGCGGGGCGGGGTACCAGACGTCAAGCACGGTGCCGTCGTGGGTGATGGTAGCGACGCCGCGCGCAATCGCGGAAGTTGGGGAATTCATGCCAATTACCTTACGGCACCCCGGTTTCGGGTGAGGAAGGACATGGCGACCAGGATCAACGACAGGACGCTGACGCTGATGACTTGGGAGCGCGAAGCATCGTCGAAAAGCATGAGCACCGTCAGCCCCACAAGCGCCGCCAGGGTCACCCACGGCACCCACGACGCGCCGCGCACACGCACCGCGGAAGAACGGATGCGCGGGTGGAGTTTGATGAAGCTCAGTGTGATCATGATCCAGGTGACGATGAGGCAGCCGCCGGTGGCGGACATGATGAAGTCGATCATCCCCGGCGGGTTCCACCACTGCAGGCCCACCGCCACGAATGCGAAGAACACGGAGATGAGCACGGAGTTGCGCGGCACGCCGGCGGTGTTGGTGCGCGCCATCCACGCAGGCGCGTCGCCCTCGAGCGCCTGCTGGTATCCCAGGCGCGAGGTGCCGTAGATCTGCGCGTTGAACGCGGACAGAAGCGCGAGGACGATCACGACCTCCATGAGCGCGGCGGCGCCCGGGATGTTGGCCATTTCCAAAACGGCCGTGAACGGCGAGTCGGCGGCGGAGTCCGCGCCGTCGATGGCGGCGTACGGCAGCAGCAGGATGATCACAGTCACCGAGCCGATGTAGAACAGCGCGATGCGCCAAATAATCGAGTTGACGGCGCGCTTGACGTTGTCGGAGGGATTCTCGGATTCGGCGGCGGCGATGGTGACCACCTCAATGCCGCCGAACGCGAACGCCACCGCGAGCAGCCCGGCGGCGATGCCGGCGATGCCGTTGGGGGCGAAGCCGGATTCGCGCACGTGCTCGAAGCCGACGAAGTCGCTGGCGGGCAGCACCCCGGCCCACAGCAGCACGCCGATGACCAAGAAGCCCAGGATGACGGCGATTTTGATCATGGCGAACCAGTACTCGAACTCGCCGAAGCCCTTGACCTGGGCAAGGTTCACGGCGGTGAGCACCACCACGACGACAAGCCCGGGCACCCATTGCGGCACGCCGAACCAGCCGGCCATCATGGCGGAGGCGCCGGTGAGTTCGGCGCCGCACGCCATGATGAGCAGGAAGTAGTAGATCCAGCCGAGCAGGAACCCGGCCCAGTGGCCGAACGCCATGCGTCCGTAGGTGGCAAACGAGCCGGAGGAGGGGTGCGCGGCGGCCATTTCGCCGAGCATGCGCATCACTGCGATGACGATCAGCCCGGCAATCGCGTACGCGACAAGGATCGCGGGCCCGGCGGCGCGAATGCCCACGCCGACGCCGAGGAACAGCCCGGCGCCCACGGCGGTGCCGAGCCCCATGAGGGTGAGGTGACGCGATTTCAGGCCGGAGCCCAGATCGCTATTGCTTGTCGACGTTCCTCCGGTCATCAGGCGCCCCTATTCTTGTGCACGTTTTGGTGGATCGCGCCGGCGATGGCGATGACGCCGACGACGACGGCGACCGCGAGCATCTGGAAGCGCCCGTCCGCGTCAGCCAGCATCAGCGCAATGACGCCTGCGGCGAGGGCAATCATGACCCACGGCAGGACGGCCGGCGCCCACATGCGGACCTCGGTGATTTCGCCGGTAGCCACTAGCTTCGGATGCAGTCGCACGAACGACAGAGCGACGACGATCCACAGCACGATCAGGCAGCCGCCGACCGCGTTGAGCAAAAACGCAAGCAGCCCTGGCGGGTTCCAGTACTGCAGGGCCACGGCGGCGAACCCGAAAGCGACGGAGACGATGACGGCGCGCATGGGCACGCCGCGGGCGTCGGTGCGGGCGAAGGAGGCGGGGGCGTCGCCGCGCACGGCGAGGTTCTGCAGAAAGCGCGAGGAGCCGTAGATCTGGGTGTTGCAGGCGGACAACAGCGCCACCACGATGACGGCTTCCATGATGCCGACGGCGCCCGGGATGTTGGCCAGTTCGAGCACGGCGGTGAAGGGGGAGTCGGCGGCGGAGTCGGCGCCGCCGATCTCGTCGAAAGGCAAAAGCAGCACGATGAGCAGCACGGAGCCGATGTAGAACACGGAGATGCGCCAGATGATCGAGCGGATGGCGGAGTGCACGCCCGCCTGCGGGTCCTCGGATTCGGCGGCGGCGACGGTGACCAGCTCGATGCCGCCGAACGCGAACGCCACGGCCAGCAGCGCGGTGGCCACGCCGGACCAGCCGTTGGGCATGAAGCCGACCTCGCCGACGTTGCTCAGCCCCACGAATCCGCTGGCGGGCAGCAGCCCGAGCCACAGTGCCACGCCGATGATCAAGAACGCGACGATGACGGCGACCTTGATCAGGGCGAACCAGAACTCGAACTCGCCGAAGTTTTTCACTGCGGAGAAGTTGACCACGGTGAACGCCACGATGGCCACCAGCGCCGGGATCCACGGCGAGATGCCGAACCAGGCGGCGACGATGGCGGAGGCGCCGGTGATTTCCACCGCCATGATCATGATCATCATGAACCAGTACAGCCAGCCGATGGTGAACCCGGCCCACGGCCCGAACGCTTGGGCGGCGTAGGTGGAAAACGTGCCGGAGGACGGGCGCGCGGCGACCATCTCGGCGAGCATCTGCATGAAGCAGACGGTGATGAATCCGGCGATGACGTACGCGATCAGCACGGCCGGCCCGGCGGCTGCGATGCCCACGCCGGTGCCCAGGAACAGGCCGGCGCCGATGGCGGAGCCGAGGCCCATCATGGTCAGGTGGCGTGTCTTCAGTCCGCGAGCGAGCGCGGTGGAGTCCGCGACGGGGGAAACTGGTGTCGACATGTCGAACACCTTAAACGCAAGCTATTGAGTCAACGGCATTATATTCCGCATTTTTGCGCTAATCGACGTCTAAAGTGCGCCGCCGCACCACCGGCGAGGTGGAAAACGGTTCGTGTTCGATGCGCAGGTCGTCGCGCCCGGCGATTATCTTTGCGGGCACCTGCGCGCCGGCTTCGACGTCGAAGACCATGGTGTCCGGTTCGAGCATCACGCCGACGCCGATTTCGCACCGGTCGCCCAAATCCACCCCGATCACACCGGCGGACGGGTGTAGCCGGCAGTCCCGCCCGACCCGCATCGGCGCGCGCTCGTGCTCGCTCACCCTTGACGCCATCAGCGCCGACGACAGCGACAGGTCGGTCCCGCCGCCGACCACCACAGACGACGACAAACGCCCCTCCAGCCGCGCCGGCCCCAGCGTGCCGGCGTTGTAGGACACGTAGCCTTCGCGCATCACGGACGTCCCCTCGGCCAGATACGCCCCCAGCCGTACGCGCTCGGCCTCGGCGATGGTCACCCCGGACGGCACGACGTAGTCGACCATGCGCGGCAGCCGGTCGATGCCGTAGACGTGAATCAGCCCGCGCGCCCGCAGGTTTGTGCGCACGGTTTCGAAGTTGTCCGCCAAACACGGGCCTTTGTTGGTCCACACCACCGGCTGCAACAGGTCCAGTGCGCCGTCCATGTTGATCGTCAGCGGCTCGACCATGCGGTGCGACAGGAGGTGCAGGCGCAAAAACACGTCGTGCGCGTCGATGGGTGGTGCGTCTAAGTCCGCGATGACGGTGCGCACCGGCACGAGTTCCACCAGCCGGTCGTGGTCCGCGCCAATAAGTTTCAGAAACTTCGGGGTGAGTTCGTGGGCGCTGACGCGGTGGGTGCCGGAGGTGGCGTCGATAGGCAATAGCTCCGGCGACGGGAACCAGGTGTCCAGCACGGTGCCGTTCATGGCGATGTTGGCGATTCCGACGGCGCGCGCTCCTTGAGACATGGCTGCGAGTCTAAACGTAGGATCGCCGTGTGACTTCCTTAGATCTCTTCGCCGACCCAATTGCACTTTCTGCGGCGCTCGTGGACATCGAGTCGCCCTCGCACCATGAGGAGGCGATCGCGGACGCCGTCGAGAACGCGCTGCGCGGCCTCGAGCACGCGGAGGTTGCGCGCTTTGGCAACACGGTGGTGGCGCGCACGAACTTCGGCCTGGGCTCGAGGGTGGTCCTGGCCGGGCACATTGACACCGTCCCGCTCGCGGACAACACCCCGCACAAGCTTCTCGACGGCACCTTGCACGGCTGCGGGTCCGTCGACATGAAATCCGGCATGGCCTGCTACCTGGCAGCCTTCGCGCGCCTGGCCGAGCCGGGCAAATCCGTCCACGACCTGACCGTGATCGCCTACGAGGGCGAGGAGGTCGCGCAGGAGTACAACGGCCTGCACCACCTGGAGCGCGACAACCCGGAGTGGCTCGAGGGCGACATCGCGCTGCTCGGCGAGCCGTCCGGCGGCATCATCGAGGCCGGCTGCCAGGGCTCCATCCGTGTGTTCGTGGACGCGGCAGGCACCCGCGCCCACTCCGCCCGCAGCTGGCTGGGCCACAACGCGGCGCACGATCTGGCCGGGGTGCTCACGCGCATCGCCGCCTACGAACCGCGCGCGGTGGAGATCGACGGCTGCGAGTACCGCGAGGGCCTCAACGTGGTCGGCCTGGAGGGTTTCGTGGCCACCAACACCATCCCGGACCACGCGCGGCTGATCGTGAACTTCCGCTACGCGCCGGACCGCTCCGTCGAGGACGCCAAGGCGCACCTCGAGGAAGCGCTTTCGCTTGAGGACGGGCTCACGCTGACCTACGACGACATCTCCCCGGCCGCCCTTCCCGGCCTGGGCGACCCCGTGGCCGCCGGCCTAGTCAAGGCTGTGGGCGGGAAATTCCGCGCGAAGTTCGGATGGACGGACGTGGCGCGCTTTTCTAGCCTGGGAGTTCCCGCGGTCAACTTCGGCCCCGGCGACCCTGGTTTTGCCCACAAGAAGGACGAGCAGTGCCCGACGGACCAGATCACGCAGGTCTTCGAGCAGCTGCTGTCGTATTTGAGCGTCAACGAAAGCGAGTAGTTAATGGCCCCGCTGAACATTCCCCGCCCGGAGCGCGACCGGAAGTTGCGCGGCCCGATCGCGTTGCGCGGTTCGGACCACCAGGCGTCCACGTTCGACCAGCGCCTGCTTGAGGCGTTCGGGCACGCGGACAGTCAGTGGCGTCACGAGGACCCGTGGCGCGTGATGCGCATCCAGAGCGAGTTCGTCGCAGGTTTCGACGCGCTGAGCGAAATGCCGAAGGCCGTCACGGTGTTCGGTTCGGCGCGCCTGGGGGAGGGCACGGAGGAGTACCAGCTGTCCTACGACGTGGGCAGGGCGCTCGTGGAGGCCGGCTACGCGGTGATCACCGGCGGCGGGCCTGGGCTGATGGAGGGGCCGAACCGCGGCGCGCACAACGCCGACGGCCTGTCGGTGGGCCTGGGCATCGAGCTGCCGTTCGAGCAGGGCCTGAACGACTGGGTGGATCTGGGCCTGAACTTCCGCTACTTCTTCGCCCGCAAGACCATGTTTTTGAAGTACTCGCAGGCGTTTATTGCGCTGCCGGGCGGTTTCGGCACGATGGACGAGGTCTTCGAGGTGCTGTGCATGGTGCAAACCGGCAAGGTGACCAACTTCCCGATCGTGCTGATGGGCACCGAGTTCTGGTCGGGCCTGGTGTCGTGGATTGAGGAGCAGCTGCTGGGCCGCGGGCTGATTTCGCCGGGCGACGAGAAGCTCTTTTTGGTCACCGACTCCGTCGACGAGGCGGTGGCGCACATCGTGGATAAGCACAAGGTGATGACGGATCAGCGCCTCAAGGATGAGTAAGCCGCTCGCCGAAGTGATGGCGATTGTCAACCGCACGCCCGACTCGTTCTACGACAAGGGCGCGACGTTCGCCTCCGAGAAAGCACTTTTGCGTATCGACGGTGCCGTGTCCGCCGGAGCCAGCATCATCGACATCGGCGGCGTCAAGGCCGGGCCGGGCGACGACGTGTCCGTGGCCGAGGAAATCGACCGCGTGGTGCCGCTGATCGCCGCCGCGCGCGGACGCCACCCGGACGTGACGTTGAGCGTGGACACGTGGCGCGCGCCCGTGGCCGAGGCCGCGATCGCCGCCGGCGCGGACCTGATCAACGACACGTGGGCAGGCTTCGACCCGGAGCTGGTGGAGGTCGCCGGACAGCATCGGGTGGGCTACGTCTGCTCGCACACCGGCGGGATCACCCCGCGCACCCGCCCGCACCGGGTGCACTACTACGACGTGGTCGCCGACGTCATCGCCGAAACCACGGCGCTAGCCGAGCGCGCCGCGTCGCTGGGTGTGCCGGAGGAGCGCATCTTCATCGACCCCACCCACGACTTCGGCAAGAACACCTACCACGGCCTGGAGCTGCTGCGCCGCGTGGACGAGCTCGTGGCCACGGGCTGGCCGGTGCTGATGGCGCTGTCGAACAAGGACTTTGTCGGCGAGACGCTAAACCGCGGCCTCAACGGCGCGGACATCACCGAGCGCGTCCCCGGCACCCTCGCCGCGACTGCGTGGGCGGCCGCGCGCGGGGTGGCGGCCTTCCGCGTGCACGAAGTGGAGGCCACACTCGATGTGATCCGCATGACCGCCGCCATCCAGGGCGAGATGGCCCCGCTTCACACCGTTCGGGGGCTCGCGTGAGGGTCAGCGTGGTCATTCCTGCGTTGAATGAGGAAGCGACGGTGGCGGGGGTCGTCGAGAAGTGTCTGGCATCGCACGCCGACGAAGTGCTGGTGATCGACCCGGACTCCACCGACGCCACCGCCACACTCGTGGCGGAGGCGGGCGCGCGGGTGGTGCCGTGGCGCGAGGTGGACCCCCGCGAGCCGTGGGAGGGCAAAGGCGAGGCGCTGTGGCGCGGGGTGAAGGCGGCCGCCGGCGACGTCGTGGTCTTCGTGGACGCGGACGTGACCTCGCTCGAGCCGTGGTGGGTCGACGCGCTCGCCGAACCCTTCAGCGACGACAGCGTCCACCTGGTCAAAGCCTCCTACGAGCGCGCCCGCGCCGGCGGCCGCGTCACCGAACTGACCGCCAAGCCGCTGCTGCGCGCGTTGTTCCCGCAGCTCGCGCACATCCGCCAGCCGCTCGCCGGCGAGTACGCCATCCGCCGCTCGACCGCCCTTCGCCTCCCGTTCGTCGCGGGTTACGGCGTCGAGGCGGGCCTGCTTATCGACGTCGCCTCGGCCCACGGACCCGCCTCCATCGCTGAAGTTGAGTTGAGCCCGCGCACGCACCGCAACCGCCCGCTGGCCCAGCTGGGGCCCATGGCGGACGTGGTCTCCCGCACGATCCTGGCGCGCGCCGGGGTGGGCGAAATCCAGGTCCGCGAGCGCCCCGCCTGGGTTGCCGGTTAAACTAACCGTCATGCTTTCCTGGATCGTGCTAATCCTCATCCTCGCGCTGCTGAGCATCATCGGTGTGCGCGTGTTCGCCTCCGTCTTCGGCCGCGGCGAGGCCCAGCCGCCGATGCCGCCGACCGCCGACGTCAAAGAGGCCAACCGACGTGCCGTGGAGGAGGGCAACTTCGGCGACATTCAGCTCGAAGTGGTGCACCGCGGCTACCGCATGGATCAGGTGGATGCGCTGCTGGAGCAGTTGGCCGGCGGCAACCTTGGGCCCGTCGAGAGGCAGGATGCTCAGGTAGAATCGCCTACGTCAACTATCGCGAAGTAAAAGGAGCGTAGACGAATGGCAGCAATGAAGCCGCGTACCGGCAGTGGCCCGATGGAAGCGGTGGAGGAGTCCCGCAAGATCGTGATGCGTATCCCGTCCGACGGCGGCGGCCGCCTCGTGGTGGAGCTGTCCAAGGAGGAGGCCGGCGAGCTCGGCCGACTGCTCACGGAGGCCGCAGAAGCCTAACGCGCCGAACGCGGTAGTATCGCCACATGCTCAACGACATTGTGGACGTGCTCGCCGACCCGGCAGACCTGACCCCGCTTCGGGGCGAAGACGACTTTTCCCGTCTCGTCTCCGAATCGGGGCATTCTTATGACGTGGCCAAGCAGGGCTACGTCACCCTCGCCGCCGGCAAGGGCATCGGGCACGAGGGTGACTCGCTGGAGATGGTCAACTCCCGCGAGACGTTTCTGTCCAACGGCCACTTCGCGCCGTTCGTGGAGGCAGTCTCCGACGCGCTCGCAGACGTTGTGGAGCGCGCCGCCGGCGACGCGGACAACCCGGTGATCATGGAGGCCGGCGCCGGCACCGGCTACTACCTGGCCCACACCCTGGACCTGATCGCGGGCGCGCGCGGTGTTGGCCTGGACGTGTCCGTGCCGGCCGCGAAGCACCTGGCGAAGGCACACCCGCGCGTGGGCGCTGTGGTGGCGGACGTGTGGGAGCAGCTGCCCATCCGCACCGGCTCCGTGCACGCTTTATCGGTGGTGTTCGCGCCGCGTAACCCGGCGGAGTTCGCGCGCGTGCTTGTGGACGGCGGCGAGGCCGTCATGCTCGTCGCCGACCAGGGCCACCTGGACGAGCTGCGCGAGCCGTTGGGCATCCTCGGCGTCGAGGAGGGCAAGGTCGAGCGCCTCATCGCCCAGTCCGAGGGCCACCTGGTCCCCGCGGCGGAGCCCGAGCTCATCGAGTTCCCGATGCTGCTGGAGCGCGACGCCATCGCCGCCCAGGTGGGCATGAGCCCGTCGGCGCGCCACTTGGACAAAGAGACGCTTCAGGCCCGCCTCGCGGAGCTGCCGGAGCAGATGAAAGTCACGGCTCGCGCGCAGCTGATCCGCATGCGCAAGGCCTAAAACCGCCTTAGCGCACGTAGCCGCGGCGCCACTCGGAGTGGATTTCCGCGCCGTCGTGGGCGCGGGTGCGGATGCCGGAGCAGCCGCCGTCGAGCCACACGCGCGAGGACATGACCACGCTGCCGCCGCCGGCGTAGACCTCGATGGTGGAGCCGTCGACGATGACGGTGATGTTGTCCTCGTCCTCGTCGTTGAGCGCGGCGGTGGCGGGGGAGCCGTCGAGGCGGTCGAGGGTGATCTGGTCGCCGGAGTGGGTGATCACCACGCCCGGCTCGCCGTTTCCGTCCAGAACTTCCACGACGACGGAGGAGCCCGGCGCGACCTCGCACAGCCCGGCCCACATGCGGGCGCGGTCGGTGCTGTCCACGGCGTCCGGAAGTCCCGGGGCGGGCACCTGGTAGAGGCGGCCGCCCTGCAGGGTGACGCGGCGCGGCAGGGTCAGGGCGTTGGCCCAGCCTTCGGCGTCCCAGTTGGGTTCTTGGGTGGGGTCGCCGGCGCGGTCGGTGTTGGTCATGAACCCGTAGAGGTAGGCGCGCTCGTACAGCTTCGCTGTTTCCACCAGGTTGTAGGTGGTGTTGCGGGGGCGGGTGAAGTCGTGGCCGTGGTCAACGATGGTGAACGGGGTGTCCACGCGGAAGACATTGCCGCGCAGTTCGCCGACGGCGTAGACGGCGGTGTCTTTGCCGTCGCGCTCGAGGGTGGCAAACAAAACGTCGCGGATCTGGCCGTCCACTTCGTCGCGCAGGCGCACGATGCGCGGGGCGACGAGGGAGGCGTCGAGGTCGAAGCCGGTCTCGCCTTCGAACTCGAGGACGCCTTCGAGTTTCCAGTCGCGGCCGTCCTCGGAGGTGAGCACGACTGGCTTCGGCGCGGTTTCGGGCCCGGAGACGGCGAGCATGAGCCAGCCGTCGTGGGCGTCGTCGCGGTCGGTGTCGGCGTCCCAATCGGGAACGACGCAGGGGGAGCGGAAGTTACTCACGCCGGCGACGTCTTCGACGACGGCGCCGAGGCGGGACGCGGCCGCGGAAACGTCCAGGTCGGTGTCCTCGTCGAGGTCGGAGCACAGCTCGTCGACGTGCGGCACGTGCGCGACCTGGATCGTGTTGCCGGCCGCGGTGGCGGAGGTGAAGTACAGGTCCACGCCGTCGCCTGCGGGGGAGACGCTGCCTGCGCGGACGGCGATTTCGCCGCCGACGGGCACGATGACGTCGTTGCAGTCCACCCAGCTAAACGGGTCTTCTTCGCTTTGCTGGTGGCCCCAGCGGCTGGGCGCGTCGGGGGTGGGGCGGTACTGGTAGAACATGTTCCAGACGCGCTCGGATGCAGCCCCGGTGCGGTAGATGCCGGCGGGGCCTTCGAGGATGCCGCGCTCGGCGGTGACGTGCAGTTCCGGACGGTAAACGGTCATCTGTTCAGCCCCTTGTAAATCTCTACGGTCTCTTGCGCGATGGTTGCCCAGGAAAAGTCGGTTTTGGCCCGCTTGAGCCCGGCCGCGCCCATCGCGGCGGCGCGCTCGCTATCGCCTGCGACGGCGTTGACGGCTTCGGCGAAGGCGGCTTCGAAGCCCGCGGTGTCGTTGGCATCGTAGTCCACCAGCACGCCGGTTTCGCCGTCGACGACGACCTCCGGGATGCCGCCGACGCGCGAGGCTACCACGGCGGTTTCGCACGCCATCGCTTCGAGGTTCACAATGCCCAGCGGCTCGTAGATGGACGGGCAGACGAACACGTCCGCCAGCGAGTACACCTCGCGCACCTTCTCCGGCGGCATCATTTCCTGGATCCAGAACACGCCGTCGCGCGACGCCTTCAGCTTTTCGACGAGCCCTTCGGTCTCCGCCGCTATCTCCTTGGTGTCCGGGGCCCCGGCGCAAAGGATGAGCTGGATGTCCTCGTCGAAGGCTTGGGCCGCCTTGAGTAGGTGGGCCACACCCTTTTGGCGGGTGATGCGCCCGACGAACGCCACGACGGGCTTGTCCGTGTCCACTCCAAGCTCCTCGGCGATGGTGCCGGAGTCGGGGTACCACTTCTGCGGGTCGATGCCGTTTAAGACGGTGTGGACTTTAGAAGCGTCGATACGCGGGTAGGCCCGCAGGACTGCCTCCTTCATGCCGGCGGAAACCGCGATGACCGCATCGGCGTACTCGAAGGCGTTCTTCTCCGACCAGGAGGAGACGTTGTAGCCGCCGCCGAGCTGCTCGCGCTTCCAGGGGCGGTCCGGCTCCAGGGAGTGGGCGGTGACCACGTGGGGGATCTCGTGCAGCTGGCCGGCCAGGTGCCCGCCGAGGCCCGCGTACCAGGTGTGGGAGTGCACCACGTCCAGCCCGGCGGCGGCGTCCGCCATGCGCAGGCCGGTGGACAGTGTCTTGATTGCCCCGTTGGCGTCCTCCAACGCGGGGTCGACGCCGTGGACATAAACGCCTTCCGCGTCGCGGGGTGCGCCCATGCAGTGCACGTCCACGTCGACGATGTCGCGCATGAAGCGCGTCAGCTCGGTGACGTGGACGCCGGCGCCGCCGTAGACCTCCGGCGGGTATTCGCGGGTGAACATTCCGACTTTCATGACCGCCGAGCCTACTTACGCGCGCGATTCCCTGCAGGGACCTGAAATTCTCATTAGCCTAGCTGTCATGAAAAGCCAGCCTCGAGTTCTCGCCATCGTACTGGCCGGCGGTGAGGGCAAGCGCCTGTTTCCGCTGACCGCTGACCGTGCCAAGCCCGCCGTGCCGTTCGGCGGCAACTACCGTCTCATCGATTTCGTCCTGTCCAACCTGGTCAACGCGGGCTACATGCGCATCGCGGTGCTGACCCAGTACAAGTCCCACTCGCTGGACCGCCACGTGGCCACCGCGTGGAACGTCTCCGGCCCGACGCAGCAGTACATCGCGTCGGTGCCGGCGCAGCAGCGCCGCGGCAAGCGCTGGTACTCGGGCTCGGCGGACGCGATTGTGCAGTCGCTGAACCTGATCTACGACGACGCGCCGGACTACGTGCTGGTCTTCGGCGCGGACCACGTCTACCGCATGGACCCGTCCCAGATGGTGGAGGACCATATCGCCTCGGGCAAGGCCGCCACGGTCGCCGGCATCCGCGTGCCGCGCTCGGAGGCGCACGCGTTCGGCTGCATCCAGGCGGACGACGACGGCACGATCACCGAGTTCCTGGAGAAGCCGTCGGACCCGCCGGGTACCCCCGACGACCCGGAGACCACATTCGCGTCCATGGGTAACTACTGCTTCTCCACCGAGGCGCTGATCCAGGCGCTGCTGGAAGACGAGCAGAACGAGGACTCCGCCCACGACATGGGCGGCGACATCATCCCGTACTTCGTGGCCCAGGGCGAGGCGAACGTGTACGACTTCTCGCGCAACGAGGTCCCGGGTGCCACCGAGCGCGACCGCGGCTACTGGCGCGACGTCGGCACCGTGGACTCGTTCTACGAGGCCCACATGGACCTGATTTCCTCGCATCCGGTGTTCAACCTCTACAACAAGGCGTGGCCGATCCACGCGACGGAGGAGGACAACCTGCCTCCGGCGAAGTTTGTCATGGGCGGCATCGCGCAGGAGTCGATCGTGGCGTCCGGCTCCATCATTTCGGGGGCGACGGTGCGCAACTCGGTGCTATCTACCGACGTCCGCGTGGAGGAAGGCGCCACCGTGGAAGGCTCAGTGCTGATGCCGGGCGTGCGCGTGGGCAAGGGCGCGGTGGTGCGCCACTGCATCCTGGATAAGAACGTCTACGTCTCCGACGGCGAGACCATCGGCGTGGACGCGCAGCGAGACGGGGAGCGTTTCACCGTCTCCGACAACGGCGTGGTGTGCGTGGGCAAGAGCGAGGTAATTTAGCGGCGCTTGGTCAGAAGCGTCAGCCCGCCGTCGAGAGGCAGGCGCGCAAGGGCCGCATCTTCGAGCGCAAGCGTATCGACGTAGGCGTCCGCCTCGCGCGCGGCTTCAGTGTCGCGGTCGCGGCGGGTGGGGTCGGCCACGGTGCCGTCGAGAAGCGAGCCCGCGATGACGAGCGTGCCGCTGGGGGCGAGCAGGGGCCACGCGGCGTCGATGAGCGGGCGCAGCTCCACGGCGGAGACGTCGGCGTAGATGAGCTGGTACGCGCCGGTGGCCAGGCGCCCCATCACATCGAGCGGGCGGGAGGTGAGGAAACGCACGCGCGACGGCGCAAAGCCCGCGGCGCGGAACGCCTCTTTCGCGCCCGCCTGCAGCGCCGCCTCCGGCTCAATGCAGGTCAGGGTTGCTTTCTCGCGCAGGCCGGCGAGGATGTGCAGGCCCGCAACACCCGCGGCCGGGGTCACCGCGACCGCGCCCTGGGAGGCCTCGTTGCCCGCCGCCAGCACGGACAGCAAATCGCCCACGACCTGGCTCGGAACCGGCACGCCGTTTTCCTCGGCGTCCTCGCGGGCGCGGGCGAGCGCTTCGCCCACCTCATCCGGCAGGTGGTCCCGTCGGGAGTCGATGTAGGTGCTCAGTTGGGTAAACGCAGTCTCACTCACACGCGCAATCATAGCGGGGCGCATGTGTCCAGGGAGCTCACAGGAGACGCGCTGGATTCCGAAAGGTCGGTCTGGAACACTGTCCGTTATGACCTCTGAGGAAAGCCAGCTGTCCGGCACTGCCGCGTTCGACGCAGGCGAGGGGGCAATGCCCACCTGGTCGGAGCTGGTGCAGGAACACGCCGACAGCGTCTCCCGCCTTGCCTACCGCCTCTCCGGCAACCAGCACGACGCGGAGGACCTGACGCAGGAGACCTTCATGCGCGTGTTCCGCAGCCTGAAGAACTACCAGCCCGGCACCTTCGAGGGCTGGCTGCACCGCATCACCACCAACCTGTTTTTGGACATGGTGCGCCGCCGCGCGAAGATCCGCATGGAGGCGCTGCCGGAGGACTACGAGCGCGTGCCCGGCACTGACATGACGCCGGAGGAGGCCTACAACGTGGCCAACCTGGACCCGGCGCTGCAGCGCGCGCTGGACGATCTCGCGCCGGATTTCCGCGTCGCCGTCGTGCTCTGTGACGTGATGGGCATGACCTACGAGGAAATCGGCGACACCCTTGGGGTGAAGATGGGCACGGTGCGCTCCCGCATCCACCGCGGGCGCGCGCAGTTGCGGGAGTCGCTGGAGAAGCAGGCGCTTGACGACGCGCACGCGAAGGAACTCATCCGCACCCGCTAACAAGCGACGTGATGTCAATGTCCAAACGCGAATTCAACTCCACCGACCACCTGAACCCGGAGGCGGTCGCCGCCTTCGTGGACGGCGAGCTGTCAGATGCGGCGTTCCGTCGCGCCGCCCGCCACTTGGAGGATTGCGAGGAGTGCAGCGCCGAGGTCGACGCCCAGCGCCGCGCCGCGAACCGGCTTCGCGTGGTGGATAACTCCAGCGTGCACGCCCCGGTGTCGCTGGTGGAGCGCCTGGCGGGCATGTGCGCCGAGGACCTCGACGGGGTGGGGGAGGCGCCGGGTCCGCGCGGTCGGGGCAGGAAGCTGGCCACTGACCTCGGCACCAACCTCGGCGCGGCGCTGCAGTCGGCTCTGGGCGCGCTGAAGCGCCGCGGGGAGTAGGGTGTTGTAGGTGTTTTCCAACATCGGCTGGGGCGAGATTTTCTTCATCCTGATCATCGGGCTCATCGTGATCGGGCCCGAACGCCTGCCGTCTGTCGTGGAGGATGTGCGCGCGGCGATCTACGCCGCGAAGAAGGCGATCAACAACGCCAAGGCCGAGCTCAACGGGGAGCTGGGCGAATTCGAAGAGTTTAAAAAGCCCATCAACACCGTCTCCCAGTACGCGGCGATGGGCCCGCGCCGCGCGATGGCGAAGGTGCTGTTCGAAGACGAGGCAGGCACGGCGCAATCAGAGCCGGAACCCACCCGCTCCGGACCGCGTTCAGCGCAGTCGCAGCAGAGCCAGCCTGCGCCGCAGGAGCGGCCGGGGCGGGATCAGGCGGAGCGGCCGTCGAAAGGCAGGAGCTTCTCCTGGGAGGACATCACTTAACTTGCGGGTTGAGGCTCTTGCCGGCGAGCGACTCGCGGCGCACCTTCAGCTGATCCGCCACCGCCTGGATGGCCTTCGCGGCGGGGGAGTCCGGCTCGGAGATGGTGACGGGGGTGCCGGTGTCGCCGTGCTCGCGCAGCTTCGGGTCCAGGGGGATGGAGCCGAGCAGCTTCACGTCGGAGTCCGTGAGCTGGGTCAGGCGCTCGGCGACCTGCTCGCCGCCGCCCTCGCCGAAGATATTCATGACGGTGCCGTCGGGCATGGTCATGCCGGCCATGTTCTCGATGACGCCGGCGATCTTCTGGTCCGTCTGCTGCGCGATCGTGCCTGCGCGCTCGGCCACCTCGGCGGCCGCGGCCTGCGGGGTGGTCACGATGAGCAGCTCCGCGTTAGGCACGAGCTGTGCGACGGTGATGGCCACGTCGCCGGTGCCGGGCGGCAGGTCCATGAACAGCACATCTAGGTCGCCCCAGTACACGTCGGCGAGGAACTGCTGGATCGCGCGGGTGAGCATGGGCCCGCGCCACACGATCGGCGCGTTGCCTTCGACGAACTGGCCCACGGAGATGTGGCGCACGCCGTGGGCGATCGGCGGCATGATCATCTCGTCGACAACCGTGGGGCCCTTCTCCGCCGAGCCCATCAGGCCGGGCACGGAGTGGCCGTAGATGTCCGCGTCCACCACGCCCACGCTCAGGCCCTGCGCGGCCAGCGCGGTGGCCAGGTTCACGGTCATGGAGGATTTGCCCACGCCGCCCTTGCCGGAGGCGACGGCGAAGATGCGGGTGCGCGTGTCCGGGTCGGCGAAGGGGATCGCGGGCCCGGTCTGCTCGCCGCGCAGCTTCAGCGCCAGTGCCCGGCGCTGCTCGTCGCTCATGGTGTGCAGGGTGACGGTGACGTCGCCGACGCCGTCGAGTTCCTCCAACACGGCGCGTGTGTTGTCTTCGATGGTGTCGCGCATCGGGCAGCCGGCGATGGTCAGGTAGATGCCCACGGCCACGTCCGCGCCGTCAATGCGCACGGATTCCACCATGTCCAGCTCGGTGATGGGCTTGCCAATCTCGGGGTCCTCCACGCGCTCGAGTGCGGCGAGGACGTCCTGCTCTGTGATGTTGTGTTCAGTAGCCATGTTGCCCTGCAGTATAACGGTGCCTCGCGGTCGAACGGATACACTGGTGGGCATGACAAATCCCATGAGCAACTCGTCTCGCGTGCCCGCGCGCGAGGTTCCCACGGGCTGGCCTGTCGGCAGCTTCAAAACGTACGCGGAGGCTCAAGCCGCGGTGGATGCGCTTTCTGACCGGGAGTTCCCGGTGGAGAAGCTGTCCATCGTGGGCGTGGATCTCATGCAGGTGGAGAAGATCACCGGCCGCCTGACCTGGGGCAAGGTGCTGGGCACCGGCGCGCTTTCCGGCCTGTGGATGGGCCTGTTTTTGGGCCTGATCCTCTCGGTGTTCACGGAGCCGGGCTCGGGCTGGGTGACGTTTACCACCACGCTGATCCTCGGCGCGATCTTCGGCGTGATTTTCGCGGCGGTGGCCTACGCGTTCACGGGCGGCAAGCGCGACTTCTCTTCGGCGACGGCGATCGTGGCGGGCCACTACGACGTGCTGTGCGAGCCGGATGCCGCCCCGCAGGCGCGCGACCTCATCGCGGGCCAATTGCCTATCGACGACACGTCGCAGCCTAATGCGTAGACACACCCGCGCCCTGGCGGCACTTTCCGTGTGCGCGATCACGCTGTCCGGGTGCGCCGCGCTCGGACAGAAGAGCACCAGCAAGGAACCGATCGCGATCGGCATCGACGCCGACGACCCGGAGCAGCGCGTCCTGGGCGAGATTTACAGCCGCGTGCTGCAGCAGCTGGGCCGTCCCACTAGCGTCACCGCCGCCGATTTCTCGGCGGGCGACACGCTGCGCGTGCTGAAGGAAACGCCGGTGGACTTCGTGGTGACCTGCACCGGCCGCCTCGTGGAGGAAACCGACGTGGAGGCCGCCAAACGCCTGAAGAAAGAAGCGAAGGAGGAGCCGGCCGGGTTCTCGGACGTGGTCTACGACCAAGCCATCGCGGGCCTGCCCAGCACCCTGCGGACCGTGGATCCTTCGCCGGCGCAAAGCTGCGGGCGTTCCGGTGAGCTGCCGCAGAACATCATCCCGCTGTTCGACAAGTCCGGTTTCGACCGCGGCGAGATCAACCGCTTGAACTTCATCACCCGCGTCATTTCCACCAAGTCGCTGGAGGAGATGGTCGAGGACATCGAGGGCGGCGCCGACGTCCAGGACACCCTGGCGGCGTGGATGATGGAAAACGCCCACATCAACATCTATAACGACGAGCTGCCGGAGGCCGACGAGGACGGTGCCGCCGCAGGCGATTCCGCCGACAGCGCCGGCGCGCGCTAAACACGCATACCAGGCACGAGGAAGGGCCCCGGGGTCAACCCTGGGGCCCTAGCGCTTGTGGGGGAGCGCGGTGACGTGCTCCGTCGTCAAGCTACTTTGCAAATGCCTCCTCGAGCAGCTGCTTCTCCTCCTGCTGGTGCACCTTGGCCACACCGGTTGCGGTGGTGGACTGGGCGCGGCGGGACACGCGGACCATCTCCGGCATGTCCGGGATCAGGGTGCGCAGGTGCTCGTTGTAGAACGGCCATGCGCCCTGGTTTGCCGGCTCGTCCTGGACCCAGCGGATCTCCTTGGCGTTCGGGTAGTTCTTGAACGCATCCGAGAGGCGGTTGAAGGGGATCGGGTGGAGCATCTCCACGCGGATGATCGCGATGTCGTCGCGGCCGTCCTTCTCCTTCTTCTTCGCCAGCTCCCAGTAGATCTTGCCGGAGCACAGCAAGATGGTGGTGACCTTGTCGGTGTCGCCGATCTTCTTGTTGCCGCGCTCGACGAAGTTCGGGTCGTCGATGACGGACTGGAAGCGCTCCACCTCGATGAAGTCAGCCGGCTGCGAGACAGCCGCCTTGTTGCGCAGCATGGACTTCGGCGTGAAGACGATCAGCGGTCGCTTCATCTCGCCGAGCGCCTGGCGGCGCAGCAGGTGGAAGTGGTTTGCCGGGGTGGACGGCTGAGCGATGGTCATGGAACCTTCCGCCACGAGCTGCAGGTAGCGTTCGATGCGGGCGGAGGAGTGGTCCGGGCCCTGGCCCTCGTAGCCGTGCGGCAGCAGCGCAACCAGCGAGGACAGCTCGCCCCACTTGGTCTCGGAGGAGGACAGGTACTCGTCGATGATGGTCTGCGCGCCGTTGGCGAAGTCGCCGAACTGCGCCTCCCAGGCCACCACGGCTTCCTTGTTGCCCAGGGTGTAGCCGTACTCGAAGCCCATGCCGGCGTACTCGGTCAGGGCGGAGTTGAACACCTGGAAGTGGCCGCCGTCGCCGTTTTCCTGCGCGTTGTGGTCCAGCGGGTTGTACGGCTCGGCGTTGTCCGGGTTGTACAGCACCGCGTGGCGCTGGGTGAAGGTGCCGCGCTGGGAATCCTCGCCGGCGAGGCGGACAAACTTGCCCTGCTCCGCCAGGGAACCGAAGGCGAGCAGCTCGCCCCAGCCCCAGTCGATGTCGCCGTCGGTAAACGAGCCGCCGCGCTTCTTCAGCACGGACTTCAGGCGCTTGTTCGGCGTGAAGTCCTCCGGCAGGTTCGCGTACGCGTCGGCGAGGCGCTTGAACTGCTCCTCGGAGATGTTCGTGTCCAGGCCGCGGGTGAGCTCCTGCGACTCGGTGATGCCGGTCTGCTCGCTCGGCTGGCCCTTCTCCGCCTTGACGTCGGAGAAGACGGAATCCAGCTGGTCGTGGAAGTCCTGTGCTGCCTTCTCAGCGTCTTCCTCGGTAATGTCGCCGCGGCCGATGAGGTCCTGCGTGTAGCGGGTGCGCACCGACGGGTGGGAGTTGATGCGGTCGTACATGACCGGCTGGGTCACCGTCGGGTCGTCGGCCTCGTTGTGGCCGCGCAGGCGGTAGCAGATCAGGTCGATGAAGACGTCCTTGCCAAACTCGCGGCGGTACTCGGTGGCCAGCTGGGCAACCCATGCGGCGGCCTCCGGGTCGTCGCCGTTGACGTGGAACACCGGGCAGTCGAAGCCCTTGGCCAGGTCGGTGGCGTAGTAGGAGGAACGGCCGGAGTCCGGGGTGGTGGTGAAGCCGATCTGGTTGTTCACCACGATGTGGATGGCGCCGCCGACGGTGTAGCCCGGCAGGCGGGACAGGTTCAGAGTCTCCTGGACGATGCCCAGGCCGGTGAAGGAAGCGTCGCCGTGCAGCATCAGCGGCACGACCGGGTGGTCCTCGCGGCCCTTGGCAAGCTTGATCTGGTCTTCCTTGGCGCGCGCCATGCCCACCAGGACCGGGTCCACGGCCTCAAGGTGGGACGGGTTGGCGGCCAGGGAGACCTTGATCTCGCCGTCACCGAACATCTGGATGTGCTCGCCCTCGAAGCCGAGGTGGTACTTCACGTCGCCGGAGCCGCCCTGCTGGGCTGCGCGCATGTTGCCTTCGAACTCGTTGAAGATGGTGGCAACCGGCTTGCCCACGATGTTGAACAGCACGTTCAGGCGGCCGCGGTGCGGCATACCGATGACGACCTCTTCCAGGCCCTGGCCAGCCGCGGTGTCGATGATGGCGTCCATCAGCGGGATCAGGGTCTCGGCGCCCTCGAGGGAGAAGCGCTTCTGGCCGAGGTACTTGGTCTGCAGGAAGTTCTCGAAGGCCTCTGCGGCGTTGAGCTTCTGCAGGATGTACTTCTGCTCCGGGCCGGTCGGCTTGGGCATGCCGGCCTCGACACGGTCGCGCAGCCACTCGCGCTCGTCGCGGTCCATGATGTGGGAGTACTCGGTGCCCACCTTGAGGGTGTAGGCGGCGCGCAGGCGGGACATGACCTCGCGCAGGGTCATCTGCTCCTTGCCGCCGAAGCCGCCGACGTGGAAGACGCGGTCCAGGTCCCACAGGGTCAGGCCGTGGGTTTCCATGAGCAGGTCGCGGGAGTCCGGCTTGGGCAGGCCCGGCTGGTGCCAGTGCAGCGGGTTGGTGTCGGCGATGAGGTGGCCGCGGGAGCGATACGCCTCGATCAGCTGCATGACGCGGGTGTCCTTGTTGATGCCGGTGTTCGGCTCGTCCTGTGCCCAGCGCAGCGGAGCGTAGGGGATCTGCAGGGAGCGGAAGATCTCGTCCCAGAACTTGTCGTCGATGATCAGCTGGGAGATGTCGCGCAGGAACTCGCCGGACTCCGCGCCCTGGATGACGCGGTGGTCGTAGGTGGAGGTCAGGGTGACCAGCTTGCCCACGCCGAGCTCGGCGAGGCGGTCCTCGGAGGCGCCGGCGAACTCCGCCGGGTAGTCCATTGCGCCGACGCCGACGATGGTGCCCTGGCCCTTGGTCAGGCGCGGGATGGAGTGGCGGGTGCCGATGCCGCCCGGGTTGGTCAGCTGGATGGTCACGCCCGAGAAGTCGTCCATGGTGAGCTTGCCGTCGCGGGCGCGGGCGACGATGTCCTCGTACGCCTCGACGAACTCGTTGAAGGACTTGTTCTCGCACTCCTTGATGGCGGCGACGACCAGGGAGCGGGAGCCGTTCTTGCCTGGCAGGTCGATGGCCAGGCCGAGGTTGATGTGCTCCGGCTGCACCGCGAAGGACTTGTTGCCGTCCTCCTTGTAGTTCTTGTTCATGTCCGGGTGCAGCTTGGTGGCCAGGACAATGGCGTAGCCCAGGATGTGGGTGAAGGAGACCTTGCCGCCGCGGGTGCGCTTGAGGTGGTCGTTGATCAGCGCGCGGTTTTCAAACATGAGCTTGACCGGCATGTCGCGCACGGTGGTCGCGGTCGGCACCTCGAGCGACTCGTTCATGTTCTTGGCAATGGCCTTGAAAGCGCCCTTGAGCTGGAACTCGCCAGGCTCAGCCTCGACCTGGTTGACCTTGTCCAGCGGTGAGGACTTCGCCGGGGCCGCGGGGCGCTTCGGCTTCGCAGCGACCTTGGCTGCTGCCTCGTCCACCTTGGTCTCGCGGCCGTCCTGGCTCGGTGCGCCGGTGGTGCGGGAGACCTTCGGGTCAGTCTTCGGAGTGCTTGCGCTCTCGTCGGAAGGGGTGACGTTGGGGGTGCCCTTCGCGGTCTTCGGAGCGCCCTTGTTCTCGAAGAGTTCGCGCCATTCGGCGTCCACCGAGTTGGGGTCGTCCTTGTACTGCTGGAACATCTCGTCAACCAGCCAGCTGTTCTGGCCGAACGTGTTTTCGCTGCTCACGGCAGGTTCTCGCCTTCCTTCTGGGTTGTGTTCGCGGAACGTTTCTTTGACTGTAATCGTCGGCGCTGGTAACGCGCTAACTTGGGTTGTTCCTCTCCACGGGGGACCTACGTTTCACCCCCGTTATCGGTTAACAGCCCACATATGGGCATATCTTCCGCCTGCGGAGATGAGGTCCTCGTGGCAACCGTCTTCAATGATACGTCCTTCATCAATCACGAGTATGCGGTCCGCCCGCGCGGCTGTGGCAAGGCGGTGCGCGACGACGACGGAGGTGCGCCCCGCCATCGCCTTGTCGGAGGCGTCGAGCACAGCGCGTTCGGTGGCGGGGTCGAGGGTGGCCGTGGCTTCGTCGAGAAGCAGCACCGCGGGTGTGAGCATTTCGGCGCGGGCAAGCGCGATGATTTGGCGCTGCCCGGAGCTTAGGCCCCGGCCGCGTTCGCCGACGCGCGCGTTGAAGCCGCCGGGGATCGTGCCGATGACGCCGAGGGCACCGATGCGCTCCACCGCGGCCTGCACCTCGGCGTCCGTGGCTCCGGCGGCGCCGTAGGCGATGTTGTCTGCGACGGTGCCGGGGAAGAGGTAGGACTCCTGCGGCACCTGCGCGAGCGCGCGCCGCCACTCCGCGAGCGGGAACTCGGCGATGTTCGTCCCCGACGCGCGCACGGCACCTTCCACCGGGGCGTAGAAGCGGGCCAGCAGCTTGACGACGGTCGACTTGCCCGCCCCCGTCGGACCAACGAGTGCCACGGTGGAGCCGGGCGAAAGGGACAAATCCATGCCGTCGATGACTGGCTCTGAATCCGGCGAGTAGCCGAAGGTGACGTCGTTAAGCGAAAGCTCCCCGGACGCGGCGGTGTGCGCACCGGGGCGGGTGCCGGTGTCGGGGACGGTGGTGCGCTCGTCGAGCAGTTCGCGGATGCGGTCGAAGCTGACGGTGGCTTGCTGCCAGGAGTCGAAGATTTGGCCGAGCTGCTGGATCGGGCCGTAGAGCTGGCTCAAATACATGGTGAACGCGACGAGCACACCGACCGACAGCGTGCCGTCCGCGATGCGGGTGGCGCCGACGCCGATGATCACCGCGGTCATGACCTGGGAGACGAACTGCATGCCGGGGAAGTACAGACCCACCAGGCGCACAGAGTTCATGCGGATGCGGCGGTATTCGTCGCTCATCTGAGCAAAGCGCGACTCGAAATGGTCTTGGGCGAGGTGGGTCTGGGTGACGCGGATGCCGCCGATGAGCTCCGCGAACTCGCCGTTGACCGCGGAGATCTGCGCACGCGCGGCGGCGTAGAAGCGCTTGGAGAAGTGCCGGAAGCCCCAGGTGGCCAGCGCGATGACGGGCACGGCGGCGAACGCGACGAGCGCGAGTTGGCCGTCGGTGGCCACCAGCATCACCGTCACGCCGGCAAGCGAGCCGACGGCGACGATGGCTTGGGCCAGCCCGGTTTGCAGGAAGCTGGACAGGGTGTCGATGTCCGTGGTCATGCGCGTCATGATCTTGCCGGACAGGCGCGACTCGAAGTAGCTCAAGCCCAGCTGCTGCAGGTGGGCGTACGAGCGCAGGCGCAGGCCGTAGAGGAGGCGCTCGCCGGAGCGCGAGGACAGCACCGTCATCACGGTCATGGACGCCCACGCCACCGCCACCACACCGAGCGCGATCAGCCCGGTGTAGATCAGGCTGGCCTGGTCCGAGTTAGCGATGCCGCGGTCCACGGCCGCGCGCACGAGGGTGGGAAACGCGAGGTCCGCCAGCACGCCGACCACCAGCAGCGCCACGGTGCCGGCGATGAGCCAGCGCACCGCGCGGAACAGGTCGCGCACGTGGAAGTCGCTGGATGGGGTGCGAAGCTGCTCCAGGCGCTCGGCGCTCAAATCCGGCTGCTCGGTGGCCTCCGGGAGTTTCTCCACCCGGGCGAGCAGCTCCGGGGTGGCGTTGACCGTGGACGCGCGACCGGTGGTGGGCACGATCACGCGCTCGCGCTCGGGCTCGGTGACCTCGGGCCACAGCTCGGCGCGCGTCGGGGCCGCGGGCAGCTCCGTCGGGGTGTCCGCAGACATGGTGGCGAGGTACTCCGGGCTTTCCATGATCTCATCGCGGGGGCCACACTTGACGACGGCTCCGCCGCGCACCACCGCAACCTGATCTGCGTGGTCCACGGTGGACTGACGGTGCGCGACGGTGAGCACCGCGACGTCTGTGAGCTCCTCGCGCAGGTTGCCCAGGATGCGGGATTCGGTGACGGCGTCGATGGCGCTGGTGGCGTCGTCGAGCACGAGCACCTCCGGCTTCGCCATGAGCGCGCGGGCTAGCGCGATGCGTTGGCGCTGCCCGCCGGACAGCGTCAGGCCGCGCTCGCCGACTTCGGTGTCGTAGCCGTCGGGCAGGCGCTCGATGAACTCGTCGGCGCAGGCCAGGCGCGCTGCCTCGCTCACAGCGGCGTCGAGCTGATCCGGCGGGAGGTGAGTACCCATGGCAATGTTTTCGCGCACGGAGGAGGAGAACAAAAACGCCTCGTCGAACACGCACAGGACCTTCTGGCGCAGCGCGGCGGGGGAGGCGGAGCCGTTGAGAAGCTCCACGCTCCCGGAATCCGGCTGGTAGAAGCCGCCCGCGAGCTGGACAGCCATGGTTTTGCCCGCGCCGGGCGGGCCGACGAGCGCGACCGTTTCGCCCGAGCGGACGGTGAGGGTGAAGCCGTTGAGGACGGGGTTGCCGCCGGTGGAAAAGTGCACGTCGTTGAAGCGCAGGCCGCTCCCGGTCGCGGGGGCTGCGGCGGGTTCGGTGGCGGGGGCGAGCTTGAGCACATCGTCGAGGCGGTCGAAGGAGCTCATGCCCATCTGCAGGCGCACGTACTGGTTGGTCAGCATGGACATCATCGACGTCATGGAGGTCAAATACGCCGTGAACGCCACGAACTGGCCGATGGTGATCTGCCCGCGGATGGCCAGCATGCCGCCGGCGATGATGGTGACCACGAGTGCCACCTTGGGCAGCTGGGAGAGCACCGGCTGGAAGCGCGCCGTGAGCTTCGCCGCGCGCATCTTCACCGCGTAGAGGTGGCGGCCAAGCTGATCCAGCTGGTCGATCTCGCGCTGCTCCTGGCCGAACGCTTTGACCACGCGCACGCCGGAGACGGTCTGCTCGACGTGCTCCGCCAGCTCCGCCGTGGCGTGCTGGTTCACCCACGTGGCGGCGTAGAGCGTCTTGCGCGAGCGGTTGGCCTCCCAGAGGATCAGCGGCAACAGCGCAAGCGACATCAGGGTCAGCGGGATGTCCATCCACAGCATCACCGCAAGGGTGAGCGCGAGCTGCACCACACGCGTGAGCAGCATGGGCAGGTTGGCCAACACCATGTGGTACTGGTTCAGGTCCGAAATGGAGCGCGAGACGATCTGCCCGGTGACGATCGTGTCCTGGCCCGGCCCGTCCAGGCGGTGCAGCGTGCGCAGGATTTCGGTGCGCAGCCAGTGCTGGGAGCTGGATGCCAGCCGGCCCGACGTGACGCGGCGGGTGAAGCTTAACGCGTAGGTGGCCGCGGCGACGGCGACCATCGCCCACGCGGTGCGCGTCACCGATCCTTCCGCGTTGCCGGTGGCGATGTCCACCGCGTGGCCGGTCAGCGCCGGCACCGCCGTCTGGAACACGGCGGCGAGCGTGGCGGCGGCAAAGGCGGCGACGGCTGCGGGCCGGTTGGCGCGAAGGGATCTGGTGAGCAGGGGGTTAATTGTTGTCGCCGTCCTTGTCCTCGTCCTTGAACTGGCGCAGGATCCAAGCGGCGAAGTCCTTCGGGTTCAGGCTCAGGCCCTTGCCGTCTTCTTCGTCGGTGTCTCTGTCCGGCAGCGGGGTGGCAAAACCGGCCGGCACAGCGCCGAGGCCGGACTGGACGTTGCCGATCACGCCGTCGGCCAGCTTGCGGTTGGCGGTGGTGCCGGCGACCGCGCCGATGCCCAGTGGCATGAGCTTGCCCAGCCACGCGCGACGCTGGGACTTGCGCATGGAGCGCATGGCGATGCGCTGCAGCACGTTGTTGGTGTTGGACAGGGTCGGGCCGGAGAATTTGGTCAGGGTGGACTTGCCGGGGATCTTGCCGGCGTCGTCGCCAAGCATGGCGTCCACAATCGCCAGGCCCTTCGCGCCCATCAGCAGCGAGAGCACGAGCGCGCGGCGGCGCTCCGGGTCCTCGATGTCCTCGCCGCGTAGGTAGGCGGATGCCACGGCGTAGAACGCGGCGAGGTCCAAAAACAGCACAGATTCGCCCGCCACTGCGGCCGCGCCGGTAAACAGGCCGATGCCGGGCACGGCGGCTGCGGCACCCACGCCCGCGCCGGTGCCGGTGACGGTGTTTTTCAGGTGCTCGTCCATAAGATTCTGAATCTCCGCAGGCGTGGCCTCCGGGTTCTGGCGGCGCAGCCAGTTCACGTAGGTGCGGATGGTGGAGGTCTGCATCTGAACAGCCTTATCCACCGCGCCGATAAACGCGCGCCCCAGCGGGCCGGCGTCCTTTTCTAACTGCGTCGGGTCTTCGCGCAGCGCTTCCTCGATCTCTTGACGGACGGCGAGGTCCTGGTTCTTTTTCTTGTTGCCAAACATCGTGTGCTCTTTCGTTAATGGTCTGATTTACGTCGGTCAAGCATAGTTGGACTTCGCGCGCATCCGTCTACGCTTGAAACCATGACTGCCGCCGAGCACCCTGTCGCAGACACCACCGCGGGCAAGGTCCGCGGCGTGGTGGATGCGCGTTCCGGCATGCGCACCTGGCGCGGCGTGCCGTTCGGCGCCTCCACCGCGAGTACGGGCCGGTTCCGCGCCCCGCAGCCGGCGCAGAAGTGGCAGGGGCTTTACGACGCCTCACGGTTCGCCCCGCCCGCCATGCAGGGCACCTTCGGCTGGCGCGACGCCGTCATCGGCACCGAGGACTGTCTGACCTTGGACATCGTGCGCCCCGACACCGACGAGGAGCTGCCGGTGGTGGTCTACTTCCACGGCGGCACCTTTGTCACCGGCGCCAGCAACGAGAAGGTGCTCCAGGGGCATTTGCTTGCCGACGCCACGCAGGTCGTCTACGTCTCCGTGAACTTCCGCCTTGGCGTGCTGGGGTATTTGGACTTCCGCTCGCTCGGCCACGACTGCGTGGCCACGCCCGCGCTTTTGGACCAGATCCTTGCGCTGGAGTGGGTGCGCGCGAACATCACCAACTTCGGCGGGGATCCGAACCGGGTGACCATCATGGGCGAATCCGCCGGCGGGGCGGCCGTCGTGCACCTGATGTGCTCGCCCTCGGCACACGGGCTGTTCCACGGCGCGGTGGCCCAATCCCCGCCGCCGGCCAGCGTGCATTCGCGCCTGCAGGCGGCCATGTGGGTGCGCGAACTGGTCAACCGGATGGGCCTGCCGCGCACGACCACGCTCGCCGATCTGCGCGAGACCAGCGCCGAGGAACTCGTGCGCGCCGGGCAATCCATGCTGTTGAACACCAAGGAACTGGTGCAGCTGAACACCAGCTTCATGCCCACCGTGGACGGGGAGACGCTCACCGCGCACCCCATCGACACCTTCGAGGCGGGCGAGCAGGCAGCGGTGCCGCTGATCGTGGGCACCAACTCGGACGAGGCGAGTTTTGCCAAGGCGATCTACCAAACCACGAAGACTCGCCAGCGGGCGGCGCGCCGGGCGCTGGAGGCGTTCGACCCGGACAACGCCCAGTCGGTACTGCGCGCCTACGACTACGCCGGGGAGCGCGGCGACTATGCCGACCTCATCGCGGATGCAGTGTTCTGGGCGCCGACGGTGATCCTGGCCACCGCACACCGCAGGAAGGCGAGCACGTGGATGTACCGCTTCGACCACGCGTCTGCCGCGATGCGCATGCTGGGCTTGGGCGCGATGCACACCGCCGATCTGGGCGCGGTGTTCGGCGAACCGAACGCCACGAAGGCCTCGCGCTGGGACGTCTTCGGCGGATCTGAGGCGTTCACTGAGGTCAGCCGGGTGATGCAGCACCACTGGGGGCAGTTCTTCCACACCGGCGCGCCGGGCGAGGAGTGGCCGGTCTACGGCTTCCGTGCCGACGACAGGCCGGGCCGCGCGACGGCCGTGTTCGACGCCGGCATGCGGGTGGAGTGGGACCCGAAGGCGTCGCAGCGCAGGGCGTGGGAGGGCTTTGACATGCGCGAGTGGGGCATCCACCGCCAGGACCTGATGGATTCGGCCGCATCGCTGCTCGGTGCCGCCCATCCGTCCTGGGGCGACAGCTAACCCCGCGGTGAGAGGGAAATGCCACGCATGCGTAAGCATTCGTGGCTAGGCTTGTGCCCGTTGTGGCCGAGCTTGGGAAGGAACCACCGACATGAGCTTTTTCGAGGACATCGCAGCGGCGCTCGACCGCGAAGGCATCGAGTCCCGCGTGGGGGGCGACACCATGTTCGTGCCCATGACGGCGGCGCTGGAGATCCAGTTCGTGGAGATCGATCCGCACTTGCCGGCCGCCAACGTCTACATCGCGGCCGCGGACGTGGACGAGGACGACGAGGACTTCGAGGCCGTGCTGGTAGCCGTGGTGTTCTCCGTGGAGGACGCCGTGGCCGCGGTGGCGGAGCACATGGCCACCGACCAGGTGATCACCGTGCTGCGCGACCTGCTGGAGGGCACCGACGAGCGCATCGGCGACCTGGAGTTCTTCCAGGACCACTTGAACCCGCAGCAGGTGCGCGCCGAGGTGGGCGAGAACGCAGAGCTTTTGGTCACCATCGACACCGTCGAGGGCACCCCGCACGCCAAGGTCACCTTTATCGCGCTTCCGGACGATTACGACGACGTGCTCGACGACGCCGAGGGCGAGCTCTGGGAGTCCGACGGCGACGCGGAGCTGACCGAGGAGGACCGCGCCCGCCTCTTCGACGCCATCCACGACGAGGCCCTCATCGACGCCGAGCGGCTCGAGCTGGGCAGCTTCACGGACTTTGACAGGCTTTTCGACGTGCTCTCGCTCGCCGCCGACCAGGCCGAGGACTGGGAATCGCAGCTGCTGCCCGTGGACGACGAGTTCGACGAGCCGGAGGTCTACGACCTGTTCGGCCAGGACGACGAGGACGAAGACGACACCCTCGCCGACGATGACGACGTCGACTACGACGATGATGAGGACCTCGACGACGAAGACGACGACGAGGATAACGGTCTCCCTGGCATCGACGAGGACGACAGCAGCGACGCCGCCCGCGGCTAGGCCGCGCTGAGCCCCTCGAACATCGACGACGGCGACGCGACCGGGGTGAACGTGCCGTCGACGAGCCAGACGTAGTTCGCCGTGCGCGTGCCGGCCAGTTCGTGCACCGCGTGCGCGCAGTCTTCTGGAATCAGCGCGCGCACCCACGCTTCGGTGAGCACGGTGTCAACCACGCTGCCGGTGGTGTCGGCGATGCGGACCTCGACCAGGTACGCCGGGATTTGGTCGCCTCCGTACCCCTGTATCCGGGCCCGCGCCCGTGGACCGACCCTGCGCCGTGTCACAGCCAACGTCAGCTGAGGTCCGTTGGCCACCCGCGGTAGGGTGAGCACCGGCGGGCGCCACGTGGCGGTGGGGCGGGACAGGGAACGCGGGTGGTGCATGACGGCCTGGGCGGACTCGATGATCGCGGGGTGGCGCTCGCGGATCTCCTCGGCAAGGGCCTCCGGGGTGTAGGCGGGGGAGTGGGACTTCTCAATTCGGCTGACGCTACGCAGCGGATTCTTCGTGTTGAACTTCATGGCGAACACACTACGAATAGTCTCCGACACCACAGCCCACCCGTTCGAACACATGAACGAAACGCACCCTGCTACCTGGGGTGATTTTGCTTTGTGGAAATTATTTGCCACATTGGCAAATCGGAACACCCCACCCGCCGATATACTCTAACCAGCAATGAACGCCGACAACTCAACACAACACACAACCCAGCAAGCACCCCGCACTCAACCGAAGATCCCGCGCACGATCTGGGTCCTTGTCGGCGCCGCGTTCATCATCGCCCTCGGCTACGGGCTCATCGCCCCGGTGCTCCCGCAGTTCGCGGGCAGCTTCGGGGTGTCCATGGCTGCCGCCGGCGCGGTGATCTCCATCTTCGCGTTGGCTCGGTTGTTGGGGGCGCCGGGGGCGGGCTGGCTCGTCGATAGGCTTGGCTCCCGTCCGATCTACCTCACGGGCCTGCTCATCGTCGCGGGTGCGACCTTCCTCGTCGCGTTTGTGAACGCGTACTGGCAGATCCTCGCGCTGCGGTTTATCGCGGGTTTCGGCTCGACCATGTTCACGCTGTCGGCCCAGGCGCTGATTGTGCGGGTGACGCACCCGAGCATCCGCGGGCGCGCCAACGCGCTGTACGCCTCGGCGTTTCTGGTGGGCAACGTCGTCGGCCCGATCATCGGCGCCGCGCTATCCTTCCTCGGCTTCCGCGCGCCGTTTGTCATTTACGGCCTCGCGGTCGCGGGCGCGGCGGTCGCCGTCGGCGCGCTGACCCAGCCAAAGCCGGGCTCCGACCCGCTGCCCGCAGCGAAGCCGAAGATGCGCGTGCGCCAGGCGTGGCACACCTCCACCTACAAGGCGCTGCTGGCCGCCGGGTTTACCAACGGCTTTGTCAACATGGGCTCGCGCGTGGCCATCTTGCCGTTGTTCGCCGCGGCCGTCTTCGAGCGCGGGGGAGCGGCCGCCGGGTTTGCGCTGACCGCTTTCGCGTTCGGCATGGCGGTGACCCTGCAGTTCTCCGGCCGCCTCGCCGACAGCCTCGGCCGCCGCCCGATGGTCGCCGCGGGTCTTGCCACCTCAGGCGTGTTCACGGCACTCCTCGGTGGCGCCACCAGCTTCTGGCCGCTGGTGCTGCTCTCCGCCGCGGCCGGCATCGGCGCGGGCCTGATGAGCCCCGCCACCCAGGCCACGCTCGCGGACATCATCGGCAATGAGCGCTCTGGCGGTACAGTGCTGTCCGCGTACCAAATGACGCAGGACGCTGGCACCATTCTCGCGCCGGTGCTGCTCGGCGCCGTCGCGGAGGCCGCGGGCTTCCAGGCCGCGTTCGGCGTCTGCGGCGCGGTGTGCGCCACCACGCTTGTGATCTGGCTTGTTGCCGGGAAGGAAACGAAACCGTGAGAGTCATCCTGGACTGCGACCCCGGCATCGACGACACCTACGCCATCATCTTCCTCACCGCCGCGGCGCATGGGGGGCTCATTGAGCTCGATTGCCTAACGACGACCTCCGGCAATGCCCCCGCCGACCAATGCGCGCAAAACGGCGCCTGGATCCTGGGGCAGTGCGGGCTGCCCATCATCTCCCTTGCCGCCGGCATTCCGGAGCCTCTCGAGGTGGAGCTGACCACCACGCCGGAAACCCACGGCGACACCGGCCTCGGCTACGCCCAAGCGCCCGAGCGCCACGTGGAGCACGACTGGGACGCGCTGTGGATCGACTCCATCGAGCGCGGCACCGACGACCTCCACCTGATCGTCACCGGGCCTTTGACCAACTTGGCCGCCTTCGCGCACGCCCACCCGGAGCACTTTGCAAAGCTCAAGCACATCACCGTGATGGGCGGGGCGGTGAACTACCCGGGCAACACCACGCCGAGCGCGGAGTGGAACTTCTGGGTGGACCCGCATGCCGCCGCCGACGTGTTCGCTATGGCACAGACCCCGATCACGCTGTGCTCGCTTGGCGTGACGGAGCGGATGGTGCTCAATCCCGAGGCGTTGGCGGAGTTCGTCGATAAGCTTGGCGGCTCCCCCGTGGCGCAGCACCTGGAGGCGATCACGCGGTTTTACTTCGAGTTCCACGAGGATGTGGGCGAGGGGTATCAGGCGCAGATCCACGACCTGCTCACTGTGCTGATCGCGCTGGGGCTGGTGGGGTACTCCTGGAAGGACACCACCGTCGCCGTGGAGGCGGATTCCGAGCTCATGCGAGGCACCTCCGTGGCCGACCTGCGCGGGATCTGGGAACGCGAACCCAACGCGCGCCTGGTCACCGACGCGGACGTCGAGTTGGCCTGGGGCTGGTTCACGTGGGCGTGCGAGGTGCACGCGAAGGTCGCCGCCGGCGACGCCGAGATTGTGGAGCTGCGCCACCAGCGTGCCGACGACTAGGTGGTTCGCGACCTCCGCCTGCTACACTCCCGAACCGATAGCCCAGCCGAGGTGACATAGGCGATGAGGGCTGTACTTCCCGTTCCTCCCCGCACACCACTCGGAGTTTCCATGTCACACACCGTTTCCACGCAGGCCGCACAGAAGGCCGAATGGACCCCCGCCCGCCGCGCGCTCGCCGTCGCAGGCGCCCTGTTTATCGCCGCCACCTGGCTGTACTTCGTCCTGGTCCACCCGGCGGACTGGGACCAGGTCACCGGCTCCGGCCCAGGCATCGCGCTGCTGGCCGGCTACGGCATCGGCACCATCTTGCTGCTCGCCGCCGTGATTCCGGCGCTGCCCGCGCGCACGCTGGGGCTGATCCCGATTGCGATCATCATCAACTCTGTCGTCGGCGAGATCGTCGGCTCCATCGGCCTGCCGCTGTACCTGGATTCCGTGGGCACGGTGCTCGTCGCGGCGCTCGCCGGCCCGGTCGCGGGCATGGCCACCGGCGCGCTGAACAACGTCGTGTGGGGCCTGCTCAACCCGGCCGCGCTGCCGTTCGCCGCGGGTGCGGCGCTGATCGGCTGGCTGGCCGGCGTGTTCATCCACCGCTTCAACGCGCTGCGCAACATCGCCACCGTGATCGGCTTCGGCCTGGTACTGGGGCTTATCGGCGGCATGGTCGCCGCCCCGGTCGCGGCCTACGTCTACGGCGGCACCGCCGGTGTGGGCACCGGCGCGCTGGTCAGCCTGTTCCGCGAGATGGGCGGCTCGCTCATCGCGTCCGTGACCACCCAGGCGTTCATCTCGGACCCGGTGGACAAGGTCATTGTCATGCTGGTGGCGTTCTTCACAGTCAAGGCGCTGCCGAACCGCACCGTCGCAGCGTTCGCCCCGCAGAGCAAGCAGTCCAAGTAGCCACCCAACATGCCCCAGCCCCAGACCCGCCTGAACCCACTGACCGCCCTGGTCATCGGCGCGTCCGGCTGGATTCTGGCGCTGGGGATCAACACCCCGTCAGCCTCGCTGGCCATCATCGCCGCCGCCCTGACAGCTGGCACATGGCGCACCCGCAACCCGTCCGTCGCGGCCGCCACCGCGCTCCTCGCAGCACCTGTTGCCGCGTCGATGGTGCTCATCCACGCGCCCTACGGCGAGCACCGCATCGCCCCGCTCATCACCTCCGACGGGCTTGCCGACGCCGCCCACCTCACCGCCCGCTTCACCGCGCTCGTTGCGTGTCTGCTCGCGGCCGTGGCCTGGACGCGCACTCCGGATCTGGCCAAGGCCCTGCAGAGCACAAAAGGCGGCAACCGCATCGGCTACATCGCCGGCACCACGCTGCAGCTCGGACCCCAGGGTGCCAACCGCGCGCGCATCACCCGCGACGCCAACCGCCTTAAACAGCGCCCGATCAAAGCCAAAACAGTCGTCCCGCACCTCATCATGCCCGTGCTCACGGAGCTGCTCACGCAGGCCGGCGCCCGCGGCCAGGCGCTGGAAACCGCAGGCTACGACCTCACCGGCCCCCGCACCGTCCTGCGCCCGGTCCACGACAGCCCAGCCCAGCGCGCCGCCCGCATCCTCATCCCACTGATCTGCGTGGCGGTGGTCCTATGGATCTAACGCTGCTCCAACACACACACGACCAGCACCGCACCGTCGAGGTTATCGGCAACTCCGGCGCGGGCCTGACCACCCTCGCCGCCCAGGCCCACAACGAGTGGGCGGGCGTCGCCGTGGTCCAGCAGGACGCCACCGCGCACGTGTCCTACCTGCGCGACACAGTCATCGAGGAGGTCGCGCTCGGCCTCGAGCAGCGCGGCACACCAATCCCAGAGATGCAGCGCCGCTGCGAGCGCATCCTCAGCGCCGCGGGCCTGACCGAACTCGCCGAGCGCCACCCCGCACAACTCTCCGGCGGCCAGACGCGCCGCCTGGCCATCGCGGCCGTCGCGGTCCTCGAGCCGGACATCCTGCTTCTCGACGACCCCTTCGCCGGCCTCGACCCCACCTCCGCCACCCACATCATCCGCCTACTCGAAGCCCTGCCGTCGCGCATCGTGGTGCTCGGCAACCGCCCCGCCTCGATGCAGCAAAGCTTTCGCTTATCGACGGCATCCTGTCTCCCTCACCCCCCCACCCACGAAACCAGCTTGCCCCCACGCGTGACGCCCACCGGGGAACCGATCGACCTCGGCGAGATCACCGCCACCCGCGGCGGAAAACCCCGCAAGTGGTGGCAGTTCCGCGCACACGAGGATCCGGAGTTCACCGCCGGCCCGATCCACCTGACCGTGCGCCCCGGCCAGGCCGTGTGGCTGCGCGGCGACAACGGCGCCGGCAAAACCACACTGCTGCGCGCGATGGCGGGCCTCGACGGCAACCCCGGGCTCGCTCTTGGCGTCTCACTCGCACTGCAGCGCGCCGCCGACCAACTCGCCGAATCAACGGTGGGGGAGTTCGTCGGCGACCCGGACGCCGTCGCCGCGCTCGGCCTCGATCCGGAAACCCACCCCCTCGACCTGCCTGCCGCGCACCTGCGGCTGGCTCAGCTCGCCCAGGTCTTCGCCCAGAACCGCCCGCTCGTGCTTCTCGACGAGCCCGACGTCGGCCTCGACGCCCCCTCCCGCGACCGCGCCCACGCCCTCATCGCCGACGGCTTGCGCCGCGGCCAGGCCGTGATCTTCACCTGTCACGACGCTACCTTCGCCGAGGAGGTGGGGGAGTACGCTGTCTGCTTCTCTTTTGAGCTCTAGAGTCTCCCTGGATTAAGAAATTGGTGGGGCCTCAATCATTTTCCGTCCCCACCCGCCAAGTGCTCTGACCGTTTCGCGGGACAATTGATTAGTCGCTTCGTCGAAAAACTTATTCCCAAATCGACGAGCGAATCCGAAGGCGTAGGTTTTGGCAGCGAACCGCCCCCAATCGGCAGGGTTTGTTACGAAATTGCCATTCGCCATCATGAACACTGCCGCTCTGTAATTCTCGGCTGCACGGTAAAGGTCGAAGCTATTAGTTACTTCGTAGTTATCGATACAGTCCTTTAAATGGAATTTCACGCGGGTGAAGTAGTCATATAATTCCGCAGGATACGGGCGATCCGCCGGTGGAGTTAGCGAAGGTTCATCTTCGAGCAACGCGCGGAGCTCTTCCAAGAAATCAGGGCCCGCATCCGGCACGAAACGCTTTGCCGAATTCCGAAACATTCCGAGGGAGACGAGGGCTTGTTCGGAGACACCGTGGCCTTTTGTCTTCCAACCGTCTGGAAAAGCGAACACTGCGTCACACCATTCGACAAAATACGCCTTTTCACTAGAAACGTCGTCGCCCTCTTCGTCCATTCGGTTAATGATCGCTTCGATACCGTCTAGACAACGCACTGCTTGTCGCTGTAATGCCCAAGCGGATCTATTTCCTTCGCTAAAGGTTTGAAGTCGTCTAGAGTCAGCGACCTCTTGATTCGGGTAGCTGAGAGTCTCGTAGTGCGTCCGCCATTGAAGAAAGATTTCGTAGAGGTTGCTTGCTGGGTTCACGCTTTCTGATCTCCAATCAGATTTAGGGACTAATTGAGGAGGTCAAGAGGGAGGTCGGTAAGGTCCCTCAGCCTGTTTCCACTGGTTAGCATTTCGAGTAACTCGTTTGCTTCTTCAGACCCCACTTGGGTTACAGCCGCCTTAAGCTCTGGCAGTGCTGCGTGATACACCATGTCAATGTCGCCGGTCCCGAGGGCGAGTGAGGCGATTCGAGGCAGTAGGGGCTCGGCAGTAACTGCGACGATATGCGGCGCACGACCCTTTCTGTTTCTGATGAGATTTAACGCTTCAGCCCGAGTGTTTTGGGCCCTATCGCTGCGCATCGTGAACTTACAGCTAATGACTGCGTGTAAGAGTTCGGCGGGAGGATTACAGTTTCCGGCCCGGATCGGGCTTGACAGTGCGGTACTCGAGTCGACCAACAGGCCATCCGCGTTGAGCTCATCGTCGGATAAAGCGGCCCGAGAAACTAAGATATCCGGGCTAATGCTGTAGGAATTCCCTAACGCCGCTGCGAGCTGAGGGGTCTCATTAACTGCGTCGGCTAGGTCTGCGAGGTGCCGGTAAGGTTCGAATTGGTCGACGTGGCTTCCTCGTCTGGAACTGCCAACCGTGTGTACACACCAGTTACCCGGGCGGGTGGATCGCATTTTCGGAAAGGATTCACGGATAAAACCTGCAACAGCATTTTCGAAGATTGCGCCCGCAGATTGACCGGCGATTTTGTTTCCAACGCGGGCGTTGAGCGCGCGTGCCATGTGGAGCGCGATATCACGGCTCGCCTTGCTGCTGCTATCGGCGTTGGATGCAACTCCCGACGTTGAAATGGATAACGTGCCGGTTTCTACCAATTCTTCGAGTAGCGAGGCGCGGGCAGATGCAAGTATCGACCGATTCTGTTGCGTGTTCGAATTCATCATCAAGCCTTCAGTAATGCCTGGTCCGGATGTGCCGGTGTAGCAGGAATCGAACCGTTGGGAATGTCTTCCGTGCGTAACGCCGCGGCGATGGATTTTCCGACCGCTTCTGCCACCGGCGGCGGGAACGCATTGCCAACCTGTTTCCAGGCAGCGGTTTTGCCACCCTGCCAATCCCAGTCGGCTGGGAAACCCTGAAGGACACCACCCATCCTTACCGTCAGTCGTGGCATCTCAATGGCTGGATCAACTGGAAAGTCTGGTCCAGGCGCTTCTTCTGCAATGGACGATCCTTTAACTCCGAGACGTGCCCATGCTTCTCGGGCTCGCGTTGGACCTAGGTCTGGACCGCCATGTTTCTTGCTGCCACCAACCAAAGTCGGGCCAATTCCGCGGGCTCTCTCGGCCCACTTCGCGGCACCGGGCCACCCACCTTCAGCCATCAGATCTCGAAGGGCTTCACCAACAGTGAGGCTATGTTCCACCGGAGCAGGCCATGCAAAAAAGTCGCGGAATCTTTCTCTAAGGGCTACGAGGATGAATCGGGGCCTTAGCTGGGCTAATCCGTAGTCTGCTGCGGTGATGAGCTCCCAAAAAACGACATATCCCATGTCCTCGAGTTCGGCAATGAGTTCGCTTCTGTATGCGGCAAATCTTGGTTGGGAAAGTCCACGGACGTTCTCCAACATGACTGCTTTTGGGTTAGCAGTACGGACTAACTGGAGCGCCCGGGGGAAGAGATCTCGCTCATCTTCAGGGCCAAGTTGTTTACCCGCAACTGAAAACGGGGGACATGGAACGCCGCCGGCGAGAAGGTCGAGATCATCTGAGTACGGGCTGATGTCGAAGTCAAGAACATCACCTTCGATGACATTCCATTCGGGGCGGTTGGCTCGAAGGGTGGCCGCGGCATGGTGGTCTAGTTCCACGGCCGCGCGCATTGCGAAACCGGCTCGTTCAAGCCCGAGCGCTTGTCCGCCAGCGCCAGCGCAAATCTCTACGGAGGAAAGAGGAGTCTTCATTGCAGCTCAGTCTATGGGTCAAAATATCGGTAGAGAAAACCCATTCCGGACTTTCTCGTGTTGTGAAAACGATAAACACGGTTTAGATATTGAACCGTACACTATCGAACAGATTTGCGTTCCCGGGCGGAGCTGCCGTCGATAAGCAAATGCCTAGAACTCGGCGCGGTCGATGACGTCGCGCAGGGTGGTGGCGGAGTGGCGGAACTTCTCCAGCTCGTCGGAGTCGAGGCGCAGTTCCACGACGTTGCGCACGCCACTGCGGTTGAGGACGGTGGGGGTGCCGATGTAGAGGTCGTCGAGCCCGTACTCGCCCTGCAAGAGGGCGGAGACGGGCAGGACCACGTCCTCGTTGCGCAGGATCGCGCGCGTGATGCGGGCGAGCGCGTTGCCGATGCCGAAGGCGGTGTTGCCCTTGCGTTTGATGATGTCGTAGGCGGCGTCGCGGGTGCGGAGGAACATCTCGTCGATCTGGGTGTAGATCTCCGGGTTGGTCTCCGCCTCAGTCTCCAGCAAGGCGCTCAGCGGTACGCCGCCGACGGAGCCGGAGGACAACACGGGCAGCTCAGTGTCGCCGTGCTCGCCGATGATGTGGGCGTGCACCGCGGACGGGGCGATGTCGAAGTGCAGGCCCAGGTTGTGGCGCCAGCGCGCGGTGTCCAGCACGGTGCCGGAGCCGATGACCTGGTTCGACGGCAGGCCGGTCTGCTTCCAGGTGATGTAGGTGAGCACGTCCACAGGGTTGGTGGCCACGACGTAGATGCCGTTGAAGCCGTTGGCCATGACTTCCTTGTTGATGGACTCGAAGATGGCGGCGTTGCGGGCGATCAGGTCGATGCGGGTTTCGCCGTCGCGCTGCGCCACGCCGGCGCAGTTGACCACGAGTGCGGCGTCGCGGCAGTCCTCGTAGGTGCCCACCGTGACGTCCATGTGATGGCCGGAGAACGGAACGGCGTGGTTTAAGTCCTCAACCTGGGCCCAGACGAGGTCCTCGTTGAGGTCGATGATGGCCAGGTGGTCCGCCAGGCCCTGGTTGACAATTGCGTATGCGAAGGCGGTGCCGACAGCGCCGGCGCCGATAAGGACGATCTTGTTGCCATGAGTCACGGTCATGCGACCAAGTGTGTCAGAAACCGGGCGATCGCGTGCAGTGGGGTTGGACGGAAAAAAGTAGCCGCCGCAGCACGTGGAGCTGCGGCGGCTGGGAAGAGAAGAGGTCGCGGGGGATCTAAGCCTTCGAGTATTCCTCCTGCGTTTGCTCAATCACCTGCGGGCGGCCAGTGGCGAAGTACAGCACGGTCATGATCACCGTGAACACCACACCGATGCCCAGTGCGAGGCGGAAGTCCGGCAGCCACGCCATGATGCCGAAGGTGAACAGGATGAACGCGATGGCGAAGTACTGCCCGTACGGCCAGAACGGCACGGCGAACTTCAGGGCGCGCTGCTCCTCGACGGTCATCTGCTTGCGCATGGCCACCTGCGCGAACAGGATCATCAACCACACAAACACGGTGGCGAAGGTGGCCAGTGCGGCGATGGTCTCGAAGACATCGGGGTAGCGGGCGTTGAGGAACACACCGATGACCAGCACGGCGAGCAGGGAGACAATCGTCATCACAGGCACGTCGCGGTAGGTCTTCGCCATGCGGCGCGGCGCCAGGTTCTCCTTGGCCAGGCCGGTGAGCACGCGGCCGGTGCCGAACAGATCGGCATTGATGGCGGAAAGCGCGGAGGTGATGACCACGAAGTTCAGCAGGCCGGCAGCCCAGTTCACGCCGAGGGTGTTGAAGATCTGCACGAACGGCGACTCTTCGCCGGTGATCGTGCGCCACGGGTTGAGTACCAGAATGATCGAGATCGCCAGCACGTAGAAGATCAGGATGCGCGCCGGGACGGTGTTCACGGCCTTCGGGATGGAGCGCTCCGGGTCATCAGCCTCCGCACCTGCCACACCGATGATCTCGGTGCCGCCGAACGCGAACAGCACCAGGATGAAGGAGGCGACCATGCCGGAGACACCGTTAGGGAAGAAGCCGCCGTCGTTCCACAGATTGCTAATCGACGACACCTCCGGATCCTGCCCGAGATTGAACACAAGAATCGCCGCACCGCCGACAATCATGGCCACCACGGCCGTGACCTTGACGATGGTGAACGCGAACTCCAACTCACCAAACCAACGCACGGTAGCCAGGTTGGCCGCGCCGATAATCAGCAGCGTGACGGCAATCCACACCCACGCGGCTGTGTCTGGGAACCACAACTTCATGTAAATGCCGATGGCCGTCAGGTCCGCCAGACACACGATCATCATCTCGAAGGCGAACATCCAGCCGGTGATGTAGCCTCCCCAGCCGCCGAGGTACTTGCGGCAGTACACGGCGAACGAGCCGCGGACCGGGTTGCGCACGCTCATCTCGCCGAGCGCGCGGAGCATGAAATACACCACCGCGCCGCCGAGCAGGTACACCAGCAGCACGGACGGGCCGGCGGCCTGGATCGCACCGGCGGAGCCGTAGAACAGGCCGGTGCCGATGGCGGAACCGAGCGCGATGAAGTGGATGTGGCGGGCGGAAAGGCCCTTGCGCTTCGGTTTGGGCTTGTTAACGGATTCAGATGGTGCAGTCATAACAGACATAACTGTGCTCTTTCGGGAAGCAATGCGCGAATCGGAGGCGCGGGGAATGGGATTGAGGTGTGCCCGAAGCTGGGCGGCGTCTCCCCGGTTTGGCCGTCGGTAGGCAAGTGCAGCCGTGCACCTCGCGGACGGATCCGGGGGCGCGGTGTGAACGACATAAGCCTTGAGTGTTGCCCGTGCTAACGAGAAACCCCCTGCGCTTTGAGCAGCAGAGGCTGTTAGCGCAGGGGGCTGGAGTCGGCCGACACCGCGCTACAGATGATGATGCAGGCGGGCCGGCTGGGTATTCAGCATCGCAGAACGCTCGGCCGTGGCCGAGGTTGCAAGTGCGGTGCTGTTGATCATGCCGACGACCGTAGCACGGTGGGTGGTGCCTTCGCAGCGGATTGTGGAAAATATTTGCCGCAATGCTCGAAGCACTAGGTCAGAGGTTGCGAAAGAGCCTTTAGAACTTAAACGGGAGAACGTCTTTCAGGCCGATCATCGCGGCGATTGTGAGAACTGCTCCGATGAAACCGCCGAGCACCCCGGCGAGTACCGCTGAGGTCGACGATCCATCCTCGACCGGTGCGGGCTTCGAAGCGGGAACCTTCGCGCACTTGTCGTAGATTTCGAGTTGCCCCTTTTCGTCGGCAATTCTTTCCGTGAGCTCCTGGACAAGGTCCTTGTTGGCATCGGAACGCGACTTTTCTGACTTCAGCTCAGATTCGGCCTCGGCGATGGCGTCGAGGCTTTCCTTCTTGAATTTCTTCACCTCATCCTGCGTGTAATACACCGGGAAATACATGCGGTTGTTCTGCATCTCGGTGATCGAGTAGTTCACGCGGCAATCGGTGCCGACGTGCTCGATGGTGTACGCCTGGGCGGTGGTAATAGATCCGGCCAGGGTGCTAGCTGCAACTGCAGAAACGATGAGCTTGGTGCGCATGGATGCTCCTTGAAAGCTGAGGGGCGGGAGACGGGCACGGGGGTGCGTCGATAAGCAAAATGCTCGAAAGAAAAGATTACTGCACGGAGCTACGCGAAGACGCCGAACGCCCAAGATCCCAGCACCAGCAGGACCGAGAACGCCCAGCACACCGGGAACGCGAGGCGGATGTACTTGCCCATTTCGCCTCGGGCAAGGCCCAGCGCCAGCCAGAGAGCAGGGGAGAACGGGCTGACGAACGTGCCGATGACGTTGCCCACGATCATCGCGGATGCGGCGCCCATGCCGGAGACGCCGAATGCCTCAGCGGTCTGCTGCACGATTGGAAGGACGGAGAAGTAGTAGGCGTCGGTGGAGGTGGCCAGGTCCAGCGGCACGCCCAAAAGGCCGACGATGATGTGGATGTACGGGCCGACTGCCTCCGGCAAGATGGCGATGAGTGACAGTGCGATCTGCTCCAACATGCCAGTGCCGTCGAGGATGCCCAGGAACATCGCCGCGGCGAGGATGACGCCAGCCATGGACAACGCGGTGGGTGCGTGGCGGCGCAACACGTCGGTTTGATCCTCGAGCTGGGCAAAGTTGATCACCAGCAGCAGCGCAGTGCCGACAAGAAACGCCGGCGCCGGAGATGCGAGGCCGGACACGAGGACGCCGATCAGCGCGATAGTGATCAGCGCGTTCGCCCACGTCACCCAGGTGCCGCTGCGCTGCGTGAACTCCAGCTTGGCGCGTTCCTCCTGCTGGAGGTTGGAGAAGTCCTCGGCGACAGCGTTGACGTCTACTGTTCCTTGGGCTGGGCCCGCGGCGGATGCCCGGCGACCTTCAACCACGCCGAAAATCGCGGCGACGACGAACACGAGCACAATGGCGACCCCCTGGACCGGCAGCAGGTGGGCCCAGATCTCGTTCGGCGAGGGGCCGATGACGGAGCTGGCGCGGCCGACGGGGCCACCCCACGGCAGCATGTTCATCACGGATGCGGACAGCGCCACGATGGTCAGCAGCACGTAGCGCGACATGCGCATTGCCTCGTACAGCGGGAGCAATGCCGGGATGGTGAGCAGAAACGTCGTGGAGCCGGAGCCGTCCAGGTGGGCGACGATGGCGATGGCAGCCGTGCCCAGCGTGACCAGCAGCGGCGTGCCACGAGTGGCTTTGATCAGCGCCTTGATCACGGGCTCGAACAGCCCGACGTCGGAGAGGATGCCGAAGTAGATGATGGCGAAGATGAACATCACCACGACGTTCATCACCCGGTCCAACCCGTCCATGTAGAAGTCCGAGATCTCGGCAACGCCAGCACCGGTGAGCACGGCACCGACGATGGGGATGAGCGTCATCGCGACGATCGGGTGGGTCTTGCCTTTAAGCAAAAGCCCGACCGTGACCACGATGATGGCCAGGCCGAGCAGTGTCAGCGCGAGGGGAGAAGTCATGGGGGAATCCTAAATCACAGCCGTTAGTGCGCTGTGGTTTAGGTCATGATGTGATCTCCTTGGTGTGAACGGAAACCGGCTACCTACAACCGGCTCCCAGGTGGAAAATCGGGGACTAGCCGGATGTAGGTAGCCGGTTTGGTACGGCGCGGGCAACTGGGACACTGGGACACTCGGACGGCGCGGGTTACTGAGAAGCGCTGTCCTCCGCCGAGCCCAGCGTCACCGGGACCATGACCACGCCTCCGACGTCTTCGTGGAGGCAGTGGGTGAAGTCGCCGTCGGGGAAGTCCACGTGGAACCGGGGGAAGTAGTCCACGTCGCAGCGCCAGCCGTCGGGGGAGGTCCAGGCGTGGGGCGAGTGCTCGTCGCCAAGCTGCTGCTCGTCCAGTGCATAGTACTGGCGAATGGCTTCGTTCACGCTGTTGCAGTCGGTGCCCCTTTGGGTGGCCACCGCCACAAGTTGGCGGTTCTCCTGAGGCTTGGACACGCCGCAGATCGTGCCTTCCTCCGCCGCGCTGAGGTCGATGTTGTCTAAGCTCTCCCCAGCGAGGTAGGGGATGGGGGTCTTCTTGCCAAGGCGCTGGTAGTCCACCACGGGGCTAAACGGGTAAGGCTCCGAGTTCTTGATCACCACGGTGTTGGCGCCGCGTTTGATCACCACCGTGTCTTCGGTTGGCCGGGCCAGGGTGAAACCACTGGCGTTGACCTTTTCGCCGGGATTGAGCTCCTTTGTGTCCGGGGCAAGCTCGATTGTTCTGGACTCGTTTCCGGAAAAACCGAAGACCGTGCCGTACTCGAGGGTCATGCGCGCACGAGTACCCACGTGGGTGGCGTCGCAGCCGAACGGGAACGGCGTGTCCATGTCGGTTGGGTCGATTGGCACCGTGCATCCGTTGCTTCCGGTGCCGGGGAAGGTTAACAAGTACGCGTCGTTGACCAAAAAATCCTCGGCGGGCACCTCCGTGAGCGCCTCCAAGTCGATCTGGCCGTTGTCATCGACCGCGCCGGGCTCGTCCACTGCGCTTTCTACTGGGCTTTCCACTGCGCTTTCCACTGGGCTTTCCACAGTGCTTTCCGACGAGCCGCAGGCCGCCATCGCCAACGCAGACGCTGCCAGAACGGTGACGATGGAAACGGGGCGGTACGTGCTGGTCATGTCGGCTGCTCCCTCCTGCCTACTGCGCTGCGCCGCGGGGCGGCAGGTCGACAACCACTGCGCCGCCGGAGCCTTCGCGGTAGCAGTTCGGGTACGAGTCCGCTCCAAACTCGTGGTGGGGCATGGGGAAGAAGGAAAAGTCGCAGCGCCAGCCGTCGGGGGAGTTCCAGGCTACTGGGGAGTGCTCGTCGCCAAGCGTTGCGCGGTCTTGTCGGAAGTACTGTGAGATCGCCTGAAGCGCCGCGCCACAGTCGGTGTTGTTGGCCAGCGCCACCGGAACCGACACGCCGCCGTTGGGCAGCGGCTTGAACCCGCACAGGAACCCTTCCGGCGCCGCGTTGGGGTCGTACCGGTCCGGGGTGCGGCCGCGGATGATGGTGTTGGGGAGCTGTTCGCCGTAGCGCTGGAAGCTGACAATCGGGCTAAAGGTGAACACGGACCCGGCGACGATCGCCGCGGCGTGCGCACCGCGCTCAATCACCGCCACGTCGTGCTCCGGGCGGCCGACAGTGAAGCCGCCGACGGTTACCTTTTGGCCGGGCAGAAGCTCCGTGTCGCTGTCGCCGAACTGCAGCGACCGGTTCTGGTTGGCCACGAACCCGACGATCGGGTCGTACTCCAAAGCGAAATGGCTGCCGTCGCTGTACGCGGCGTCGATGCCGAACGGGAACGGCGCGTCCGCGGCGGCGGGGATCACGCAGCCGTTGCTGCCCGTGCCAGGCAGCGCGATGACGAACAGGTTGTTGTGCAGGAACGGCTCTGCGGGAACGTCTTGCAGGGCGTCGATGTCGATGTCGTGGGCTTTGCGTGCTGCGGTGTTGGGGTCCATCGTCGGGGCTCCTTCGAGGTGTGGGGCAGGGGTGGCGTCGATAGGCAATGTGACCTGCACCACGAACTCTAGTGGGAGGTGTGTGACTTCGCCCGCCGAGAAAATCCAGGAATAGTTACCGGGGCGCACAATGGCGTACGCTGGGCCAGCGATGAGCATTTCCGAAAACGCCACCGGCGGCGAGAACGAGCCGGATATGAATGTGTCGGAAAACCAGAAAGACCCGCAGGATGTCGCGGCCGAAATCGTTGAGGCCGTAGTAGAGGACGCCAGGGATGCGGGGGTTTCTGAGGAGACCGGCGCCACGGACACCGTGGCCATTGAAAACGACAATGATGTGCTGAAGCTTAACGACGAGCCTTCGGCCGAACCCGCCGCCGAGCCCGAGAAGCCCGAAAACGGCTTTGAGAAGCTCGGCCTGCCCGACGAGGTCATCGAGGCGGTCAAGCGCGTCGGCTTCGAGCAGCCCTCGCCGATTCAGGCGCAGACCATTCCGCTGCTCATGGACGGCCGCGACGTGGTCGGCCTCGCACAGACCGGCACCGGCAAGACCGCGGCGTTCGCGCTGCCGGTGCTGTCCCAGATCGACCCGGAGAAGCGCTACCCGCAGGCCCTCGTGCTCGCGCCGACGCGTGAGCTGGCGCTGCAGGTGTCCGACTCCTTCCAGAGCTTCGCCGACCACATCGACGGCGTGAGCATCCTGCCGATCTACGGCGGCCAGGCCTACGGCATCCAGCTGTCCGGGCTGCGCCGCGGCGCCCAGGTCATCGTGGGCACCCCGGGCCGTGTGATCGACCACCTGGAGAAGGGCTCGCTGGACATCTCCAACCTGAGCTTCCTGGTGCTGGACGAGGCCGACGAGATGCTCAACATGGGCTTCCAGGAAGACGTCGAGCGCATCCTGGAGGACACCCCGGATTCCAAGCAGGTGGCGCTGTTCTCGGCGACGATGCCGAACGCGATCCGCCGCATCTCCCGCGACTACCTCAACGACCCGGAAGAGGTCACCGTCAAGTCGGAGACGCGCACCAACACCAACATCACCCAGCGCTACCTGTTCACCGCGCACCGCAACAAGCTCGACGCGATCACCCGCATCCTCGAGGTGACCGAGTTCGAGGCAATGATCGTGTTCGTGCGCACCAAGAACGAGACCGAGGAGTTGGCCGAGAAGCTGCGCGCCCGCGGGTTCTCCGCCGCCGCCATCAACGGCGACATCGCCCAGCAGCAGCGCGAGCGCACCGTGGACCAGCTCCGCGACGGCCGCCTGGACATCCTAGTGGCCACCGACGTCGCCGCTCGCGGCCTGGACGTCGAGCGCATCTCGCACGTGCTCAACTACGACATCCCGAACGACACAGAGTCCTACGTCCACCGCATCGGCCGCACCGGCCGCGCAGGCCGCTCCGGCGAGGCGATCCTGTTTGTCACCCCGCGCGAGCGCCGCATGCTGCGCTCCATCGAGCGCGTGACCAACGCGACCATCGAAGAGATGGACCTGCCCACCGTGGACGAGGTCAACGAATCGCGCAAGGCCAAGTTCATGGACTCCATCACCGAGTCGCTTGAGGCCACCGACCTGCAGATCTTCAAGACCATGGTGCGCGAGTACTCCGCGGCGAACAATGTGCCTATGGACGACATCGCCGCCGCCCTGGCCACCCAGGCCCTGGCTGGCGACGAGTTCCTGATGAAGGAGCCGCCGCGCGACAAGCGCGACCGCCGCGACCGTGACCGCTTCGACCGCGACGATCGCCGCGGGCGCGGACGCGACCGCTTCGACCGCGACGACCGTGGCGACAGGGGTCGCGGCCGCCGCTTCGACGACAGCGGCAACTTCGACACCTACCGCCTGGACGTGGGCAAGCGCCAGCACGTCCGCCCGGGTGCCATCGTCGGCGCCCTGGCCAACGAGGGCGGGCTGAGCTCTAAGGACTTCGGCCGCATCACCATCGGCGGCGACTTCACCCTGGTGGAGCTGCCGAAGAACCTGGACCAAGCTGTGCTGGACCGCCTGGAGGACACCCGCATCTCCGGCCAGCTGATCAACATCCAGCGCGACCACGGCGCACCCCCGCGCGATCGCGGCGGCCGAGGCCGCGGCGGACGCGGGGGCTACCGCGGCGGACGCGGCCGCGACGACCGTGGCGACAGGGGCGATCGCGGTGGACGCGGAGGCTACCGCGGAGGCCGTGGCCGCGGCCGCGACGACAGGCGCGACCGCTGGGATTAAGCCCCAATATTGAAGCAGCCGGCACAGCTCAAAAGCAGCGTGCCGGCTGCTTTGGGTTTGGGTGGGGGACTGGAGGGCGTCGATAGGCAAGGGTGCTAGGTTAATGCGCATGTCTTCCCAGCGCACGCACCGAATTTCCCGAGCTCTTCTCGCAGCGGCCGTCGCGCTGGGGATGCAGGCCGCGCCCGCCGAGGCCCAGGTGCGTATGGAGCAGGGCGCGCCCGTGCGCATCGACGGCACTGGCACCTGCACCATCGGCTTCAACGACCCCGCGCGCCACCGCAGCCTCGTCGCCGCGCACTGCGGAGCCGAAGGCGCGCGAGTCAACGCCGGCGGCGCCACCGGGACGCTGTACCGCTCCAAGGCCTACGACGGCCACCTGAGCAACGACTGGGCTGCCATCCAATGGGACGCAGGCGTGGCAGTCGGCGGCAACCGGTTCTCCGGCGACGCGTGGGTCCACCCAAATGACGTGCGCCTCGGCGAGACCATCTGCTACTTCTCCCGCACCCGCGGCGCGCAAACTTGCGGGCGCTTCTCCGGCTCCGCCGACGGCACCTTCTTCGTCGCCGCGCCGCTGAGCCACCCCGGCGACTCCGGCGGGCCCATGTGGGTGCCTGGCCGCGGTTTCGTCGGCGTGGTCTCCAGCATGTGGACCTCCAACCCACTGCCGTTTTTGCGCGGTGGCGACTACGTCATCGGCATCGTGCCCCACGACGGCCCCGCCGTCCCCGAAGCCCGCCTCGTCGGCGTGTGGGGGCAAAACGCGCTGTTCCCCGGGCTGACCGGGCCGGTAGCAGAGGTGCTGCGGAAGGCCGTCGACGGGATCCTCCGCGTCTTCGCCGGCCTGGGCCTCGGCGGCGCCTCCGCGCTGCGGTACTCGTAGGGGGCCGGGCAGAACGACTCATGCGCATAGACCCTGGGATCCAAAGCCTGGGATCGCGCCGATTTTGGCCATTGCCAGGGTTTGCCTCCCAGGGTCTGTGCGCGGGGGAGGCGTCTCGAGCTCCGGCAACCGGGGCGAAACTGGCCCTACCAACAAGGCCCAGCCATTCGCCGAAGAATCGGGAATAGCTGGGCCTGTCTCAAGCGGAAACGCCCGCGCGTTCCTTACGCCGGGGTCGGCAGGAACATCAGGATCAGGGTGAGCATCCACAGCAGGTTGAAGATGCCGGCGCCGGCGGTTGCTTTTGCCTTGGACTTTTCAAAGTTGGTGGTCTGGTCGGCCGGGTCTGCGTCAGCGGCCGGCAGCGCGCCGAGGGTGCCCATCATCTTGCGCTGCTGCGGGATGACCATGCCCAGCAGGATCGCCCAGGCGATCACGGAGAGCACGATGGCGGTGTGGAACCAGTAGTTGGCCTTGTAGGTCTCCCAGTCGGAGGCGAGCACGGCGCCGCCGAGCAGCGGCACGAGCAGGGAGAGCATGCCGTAGGTTTTGGTGATGCGGTAGAGCACCGACGCACGGCCGGTGGCCTCCTCGCCGCCGGCGCGGGATTCTGCGACCTGGCGCGGGAACATCGAGGTAGACACGACAACGGGGCCGAGCAGCAGGATGGCCGCGACCACGTGCAGGAAGATGAGGAATGTAGTCATGTGCCCACACCTTACGGCATGGTGGGAAAATCCTCACAGCTCGCCGCGCGCCAGCAGCCCGGCGACCCCGGAGCACGCGCGCCGCACCGCCCGCAGGTCTGCCCGGGGCAAAGGAAGGGCATAGTGCTTTGCGACGTCCACGAGCCGGCGCCCATACGCACACCGCGCGCGCCTATCCGTGGGCATCCATTCGGACGGGAGTTTGTCGCCTTTGGCCTGGTTGGCGGCGGAGGACACGGCGACCAAATTGCGCGGGTCGTTGTAGAAGCGCTCGCGGGTGGCGGCGTCCCACCGGTGGGCGCCTAAGTCCCAGGCGGCGGAGACGGGCAGGACGTGGTCGATCTCCACGTCGTGGGGCAGAAGAAAATCCCCGGTGTAGGGGTCTACAACTCGGGGATTGCCCCACTGCGGCCAGGGCTGGGCGCAGTCCGCGTCAAAGGCGGCGGCCATCACCGCGGCGCGGGTGTCGCACCCGCCGGTGCCGGCGGCCCAGCCGGGGCCGAACTCGGCTCTGTCGTAGCCGAGGATGGTGGTGCGGTGGGGCACCGTTGGGACGTCGATAGGCAATCGCCCCGTGGGGAACGGCACCACCAGCACAGTGAGGGCGGAGAGAATACGAAGGTATAGGCGCATACCTTCTTAGACTGCGGTGGAGCCTCCGCGGTTCCGCAGCGCTGCGGCGAAGTCCTCGTCGGGGTGGGCGAGCGCATAGTCGGTGGCGGCCGCGGCGGTGTCGAACTCCTCTTCCACACCCTCCTTCGGGCGGGTGGCCAGGGAGACGACGACCATGGCCAGAGTAGCCAGGATGACGCCCGGGACGATCTCGTAGATCATGCCGGACAGCGCGTCCACGGAACCCCAGACAAACGAGGTGACGGCGCCGACGATCATGCCGGCGATCGCGCCCTGGGAGGTGAGGCGCTTCCAGTACAGCGACGCCACAACCACCGGCCCGAACGCGGCGCCGAAGCCGGCCCACGCGAAGCCGACCAGGCCGAGGATGGTGTCGGACGGGTTCAGAGCCAGCAGCATGCCAATCAGGGCAATGCCGATGACCATGGCGCGGGAGAGCACGAGCAGGGTGGTGTTGTTCGGGTTCTTCTTGAAGATGCGGTAGATGTCCTCGATGAGCGCGGACGAGGTGACCAGCAGCTGAGAAGACATGGTGGACATGATAGCGGCGAGTACGGCGGTGAGCACGATGCCGGCGATCAGCGGGTGGAACATGATGCGGGCCAGGTCCAAAAAGACGGTCTCGTAGCCGGACTGGTCGGTCACGGACGCGGACTTCTGGCCGAAGTAGACGGTTGCCACCAGGGCGGTGAAGATGCCGCCGAGGTAGCAGATGGCCACCCAGATGGTGCCGGTGCGGCGCGCCGCCTTCGCCTCAGACGGGGAGCGCAGCGCCATGAAGCGGGTGATGATGTGCGGCTGGCCGAAGTAGCCCAGGCCCCATGCGATGTTGCCGATGATGGTGGCGGCGGACACGCCGGCGACCATGTTGAAGTAGTCCGGGTTGCCGTGCTCCCAGGGGCCGTACGGGTTTGAGGTGGCCCAGCTGAAGATGTCGGAGGGATTGTCCAGGGACATCAGCGCCATGATCGGCACGGTGATCAGGGCGAGGAACATCAGGCCGCCCTGTACGACGTCGGTGTAGCTCACGGCGAGGAATCCGCCGATGAAGGTGTAGAGCACCGTGATGGAGCCGACGATGAGCACGCCGTGGATGTATTCGCCGCCGAAGGTGGATTCGTAGTAGCGGCCGCCGGAGACCATGCCGGAGGAGACGTAGAACGTGAAGAAGAAGATGATGATCACGGCGGAGGTGAAGCGCAGGACGCGCGAGGTGTCGTGCGTGCGGTTTTCAAAGAAGCTGGGCAGCGTGATCGAGTTCTTGGCCACCTCGGTGTAGGCGCGCAGCCTTGGTGCGATCCACTTCCAGTTGGCCCAGGTGCCGATGAACAGGCCGATGACGATCCACAGCTCACTCATGCCCGCGACGAATAGGGCGCCGGGCAGGCCCATGAGCAGCCAGCCCGACATGTCCGATGCGCCCGCGGAGATGCCGGCGACCAGTGGGCCGAGGCCGCGGTCGCCGAGGACGTAGTCGTCGTACTTCTCCGTTTTGCGCCAGGAATAGAACCCGATGGCGACCATCAGCCCGAAATACAGGACGATGGCCAGCACGAGCCAGAAACTGTCAGACATGTGCACTCCCTTACGTCGGTGGTCGGTGTAAGTTTCGCCACACTGTAACGCATCCTTCCGTCGCGCTGTATTGATTTGCAGAATCGGCTGAGTGTGGGCTGAAAGATTTTGTTCGAACGCTCGGCGGGGGCGATGTCGGTGTCGGTGGTATAAGGGTGGGTATGCCTGAATACCTTCTCCATGGCCTGTGGCTCCCCGAGTCCGGGCTTTCGGTGTGGGTTGAGCGCGTACAGGGACACCGCATTGTGACCATGGATGACGTGCCGCCCGGCACGTTTCCGCCGATCGTGCATTCGCTTTTGGACGACCAAAGGTTCCGCCACTTCCATACCCTGATCCTGCAAACCCCGAAGGGCCGGCACGTCAGCTTGCGGGCGCCGTTGGCGCAGTTCGCGCCCGAGGATGCGGTGCGCTTTTTGGACAACCTGGCGCACCTGGACGGGGATTCGCCGGCGGCAACGCCCGCGCAGCGCGAGGCGGTCGCGCCGGACATGTACTGGATCCTGCGCATGTATCGGGGTCTGACCCAGTTCGTGCGCGCGGGGCGCGTGAGCATCAACGTGCCGTACCACGACGGGCTGTGGTACGCGCAGTGGCAGTTGGGCACCGGACTGGAGGAGCGCAGCTGGCTGGCGGAGATGATCGCCGCCTCGCCGGGTGTGCTCACAGTGAACAACGCGAACCTGAGCGAGGACTGCGCGCAGATGTTCACGCACTGGATCGCCACGGAACGCCTGCAGGGCGCGGTGGAGAAGGCGGCGACGAGGCCGTACCCATGGCACGATTTTGTGAAGTCGCTGCTCTACAGCATCCCGCTGCGCCGCGGCGGGGCGGTGCTGGCCCGCCAGATGGGGGATTGGAACGGCACGATCACGGCGGTGAACATGCAGCTGGTGTTCATTGTGGAGTCGCCAGACGGGGCCGAGGAGTCGGGCCCGGACACGCTGTGGCCGGTGCGGGTGCAGGTACGTTCCAGCGCGGATTCGCCGCGGCCGGTGCGGCTGGGGGATTACGACTCGAAGACGGCCGACGTCCTGCGCGGCCAGCTCGACCGGGCAATCGCGGTGACCTCGCTGGCGGATCCGGCACAGCACGGCCGGTTCCGCTCCACCGTGGACCAGGGCTTCGACCCCAACGCGGGCGACTGGGACCTGTACTTGAACGGCGACGAAATTGTGAAGTTCGTCCGCGAAAGCGCCGCGACCCTGCGGGCCCACGGCTTTGTGGTGCTGCTGCCGCGTGCGTGGGCGACGGCGGAGACGGCGTCGAAGCTCAAGGTCAGCGAGCACCAGGACCCGCACGATTCCTCCACCGTGACCATGATGGGCTTTGACGCCCTGGTCAAGTACGACTGGCGGCTGTCCGTCGGCGGCGTGGAGCTTTCGGACGAAGAGATGGCGGAGCTGGTCAAGTCCAAGTCCGGCCTGATCAAGCTGCGCGGCGAGTGGGTGCTGGCGGATAGCCGCGAGGTGGCCAAGACGGCGAAGTACCTGGAGAAGCTGCGTGACACGTCGCTGAAAAACGCGATGCTGGAGGCGGAGAGCGCCATCAAGCGCGCCCGCATCGCGCAGGCCGCCGGCTCAGAGGACGCCGAGGAGCTGCAGCGCCTCGCCGAGGAGGCGCAGGCGGAGTACGAGCGTCTGAAGGCCGCCGAGGGCGAGGGCGTGGTGTCTGCCGCGGAGCTGCGCCAGCTCGCACTGGAGGCGGGTGCGGACAGCCCGATCGAGTTCACCGGCTCGCCCTGGTTCACCTCCCTGGTCGGCGGCACGGACCGCCCGGCGCCGGAGCGGGTGGACGTCCCAGACACCGTCACCGCCGAGCTGCGCGAGTACCAGCGCCGCGGCGTGGATTGGCTGTACTTCATGTCCCGCAACAACTTGGGCGCGGTGCTTGCGGACGACATGGGGCTGGGCAAGACCCTGCAGCTGCTCACCCTGCTCGCGGTGGAGCAGGCGCAGGGCACGCGGCGCGGCCCGTCGCTGATCGTGGCGCCGACGTCTGTGGTGAACAACTGGGCGCGCGAGGCCGCCCGCTTCGTGCCGGAGATGCGCGTGCGCGTGCACCACGGCGCGGGCAGGCTCAAAGGCGACGACCTGTTTGCGGCCGCCGAGGAGTCCGACATCGTCATCACCTCCTACGGCACCGCCGCGCGCGACGCCAAGGATTTGGCGTCCGTGCAGTGGGATCACGTGGTGTTGGATGAGGCGCAGGCGATCAAGAACGCGGGCACGCAGTCGTCGAAAAGCGTTCGCGCAATTCCCGCACGACACCGCATCGCGCTGACCGGCACGCCGATTGAAAATAAGCTTTCTGAGCTGCGCAGCATCCTGGATTTTGTGAATCCGGGCATGCTGGGCTCGCAGAGTTTCTTCCGCAACCACTTCGCCAAAGCCATCGAGTCGCGCAGGGACCCGGAGCTTGCGGACGAGATGGGCGAGCGGCTGCAGCGCCTCACCGCGCCGTTTATCCTGCGCCGCCTGAAAACGGACACGGCGATCATCTCGGACCTGCCGGACAAGGCCGAGCACGTCATCGCCGTGGACATGACCCCGGAGCAGGCCGCGCTGTACAAGGCGCTGGTGGACAGCACGCAGGCGGAACTGGACGAGCGCAAGGGGATTGCGCGAAAGGGGCTCGTGCTGGCCACGATTACCCGCATCAAGCAGGTGTGCAACCACCCGGCGCACTTTCTTGGCGATGGCTCCGCGGTCACCGACAAAGGCCGCCACCGCTCCGGCAAGGTGGAAAAACTCATGGAGCTTCTGGAAGAAGCCGCCGCGTCCGACCAGCGTGTGCTGATTTTCACCCAGTACAAGGCGTTCGGAGACATTTTGAAGCCCTACCTGTCCGAGCGCCTCGGCGAGGACGTGCCGTTCCTCCACGGCGGCGTGGGCAAGTCCGCGCGCGATGCGATGGTGGAGCGCTTCCAGCAGCCGGACGGGCCCCGCGCGATGATCCTCAGCCTGAAAGCCGGCGGCACCGGCTTGAACCTGACGGCGGCGTCCATGGTCATCCACTTGGACCGCTGGTGGAACCCGGCGGTGGAGAATCAGGCCACGGACCGCGCGTTCCGCATCGGGCAGGAGAAGAACGTCACGGTGTACAAGATCATCACCCGCGGCACGATGGAGGAGTCCATCCAGGACATCCTGGACGGCAAGACCCAGCTCGCCGGCGCCGTGGTGGGCCAGGGCGAGGGCTGGATCACCGAGCTGGGAACCGAGGAGCTCGCCCAATTGATCAGTTACAGGGGGCAAAATGACTGAGAAGAAGAAGCGCCCGCAGGATAACAACGTCATCTACGCCAACTTCGGCGCGCGCAAACGTGTGTCCAGCGCGGCGGAAACTGGCGGCACGGACGTCGGCACGTTCCGTCCGCGGTCGCTGTCGCCTGCGGCGATGACCATTTACAACGCCGCGGTGCGCCAGACCGACGTGGGCCGGGCGAAACGTGGTGCGGAGTACGCCGCCCGCGGGCATGTGGTGGAGCTGCAGGCGGTGTCCCACGGTGTGCGCGCGGCGGTGGTGGGCAGCCAGAATGACCCGTTCCGGGTGGCTATGTACTTGCCGCGGCGCCACGCCGAGGAGATCCGCGAGGCCACCAGCGCGATCGTGCGGGCGCCAGGGTCCATCGCCGCGGCGAAGGCTGGCACGCTCGCCGAGGATGTCTTGGAGATTCTGCTGTGCAGAACTCCGCAGGAGGTCACCTTCCACTGCGACTGCCCGGACGGCGCGGCCGTGTGCAAGCACGCCGTCGCCGTGGCGCAGCGCACCGCGGAGCTCATAGATAAGGACCCGAGCGTCATCTTCACCATGCGCGGACTGCGCCTGGAGGAGCTGGAGAACCGGAAGCGCAACCAGGCGGATGACCTGGCCAGGGAAAACGCCGAGCCCGGCTCGGAGTACTTCTGGTCCGGCCGGGAGCTTCCAGAGCTGCCGCGTCCGAAGGTGGCGCCGATGATCGAGGATTCGGACATCGACCTGCTCCACCGCGCGATGCAGACCGTGTCGTTCACCAACATTGACCAGTTGCGGGCCGTGGCGGACATCGAAGATCTCTACGACGAACTCACCCGTTAGCTCATGTGTTCGAATGTTCGTGCTGGCGTGTCGGGCGCGGTGGTAGGTGTATAAGACATGACGCACACCACCTTCATCCACACCTCCGACCTGCAGTTAGGCATGCGCCGAAAATTCTTGTCGCTCGAAGCGCAGTCGCGTTTCGACGACGCACGCCTCCGCGCCGTCACCCGCTTGGGGGAGATCGCCCAGGACCGCGGCGCCGAGTTCATCGTCGTGGCCGGCGACGTGTTTGAGCACAACTCGCTCGAGCCGACCACACTCGGCCGCGCGCTCGAGGCGCTGCGCAAGCTCCCCGTGCCGGTCTATCTGTTGCCCGGCAACCACGACCCGCTGGTGGCGGACAGCATCTTCCAGCGCACCGAGGGGATCGAAGGCGTCACGGTGCTCGCAGATTCGGAGCCGGTGGTCGTGCGCGAGGGTGTCGAGGTGGTGGGCGCCCCGCTGCTAACCAAGCACGCCTCGGAGGACCTGTGCGCCAAGGCGATCCGCGACCTAGAGCCGACGGAGGCGGTCCGCATCCTCGTCGGCCACGGCGCCGTGGAGGGCTTCGGGGAAGAGGAGGCACATTCGCTTATCGACGTTGCTTCGCTCGACACCGCCATCGACCAGGGCACGATCGACTACGTCGCGCTGGGCGACACCCACTCCACCGCGGCACTTACCGCCTCGGAGCGGATCTGGTACTCCGGTGCGCCGGAGACCACGGACTACTTCGACCGCACCCCTGGTGTTGCCGGCGGCGAGGTGGATTCCGGCAACGCGCTGGTGGTCACCGTGGACAAAAGCGGCGGGCGCGCCGACGTCTCGGTGGAGAAAGTCTCGGTCGGCGCTTGGACGTTCGAAGCCCGCTTCTGGGAGGTCGCCGGTGCCGAGGACGTGGCCGGGGTGATCGAGGACCTCAAGGCGTACCCGGAAAAAGACCGCACCGTGATTAAGTACGCGCTTTCTGGCACGCTAGGCCTAGAGGACACGCGCACCCTCGAGCGCGAACTCGCCGAGCTCGAGCCGGTCTTCGCCGCGCTTTACCCGCGCGAGCGGCTGATGAGCCTGCACCTCGAGCCCGACGAGGAAGAGATGGAAAACCTGCCCTTAACCGGCTTCGCCCAAGACGCGATGCGGGAGCTGATCGGCCAGGCGGCCGAGGACAACGCCACCGCCCGCGACGCCGTGAACCTGCTGTTCCGCCTGTCCAAGGAGGTGGGCTAGACCATGCGCATCCACGACCTTGTCATCGACAACTTCCGCGCCATCGAGCACCTGGAGCTGCGCGACCTGCCGGATACCGGCGTGATTGTCATCCACGGCCAGAACGAGGCCGGCAAGTCCACCATCCTGGACGCCATCGGCACCGTGCTGCAGGAGCGCCACTCTGCCGGCGGCAAAAAGATCAAGATCTTCGCCCCGGTCGGCCGCGACGCGTCCCCCGAGGTCACCATGACCGCGACGGTGGGGGAGACCACCTTCACAATCCACAAGCGCTGGCTGAAGGGCAAGCTCTCGGAGCTGGAGATCCTCTCGCCGGTGCACAAGAACTTCACCGGCCGTCAGGCGGACGATGAGCTCGCCCGCATCATCGCCGAACAGATGGACACCAGCCTGGCCAAGACGCTGTTCCTGCGCCAGGGCGAGCTGGACCCGGGCATCGCCGCCGCCGGCATCCCGTCCATCTCCCAGGCGCTCGACGCGGAGAACGGCACCGAGCGCTCCGGCGAGGAGGACACCGAGCTCATGGCCGCCATCGAGGCGGAGTACGCCCGCTACTGGACGGCCGCGACCCCGCCCAAGCCCAAAGCCTCCTTCACCGCCAAGTCCGACGCCGTGGACACCGCTCGCGAGACCCTGCGCGCCGCGGAAAATGAGGTGCAGCAGCTGGCCACCTTTGTGGACGAGGTGGCCCGCCGCGAAGACGAAATCCGCGCGGTGGACACGGAGCTGCCGCAGGCCCACGAAGAGCTCGCCGAGCGCGAGGCCGAGTTCGCCCAGGCCAGCCAACTCGCCGAGAAAGCCAAAACTGCGGCTGAGCAGCTCGAGCGCGCCACCGTCGCCAGGAAGCGCGCCGAGCAGGACCTCGCCGAGCGCACCGCCCTCTCCGAGCGCGTGGCCAAGCTGCGCGAGGAGGAAAAGAACCTGCAGGCCGCCCTTGCGCCGGCGCAGGAGGCGCGCGATGCCGAACGCGAGAAGATTACCGAGCTGACGGCGCAGGTCGAGGAGGCGAAAACCCGCCTCGCCACCGCTCGCACCACCCTGCGCGGCGCCGAAAACGTCCGCGACCACGTGCGTGCCTCTCGGCGCCTCACGGTCGTCACCGACCAACTCACCCTCATCGGCAAAGCAGAGGAAGCCTACGCAACCCTGCTCAAAAACGCCCCCGCCCTGCAGGTCACGGACGCGGACGTGCGCAAGCTGGAGCAGGCCGAAAGCGAGCTGACGCTGCAGCGGCGCCTGCGCGAGGCGGCCTCCGCCAAACTGGAGATCACCGCCAAAGGAAAGACCATCCAGGTCGACGGCGAAAGCGTGGGCATCGACGGCACCGAGTCCGTCGCCGTTTACGAGGGCACGCGCCTCACTCTCGACGACTTCGACGTGGTTTTCCGCGCCGCCCAGGGCGCGGAGGATCCCCGCCGTGCCGTGGAAAAGGCCGAGGACGCCCTTGCCAGCCTGCTGTCCAAGCTGGGCTGCGCGGACGTCGACGAAGCCCGCGCCGCCCGGGACGCCTGCAAGGCGCACGACGCAGAGGTGAAGTCCGCCCGCCAGCGCCGCGACGACGCGCTGGCTGGCACCGACGCCGACGAGCTCGCTGCGGAGCGTGACCGCCTGGCCACCCAGATCGAGGAGCTCGCCGAGGCGATCGACACCGTCGAGCTGCCCGACACCGAGCAGGCCGCGGAGCTGACAGTAAAAGACGCCCAAAAGGCGCTGGATAAGGCAGAAAAGGACGTCGACGCCGCCGACGCCGCGCTCAAGCCCTACGCCGACCGCACCGCCGCAAGCGAGCTGACCGTCGTGCAGACCAAGCTTGAGGCGAAGCAGGCCGAGGCCAGCCACGCCGCCGACGAGCTGGCGCAGGCGGAGACCACCACGCCGAAAACCTCACTCGAGGACAGTCTCGAATCCGCTCGCGAGCAGGAACGCGAGGCAAACGAGGCGCACACCCTGCTTTCCGCCGAGCTCGCGGCCGCCGACCCGGAGATCGCCCAGCAGATGCTCGAGGGCGCGAAGGCGCGCCTGCAGAACCTGGAGAAGCGCCAAGCCGAGGCCAAAAACCGCATCACCGAGCTGACCGGCCGCATCGAGATCGCCGCCGGCGCCGCCGAGAAAGCTGACCGCGCGGCCGCGGAGCTCGACGCCGCGGAGACCGAACTGGCCCGCACCACGCGCCGCGCCGACGCCGTGCGCCTGCTGCGCGAGACGATGCACACCCACCGCGACGCCGCCCGCGCCCGCTACACCGCGCCGTTCAACGACGCGATCCGTAACCACGCCCGCGTGCTGTTCGGCCCGACCGTGGACTTCAACTTCGGCGACGACCTCACCGTCACCGAGCGCACCGTCGACGGGGTGAGCGTGCCGCTGGACCAGCTCTCCGGCGGCACGAAGGAGCAGCTGGCTATCCTCACCCGGTTCGCCATCGCTGACCTAGTCACCGCCTCCGGCGAAACAACGCCGGTGCCCGTGGTGGTCGACGACGCCCTCGGCGCCACCGACCCGGAGCGTCTCGCCCGCATGAACTCGCTGTTTTCGCAGGTGGGGAAGACGTCGCAGGTGCTGGTGCTGACCTGCTTCCCGCAGCGCTTCGACCGCGTCGCCGCCGCGCGCACGTACTCCATGGACGAGTTGAAAACCGCGACCATGGGCTAGGATCTGCCGGTATGACTACACAACCGCGGTGGCTTGACGACGAAGAACAGCAACTGTGGCGGCTAATCCTGGCCGGATTCAACAAGATCTCCCGCACCATCGACGACCGCCTCCAAGAGGGCAGCGAGATTTCTTCGTCTGAATTCTCTGTCCTCGTCGCATTGTCGGAGGCGCAAGACCGCACCCTGCGCCTTCGCGAGCTGTGCGAGGAACTCGGCTGGGACCGCTCTCGCGCCTCCCACCAGGTCACCCGCATGAAAAAGCGGGGTCTGCTGACCAAGAGCAAGTGCCCCGGCGACGCCCGCGGCGTTCTGGTCACGCTCACGGACCAGGGCATGACGCATCTCGAGGACGCGGTTCCGGACCATGTCGAAACCGTCCGGCGCCTCATCTTCGACCACCTCAACGAGGACCGCGCCGATAAGATCCGCGAGTTCTTCGCCGACGTAGTCGGCGCCCAAGAACTACCCACTCGCCAGTGCTAACACGGTTTTGCACGACGCCCGTCCTTGCGGGCTTCCGCGAACGGGGGTTGGATAGGACGCACCAATTCCGAGCATGAAAGGACCCCGCAATGTCCAACCCCTACAACCCGCAGAACATCAACCCCGGCAACTCCCCGAAGCGCCTCGAGCGCTCCATGACCGACAAGTACATCGCCGGCGTGTGCGGCGGCATCGCCCAGTACCTCGGCGTGGACCCGACCGTCGTGCGCGTCGTTTTCGTCCTGCTCGCACTCATCGGCCTGTTCCCGGGTCTGCTGGCCTACGGCGTGGCCTGGATGATCATGCCGGCCGAGTTTTAGGGCCCGCTCCCGTCGAGGAACGTAAACCGCACCGCGTCGCCGCGCAGCTGCTCCAGCGCGCGGCGCACACCCGGCCCGGTGCCGGAGGAGGGGTGGTTCATGTGCGCCAGCACGATCGCCCCGTCGGGGGCATGCATGATTGTCGACGCCACATGGCCCGCCGCCGCAGTCGCCCCAGCGTCGCCGTTGACGGAATAGCCCGCGATTTGTACCCCGCGCTCGCGGGCGATGTGGACGGCGACGTTGTCGTAGTGGGCCGTGCCTGAGCGAAACCACGTCGAATCCACCCCGTATTCCGCCAGCAGCGCGCGGTTGCCGTCGATTTCCGCGATGGCCTCCGCAGGCGTCGCAGTGCCCGCGATGCCGTAAGCCGCCTGGCCGTTGACGCTTAGCGGCAGGTGGCGAGTGCCGTGGTTTTCCAGGCGGAACAGGGGATCCGCCGCCAAGTTCCGCGTCGCCTCCGGGTTCGCGTCGATCCAGGTGGCGCTCAAAAACAGCGTTGCGGGCACGGCATGCTCGCGCAGCGCGTCTATCAACCCCTGGTCCACGGCCGAACCACTCGGCCCGCCGCAGGCGTCGAAGGTCAGCGCAATCGTGCGCCTGCCCGGGGTCACCGGCACCGTCTCCACGATGCCGCGCAGTGAAGTCCCGAACGCTTGCGGCACCCGGCCCGCGTAGCGCTCCGGGCCGGGATACGCCGTCACCGTCTCACGGACCGTCGTGGTCGCCGTCTCCGTCACAGTTATGCCTGTGGTGCCCCGCGGGCCGGCACACCCCACCAACGCAGAAAAGCCCGCCACTGCCGTGGCGGACATGAAGGTTTTCCTGCTCAGCACAGACTGAAATTCTAGTGGGTGGGGGAGCGGAGTGCTCGTCGAGAAGCTACTGCTTGATCGCGGAGCCCTCGATCTCGATGCCCACCTTCTCGCTGACCAGCATGCCGCCGGAGTTCAGCGGCGCCTGGAAGTCGATGCCGTATTCACTGCGGTTGATGGTGGTGCGGGCCTCGAAGCCGAGGCGGGTGTTGCCGAACGGGTCCTCCTCGACGCCGAAGGTCTCGACGTCGAAGGTGACCGGCTTGGTGGTGGTCTTGATGGTCAGGTCGCCGGTGACAGTGCCGTTGCCCTGCGCGTCGACGTCGAAGCTGGTGGCGGTGAAGGTCATCTCCGGGTATTGCTCGACGGCGAAGAAGTCCTCGCCGCGCACGTGTGCGTCGCGGTCGGCGTTGCGGGTGTCCACGCTCGCGGTGCGCACGGTGCCGGAAGCGGTGCTTGCGGACGGCTCCTCCGCGATAGTCACGGTTGCGTCGAAGTCGGTGAACTCGCCGCGGACCTTGGTCACCATGGCGTGGCGCACGGTGAAGCCGATGGAGGAGTGGGCGGGGTCGAGAGTGTAGGTACCGGTCTGCATGATTGTCTCCTTCGAATTTTGTTGATGGGTCAACTATGGAACGAGAGTGATGCTACGCGCGCCATGGTGACGTGTCAACAAGTTCTCCTGCCGGCACCTACTATGTCGAACATATGTTCTTGACAATTCCCCTAGCGGGTCTTACCGTACTGATCGGTCTAGAAAAACGACGGATTCAAAGGAGAACCATTTGGGAGAAGTACTTTCTGACGCAGTGATGCAGGTGATGACCCCATCACTGGAGTACCAAGACAAAACGGCCCTCGCACATGTGAGCAAATACGCCGATGACTACACCGGCGAGATCATTGATCGCCACGGGAACTTCCGCCGCGGGTGCATCGGGATGATCCACTACATCCCGGAGGAGGCCTATGAGCGTCCCTGGTGGCGCGAACCCAACTTTCCGCTCAAAGGATGTATCGAGCGATTGGTCAATGCCGGTTGGATCACACGCGTGGACGGCGAAGAGTTCGACGGAGCGCTGATACTGAACACGTCGCGCCTGATCCGCCTGATGGACATTGCGGAGACGGAAATGGCGCAAAACCAGCACGTCATCGACTACGTGTACCTCCCGGACGGGACTGTCATCGACCCGCCGTGCGAAGACTTCGCTGACCCGCTGTTCTTACCGTTCATTCGCTGGGCTGACCAGCTGTTCGACGGCGACTTCGCCCACACCCTGGCCGACGACGTCACCGACGCGACCACCCGCCTCCTGGACGCGCACCTTTCCATCGAACGCGACCACAGCTGGAAAGAAACCGATCCGGGCCGCTGGACACGCGCAATTGCGAACTGGAAGGACCACCATCTGGGCGATGGCAATTTCCGCATCCCGCCGCAGTGGAAGGTGACCGCCGATGATCGCTAACTCGAACCCCAACATGACCGCCGGCATGCTTCGCGCCGAAGTCGACCATTGGCGCGGCAGCGACGCTCCCGCCGAGTTCCTCGTGCTCATCGACCCACGCGACAACCCTCTGCTCACCCTGCTCCAGGTAGCCAAGCTGCACGCCGCCGACGCCCTCGAGCCGGGCTGCGACTACACCTTCGGCACCGTCGAGGACGCCTCCACCCGCTACATAGCGTTCACCTACAGCGGCAGCCGCGACGACTTCTGGCGCGGCCTCACCGTCGTCACAGAGCAGGTGATTATGGAAGCGGAAGAGCTTATCGACGAGCGCAGCCCCAGCCACCGCTCCTTCGCCCGCATGCTCATGTCGTACGGCCTGCCGCCGGTGGAAGTGCTGCCGCCTGTCGCCATGGACAGCGGCGGCCACGTGCTCGTCGACACCGAATGGGACGAGCTCGCTTAGAGGTGAATTAAAGGCGGGGGCTTCGGTCCGCCTTAGGTCAGAGATTGCGCATCATTCGAGGTTGTCATCTTCTTCCCTGCGAACAGTCCTGACAAACTTTCCTAGGAATTGAAAAACTGGGGGCGCGAGGAAGACACCAGCCAGCCACTCAGAACCCCCGCCGAAGTAAACGGCCAAGGCAGCGCCGATCGAGGCCAGAAACATGCCGAAACTCAAGTATTGACCACGTTTGAGAGCGTCCACATCCCCTTTGGCAAGCCACTCTTTCTCGTGGTTCGAGGCTGCAATGCTTTGTTCCGCCATTCGCATTGCACGATCGGCAAAAGTGGGGTCAACTTGTCGGTAAGCTTCCAGCGTCTCCGGTGCTGGTGCAGGGGCACTCCACAGGTACGCGGAACTTGCAATCTGGCGGGTGACCTCCTCGACGAGTTCAGCGTCAATTACTTCGCCGGGAGAACCGTCCGAATGCTCTTGTCCATTGCGTTGAACGTCACTTTCCACCCGTTGTAAATCGTCGCCCGGGGATCGTTGGCCTTCATGCGTGCCTGCGTTCGCAGCGGGCGAGGGTTCGTCTCCATGACGTCCACTCCCCGGCGGCGTGCTCGACCGGCGGCGCTCATCATCTTGAGAGTCATCGTTCATGCACCTGCTTCCTTCCGGTAATGGCATTATCCACGACTGTTCGGGCTGTGGAGTCTAGGGTTAATTGAACCACAATTAGTTCCTCACCGGCATGCAGAACCCCGATTGTGCACGCCGGCGAATCATTTCGCGCCAGATTGAATGTTGTCGGGGTCAGTCTCTCCGAAAGTCACCCGATTTGAAAGCAGGGTTAAATCTGGCAGCGTTTCCTGAATTGAACGGGAAAAGAAACCAGAACCCCTGCTCGGAGCTTTCAGTAAACTCCCCGACCAGTTGTAGCGGGTTCGTGGCTACACCCCGGTTACACCGGGTTCCGACTCCGGTTACACAACAGAAGTCAATTATATGACGTGAGCAGGAGCGCTCCTTAGAGCGGGAAGTCAGGAAATTCCGCTTCCGCCTCTTCCTACCTCTCGGCAAGCTCCACGCTCCACCGTGAACGCTCGACAAGCTCGTCAAAGGTGAGCACCTCCGGTGACTTGCGGTTCGAGCGGAAACTTTCAAAGCTACGGAACTTCGAGCCAATTCGGTTGCCTTGGGCGCGGCACACAAATCGCACATGGGCCGATCATCAGAAACGAGCGTGGTTCAACCAAGTATGCACCGTCGCCAGTGTTGTCTCCCTCGTTGTCCCTCTCGGCAATCCATCCGGCAAGGCTCTCCTTGGCGGCGCGAACCGTCGTCGAACCCCGATGTGTCCCCGCTGCAAACGGGAATCGAGTCGAGGCTGCGGATGAGGTAGATAAGTTTGTTCGAGCCTTCCCGGTTCAAGATGATGAGGCCATCGAGTTTTGTCCCGTTCGGATCATTGCTTGGGGCCTGAAAACCGATCTCCCGAACTACGCCAGGCTCGTGCGCAACTTGAATCTCGAGCCGGCGACGCTGTTTTCGCAACTTTGCCGGAATCTCTGCCAGCTCTGCTCCTTCCACTGTCTCTTGAGCAGCACACACAGCTGCACCGCTACATCGGGTTTGACACGTTCAGCGCTCGCTGTATAGTTCAGTGCATGCTGACTATTGCTTCGCGTCTCGACGTGATGAACCGCCTGGGTCGTGCACTGGCCGACCCCACTCGATCCCGGATCATCTTAACCCTGCTCGACCATCCCGCTTACCCGGCGGAACTGGCTCGAGCTCTGGACCTGACACGCTCGAATGTGTCCAACCACCTGGCATGCCTGCGCGATTGTGGGATCGTCGTCTCCGAGCCCGAGGGGCGTCGGACGCGATACGAGATCGCCGATCCGCACCTGGCGCAGGCGCTGACTACATTGGTCGATGCCACCTTGGCAGTAGACGAAGATGCCCCGTGCATGGATCCCGCCTGCACGCTTCCCGGATGCGATGTAGCTGGGGTGGGCGCGTAATGCTCACCACGGTCTTGCAGGCGATAGGCCTGTTCGCAGCTACCAACATCGACGACATCATCGTGCTCTCCCTCTTCTTCGCGCGAGGGGCAGGCCAGAGCGGCACCACCGCCCGTATTCTGGCCGGCCAGTACCTCGGATTTGCCGGCATCCTCGTCGCCGCGATCCTCGTGACCATCGGCGCCGGAGCATTTCTGCCCCCGGCAGCTATTCCATACTTTGGTCTCATCCCGCTGGGCATCGGCCTCTGGGCCGCATGGGAGGCCTGGCGCGGAGACGATGACGACGATGACGACGAGGCCAAGGTTGCCGGCAAGAAGGTCGGCGTGGGGACAGTCGCAGGCGTCACTTTTGCCAATGGCGGCGACAACATCGGTGTCTACACCCCTGTCTTCCTCAGCGTGGAGCCTCTCGCAGTAGTCGCCTACTGCGTTATCTTCCTCGCGCTCGTTGCGGTCCTGGTGGCCCTGGCAAAGTTCGTCGCCACCCGCCCCCCGATCGCGGAAGTGCTCGAACGCTGGGAGGACATCCTCTTTCCCATCGTTCTCATCGGCCTCGGCATCGTGATCCTCGTCAGCGGCGGAGCTTTCGGGCTCTGACATAGCAGCAGTGTTCCAACGGCGGTTGCGTCCCTTAGTGTTGTGTAACGCTTGCCGATGGGACTTGACCTCTGGCATGTGCAGTGCGGTCTGCTCCCAGGCCTCTATTACCGTGCAGAACACGCCCGAGGACGGTGCGAAGTACCTCAACCAGGGCGCGCCCTACGGCACGAAGGAGGGGCAGGAGCAGTACCACCGTCGCAACACCATTGAGTCTCGCAATGACCGCGTGAAGTCCTCCCGGCACCAGGGACACGGCGACCCCACCATGCGGCTTATGCGTGGTTGGGCAGCCCAGGCCATTTCGGCTGTCATGTCCGTCGTTGCGGCCAACATTGGTTTGCTGTCGGCGGAGTCTCGCTGGCGCTTCCCGAAGAAGCCCACGCCTCCCACGACCCCTCCTGACGGGCGCAAGACCCGCGGCCGCGACGAGACTGGCACCGACGCTTTTCCCCAACGCGCCACCGCTTGCGGCATAGACCGACCAAGGCCACCGGCTGGTCCTCAAACAACGAGGACGAAGCCCGTGGCCGAGAGGTCGTGGGCGAGTGCCGAAATTCGGCCCAAAACGGCGTTCAGACGAAGAAAAATGACCCCTCCGAACGAGCGGAGCGGGTCATTTTTGTGTTCGCGGCCGTTTTTCTTCGGCCGGCAGGAGGTTTCGTGAAAAGATTGGAACAGTTTCGTGAAACCCCCTGGTCGGGGCTTTCAGTAAACTCCCCAACCTCTAGACTCGCCGCCGCTTACGCGGCGGCTTACACGTTTTCCGTCGCTTCCTTACACAGCCCGCAACGACCCCCGACCCGGAAACCGCAGTCGAACTTCGTGACGTTTCCCGCCTCGAACCCCGCCGCGGAACCCGCCGCCTTTCCCGCAGACCCCCGACCCGGAGCCCGTCTCGTTTGCCGGACCGGGCGGACGTGTCGTAGCGGGGTGCGCCGCGGCCACCGCCCCGAGGCTCGTCTCGGTGTCCGGTGGGGTTCGCTTCGAAGTCCCGTTGCGGTATTCGACCCGGTTGCCGGACCGGGCACGTTTGCACGCTTCGGAGTCCGACACGTTTGCCGGAGCGGTTGCCGACACGGAAGCGGGGTGCGTTGCGGTGGCGGTTGTCGTTACGAGGGTCGGGGCGGAAAGCGCGGCGCGCGGGGACATTGAACTACCTGCGTGCCTGGTGGCTTTCTGCCTTCGTCAGCCCTTCTCGTGACGTTCGAGCTCTGCTTCGCACCGGTCGCCCAAGTCGGTGAACGTTTCGACATGTGCCGAAACGAGGCTTGTTGTGACGAGCTCCGACTCGAACAAGTCGCGAATGGTCTGCGGCTTGCCCGTGTTCCACTGGTCGGCAAGTTTGTCGAAGTCTTTCTTGGTCAGCGGCCGGCGTTTGACCACCCGGGTGACGTTTGCGAGCTTTTCGAACCACACGCGCCTGGACTGGTGTTCGGCGGAGGCTATCTCATTGCCAACGAACCAGTCGCCGTGGACAAGGGTGTTGCGAAAGTCGATGGGGTCTTTCGTGTCGGCTGCAAGCTCGCGGCACGCCCCGCACTCCGCATTGTCTTCGAGGTAGCCGCGCATCCGGCCGAATGACGTGTGCGCGAGGTGAGTGGCGTTGCCGAATTGGGTGTTGCCGAAGTGGATTTCGCACAGGTCGGCCATGAGGTTCTCGACGCGGGAGGCGGCCAGGACAAGTAGCGCGAACTGTGTGAGGAAGTCTTCGTGGAACTTCTCCAAATACGGCAACGGGTCGTTGTCGCCGACGACGTCAACGTATTGCTGCGCGAGATTGTGCGCTGCTTCGACAGCCGGTGCGAGTGACGTTGCGGCTTTCGCTGCCTCGGCGAACTCGGCAAACGTTTCGTCAAGCGAGTGCTTCAGCGCCGCGCCGGTGACCTGGTCCCAGACGTCATTTCCGAGCAGGGTTTTCACGTCGGGTACCGGGGCGATATACCGCGACGGGTCGAGTGACGGGGCGGCTGCTAAGGCTTTCATCTGATAGTCAACGAGGTTTGGGAGCAAGGACTTCCACTGTTGCGAATAGGCGTTCGTGGCGTGAGCGAGAAGCCCCGATCTGGTGGCGTCCTGAAGCGACTTGAAGAGGTGTTCGTTGTGGAAATTCCGAAGCGAGTTATTCGCGGCGTGAGCCGCTGCGGTGAGCGCGTCGGGGTACGAGGCGTCGTAAAGTGTGCAAACTTCTCGGCCAGTGAGAATGCCGGGTTGGTGGGATCGAAGGTGGCGGAGGCGGGGTTGGGGTTGTCGGGTGCTCGGGCTCGGGGTCTATGGGGTCGTCGGTGCGGGGTTCCGGTTCGTCGTTGGGCGGGTTGGTGGCGTTGTCCTGGTTGGGGTTGTCGGGGTCGGGCTCGTTGCGGGGTACGTCTGACATGCCCTAACTATGCCTGTCCTGGGTGATATGGTGCGGGAAATTAGAACAGAATTGCTATTGATGCGTATTCGGAGTGAGGAGTAGGTAAAGCGAACGAACCGTCTACCAGCCCCGCTGATCTCAAATCTGACCAGATGCACACGGTTCGACGTCAGGCTAGGACACCACTCTGATCGGGGGCTCAGACCTACGGGGGCTAGGACTGGGCACTGCGTGTCTTTGTGTCACGGGACAGGAGCTAACCGGCCTCCGGGGGCGCCATCGCGGTTGACCAATAGGCGGGATGAAGGGGGCTCTTTTGCCGCGCATCCCCACATGGACAACGTTGTAGCGGAATGGTCTGAGAAGAGATCGCCGTCCCTCGGCAAAAAAGCGTTGCTGGTGCAGTTTTTTCGCGGTGTGGAGTCGGCTAAACACATCGAGCTCATTTTTCGAGAGCAGTACCTACGCTGGGGTACATGTTCACTTCACTCCACCGAGCTTTGGGGCTATCCGCAGGTCCTATTACTGACGAAATGGTTACCCAAACCGTCAGAGAGTGTCCGATTTTTTGTGTGCGGGGGTTTGGTTTACAAGTAGTCCGCGAATCGGTCGGGGTAAGCCACGGCTAGTTGGTTGATGGCTTGTTTCCACCCGGTGGCTTTCGCTCCTTCAATATAGCCGTTGCATTCAACGTCGCGCTTTGCTTTCTTCGCTCGCTGCGCAGCGCGCTTGTCTTCGATGTTGCAGATCATCAGCCACAGCGTCTTCAGCGCCGCGGTATCGTTCGGGAACTGGCCCCTGTTGCGGGTAGCTTTACGCAGTTCAGCGTTGAGCGATTCGATTGAATTGGTGGTGTAGAGCACCCGGCGTGCCGCCGGCGGGAACTGCAGAAACGGCACGAACCGCTCCCAGGCGTCGCGCCAGACTTTGACCGACTGCGGGTATTTCCGGCCGAGTTCACTGGCTTCGAAAGCATCCAAGCTGGCTCGGGCGGTGTCCTCGTTGGTGGCCGTGTAGACCTCACGCAGCGCCCGGGAGACGGGTTTGCGGTCCTGGTAGGACACCCACCGGTTCGCAGCCCGAATCAGGTGCACAATGCAGGTCTGCACCATGGAATTCGGCCAGGTGGCTTCCACGGCTTCCGGCAAGCCCTTGAGCCCGTCGCAGCACACGATGAACACGTCCTGGACACCGCGGTTGGCCAGATCCGCGCACACCGATGCCCAGAATGCAGCGCCTTCGTTGTCGGCGATCCACAATCCCAGGATGTGCTTGATGCCGTCCATGTCGACTCCAACCGCCATGTAGCAGGCTTTGTTGACCACGCGGTGGCCGTCACGGATTTTCACGCGTAGCGCGTCGAGGAAGATCACCGGGTAAAACTCGTCGAGCTGGCGGTTTTGCCAGATCATGACCTCGTCTAACACCGCGTCGGTAATGGTGCTGATCGTATCCGGGCTCATATCCACCCCGAGCGTGGTCACGAGGTGATGCTGGATATCGCGCACTGTCATCCCGCCGGCGTATAGCGAGACGATCATGTCGTCGAGTTCTGTGAGCCGGCGTGCACCCTTGGGCACCATCCGGGGAGTAAACGTGCCGGCACGATCCCTGGGCACGGTCACTTCTACCGCGCCGTAGCCAGAATTGACGGTCTTGGTGTACGACCCGTTGCGGTGATTGCTGCCCTGCGCGGTCTCCACCTGGGCTTTGGACTTGCGGTCGGAATGGCTATAGCCCAAGTGCGCATCCATCTCCGCCTGCAGACCAGCGTTGATCGATGCCTGCAGCAGGCCTTTGACCAGCTCGCTGGCATCATCAGCGGAGGTCGACAGCTCGCTGATCAAGCTGGCAAGCTCAGGATTTTCCATCAGCTTCTCGCTGATCTCATTGACCCTCGCCGGGTCATGGTTTTTCTTCGGTGACACCGTAGTCATTATCGGTGAAACTCCTTCTAGATCAGAGCCTCACACACAAACTTCCTGACACCCTCAACCGTCACGAACAGTATCCCAGAGTCCGAGTCTCTGGACTTCAAACGTTCTCTGCCTCCAAAGGAGTCGCTCGTCCAATCAGATGTGAAGAAGGACTTAGCGGCCATGGCCAACTACGGAGGTGGGGTGCTCGTCTACGGTGTGACGGACAATAACAGTCGTGCGGGCAGCCGCCTAGATGTCGGCGAGGTCGATGACAACTACATCCAGGCTTACCAGCGTGTTGCCTACAACCATGTTACGCCCCCGTTGCACAACGTTGAACTCATTCCCCTCGGTTCGGATGACGGCCCGAGAGCCCTAGTGGTCGTAGTACCGGCAAGCCATCAAGTGCCTCACATGCTCATTGACAAGGACAGGAAATTTCACGTCCCGGTTCGCCACGGAGCGGACACCGGCTGGCTTCCCGAGTCGGAAATCGCGCGTCTCTACCAGCAGCGATTCGTCGCATCCCGTGAGCGGCGCCAGATGCTGCTGGATCTCTATGGGCGTACCTGTGACATGTGCGCACCAGATGGCTATTGGGCGGTTACCGTCGCACGGCCCGTCACGAAAACTGTGACGGAGCCTATGGAAAACCAGGACGTGAGCCAGTTCGTCAACCGGCTTGTGAACCAGCGGGACAATCTGTGGCGGTACACGCGCCCTGAAACGCCGCTCGGGGCGTATTTCAGTAACGCTTACCCACGCCGAGGGTTTCGTAGTTGGCGCTACGTCCTACTAGCTGACGAGACGAACCGTCCCGAGTCGTACCTAGGCTTCCACGACGACGGCTCGGTGTCCGCTCTGGTGAACCTTCCGGTGACGGAGGAAAACGGAACGGCGGTTGCTGCGTTCTTCATCGAGACGTTTGTGGCCGATGTCATGCTTGCTGTCCGCGGGATGAGTAAACGTAGTGGCAGTGGCGTGTACGACTTGAAGTTCGGGATTGAGTGGGAAGGTAGCGAGCCGCTTCGTCTACACAGACAGCATGAGTTCGCTACTTTCGACCCGCTGCCCGTGTCGAGGTTCGTTCCGGTTGACGCGACGGTCGATTTCTCGGATGACAACGTCTTCTTCGATCATGTCGAGGCGATTGGTCAAGATTGTCTCAACCAGGCAGGCATTGTCTCGCTCAATGTCATCCCGCGTGGACGCGAGCACCTTGCCCAGGTTCTGGAGTGGTTCCCGGACCAGCTAGGTTCCGACGAATAACTAGTCAGGTAATACTTACACCTAGTGGGTTTGGCACTGCTCCTCGAATTAGCCGCGCAATTCTGGGAGCTTCAGGACAAGTTTTCTAGGCGTTGTACAAAGCCACGAGCGGGACCCTCCAGTCTTCGTGGTCTTCGTGTATGAGTGGCTTGTCGCTATTTGCCCAAGCGGTCCAAAGCACGGGGAAGTCCTCGAAACGGTGAGTGTGCAGCCCGTTGAGGTCGAGGTACAAGGTGTTCGGATGCGTTTCGTTGTGGCTGCGTACCTCCTCTTTGGTTCGCAGCCACGCCAATTCGGCCCCGTCTTGAATCATGTCGCGAATTTCCGTGGCGGCAATTTTGCTCCGACCGCTCGTTGACCATTCGAGCTCCTCAGCAGCCTCCATAAAACCGACAAAGAACCTGTCCGTGGGCAGCGCGGTGGCGATAGTATGGCCTTCGTTTTCCATGATCCAACAGCCGTCTTCTCGCTGCTCAGCGATAATTGCTCGCGGGTAAGCATTGCCTTGGTGGTAGTAAATGTCTCGCATGGCCGCAGAGCATAGACCAAGTTGGGCGGCGGTCAGTTTCGCCCAACTTGGCATCCCGCGCTTAGAGGCTTGGCATCCGCTCCGTCACCGAACCGGCAACCAAGTCGGCCCACGAGTCGGAAGAGTCAATGTCATCCTCGTAGGCAATGAGGTAGCCCCAGGTCTGGTCCTCGTACTCCGGCATGCCTACGAGCTGGCGCACCACGCGCTCGGCGGCTGCTCGCTTGGCCTGGACGCGCTCGTCGTCGCGTCCGCGGTTCTCCTTGGCCTCGACAATCCAGTGGGTGCCGTCTTTGTCGTAGACCACGAAGTCTGGGACGTACGAGTTGTGCGGAGTGTAGGCCACCCGCGCGCCCTCGTGCGCGTAGATCCGCTTCCACCACACCACGTTCGGGTCGAGGTCGAGCAAAGCCGCCAGGCGGTACTCGCCGGTAAACGAGTCGAAGCGGGCGGCCTCGAACAGCCCCTTCTTCCAGGTGCCGTAGTATTCCGCGGTGCTAAAACCTGCCTTGCCCGCGCTCTTTTCCTGCCGGTCGAGCAGGTCGAGGATCTTCTTGTCGAGGTCGAGAGCGAACGAGTCGTCAATCGGGAGGGTAACCGGGTGGATCGACACGGTGGTCCCGGTCTGGGCGTTCGCCTTCCTGGACTCTTCGGCAATGAGCTCCTTGAGGTGGCGGGCCGCGGATTCCTTGGCCTTCTCCGTCCACTGCTCGATCTTCGTCGCTTCCATGAACGCTGGCACGATGCGGCGTTTGAGTTGACTGTTGTTTTCTGGGGTCGAGGCAACCGTTCCGGGACCCATGACGCGGCGGATGAGTTCCGCGGCGACTTGGGAAGGAGTCTGTTTGAAACTCGGTACCGCGGAGCGGTCGTCGTTGTCGAGTTCGATTTTGTTGCCCTCTTCTGCCACGCCGATCTTCGTACGAGCCAAGTACTCATCAGTATCGGTGACCTTGTCCGCTCGTTTCACAATGACGGAGTTCGGGAGGTCGACGAGTTCAAACTGTTTCTTCGTCTTCGTCATGGCCGACGACGGGAAGTCGAAGGTGGTGCCAGCGAACTTCTCGTTGACGTGGACAACGACCGGCGTGAATATCTCAACGCCCTTCGCAACGTCGTCTTCGTCGGTGAGTGCTCGTGTGCCCACAGTGCGGTCAACTGCTGGGGTGTCAGGACCGTCACCACGGGTGCGAGAGTCTTCGCCAGGCTGCACCGTGGTGCCAGTCTCGGCGATGTCGGTAGAGGGGTCGCCCGCGGTGTCAGTGCCAGCACCAGTTCCGGTTCCTGCGCCGGCGCCAACCTGCGGCGGATTAGTTGTGCCAGGCGGGGTGATGATCTCTTTGCCGTCGCCTTCTCGAACCGCGTTCTCGATGCCGAACTGCTTGAGCACGTTCTCACTTTCAAGCAGTTTGACGAAGGACTCGTGCGACAGAATGTCTAATTCGTCAATGGCCGGCACTTTAGTCAGCGCCCCGAACGGCAGGCGAAGGCCTCGGCCCATGACCTGCTGGGTGAGCACCTCAGAGCCCATTGTGCGAAGCGTACACATCACGGCAATGCGCTTGGTGTCCCAACCTTCGCGCAGCTTGTTGACCGAGACGATCACTCGTACCGGGGAGTTGTCCGTGTCGAGGTAGCGCAAATAGGACTGGGTAGCATTGTTGTTGTGCTCGTTGTCCACCTGGAGCACCGCAAGCGGGTCACCCACGAACCCTGGGCCGCGCAGGCGCTCGGCGATCTTGGTGGCGTGTGCCACGTCAGAGCAGACCACAAACAGCAGCGGTTTGGTCTGCTTTCCGTTCGGGTGTGTGGCCCTGTAGTTCGCGTACGCCTCCTCCTTGATAGCCAAAAGCGACAAAGCGTCTTGGAGCTGGCGGTCTTCCGAGGCGTAGCCCGATTCTCGGTAGACCAGCACCGGTTGTTTGACGTAGCCGTCCTGGATTGCCCGCCACAGCGGGTAGTGGTAGACAATGTCGTCGCCCTTGTCTGGCGAGGCCGTAAGCCCCACGGTCACGGCGGGTTTCAGCGAAGTCAGCGACTTGCGGAACGTCTTCGCAGTGGAGCCGAACAGGTGGGACTCGTCGGCAATGATGACCAAGTCTTCCGTGTCGATCAACCGTTGCGCCAGCGCGCCGGAGTCCTCCTGGAACTTCCACGTCTTGCGGCGCGCCGCTTCGTCCCCCGTAGCGACGTTCTTACCGCCGTCTTTCGGCGGGAAAAGCTGCTGGACATTGAAAACGTACAGCGTAGAGGCACCTTCGCCCACAAACAGGTCGGATGCGACGTTATCTGCTCGAAGGTTCGACACGTCACCCGGAGTGACAAGCCGAGGCGGAACGTCGAAGCCGCCAATGTAGCGGTGCGAGCCTTCCGTGAAGTCGAGAACGGTCTTGTCCTGCACCACCTTCGTCGGCGTGACCACCATGACGTTGGGGTGTCCCTGGCGGCGCAGGTACTCGATAAACGCGGCCATGACGTAGGTCTTGCCAGCACCCGTTGCGAGGTTGAGCACCAGCGGTTCTAAAGCGTCGTAGTCGCCTTTTTCGATTCGCTTCACCAATTCGGCAAGCGCTTCGGCGTTCGGTGCGCGGAGAGTGAACTTGTTCGAGAGTTCTGCAACCAGGTTTTCGTCGTAGGAGAGGTTCAATTTCTGTGCCATGGTTACTTCTCCTCCTCGGCAGCGTCGGAGTACGGGAAAATCTCAAGCGGGACGTGGACTACTCGCGAGCCATTCTTGAACGACCGGACATGCTCGCGGGCGAAGTCATCGACCACGGTCGCCGCGAACAGAACAGAGTGGCCGTCGGGGAGGTGGGACATGACTTCGTCAACCTTCTCCTCGTCAAGCACACCCTCGACAACGACCAAGTGCTCACGGCCACGCTTGCCGTCGAAGTGCAAGTCGTTCGGAGTGGGTGCAAAGCGAAGCTGTGCTGCCACAGAACGCACAAGCAGGTCGCCGGTGGCGTGCTCGGTCAGGGTGGTGAGTGCCACCTCCGGGTCGTAGTCGAAACAGGCCGGCTCAAGATGGGCGACCTGGAAGCCTCCGCCTCCTCGCCAGTTGACGACACCCTTGACCGGCTTGGTCTTGGTCATGGCCTTGAGTTGCTTGACCGCGGGGTTCTTCTTGAGCTCGTCGGCGTTCTTGATGGTCTTATTCAGCAGCGAGGTGAACTTCTGCGCTTCCTCCGGGGTAAGCCCCTCGGGCAGACCGTCCTCAGTAGCGTCCGCTCGGTCTTCCTTCTGAAGGGAGATGCCGCCCTGGTCCTCATTGTTTACGACCTTCTCCAGGCGTGGGCGGGTAAAGCGGTTGAACGTGTCCTCCACGAGTTCGCAGGTCACCCAACGGCGTCCCATCTTCTGGGCGACGGCGGCGGTGGTGCCGGAGCCGCCGAAGCAGTCGAGGACAATGTCGCCGGGGTCCGTGGCGACGTGGATAATTCGCTCTAGCAGGCGCTCCGGCTTCGGGGTGGAGAACGCCGCGGTGTCGGGGAACAGCGCACGGATTTCCTTCGCGGCGGTGTCAGTGTGGCCGACCTCGACGTGGGGCAGGAAGTTCGTGGCAAGTCGTCCCTCCGAGAGTGACAGCGAAACCTTACGACCAAAACCAGTGTCAGAAACAAAGAACTCGGGCCAATTACCAATCGACTTTCGGCGCATTGCTTGTGTCTTATCGCCCTGCCTTGAAGATTCGTCCACGACCAAGTCGCATACGTCGGACCGCAGTTTCTCAACAGGTATGCCAGTTCGCTTTGAGCGCGCGACAAGGTTAGGTGCTTCGCACCTGTAGTCGGCGTATTGTGACAGCGACTCCAGAAGTCGCTCTTGCCCAAAACACCACATTCTCCCGTAGGAGGGATAAATAAACTCGCCGGTAATTGGGTGCTGCACCGCAAACACGCTGGGGTGCTGCTTCTGTCCCGACATGTTACCTGGCGCCGTAGTGTCGGCGGTCTTCCACGGCCCGTTCCTGTCAAAATCCGGGTTCTTGTACCGTGCGTCCATCTCTGCTGTGCGCGCCAGCCGGTTAGGGACGAACCCGCCCTTGGAGTACACCAGAATCACGTCGGTTACGGAGGGAACACCTTTGGAGTCATTGCGCGGTGAATATGTCTTGTGCCAAATCGTCTCGGTGACAAAGTTCTCCGCCCCAAAAACCTCATCGAGCAACACCCTCATCCTGTGGTTCTCCACATCGTCAAGGTGAACCCAAATCGACCCATCCTCCGCCAGTAGGTCACGCATATGCAGCAGGCGGTCTCGCATCATGGTGAGCCAAACCGAGTGCTCCAGGTTGTCCTCGTAGTTGGCGAAGGTCTGCGCTGTGTTGAACGGCGGGTCAATGTAGATGCACTTGACCTTCCCGACATACTTCTCGGACCACTCGGGCATTCGCGTGAGTGCCTCCAGTACGTCGCCAGACTCGCCCAGAATGAGCAGGTTGTCCGACTGTGGTTCGAGGTCGGCACGTTCGGAGTAGGTGGTGCCCTCCTCCTTGTCCGCCCTCGTCCCGGCCACCGTCTCGTCAACCGTCAATACCCGCGTTTCGCAATACCTCGGGTCGCGTGGGTCTACCCAGGTGTAGCCGTAGCGGCCTTGCTCGGTGGGAATGAGTGCCTTGTTCTTGTTCGTCCAGGTCAGCTCAAGGCGTTGTTGTCTGCCCAACTGTGTCTCCTTCGCTAATCGGGTGTGTTTTTCGTCGCTTATCAGAGTAGCCGGGGGCACGACAGAGACCAGAGATAATGGGCTTTGCGGGCGAACATGCTTTCGAGTCGCACAACTCCGTTGCGTTCCATCCTCCGACACTTAAAGTAGGCGTATGGCAACGACCCAGGTGTGCAGTGCTGAGGGCTGCAAAGAGTTCGCGCTTTTTCGCACTCGAACAAAGCCAGCGTGGTGCGAGACGCACCTTGGCGACATATACGACCAGGCTGGCTTGCGGCTTCTCGAACCGTTTACAAAGCCCAAGGAGTATTTGCTTACCCGCTGCACCTACTGTGGCTTCGAAGGGCACTACCGCTTCGAATTCGTTTTGCAAACTGTCGGCCGGCACGAAAAGACTTGTCGAGCGTGCTACTGGCGAGGGTGGGCTCGTGACCAGCGTGCGCGACTACGCAAAGACTCGTCGCGGGAGTCTACTGAGCACGCCAGGGCCGCAGCGGAGGAAAATGGTTACACCTACCTTGGTCCGCTCACAGAACCATGCTTGGAAAACGACCCACATAAAGTGAAGTGCAAGCGCTGCGGGGTTATTACCGCGGAGCGGGTGGGTGACATTGGCTGGGGCTGCACCTGTGTGAAGTCCAACAAGACAGCAACGGCCGGCACTTCGAAGGCGGTGGGGTCCAACCTGGTCAAAAACGCCACAGACGAGTGTGTTTCCTGGTGGGACCACGAGAAGAACTCCGAGCAGTTGTGGCATACGGCGAAGAAGGGCTCCCGAAAGACGGCGTGGTGGACTTGTTCGAACGGGCACACGTTTGAGAGTCGAATTGATGAGATGTTCAAACGCGGCAGTTGCACGCAGTGCGACGAGGAGAAGTGGCGCGAGAAGAAGGCTCAGGATGCTATCCGCACTTTGGCCTGGCGGCTGGCTTACGCGTTCAGCTCCGTCGCGGACGTGCCAGAGCTCGCCGCTGCGTAGAACGAACCGGACATCGACCCGGCTGACGTTCCGGCGTTGTCGGAGCAGACGTTCACGTTCCGCTGCGAAAGGGGGCACACAATCCGCACAACGCCGCAGGGGGCGAGTCTCTACGAGTGCCGGAAGTGCATCGGGGTCAAGACTAGGGAGCGCAATCTTGCCGCCGCGAAAAGCGGTGCGGTGAAGTCCAGACTCACGCCGGAAATCACCTCGCAATGGCACCCGACGAAAAACGAGGGGCTACTGCTCGGGGCCATCCCACCGACGTCGACGCGCAATGTGTGGTGGCTCGACCCAGTGTGCGGGCACGAGTGGCAGGACGTAGTAGGAAACAGAGACAAGTACGAGCGCTACCGCTGCCCGTTCTGTGAGACCATCCTCGACTCACTCGCGTACCACTATCCGGACGTGGCCGCGCAGTGGTCAGAGCAAAACGACATCAGCCCGTGGCAGATCCGCCAGTATACGACTCAACTCGCACAACCACCGCTGTGGGTGTGCCCTGACAATCCTGAGCACACATGGCGTGCCATGCCGTCGAGGCTGGTAAACGGCGCAAGTTGCCCCGACTGTAAGACTGTCGGAAAGTCTGCCGTGGAACGTCTCTACGCAAAGGCAGCGAAGAAGATCTGGGGGAATGCCGCGTCAGGGCAGCGGGTGTACTCCGACTCGTTTACGAACCACTCGTCATGGAGCGTGGACGTGCTCGTTGAACTCCCTGATGGAAAGCAGCTCGGCATTGAGTACGACGGGTCCTACTGGCACAAGGACAAAACCCAGACCGACCTAGTGAAGACTCTTGACTTGCTGGGGCACGGTCTCATTCTGTGCCGCGTTCGAGAGCACCCCCTTCCCAGACTCGACGTCGAAAATCAGAACTACTTCGAGCTCACTGCGTACGCTGGCTCCAACGACCCGGAGCATGAATTGAAGGAGTTCGCAGAGGTGCTAACACAGCGCTTGGAACGCTGAAAAACACTTCGTGCCCCAAAGGGGGAGCAAGTGAACCGCCTGGTCAAGTGGTGTCCCCGACAGGATTCGAACCTGCGACCTTCGGTACCGGAAACCGATGCTCTAATCCACTGAGCTACGGAGACAATGCCGTCTAGGTTAGCACCCGGTATCACAGCCAACGAAATTGGAACGAACCCTAGGGTGACTCCCAGCTTGACCCCATGGATTTGCAACACCCATGTCGCATAATCATCTCTGCGCGCCGCGGGAACGGCGTGACACGGGAAACAATGACAGCGAAACGGCCGGCCCCGAAAGGGACCGGCCGTTTCGTTATGCCAGCTAAAGCGGCTACTTCACAACCATCACGATGAGGTCGCGCGGGCCGTGCACGCCCTCGACGCGCACGAGCTCGATGTCGGAGGTCGCGGACGGACCAGAGATCATGGTCGCCGGGCGCTCCGGATTGATGCGGGAGATCATCTCCGGCACGCCGAAGACGACGGTCTCAGGGCGCACGATGCAGATGTGGCGGTCCGGCACCAGGGACAGTGCGCGGCGGCCGCACACGTCGCCGGACTCCAGCACGATGGAGCCGGTCTGCGCGGAGGTGACCTGGGAATCGGTGATCACGGCGTCGACGTCGGAAAGCTCGCGCGGATCGGTGTCGTTGGAATCCGGGCGGGCGGTGCCAGCGAAGCCGTCGAAAAGCGAGGCGTCGAGGCCTGGCGCGTAGACGACCTCGTTGCACTTGCGGTCCGCGAGCACCTTGACGATGTCCTCGGCGAGGGTCGCCTCGGTGGTCTCCACAACGTCCGCCTTGTAGTCCACGAGGCGGTCGATGAGGATCTCGCGCAGGTCGTCGCCGGAGATATCGGAGGAGGTGTTGTAGTTGCGCACCACCTCGACGTGCTCCGGGGTGTTGGACAGCTGCTGTGCGTCGCGGATGCGCTTGAGGATCTCGCGCTTGGCGTCCTCGTTGCGGGCGTCGCGCGGGGCAGAATTACCGGTTACTCGAGTAGTCATTTACTTGTCCTCTTCCTCGAAACGCTTGCCGGTGACCTTCTGGCCCTCCGGGATGCCCTGCTCGCGGGCCTCGGCCAGCAGACGCTCTGCCTCCTCGGAGCCCCACCACTGGCGGAAGGACTTCTTCGGCGGCACGGCGACATCGCGGTACTCGGTCCAGCCGGAGATCGGCGGCGGCATGAGGTCGATCTTGCCGTTGAAGCCGCCGAGCACGCGGCCCAGGGCCACCATGCGCACAAGCTTGTCCCACACGCTGCTGTGGCCCCAGACCTGAGAGATGGTCGCGAACGCGGCCTTTTCCAGGTGGTTCGGCTCGTTCTTGGCCTTCTGGTAGCGCAGCTCCAGCAGGATGTCCGTGATCGGGATCTTCACCGGGCAGACCTCGTTGCAGCGGCCGCACAGGGAGGACGCGTACGGCAGGGAGCCGTTCGGGTCGTCCGAGGAGTCGATGCCGGTCAGCTGAGGGGTGATGATCGCGCCGATCGGGCCCGGGTAGGTGGAGCCGTAGGAGTGGCCGCCGGCACGCTCGTAGACCGGGCAGACGTTCAGGCAGGCGGAGCAGCGGATGCACTTCAGGGCCTCGCGGCCGATCTCGCTGGACAGCGCGGCGGTGCGGCCGTTGTCCAGGAGGATGATGTGGAAGTTCTGCGGGCCGTCGCCCTCGGTCACGCCGGACCACAGGGAGGTGTACGGGTTCATGCGCTCACCGGTGGAGGAGCGCGGCAGCAGCTGCAGGAACACGCCGAGGTCCTCGAAGTTTGGCAGCAGCTTCTCAATGCCCATGACGGTGATCAGGGTCTCCGGCAGGGTCAGGCACATACGGCCGTTGCCCTCGGACTCCACGATGGAGACGGTGCCGGTGTCCGCGCAACCGAAGTTGGCGCCGGAGATGGCCACCTTGGCCTCCATGAACTGCTGGCGCAGGAACTTGCGGGCGGCCTCGGCCAGCTCCGCCGGGTCCTGGGTCAGGGTCTCGTCCGTGTTCGGCATCTTCGCGGCGAAGATGTCGCGGATCTCCGCACGGTTGCGGTGGATCGCCGGGACAAGGATGTGGGAGGGGAAGTCCTCGCCGAGCTGCACGATGAGCTCAGCCAGGTCGGTCTCCTGCGCGAAGATGCCGGCCTTGTCCAGCTCTTCGTTCAGGGCGATTTCCTGGGTGGCCATGGACTTGATCTTGACAATCTTGTCCTCGCCGGTGGCCTTGACCAGGTCCTGGATGATCTCGTTGGCTTCTTTGGAGTCGCGCGCCCAGTGGACGTGGCCGCCGCGTTTGGTCACGTTCTCCTCGAACTGCTCGAGCAGCTCGGGCATGCGGGAAGCGACGTCGCGCTTGATGGTGGAACCTGCCTCGCGCAGATCCTGCCAGTCGTCCACCTCGTCCACGACAGCCTGGCGCTTCACGCGGATGGTGGTGGTGGCGTACTGGTAGTTGCGGCGCTTGGTTACGTCGTTGAGCTCGTGGTGCGCAGCTTTTTGGAACTTCTCCTTGCCGCGCAGGTGGGACGGGCCGTTCGCGTACGGCGGCATGGTGGGTTGACCGAGTGCGACCTTCACAGCATCTTCTCCTTCTTGTATGCCGCGGACGTCGGGGTCAGCGGGTGCTCCTTGGTGGAGGCGAGGATCTCCGCCATGTGCACAGCGCGGATGCCCTGGTGCTGGCGGGACATTGCGCCCGCGATGTTCATCAGGCAGGAGGAGTCGCCGGCGGTGACGTACTCGGCCTGGGTGTCCTTGATGTGGCGCACTTTGTCCGAGACCATGGCGGAGGAGACCTCCGGCATCTTCACGGAGAAGGTACCGCCGAAGCCGCAGCACTCCTCGGAGTTCTGCAGGTCCACCAGCTCCAGGCCCTCGACGTGGCGCAGCAGCTCGGTCGGGCGGTCGCCGACCTTGAGGAAGCGCAGGGAGTGGCAGGAGGAGTGGTAGGTCACGCGGTGCGGGAAGAAAGCGCCCACGTCGTAGGTGCCTGCGACGTCAACGATGAATTCGGAGAGGTCGTAGGTCTTCTTCGACGCGGTCTTCGCGCCGTCGACAAGCGCCTTGGAGCCAAAGCGCTCTGCAAGCTCGACGTGCTGCTCACGCACGGCGCCGGCGCAGGAGCCGGAGGGGGCGACCACGTAGTCGATCGACGGATCCGAGAAGGCGTCGACGTAGGTTTCGATGATCGGAAGGGCCTGCTCTTTATAGCCGGTGTTCACGTGCATCTGGCCGCAGCAGGTCTGCTGTTCGGGAAAGACAACGTCGTAGCCCAAGCGGGAAAGCACAATGGCCGTAGCCTTGTGCGCGTCGGGGAAGAGGGCGTCGCCGATACAAGTAGAAAACAGCGCTACTCGCATGTTCGGACTCCTAAAATTGTGAGATCACAGGGAAAAATGAAAGCCCCCGCAGGCTGTGATGACCTCGAGGGCTCCGATATTCGGTTGTCAGTTACGGAACGACCGGCGCAAGCACGCTCAGAACGTTCGACTGAAGGAAGACTATCACGCACACTGCAACCAAGAAGCCGAAGCTCCAGCCGACGACATTCTTGAAGATCTCGGATTCCTTGCCCTCCATGTTCACCGCGGTGGCGGCGATGGCGAGGGACTGCGGGGAAATCATCTTGCCCACAACACCACCGGTGGTGTTGGCTGCCAGCATGAGGTCCGGGTTGAGCCCCAGGTTGTTCGCGGCGGTGACCTGCAGGTTGGCAAACAGGGCGTTGGCGGAAGTGTCGGAGCCGGTCACAGCCACGCCAACCCAACCGAGGACCGGAGAGAAGAAGGCGAACGCCGGGCCGAGGTTGGCGAAGAACTCGCCGATGGTCACGGTCTGGCCGGAGTAGTTCATCACGTACGCCAGCGCCAGCACGAGCACGATGGTCAGCGCGGACCAGCGCATCTTCCACACAGTATCGGTGAATTCTTTGCCCACCTGGCCCCAGGTCAGGCTGTAGCGGCCGTTCTCGTTGAACACCATGTACGCCACGGACACGATCAGGGCGGAAATGACCAGCAGCGTGCCCGGGTTGTTGATCCAGGCGAAGTTGTAGTCGCTGTTGACGGTCTCACCTGCGGCGTCGAGAAGCTTGCCGTCCAGGCCCGGCCACGGGAAGGAGATCTTGAACTTGTTCAGCCAGTCCGGGATGGTGCTGCCCAGGTTGGCCAGACCGAAGATAACCACAACAACTGCGTACGGCATCAACGCCATCCACACACGGTGTCCTGGCAGTTCTGCTTCCTCGGTGCGCTCCGGGAGTTCGAGGCGCTGGCGCATCTCGTTGATGCCCTTCGGCTGCCAGAAGCGCAGCAGCAGGAACGCCGCGCCGAGCGCGACGATGCAGGCGACGACGTCGGTGAGCTGGTAGGCGAAGTAGTGGGAGGTCCACCACTTGGCCACGGCGAAGGTCAGGCCGATGGTGAACGCGGCCGGTGCGGTTTCGCGCACGCCGCGCTTGCCGTCGATGATCAGCGCGATGATGAAGGGGACGAAGAACGCCAGGATCGGGGTCTGGTTACCGATGATCGCCGCGATGTTCTCGGTCTGCTCGACCGTGCGGCCGCCGACCTCGCCGGCGGTGGTGATCGGAATGCCCACGGCGCCGAACGCGACCGGGGCGGTGTTGGCGAGCAGCACCACGGTGGCGGCCTTCAGCGGCGGGATGCCCAGCGCGAGGATCATGGTGGCGGTAATGGCTACCGGCGCGCCGAAACCGGCGAGCGCCTCAAGCAGGCCGCCGAAGCAGAACGCGATGAGCATCGCCTGGATGCGCACGTCGCCGTTGCCCATCTTGTCGAAGACCAGGCGCAGGTCTTCGAAGCGGCCGGAGGCGACGGTGATCTGGTAGAACCAGATGGCCGTCAGGATCACGAAGACGATGGGGAACAGGCCGAACAGGCCGCCGCGGAAGGCCGAGGAGATGGCCATGCCGGTGGGCATATTGAAGCCGAGGATGGCTACCAGCAGCGCAACAACGAGCGCGACGGCGCCGGAGGTGTGTGCGCGGGCCTTCAGGCCGAGCAGCATGATGAAGAAGGTGAGCAACGGCAGGGTGGAAACCAGTGCCGAAAGGCCCACGCTGCCACCGATTGCGTCGGTGAACACTTGGAATTGATCCATGGGGGAGGCTCTTTCGAGTCAGTACGGGCAATGACTGGGAAACAATATGCCACCATAACCCCGGAAGTGACCAATAGAGGGGTATTACTTTGGTGTGACCTATTGCACCGCGGTGCCTGTGGGCATGCTTCGTGCGGTGTCGGCGGGTGTTTTAAACTTGTGCCCCATGACGCCAGCTGAACTCGCAACCACCGTGAAAGAGGCCGCGACCCGCGTGCTCGCCGCCCACGACCTCGACGCCTCCGTCGTCCCTGAGACCGTGACCGTGGAGCGCCCCCGCAACCCCGAGCACGGCGACTACGCCACCAACATCGCGCTCCAGGTGGCCAAGAAGGCTGGCACCAACCCGCGCGAGCTTGCTACTTGGCTTGTCGACGACCTGTCGGCCAACCCCGCAATCGACTCCGCCGAGATCGCCGGCCCCGGCTTTATCAACCTTCGTCTGGCCGCCGGCGCGCAGGGCCAGCTCGTGGCGAAGGTACTGGAGGAGGCCGAGAAGTTCGGTCACTGCGACCTGTACGCGGACGAGAAGATCAACCTCGAGTTCGTCTCCGCCAACCCCACCGGCCCGATCCACCTGGGCGGCACCCGCTGGGCGGCGGTGGGCGACTCGCTCGGCCGCGTGCTCGAAGCCGCCGGTGCTGAGGTGACCCGCGAGTACTACTTCAACGACCACGGCGGGCAGATCGACCGCTTCTCCCGGTCACTGGTCGCCGCGGCGAAGGGCGAGCCCACCCCGGAAGACGGTTACGGCGGCGATTACATCCGCGAGATTGCCCAGGCGGTCGTCGAAAAGCATCCTGATGCTCTCGACGGCACCGACGCCGAGGTGCAGGAGACCTTCCGCGCGGCTGGCGTGGAGATGATGTTCGCGCAGATCAAGCAGTCCCTACACGAGTTCGGCGTGGACTTCGACGTGTACTTCCACGAGAACTCGCTGTTCGAGTCGGGCGCTGTGGACAAGGCCGTGCAGACGCTGAAGGACAACGGCAACCTGTACGAAAACGACGGCGCGTGGTGGCTGCGCTCCAGCGACTTCGGCGACGACAAGGACCGCGTCGTGCTCAAGTCCGACGGCGACGCCGCCTACATCGCCGGCGACATCGCGTACGTGGCCGACAAGTTCGACCGCGGCCACACCCTGGCCATCTACATGCTGGGTGCGGACCACCACGGCTACATTGCCCGCCTCAAGGCCGCGGCGCAGGCGCTGGGCTACAACGCAGACGCTGTCGAGGTGCTCATTGGCCAGATGGTGAACCTAGTGCGTGACGGCCAGGCCGTGAAGATGTCCAAGCGCGCCGGCACCGTGATCACGCTCGAGGACCTCGTGGACGCTATCGGCGTCGACGGTGCGCGCTACTCGCTGGTGCGCTCCTCGGTGGACTCCACCCTGGACATCGACCTGGACCTGTGGACGAAGCAGTCCTCCGACAACCCCGTCTACTACGTGCAGTACGCCCATGCCCGCCTGTGCTCCATCGGCCGCAAGGCGGAGGAAGCTGGTGTGTCCTTCGCTGACCCGGACCTGGCGCTGCTCACCCACGACAAGGAGGGCGACCTCATCCGCACCCTCGGCGAGTACCCGGCCGTCGTGCGCGCCGCCGCCGAGCTGCGCGAACCGCACCGCATCGCCCGCTACACCGAGGAGCTGGCAAGCGCGTTCCACAAGTTCTACGACTCCTGCCAGATCCTGCCCAAGGCTGGCGAGGACGCGGAGCCGATCCACACCGCGCGCCTCGCGCTGGCGATGGCGTCGCGCCAGGTCGTCGCAAACGCGCTCGGCATGATCGGCGTGAGCGCACCGGAGCGGATGTAAATGACCGTTTTTGTCTCCACGCCCTACGAGAAAGACAGCGGCGACTTCAACGACCTGCCCGCACACGTCTGGCCCCGCTGCGCCAAGCGCGAAGAAGATGGCGTGGTCACCATCGCCGGTGTGCCGCTTTCCGAGATCGCCGCGGAGTACGGCACCCCGGTCGTGGTCATCGACGAGGACGACTTCCGCTCCCGCTGCCGCGACATGGCCGCCGCGTTTCTGGCGCCAGGCAACGTGCACTACGCCTCCAAGGCGTTTCTGACCCGCCGCGTGGCGCGCTGGGTGGATGAGGAGGGCCTCGCCCTCGACGTGGCCAGTGAGAACGAGCTTCGCATCGCTTTGGCCGCGGACTTTCCACCGGAGCGCATCACCGTGCACGGTAACAACAAATCGGACGAATTCCTGCGACTGTGCGTGGAGTCCAAGGTCGGCCACGTGGTCATTGACTCGCACCAGGAGCTGGCGCAGCTCGAGGCCGTCGCTAAGCAAGCTGGCGTAAAACAGGATGTCTTCGTCCGTGTGAAGCCCGGCGTGGACGCGCACACGCACGAATTCATCGCCACCAGCCACGAGGACCAGAAGTTCGGCATCTCGCTCGCAACCGGCGACGCACTGACGGCCGCCACCGCAGCCATCGCATCCGACTGGCTGGAGCTGACCGGCCTACACTGCCACGTCGGCTCGCAGGTCTTCGACGCCGAGGGCTTCAAGCTCGCCGCCGAGCGTGTGCTGGGCCTGTACGCCGAGATCTGGAAGACCCAGGGCGTGGCGCTGGGCTACCTCGACCTCGGCGGCGGCTACGGCATCGCCTACATGCCGGGGGAGTCGCCCCTGGATGTCAACGCTGTGGCGCGCGACCTGCTCGCCGCCGTCCAGGAGGTCGCCGACGAGCTGGGCATCGCCGCGCCCACCGTGGTGGTCGAGCCCGGCCGCGCGATCGCCGGCCCGTCCGCGGTTACCGTGTACACCGCCGGCGTGATCAAGGACGTGGACACCTCGTACACCACCTCGCGCCGCTACATCGCCGTCGACGGCGGCATGAGCGACAACATCCGCCCCTCGCTGTACGGCGCGCTTTACGACGCCCGCGTGGTCAACCGCTTCACCGATGGCGCCCTCACGGACACGCGCCTGGTGGGATCCCACTGCGAGTCCGGCGACATTCTGGTGGAGGAGGCCTCCTGGCCCGACGACATCGCCCCAGGCGACCTCATCGCCCTCGCCGCCACCGGCGCCTACTGCTACTCGATGGCCTCGAACTACAACGCGTTCGGCCGCCCGGCGGTGGTTTCAGTGCGCGGCGGTGAAGTCACGCCGATGGTGCGTAGGGAGACGGTCGAGGATCTCATCGCCCGCGAATATTAATTGACCGTCGGTGCCATTTGCGCGATAGTAGACAAAGCGGTTCACCGCTGATCCCCGCCACGTACGACGAAGGAGCTACACGCAACATGACTTCCGCCACCGCCGAGGGATACAACGGCAACTACCCGGGCAAGGGCATCGGCACCCCCGTGGGCATCGCCGTGCTGGGCAAGGGCACCGTCGGTACCGAGGTGCTGCGCCTGCTGTCGGAGTTCTCCTCGAACTTGGAGCACCGTATCGGTAGTCCGATTGAGGTGAGGGGCGTTGCGGTATCGGACGTCGAGAAGCATAAGGATGCTCCCGAGGTCCAGGGCTTGTACTTGACCGGGGATGCGCGCGAGCTGGTCACCCGCGACGACGTGGACATCGTGGTCGAGCTGATCGGCGGCATCGACTACCCGCGCGAGCTCGTCCTCGAGGCGCTGAAGGCGGGCAAGTCCGTGGTCACCGCGAACAAGGCCCTTGTGGCCGCCCACAGCGCCGAGCTTGCCGACGCCGCCAACGCCGCCGGCGTCGACCTCTACTACGAGGCGGCCGTCGCCGCCGCCATCCCGGTGGTGGGCATGCTGCGTCGCTCGCTGGCGGGCGACCAAGTGCAGAGCATCTCCGGCATCGTCAACGGCACCACCAACTTCATCCTCGACGCCATGGCCTCCACCGGCGCGAGCTACGAGGAAGCGCTCGCCGAGGCCACCCGCCTCGGCTACGCGGAGGCAGACCCGACCGCGGACGTGGAGGGCCACGACGCCGCATCCAAGGCCGCGATCCTCGCCTCCATGGGCTTCCACACCCGCGTGACCTTCGACGACGTGTACTGCGAAGGCATCACCAAAATCACCGCAGACGACATCGAGGCCGCGAAGAAGTCCGGCCACACCATCAAGCTGCTGGCCATTTGCGAGCGGCTTGTCGACGACGCCGGCAACACCACCGGCGTCAACGCCCGAGTCCACCCGACGCTGGTGCCCAACGAGCACCCGCTCGCTACCGTGGACAAGTCCTACAACGCCATCTTCGTCGAGGCAGAAGCAGCAGGTCGACTTATGTTTTACGGTAACGGCGCCGGCGGCGCCCCCACCGCATCCGCAGTGCTCGGCGACCTCGTCGGCGCTGCCCGCAACAAAGTCCACGGCGGTCGCGCCCCGGCCGAGAACCCTTACGCGGACTACCCGGTCGTCCCGTTCGAGCAGGTGACCACGCGCTACACCATCAACATGACGGTCAACGACCGCGTCGGTGTGCTCGCCGACCTCACCGCCCGCTTTGCCAAGGCCGGGATTTCGCTGTCCGCGGTGCGCCAGGAGGAGTCCGGCGACGGGGCCCACCTGATCGTTGTCACCCACGCCGCGCTCGAGGAGGATCTCAAGGCGATCGTGGAGCAGCTCACCGGCCACGACGACGTGCTCGCCGTCAACTCCGTTATCCGCCTCGACTCCTAAGGTTTCCGTCTATGGCTATCGATCTGCAGCCCGGCCTGAAAGTCAAGGTCACCGTCCCCGGCTCGTCGGCGAACCTGGGCCCCGGCTTCGACACCCTCGGCATCGCGCTGAGCATCTACGACACCGTTGAGGTCGAGGTCACCGAGTCCGGCCTCGACGTGGAGATCTTCGGCGAGGGCGCCGACGACCTACCCCGCGACAGCTCCAACCTCGTCGTCCGGGCCATCCAGTCCGGCCTGACTGCCGCCGACGTCTCCGCACCCGGCCTGCGCGTGGTGTGCCACAACAACATCCCGCAGTCCCGCGGCCTCGGCTCCTCTGCCTCGGCCGCCGTCGCGGGCGTGGTGGCCGCCAACGCGCTGGCGGGCTCGCCTTTGGACGAAGACGCCGTCGTGCAGTTGTCCTCCGAGTTTGAGGGCCACCCCGACAACGCCGGCGCATCAGCCCTCGGCGGGGCAGTGGTGTCCTGGACGGACATCCCCGTCGACGGCCAATCCAAGCCGTCCTACCGCGCCGTGCGCATCCCGGTCGACGAGTCCATCAAGGCCGTCGCCCTCGTTCCTGATTTCCACGCCTCCACCAACGCCGTGCGCAAGGTGCTGCCCAGCCACGTCACCCACACCGACGCACGCTTCAATGTCTCGCGCACCGCAGTGATGACGGCCGCGCTGCAGCATCACCCGCAGCTGCTCTTCGAGGGCACCCGCGACCGCCTCCACCAGCCGTACCGCGCCGACGTTCTGCCGGTGACGGCTGAGTGGGTCAACCGCCTGCGCAACCGCGGCCACGCCGCCTACCTCTCCGGCGCCGGCCCGACCGCGCTGATGCTCACTACGACTGAGGTGGAGCCTTCGCTTCTCGACGAAGCCCGTTCCGCCGGCCTCCGCGTCATCGAACTCGACGTCGCAGGCCCAGCCACCGCGGAGCTCGTGCGCGACTAACTATTCCGCGAACGAGTCACCCGGCGTAACTGTGTCGCGCAGCGGACCAGTGTGGTCGCGCGTCCTCGTCGGCAGGGAGCGGTTCCTAGACACATACTGCGTTCCGTCCTGAAGTCGGAAGTACAGGTCAGGGCCGTGCGGCTGAATATAGGCGAGTCCGTGGCTAATCTTTGCGTGGCAGCTCGAGCACAGTGGGATCAGGTTGTCCATGTTCGTCTCGCCACCTTCTTCCCATTCCCGGATGTGGTGGATCTCGATGAAACGCTTGTGGTTGCAACCGGGCATCGCGCACTGGTGGCCCCAGGCCGTGAGCAAGGCGAGCACCTGGGCGTCCGTGGCGAAGCGGCGGGACCGGCCGACGTGGATAGTCAGTCCTTTCTTGTCTAGCAGGTGCAGCCGAACATTCGCGTTTGCGATGTAGCTTCGAACCTCCGCTGAGCGAGCCGAGGTGTTCTGCGGCATCCATGCCCCGCCGTCCTCCGTGAGCACAATATTGACGTGGGCGCCCGGTGCGCGCAGGGCGCTGACTGGGTTCGTACGCACCATCTCCATCATGGCAACAAAAGCGGGGTAGAGGTCCTTCCTTTCCGGATTGCCGTAGCGGGACGGGGGCCGCAAGATGCTGTCCATGTCCAACTTTGTCCGTGGGCGTTCTGTTTCCACCGTCTCGTCTGCAGGGCACGCCTCCGGTTCGTTTTCTACTGCGTCAATGAGCCTCTCTAGCTCCTCTGGGTCTGCAAGCTCGTCCACATCGGGGAGTTCTGCGCAGTAGTTCGCCAACTGCGCGATTTTCAGCGCGCAGAGCAGCGCCTGGCCCTGGACAGCCGGAAGCAGTGCGCGGAAATCGAGCATGCCGTCCGTGCGAAACTTCGCGGTCACCACTGGTTCCTCCGGCTCCCGTTCCTCGGCGGGATCGCTGCCGGCAAGGACCTGCTCGAGTTCGGAGTAACCGTGAATTAGAGCGAGGTCTACCAGTTCTTCCTCGTTCTGCTCGTGCATGTAGCGCAGCAGCAGGCGCATGGTGGAGTACGGCATGATGCCGGAGCGAAACGTCTCATACAGCAGGCGGAATCTGCGAAGACCCCGGGAGACGTGGACGTATTCGTAAGCCGTGGCCGTGGCAAGGTTGAGCTCGCGTTTGAGCCAGGTGGCGGTGGATGTCTCACCTCGCTGGGAGGCGATGTCGGCTTCATCGAGTTGGCCGAGGGCGTTAAGCATTTCGGCGCGGTGGAAGTGGGAATTGCGGTGGTGGTGCTTTAGCTCGTCGATAAGCAGAGATGTGCGCTCGGTTTCGATGGCTGCTGTCATGGCAGGTCCCCCGGGGATGGTTTGGCGGTTGCTGTTTGGCGTCGAGCGTAAACGCAAGAGTGTTCGATGTAAAGGATTTTTGTGTTCATTTTAGTGGACATCTGGGGGCGGATCCTGCAATTGCGGAACCATCTCAAGTGCACATTTAGGGAAATGTCCGATTGTGTCCGATCGTTCCGCAACTGCAGAATGGAAAATGGAAAACGGGGGTATGTTCGATATGTCCGGTTGTGTCCGAACGTTCTGCAATTGCGGAAACAGGCATAAAAAGGGGCCGCACGAAAGCATCGTGCGGCCCCGGATCGCGCGAGTTTAGTGCTTCGCCTCGTACTTCTTCGGTTCCGGCAGGCCGCGCTCTTCGCGGACGCGGCGGGCGGTGTGCTCGAGGGTGATCAGCGCCTCGACAACCTGGGCCGGCTCGACCGGGAACGGCATGTTGTGGATGGTCTCCTCTTCGGCGGTCGCGGCCTTGGCAACAGCCTCGAGGACGTCGGTGTCCTCGGGGGACAGGCCCACCTCAGTCAGCGTGGTAGGCAGACCGACCTTGGTGGTGAACTCGATGAAGTCTTCGATCTCCTCGGAGTCGGCGCCCTCCATGATCAGCTGGGCGAGAGTGCCGATGTTGACCTTCTCGCCGTGGGAGAGGCCGTGGGTTTGCTCGGCGGCGGACAGGCCGTCGTGGATGGCGTGGGCCGCGGCCAAGCCGCCGGACTCGAAGCCGAGGCCGGACAGCAGGGTGTTCGCCTCCACCACGGCGTCAAGCGCCGGGGTGACTACGCCTGCGCGAACCGCATCGAGGGCGGCGAAGGAGTCCTTGCGCAGAATGTCAGCGCACAGCTCTGCAAGAGCAGCGCCTGCGCGAGTGGGGTGGCCGCCGTTCATGGTGGTGCCATTGCCCCTTGCGGTCGCGCGTGCCTCCACCCAAGTAGCCATGGCGTCGCCGATGCCAGCGATGAGGAACTGCTCCGGGGCGCCGGCGACCAGCTGGGTGTCAATGAGCACCAAGTCGGGGTTGCGGGGGAAGAAGCGGTATTCGTCGAAGGCGCCGTCCTCGGTGTATATCACCGAAAGCGTGGAAGTCGGAGCGTCGGAAGACGCCGCGGTGGGCACCGAAGCCCAGCGGATGTCCGCCTCGAAGCCGGCGGCCTTCGCGGAGTCGATGGCGGAGCCGCCGCCGAGGCCGACCACCACGTCGTAGTTATTGTCCTTGATCAGCTTGACCGTGTCGTTGACACGCTCGGCGGTTGCGAAACCTTCGAACTTGACGCGGTTGACCGGGAGGCCTTCCTTTTCAAACCCGTCGGTGAGGGACTGTTCGACGAGGCCCCACACCGTGTCGTCGGAAAGCAGCAGCGGGTTCTCGCCGAGCTGCTTCAGGTACTTGCCCAGCTCGTGGATGGCATCTTTGCCCTGCACGTAGCGGGATGGACTGGAGAAAATGCTTGGCTTTGCTGTCATGCCCCGCCATCGTACCGTGACTTTTCGCTTTACGACGTCGCCTTCGGCCGGCTGCCGGGGCCGGGCAAGGCGATGATGTCGAACTCGTCTTTGGCGAGGTGTTTGCGCAGGTCCTTCTTGTCGAACTTGCCCACGGACGTCTTGTCGATGGAGTCGACAAAGGTCCAGTACTCGGGCGCCATCCACTTCGGCAGCACGTCGGCGAGCCCGGCGCGCAGGCGAGCGGCGGTCTCCGCAGTGGGGGCGACCTCGGCGGTCAGCTTGGTCACAGCGAGGGGGCGCTCGCCCCACTTGTCGTCGGGGATGCCGATGACGGCGCACTCGATGACTTCTTCGGATTCCATGATCAGGTTTTCCACCTGGGCGGAGTAGATCCATTCGCCGCCGGAGCGGATGACGTCGCGGGCGCGGTCGTAGAGCGTGAGGAAGCCGGCGTTGGTCACGGTGCCCACGTCGCCGGTGCGCAGCCAGCCGTCGGCGGTGAAGTGCTCGCGCTCGTCGTCGACATCTTCGCCGCGGAAGCGCGAGGCGATCTCGCCGGGCTCCTGGGTGGGCGAGTGGTAGTAGCTGGCGGCGACCATGTTGCCGCGCACCTGGATCTCGCCCTGGGTGAGGTCGGTGGGCGCCATGACTTGGCCGTCGTTGACCAAGCGGTACTGCAGGGTGGGGGCGAAGCGCCCCGGGGAGACGCGGTAGGCCCAGCGGGCCTCACCCGACGCGCCCGACGGCGGCCGCGCCACGGTGCCGACGGTGGAGGTCTCGGTCATGCCCCACACGTGCACCACGTCCACGCCGTAGCGCTCCTCCCAAACCTTGATCAGTGCGGGCGGGGCGGGGGAGCCGCCAACGAAGATCTCCTGCAGGCTCATGCGCTCGGGCGGGTTGTGCAGGTAGTGCACCATCAGCTGGATCCACAGGGTGGGCACGCCGTGCGCCACGCGCGGGTGGGTGCCGGCGATGAGCTTGGCCAGGGTGGGCGCGGACATGTCCGAATCCGGCAGCACCAGCGGAGTGCCGGCCAAAAACGCGGCGAGCGGCACGCCCCAGCTGAGCACGTGGTAGATGGGGATGCAGCACAAAAAGGTCTCGCCGTGGGTCACGGCGAGCGAGTCGGTGGCGCGCAGGCCCGTGGCCTCCAGCCACAGGGAGCGGTGCGAGTACGCCACGCCCTTCGGCGCGCCGGTGGTGGCGGTGGAGTACACCAGCGCTGCGGCGGTGTTTTCCGGCAGTTCGGGCCATGGGTAGGACGTCGGCCGGCCGTCGAGAAGCTGCTCGTAGCTGTGCACCTGGACTGTGTCGGGGAGGTGCGAAGCGGCGTCGTCAAGCGGGGCGATGCCTGTAAACGCCACCGCGCGCACGGTGGGGCAGTCCCGCAAGATTGCGCCGAGCTTCTCCGCCAGGCGCGGGTCCGCGACGATGACTTCGGACTCGGAGTGGTTGACCACGTACGCGATCTGATCCACCATGAGCTGCACATTCAACGGGTTGAACACCGCGCCCTTCGCGGCGACGGCGAACATCACCTCGATGTGCTCCGCGCAGTTGTACAGCAGCGTGGAGACACGCTGGTCGCCGTCGATGCCCAGGTCGCTGTGCAGCGCGTGCGCAAAAGCCGCGGCGCGCGCGCCAATCTCGGCGAACGTAGTCTCCTCCGCGCCGGATGCGCGCCACGTCGTGCACTTCGTGTTGGCGTGGGCGGTGGTGCCGAACTCCAAAATCCTGGCGACGGAGAACGGCACCTCCTGCATCGTTGAAAGCATGCAGGCCATGTTAGCGCGGGCCTGATTAGCGCAGGGCCTTCTATGCGCTACACTTTTGCGTGGATCGTGCGAATTGCACCCGTCCCGGAACTTTTCCGGTCGAGGGTGCTGGCGGAGCAACCGGGAGGAACGTTTCCCCGGGCCCGCGGGATCCGTAAGACCGCACACGACCGCTACCGGTGTATGCAAACGCGAATATCTGCGCGATGAAGCAGCTGGCTTAGCGACGAAAGGACACACGTGACCGAAACCGGCACCGCGGCCGACCTCGCCGCAATGAAGATTCCGGAGCTGCGCAAGCTCGCCGCCGAGAAGGGACTCAAGGGGATCTCTGGGCTCCGCAAGGGGGAACTCATCCAGGCCATCGTCACCGGGCAGGTGCCGCGCAAGGCCGCCGCCGAAAAGGCTGCGCCGGTGGAGAAGCCGGAGAAGGCGGAGAAGCCGGCCGAGCCAGCTGAGAAGCAGCAGCCTGGCGACGACGACGAGTCCCGCGGGGCGTCGCGCTCCGCGGCACGCCGCGCCCGCCGCAACCGCGCGCGCTCGCAGCACGACGAGCAGCAGGGCGGCGAAAACCGGGACAACCGGGACAACCGCGACGAGCAGGACGGCAATCAGGAGCGCGGCAACAACGACCGTGGCGGCCGCAACAACCACGGCAACAACAACCACGGCGGCAACAACAACGACGACCACCACGGCGGGGGACGCCGCGGCCGCCGCGGGCGCCGCAACCGTAACCGCAACCGGGACCACAACAACGGCGGTGGCAACCACGGAAACAACGGCAACAACAACGACAACCAGAACTTCAACCCGGAGGACCTGCAGGATGTCGCGGGTATCGCGGACGTGCAGGACAACGGCTCCGCGTTCATCCGCACCACCGGCTACCGCCAGTCCAACGCGGACGTCTACGTGCCGCAGAAGCTGGTGCGCCAGTCGGGCCTGCGCTCCGGCGACGCGGTGACGGCCCAGGTGCGCGCGAACGGCCAGTCCCACTCGCAGGGCAACGGCCGCAACCGCCGCAGCTACAACCAGGTTGTGCGGGTGGATGCCATCAACGGACAGACCACTGAGGCGGCGAAGGCGCGCAAGGAGTTCCACAAGCTCACCCCGCTGTACCCGAACCGCCGTCTGCGTCTGGAAACTGAGCCGAAGATCCTCACCACCCGCGTGATCGACCTGGTCATGCCGATTGGTAAGGGTCAGCGCGCGTTGATCGTCTCCCCGCCGAAGGCCGGTAAGACGACGATTCTGCAGAACATCGCCAACGCGATCGCCACCAACAACCCGGAGTGCTATCTCATGGTGGTGCTGGTGGACGAGCGTCCGGAGGAAGTCACGGACATGCAGCGCAGCGTCAACGGCGAGGTGATTGCCTCCACGTTCGACCGCCCGCCGTCAGAGCACACCGCCGTGGCCGAGCTCGCAATCGAGCGCGCGAAGCGCCTGGTGGAGATGGGCCAGGACGTGGTGGTCCTGCTGGATTCCATCACCCGCCTGGGCCGCGCGTACAACAACTCCTCCCCGGCGTCCGGCCGCATCCTCTCCGGCGGCGTGGACTCCAACGCGCTGTACCCGCCGAAGCGTTTCCTGGGCGCCGCCCGCAACATCGAGGAGGGCGGCTCGCTGACGATCATCGCCACCGCGATGGTGGAGACCGGCTCGGCAGGCGACACCGTGATCTTCGAGGAGTTCAAGGGCACCGGCAACGCCGAGCTCAAGCTGGACCGCAAGATCGCGGAGCGCCGCGTGTTCCCGGCTGTGGACGTCAACCCGTCCGGCACCCGCAAGGACGAGCTGTTGATGAGCCCGGAGGAGGCGCGCGTGATGCACAAGCTGCGCCGCATCCTTTCTGCGCTGGATCCGCAGCAGTCCATTGACATGCTGATCAAGCAGCTGAAGAAGACGAAGACCAACGGCGAGTTCCTCATCGGCGTGGCCAACTCCGCGCCGATGGCGCAGACGGAAAACGATGAGGAGGACTACTCCTAATGGCAGACAAGACGCAGGTTTCGCTTGTCGACGACTACGTTGCCGAATACCAGGGCATCCAGGCCCAAATGGGCGACCCGGAGGTTGCGGGTGACCAGGACCAATTCCGCAAGCTGTCCAAGCGCTACGCCGAGCTGCAGCCGATCATCAACGTCTACAACGACCTGACCCAGGCACAGGAGGACCACGAGGCCGCGGCCGAGATGGCCAACGAGGACAAGGAGTTCGCCGAAGAAGCTAAGCGCCTCGAGGGCGAGATTGTCCGCCTGGAGGAGGAGCTGGCCGACCTGCTCGCTCCGCGCGACGAGCACGACGGCGACGACATCATCATGGAGCTCAAGGCCGGCGCCGGCGGCGAGGAAGCCGCGCTGTTTGCCGGCGACTTGGCGCGCATGTACCAGAAGTACTGCGAGAAGCACGCCCTGACCTGGGAGGTCCTCGACGTCGCAGAGTCCGATCTGGGCGGCGTGAAGGACATGACCGTCGCGGTCAAGTCCAAGAACCCGTCGCGCGACGGCGCCTGGTCCAAGCTGAAGTTCGAGGGCGGCGTGCACCGCGTGCAGCGCATTCCCGTCACCGAGTCCCAGGGCCGCATCCAGACCTCTGCGGCTGGTGTGTACGTCTTCCCGGAAGCGGACGAGATTGAAAGCGTCAACATCGACGAGAAGGATCTGCGCGTCGACGTGTACCGCTCCTCCGGCAAGGGCGGCCAGGGCGTGAACACGACTGACTCGGCCGTGCGCATCACCCACCTGCCTACCGGCATTGTGGTGACCTGCCAGAACGAGCGCTCGCAGATCCAGAACCGCGCCCGCGCCATGCAGGTGCTGCAGGCTCGCCTGGACCAGCTCGAGCGCGAGAAGCAGGAGGCCGAGGAGGCCGAGGGCCGCGCGTCCCAGGTGCGCACCATGGACCGCTCCGAGCGCATCCGCACCTACAACTGGCCGGAGAACCGCATCTCGGACCACCGCATCAACTACAAGTCCAACAACTTGGACTCGGTGCTGGACGGCAACATGGACGACCTCATCACGGCGCTGCAGACCCACGAGCGCCAGGAGCGTCTTGAAGCAGAGTAGCGTTCGCTCACTCATCGCGAGCGCCGCAAACACGCTGCGTGAGGCGGGCGTCGACTCGCCTGAGGTGGACGCGCGCCTGCTTGCCGCGCACGTGCTCGGCGTCGCGCCGATGCAGCTCATGTTCGCCGACGCTCCGGCGGACTTCGCCGAACGCTACACCGGACTCGTCGCCCGCCGCGCCGCGCGCGAGCCGCTGCAGCACATCATCGGCACCGCGCCGTTTTACGGCGTCGATCTCGCCGTCGGCCCCGGCGTGTTCATCCCCAGGCCCGAAACCGAGGTCCTCGCCGAGTGGGCGGTGCGAAAGCTTATCGACGCCCCTCCGGCCCCCACCGTCGTCGACCTCGGATCCGGCACCGGAGCCTTAGCCATAGCGGTGGCCCGCGACAGGCCGGATGCGATCGTCTACGCGGTGGAACGCTCGGAGACCGCGCGCGCTTATCTGCAGCGCAACGTCGAAAAACAAGCGCCCCAGGTCAAGGTGGTGGCGGGGGACATGACCGACCCGGAGCTGCTCGCCGGGATCGGCGCGGACGTGGTGGTGTCCAACCCGCCGTATGTGCCGGAGACGCCCGAGCTGCAGGCGGAGGTCTACGCGGACCCGCACGAGGCAGTGTTTTCAGGCGCGGACGGGATGGCGGCGATTCGCGGGCTCGTGCCCGTCGTCAAGCAAATGCTCAAAGATGGGGGAGCGGTGGGCATCGAGCACGACGACACCACCTCCGAGGCTGTGCAGGCCGAGCTGCGCGCCGGCGGTTTCGCGGACGTGCGCCCGCTGGAGGACATGACTGGGCGGGCCCGGTTTGTCACGGCGAGTAAGCTAGCCCGGTAACTGCCCGACGGCCAAGGAGCGAACATTGAGGGAAACGTACGACTGCCTCGACCCGCAGAAGCGCATCGAAGGCGTGCGCGCGGCCGCCGACGCCGTCCGGGCCGGCCGCTGCGTCGTGCTGCCGACGGACACCGTGTACGGCATCGGCTGCGACGCGTTCAACAACAACGCCGTGGAAACACTTCTGGCCACCAAACGCCGCGGACCCGACATGCCGGTGCCGGTGCTGGTGGGCTCCTGGGTGACCATCCAGGGGCTCGTGCGCGAGTTCACCGAAACCGCGAAGACACTGGTTGAGGCCTTTTGGCCGGGCGGGTTGTCCATCGTTGTCCCCGAGGCGCCCAGCCTGCCGTGGAATCTGGGCGACACGCGCGGCACCGTGCTGCTGCGTATGCCGAACCAGCCGCTGGCACTCGAGCTTTTGCAGGAGACCGGGCCGATGGCCGTGTCCTCCGCCAACATCTCCGGCAACCCGCCGGCGACCACCGCCACCGAGGCGCGGCAGCAGTTCGGCGACGCGGTGCCCATCTACCTCGACGGGGGCACGGCGGAGATCGGGGAGCCGTCCACAATCATCGACATTTCCGGCCCCGCGCCGCGGATCCTGCGCGAGGGGGCGATTTCCGCCGAACGCATTGGTCAGGTCTTAGGGCTTGACCCGGAGAGCTTGCGGAGGAAGTAGCCGCCGATGAACGCCTCCGGTGTTCCGCTGCGTGAGCTGGGACTTGTCCTGCTCGTGGCGGCCGCAGTCACGTACCTGGCCACCGGGCCGGTGCGGTCCATGCTCGTGCGCACGGGCAGGGTGGCGGAGATCCGCCAGCGCGACGTGCACACGCAGCCGACCCCGTCGCTAGGCGGGCTGGCCATGTTCACCGGATTCTTGGCTGCCTACGGGCTCGCGCAGCAGTTGCCGGCGCTGACCCGCGGGTTCGCCCCAGTGACCCCGGAAATGACTGCGGTACTGGTGGGCGGGCTCGCCATCGTGCTCGTCGGCGTGGTGGACGACCTGTACGAGCTGCGCGCGCTGACCAAGCTAATCGGGCAGTTCGCCGCCGCGATCATCATGACCGCGCTGGGCATTATCTTCACCGTGTTCTATCTGCCGTTCGGGGAGGGCACCACGCTCATCCTGGATCAAGCCCAGGGCATGGTCTTGAGCGCGCTGTTTACGGTGCTGCTCATCAACGCAGTGAACTTCGTCGACGGCATCGACGGGCTCGCCGCCGGGCTGGGCATGATCGCGGGCTCTGCGATCCTGATCTATTCGCTGGCGGTGCTCCACGACCAGGGCGGGGCAGTCTCCGCCTACCCGCCGGCGATCATCTGCGCGATCCTGGTGGGGATCTGCGCGGGATTTTTGCCCCACAACTTCGAGCCCGCGCGCATCTTCATGGGCGACTCCGGGGCGATGCTGATCGGGCTGCTGCTCGCCGCGGCGTCGATTTCGGCATCCGGCAAGATCAACATGTCGCTCTACGGCGCCGCCGACCTAGTGGCGCTGGTCAGCCCGATCATCGTTGTGCTGGCCGCGATCGCGCTGCCAGTGCTGGACCTGGTGTGGGCCGTGATCCGCCGCACCGCGCGCGGGCAGAGCCCGTTTGCCGCGGACGCAGGGCACATCCCCCACCGCCTACTTCGGCTCGGGCACACGCACCGCCGCACCGTGCTGGTGCTCTACATGTGGGTCTCCGCCGTCGCCTTCGGTGCAGTGAGCTTTTCCGTGGTGCCGTTCAAAGTCGCGGCGTCGTTAAGCGTGGCGGCGCTGCTGGTTGCGTTTTTGCTCACGCTGGTGCCCTTGGCCAAGGGAAAGATCGGCCCAGCAGGTAGGATGACGCAGCGTGAAACCGCTTGAAGTCAACGACGCTAACGCCATGACCGACCACCGCAAGCCTCTCGTGCGCGCGCTGAAGGTGGCCAGCTGGGCGCTCGTGGTGCTCACTGTGGTCGCGCTGATGGGGTGGGGCGCCGCCCGCGACCTGCCCGGCATCTGGGCCGCGCTGATGGGCGTCGCAGTGGGCGGAAGCTTCGTGCTGCTCACCGCCGCAACCGTGCTGGCCACCTCGAACTCCACCCCGAACGCCACGATGGCGATCGTGCTCGGCGGCTGGCTGCTCAAGATGGGTGTGCTGGTGCTGTTTTTCCTGTGGATCCGCGGCTTCGACTTCTACGACCACCAGGCGTTCGGCATCACCACGATGGCGGCCCTAGTTGTCGCCCTGGGTGCCGAAACCTGGGGCTTGATCACCACCCGCACCACCTACCTGGATTAGAGGTACGCGCAAGCTGTGACAGACCTAACAGCAGGGCGGAAAAGCGTCCGAGCTGGGTAGTTGCCCGGTTTCGTGGGTTGGGGTGGTGCGTCGGGGGGACAACTACACAGGTAAAACCTACTTTGCGCGGACGGCCTGTTAGGATTACCGCTGGGTTTGTTCCGAGTCGATATTAACCCTCGTAAGCAGGGGAAACCGGCGCAAGAACGACATCCCCTGCCCCCGCGGAAGCAGATGTGCGACGGAGTCCGCCGCGGAGGCAGTCTTTGTTGAAGACGTCCATCGCACCGCGCGCCGAGCGCATCGGAGCGCGGCCCGAGAACGGGAGAGAACGCTGAGCGTTACAACTTTGGCCATGAAGGGTGAATTCCACGCACCTTCGCTTGGTCCAGAATTTTTCCCGGGGCAGACGTACGGCCAGCTCATTGGCGAAGACTTCGCTAATGGGTGGTTCGCACTCGATCGCATCATGCTCGTCCGCCTGTTCATGGCGGCGATTTTGGTGCTCCTCTTTGTTATTGCCTTCCGGAACCCGAAGCTGGTTCCCAAGGGCTTGCAGAATGTCGCCGAGATCGGTGTCGATTTCGTCCGCGTGCATATCGCGGAGGACACGCTGGGGAAGAAGGACGGCAAGCGGTTCCTGCCGCTGCTGTGCACCATCTTCTTCACCACGCTGTTCATGAACGTCGCAACGATCATCCCAGGCCTGAACATCTCGCCTAACGCACGTATCGGCATGCCGATCGTCATGGCGGTTGCGGCCTACATTGCGATGATTTACGCCGGCGTGAAGCGCTACGGCATCGCATACTTCAAGCACTCGACCGTGATTCCCGGCCTTCCGCCGCTGCTCCACCTCCTGGTGGTGCCGATCGAGTTCTTCTCGACGTTTATTCTGCGTCCGGTCACCCTGGCTCTTCGTCTTATGGCGAACTTCCTGGCTGGCCACATCATTCTCGTCCTGCTGTACTCCGCCACGAACTTCTTCTTCTGGCAGCTGAACGCATGGACGGCAGTGAGTGGCCTGACCCTCATCGCAGCGCTGCTGTTCACCGCATACGAGTTGATCATCATCTTCCTGCAGGCGTACATCTTCGCTCTGCTGACTGCGGTGTACATCGAGCTGTCGCTGCACGCGGATGCGCACTAACAAAGCGCGACCACACGGCCAACTGAATAACCCCACCATCTGTCACTCGCTCACCCGCACCCCGCGGGAGAGCACCTAGAAAGGGAACGACTTTCACATGAACGACATCATTCTTGCTCAGGCAGCGGAGACCGTGAACCGCTACGAGGGTCTCGGCACCATCGGCTACGGCCTTGCAACCATCGGCCCGGGCATCGGCATCGGTATGCTCGTCGGCAAGACCGTCGAGGGCATGGCTCGCCAGCCGGAGATGGCTGGCCAGCTGCGCACCACCATGTTCCTGGGTATCGCCTTCGTTGAGGCGCTTGCCCTGATCGGCCTCGTCGCCGGCTTCCTGTTCTAAAAAACACGAACGAGTAACCCGTACATTTTTTAGATCAGGAGCAACCAATGACTGACGTCACTGCATTCCTCGCTGCCGCAGAGGCCAGCGAGAAGCTGCCGCTGGAGAAGGAACCTTCCATTCTTCTGCCGGCAGCGTACGACGTGGTTTGGTCTCTTGTCGTTTTCATCATCGTCGGCCTACTTTTTGCGAAGTACGTCATTCCGAAGTTCCAGGAAGTGCTGGCGGAGCGCGAAGACCGAATCAAGGGTGGCATCGAGCGTGCTGAGGTCGCCCAAAAAGAAGCCAAGGCTGCCCTGGAGAAGAACAACGCCGAGCTTGCGGAGGCGCGCCACGAGGCCGCTGAGATCCGTGAAGCCGCCCGCACCCGCGGCAAGGAAATCGAGGCTGAGTCTCGTGCCCGCGCCGAGGAAGAGGCCCGCCGCATCATCGAGTCCGGTGAGAAGCAGCTGCTGGCCTCCCGCGAGCAGGTTGTCGCTGAGCTGCGCAACGAGATGGGCCAGAACTCCATCTCGCTGGCTGAGCGTCTGCTGGGCACCGAGCTGTCGGATTCGACCCGCCGCTCGAACACGATCGACGAGTTCCTGAGCGAGCTCGACCGCGTGTCGACGAGGAAGTAGGCGAGATGAAGGCAGCTAGTCGCGAAGCACAGTCGCACGTTACGGGCAAGCTCGAGGAGCTGATCCGGAACGCCGACAATTCCGTCGCCGTGGCTGCGCAGATCGGTACCGAGCTGTTCCTCACCGTGGACCAGCTCGACACCGAGCGCGCGCTGCGTATTGCCGTGGCCGACACGTCGCTGGAGTCCTCGCAGCGCGAGGGCATCATCCGCGACGTCTTCGGCAACAAGGTTGCGGAGCCCACCCTGAACATCCTCATCGCTGCGGCGCAGCAGGAGTGGTCGACCCCGCGCGAGTTCCGCGCCGGTCTGGTCAACCTCGGCCGTCACGCGCTGGAGCTGGGTGCCAAGGAGCAGGGCCAGCTGGAGCAGGTGGAAAACGAGCTGTACCAGCTCTCCACGCTGCTCGAAGGGGAGAAGGAGCTGACCCAGCTGCTCTCCGACCGCACCGCGACCCCGGCGCAGAAGCGCGGACTGTTGGCTAGCGTGATTTACGGCAAGGTGACGATGTTCACCGAGGCACTGGCATTGCAGGTTATCGGCCGCCCCAACCACAACCCCGTCGACGACTTGGCCGAGCTGGCCGCGGGCGTCGCGGAGCTGCGTGGCAAGGCTGTCGCACGCGTGAAGGCCGCTGAGGCACTCAGCGACACCCAGCGCGATGCACTGGCCCGCAAGCTGGAGCAGATTTACGGTCGCGAGATGGCCATCCACTCTGAGGTTGACCCCAGCCTCCTCGGCGGAATGGTTGTCCGTGTGGGCGATGAGGTCATCGACGGTTCGACGCGCGGGAAGATTAACCGCCTGCGCACCGACATGGCGGCCCAAGCGACCAAATAGAAAACAACATGCTGGAAGAAACTACCGAGAGCAGGAAGAACATGGCGGAGCTGACGATCTCCTCCGATGAGATCCGTAGCGCGATAGCGAACTACACCTCGAGCTACTCCGCGGAGGCCTCCCGTGAGGAGGTCGGCGTGGTGACTTCGGCTGCAGATGGTATTGCCCAGGTTTCCGGGCTGCCAGGTTGCATGACGAACGAGCTGCTCGAGTTCCCGAACGGCGTCATCGGCGTCGCACAGAACCTCGAGACCGATTCCATCGGTGTCGTGGTGCTGGGTAATTTTGAGACCCTTTCCGAGGGCGACGAAGTCAAGCGGACGGGCGAGGTTCTCTCGATCCCGGTCGGCGAGAACTTCCTCGGCCGCGTGATCAACCCCCTGGGCCAGCCGATCGACGGCCTGGGCCCCATCGAGTCCAACGAAGAGCGTGCCTTGGAGCTCCAGGCCGCAAGCGTGCTCGACCGCCAGCCGGTCGAGGAGCCGCTGCAGACCGGCCTCAAGGCGATCGACGCCATGACGCCGATCGGCCGCGGCCAGCGTCAGCTCATCATTGGCGACCGCAAGACCGGCAAGACCGCAGTCTGCATCGACACCATCCTCAACCAGAAGGAATTCTGGGAGACCGGTGACCCGTCGAAGCAGGTGCGCTGCATCTACGTCGCCGTCGGCCAGAAGGGCTCCACCATCGCCGGTGTGCGCCAGACTCTGGAGGACAACGGCGCACTGGAGTACACCACCATCGTGGCGGCTCCGGCATCCGACTCCGCAGGCTTCAAGTGGCTGGCACCGTTCTCCGGCGCCGCCCTGGGCCAGCACTGGATGTACCAGGGCAAGCACGTCCTGGTGATCTACGATGACCTGACCAAGCAGGCCGAGGCATACCGTGCCATCTCCCTGCTGCTGCGCCGCCCGCCGGGCCGCGAGGCATACCCGGGCGATGTGTTCTACCTGCACTCCCGCCTGCTGGAGCGTGCCGCCAAGCTCAACGACGAGCTCGGTGCCGGCTCCCTGACCGCGCTGCCGATCATCGAGACGAAGGCGAACGACGTGGGCGCCTTCATTCCGACCAACGTCATCTCGATTACCGACGGCCAGGTCTTCCTGCAGTCTGACCTCTTCAACCAGGGCGTGCGCCCGGCTATCGACGTGGGCATCTCCGTGTCCCGTGTCGGTGGCGCCGCGCAGACCAAGGGCATGAAGAAGGTTGCCGGTAACCTCCGTCTTGACCTCGCCGCATACCGCGACCTGGAGGCCTTCGCGGCCTTCGCGTCCGACCTCGACGCCGCTTCCAAGAAGCAGCTCGAGCGCGGCCAGCGTCTGGTGGAGCTGCTGAAGCAGTCCGAGAACTCTCCGCAGGCAGTCGAGTACCAGATCATCTCGATCTGGTCCGCGAACCAGGGCGTTTTCGACGTCGTTCCCGTCGAGGATGTCCGCCGCTACGAGGCAGAGCTGCACGAGGCCATCCGCGCCAACGCACCGCAGGTCTACGACCAGATTGCGGGCGGCAAGCAGCTTGACGACGACTCTCAGGCCGCGATCCTGCGCATCAACGAGGACCTGGCGCGTAACTTCCAGGCTTCCTCCGGCGAGCGCATCGTCCGCGAGGCCGAGGCGGAGCCGCTCGACTCCAAGCACGTGGCCAAGAACCAGCTCAACGTCAGCCGCTCCTAGTGCGCGTGCAACGCGACTAGGACTACTACATAAAGGAAGGGAGGAAACACCATGGCAACGCTTCGCGAATTGCGCGACCGCATCAGGTCCGTCAACTCAACGAAGAAGATTACGAAGGCCCAGGAGCTGATCGCCACCGCGCAGATCACCAAGGCCCAGCAGCGCGTCGAGGCGGCTAAGCCGTACGCCGACGAGCTGAAAGACGTCATGGAACGCCTCGCGTCCGCGAGCTCCCTGGCCCACCCCATGCTCCACGAGCGTGAGAACGGCCGGGTCGCGGCAATCCTCGTGGTCACTTCTGACCGCGGTATGGCCGGCGGTTACAACCACAACGTCCTGAAGAAGGCCGCGCAGCTGGAGCGCATGCTCACCGATGCCGGGTACGAGGTAGTGCGCTACGTCACCGGCAACAAGGGTGTCACGCACTTCAGGTTCCGCGACATGGACGTTGAAGGTTCTTGGACCGGGTTCTCGCAGCAGCCGTCGTGGGATGACACCCACGGCGTGCGCCACCAGATCATCGACGGCTACATGGCAGGCTCCGAAGGCTCGGTGCCGCTGCGTGTCGACGGTGCCGAAGGTGCATCCGTGCGCGGCTTCGACGTCGTGCACGTCGTCTACACCGAGTTCGTCTCCATGCTGTCGCAGGAGGCCCGGGTCACCCAGCTCCTGCCGATTGAGCCGGTGCTGGAGGAGTTCAAGTACGAGCAGCAGGACATGCTGACCACCTCCGGCGAGGTGGGCCCGGACATGAGCTTCGAGCCCGACGCTGACACGCTGATGGAAGAACTGCTTCCGGTGTACGTCTCCAGGTTGCTCTACTCGATCTTCCTGGAGTCCGCTGCAGCGGAGTCGGCATCGCGCCGCACGGCTATGAAGAACGCGACGGATAATGCTACGGAGCTGGCTAACGACCTGTCCCGTGAAGCTAACCAAGCCCGTCAGGCAAAGATCACCCAGGAAATCACCGAGATTATCGGCGGCGCTGGCGCGCTGTCCGGTAGTGGAGAAAGTGACTAAATCATGACTACTGCTCACTCTTTTGATGAGCGCAACGACGAGCTGGCGGGTGCGGCTTCTGAGACCGACACCGCACCGGCTCAGGTCGAGAACACTCAGAACCCGCGCGGTTCTGAGAACGGCCGTGTCGTGCGCGTCATCGGCGCAGTCGTCGACGTGGAGTTCCCGCGTGGCGAGCTGCCCGCTCTGTACAACGCGCTCGAGGTCGACATCGACCTCGGCGAGATGTCCAAGACCATCGTGCTCGAGGTCGCCCAGTTCCTGGGCGACAACCTCGTGCGCACCATCGCTATGGCGCCGACCGATGGCCTCGTCCGTGGCGCTAAGGTGGCAGACTCCGGCAACCCGATCTCCGTGCCGGTGGGTGACCAGGTGAAGGGCCACGTGTTCAACGCGCTCGGCCAGTGCCTGGACGACCCGTCGGTGGGCGAGAACGGCGAGCGCTGGGGCATCCACCGCGAGCCGCCGGCGTTCAAGGACCTCGAGGGTAAGACCGAGATCCTGGAGACCGGTATTAAGGTCATCGACCTGCTCACCCCGTACGTCAAGGGCGGCAAGATCGGCCTGTTCGGTGGCGCTGGTGTGGGCAAGACCGTGCTGATCCAGGAGATGATTACGCGTATTGCACGCGAGTTCTCCGGTACCTCGGTCTTCGCCGGCGTCGGCGAGCGCACCCGTGAGGGCACCGACCTGTTCCTCGAGATGGAGGACATGGGCGTGCTGCCGGATACCGCGCTTGTCTTCGGCCAGATGGATGAGCCGCCGGGGGTCCGTATGCGCGTGGCCCTGTCCGGCCTGACCATGGCGGAGTACTTCCGCGATGTGCAGAACCAGGACGTGCTGCTGTTCATCGACAACATCTTCCGCTTCACCCAGGCGGGCTCCGAGGTGTCGACCCTGCTGGGCCGCATGCCTTCCGCCGTGGGCTACCAGCCGACCCTGGCCGACGAGATGGGTGTGCTCCAGGAGCGCATTACCTCGACCAAGGGCCGTTCGATTACGTCGCTGCAGGCCGTCTACGTGCCGGCGGACGACTACACCGACCCGGCTCCGGCCACCACCTTCGCCCACCTCGACGCGACCACCGAGCTTTCCCGTTCGATCGCGTCGAAGGGCATCTACCCGGCCGTGGACCCGCTGACCTCCACGTCTCGTATCCTCGAGCCGGGCATCGTCGGCGAGCGTCACTACGCGGTCGCGCAGAAGGTGATCGGTATCCTGCAGAAGAACAAGGAGCTGCAGGACATCATCGCCATCCTCGGTATGGACGAGCTGTCCGAGGAAGACAAGATCACCGTGCAGCGCGCGCGTAAGATCCAGCGCTTCCTGGGCCAGAACTTCTTCGTCGCAAAGAAGTTCACCGGCGACGAGGGCTCCTACGTGCCGCTCGAGGAGACGATCGACGCGTTCGACCGTCTCTGCGAGGGCGAGTTCGACCACTACCCGGAGCAGGCCTTCAACGGCCTTGGCGGTCTGGACGACGTCGAGGCTGCGTACAAGAAGCTGCAGGCGTAGGAGGGTAGAAGATGGCTGAACTTACCGCTCAACTGGTCGCGGTCGACCGCATGCTCTGGAAAGGCCAGGCAAGCATCGTCACCGCCCAGACCACGGAGGGTGAGATCGGCATCCTTCCTGGCCACGAGCCGCTCCTTGGCCAGCTCAAGGACAACGGTGTGGTGACCATCCGCCCGGTGGACGGCGAGCGCATTGTCGCCGCCGTCCAGGGTGGGTTCCTGTCCGTTGTGGGCGACAAGGTGACCATCTTGGCCGACTACGCGATCTTCGCCGACGAGGTTGACACCGCTGACGCGGAGTCCCACCTGCACGACGAGGACCGCGTTGTCAAGGCACGTTCCGAGGCGGAGCTCGCCGCGGTTCGCCGTCAGAGCCAGTAGAAGTCTCTGGCAAGGAAGGCATAGACGCCGACCGCCACGAACGCACCCCTTCCCGGGAAACCGGGAGGGGGTGTTTCGCATTTGTGCGATATGATCACTGGCAAATGTCTATCCAGCGTGGTCGAGGAGGTTGGGCCGGGATGATGGTCGTCGCAGGTGTTGCAGCGCTAGTCCTGGTAGTCCTCGCAGCGGCCGCGGGGTGGCGCTTTGCAATGGTGCGCAACTCCGGCGCGCGGGCGATGATGCGCGAGCTGCCGGCTGAGGGGATCCACGGCTGGCGGCATGGCGTGCTGCGCTACGACGGCGAGCGGCTGCTGTTTTTTAAGCTGCGCTCCCTGACGTTCCACCACGACGTGGAGCTGGATCGCCGCGGGGTGGAGTTCGAGGGGTTCAGGGACGTGACCGAGGGCGAACGCGAGTTCATGCCGGAGATCGGTCACGTCCTCCGCTTTACTGGCCCGCAGGGCGATTTCGAGTTCGCGGCGGACCGCCACACGGAGATGGGGCTGGTGTCGTGGGTGGAGGCGGCACCGGATGTGCGCCAGGAGCGTATCGACGTACGTTCGCTGGTCCAGCGCGCGCAGCGCGATGCAAACCAGCGTTAAGGGCGGCTGTACCCTGACAGGCATGCGTCTAGTCATAGCCCGTTGCTCCGTGGATTACGTCGGCCGCCTGGATGCGCACCTGCCGGAGGCGATGCGCCTGATTCTGGTCAAGGCGGACGGGTCTGTGTCCATTCACGCGGACGACCGCGCCTACAAGCCGTTGAATTGGATGACGCCACCGTGCACCACCCGGGTGGAGCACGTGGTGGACGTGGACGGCGAGGACACCGGTGAAGAGCTGTGGATCGTGGAGAACCCGAAGGGCGAGCAGCTTCGCATCACCGTCTCCGAGGTACTGCTGGACGAGACGAAGGAACTCGGCCAAGACCCGGGGCTGGTCAAGGACGGCGTGGAGTCCCACCTGCAGGAGCTTCTGGCGGAGCACATCACCACGCTCGGCGACGGCGTGACTCTGGTGCGCCGCGAGTACCCAACCGCGATCGGCCCGGTGGACATCCTGGCGCGCGACCCGCAAGGAGGCACGCTGGCGGTGGAGGTGAAGCGCCGCGGCGGCATCGACGGCGTCGAGCAGCTCAGCCGCTACGTGGAGCTGCTCAACCGCGACGAGCTGCTGCGCCCGGTGCGCGGCGTGTTCGCGGCGCAGGAGATCAAGCCGCAGGCGCGCACGCTCGCGGGCGACCGCGGCTTCGAGTGCGTGACCCTGGACTACGACGAGCTGCGCGGCATCGAGTCCGCGGAGCTGCGCCTGTTCTGATGCCGCGCAGGAACCGTCGCCAGCACCAGGTGCCGCGGTACGTGCTGCCCAAGGACGGCTCCACGTTCCTCGGCACCCAAGAGATGGAGGGGCCGAGCTGGACCAACGGGGAGATCTTCAAGGTCCGCCAGATCGGCTCGGCGGCTGCGACGAAGTACTACATCTGCCCGGGCTGCAACCAGAACATCCCACCCGGGGTGGCGCACGTGGTGGCGTGGCCGCGCGATACCGGCCGGGGCGCGGACGACCGGAGGCACTGGCACAAGCACTGCTGGCAGCGACGCTAGTATTGGCCGCATGATTGCAGCGTTTTCTGTGGCACCGACCATGACCGAAAACTCCAACGCGGAGATGTCCGACGTTGTCGCCCGGGCGGTGAAGGTGGTCCGCGAGTCAGGCCTGCCGCACGAGACCACGGCGATGTTCACCACCATCGAGGGGGAGTGGGACGAGGTCATGGACGTGATCAAGCGGGCGACGCAGGCGGTGGAGGAGGTCTCCCCGCGCGTGTCGCTGGTGGTCAAGGCGGATATCCGCCCCGGCTACGAGAACATGATGCAGCAGAAAGTCGAATCCCTGAACAAGCACCTGGAGGCGTAATATGACCAACCCGCAGTTCACCGGCGGCGCGATCGACCTGGGAGCGCTCGCGGACCGCAACGACGAGGCGCAGGGCGGCTTCGAGCCGTTTATCACGGTCACCGAGGCCAACGTTGAAAAGGACATCTTCGAGCGCTCCATGCAGATTCCCGTGGTGCTGCTCATCGGCACGCCGCGCAGCCCGGATTCGGAGAGCTTGAAGGCCCAGTTTGAGAAGTTGGCGGCGGGCCAGCGCGCCTTCCTGGTCGGCTACCTGGATGCGGACGCCACCCCGCAGGTCGCCCAGGCGATGGGCGTGCGCGTGCTGCCTACGGTGGTCGCGCTTGCGGGTGGGCGCCCGGTGGCCAACTTCGAGGGCAACCAGCCGACGGACGAGCTCGAGCAGTGGGTGGGTGCTTTGGTCAGCCAGGTGGGCCCGCAGTTGCAGGGGCTTGCCGACGACACCACGCCCGCCGAGGACACCGAGGACCCCCGCTTAGACCGCGCGACGGAGGCGCTCAACGCGGGCGACTTCGACGCCGCCACGGCGGTCTACGACGAGATCCTCGCGGACGACCCAACCAACGCGGACGTCAAGCAGGCCAAGGCAACCGTGGCTGTGCTCAAGAGGGTGCAGGGGCAGGGGGAGCCGGAGGTTGGCGTCGAGAAGCTGCTGTGGTTGGCGGACAAGGAGTTTGTCGCAGGCCAGCCTGAGGCGGCCTTCGACCGCCTGCTGGAGCACGTCAAGGCCGAGCCGCGCGCCAAGGAGCGGCTGCTGGAGCTGCTGACGCTTTTGGAGCCGGGTGATCCGCGCGTGATCGCGGCGCGCACCCGGCTCGCCAGCGCCCTGTTCTAGCGGCGCAGGATGTAGTACTGCGCGCTCATCGCCGGCACGTGCAGCTCGGCGGACTGCTCGAAGCGGTCCCACTCGGTCGGCTCGGTGTGAAGCACCTGCGGCAGGTCGTTGCCGGCGCCGCCGTAGACGGCGTCGTCGGTGTTGACCAAAAGCTCCCACTCGCCGGCCTCGGGAAGCCCGAGGCGGTAGTTGGGCTGGGAGGCACCGGAGAGGTTCACCACGGCGAGCACCGGGGTGGCGTCCACGCCCCAGCGGATGTAGGCGAGGATGTTGTTCGCGGCGTCGTCGCCCTTGACCCACTGGAAGCCCATCGGGGTGTTGTCCTGCGAGTACAGCGCCGGGGTGTCGCGGTAGACGCGGTTTAAGTCGCGCACGAGGCGCTGGATGCCGCGGTGGTAGCCGTGGCCCCAGCTATCGGCAATGTTGTCCCAGTTGACGGAGTGGGCCTCGTCCCACTCGGTGGTCTGGCCCCACTCGCAGCCCATGAACAACAGCTGCTTGCCGGGGTGCGAGAACATGTAGCCGTACAGGGCGCGAAGGCCCGCGGCCTTGTTCCAGTCGTCGCCGGGCATGCGAGTCCACAGCGAGCCCTTCCCGTGGACCACTTCGTCGTGGCTAAAGGGCAGCACGTAGCGCTCGGAGAACGCGTAGACCAGCGAGAAGGTGATCTCGTTGTGGTGGTAGGAGCGGTGGATGGGATCCAGGGAGAAGTACTCCAGGGTGTCGTTCATCCAGCCCATGTTCCACTTCAGGGAAAAGCCCAACCCGTCCGCGTCGGTCTGCGCGGTCACGCCCGGCCAGGCGGTGGATTCCTCGGCGATGGTGAGCACGCCGGGGTGCTCGCGGTGCACGGTGGCGTTCATCTCCTGGAGGAACTGCACGGCCTCCCAGTGCTCGCGGCCGCCGTACTGGTTGGGCAGCCACTCGCCGGGCTCGCGGGAGTAGTCCAGGTAGAGCATGGAGGCCACGGCGTCCACGCGCAGGCCGTCCAGGTGGAACTCCTCGCACCAGTACAGGGCGTTGGCCACCAGGAAGTTGCGCACCTCGCGGCGGCCGAAGTCGAAGACGTAGGTGCCCCAGTCCTTCTGCTCGCCGCGGCGCCAGTCGGGGTGCTCGTAGAGCGCGGAGCCGTCGAAACGCGCAAGCGCAAAGTCGTCTTTGGGGAAGTGGGCGGGCACCCAGTCCACCAGCACGCCGATGCCGTTGGCGTGCAGGGTGTCCACGAGTTTGCGGAACTCGTCCGGGCAGCCCCAGCGCGCGGTCGGGGCGTAGTAGCCGGTGACCTGGTAGCCCCAGGAGCCGCCGAAGGGGTGCTCCGCCACGGGCAGAAACTCCACGTGGGTGAAGCCGTTTTCCACCAGGTAGGGCACGAGCTCCTCGGTTAGCTGGGCGTAGTTGGAGCCCTGCTTCCAGGAACCGATGTGGCACTCGTAGACGCTCATGGCGGAGTTGGTGGCGTCGATGCCGGCGCGCGCATTCATCCACTCTTCGTCGGTCCACTCGAACTCGCTCGGCGCGGCCACCACGGAGACGGTCTCCGGCGGGGTGAGCGTGCGCTTGGCCAGGGGGTCGGCCTTGTCCACGCGGGTGCCGTCGGCGGTCTGGATGGCGTACTTGTAGGTCGCGCCGTCGCCGATGCCCGGGATGAAGATCTCCCACACACCGGAGGAGCCGAGGGAACGCATTGGGTACTGGTTCGGGTTCCACTCGCAGAAGTCGCCGATGACGGCCACGCCCTGAGCGTTCGGCGCCCACACGGCAAACGAGGTGCCGCGTACCTCGCCCAGGGAGGTCTCGTAGGAGCGCACGTTCGCGCCGAGGACCTCCCAGAGGCGCTCGTGGCGGCCCTCGTTGATCAGGTGCAGATCCAGCGAGCCCAAGGTGGGCAGGAAGTGGTACGCGTCCGCCACAATGCGCGGTTCGGCGCCGGGGTAGGTGACGCGGAAGCGGTAGTCGGGCGCGTGCTCGTCGTCAAGCAAAATTGCCCAGATGTCGTCGCCGATGGGCTCCATGGCGCGGGCGCCGTTGTGGATGAGCAGCTCCACGCGCTCGGCGCCGAGGAAGCGGGTGCGCACGACGGATCCTGCGCCCACGCGGTGCCAGCCGTAGAAATCGTGGGGCGCGTGGTGCTTGCACTCGGTCAGGCGCTGGCGGTCGCCTTCGGGGATGAGCAGGTCGGTGTTCATTGGCTTCCTTAGGGACGGTAGTCGTGGTCTGAGATCTGACGGTACGCAAGTGCTTCTCGACGAACCGAAGGCACCTCCGGCAACCGGAAAATATGCGCGACATTCTTCTCGGGGGCGAGGCGGATGAAGTTGCCGGTCTCGGCGGTGGTCCAGGTGTAGCGCTCGCCGGTGATCTGGTCGTGCACCTCGAAGGTTTCGCCGTCGTTGAGGCCGACCGCGGAGGCGTCGACACGCAGCATGCCCTCCTGTGTGGAGGAGGGATCCAGGTTGACCACCACGAGCACCGCGTTGCCGGTCTCGGCGTCGACCTTGGAGTAGGCGATGATTTGGTCGTTGGCGATGTCGTGGAAGCGGATCTGGCGCAGCTGCTGCAGCGCCGGGTTGTCGCGGCGGATGGTGTTGAGCAGCGTGAGGTACGGCTCGAGCGAGGCGCCCTTTTCCAGCGCGGCGGCGAAGTCGCGGTGGCGCAGCTGGTACTTCTCGCTGTCGTGGTACTCCTCGCTGCCCTCGCTAACGGGGCGGTCCTCGTAGAGCTCGTAGCCGGAGTAGACACCCCACAGCGGGCTCATCGTGGCGGCCAGGGTGGCGCGCAGCGCAAATGCCGCCGGGCCGCCCTGCTGCAGCGTGGCGTGCAGGATGTCGGGGGTGTTGACGAAGAGGTTGGGGCGGGAGACGTCCGCGACGTCGACGAGCAGCTGCGCGAAATCGGTCAGCTCCGCCTTCGTGGTCTTCCACGTGAAGTGGGTGTAGGACTGCGAGAACCCTGCTTTGGACAGCCCGTACATGCGCGGAGGACGGGTAAACGCCTCCGCCAGGAAGATCACGTCCGGGTCGGTCTCGTGCACCTTCGCAATCAACCAGTGCCAGAAATCCACCGGCTTGGTGTGCGGGTTGTCCACGCGGAAGGTGGTGACGCCCAGGTCCACCCAGTACATGAGCACGCGGTAGATCTCCGCGTAGAGCTTCTCCGGGGCGTTGTCGAAGTTGAGCGGGTAGATGTCCTGGTACTTCTTGGGCGGGTTTTCGGCGTAAGCAATCGTGCCGTCGGCCAGGACGGTGAAAAACTCCGGGTGCTCTTTCGCCCACGGGTGGTCGGGGGCTGCCTGCAGCGCGAAGTCGAGGGCGATTTCCAGGCCCAGCTCGTTGGCGTGGTCCATCATGTCCAAGAACTCGTCCTCGCCGCCTAAGTTCGGGTCGAAGGCGTCGTGGCCGCCGTGCTTGGAGCCGATCGCCCACGGCGAGCCGACGTCGCCGTCTTCGGGGGTCAGCGTGTTGTTGCGGCCCTTGCGGTTGACCTCGCCGATGGGGTGGATCGGCGGGAAGTACACGGTGTCGAAGCCCATGTCGGCCACGCGTTGCAGCTGCGCCGCGGTGGTTTCCCACGTGCCGTGGACGGGGTTGCCCATCGCGTCCACGCCGCCGGTGGAGCGGGGGAACAGCTCGTACCAGGAATTCACCAGCGCCTCGCGGCGCTCCACCAGGATGTCGGCCACGGGCCCGCGTGTGACAAGCTCGCGCAGCGGGTACTCGGCCAGCACGTCGCGCACCTGCTTGGAGACGCACGGCGCGATGCGGTCGGCGAGCGGCAGCGTGTCGTCGAGAAGCAATGTGCGAGCGCTTTCTAACGCTTGCGGGGAGGGGGTCTGGGCGATGGCCGCGGCGAAGAGGTCCGCGCCGTGGGCGATGTCGTTGGCCAGCTCGGCTTCGGTCTGGCCCGCGGCGAGCTTCTTTTCCACCGCGTTGCGCCACGTGGCCATCACGTCGCTCCACGCGTCCACGCGGTAGCGCCACAGCCCCTTCTCGCGGGGGATGAAGATGCCGTGGACGTAATCCGGGCGGTAGACCTCCTGGTGCATCGGCACCGAGAACTGCTCGCCGGACGGAGAAACAAGCACCAGTGTCGCCGCGATGGCGTCGTGGCCCTCGCGCCACACCAGCGCCGAAATAGGCACCACCTCGCCGACCACCGCCTTCGCGGGCAGCGTGCGCCCGGAAACTTGGGGGCGCACATCGTCGATGCCAAAGCGAGCAACCATTTTTCAGACCCTCTCAACCTGCCTGCATTCCATCAGCCAGGGTAGCGCGGGCCTCCCACACACGCGGGCCGAAATAGGTAAAGATGGATGCGTGAATGCGAGTGAGGAATTGGTGACAGATCCGGACCTGCTGGTGGACATGCGCGACGTGGAGTTCATCCGCGGCGGCAACACCCTCGTCGGTCCCGTGACGTGGCAGGTGGAGCTGGATGAGCGGTGGGTTGTCGTCGGGCCCAACGGCGCAGGCAAGACCACGCTGATCCGCATGGCATCGGCGCAGGAGTTCCCGTCCAAAGGCAACGTGTTCATCCTGGGTGAGCGCGTCGGCGCCACCGACATGCGCGACCTGCGCGCGGCGATCGGCGTGACCTCGTCCGCGGTGGCGCAGCGCGTGCCGGACAACGAGAAGGTGGGCGACTTGGTCGTCTCCGCCGGCTACGCCATTCTGGGGCGCTGGCGCGAGGACTACGACCAGATGGACTACGACCAAGCCCTCGAAGTGCTCGAGCAGGTCGGCGCGATCCACCTGATTGACCGCACTTGGGGCACGCTGTCCGACGGCGAGAAGAAGCGCGTGTTGGTCGCGCGCGCGGTGATGACCAATCCGGAGCTTCTGATCCTGGACGAGCCGGCCGCAGGCATGGACCTGGGCGGGCGCGAGGACCTGCTGGCCTACCTGGGCGATCTGGCCATGGACCCGGACGCACCGGCGATTGTCATGATCACCCACCACTTAGAGGAGATCCCGGCGGGCTTCACCCACGCCATGCTGCTGGACGAGGGAGAGGTGGTCGCCCAGGGGCTTATCGACGACGTGCTGACCTCCGAAAACGTCTCGCGCGCATACCACCAGCCCATCGAGGTCACGGTGGACGAGGGCCGCTTTACTGCGCGCCGGGCTCGCGCCAAGCGCGGGGGTGCGCACCGGGCGTAAGCCTGGGGGTTTTCGGCCATGCCCACGAGAAGGAATCGCACCCAGGGCGTGCTGACGCACGACGTCGGCGACACCATCGACGTCCACGAGCGCAGCGGGTTTCAAGGTGCCCGCCTGTCCGCGACGGTGATGCTGCTTCGCGACGGTGCGGACGGGCTCGAAGTGTGGATGCAGGAGCGCGTGTTATCCATGCCGAATTACCCGGGCATCACGGTCTTTCCCGGCGGCGGGGTGGATTCGCGCGATTTCCCGCCGCGCGCGTGGGACGACGGCGAGCTGTGGCTCGGCCGCTCCGCCATTTCCCTGGCCCGCCAGCTGGGCGTGACCAAGTACAAGGCGCACGCGCTGCTGTTCGCGGCGGTGCGCGAGCTGTTCGAGGAGACCGGCACGCTGCTCGCCGTGGACGACGACGGCGTGTTGCTGGGCGACGCGCGCCCCTTCCACGAACACCGCCTGAAGCTGGAGTCGCACGAGCTTTCGCTTACCGACGTGCTCCGCGAGTCCAACCTCAACGTCTGCGCCGACCTGGTCAAACCGCTCGCGAGGTGGGTAGGCAAGTCTGAAAGCGGCAACTGGTTCGACACCTTCACCTTCGTCGCCGCCAACCCGGAGGGTCAGGAGCCGGATTCCAACACCGAGGAGGCGGACGACGCCAACTGGTTTCCGCCCCAGCTGATCTTGGAGGGTTGGCGCCACGGATTGGTGCGCCTGGCGCCCTCGACGTGGGCGCAGCTGAACGAGGTGGCGCGCTTTGCCGACGTGGAAGAGGCGCTGGCCGCCGCGTGGCGCGCGGACTTGTCGCCGATGGTGGGCGACCCGGTGGACGACCTGCGCTACCACGACTTCTTCTCGTTCACGCCGATGGACAGGATTGGACGCCGCGGTGGGATTTAGCGTTGCAGAAGCCCGCTTTTTGGCGGCGCACGCCGGGGAGATCGCAGACGTTGCGCCGGAGGTGGCGCTGACCAAGCAGTCGGTGTTCGCGGACCGCGCGGTGCTCGACGCCCGCTTCGGCGAGTACGCCCGCGCTGTCAGCGTGCTCATCTCCTCCCAGCGCGCGGCGGTAGGGAAGTTCCCAGGGGATTGGCTCACCGACGCCGACGCCGTCCAGCAGGCCACCCCGGCGCGCGTGGCGCGTGTGAGGGCGCAGCGGATTGCGGCGGCCGGGGTGGAGTTCGTCCACGACGTGACCTGCTCGGTGGGCTCGGAGGCGCCGGCGTTTCGTGATGCTGGCGTGGCCTGGCTCGGCTCCGACCTGGACGCCGCCCGCCTGGTCATGGCCAGCCACAACCTCGGGCCGGACGCCTGGCTGGCCCGCGCGGACGCACTTGCGCCGGTGAGCAAGGGCGGGGCGGTGGTGGCCGACCCCGCGCGCCGGGCCGGCGGCAAGCGCATCACGGACCCCGCCAAGCTCCTGCCGCCGCTGCCGGACCTGCTGGCCGCGCACGCAGGCCGCGAGATGGCGGTCAAATGCGCGCCGGGCATCGACTACTCCGGGTGGGACGGGCTGGTTAGTGTCGTGTCCGTGGATGGGGGAGTCAAGGAGGCGTGCCTGTATACGCCGGGGTTGGCGGGCGGAGCTCGTCGAGAAGCAGTAGTGCTGCGGGACTCTGAGGAGCGCGTCACCGACGACGAGCCGGACGAGGTGGAAATCACCGCGCCGCGCAAATGGATCATCGAGCCGGACGGGGCGGTGGTGCGCGCCGGGCTGGTTCGGCAGTGGGCCGCGCGCCACGGCCTGAGCATGCTGGACGAACACATCGCCTACACCACGGGAAATGCGATCCCGGAGGGTTACAGCGGCTTCGAGTTCATCGAGGCGGTGCCGCTGCGCGCGCTGAAGAAGACGCTTGCCGGCCACGGCGCGGGCAGCGCGGAGATCCTCGTGCGTGGGGTGGACGTGGACCCGGACCAGCTGCGCAAGAAGCTCAAGCTGCGCGGGGACAGGCAGATGGGCGTGGTGATCGCGCGCGTGGGCAACGACGCGGTGGCGCATGTGTGCGGCGCGCGCGTGCACGCCTAACCTTTGGGGCATGGTCTACCTCGATCACGCAGCCACCACTCCCATGCGCCAAAGCGCCATCGACGCGTGGGTGGAGCACGCCGGCGCCCTCAACGCCGGCAGCCAGCACGCCGCCGGGCGCAAGGCGAACGCGGTGCTCGCCGACGCGCGCGAGCGCATCGCCGCGGCACTTGGCGCGGACCCGGTGGAGGTGGTGTTCACCGGCTCCGGCACCGAGGCGAACAACATTGGGGTGCGCGGGCTTCACGACGCCTCCGGCGGCGGCCGCGTCGTGTCCACCCCGATCGAGCACCCGGCTGTGCTCGAGGTAGTCAAGCCTCTGGACCAGACCGAATGGCTGCCGGTAGGGCGAAACGGCGTGGTTTCGGACCTTGCCGCGCTGGATGCCCCGGCCGCGGTGGCGGCGGTGATGTGGGCGAACAACGAAACCGGCGCGATCCAGCCGGTGCGCGAGGCGGTTGCGCGTGCCGAGGCCGCGGGCACCCCGGTGCACGTGGACGCGGTACAGGCGGTCGGGCACATCCCGGTTCACTTCCACGAGCTCGGCGCGGCCACGCTTGCGGCCAGCGCCCACAAGTTCGGCGGCCCGCGCGGGATGGGCCTGCTTCTGGCGCGTCGTTCGCCGGCGCCGAAGCCGGTGATCCTGGGCGGCGGGCAGGAGCGCGGCATCCGCTCCGGCACAGTGGACGTGGCCTCGGCCGCGGCGACGGCGGCGGCGCTGGAGGAGGCTGTCGCCGAAATGGGGCAGGAGCAAAAGCGGATCGCGGGCCTGCGCGATGCGGTCATTGCTGGGGTGAAAGAGACGGTGCCGGAGGTGATCGTCGCAAAGCATGAGCCCTGCCTGCCGGGGCACGCGCACTTCATGTTCCCCGGGGCGAACGCGGATGCGCTGATCATGCTGCTGGACGCGCAAGGGATCCAGGTGTCGGCCGGGTCGGCGTGCGCCAGCGGTGTGCTGCGCATGAGCCACGTGCTGGAGGCGATGGGCTTCACTGAGCGCGAGGCGATGGGCGCGCTGCGCGTAACGGTGGGGCGGACGAACACGCGCGAGGACGTGGAGAAGTTCCTCGCCGCGATCCCGGAGGTGGTGGAGCGGGCGAGAGCCGCCGGCGCGCTGTAACTTGCGTGTCGCGTGTGGTGCGTGTGACTTGAGTGGTTTAGTGTGTCGGTCATGCAGATTTCTCGCCGCATCCGTACCGCAGCCGCCGCCGTGACCGCGCTCGCCTTGGGCCTGAGCGTGATCAACCCGGTGACCGGGCCCGCAGACGCCCAGTCCATCCCGGGCGTGGTCTCCGGCGTGGACGTGGCGGGCCACCAGCGCCCGGGCGGCGCCGCCATTGACTGGCGCTCCGTGAGCACCGTCGGCGGCCAGGATTTCGCCTACGTGAAGGCCTCCGAGGGCGACGGCTGGAAGAACGACTTCTACGACGAAGACGCCCAGGCCGCGGCCGACGCCGGGCTGAAGGTGGGCGCCTACCACTACGCGCGCCCGGCGGAGGACCCGGTGGCGCAGGCGCGCTACTTCGCCTCCGTGGTCAACGACGGCCCGGCCACCCAGCTGCCGCCCGTGCTGGACCTCGAGGTCGATGAAGGCCTGGGCCCGGTGCAGCTGGCGGGCTGGACGCAGGCGTTCCTCTCCGAGCTGGAGGCGCGCACCGGCAAGCGCCCGATGATCTACACCTACCGCTACTTCTGGTACGAGCGCATGAACGATACCCGCGCCTTCACCTCGTACCCGCTGTGGCTGGCGGCTTACCAGAACCGCCCGCCGGCCCCGGTCGGCGGCTGGGACAAGCTTTCCTTCTGGCAGCGCAGCGATTCCGGCCGCGTGGTAGGCATCAACACGCCGGTGGACATGAACATCTTCAACGGCAACGCCGCGCAGCTGGGCCAGTTCGCGGCCGGCGACCTGCGCGCAGGCGGCGGCGTGCTGGAGCAGTTCCAGGCGCCGGATTCCGGCGAGCTGAAGGTGCTCGAGCAGGACAGCACCAAGCTCGTTGTGGCCATTCTCGCGCTCGCCGCGGGCGGTCTGGGTGCGCAGCAGCTTATCGACGCCGCCCGCCTCGCCGGCTTCGACCCGACCGACGCGGACAACATCGCCAACCTCGTCCGCGCGTTGGCGGGTCAGGGCGAGCTGCCGATCGAGGACCTGCAGAAGATGATGGTCGGTGACTACCAGATCGGCGACCTGCTCATCCTGCTGGACAACGCCGCGAAGGAAGCGAACAAGGGCTAGATCGAGCGCTAGTCGTGCCGCGGTGTCGTCGCCAGGCGGCGGCACCACGCCTCGTCCTTGAACTGCGCCGGCACCCCGCCTTTGAGCAGGTTGCGGGTGAGCGCGTCGCTCGCCTCGAGCGGCAAGTTCGCGCCGATGAGGACGATGTTGCCGTAGCGGCGGCCCTTCAGCATCGGCGGATCCGCGATGGCCGCGACGTGCGGGAACACCTCCAACATCCCCGCCAGCTCCTCTTTGGCTTCCTTGAGGTCCGAGTGCGAGCCGCAATTGGCCACGTAGAAGCCGCCTTCGCTTAACGACGTCCACGCCGCGGCGTAAAACTCCACCGTGGTGAGGTTTCGTGGGGTGGTGGCGGAGGTAAACACGTCGCGGATGATCACGTCGCGGGTCGCAGGCTTGAACGCGTCGGTGACTTCGCGCGCGTCGCCGACGCGGATTTTCACGGTGGGGGACCGGGGGACGTCGAAAAGCTCGCGCGCAAGGACGGCAAGCTCCGAATCGATCTCGACGACCGTGCTTCGCGAGCCGGGCCACGCCGCGGCGAAGTAGCGGGCGAGCGTGCACGCTCCGCCGCCGAGGTGCGTCAGACGCGACTTCGCCCGCGCGGGCTCCGGGTAGGCATCGTCGAGGAAATCTGCCATCCAGCGCATGTACTCGAAATCCAGCCGGGTCGGCTCGCCGGGGACGACGTGGGAGCTGGGCACGCCGTTGACCAGCAGCACCATGGAGCCGTCGGGTTCGTGCAGGACTTCGGCGACGCCGGTGTCGATCTCGTGAAACTCACTTTTGGCAGCCATGGCTGGTGAGAGTACTAGAGGCGCGCGTCGGTCCCGCGCAGGTAGGCCACAGAGGCGGCCCATCCGGCCGCCGCGAGTGCGGCCGAGGCGAGCACCACGGTCAGAACGGTCCCGGCGTCGATTGCGCCGGCGTCGGCGACAGCGGTGCTGCCCAGCCACAGCGTTTCCGACAGCAGCGCCGGCGCCGAGACGAACCGCACGCCGGGCATGCCGGACGCGAGCGCGCCGAAGGAGATGAGGCTGGCCACCACGCCGATGCCGATGGGGACCGCGAAGTTGCGGATCACCATGGAGAAGAGCGACTGCCAGGCCGCCACCGCCACCATCGGCGCCAGCGACAGGAACGCGGCGGCGAGGAGGTAGACGGGGATCTCGCCCGGCACGCCGAGCACCAGCCCGACTGCGAGCGCGAGGATCACCAGCACCGCGTGCATCATTGCGGCGACGACGCTGATCGCCGCGATCTTTGCGGCCACGAGGCTGCCGGTGCCGCGGGTGGAGGTGAGCATGGTCAGCCAGTTGTGTCCTCGGTGCTCCACGCGCCAGGCGTACGCGGCCAGCACTGCGATGCCGGCGGTGCAAAACAGCAAGCCGTAGAAGAGCATGATCTGGGAGAAGTAGCTGTCCCATCCTGCGGTCAGTGTTTCGGAATTGGCGGAGTAGTTGCCGGCGCCGATGCCGACGGCGATGAGCGGCACGAGGACCACCACCGCCCACATGTGGGAGCGCTTGAACTTCAGCAGGTCGTTTGTGATCAGGTGCATGGTTTAGATTTCCTTCCGGTCCAGTGCCTTCGAACCTGCGGTGAACACTGCGGCGGCGAGCACGAGGTATGCGGCCCACAGCCACCAGCTGGGCTGGGTCGGCGCGACGCCCGACTCGGTGAAGCTGAACGGCAGCAGCACGGCGTAGTAGCCGAAGGGGTTGAGCGCTGCGAGCCAAGACGGGGAGAGCAGCGCGGCGACGCCTAAGAACCCGCCGACGATGCCGACGCCCAACACGACGATCTGGGAATCGACCACCGCCGCCAGCAGCAGCATCACGGCCAGCAGCGCAATGCTGGTGCCCACAGCGCCGAGCCCGAAGCGCAGCCACGTGGAACACATCGCCGCGTCAGGGGCGGGTGCGCCCATCGCGACGGGCAGCGCGAGGGTTGCGGCGAATTCGAGCGCGGTGAACACGACCACGATCAGGCTGGCAACGCCGAACTTCCGGGAAAGCAGCGTCCCCGGCCTCGTGCCGGCAATCGCGTTGAGCCGCCACCCGCCGCTCGCGTGCTCCGCGTCGACGATGCGGCTGGCCACCAGCGCCAGCTGCAGGGGAGTGAGAAACGCCAGGGCCATGCCCAGCCCGACGAGGTGGCTGGCCCATTGAGTGTGCGGGTCGGCCTGGAAGTCGGCGATGGGATCGCCCGCGAACAGATTCATGTTGGCAAACAGCACGATGCCGGCGCACATGAGCAGGCACAGCAACACAATCTTGGTGCGCTTGAGCTTTGCAAACTCGACCATCATGCGCCCATCGCCTCCTTGCCCGTCAGGCCGATGAAGACGTCTTCCAGGCTGCGCCGCTTGCGCACCACCTGGTGCAGCGCCACGCCGTGGGAGACGAGGTGGGCGCAGGTCTCGGCGACCTGGGCGTCGCTAAGCCCGGAAAGCTCCAGGCCACCCTCGACGTAGGTGGGGCCAAGCGCTCGCAGTACCTCGGCGGCGGCATCGGGGTGAGGGGTTTGGATGAACACGTCCGGCAGCTGCGCGCTGTAGAGCTCGTCCTGCGAGCCCTGAAAGACCAGTTCGCCGTGGTTGATGATGGTCAAATCCGAGGCCATCTTCTCAATCTCGGACAACAGGTGGCTGGACACCAGCACGGTGCGGCCGTGGTCGCGGGCGAGGCTGATGATTAGCTCGCGGATCTCCTCGATGCCGGCGGGGTCGAGGCCGTTGGTGGGCTCGTCCAGGATCAGCAGCTGCGGGTCGCGCACCAGCGCCATCGCGATGCCGAGGCGCTGCTTCATGCCCAGCGAGTAGTTCTTCACCAGCTTGTCCATGTGGTTCTCCAGGCGCACAAGCTTCACTGCGCGGCGCGCCTGCTCCTTGTCGGCGCCGAGCAGGCGGGTGACTATGCGCATGTTCTCCCCGCCGGTTAAGTGCGGGTAGGCGGCCGGAGCCTCAATGAGCGAACCGACGCCGGAGAGCACCTTCGCCCGGTTGGCGCGGGTGATCGGCTGGCCCAACATCGTGATTTCGCCGCCAGTCGGCGCGATCAGCCCGAGGAGCATCTTCATGGTGGTGGACTTGCCGGAGCCGTTCGGCCCGAGCAGCCCGTGCACCACGCCCGGCCGGACTTCGAGGTTGAGGTCGTGGACAACGTCTGTGCTTCCGTAGGTCTTGGTCAGGCCCCGGGTGTGAATGATCGGTGTTTCCATGCGTTCAAGGTTCGCGCATGGCACGGGCCTTCCGCGTCGGCGCGGGGCACGATTTTGGACGTGATACCCAGGTATGACGCGCCTTAGGAATCCAGCAGGTCCGCGCGCGAGACCAACCCGGTGCGGTACGCGAAAAGGGCCGCGTGCACCCGGTCGCGCGACTGCGTCTTCGCCAGCACCCGGCCCACGTGCGTCTTCACCGTGGGCATGGAGATGAACATCCGCTCCGCGATCTCGCCGTTGCTCCAGCCCCGGGCAATCGCGACGAGCACCTCGCGCTCGCGCTCGGTGAGCTCGCCCAGCGCGAGGCGGTCGGCGGGGGATAAGGCCACCGCATCTTCTGTCGGGGCAGCAAGCTTTGCGACGATCCGGTTCGTCGCCCTCGGCGAAATCACCGCGTCACCGCCTGCAACCGTGCGGATCGCGTCCAGCAGCGCCTCCGGTTCGGCGTCCTTGAGCAGGAACCCGCTCGCGCCCGCGCCGATCCCGCCGAGCACGTAGTCCTCGTCGTCGAACGTGGTCAGCACGATCACCTTCGTGTCCGGGTGGTGCTGGGTGATACGCCGGGTGGCGGCGATGCCGTCGAGGACGGGCATCTGGACGTCCATAAGCACAATGCCCACCGGATCGCTATTGCTTGCCTGCACTGCCTCCTCGCCGTTTGCGGCGAGCCAGCGGACCTCCATGTCCGGCTGGGAGTCCAGCACGTTGCGGATGCCGTGGAGAAACAGCGCTTGGTCGTCTGTGAGTCCGAGAGTGATCATGAGTTCAGCGGGATCCTTGCTGTTGTGGTCCAGGTGCCGGCGGGGGTGGCGGCTGCGGTCACTGTGCCGCCGGAAAGCGCCGCGCGCTGCCGCATGCCCTCCACGCCGTGGCCCGGACGGGTGGCCGCGCCGGGAGCGACCGGGTTGGTTGTTTCCACCACGACGTTATCTGCGCCCCAGCGCACCGCGAGCTGGGCGCGGCCGGTGCCGTGCTTCATGGCGTTGGTCAGGGATTCCTGCACGATGCGCTGGACGGTGAGCGCGGTTGCCGGGGCCAAGTCCCCGGGAGGTGCGCCCTCGGCGGTGTATGCGACCTGGAGCCCGCCCGCGCGGCTGGTGGCGACAAGGCCGTCGATGTCCAATTCCGTCGCCGGTTCAAGGGGGCGCTGCTCGGCGCTTCGCAACAGCTCCACCACGCCGCGCATCTGGCGCAGCGAGTCGCGGCCGACGCCGCCGATGGTGCGCAGCGCCTCGTCTTTCGCCTCCGGGGTGGCGGCGAAGCGCGCGCCGTCGGCCTGCGCGACGATGACGGTCAGCGAGTGGGTGACAATGTCGTGGATCTCGCGCGCGAGGTGGGCGCGCTGCTCCTGGGCATCGCGCTCGAACTGCTCGCGCTGCCGGGCCAGGTCCTTCTCCGCGGTCTCCTCGGCCCGGCGGCGCAGTTCACCGAACAGCAGCGCGACGGTGAGCAGAATGATGCTCCAGAAGACGTAGGGGATCCGCTCAACCGGTTCGAGTGCGGTGAGCGCGGGGATGACGAACGCGGTGGCTGCGGCGTCGCCAAGCAAAAGTGCAGCCGTGGCGATATCGCGGTGCGGGGCAGGCAGGTGGCGCCTGGCGACGTACGCGGCGAAGGACGACACAGCGATGGCGCCGACGGGGAGGGTTTCGCAAAACGCCGTGGGAATGAGCACCGCGACAATCGCAGCGAACGTTTCCAGGGGCCAGCGCCAGCGGGTAAACGGGGCCACAACGGCGCAGGCTAGCAGCGCGAGTCCGACGACCAACTGCCGCGAATCCGGCAGCAGCCCAATCAGGCAGGCAACCAGCATGACCGCCGCCATGCTGGCATTGCGGATGCGCACTGCGCGGGTGGTGGAAAAGTTCATGGCCGTCCACGCTACTTGCCGCTGCGAGCGGCCACGTCGTACTGCGGTATGACGTTTAAGAATGAAGGTCTTGCGCTATCATCGCTAGTACTGATCCAGAGGATCGACGTCTGCGGGACATTCGCGAAAGGAGGGCAAATGTCGACTCCGGTTCCCCGAATGCTTTCGAACGACGAGATCATCCAGGAATTGGCAAACATCGAAAAAGAGATGCAGCCCTACAACGTCGAAGTCCTACGTAGGCTGCGAGACGCAGGTGCCTTGAAGTTCGACGAAGAACGTCTGCTGGAACGTCACGAAGCCTTGTCGTGGATGCTTAACGGGTAAGTGCTTTGACCGACACAGCCTGGGTACAACACGCGACTACGTTCGTCGGGGAAATCCAGGATCTGCTCGAAAGCACACTAGTAGGGTCCACCACACTCGAAGTTTTCGAGAATTCCAAAGAGAGCCTTCGATCGTGGTTCAAAATCTCGAAGGAACTCGTAATAGGCAAATCTGGAAGCAATCGATTACATCTTGCTGTCGAGTTCCGGTTGCGTCCAAGCAGTTCCGGGAGCGGTGTAGCCGTCGAGAAAAGCTCGATAAAGGTCGAATTTAGAGCTACGCAACGCTTTGTACCCATTGTTCGGTTCGAGTTCGACCGCGAAGCCAGAAACAAGCCCTCAAGTCATTTTCAGTTTCACGCGGAATCTGTACCGCTGGGATTGCTCCTGGCAAGAAGCGGGCGCTACGAGACCGCGGCGCAGCAGCAGAATATTCACTTTCCCCTCGGTGACCCGCAGTTCCGCGTCACGGTGGAGGATGTTGTGGAGTTAGTTGTTAGAGAATTCGATGCACAACCAATGCCGGGGTGGGAGGAACGCGTGGAAGAGGGGCGTAGACGATTCGTAGAAAAGCAAACGGAAGCAGTAATACGTCGGGACCCCACCAAAGCAGCTGAGGTATTGCGCTCCGCTGGATTTACTGTGCATCCTCCATCAGACATAGGCTGACGTTTCACCTTTCGCTGAGTACGGACACGCAACAGACGCACGAGTCCTCCCACGGCTGTCTAGGACTTCACCATTCGCGCGATTGCGGCGGACGCCTCTTCGATCTTGGCGTCGGCTTCCTGCCCGTCGCTGATCGCATCGGCAACACAGTGCTTCAAATGGTCGTCCAGCAAACCCAGTGCTACGCCCTTCAGCGCCGCGTTGACCGCACTGATCTGGGTGAGGATGTCAATGCAGTAGGCGTTTTCGTCGATCATGCGGTGGATACCGCGGGTTTGCCCCTCGATTCGTTTGAGCCGGGCGAGGTAGCGGTCTTTATCGCTGATGTAGCCGTGGTCGTTCATCATGGGCCTCCTGAGTGGTGTGGACGGTGTCGGGTCACTTGGACCGGTTAAGTATCCGGTCGGCGCTGCTCTGCGGGGTGAGGTCGAGGCGGCGGAGCAGCTGCGCATTGAGGGCGACGACGACGGTCGAGGCCGACATCAGAATTGCGCCGACGCTCATCGGCATCACGAACCCGATTGGGGCGAGGATACCGGCAGCCAGCGGAACGGACAGCAGGTTGTAGCCGGCCGCCCACCACAGGTTCTGCTTCATCTTCCGGTAGGTCGCACGGGAGAGCTCGATGACCGAAAGCACCGATCGCGGGTCGGAGCTTGCCAGGACGACGCCCGCCGAGCCGATCGCCACGTCTGTGCCGGCACCGATCGCGATGCCGACATCGGCCTGGGCCAGCGCGGGGGCGTCGTTGACGCCGTCGCCGACCATGGCGACCTTGTGGCCCTCGCCTTGCAGTTCCTTGACTTTCGCGGCCTTGTGCTCGGGACGCACACCCGCGAAGACCCGGTCAATGCCCAGATCCTTGGCGACGGTGTCCGCGACGGCCTGCGCGTCGCCGGTGATCATGACGACCTGGGCGCCCGCAGAGTGCAGTGCGTCGACGGCGTCGCGGGACTCGGGACGGATCTCGTCGGCAAGCCGGAGTGCTCCGATCACTTCGCCGTCGGCGAGGACGTGGAGAATGATCGCGCCCTCCTTTCGCCACTCGTCTGCGATGGGGAGCTCTTCGGCGGAATGCTTCTCAAGCAGGTAGGGGCCGCCGACCTCGATTACCTCACCGTCAACAGTTGCCTTCACGCCCACGGCTGGCGACGAGGAGAAGTCGCTGGCACTCGGCACAGCCACGTCACGGGTCTCCGCCGCACCGGTGATGGCGCGAGCGAGTGGGTGCTCACTGTCCGCCTCGGCGGCCGCTGCCAGCGCGAGCACGTCTGCTTCCTCATATCCGCTGATGGTGTCGATCGCGGTGACGGTGGGTTCGCCTTTGGTGAGGGTGCCGGTCTTGTCGAACAACACGGCGTCGACGGTGCGCATGGATTCGAGAGCGAGCCGATCCTTGATCAGTACCCCGCCGCGGGCGGCGCGCTCAGTCGCAATCGAGACGACCAGCGGGATTGCGAGACCTAGGGCGTGAGGGCAGGCGATGACGAGCACCGTAATGGTGCGCACTACGGCGTCGTTTGGCATGCCGACGACGGTCCAGACCACGGCGGTCAGAATGGCGGCGCCGAGGGTGAACCAGAACAACCACGCGGCGGCCTTGTCTGCGAGGCGCTGCGCCCGCGATGACGATTCTTGCGCATCGGTGACGAGCTTTTGAATGCCGGCCAACGCGGTGTCGCCACCCGTGGCTGTGACCTCGATGCGCAGACCCGAGTCTGTCGCGATGGTGCCAGCGACCACGTGCTCGCCCTCACCGCGCCGCACCGTTTTCGACTCACCGGTGACCATCGACTCGTCCATGCTGGCGCTGCCGTCGACGATTATGCCGTCGGCAGGCACGGACGCGCCGGGCCGCACGATCACGACATCGCCGACCTCAAGATCCGCCGGGGTGACCTTCACTACTTCGTCGCCGTCGATCTTCTCGGCCTCGTCGGGCAGAAGTGCGGCGAGCGAATCCAGGGCCGAGGTGGTCTGGGCGAGGGAGCGCATCTCGATCCAGTGCCCCAGCAGCATGATGACCACCAGCAGCGCCAGTTCCCACCAGAAATTCAGCTCGCGGTCCAGCAAGTTCAGGCTCGCACCCCAGGAGGAGACGAAAGCGACCGTGATCGCCAGGGCGATCAGCAGCATCATGCCGGGTTTTCGTGAGCGGATCTCGGAGACAGCACCCGTCAAGAACGGGCGACCTCCCCAGAAGTAAATGACCGTGCCCAAGAGCGGCGAGATCCAGCGGGTCCATTCCGCGTCAGGTAGCTGGTAGCCGATGAGGTGGGCGAAGGTTTCGCTAAATCCGACGACCGGGATCGCGAGAACCAGCATGATCCAGAAGAGCCTGCGGAACTGGGCTACGTGATCGCCATGGCCTGCGTGGCCCGCGTGGCCATGGCCTCCATGTTCTCCGTGGCCCGCGTGCTCTGTGTGGTTGTGGCCGGCAGGGCCTCCGTGGTTGCTGTGTTCGTGATGGCTGGCGTGCCCACCGGGTTCGGTGCTGGAGTGGGCGTGTCTGTCGTTCATGGTTCTGTCCTCTCGTTGCAGTTCATCGTTGTGGTCGGTTCGGTCGTGCCGGGGGCCTAGCACGACGGCCGTCTTCCACCTTAATACCCCAGGGGGGTATGTGTCGAGGGGGTGTTTCCACGCGACCAGCCGGACGTTTCACCTTTCGCCTTCACGGGACTACACTGCGCCGACATGCGAGTATTGGCGGCCATGAGCGGGGGAGTGGACTCCTCTGTCGCTGCTGCGCGCCTGGTGGAGGCGGGCCACGACGTTGTCGGCGTGCACCTTGCACTGAGCAAGGACGCGCAGCAGACGCGCGAGTCTGCCCGCGGCTGCTGTTCCCTGGAGGACTCCGCCGACGCGCGCCGCGTGTGCGACCACCTGGGTATCCCGTTTTACGTGTGGGACTTCTCTGACCGCTTTAAAGAAGAGGTCATCGACAACTTCGTGTGGTCCTACGAACACGGCGAGACCCCCAACCCGTGCCTGCGCTGCAACGAGAAGATCAAGTTCGCGGCACTGCTCGACCGCGCGGTGACCTTGGGCTTCGACGCGATCGCCACCGGGCACTACGCAATTATCGACGACCAAGGAAACCTCCGCCGATCCACCGACCCGAAGAAAGATCAGTCCTACGTGCTCGGCGTGCTCACCCGCGACGAGCTGGACCGCTGCATCTTCCCTGTAGGGGATACTGAAAAGCCGCAGATCCGCGAGGAGGCGGCCCGCCACGGGTTCGCCACTGCGTCCAAGCCGGATTCCTACGACATCTGCTTCATCCCCGACGGCAACACCCAGGCGTTTCTGGGCCGCTCGATCGGCATGCGCCCCGGCATGATCAAAGACACCGAGGGCCACGAGTTGAAAGAGCACGACGGCGCGTTCCAGTACACGATCGGCCAGCGCAAGGGACTGAACATCCGCGTGCCTGCGGAAGACGGCAAGCCGCGCTACGTCACCGACGTGGACACCACCACCGGCACGGTCACCGTCGGCCCTCGCGAGGCGCTGAAGGTCCACGAGATCACCGCCGACCGCCTGAAGGTGCTGCACCCGGCGATGGAGGGCGAGTTCGAGGCCAACGTGCAAATCCGCGCCCACGGCGGGGTCGTGCCCTGCACTGCCCGCATCGACGGCGATCAGATGACGCTCGCCCTGCACGAGCCGCTCGAGGGCGTGGCGCGCGGCCAGGCTGCGGTGCTCTACCTGCCGGACCCGGACGGTTTGGGCGACATCGTGCTGGGCTCCGGAACCATCTGCGCCACTGCGTAACATCGGCTCCGTGACAACACTTCCTCCCACAGCGTTCGGCCTCGGGCCTCTGCCCGGCACCGACCTCGCGCAAGCCGCGGACGTGGTGCTCTCCGAGTCGCCGCTGCCGCACGTCCCGCAGCTGCCGGACCGTGGCGCCGGCTCGGACCTGATCGGCCGCACCGCCGCGATGCTGGAAATCCCCGTGGCGCGCGGGCCCCGCGGCTGGCGCGTGGCGGCTCGGGCACGCAAGGATGCCGACCGCATGGAGCGCGACCTCGACCACCTCGAGGAGCTCTGGCACGGCAAGGCGGACACCGTGAAGGTGCAGCTGGCCGGCCCGTTCACGCTCGCCGCCGAGATCGAGATGGCCAACGGCCACCGCATGATCACCGACCCTGGCGCGCTTCGCGACCTCACAGACGCGCTGTTGGAGGTGTGCGTGGGGCACCGGAGGGACGTCGAGAGGCGGTTTGGCAAGAGTGTCTTGCAGTTGGACGAGCCACGCCTGCCCGAGGTCGTCGCCGGCACGCTGCAAGGCGCGACCGACTTCGAGACCATCCGCGCGATCCCCGAGCCGGAGGAGACGCTCGCGCGCTTCGGCGAGCACCTGCTGCATACGCCCAAGCTTGTCGACGTTCCGTGGCTCACCTGCGACCCGCGCCGCGCCGGCAAAGACGCGCTTGCCCGGCTGCTGGACGCCGGCACACGCATCGCGATTCCCGTTATGGCCCCGCGCGAGCTGTACAACCTCTTCGACGAGCTGCAGCTTGACCCGGCCACCACGACCGTGGACGTCTACGCCGAGCCGGCCGCCACACTGGTGGACAGCGCGGCGAACTACCGGGCGGCCCGGGAGATGGCCGAGGCACTTACAGTGGAGGCATGAGCGCACCGCTGCACTGGGACAAGAAGAAGGCCGACCTCTCCACAGGGATCGTTTTCGGCGTGATGTTCTTCGTCGTCTTCGGCCTCATGATGGACGACATGATTTTCGGCATTGCCATCGGCATCGCGTTCTTCGCCGCGTTTGGGCTTTTGTCGGGCAAGCGCGAGGCCGATTTTGACGGGCAGACGCTGCGCCTGGTGGAGAAGAAAGAGACCACAGAGCTCGATTCCGCCAGCATTGCCGACGTGATCATCAGCGAGTCGGGCGCAATGGTGGTGAAGACGAAGTCGGGGGAGACGTACTCGGTCGAATCCGAGGGCGACAACCGGGGTCTGCACGACTTCGCCGAGAAGCTGCGCGCGGAGCTTGCGCTCAACTAGCCCAGAACTAGCCGAGCATGGGCCAGCCGGGCAGCACGTTCGAAGCGTCGCGGCCCTGGGACTCGAAGTAGCGCTTCCGATCCTCCTGCAGCGTGAAGTACTGCACCGCCTGATATTCCATGAGCTCGCCGGTGTCCATCTGGGCAAGATCCGGGTAGAGCTTGCGCACCTGCATCCACGCCACACGCGCGGCGGCGAACGCGTCGGCGGTGGCCTCGTGCGCGTTGTCCAGCCGCACGCCGTAGTGCTCGCACATCGACGTCAGGTTGCGCGGGCCTTTTCGGTAGCGGTCCTTGGCGCGGTCGATGAGCAGGGGGTCGAATACCGGTCCGGTGACCGTGAAGTCACCGGTGAGCTGGCGCAGCACCGTCAGGTCGTAGGGGGCGTTGAACACCACCAGGGTCAGTCCGTCCTCCCAGCCCTGCTTGATCGCCTCCACGGTCTCGCGCACCACCTCGTCGTGGTCGCGTCCCTCCGCGCGGGCCTTCTCGGTGGTGATGCCGTGCACCTTCGCGGCCTCTTCCGGGATCTCCACCCCAGGGTCGGCGAGGGTTTCGTTGGCGTCGACCTCGGAGCCGTCGATACGCACGAGCGCAGAGGTGACCACACGGGCCTCGCGCGGGTTGGCGGAGGTGGTCTCCAGGTCGAAGGAGAGCATGCGGGAGGCGTCGAAAGTGGCCATGAGCGACATTGTAATGAGCGCGCCGACACGGGCAGCGGGCAAGTCATTCGCCGAGCGTACGCACGCTGATGAACTCCGACAGAGGCACTGGGTCGCGGTTGAGGTCGTAGGCGCGCAGCAGGCGGATGTATTCGGACTTATCCAGGTCCCAGTCGTACTCCTGCGCGTGCGGGAGGCGCTGCGCGGCGGCGAAAACGAGGTCTGCCATGAGACGGGTGACGCGACCATTGCCGTCCGAGAACGGGTGAATGCGGACGAGCTCTGCGTGGGCGGCAACGCCCAGCTGGCGGGCGGTGAGAAGCCTCTCGCTGGCCTGGTAGCCGAGGTTGCCAAACGCGGTGTGCAACTCCGTCGAAATCAGGTGCGGATCCACCCCAATGTTCAGACCCGTCCGACGCAGTGCCCCGGCCCACGTCCAGATGCCCCCGAAGAGCTGTTCGTGGAGGTGTACGAGAAACGACGTGGTGAGGATGTCGTCGAGGGAAAGCCGGGCGGCGTCGACGCTTTCGAGCAGCCGGGTCCGGGCGATAAGAAGCAACTCTGTTTCGAGGTCGTAGATCTCAGCCTTGCTAGGAATTCGGCCGTACCGGTCGAGCACCAGCGGCTCCAAAGCGTCGATGCGATCACCTTCGAGTGGTGTTTCGCCGTACCCGGGGCTTAATCCCAACCGCGTGCCCTTCGGAGGTCAGAAAGAAGTGCGGCGGTCGTTTGAGAACGCGAGTACTCGGACGGCAGGCTGCGGTTTTCTAACTTCATTGATGCCACTGCTGCTTCGCGGGAAAATTCCGTGAGGGTCTGAACGGCGATTGTTCGTGCTTCGGTCATGTGCTGGCCTCCTTCCTCAAAAACATCCTAGATGGTGCTGTTGCAAAGTTGGGGCAGTAGGAAGAGCGACGTGAAATAATCACAGCCATGGGTATCTGAACACCGGCAGGTGAAATACCTCAACAACATCCTGGAAGGCGACCATGGTCGGCTGAAGCGGATCCTCGGGCCGAAAGACGCGTTTAAGAACCGGACATCTGCATATCGGACGTTGAAAGGGATGGAGGCGATGCACTCATTGCGGAAAGGGCAAGGCACGATGTTTGCCTACGGGCAACCGAACCCGGACGCGGTGATCGTCAACCGGGTCTTCGAGACGGCCTGAGAACGCCCACACGCAGCGGCCATCAGGGAATGAGAAACTGAGTCTTCGCCGCTCTCCCCCCCAACTTTGCAACAGCACCTATACGAGCCAGGTGCGCGTCATGCGGGCAGCCCATTCAACAACGGCTGCACCAGTCGACGCTGCGTCGGTCACGGCCTGTGTTTGTTTTGTACTCCATAGTCCATCAACTGCTAGCATCGCGGATATGGGTAGACCAAGAACGTTTGACGAGGCGACGGTGCTGGATGCCGCGGCCGCGCAGTTCAGGGTGCGTGGATTCGCGGACACGTCGACTGAGCAGTTGTGCGCGGCGGCCGGGGTGCGGCGGAGCAGCCTGTACAACGCCTTCGACTCCAAGGATGAGCTGTTCGTTCGAGCACTGGAGCGCTATGTCGAGGTCACTGGTGAGAGTCAGGAGGCGGTGCTCGCCGATGCCGAACTGGATGGCTTCGCACGCGTGAGCGGTGTTCTGAATCTCATGATCGCCGAGGAGTACGAGGCGTCCACTGAAGGGCACGCGGCCGGGTGCATGGTCGTGACGACACGCATGACGCCGGACCGCGGCAGTCAGGACCCGCGCGTCGCCCGCATCCTCGACCGTGCACTGGGACGCCAGCTCGCGATGCTGGAGCACGCCGTCAGGGCCGGCAGGTTCGACGGCAGCCTCCGGCCGGACCTGGACGCTCGGGACACCGCACTGCTGGTCGTCACCCTGATCTCAGGGATTCGCGTCATGGCACAGGCCGGCTCCGCACCCGAGGAACTGCGGCGGATCGTCGCACTCGGCCTCAGTGCCCTGACACCTTGATACGCCACTACTGAGAAATCCGTGAGCTGTCGGGCTCACCTGCACCTTTATTTTGTACTAGAGAATCCACATTGGAGACCGAGCAATGAAGAAATACCTGTACGTACTGATGCTCACGATCATGGTGGTGGTCATGAGCGAGTTCCAGACCGCGGGGATGATGCCGCAGATCGCCGCAGACCTGGGCGTCTCGACCGGCCAGGTCGGGACGGTGGTCACTTTGTACGCGCTCGGCATGGCGCTCGGAGGCCCGCTGCTGGTGTACCTCCTGCGGCATCGCCCACCCAAAGCCTCGCTGTTGATCGTCATCGGAACCTATGCCGCGCTGGAGGTCCTGGTCCCGCTGATCCACGAGTTCTGGTGGCTGGCACTGCTTCGCGTTCTGACCGGATGCCTCTCCGGCGCCGCCTATGGCATCGCCGTGGCCTACAGCGCCCGACTGGCCCCGAGTCCGGAGAAGATCGGCGAAGCAGTGTCCATCGTGCTCGGCGGCATCATGATCGGAACCGTCATCGGCCTGCCGCTGTCGCACTTCCTCGCGGCCCGCTGGGGCTGGCAGTCCAGCTTCTACATCCTAGGCATCGCGGCCTTCGCCGTGTTCCTCATCAGCCTGCTCACCCTGCCCGCCCGTGAAGCCGCCACCCAGGAAGCCGCCGCACAGGACCTGCGCAAGCTGCGCTCGCCGAAACTCTGGTCCAGATACCTGGTCAGCCTGCTGACCATCGGCGCAGCCTTTGCCGGCTTCTCCTACTTCACCCCGCTGCTGGAACAGAACGCCGGCTTCGCGACGAATACGACGACCCTGATCCTGCTCGCCTACGGGATCGTGTCCTTCATCGGCAACCTCATCGTCGGCAAGTTCGCCGACCAGCACGCCATCGGCATCCTGCGCATCGGACACACACTGCTATTCATCTCACTCGCGCTCCTTGGAGCCTTCAGCAACGCACAGCCGCTCGTGCTGGCCATGGTGCTCATCGTGGGCGTCGCCGGAGTGCCGATGAACCCCGCCATGGTCGCCCGCGTCGCTGAAATCGGAGGAACCGGGAACATGGTCAGCACGGTGCACACCTCCGTCATTACCATGGGCGTCGCCCTGGGATCAGCAATCGGCGCGCTCGCCATCGGCCGAGCCGGTGACGATCCCTCCGCAGCCATGTGGATCGGAGCATCCTTCGCCGTTCTCGCCACACTCACCCTCGCAACACAAGCACGAGGCAGAAGACAACCTCTTCGACCGCCCCATGCAACTGAAACAGTAGATTGTGTCTGATCTGCTGATCTGATCAGATCACATCTCAAATCGGCAGGCCCGTCGATCTCCTGGACCATCAAACAGACGTAGCTACTTTCGCATCCCAACGGCGTTCTCGTCTCCATGTAGCGCTGTGTTGCTTATGACACTTGGTCGAGCGGGTCGGACTACTTGAGCCCGACGGGTGCGGCGTCCTCGTCCGCCGAACTCAGGACGGATGCCAGGAGTCCGGGGAAGCGTTCTTCGAGGTCGTCGGCGCGCAGATGGACGTAGCAGCGGGTTCCTTCGTCGCGGGTGCGGGTGATGCCCGCGCTGCGCAGCGTTTTCATGTGGTGGCTCAGCGTCGACTTCGACACGGGGGCATCCAGTTCGCCCCACTGCCGCTCTTGCCCGTCGGAGAGCAGGCAAACGATGCCGAGGCGTAGCGGATCGGACAGCGCGGAGAGCACTCGCGTGAGCGAGAGGTCCGCGGTGGCCGGGTGCTTGGTGTCCGCATGGTCGGTCGGGGGCATGCCTCGATCCTACCTTGTTCGCCGCCTATCGAACGATCTGCTAACGTGTTCGATGTTCGTGAAACATAGAACATCACCATGCTTCGACGCGACCGGAGGTGCCCATGCCCCGCAGTTCCCTGTGGCTTACCGCCCTGTTCATCGCCACGCTCTCGCTCGGCACCGACGAGTTCGTGATCGCCGGCGTGCTCAACACCGTCGCCGCCGACCTCGACGTCACCCCCGGCGCGGACGGCCAGCTCGTGACCGGCTTTGCCTTCGCGTTCGCCCTGGGCGCTCCGGTGCTCGCGGTCTGGTTGGATCGCTACCCGCGCCGGCTCGTCCTGTTCGGCGGGCTGAGCGTGTTCGTGCTGGCGAACCTCGGCTGCGCGATCGCACCCGACCTGACCACGCTCTTCATCCTGCGGATCGTCGCGGGCTTATCGGCTGCAGCGGTCTCGACCACCGCGTTCGCCGCCGTGGCCGAGGGCGCGCCCGAGGGCAATCAGGGCACCTACCTGTCCGTGGTCACCGCAGGGCTCACGGTCGCCCTGTTCACCGGCGTGCCGGTGGGTACCTGGCTCGCCGGCGCGTGGGGCTGGCGCGCTACGTTCGTGCTCATCGCGATCGTCGCCGCCCTGGCCGCGATCATCGCGCTGACGACGATGCCCCGCCTGCCCGGAGCGAAGCCCGGCACTCTCGGCGAGCGTCTTGCGCCGCTGCGCAACCCCGGCGTGCTGCGCATGGTCGCCGCGGTGCTGTTGCAAAGTTGGGGCAGTAGGAAGAGCGACGTGAAATAATCACAGCCATGGGTATCTTCTCCGGTCGTCATTTCCCCCCGTGACATCATTCTGTGGGCAGTGCGGTGGTACTGCCGCTACGGGGTGAGCTACCGCGATCTGGAGGAAATGATGACCGAGCGGGGCGTGCCGGTCGATCACACCACGATCTACCGCTGGGTCCAGAAATACGCCCCTGAGCTGGACAAGCAAACACGGTGGTACCGGCAGGTACCTGACTGGCAGGCCAGTTCCTGGCGGGTGGATGAGACCTATATCCGGGTCGGCGGCAGGTGGTGCTACCTCTATCGGGCGATCACCGCCGGTGGCCAGACCCTGGACTTTTACCTCTCTCCGAAGCGGGACGTGGCCGCAGTGAAGCGTTTCCTGGCCAAGGCTCTCAGATCCAATGCGTCAGCCGGGTATCCCAGAGTGATCAACACCGATAAAGCACCCTCCCTAGCCAGGTCAATCGCCGAGTTGAAGTCAGAGGGAATCTGCCCGCCAACAGTGGTACACCGGCAGGTGAAATACCTCAACAACATCCTGGAAGGCGACCATGGTCGGCTGAAGCGGATCCTCGGGCCGAAAGACGCGTTTAAGAACCGGACATCTGCATATCGGACGTTGAAAGGGATGGAGGCGATGCACTCATTGCGGAAAGGGCAAGGCACGATGTTTGCCTACGGGCAACCGAACCCGGACGCGGTGATCGTCAACCGGGTCTTCGAGACGGCCTGAGAACGCCCACACGCAGCGGCCATCAGGGAATGAGAAACTGAGTCTTCGCTGCTCTCCCCCCCCCAACTTTGCAACGGCACCTCCTAGATGCACCGGTGCACCGATGAATAGAAACTTGTCGGGCCCGCGGAAATCCAGGGCGCGCCAAGCATCACCTCTCTAGTCTTGGCACTCTTCAACAACTATGTACCCGTGTAAGACCTACACTGGCTTGCCGTGAGTGAAATTTCCGCTGATCTGCACCGTGAATGGGACGAGCTGGCCGCTGAGGTCCGCAAGCACCGGGACCTGTACTACAACGGCCAGCCGGTGATCACCGACGGCGAGTTCGACGAGCTGTTCCGCCGCCTTCAGAAGATGGAGGAGGATCACCCGGAGCTGGCGGTGCCGGATTCGCCCACGAAGGAGGTCGGCGCACCCGCTACCGACACCGCGTTCGCGGACGTGACCCACCCCGAGCGCATGATGAGCCTGGACAACGTCTTCAATGAAGACGAGATGCGTGAGTGGCTCTCTAAGGCGCCCGGCCCGTACTTGACGGAGCTGAAGATCGACGGGCTGTCCATCGACCTCGTTTACGAAAACGGCGAGCTGACCCGCGCGGCCACCCGCGGCGACGGCACAACCGGCGAGGACATCACCGCCAACGCCCGGGTGATCGAGGACATCCCGCAAAAGCTCACTGGCGACGCCCCGGCGTTCCTGGAGGTCCGCGGTGAGGTGTTCATCCGCCCCGAGGACTTCCCGGAGCTCAACGAGCTGCGCCAGAAGGAAGGCGGCAAGCCGTTCGCCAACCCGCGCAACACCGCGGCTGGTGGGCTGAGGCAGAAGAACCCGGAGGACGTCAAGAAGCGAAAGCTCCGCATGATCTGCCACGGCATCGGCGCGCGCGAGGGCTTCACCCCGAAAAGCCAACACGAGGCGTACGAGAAACTCGCCGAGTGGGGACTGCCGGTCAGCGAGTACACGCGCCGGGCTGAGACCGCCGACGAGGTCATCGAGGCGGTCAATTACTGGGGCGAGCACCGCAACGACGCCATCCACGAGATGGACGGCTTGGTGGTCAAGGTGGATTCCGTGGCCGAGCAGCGCGCGCTGGGGGCGACCTCGCGCGCGCCGCGCTGGGCCATCGCGTACAAGTACCCGCCGCAGGAGGTGACCACGAAGCTGCTCGACATCGAGGTCTCCGTTGGCCGCACCGGCCGCGCGACCCCGTTCGCGGTGCTGGAGCCGGTGTTCGTCTCCGGCTCGACAGTGTCCATGGCCACGCTGCACAACCAGCACGAGGTCAAGCGCAAGGGCGTGATGATCGGCGACACGGTGGTGGTGCGCAAGGCCGGCGAGATCATCCCGGAGGTGCTCGGGCCTGTGGCGGATCTTCGCGACGGCACCGAGCGCGAGTTCGTCTACCCCGAAAACTGCCCCGCCTGCGGCACGAAGTTGGCACCCGCGAAGGAGGGCGACGCGGACTGGCGCTGTCCGAACACCCGCTCCTGCCCGGCGCAGCTGGCCACGCGCTTGGAGTACATCGCCTCGCGCGGCGCGTTCGACATCGAAGCCCTCGGGGAGAAGGGCGCGGTCGACCTCATCGCCTCCGGCGTGCTCGAGGACGAGGCGAAACTCTTCGATCTCACCGAGGACGACCTGAAAAAGTCCAGCGTGTACACCCGCAAGGACGGCGAGGTCAACGCGTCGGGCAAAAAGCTGCTTGCCAATCTGGAGACCGCCAAGGGCGCCGACCTCTGGCGCGTCATCGTCGCGCTATCCATCCGCCACGTCGGCCCCACCGCGGCCCGCGCGCTCGCGTCGCGCTTCCACTCGATGCAATCGCTTATCGACGCCCCCGTGGCCGACCTCGCCGAAACCGACGGTGTGGGCGACGTGATCGCCGAGAGCTTCAAAGAGTGGTTCACCGTGGACTGGCACCAAAACATCGTGGACAGCTGGGCCGCGGCCGGCGTGACTATGGAATCCGCCGAGGAGGACCGCGCCCCGCAGACCCTGGAGGGGCTGACCATCGTCGCCACCGGCACGCTGGAGGGCTTCACCCGCGATGAAATCAAGGAAGCCATCTTGTCGCGCGGCGGCAAGGCGGCCGGCTCGGTGTCGAAGAAGACCGACTACGTGGTCGTGGGCGAAAACGCCGGATCGAAGGCCGCGAAGGCGGAGGAGCTGGGCCGGCCGATCCTCACCGAGGCGCAGTTTGTGCAGCTGCTCGAGGGCGGCCCCGACGCGCTTGCGTAAGGCGCGCGGCGCTCAGGCCGATCAGTGCAGCCGCCCAGACGGCGAGGGCCCACCACAGCCAGATGGGGAACTGGCCGTTCCAGTTCACGCCGAATGAGAGCAACCACACCACCGCTGCGGAGATCACAGCGTTGACGAGGGCGTAAGTGGGGCCCTTGGCGTTCCGCACGGCGCTGAACGTCGCGGACGCAAGGAGCAGCAGGATCATGACGAGTGCGATCATCGGGTCTCCTTCATAAGGTCGATGCCGAGCGCGTCCACCCAGGCTTCGGTGTCGCCCGCGACAAACGCGGCGCGGCTGTGGTCGGTGCGCTCGGGGTCCCAGACCAACATGGTGCGGAAGCCGCCGGTGCCGCCGTTGTGGAACGTGATCTCCTGTCCGTCTTCGTCGAGGCTTGCCCAGCCATAGTCGGGCACACCGTGCGAGGACACCCATTCCACGTATTTCGCCATGTCGGCAGCAGTGGAGCGGATCGCGCCGGCCGGGGCCCAGCCGTCCATGTCCCACGGGCCGGCGGGGTGCCCGTTGGCGGCCAGGCCTGTGGGTGCTTCGTCGACGGTGCCCGGTAGCGCCACGTAGGTCGACGTCATGCCGGCGGGCTCGAAGATGCGGGTGCGCAGCAACTCGTCGTAGGGCACGCCGGCATGCTTGGCAAGCAGTTGGCCGAGCAGCGCGTGGCCGTAGTTCGAGTACTGCTCCTCGCCGCGGTTGTTCAGCTCGGCGGAACCGGCGGCGTCGAGAATGTCTTGCGGTGTGTCGCGCCGGTAGGGGTTACCGCCATCGCGGATGTTGGCCGCGAACATGTCCGCGAGGCTGAGGCTTTCGGTGGTGGCGAGCCCGGAGGTGTGGTTGAGCAGCTCCTCGATGGTGACATCGGCAACGGGGGCGGAGGGGACGTCGATAAGCTCCTGCACCTGAGTGTCCAGGCTGAGCTCGCCGGCGTCGATGAACTGGCGGACCAGCTCTGCGTTGAATGTCTTGGTGATCGAGCCGATTTCGAATTCGGTGTGCTCGTCGGCGCCGAGGCCGCCGAAGCGGGCCTCTCCGTCGTCATAGGTGAAGGCGGCGAGGTTGTGGTGGCCGTTTTCCGAGAAGCTTTCGAGGGCGGAGGAGATCTCGGTATCGCCAGTGTGCTCGGAGGCCACGGAAATCTCACGGGGGCCGGTGGAGAGCATCAACGCGGCGGCGAGGACGGCGGAGATTCCTCCGGTGGCAATGTTGGTAGCACGCATCAGTGGTCCTCTCCGGCGATCACGATCGCCATCAGTGGGATGACGCGGGCCGGGGGAATCTCAAACATCCCGCCCTGCTTGCGCACCCAGCCGGCGGCCTGCAGTTCCTTCAGGTGGTGGTACGCGGTGCCGGTGGAGGAGACCAGCTCAGATTCGACCAGCTCCGTGACACTCGCTGGTGTGGCTAAGAGGTGGCGCAGGATGGCGCCGCGGACGGGGTGCGCGAGCGCGGCGATGCGGTCCATCGCGTCGTCCCACGGTTGGTCTGCTATCCAGGCTGTGGGGCGGATCCATTCGTACGAGTAAGTGCCGGTCGGCAGCTCCACGTCGCCTTTGAAGGTGACTGTGCCGTGGTGCGTTTTGTCGTCGGAAGCGGGGAGAGTAGTGGGTTCCAGCGATGCCGTCTGTTCGAGCGCGGTAACGCGAGCTTCTAGGTCAGAGAGGCGTGTTTCAATCGGTTGCATAGTTTCCAGAATTACAGAATTCTAGAAAGTGTGCAACGGTGTGGGTTGCGGCTACCGCAGCATCGCGCCGGTGATACAGCCGAGGTCGCCAATCTCGCGCACCTCGGACGCGAGGAAATCCGGTCCGCCCACACGGCCGACCACCAGCACCATGTCGGTGCCGGGCAGGGGAGTGATGGTGAGCGAAGTGCCGAGCTGGAACCAGGACTCCGGGGCCCAGCCGTCGAAGTCCGGCTGGAGGATGCGCGCGACCTCGATGGGCGGCATCTTTGGGTGCGACCCGTCGTCCTCCGGCGCGGCGGGGGAGGCGGCGGCGCGGGTGAGGCCCTCGTCTGAGGTGCGCAGCACCACGGCCCAGGAGGAGGTCACGGCGCTCGGTATGACGTCGACAAGCTCGCTAATCCGGTCCTCGACGCTTCCGGACTGCGCCGCGATTTGGGCGAGCATCTGGATCTGCCCGCGGCGGTCCACGCGTCCGGTGAACGGGCGGATGGAATCCACCTCCGCGCCGTCGACAGAAGAGACGGCGGTGATCAGGGTGTCCACCATCACACCGGTGGGCAGGGTGACCACGATGTCGTCGGTCACAGCGCCGTCGGTGGAGGTTTCCACAATGTCCACGGAGTTGATGTCGGCGTCGACCATGCCGAACGCCTCGGCGAGCTGACCAAGGCTGCCGGGGACGTCCGGAAGGGAAACGCGGATGAGGTACGACATGGCCTTATTTATAGCAATTCGGCACACCGGCAGCGGGTGTACGGTCGAAACCGCAGCAGTCTTCTAACTAAGGAGGAGCACGATGAGCCGCACCGAAATCCCGCAGACCACACTCGCCGGCGCCGAGCCCCGCGCGGTCGGAGACGCGTTGCTTCGCGACGGCGCGAAGTTGGCTCGCGACGGCAAGGAGGTCGTCGTCACGGGCAACGCTCTCGCCCGCGAAGTGGCGGAGAACCCGGAACAGTTCTCGTCGGGTGTGTCGCGATTTTTGCAGTTGCCCAACGGTCTCGACGGCGAAAAGCACACCGAGATGCGCGCGTTGATCGACCGTTACCTCGCGGCGGAGGAGGTCGAGCAGCTCGATCCGGTGTTCCGCAAGATCGCGCGCCAGTTGGCTGAAGAAGCGCTGTCGAACGGCGAGGTCGACGCCGTCGGCGACTTGGGCGCCCAGTATGCGGTCCGCGCCATGACCGCCTGGCTCGGTTGGCCCAGCGAGCTCGACGACACCCTCATTGCGTGGGTGGCCGACAACAACGCGGCAACGCGGTCCGGCGAACTCGAGCGCACAGCGGCGGTCGCTGAGCGTTTCGACGACATCATTCGCTCCGTCGTGCAGCCTCTCCAGGACAGTCCCGACGATTCGGTCACCTCGCGTCTTGTCTCCGACGACAGTTTCGGTCGACGTCTGGAATTCGAGGAAGTGGTCTCGGTGCTGCGCAACTGGACTGCGGGCGATCTGAGTTCGATGGCCTACTGCATCGGGGTTGTGCTGGACGCGCTGATCGAACGCCCTGAGCTCCAGGACCGCCTCGCAGGCGGCGTTTCGCAAAAGGAGTTCACTGCGATCGCCGACGAAATCCTTCGCGCTGACTCGCCGTTTGTGAGCAACCGGCGAGTGACCACGTGCCCGGTGTCGCTCGACGGGCACGATCTGCCCGAAGGCCAAAGGGTGCGCATCCACTGGACAGCGGCAAACCGCGACCCGGAAACGTTTGCAGACCCGGACGGCTTCGAACCGGAGACGAACGCCGACGAGAACCTGGTCTGGGGCGCCGGGCCGCACGCTTGCCCTGGCAAGACGTTGTCGATCGTTGAGCTTCAAGCATTCACCGAGGAACTCCTCGCAGTGGCGGAGCTATCCAGCGCCGGACAAGGCGAACGGGAGGTTCACCCTGTGGGCGGCTGGGCTTCGCTGCCAGTGCGCCTCACCGCTCGCGGGTGAGCGAATTGCGTTGACGTAAGATAAGGCGCGTCATACGCAACCCACGCGATGTGGAAGGGATTGGACTGTGGCTGAGATTTCACGCGACGAGGTGTCGCGCATCGCACGCCTGGCGCGAATCGCGCTGAAGGACGAGGAGCTGGACGACATTGCCCAGCAGCTGGACACGATCGTGGACGCGGTCTCGAAGGTGCAAAGCGTCGACACGGAGGGTGTCACGCCGATGAGCCACCCGCACTCCATCGACGCAGGTATGCGCGAGGACGTGGAGAAGAAGACGCTGACGCAGGCCGAGGCGCTGGACCAGGCCCCGGCCGTGGAAGACGATCGCTTCGTGGTTCCGCAGATTCTCGGAGAGGGAGACTAGAAGGAAATGACGCAGTACACGATTCCGGCCGAAGGTCTCGTCGCAAAGCCAGCGCACGAGCTCGCCGCAATGATCCAGTCCGGCGAAGTCACCTCCCGCGAGGTCACCCAAGCCTTCCTCGACCGCATCGCTGAGGTCGACGGCGATCTCGGTGCCTTCCTGCACGTCGGCGCCGAGGAGGCGCTCGCGGCTGCGGACAAGGTGGACGAGCAGGTGAAAAGCGGCGAGGAGCCGGCCTCCAAACTTGCAGGCGTGCCGCTTGCGCTGAAGGATCTGCTGGTCACCACCGACGCGCCGACCACCGCCGCGTCGAAGATGCTTGAGGGCTACATGAGCCCGTACGACGCCACCGTGGTGGCCAAGCTGCGCGCGGCCGGCATCCCGATTCTGGGCAAGACCAACCTGGACGAGTTCGCCATGGGGTCGTCCACGGAGAACTCCGCGTACAAGCAGACGAAGAACCCGCACGACCTGGAGCGCGTCCCTGGCGGCTCCGGCGGCGGCACCGCGGCGGCGCTCGCGTCCGGCGAGGCCCCGCTGGGCATCGGCACCGACACCGGCGGCTCGATCCGCCAGCCGGCATCGCTGACCGGCACCGTGGGCGTGAAGCCGACCTACGGCGGCGTGTCCCGCTACGGCGTCATCGCCTGCGCGTCCTCCCTGGACCAGGTGGGCCCGTGCGCGAACAACGTGCTGGACACCGCGCTGCTGCACGAGATCATCGGCGGCCACGACGAATTCGACGCCACCTCCGTGGACCGCGAGGTCCCGGCGCTCGCCGACGCCGCCCGCGAGGGCGCTTCCGGCGACCTGAAGGGCGTGAAGATCGGCCGCGTGAAGCAGTTCGAGCGCCCCGGCACGCAGGACGGCGTGAAGGACGCCATCGACAAGGCCTACGCGCAGCTTGAGGCGCAGGGCGCGGAGATCGTCGAGGTGGATTGCCCGAGCTTCGAAGACGTCATGGGCGCGTACTACCTGATTCAGACCTCCGAGGTCAGCTCCAACCTCGCCCGCTTCGACGGCATGCGCTACGGCCAGCGCGTCGGCGACGACGGCTCCCGCTCCGCCGAGGAAGTCATGGCCGCCACCCGCGGCGAGGGCTTCGGCGCGGAGGTCAAGCGCCGCATCATCCTGGGCACCTACGCGCTGTCTGTGGGCTACTACGACGCGTACTACCTGCAGGCGCAGCGTGTGCGCACCCTGGTGGCGCAGGACTTTGCCAAGGCATTCGAGCTTTGCGACGTCATCGCCGCCCCGTCAACGCCCACCACAGCGTTCAAGCTGGGCGACAAGGTGGACGACCCGCTGGCGATGTACAACTTCGACCTGTTCACCCTGCCGCTGAACCTGGCCGGCCTGCCCGGCATGTCGGTGCCGGCGGGCGAGGCGTCCGACACCAACCTGCCGGTGGGCCTGCAGCTGATCGCCCCGGCCTTCGAGGACGCGCGCTTGTACCGCGTGGGTGCCGCTTTTGAAGCCGGCCGTTAATCCCTGGAATACCCTCGCAGCCCTGGCTGCGGGGTATTTTCTTGTCCTGATCGATCAGGGCTTCATGCCCGTGATCACGCCGCTTTTGCCTTTCGACGTCAGCTCCGCCGTGTGGCTGACCAGCATCTACCTGCTGTGCACGGTGGCCCCGATGCCGGCGACGGGCAAACTTGGCGACGCCTTCGGGCAACGCCGCGTCTTCCTCATCGGCTTAGCCATCTACGTGGCCGCACTAGTGTTCGCGGGCGCGTCCTGGTCGTTCTGGGCCCTGGTGGTGGCCCGCGGCCTGCAGGGTGCGGGCGCCGCAGTGTTTTTGCCGCAGGCGTTCGGGCTGATCCCGCGCGTGTTCGCGGAGGACAAACAAGGCCGGGCGTTCGCCGCCTGGGGCGTGATCGGCTCCGTGGCGTCCCTGATCGGCCCGGTGGTCGGCGGGGCAGTGGCAGACGGCTTCGGCTGGCGCGCGGCGTTCTTCGCCCAAGCCGCGCTCGGCGCGGTCGCGCTTGTCGCCGGGCTGGTTGCGCTGCCGCGGCTGCCGCGCAGCGGCGAGCGGGTGACCCTGCTGCCGGTGCTGCTGTCGTTCGGCGGGCTGGGGCTTTTGGTCTACGGCATCCAGTTCGGGCAGTGGCCCTCGATCCTCTTCGGTGCTCTGCTGATCGGCGTGCTGGTGCTCTCCGCCCGCAACGGCACCGACGACGGGTTCCTGCCCCTGGAGCTCATGCTCAACCGCTCGTTCGCCCTCGGCGCCCTGGGCGTGTTCGCGATGGGCTTTACCGTGGCGTCGATGTTCATCCCGCTGATGTACTGGCTGCAAACCGTCGCCGGAGCCTCGCCGACGGCATCCGGCGCGATCACCGCGCCCATGTCCGTGTTCGCGCTCGTGCTCACCCCGGTGGCCGGGTACCTGACGGACCGTCGCGACCCGGGCAAGCTCTGCGCCGCGGGCTTTACCGTCTCCGCGGCCGGGTTAGCGCTCGCGATCGCGCTGATCCACACAGGGGCGGGCGTGTGGTTGTTTACCGCAGTGACCTCGCTTCTGGGCATCGGCGGCGCGTTCGTGTGGGCGCCCAACGCCGCGGTGACCATGCGCGGCATCCCCGAGCACGAAACGGGGGCGGCCTCGGGGCTCTACAACACCGCCCGCCAGGTCGGCTCGGTGCTTGGCGTGGCTCTGGTGGGCGTGGTGCTCGCCTCCGGGGCCATCGAATCCACGGCCGGTTTAGCGCTCGCGCTGCCGTGCGCCGCGATGCTGATCGGGGCGGTGTCATCGCTTCGTCTTCGGGGGTAGCCTGGCAGTCATGCGACTTGCCACTTTGACCTCCGGCGGCGACTGCCCCGGCCTGAACGCCGTCATCCGCGGCATCGTCCGCACCGCCAACACGGAGTATGGCTCCACCGTCGTGGGCTACCGCGACGGCTGGGTGGGCCTGATGGAGGACCGCCGCGTCGACCTCTACGACGACGCCTACATGGACTCCCTCCTCCTGCGCGGCGGCACCGTGCTGGGAACCGGCCGCCTCCACCCGGACAAGTTCAAGGCCGGGCTGGACACCATCAAGGCCAACCTGGACGACGCCGGCGTGGACGCCCTGATCGCCATCGGCGGCGAGGGCACGCTCAAGGGCGCGAAGTGGCTTTCCGACAACGGCATCCCCGTCGTCGGCGTGCCCAAGACCATCGACAACGACGTCGCCGCGACCGACTACACCTTCGGCTTCGACACCGCCGTGTCCGTCGCCACCGACGCCATCGACCGGTTGCACACCACGGCCGAGTCCCACAACCGCATCCTCATCGTTGAGGTGATGGGCCGCCACGTCGGCTGGATCGCCCTCCACGCCGGCATGGCCGGCGGCGCCCACTACACCGTGATCCCGGAGGAGCCGTTCGACATCGCCGAGATCTGCAAGGCCATGGAGCGCCGGTTCCAGATGGGGGAGAAGTACGGCATCATCGTCGTCGCCGAGGGCGCGACGCCTAAGGAAGGCACCATGGACGCCGGCCTGGGCGAGGAAGACGAGTTCGGCCACAAGACCTTCAACGGCATGGGCCAAATCATCGGCGACGAGGTGAAAAAGCGCCTCGGCTACGACGTGCGCACCACGGTGCTCGGCCACACCCAGCGAGGCGGCACGCCAACCGCCTACGACCGCGTGCTGGCCACCCGCTACGGCGTCCACGCCGCCCGCGCCGCCCACGAGGGCAACTTCGGCTCCTGCGTGGCGCTGCACGGCGAGGACATCGAACTCGTGGCGCTCGAGGACGCCGTAGCGCACCTCAAGACCGTGCCGGAGCGCCGCTACACCACCGCGAAGGCCATGTTCACGTAGATGCACGACCGTATCCCGGACCCCTGCCGTCTCCTCATCGTCGGCATCAACCCCGGCCGCCTCACCGAGGAGGTGGACGCGCCCTTCGCGTTCCCGGGCAACCGCTTCTGGCCGGCGCTCGAGGCCGCGGGCATCACGCCCTACCGCGTCCACGCCAACGAGGGGCTGTCCGACAAGGACGCCGCTATGCTCGCCGAGCTCGGCATCGGGTTCACCAATCTGGTGAACCGCATGACGCCGAAGGCGTCCGACCTCACCAAGACAGAGCTTGTTGAGGGAGGCGAGGTCGTGCGGAGTGTCGTCGAAAAGCATCGGCCTAAAGCCGTCATGTTCGCAGGCATCGGGGCGTACCGCGATGCCTATCGACGACCAAAGGCCACCCGCGGCCTCCAGCCCGAGACCCTCGCCGGCGTGCCGGTGTGGGTGGTGGGCAACCCCAGCGGGCTCAATGCGCACGAGACGGTGGTCACGCTCGCGGAGAGCTACCGCGAGGTGTGGGAGGCGACGGCTCGGGAGCGGCGGTAGAGCCAGATCAACAGCACCCACAGCAAGATCGTGATCGCGATCGAGCCGAAGAGACTCGCGACACCGGGAAGCTCTTTGGAGGCGTTGAACGCCCCGTGGATCGCGGCGGCGAGGAGGAACCAACCGATGAGCCGCGACACGCGCCAGCCGAGAGGCTGATCGGTGCGGCACAGGAATTGGCCGAGGCCCCACGCCGCCAGACCGGTGTACACGGCGTGCGAGAACGGGCCCGTGACAACCATTACGAGCATTGACGCGACACCGTCGTAGTACTCGGACTGCAGATCTAGCGCCGCCGCGATCGCGGAATTGTTCACGGTCTCGGCGACGGTGTATCCCGCGCCGATGGCCATGCCGACCACGGCTGCCTCGACGGGCCGGCGCACCGGCGCGAAAGCGGCGATGACAAGGAACGCAGCCAGTAGTTTGGCAGTCTCCTCCGGAATCGAGGAAAACAGGTACGTAACAGCGTCGGGCAGCTCCTGCGCCGCGGCGAGGTACGCGGAGTTGACGAAGGGCACTACGCCGCACAAGCCCGCCGCGGCAATCATGCCGACTGGCAGCCACCACGGATTCTCAGGCCGTCCTGGGTGGCGGTGCAAAAGGAGCCACGCCACCGCGACAGAAATGAGGACGAATGCCGCCGCTGCAGCGCCGAACGCGGGCGTCCACGGCACCTGGGTGAGCGCGTAGACGTAGCGCGCCACGCCCGCGAGGATGACCAGGCCAGCGATGCCTTGGAAAATACGGTTCTTCTGCACTACCGGGCCTCCTCTTCGACTAGACGCTCGACGATCTCTTGGCCGGCGGCGAGAGCCGTTGCCACGTACACCGTGAGGTCACCGCGTTCGACGGCGGCGACGGAAATGTCGTTGCGGTGCACCGCGTACACCCCGGGCGCTGGCTGATCGAGCTCGTCCGTGTCGATTCGCTCGCCGTCTGCTGCCAGCCAGTACATGCGCGTGACCGCGTTGGCGCGCTCGGCCTCGTCGGTCATGGTGTAGTCGGTGCGCAGCTGGATTTTCGTGCCGTCACAGTCCCACACCCACGTGCCGGTGCCGTCACCCGCACTGTCGGCGGCAGCAGTCTGGGTGCACTGTAGAGGAGCGCCGTCCGCGTCGCGCAGTGTGACGCCACCAGCGGACACCTCCGTGGTGGCGGGCTCGCCTCCCTCCGCCGCTGCCTGGGCCACGAATGGTGCCGCCAAGATGAGCGCTCCGACGGCGACGATCCCTATGGTGCCGGTGCGGGTGTTTTTGTCAGAAAAATCGGGGAAATTCACTTGAGCCAGCATAGGGAAACCCTCTCTCGTTCGCATCGGGGTCCTATATGTGCGGGGAGTGGCTAGGGTGATCGCATGAGTCTGCTTGACCAGATGACTAACGCCTACGAGGCGTGGATGCCTCAACAGCTACGCGAGTGGTACACCGCAGACCAGCGGCGTGAGCTCGCGGTGAAGGAGATGCGCCCGCAGGCCGAGCACACTGCCGACGTGGACTTCGGCGCTGGCTTCCGCGACCATCTGAAACCCCTCGGCGGGCCGGACATGTCCGACCCTCTGGCGTGGGCGAACCGGCGCGTGGAGTTTGCGGACGGGCACTGGTGCGTCGCCGGGATCCGCTTTTTGGGGCTGGACCCGGAAAAGCCGTTCGTGCACGTCGTCGCCACGTCGGTGCCGCCGCAGCTCGCTCTCCTAGACGCGTACGCCGAGCAGCTGCACCGCGAGTTCGCGGACTTCGGCCCGCTGGCCATCCGCTTCGAGCTGCCGAACCCGCCGGAGGACGCGGACATCGACCAGTGGATCATCGCCGGGCTCGTCTCCGGGCTGCGGCGGAAACCGCGTCGCCCGCAACACGAACGCGTGCGCCTTACCCCGGCGGACCCCGCGGAGACGGCAGGATATGCCGACGAGGTGCTCGGCAACGTCGCAAAGCAGTTGCCCGAGGTGCGCACCTGGACGGAGGCCGCAACTCTGGAGCAACTGCAACGCTGCGCGGACACGGGCGCGCTGCGCGAAATCGAGGTGGACGGGCAGCGCGCGGGCATCATCGCCGCAGCCCGCGACGACGCAAACGGCATGCGCGGATTCCAGGTCTACGAATTCCTCCTCGACGACAATGCTCGCGGACGCGGCCTCGCACCGGCGGCGATGCAGTTGCTTTGCGACGTCCTACCGGCCCAAACCGGCGACACATTGTGGGGAAGGTGCACGTGGGCAATGGGCCGTCGATAGGCAATGCGCTCGCTGTCGGCCGTGAGAAGACCGCCGCATTTGTGTGGGTGCGGCGGCGCGGCGAGCTGTAGCGCGGGTGCGCGGGGCGGGGCAGTAGACTGATGCGCATGACTGCGTACGACCTGATGGATTACGACGAAGTACTGGAAAAGTACGACCCCGTGATGGGCCTTGAGGTGCACGTCGAGCTCGCCACCGAGACGAAGATGTTCTCCACCTCCTCCGCCCACTTCGGCGCGGAGCCGAACACCAACATCGACCCGGTCTCGCTCGGGCTGCCGGGCGCGCTGCCGGTGGTCAACGCCAAGGGCGTGGAGTGGGCCATCAAGATCGGCCTGGCGCTGAACTGCAAGATCGCCGAGTCCTCGCGGTTTGCGCGCAAGAACTACTTCTACCCGGACCAGCCGAAGAACTACCAGATCTCCCAGTACGACGAGCCAATCGCCTACGACGGCTACCTGGACGTCGTGCTCGAGGACGGCACCGAGTGGCGCGTGGAGATCGAGCGCGCGCACATGGAGGAAGACACCGGCAAGCTCACCCACCTGGGTTCCGCCTCCGGCCGCATCACCGGCGCAACCGCGTCGCTTGTGGACTGCAACCGCGCGGGCATCCCGCTGATCGAGATCGTGACTAAGCCGATCATCGGCGCCGGCGAGCGCGCACCTGAGGTGGCGAAGGCCTACGTGGGCGCGCTGCGCGAGCTGGTCAAAGCCCTCGGCGTCTCCGACGCCCGCATGGACCAGGGCAGCATGCGTTGCGACGCCAACGTGTCCCTGCGCCCGGTCGGCCAGGAAAAGTTCGGCACCCGCACCGAGACGAAGAACATCAACTCCCTGAAGTCCGTGGAGCAGGCCGTGCGCTTTGAGATGCAGCGCCAGGCCGCCGTGCTGCAAGACGGCGGGGAAGTGGTGCAGGAGACCCGCCACTACCAGGAGAAGGACGGCACCACCTCCAAGGGCCGCCCGAAGGAAGAGGCTTCCGACTACCGCTACTTCAACGACCCGGATCTGCCGCCGGTGATCGCGAAGCCGGAGTGGGTCGAGGAGATTCGCGCGACCCTGCCGGAGCTGCCGTGGGTGCGCCGCGCACGCATCCAGGAGGAGTGGCAGCTGCCGGAGAAGGAGTTCCGCGACCTGGTCAACGCCGGTGCGCTCGACCTGATCGTGGACACCGTTGAGGCCGGCGCCACCCCAGATGAGGCCCGCGCCTGGTGGGTCTCTTACATCAACGGCAAGGCCAACGAGTCTGGCAAGGACCTGGACGCGCTCGGCGTCACCCCGGCCGACGTGGCCCGCGTGGTGGAGCTGGTCAAGGAAGGCAAGTTGACCACCAAGCTGGGCCGCCAGGCCATCGACGGCGTCATCGCCGGCGAGGGTGCTGTCGACGAGGTCGTCGCCGCACGCGGCCTCGAGGTCGTGCGCGACGACGGCGCGATTGAGAAGGCTGTCGACGAGGCGCTGGCCGCCAACCCGGACATCGTGGAGAAGTACCGCGCCGGCAACAAGAAGGTCACCGGCGCCATCGTCGGCGCCGTGATGAAGGCGACCCAGGGCAAGGCCGATCCGGGGCAGGTCAACCAGCTCATCGCGAAGAAGCTCGCGGAGTAGCGTCTAACTTCACTAACCCGCCACGAAACCGGCTACCTAGAACCGGCTACCACACGAAATATCTGCTGGTAGCCGGGTGTAGGAAGCCGGTTTTCGCGTCGTTGCCGCGGGATCCCGACGATTCCGAGGCGCCACGCAAAACCCCGACCAACAAACGTTGGCCGGGGCGGAGCTGGACGTCGTAAAGCGAAACGCGCTTACTTGTCCTGGGGCTTGACGGCGGGGAACTCGCCCGTCTTGTACATCTCCTCGTACGCCTCCCAGTGGATCTTCTCGCCCTGGGAATCCGGAGCGCCGGCGTAGGAGTCGGACTCGGGGTCCAGGGCCGGGACGGTCTTGATGTCGAAGTCGCTGGAGGAGTCGGCGTGCATGTCAGCCGCCACTTCCTCCTGCACGGACTGCCACAGCTCGCTGCCGCCGACGTTGGAGTCGGAGGTCAGCTCGTCGACCTCGCTGCGCTCCGCACCGGTGAGATCCGAGCTCTCGGGGTCCAGCTGGCTGCCGGCGAGCTCGGCCAGGCGCTCGCGGCGGCCCGTCTCGTCCTGGATGTTCTTGCGGTCGCGGAACCAGGCAACGCCCATGACGATGCCCAGCACGAGGCCCAGGTAGCCCAGGACCGGGTAGACCCAGCCGACCAGGTCGGCGAAGCCGATGAAGGACAGCGCGAAGCCGACCAGCACGACGATGCCGTAGTAGACGCGGAACTTGCCCGGCTTGTCGTTGCTCAGGCGGCGGCCGAGGGCGTAGAAGAGGCCAACGGCGGTGTTGTAGATCATCAGGTAGATCACGATGGACACGAACACGCCCACGGCTGGGTGCATGGTGTCGAAGACCTTCAGCAGCGGCAGGTCGGCGTCCATGACGTTTTCCATGTTGCAGAACAGGATGAACACCAGGATCATCAGCAGCACCGCGAACATGATGCCGCCGAGCAGGCCGCCCTTGCCGGTCTTGGCCGGGTTCATGTGGGAGCCGGCGAAGACGAGCATCATGGAGGTGTCCATGATCATCACCAGCGTGGCGTAGTTCAGCGCGGTGATCAGCCAGTTGTCGAAGGTGCCGGATGCGTGCGGGTTGGTCTGGGCGATCTCGTTGATGTAGCCGAAGTCGTCCGGGATGTTCATCAGCGTGATCACGAATGCGCCGAGCAGGCAGATGATCAGCAGCGGCGTGATAAAGGAGATCACGCTGGTGAGACGGTCAACGTCGAGAAGCCCGGAGAGCAAAAGCAGCACGACCATGATGGCCGAGCCAACCCAGGTGGGGAAGCCGAACTGCTGCTCCAGGTTGGCGCCTGCGCCGGCGACCATGACGAAGCCGATGCAGAACAGTGTGAACATGGTGGTGATGTCCATGTACTTGGCCAGCCATGGTCTGGACACGCTGCGGAAGACCACACTGTGGTTGTCTGCCAGGTAGTAGGAGCCGAGCTGGTAGACCCAGCCGCTGAACACAGCGATGGCGGTGCCGGCCACCGCGGCGCCGAGGATGCCCCAGTAACCGAATGACAGGAAGTACTGGATCACCTCCTGGCCGGATGCGAAGCCCGCGCCGACCGTGAGGCCCACAAGCGCAAGGGCGATTTTAAAGGTTTTACCCATAATTTTCCTCAAAGAAATCTAGAAAAAGAGCGGAGCCGAGGGTAACACCATTAAGGGGCCATTGCTAGCCGACGCCCACAGGTTCTCCCCGCCAACAGCGCAGCGCACAGGCTCGGATTTGCTGTTTCAACGGCGCGTTACCAAGGATCAGGCAGCGCTTTCGCATACATTTGTTGGCATGGCTAACAACCCACGTGACCTCACGCCTAATGAGCAAAACGATCTGACGAACCTGGATTCTCCTGAGGTGCCGGAGTACACCGGCGACGCGAGGAGCGCCTCGGACGGCCTGTACACCCGCACGGGCAAGGCCGCGCCGACGGAGATTTTCCCGCGCGGCGAACAGGCGGACGGGCCGCTGATCCCGCAGTCTCCGGAGACCACCTCGTTTGCGGGCACCTCTGAAACGGTGGCTGTGAACCGCGAGCCGGCGTACACCGCTGCGACGCCTACGTACGCAACCGACACCACGGAGCCGGTCTACGCAGAGACGGCCGAGCCGGTCGTGGTGGAGGACGAGACCCGCCGCGGCACCACGGACTTCGGCCTGTTTTTGATGCGCCTGTTCCTCGGCGCGTTTTTGATCATCGACTCTGTGGGCACCTTCTTCCGACTCGGCGGCAACGAGGGCATCTCCGGGCTAGAGAGCGCCTTCGCGGATTACCCGTACGGCTCCGGCCTTGCCGTTGTCGTGCCCACCCTGGAGCTGGCCGCCGGCGTGTTCCTGGTGCTGGGTCTGCTCACCCCGGTTGCGGCGCTGGTCGCCATCGCCGTGACCGGCTTTATGGCGCTGCACGCGTTCACTGAACAACCGGACGGTTTCAACGTCTTCGCCTGGACCCCGGAGACCTGGGTGCCGGTCATGCTGCTGGCTGCGTCCCTGGTGGTGCAGTTCACCGGTCCGGGCCGCTACGGCGTCGACGCGTCGCGCGGCTGGGCCAAGCGCCCGCTGGTTTCCAGCTGGATCTGCGCGCTGCTCGGCCTGGCGGCAGCCGGGCTGATGTGGTGGTTCGGCACCGGCATCAACCCGGTCGCCTAGTTAGTCCACCTGGCGCACGGCACCTTTGTCGGCGCTGGTGGCCATCTTCGCGTACGCACGCAAAGCCTTCGACACCTCACGGACGCGGTTCGGCGTCCAGGGGTTGTCGGAGGCTTCCATCGCTTCGCGGCGCTTTTGCAGCTCCGCCTCGTCCACGTCGAGCTTCAGCTCGCGGTTGGACACGGAGATGGAGATGGTGTCGCCGTCTTCAATCAGGCCGATCAGGCCGCCTGCCGCTGCCTCGGGGGAGATGTGGCCGATCGAAAGCCCGGAAGTGCCGCCGGAGAAGCGCCCGTCCGTGATCAGGGCGCACTTCTTGCCCAGGCCGGCGCCCTTCAAGAACGACGTCGGGTGCAGCATCTCCTGCATGCCCGGCCCGCCGGCGGGGCCCTCGTAGCGGATCACCACGACCTCGCCCTCGAGCACCTCGCGGTTGAGGATCATCGAAACGGCCTGCTCCTGCGAGTCCACCACGTGCGCAGGGCCGGTGAACTCCCACAGTCCTTCTTCCACGCCGGCGGTCTTCAAAATCGCGCCGTCGGGCGCGAGGTTGCCGCGCAGCACCACCAGGCCGCCGTCGGAGGTGAAGGGGTGCTCGACGTCGTGGATGACGCCGTTTGCCGCGTCGGTGTCCAGCTCGGCCCACCGCGCGCTCTGGGAGAACGCCTTCGTGGTGCGCTCGCCGCCGGGAGCGGCGTGGTACAGCTCCAGCGCCTCGTCGGTGGCGGACCCGCCGCGGATGTCCCAGTCGGAGAGCCATTCGCTTAACGACGGATACGCGATCGAGTGCACATCCGCATGCAGCAGGCCTGCGCGGTTGAGCTCGCCCAGAATCGCCGGGATGCCGCCAGCGCGGTGGACATCTTCGACGTGGGCTTCGCCGTTCGGCGCCACCTTAGACAGGCACGGGATCTGGTGGGACAGATCGTCGATGTCGTGCAGGTCGAAGTCGATCTCGCCCTCTTGGGCCGCGGCGAGGATGTGCAGGATGGTGTTGGTGGAGCCGCCCATGGCCATGTCCAGCGCCATGGCGTTGCGGAAGGCGTGGACGTTGGCGACGTTACGGGGCAGGACGGATTCGTCGCCCTGGCCGTAGTAGCGCTCGCACAGCTCCATGACGGTGCGGCCGGCCTTTTCAAACAGCTCGCGGCGAGCAGTGTGGGTGGCAAGGGTGGTGCCGTTGCCAGGCAAGGACAGGCCGAGTACCTCGGTGAGGCAGTTCATGGAGTTGGCGGTGAACATGCCGGAGCAGGAGCCGCAGGTGGGGCAGGCGTTGTTGGCGACGGCGTCGAGCTCGTCGTCGGACACGCCGTCGTTGGCGGACAGCGCGATCGCGTCGATGAGGTCGGACTTCGGCTTGGTCACCCCGCCGACGGAGAACGCCTTGCCGGCCTCCATTGGGCCGCCGGAGACGAACACGGACGGGATGTTCAGGCGCATCGCGGCGTTGAGCATGCCCGGGGTGATCTTGTCGCAGTTGGAGATGCACACCATGGCGTCGACGGTGTGCGCGTTGACCATGTACTCCACCGAGTCGGTGATGATCTCGCGGGACGGCAGGGAATACAGCATGCCGGAGTGCCCCATGGCGATGCCGTCGTCGACGGCGATGGTGTTGAACTCCTTGGGCACTCCGCCGGCGGCGCGCACGGCGTCCGCGACGATGTCGCCGACCTCTTTCAGGTGCACATGCCCCGGAACGAATTGGGTGTAGGAGTTCACAATGGCCACGATCGGCTTGCCAAACTCGTTTTCGCCGGTGCCGGTGGCGCGCCACAGTGCGCGGGCGCCTGCGGCCTGGCGGCCGATGGTGGTGACGCGTGAGCGAAGTGGGATCACGGTGTTTACTCCTTAAGCTTCAGGGGAAGTTTTCGGCGCGGACGGGCGCGGGCCCGGCAGGTCCGGGTGCTCGGCTACGTAGGCGTCGTACTCTTCGCGGGAGAGCAGAACCTTGTGGCCGCCCTTGTCGATGATTTCGTACTTGCCGTCGGCAGCCTCCTGGGCTGCGGTGATCACGTCGGTGATGCGGCCGTTGGAGGCCTCGGCCAGGTCGGGCAGGGAATTGAAGGTCACGCCGGGCAGCGGGTGCTCCGCGCCGTCGACAGTTACCGCGTTGACGGCGGAGCCCTTGAAGGCGAGGCCTTTCAGGTCGCGCCACGGCAGGGTGGTGTTCTTGCGCACGAGGTACTTGGCGGTGATGCCGCGCTCGTCCACGGTGGTGGAGGAGGCCAGCACCCACGCCAGCCAGATGGCGGGGAAAATCAGCAGCCAGGCCAGGTACTTCGGCGCCCAGAGGATGCCCATCAGGGCGATGCCGGTGGCAAGCACGATGGCGAGGATGTGCTCGCGCGTCGGCTTGAAAACGTGCTGGGTGTGCTCCGGCGTGTCAGTCATAGTTCGGAATGGTAGTCACCTTTGGTACGTCGATAGGCAATAGCCCGTAATTTAAATACTTGAATAAAAACCCCCGCGACGTTGCCTGTGCCACTACAGTTTGAAATCGTGATCAACGAGCGACTTGTAATTATTCTCTCCCGACGGCGCTTGCCGTAGCGGGTGCGTTTTACACGCCGCTGACACACCAAGCGCCCTCGAGAGCACATCGCTCGCCGGGGGCTTTTGTTGTATTGGATCGCGATTGACAAGCAGAGTCGAGCAAGCAAGGAGCCTTCACGTGGCAGCTGCAGAGAAAAGAAAGCCCGAACGCATGACGGGTGCGGACGCAGTCGTGCGCAGCCTCGAGGAACTGGGCACCGAGATCGTATTCGGTCTGCCCGGTGGTGCAGTGCTCCCGCTTTACGACGCGCTGTTCCGCGCCGAGAAACTGCGCCACGTGCTGGTGCGCCACGAGCAAGGCGCAGGACACGCCGCGGAAGGCTACGCGGTGGCCTCCGGCAATGTGGGCGTGTGCATCGCCACCTCCGGTCCGGGCGCGACCAACCTGGTCACCCCGATTGCGGATGCCTACCTTGATTCGGTGCCGATGGTGGCCATCACCGGCCAGGTCGGCTCGCCGCTTTTGGGTACCGACGCGTTCCAGGAGGCGGACATCCGCGGCGTGACCATGCCGATTACCAAGCACAACCTCATGGTGTCCAAGGCGGAGGAGATCCCCAGCGCAATCGCCGCGGCCTTTCATATCGCCTCCACCGGCCGCCCCGGCCCGGTGCTGGTGGACATCCCGAAAGACGTGCAAAACGCCGAGATCGAATTCGCGTGGCCGCCGAAGGTGGACCTGCCGGGCTACAAGCCGAACACGAAGCCGCACAACCGTCAGATCGCGCAGGCGGCGAAGATGATTGCCAAGGCGAAGCGCCCCGTGCTCTACATCGGCGGCGGCGTGGTCAAGGCGAACGCGCACAAGCAGCTGGCCAAGTTCGTGGAAGCCACCGGCATCCCGGTGGTGACCACCCTGATGGCGCTCGGGGCGTTCCCGCACGACCACCCGCTCTACCTGGGCATGCCCGGCATGCACGGCACCGTGCCCGCGGTGGGCGCGTTCCAAGAGTCCGACCTGCTCATCGCGATCGGCGCGCGTTTCGACGACCGCGTCACCGGCGACACCGACACCTTCGCGCCGCACGCGAAGGTCATCCACGCCGACATCGACCCGGCAGAGGTGGGCAAGATCCGCCCGGTTGATGTGCCGATCGTCGGCGACGCCAAGCGGGTGCTGTCCGAGCTCACCGACTACTTCGACGACAAAGGCAAAGTCAAGGCGCCCAGCATCGAGCCGTGGATCGACCGCCTGGCGGACTTGAAGAAGCGCTTCCCGCGCGGCTACGAAGAGCACACCGACGGCACCCTTGCACCCCAGTTCGTCCTGGAGACGCTGTCGAAGACCGCAGGCCCGGACGCGATCTACGTCTCGGGCGTGGGCCAGCACCAGATGTGGGCCGCCCAGTTCATCGACTACGACAAGCCGCGGCACTGGATCAACTCCGGCGGCGCCGGCACCATGGGCTTTTCCATCCCCGCCGCGCTGGGGGCGAAGGCCGCGATGCCGGACAAAGAGGTGTGGGCCATTGACGGCGACGGCTGCTTCCAGATGACCAACCAGGAGCTCACCACCGCCGCCCTCGAGGGGTTCCCGATCAAGGTGGCCCTGATCAACAACGGCAACCTGGGCATGGTGCGCCAGTGGCAGACCTTGTTCTACGACGGGCACTACTCGCACACCAAGCTCGGCGGCGAGGTCTACGTCCCCGACTTTGTGAAGTTGTCCGAGGCGCTCGGCGCGGTGTCGTTCCGCGTCACGTCCGCCGACGAGGTGGAAGAGGCGATCCAGCGCGCCCACGAGATCAACGACCGCCCGGTGGTGGTCGAGTTCGTTGTCGGCGAGGACGCGCAGGTGTGGCCGATGATCGCGGCGGGCACCTCCAACTCCGACATCGAGTACGCGCGCGGCATGCGCCCGTTCTTCGGCGAGGAGGAGTCTGCGGCGGAGTCGCCGGAGACCATCAACGACACCATCGAAGCGCTCGACCAGGAGGGAAACTAACCATGGCACAGCCCGAACCGATCACCCGCCACACGCTGTCGGTGCTCGTCGACGACGTCGACGGCATCATCACCCGCGTCACCGCGCTGTTTACCCGCCGCGGCTACAACCTGGTCTCCCTCGTCTCCGCAAAGACGGCGAAGGAGGGCATCAACCGCCTCACCGTCGTCGTCGACGCCACGCCGCACTCCGTCGAGCAGATCACCAAGCAGCTGTACAAGCTCATCCAGGTGCATAAGGTGCTCGAGCTTGACGACGCCACGTCTGTCGGCCGCCAGCTGCTCCTGGTGAAGGTCAACGCGGACAACCTGACCCGCCCGCAGGTGGTGGACGCCGCCAACCTGTTCCGCGCCCGCGTGATCGACGTGGCGGTGGACTCCGTGATCATCGAGGCCACGGGCAATTCCGCCAAGCTCAAAGCGTTTCTTGAGGTGATGGACTCCTTCGGCATCCGCGAATTGGCGCGCTCGGGCTCGGTGGCGCTCTCGCGCGGCGCAAAAACGATGGCAAAGTCCGAGTAAATCTTAAAAACCCGGGACGGTTGTGTCATAATGTGAAATGACCGTCTCACAGAATGAAGGAAGTGACGTACACATGGCAATCGACGTGCTCTACGACAACGACGCAGACCTGTCCCTGATCCAGGCGAAGAAGGTCGCCATCATCGGCTACGGCTCCCAGGGCCACGCGCACGCGCAGAACCTGCGCGAGTCCGGTGTCGAGGTGGTCGTCGGCCTGCGCGAAGGCTCCAAGTCCGCCGACAAGGCGCGCGAAGCCGGCTTCGAGGTCAAGACCAACGCGGAGGCCGCCGAGTGGGCCGACGTGATCATGCTGCTGGCCCCGGACACCTCCCAGGCCAAGATCTTCACCGAAGACATCGAGCCGAATCTCAAGGCTGGCGATGCGCTGTTCTTCGGCCACGGCCTGAACATCCACTTCGAACTGATCAAGCCGGCGGACAACATCACCGTCGTCATGGTCGCGCCGAAGGGCCCGGGCCACCTGGTCCGCCGCACGTTCGTCGACGGCAAGGGCGTGCCGGCGCTGATCGCTGTGGAGCAGGACCCGCAGGGCAACGGCAAGGAGCTCGCGCTGTCATACGCCGCGGCAATCGGCGGCGCCCGCGCGGGCGTCATCCCGACCACCTTCGAAGCGGAGACCGTTACCGACCTGTTCGGCGAGCAGGCCGTGCTCTGCGGCGGCCTGGAGAGCCTGATTATGTCGGGCTTCGAGGTGCTCACCGAGGCCGGCTACGAGCCCGAGATGGCCTACTTCGAGTGCCTGCACGAGATGAAGCTGATCGTGGATCTGATCTACGAAGGCGGCCTGGCCAACATGAACTACTCCATCTCCGACACTGCGGAGTTTGGCGGCTACCTGTCTGGCCCGCGCATCATCGACGAAGGTGCGAAGGACCGCATGCGCGAGGTGCTCAAGGACATTCAGTCCGGCAGCTTCACCAAGCGCCTCGTCGACAACGTCGAAGGCGGCAACAAGGAGTTGGAGGACCTGCGGGCGAAGGTCTCCGAGCACCCGATTGAAAAGACGGGCGCAGAGCTGCGCGACATGATGAGCTGGGTGAGAAATCCGCTCACCGACACCGCCCGATAGCTTGTAGGCAGCAAAAACCCCGCGCTCCCGATTGGGAGACGCGGGGTGAAGCTTTTTTGGCGACTAGTTGGTAGCCGCAGCACCCTCCGGAGCTTCCTCCGGTGCGAGGGTCTCGGTGGTCTCGTCAACGATGTTGGTCTCGGTGACCGTCTCGTCTGCCGGCTCAGCGGCGGACTCCTCGGCGCCCGCAGCAGCGGACTCCTCGGCGCCCTCGACGGTGGTGGTCTCGGAGACAACCTCGGTTGCGGCGGTGGTGGTGGAGGTAACGGTCTCGCCCTCGTCATTGTCGCCGGAGAACAGGGACCACAGCAGCCACAGCAGCAGCAGCGCGACGAACAGGCCGAGCAGCCACTTCCACCAGCCGCCACCAGAGTTGCCCTCTTCGGTCACAGCCGTGGAGCCAGAGGTGGAACGAGCCGGGGTGGATGCAGTGCCCTCAGTGGTGGTGCGCTCAACGCGGACATCCTTGTTCGGCTCAACGTTGGTGCGGTCGGTGTTGACGTCCTTAACGCGGTCGGCGCCTTCGCCGCCGCGGCCACGCAGGTCGTCCAGCTTGTCCTTGCCGAGATCCTTCGCGTCGCCGAGTTTGTCCTGGCCGAAGTCCTTAGCGTCCTTGGCGACGTCCTTCGGGTTGCGCTTCGGGTCGATGGGGTTGCTCATTGTGAATTCCTTTCGTGCTAACACAAGTGCTGGCATAACGTCTCCGTCGGACGCATGGCTGAACCAGCATCCGTGGCGAACGAACGCCCACTGTAACAAAACTTCCGCAAGCGGTGCCGCGAGATCCGTGCCACACGTCTCAACGTATTCGGCGTTTTCCCTGCGCTCCCAGGGTGGCCGCTGCCATATGGAACGATTTTCAATTAGTTGTCATTAAGGAATGCAGCGAGTACCGTAGGTCGTCGATAGGCAATGTGCAGAATGTGAAAGGGACCGAAATGCACGATCACCACAACCACAACCACGACCACGCCCACGGCGCTCCGAGACGCGCGCTCGCAGTCGCACTGGCGATCACCGGCACGGTTTTCGTCGCGGAAGTTGTCGGCGGATGGCTCTCTGGGTCGATGGCTCTACTCGCGGACGCGATGCACATGCTTTCCGACGCCGCGGGGCTGATCATCTCCCTTCTTGCCATCATCGTCGGACAAAAGGCCGCTTCCGCAACCGCGACGTACGGCTACCGGCGCGTGGAAGTGCTCGCTGCACTGATCAACGCGGCCACTGTGCTGGCAATTTCCATCTGGATCGTGGTCGAGGCGGTGCGCAGGTTGCGCGACCCGCAACCGGTGGAAACAGGACCGATGATGGTCATCGCGATGATTGGCCTGATCGCGAACGCTGCTTCGGCATGGGTGCTCTCGCGCCACCGGGAGGGCTCGATCAACGTGCAGGGCGCGTACTTACACGTGCTGGTGGATATGTTCGGCTCCGTCGCAGTGCTGGTGGCTGGCGCGGTGATTGCGTGGACCGGGTTTACCGGTGCTGACGTGGTTGCCTCCCTGGTTATTGCGGCACTGGTGCTGCCGCGGGCTTGGCAGCTGATGGTGCGCTCGGCCCGGGTGATGCTCGAACACGTCCCTGCGGGGTTCGATGCGGACGAAGTGGAGCGCGCACTACGGCAGGTCGAAGGGGCGACGGATACGCACGACCTGCACCTGTGGTCGCTGGACGGGGTGAGCGTATTAGCCACGGTGCACGTGGTGGCGGGCCCCGGGGTGGACCGCGACCAGCTGCTGGACCGGGTGCAGGACACGCTGGCGCACCTTGGGGTGGAGCACGCGACGGTGCAGATTGAACCTCCTGAGCACATCGGTCACGAGAAGGTGTGCTGAAACTGCACTACGCTTGGGAGACATGGGTTTCACCACGCCGAGCTACTCACTCAAAGACCTGTTTTCCCGCGCGGGGCGGGGAGAGCTGCAGCTGCCTGACTTTCAGCGGGAGTACCTATGGGACGTCGACAGGGTTCGCACCCTGGTGACTTCCGTGCTGCGCGGCTACCCGGTGGGCTCGTTCCTCGCCCTGGATACGCGCAACACGGAGCAGCGTTTCAAGCCGCGCCCGCTCGAAGGTGTAGTGGTGGAAGGCGTCGCCCCCGGGCTGTTGCTTCTGGACGGACAGCAGCGCCTGACCTCGCTCTACCAGGCGTTCAAGAACGACGGCGAGGTCCACACCGTGGACTACCTGGGCCGGCCGATCCGCCGGCGCTTCATGGTGGACGTGCGCGTAGCAGTGTCCGCAGACCCAATGCCAGTGGAGGCACTATTCGCGGTGGATGAGCAGGGCCAGGTGCGCTCCCACTTCGGGCCGGACGTCGACGGTGCGCTGAATTCGCGCGAGGCCTATATAAATAACGGTGTCATCCCGGTAAGCATGCTGCTGTGGACCGAGGGCAACGACTTGCTTGTGGACATGGCCGCGAGCACCGAAGACGAGCAGCTGCGCGACGCGGTCAAGCACTTTGTCAACCAAGTGATGCGTGGGCTTCCGGCGTACGACGTGCCGGTGATCCGCGTGGACCGCGAAACCACGCAGGCGGGCGTTGGTCAGATCTTCGCGTTCGCCAACTCTGCCGGCGTGCAGATGGACGTCTTCGAGCTGCTCACGGCGGTGTTCGCCTCCGAGGACCCGTCGTTTGTGCTGGCGGAGAACTGGCGGGATACGGAGCACAAGCTGCGCGAGCACCCCGTGCTGGACAGCGTGGGGCGAGTGGAGTTTCTGCGCGCGCTGTCGCTGCTGCTGACCAGCAGGAGGGGCTCCGCGCGGGGCCACCGCGGCGACATCCTGGACATTTCGCTGGAGCAGTACCGGACGCACGCAGGCGAAATGCTGGACGGTTTCCTCGCCGCCGCGAGGTTTTTGGAGGAGCGCCGCGTCGTTTACGCGGACCAGGTGCCGTATCCAGCCCAGCTGATCCCGCTCGCGGTGATCCTGGCGCGCCTGGCTGAGGATTCGGGCGCACTCGAGCGCGAAGGTGCGGCCGACCGGCTCAACCGCTGGTTCTGGTGCGGTGTGTTCGGCGAACTGTACGGTGCTCACGCGCCCACCATCCGGATTGGCTTGGACGTGACTGAGGTGACGCCGTGGGTGCGTGGAGATACAGACGAGCTGCCCCGCACGGTGGCCGAGGCGCGATTTTTTGAGTCCCGCCTGCGCACAGCCGGCCCGGACAGCGGCATCTACCGCGGCCTGTACTCGCTGCTCATGGCCCGCGGCGCACGTGATTGGCGCACCGCGGAACTGTTTACCGCGGAAACGGTGGAGCAGCTGCAGCCCCGCTTCCGCCAGGTGTTCCCGGCGGAATACCTGGCCGTCACCGGTGCGCTGGAGAAGGATCCGCAGCTGGTTGATTCGGTACTGAACCGCACGCCGATGGGCCGGCGCACTGACGTGGTCATTGAGCGCAACGAGCCGAAGCGCTACCTGCCCCGGCTGCAGTCGAAGTCCCTGCTGGAAGACGACGAGTTCGACGCCATGCTTGACGGCCACGAGATGGATCCAGAACTACTTCTGGCCTCTGACTGGGAGGGCTTCGTGGCTGACAGGCGCGAGCGTTTCGTGGGCATAATCGAGTACGCCATGGACCGTGCCGCCGAGCGCGACTGGGAGCCGGGCGAGGCGTAAGTGGCAAAAGCGACAATAATCACGGGGGTGGCAACCGTCGTCGTTGCCTCCGCGATGCTGACGTCCTGTGCTCCCGAGGCGCAGTTGAGTCCGCTCGAGCGTGCCCGCGGCGTGAACCAATCCAAGCACGTGGGGAAGCTGTTCGCGGGCGAGCCGGAGGTCGTCGATGACGTCCTCGGCATCAAAACCACCAAGCTGTTCTTCCCGACGTCTGAGACGCTTGTGCTCAGCGACACCTCCGTCGAAGCGCAGCTGCGCGCGGCGTCCATCGCGGTCACCACGAACGCGCCGATGATGGTGTACGACCCCACCCGTCACGCCGAGTACGTGCAGATGATTGCGGATATGCGCACTGTGAACGTGCTCACTGTGGGAGACGTGGCCATTGCGCCGTCGAAAGGTGCGGTGAGCGTGCAGCGCGACCCTGGCGGGCTGCGGGCATTAGAACAGATGACTGCGCTGCGCTACCGGGAGCACACCGTCGCCACGCCGCAGGAGGCGGTGCGTGAGGTTTCCAGCCTGCACCAGCGCGAGCCGATGTGGCTGCGTGCTCAATGGGCGGACCCGTCGGTGTTGCCCGCGGCGAATCCGGAACCCTTCCCCATTCAGTCCCGCCGCGATGCCAATATGGCACCGCGGGTGGTTGCCACCTGGGAGTCGTCCATCCCGTCAGTGGCAAACGCGCGTAGTTACGGCGCGGATGTGACCGTTGTGCCGTTGGCGGATCCGCGCAAGAGCGAGCAGACCCTGTTCGCCATGGCTGGGCTGGCTGAGCGCCCATTGGTCGCGCTGGGGAGCCAGTTCGGCACCTCCGCTCAGTTGATCGACCGGATCTGGGAGGCGGAAGCGGCCTACTAGCGTGGCGCGAGGTGATAGTCTGAGGCTGTTTTCTACTATGTGAGAAGAGGGTTTCAGAATATGAAAATTGCAGTGCTCGCTGGCGACGGTATCGGACAGGAAGTCATGGCGGAGGGGCTCAAGGTCCTGCGCACCGTGCGCGACGACGTGGAGACCACCGATTTCGACCTCGGCGCCCGACGCTACCTGCGAAACGGCGAGCTGCTCACGGATGCGGACCTTGACTCGCTGAAGGAACACGACGCAATCCTGCTCGGCGCCATCGGTGACCCGGAGCGCGTGCCGGCCGGCGTACTCGAGCGCGGCCTGCTGCTGCCGCTGCGTTTCAAGCTGGACCACTACGTCAACCTGCGCCCGTCGCGGCTGTACCCGTCGTCGGTGAGCCCGCTGGCCAACCCCGGCGACATCGACTTCGTGGTGGTGCGCGAGGGCACCGAGGGACTCTACGCCGGAAACGGCGGCACCTTGCGCCAGGGCACCGAACACGAGGTGGCCTCCGAGGTCTCCCAAAACACCTACCACGGCGTTTCGCGCGTGGTGCGCTACGCCTTCGAGCTGGCCATGACGCGCCGTAAGAAGCTCACACTGGTGCACAAGACCAACGTGCTGGTCAACGCAGGTGGGCTGTGGCAGCGCGCCGTCGACGAAATTGCGGCCGAGTTCCCAGAGGTTGAGGTGGACTACAACCACATCGACGCCGCGACGATTTACATGGTCCAGGACCCACAGCGCTACGACGTCATCGTCACCGACAACCTCTTTGGCGACATCCTCACTGACCTCGCTGGTGCCGTCGCCGGAGGTGTGGGCCTTGCAAACTCCGGCAACATCAACGCCGCCAAGGAGTTCCCCTCCATGTTCGAGCCGGTGCACGGCTCCGCACCGGACATCGCTGGCCAGGGCATTGCGGATCCCACCGCGATGATCTTGTCGGTGGCGATGATGCTTCGCTTCCTCGGCGACGAGGACAACGCCGCACGCATCGAAGAGGCCGTCGAGCGCGATGTAGCTGAGCGCGGCGACGCAAAGGTGCGAACCGCCGAAGTGGGTGACAGGATCGCCGCCGCCCTGAAGTAGGGTTGTGCGCATGCATGTGACCCGCACGATCCCCGCCGTTTTGACCGCAACCGCACTGGTGCTCACCAGCTGCAGCAGTACAGAAGGCGGGGTCGGCGCCCCGGCCGCGCTCGAAACTCACGGTGACGAGGTCATCCAGGACACAGACGGCACCGGTGTGGAGGTCTCCCAGCGCCTCTTCGATTCCTCGGAGACCGTTGTGGTCTCCGCCAAGGACCGCGACCAGCAGCTCAAGGCAGCGGCCATCGCGGTCAAGCTTGGGGCGCCGATGCTTGTGCGTCTCGACGGCACCGATTCCGCCGTCGACGCCGAAGTCGAGCGCCTGGGCGCCACGCGCGTGATCAACGTGCCGGGCGACGAGGAAGACACCGAGGCGGTCGCCTCCGCCGAGCCGGCTGGGGATGCCGCAGCCATCGCCGCGCTGGAGCCGGAGCACCCGAGCGAGCTGACCATGCCGCCGGTGTTCGCCACCGCGCTGTCCTCGCGCGCTTCCGTGGCCACCGCGCGGGCCGCCGGTGCGGACGTGCAGGTGCTGGCGGCACCGGACCCGCGCGCGACGGCGGACAGCATGCGCACGGTCACCGATCAGGACACCCTCGCGCTGGGCCGCCAGTGGGGAGACACCGAAAACTTCCAGGCGCGTGCGGCACTCGCGGAGGGCGGCGAGCTGCCGGGCGGCGGCGGCCTGGTCTTCCCGGGCCGCCGCATGGTGGCGCTGTACGGCCACCCCTACGGCCCAGACCTGGGCGTGATGGGGGAGCAGGACCCGGCGGCCGCGGTGGAGCTGGCGAAGAAGTACGCCGAGGACTACCAGCCGTTTAGCGATGCCCCTGTCATCCCCGCGTTCGAGGTCATCGCCACCGTTGCCTCCGGCGGCCCGGGCGACGACGGTAACTTCTCCAACGAGACGCCGATGGAAGACCTCGTGCCCTACGTCGACGCGATCGTGGACGCAGGCGGCTACGCCGTGATCGACCTGCAGCCCGGCCAGGGCAGCTTCGTCGAGCAGGCCAAGCTTTATGAGGAGCTGCTCAAGCGCCCGAACGTTGGCCTAGCGCTGGACGCCGAGTGGAAGCTCAACCCGGGCGAGCAGCCGCTGTCGCGCATCGGCAGCGCCACCTCGGGCGAGATCAACGAGGTCGCTGACTGGCTCGCGCAGCTCGTCCGCGACAACAACCTGCCGCAAAAGGCGATGATTTTGCACCAGTTCAACGTGGCTATGTACCCGGACCGCGAAAACATTGTCACCGGCCAGCCAGAGCTCGCCTGGGTCCTGCACGCCGACGGCCACGGCGGCCCGGACCAGAAGTTCGATACCTGGAACGTGCTGCGCGAAGGTCTGGACCCGAACTACTTCATGGCGTGGAAGAACTTCTTCGACGAGGATTTCCCGACCTTTACCCCGGAGCAGACCTACCGCGACGTCAACCCGCGTCCATGGTTTGTCAGCTACCAGTAAAAACTGCCGGTATCGGGCGCAGCCGCACGATACTCTTGCTCTATGAGTGTGGAGCTTGATGAGGTCTACGGTTTCCTCGCCCAGCACGAGCCCTTCTCGACGCTTCCCGAGGACACGCTGCGCGCACTGCCGGCGCAGATGGGCATCACTTATGTCCGCCGCGGCCAGACCGTGGTGGAGGTGGGCCAGCCCAACGACACGCTCTACGTCATCCGCTCCGGCGCGGTGGACATCGTCAGCGCGGACAACCTGCTGCTGGACCGGCGTGAGGCCGGGCTGAACTTCGGCTACTCCACGCTGGTGGGCGAGCGTGAGTCCGCCTACCTCATGCAGGCGGTGGAAGACAGCATCCTGCTCTTGCTACCGCGCGAGGCGTTCCTCGAGCTGCTTGCGCAATTCCCCGACATGGGCCGTTTCTTCCAAACCGCCTCGCGCCGCGTGCGTGCCGCCGCCGAGGAGGTGCGCGATGGCGGCGCCACCGACGTGCTGCGCACCCCGCTGCGCGAGATTTTCGCCGGCCGCGGGCCGGTCACCCGGGACAAGCACGTGAGTATCGCCGAGGCCGCTCGCGCGATGGGCGAAGAGGACATCAGCAGCCTGATCATCACCGACGGGCACGAGGTCGCCGGCATCATCACCGACGCCGACATGCGCTCGCGGGTGGTCGCAGGAGGGGTGGACACGTCCAGGCCCGTGGCGGATGTGATGACCAGCCCAGTGCGCACCATCGCTCCCAACGCGCTCGTGTTCGAGGCGATGCTGACCATGAGCGAGCTTGGCATCCACCACCTGCCGGTCGCCGGCCAAGGCCAGGTGGTTGGTGTGGTCACTGCCGCGGACATCATGCGCCAGCTGCAGGCGGACCCGATCTACCTCGCGGCGGACGTGGCGCGGGCGTCGCTGGAGGAGCTGGAGGGCGCCTACCGGGACGCGGCACGCGTCGCGGTACGGTTTTTCGAGCGCGGCGCCTCGGCGGCCGAGACGCAGCGGTTGCTCACCTCGATCGCGGATGCGGTGGCGAAGAGGTTGGGCACTTTAGCCGTCGAGAAGCTTGGGCTCCCGCCTGTGCGGTTCGCGTTTGTGGCGGTGGGCTCGCAGGCGCGCGGGGAGATGGGCCCGGCCAGCGACCAGGACAACGCGCTCGTGCTCGCCGATGACTACGACGCCGCGCGGCACGGCGAGTACTTCGCCGAGCTCAGCGCGTTCGTCTGCGAGGGGCTCGCCCGTGCCGGCCAGGCGTTGTGCCCGGGCGAGATGATGGCGTCTTCGCCGCAATGGCGGATGACGGAAAGCGATTGGGGCCGCACGTTCCATGGCTGGGTCACGGCACCGAAGCCGGACGCGCTGCTTCACGCGCAGGTCTTTTTCGATTTCCGCGCCGTCTTCGGCTTCGGCGAGGGCTGGCAGGACATGGCCGCGCGGGTGCGCTCTGGCGCGCTGGCGTCTGCGCACGGCTCGCGCCGCCTGCACACGCACCTGGCCGCGCTGGCCACGTTCCGCGAGCCGCCGGTGGGCTTCTTCCGCGGATTCGTGCTCGAGCGCAGCGGCGAGTACGCCCACACGCTGGACATCAAGCGCGGCGGCACCGCGGCGGTGGTGCAGATGGCGCGCCTGTACGCCATCGCGGCCGGGGTGGATGGCGTGGACACCATCGCGCGGCTGCGCGGCGCCGCCGGTGGGCCGGTTTCCGCGAAGGGGGCGGCGGATCTTCTGGACGCCTACGAGTACCTCGCCGACCTTGCCATGCGCCACCAGTGCGCCCAGGTGCGCGCGGGCGAGGCGCCGAACTACCGCATCGACCCGAAGCAGCTGCCGGAGCGCGACCGCGCGGCACTCCGCGACGCGTTCGGGGTGATCAAGTCCCTGCAGAACGCGCTGTCCACCGCGTATCCGACCAGGGCGGTGTGAGATGTTCGGGCCGAAGAAACGCCAGCTTATCGACGGCGCCCTGCTCGCCGTGGACGTCGAAACCACGGGGCTCAAGCCCGCACGCTCGCAGCTGGTGTCCGTGGGGTGGGTGCCGGTCAACGGCCGGGTGATCGACCTCTCCGGCGCGGAGTACTTCGTGCTGCGGGGCGCGGACGTGGGGGAGTCCGCCACCCTGCACGGGGTGACGGACGACGAGGTGGCGTCGCTGGGCCGGGAGCCCGCAGAGGTGCTCGAGGCGTTTCTGGCTGCGCTCGACGGGCGGAATTTGCTCGCGCACTTCGCGCAGATGGAAACCGGGTTTCTGGGTAAGCTGCACCAGGATGTGCGCGGGAGCAAGTGGCGGCTGCACGACAGCGAGGTGGTTGACACTTTCGCCATGGAGCGGCGCCACATGGAGCGCATGGGCACCTACCCGCGCGGGGAGGACCTGCGTTTGCCCAGGGTGCGGCAGCGTTATAACCTGCCGGCGTACGCGAACCACAACGCGTTGACCGACGCGGTGGCGTGCGCGGAGCTCTATCTCGCTCTAACCGGGTAACGCCACTTTTGTAATTGGTTGTATGCTCTGTCACATGCGTTTTGGACGAATTGCAACACCTGAAGGAATGACGTTCGCCGTCATCGACGACGAGGGCAAGACCGCGAAAGCCATCGCCGGCACCCCGTTCACCGACCCCGAATACACGGGCAAAGAGTACGCGCTCGAGGACGTCCGCCTGCTTGCCCCGACCCTGCCGTCGAAGGTGGTGGCCGTGGGCCGCAACTACGCCGACCACGTGGCGGAGGTGTTCAAGAAGTCCGCGGAGCACCTGCCGCCGACGATCTTTATCAAGCCGTCCACGGCAGTTGTGGGTCCCGGCGCCGCCATCAAGATCCCGGAGTACGCCACCGGCGTGGAGTTTGAGGGCGAGCTCGCGCTCGTTGTCGGCGTACCGTGCAAGAACGTCAAGGCTGCAGACTGGAAGTCCGTCATCCGCGGCGTGACCATCATCAACGACGTGTCCTCGCGCGACCTGCAGTTCGCCGACGGCCAGTGGGCCCGTGCCAAGGGCATCGACACCTTCGGCCCAATCGGCCCGTGGATTGAGACGGACCTGGAGAAGTTCGACTTTGCCAACCTCCCCATCAAGGCGCACCACACCCACAACGGCGTGACCGAGACCAAGCAGGACTCCAACTCCAACCAGATGATCAAGTCCGTCGGCGAGATGGTGGAGTGGGTCTCCGAGTCCTTCACGCTGCTGCCTGGCGACGTCATCGCCACCGGCTCGCCCGCCGGCACCGCAGAGATGGTGCCGGGCGACTACATCGAGGTGGAGATCCCAGGCATCGGCAAGCTGGGCAACCCGGTCGAGCGGGCGTAACTACAGGCCGAGCGCGCGCATGATGGTGCGCAGCTTGGCCGAGGTTTCGTCGAGCTCGGCCTGCGGGTCCGAGTAGGCGGTAAGGCCCCCGCCAGCCCAGGCGCGGGCCCGGGTGCCGTCCGCGTTGACCTCGGCGCAGCGGATGGCCACCATGTATTCGCCGTCGCCGGCGGCATCCGTGTAGCCCACCGCGCCGGCGTAGAAGCCGCGGTCCGATTCCGCGGTAGTGATCAACGCTTCCGCCGCCGCCTGCGGGGTGCCGCAGACCGCCGGGGTGGGGTACAGGCTCAGCGCGAGGTCGAGCGCGCTCGGGGCGGGATCCTTCAGCACGCCCTCGATCGGTGTGGCCAGGTGCCACATCTCGCTGGTCTTTTCCAGCCGCGGGCGTTCCGGGACAGTGAGCTCGCTGCACAGAGGCGCGAGGATGCGCCGGATGTGGTCGACCACGAAGCGGTGCTCGTCCAAGTCTTTCGCAGAATCGCGCAGTGAGTTGGCCGCCGCCTGGTCTGCGTCCTGGTCGCCGGGGACGCGGGCGTCGGAACCTGCGAGGGGAAACGACCAGACGCGCCTGCCGCGCCGGCGCACCAGCACCTCTGGCGAGGACCCGACGAGGAAATGCCCCGAGCGCCCCGAGGGGGTGAGGTCCGCGATGAACCCGTCGTGCGTGTACGACAGGTCGATCAGCCGCGCTGCGACCAAGCGGGGGTCCACCGGCGGGTCAAAGGCGATGTCTACGGCACGCGCCAGCACTACTTTGTCCAGGGCGGAGCTTTGGATTGTCGAGATGGCGGCTTCGACTCGGCGCAGGTGTTCGGCCGGGGACGGGTCAACGTCGATAAGCATTGCGTTGAGCTTGGAACCCTCGCCGACGCGGTAGTACGGGTGCGGCTCGAGCGCACCCGGCTCCCGGATGATGTGCTCGGGGACCGTGAGTGCCGCTGGGCAGTCGTGATCGAAGGGGAGGGCGCCGACAACCATTTCTTCCTCGCCGCGCGCGATCGCGTCCGCAGCCTCCCACGCATCGTCGAAGGTGCGGAGTGCACCTTGGGTGCGCACGGAGCCGTCGCCACGCGAGAGCAGAAAGTCTGGGGCGCTATCGGGTCTGGAAGTGGGCATGTGACGATACTTTAACGAACCTCCATTTGTGCACGCACGTCTGTATTGCTTGCCGCTACATAAAAGTGGGGTTAGTGTGGCCGGTGTGAAAATTGTGAAAAGCCTTGCAGGTGGTCTCGCTGCCTTGCTCATCGCAGGTAGTGCGGTCGCCCCGGTGCAGGCTGGGGCCCAAGATATGTCGTCCCAAATCAACGGACAGGTAAACCGCGCGATCAACGACGCTAACCGCGCCGCCACCGACGCTGTGAACCAGGCCAACGCCGAGTGGAACAAGTTCGTCAAAATGGCCAACGACACCATCCCCGGCAGCTCGGCTCTTCCGCGCAATCCGCTGCCCGCGCCTGCGCCGGTGCCTGCCCCCGCGCCCTGGGCGCCCCAGGCCCCCGCGCCGGTGGCAAACGGCACCAACGGCGAGATCCATGCCGCCGGCCGCAGCTACCTGGTTTGGGTGCCGCGAGGCTACAACCCGGCGAACCCGACGCCGGTGATGGTGGGCTACTCCGCCTACCAAGATTCCACCGAAAACTTCCGCAACTACTCCCGCCTGCGCGAATCCTCTGTCGGGCGCGACGCCATCATCGTCTACCCCCGAGCCATCGGCGCATCCTGGGAAGGCTCGCCGACCGCCTCCACCCGGCCCGGCCAGGACATTGCCTTCGTGCGCGCGATGATCGACGACGTGCAGCGCTACTACAACATCGACCGCCGCCGCATCTACGCCACCGGCATGTCCACCGGCGGCGGCATGGCAGCAGTCTCCGCCTGCCACATGGCGGACCTCTTCGCCGGCGTCGCGGGTGTATCCGGTGCCTACTACGCGCCGGTGAACCGCGGCTGCCAGAACCTGCCCATCGCGTTTATGGCACTGCACGGCATGAACGACACGCTCACTCCGTACTACGGCACCACCCGCCGCGGCGAGCGCGTCCTGCCGGTGCCGGAAATGTTCGGCTCCTACGCCGCCCGCAACGGTTGCGGACCCGGCCTCGACCGCGCCCCGCTGTATAGCGCCACCCGCGTCTCCGCCCGCGGTTGCCGCAAGGGCGTCGAAGTGATCCAGGTGCACGGCTCCAACCATTACTGGTGGTACTCGCCGTCCGCCGCCGACGAAATGGGGGCGTTCCTCCCCCGCCACTCCAAATAGCGCACCACCTCATCGCCTCCCGGGGCGCGACCCGGGGCGCCTGTCAAGGCGCAGTTTTGTAAAACTCGGCCACAGTGGGGTGGAGGGAGCTGGGGGTATTGGGTTTTGGCCTTTGTTCTAGGCCGAGTTTTACAAAACCATGTTGTGCCGGTTCTGCGGTCGCAGAATGTTGTGCCGGTTCTGCGGTCGCAGAATGTTGTGCCGGTTCTGCGGTCGCAGAATGTTGTGCCGGTTCTGCGGTCGCAGAATGTTGTGCCGGTTCTGCGGTCGCAGAATGTTGTGCCGGTTCTGTCCCGGGGTGGTGTTTCTGCTTCTTACTTTCGACTCGGTGTAAAGCAGACGCAAAGTCTAGGGTGGCCAGCTTAGCAAGGTGAATAGGGGTGACTATCCCTATTGGTAGATGCACTGCTCAATTTCATGACCGGTTTCGCTGACACGAATACCGCGTGTGCGGCTTGGGAACTTCGCAGGGATCCCTGACTCGAAATCAATTTCAAGTTTTGCTGATAATAGTCGCACCGCATCATCGACTTCATTGGGATCACAGGGAACATCAGCAACAGTTACGAAGAAGAATACTGAGTACTCCGCTTCCTCTTCCGGGCTTAGCTTCTCGCTCGGTGGGATGATCTCTGACAGGAGGAGTTCAAAAGTTGGTTCACTGTGTCCAGCTTGGTATGCCTGTTCAGACGAGAAGTGCACTCTGTTTTTCTCGCGCACTACATCGACGCATCTTTGGTGCCTTGCTTTTGCTTCATCAAGTTGGTCGTACCGACACACGAATTTTGTGAAAAAACACCACGTAGATGTCTCATTCATAAAGTTTCCTTATCTGTACGTCGATTTATTTCGTGGCGTGGTCGTCTCTATCCGGCCACCTGAACTAGAAGCGTGTCCGAGGGTAACGTAGAGGGGGGATAAATAAATGTAGACAATGTATGTTTCATTGCTCGCCACTTTTCCGGAGGGTCTCCCTCGTTATATCCAATTGCAACTCGTGCTGGCACCATTCCCATCTCAGGTTTGTACAGGAAAGAGATTGACTCCAGCGACAACTATCGGGTCGCCCGCGCCTATTTCAAGCTGAGCATGTTACGGGACAGGTAGCCGAAACCGTAGATATCGAGCGGGCGTTTTTCGAAACGGTGACCATCTCGTCGAGTTCTTTCGGCATTCGCAGGGCTTTGGATTCTGACAGGCTGGCCGCCGAATCGGAATCGATTGCGTGCTCTTTGCGCGTGATCGGCGCTCGAGTAGTAAGGGAAGGATGGGCCGTGACGGAGTTTCGGCACCGCCACATCGATCGTCCGTGACAGGCTCTTGCGGTTGCGGTGGGGCACGCCCTAGAGAATGAGGCGTCGCCGTATTGGGCGTCGTTGGCAGGGTCAGTTTGGACGCAAGAGGATCTAGTTGAGTTGACTTGTCCAATCGGGGGGTCTCGAGCCAGTTGAACTTTCAAATACGTTGCCGGGAGGATAGGCGGCGCAGCGGTTATTGCCATGCTCCTTTCGGTGGTGCACCGGAGGACGTCGATAGGCGAGGGGCTCTGCGCGCTACGATTGCGCACATGACTGACTCTTCAATGCGCGTACGTTTTTGCCCGTCACCAACCGGAACCCCGCACGTGGGCATGGTGCGCACGGCACTGTTCAACTGGGCGCAGGCGCGCCACTCCGGCGGCACGTTTGTGTTCCGCATCGAGGACACGGATGCCGCGCGTGACTCGGAGGAGAGCTACCAGGCGATCATCGAGTCGCTGGAGTGGCTGGGCCTGACCTGGGACGAAGGTATCAACGTGGGTGGCCCGCACGAGCCGTACCGCCAGTCTCAGCGCTCCGAGATCTACACGGACGTGCTGAACAAACTCATCGAGGCTGGCGAGGTGTACCCGGCGTACTCCACGAACGAAGAGGTCCAGGAGCGCCACAAGGCTGCTGGCCGCGACCCGCAGCTGGGCTACGACAACTTCGACCGCGACCTGACGCAGGAGCAGATCGACGCGTTCGAGGCGGAAGGCCGCAAGCCGGTGTGGCGCCTGCGCATGCCGGACCAGGACTGGACCTGGAACGACTTGGTGCGTGGCGAGGTGACGTTCAAGTCCGAGACGCAGCCGGACTTCGTGGTCGCCCGCTCCAACGGCGCGCCGCTGTACACGCTGGTCAACCCTGTCGACGACGCGCTGATGGGCATTACCCACGTCCTGCGCGGCGAGGACCTGCTGTCGTCCACCCCACGCCAGATGGCGCTGTACGAGGCGCTCAAGCGCGTCGGCGTCGCAGAGTTCACCCCCGAGTTCGGCCACCTGCCGTTCGTGATGGGCCAGGGCAACAAGAAGCTGTCCAAGCGCGACCCGGAGTCCAACCTGTTCAACCACCGGGACAACGGCATTATCCCGGAGGGCATGATCAACTACCTGGCGCTTTTGGGATGGTCGCTGTCCGCGGACCAGGACATCTTCAGCGTCGACGAGTTTGTCAAGGCCTTCGACGTCAACGACGTGCTGGGCAACCCGGCCCGCTTCGACCAGAAGAAGCTTGAGGCCATCAACGCCGACCACATCCGCCTGCTGGAACCGGAGGACTTCCGCGACCGTCTGCGTGCCTACCTGACCGAGCACACCGACTTTCCGGAGGATTATCCGGCGGACAAGTTCGCCGTCGCTGCGGACCTGGTGCAGACGCGCATCAAGGTGCTGTCTGAGGGCTACAACCTGCTGAAGTTCCTCGTCACCGCAGACGAGGACCTGGAACTGGACGAGAAGAGCGCGAAGAAGAACCTCAAGGACACCGCCATCGAGCCGCTGGACGCCGGCATCGCCGCGCTGGAAGCGGTGGAGGAGTGGACCACCCCGAACATCGAGGCGGCGTTGAACAAGGCGCTTATCGACGACCTCGGCTTGAAGCCCCGCGTCGCGTTCGGTGCCCTGCGTGTCGGCGCGACCGGCGCAGCAGTGTCCCCGCCACTGTTCGAGTCTATGGAGTTGCTCGGCCGCGAATCCACGCTGAAGCGTCTGCGCGCGGCACGCGAGGTCACTCCGTACCAGGCAGCAGCGTAGTTACAACGCTGTTGTTATAACGCAACAAAGGCCGCCGCGATTTGCGCGGTGGCCTGCGGATTTGGTTGCTTTAGCTATCCATGGTTATAGTAATCCACGTTGTTCAGCAGACAGGCGCAACACCGAAAGGGAAAGCGCAGGTCAGACTGGAAAACGATGGCCTATGGTGTAATTGGCAACACTACGGTTTCTGGTACCGTCATTCTAGGTTCGAGTCCTGGTAGGCCAGCTGCAGAGCTTTAAGTTCTGTGTCCTAATGCCCCGTTCGTCTAGCGGCCTAGGACGTCGCCCTCTCACGGCGGTAACACGGGTTCAAATCCCGTACGGGGTACAACGCAAAACCTCCGGTCCAGTTTTTGGGTCGGAGGTTTTTCGCGTCCGGTACTGTGAGCGCATGGTGTGGAAGTTGTCGTCGCTGTTCAGCGGTGAAATTCGTCAAAGTGGATCCAGTCTCATCGACGCGTTTAGTGTGCCGGCGGCAGCGTCGAGCCTGTCGTCTTCGATTCCACTGCTCGCAGTGCCGGCGCTGTTCCTCGCGACGCTGGGCGGGGGTGTCTTCGGCGCGCCGCTCTATGAGGAGTCGACGGCAAGCGGGTCGTCGATAGGCGATGGCTCCAGCAACGTCGCCGAGACGTTCCCGGAACCGGACGCCAAGCCCGCGACCCTGAAATCAGTGACGCACATTGAAAACGACGTCTACGAGGTCGTCGTGTACTCGCCATCGATGGATAGAGAGGTCAAAAACGAGGTAATCCTGCCCGGCGGGCCGGATAACGACACTCCGCGGCCCACGTTTTACCTGCTGATGGGTGCGGACGGTGCCGCCAACGGCTGGTCCTGGCGCAACTCGTCCGATTATCAGGAGTTCTTCCAGGACAAACTGGTCAATGTGGTCACTCCGATCGGCTCAGTCTCCTCAATGCAGGCTGATTGGTACCGCGAGGACGATGCGACGGGGCGCAACAAGTGGCTCACGTACTTCACCAAAGAGCTGCCTCCGCTTATGGACGAGCAGTTCCACGACACCGGCACCGACGCCATCGCGGGCATTTCCATGTCTGGCGGGCCGGCACTCAATATTGCGTCGTTGGAACCGGAGCGGTTTGCCGCCGCGGCGTCGTACTCCGGGTGCCCGGCCACCTCCGGTGTTCTCGGCGACACATACGTGCGCCAGGCCTTGAAGCTCAACGGGGCGGATCCCCGCAAGATGTGGGGCATGTCCTCCAACCCGGCGTGGATGGCGCACTCACCCGTGCTGCACCTCGATGCGCTGGAAAACACGAAGTTGTTCATTTCCGCCGCGCAGGGAGTGCCCGGTGCGATCGACGACACAAAGACGTCCTCCGAACGCATAGGTCCGCCCGTGGCGATTGAGTCGGCGTCGTACGCGTGCTCTGAATACTTCGTGGAGAGGGCGCAGCGCGCCGGCTTGGACGTGCAGTGGTACCCGCAGGTGGAAGGCACGCACAGCTGGGGCCTGTTTGAGAAGTCCATGCGCAAAAGTTGGGACGTGATCGGGCCGGCAATCGACGCGCAACCTTTTGAACGCGGGGCGCCGGTGACGAAGGCGCCGCTTCCGGACGAGGCGCCGCAGCCCGTCGGCGGGTCTGCAGGGTCGAGCAAGTGATGGGTGTTCAGCTACAGTTTCGGATGTGAAAGTTTGATCGCCTCGCGCGGACTGCCGTCAAAGTAGGACGTGCTGGTAGAAGATTTTGGGCAACGTTGGGCCCGGCGCTGGGCGCAGAATAGAGCAATTTCATCGGCGAGCGGGCACGCAAATCTGGTGTTAAGGTGAGCCAGGTTTTTACCTTGCATAAAGGAGTCGCTCATGAAACTCACAAAGAAGTCCCTTTCAGTTGTTGCAGCAGCAGGCGTTGCAATGCTCGCTCTTGCGGGTTGCTCCGAACCCTCCGAGAACGCTGGCTCCAACACCGCGTCGTCTGGTGTTAAAGACGGCGCGACGGACTCTGCCGCCGGTTCTCTGACTCTCTACACCTCGGAGCCAGAGGACAAGGTTGACCAGGTTGTCGCGGCCTTCAACGAGGAACACCCGGATGTCGACGTGGAAGTGTACCGAGCTGGCACCGGCGATCTGAAGGCTCGAATTGAGGCTGAAAAGACCTCCGGAGCAGTGGAGGCAGACCTGATTTGGGCAGCGGACGCTCCGACGTTTGAGGACTTCAAGTCCGATGATCTCCTGGCGAAACTGGAGAACGTCGAAACCGGTGATGTGATGGACGGTGCCGTTGATTCTGAGGGCTACTACGTCGGGACCCGAATTATTCCCACTGTCATCGCTTACAACACTTCCGTGATCGATGAATCTGAAGCACCGAAGTCTTGGACTGACCTGACGGATGCACGCTTCCGCGACAAGATTGTCATGCCGGACCCGGCAGTTTCCGGGGCAGCCGCATACAACGCGACAGTGTGGATGAACAACGAGCAGCTGGGTGAGGATTGGATGACCGCTCTCGGTGAGAACGCTCCGATGATTGCCGCATCCAATGGCCCCACCTCGCAGGAAATTGCTGGCGGCGGCCACCCAGTTGGTGTGGTTGTGGATTATCTCGTTCGCGACCTCGCCGCGCAGGGTTCTCCGATTAAGGAGGTGTACGCCACCGAAGGTTCGCCGTACATTACCGAGCCGATCGCGGTGTTTGGGGATTCCAAGAACCCGACTGCAGCAGAGTTGTTCATTACTTTCCTGTTGTCCAAGAAGGGGCAAGAGCTCGCCGTGGAACAAAACTACCTGCCCGTCATCGACGGGGTAGGCACCCCTGGCGATGCCCCGGCACTCGATGACATTGCCCTGATGGATGCAGACCTGAAGACTCTCACCGATGATCGCGCACGTTCCGTAGAGTTCTTCCAGAGCGCGATGAACTAGGTGGCAATGCAACGCGTTTCTTCGCCGGGGCTCAACCTCGCTCGCCTAGGGGTGTGGTTGGTTGCCGCGGCGATTTTCATTGTTCCTCTCGCGATGGTGGTCTCACTCGCGCTCGGGGGAAATCAGTTTCCGGTACTTGTGGAACAAGGCTTGGCGCGCGCCACTTGGAATTCCGTGATTACCACCGTGCTGTCTTCTATGGGCGCGGTACTAATCGGTGGCACGATTGCGATTGTTTTGGAGCGCACCGATGTTGGTGGAGCAACGGGATTACGCTTATTTCTGCTCTCGCCGCTGTTAGTCCCACCGTTCGTCGGTGCCATTTCCTGGCTGCAGCTGTTTGGCCGAAACCAGGGGCTCAATGCGCTGTTCGACCGGCCGCTGTGGGACCTGTACGGAGCCGACGGCATTGTCTTTCTGATGACGTTGCACTCGTACCCGGTTGTGTACGTCATTGTGGCCGCAGCGTTGCGCCAGATCCCCTCTGATCTCGAACTGGCTGCACGCGTTAGTGGCGCGGGCAGTGGCACGGTGCTGCGCACTGTGACCATCCCGCTGTTGGGGCCCGCATTCTTGAGCGCCTTCACCCTGACGGCAGTGTCGAACCTCGCCGACTTCGGTATTCCATCGATTCTGGGGTCGCCGGTGCAGTTCGAGACATTAGCGACAATGTGTTACCGGTTTATGGAATCAGGCACGGTAAGCAACCCGCTGCAGGTCGTGTCCACAGTTGGAGCAGTGTTGATGCTGCTGGGCATTATCGCCGTGGTGGCAGATTACGCGGTGTCGCGCCGAGCCTCCTCGCAAGTCAGTGGTGCCAGCACGATGAAACTTTCACTCGGTGTGGCGAGAGTTCCTGTCACCGTGGTGTCCTGGGTCCTTGCACTCGCGGTTACCCTCGGTCCGATCTTAGGGCTCGCTCACCGTGCGTTGCTTCCGGCCCCGGGTGTGCCGTTTACGTTGGAGACCATCTCGCTGTCGAATTTTCAGCGCACCCTGAGTAACCCGCGGGTGGTTGATGGTTTCACTAACTCGGTCGCTCTCGCAGGCGGTGCCGCACTACTGTGCGGTCTGCTGGGTTGGGCGATCGGCATTTTGGTCACCCGCACCCGCGCGCGTACTAACACGCCGCTATCTCTGGCTACATTGCTTCCGGCTGCACTCCCTGGGCTGATCATTGGCGTCGGATGGCTCATTGTGGGCAGGTACACGGGGCTCTACAACACCCGTTGGGTGATCCTGTTGGCATACGTCTGCGCCTTCACAGCCTTGGTGCTGCAGGCTGTGCGCGCACCGATGAGCAAGATTCCGGTTGCAGTGGAAGAAGCGGCACGAATTTCTGGCGCGGGTAGGGTGCGCTCAATCGTGGATACCTCGGGGCGAATGGCTGTACCAGCGGCGTTCTCCGGGGCAGTTCTCGTTGCAGTCACCGCGGTGCGCGAGCTCACCGTGTCAATTCTGCTCGTTGCTCCGGGCACCACAACAATTGGTGTGCAACTATTCAACCTCCAACAGTCCGGAAACTACAACCAAGCTTCAGCGCTTGCATTGATGTTTGCAGTAATCGGTATTGCCGCCCTGGCACTGACCGTGCGCACCCCTGACAAGGAGTCCTGATGAGTGACATTGCGATTGACGGCCTCAGCGTCGTATTCCCAGACGGTGCCGTTGGGTTGGACGACATCAACCTACGCGTTGGTAGCGGCGAGTTCGTAGCGCTAGTCGGCCCGTCCGGCTCGGGCAAAACCACGCTGCTGCGCACTCTCGCCGGGTTTGTGCAGCCCTCCACAGGCACGGTCTCCCTCGACGGCACAAACGTGACTCGCACACCGCCAGAAAAGCGGCGGATGGGCATGGTGTTTCAGCAGCACGCAGTCTGGCCGCACATGAGTGTTGCGGATAATGTCGCCTACCCGCTCAAACGCGCAGGTACGAGCAAGAAGCAACAACAACAGCTCGTCGAATCGACGTTGCGCACCGTTGGGTTGGAGAGCTACGGAGACCGGAAACCTTCAACGTTGTCTGGCGGTCAGCGGCAGCGAGTCGCACTCGCGCGCGCGATTGTGGCCAAGCCTCAAGTGCTGCTTCTCGACGAAGCTTTGTCGGCTCTCGACGAACCACTGCGAGACAGTCTTCGCCGAGAGCTTGTTGCACTGACTAAGCGGTCTTCCCTAACTACAGTGCACGTGACCCACGACCGCAAGGAAGCGATTGCCATCGCCGATCGCATCGCATTGCTGCGAGACGGAAAGCTCGAGCAGTTTGCCTCGCCGAGGGATATCGTCGCTCAACCAGCTTCGCCGTGGGTGGCCTCCTTTATCGCTGACGCGACGCTGTTAGAGGGACAAATTGTCGACGGCCGCGTGGTCGTCACAGCGCCTGCCATGGAATGGCCGGCTGCGCATGTGGAGATGGTTGGCGCATCAGGCCATAGAGGTGCTGTCACCGTTGCGGTGTTGCCTGAGGCGGTAGAAGTGGCAGCGCCAGGGGAGCGGGACGTACTAAACGGCCGGGTCACCTCCTCGCTTTTTGAGGTGTCCGGCTACTCGCTCACCATCGATGTGGACGGTGTGGAGTTTCGCGCACGCACTTCGGCCCGCACCACCCCAGAAGTTGGCGAAACGGTCGGCGTCAACGTCCACGCCCCGTTGGTCTACACCACATAAAAACGACCCTAACCTGCCGATTTGTTGGTGGACAATAGCGTCCTTTATTGTTAACAAGTCGCAAACAAGCGAGCGCGCCCCGTTCGTCTAGCGGCCTAGGACGTCGCCCTCTCACGGCGGTAACACGGGTTCAAATCCCGTACGGGGTACAAAGTACAACTCCCGATCCGGACTCCGGGTCGGGAGTTTTCGCATTGGTAGCCTTGGCCGGGTGACTACCCTGGAATACTTTGAAATCGACGTCTTCGCCACCGGCGCGTTCACCGGCAACCCACTCGCCGTTGTTTGCGGCGCCGACAACCTCAGCGACGAGCAGATGCAGCAGATTGCGTCCTGGACCAACTTCTCGGAAACCACGTTTCTGCTCGAGCCGACCAGCGAAGAGGCGGACTACCGCGTGCGCATCTTCACGCCGGTGGAGGAATACGCCTTCGCCGGGCACCCCACCCTCGGCACGGCGCGTGCGTGGCTGGAGCTCGGCAACACGCCGCGCAACCAGGGCTGCGTGGTTCAGGAGTGCGGGGTTGGCAACGTCGAAGTGCGTATCCAGGGCGACTCGCTCGCGTTCGCCACCCCGCCACTCAAGCGCGACGGCCAGCTCTCGCCGGAGGAAAAGGATGAGGTGTGCGAGACCTTTGGCGTCGAGAAGCAATTGCTTGTCAGCGCCGCCTTCGGTGACAACGGCCCCGGCTGGAAGCTGGCGCTCCTGGATGGCCTGGATGCGTTGTGGGCGCTTAAGAAGCCGGCGGGCAGCGGCCTGAAGGTGGCGTTTGCAGCGCTGACAGGTGGGTCCGATCCGGCCTATGAGCTGCGCGCATTCACACCGACGTTCGAGGACCCGGTGACCGGCAGCGCGAACGGCGCGATGGCGCAGTGGCTGCGAGGGAGGGGAGATGTACCTGCGCAGTACACGGTCTCGCAGGGCACGGCGCTCGGGCGCGACGGACGGGTGGAGATCACCGACGACGGGGAGAACATCTGGGTCGGTGGTCGCGCGCGGGTGCGGGTGCGGGGGACGCTGGACATGGGATAGAATAGGTGTGCGAATAGCGGGATGGTGATGTCGGCGGCGCTCGTATCGTGTGAAGCGTTCCCGACAGAAAGGGGCTGGCATGACCAATGCTCCCGTCGCGTCCCCGCGACTTATCCAAGCAATCAACACCGCAGCGTGGGCGCACCGCGACCACGTCCGTAAAGGCACCGACATCCCGTACGTTTCCCACGTATTCGGCGTGATGCACCTCGTCTCCCAGGTCACCGATGATGAAGATGTGCTCGTCGCGGCGCTATTCCACGACATTTTGGAGGACGTGCCCGAGGAATACAGCCCCGAGCGTATGGCCGAGGAGTTCGGCGACCGGGTGGTGGAGCTGGTGCGCGGGGTGACCAAGGACAGCACGCTTTCCAGCTGGCAGGACCGCTCGGACGCCTACCTGGCGCATCTGCGGGAGGCGGACGACGGCAGCGTGCTCATCTCCGCGGCCGACAAGCTGCACAACCTGTTGTCCATCCACGCGGACCTGGACCAGTTGGGCGATGAGCTGTGGGGCCGCTTCAACTCCGGCAAGGAGCGCCAGCTGTGGTGGTACCGCTCCGTGGCGGACCTGGTGCAGGAACGGCTACCGGGAAATCCGCTGGGTGAGGAGCTGGCCCGCCAGGTTGAGCGGCTGGAGGCACGCGGCGCATAAGCTGGAGCGCATGCAAAATTCGGTGATGAAGGTAGCGATTATCGGCGCCGGCCCGCGCGGCCTGTGGGCGTCAGAAGAGCTCATGGAACAAGCACGGGAGCGCGGCGCGGCTATCGACGTGACGGTGTTCGACGCCAAACCGTTGGAGGAGTCCTCCGCACCCGGGGCGTTTCGAGCTTCGGTGCCGGAAGAGTTCATCCTCAACGCACCCAAGTCCATCGTGGAGACGAAACTCGGGCCGCTCGACCCGGACGATGAGCTTCCGGACGATTTTCCCAGCCGCCGGCACGTCGGCGAGCACCTGGATAAGTCGTGGCGCGCGCTCGAGGAGAACCTGCCGGAGCGCTGCAGCCTCACCCACCGGGTGGAAAACATTGAGATGGTCGAGCCCACCGACAGCGGGGTGGACGTGCTCGGCGAGCACTTCGACGAGGTGCTCATGGTCACCGGGCATGCGCATGACTGGCCCGGCTCGCTCGCGCACGCGGACCTCGGCGACCTCAAGGTGGTCGCCCCCGCCTATCCGGCGTCGAACCTGGACGCAGTGAGCCCGGACGATGTGGCGTTGGTCCGCGGCGCCGCGTTGACCTTCATTGACGTGGTGAAGTACGCGGACGCGAAAGTGTTCTACCCCGTGACCCGGTCGGGGCGGTTCATGGAGGTCAAGGCGTACTTCGAAGGCAAGGCGAAGGAGGCGGCGCAGCCGCACATCGAGGAGGCCTCGCAGAAGATCCTCGACTGCGAAGGCCTCGAGGAGTTGGAAGACATCCTTGCGGACTGCGCCACGGAGATCCTCCGCATCGCCGGCGGCGACGGCGGGGAAGACGACATCCGGAAGGTGTTGCGCGGCGAGGACTTCACCGGCGATCCGGTAGCGGAGCTCCGCGCTTCCGTTGCGGCGGCGCGCGGGGAGCGCCCCTGGACGCCGGCGCTCGCCGTGGCGCTTGCATTCCGCGACACCTACGACGCGGTGATCGACCGCGCCTCCTACGGCGGCCGCCACACCTTGGGTGGGAAGGACTTCGACGCTTTCGTGTCCACGCTGGAGCGCGTCGGCTTCGGCCCTCCGGTGGAGTCCGCGCAGACCATGCTCGAGCTTATCGACGAAGGCCGGATCCGCATCGAGCTCATCGCCCGCGGCGAGGAGGACCTCCGCGACTTGGCCGAGGAGGTCAGCGCGACCGTCGTCATCGACGCGGTGCAGGCGCCGCCCGGGATTGTCGAAGGCACGCTGGTGGGCAACTTGGTGGACGCCGGAATCGGCCTGCGCTACGCCGACACGAATGCGCTGCACGTGAAGCCGGACGCCACGCTCGTGGGGCAGGAGCACCTCGCCGCGGCCGGCCGCATGAACGAAGGGCTGGTGCTCGGCCACGACACGCTGAAGCGCACCAAGCAGCACGGCATCGAACGCTGGGCTGACCGCGTGACCGCAGCTGCGGCAGAGCGCTAGAAACGGCTGCTTAAAACACAGAACCCGCCACTGCGACCTGGGGGATCGCGGTGGCGGGTTGTGCGTTTGGCGCTAGATGTTGAACTGCTTGCGGATGTCCTGAATCCACTGCGGGTGGACGTACGACAGTGCCGCGAAGATCGCGCCCAGCACCGCGATCAGGATTGCCAGGACCGTGAGGATGATGCCGCCGGTGCTGCTGCCGGACACGCTGCCCGCGGCGTCCTTGCCTGCGTCCTGATCCTCAGCCGGCTCCTGCGGCTCGGCGTTCTTGGTGATGGTCTCCTTGATCGTGGTCGGCACCGTCTTGGTCTTTTCCACGATCTTGGTTTCCGGCGAGGTCTGCGTGGACGTCTCGGTCACCGTGGCGGTGGCGACGGAAGTCTTGGTGGTGACCTCCGGCTCAGCGCCCTTGGTGATGGTGGTCGGCACCTCAACCGTCTCGGTCTTCGTCACGGTTTCCTTCACCGTGGTCGGCACCGCCTTGGTCTTCTCCACGACCTTGGTTTCCGGCGAAGTCTGCGTGGACGTCTCCGTCACGGTCGCGGTGCCAACAGAGGTATTCGTGGTGGTGACCAGCTTCTCGGAGGTCTGCGTCGTCGTGATTGTCTCCGGAGCAGGCTTCTGCTCGGTGATTGCCTGTTCAGAGGTCGGCTTCTGCTCGGTCGTCGGCTTCTGCTCGGTGGTCGGTTTCTGCTCGGTCGTCGGCTTCTCCGCGTCCTTCTTCTGCAGCGTGACCTGGTCCACCACGTACGGGGTGTTGATGTTGTAGGTGGTGAGCTTCAGCTCGGTCGGGGAGACGCTGATGTTGGTGTAGTCCGGGTTGTAGTCCTGACGCCAGCGGGCGGTGGAGTCGTGCGCCAGGTCGCGGGCACGCTCTTCGCGAATGTTGGGGTGCGTGTCGCCGAACTTGTCATGGAAGTCGTAGTACTTGCCGCCGGTTGCGGTGGTGGAGGTGAGGTAGAGCACCTCGCCATCCTCCGGGATGAGCACGTCGCCGGACTTGGCCGCGCCTTCGGGGATGACCGGGTCGAAGCCGTTCATCAGGTGGGAGCGGGTGTAGATGTGGTCGTGGCCGCTTAAGACCAGATCCACGCCAGCCTCGGACAGCTTCGGGGTGAGCTGCTCGCGCAGGCGCACCACATCCGAGTCGGTGTAGTGGGTGCCCTGAGAGAACGGTGCCTGGTGGATGCCAACGATGACCCAGTCCGCGTCCGCGCCGTTGGTGGCGATGGCGTCGTTAACAAACTGCGCGTGCGTCTCAATATCGGCCGCGTCCGAGCGGTTGCCGTCGAGGCCGATGAACAACACGTTGTTGTAGTTGAAGAAGTAGTTCGCGGTTGTGCCAACCTCGTTGGGCAGGAAGTAGGTGTCCTGGAAGTGGCGGTCCGGCGCGTAGGTCTCGTGGTTGCCCTTCAGCACAGCGAGGCGGTAGTTCTGCAGTTTCTCGGGCGCGGTAAACGCCTCGAGCTGCGCCACCGGTGCACCCCATCCCTCGGCTTGGTCGCCGAGGAGCATGAGGAATGCGGAATCCGGGTGCTCGCCGGTGGCGACGTCGACGGCCTTGTTCCATGCTGCGGACTGCTCGGCGATCTTGGCGCCCACGCCGATCTGCGCGTCGGCCATGGCCAGGAAGTTCCAGGTGTCGGAATCGGTGCCGGTGGTGAAGGTGCGCTGCTCGCTCCAGCCGCGGTCGTCGTTGCCGACGCGGTAGACGTACTCGGTGTCCGGCTCCAGGCCCGTCATCGTGGCCTCGTGCGGGTAGAAGATCGCGGCGTTATAAGGGCCGCGCGGGGATTCGACGCTGGTGACGTCGCCCGGGTTGTCCGCCGGCCAGTACTCCAGGTACTGCAGCTCGTTGGTCTTGGACTGCCACGCCAGGTTGGCCTCGGTGGCGTCCGAACCGATGCCGAGCACGATGCGGCTGATCTTAGAGTTGACGGCCTCTTCCTGAGCGGAGGCGTCAACGGCGACGGTAAACGGTGCAAACAAAGAAACAACCACCGCGGCGGCAACAGCGCTGCGGCGGTGGGAACGGTGGGGCTGGGATCGCAGAACAGTCATGTGCCCCTACATAAGTCACGCGGTTTTAACAGCCGGTTACAAGAATCTCGTCACCTCGGTGAATTTGAAGTGAACATTAGGCAACTCCGCGCAGTTGTAATGGCGCGGCACTGATAGCTCGTTGAAAGTAAGCTGCATGAGCTCAAAGTTCCGTGTGAATCGTCGTGTGTTCCTGCAAACTGTCGCAGCGACCGCTGCCGCAACCGCTATCGGCACCGGCGGCGCTTACGCCGCGCGGCGCGGCACGGTGTCCACCCCGGAAGAACCGGCCCCGGCAAGCGAGTGGGACCTGCCGTTCCTCCACGGCGTCGCATCCGGCGACCCGCTGCCGGACCGCGTGGTGCTGTGGACCCGCGTGACCCCGTCGCGTGAGGCGCTGCCGGGCTCCGGCCTGGGTGAGGGCGTGGAGCTGGAGTGGCAGATCGACACCTCGGAGGACTTTGGTAACCCGCAGACGGGCACCGTGACCACCTCGGCGGACTCGGACCACACTGTCCACGTCGACCCGGACGGCCTGGAACCGGCGACGGAGTACTTCTACCGTTTCATCGTAAAAAGCGGAGAGTTCGAGGGCGCGACCTCCCCGGTCGGCCGAGCGCTTACGGCGCCGGAGGCTGACGCGAGCGTGGACAACCTCAACCTGGCCATCGCCTCTTGCGCGAACTGGGAGTCCGGCTTTTTCGCCGCGTACGGCGACATGGCGCAGCGCGCCCGCGCAGGCGAGATCGACCACGTGGTCTTCCTCGGCGATTACATCTACGAGTACCCGACCGGCGAGTACGCAGGTAAGAGCGGTGTCGCGCGAATGCACCACCCGGAGTGGGAGATCACCACGCTGGAGGATTACCGCCAGCGCCACGGCCGCTACCGCACGGACCTCAACCTGCAGGCCGCGCACGCGGCGTGCCCGTGGATTGTCGTCTGGGACGACCACGAAACGGCAAACAACAGCTGGCTCAACGGTGCGGAGAACCACACCGACGGCCGCGTGGAGGGCGAGTGGCCGGAACGCTTGAGCGCTGCGAAGCAGGCCTACTTTGAGTGGCTGCCGGTGCGCGCGCAGTCCGCGGGTGAGGAGCAGCTGCTCTACCGCAGCTTCAAGTTCGGCGACCTGGCGCAGCTGACCATGATGGATCTTCGCACCTACCGCGACGCGGAGACCTCCGGCGCGAACTTCGCCAACGACGACCGCACGATGCTGGGCAAGGCTCAGTTCGATTGGGTGGCACAGCAGCTGCAGGAGTCCACGGCCCGCTGGGATGTGCTGGGCAACTCGGTGATGGTCTCGCCGATGCGATTTGTCACCATCCCGGACGACGAGAAGGCCAACATCGCTGCAGGTTATATGAAGGAGCGCGCAACGGGCATCGCGGTGAACTCGGATCAGTGGGACGGCTACGCCGCGGAGCGCGACCGCCTGCTCACCATGTTGGATGAGCAGGAGTCGAACGCACTGTTCCTCACCGGCGATATTCACTCGGAGTGGGCGAACTCGATCGCCTCGCCGTCCGGCTTCGGCGAGATCGGCTGCGAGATGGTCACCACTTCCATCTCTGCGCCGAATGTGGACGAGATCCTGACCACCGCGTTCGGCACTTACCACAAGGAAGACAACTCCACCTCGCTGCTGGTGGAGAAGGTTATCCGGGACTACAACCCGTGGGTCAACCACATCGACTTTGACGCGCACGGCTACGGCATCGCCAGCATCCACTACGACTACGTGGACATGCTGTACTACCGCGTCTCGGACGTGGAGGACCCGGACGCCGCGGTCAGCCTCGGCACGAAGCGCCAGTGGCGCATCGGCGAGGGGTTCGTCGAAGCATAAGCTGCTTATCGACGACGGTCGCGAAATCTGGGTGGGCGGGCTGGTCACCGCGCGCGTGCGTGGCACCATCGAGCTGTAGGCGGGCGGCCTACGTCATCATCACCTTGGTCTGGGCGACCGCCTCGTCCATGCGGCCGATCGCGTGGTGCAGCCGGTGACGCAGCCAGAGGCCGAGGAAGAGGAAAGGCAGCACGAAGAGGACGAGGCAACCGAGGGCTCGCCAGAAGTCCCAGCCGTAGGTGCCGAAGACCGCGGCGCGCATAGCGCGGATCGAGTAGGTCGCGGGCAGCCAGGGGCTGATCGCCTGCGTCCAGCCCGGCAGCAGCTGCAGCGGGTAGGCTCCGCCCGCAGCCGAGACCTGGAGCACCAGGATGAGCACGCCCACGGCTTTGCCGGCGTTGCTCAGGGAGAGCACCAGCGTGTAGCAGATCAGGTGGAAGACCAGGCTCGAGACCCACCCCGCCATGTAGAGGAGGAAGGGGTGCGCGGGCTCGATGCCCACGTAGACGATGAGCCCCGCCATGAGGAGCGTGGATTGGGCCAGGCCGGTGGTCACGAACGTCAGGTAGCGGCCAAAGTACTTCTGGCCCGCGGTGAGGCGGTCGGGATCGACCACGTTCTGTTCGATGGAGCGATCGTCCGTGCGCACGGCCACCGACGTCAACAGGGCGCCCACCCACAGGGCGAGCACCGTGTAGAGCGGGGCCATGCCGGCGCCGAAGCTGACGCGGGGGAAGACCTCCTTGCGCTCCACCTTGACTGGGTCGACGAGGGCGTCGGCGAGCACTTCCGGGTGGCTGGAGACGAGGTCGGCCAGCTTCGTCAGGTCCCCGCTCGAGCGCGCCTGCGCGATCGACTGCTTCGCCTCCTGCATCCTCGCCGCGTTGGCGCGCAGAGATTCCGCCGTGTCGCGCAGGTCCGCGCCGGAGGCTGCGAGGGTGTCGCGAAGCGAGCCGGGCCGGTTGGCCAGGGCAGAGGAGACGCCGTCCATGTCCGAGCGGGCCTTGTCGACGTTCGCGCGGACGTTGTCCAGCGAGCCCGACAGCGCCTCGAGGCGCGGGCGGATCCCGGTGTCGTAGGAATTCTTGGCCGAGTCCATCGCCTCGCGGGCCCGGGCGATCGAGTCCTCGATCTCCTGCCGGTCTGCGTTCTTCCCGTCCCGGCCGCCCTGCCCGGCGGTGAGGTGCGCGGCGGCGTCGTTGAGTCGGTCGCGCACGGCCGTCTGGCGGGCGATGGCGTCGTTGAGGTGGCCGACCACCGCGCGCACCCCCGGCTGGGCGTCGGGGGGAAGCGCCGGGGCGACTTGGCCGTTGATGGTGTCGCGCAGGGCCGTGTACTGCTTCACCTGGACATCGATGCGCGCGGCGATGTCCGTCAGGCTCGCGGCGGTGGCCTGGGAGGTGGCGGAGGAGTCCGCCAGCAGCTGGTCGACACGTTCGCTCACGGCGGCGAAGCTTACCGACGTCGCCCCCAGCGCCGCCGCAAGCGCCGCGCCGTCTCCGCCGAGGCTCGCCCCGGTGACCCCGAGGTCGACGGGGTGGACCTGCCCGAGAGAGTCGCCCAGCGCCCCGGAGATCCGCTCGGCGCTGTCGACGAGCGGCACGCTCGACTCTGTGAGCGAGGCGAGCGCGTCGACGGTGTTGGCGCTGGAGAGCAGCTGGTCGCGGGCGTTGGCGGTGCGGGTCGCGATGGAGTCGAGCGCCTGCTTGGTCTCCGCCTCGTTGAAGTAGTCCGAGGTCGTCTCGATCAACCCGAATGACACCTCGGAGAGGGCCCTGGTGAACGACGCGCTGATCTGGGCGCTGACGCCCTGCGTGCCGCTGGAGATGAGCAGCGGGGAGATGGGGTTCTTCTTCTCGTTGATGTAGAGGTCGATCCGGCTGGGTTCGGCGTCGTCGGCGTAGAAGGTGAACATGTCGTCGCTCAGCGTGGGAGGCAGGACGATGGCGGCGTAGTACTCGCCGGATTTCGCGCCCTCGATGGCGTCGTCGACGTCGGTGATGACCCAGTCCATCGAGTCGTCGCGGTAGAGCTGGGAGAGCACCATGTCGCCGACGTTGACGGCCAGCGGGGTGAGGTCGCTCGTGTGGCCGCGGTCGGTGTTGGCCACCGCGACCTCGAGGCGATCGGTGTTGCCGAATGGGTCCCACGCGGCCAGCACGTTGAACCAGGCGAAGAGGCAGGGGATGGCGATGAGGCCGACCATGACGATGCCCGCCATGACGTTGGTGTAGAGCCGGCGCAGGTCGTTGTAGGCGATGGAGAAGACGGTTCTCACTTGGTGTCCTCGCTTTCGGCGTCCGCGGGCCCGATGGTGACGCTGGTGCCGGCGGAGTCGTGGCGGTGGATCACGGCGTCGCGCAGCTCGGCCTCGCCGAGGCGTGAGACCTGTTCGGCGTCGACGAGGCTCTGCGTGAAGTACTCCACCGCGCCGAGGTAGAGGGTGACCAGCAGCGACCAGGCGACGACGATGGCCAGCATGATCGTCTTGTCGGTGGGCAGGAGCATGGTGAGCAGGGTGATGATGGCGATGCCGACAACGCCCACGACGATCCCGCCGAAGATGAGGGTGCGGTAGTTCTCCCGCAGCATCCGCGCCCGCTTCTCGACGCCACCGCGGAACTCATCCCGGTCCGACAGGGCGGCCATGATGTCGGACGCGCGGTAGGGCGAGCCCATGACCTCCACCTTCTCGTTGGTGATCAGGTTCGTGCGCGCGAGCTGGCGGTTGAACAGGAGGTTGGCGTGCGAGGAGGTGAGTCGGAACAGCCACCCCAGGGCGAAGGCCGCGGCGGACATGGCGAGAAGCGCCGCCATGAAGCGGAGGTAGTGGTGGTCGTAGAACCCGGCGATGGTCTCGCGCATCGCGTCGATGCCGTAGCGGAAGGGGAGGAAGGGGTAGATGTGGCGGAAGAAGTCGGGCATGAGCTCGATGGGGTAGAGGCCCGACGCGCCCGGGATCTGGATGACGACGAGGAAGACGGCGATGCCGCGGCCAATGTGGCCGAGCGCGGAGACGATGGAGTAGATGATCGCCGTGTAGGCGACCCCGATGGCGATTGCGGTGGCGAGAAAGGCCGTGACGGACTGCATCTGCACCCCGAAGGCCACGTTGCCGAGCGTCACCACGACGGCCTGGAGCACCGAGAGCGTGGCGAAGAGGAGGAAGCGGCCGAGGTAGGCCTGGCCGACGGTGAGGCGGCGGAAGCCCTCGGTGTCGACCTCGACGCGGAAGATGATCGTCAGCACGAACGCGCCGATCCACAGGGCCAGGTTGGTGAAGAAGGAGGCCATGGAGCTGCCGTAGTTCTCCGTGGGGAAGACGGCCTGCTGCTCGACGGTGACGGGCGAGGAGATGTACTCGCCGATCTTCGCGGAGTTGAGGTTCGTGACAGTGTTGAGGGCCTTCGAGTCGGAGGTGGCCAGGAGGGCGTTGATGTCGGACTGGGCGGAGCGGGCGCCGTCGGCAAGCGTGCCGAGGTTGCCCGAGACCTCGTCGAGGATGCCGAGGCTGGCCGCGAGCTGGTTGTCCACCCCGGCGAGCAGGGAGGTCGTTTCCTCGCGCAGGGCACGCTGGCTGCTCAGCGCGCCGCGCACGGAGGCGACGCTGCCGGAGGCCTGCGCGAGCGAGGCGTTGATCGCGGGCACGGACTCGCCGAGCTGCTTGCTCGCGTCGCGCGCTGCGGCGTTGGAGTCGGCGGTCGCGGCCTCGAGGGAGTCGCCGAGCTCGCCTATCGACGCCAGCGCGGCGCCCGCGCTGCGGTCCACGTTGTTCAGGCCGTCGAGGACGGCGCGGGAGGCGGCGGTACGCTCCTCCAGCGCGCTGGCCGCGGCGTCGAGCTGAGCGCGGACCTCGGGCGATAGGGCCGCCCCGGCCGACATGGCACGCAGCTGCGCGGCGGCGGATTCGCCCTGCTTGACCACGCCGTTGACTTCGCCGACGGCCGAGCGCACCCGCCCCTGGGCGGTGCCGAGCTGGCCCGTCGCCTCCGCGATGGAGGCGCTGGCGGAGGCGGCGCCGAGGCTGAGTGCGTTGGTGGACTCGACGAGCGCGGCCGACGTGTCGGCGCTGAAACCGGCGGAGGACTTCTGCAGCTCGGCGATGATCCCCTCGGCCTCGCCGAGGGAGGAGTCCACGGACCGGAGGGTGTCGTCGACGGAGCCGACGAGGGTGTTCAGCTCGGCGACGACCGGGCGCGCCCCGATGATGCTCTGCTTCATCGTGGCCACCCGCCCCTGGGAGGCGTCGAGGTCGGCGGCGATCTGGCCGAAGCTCCCGGAGGCCTTGCCTCGGGCCTCCTCGGCGTTAGCGCGCGTCGCGAATCCTTTGTTGCGCAGCTCGGTCGCCGCGGCCTCGCCGACCTTCTTCTTGAAGGCCTCGGACACGGCCGTGTCGACGGCGGAGGCGCCGGCGTCGGTGATCGAGGGGGCGACGCCGTTGCTCTTCTCGTTGACGTAGTACTCCAGCACCGGCTGCGTGTAGGTGCCGCTGACCAGGCTCAGCAGGTCCTCGCTGAACTCCGGCGGGATGAGGAACATGGCGTAGTAGTCGCCGCGCATGAGCCCGTCGCGGGCCTCGTCCTCGGGGAGGAACACCCACCCGATCTTGTCGTTGCCCTTGAGCTGCTCGGTGATCTGCTCGCCGACGTCGACCTCGCCGACGCGTTCGGCGGAGGCGCCACGGTCGTTGTTGACCACCGCGATGCGGATGTTCTGGGTGTGGTTGTAGGGGTCCCAGAAGGCGTTGATGTTGAACCACGCGTAGAGCGCGGGGATGATGAGCACGCCGACGATGATGATGAAGGCCCGGGGAACGCGCAGTAGACGACGAATGTCCCGTACAAGAATCTGCCCGCTCTTTCTCACGTGGCGAGCGTACCCTCAAATAGAGCGTTAGGGGAAACGCCCCGGGTCTGGGCCAAACTCGAGTCCTTCAACCCCGGCGGCAGCGCCAAGGACCGCAGAGCCCGCGCCCTCGTCGCCGACGCCCTCGAGCGCGGCGTGCTCGGCCCGGGACTGGCAGGAGCCGACGCGCGGCGCGTGGCTCACCGAGGTACTCTCCGGTGGCGTCGCAGAGGCGCTGCGCGAGCGCGGGTTGCGTCTGTATCTTGAGCCGGGGCGCTCGCTTGTCGACGGCTGCGGGCTAACCCTTGCCGAAGTCGCCTTCACCAAGACCCGTTCCGACGGCGTGCCCCTGGTGGGCCTAACCATGAACCGCATCCAGTGCCGCACGGCCTCGGATAGCTTCCTCATCGACCCCTACCTGGTCAAGCGGACCCCGCCGAGTGAGGAGATCGAGGTGTTCTTGGTCGGCGCCTACTGCATCGAGGACGAACTGATCCTGCGGCGGAAGATCCGCTTCCCCCGCGGTGTGGCGGCGGGGGACCTCGTCGCGATCCCGAACACCGCTGGTTACTTCATGCGCATCCTGGCGAGCGCGTCGCACCAGATCCCGCTGGCGAAGAACGTGGTGTGGCCCGCGGGGCGCTTGGACGACATCGACGTTCGCTGAGGCCCGTTGGCGCCCCCAGTACCAGGCCGGAGCTCGGCTAGAGCTCGGCGCTCAGCCGAGCGGTGGCGTCCTTGAGCGCGGCGCCCCACTTGGCTGTGGGGCTCGGTCCGAGCCGCTCGGCCGGGCCGGAAATAGACAGCACGGCCACCAGCGCACCGTCCGGTTGGAACACCGGCGTGGACACCGATGCGAGCCCGACTTCGCGCTCGGCCACGGATTCAGCGAAGCCGTCGTCACGGACTTGCTGCAGGTCAGCGGCGTCGAAAGGCGCGTCGACGGGGGCAAAAGCCGCGAACACGCGGGCGGCGGAGCCGGCGGATAAGGTCAGGTGGGAGCCGACCGGGACCACGTTGTGCAGTCCGCTTTCGGGTTCCGCGGCGGCGATGCAGGTGCGCGTGGTGCCGGTGAGCTGGTAGAGCTGGGCGGACTCGCCAGTGGTCTCGACGAGATCTCGAAGCACCGGGGCCGCGGCCGCGAGCAGTCTCGGCGACGGCCCACCGGTGTAGCTGGGCAACGCGGGCCCAAGCGACCATTCGCCGCGTTCGTTGCGGGCGAGCACATGGTGCACCTCGAGTGCCGTGGCGATGCGGTGTGCGGTGGCCCGGGGCAGCTCGGTGGCGTCGCTGAGCTCTGCGAGCGATTTGTCGCCGCTGGCTACGGCCGCCACGATGGCGACTGCGCGGTCGAGCACTTTGATGCCTGATCCTTCGTTATACTGTCTCACAGTTCGAATCCTATCATCTCATTATGTGGGAAGGTGGGGAGGAAACGCGAAGGAGTTTGCTATGGCGGATACACCGTTGACGTTGGCGGAGAAGGTGTGGCGCGACCACGTGGTCAAGCAGGGCGAAAACGGCGAGCCCGACCTCATCTTCATCGATTTCCAGCTTCTGCACGAGGTCACCTCGCCGCAGGCGTTCGAGGGGCTGCGCTTGGCCGGGCGCACGATGCGCCACCCGGAGCTGCACCTGGCCACCGAGGACCACAACGTGCCCACCGAGGGGATCGTCTCCGGCCAACTGCTCGAGATCGCGGAGCCGACCTCGCGCACCCAGGTTGCCACGCTGCGCGAGAACTGCGAGGAGTTCGGCGTAACCCTGCACCCGATGGGCGACGTCAAGCAGGGCATCGTGCACACCGTCGGCCCGCAGCTGGGCATCACCCAGCCGGGCATGACCATCGTCTGCGGCGACTCGCACACCTCCACCCACGGCGCGTTCGGCTCGATTGCCATGGGCATCGGCACCTCCGAGGTGGAGCACGTCATGGCCACCCAGACCCTGCCGCTGAAACCCTTCAAGACCATGGCCATCGAGGTCACCGGCGAGCTGCAGGAGGGCGTGACCGCGAAGGATCTGATCCTGGCGATTATCGCCAAGATCGGCACCGGCGGCGGCCAGGGCCACATCATCGAGTACCGCGGCGAGGCCATCGAGAAGATGTCCATGGAAGCGCGCATGACCATCTGCAACATGTCCATCGAGGCAGGCGCGCGCGCCGGCATGGTCGCACCCGACCAGAAGACCTTCGATTACGTCGAAGGCCGCGAGTACGCACCAAAGGGCGCGGACTGGGACGCCGCGGTGGAGTACTGGAAGACACTGCCCACCGACGCGGGTGCCACATTCGACACCGTGGTGGAGATCGACGGCGCGTCGCTTACCCCGTTTGTCACCTGGGGCACCAACCCCGGCCAGGGCCTGCCGTTGGGCGAAAACGTGCCGGACCCGGAGGACTTCACCGACGAGACCTCCAAGCAGGCCGCCGCCAAGGCCCTGAACTACATGGACCTCACCCCAGGCACGCCGCTGCGCGACATCGCCATCGACACCGTATTCCTGGGCTCGTGCACCAACGCCCGCATAGAGGACCTGCGCGCCGCCGCCGAGGTGGTCAAGGGCCGCACTATCGCGGGCAACACCCGCATGCTGGTCGTGCCCAGCTCCACGTTGGTCAAGCAGCAGGCGGAGGAGGAAGGCCTGGACAAGATCTTCACGGACTTCGGCGCCGAGTGGCGCACTGCCGGGTGCTCGATGTGCCTGGGCATGAACCCGGATCAACTGAAACCGGGGGAGCGGAGTGCGTCGACAAGCAACCGCAACTTCGAGGGACGGCAAGGCCCCGGCGGGCGCACCCACCTTGTCTCCCCGCTGGTCGCTGCGGCGACCGCTGTCACCGGCCACCTCGCAAGCCCCACAGACCTGTAAAGGAGCACCCCGATGGAGAAATTCACCACCCACACCGGTGTCGCCGTGCCGCTGACGCGCTCGAACGTGGACACCGACCAGATCATTCCGGCGCGCTACCTCAAGCGCGTCTCCCGCACCGGCTTCGAGGACGGCCTGTTTTCCAACTGGCGCGAAAGCGAACCCGGGTTCGTGCTCAACCAGGACGCTTACGCCAACGGCTCCGTGTTGTTCGCAGGGCCCGATTTCGGCACCGGCTCCTCGCGCGAGCACGCCGTGTGGGCGCTGATGGACTACGGCTTCCGCGTCGTGTTCAGCCCGCGCTTCGCCGACATCTTCCGCGGCAACTCCGGCAAGGCCGGGCTGTTGGCCGCGAACCTGCCGGAAAGCGACATCGAGCTGATCTGGAAGCACTTGGAACAGCACCCGGGTGAGACCGCCACCGTGTCGCTGGAAGACCGCACGGTCACCGTCGGCGACAACACGTTCGTCTTCGAGGTGGACGACTACACCCGTTGGCGCCTCATGGAAGGCCTCGATGACATCGGGCTGACGCTTCGCGACGAAGACGCGATCGAGGCCTTCGAAGCGAAACGGCCGGCGTTCAAGCCGGCCGTGCGGTAAGCGCTAGTCCTGCGCCGCTTCCTCGTCGAGGCGCTGGGTGACCTCCGGCGCGAACTCGGTGAGGAAGTCGCGCGAGGCGGCCACCACGCCCTGGATGCCGGTGAGGATGTGGGACTCGAACTGGTTGTCCGTGTACTCCCAGTGGCCGGGCAGGCTGTAGGCCACGCCTAGGGCAGTCACCCCGCGCTCCTCGTCTTTGAGCGCGGTGACGGTGGGGTAGGCCTTGGTGTAGTTGTACTGCTCGGCCCAGTTGCGGATGTCCTCGTAGCGATCCGCGCCGATGGAATCCACCGCGACCGAAGAAATCACGTTGATGTTCGGGGCGATGTGCGCGATTTCCAGGCCGATGCGCGCGAAGCCGGTGCGGATGGCAAACTCGCTCGCCTCGTCGTACTGCCAGCCCTGCTTGGCAAAGACGTCCTTGACGCGCTGGATGGACAGGGGCTTCAGGGTGTCGTTGCTCATGGGTGTTACGCCTCCTTAGCGCCGTCGTTGAAGGATTCTTCGCGGCCCGGGAAGGTCGCGCGCAGCTCGCCGGCCACGTGGTGGATGGCGGAGAAGAAGTACTCGCACATCTCGCGCAGCTGGGAGTCGGCGAAGCCGTCGCCGGAGAAGAACGGCGCCTCCATGATCGCGATGGCGGTGCCGTCCTCGCGCTGCACCGGGTGCACGCGCACCAGCGGCAGGGTGCGGTTCATCACGTTCGCGAACTCGCGAAGCTTCTCGACGTCCTCCGGTTGATCCACAACCGCCATCCACCTAGACGTTGCCTTGAATCCCTCGCGTTCGACCTCGAAGAAGACCACCAGGCCGGGAAACGCGGTGCGGACCTCGCCGCCGTCTTCGCGGAAGTACTTCAGGTCCATGCCTTCCAGCGTGGAGGCGATGCGTTCCTGCGTCACCGGCGGGAATGCGGTGGGGGTGGGGGAAGTCATAAGTAGAATCCGTTCCTTTCTTTTTCAGCTACAGCACCGGCAGTGCGGACGGGACGTAGTCGGCTCCGGTGAGCTGGCCGCCGTGGAAGCTCAACACCCACACGGAGCCCTTCTTCGCGTGGATCTCCGTGTCGATGGGCAGAGTGCCCTGCGCAGACAGCCAGGCGATCATGCCGGGGATGACATCGCCCTGGGCGCAGACCACGGAGGTGCCGCCCTGCTCGATCACCTCGGTGAAGGCACGCTGCGCGCCGACCATGTCGGACAGCCACGCCCCGTCGCCGAAGCGCTCGTCTACGGCCACGTCGATGCCTAGCTCGTCCGCAAGCGGGGCGACGGTGGTCTGGCAGCGCTCCGGTGCGGCGGAGTAGATCCGCTCAGGAGAAAACGCGCTGAGCAGCGGGACCAGCATCTCGGACTGGCGGCGGCCCTTCTTGTCCAGCGGGCGCAAGTTGTCGTCGCCGGACCACTTCTCGCGCTCGTGCGCGTGGGCGTGGCGCACGTACAAAACGCGCGCGTCCGCCGGGGTGCCGAAGCGCTTCTGTGCCTTGCGCAGCACCTGGCGGTCCAGGTCGTAGGTCATCAGCGCGCAGGCGTCGTCGATAGACAGCCAGCGGATCTCGTCCACCTCGTCGTTGGGCTCGAACTCGCCTTCGGTGACCTCACCGGTCCAGTAGTAGACCACCTTGGTGGTCTTCTTCACCGGGTAGACGGTCTTGCCCAAAAGCTTGCCCAGGCGCACGTCGAAGCCGGTTTCTTCCTTGATCTCGCGCACCGCGGTCTGCACCAGGGACTCGTCCGGGTCCAGCTTGCCCTTGGCCAAAGACCAGTCGTCGTAGTGCGGGCGGTGGATGCACGCCACCTCCAGCGAGTCGGGGTTGTTCAGGTCGCCGCGCCACAGCACCGCTCCGGCGGCAAGCGTGGTGCGCTTGAACTCGCTTTGCGGGTGGTTGGGGATTTGCTGCAGGCGCCCGGTGAGGAACATTTCACCGCGCGTGTCCTTGTCCTGCTCGTGCAGTTGGCGGTCGTCATTTGGCATACGTTCCATTGTGTCGCAGACTCGGCGGGCGCGCTAGGTCCGGTCAGGGTCCGGGAGGGGTGGTACGTTGAAGCGGTTGAAAAACGCTGGGAGGACGCACTGATGGTCAACGTGGCAGTACTGGGCGCCGGTTCCTGGGGGACCACCCTCGCCAAGGTGTTCGCGGACGGGGGCAACCCCGTGAGCCTGTGGGCGCGGCGCGAAGAGCTCGCCCGCACAATCCAAAACACGCGGGAAAACCCCGAGTACCTGCCCGGAATCGAGCTGCCGGCGGCCATCCAGGCCACCTCGAACGCCGCCGAAGCCCTAGAGAACGCGGCGATCGCCGTCTTCGGCGTGCCCAGCCAGACCATGCGCGACAACCTCACCCGCTGGGCGCCGGACTTGCCCGGCGACGCCACCTTGGTCTCCATCTCCAAAGGCGTGGAATCCGGCACGCACATGCGCATGAGCGAGATCATCGCGGAAGTCACCGGGGCGGAAAGCGAACGCATCGCGGTGCTGTCCGGGCCGAACCTCTCGCGCGAGGTCGCCGAGGAACAGCCGGCCGCCACCGTGATCGCCTGCGCCGACGAAAACCGCGCCAAGCTCGTCCAAGCCGCGTGCGCCACCACCTACCTGCGGCCGTACACCAACACCGACGTGGTGGGCTGCGAGATCGGCGGCGCGACCAAAAACGTCATCGCACTCGCCTGCGGCATGGCGGCCGGGCAAGGCCTGGGGGACAACACCTTGGCCACCCTGATCACCCGCGGCCTGGCGGAAATCACCCGATTGGGCGCGGCGCTTGGCGCGGACGCGCGCACCTTCGCCGGCCTTGCGGGCATGGGCGATTTGGTGGCCACCTGCGCCTCGCCGCTGTCGCGCAACCGCACCTTCGGCGCCGCGCTCGGGGAAGGTGCGAGCATGGACGAGGCCCGCGCCGCCACCAAGGGCCAGGTCGCGGAGGGGGTGGTGTCCTCGCGCAGCATCTTCCAGCTCGCGGAGAAGCACTCCGTGGAGATGCCGATCACCCAGGGCGTGTACTCGGTATGCCACGAAGGCATGAAAGTCGCCGACGTCATCGCCGCGCTGATGGGTCGCAGCAAGAAAGCGGAGTAGCGCCCGGTAGGCTAGCTCCCCGTGATCCGCATAGCTGTTTTGTACGGTGGCATGTCCACCGAGCACTCGATTTCCTGCATCTCCGCCGACTCGGTCATGTCCCACATGCCCGCAGACTACGAGGTGTTTCCCATCGGCATCACGCAGGAAGGCGTGTGGGTTGAGGGTGTGACGAATCCGGCGGAGGGGGCGGAGCTTCCCGTCGTCAAGCATGGGCGCGAAGTTGCGCTCTCCTTGAACCCGCAGCGCAAGGGATTGCTTTACGATGTCACCTCCGGCGAGCCCATCACCACCGTCGATGCCGTCTTCCCGGTGCTCCACGGCAAGTATGGCGAGGACGGCACAGTCCAAGGCCTGCTCGAGCTGGCCGGGGTGCCGTACGTCGGCCCGGGCGTGCTGGCGTCCGCGTGCGGGATGGACAAGGAGTACACCAAAAAGTTGGTGGTGGCTGCCGGGATCCCGGTCACGCGCGAGGTGATCTTGGACGGCGCGCGCGAGCTCACCGAGGCAGAGCGTTCGCACCTGGGGTTGCCGGTGTTTGTGAAGCCGGCCAACGGCGGGTCCTCCATCGGCGTGTCCAAGGTGACCAGCTGGGAGGCGCTGCCGGCGGCGGTGTCGCTGGCGCTGGAGTCCGACGGCAAGGTCATCGTCGAGGCTGAGCTGGTCGGCGACGAGGTGGAAGTCGGGGTGCTGGAGCGCCCCGACGGCACCGTCGCCGCGTCCGTGCCTGCCAAGCTCAACGGCACCGAGGACTCCGCGGAGGGCTTCTACGGCTTTGAGACCAAGTACCTCGAAGAAGGTGTGACTGCCACCATCCCGGCGCCGTACTCGGACGAGCTGATCGCCCAGCTGCAGGACATGGCGGTGACCTGCTTTCGGGCGTTGGACTGCAAGTCGCTGGCGCGCGTGGACTTCTTCGTCACCGACAACGGGCCGGTGCTCAACGAGATCAACACCATGCCCGGCTTCACCGCCATCTCCATGTACCCGCAGGTGTGGGCCGCCACGGGCGTGGACTACCCGGAGCTGCTGAGCACGCTGATCCGCACCGCGCTGCGGTAGGGGGTGCGGGCCTAGGCCTGCCCGGTGTGCTCGGCGACGAGGTTGGTCAGGTTCGTGATCGCCTCGTTGCTCTCCGCCTGCGGCAGCGACGCGGCCACCTGGACGTCGCGGCCCATCGCGTACCAGGTGGAAGCGGTGGTGCCGTTGGCCAGCTTCACGTCCTCGAACCACGGCACGCCGTTGACCTGGTCCAGGCGCGCGCCCGGGCCGTAGTTCTCCGGGGCGGCGACGCCGCAGCGCAGCACGATCGCGTCTTGGCCTTCGGCGGACCAGGCCACGGTCTGCTCGCTCACGGCGTCGACGCGGGTGTAGCCGTCGGCGATGGAGTCGGGGGCCGCGGCGAGCAGGCTGTTGCAGGAAGCAGCGCCAGCGCCGCCACCAGCGGCGAGGTCCGCGAGCGGCGCGGGGTGCTGCTCAGGGGCTGGGCCGGTCAACGCGGAGGTGTCGATGCCGGCGACGGGGGCGGTGCCGTCGCGAAGCTGCTGCGTGTCGGCGGTGACGGCGAGGACGGGGGAGCGGTCCACCGTGAACCAGGTGGCAAGGGTGGATCCCGGGGTGGCGTCGTTGACGCGCAGCCAGCGCGCGCCGTCGACGTCCTCGGGCTGCGAATACGGGGTGTACTGCGCGGGCGCGTCCACGCCGCAGCGCAGGGTGATGCGCTCGGTGGAGGAGGCCTGCCACGCGGCGGCGCCTTCGGGGGCGGGCTCGGCCAGTTCGGCGCGTTTGAGGTCGGCGAGGGTGGACGGGAGGGCGTCGATAAGCGATGTGCACTCTGAGGAAGACGCCTCGGGCGCGGGAAGCTGCGTCATCGCCACCGGCTGCAACGCCACGCGGTTGAAGAACACGCGCGCGCCGACGAGCACGCCGAGCACCAGCGCCACCGCCAGCCCAAGACTGACGTAGATGGTGGTGCGGTTAAATTGAGCATCATGCGCCGTGGAACCCATGGCGGCTGAGTCTAGTGAAAGGGTGCGCGCAGACGTGATCGAGACAGACTTTCCCACCGATGGGCCGACACTGGGCGAGCTCGGCGAGCGCGAAGTCATCGCGCTGATCCGCGCCCAGGCGCCGTCCGCGCTCAACGGCGACGACGCCGCGGTGCTCACCCAAGCGGCGCCGAACTCCCGCGTGGTGGCCAGCACCGACATGCTCGTGCAGGGCCGCCACTTTACCGCCAAGACCACCACGCCCTACCTGCTGGGGCGCAAAGCGGCGCTGCAGAACTTCGCGGACATCGAGGCAATGGGCGCGCGTCCGATCGCGGCGTTGATGGCGGTCTCCGCGCACCCGGATACCCCGGCGAAAGTGCTGGAGGAGCTCGCGCGCGGGGTGGGCGACATGGCGTCGGACTACGCCTGCGAGCTCGTCGGCGGCGATGTCACGGGCGGCGACTACCTGGTCGTGTCCGTCACCGCCATGGGAGCGCTCGGCGGCAACCGCCCGCCGCTGACGCTGGACGGAGCTCGCCCGGGTCACCGCGTGATCGCGCACGGGCGCATCGGGTACTCCGCGGCGGGTCTGGCGCTGCTGCAGGCGGGCGTGGACGTCCCGGCGCAGCTCGAGCCACTGGTCGCCGCGCACCAGGTGCCGGAGCTGACCCCGGGCCGCGGCGTGGTGGCGCGCGCTGCGGGGGCGTGCTCGATGACGGATAACTCGGATGGGCTGATCCGGGACATCACCCAGCTTGCGGAGGCATCCGGAGTGGGTATCGACTTTGCGTCCAACGCTCTCGCCCCCGACCGGCTGCTGGTGGAGGCGGGCGAGCTGCTCGGCGTGGACCCGTGGGAGTGGGTGCTCGGCGGCGGCGAGGACCACACGCTCATCGGCACCATCGAAGGCTCCGCGCCGGTGGGCTTCCGCTCCATCGGTGCGGTATCCAGGAAACAAGGCGTGCGTATCGACGGCTCCGCGCCCGCCACCGACACAGGATGGGAGAGCTTCTGATGTTGCCCGTGCACGAATCCTGGCAAGCGCCGCTGGCGCCTGTGGAAGACCAGATCCACGCCATGGGCGACTTCCTGCGCGCAGAAGGCGAGTACCTGCCGCGCGGCAACGACATCCTGCGCGCGTTCGCGGACCCGTTTGAGGACGTGCGCGTGCTCATCCTGGGCCAGGATCCGTACCCGACGCCGGGGCACCCGATGGGTCTGGCGTTTTCCACCCAGCCCGGTGTCGCGGCGCCGCGTTCGCTGGTGAACATCTACAAGGAGCTTGAGGCCGATCTTGGCGTCCCGCCGCGCAAGGACGGGGACTTGAGCTCCTGGTCGAAGCAGGGGATTTTGCTGCTGAACAGGGTGCTCACCGTGCGCCCGGGCGCCCCGGCGTCGCACCGCGGCAAGGGCTGGGAGGCCGTGACGCAGGCGGCGGTTGAGGCGCTGGTGGCCCGCGGCACGCCGCTGGTGGCCATCCTGTGGGGCCGCGACGCGCAGACGGCCGCGAAGTGTCTGGGCGGCACCCCGCGCATCGAGTCGCCGCACCCCTCGCCGCTGTCCGCCTCCCGCGGTTTCTTCGGCTCCCGGCCGTTCTCGCGGGCGAATCAGGAGCTGGAGAAAATGGGTGCCCAGCCGGTCAACTGGGCACTCTAAGCAGAACCTGTAAACTCTCTCAGCATGTCTGCATCTCCGCTTTCTAACGGCGCACGCCTGCTCGCATGGTCCCGCCGCGCCTTAAGCGAGCTGGAGCGCAAGCGCGCGGAGATCAACGAGCTCAACGTGTTCCCGGTTCCGGACGGGGACACCGGCTCCAACATGGCGCACACGATGGCTGCTGCGGTCGAGGCCGCCTCGGAGCTGGAAGACGGCGCGGGCTTGACCGAGGTCGCCGAGGCGCTGGCCGTCGGCGCGGTGCGCGGTGCGCGCGGGAACTCCGGGGTCGTGCTCTCCCAGATCCTGCGTGGCCTCGCCCAGGCTGCCAGCTACGGGGCGACGGAAGGCGAGATGCTTGCCGTCGCGCTCACCAACGCCGTCGGGTTCGTGGACCGCGCTATCGCGGAGCCGGTCGAGGGCACCATCATCACGGTGCTGAGCGCCGCGGCCGACGCCGCACGACCCAACGCGCACCTCCCGCTTGCCGACGTCGCTGCCGCCGCCACCGCCGCCGCCGAAGACGCCCTGCAGCTCACGCAGAACCAGCTGCCGGCGCTGCGCGAGGCCGGAGTCGTCGACGCCGGTGGGGCGGGCCTGGTGGCGGTGCTGAACACGCTGACGGTTGAGGGGGAAGGTGAGCGGGAACCGGAGGACGTCGATAGGCAAAAGCCCGAAACCCACGGCACCCAGGGCGAGCTGGAAGTGATGTTCAGCTTCCGCGGGGACTTGGAGGCGCTGAAAGGCGAGCTGGCGGGGCTGGGCGACAGCCTGATTGTCGCGCCGCTGAACGACGGCGAGGCCACGGTGCACATCCACTCCCGCGACGCCGGCACGGTTATCGAGGCTGCATTTGCGTTAGGCGAGGTAGCTGACCTGCGCCTGGAGGTGCTCACGAGCGCCGTGGCGGCCGGCGCGCCGGAACGCCTGATCATCGCGGTGACCCCGCCGGGGTCTGTGACCAGCCTGTACGCCGCATCCGGCGCGGTGACGGTGGTGCCGGGGCCGAACGTGGCGGCGGACATGCTCGACGCAATCACCCGCTCCGGCAGCAACGAGGTGATCGTGCTGCCGAACGGGCAGCTGAGCAACAGCGAGCTCGCGGAAGTGGAGAACGCGGCGCGCGCGGTGGAGCAGTCCATCACCATCCTGCCCACGGTGCGGCTGGTCTCCGGTATCGCGGCGCTGTCCGTGCACGACCCGGCGCAGCCGTTGGCCACCGCCGCCTTCGCCATGTCCGAGGCGGCCGGCGAGATGCGCACGGCGCTCGCGTTCCGCGCCGAGAAGGGTGCGCTGACCTTGGGCGGGGCTGTTGCGAGGGGCGACGTGGTGGTCACCTCACGCGGCGAGCACATGCTCATTGCCGACGAGCCGATGGAGGCCGTGGAGCGCGCCTGCCGCCGCCTGCTCGAGCACGGCGGGGAACAGGTGAGCATCCTGTTCGACCCGAACGAGTTGCGCGCGGACGCGTTGGAGGAGCTCGCGGGCAAACTTGGTGTCGACGTGATGGTCTATCCTGCGGACGGACTGCAAGCCTGCGCGGAGATTGGGGTGGAGTAGATGCTGGGTTTCGAGGACACGCGCCCGCTCAACCTGGTCATTCCGCTGAAACAGGCCAAGGCGATAGGCAAGCACCTCGACATCCACACCTGCGGCGAGCTGCTGCGCTACTACCCGCGGCGCTACCTGCACTACGGCACCGGCGCCGACCTCGCCGGGGTGAAACCGGGCGACACGCTCAACGTCATCGGCACGGTCGTGGGCACCGAGCAGTTCACGTCCAAGAAACAGCCGAAGCGGCCCATTTACAAGGTGCACGTGGACGACGGGCGCCAGGTGTTTTTGGCCGCCTTCTTCGGCTCCCACTACGCCCAGCGCGTGCTCAAAGAAGGCCGGCGGGTGATGCTGACCGGCAAGTACGACGTGTTCCGCAACCAGCCGCAGCTGTCGCACCCGGACTTCGTGCTTCTGGACGGCCCCACGCAGGCCACCGGCGCGCTGAAACAGCTCGGCCACTTCGGCGACATCGAGCAAATCATGAGCGGGCGTGAGTGGCTGCCCATCTACCCGGCGGTGAAAAACGTCAGCACCTGGACCATCATGGGCGCGGTGCATGCGGTGCTCAAAGAACTTCCGCCTATCGACGAGCCTCTCGGCTTCACCCCAATAGGATTCTTGCCCCTGAACTCGGCTGTCCACCAGATCCACGAGCCGGGCCCGCCGGGACCCGCCCGTGCGCTGGAGCGGCTGAAGTACGACGAGGCGCTGTCCGTTGCCCTGGCCATGGGCGTGCGGCGCGCCGACGCGGAGGCCCGCAGCGCCGAAGCGCTGCCGCGGGTCGTGGGCCGCGATGAGGACCTGCTGGTGCAGCGCTTGCCGTTCCCGCTGACCTCCGGCCAGGACGAGGTGGTCGCGGAGATCACCCGCGATATGGCGCGCACCGTGCCCATGAGCCGGCTGCTGCAGGGAGAGGTCGGTTCCGGCAAGACCATTGTGGCGCTGATTGCCATGCTCCAGGCCGTGGACAACGGCGCGCAGTGCGCCTTCCTCGCGCCCACCGAAGTGCTGGTGCTGCAGCACGCCCGCTCCATGACGAAGGTGCTGATGAATGCGGGTCTGCCCACCCGCGTGGTGGCGCTGACCGGGTCCATGACGGCGGCGCAGAAGCAGGACGCGCTGCTGAAGATCGTCACCGGCGAGGCCGACATCGTGGTGGGCACCCACGCGCTGATCCAGGATGGGGTGGAGTTTTTCCGCCTCGGGCTTGTGGTGGTGGACGAGCAGCACCGCTTCGGGGTGGAGCAGCGCGACGCGTTGCGCGCCAAGGCGGGGGATGAAACCCCGCACCTGCTGGTGATGACGGCGACGCCGATCCCGCGCACCATCGCCATGACCGTCTTCGGCGACTTGACCGTGTCCACCCTGCGCGAGCTGCCCGGCGGGCGAAAACCCATCCAGTCCGCGGTGGTGCCACAGTTCAAGCCGCGCTGGGTGGCGCGCGCCTGGGAGAAGATCCGCGAGGAGGTCGCCGCCGGCCACCAGGCGTACGTGGTCTGCCCGCGCATCGACGGCGAAGGCGGCGTGCTCGAGGTCTTCGCCGAACTCGCGTCCACGGAGTTCGAGGGCTTGAACGTCGCGTTTTTGCACGGCCGGATGAAGGGCGAGGAGAAAGACACCGTCATGGCGGACTTCGCCGCCGGCGGGGTGGACGTGCTGGTGGCCACCACGGTAATCGAGGTCGGCGTGGACGTGCCCAACGCGACGGTGATGATGGTGCGCGAGTCCGAGCACTTCGGCGTCTCCCAGCTGCACCAGCTGCGCGGCCGCGTTGGCCGCGGCGGCAACCAGTCGCTGTGCCTGTTCCACACGCTGGCGAAGGAGGGGACCCCGTCGTTTGAGCGCGTGAGCCAGGTCGCGTCCACCACGGACGGCTTCGCGCTGGCGGAGCTGGACCTGCTCAACCGCCGCGAGGGCGACGTACTGGGCACCCAGCAGTCCGGCATGCACCGCACGCTGAAGCTGCTCAACCTGGTGGAGGACTTCGAGCTGGTGCGCCGCGCATACGACGACGCCGCGCGCCTGGTGGCGGACAACCTCGAGTTCGCCCGTGCCGCCACCGCGGATTTCATTCCGGAGGACTTCGAATACTTGGACAAGAGCTAGGGCGTTAGAGTTGTGGCCATGAACCGCATCATTTCCGGCGAGGCCCGCGGCCGCAAGATCAAGGTGCCGCCAGAGGGCACACGTCCCACCTCGGACCGGGCTCGCGAGGGCCTGTTTTCCTCCCTGCAGGTCCGCTTCGGGTTCGTGGACATGAACGTTCTCGACCTGTTCGCCGGCTCCGGCGCGCTGGGGTTGGAGGCTGCCTCGCGCGGCGCCGCCGAGGTGGTGCTGGTGGAAAACAACCCGGAGGCCGTGCGCGTCATCGAGTACAACGCCGGTGTGGTCGGCCACCCCAACGTGACCATCGAGCCGGTGAAAGCGTCGACCTACCTCGCCCGCGCGCCGCGCAACCACTTCGACATCGTGCTCGCGGACCCGCCGTACGAGCTCGCGGATGAAGCCGTCGCGGAGATGGTGGAGGCGCTGAAGCCAACGCTTCACGACGGCGCCGTGGTCGTCGTCGAGCGCCACCGCGAAAGCCCCGAAACGGCCTGGCCACAGGAGTTCACCCCGACCGGCCAGAAGCTGAAGAAGCGCCTGTACGGCATCGCGCGCATGGACATGGCCGTGTACACGGACCCGGAAGCAGAGGTGGAGGAATAAATGACTACCGCAGTGTGCCCAGGCTCGTTCGATCCGATCACGAACGGCCATCTGGACATTGTCACCCGCGCTTCGCGGCACTTCGACGAGGTGGTGGTCCTGGTCACCGGCAACCCGACAAAGACCTCGGGGCTGTTTTCCATCGACGAGCGCGTCGAGCTGATCCGCGAGGTGATCGCGCACCTGCCCAACGTCCGCGTGGACAGCTGGGGCGGGCTGCTTGTGGACTACACCTCCGCCCACCACATCACCGCCCTGGTTAAGGGCTTGCGTTCTTCGTTGGACTACGAGTACGAGCTGCCCATGGCGCAGATGAATCGCCGCCTGACCGGGGTGGACACTTACTTCCTGCTCACGGACGAAAAATACGGCTACATTTCGTCCTCGCTGACCAAGGAAGTAGCCAAGTACGGCGGCGACGTCACCGGCTTGGTGCCGGATTCTGTGCGCGAGGCGATGGCGGAGAAGTACCGCTAGTGCTTGTCGCTTTGGGCGTCGGCGTTGCCGTCGCGGTGGGCGCGTGCCTGCAGCGCATCTCCGGCATGGGCGTGGGGCTGATCGCCGCCCCTGTACTGTCGCTGTTGCTCGGGCCTGTCGACGGCATCCTGCTGGTCAACCTCCTCGCCGTCATCAACGCGGCGACCAACACCTGGGGCATGCGCGCAGACGTGGACTGGAAAAAGTTCGCCCCGATCGCGCTCGCGCTCGTCTTCGGCGTGGTCCCGGGGACTTGGGTGGTGGCGAACGCGCCGACCAACGTGCTGCTCGTGCTGGTCGGGGCGCTGCTGCTGCTCGCGCTCTCGGTGGTCACGCTGGGCAAGCGCTACGTGCCCCGGGTCGAAGGGGTGGTGCCAGCGGCCGCGTCCGGTGTGATCGGCGGGTTCATGAACACCCTGGCCGGGGTGGCAGGGCCTGCGATCACGGTGTACGCGGAAGCTGCCCGTTGGCCGCAGCGGGTCTACGCCGCCACGCTGCAGCCGATCTTTTTGGTTGCCGGCACGCTGTCCTTCACGGTGAAGGTGGTCGCCGGTGCCGCCGACGTGACGGGCATCGAGCCTGCGCTGTGGGTCGCCACGCTGGCCGCTTTGGCGGTAGGCATTGGCGCGGGCAAGCGGCTGGCGCCCCGGGTGCCGTCTACAACCGCGCACAAAATAGCGCTGGGTTTAGCTTTCGCCGGCGGGGTGACGGCCCTCGTGCGCGGGCTTTTGACCTAAGTTTTTGTACGAATCGACAGCTGATTTGCGTTTGCCCAGGTCAGTTTCCGACCAAATGGGCAAAATGTCGATTCGTACAAAAATGCGCGCCTAGAACAGGGTGGACACGAACGCCTTGGTGCGCTCGTGCTGCGGGTTGTCCAGCACCTGCTCCGGGGTGCCGTACTCGATGATCTGGCCGCCGTCCATGAACGCGACCTTGTCGGCCACCTCGCGGGCGAACGCCAGCTCGTGGGTCACCACCAGCATGGTCATGCCCTGCTCCGCCAGCTCGCGCATCACGCGCAGCACTTCGCCGACGAGTTCGGGGTCGAGGGCGGACGTGGGTTCGTCGAAAAGCATGAGCTTCGGATCCATGGCCACCGCGCGCGCGATGGCCACGCGCTGCTGCTGGCCGCCGGAGAGCTGGATGGGGTAGGCGTCGGCCTTGGTGCCCAGGCCGACCATCTCCAGCAGCTCCATCGCGCGGGCCTTTGCCTGGTCCGCCGGCTGGCCCTTGACGTGCACGGGGGCCTCGATGATGTTGTCCAGGACCGTGCGGTGACCGAAGAGGTTGAAGTTCTGGAACACCATGCCGATGTCGCGGCGCTGCTTGGCGGCGTCCTTCTCGCTCATCTCGTGCAGCACGCCGTCGCGATCGTGATAGCCGATCAGCTCGCCGTCGACGTAGAGGCGGCCGGCGTTTACCTTCTCCAGGTGGTTCACGCAGCGCAGCAGGGTGGACTTGCCGGAGCCGGACGGGCCGATCAGGCAGGCAACCTCACCGGGGTAGACCTCCAGGTCGATGCCCTTGAGCACGTCGAGGTTGCCGAAGGACTTCCACACGTCCACGGCCTGAATCATTGGCTTCTGTTTGACGGTCATTAGCGCTGCCCCTTCTTTTGCGGTTCTTCCACGATTTCAACGTTGTTGGGGATGGTGCCCTCGGCGTCGGCCAGGCTGGCCAGCTGGCGGGCGGTGAGCTGGCGGGTGGCACCCCGGTCGAAGTAGCGCTCCAGGTAGTGCTGCGCCACCATGAGCAGCGAGGTGATCACCAGGTACCAGGTGGCGGCGACCAAGAGCATCGGCACCGGCTCGAACAGGGCGGCGGCGATGTCCATGGAACGGCCGTAGAGCTCCAGCGAGTAGGGGATGGCCACCACGAGCGAGGAGGTCTTCAACAGTGAGATGAACTCGTTGCCGGTGGGCGGGATGATGATGCGCATGGCCTGCGGCAGCACCGTGCGTCGCATGGTCTGGCCCCAGCTCATGCCCAGCGCCTTGGAGGCCTCCACCTGGCCCTCCGGGACAGCGGAGATTCCGGAGCGGACGATCTCGGCCATGTACGCGGCCTCGTTCAGACCCAGGCCGACAACGGCGAGCGCGAAGGCCGACGAGGTGAACGGGTCCAGCGGGATCTCGGTGAAACCGAGGTTGATCGTGTCGTAGATCGCGCCGATCAGACCCCAGAACATCAGCTGGACGTAGACCGGGGTGCCGCGGAAGATCCAGAGGAAGATCCAGCCGACGGTCTTGAACACCGGGTTCGGGCTCATGCGCATCACGGCGAGCAGCACGCCGCCGACCACGCCGAGGAGCATGGCCAGCACCGTAATCGCGATGGTGTGCAGTGCCGCGGTGGCGATGCGGGTGTCCAGCAGGTAGGCGAAGTACGTGTCCCAGCCGTAGGCGTCGTTACGCGCGGCGCCGATGACGAACCAGAGCACCAGGACCACGAGTAGGGCGGCCAGCGCCCAGCGGCCCGGGTGGCGCAGCGGCTTGGCCTGGATGCGCTCGGGGCGGGTGCGCTCTTTCTGGCTCGCCGCGTACTTGGAATAGGGGGTGCTCATGCTCACTGTCCTCCCAGAGGTTGTTCGTTAATCAGGGCCTGGTCCAAAAGGCCGGTGTCGATGTTCCACTGCTTCAGAATCCGCTCGTAGTCGCCGGTGTCGATGAGGTGCTGCATCGCCGCCGCCATCGCGTCGGCCAGCGGCGAGCCCTTCGGCACCGCGAAGCCGTAGGGGGCTGCGTCGAACATCTCGCCGACCATCTCCAGCACGCCGTCGGAGCGCTCCACGGCCCAGGCAGTGACAGGGGAGTCCGCGCTGTACGCGTCGGCGCGACCCACCAGCGCCGCGAGGGCGGCGTTGTCTGCGGTGTCGAAGGCCAGCACCGTGATCGGGTCCTTGCCGGCGGCCACGCAGGCCTCGGACTTCGGGCGCACGTCGTCGGTGTCTGAAACAGTGGTGCGCTGCACCGAGACCGTCAGCCCGCAGGCGTTGCCCGGGTCCACGTCGTCGCCTGGTTGGGCGGCCCACTGCACGCCCGCGTAGAGGAAATTGACAAAGTCGAAAGACTGGCGGCGTTCCTCGTTGTCCGTGAAGCCCGACGCGCCAACGTCGAGGCTGCCCGAGGACACGGCGGGCAGGATCATGGCGAAGTCCATGTCGTCGGCCTGGAAATCCATGCCCATGACCGCTGCTGCGGCGCGGGCGAGGTCGAGTTCCACGCCGATGAGCTCGCCTTGCGAGTCTTTGAACTCGAAGGGGGCGAACGGCGGGTTCGTGCCCACGTTGAGCACGCCGTCAGCGGCGACCTCCGGCGGCACCATTGCCGCGATTTCGGGCACAGCGTCCGGGACAATCGGTTCCCAGCCGTCGGGGGTGCCGCCCTCCTCATTGGTCACGCAACCCGCGAGCAGCATCGTCGCGCTCAGACACGCGGCGACGCGCAGGGAGGTGGTGTGTTGCATACCGGCTCCAATACATGATGAATAATTACAATCCATCGTATATTACACCGGGCCGCAAATGCGTATCGACGGCCCCAGGTCACCCCTGTGGCCGTCGATAAGCAAATGCTTTTGGCTACTGCTGCGCCATGCGAATACCGCGCATAACCAGCTCAATCAGCGAGCCGATCACCAGCATCCCCAAGAACACGGGGATCAGCACCGAGGTGGCCTGGCTGGAACCTGCCGATGACTGCGCGAAATCGCCGGTGAAGAAACCGGAGGACATCATCGCGGAGCCTTGGGCCTCCTGCTTCCACAGCTCGACCGGGTTAGCGGTGTCCGGGACGGAGGAGTTGCGGGCCCACGCCTGGACGAATTCTTTGCCTTCGCCCTCTTCCATGCCGTCGGTCCACTCCAAGAACATGTCGGAAGAGGAGACCTCTTTGAGCGGGTTCTTCTCCGGGTCGATGTAGAGCGGATCGTTCTCCGGGTCCTGGTCCAGCCACTCCAGGTCCGGCGACGGGTCGCCCGGCTTCCGCGGGCCCTTCTTCTTATTGTCGGTCTTGCTGGAGGAGCCTTCCTCGCTGCTGGATGAGGTGCCCTCAGCCGAAAGTTTTTCAAACGCGTCCGCGGTGTTGCGGAGAACCTCGGCATCTTCTGCGGTGATGCCGGTGCCTTCCGGCTTGGTCTGCGAGGTGGCGGAAGGTGCGTTCAGGCCTGCAAGGACGAGTGCTCCGGCGGTGACGCCGGCGATGAGAGACTTGCGCATGGGGCGTATCTTAACCAATCCGTTAGAGAATGCGATGCAGAGTCTTTCGACCTGCGAAGAGGATCACCAGCGAGACCACGAGTGAAGCGGCGCCGAACCAGTACGGCACGCCAGCGCCCAGCGACGCGGCCAGCGGGCCGGATACAGCTGGCGCCACAGCGCCGCCGAGGAAGCGCATCCCCGAATAGCTCGACGACGCCACGTTGCGCGGCATCTCCGTCGCCTCCATGACGGCTTCAGTGAGCACGGTGTTGAAAACGCCACTGAAGAAACCCGCGAGAATGACCAGGACCACTACGACGCCCAACCGGTGAGCGCCAAAGCCGAGGCCGGCGAGAACTGCACTGAAACCGAGGAGCACGGTCACCACCACCGGAATCAGGCCGAAGGCGCGGGTCAGGCGAGGCGCGATGAACACCGAAGAGACAGCCAGCGCCAGGCCCCAGCCGAAGAAGACGTAGCCCAGCTCAGTCGCGCCGAAGTTGCGCCCGCTCAGCGCTGCAGCTTCCTCAATGGGGTAGGGCGAGTAGGCGAGCAGGGTGAAAAAACCGAAGTTGTAGAAAAACGCCACCAAACCGAGAGTGAGTAGGGCTGGGTCCTTGGCTGCTGCGAGCCCCGCCGTCAGCGCGACGGGCTCTGGTTTGCGCTGTGCCTTGGCCAGCAGCGTCGCAATCGCGATAAAGCCGGCCGCCATGAGCACTGCAGTGCCGTAGAAGGGTGCGCGCCAGCTGATCTCACCCAGCACGCCGCCGGCGAGGGGGCCGATGGCCATACCGACGCCGATCGCGGCCTCATACAGGATCACCGCCTGGCCCGCGTGCCCGGCCGCCGCGCCGACGATGGCCGCCAGCGCCGTAGAGATAAACAGTGCATTTCCTAGACCCCAGCCGGCGCGGAAGCCGATGATTGCGTCGACGGAGCCTGCGGCGCCAGAGAGCGCCGCGAACACGACGATCAGCGCTAGGCCAATCAGGAGCGTGGTCTTGACACCGATACGCGATGAGATGAACGCGCTGAAGAACATCGCCAGCGCCGTGATCAGGAGGTAGCTGGTAAACAGCAGCATCGTTTGCGTTGGCGAGGCATCCAGTTCGCGGCTGATGGCGGGAAGGATCGGGTCCACCAGCCCGATGCCCATGAACGAGACGGCGCAAGCGAAGGCTAGGGCCCATACCGCTACGGGCTGTTTCAAAATGGAATGGTTTTCCGGTGTGTGCGGCGAGTCTGTCACTCGCGACCTCCTTTACGTTGTTTCAACTCTGCGGTCAGCTCCGGCAGAAGCTCCGCCGCGCGCTTGAGCGTCGCGACGTCCTCCGGCTTCAACGGCTCGAACACAGGGGCCACCGCCTCGGCTGCTGCTGCCCTGTAGCTGCGTAGCACCTCGCGGCCGGCATCGGTGATGGTCAGCGCTGTTGCGCGGGCATCGTCGTCGGCGGTGTGTCTGGCGGCGTAACCGTCGTTCACAAGCCGCTTCATGGCCTGGCTCATGGAGGGCTGGCGGATGCCTTCCCGTGCTGCAAGCTCTCCAATCCGGAGCCCCGGCTCGCGCTCGAGTGCTGCAAGCGCGCGCATGGAGACGTTTGAAAGCTCCATGCCGGATGCCTGGTACGCGGCGCGTGTGAAATGGCTTCCGGCCGCGATGAGTTCTACAGCGAGCGCGGGGAGGTCCTCGTTGGAGTGCATAGGAGAACTATATAGGTTGCCTATGTATAGCAAAACCCCGCAGGTCAACAAGGCGTGCGGGGTGTGCTCGTGGCGGGGGAGGGGCTAGTCCTCGGCCTCTGCGTCGAGGCGGGCCTGGTCGCGCTGGCGGCGCTTCTTGCTGAATTCATGGCTGGTCACTCCGGCCACCACAGCGCCCACGACGGCACCGACGATTGCGCCGGTAGCGCCCGCGCTGTCAAAGCTGCCCGAGGGGTCGAAGCCGCCAGTGGCGATGAGTCCCACCAGCCAGACTGCACACAATGCGAAGTAGGTGATGAGTACGCCACGGGGAGTATCACGCAGGCGGATGACTGGTGTGGCGACGTAGTTGCGCATCTACTGCGAGCTCGCCGCACTGCTAATGAGCGGGATTAAAAGCACGATGGCCGACCACAGTGCCTGACGGCTAGGCAGCACCCACGCGAGGATCGCGCCGACAAGATGAGGCACCGGTTTTATTACCAAGTCGATTTCATGATCTGGCGCAGGACAGTCGTGTGGGGCTGCCACCGCAGCATTCGTGGAATAAGAGGTTGCCCTGGTGGTGATGAGAAAACGAGGCAACGCGCGCGACGGTGCCTCGTGAAAATCTAGTGGGACTCAGAGGGGCTTCGAAATTGAAAACTCGCTGTCACCGCGGGAACCAGTCGCGCCACCAAAATGCCCCGCCAACAGCATTTATGTCGGTCACGGGGTGTTACAGGGGGTTTCGGAAAACTCCTTGACCACCACTGATGTGGCCCGGTTCCATCCTTAGTTCCACGGGCTTGCGTATTCAGTTCCAAATTCATCCTAGCCAGCGCCCGAAAGTAGCCTATACGCAGCGGGAACCGAAGCGGCTCCCGCTTTGAAAAACCGCCCTGTTTAGACCACGTGTTTAGTAACGGTGTGGTGAGTATCGGGTAACGCCCGGGTGAGTATCGAGTAACACCCGGGCGTTTAGGTTGGTAGCGGGGGTTATTGGGTCAGTCGCATGTTGGTGCCTTCGAGTGTGATGATTTCGGCGCCGGCGACGAGTCGGTTGAGGATGGATTCGGCGATGACGGCATCGGGGATGGATTTGTACCACTCGTCGGGTGTGAACTGGGATGTCACGATGGTGGATCCGCGGGGTTCGCGCTCTGCGAGGATGTTGAGCAGTTGGTGTGCGGTGACGGCATCGATTGGGGTGGTCAGGAAGTCGTCGAGGACTAACACGTCTGTGTGGTGGAGGTCTTCGAGGAATGTGATGCGGGCTGGGTCGTCGTGTTTGAGCACGGCGAGGTGGTTGGCAAGTGTGTCGGTGCGGAAGAAGCGTGCGGAGTAGTCGTTTCGGCACGCCGCGGTGAGTAGTGCTTGGGCGAGGTAGGTTTTGCCGACGGAGGATTTGCCCAGGATGACAATGTTTTGTGCGCTTTGGCACCATTGGCAGTGAGCGAGTCGGGTGATTTGCTCTTTGTTGATGGTGCGGCCGGGCGTGTAGGTGATGTCTTCGATACAAGCATCGGGATTTGGCGATCGGGATGCTTTGAGCAGTTTGTTGACTCGCCTCTCACGCTTGGCCGCTACCTCTTTATCGAGTGCGTAGAGCACTTTGTCGGAGAAGCTCCAGTCGTCGAATGCGGGATCGGCGGCGATGTCGATGACGCTTTGTCCGAAGGCGGTCATGCGTAGATCGGTAAAGATCGGCAGGACTGATTCGTCGAGGAAGCGGGCGGATGATGATGCTGGTTGCGGGTGGGGCATGGGTTATGCAGATCCTTTCTTGGTGAGGTTTTCGAGGCTGAACTGGGCAGCACCACCGAGGTAGGCGCCGCGGGTGTCACGCGCTGACGGGGCAGGCGCACCGTCAGCGGGTCTGCCGGTTAATTGATCGGTTGGCAGGTCAGTGCCTGTAGGTCGTGTGGAGGTGTCTTTGCGCACGGCGGCCATCATGTTTTTCACCGCGGTATACGACACAGCACGCCTGGCGCCGTCGGTGGACACCAACCGCCTGCAGGCTTCTTCGAGGATTGGCTTGTTGGTGTGTTTGCCCATGCTGAGCACGTTGCGGCACGCTTGGTACGCCTGGGCAGGGATCGCTTTGGCTTCGATGATCTCGGCAATCACCTGGCGGGTGGCCGGCCCGATCTTGGCGGCTTCGCGCAGGAAGTACTCGCTTGTCCATAACCCACGGGTGTCACCTATGTTCGCCGGGATGTGGTCGGTGTCGGTGACATACACCCCGCGGGCACGCGCGAGTTGGTGTCTGGCCACACGCTGCCCGGCGTCGAAGACGGCGAGACTGTCACCGGTGATACGCACATCCACGGTGCGGCCCACCAGCTGGTTGGGCACCGAGTAATGCGCGTTGTGCACTCTGATGTGGAAATTAGGCGCGACTTTGGCGCGTTTCCATTCGGTACGCTGCCACGGTGTTTCAGGCAGCGCGGTGAGCACGTCGCGTTCGAACTGATCAAACAATGCGCGCCTGCTCGTCGCATTGCCGCGAAACGGCGTGGCAGCGTTGATCCCATCGACTAGGACGGTAATTTTTGCGTTGAGCTCGTCTATTCCGGCGCACTGGTGGCCATCGAGTGCGTGGATAACGTTCTGGGTGACAATCTTGACTGCAGCTTCAACGCTGGCCTTATCCTTGGGACGTTTCGCCCGAGCCGGCAACGCGGCGGTGTTGTAGTGCTCCAAAAACTCCTCGTAGGTGGAGTTGACCCGGCGATTCCTGTCCGCGGCACTGATCACATTCGAAGCCGTTGAGGCATTATCCGGCACGATGACCTCGGCAACCCCGCCGAAGTACTCGAACGCGCGGATATGGGCTGCAAGCCACGCGTCCTGGCGCTCATCCGCGCACGCGCAGGCGAACACCATGCCCGAATACGGCAGCGAGGCGACAAAGATGCTGACCTTCGAGCCTTGCCCGCCGGTGGGGTCAAACAACCGCATCTTCGTGCCTGCCCAGTCCACCTGCATCGTATGGCCTGGGGCATGGGTGATCCTGGCGGTCAGCCCGGCTGCATCAACGTGTTGAGCCACAAGTTGGCGAAACCGCTCGTAGCTGTAGTACCGCTGGCCTGTGCCCGCAGGCTGTGCGGTGTAGCGGCCCCACAGCACCTGCAGGGTCACTTTGTTGCGCCCGGTGCGCGCTTTGGCGACAGCGTCGAAATCGATCGGGACGAAATCGCCCTGAGCATGGCTGCGCCCGTCGACGAACCAGTCCGCCAGCTCATGATCCGCAACCCCACGAAGTTGCTCACGGGTTGTGATGTTGTGTTCCACCAGCGCATCGCGTGCTTTTTGCACCGTGGTGTGCGAGCACCGCAGACTCGAACAGATTTGGCGGACAGACCAGCCTTTGAGCACTTGATCCATTACCGCCCGGTAGTCAGTCACAATCAGACTCCTCTGGTAACGCCGCGTGCCCTGAAGTCACGCGGTCACCAGAATCCTCCCCCGGACTGTTACTGGATGCTCACCAATGCGTTACTCGATACTCACCACGGTGTTACTAGATACGACCGCGCAACAAACCGCCCCTCCCACTGTTGCGAAAACCAGAGTGAGACACTGCGCCGGAGCGATTTAGCGAACCGTCTTGCGACCCGCTTGCTCTGACGGAGCAACACGCCTAGTCGCAGACCTCGATCCGCCCACCCCCTGCCACTCAACCCAGAGCTTTGACCCGCTTTCTGAGTGGGTAACGTTTGTTGGCATGAAGAAGACTATTTCCGCTCTCGCCGCGGTCTCCGCAATGTTTCTCGCGTCGTGCTCCGGTACGGAAACAGACTCGTCCCAGTCACAGGAGACAGCGCAAGCCGGTTACGAGGTCGGCGACTTTTTGCTTAACGTCGTAGACGTCGCCGACCCGTCAAGCGTCACGGAAGTCGAAATGCCGGACTACGAAGGTCGCAAGCAGGTTTCCGTTACGGCAGACGTGACGAACAACTCCGAGGAAGGGGTTGACCTGGCATGCAGTACAGACCTTGAGGTCCAGATCGCGTCCAACGGCTCCGCGTGGGGCAACGTCGGCTACCTGGAGCGCGTACCCGACAACCCGCAGTGCGGTGACTTAATCGCCCCCGGCGAGACGAAGCAGATGACTTGGGTGTCGCTCATGCCTGAAGAAGCTCAGCCGACGGACTTGTTTGTCCAACTCGCTTCCGACCCAAATTTCTTCGAGGAAGTTCCGCTTCGGTAGCCGGGTCAGCGGGCGCTGCGGGGTTCCGAGTAATTCTGGACCTAGCTCACAATCAGCCAATTCCTGGCCAGATCTCGTGATCCTTACTTTCTAGTTCAACCGGATCTTTGTCTAGTAGTCACCTGGTCCGTTTGGCGAGCGCGCGCTGTGTGTCAGCAAGGTAGACGAGTTGATTGTTTTGTACCATCTCGTGGCGACTTTTTGAAGCGTTCTTCCACCCTGCATAAGCGCCAGTTATCGCCGCCACCGAGGCGGTAACTGCTGCTGCGAGGGGATTCGATAAGTCAGGCAAGCCCGCTTTTACCGCTAGATTGACAACTCTCTCGACATCTTCCGGCTGGACACCAGGAACGTAATCACCGGTTTGAGTCGCGACAAAGGTGACTCCGGGAATCGAGCCCCTTAACAGCCCGGACTTTGTTGCACGCCACGCACCTGAGAGCGAAGTGTCATCTAGCGCCTCGATAACCGTGCTTACGCGGGGTTCCACGTAGTCGTGCCAAAGATCGTCAAGTGCTTCATCGTCAACGTCTGAGCCACATCTCGGATGAAGCATCGCTTCCAATTCGACTACCGCAAGCCTGTATTCCTCCAGAGGAGCTCGAATAATCTTGCGGGCATCCAAAACATTTTCGATACTTGCGTTAGGAAATGCAGGCAGGAAAGAAATCATGGCGGTTCCGGTTTTCGTCCTTCGGATTCCCACCTGCTGGCGATTCGCTATCGGAAGGAACCGCTCTCTTTCAGCCGCAGATACTAGATTCCCCATGAGCGAGTCGAACATGATCGCACCGCCAGTCGCAACGAGTTGGCCTTGGACAACGCCAAGCATTTTGTCCACGTCGACTTCGTCTGGCCTAGTGATGACATCGGTCGCCCAGTCAGAATGAATCGTCAACGCACCGGCCGAGACGGCTTGTTCAAGTTGGTCACCACCGTGGTCCTTCCACATCTTTTCTTGCTGTTTTAAGAGCCTGTGGGCGTCCTCTCGGATGAACTTGTGGTGCCTCTCCGCTTCTCGCCTCTGTTTCCGATTCCCATTCTTACTCGCGTTTACGAAGTTTCTGAGCCAGTCGCGCTTTGCAACTCCCGTTTCGTCTAGCGTCATCTCCCGGTTATTACGCTCTGTCCAGAGAATGAACTCAGCGAGCTCGACTGGCGGCAAGCGTGTGGCATTGGCGTACCACTGAAGTTCACCTGCCGTCATCGAGTAGAGGTGAACATGGTCGCTGTATAGCAGTGCGCTTGAGGTGAGAGACACGTCTTCGGTTACGCCACCCGGTTCAAGCAAGTAGGCTTCCTGCGGGCCGGAAAGGATTGTGAGCTCGCTTCTCTTCGAATTGGTTCGACTCCCTCTCATTAATTCGTTTCCCTTCGTCGTGGCTATTCAGATTCACCTGATGTGGATAGGCAGATGCAATCTCGGCAATCTCACCCAGTTACCGACCCGAACCCCGCGCTGTCTCACGCCCCGGGATTCGACTTCCGCTTCAGGTCTTCCCACGACTCAGACGCTCGAATATCGGACTCGTAGGCAATGACGTAGCCCCACTTCTGACCGACGAAGTCCTCTTCGCCGAGCAGTTCCCGGACGAGCACTCGGGCCGCGGCTCGTTTCGCTTGTACCGTTTCGTCGTCTCGGCCCTTGTCGGACTTGCCCTCGATAATCCACATCGTGCCGTCGGAGTCCTGGGCGACGAAGTCGGGGTAGTAGGTGTCTCGAGTGGTGTACATGATCGACGCACCGTCAGTGGAGTAAAGGCGTTTCCACCATACGATGTCCGAGGTGTAGTTCAGTAGCAGCGCGAGCAGGTACTCTCCGCCCCACGAGTCGAAACTCGCTGCGGGGAACAGTCCGCGGTTCCAGCCGTCGTAGAACTCGCGGGGCTTGAACTTCGCCTGCTGGTCTTTAGAGAGTTGCTGGAGCACCTCTTTGCCAAACGGCAAGGTCACGACCTCGTCAATTGGCAGTTCGACCGGAACGATGGTCGTTTCGGTTTGCAGGCTGCTGGCGTGCTGTCGTGCCTTGTCGTTTACAAGTGCGACGAGCTCGTCTACTGCGGACTGCTTCGCTTTCTCCGTCCAGTGGTCGATACCGGCGTTCGCCATGAAGGTCGGAAGGACGTATTGCACAAGTGTGATCGCGTTCTTTTTGTCCTGGGTAACAACCCCAAGACCGAATACTCGGCGGGTAAGTTCGCCAATGACGGCGTCTTCCGCTACGGGAGCCGATTCGACTTCCGCGTCGGTGGTGCGTTTCGTGTCGAGCTTGGACTTTCGCACCACGATTTCTTCGCGCGTGAGTGCTTCTTTGGAGTCGGCGACGCGGCGGGCTGCCCGGATAATGTTCTCCTCGTCGATGTGGGTGAGAAGGAACGGCGTGGTTGATTTCGCCATGACCGTGGACGGAAACAGGAAGGTCTTTCCTGCGAAGTGTTCGTTGACCCTGATTTCCGTTGCCGGGATGTAGCCGGCGCGCTGCATGGTCTCGTTGTCACCGACTCGTCGGAATGAGACCCCTCCGGCATTACCACCAGTGACCTGGGTAGTTTCGCCGGTCTTGGTGCCGATGTCGCTCGGGCCGTCCGTCGCTTCGGCTGTCGGAGTGTCAGGCCACGCGGTTGAGCCTGAGCCCGAACTCGTTTCAGCCTCGGATGAAAGACCGTTCGGGTTTGGCTGTACCTGTCCTTCGCCCTGGCGGAAGCTTTCTTCAACGTCCATGCCGGAGATAGCGCCCTGGGCGGCATCTCCGAGACCGAAAGAACGGAGCACGTCCTCGTCCTTGAGGAGGGACTTGAACGACTTGTGGCTCAAAATGTCGAGTTGGTCCAGCTCGGCTACGCCAGTACGCGCCCCGAAGGGAAGGCGCAGGCCGCGGCCCATGGTCTGCTGGGTGAGAATGTCCGACGACATAGCGCGCAGCGCACACATCACCGCGACTCGTTTGGTGTCCCAGCCTTCTTTGAGACGGTCAACGGAAACAATGGCTCGCACCGTCGAGGCAGGGCTATCGAGTTCGTCTAATCGGCGCAGCGTGACCGCGTCATTGTGTTTGTTGTCGAACTGGAGCACCGCGTCAGGGTCGCCGAAATAGCCTGGCCCCTGGAGGATCTTGGTGACTTCTCCGGCATGCGCGACGCTTTCGCAAACGACGAACAGCAGAGGCTTCGTCCGCTTTTTCTCGCCTGCTTCTCCGGGGAAGTTCGCTTGGCCGTACGCCTCGTAGGCAGCCTCTTTGTTCCGCAACAGTGAGACCGCGTCGAGCAGTTGCCTTTCCTCGGCTGAGTCCTTGGGGTAGCCGTTCTCGCGGTAGATCAGCATCGGCGACTTCACGTAGCCGTCTTCAATCGCGCTATACAGCGGGTAGTGGAAGATGACGTGGTCCGTATCGGATGCCGAAGCGGTAAGCCCAATCGTGGCAGCGGGACGGAGATCCTTCAGCGCCTGGTTAAACGCCTTAGCCGAGGTGCCAAACAGGTGAGACTCGTCTGCGATAACCACGAGGTCGTCGAGGTTGACCAGGTAATCGTAGAGCGAGCCGGACTCTTCCTGGTGGTCGCGAATCTTGCGGCGCATACCGTCTTTGGTGTCTGCGCCTGCGTTTGCGATTTTCGGCTCGATAAGTTGCGACACGTTAAAGACGTAGACCATCGGACCGTCTGCGGCATTGCGGAAAAGCTCAGACTGGCCGGCACGCCACGCGCCGTAATTGCCAGGCGAAACCACCTGGGGAGCAGAGGAGAAGCCGTCAACGTAGCGACGCGACCCCTGGGTGAAGTTTTGGACAGTCTTGTTTTCCAATACCGTCGAGGGTGGGACGACCACCATGACGTTTTTCACCCCGAAGCGCGAGAGGTACTCAATGAGCGCGGCCATGAGGTAGGTCTTGCCCGCACCTGTGGCCATGTGCAAGACCATCGGCTCTAGCGGGTTAAAGTCGCCCGTGAGGTGGTAGATGAGCTTGCGCAGCGCACGCTTATTGGGGTCTCGTAGCTGGAACTCTGTCGCAATGCTGTCGATGAGTCCTTGGTCAAGTGCGATTGGAAGTGCCATGTCTACTTGCCCTCCTGCGTTGCCGTTGCCGAGTAGGTGAAGATGTCGTTCGGAATGTGGACAATCTGGCACGGCTTGCCCGTTGTCCTCGCGAACTGCCTGATTCCCGGTTCGAGCTCCGTTGCGGCGAGCGTGACACCTTCGCCCTCATTCAGATGGGCGAGAAGATCTTCGGCCTTGTCTTGATCGAGTCGGCCTTCGACTACTTTGAGAAACATCGAGCCTCGTTTGCCGTTGAAATGACGGTTGTCCGGGGTGAGCGAGAAGTTGAGGTTCGCTGCGACAGAGTTGACGAGCGCCGCACCGGTTGCCGCTTCGGTAAGCGTGACGAGACCCAATTCGGGGACGTAGTCGAAACACTGCGGTGCAAGGTGGGCGACAGCAAAACCGCCACCGCCGCGCCAGTTGACGACGCCTTTCTGGTTTTTAGTCTTCGTTGCAGTTTTGAGCGCCTTGACTACCGATTCGGTTTTCAATTCGGGATTCGCTGCGAGCACCTTGTTAAGAGCACTGTTGAACTTCTGGGCGTCTTCTGGCGAAAGACCGTCGGGAAGGCCTTCCTCGGTCGCGTCGACGCGCTCTGGCTTCTGAATGCTGATTCCGCCCTGGTCTTCGTTATTGATGACCTTCTCAAGGCGGGGGCGAGTGAAGCGGTTGAAGGTGTCCTCCACGAGTTCGCATGTCACCCAGCGGCGACCCATCTTCTGGGCTACCGCAGCGGTGGTTCCCGAACCGGCGAACACGTCGAGGACGACGTCTCCGGGATCGGTTGCGATGTGGATGATGCGCTCTAGGAGCCGCTCTGGTTTGGGGGTGGAGAACGCCGAAGTTCCCGGGAAGAGTGCTCGAATTTCCTTAGCCGCGGTGTCTGTATGCCCGACTTCACTGTAGGGCAGTAAGTTCGTAGCAAGCCGTCCTGAGTCTACGTCGGTTAGGTAGGTCTTCCGGCCAAACCCACCAGTACCACCTCTGGTTGGGTAAAACTGGGGCCAGTTCCCCTCCTCGTAACGTTTCTGAGCATGAACTTTGTTTCTGCTCCAATCTCGCATAACTAGTGGTGGGACGTCGGTTCTCGCCTCGACGCTAGAACCTGCGACGCGTTGCTGATTTTCGAGTTCTTTGTCAGTGATTTCTCCGCGTTCGTAGGGACCCCAACCAGAGAAGATTTCAAGCATTTTCTCTTGCGAGAATGGCCAGCATCGACCTGTGGAGGGGTAGGTCATTTCGCCTGTGATGGGGTGCTGGATGCCGTAAATCATTCCGAGATGGGTTACCGCACCCGGAGCCGATGAGTCCGCGTTCTTCCATGCCCCTCGGGTATCATTGTCCGGGTTCTTATATCGGGCGTCCATCTCCTCCGTCCGCGGCAAACGGTTCGGAAAAAACCCACCCGACTTGGAATAAACCAGGATGGTGTCAGTGACTGCGGGAATGCCCTTCGAATCGTTTCTGGGCGAGTAGGTCTTTTCCCAAACCACCTCTGCCACAAAGTTTCCACTTCCAAACACTTCGTCCATAAGCACCCGCATCCGGTGGTTTTCCACGTCATCGAGGTGGACCCAAATCGACCCGTCATCGCTAAGAAGCTTGCGTAGGTGAACCAGACGGTCACGCATCATGGTGAGCCAGACAGAGTGTTCGAGGTTGTCCTCGTAATTGGCGAAGGTTTGTGCGGTGTTAAAAGGAGGGTCGATGTAAATGCACTTCACCTTGCCGAGGTACTTCTCTCGCAACTCCGGCACGTGAGCAAGAGCTTCAAGCACGTCGCCGGACTCACCGAGGACCAGCAAATTGTCCTCGGTCGGCTCTAGGTCTGCCCGCTCCGAGTATCGAGTGTCCTCGTCCTTCGGCGACTGCTTGCCGGTGACCACTTCGTCAACAACGAGTGCCCGAGTCTCGCAGTACCGCGGGTCTTTCGGGTCAACCCACTCGTATGCGTAGCGTCCCTCTTCGCTGGGGATGAGCGCCTTGTCCTTGTTGAACCAGGTCAATTCGAGTAATTGCTTCGCGCCGGCCACCGTTTCGCTGCCTCGTTTCGTTTGTCGGGGCGTTCAAATAATTCGCACTTTATGGTAGCCGGGGCGGCGACAGGCACGGAAGAAAATACGTCCCGAGACGAACATATTTTTGGATCGCGAGTGGGGTGGGTGCGTCACCGATCGAAACGGTGTACCGGATTATTTCGGCTAAGCGGTCCAAGGCGACTCGTCGCCCCGTTAATTTTGAGCGAGGGCTCCGGAAAAAGTTTCCGAAACCCTCGAGAAAAGCGTGCCCCAGGTGAGACTCGAACTCACACTGGACGGGTTTTGAATCCGTTGCCTCTGCCAATTGGGCTACTGGGGCATCGGGCGAAAGTTTATCCCAGTGCAGCCTCCGCCACGAAATCACCTCGCTAGTGGGCGAGCCGGGCCATGTCGGGCTGCCCGCTAGACTGGCCAACCGTGAGCGATACACCCGAGAACACGAAGCGACTGTTGCTTATTGACGGCCACTCGATGGCCTTCCGCGCTTTCTACGCGCTGCCCGCGGAGAACTTCTCCACGTCGGGTGGCCAGCACACGAATGCGGTCTACGGGTTTTTATCCATGTTCGCCAACATCCTGGCGGACGAGAAGCCGACGCACGCCGCCGTCGCCTTCGACGTGGGCCGGAAGACCTTCCGCACGGAGCGTTTCCCGGAGTACAAGGCGCAGCGTGAGGCCGCGCCGCCGGAGTTCAAAGGCCAGGTGCCGATCATCGAGGACGTGCTGGGCGACCTCGGCATCACCACCTTGAGTAAGGAGAACTTCGAAGCGGACGACATCGTCGCCACGCTGGTCACCCAGGCGCGCGCTGAAGGCGACTTCGAGGTTGTGCTGGTCAGCGGCGACCGCGACTACATCCAGCTTGTGGACGGCACAACGACCCTGATGTATCCCACCCGCGGAGTGTCCACCATGACCCGGTTTACGCCCGAGGAAGTGGAGAACAAGTACGGGCTCACCCCTGCGCAGTACCCGGACTTCGCGGCGCTGCGCGGCGACCCGTCGGACAACCTGCCCAGCGTGCCGAAAGTGGGGGAGAAGACCGCCACGAAGTGGATCTCGCAGTACGGCAGTCTCGAGGGACTCATCGACAACGCCGACGAGCTCAAGGGCGTGGCCGCGAACAACTTCCGCGAGCGCATCGACCAGGTCCGGCTCAACCGCGAGCTCACGCAGATGGTCACCGACGTCGAGCTGCCGGTCGCCCCGAACGATCTGGAGCTCAAGCCGGCGGACGTCACCCAGGTTGCGGCGCGCTTCGACGACCTCGAGTTCGGCGTGAACCTGCGCGAGCGCGTCCTCGCTGCCGTGCCTACCGACGGCGCGGCGCCCGTACAAGAAACCGTCGAACTCGAAGACGTCACCATCGACGACGAGCCGCTGGACACCTGGCTTAAGCCTCGTCACGCCGACGGCCTTGCCGTCTACGTCTCGGGCAACGCTACTCCCGGGCAGGGTGATGTGGTGGCGCTGGCGATCGTCGATAAGCAAAGGCATGGCATATCCAAGCTCGCCGCTGATTTGAGCGCCGAGGAGGACGCTGCGCTCAAGCAGTGGTTGGAGTCGGACGCGCCGAAGTTCATGCACGAGGCGAAGGCGGCGTACCACATGCTGCGCGGCCGGGGCATCGAACTTGCCGGCATCGCGCACGACACCGCGATTGCCGCGTACCTGCTGCGCCCGGGCCAGCGCACGTATGCGTTGGAGGATATTTACCAGCGCCATCTGCAGCGCCAGCTCAACGTCGGCTCGGACCAGATGAGTCTGCTCGGCGACACCGCGGACGTCGACGCCGCCGCGGCGATCCTGGAGCTGTCCGCGGAGCTGACCAAGGAGCTGCGCGAGATAGATTCCTACGAGCTCTACGCAGACCTGGAGTTGCCGCTGGTCACCGTGCTCGCGGAGATGGAGCACACCGGCATCGCGGTGGACCTGGACGTGCTGGAAAACCAGCGCAAGGAGCTCACGCTCAAAGTGGAGCAGGTTGAGGAGGAGGCGCGTGCGCTTGTGGACGAGCCTTCGCTGAACCTGTCTTCCCCCAAGCAGCTGTCCGCAGTGCTCTTCGACAAACTCGAGCTGCCGAAGACGAAGAAGACCAAGACCGGGTACTCGACGGCCGCGGGCGAAATCGAAGCGCTGGCGGAGAAGAATCCGCACCCGTTCTTGGATTGCCTGCTTGCGCACCGCGAGCACCAGAAGCTCAAGTCCACCATCGAGGGGCTGATTAAGACGGTGCAGCCGGACGGTCGCATCCACACCACGTTCAACCAGACCGTGGCGTCGACAGGCCGCTTAAGCTCCGCGGAGCCGAACCTGCAGAACATCCCGGTGCGCACCGAAGCCGGCCGTGCGATCCGCTCCGCGTTCGTGGTGGGCGAGGGCTACGAGTGCCTGCTCACCGCTGACTACTCGCAGATTGAGATGCGCGTGATGGCGCACCTGAGCCAGGACGAGGGCCTGATCGAGGCGTATAGGGCAGGGGAGGACCTGCACAACTTCGTCGGCTCGCGCGTGTTCGATGTGCCCATCGACCAGGTCACACCGGAGCTGCGCCGCCGCGTCAAGGCGATGTCTTACGGCCTGGTCTACGGGCTCTCTGCGTACGGGTTGTCCAACCAGCTGTCCATCTCCGCCGGCGAGGCGAAAGACATCATGGCCAGCTACTTCGAGCGCTTCGGCGGCGTGAAGCGCTACCTGGATGAGGTGGTGGAGCAGGCGCGTCGCGACGGCTACACGTCCACCGTTTTCGGCCGCCGTCGCTACCTGCCGGAGCTCAACAGCGACAACCGCGTGGCGCGAGAGAACGCCGAGCGCGCCGCGTTGAACGCGCCGATCCAGGGCACGGCCGCCGACATCATCAAGGTGGCCATGCTGCGCGTGGACGCCGCGCTGGAAGGCAAAAAGTCCCGCGTGCTGCTCCAAGTCCACGACGAGCTCGTTGTGGAGATCGCCCCGGGCGAGCTGGACGAGGTGCGCGAGATTGTGGAGCGCGAGATGGACGGCGCCATCGAGCTGCTCGTCCCGCTGGAGGTCTCCGCCGGCACCGGCGCCAACTGGGACGCCGCCGCGCACTAGGAATCTGGCTGGAGCAACGCCGAGGCGGGTAGGAACGATATCGATTCCTACCCGCCTCGCGCACGGCACCCCGCCCACGGCCGTGACCCCTCCCGCGGAGCCTCCCCCAGCAGCTCCGAGTGCGTATTCAGTTGTGGACCTCCCCTTGGGGGAAGGGGCCGCCGGGGATGGCCTTGACCGGGCTGGGGCTTAGATTTCACCCCTGGCCAGGTCGTCCCCCGAAAGCCAAGTGCGACCTTACCGACGGGTAAGGAAACACTCAACGGTCCCACAGGAGAACTTCAGGATCGAACACTGCGTTAACTGGATCACACGGATACTTGGACGGCTGGCCAGCAATTAAAGGTGGTGGGTTACGCGCAGTTCACTTGCGCGTAACGGAGTGTTTCGCCCCCGATTTGTACCCCCGGTGTGCTAGAGCAGGTCGTTGAGGGACCGGCGCTTGTTGTCGTCCTCGGACGACTCAACTTCTTCTTGGACCGCGTCCTTGAACTCGTCCTCCTCCAGGTTCGATTCGGCGGCGAGATCCTCGACTTCCTGGCCGTCTCCGGCCTCAACTGCGTCCGCGCGGCGCTCGCCCTCGTCTTTCAGCTCGTCGCGGTGGCGCAGGTAGGTCACCGTCATCACCGCCATGACGAACAGGCCGAGGTAGCCCAGAATCGGGTACAGGCTGTTCACCAACGGCTGGAAACCGGCGAAGGAGAGCCCGAAACCGACAACGCAGGCGATGGCGTAGGTGGGGTAGAAGCGCTCCGGGTGCTTGCTGGTCAGGCGCTTCGCCAACGCGTAGAACATGCCTAGGCAGGTGTTGAAGACCATGAGGAAGATGACCCAGGTCATGATGAAGCCGAGCACCGGGTCGACGTTGTCGATCACGGCGAGCAGCGGCATGTCCGCTCCGTTGACAGACTCCACTTGAATCAGCAACGACGCCACCAGCAGCGCGAGCATGACCGCGTAGATCGCGCCGCCGAGGATCCCGCCATACCGGGTGCTCTTTGTGTCGAACTCGTCGCCGGCCATCACCAACGCCATAGACACGCCGCACAACGCGTTTAAGCCGGTGTGGTTAAGCGCGCCCAGCCACCAGAACGGGGTGCCGTCGGCGCGGGCAACCTCCTGCTGGGCGTAGTCGCCCACCTCATTCCAATTCACGTCCACCTGCGTGAACGAGTAGATGCTTCCAATCAGCACGAACACCACCAACAGTGGGGTGGCCCAGCCGATCACCGAAGACACCTTGTCTACGTCGAACCGGCCGACAATGAGCATGAGCGCGAGCATGGCCACAGCGCCGACCCAAATCGGCCATCCGAAGGATTGCTGCAGATTCGACCCGGCGCCGGCGAACATGACGAACCCGACGGAGAACATGCAGGCCACCGCGGACCAGTCCATGATGAAGGCCGCGGGCTTCGAGGCGACGTTGTAGAAGACCTCGTTATGCTCGCGCGCCAGGAAATATGAGCCGAAGGTCATGAACGCTGTCGCGGCGAACAGCATGGTCACACTGGCGAGAATGACGCCGTAGAACCCGTTGGTGCCGTAGGCGACAAAGTACTGCAGCGCCTCCATGCCGGAGGCGAAGCCGGCACCGACGACAATGCCGACAAATGATGCAGCGACTGCGAGGCTGCGTTTCCACATAAACGATTGCTCCCAAAACCGGTGGTATCTATCAGACTCCGCTTATGCTAGCGGTCGGGGCAAACCGGATGGACATCGGAAAGCGCCTGCGAATCATTTGCTCTAGCTGGGCAAAGTGTCTACACTCGTGCGGGCGTGTCTACGCGCGAGCACGGGGCCCACCGTAATAGGAGGGTGAGGCGGCCGTCGCAGCGTGAGATCGGCGCACGCGAGCCTATAGCACTCTAGCTGCAGGTTTACGTGGCTGAGAGAGACGCTTCTGTCCAAACACGATCTCCTATTTTTCGGAGCACATAGAACTTATGCGCACTTCCAACGCACCCCAGGTAGCCATCAACGACATCGGTGGCCCTGAGGAATTCCTCGCCGCAGTCGACGCGACCATCAAGTACTTCAACGATGGCGACATCGTCACCGGCACCGTGGTCAAGGTCGACCACGACGAGGTCCTGCTCGACATCGGCTACAAGACCGAGGGCATCATCCTCACCCGCGAGCTGTCCATCAAGCACGACGTCGACCCGGAAGACGTGGTCGAGGTCGGCGATGAGATCGACGCACTTGTCCTGACCAAGGAGGACAAGGAAGGTCGCCTGATGCTGTCCAAGAAGCGTGCTCAGTACGAGCGCGCTTGGGGCACCATCGAGGAGCTGCAGGCCAACGACCAGCCGGTTACCGGTACCGTCATCGAGGTCGTCAAGGGTGGCCTCATCCTCGACATCGGGCTGCGCGGCTTCCTGCCGGCATCGCTGGTCGAGATGCGCCGCGTCCGCGACCTGGATCCGTACATCGGCCAGGAGCTCGAGGCCAAGATCATCGAGCTGGACAAGCACCGCAACAACGTGGTCCTGTCCCGCCGCGCTTACCTGGAGGAGACCCAGTCCGCGGTCCGCTCTGACTTCCTGCACCAGCTGCAGAAGGGCCAGGTCCGCAAGGGCGTCGTGTCCTCCATCGTCAACTTCGGTGCGTTCGTCGATCTCGGCGGCGTCGACGGCCTGGTGCACGTCTCCGAGCTGTCCTGGAAGCACATCGACCACCCGTCCGAGGTTGTCGCAGTGGGTGACGAGGTCACCGTCGAGGTGCTCGACGTCGATCTCGACCGCGAGCGTGTCTCCCTGTCGCTGAAGGCGACCCAGGAGGATCCGTGGCGCGTCTTCGCCCGCACCCACGCTGTGGGTCAGATCGTCCCAGGCAAGGTCACCAAGCTTGTCCCGTTCGGTGCGTTCGTCCGCGTCGAGGAGGGCATCGAGGGCCTCGTCCACATCTCCGAGCTGGCTCAGCGCCACGTGGAGGTCCCGGACCAGGTTGTCAACGTCGGCGAAGAGGTCATGGTCAAGGTCATCGACATCGACCTGGACCGTCGCCGCATCTCCCTGTCCCTCAAGCAGGCTGACGAGGACTACGTCGAGGAGTTCGATCCGTCCCGCTACGGCATGGCCGACTCCTACGACGAGCAGGGCAACTACATCTTCCCGGAGGGCTTCGACCCGGAGACCAACGAGTGGATGGAAGGCTACGACGAGGCTCGTCAGGCATGGGAGGCACGCTACGCCGAGGCAGAGCGTCGCCACCAGGCCCACACCGCTCAGATCGAGCGTCACCGCGCCGCTGCCGCCGAGGCCGCGGAGCAGGAGGGCGATCAGGCCAACTACTCCTCCGAGTCTGCAGCTGCAGCTCCGGCAGCTGACCAGGCTGAGGAGAACATCGGCTCCCTGGCTTCCGACGAGCAGCTCGCGGCTCTGCGCGACAAGCTCGCTGGCAACTAAGCACTCGCAAGCTCGTGCTTAGGAAAAACTCGTAAGCACGCTGCTTAGCGACGGCGCCCCGTCCCCGACCAATCTGTCGAGGGCGGGGCGTTTTGCTATCTTCGGCCCCATGAAGAAAGTGGGCCTGACAGGCGGCATCGGCAGCGGAAAATCCACGGTGGCGCGGATGCTTGGCAGCGCTGGCTTCGCCGTGGTCGACGCCGACCAAATCGCACGCGAGATCATGGAACCCGGCTCGCCGGTGCTGAACGAGGTAGCGCGGGAGTTCGGCGCGGACCTCATCGGCGACGACGGGGCGCTCAACCGCGGGGAGCTTGCGCGCCGCGCGTTCGCCACGACGGAAGACACGCAGCGCCTCAACGCCATCACGCACCCCGCCATCCAGGCCGAGTCCGAACGCCGCTTCGCCGCCGCGGAAGAGGCGGGGGAGCAGGCCGTCATCTACGACATGCCGTTGCTCGTGGACCTCGGGCTGCACAAGGACATGGACCTCACCGTTGTCGTGGATGTGGACAAGGAGGAGAGGATCCGGAGGCTCGTCGCAAAGCGAGGGCTCGATGAGGCCGATGCGAGGGCGCGCATGGCGCAACAGATCGACGACGCCGCGCGGCTTTCGGCGGCAGACGTCGTGATCGACAACAACGGTCCCCTCGAGGCGCTGGAACCGCAGGTGGCGGCGCTTGCCGAGAGAATCAAAGGTTAGTGAACTGTACTGGCGAAATTTACCGGTGTGACACGTTTCATTTACCTTGCTGCCTTAACTTTCGGTGCATGGGAACGTGGAACACGGGGCCGTTCGACAACGACTCCGCAAATGATGCCGTGACAGCGCTGGTCAACGGCACGTTCCGCATGGACCAGTTCCGCTTCGAATGCGGTTTGGGCTCACTGGGAACGGGGGAAGCGGAATCCGTGATCGCGCTCGCCGCAGTGATCAACGGCCATCTGCCAGAGGGGCTCGAGGGCAGGATCGACTACCCGTTCACCATGGACGACAGGCAGTGGATCCGCCGCCGCGCTCAGGCGGTGATGCGCCCGGGCGGTTCCGCGCTGTATTCCATGTGGGAGGAAGCCGGCGAGCTGCAGGAGTGGCTGGAAACCTCCCGCAAGTACGCCGCTTAACGTTCGCGACTTTGCTTATCGACGAGCAATGCCTCGCCGACGCTCTTGGCGATACACTGGCCACTATGGCTTTTGCTGCTGAACATCCCGTCCTCGCGCAGTCTGGATTTCGCCCAGTGGGGGAGATTGAGCGACGCGAGAAACCCTTCGAGGTCGTCTCCGAGTTCGAACCCTCCGGCGACCAGCCCACGGCGATTGCGCAGCTGGACGAGCGTTTGAACCGAGGCGAGCGCGACGTCGTGCTCATGGGTGCCACCGGTACCGGCAAGTCCGCCACCGCCGCGTGGCTGATTGAAAAGCAGCAGCGCCCCACGCTGGTGATGGCGCCGAACAAGACGCTGGCAGCGCAGCTGGCCAACGAGCTGCGCCAGCTGCTGCCCAACAACGCGGTGGAGTACTTCGTGTCGTACTACGACTACTACCAACCGGAGGCCTACATCGCGCAGACCGACACCTACATTGAGAAGGACTCGTCCATCAACGACGACGTGGAGCGCTTGCGCCACTCCGCCACCTCCGCGCTTTTGAGCCGCCGCGACGTGGTCGTGGTGTCTTCGGTGTCCTGCATCTACGGCTTGGGCACCCCGCAGTCCTACCTGGACCGATCGATTGTGCTGCGCGTGGGCGAGGAAGTGGAGCGCGACCGTTTCCTGCGCCTTTTGGTGGACGTGCAGTACGAGCGCAACGACATCGACTTCAAGCGCGGCACCTTCCGCGTCAAGGGCGACACCGTGGACATCATCCCGGCCTACGAAGAGGTGGCCGTGCGCGTGGAGTTCTTCGGCGACGAGGTGGACTCGTTGTACTACATCCACCCGCTCACCGGCGACGTGATCAGTCAGGAAGACGAGGTGCGCATCTTCCCGGCCACCCACTACGTGGCCACGGACGAGCGCATGGAAAAGGCCATCGAGGCGATCAAGGAGGAGCTTGCGGACAGGCTCGAGGAGCTGGAGAACAAGGGCAAGCTGCTCGAGGCGCAGCGTCTGCGCATGCGCACCGAGTACGACCTGGAGATGATCCAGCAGGTCGGGTTCTGCTCCGGCATCGAGAACTACTCGCGTCACATGGACGGCCGCCCGGCGGGGTCTGCGCCGGCGACGCTGATCGACTACTTCCCGGAGGACTTCCTCACCATCATCGACGAGTCCCACGTCACCGTGCCCCAGATCGGCGGCATGTTCGAGGGCGACATGTCGCGCAAGCGCAACCTGGTGGAGTTCGGCTTCCGCCTGCCGTCCGCGGTGGACAACCGACCGCTGACCTTCGACGAGTTCGAGGCCCGCGTGGGCCAGACCGTCTACATGTCCGCCACCCCCGGCGACTACGAGCTCGAGGCCGCCCAGGGCGAGTTTGTGGAGCAGGTGATCCGCCCGACCGGTCTGGTGGACCCGAAGGTCACCGTCAAGCCCACCAAGGGCCAGATCGACGACCTGATCGACGAAATCCGCACCCGCACCGCCAAGGACGAGCGCGTCCTTGTGACAACCCTGACCAAGCGCATGGCCGAGGACCTCACGGATTACCTGCTGGACAACGGCGTCAAGGTGCGCTACCTGCACTCCGACATCGACACCCTGCAGCGCGTGGAGCTGCTGCGCCAGCTGCGCCTGGGCGAGTACGACGTGCTCGTAGGCATCAACCTGCTGCGCGAGGGACTGGACCTGCCGGAAGTCTCCCTCGTTGCGATCCTGGACGCGGACAAGGAGGGCTTCTTGCGCTCGACCAAGTCGCTGATCCAAACGATCGGCCGCGCGGCACGAAACGTCTCCGGCGAGGTGATCATGTACGCCGACCAGGTCACCGAATCCATGCAGGAGGCCATCGACGAAACCGAGCGCCGCCGCGAGAAGCAGATCGCCTACAACGAAAAACACGGCATCGACCCGCAGCCGCTGCGCAAAGCGATCGCGGACATTTTGGACCAGGTGTATGAAGACGCGGACGCGGATGCGTCGGCAAGCTTGAGCTCCGATGCGGCCGTCGCCGAACGCGCGGATGTGTCCAACATGGCCTCGGATGAGGTGCAGAAGCTTATCGACGACCTGACGGTCCAAATGCGCGACGCCGCCGGCGAACTGAAGTTTGAGCTTGCCGGAAGACTCAGAGACGAGATTGCGGATCTCAAACGAGAGCTGCGTGGTATTAAAGACACAGGGAATTAGCGAAAGGAACCTGCTTTGCACACCTACAAGTCGATCGCTGTCGGCACCGACGGCTCCGCCACCTCCATGGTCGCAGTGCGTGCCGCAGCCAGCCTCGCCCGCGTCTACGGCGCCGAGCTGACCATCATCTGCGCCCACTACACCGCGTCCGGCTCGATGCTGAACTCCACCAACGCGGAGCTGTCCCGCGTGGACATCGTCACCGCCACCAACGCGCGCGAGATTCTGCGCAAGGCGGACGAGATTGCCAAGGAGGAGCAGGCCGGCAAGGTCAACCTGGTGTCCAAGGGAGGACAGCCCGCAAACGTGCTGGTGGAGGCCGTCGGCGAGTACGGCGTTGACCTGCTCGTGGTGGGCAACAAGGGCATGCGCTCGATGGCCGGCCGCATCTTCGGCAACATCCCCGGCAACGTGGCCAAGAAGGCCCCGGTGGACGTCATGCTCGTGGATACCCGGGCAGAGGGACACGACTAAACCGCCAAGGGGTACACTAAGCACGCTAACCGCGTCGCATTTTTGAAAGGTGATTTCACATGGCCGATAACTACAAGACCATCGTCGTCGGCTCCGACGGTTCCAAGTCCTCTCTGCTGGCCGTTGAGCGCGCCGCGAAGATTGCAGCTGCGTTCGGTTCAACCCTCGTCATCGGTACCGCGTACTACGAGAACGAGGAAGAGGCCGCGAAGACGCTGCGTCAGGATTCCGTGACCATCCTGGGTGACCAGAAGGCGCTGGAGAACCTCGAGGGCGCAGCTGAGCACGCCCGCGCCGCAGGCGCACCGGACGTGCAGACCGCAACCCGCCCGGGCACCCCGGTGCAGGCGCTGATGGCCATCGTCAACGACAACAAGGCGGACCTGCTCGTGGTGGGCAACCGCGGCATCAACTCCCTGACCGGCCGCCTGCTGGGCTCCGTGCCGGCGGACGTCGCGCGTCAGTCCGACTGCGACGTCATGATCGTTCACACGGTCAACTAAGGCACTATTCGCCGACCACCGTCAGCGTCTGCGTGGCGCGGGTGACGGCGACGTAGAGGTCTTGCCACCCCTGTGGCGAGGCCTCTTTAATTTTGCTCGGCTCCACCACCACGACGTTGTCGAACTCCAGGCCCTTCATCTCGCCGACGTTGTCGGCGTCAATAACGGCGGTTAAGCCGTCGCGCTTCTCGACGAGGCTAAAGTCCTCCACGAACTGCACCGGCACGCCGGATTCGCGGATCGCCTCCGGGACGGTGGCCTCCGGGTCAATCTCGGCCAGGATCTCGGCAGCGTAGTCCGCGATCTCCTTCGGCGTGCGGTAGTTCACCGTCAGCTCGTGCAGGCGGAAACGGTTGCCCACAAAAGGCTCCAGCGCGTTGGTCCAGTCGTCGACGCCGGCGGGGGAGGACGTCTGGGCAGTGTCGCCCACGAGCGTCATCCACCGCGACGGGCAGCGGCGGAACACCATGCGCCACTCCATGGGGGACAGCTCCTGCGCTTCGTCGACAATGACGTGACCGTACGCCCACGTCTGGTCCGCGCGTGCGCGCTGCGCGGTGGAGCGGGTGTCCGTCTCCCGTTGGCGGCTGGCGAGCGTCTCCGCGTCGATGACGTCGGCTGCGGAGAGGATCTCGGCTTCGAACTGGTCGTCGTCGTTGTCCGTGGATTCAGACGAGGACAGGACGTCGAGCGCGCCCTCCGCCTCGGCGACGAGCTCGCGCCATTCCTCTTCTTCCTTCTGGCGCTGCTCCTCGGGGTCGACGGTGCCGATGAGCACGGCGAGCTCGTCCACAAGCGCGGTGTCCGCGTGGCTGAACGGGGAGCCGGGCGCGCGGTATAGGGCGTCGCGGGTGTAGTCGTCGTAGTCGTGGGCGACCTCGGCGATTGCGTCCTTGTCGGTCAGCAGCGCATCCAGCACCTCCACGGGGTCGAGCTCCGGAAAGTGCGCGTCGATGAGTTGCTCTACCTGGGGGTCGTCCGCGAGGTCGTCGTGAAGCTGGTCCACATCCGCGTCCGAGAGCAGGTTCGCCCCGCCGAGCGGGTCCTCGCCGATGCGCTTCGCCAGCGCCTCCGCCAGCAGCTGCGTCAAGTGCTCCGCGAAGTAGGCGCGCGCCTGGCTATGCGGGCGGCGTGAACGACGCGCCCTCGTGCGCGCGGCCTTGACCATCTGCGGGGTGGCATCTACCGGCACCGAATCGAAGGTGAGGCGCACAGGCGCATCCGGCAGCGTCTCGTAGGACTGCACGGCGCGCTTGAGGATGGTCACCATCTCTTCCGAGCCCTTCACCTCGCGCGTGGCGATGCTGTCTTGGCCTGTGGGGGTAAAACCAGGCACGAGCTGGTCGGCGGTAGACAGCACCACGCCCGTCTCGCCGAGCTCCGGCAGCACGCGGGAGATGTACTCGAGGAACGTGGCGTTCGGGCCGAGCACCAGCACGCCGGTGCGGGTGAGCTGCTCGCGGCACGTGTACAGCAAGTATGCGATGCGGTGCAGCGCCACCGCCGTCTTGCCGGTGCCCGGCCCACCCTGGACAACCATGACGCCGCGCGTGGCGTCGCGGATGATTTCGTCCTGCTCTCGCTGGATGGTTTCCACGATGGAGCGCATGTGGCCGGTGCGGGCCTCGTTCATCGCGCGGCGCAGCGCCGCCTCGGATCCGACACCGGCATGTGAGGTCTCCGCACCGTCGCCGGAGAGCACCTCGTCGTCCACTGCCGTGACGGTGCGGCCGCGCATGCGGATGTTGCGGCGCGTTTCTACGCCCTCCGGGTGCGCTGTGGTTGCCAGGTAGAACGGGCGGGCGAGGGGAGCGCGCCAGTCCAGCAGGAGGGTGCGGTAATTGTCCTCCCGGTCGTCGATGCCCATGCGGCCGATGTAGCGCCGCTCCAAATCGGGCCGCCCCGGCACCGGGTTCTCCGGGTCGTCGTCGGCGACGTCGATGCGGCCGAAGATCAAACCGGTCTCCGCGACGTTGAGCGCGTCCAGCTTCGCGTTGAGCCCGTGGTACTCCGTTTCGCGGCGCACTAGGGCATCCGAGTCCGGATTGTCCGGGTCCACGTCGCGCTGCACCTCTTCCAGGCGTGCTTGCGCCCGTGCCACCTCGCTATCGAGGTGCGCGAAGAGCTGATCCACGTAAGTCTGTTCTGTTTCCTGCATCCCCACAACAAACGGCCCCGGGGCAGGGAATATTCCCAGCCCCGGGGCCGCTAAGCAGTCAGAGTAGTTACGCGAACTTCTTCTGCGCCTTCTTCACCAGCTTCTGCGCCTTCTTCTCGGCCTTCTTGGCCTTGCGCTTCCACTTGAGCTTGGTGATCCAGTTCGGGTCAGCGTCCAGCTTGTCCCACGCGTCCTGCAGGGAGTCGACCGCGTTCTGCGCCTTGTCCTGAGCCTTTGCGGAGGCCTTGTTGACCTTGCGCTTCGCCTTGAACTTGTCCAGGGCGGACGGCTGCAGGTCGTCCAGCTGGCCCTGCAGATCGTCGACGATGCTGTTGACCTTGCGCTTCGCCTTGAACTGCTGGATCTTGGACGGCTTGATGTCGCCATATGCGTCCTCGGCCTTGTCGGTGGCCTTGTCCGCAGCGTCGTCCAGCCAGTCGCCTGCGTCGGAGAGGAAGCTGGACGCCTGCTTCTTTGCGTCGCCCAGCCAGTCGTTCGCAGCGTCGCTGGCCTTGTTGGCCTTCTTCTTCCAGTCGCCCTTGTTGTCGTCGACGTAATCGGTGACCTGCTCGGTCGCGTCGGAGAACCAGTCGGACGCCTTGTCCCAAGCCTTCTCGGTCTCCGACTTGGTCGGCAGCGCCTGCTTGACGTTCTTCTGCGCGGCCTGGGCAGCGTGCTGCGCGCGCCACTTCAGGTCCGGCTTGCCGTTGTTGTCCACGGTGGCCAGCAGGACACCGCCGGCCAGGCCGAGGTCCGTCAGGGCGCCGGTGCGGCGGCGTGCCTTCTCGTCGTCGTCCTCTGCCTCCCAGAACGCGTGGCGGCCCACAACGGTAGGCAGCGCGGTGGCGGCCAGCAGGGTGGCGGACAGGCGCGGGAACTTGCCGATGGCGAAGGACGCGCCAGCGCCAGCCTTGGTAGCGCCGACGATCTGCGCGGCGGTCTCCGGGCTCTTCGGCAGGAAGCCGCGGTACTCGCGCGGGGTCAGGGCGCGCAGCTTCTTCAACACGCTGTCCGCGCTGTCCTTGTGGCCAGCCGGGTTCAGCAGGGTCTCGACACCGTCGATCACGTAGACCGAAGCCAGCATCGGGCGTGCGATTTTCCGGATCATACTTTTACCCAATCCTTACTTTTTTGTAGCTGAATGTGCTCCCGCCGAGTGTAGCGATTTTGCGCCACCGCGGTGGTGGGTTTTTCGGTTACCAGCGACGATCCCACCAGTCGTCCAGGTGCGGGCGCTCCTCGCCGAGCGTGGTGGGTTTGCCGTGGCCCGGCCAAACGACGGCCTCGTCCGGGTAGACGTCGAAGACCTTCTCCTTCACGTCGTTGAAGAGGCGGACAAAGTCTCCCTCGGACTGGGTTTTGCCCAAACCGCCGGGAAACAGCGAGTCGCCGACGAACAGGTTGACCGTGCCGTCAATCTCCGCAGTCAGGCAGGCGCCGCCCGGGGTGTGGCCGCGCAGGATGGTCACGGGGAGCGTGTGGCCGGCGAACTCGATCGTGTCGCCGTCGTTGAGCTCCACATCGGCCGGGGCAGGGATCGCCGGGGCGTCCAAGAACGGCGCGTAGTGCTTCGCGCCGGTGGCTTCGAGCACTTCCTTGAGCGCCCGGGTGTGGTCGTAGTGCCGGTGCGTGGTCAGCACCGCGGTGATCTTCACGCCGGCGTCGTCGGCCATGGCCAGGAGTTCGGGGGCGTGCGAAGCTGCGTCGATAAGCAACCCCTGCCCCTCGCTGCAGAGGAGGTAGCAGTTGTTGTCCATGTCGGAGACAGAGATATGGCGAAGGGTAAGCATGCACCCAAGGCTACTCAGGAATGTTTCCCCGCAATCGCGCGTTGGTAGCGTCTTGGGAGTACTAATCGACGAAAGCGAGAGTGACGTGGCCGAAAAGCTGACAGTGCGCGGCGCGCGCGAACACAACCTCAAGGGCGTGGACATTGAGCTGCCCCGCGACAAGATGGCGGTGTTTACCGGCCTGTCCGGCTCCGGCAAGTCCTCGCTCGCCTTCGACACCATCTTCGCCGAAGGGCAGCGCCGCTACGTGGAATCGCTGTCCTCGTATGCCCGCATGTTCCTGGGGCAGATGGACAAGCCGGACGTTGACTACATCGACGGGTTGAGCCCGGCGGTGTCCATCGACCAGAAGTCCACCAACCGCAACCCGCGCTCCACCGTGGGCACCATCACGGAAATCTACGACTACCTGCGCCTCCTGTACTCGCGCGCAGGCACCCCGCACTGCCCGGTGTGCGACGCGGTGATTGAGCGCCAGACTCCGCAGCAGATCGTAGACCGCGTGCTCGAGCTGGAGGAGCGCACGAAGTTCCAGGTGCTCGCGCCGATTGTGCGCAAGCGCAAAGGCGAGTTCCAGGACTTGTTCGCCGACCTGTCGTCGCAGGGCTATTCGCGCGTGAACGTGGACGGGGAGACCTACCAGCTCTCAGACCCGCCGAAGCTGGAAAAGCAGATCAAGCACAACATCGACGTGGTGGTGGACCGCCTCACCGTCAAGGCCAGCCAGAAGCAGCGTCTTACGGATTCCGTGGAGACGGCGCTCAAGCTTGCGGACGGCCTGGTCGGCTTCGACTTTGTGGAGCTGGACGCCGACGACCCGGAGCGCGTGCAGATCTTCTCCGAGAAGATGGCCTGCCCGAACGGCCACAAGCTCAACGTGGAGGAGTACGAGCCGCGCGCGTTCTCCTTCAACTCGCCGTTCGGCGCCTGCCCGGCCTGCGACGGCCTGGGCGTGCGCAAAGAGATCGACGTGGACCTGGTCATCCCGGACCCGGACGCGCCCGCGGTGGATGCGTTCCAGCCGTGGAATTCCAGCCCGAACAAGAAGTACTTCACCAAACTCATTGAGGCGCTGGCGAAAGAGGAGAAATTCGACGCCAACGCGCCGCTGAGCTCGCTGACCAAGACGCAGCGCAAGCACCTGATCCACGGCTCGTCCACGAAAGTCAACGTGCGCTACAAGAACCGCTACGGGCGCCAGCGCTCCTACACGGCGGCCTACGAGGGCATCGTGGGCTACCTGGAGCGCAAGCTGGAGCAGACTGAGTCTGAAACGCAGAAGGAACGCCTGCTCGCGTACACCCGCGAGGTGCCGTGCCCGACGTGTGACGGTGCGCGCCTGAAGCCGGAGATCCTGGCTGTGCGCCTGGCGTCGACCACGCACGGGGAGCAGTCCATCGCGGGATTGACACAGCTGTCCATCGAGGAAGCCTCCGAGTACCTGGACAACCTGGTGCTGGGCTACCGCGAGGAAATGATCGCCGGCGCGGTGCTGCGCGAGATCCAGGCGCGCCTGCACTTCCTGTTGGACGTGGGGCTGAACTACCTCACCCTCGCCCGCTCCGCCGGCACCCTGTCCGGCGGCGAGGCGCAGCGCATCCGCCTGGCCACCCAGATCGGCTCCGGCCTGGCCGGCGTGCTCTACGTGCTGGACGAGCCGTCCATCGGCCTGCATCAGCGCGACAACCAGCGCCTGATCACCACTCTGAAGAAACTGCGCGACCTGGGCAACACCCTGGTCGTGGTGGAGCACGACGAGGACACCATCCGGGAGGCGGACTGGCTCATCGACATCGGCCCGCGCGCCGGCGAATACGGCGGGGAAGTGGTCTACCAGGGCAAGCCGGAGGGCATCCTCAAGGCCAAAGACTCGATCACGGGCGACTACCTGGCTGGCCGCAAGGTGATCGAGGTGCCGGAGCACCGGAGGGACGTCGATAAGCAACGGCAACTGAAGGTCATCGGCGCGCGCGAGAACAACCTGGACAACGTCAGCGTAAACATCCCGCTCGGCGTGCTGGTGGCCGTGACCGGCGTGTCCGGCTCCGGCAAGTCCACGCTGGTGAACCAGATTCTGGCCAAGACGCTGCAGAACCAGCTCAACGGCGCGCGCCAGGTGCCCGGCCGGGTGAAGAAGGTCGAGGGGCTCGAGTACCTGGACAAGCTCGTGCAGGTGGACCAGAGCCCGATCGGGCGCACACCGCGCTCCAACCCGGCGACCTACACCGGCGTGTTCGACAAGATCCGCAACCTGTTCGCCGAGACCCAGGAGGCGAAGGTGCGCGGCTACAAGGCCGGCCGCTTCTCCTTCAACGTCAAGGGCGGGCGCTGCGAGGCCTGCCACGGCGACGGCACCATCAAGATCGAGATGAACTTCCTGCCGGACGTGTACGTGCCGTGCGAGGTGTGCGAAGGCGCGCGCTACAACCGCGAAACGCTCGAGGTGCGCTACAAGGGCAAGAACATCGCCGAGGTGCTGGAGATGCCGATCTCCGAGGCCGCGGAATTCTTCGAGCCGATCACCTCCATCCACCGCTACCTGCAGACGCTCGTGGACGTCGGCCTCGGCTACGTCCGCCTTGGCCAGAGCGCGACCACGCTGTCCGGCGGCGAGGCGCAGCGCGTCAAGCTCGCGGCGGAGCTGCAGAAACGCTCCAACGGCCGCACGATTTACATCCTGGACGAGCCGACGACGGGCCTGCATTTCGAGGACATCCGCAAGCTCATGCTGGTGCTCAACGGCCTGGTGGAGAAGGGCAACACCGTGCTGGTCATCGAGCACAACCTCGACGTGATCAAGTCCGCGGACTGGATCGTGGACATGGGGCCCGAGGGCGGCTCCGGCGGCGGCACGGTGGTCGCGCAGGGCACGCCGGAGGACGTCGCAAAGGTGCCCGGTTCCTTCACCGGACAGTTCCTGCAGGACATTCTGGCGAAGGCCTAGGTGGGCCCTCGGCGCGCCGATTTGGTTTGTGCAGGCATGAGCATGTATATTGCTGCCTACACCGCCCAGCGCGCCCGTGTCATGCGGGTGCGGGGGCCGCAAGAGGAGTGAATCCCACCCCAAGCCGCTCGTGCAAATGAGTTGGATACGGGTCAAACGGTGCGCAAGACATAGGTGTGTCTTGGTGTGCCATGGACGAACTCCCGCCACCCCTCAGGGTGAGCGGGTTTTTCGCGTGGGATGAGTCCGATTGCGGTTCAAGTGCGGCACGCATTGTTTCTTTACGTCTCTAGGAGTTCTCATCAGCGCTGAAGCTCGGATCAATGAACGAATCCGCGTCCCTGAAGTTCGCCTCGTCGGCCCGTCCGGCGAGCAGGTGGGCATCGTCCGCACGGACGACGCCCGCAAGCTGGCGTACGAGGCGGACCTCGACCTGGTTGAGGTAGCCCCGAAGGCCAAGCCGCCCGTGGCCAAGATCATGGACTACGGCAAGTTCAAGTACGAGCAGGATCAGAAGGCCCGCGAGGCCCGCAAGAACCAGCAGCAGACCGTGGTCAAGGAACAGAAGTTCCGCCCCAAGATTGATGAGCACGACTACCAGACCAAGAAGGGCAATGTTGAGCGCTTCCTGGAGAAGGGCAACAAGGTCAAGGTCACCATCATGTTCCGCGGCCGCGAGCAGGCCCGCCCCGAGCTGGGCTACCGCCTGCTGGAGCGTCTCGCTGACGACATCGGGGAGCTCGGCGTTGTCGAGTCCCGTCCGAAGCAGGACGGCCGAAACATGACGATGGTCTTCGGACCGGCTCGCAAGGGCAAAAAGTAGTTCCAACAATCGACACTCTGAAGGGCTTTCACCATGAAGCAGAAGACCCACAAGGGCACCGCAAAGCGCATCAAGGTCAACGGCAAGGGCAAGCTGCGCCGCGAGCAGGCTGGTAAGCGCCACCTGAACGAGAAGCTCTCGTCGAAGCGCCGCCGCAAGCTGTCCGGCTCCACCGACGTTGCGAAGGCAGACGTCAAGCGCGCAAAGCGCCTCCTCGGCATGTCCTAAGCACTGCCCGATCAATCAACCGATACGAGAAAAGAAAAGGAAGTTTGACTCATGGCACGTGTGAAGCGTTCAGTCAATGCTAAGAAGAAGCGCCGCGCAATCCTCAAGTCCGCGAAGGGCTACCGCGGCCAGCGCTCCCGCCTGTACCGCAAGGCGAAGGAGCAGTGGCTGCACTCCCAGACCTACGCGTACCGCGACCGCCGCAAGCGCAAGGGTGAGTTCCGCAAGCTGTGGATCCAGCGCATCAACGCCGCTGCCCGCATGAACGACATCACCTACAACCGCCTCATCCACGGCCTGAAACTGGCCGAGGTCGAGGTCGACCGCAAGATCCTGGCCGAGCTGGCTGTCAGCGACTTCGCTGCCTTCTCCGCTCTGTGCGAGGTTGCGAAGAACGCTCTGCCGGAGGACGTCAACGCTCCGAAGGCTGCGTAAAGCACTTTCGCTTAACGACGAAGCTCCCGCCCATCCCCGAACAGTCGGGGGAGGGCGGGAGCTTTTTCGTGTGCGACACGCAAAAGGGAGCGCGCCCACCGCTGGGGTGGGCGCGCTAATCGCTGTGGTGGGGCTGTTTTAGAAGATGCCCTCGTTCTCGCGACCGAAGTCGTCGAGAGTGACATTGCGGGAGTCGACGTCCTGGTCGTTGTACTCGGAGTCGTCGCCGTCCAGACGGCCAGTCTGGGAAACGGTGATGTAGTTGGTCAGACGGCCTTCCTTGGTGTTGCCGTCGCCGAAGGAGAAGGAGACGAGGTCTGCTTCCTCACCCGGGTTGATGGGGTTGGACAGGGTGACCTCGAAGATGCGTGCCTGCTCATCCTCGTCCCAGCCCAGGTCGCGGGCGTAGCCGCCCTCGCGGGTGGTGGTGGTGATCAGACGGTCGACGCCCTCCGGTCCGTCCTCGGTGCGGACTGCGACGCGGAAGGTCACCGCCGGGAACTCGCCCCAGTAGCGCTCGTTGCCGACGTTCTTCACGCGCAGCGCAGTGGAACCGGCGAAGCCCTTCGCCTTCGCGGAGGAGACGGTGAAGTACGGCTCGAGGTCTAGGTCGTGCTCGGCCTTTTCAGCCTTGTCGTCGCCCTTGTCGTCGGTGGACTCTTCCTTCTTGTCGGAAACGGCGTCGACCTCGATGGCGCCCTCGTTCTTCTCGGCTTCCTCCTTGGCGGCCTTCTCGTTGTCGGCGGCGAGGTTGACGTCCTTGTTGCTGACGTCGGCGGTCTTGTTGTCGTCGACCTTTTCCACGTCGTCGATGTTGTCGCCCTTGTTCAGGGTGTCGACGTCCTTGTCGTACTCAGCGTTCGGCTCGTCCTTGACCTCGGTGGTCTGTGCGCCCTTGTTCGGCGCCCAGGAATCGGCCGGGGTGTCGAAGTTCTTGACGCGCACTTCGTTCTTCACCGGCATGTTGGCAACCCATGCGGTCGGGGTCGCCCAGGTGCCGTTCGGGCGGCAGCGCTGCTGGGTGCCAGTCATGGTGACGGTGCGGAAGCCGTAGGTGGCCTCACCGGTGTTGCCTGCCGGCACATCGTATGGGCCGACGGTCTGGCCGACGTTCCAGGACAGCTCAGCGGAGACGTCCCAGCCGAGCGCCTTCGCCACGGAGTAGCCGATGTTGCCCTCGATGCCGTCCTTGGAGCCGGAACCGCCCAGGTTCAGCGTCTCAGTCTTGGAGCCGTTGACGGAAGCGGAGACAGTCTGGGTGCGGGAGAGGTCCTGCTGCAGCGGGATTGCCTCGTCGGACAGGTTCGTGGTGGAGATGGTGCCCACCGGCAGGAAGTTGTCCTTCACCTTGTACACGACGGTGCGGTAGTCCTCGGTGGAGTTGCACACCGGGCGCGGGTTGAGCACGTTGGCCTTCAAGTGGTCGGAGCCGCGGTAGGTGTGGACGATCGGGAGTTTGTCGTTGTTCGCCGGGGTCTCGGGAGCGGACTCCTCGAGGGTGGTCGCGTTCGCGGGAGCGATGGCAGCGCCGGCCATCAGAGTGCCGAGAAGCGCGGTAGTGATGCGTCGGGTCTTACGGGTCATACGTTGTCCTTTCCTGTGAAGCTACCGCCAGCGTCGCTAGCAGTCGGGGTGATTGCTTACAGGGGTCAACGTAAGGACGTTGCTGTCGCATGACAAGGAAATTTTGGGGTCTCGGCACCTTCGTGTCCGATGCCGATACTTTCGTTCAGAACCGGGGAGGGGCTAGTGCACCTGCGGCCCGCGGCCGTTGAGGACAGTGACGACAAGGTCGAGGCGGGACGAGACCCCGTATGCCGAGAGCAGCTTCGAGACCATCTTCTTCACGGTGGACTCGGAGTAGTTCAGGTGCTTCGCGATGTCGGCGTTGCTCAAGCCGTCGCAAAGCAGCTCAAGGACTTTCTGCTCGGTCTCGGAAACGCCCGCAGGCACGTTGACCGCGGCCTTTGGGCGCTCGGGAGCAGGTTGCGGAGCTTGTGCGTCGCGCTGGGAGAGGTGGGGGAGCAGCTTGTTCATTGCAGCAGGCGAAATTACGGTGCCGCCTGCAACTGCTTGCCGCACCGAAAGGATGATTTCCTCGCGCGGCTGGCTCTTCAAAATGTAGCCGCGACCCCCGTGGTCGAGGATGTCGAGCATAGCAGTGTCGTTGTCCAAGGAACTGATCGCCAAAAAGGCCGGGGCGGACCCGCGGGCAGTGAGCTTGCGCAGCAGCTCCGCGCCACCCATGTGCTGCATGTAGACATCGGAGAGCACCACATCCACGTCTAATTGGGGGATGCGCTCGAGTGCTTCGGATCCGTCCGAAGCAGTTTCGACGACGGTGATCCCTTCGGCGCTGTCGAGGTAGCTTTTCAGCACCTCGCGGACGAGCGGATCATCGTCGACGAGGAAAACCCGGATTGGGTGGTCGGGTGTGGTCATCTCGGTGCGATTAGCACCACAGACGGCCGAGCAGGCCACCGCACTCGAAGGTGTCGCCGATGGCACCAGCTGCGTAGGGGGTTGCCACAGTCTGCGCTTCAGCAGATGCCGCAGGTGCGACGGCGATGAGGCCGGTTGCGACCAAGGCGGAGGCGGCGAGGCGAGCAAACTTGCGCATTTGCTTGTCCTTTCGTGAACTAAAGCTGTAAATCGCTACATCGAATTATGGGTGCATACGGTAACAGTGCGCAATTATTTCGGGCGCTTAGGGGACAAGTCGGTACGAAAGTACCCTCCGGGGTGCAGCGCCGATCTACTTTCGTTCCTTCGGGACGGTGAGGTGGTAGCGGAACGCCTCGCCGTGATAGCCCGCGTCGAGGGTGGCACCGTCCTCAGCCAACAGCGAAGCGACCTCACCAAGACCGACGCCGCTACTCATCTCGACTGCCTGTTCTTGTGGGGCACCAAAATTCTGCACCAGGATCTGCACATCGTTGTCGTCCTCGACTGCGGCGACGATGACTGGCCGGTGCTTGTCCGCGTACTTGATCACGTTGGTCTGGATCTCACGGAACGCACTTGGAGCGTGACGGAGTGCAATCGAGCTCAACCCTTCGCCGTGCATGCCACTTTCCGTGACCGTGTAGCCGTGGCTGCGCAACGTGTCCGAAAAGGATCGCAAACAGTCGTCCAATGTGGGTGTGCTCATGGTCTTGTCTTCGCTGAACTCCGCGGGATCGTCGGAACGCATAAAACGGATGAGTTGACGAACTTCCTGCATTGAACGTCGGGCGTCCTCGGCGATGAGTTTCGCCGCCTTGGCTGTCTGCTCGTCGCCCGACATCGCTAAGGCCTCGCTTCGGAGCACGACCGAAGTGAGCGAGGACGCCACGGAACCGTGCAAAGCTTTAACCGTTCGTTCGCGCTCACGCTCGAGCTCCGCCTTCAAACGATCGGCCTGACGCTCACGGGTAATGAGGAAGGCGCGGAGAATCCACCCAACTGCCCACGCAACAATGACCAGCACGAGCAGGAAAATTGCTGTAGCGAAGGAAATAGGGAGGTAGATGCCAGCTAGGAAGTCAGTCTGTGCGACGTACCATAGAAATGCCATTAGAGGCAGGCTGTAGCGAGCAGGAAGCCGCAATCCCACGACAGAGATGATCGCGAACATTCCCATGATGATGACAGCGCTCCGATACTCCGGTGCAACATTGGAAAACTGCAGCAGGAATCCGTATCCCAACCCAGCCGTGACCGGGGCGAAGAATGCGGCGACAATGAGAAATACGGCGTAGAGCGCTACCAAGAACCGAGACCACTCGACCGCGATCGGTGCCCCCGGCAGAGCTACCAGCCCGAGAGCGAAAAGAAGAGCTGCGAGCGCAAAACCAATACGCCAAGGTCGCGCCGCTGGTGAAAGAAGGCGGGCGCGCACGAGCTCCGGAAACGTAGGCACGGCCAACAGCGTAGTGCCTGCAACGTAGTCTGGAGCTATGCCATTGGATTTCCAGCAGCCGTTTACAGAGCGCACTCCGCGTGTGGTTAATGCGGGGAAGTTGAAGAGGGCGCAAGCTCGTCGTAAAGCAAAGGCCTTCCTGGCGGAAGGCGAGAACGCTGTGGAGGCCGCCGTGGCCACGGGGGCGGCGACGGACCTCTTCGTTACCGAGGCCGCAGCCGAGCGCTTCGAGGAGATCGTGCGGGCGGCGGGTTACATGGACGTGTACACGCACGCGATCACGGAAAAGGCTGCGGACTCGCTCGCGGACGCGGTGACGTCCACCGGCATTTTTGCGGTGTGCCGCCCGGTGCTGTGGACGGTGCCCAAGATTATGAAGGGCCGGCCGAGGCTGGTGGCGGTGTGCGTGGAAACTAACGACCCGGGCAACGCCGGCACGATCATCCGCATCGCGGACGCCGTTGGTGCGGACGCTGTGATTTTCGCCGGCGACACCGTGGACCCGGAGGCTCCCAAGGTGGTGCGCTCGACTGCGGGCTCGCTGTTCCACATCCCTGTGGCGCGCGACCGCGATGTCCGCCGCGTGATCAGTCAGCTCGAAGACGCTGGTCTGTCCACCTTCGCCACCACAATGAACGGCGAGGTGAACCTTGCGCAGCCGGGGGAGACGCTCGCGCAGCCGACCGCTTGGCTGTTCGGCAACGAGGCGCATGGGCTTGACGACGACATCCTGTCGGCCGCCGACCACCGCGTTTCCATCCCGATCCAGGGCAGTGCGGAGTCGCTGAACTTGGCCACAGCGGCGAGTATCTGCCTGTGGGAGTCGTCGAAGGCGCTTGCGGAGGACTAGCTTTATCGGCCGGGTTTGCAGCGCCTGCCCTCGCGCGGTCTCTGTGTCGAGCGATGGGTAAAGTGGTGGTCGCTTTTGAACCGACACCGCTGCGGACTGTATAAACAGCGCAGCGCACTTGTGGAAAGGTGCGGGTGAACACAAGCGTGGCCGACAACGCAAACCCAACTCCCGAAATTGAACTGACCGAGGACGCCCTGAACAAGGCGGCGGACGAGGCGATCGCTGCTTTTGAGGCGGCCGAGGACCTCGCTGCGCTGGAAGATGCGCACCGCGCGCACCTGGGGGAGAAGGCCCCGATCCCGCAGGCCCGCCGCGCACTTGGGACGCTGCCGAAGGATCAGCGCAAGGATGCCGGTCGGTTCGTGAACATGGCCCGCGGCCGCGCAGAAAAGGCCTACGCCCAGCTGCGCGTGCAGCGCGAAGCGGAGCACCGCGAGAAGCAGCTGCGCGAGGAGAAGGTGGACGTCACCCTGCCTACCTCCCGCACGCAGGCTGGTGCGATGCACCCGATCACCACACTGTCCGAGCACATTGCGGACATCTTCATCGGCATGGGCTGGGAGGTCGCGGAAGGACCCGAAGTTGAGGCGGAGTACTTCAATTTCGACGCGCTGAACTTCATCCCGGACCACCCGGCCCGCACGCTGCAGGACACCTTCTACATCGGCGAGGAAGGCTCCAAGCAGGTCATGCGCACCCACACTTCGCCGGTGCAGGTGCGCACCATGCTCGAGCGTGACGTGCCCATCTACATCGCGTGTCCGGGCCGTGTGTTCCGCACCGACGAGCTGGATGCTACCCACACCCCGGTGTTCCACCAGGTGGAGGGCTTGGCCGTGGACAAGGGCCTGACTATGGCGCACCTGCGCGGCACCCTCGACCACCTGGCAAAGGTGCTGTTCGGCCCGGAGACGAAGACGCGTATGCGCACGAACTACTTCCCGTTCACCGAGCCGTCCGCTGAGGTGGACGTGTGGTTCCCCAACAAGAAGGGCGGCGCGGGCTGGATCGAGTGGGGCGGCTGCGGCATGGTCAACCCGAACGTGCTGCGTGCTGTCGGCATCGACCCGGAGGTCTACTCCGGCTTCGCGTTTGGCATGGGCCTGGAGCGCACCTTGCAGTTCCGCAATGGTCTGTCGGACATGCGCGACATGGTCGAAGGCGACGTCCGTTTCACCATCCCGTTCGGCGTGCAGGCATAAAGGAGACTCTCGATAATGCTCATTTCCAAACACTGGATCGTCCGCCTGCTGCAGAACGCAGGTAACAAGGATTTCAACCCCACCGATGAGGAGCTCGACGCGGGCTTCGTGCGCGTCGGTTTCGAAACCGAGGGCTACGCGCCGCTTCCGGAGGTCACCGGCCCGCTGGTCATCGGCCGTGTGGATGAGATCGAGGAGCTCACCGGTTTTAAGAAGCCCATCCGCTACTGCCAGGTGGACGTGGGCCAGGCCAACGGCACCGGCGAGCCGCAGGGCATCATTTGCGGCGCCCGCAACTTCCAGCAGGGCGACCTGGTCGTCGTCTCGCTGCCGGGCGCGGTGCTGCCGGGCGGGTTCGAAATCTCCGCGCGCGAGACCTACGACCACATCTCCGCAGGCATGATGGCTTCCGCGGCCGAGCTCGGGCTCACCGCGAAAAGCGAGGGCATCATTACGCTTCACGACGGCTCCGCCACCCCCGGCCAGGACGCCCGCGAGATTCTGGGCTCGGACGACACCGTCTTCGATGTCAACGTCACCCCGGACCGCGGCTACGCCCTGTCCGCCCGCGGCCTGACCCGAGAGATCGCCTCCGCCTTCGACCTTGAGTTCACCGACGTGGCGCTGGATCCGGCTATCGCCGGCATCGACGTCTCCGGCGTGCCCGCTCCGGCGGGTGAGACCATCGCGGTGAGCGTGGATGAGTCCACCAAGGCCAAGCGGTTCGGCGTGCGCACTGTCGAAGGCATCGACCCGAACGCGACCGCGCCGTTTTGGATGCAGCGCGAGCTCATGCTCGCCGGCGTGCGCTCCGTCAACGCCGCAACCGACGTGACCAACTACGTCATGCTGCTGACCGGCCAGCCGATGCACGCCTTCGACGCTGACAAGATCGCCGGTGGCCTGCGCGTGCACAACGCTGCTGAAGGCGAGAAATTTGAAACGCTCGACCACGTCGAGCGCACGTTGACCGCAGAAGATGTGGTGATCAGCGACGACAACGGCATTCAGTCGCTGGCCGGCGTCATGGGCGGCACCACCTCCGAGATCTCGGACGAGACGGTCAACGTCCACTTCGAGGCCGCGACCTGGAACCCGCTGACCGTGGCGCGTACCGCGCGCCGCCTCAAGCTGAGCTCGGAAGCCTCGCGACGCTTCGAGCGCGGCGTGGACCCGCAGCTCGTGGAAAACGCCCTCGACATCGCCTGCGCGCTGCTGGTGGACATCGCCGGCGGCACGATTCATGCGGGCAGGACGCTGGTCGGTGACGTCGAAAAGCGTGATGCGATTGCGATGCGCGCGACGCGCCCGGCTGAGCTGATCGGTGTGGATTACGCACGTGAGACCGTGGTGCGGCGCCTGGAAGAGGTCGGCTGCGAGGTCGCTGGCGACGGCGAGGAGCTTGAAGTCACCCCGCCGACCTGGCGCACAGACATCACGGTGCCGGTGGAGCTGGTCGAGGAGGTCGTGCGCCTGGAGGGCCTGGACGACATTCCGTCGATCCTGCCCACGCCCCGTGGCGGCCGCGGTTTGAGCCCGCTGCAGCGACGCCGCCGTGCGGTGACCCACGCGTTGGCGTACTCCGGCTACGCGGAGATCATCCCCACGCCGTTTATCGCCAACGACACCTTCGACACCTGGGGCCTCGATGCGGACGATCCGCGCCGAAAGGCCGTCAAGGTGCAGAATCCGCTGGACGCCGACTACGGCATCCTGGGCACCACGCTGCTGCCGCCGATGCTGGAGGCCGCGGGCCGAAACGTCGCGCGCGGTCGCGGTGATGTGGCCATCTACTCCGTGGCGCAGACCTCGGAAAAGCGCGCTGACGTCTCGCCGCTGCCGGACGTGTCCGAGCGACCGGCGGACGAGGTTGTCGCAGAACTTATCGAGTCACTGCCGAAGCAGCACCTCCACGCCGCGACCGTCGCGCTGGGCAACACGGAGCTGGAAGGCCCGTGGGGCAAGGGCCGTGCCTACGAGTGGTCCGACGCTGTCGAGGCCGCCCAGCTCGTTGCTCGCGTGTGCGGCGTCGACCTGGATGTCGAGGCTGCCGAGTACCTGCCGTGGCACCCGGGCCGCTGCGCGGCGCTCAAGGTTGACGGCGAGGTTGTCGGCCACGCCGGCGAGCTGCACCCGCAAATCCTGGAGAAGCTGAACCTGCCGGCGCGCACCTGCGCGATGGAGCTCGATCTGACCGCGATCCCGCTGGCAGAGCGTCTGCCTGCGCCGCGTCTGTCCGCATTCCCGCTGCTCAACCAGGACATCGCCCTGGTCGTGGACGAGGCTGTGGCGGCCGAGGACGTGCGCCGCGTAGTCGAAGAGGGTGCGGGCGAGCTCGTCGAAGCAGTCACGCTTTTCGACGTCTACCGGTCCGACAACCTCGGCGACGGCAAGAAGTCGCTCGCGTTCGGCCTGGCGTTCCGCGCCCCGGACCGCACGCTGACCGAGGAAGAAGCCTCCGAAGCGCGCCTGAAGGCGGCCGAACTGGCCAAGGAGCGTTTCGGCGCAGAAATGCGCGGCTAAATATATTTGCGTGAATAACTTCCACGCGACTGCATAACTGTTACACTTGCGGCCATGTCAGAAGGCAAGGTTGTCAAAGTAGCGGTCGCGGGGGCCACGGGTTATGCAGGCGGTGAGATTCTCCGCCTGCTGCTGGGTCACCCGGCGTATCTCGCGGGTGAGCTGGAGATCGGCGCGCTCACCGGCGCGTCCAACGCCGGCCAGCGTGTCGGCGAGCTCATGCCGCATCTGCCGGAGCTGGCCGACCGGGTCATCGAAGAGACCACTGTCGAGGTGCTCTCCGGCCACGACGTGGTCTTTTTGGGGCTGCCGCACGGCCACTCCGCGGCCATCGGTGCCGCACTTGGCGAGGGCGTGACCGTCATCGACTGCGCCGCCGACTTCCGCCTGCGCGATGCCGAAGCGTGGCGCGCCTACTACGGCTCGGAGCACGCGGGAGCGTGGCCCTACGGGCTGCCGGAGTTACCGGGGCACCGGGAGGACGTCGCAAAGGCAACGCGCATCGCTGTTCCCGGGTGCTTTCCCACGGGTGCCACGCTCGCCGCATGGCCGGCGGTGCAGGCGGGCCTGGTCGAGCTGGATCTGACGGTGGTGGCCATTACCGGCGTGTCCGGGGCCGGCAAGAAGCCCAAGGTGGACATGCTCGGCGCGGAAACGATGGGCTCGCTGAAGGCATACAGCGTCGCCGGCGCGCACAGGCACACGCCGGAGATTGCGCAAAACCTTTCTGAGGTCACCGACGCCGAGGTCACCGTGAGTTTCTCACCGGTGCTTGCGCCGCTGCCGCGCGGCATCCTCACCACCGTTACTGCGCCACTGGCACAGGGCGCGGACGCGGAGGCGGTGCGCGCGGCATACGAAAACGCCTACGCCGCGGAGCCGTTCGTGCACCTGCTGCCTGCCGGCCAGCAGCCGCAGACGCAGCACGTGGTGGGCTCCAACATGTGCCACGTCCAGGTTGAGGTGGACCAGGCGGCGGGCAAGGTCGTGGCCACCAGCGCCATTGACAACCTGACCAAGGGTACTGGGGGAGCGGCGGTGCAGTGCATGAACCTTGCGCTTGGGTTCAACGAGGGGGCGGGTCTGTCGCGAGCCGCGGTGGCTCCGTACCCGCCGACGAGACACCCCCTACCTCTTTTCTCTGAAAGGACCCCCTCCATCATGAGCACTCTTGGAGTCACCGCACCTCAAGGCTTTTCCGCCGCCGCCACAAGCGCGGGCCTGAAAGCATCCGGCAAACCGGACATGGCCGTCGTGGTCAACGATGGCCCCGAATACACCGCGGCCGCCGTGTTCACGCGCAACAAGGTCTTCGCCGCGCCCGTGAAAGTCAGCCGCGCGGCGGTGTCCGCTGGCGAGCTGAAGGCGGTGGTGTTCAACTCCGGCAACGCCAACGCCTGTACAGGCGAGCAGGGGCTGCACGACGCGCAAACTATGCAGCGGCTCACGGCCGAAGGTGTGGGCGCAGAGCCCGCCCAGGTGGCCGTCTGCTCCACCGGCATCATCGGCGATCTGCTGCCGATGGAGAAGGTGGAAAGCGGCATCGCAGCCGTCGTCAATCAGCTCGGCGACCACGGTGCGGACGCGGCCGAGGCCATCCGCACCACCGACACCATCGCCAAGGAAGTATTGGTCAAGGGCGACGGCTGGACTATCGGCGCCATGGGCAAAGGTGCCGGCATGATGGCGCCGTCGCTGGCGACGATGCTGGTGTGCCTGACCACCGACGCCAAGGTGGAGGCCCAAGCGCTGCAGACCGCGCTGGAGCGCGCCACGGCAACCACCTTCAACACCCTGGACATCGACGGTTCCACCTCCACCAACGACACCGTCATCGCCATGGCTAGCGGCGCGAGCGGCGTGACTCCGGACCAAGACGAGCTGGACGCGGCGGTCCACGAGGCGTGCGCGCAGCTGGCGGCGATGATGCAGTCCGACGCCGAGGGCGTGACCAAGCGCGTGAGCATCACCGTCGAAGGCGCCGCGGACGACGAGCAAGCACTCAACGCTGCGCGCACCATCGGCCGCGACAGCCTGGTCAAGACCGCGATGTTCGGCTCCGACCCGAACTGGGGCCGCGTGCTCGCCGCCGTGGGCATGGCGGACGCGGAGATGGACGCGGACAACATCTCGGTGACCTTCAACGGACACACCGTCTGCGAGTATTCCGGTGCAGTGCCCGGCGCGCGGGACGTGGATCTGAGCGGGTCGGACATCGCGGTGGTGGTGGACCTGGGCACCGGCGGTGAGGGCCGCGCGACGGTGCGCACGACGGACCTGTCGCACGCCTACGTTGAGATCAACTCGGCCTACACCAGCTAGGGGGTGCGCGAGATGATGCCGAATCTGACCAACGAGCAGCGCGCCACCGTGCTGGCGGAGGCGCTGCCGTGGCTGCAGCACTACCGCGACAAGATCGTGGTGGTCAAGTACGGCGGCAACGCCATGATCGACGAGGACTTGAAGGCCGCGTTCGCCGCCGACATGGTGTTTTTGCGCACCGTGGGCGCGAAGCCTGTGGTGGTGCATGGCGGAGGGCCGCAGATCACCCAGATGCTCGGTCGCTTGGGGCTGGACGGCGGGGAGTTCATCGGCGGGTTCCGCGTGACCAGCCCGGAGATCCTGGACGTGGTGCGCATGGTGCTCTTCGGCCAGGTGGGCCGGGACCTGCTGGGCAAGATCAACTCGCACGGGCCCTACGCTGTGGGCACCTCTGGCGAGGACGCTGGGCTGTTTACCGCAAAGCAGCGCGAGGTGGTCGTGGACGGCCAGCTGCAGGACATCGGCCTGGTGGGCACAATCACGGACGTGAACCCGGAGGCGGTGATGGACATCATCGAGGCCGGCCGCATCCCGGTGGTTTCCGGCATCGCACCGAGGGAGCACGGCGAGGTGTACAACATCAACGCCGACGAGGCCGCGGGCGCGCTCGCCGCGGCAATCGGCGCAGAACGTCTCGTGGTGCTCACCAACGTCGAGGGGCTCTACACGGACTGGCCGAACAAGGACTCGCTGCTGTCCAAGATTGAGGCGGGCGAGCTGGCCAAGATGCTGCCCGGCTTGGACACCGGCATGATTCCCAAGATGGAGGCCTGCCTCACCGCGGTGCAGGGCGGGGTGAGGGCAGCGCACGTCATCGACGGTCGCGTGGCCCACTCCGTGCTGCTGGAGCTTTTGACCATGGGAGGCGTTGGCACCATGGTGCTGCCGGACGACTACGACCGCGCGCACTACCCGGATGGCACAATTTTCAGAAAGGATGACGCATGAGCGAGTTTTCTTCGCGCTGGACTTCCGCGCTTTTAGACACCTACCCCGCGCCACCGGTGGAGCTTGTCTCCGGCGAGGGCTGCACGGTCACGGACGCGGAGGGCAACACCTACATCGACATGCTCGCCGGCATCGCCGTCAACGCGCTCGGCCACGCGCATCCGGCCATTGTGGACGCGGTCAGCGCGCAGGTGGCGCGCCTGGGGCACGTGTCCAACCTCTTCGGCTCCGAGCCGGTAGTGGAGGTGGCCGAAGCACTTCGCGCCCGGGTCGGCGACGACACCGCGCGGGTGTTTTTCTGCAACTCCGGCGCCGAGGCCAACGAGGCCGCATTCAAGCTCGCACGCCTGACCGGCCGCCGCCGCATCCTCGCAGCTGAACGCGGTTTCCACGGCCGCACCATGGGCTCGCTCGCGCTGACGGGCCAGCCGGACAAGCGCGCGCCGTTCGAACCCATGCCGGCTGGCGTCGAGTTCTTCCCGTACGGCGACATCGAGGCACTCGAGGCCCTGGTGCAGCAGGACCCGGGCAACACCGCCGCGATCATCCTGGAGCCCATCCAGGGCGAAACGGGAGTCATCCCCGCACCGGAAGGTTTCCTCACAGCGGTGCGGGAACTTTGCGACGCCCACGGCATCCTCTTCGTCACCGACGAGGTCCAAACCGGCGTCGGCCGCACCGGCGACTTCTTCGCCTTCCAGCACGAAGGCATCCTGCCGGACGTGATCACCATGGCCAAGGGGCTGGGCGGGGGACTGCCCATCGGCGCGACCATCGCCCGCGGCAAGGCGGCCGAGCTGTTCACCCCGGGCTCGCACGGCACGACCTTCGGCGGCAACCCCGTCGCCTGCGCCGCCGCGGGGGCCGTGCTTGGGGCCATCGACGAGGACTTCCTCGCCGAGGTGCGCCGCAAGGGGCTGTTGCTTCGCGACGCAGCTTCGCAGATCCCCGGTGTCACCCAGGTCCGCGGGCGCGGGCTGATGCTCGGGGTGGTGCTGGATGAGGCGGTGGCGAAGCTCGTCGTCAAGCATGGGCTCGAAAAAGGCCTGATTGTGAACGCACCGGGCGAAGACGTCATCCGCCTCACGCCGCCGCTGGTGATTACCGACGATGAGATTGAAGAAGCGATGAAGCGCCTCGCCGGCGCGATTGAAGCAGCGAAAGAACGGAGCTAAACCGATGGTCAGACACTTCCTGGCAGACGACGACCTGACACCCAACGAGCAGGCCGAGGTGCTCGCACTCGCCGCGGAGCTGAAGCGGGACCCCTTCTCGCGCCGCCCGCTGGAGGGGCCGAAATCCGTCGCCGTGCTGTTCGACAAAACCTCCACCCGCACCCGCTACTCCTTCGACGCCGGCATCGCGCAGCTCGGCGGGCACGCGATTGTCACCGAAAGCGGCAACTCGCAGATGGGCACGAAGGAGAACTACCAGGACACCGGCGCGGTGCTGTCGCGGTTTGTCGAAGCGATTGTGTGGCGCACCTACGCCCACGACAACCTGCGGGAAATGGCGGAAACGGCCACCGTGCCGATCATCAACGCGCTTTCCGACGACCTGCACCCGTGCCAGATCCTCGCCGACCTGCAGACCGTGGTGGAGAACTTCTGCCCGGATGAGGGCCCGGCTGGGCTGAAGGGGCTCAAGGCCGTCTACCTGGGCGACGGCGACAACAACATGGCCAACTCCTACCTCATCGGGTTCGCCACCGCCGGCGTGGACATCACCGTCATCGCCCCGGACGGCTTCCAGCCACGCGAAGAGTTCGTCGAACGCGCACGGCGCCGCGGCGAGGAAACCGGGGCGAAAGTCACCGTGACCTCGGATATCGCGGCCGCGGAGGGTGCCAACGTGGTCATCACGGACACGTGGGTGTCCATGGGCATGGAGGAAGACGGCAAGGACCGCCGCACGCCGTTTTTGCCGTACCAGGTGGATGCTGCCCTGATGTCGCGCGCGGCGGAGGATGCAATATTCTTGCATTGCCTTCCCGCGTACCGCGGGAGCGAAGTCGCCGCGGACGTCATCGACGGGCCGCAATCGCGCGTCTTTGATGAAGCGGAAAACCGCCTGCACGCCCAAAAGGCGCTGCTGGCCTGGCTTTTGGAGCACCAAGTATGACCCAACCTGTATCCCGCACTGCGCGGCAGGCGAGAATCCTCGAGCTGCTCGAATCAACCCGCGTGTCCTCCCAGGTGCAGCTGTCCGAGCTGCTGTTGGACGAGGGCATCGACATCACCCAAGCCACCCTCTCGCGCGACCTCGACGAGCTCGGCGCGAAGAAGGTGCGCCCGCGCGCAGGCGGGCGCGCCTACTACACCGTGGGCGGCGAGGCAGATTCGCTCGAAGCGGCGCACTCCGGCCCGCGCGAGAAGCTGCGCCGCATGATCGAGGAGCTGGTGGTCTCCGTGGACTACTCCGGGCAGCTGGCCGTGGTGCGCACGCCGCCCGGGGCGGCCCAGTACTTGGCCAGCTACATCGACCGCGTGGGTCTGGACCAAGTGGTCGGTTCCATCGCCGGCGACGACACGGTGTTCGTGCTCGCCCGCGAACCGATCAGCGGCAAGGAGCTGGCGCAGCAGCTGTTCGGGCTGAAGGAAAACGTCGGCGAATAGACATCGCTGCGCCGATCGCATAATTTTACATACACTGAATAATTCTGAATCGTCCTGGAATTCGAAGGAGATCTTTCACCATGACTAACCGCGTTGTGCTCGCGTACTCGGGCGGCCTTGACACCTCTGTCGCCATCCCTTACCTCGCCGAAATGACCGGCGGCGAGGTCATCGCCGTCTCCCTGGACCTCGGGCAGGGCGGCGAGGACATGGAGTCCGTGCGTCAGCGCGCGCTGGACTGCGGCGCTGTGGAGTCCATTGTGGTGGACGCCAAGGACGAGTTCGCCGAGGAGTACTGCCTGCCCACCATCAAGGCCAACGGCATGTACCAGGGCGAGTACCCGCTGGTCTCCGCCATTTCCCGCCCGCTGATTGTCAAGCACCTGGTGGAAGCCGGTCACAAGTACGGCGGCACCCACGTCGCCCACGGCTGCACCGGCAAGGGCAACGACCAGGTCCGCTTCGAGGTCGGCTTCCTCAACCAGGACCCGGCCCTGGAAATCATCGCCCCGGCCCGCGACTACGCCTGGACCCGCGACAAGGCCATCGAGTACGCCGAGGGCAAGGACCTGCCCATCGAGCAGTCTGCCGCTTCGCCATTCTCCATCGACCAGAACGTCTGGGGCCGCGCGGTTGAGACCGGCTTCCTGGAGGACCTGTGGAACCCGCCGACAAAGGACCTCTACGCCTACACCGAGGACCCGGCCCTGGGCAACGCCCCGGACGAGGTGATCATCTCCTTCGAGGCCGGTAAGCCGGTGGCTATCGACGGCCGCAAGGTCACCGTCCTCGAGGCCATCGAGGAGATGAACCGCCGCGCCGGTGCCCAGGGCATCGGTCGCCTGGACATGGTGGAAGACCGCCTCGTGGGCATCAAGTCCCGCGAGGTCTACGAGGCCCCGGGCGCAGTGGCCCTGATCACCGCGCACAAGGCGCTTGAGGACGTCACCGTCGAGCGCGAGCTGGCCCGCTACAAGCGCGTCATCGACGCCCGCTGGTCCGAGGAGGTCTACGACGGCCTCTGGTTCGGCCCGCTGAAGCGCTCCCTGGACGCGTTCATCGAGTCCACCCAGGAGCACGTCACCGGCGACATCCGCATGGTGCTGCACGCCGGCACCGCCACCGTCAACGGCCGCCGCTCCAACCACTCCCTGTACGACTTCAACCTGGCCACCTACGACACCGGCGACACCTTCGACCAGACCCTGGCTAAGGGCTTTGTGCGCCTGCACGGCCTGTCGTCGCAAATCGCGAACAAGCGCGACAGGGCGGCTGCCGCCTCCCAGGAGAAGTAGGGATGGAACAGCACAAGACCAACGAGGGCGCGCTGTGGGGAGGCCGTTTCTCCGGCGGCCCCTCGGAGGCGATGTTCGCCCTGTCCGTGTCCACCCATTTCGACTGGGTGCTCGCACCCTACGACGTGCTCGCCTCCAAGGCGCACGCGAAGGTGCTCAACAGGGCGGGTTTGCTTAGCGACGAAGACCTCACGGTGATGCTCGACGGCCTCGACAAGCTCGGCCGCGATGTCGCCGACGGCTCGTTCGGCCCGCTGCCCACCGATGAGGACGTGCACGGCGCGATGGAGCGCGGCCTGATCGACCGCGTCGGCCCCGAGGTTGGCGGCCGCCTGCGCGCGGGCCGGTCCCGCAACGACCAGGTCGCGGCGATGTTCCGCATGTGGCTGCGCGACGCACTCCGCGGCGTGGCCCAGGACGTCTCTGACCTGATCGACGCGATTGTCCAGCAGGCCGAGGCCCACCCGGACGCGATCATGCCGGGCAAGACCCACTTCCAGGCCGCGCAGCCGATCCTGCTCGCGCACTCTCTTCTGGCGCACGCCCAGCCGCTGCTGCGCGACCTGGAGCGCATCCAGGACGCGGACAAGCGCCTGGCCGTTTCGCCGTACGGCTCCGGTGCGCTGGCGGGCTCCTCGCTGCACCTCGACCCGGAGGCGATCGCCGAGGAGCTCGGCTTCGACTCCGCCACGGACAACTCGCTCGACGGCACCGCCTCGCGCGATTTCGCCGCCGAGTCGGCGTACGTGCTGGCACAGATCGCCATCGACGTCTCCCGCTTCGCCGAGGAGATCATCGCCTGGTCCACGCCGGAGTTCGGTTACGTCACGCTGCACGACGCGTGGTCCACGGGCTCGTCGATCATGCCGCAGAAGAAGAACCCGGACGTGCCGGAGCTTGCCCGCGGCAAGGCTGGACGCTTGATTGGCAACCTCACCGGCCTGTTGGCCACGCTCAAGGCCATGCCGCTGGCGTACAACCGTGACCTCCAGGAGGACAAGGAGCCGCTGGTGGACTCGGTGACCCAGCTGTCCATCCTCTTGCCGGCGTTCACCGGCCTGGTGTCCACGCTTTCGTTCCACGAGGACCGCATGCGCGAGCTCGCCCCGGCAGGCTTCACGCTGGCAACGGATCTGGCCGAGTGGATGGTGCGCCAGGGCGTGCCGTTCCGCGAGGCCCACGAGGCCTCCGGCGCCTGCGTCCGCATCGCGGAAACCCGCGGCGTGGATTTGGTCGACCTCACGGATGAGGAACTGCAAAGCGTCGATATGCGATTGCTCCCTGAGGTCCGCGAGGTGCTCACCGTCGACGGCGCGGTGGCCTCCCGCGACACCCGCGGCGGCACCGCGCGACCGCGAGTGGAGGAGCAACGCGAGCGCGTGCGCGAGGCGAACAAGGCCGCGCGCGAGTGGGCGACAACGCCGGTGCGCGCGCAATAGTTCGTCGATTGCGGCGCGCATGTCGGCCCGGCCATTTAGCATGTGAGTTATGAGTGTGCCGAGCAGCCATGACGCCAAGCCCCGGGGACGGAAAGTCTCCGTGGTGCTTGGCGTCATTTTAGTTGGGGTGGTTATCGCCGCAGTCGCGCTGGGACGGGGGCTGTTGCCCTTCGGTGGCGGCGACAGCGACGAAGGCGGCGGGGGAGCGGCCGGCGGGTCCGGCGGGTCGGGCGGCAAGTTGACGCAGCTGCACGGCGTCATCGGATCGGAGAAGCGGGCCTACTTCGAAGATCCCGAGGTGGTGGCTCGGCTGGAGGAGTTGGGGTACAGCGTCAGCGTCACCACGGCCGGCTCGCGCCAGATTGCCACCACCACGGATATTGCGGAGCAGGACTTCGTCTTCCCTTCCTCGGCTCCGGCGACGCAGAAGGTGCGCGAGCAGGGCAGCGGCTACTCCGTGGACTTTCCGTTCTTCACGCCGATGGCGGTGGCGAGCTGGAAGCCAATCGCTGACCTGCTCGCGGCGGAAGGAGTGGTCAGCGAGCAAAACGGCGCGTACACCCTGGATGTGAACGCTTACATGGACCTGGCCCGCTCCGGAAAGCGTTGGCGGGACCTGGGCGAGGCGTACCCGTCGCCACGCAATGTGCAGATCCGCTCCACAGACATCCGCACCTCCAACTCCGCGGCGATGTACCTGTCGCTGCTGGCGTGGGAGGTGGCCGAGCGCGACCCGGAGCGCGGAGGCGACGTCGGGTACCTCATCGACGAGATCGCCCCGTTTTTCACCGCGCAAGGCTACAGCGAGGCGTCCTCGTCCGGCCCGTTCACGGACTACCTGAGCCAGGGCATCGGCGCGGCGCCCATGGTGATGGTCTACGAGGCGCAGTTCTTGGGCGAGCAGATGCGGCCGAACTCGCGCATCCGGGACGACATGTTGCTGCTGCACTTGAGCCCCACCGTGCTCGCGAACCACGGCATCGTCGGTGTCTCGGAAGGCGGCAAGGAGCTCGGGCGCCTGCTGTCGAATGATCCGCAACTGCAGCAGCTCGCCGCCCGCCACGGTTTCCGGCCCGCTAACTCCGGCAGCTTGGCCGACGAGCTCGCAGACCGCGGCCTCGACGCCCCATCCGACTACGTCAATTCCATCGACCCACCCTCCTACGACAGGCTCGAGCAGCTCATCGACGGAGTGGGACAACGCTACGCCGGAGCGCCAGCGCCGGTGAAGGAGGACGACCAGTGAAACGCCTACTCGCGGCCATCGCCGCCTTGATGTCGCTCATGCTCGCCTCGTGCGTCTCGCTCGGCGGCGATACCTCTGGCTCCGGCTCGGGTGCAGGCTCCAGGTCTGGATCTGGCGCACCGGCGGACCTGACCATCGTCGCCGCGACCGAACTGAAGGATCTGCAGGGGTTGGTCGACCAGGCGGCGAAGGAGCTCGGCTTCTCCATCGACCTGCAGTTCCCCGGCGGCACCCTCGACAACTCGCAGACGCTCAAGCGCGGCGATTTCGACGGGGAAGTGGACGCCACCTGGTTCGCCACCAACCGCTACGTCAACCTCATCGGCGCCTCCGACAAGTTGGACAGCGAGACGAAGATCGCCACCAGCCCCGTCGCATTCGGCGTGTGGGAGGACAGCGCCAAGCGCCTCGGCTGGGACACCACGCAGCCCACGTGGGCTGAGTTCGCCCAGGCCGCGGAGGCCGGCGAATTCAGCTTTGGCATGACCAATCCGCAGGCGTCCAACTCCGGGTTTTCCGCACTGGTAGCCGTGGCCACCGCGCTGGCGGACACCGGCGACGCGATCGCACCGGCCGATCTGGAGCGCGTCGGCCCGCGCCTCGAGCAGCTTTTCCAGGCACAATCCATGGTCTCCGGGTCCTCCGGGTGGCTGGCAGAGGCGTTCGCCAACGACCCCGAGCGTGCAGATGCAATCGTCAACTACGAGTCCACGCTCCACCAGATGCGTCAGCAGGGCCAGCCAATCGAGGTCGTGGTCCCGGCCGACGGCGTGATCTCCGCGGATTACCCCCTGTCCGCGCTTTCGCAGCCGGCGAATGCGGACGCGCGGGAGCGCGTCGAGAAGCTTGCGAATTGGCTCCTGGAGCACCAGCCCGACATCGCCGACACCTTCCGCAGGCCGGTGACGCAGGTGGACAACCTGCCCGCGGAGATCGCGGACCAGCAGGTCATCGAGCTGCCGTTCCCCGCGAACGAAGGCGTGGTGAACGAGCTCCTGTACGCCTACGACAACTCCTACCGCCAGCCCGGCACCACCACGTTTGTGCTGGACACCTCGGGTTCGATGGAGGGCCAACGCATCGCGTCGCTGAAAGACATCATGCATTCGCTTATCGACGGCTCCGCTTCCACCCTCACCGGCGACGTCTCCCTTCGCGACCGGGAGAACGTCACGCTGCAGTCCTTCGACAGCAGGCCGAACGACCCCGTGACGGCGCGGTTCTCCCACGAGGACCCGGCGGCGGCCGCGGAGCTGACCAACTACGTGGATGGGCTCAGTGCCAGCGGCTCCACGGCGATGTACCAGACGCTGCTTGAAGCACTGCGCGAGACGGATCCGGCCGGCGGTATCCCGTCGATAGTCCTGCTCAGCGACGGCCAAGACACCGTCGGGCCCCGCTTTTCCAAGTTCAAGGAGGAATACGAGCAGCTGCCGGCCGCACAGCGGTCCGTGCCGGTGTTTGTGATCCTCTACGGCGACGCTAGCGAGTCGGAGATGCGTGAACTGGCGGAGCTGACCGGCGGCGAAGTGTTCGACGCGCTCGGCGGCGACCTCGCGGCGGCGTTTAAGGAGATCCGTGGCTTCCAATAATGTTTCAGGCAACGCGTTCGCCCGCTACTTCGCGTCGCCGAAGAACCAGGTCGGGCTGGTGCTTGCCATCCTGGTGGTTGTTCTGCACCTGGTGGTGGGTATCGGTGTCTACTGGCCGGTGGCGGCGCTGGCGGCCTACGGGGCGGGCGCGGCGCTGACCCCCGCGCGCACACCCAAGGAGCTGCCCGTGGCGCCGGCGGAGCCCACCCCGGTGGTGCTGGAGCGGTCGCTGCAGGAGACCTCCAGGCGTTTGGGTGGCGCCCGCCCGCCGCGCCAGGTGATGGCCCAGGCACGTGCGCTCGAAGACACTGTCCGGTTTGTGCTCTCCGAGTGGGAGCATTTGGAACCTACCCCGGAGCACCGCCAGACGATTTGGAATGTGGTGAAGGTGTACTACCCGGAGGTCGTCGATACGTATCTCGATGCCCCGCAGTACCGCGACGCCTCCGCAGTGCGGGTGGTCGTGGACTCGCTGACCACGCTCACCCGCGCCGCAGGACGGGTGCGGCAGGGCATCTTGGACGACAACCTGCGGGCGATGGACTCCCAAGCGCAGTTCCTGCGGGAGGAGCTCGGGGAGTTGCCCGGACTCGACGACAGCTACCGCGGCGGCGACGGGTACGATCCGAAACCATGAGTCTGGATCCGAAGCTTCTCAGCGTCCTCGCGTGCCCCAAGGACAAGGGCCCGCTGGAGTACAACCAGGAAAAGCAGCTCCTGGTCAACGAACGCCTCGGAATTGCCTATCGCATCGACGACGGCATCCCGGTTTTGCTCATCGACGAAGCAGAGCCCTACACCCCCGCGAACTAGAAGAAAGCGACCATGACTTCCACCAACATCATTGATGAGCTGACCTGGCGAGGGCTGATCAACCAGTCCACCGACCTAGACAACCTGCGCGAAGCCGCGCAAGCGCCGATCACCCTGTACTGCGGCTTCGACCCGACCGGCCCGTCGCTGCACGCCGGCCACCTCGTGCCGCTTCTGATGCTGCGCCGCTTCCAGGAGGCCGGCCACACACCGATCGTGCTGGCCGGCGGCGCCACCGGCATGATAGGCGATCCGCGCGACGTAGGGGAGCGGTCCATGAACTCCGCGGACACCGTGAAGGATTGGGCGGAGCGCATCTCCGGCCAGCTCAAGCGCTTCGTGCACTTCGACGGCGACAACGCCGCGAAGCTGGTCAACAACAACGACTGGACCAAAGACCTCAGCGCGATCGAGTTCCTGCGCGACATCGGCAAGCACTTCTCCCTGTCCACCATGCTGGGCCGCGAGACGGTGAAGCGTCGCCTGGAAAACGACGGCATTTCTTACACCGAGTTCTCCTACATGTTGCTGCAGGCCAACGACTTTGTGCAGCTGCGCCGCGCGCACGACTGCATCCTGCAGATCGGCGGCGGTGACCAGTGGGGCAACCTTGTGGCCGGCGTGGACCTGAACCGCCGCATCGACGGCGCGCAGACCCACGCGCTGACCGTTCCGCTGGTCACCGATTCCGAGGGCAAAAAGTTTGGCAAGTCCACCGGCGGCGGGTCCCTGTGGCTCGACCCGGAGATGACCAGCCCGTACACCTGGTACCAGTACTTCGTGAACACCGCGGACGCCGACGTGATCCGCTACCTGCGGTGGTTCACCTTCCTGGACCAGGAGGAGCTCGCCCGCCTAGAGGTCGAGGTGGAGGAGCGTCCGTTCAAGCGCGAAGCGCAGCGTCGACTTGCCCAGGAAATGACCGACCTGGTCCACGGCGTAGAGGCGCGCGAGGCCGTCGAGCTCGCATCCCAGGCGCTGTTCGGCCGCGCCGAGCTTGCGGATCTGGACGAGGCGACCCTCGCCGCGTCGGTCTCCGAGACCGACGTCTTCGAGTTCTCCGGCGAGACCACCATCGTGGATCTGCTTGTCGGCGCAGGTCTCGCGGATTCCAAGGGTGCCGCCCGCCGTTCCATCAAGGAGGGCGGCGCGTACGTGAACAACGTCCGCATCGAGGACGAGTCGTGGGCACCCACCGACAACGACTTCCTCCACGGATCCTGGCTGGTGCTTCGCCGCGGCAAGAAGAACTTCGCGGGAGCGAAGCGCGTCTAGCAATCTGCTTTACGACGAGCTAACGCCCAGGCCCGGATTTACCATCTGGCCTGGGCGTTTTGTGTTGTATCTAGCTTCGTGGTTATATATCCATCCGTTGCTTCTGAGCGGTTCGGCCGCTTGGAGGGAATGGTTTAAGTGAATAGGGGTTACGTTCTGGTTAACCGGGGTTTAACGTGAGTTTGACTTTTGGTTGGTTGGTTGTGTAGCTTCTGACGAAGCCGCTTTTTCCGGCTGGGGCCGTGTTTGGTTCTGGTTGGTGGGTGTGCTGGTGTTGTTTGAGAACTCGATAGTGTGCCAATGTACTTTTGTTGCGTGGGTGTGTTTGCCTGCCTTTTTGTGCACTGTGTGGTGTGTGCCCTGTTGTGGGTGTGTGCCGGTGGTGGCGTGGTTGAATTCCAATGATGGATCGCGTCATCTGTTTGGTTCAGTGTGCGTGGGGTGTGGTTGAACATGTTTCACGTATATTTTTGGCCAGCCTCCTTTTTGCCCCGACGGGTTGGGGGTTGGTTGTTGAACCTTTGTAATTTTTGGATTTTGCCAGTCCAGCACTTTGTGTTGGTTGGTTTGTTTTTGGTTGGGTTTGGGCTTTTCACGGCCTGTTTCTGCTGAAACTGTTTTTGTGGAGAGTTTGATCCTGGCTCAGGATGAACGCTGGCGGCGTGCTTAACACATGCAAGTCGAACGGAAAGGCTCCTGCTTGCAGGGGTACTCGAGTGGCGAACGGGTGAGTAACACGTGGGTGATCTGCCCTGCACTTCGGGATAAGCCTGGGAAACTGGGTCTAATACCGGATAGGACGATGGTTTGGATGCCATTGTGGAAAGTTTTTCGGTGTGGGATGAGCTCGCGGCCTATCAGCTTGTTGGTGGGGTAATGGCCTACCAAGGCGTCGACGGGTAGCCGGCCTGAGAGGGTGTACGGCCACATTGGGACTGAGATACGGCCCAGACTCCTACGGGAGGCAGCAGTGGGGAATATTGCACAATGGGCGCAAGCCTGATGCAGCGACGCCGCGTGGGGGATGACGGCCTTCGGGTTGTAAACTCCTTTCGCTAGGGACGAAGCGTTATGTGACGGTACCTGGAGAAGAAGCACCGGCTAACTACGTGCCAGCAGCCGCGGTAATACGTAGGGTGCGAGCGTTGTCCGGAATTACTGGGCGTAAAGAGCTCGTAGGTGGTTTGGCGCGTCGTGTGTGTAAGCCCGCAGCTTAACTGCGGGACTGCAGGCGATACGGGCATAACTTGAGTGCTGTAGGGGATACTGGAATTCCTGGTGTAGCGGTGGAATGCGCAGATATCAGGAGGAACACCGATGGCGAAGGCAGGTCTCTGGGCAGTAACTGACGCTGAGGAGCGAAAGCATGGGTAGCGAACAGGATTAGATACCCTGGTAGTCCATGCCGTAAACGGTGGGCGCTAGGTGTGAGTCCCTTCCACGGGGTTCGTGCCGTAGCTAACGCATTAAGCGCCCCGCCTGGGGAGTACGGCCGCAAGGCTAAAACTCAAAGGAATTGACGGGGGCCCGCACAAGCGGCGGAGCATGTGGATTAATTCGATGCAACGCGAAGAACCTTACCTGGGCTTGACATACACCAGATCGCCGTAGAGATACGGTTTCCCTTTGTGGTTGGTGTACAGGTGGTGCATGGTTGTCGTCAGCTCGTGTCGTGAGATGTTGGGTTAAGTCCCGCAACGAGCGCAACCCTTGTCTTATGTTGCCAGCACGTTATGGTGGGGACTCGTGAGAGACTGCCGGGGTTAACTCGGAGGAAGGTGGGGATGACGTCAAATCATCATGCCCCTTATGTCCAGGGCTTCACACATGCTACAATGGTCGGTACAACGCGTCTGCGAGCCTGTGAGGGTGAGCTAATCGCTGTAAAGCCGGTCGTAGTTCGGATTGGGGTCTGCAACTCGACCCCATGAAGTCGGAGTCGCTAGTAATCGCAGATCAGCAACGCTGCGGTGAATACGTTCCCGGGCCTTGTACACACCGCCCGTCACGTCATGAAAGTTGGTAACACCCGAAGCCAGTGGCCTGTCATGGGAGCTGTCGAAGGTGGGATCGGCGATTGGGACGAAGTCGTAACAAGGTAGCCGTACCGGAAGGTGCGGCTGGATCACCTCCTTTCTAAGGAGCTTTTATTTGTGTGCCCGCAGTTGTGGGTCATTGGTTGTGTGGTTGAGTCGCCGAGTGTGCGACTGCCACGGAAGTATTTTGCCGGGTGGAGACACACCTTCAAGGTCATGGTGGCATCGTCTGGATGGTGGTGCGTCTGGCCTGTGAAGGGTTGTGCTCACATGGTGTTGGTTGGTGGTCACACCGGTTTGCGTGACAAAAGATTATGCGTTGGTGCACTGTTGGGTGTCTGGGGCAGCACAAGGTTGTTCCTGTTGGGCCCTCATGTCGGCTGGCTGCTTGGTTGTGGTTGGTTGTGTGTGGGGGTTGTGTTGTGTGAGAACTGTATAGTGGACGCGAGTATCTTTCTTTTTTGTGTTTTGGTGTTTGTACCTTGATTGTTTGTGTGTCCGTGTGTTTTGTTACGGGCGTATGGTGGATGCCTTGGCATGCTGAGCCGATGAAGGACGTGTGAGGCTGCGTTATGCCTCGGGGAGTTGCCAACAAAGCGTTGATCCGAGGATGTCCGAATGGGGAAACCCAGCACCAGTTGTGTGGTGTTACCCGCAGGTGAATACATAGTCTGTGTGGGGGTTGACGCGGGGAAGTGAAACATCTCAGTACCCGTAGGAGAAGAAAACAATTGTGATTCCGTGTGTAGTGGCGAGCGATAGCGGATGAGGCTAAACCGTGTGCGTGTGATACCTGGCAGGGGTTGCGTGTGCGGTGTTGTGGGGCGCAAATGGTGCAGGCTGTCAACTGCACGCGCAATGCGCACATATCAGCGGAAGCATCTGGGATGGTGCGCCGGAGTAGGTGAAAAGTCCTGTACGTGAAGGTGTGTGTGGTTGTGTGGTTTGTGTTTTCCCCGAGTAGCAGCGGGCTCGTGGAATCTGCTGTGAATCTGCCGGGACCACCCGGTAAGCCTAAATACTCAGTGTGACCGATAGTGAATTAAGTACCGTGAGGGAATGGTGAAAAGTACCCCGGGAGGGGAGTGAAAGAGTTCCTGAAACCATGCGCTTACAATCCGTCAGAGCACTTTTTTGTGTGTGATGGCGTGCCTTTTGAAGAATGAGCCTGCGAGTCAGCGGCATGTCGCGAGGTTAACCCGTTATGTGGGGTAGTCGTAGCGAAAGCGAATCCGAATAGGGTGTTTGTAGTGGCATGTCCTGGACCCGAAGCGGGGTGATCTACCCATGGCCAGTGTGAAGCAGCTGTAAGAGGTTGTGGAGGCGCGAACCCACTTAGGTTGAAAACTGAGGGGATGAGCTGTGGGTAGGGGTGAAAGGCCAATCAAACTCCGTGATAGCTGGTTCTCCCCGAAATGCATTTAGGTGCAGCGTGATGTGAGCTTGCCGGAGGTAGAGCTACTGGTTGGTTGAGCGGGACTATCATCTTAGCGACGTCAGCCAAACTCCGAATACCGGTTTATAGTGGTGCATTGCAGTGAGACTGTGGGGGATAAGCTTCATAGTCGAGAGGGAAACAGCCCAGATCGCCGGTTAAGGCCCCTAAGGGTGTGCTAAGTGGAAAAGGATGTGGGATCGCGAAGACAGCCAGGAGGTTGGCTTAGAAGCAGCCATCCTTGAAAGAGTGCGTAATAGCTCACTGGTCGAGTGGTTCCGCGCCGACAATGTAGTGGGGCTCAAGCACACCGCCGAAGCCGCGGCAAACATTTTTGTTTGGGTAGGGGAGCGTCGTGTGTGGGGTGAAGCCGTACCGGAAGGAGCGGTGGACTGCATGCGAGTGAGAATGCAGGCATGAGTAACGAATGGCAAGTGAGAATCTTGCCCGCCGGATGACTAAGGGTTCCTGGGTCAAGTTCGTCTTCCCAGGGTGAGTCGGGTCCTAAGGCGAGGCCGACAGGCGTAGTCGATGGTTAACGGGTTGATATTCCCGTACCCGTATATGCGCGCCCAGTATCGAAGCGGTGATACTAACCACCCTGACCCGCCGACCGTTGCCATCCTTCGGGATGGTTGGTTGGTGGTGATGCGTGGGGCCTGATCCGTTGTAGGTCAGTGATGGGGTGACGCAGTGAGGTAGCCGAGCCGCTGATTGGATTGCGGTGCAAGCGTGTGGCACGACACCACGGTAAATCCTGGTGTTTTTTGTGTGAGGCGTGATGCGTAGCCCTTGCTTGGGTGATGTTGGTGATCCTGGACTGCCGAGAAAAGCCTCTAGCGATGTGCGTATACGGCCCGTACCCATAACCGACACAGGTGGTCAGGTAGAAAATACTCAGGCGAGCGGGTGAACTGTGGTTAAGGAACTCGGCAAAATGCCCCCGTAACTTCGGGAGAAGGGGGACCCGCACTAGTCAAGCACTTCACGTGCGGCAGCTGGTGTGGGTCGCAGAGAAGAGAGGGGAGCGACTGTTTATCAAAAACACAGGTCCGTGCGAAGACGGTTAAGTTGATGTATACGGACTGACGCCTGCCCGGTGCTGGAAGGTTAAGAGGACCTGTTAGGACGTCATGTCCGAAGCGGAGAATTTAAGCCCCAGTAAACGGCGGTGGTAACTATAACCATCCTAAGGTAGCGAAATTCCTTGTCGGGTAAGTTCCGACCTGCACGAATGGCGTAACGACTCCCCTGCTGTCTCAACCACAGGCCCGGTGAAATTGCAGTACGAGTAAAGATGCTCGTTTCGCGCGGCAGGACGAAAAGACCCCGGGACCTTCACTATAGCTTGGTATTGGCATTCGGTGCGGTTTGTGTAGGATAGGTGGGAGACGTTGATGCATGCACGCTAGTGTGTGTGGAGTCGTTGTTGAAATACCACTCTGACCGTAGTGGATATCTAACCTTGGCCCATGATCTGGGTTGGGGACAGTGCCTGGTGGGTAGTTTAACTGGGGCGGTTGCCTCCCAAAATGTAACGGAGGCGCCCAAAGGTTCCCTCAGCCTGGTTGGCAATCAGGTGTTCAGAGTGTAAGTGCACAAGGGAGCTTGACTGCGAGACTGACTAGTCGAGCAGGGACGAAAGTCGGGACTAGTGATCCGGCACCTACTTGTGGATGTGGTGTCGCTCAACGGATAAAAGGTACCCCGGGGATAACAGGCTGATCTTCCCCAAGAGTCCATATCGACGGGATGGTTTGGCACCTCGATGTCGGCTCGTCGCATCCTGGGGCTGGAGTAGGTCCCAAGGGTTGGGCTGTTCGCCCATTAAAGCGGCACGCGAGCTGGGTTCAGAACGTCGTGAGACAGTTCGGTCTCTATCCGCCGCGCGCGTTGAAACTTGAAGAAGGCTGTCCCTAGTACGAGAGGACCGGGACGGACGTACCTCTAGTGTGCCAGTTGTTCCGCCAGGAGCACGGCTGGTTGGCTACGTACGGAAGGGATAACCGCTGAAAGCATCTAAGCGGGAAGCCTGTTTTAAGATGAGGTTTCATTTGAGGTTCCCAGAAGACGACTGGGTTGATAGGCCGGACCTGGAAGCACAGTAATGTGTGGAGGCGACCGGTACTAATACACCAATAAACACACGCATCGTCGCACACCAACCAAGGGTGTGAACACCGCGAAACGAACACAAACAAGCAAAACACTCGCGTCCACTGTGCAGTCACTGACACAACACACCAACCCGAAGAAGTGGTTGGCCGACAAAAATTGCATACACACGCTGAACACTCAGCGCCGTGCATACCCCCACAAGGTGTGTCGGTGGTTGATGGCGGCGGGGAAACGCCCGGTCCCATTCCGAACCCGGAAGCTAAGCCCGCCCGCGCCGATGGTACTGCCCCCGGGAGGGAGTGGGAGAGTAGGTTACCGCCGACCCAACAACTTCACACACAGCACCCGCCACAATCACCTGCTTGCGGCGGGTGCTTTTCTGCATGCTCACTACTCGGCCGGCGTAGCCACGCTGCTCGCGTGTACTCCCGCATTGCAGGCTTCCGCATTGCGGACAACCACACCCCCACCAACAATTGGTGTGCACCCACGGATTGTACGAATCAACAAAACACCCCCGCCGACGCAAAACCGACCTGGGCAAACGCGGCGGCGTCGTCGATTCGTCCACAACCGGTGCCCCGCATGGCCTCCTCGTCGCCCTCTAGCGCTTGCGGACTTCCGCATTGCGGACAACACCGAGCTCGCCAATAATGGGTACGAACCAACCAATGAACCCGGCGGGGAAGTGGCGGTCTCGTAAATTCTGACAACGGTGATCCACGACCTTGGGAAACAGCGGGCGAAAACCGTCCGGTCGTCAACTTCTACGAGACCACCCCAGCCCGCCGCCGTTGCGGATTTCCGCATTGCGGAGAACACCAGTGTCACCAACAATGGGGGCAGACCCACGAATTGTACGAATCGACAACGCGCCCCACTTGCCCGATAATCCACCTGGGGAAACGTGGACCCGCCGTCGATTCGTGCACAATCGGCACCCAAATGGGCAGGTTGATCCCAGATATTGACGCAGTGAGGCCGGACGGGGTGGGGGAAGGCGCAGGTGGTGGGAGCCAGATGTGCCCGGGTGCATGGCTTTCCTATAATGGTCGAGATTAGAAACGGAGGTCCCCAATGGCAGATGTGGACGAAGGAAGAGGGCAGGAGCGCTCTTTCGGTGACAACGGTCGCGAGGACCGCCCGCATAGGGAGCGCGGTGGTCGTGACGCCCGCAACCGCGATGGTCAGCGCGGGGCTCGCGGAAACGACTCCGATCGCGGAGAGCGCCGGGGCGAAGGGCGCCGGGGTCAAGGTCGCGGTCGGGATGGGGACCGTCGACGTGGTGAAGGCCGAGGCGAGGGCCGAGACGGACGGCGCGGCGAGCGTCGGGGCGACGGCCGCCGTGGCGAGGGTCGCGGACGCGACGGGGACCGTCGCCGGGGTCGCGGTGGTGTGCGCCACGACCGTTCCAACCCGCGCCGCGAGGGCTTCCGCGAGGACCGCATGGTGCAGAAGGAGCTGGAGCCTGATCTGCCGCAGGGCCTGGAAATCTCCGACTTGGACCCGTCGGTGCTGCAGGATTTGAAGGTGCTGTCGAAGGATAATGCGGAGCGCGTCGCAAAGCATATGCTCATGGCGACCGACCTGCTGTACGACGACCCACAGCTTGCGCTGCAGCACGCCCGCGCCGCGAAGAACCGCGCGGGACGCGTGGGCGTGGTGCGCGAAACCAACGGTGTGGTGGCGTACCACGCCGGCGAGTGGAAGGAAGCACTGTCTGAGCTTCGTGCCGCGCGCCGAATTTCCGGCGGTCCCGGTTTGCTTGCCGTGATGGCGGACGCGGAACGCGGTCTTGGGAGGCCGGAAAAGGCACTGGAGCTCGGTCGCAGCCCCGAGGCACGCGAGTTGGACGAGGAAGGCCAGATTGAGCTGGCCATCGTTCTGGCTGGTGCACGCCACGACCTTGGGCAGCACGACTCGGCGGTGGCGCAGTTGCAGCGACTGAACCCGTCGCTGGATTCCCAGGGTTTTGAACAGGCGCGGCTGAGCTACGCCTACGCAGATGCGCTCTTGGCCACCGGCGAGAAGGCGGAGGCGAAGCGGTGGTTCGAGCACGTTGCCAAGATTGACGTGGACGGCATGACCGACGCGTCCGAGCGTGTGGCGGAGCTGGGCTAGAGCGATGACGCTTGCGTCGTACCATGACGGCCTGCTGCTGGACCTCGACGGCACTGTCTGGTCTGGCGGTGTGGCGATTGAGCACGCGGTCGAGGCGATTAACGCCTCCGGGCTGCCGGCGATGTACGTGACCAACAACGCTTCGCGCAGTGCCAAGGATGTCGCGGAGATGCTCCGTGCCATTGACTTGCATGCGGGTGAGGAGGACGTGCTCACGTCCGCGATGGCGGCGGTGAACATGGCGGAGCGCTACCTCGAGAAGGGGGACGCAGTCTACGTCGTGGGTGCGCCGTCGCTGCGACAGCTGGTCCAGGACTCCGGCTACCGGGTCGTGGACAGCGCCGATGATGCGCCCAAGGTGGTGCTGCACGGCCACAACTCGGACACGGGGTGGCGCGAGCTGTCGGAGGCGGCGCTGAGCCTGCAGCGCGGGGCGAAGTACCTGGCCACGAACCTGGATACGTCGCTGCCGATGGAGCGCGGCTTGATGGTTGGCAACGGGTCCATGGTCGCGGCGGTGACCTCGGCGACCGGCGTCGTGCCTGAGGCTGCGGGCAAGCCGGAGCCGGCGATGTTCACCCAGGCGGCGAAGTCGCGGGGCATGCAGACACCGCTCGCTGTGGGCGACAGGCTGGACACCGATATTGCAGGTGGCGTCGCCGCTGGCATGCCCGCGCTGCATGTGCTGACCGGGGTTTCTGGCCCGTACGCGCTGCTGCAGGCGCCGCCCGAACACCGGCCGACGTACATCGCCGCGGACATGCGCGGACTGAGCGAGCCGACGGAGGCACTCGCCCCGGGCGCGCAGGAGGGCTTCGAGGCGCGTATCGACGGCTCCGCCATCGTCCTTTCCGGCGGCAACCCCGGCGCCTCCAGCTTGGCTGCGCTTCGGACTGCCCTCGACGTGGCGTGGCGGCAGCCCGAGCCGCCGGCCGATGTGCGCGAAGAGTCAGATGCCGCTGCGGTAGCCGTCGCGAAGTGGTGGTGACGCAGATGAGCCCTGCGCCGATTCCCCGCGACCCGCGCGCGCCCAAGGTCAGCGCCGAGGAAGTCACCGAGCGTGTCGAGTCGATTCTCGCGGAACCGACTGAAGGCCTTGCGGCAGAGGTGGACGCGCTGACCCGGGCGCACGCGGTGCTGCACGAAGCGCTGTCCGACAGATAAGCAACGAAAGGGGGCCGCTACCGTGGCACCGAAACGCACCCGGCTCGACGCGGAGCTGGTCCGCCGCAAGATTGCGCGCTCGCGCGAGCAGGCGCAGTCGTGGATCAAGGAAGGCCGCGTCCAGGTGGGTGGCTTCACGGCAACGAAGCCGGCGACGGTGGTGGAGCCGGAAGCGTCGATCAAGGTCAACACCGACGACGTGGACGATTGGGCGTCGCGTGGTGCGCACAAGCTGCTTGGCGCGCTTGAGGTGTTTGGCGGGGGCGGGCTGGTCGTCGAGAAGCGAAAGGCGTTGGACGCTGGTGCCTCGACCGGCGGGTTTACTGATGTGCTGCTGTCGCGCGGCGCGAGCGAGGTCGTCGCGGTGGACGTGGGTTACGGCCAGCTGGTGTGGCGGCTGCAGAACGACGAGCGTGTGCGCGTGCTGGACCGCACGAACATCCGCAACCTCACTCCGGAGATGATGGGCGGGCCGGCGGATCTTATGGTGGGCGACCTGTCGTTTATCTCGCTGAAACTAGTGCTGCCGGCGCTTGCGGAGTGCATGGTCGACGGCGCGGACATGCTGCCCATGGTCAAGCCACAATTCGAGGTAGGTAAGGACCGCCTCGGCAGCGGCGGCGTGGTGCGCTCGCCGGAGCTGCGCGCGGAGGTCACGCTGGACGTCGCGCGTTTTGCGCAGTCGCTGGGATTGTCCGTGCGCGGGGCGACGGCGTCCCCGCTGCCGGGTCCGAGCGGCAACGTGGAATACTTTCTGTGGCTGGTCAAAGACGGGGGTAAGCACAAGCTTGACGACGACGCACTGGCCGCGCTGGTCAACCGCGCGATCGAGGAAGGACCGAAGTAGATGGGTGAGACGACACGCCGCGAGATCCTGCTGGTGCCGCACCTGTTCAGGGCCTCCAACATTGATTCGGCGGCGCGGGCGGCGCAGCTTTTGCAGCAGGCGGGCATTGAGGTCCGTCTGCTCGAGCAGGAGCAGATGGACGTCATCGAGACCAACCCTGTGCTGTGTGGGCTGACGCGCGCGAAGGCGGACGATTCCGCTGCCGCGGGCTGCGAGTTGGTGCTTGTGCTCGGCGGTGACGGGACGTTCCTACGTGCGGCGAGCTACGCGCGGGCGCAGGACATCCCGGTCCTTGGCATCAACCTGGGTCACGTGGGCTTCCTCGCGGAAGGGGAAGCATCGAGCCTGGAAAAAGTCATCGGCCAGGTGATTGACCGTTCCTACCGCGTGGTTGAGCGCATGACGCTGGATGTGTCGGTGATCGGCGAGGGCGGGGAGGTGCTCGGCCGCAGCTGGGCGCTCAACGAGTGCAGCATTGAAAACTCCGACCGCACCCGCGTGTTGGACGCGACGCTGGAGGTGGATTTCCGGCCGGTGTCCTCCTTCGGCTGCGACGGTGTGCTTATCTCCACGCCGACAGGCTCGACAGCGTACGCGTTTTCCGCGGGCGGGCCCGTGATGTGGCCGCAGCTCGACGCGATCCTGGTGGTGCCGAATAACGCGCACGCGCTGTTTGCCAAGCCGCTGGTGGTGGCGCCGACGTCGACTGTGGCGGTGGAGTCGGAGCAGCAGACCACGCAGGCCGTGGCGGTGATGGACGGGCAGCGCCGCCTGACGGTGCCCGCCGGTTCCCGCGTGGAAGTGGCGCGGGGCGAGCGCGGGGTGCGCTGGGTACGCTTGGACGACAGGCCGTTCACGGACAGGCTCGTAGACAAATTCCAGCTCCCGGTTTCCGGGTGGCGCGGCCCGCGCGGGGCTTGAATCTGACAGGGAGGCACGTTTTTGCTCGCTGAGATTGCTATCTCCAACCTTGGTGTGATCCGCCATGCCTCGGCTGAGCTTTCGCCGGGGCTGACCGTGCTCACTGGCGAGACGGGCGCTGGTAAGACGATGGTGGTCACGGGCCTGCGCCTGCTCACCGGTGGCCGGGCGGATGCCTCACGCGTGCGCACCGGCGCGGACGGCGCGGTGGTGGAAGGCGCGTTCGGCACCGAAGAGCTGCCGGAGGAGATGCGCGAAGCCGTCGGCGCGATAGCCGCGGGCGCTGGCGCAGAAGCTGACGAAAACGGCGAGTATTTGGTCTCGCGCTCGGTGAAGGCCTCGGGGCGCTCCAGCGCGCACCTGGGCGGGCGCAAGGTGCCGGCGGCGACGCTGAGCGAGCTGGCGGGCCACCTGCTGACCATCCACGGCCAGAACGACCAGTTGCGGCTGATGGCGCCGGAACAGCAGTTGGCCGCACTTGACCGTTTCGACCCGGCTATTCAGGCCAAACTGGACGCGTACCGCGAGGCGTACACCGCGTGGCGAGCGGCGGCGAAGGATTTGAAGGAACGCACGGAAAAGCGCCTGGAGCTGGCGCAGGAGGTAGACCGCCTCCAGTTCGCCATCGACGAGATCGATGCGGTGGCCCCGCAGGCTGGCGAGGACGAGGAGCTGGTTGCCACCATCAACCGTCTCCAGGATGTGGACGCCTTGCGCGAGGCCGCCGAGACCGCGCTTATGGCTATCGACGGCGCGGACGCCGTCGGCGGTGTCGGCGGGGAAGAGGAACCCGCCTCCGACCTGATCGGCCGCGCGCAGGCGGCGCTAGAGGGAGCCAGCGACCAGGACCTGCGTGATCTGGGGGCCAGGCTGGGCGAGGTCGCCGGCGTGCTCTCGGACGTTTCCGCGGAGCTGGGCAGCTACACCGGCAGCCTGCCGTCCGACCCGGAGGAGTTGGAGCGGCTCCTGCAGCGACAGCAGGAGATCAAAGGTCTGACCCGCAAGTACGCCCCGGATGCGGCAGGGGTGGTGGCGTGGCGCGACAAAGCTGGGGCACGGTTGGCGAAGATCGATACGTCGGAGGGTGCCGTCGAAACGCTGAAGGCGAAGGTTGCCGAGCTGGAGCAGGCGATGACAAAGCACGCCGCCGCGTTGACGAAGGCGCGCACGAAGGCCGCGGGCAAGTTGGGCGAGGCGGTGACCGAGGAGCTGCACGGGCTGGCGATGCCGAAGGCGCAACTCACGGTCAACGTCGCGAAGGCGCAGTACGGCCGCGACGGGGCCGACACGGTGGAGATCCTGCTCGCGCCGAATAGCGCGCTTGAGCCGAAGCCGCTGGCCACGAGCGCGTCCGGCGGCGAGCTGTCGCGCGTGATGCTCGCGCTCGAAGTGATCCTGTCCGAATCCTCCAGCGGCGCGACGCTGGTGTTCGACGAAGTGGACGCAGGCGTGGGCGGGCGCGCGGCGGTGGAGATCGGACGGCGTCTCGCGCGGTTGGCGCGCGGCAACCAGGTCATTGTGGTCACGCACCTGCCGCAGGTCGCGGCGTATGCCGACACGCACCTGCACGTGTCCAAGGACATCGGCGACGTGGCTGTGACCTCCGGTGTTGCGGCGCTGCAACCGGAGGAGCGCATCGAGGAGCTGGCCCGAATGATGGCGGGCATGGACGATTCGGACACCGGCCGCGCCCACGCCGCGGAACTCTTCGAGCGCGCGCAGGGTGAGGTGGAGCAGTTGCGCGGATAACTCCCCGCGCGCCTCCCCGGTTCAGGCAGGTCACCGTTGCACAATGGTGCGCATGACTGCTGCACCCTCCACCCAAGACCCCACGAAGGAACCGCCCGCGGCCGAGCTGCGCGGCACCTTGCGCGACTGCACCCCGCAGGGCAAGGGCCTTGGCAGGCTCAGCGAGGGCGACATCGTGTTCGTGGACGCCCCCGACATGCAGCGCCGTTTGGCGGAGCAAATCATTGCGCGGCGCCCGGCCGCGGTGGTCAACCTCGCGCCGTACTCCACCGGCACGCTTCCCACGTTCGGGCCGCATTTGCTTCTCGACGCAGGCGTTCCGCTGTTCGAGGCGGCAGGCACAGACATGCGCGGAAAGATCCGCGACGGCAAGAAGGCCGTGGTCTCACCGACCGGCCAAATCACCGTGGGACGCAAAGTTGCCGGCCAGGCACAGCCGGTGACCCGCACCGAAGTGGACGCCACGTTCGCCCAGGCCCAACGCGGTTTGGTGGAAAACATGGAGGCCTACTTCGGCAACACCATCGAGTTCATCCACTCGGAGGCGGCACTGCTCATCGACGGCGTGGGCGCCCCGGAACTCGGCGACATCATGGCCGAGCGCAAGGTACTGGTGGTCTCGCCTGCTGCCGACACGCGTCAGCGTCTGGAGGAGCTGAAGAACTTCATGCAGGAGTACACGCCGGTGGTCATCGGCGTTGGCTCCGCGGCGGACACGCTGGCGTCCATGGGGTACGCGCCGGACGTCATCGTGGGGGACCCGAAGGACGTGGCCTCGGAGAACCTGCGCTCCGACGCGAAGGTGATCCTGCCGGCGGAGCCGGACGGATACGCGCCCGGGTTGGAGCGCATTCAGGATCTCGGAGTGGGCGCGATGACCTTCCCGGCGGCGACGGATTCGCCGACGGACCTGGCCATTTTGCTGGCCACATTCCATGACGCCGAGATGATTGTCACCGTCGGCCAGCCGGTGGAGCTGGACCGCATCTTCGCGGATTCGGCTACCACCGCGGGCACCCCGGCAACGGAACCGGCGGCGCTGCTCGCGCGCCTGAAGGCGGGGCGCAAGATCGTGGATTCCACCGTGATCACCAACCTCTATGCCGTCGAGTCCGGTGCGGGTGTGGCGTGGGCGTGGGCGATCCTCGGCGTGCTCGTTGCCGCCGCGGTGGTGATCCTGATCGCCGGCCTGGGCGGCGACGGCAACTTCGCCGACAACCTCGTAGACACCTGGAACACCATCGCGCTGACGGTGCGCGGCTGGTTCGACGGCTGGACCAGCTAGGAGGGCAGTGGCAGATGGCGAAGACTAAAGGCAGGGCCGGGCTGATTGCGGCCGGTTTGGGTTGGGGCGCAGCGCTGGGTATTGCGCTGGGCGCTCTCGTGCTGGTTCCGGCGATGCCGGGCGAGGTTGACCTCGGCTTTTCCGAATTCAAGGCCGACGCTCCGGCCAAGCCGGACGCGGACGACTCCGAACTCACTGAGGCGGAGGCACGTGCGGAAGAAGCAAACGACTTGTTGGCCCAGGAGTCCGGCTCCATCGTCTCCGGTGCCCTGAAGGACGTGCCGGTGACCATTGTGCGCACCGCCGCGGCGGACGCTGACGATGTGGAGTCCGTGCGCTGGTTGCTCAACGCCGCTGGTGCCTCCGACTCCGGCGAGCTGACCTTGACGGAGCGCTTCACCGACCAGGCGGGTGCAGACGAGCTGTCCAGCATTGTCGCCAACACGCTGCCTTCGGGCGCGAAACTGTCGGTGGAGGAACGCTCCCCAGGGCTTCATGCAGGCGAATCTCTCGCGACCGTGCTTTTCGACGACGGCACCAACGGCGAGTCCAAAACCCTGCCGGCGGACCGCACCTTGGTGCTGGACACGCTGCAGCAGGCTGGATTTATCGAGTTCAACGGTTCTATTGTGCCCGCTGGCGCAGTGGTGATTGTGGACGGGCCGTCGCGAGGCACCGACTTCGGAGCCAAGGTGTTGGGCGATTTTGCCGAGGCACTCGGCGCGGAAGGCAAGACTGCGCTTGCGTCTCAGGGCACTGAGCCGGATGCGATCGACGGGGTGAAGACTGTCGGCGGCGTGGACTACGAGGCAGGACGCATTAAGTCCGTGCTTGCAGTGTCTAGTGGTGGCGGCGAGGCCTAAGGCTCGTAGGCTGGTTGCCATGAGCCACGAATTCACTGTCACTGGGTCCGAAGTTGTCCTCGACGCGCCGATCATCGCGGTGCGCCGCGACCAGGTGGTCATGCCGGGTGGCAACGAGGCCGCGCGAGAAATTGTGGAGCACTTCGGTGCTGTCGCTGTGGTCGCGCTGGATGAACATGGCCGTGTGGCGCTGGTGGAGCAGTACCGCCACACCGTCGGCGAGCGCCTGCTGGAGCTTCCCGCCGGTCTGTTGGACATGCACGCCGAAGACGAGCTGACCTGCGCGAAGCGCGAGCTGCAGGAGGAGGCAGGCCTGGCTGCGGACGAGTGGGGCGTGCTGGTGGATCTGGTCACCTCACCGGGCTTCGCGGAGGAGGCGGTGCGGGTGTTCATCGCCCGCGGCCTGCACGAGGTGGAGCGCCCCGAGCCCGAATACGAGGAGGCCGACATGGACTTTTCGTGGGTGGACCTGGAGGATGCCGCGGATATGGCGTTGCGCGGCGAGGTGGTCAACTCCATCGCGGTCTCCGGCATCCTCGCGGCCGTGCGCCTGGTTGCGCGGGGTGATGCGCCCCGGCCTATCGACGAGCCGTTCCGCCTGCGCCCGACTTCCCTGGCCGCACGTCGCGCCAAGCACGGCGTCGTGCCGGACATGAAGCGGATCTAGCAGGTGGATGCGGAGGCGCTGGCGCAGCGTTGGCTGACCCATCTTGCCGTTGAGAGGGGAGTCTCACCCCACACGTTGAGCAACTACACCCGCGACGTGAACCGCTACACCACGTGGTTGGCGGCTGCGGGCAAGACGGATTTGCGCAAGGTCACCTCCACCGACATCGAGGCCTACGTGGCGGATCTGCGCCGCGGGGTGGACGGGGCGAAGCCTCTGGCCGCATCGTCGGCAGGGCGGGCGCTGACCGTTGCGCGCGGCCTGCACAAGTTCGGGGTGGAAGAGGGCGAGCTGCCGGCGGATGCGGCGGCAGAGGTCTCCCCGCCGCAGACCGGCGAGCGGCTCCCGGACACCTTGAGCATCGAGGAGGTGGCAAAGCTTCTCGACGCCTGCCCGACCGAGACCCCCTCCGGCCTGCGCGACAAAGCACTGCTGGAGACGCTCTACGCAACCGGCGCCCGCGTCTCCGAGGTGCTGGGTTTGAGCGTCGACGATGCAAACGCTGCTTTAGACGGCGAGTACGGCGGCGTGCTGGCGGTAACCGGTAAGGGCAATAAGCAGCGTCTGGTGCCGCTGGGGTCGAAGGCGCAGGAGGCGCTGGAGGCGTATTTGGTGCGCGGCCGGCCGGCGTTTGCCAACGGGACCTCGCACGCGCTGCTGTTGAACAAGCGAGGCGGGGCGTTGTCCCGCCAAAGCGCGTGGAATGCGATCAAGGCAGCGGCGGCACGGGCGGGCATTGAGAAGGACATCTCGCCGCACACGCTGCGCCACTCCTTTGCCACGCACCTGCTGGAGGGCGGGGCGGACGTGCGAAGCGTCCAGGAACTCCTCGGGCACGCCTCAGTGACCACCACGCAGATTTACACCCACATCACAGCCGATAACCTGCGTGAAGTTTGGCGCAGCACGCACCCGCGTGCGTAGACTCGGCTGCTTGATTGACGTACGCAATTAACGGGAGAACTAACCATGCGACCCGCATCCTCGAAAACGCACAGCACGCGCCGCGCTGCGCTGCTCGCCGTGCCCGCCGCGCTGCTTCTCGCGGCTCCGCTCGCTCCGGTGGCGAATGCGCAGCTTCCGGGCGGCATGAGCCCGGAGGAGATACAGTCCATGATCCCCGGCGAAATCTCCGTGCCAGCCGGTGAAAGCACGACCGTGGACGTGGGCGTTCCAGTGGACGTGAACTATTCCTCGGGCGGGTGGACGGTGACGTCGTCCGGCACGTCCGTGACCGTGAGCGCGCCGAACCAGCCCGGTGCGACCGCCGCCGTGCCGGCAAGCGCTGGCGGCTACTCGGCGACGGTGAACCTGGTCGCCGTCGGCGACGGCTCCGCGGATGTCGGCGGGGACTCTGGCGAGTCCGGTCAGTCTGGTCAAGGTAGTCAGTCCGGCGGCTCCGGCGGGGGAGTAGGCGGTGCCGCTGCCGGCGGCTCGGACACCCCCGAAGGTGAAGGTGCAGCTGGTAGCTCCGGTGGCGGCGCCGGGGAAGGCTCCGGCAACCAGGGTGGCGAGGCTGGCAGCGCCCCGGCAGCGGCGCACCCGTCGCGCTCCAAGGCGGAGCCCGCCGACGATGCCGCCGCGACGAAGCTGTACTTCGACGGTGAGATCCAGGACAACAAAATCGTGGTGAAGGTGCCGCTGAGCCGCGTCAAGGACCTGATGAAGTACGCCAGCTACGACACCGAGGGCGCGACCCTGCGCTACTTGGACGTCAACGGACAGGTGATTGAAGGCGTCGAGCGCAAGGTGGACAAAACCAGCCGCACGATCACCCTGACCTACCCGGAAGGCGAAACACCGGACAACCCGTTCATCATGGAAGTCGTGCGCGACGGCAAGGCGGACTTCGTCGCGGTGATCACCTCCACCAACGTGCCGGTCGAAAAAGCCGGCGACAGCAACGAGGACAACCAGTACGGCAACTACGCGAACCAGGATGGTCAAGGACGAGGCGTTGACGAAGGGTCGTCGATAAGCGATGTAGCGCCCCTCGCAATCGCTGGAGCTGCGTTGCTGGCCGCGATCGCGCTGTTGATTGTGTTCCTGCGCCGGAGGCGCAGGCGGGCGTAATGACAACGTTGTAAGATGACGGAAGTCAAGGGTTTGGACGTGATTGAGGGAAGGACCGGCCATGGCGGACGAGGCGCTGTTTGACGCTGCGGACCAGAAGACGTTTCTGACCGGGCGGCCGTGGCGTGAGTTCGCCAAGCCGAAGGAGCTGGACAAGCACGGTCCCGCAACGGTGATCTCCATGGTTAACCAGAAGGGCGGGGTGGGCAAAACTACCTCCACGATCAACCTCGGCGCGTGCCTGGCCGAGCAGGGCCGCAAGGTCCTGCTGGTGGACCTGGACCCGCAGGGCGCGCTTTCCGCTGGCCTGGGCGTGTCCTACGAGGAGGACCAGGTCACGGTTTACGACCTGCTGTTCGACAACACCGCCAGCATCCACGCCGCGATCAACACGACCAATGTCTCCGGCTTGGACGTGGTCCCCGCCAACATCGACCTGTCGGCGGCGGAGATCCAGCTGGTCAATGAGGTCGGCCGCGAGCACACCCTGGCGCGCGCGTTGCGCCCGGTGCGCAACGAGTACGACTTCATCATCCTCGACTGCGGGCCCTCCCTCGGCCTGCTCACCGTCAACGCGCTGGCGTGCTCGCACGGCGTGATCATCCCGATGGAGTGCGAGTACTTCTCCCTGCGCGGCCTGGCGCTGCTCACGGACACAGTGGAGAAGGTGCGCGACCGTATCAACTTCGACCTGGACATCGTGGGCATCCTGGTGACCATGTTTGACCGCCGCACCACCCACGCCCGCGAGGTGATGGACCGGGTGGTGGAGGTCTTCGGTGAGCGTGTCTTCGACACCGTGATCACCCGCACGGTCCGTTTCCCAGAGACGTCTGTGGCCGGCGAGCCGATCATTACCTGGGCGCCGAATTCCCAGGGCGCGGACCAGTACCGCAACCTGGCGCTCGAGGTGCTGGAGCGCACCAGCTAGTGGCAGCGGCCGCGCCCGAGCAGTACCCCCAGCCGGAGATCACCGGGTTCACCCTGGCTCTGCAGAACTTCGAGGGGCCGTTCGACCTGCTGCTCACCCTGATCCAGTCAAAGAAACTGGACGTGACAGAGGTGGCGCTGGCCGAGGTGACCGACGAGTTCATAGCCTACACGCGCGCGCTCGGAGAGACAGAAGCGTTGGATGAGGTCACCGAGTTCCTCGTCGTGGCGGCCACCCTGCTGGACTTGAAGACCGCGCGGCTGCTGCCGGGCAACGACGGCGAAAACATTGAGGACCTGGAGCTGCTGGAGGCGCGCGACCTGCTGTTCGCACGCCTGCTGCAATACCGCGCCTACCAACGCGTGGCCGACCAGTTCGCGGAGTGGCAGAAACACGCGCTGCGGCGCTACCCGCGCGCAGTGTCCATGGAACCGCGGTTTGTGGACCTGCTGCCCCCGGTAGACCTGGGGCACACCCCGGCAAGTTTTGCCGAACTGGCGGCCAGCGTGTTTCGCCCCCGCCCTCCGGAGGAGGTGCGCACCGACCACCTGCACGCGCAGGCGGTGTCCGTGCCGGAGCAGGCCGGCAAGATCTTGGAGACGCTGAAACTCGCTGGCAGCGGCTCGTGGCTCACGTTCGCGGCGCTTACACGGGACTGCACCCGCTCCATGGAGGTGGTGGGCCGCTTCCTGGCGCTGTTGGAGCTGTACAAAGCCAAAGCCGTGGAAGCGGAGCAACCCGAAGCGCTCGGGCGCCTGGACGTGTCCTGGACCGGGCTTGACGTGGACCCGGCCGTGGTCGCGGCCTCGAACTGGACGTAGGCACACAGCGGGGAGACGGCGACCGATACACTGCCGAAGCATGGATAGCTTGCCCATGGTTTCCCAGCTGCGTTCACGCATCGAGTCGGTGCTGCTGGTCATCGACGCACCCGTCGCGGTGGAGGAGCTGGCAAGTGCGCTCGGCGCCACCGACGAAGAGGTGTCCGACCAGTTGCGCGAGTTTGCCCGCGAGCTGGATGAGCGCGGCTCCGGCATCGACCTGCGTGAGACGGCGGAGGGCTGGCGTTTCTACACCCGCACCGACAACGCCGACGCGGTGGAGGCTTTCCTGCTGGACGGCACGCAAAAGAAGTTGTCGCGCGCGGCGATGGAAACCCTTGCGGTGGTGGCCTACCGCCAGCCGGTCACCCGCGCGCAGGTCGCTGGCGTGCGCGGGGTCAACGTGGACGGCGTGATGCGCACGCTCGCGCTTCGCGGTCTCATCGCGGAGGTGGACCCGGGGGAGGCCGGGGAAGAAGTCCCGGATCACGGCGCGCACCGCTACGTCACCACCGAGTTGTTCTTGGAGCTACTCGGCATCGATTCTCTCGAGCGGCTACCGGAGCTTGCGCCGCTGCTTCCGGACATCGATTCCATCGAGGATGCCTGGTAAACTCCCGGGGCATGACACCACCCGCTCGCCGAGATGGCACACCGGAAAAGCGTGGGAAGGACGATACGTTCTACATCTCCTACGCCAAGCCGGCTAAGAAACAGCATGTTCGCCTAGACAAGAGGCGCCAGAACGCCGCGAAGAACCAACCGAACCCGCTGGATGATAACTGGTGGGACGAAGACCCGGCCGCAGCGAAAGTGGCGGCCGAGGGTGTCCGCCTGCAAAAGGTGCTCGCGCAGGCGGGCGTCGCTTCCCGTCGTCACGCGGAGGCGATGATCGAGCAAGGCCGCGTCGAGGTCAACGGTGAAATCGTGACGCGCCAGGGGATGCGCGTGAACCCGAACGTGGACATCATCCGCGTCGACGGCGCCCGCATCAACGTCAATGAAGATCACGAGTACTTCGTGTTCAACAAACCGCGCGGCGTGCACTCGACCATGAAAGACGAGATGGACCGCGTCTCCGTGGGCTCTTACCTGGCCGAGCGCACCGCGTCTGGCCAGCGCCTGTTCCACGTCGGCCGCCTGGATGCGGACACAGAAGGCTTGCTGCTGCTCACCAACGACGGCGAAATGGCCAACCGCCTGACCCACCCGAAGTACGAGGTGGCCAAGACCTACTTGGCCACGGTGCTCGGCGAGGCGAACAACGCGGTGGTCAAGCAGCTCAAAGAGGGCATCGAGCTTGACGACGGCCCCGCGAAGGTGGATTACGCGCAGGTGGTGGACGTGCATAACGGCCAGTCCATCATCCGCGTGGAGCTGCACGAAGGGCGCAAACACATCGTCCGCCGCATGCTGAAGCAGGCCGGATACCCGGTGCAGCGCCTGGTGCGCACGAAGTTCCACACGGTGCAGCTCGGCGACATGAAGCCGGGCTCCATGCGCGCGCTGAACTCCTCCGAGCTGGCGTCGCTGTACAAGGCGGTGGGGATGTAAATGGCTGACACACTGTCCAACACGGCAAACGGCGGGCTCATCGTGGCTGTGGACGGGCCTTCGGGCACCGGCAAATCCACCATGTGCCGCGCGCTGGCGAAGCGCCTGGACGCGAAATACGTGGACACCGGCGCGATGTACCGCGTGGCCACCCTGGCTGTGCTGCGCGCGGGCGTGGACCCGGCGGACACGGCGAAGGTGATTGAGGCGACCGCGGACCTGCCGCTGCAGGTCTCCGACGACCCGGATTCCACCGAGGTGCTGTTTGCCGGCGAGGACGTCAAGGGAGAAATCCGCGGCGCCGAGGTGACCAAGCACGTCTCAGCCGTCTCCGCCATCCCCGAGGTGCGCGTGAACCTGGTGGAGCTGCAGCGCAAACTGGCCCGCGAGGCTGGCCGCGCGATCGTGGAAGGCCGCGACATCGGCACGGTCGTGCTGCCGGACGCTCCCGCGAAGGTGTTCATGACCGCGAGCGCCGAGGTGCGCGCGAAGCGCCGTTACGACCAGGACATCGCGGCGGGGCGCGAGGCGGACTATGACGCGGTGCTTGCGGACGTGCAGCGCCGCGACCAGGCTGATTCCTCCCGCGCGACCAGCCCGCTCAAGCCCGCCGATGACGCGGTGCTGGTGGACACCTCCGAGATGACGCCGGACGAGGTTCTGGCGGCACTGACTGAGGTCGTGGAGAGGAGCGCACGATGAGCGAGTGCAACAGCAACTCCAACGGCGAGCACCTCGAGCCGGAAACCCAGTTCATCCAGCCCGGCATCGACCGTTCCGGCTACACGGACATGGATGCGTACGTGGTTGGCGCCGACAGCGCCGAGTACTACGAGAACAAGGACTTCAACGCTGAAGAGGACCTGCAGGGCTTCGAGGACGCCGGCATTGACGAGTCCGAGTTCGGCGAAGCGGACTTTGGCGAGGGCTACGACTCCGACGACGAGCTGACCGAGGATGAGTGGGCAGAGCTCGAGGCCGAGTACGGCATCGCTCAGCCCGACGTGGTCACCGAAGCGCTGCCGACGGTCTCCATCGTTGGCCGCCCGAACGTGGGCAAGTCCTCGCTGGTGAACCGCTTCATCGGCCGCCGCGAGGCTGTGGTGGAGGACCACCCGGGTGTCACACGCGACCGCGTCAGCTACATCACCGACTGGGGCGGGCGCCGCTTCTGGGTGCAGGACACCGGCGGCTGGGACCCGGACGCGAAGGGCATCCACGCCGCGATTGCCCGCCAGGCGGAGGCCGCGATGGCCACCTCCGACGTCATCGTCATGGTGGTGGACTCGAAAACCGCCATCACTGAAACGGACGCGGTGATGGCCCGCAACCTGCAGCGCTCCGAAGTGCCGGTGATCCTGGTGGCAAACAAGTTCGAGTCCGACAGCCAGTGGGGCGACGTGGCCGAGTTTTACTCGCTCGGCTTGGGCGACCCGTGGCCGGTCTCCGCGCTGCACGGCCGCGGCGGCGCAGATGTGCTCGACGAGATCCTGCGCCTGTTCCCGGACGAGCCGCGCGTGAAGGAATCCATTACCGGCGGCCCGCGCCGCGTGGCGCTGGTGGGCCGGCCGAACGTGGGCAAGTCCAGCCTGCTGAACAAGCTGACCAGGTCCGACCGCTCCGTGGTAGACAACGTGGCCGGCACCACCGTGGACCCGGTGGACGAGCTCGTGCAGCTGGACGAGGACTTGTGGACCTTCATCGACACCGCCGGCCTGCGCAAGAAGGTGAAAAACGCCCAAGGCCACGAGTACTACGCGTCGCTTCGCACCCGCGGCACCATCGAGGCCGCCGAGGTGTGCGTCGTGCTCATCGACGCCTCGGAGGAAATCTCCGAGCAGGACCAGCGCGTGATCTCCATGGTGCTGGAGGCCGGCAAGGCCATGGTCATCTGCTTTAACAAGTGGGACCTCATGGACGAGGACCGCCGCTACGACTTCGACCGCGAGTTCGACGAGACGATGGGCCAGCTCAAGTGGGTGACCAAGCTGAACATCTCCGCCGACACCGGCCGCGGCCTGCACCGCCGGGAGCCGGCGATGAAGGAGGCGCTGGAAAACGGGGACAAGCGCATCTCCACCGGCCAGCTGAACAACGGGCTGCGCGACGCGATCGCGGCGAACCCGCCGCCGATGAAGAACAACCGCCTGCCCAAGCTACTGTTCGCCACCATGGCCAGCACCCGCCCGCCGACAATCGTGCTGTTCACCACCGGGTTCTTGGACGCCGGTTACCGCCGCTACCTAGAGCGAAAGTTCCGTGAGCAGTTCGGCTACCACGGCACCCCGGTGCGCATCGCGGTGCGCGTGCGCGAGCGCCGCGGGAAGAAGGCCTAGGGCCTATGCGGCAGCGCACGGTGGAAGTCGACGGCGTTGAGCGCAGCTACCACGTCTGCGTTCCCGCGGGTCACACCGGCGCGCTGCCGGTGATCGTCGCGCTGCACGGTAAAGGCGACAACGGCCGCGATTTCCTCGCCGGCACGGGCTTGCACCGGGCGCGCGCCATCGTCGCAGCACCCACGGGTGCGGGCCTCGCCTGGTCGCCCGCACCGTATGCGCGGACCACCTTCGACGAGGATCAAGCGTTTGTGCGTGCGCTTCTCGACGACCTCCGGTCCACCTTCGCCACCACCAACACCTACCTGGTCGGCTTTTCCAATGGCGGTGGGCTGGCAGTGCACCTGAGTCTGACCGGCCTCGAGCTCGCAGGGGTGGCCACCGTGGCCGCCGCGGTGCGCGCAACACCGGACGAGATCGCCGCCGCCCGACGACCGGTGGATTACCTGAACATCCACGGCACATTCGACGACGTGGTGCCGTTTGCCGGCGAGCAGCGCTCCCCGTACAGCGGAGCAGAAGACGACACCACTTATGGCGCACCGGAGGTGGTGGCGGCGTTTGAGCGGCGCAACGGCGGCCGCGCCCGCGCCGAGTTAATTGCGGTGGAGGGCATGGGCCACGAATGGCCCACCGGCCCGTGGGCTGCCCGGCGCGGTGTGGACGCCACTGAAGCGATCCTGGAATTCTTCGGGGTCGAGTACAGCCGCGCCGGCTAGGCGCGCTGGTAGACGAACGCGTCGGTGCGATACGGCAGCGGGATGGTGTCGCCGCGGTCGAAGCCGAGGCGCTCGTAGAGGTACCAGGTCAGGTTAGCCTCCATCTTTGCGCGGGTGCGCTGGTTCGCTTTCAACCAGTAGGAGCGGGTGGCCATGAGCTCGAAGCAGTCTTCCACGGCGATGGGGTGCAACCATTCCTGGCGCAGCTCGTTTTCCAGCTGCCAGGGGGAGGCGACCTCCGGGTAGAAGCCCTCGCGCTGCACGTCGCCGGAGTGCATGATGCGGCTGAGCCGCAATACCCAGGGGTGGCGCACGGCTAGCGTGTTCCAGCACAGTACGAGGCGGCCGCCGGGACGGATCACGCGGTCCGCCTCTCGGCTTGCGGCGTGCACATCCACCCAGTGCCAGGTTTGCGCGCACGTCAGCGCGTCGACGGAGTCGTCTGCGAGTCCGGTCGCTTCGGCGGTGGCGCGCCACACGGGTACCGCGGGCAGCACCGTGTGGAAGACCCGGGTCATGTCGTCGCTGGGGTCGCAGGCGAACACGGATCGTGAATCGTCGCAAAGCAATTGTGTGAACTTGCCGGTACCTGCACCGACGTCGCAGACGGTGCCGGGGCCGACGAGCTCTCCGAGTGCGGCTGGGTAGGTGGGGCGTGCGGCGTCGTAGCGGGTTGCGTCGCGGGTGAACGCCTCGGCCGCGCCGCTGCGGTGCGCGGAGTTTCTGAACCTCGGTCCCGCTTTCCTGCTGGGTCCTGGCTGTGTTCCGCTCGCGTGCACGATGGTCTAATCTACCTTGCGTGTTTTACCGCCCAGTGATCCGCGCCGCGGCCGCCATTGGCTTAGCCGTAACCTGCTTCACCGTCGCAGGATGCGCGGGTGACGCGGCGCGGCTGCGCACTGCGATCACCACGCAGCCGGATGCGCCCGAGGACATTGTCCGGGAGGTGGAGCCGTGGACGGATCCAGCAATTGAACGCAGGCAGACGACCTCGGCCGGGCTGAAGCGCGACTACATCCTTTCGGTGCCGCGGGGCGCGAAGCAGCGCGAACGGCTGCCGCTGATCCTAGTGTTCCACGGCTATAAGGAGGACGCGGACCGGATCATGCAGCACTCCCAGCTGGACAAAGCGGACGCCGTAGTGGCGTTCATGGACGGCGTCGGCGAAGCGTGGGCGCCCGCCCCGTACGCGGAGACAACCGGGGAGCAGGACCTCGCGTTCGTGGACGACGTGCTCTCACAGCTCGAGGGCGAGTACTCCATCGACCGCACCCGGATTTTCGCCGCCGGGTTCTCCAACGGCGGCGGGTTTGCGGCCTTTGTGGGTTGCCAACGCCCGCAGGCGTTCAGCGGCATCGCCACGGTGGCGGGCGCGTTTTACCAGCGCGTCGCAGAAGGGTGCTCGAGCATCCCGATGAAGCACGTCGACTTTCACGGCACGGCCGACCCGGTCATCTCCTACGACGGCGGCGAACGCCACGAGACGGTGTACAACTCCACACCGGAGATGCTCGAGGAGGCCGCGGTGCGCAACCACTGCGCGGTGCGCAGGGAAGACGTCGAGATGTCGCACACGGTGACAATGCTGAGCTGGGACGACTGCGACGCCGCGCTGTCGCACTACCGCATCGAGGGTGGGCCGCACGTATGGCCCGGCGGCACCTCCGACAACACAGGCCTGGTGTCCAAGGGGTTTGCCACCCGCACGCTGCTGGAATTCTTCGGCGTCGGCATGTCCTAGCCGCGCGGTGCGCCGCGGTCGAGCGCCGTCACCGCTACCATAAGGCGCGTGAGTGACGCGTCTAAGCCCCGGGTGACGGTGGTGTACAACCCCGTGAAAGTCCACCTCGAACGGCTGCGCCGGGCGGTAGAACGCTACGCCTGGGAGGGCGCGGACATCGAGTGGGCGGCAACGACCACCGAGGGACCCGGGTTTTCCCAGGCTGTCCGCGCGCTCGAGCAGGGTGCGGACTTGATCATCGCTGCCGGCGGCGACGGCACGGTGCGCATGGTCGCGCTAGCTGTGTCAGGTTCGAAGACACCGATGGCGATTGTGCCGGCGGGCACCGGCAACATGCTCGCGCGCAACCTCGGCGTGCCGCTTCTGCTAGAGGCGGCGGTGCACCGGGCGTTTTCCGGCACTGACCGGCTCATCGACCTCTGCCGCGCCGAAATGGTCTACCCGGATGGCCGCACCGAGCACTCCGGCTTCGCGGTCATGGCCGGCGTCGGCGTGGATGCGGGCATGATCCACCGCACCCGCGAGAGCCTCAAGGCCGCCGTCGGGCCGCTCGCGTACGTGCCGGCCGTGTTCCAATCGCTCGGCGGCGGCAACAGCGTGGACGTGGACATCACGCTTGATAGCGACCCATCGGTAGCCACCTCGTTGCACACCTGCATCGTCGGCAACTGCAGCGACCTGGTGGGCGGGATCCCGCTGTTGCCGGACGCGCAGCCTGACGACGGGGTACTCGACGCCGTGGTGCTGCGCGCCGAGGACGTCACCGACTGGGCGGGCATCGGCGGCAAACTCGCGCTGGACACCGTGCGCGGCGGCATTAACGCGCTGCTGCCGAGCGAGGTGCAGCCGCGCCCGCCGGCGTCCCTGCCGCCGAGCATGGAGTACCTCGAGGGACGCCGTATCACCCTGGAGTTCGCCGAGCCCGAGCAGCTTGAGCTCGACGGCGACGCCGCCGGCGCGGTCAGTGCCGTGACCTTCGACGTGATGCCGGGCACCCTGCGGATGGTGTGCTGAGCGCCGCGTGCCGTCGAGTAGCAGCGAAGGCACAATGGTGGCCATGATCTACAGCTTTGAAGGCGCAACCCCGCAGATCCACCCCTCGGCGTTTATCTCCGACGAGGCCACCATTATCGGCAACGTGACCATCGGCGAAGACGCGAACATCTGGCCCGGCGTGGTCATCCGCGGCGACGTGGGCGCGATCCGAATCGGCAACCGCGTCAACGTCCAGGACGGCTCCGTGCTGCACGTGGACACGGACGGGGAGACCGTGCTGGAAGACGACGTCACCATCGGCCACCTGGCCATGGTGCACGGCTGCCACATCGAGCCCGGCTGCCTGATCGGCATGAGCGCGACCGTGCTGTCGCGCTCGCGCGTGGGCAAAGGCAGCATCGTCGGCGGCGGGGCAGTGGTGCTCGAAGGCCAAGAGCTGCCGGAGTTCTCTCTGGCGGCCGGCGTGCCCGCCAAAGTGAAGCGCACGCTCGAGCCGGACACCTTCGAGGCCAGGTTGCGCCACGCGGCGTACTACGTGGAGCTGGGCCGGCGGGCGGCGACCGGTTTGGTGCCGGTGGAGCGAGACTCGCTCACGTAAAAGTTCACAGTGAAATCGTCGTCAAAGTCACGCAATGAGGCGTAATGTGACGAGTATGACATTCAATAACGTAACAGTACTTGGTGCAGGTGTCCTGGGCGCGCAGATCGCTTTTTGCTCCGCGTTCGCGGGTAAGAAGGTTGTGTCCTACGACATCAACGAGGAGGCCCTCGCGGCCGGCAAGAAGCGTTTCGACGCTATCGGCGAACAGATGAAGGCGGAGCTCGAGTCCGCTAACGACGAAACCATCGCGGCAGCGCACGCGAACGTGACGCAGACCTCAGATCTGAAGGAAGCGGTAGCGAACGCGGACCTAGTTATCGAGGCGATCCCGGAGAACCTCGAGCTGAAGCGCAAGGTCTGGGCTGAGGTGGGGGAGTACGCCCCGGATACCGCGGTGTTTGCCACCAACACCTCCACGCTGATGCCGAGCAAGTTCGCAGACGCGACGGGCGCGCCGGAGCGTTTCTTGGCGTTGCACTTTGCCAACCACATCTGGATCCAGAACACCGCCGAGATCATGCCGCACGAGGGCACTGACCCGAAGTATGTGGACCAGCTTGTGGAGTTTGCGGAGCAGATCAACATGGTGCCGGTCCCGCTCAAGCGCGAGCAGCCCGGCTACGTGCTGAACACCCTGCTGGTGCCGCTGCTCAGTGCCGGCATGTACCTGCTGCACCACGACATCGCTGACCCCGTCGACATCGACCGCGACTGGTGCAACTCCACCGGGTCCCCGCGCGGGCCGATTGAGATCATGGACCTCGTCGGCGTGCGCACCTTGGTCGCCGTGATCGAGTCCAACGACAACGCCCCGCAGTGGCAGAAGGACTTCGTTGAGACGACGCTGAAGCCGATGGTCGCAGAAGGTAGGACCGGCCTGGAAGCTGGGCAGGGCTTCTACACCTACGACGCGAACGGCAAGATCGTGTCCTAAGCGCGGCGCTCGCGGATAAGCTGTTGAGCTCGCTGCAGATGCTCTCCGTCAAAACCAGGCGCAACCTGTTTGTCCTCGGCGACGGCGATTTGGTTTCTGCGTGCGAGCTCTTTCCATTGCTTCACTGCGTCGACTGCGCGGCTGAGTCGCTCGATGGCTTGAGCGTCATTGAGACCAAACCAGCCCGCGGCGCCAATGAGCGTGTCTACCGAATCGTCGCCGACAACGTCCACTGAGGTGGCAAAATTGGTTTTGGTGGTGGCGGGCGTGATATCGAAAACAGGTGAGAGCTGCCACGCACCACCTACGCGAATGAATCCGTGGTTTCGCAGATGGTTATCGGTATTGCCCACCAGCAGGTTGATCGCTGCCCTGCTGAAAAGCTCGGCCGCGGAATCGCCATTGATGCTCAGCAGCCGAAGCTCCTCAGCGATCTCGACCATGGATGCACGGTCGCCGTCCGTGCGATTGAGCAGCGTCATTGCGGACATGTAGGGGATACGGGCTTCGCTTCCATCCTCGCCGTAGGCCCGGTCGAACCTTTCCAGAAGCAATACGGACCGCCCATTAATCTCCAAGAGTCTTGAACTCGGTGTGTTGATGCCCGCAAGTTCTGCGATATCCAAACAAACCTTTTCCCAGGCAACCGCGTCGATAGTGTCCGCGGATGACGAGAATTTCGCCATCATCAGCTTGCCTCCGTCATCAATGACTGTCGCTTTCGGACGGGCTCCGCCCAGAGAGGATCCGGCAACGGCGATGCGCCTCAAGGCATCCACTGCATCATCGCCTTCCTCAACGGCGCGCGAGGCACGCTCAATGTCAGCGAGGTTCACAAGTTTGGGCACCCGGCTGCTCGGCGATTGGGTCACCCCGTTCACTTCGAAGCGCAACGCTCCTAGGCGAAGGCGATCGTCGACACCGAGAAGGTAGTCGACCTCGGTCGGCTGTTCACCCCGCCGCGCAAACTGTTTTTGAATGAGCATCCGCCCCCAGCGATCCGGAGCAGAATCGGAAAGCGCGGTGGGCAGGTGCCCGCGATCAGAGAAAAGAGGCTGCTTTCCGCTGTGAAGGGGAAGCGCGGGGCTGATCGCGTACGCGCCTGGATGTTGTATCCACTCCTTTTCGTACTCGAGCGTCCCACCGTGCTGATGCGGAAAATAGGTTGCGACGGAGATCTTGCGGTCCTCGATCTCCGTCCAGATGCCTATAGACGTGGGTGCCATGGCTAAATCATCTGCTCAATCAAAGCCCGACCGCGATCATGTTCCATCGGATCAACCGCGTCTCTCACCCGGTCAAGCAGTTGAAACGCACGGCATACCCGGAGGAAGTTTTCCAGCGTCGCGCCGTGGCCTTGCTCTAGGCGACGCAACGTGGACACGCTCACGTCGGCGCGGTAGGCGGCCTGCTCGATGGTAAGGCGATTAAGGCGACGCCAGCGCTGCAGATCGTCGCCGATCTCGATAAGCCCACCTTCGACCGCACGAGGGGTCCGACGGCTACTCACTTTTGACGTATCCATGTCAATATTCTGTCATATTTGATTAGTTAATGGATGGGGCTAAGCGGTAGCACGGGTACGCGGGAGACTCCAATTCTTTCCGAAAGTAGCTACCTAGGTTTCCGCGATTTCACGAAGAATTGCGCGATTGCTGATCCAAATTGGGCTGCGGGAGTTCAGCAATCAGTCATCGTCAGGCAAATGCCAGCCATGCGCAGTGTGTTTTGGGGGTTCCACGGCTTACCGTCGTCATGCTTTTTGTGGTGTACTTCGTCGAATCGGTCTAGAAGTTCGCGCCAATCCTCACGTTCGTAGTCAACACGAACCTTTTCCCGTTCTTCGTTCCAATCCTCATCGGAGAGCGATTCAATCCATTCTTCGCTGTATTTCTTTATCCCAAACCCGAACAAGCGACTTACCTCCATTGAAACTCTTTCAAGATCGAATCTAGTCGAACGAGCCAGCTTCTCGAATGCGAAAAAAGAAACCCCCGAACCCCCAGAAGAAAACTTTGTCGGACTGACAGGATTTGAACCTGCGACCCCCACACCCCCAGTGTGGTGCGCTACCAAACTGCGCCACAGCCCGATCCGCTACCTAATCGGTAACTGCGCAAATATTACAGCACTGTCATACGGACCCAAAAACCGGCAGGTCACCAGACAGTCACTGCCGACATCCTAGGTTTAGCGGACCACGCCGTCGACGTAGACCCATCGACCGGCGCGGCGCTCGAAGCGGGAGCGTTCCCGCATGACGCCGCCGGGGTGGTGGGCGGCGAACTCGACTACGCCCTCGGCGTCGAAAGGCCCGCCGCCGGCGGTATCCAGCACCTGGAGCTGGGAAAACGGCTCGCCGGAGGGATCCACGGACAGATCCGCCGGCCGGGTCTCATCCGCCCAAGTCGATGCCACGTAGGAGCCCGCGCCGCGCACGTAGGCGGTGTAGCGCGAGCGCATCAGCGTCTCAGCGGTGGGCGCCGCGGCAGCGCCGTTGATGTAGCGCCCGCAGCACGCCTCGTACGGCAGGCCCTGCCCGCAGGGGCACACGGCCCGCACGTCCGCCCACAGCCCGGATTCAGCCATTACTTGCCCAGGCGCTCCGCGCGGTGGAGCTTGTTCTGGCGGCGTCGGCGTTCAAGCGAGGCGGTCTCCGCAGCCGTTTCAATCTCGCCCTTGGCTACGTAGCCGTCCACGGTGGAGGACGCACCCGCGGCGCGCAGGGTCTCCACCTCGTCGTCCGTCAGGTCGCCGTAGAGGGTGATCAGGCGGGTGAAGGTGCCGTCGCCGTTGTGGTTGACTTCCACGCGGACGTCGTCAAGCTGCATGCCCTTGGCGGCCTCGCGCACCGCCTGCGAGCAGCTGACGGCGAGCGCGGACATGTACAGGCCGGTGGAGGTGACGCCCTGGCCCTTGCCGCCGGTGTTCTTGGAACGGTCGGTGGTGATCGCGCGGTCGGAGGTGCGCACCACGTCGCCGTACTTCGTGCCGCGCGCGGAGTAGGACACGGCGTTGGTGTCCGTGGTCTTCGCCGGGACGAACAGCGGCTGGATGTACTGCTGCGCCCAGGAGCCGATGATGTCCGCGGCGCGATGCGCGGTGCCCTGGCGGGTGAGCAGGTGGTCCGCTTTGTCCAGCGCCATCAGGGACTTGGGGTAGCGCGCCAGGGAGAAGATGTTCTGGGCGTTGTCGATGCCGACGGTGACGTCGATAGGCGAGTGCACGACAAGCAGCGGCTTGCGCAGCTTGGGCAGGTACTCCTCCGGGTTGGTGTCGGCGAGGTCCTCGAGGAACTCGCGCGAGATGGTCAGCTCGCGGCCGCCGAGCACCACCCCGACCGAGCCGTTCGCATCCGCCTCGCCGATCGCGTGGGCGTAGTGCAGCACCGAGTGCGCCGGGTCGAAGGGTGCGCCGACGGTGGCCACCGCCTTGATCATCTTCTTCAGCTCCGGGCGGGTGGCGGCCTTTAGCGTGGCGGCGCCGCCGAGGGAGTGGCCCATGAGCAGCTGCGGGGCCTTGTAGTTCTCCTCCAGCCACAGGGCGGCGGCGACGATGTCGTCCACATTCTCGGAAAACGAGGTGTCTTTGAAATCGCCCTCGGACTGGCCCAGGCCTGGGAAGTCGAATCGCAGGGTGGCAATGCCGTGCTCAGTCAGCCGCTTGGCAATGCGGGAGGCACCGGGCGTGTGGCGGGAGCCGGCGAAGCAGTGGGCGAAAATGGCGTAGGCCTGCGCGGGTCCGTCGGGGCGGTCGATGGTCGCGGCCATCATGTGGCCTTTCGACGACGGAACTTTCACGTTCATAGACAGCATGGGTAGCCGTGTCCTCCTGCGGCTCGGCGGTTCAACGCAACGGTTACTTTCGCTGCAAGACTAATCGTCGCACCAACGGTTTGGCACGTTGGCGTTATTCTTACCTCTTATGGGCAAGTTTGACTGGTTCTGGAAGGCCATGGGCTCCACCACGGAGCGCAACAATAAGAAGTCGAAGGCCGTTGTCGCGGACGCGCATGGGCTGATCGGGGAGCTTTCGCTTCTCGACGATGCTTCGCTCGCCTCCGCAGTCGCCTCCACCGTGCGCGACGGTGCCATCGCCGACAAACCGCGTTTTTTGGCCGGGTTGTCCGTCGCCTCCCAGCGCACCCTGGGCATGACGCCGTTCGAGGTGCAGAACCAGGCTGTGCTGCGCCTGCTGGAGGGCGACGTGATCCAGATGGCCACCGGCGAGGGCAAAACGCTCGTCGGCGCGATGGCCGCCACCGGGTTCGCGTTGCAGGGCAAGCGCGTCCACCTGATCACGGTGAACAACTACTTGGCCGCGCGCGACGCGGAGTGGATGCGCCCGCTCGTGGAGTTTTTCGGGTTGACGGTGGCGGCGGTCACGGAGTCGTCGACACGCGAAGAGCGCGTGAGCGCCTACCGCAGCGACGTCATCTACGCGCCGGTGACCGAGATCGGCTTCGACCACCTGCGCGACAACCAGATCACCTCCCGCGAGCTGACCGTGCAGCCGCCTGCCGACGTCGCGCTGGTCGACGAGGCGGACAGCGTACTCGTCGACGAGGCCCTCGTGCCGCTCGTGCTCGCCGGCTCCGAGGGCTCCAAGCAGGCCACCGGCCAGATCACCGAAGCCGTGTCGAAACTGGACGAAGAGACCGACTACACCATCGACGCCGATGGGCGAAACGCCTTCCTCACCGAGGACGGCGCGGCGAAGATCGAACGGCTTTTGGGCATCGACTCGCTCTACTCGGACGAGCACATCGGCACGACTCTCGTGCGTGTGAACTTGGCGCTGCACGCGAAGGCCTTGCTGATCCGCGACGTGCACTACATCGTCGACGACGGCAAAGTCGCGCTTGTGGACGCCTCCCGCGGGCGCGTGGCGGAGCTGCAGCGCTGGCCCGACGGCCTGCAGGCCGCGGTGGAGTCCAAGGAGGGGCTGGACGTGTCCGAAGGCGGGCGCATCCTGGATTCCATCACTTTGCAGGCGCTCATGCGCCGCTACCCGCTGGTGTGCGGCATGACCGGCACCGCGGTGGAGGCGACCGACCAGTTGCGCAGCTTCTACGGCCTCCGCGTGTCTGTGATTGACCGCGCCAAGGAGCTGCAGCGCTTCGACGAGGCGGACCGGATCTACGCCACGATGGAGGAGAAGAACTCGGCGATCGTCGACGAGATCGAGCACATCAACTCCACCGGCCAGCCGGTGCTGGTGGGCACACACGACGTGGCGGAGTCCGAGGCGCTGGCGGAAGCGCTTCAGGCCCGCGGCATCGCGGTCAACGTGCTCAACGCGAAAAACGACGCGGAGGAGGCGCGCATCATCGCCGAGGCCGGCGATGTGGGACGCGTGACCGTCTCCACGCAGATGGCGGGCCGCGGCACGGATATCCGCCTCGGCGGCGCGGATGAACGCGACCACGACAAGGTGGCCTCGCTCGGCGGCCTGGCCGTGATCGGCACAGCCCGCCACCGCACCGCGCGCCTAGACAACCAGCTGCGCGGCCGCGCCGGCCGTCAGGGCGACCCGGGGCTGAGCGTGTTCTTCGTCTCCCTCGACGACGACATTGTCACCTCCGGCGGCGACGGGGAGCAGTTCTCTGCTCAGCCGGAGCCGGACGGACGCATCACGGGCAACCGCGCCCAAAGCTTCATCGAGCACTGCCAGCGCGTCACCGAAGGCCAACTCCTGGAGATCCACTCACAGACCTGGAAGTACAACAAGCTGCTGGCGGACCACCGAGACATCCTGGACGAACGGCGCGCCGCGTTGCTGGACACGGACACCGCGTGGCGCGAACTGTCGGAGCGCTCCCCGCAGCGCGCCGCCGAGCTTTCGCACCTGCCGCAGGACGTGCTCGAGCAGGCGGCCCGGGAGATCATGCTGTTCCACCTGGACGCCGAGTGGTCCGAGCACCTGGCGCTGATGGACGATGTCCGCGAGTCCATCCACTTGCGCGCCATCGCCCGCGAAACGCCGATCGACGAGTACCACCGCATCGCTGTGCGCGAGTTCAAGGACTTGGCCAACCGGGCGGTCGCCGCGGCGGTAGAAACATTCAACACCGTGGACATTGACGCCGACGGCGCGCACCTGGCGGACGCAGGCTGGAAGCGCCCGAGCGCGACGTGGACGTACATGGTGTCCGACAACCCGCTGGCGGGTTCCGGCAACTCAGTCATTTCCGGTATCGGCAACATTTTTCGCTAGGCATTATCCGGTAGCCGCCCCTCGCGGCGGGCCGGACGCTATTATGGCGAGAGATCTCAACCACGACTCGAAAGTCAGGAGTTACCCATGAGCGACAACACGCCGCAGAACCAGGTCGAAACCACCTCGGTATTCCGCGCAGACCTGCTCAAGGAGATGGAGTCCGGAGCTGCGACGTCTGCGGACTCCGCCGCCGGTGCGGACCAGCTGTCGGATGGGGAGGCACTCCTCGTAGTCAAGCGCGGCCCGAACGCGGGTGCGCGTTTCCTGCTGGACCAGGATTCCACCACTGCGGGCCGCCACCCGGAGGCCGACATCTTCCTCGACGACGTGACCGTGTCCCGTCGTCACGCAGAGTTCCGTCGCAACGAGGGCGGCTACGAGGTCGTGGACGTGGGCTCGCTCAACGGCACCTACGTCAACCGCGAGCCGCGCAACTCCCAGGAGCTGACCAACGGCGACGAAATCCAGATTGGTAAATTCCGTCTGGTCTTCATCACCGCCGGCAACTAGTTAGAGAAGAGTTCGATCACGTGAGCGCAATCCGTCAAACGGCACCAGCCGCTACCCCCGCGAAGCCGGCGAAGGCCGCCAAGGCAACCAAGACCGCGAAAACGATGTCCATCGGCGTGGTGCTTGAGCGTCTGCGCACCGAGTTCCCGGACGTGACCGTCTCCAAGATCCGCTTCCTCGAGTCCGAGGGGCTGATCACTCCGCAACGCACCGCCTCCGGCTACCGCCGCTTCACCGAGGAAGATGTGGAGCGTCTGCGCTACATCCTGGTCACCCAGCGCGACAACTACCTGCCGCTGAAGGTCATCCGCGAGCAGCTCGAGGCGATGGATTCCGGCCACGTCACCGCGATCCTTACCGCCGGCGAGTCCGAGCCGATGATTTCCCCAGAGAACTTCCGCGCGCCGTCGGCGACGCAGCTGACCGACGCGGACGTGGCCGAGCAGGCCCAGGCGGATCCGTCGACGGTGGAGGAGTACATCAAGGTCGGCCTGATCACCCCGGATGCCGCCGGGCTGTTTACCGCCGACGACGTCCGTACCGTCACCACCGCACTGTCGCTGTCCGAGTTCGGCTTCGACGCCCGCCACCTGAAGACGCTGCGCACCGCGGCGGCCCGTCAGGCCGACATGATCAACCAGGTTGCGGAGCCGGTGTCGAAGTCCGGCAAGGTCACCGCGAAGCAGAAGGCCGAGGAGATCGGCCAGCAGATGTCCGCGCTGGTCGTGTCCCTGCACGCGTCGCTGGTGAAAAACGAGCTGCGCAAGCAGCTGGGGAGCTAATGGAGGCCGTCAACCTCATCGGCGTGTTTCCGGTCGGCCCGGAAGATTTCCTCTGCGCCCTGCTGCAGCGCCCCACGAACGGCCGGTGCATTCCCGTGTGGCTGCCGCCGATGGAGGGCGCTGAGCTGGCCATGCGCCTAGACGGGTGGGCCCCGAACCGACCGCGTCCCGTCGACGCGATCGCGGAGCTTATCCGCACCTCCACTAACGGAGCGGACAGCCTTGAGCTGTCCAGTTACGTCGACGGCACCTTTATGGCCACCCTGACCATCTACGGCGGCACCGAGATTGACCTGCGGGCGTCCGACGCGCTGTTGTTGGCCGAGGAGCTGGACATGGAGCTGACTGTCGACGACACGGTCGCCGCCCAGGCCTCGGTGTTCTTGTCGCAAGAGGACGCGGAGCGCTACCTGCAGGCGGAGATCGAGATCGAAGATTTCACGGAACAGTCCGCCTCCGCCAGCGGCGACGCCCAGGCCGACGCGGACTTCGAAGCGTTGATGCGCAGCCTCGGAGTCGACAACTCGGATTTGGGGGAGGATAACCCCGAGGAGGGGTAAAACCCTCAAGTAATCCTTGAGAGTTTCGGCGTGTTACGCATGTGACTATTGACCAGCTACGTATGCTTACCCTTTAATAGTCATTAGGCTTCGAGCTAACTTTCATGGGAGTAATTACGTGAGCATCATCGAGGAAAACCAGGACGGCCTGTTCGACGCTGTGCAGGAGTCGCTTTTCGACGTCGGCCCGTCCGACGAAGTCGGCTACCGCGTGCCGATCGCCTGCCAGGTCGCCGGCATCACCTACCGCCAGCTCGACTACTGGGCACGCACCGGCCTTGTGCGCCCGTCCATCCGTGGCGCTAAGGGCTCCGGCTCTCAGCGCCTGTACTCCTTCAAGGACATCCTGGTCCTGAAGATCGTCAAGGGTCTGCTCGACACCGGTATCTCGCTGCAGAACATCCGCCTCGCAGTGGACAAGCTGCGTGACCGCGGTGTGTCCGACATCGCCGAGATCACCCTCGTCTCCGACGGCGTGACCGTCTACGAGTGCCGCTCCAACGAGGAGATCATCGACCTCCTCGGCGGCGGCCAGGGCGTGTTCGGCATCGCCGTGCCGCAGATCATGAAGGAGCTGACCGGCACCATCTCCGCGTTCCCGTCGGAGCGCGTCACCGAGGACGACGCCGACAACGTCATCGGCTTCGACGAGCTGGCGGACCGCCGCCGTCGCAAGACCTCCTAAATGAAGCGTTTAGGCCCGGGCTGGGATCACTCCCACCAGCCCGGGCCTTTTTCTATGTCCTCGCCGCACAGACCCTGGGAGGCAGAGCCTGGGATCGCTCGATTTTCGCCCGATCCCAGGCTTAGGATCCCAGGGTCTGTCGCAGGGGGGGGCTGACCGGATGCCTACAGGCCGGATGCCTGCTTCACGGCGCCGTCGATGCCGTCGGCTTGCTTCGCATCCACGGTCTTCGCGGACAGGGCCTCGACCGCCTTGTCCGCTTCGCCCTCGCCGACGCGCACGACGGTGATCTCCACCTTGTCGCCGGCCGCGCCTCGCACTGCGTCTTCGAATGCCTTGTCGTCGCCAGCATCGGCCGTGCCAGTGGTGACCAGGACGACGCGGGTTTTCGCTTCGCCAGCACCATAGGCGCCTGCGGCTGCCTCGACGGCCTGGCGGGTCTGGGGCACGCCGCCGGTGAGGAAGCGTCGCACCGCCACGGCGACGGAATCGGCGTCGGGGGAGACGCTGATGTTCTGGCGGTAGCCCACTACAACTCCTGGGTTCAGCGGGGAGGAGTAGTTCCACAGGCCGACCTGCTTGCCCTTGCCGCCGAGCTCGAGCGCGGCGTTTGCGATGGCGTCCTTCGCCGGCTGGAGGTACGGGCTCATCGCATCGGAGGTGTCTAGGAGGAACAGGGTGTTTTCGGGCTGCAGGGCGCCGGCATTGGCACCGGCGGCGTCAGCGCTTTCGCCGCCAGCAGCCTTGTCAGCGTCAGCGCCATCCTGCGCTCCGTCCTTCTTCGCGTCCGATGTGATGGCCTCGCCGCCGGCGGGCAGGGCAGCGGCCCACACCAGATCGGAGACGGCCGGCTGGTCCTTTTCGGTGCCGTCGAAACGCTCGGAGGCGAAGCGGGCGAAGTCCTGGCCCGCGCGGGCCTGGTTCTCGTCGACCTTGTCGTTCTGGTTCAGCGGGAACGCGGCGTAGACGGCGTCGGCGCCAACCGGGGTGAACTTCAGCCCTTCCGGCACGGCGTCCTCGGCGGTGGCGAGGTACTCGCCGGCATCTGCGTTGAGCTCGTCGGCGCTGCCGATGCGCTGATCGGTCAGCGCCTGCACGGCGTCGTTGTCGTTGCCTGCCACCTGCGAGGCCACCAGGGCGGAGGCGGCCGATTCCTCGGAGACGGGGAAGCGGACCTTATCCACGGTCAGGTCCTCGAGCTTGACTTCATCCTTACCGGCCACGCCGACCGCTTCGCTGTACGCGGGCTGCGCATCAGACACGGCGGGGGTGCGGCCGGCGCTTTCCAGCGACTGGTGGGTCACCGCCGTGTTCGGGGCGACGAAGACCGCGGCGTCAGCAACAGAGTCGACCAGCTGGGGCTTCACGCAATAGTCGCGGACGACGGGGGCGGAGTCACCGTAGGCGTCCACAAGCGATTGGCCCGCGCCCTTGTCGGAGGCCGCGACAGGCAGCACGAGCTCGCCCGCGACGCATTCCTCGGCCTTCGCCTCAGTGCTGCCGGCATCGTCGCCGCGGCTGGACAACCACCAGATCACGGCCGCCGCGATCAGGGCCAGCACCACCAGTAAGGCGATGAGCTCTCCGGACAGCCTGTAGTTGTTTTTGCCGCTTGCGTGCTTCGCCACCGGAATCGCCGCCTTTATCGATCGAACGAGTGAAAACCGTCTTCGAGTCTAGCCGTCATATGCGGCGTCGATGATCGCGACAAGCCGCTGCCGCAGCGGTTGTGCGCGGCGGCTGAGCTCGCGCTGGCGGGCGACGTACTCCGCCTTGCCCTCCGGTGTTTCCACCGCCACCACACCGAAACCAAGGCTCCGGCAGTCGTACGGGGAGGCCTCCATGTCCAGCCGGCGGGCGTCGGCGGCGAGTTCGAAGCAGTCCATGAGTAGCTCGCCCGGCACGAGCGGGCCGAGCTTCATCGCCCACTTGTACAGGTCCATGCTCACGTGCACGCAGCCCGCCTGGTCATTGTCCGCCTGCCCCTCGCGCGTGAGCACTGTGAGGTTCAGCGGCCGCGCCGCCGGGGTGAAAAAGCGGAAGGCGTCGAAATGCGTGCACTTGACGTTGTGCGCCTCCACCACGGCGTTCGTGCCCTCAGGCCCTAAGCGCAGCGGCAGGCTGTGGCGCGGGTTGTCGGTGCGGTACACCATCGCCCACTCGTGCATCCCGAAGCAGTCGAAGTGGGCTTCTCGCTTATCGACGGACCGAAGGATGGCCTCCGCCTCCTCCACGTCGCCTCTGCGGTGGGTGAGGAACCGTTGGACGTCGAGAAGCACAGTGCCCTTGTTGCAGACATAGTCGCGCCAGCCGGCGTGGGGGAGCGAAGCGGCGTCTTCGAGCGCGATGCCGACGCCCGGGTGCCAGCGCTTGAGATGGGCGGGGCGCTGCGGGTAGTAATCGAAGAGGAAATCCCACACCGGGTGATACTGGCCGCGTGCCCGGCGCGCCACCCTTGGCGCGGTCCAGCGTTCGGCGCGGGCGGCGTGAGCTGCGATGCGCGGCAGGTACTCCTCGGGCGTGAGCACCTGCATTACTCGCCCTCGTGGGTCCAGTCGGACACCGTGCCCACGTATTCCTCGATGAGGTCTTCCAGCGCGACCACGCCGACGAGTTTGCCGTTGTCGTGCACCTCCGCCATGTGCGCGGAACGGCGGTGCAGCATCGCGAGCGCGTCGTCCATGGACTGGGCGGCATCGACTGTAGTCAGCGGGCGGATGCGCTTGAGCGAAACCCGCGGATCGCCCTGCGGGAACTCCATCAGGTCCAGGATGTCCTTGACATGGACGTAGCCGGCGAGCGAGCTGGCGTCGATGCGGACAGGGAAGCGGGAGTAGCCGGTGTCTTGGACCGCCTGCTCGATGACGGAGAGGCGGATGCCGCGAGGGTCGTACGGGATCGTCGTGACCTGGGCCAGCGGGATCATGGCTTCCTTGAGCTGGCGGGAGTCCTGGCGCAGCGCCTTGGCCAGGCGCACGGTCTCTTCGGCGTCCAGGAGGCCCTCCTCGCGCGACTCCTGGATCATGGTGGCGAGCTGTTCCTGGTCCACGGTGGATTCGAGCTCGTCGCGCTGCTCGATGCCGAACAGCAGCAGCGTCTTGCGCGCGACCCAGTTGAGGAATTCCAGCAGCGGATGCGTGAGCTTCATCCACAGCGTCATCGCGGGGGTCAGCCACATCGCCATGCGTTCCGGGCCCGCGATGGCAATGTTTTTCGGCACCATCTCGCCGAACAAGATGTGCAGAAACGAGATGATGAGCAGGGCGAGCACGAACGCTACGGGGTGCAGCAGGTCGCCGGGCATGCCCAGGGCCTCAAACGGCGCCTCGATGTAAGTGGCGATCGCAGGCTCGGCCACCTTGCCCAGAATCAGCGACGCCACCGTGATGCCGAACTGTGCGCCGGCGAGGTAGATCGAGAGGTGTTCGGTGGCGTAGAGCACGCCCTCAGCCTTGGTTTTGCCCTGCGCAAGGAGCGACTCCAAGCGGTCCTTGCGGGAGGAGACGAGTGCGAATTCGACGGCCACGAAGAACGCGTTGGCGCCGAGCAGCGCGACGATCAGCAGTGCTGCCAACCAGATACTCACTTGGTGTCCACCGCCTCTCCAACTTCGCCTGCTTCCTCGGGCGGGACCGGGCGCAGCAGCGCGCGGTCGATGCGGCGGCCGTCCATCTCGGAGACCTGCGCCAGCCAATTGCCAGCGCCGCCGGATTGCAGCTCCTCCTGGAAATTCGCCGCGGAGGCGGTGCGCAGCACGACCTCGTCGCCGAGCTCGGGGATGCGGCCCAGCGTGGCCATAATCAGGCCGCCGAGGGTTTCGTAGGGACCGTCCACGGCGGCGAACCCGGTGCGTTCCTCCAACTCGTCGAGACGCACGAGGCCCGCAACCTCCCAGGACGTGCCAAAGCGGGTGAAGTCCTTCTCGCTTTCCTGGTCGTCGTACTCGTCGTAGACCTCACCGAGGATCTCCTCCACAAGGTCCTCGATGGTGACCAGGCCCTGGGTGCCGCCGTACTCGTCGGCCACCAGCACCACCTGAGAGCCTGCGGAGCGCACGCGGTTGAGCACCGAGTCGCCATCGAGCGTGCCCGGCACGAACGGCACCCGGCGCGCCAGGGATGCCAACTTCGTCGTGGCGCGGAACTCGTGCGGCACAGAGAAGGCATCCTTGATGTGGACCACGCCGAGGGTGTCGTCCAAGTCGCCGCGGCGCACCGGGAAGCGGGAGTGGCCAGTCTCGCGCGCGAGGGTGATCAAATCCGCGACGGTGTCGTCCGCGTCCAGTGAATCGATGGTTGAGCGCGGCGTCATCACTTCCTCAGCCGTCGTCTCGCCGAAACGCAACGAACGGTCGATCACGGCGGCAGTAGCCGCATCCAGACCGCCCGCTTCAGCGGAGTTTCGCACCATCGCGCCGAGCTCCTGGGAGGACCGGGCGGACGCGAGCTCGTCGGCAGGCTCGATGCCCATTTTGCGCACCACCCAGTTCGCGGCGGTGTTGAGAAACAGGATGAACGGCTTGGTCGCCGTGTTGAAGTAGTGCACGGGCGGCACCACCGTGCGGGCCGTGTTCAACGGGTCCGTGATGGCCACGTTTTTCGGCACCAACTCGCCGAACACCATGGACAAAAACGTCGCCACCACCAGCGCGAGGACGAGCGCGACAGTGGTGGACGCGCTTGCAGGCAGTCCGACGAGCTCGAGGACCGGGGTGAAGAATTTGCCCAGCACCGGCTCTGCGAGGAAACCGGCGGCAAGGGTGGTCACCGTGATGCCCAACTGCGCGCCGGAGAGCACGAACGAGAGGTTTGCGTGGTCGCGCGCAATCGCCCGCGCTGTGGCGTCGCCCCGCTCCTTGACGTGGGCGTCGATGGTCGAGCGTTCCAGGCCCGTCATGGCGAATTCGACCGCGACGAAAAGCCCGGTCGACGCCGTGAGCAGCACGAACGCCAGTAGGGCGAGGATGGATAAGAGTATGTCCATGGATGGTGGTCTGTGCCTTAGCGGCCGTTACTCCTTCGACTTCGGTCCGCGCGGCGGGCGCGGTTGCGGTTGTTGCTTCCGCCGCGGCTGGCATTGCGGCTCCGGTTGCCGTCTGCCTTGCGGTTGCCGGAGGCAGCGGTCCGCTTCGGCCGCTGGGGTTGGCCCGGCGGAGGAAGCGGCGTGCCTTCCGGTGTGCGTGCACCGGTGATTGTAACCAAGGAATCCGAAAGCGGAGCCACCCTGACCTCGGGCGCGTCCACGCCGGCCTTGCGCAGAAGCTGCGCGACTTCCTTGGCTTGGTCGTCCATCACGAGGGTGACCACGGTTCCGGACGTGCCGGCTCGTGCTGTGCGTCCTGCGCGGTGCAGGTACGCCTTGTGCTCCGCGGGCGGGTCCACGTGCACGACCAGGGAGACGTCGTCGACGTCGATGCCGCGGGCCGCGATGTCCGTGGCCACCAACACAGGGGTGGAGCCGTCGGCGAAGCCCTCCAGCGCTCGTGTGCGCGCGCCCTGGCCCTTGTCGCCGTGGAGGCCTTGGGCGTGGATGCCGGCGCGGCGCAGCTTTTTCACCTGGCGGTCCACGCCGTGCTTCGTGCGCATGAACATGATGGTCTTGCCCTCGCGCGCCGCGATCTGCAGCGCGATCTCGTTGCGCTCCTCGCGGCCGCCCACCATGAGGCGGTAGTGGTCCATCGTGTCTACCGCCGCCTGCACCGGGGCGGTGGAGTGGGTGACGGGGTCGTGCATGTAGCGGGCGATGAGCTTTTCCACGTCACCGTCGAGGGTGGCGGAAAACAGCAGGCGCTGACCGTCCTTCGGGGTGCGGTCCAAAAGCTTGCGCACCTGCGGCAGAAAGCCCATGTCCGCCATCTGGTCCGCCTCATCCAGGGCAGCAATTTGCACCGAATCGAAGGACAGCTTCTTCTGGTTGATCAGATCCTCGGCACGGCCGGGGGTGGCCACCAGCAGGTCCACCGGGGACGCGAGCGAGCGGATGTGGTGGTTGATGTTCACACCGCCCACAACATCGAGCACGCGCAGGCCGAGCGCGGCCGCGGGGTCCTCGAGGCGTTCGCGGATTTGCGAGGCGAGCTCGCGCGTCGGCGCCAGAACAAGGCCGCGCGGGTGGCCCGGGGTGCTCGGAGCGCCTGCGAGACGAGCCAGCATGGGCAGGCCGAACGTGAAGGTCTTGCCGGAGCCTGTCGGGCCGCGGCCCAGCACGTCCTTGCCGGCCAGCGCGTCGGGGATCGCCGCTTCCTGGATGGGGAAGGGCTCTGTGATGCCTTGCTTGCCCAGGACGTTGACAATGGCCCGGGGCAAACCGAGATCGGCGAATGTAGTCATTCAGTGCAGTCTACGCGGTCGGACGAAAGGGGAGAAGCCGAGCTAGTAGCTCAGTTCCTCGCGTTCGCCGGACCACGTGGTGTGGAACGTGCCCTCCATGTCCACGCGCTTGTAGGTGTGGGCGCCGAAGAAGTCGCGCTGGCCCTGGATCAGCGCAGCCGGCAGGCGCTGCGCGCGCAGCGAGTCGTAGTAGGACAGCGAGGATGCGAACACCGGCACCGGCAGGCCCAGCTGGGTTGCGGTGACAACCACGCGGCGCCAGGAATCGACCAGGCCCTTGTCCAGCTCGCCCTTGAAGTACGGGTCCAAAAGCAGCGACGGCAGCTCCGGGTCCTTTTCGTAGGCCTCCGTGATGCGGTCGAGGAACTTCGCGCGGATGATGCAGCCGCCGCGCCAAATGCGCGCGAGATCGCCGGGCTTGATGTCCCAGTTGTGTTCCTGGGAGCCGGCGTTGATCTCGTCAAAGCCCTGCGCGTACGCCACCAGCTTAGAGGCGTACAACGCGCGCCGCACGTCCTCAACGAACGACTGCTTATCGACGCCTTCGGCCTCCAACGTCGTCGTCTCACCCGCAGGCAGACCGACCTCCTGGGCCGCCTCGCGCTGAGCCAGCGCAGACGACAGCGCGCGGGCGAAGACGGCCTCGCCGATGGCGGTGGTGGGAACCCCGAGGTCCAGCGCTTCCTTGACCGTCCAGCGGCCGGTTCCCTTCTGGCCGGCGGCGTCCACGATGACGTCGATGAACGGTTTGCCGGTGCGCGCGTCCACCTGGCGCAGCACCTCCGCGGTGATCTCGATGAGGTAGGAGTCCAGGTCGCCCTTGTTCCACTCCGTGAAGATGTCCGCGATCTCCGCCGGCTCGAGGCCCGCCGCGTAGCGCAGCAGGTGGTAGGCCTCGCCGATGACCTGCATGTCCGCATACTCGATGCCGTTGTGCACCATCTTGACAAAGTGGCCGGCGCCGTCCGGGCCGATGTGGGTCACGCACGGGGTGCCGTCCACCTTCGCGGAGATGTCCTCCAGCAGCGGCCCGAGAGTCTCCCAGGATTCCACCGGACCGCCCGGCATGATCGACGGGCCACGCAGCGCACCCTCCTCGCCGCCGGAGATGCCGGCGCCGACGAAGTGGCGGCCAGCTGCAGCGACTTCACGTTCGCGGCGGATGGTGTCCGTGAACAGGGAATTGCCACCGTCGATGATGATGTCTCCGTCGTCCATGGCCTCCACGAGCTGCTTGATCACTGCATCTGTGGCGGCGCCGGCCTGCACCATGATCACTGCCTTGCGGGGGCGCTCGAGCGATGCGACGAAGTCCTCGATCGACTCGGAGGGGATGAAATTGCCCTCGTGGCCGAACTCTTCAACGACCGCGCGGGTCTTTTCCGGGGAGCGGTTGTAGATGGCCACGGTGTGGCCCTTGGACGCGAAATTGCGGGCCAGGTTGGAGCCCATCACCGCCATGCCGACAACACCGATTTGAGCGAGCTGGTCACCGTTGTGTTCTGCAGTCATACGCCGGATTCTACGCGGGGTGCGCCCGCTTTCGCCCGTAAGATTGGCCGGCATGGACATGGAGAAGAATCTGCGCCTGTACCGAGAGGTCATCGAGGCCCCTCTGACGGAAGAAGAGCTGTCCTACATCAATTCCGGCGAGTTTGATTTCGCCCAGACGCTGGGGTTGAAGCTGACGTACTGCTCCAAAGACCGCCTCGATGGGGCGCTGGAGGTGGAGCAGCGCCACCTGCAGCCCACCGGCATCGTCAACGGCGGACTGTACTGCGTGATCGGGGAGACGCTTGCCTCCATCGCAGCCGTGGCGGCGAGCGCGAAGCCTGCAGTAGGCATGAGCAACTACACCGACCTGCTCGGCAGCGTGCGGCTAGGCCAGACGATTCGCGCGGTGGCCGAACCCGTGCACGTCGGCAAGCGCACGCACCTGTGGCGCGTGGAGATGACAGCCGACGGCAAGCTGGCCGCCGTAACCAACCTGAAGCTGATGGTGCTGGACCGCTAGCTACAGCCAGTTGTTCTTGCGGAACCACCACCACATCGCGGAGATGGCCAAAAGCATGACCAAAAGCGCGGCGGGGTAGCCGTAGCGCGACCCAAGCTCCGGCATGTGCTCGAAGTTCATGCCGTAAATGCCCGCGATCAGCGTCGGCACCGCGGCCATGCCGACGACAGCGGAGATGGTGCGCATGTCCGAGTTCTGCTGCATGGTGATCTTGGCTACCGACGCATCGAGCAGCGACGTCAGACGCTCGTCGAAGCCGGACAGGCGGTCGCTGACGATCGTGGAGTTGTCCTGCACGTCCCGGAAGTAGGTGCGCAGGACCTTACGCATGAAGTCCTTGTTGCTGGTCAGGCCGTTACGCAGGGCAGGAGCGAGCGGATCGATTGCGTGCCGCATCTCCAAAATCTCACGCTTGTAGGTGTAGATCTTGTCGATGTTGATGGTGCGGCGGGGCGTGAACACCTCATTTTCCAACTCGTCCACGTCGTCCTCGAGCAAGTCGGCGACCTTGAGGTAGTTATCCACCAGGTAGTCCGACACCGCCCAAGCGACGGCGGTGGGGCCGAGCACGGCGAGATCTTCTTCGTCCTCAAGCTTTGGCGTGAGGTCCGGCAGGCGAGCACCGTGACGAATGGTGATGGCGAACTTTTCGCCGACGATCATCTGCACCTCGCCGGTGGAAATGATTTCGCGGGCGTCCGCGACCTCTTCATCGTCGCGGTAGGACACGGACCGCACAACCATGAACAGTTGCTCGTCGTGTCGCTCGATCTTCGGGCGCTGGTGCGCATCCACGACGTCGTCGACGACCAGGTCCTCGATGTCGAAGACCTCCGCGATCTTCTCCATCTGCTCCGTGGTCGGCTCTTTCAAGCTCAGCCACACGAAGGCGTTTTCGTAGCGCTCCACAACCTCGAGCGCGTGCGACATCCGCACATTGCCGGGCTGGCGCTTGCCGTCCACGAAGACGCGGCAGAAATCGATCTGGCGCTCGAGGGGGACCGGGATGCTGCGCGTGGGGGGCTGTACCTTCTTCGGTCGTTGACCCGGCATTGGAATACGTGGTGGCATTGCTTCAGCCCCCTTTCACTCGTGCGAGGGGCCGGTAGCAATGCAGGATCTTGGCGCTGCGGCGCAGTGGCCCCCGTGCGGCGGGAGAGTGCGCCCCTGGCGCGCTCGACAACTTAGGTAATACTACGCTGATCGCGACGGTTGTCTAGCGGGGGTGCGCCCGGGTGTCCACCCGGGCGAAAAGCCGCTAGAACACCGTCAGCCCGCGGCTGCGGAAGATGTCTCGCGCGTGCTCGACAGCCTCCGGGCTGGGGGGCTTGACGTCCGCCAGCTCATAATCCAGCCCGATCTTTTCCCACTTATCGGCGCCCATGTTGTGGAAGGGGAGCACCTCGACGCGCTCCACGGTGCCCTTCCAACGCGCGACAATGTCGGCGACGTTCCGGATGTTCTCTTCGCTGTCCGTCAGACCGGGCACCAGCACGAAGCGGATCCACACGGGCTTGCCTTTCGCATGCAACCGGTCGCCGAAGTCGATCGTCGGCTGCAGCTGGCGGGCAGTCACGTGCTCGTACGTTTCCGAATCGCCGGACTTCACGTCCAACAGGAACAGGTCGATATTGTCCAGGTCCTCGTCGGTGAGTCGCGCACCAAGAAAGCCGGACGTGTCGATCGTGGTGTGCACGCCCGCGTCGTGCACCGCCTTCAGCAGGCGGCGCGTGAACGCGATCTGGAACAGCGGCTCGCCGCCAGAGAGCGTGAGCCCGCCACCGGAAGCGCTGAAGACCGGCTTGTAGCGCAGCACGCGACGCACGACATCGTCGATACGCTCGAGCGTGCCTTCCTTCATTTCCATCGTGTCCGGATTGTGGCAGTACTTGCACCGCAGCGGGCAACCGGACAAGAAGATGGTCATCCGGGTGCCGGGGCCGTCGACAGCTGTGACCAGCTCCCACGAGTGGATGAGGCCGATTTCGCCCGTGCGGCGGGCCTCGAACAGCTCGGGGCGGGTGATCTCCAGGTCGTCGGTGGACAGTCCGCCTAAACCGGCAGCGACGCCGCGCACGCGCTCGCCCTGTTCGGGCGAAAGCGTGACGACGCCGCTAGTTCCGTCCTGGGCCATACACTAAGCGCCCTTGTGGAAGGTACGGGAAATAACGTCGCGCTGCTGCTCCTTCGTCAGCTTGACGAAGTTCACGGCGTAGCCGGAGACGCGAACGGTTAGGTTCGGGTAGTTCTCCGGGTGCTCCATTGCGTCCTCCAGCGTGGACTCGTCCAGCACGTTGATGTTTGCGTGGTACAGGCCAGAGTCCATGTGGTGAGCGGAACGGGAAGCCTTCATGGAAGCGAGGCGCTCGTCGAAAGTAGGGGTAGCCATGATGTTGTCTCCTTCAGAGTGAAAAGGTGGATGGGGAAGTCTTGGTTAGGCGGGGTTGATGACCGAGTCGGCGTTGTCCATGATGAAGCCTGCATCCAGGACACCGACCAGGTTGGTCACCTGCTCCTCCTTGTTGCGGCCCAAGCCCGTCGGAGTGATCGTGTTGGTCAGCGAGATGCCGTCCAGCGCGTCGTTGTAGTCGAGCTTGCCCACGGAGAGCATGGACGCGACCATGCCGTGGTTGTCCGCACCGTTTTCCGGGTTAGCGCCCGGTGCGAACGGGGTGCCGGCCTTGTGGCCGGACGGGAAGGAACCGGTGGCCTTGCCGTAGACCACGTTGGAGGTGATGGTCAGCACCGACTGGGTCGGGATGGCGTCGCGGTACAGCGGGATCGCCTTGATCTTCTGCATCACCGTGTGCACCACCGTGGCGGCGATGTCGTCCGCGCGGTCATCGTCGTTGCCGTAGAACGGGAACTCGCCCTCGGTGACGTAGTCGACGATCAGGCCGGTCTCGTCGCGGACCGGGGTGACCTTGGCGTACTTAATCGCCGAGAGGGAGTCCGCCACGATAGACAGGCCGGCAATGCCGCAGCCCATGGTGCGGACGATGTCGGAGTCGTGCAGCGCCATCTCGATGGACTCGTAAGCGTAGCGGTCGTGGCAGTAGTGGATGATGTTCAGCGCTTCGACGTAGGTGCCGACAACCCAGTCGAGCATCTCCTCGTACTTCTGCCAGACCTCGTCGAAGTCCAGCGGGCCGTCGCCCTGGATCGGGGTGTGGTCGCCGTCGGTGACCTGCTTGCCGCTGACCTCGTCGCGGCCGCCGTTGATGGCGTAGAGCAGAGCCTTCGCCGCGTTGACGCGGGCGCCGAAGAACTGCATCTGCTTGCCCACCTTCATCGGGGACACGCAGCAGGCGATGGCGGCGTCGTCGCCCCACTGGCCGCGGATCTGCTTGTCAGACTCGTACTGCAGAGACGAAGTCTCGATGGAGATTGCGGCGCAGAATTCCTTGTAGCCTGCCGGAAGCTCCGGGTCCCAGAAGATGGTGATGTTCGGCTCCGGCGCCGGGCCGAGGTTACGCAGCGTCTGCAGCAGGCGGAACGAGGTCTTGGTCACCTGGTGGCGGCCGTCCTCGGAGAAGCCGGCGTCGGACCAGGTTGCCCAGTACGGGTCGCCGGAGAAGATCTGGTCGTAATCCTCGGTGCGCAGGAAGCGCACGATGCGCAGCTTGATCACCAGTGCGTCGATGATCTCCTGGGCCTCAACCTCGGTCAGGGTGCCGTTGGCAAGGTCGCGCTCGAAGTATGCGTCCAGGAAGGGGGAGAGGCGGCCAATGGACATGGCGGCGCCGTCCTGGCTCTTCACGGAGGCGAGGTAGCCGAAGTAGGTCCACTGCACGGCTTCCTTCGCGTTGGTTGCCGGGCCGGAGATGTCGAAGCCGTAGTCTGCGGCCATCTTCTTCAGCTTCTTCAGCGCCTTGATCTGCTCGGCGTGCTCCTCGCGGTAGCGTGCCCAGTGCTCAGAGAAGCCCTTCTCCACGGACGCGTCCTTGGCCTGCTGCTTTTCCTCGATGAGGAAGTCCACGCCGTAGAGCGCCACTCGGCGGTAGTCGCCGATGATACGGCCGCGGCCGTAGGCATCCGGAAGACCGGTGACGATGTGGGAGGAACGGGCTGCGCGGATGCGCGGAGTGTAGATATCGAAGACAGCGTCGTTGTGGGTCTTGCGGTACTGGGTGAAGATCTTCTTCACGTCCGGGTTGACCTCTTTGCCGGCCTCCTTGATGGCCTGCTCGACCATGCGCCAGCCACCGTTGGGCATCATCGCGCGCTTGGTCGGGGTGTCCGTCTGCAGGCCGACGATGACATCGTCGTCATCCGAGATGTATCCCGGCTTGAACGCGTCGATGTCGGCGGGGGTTTCGGTGTCGACGTCGTAGACGCGGCGCTCGCGTTCGACGGCGAGGTAGTTCTTGTCCAGGTAGTCCCACAGGCGCAGCGTCTTCTCGGTGGCGCCTTCGAGGAACGAAGCATCCCCGTCGTACGGGGTGTAGTTGCGCTGGATGAAATCGCGAACGTCGATGCGTTCCATCCACGGTCCCGGCGTGAAGCCTTCCCACGCGCGGTTTTCGGTTTGCGGCTCTGTAGAAACAGTCACAGTTGCACAGTCCTTCGGTAAAGCTTATGAGGATCTCTCGCGGCTGCACTTGCCCAATCAACATGCCCATGTACTTTCAAAGCGCGGGCCGCTCACACACGATTGTAGGGGACGTGAGAACAATAAAGGTAATACGATAGGTGTGATTCTTCCCACTCGAATGGTTACGCTCTAAGCGGGACGAAAAATGGCCCCGAGCCTGGGTAAACAGGTTCGGGGCCGGGGGAGAGGCGCGGCTACAGCACGCCCGGAAAAAGGCGAGGGACTACTTCTCGTTGTCCAGTTCAGAGACCTCAAGCTGGCCCTCAGTTACCGCCAGGTTGTGGCGGGCACGGGAGAAGGCGTTGGTGGTCCACTCGGTGGCAGCCACAAGACGGTTGCGGGTGCCAGTGAGGAAGGACAGGTGCACGCCCAGCCACATCAGCCAACCGATGAAGCCGGTGATCTCCACCTTGCCCATCTTCACCACAGCGTTGAAGCGGTTGATGATGGCCATGGAGCCCTTGTCGAAGTACTCGAACGGGTCGCGGCTCTCCGGTGCGACGTCGTGCTCGACCTGCTCCTTGATGATCTTGCCGACGTACGCGCCGGACTGGATGGCCACCTGCGCCACACCCGGGAGACGGTCGCGGCTCATCATGTCGCCGACGATGAAGACGTTCGGATCGTCGCCGACAGACAGGTCGGCGTTGACCGCGACCTTGCCCGCGCGGTCTGCTTCAACGCCGAGCTGGTCTGCGACCTGCTTGCCCAGCGGGGAAGCGGCCACACCGGCGGACCAGATCTTGGTCGGGGTGCTGATGGTGGTCTCCTGCTCGGACTTCATGTCCTTGTAGGTCACGCTCTCTGCATCCACGTTGGTCACCATCGCGTTGAGGATGACGGTCACGCCGGCCTTCTCAAGCTCGCGCTGCGCCTTCTTGCCCAGGCGCTTGCCAAACGGCGGCAGCACCTGCGGAGCGCCGTCAAGGAGGTAAATCTTGGCCTGCTCGGTGCTAAAGGAGTAGCGGCCGGAGGTGAACGCGCGGTGCGCCATCTCTGCCACCTGGCCAGCCAGCTCCACACCGGTCGGGCCAGCGCCGACGATGACGAAGGTCAGCTGGCGGTCGCGCTCTTCCGGGGTCTCGGCAAGCTCGGCGCGCTCGAAGGCGGCGATGAGGCGGGCGCGGATCTCAAACGCGTGGTCCAGCGTCTTCAGGCCCGGAGCGAACTCGGCGAAGTGGTCGTTACCGAAGTAAGACTGGCCAGCGCCGGCGGCGACGATGAGCGAGTCGTAGGAGAAGGTCGATTCCTTGCCGCCCTCGACGGAGGTGACGGTCTTCGCCTTCACGTCAACCGTTTCTACGGTGCCGCGCACGACGCGGACGTTCTGCTGGTTGCTGAACATCTGGCGCACGTCGCCGGTGATCTCACCGGAGGACATCAGGCCGGTTGCCACTTGGTACAGCAGCGGCGGGAAGAGGTGGTGGTTGGTGTTATTGATCAGCGTGATGTCGACGTCTGCATCTGCGAGCTCCTTTGCCGCGTTCACGCCGCCAAAACCTGCGCCCACGATGACGACGTGGTGGCGGCTACCTTCGGGGCGGTACACCTGAGAGGCCATGAGTGATATCTCCTCGGGTCAATGACGTAATTAATCGGAACGGCATACATAGTACGCGCCCGCCAGCAAACCGCGCGGCCAGGCTCCGCCGTGGCACTCCGCATCTGAGCTGCCGGCGCAGTAGCATCCGAGGAATGTCCGAGAGCACTCCCGCGAACACCCCAGCGCACCTACAGTCGGTCGATGCAGACGCTTGGCCGGGAGTGGCTTCAGTGCCGCAGCCAGGCAGATTACGCACGAGGCTTGCGGAGGCGGGCTTTGCCCGCGCGTGCGCGAAAGCGGGACTGTCCTTCGAGGGCGACGGCGCGGATCTCACGGTTGAGCGCGCGGAGGTGTTCCAGCGCATCGCCGCGAGCGGGTGGGTCGGGCTCGCGGAGGGCTACATGGCGGGAGAGTGGTCGACCGGGGGTTCGCAGCAGCTTGTCGACGTCCTCACGGCCCTCCTGCGCACCGGCTACCTCCCGCGCACCCGTAGGGTGGACGCGGTGCGGCCCGCGACACCGGGCGAGCTGCCGCCGGACTTGGTGGCCCATTTTTCCGGAGACGGGCTGAGCGCATTTCAGGGCCATTTTTCCACCGGCGTAGCCACCACTGAGCGCATGCGGGTGAAGTCGCACACCAAAGGTGCTGGTAGAGGCCGTGAACCTCGGGATCATTTCGTCGACGTGACGGAATTCGGGTCCCCGTTAGAGTCTGACCGCGCGGACCTGAAGGACGCGCAAACCCGCAGCGTACGAGCTATTTTGGACCTTTTGGGGGCGGGTGCGGGTACGCACCTGTTGGAGTATCCGTCCGGCGGCGGAGCGGTTGCTTTCGCCGCGGCAGAACGGGGCGCGACTGTAGATGCGGTCGTGCGCGACGCCCGCCTGTATGCGGCCATGCGCGAGCAGCTCGTGCTGGCAGGCACGGACGGATCGGTCACTGTGGACCGCATCGCGGAAGGCCCGGACGCTGTGGCAAAGCAGCGCCGCGGGGTCTATGACGCAGTTGTGAGCATGGAGATGCTGGAGACGATGCCACGGCGACAGCAGCGGCAGTATCTGCTCGCTGTGGACGCGTTGCTGGGCCAGGGCGGCAGAGCCAGTCTGCAAACCGTGGTGCGCGCCAAGGCGTACAACCGGACGGCGGATCTCGCGTTGGAGTCTCTGCGGGCGTACATCTGGCCGGGGTTGCATTTCACGACGGCTGCGGAGATCGGCAAGACGGTCGACCGCGAGACGGATCTGCGCGTTGTGGCGCAGACGTCGGCGCCGGAGCATCTCGCGGCGTCGTTGCGCCTGCAGCGCATCACGTTCGACGGCAAGCTGCGCGACGCGGCGGCAGACGGCTACGACGCCGTGTTCCGCCGCCTGTGGGTGTGGCAGTTCGCGTTACGTGAAGCGATGGCGCGGCTGGGGATGATCGATCTGGCTCAGATCACGTTGGCGCGGCGGAACAGGAGAGGCCGTCGCTAGGTAGGAGTCCAGCCACCAGAACCGTACTTGACATAATGTACATTATCGGACAGTTATATACGGATAAACGGTAGAAGGGCGCCGCACGCTCCTTGCGCCTGACGCCCTTCCATATACCCCTTTTAGCGTAACGTTACGTAAACAAGCCCATCTACTTGGTCATGTTGATCCGCACGTTCACTTCGCCCTCCTCGGCGATTTTCGCCGCGACGAGCTCCGGGGTCTCCACGCCGTAATCCAGGCGGTTGATCGGAATGTCGCCGGCGACGATCAACCGGTCGCCCGAGCGCGCAACGTCGAATTCGTGCGTGATCTCATTGGTCTCGCCGTGGATTGTCAGCTCGCCGGTCAGCGCCACGGTGCCCACAGTGCCGTCGTCCGGCACGGCGGACACGTCCGCCGGCTGCGTCACCTTGAACGTCGCCTCCGGGTACTCGTCCGTGTGGAAGATTCGGCGACGCACCGACGAGTCGCGCTTGTCGCTGTCGGACGACAGGTGCTGCATGTCGACGGTGATCTCGCCGGCGGTTAGCGTGCCTTCGGCAATCGTCGCGAAGCCTGTGACCGCGCGCGTGGACGCCGATGTGCTGCGGCGCTCGCCCGGCAGTACCTCTTCAAAGGTGAAGCCGGCGGATGTGACGTTGTCGCCCGGGCGGTTGGTCACCGTCCATTCGCCGTCAAGCTCTGTGGAGGCTGCGGACACGTTGTCGGCGTCAATCCCCTCTGTCTTTACCCCGCCGCCTTTAAACAGGGTCATCAGCAGCGGAATCATCGCCACCAGCACCGCCGCGACGATGAAAATGGATACGACAACGATTAGAGTTGTGCGCGTCTTTGCGCTGGTTGCCGCGCGTTTTTCCACCTGGAAATCACCTCAGCCTTTCAAGTTGCTGGGCTAATTCTACTAATTCGTCACAAAGCGGGGCCAAATCGTCAGGCTTCGCGCCCTCCGCGGCCGCCGTGCGGATGTCCTCCGCTGCGCAGCGCAGCGCAAACAAGCGGTCGCGTATCTCGGCCACTTTGTTGCGGTTCAAAATCACCGCATCCTCGTCGACCGACGTGCCGGCTAGCATCGTGCGCTGTTCGTACGCACGCTGCTTGCACGACGGCCCGCAGTACTTCCGTTTCCTGCCGCGACCACGGTTGACGGGGATTTCCTTCCCGCACCATGCGCACACGGCTTGCTTCTTGGTAAGAGCACGTAGTTTATCCGTCACAATTATGCAGTGTATTACAACTGTCGATTACGCAAAAGTAGCCGGGAACAATTCGCGGAACTGCACCGTTATACTGGAGCGACTGAAAACAAACGGGTTGAAAAGGATGGTGAGTGCCATGGCTGATCGAGTTCTTCGCGGAAGCCGCATGGGCGCAGTCAGCTACGAAACGGACCGCGACCACGATCTCGCGCCACGCCAGATGGCGAAGTACCGCACCCCCAACGGTGAGGTGTTCGAGGTGCCGTTCGCTGACGACGCCGAAATCCCCGAGGAGTGGATGTGCAAGAACGGCCAGGTCGGCACCCTCATGGAGGGCGAAGGCGTGGAATCCAAGCCCGCCAAGCCGCCGCGCACCCACTGGGACATGCTGCGTGAACGCCGCAGCATCGAGGAGCTCGACGTCCTGCTCGAGGAGCGCCTTGAGCAGCTGCGCAAGCGCCGTCGCACCGCCGCCCGCATTGCGAAGGAACAGCAGCAGGCAAACGAGAGCTAGTTCGCTTTACGACGGCTCACGCAAGTGCCCGCCCCCGCGACACGAATTCGCGGAGGCGGGCACTTCCCTATTGTCGGCCGCTACTTCTTGCGCTTGCCGTCGAAGCCGAGCGCGTGGAGCGCCTGGCGGACGGTCTCCTCGCCCAGGTTGATGGCGTCGTTGACGCGGCGGGCGGCGTTGGACTGGACCTTGCCCAAGTTGGCGCTGTCGATCTCGTGCTTGGCCACGGAACCGAACTCGCCGAGCGCGTTGATTATCTGCTCTGGAGCGTCGGCGGCCGCGCGGCGGACGTCGGCAAGCTTCGAGTGCTCCACGGCGTAGACGAACTGGCGGACAGTCTCAGAGGTGAAGTCCTTGACGAAGGTGGCCTTGTCCGCGGCGCCCCACTTGGTCACCTCGGCCAGCGAGGCGGTGGCAAAGCTGGCGTCCAGCTTGGACTCGCCGAGCTTGCGGTCCTCAAAGGTGATCGGCACCTCGCGGATGTCGAAGCCCAGCTTGTCCACCTTGTGCGCAATCTCAACCTGGAAGATGTAGCCCTTCTTCGACAGCGAGTCCAGGTCCAGCTCCTCCAGCACCTCGCGCTTGAAGGCGCGGTAGCCGGCGGTCATGTCCGCCACGTCGGTGCCGAGGGCGACCGAGACGTACTGGTTGCCCAACTTGGACAGCAGGAACCGCTTCTTCGGCCAGTTGACCACTTCCCCGCCCTCGACGTAGCGCGAGCCGATGGCAAGATCCGCGCCGTCATCCAGCGCGTCGAGAAGCCTGTGCAGCTCCTCCGGCGCGTGGGAGCCGTCGGCGTCCATCTGCACCAGCACCTGGTAGTCGCGCTCCAGGCCCCAGTTGAAGCCGGCGCGGTAGGCGGCCAACAGGCCGTCCTTGCCAGTGCGGTGCAACACGTTGACCTCGTCGTGTGCGGCGGCGAGCTCATCGGCCTTCGCGCCGGTGCCGTCCGGCGAGTTGTCGTCCACGACGAGGATGTCCACGGCATCCTTCGTAGCCAGCACACGCTCGACAATAAGCGGGAGGTTTTCCACCTCGTTGTAGGTCGGAATGATCACCAGAGTCTGGTTGGCCACGGCGCTAATTCTCCTCGTATTTACGCTGTTGTTGTCCGGTAGGAGCATACCCCCGCCCGCTGCGGCGCGCGGACACGGATGCGGCAACCATGAGTGCCGCCCCGGCGACGACCAACAACCACTCCAAAATCTGCCCGAACCGTACTGCGGGTGTGGTGCCGGTGCGCAGCGGAAGCGTCTCCATCAAGTGCGCGGGCTCGAAGATTTCCGTCTGTTGGGACACGTGCCCGTCCGGGTGCACGATCGCCGAGACACCCGAGGTGGCGACAACCACCACTGCCCTGTCGGTTTCGATCGCGCGCATCCGGCTCATCGCCAGCTGCTGGTACGTCATGTCCGTGAAACCGAAGGTGGCGTTGTTCGTCGGCGTGGACAAGATCTGCGCGCCGTCGCGCACTGCCATGCGGTACGCCTCGTCTTCCGCCACCTCGTAGCAGGTGGCCACGCCTACTGGGATGCCGCCCATGTGCACCACGCCGTTGTCGCTTCCGGGCTTGAAGTCGCCCGCCAAGTCCACCAGGTCGGAGAAGTTGCGGAAGAAGTCCCGCATGGGCATGTACTCGCCGAACGGCTGCAGGAAGCGCTTGTCGTGGCGCTCCCCCGGCCCAGTGTCCGGATCGAAGACCACCATGGTGTTGCGGGCGCCGACGTCGTCGCGGGTGAGCGTGCCCACCAGCAGGGGCGTATCGACGCCACGCACCGCCGCGCCCACCAGCGCCTCGGCTTCTTTGTCGGCAAACGGGTTGACGTCGGAGGCGTTCTCCGGCCAGAACACCATGTCCAGCTTTTCTCCGGATTCCTTGGCCTCCTCCGCTAGGCGCAGCGTCTCGTTGACGTGGTTGCTCAGCACCGCCCGGCGTTGCTCGTTGAAGTCCAGGCCCATGCGCGGCACGTTGCCCTGCACGGCCCCCACGCGGGCCTCGTCGACGGTGGAGCTGTCCTTGCCGACGCCGAGGTTGGCGATCAGCCCGGCGGCCAACGGCAGGATGATGGCGGCGACGGCGGGGCGGCGCGACGTGGCGTCGAGAAGCGAGATGCACCCAACCGCCACGAACACTGTGGCGGCGGTGACCAGCGCGGGCCCACCCCAGGCCGATAGCGCGGCGAGCGGACCGTTGATTTGGCCCCACGCCAGGCGCACCCACGCGAACCCGCCGAAGGGCCATGAGGAGCGCACGAACTCAACCGCCAGGTAGACCAGCGGGAACGCGAACGCGCCGAAGCGCCAGCGCGCCACCAACACGCCGAAGGCGCCGGTGGCCAGAGCGTAGAGCGCCATCGTGATCGCCAGCGCGATGTACGGCATGGCGCCGACAAACTCGCCGACCCACGGCAGCAGGAACAGGTAGCAGAACAAGCCGTGGGTGAACCCGAGCAGGGCGCCGAAGCGGGCAGACGGGCGCTCCTGCGCCTCCCCCGCCATGCCCAGCGCCGCGGTGGCGCGCCTGGGCCACGGCACGAGCGTGAGCCACAGCAGCGCGATGCCGAGCACCGCGGCCCACCAGTGGCTGATCGGTTCGTACGACAGGTAAACCAGCCAGCCGGAAATGGCTGCGAGTCCGAAACGGAGAAACGCCGGCACTTAGCGCGCCCCGCCCTTGCCGCCGCCTGGGTTGTGCGGGTCCTCGGGGCTGTCCATGCGGTACCACTGCTCGAGCTCGTCGGCGTCGATGACCGGCTCCTGCGGCTGCGCGTCGCCCGGCTGGTTGAAGGAGCCGTAGCTGGTTTGGAACTGGCCCATCGGGGTGGCGTCGTACACGCGAACGCCGAGGTTCTCAACGGCGGCGCGCGCCCGCTTGGTCATGGTCTTGCGGATCACAGCGCGCGTCGGCCCGAACACCAGCGGCAGGCCGATCAGGGAGGTGACGAAGCCCGGGATGACGGAGAGCGTCCAGCCGCCGATGAGCAGTGCGGAATCTCCCGCGAGTTTGCCCACGCTGGATTGGCCGTGCGCGGCCTGCAGCAGCGAGTTGCGCAGCGCCAAGCTGGCTGCGGCGCCGCCGGCGATCATGAGCACGAAGATGGCCAAAAGCGCCCAGCCGACACCGATGGCCTTGGCCACCAGGAAGAATGCGAGCGCTTCGACGAGGAAGTATGCGAGAAGAGGAATCGGCATGGCTACGAGGGTACCTGGCCATACCGCTACCTCGGCATGTGCCTCCACACCGGCCGCGGAACGACCCGCATGATCGCGGCGAGGACAACCAGGCGCCGCGGGATCCAGACTGTGGCACTTTTGCCGCGCGCGGCGGCGTCCACCACCGCGTCCGCGACCACGTCCGGGGTCACCGACATCACTGCCGGTGTCATCCCTTCCGTCATCGAACCGATGACGAAGCCCGGGCGCGCGAGGATGAGGTTGAGCCCGGTGCCGTGCAGCCGGTCCATCAGCCCCTGGCAAAACGCGTCCAGCCCCGCCTTGGTGGAGCCGTAGACGTAGTTCGCGCGGCGCGCCCGCCACCCCGCGATGGAGGAAAACGCGTAGATCTCGCCGCGCGACATTTCGTCCGCCAGCACCGTGAGCATGCTCACCTGCGCAAGGTAGTCCACCGTGGCGATGCGGGCGGCCTCGTGCTCGTCGCGCTCGGCGAGCTCCTGGTCGCCGAGGATGCCGAACGCCACGATCGCGGTGGTCACCTCGCCTGCCTCGCGGACGATGCGCCGGTGCGACTCCAAGTCGGTGGCGTCGAAGTCGAGCGCGCGCACTGCCCTGGCACCCGCGGCGAACAAACGCTTCTCGACGTCCTCCAGTCCCCCGCTACCCCGAGCCGCCAGCACGACCTCGCGGCCCCGGCAGACGCGTGCGGCGATCTCGCCGCCGATGTCGCTGCGTGCCCCGAGTAGGAGCACCGCGCCCTGCCCGGAAGAGCGAGCCCCGGTGGCGCTAGGCATCGTCGCCGCCCAGCGTGCGGCGGGTGTGGTTGAGCGTCTCGATGCCGCTTGCGGTCATGCGCACGATGTCCTCGATGCGCATGCCCCACTTGCCCGGCACGTAGATGCCGGGCTCGATGGAAAACGCCATGCCCTCGCGCAGCACCACGTCGGAGTCGGCGATGATGAATGGCTGCTCGTGGCCGGAAAGGCCGATGCCGTGGCCGAGGCGGTGCGTGAAGTACTCGCCGTAGCCTGCGTCTGCGATCACGTCGCGGGCGGCAGCGTCGAGCTCGCCGGCGGTGATGCCCGGCTTGGCGGCTTGGCACGCGGCGTCGAATGCGCGCTCCAGCACCGCGTAGGCCTCCAGGAAGTCCTGCGGCGCCTTGGCCGCGTCGCCCACCACGTGGGTGCGGGTGCAGTCGGACTGGTAGCCGGACGGCAGCGCGCCGCCAAGATCGACCACTACCGGGTCGCCCTCCTCGAGGACGCGGTCGGAGAAATCGTGGTGCGGGTTGGAGCCGTTGGGCCCGGAGCCGACGATGACGAACTGCACGTTCGCGTGTTCTTCAAGGATCAGCGCGTGCAGCTCGTCCGCGATTTCGCGCTCTGTGCGGCCGGGCTTGAGCAGTTCGGCGGCGCGCTCGTGCACGCGGTCGATGGCTGCGCCGGCCTTCTCCAGCTCGGCGACCTCTTCGGCGTCTTTGACCATGAACAGCTCCGCCACCGCGTCTGACGCCAGCTCGGTGTCAGGCAGAAGCGTCTGCAGCGCGAAGACGTGGTCCGCGGTCAGCGACGAGCCCAGGCCTACCGCGCCGTCGCCAAGTGCGTCCGCCACCAGCTGGTACGGGTTCTCCCCGTCGCGCCAGCCGACCACCTCGACATCTGCGGCGCCGTCCAGCCCCAGCGACTGGATGTCCGTCACCGGAGCCACCACGGTGGTGCCGCCTGGCGCGATCACCAGCGCGGTGAGCCGCTCGTGCGAGGAAGTCCAGGAGCCGGTGAGGTAGGCGAACTCGGCGCCGGTGCCGATGACCAGCCCGCCCAAACCGCGCTGTTTGACCAGCTCGACGGCTTGGTTGCGGCGTTCGGTGTACACATCAGAGTCGAATGCAGTCATGTGCGCCATGGTAGATCGCTAGCATCGTTGCCGTGTTGCCTGCCCTGAACCGCTCCGTCGCCCGCCTGAGCGCACCCGGCGGCGGCTACTGCTCGGGCGCGCTCATCGCCCCCGACATCGTTCTCTCGTGCGCGCACTTCTTCCGCGAACGCCCGCACACGGGGGCGCAGGTGCGTATCGACGGCTCCGCGTTCCCCATCGACAGCCTCCACCTCGTGGCCGGCACAGATGTGGCGCTTGTTCGTCTGCCCGAGCGGGTGGATGCCACCCCGTTCGTGCTCGGGCCGTCGCCGCGCCCGCTTTCGCGCACGCTCACGCTCGGGTTCGGCGGCCAGGCGCGCAGCGTCCAAGCCCGGCCGGGTGTCTACCTGGGAACGCTGCCGGTGTCCTGGTCCAGGAAGCGCGTGACCCAAGTGCGCCCGGCTGGCCTGGTGTACGCCAACCCGCCGGCGGTGAAGGGCGATTCCGGCGGGCCCGTGCTGGCCGGCGGCAAGGTCATCGGGGTCCAGTCGCTCATTCTGGATCCGAGGGGCACCAACCTGCGCATCGCCACCGTGTCGCTGTGGCCGCGGGGGCTCATGCAGCCCCTGCGCCGGCTTTAGTTGCCGATGGCCACCACGCCGCGGCGGATCGCGTCCACTGCCCGGTTGGCGTTGTCCCGGATCTGGTCCGAGTAGCCGGTCTTTTTGATCTGCTCGAGCAAGTCGATCACCTGTCGGCACCAGCGCACGAAGTCGCCGGGGGTGAGCTCTGCGCCCGATTCCGCAGCGGCGGCCAGCGCATAACCGAGAGGTGCTCCGGCGGTCCACTGGTGGATGGACAGGCAGAACCCGGGATCCGGCAGACGGGTTGCGGGCAGGTTGTGGCGCTGCTCGTCGGAGACCAGCTCGCCGTAGATGCGCATCGTCTCGTTCATTGCGTCGGCCATGGCGTCGGTGGCGGCCTCGGGGCTGCCGCCGGTGGCGCGGCGGTTCTCAAACACGACCATGGAGGCCACGCCGGCCAACTCGGCTGGGTCCAGCTCGTCCCAAATCCCGCGCTTGAGGCACTGCGCCACCAAGAGGTCGGAGACGTTGTGGATTCGGGATAGGCGCTCGCCTTCGTCGGTGACCTGCGGTTCGCCGTCGTGAAGCTCGACGTAGTCCATTTCCGTGAGCAGGCCGATGATGCGCTCGAAGGTGCGTCCCAGCGAGTCGGTGGAGGTGTCCACGCGCCGTTCCAGCTTGGCCAGAGCGCGCTCCTCGCGCACGATCTCCTCGGCGGTGCGGGCCAGCAGCTCGCGGTCCGCCGCCGGCCAGTCGTGGACCGGGTGGTTGCGGATGGCCTCGCGCAGCGTGGTGACCTTTTTGTTCGGCCGCACCCGGGACTGCTCGCGCAGGCGCTTCGGTGCGTTGAAGCGGCCGCGGTGCAACAGGCTCGCCACCTTGCGGGCGTGACGACGCGGCTGGTCCTGCATGTGGCGCGGCACCTTGATGCGGCCCACCACCAGCGGCGGGTTCTTGAACGCCGCGGCGTCGATGCGCCCGGACCAGCCACGCTCTGTGGTCACCCAGGGGCGCGGGTCGTGCGGCTTGCCCGCGGGCTGCACCACGGCGGCGAGCTCCGGCTTACGCTTGCTCGGCAGCGCGATGACCTGGCCCACCTGCAGTGAGCCGAGGATCTTGATCGTCTCGGTGTGGCGGCTGTCCAGGTGGTCGCGCCGTGCCTGCTTCTCCTCCTCAGACAGGTCCCGGCGCAGTTGCGAGTACTCGACCAGCTCGGCGGCTGCGTCGTCGCTAGGCGGAGCGAACGCGGAGATGTCGCGCTCGAGCTTGGTGCGCAGCGAGCGCACCTTCTGCTGCAGCCGCTCGATGTCGCGCACCTCGCCGACCACGGAGCGGTCCGTCTGGAACTGGGCGAAGGACTGCTCTATCAGGCGGATCGAATCGTCGAAGCCGTTCATGGCCAGCATGTTGATGGCCATGTTGTAGCCGGGCTGGAACTGGGAGATCAGCGGGTAGGTGCGTGTGGACGCGAGCCCGGCCACCTGGTGCGGGTCCATCGCGGGCGCCCACTGCACCACGGCGTTGCCGATGTGGTCGATCCCGCGGCGTCCTGCGCGGCCGGTGAGCTGGGTGTACTGGCCCGGGGTGAGGTCCACGTGAGCCTCGCCGTTGAACTTGACCATCTTCTCCAGCACCACGGTGCGCGCCGGCATGTTGATGCCCAGCGCCAGGGTCTCGGTGGCGAAGACGACCTTGACCAGCCCGCGTACGAACAACTGCTCCACGATGTGCTTGAACGCGGGCAAAAGCCCTGCGTGGTGCGCGGCGAACCCGCGCATCCAGGCGGTGCGCACTTGGCGGAAGTTCAGCACCTCCAGGTCCTCTTCGGGGATGCCGTCCACGCCGTCGTCGATAATCTGCTCGATCTCGGCGCGCTCCTCGGGCGTGGTGAGCTCCTTGCGCGAGCGCAGGCATTGGAACAGCGCGCCGTCGCAGCCTGCGCGGGAGAAAATGAACACGATCGCCGGCAGCATGTCCTGGCCCTGGAGGGCGGAGACAACCTCGGGCCGGCCGACGGGGCGAACCTTGTCCTGGCGGCGCGAACGCCCGCTGCGGGAGCGCGAGCGAAAGCCTCTACCCTCCTCGAAGTCGCGCCGGCCCTCGTCGGAAGAGCCCGCCTCGATGCGCTCGATGGCGTGCTCGAGGCTGCGGTTGACCCGCCCGCCGGTGCCCGGCTCGAATAGCGGGAACATCTTGCGGCCGACCATCATGTACTGGCTCAGCGGCACCGGCCGGTGCTCGGAGACGATGACTTCGGTGTCGCCTCGCACCGCGTCGAGCCACTCGCCGAACTCCTCGGAGTTGGACACGGTGGCGGACAGGCCGATCAGGCTCACGGAATCGTCGAGGTTGAGGATGATCTCCTCCCACACCGCACCCCGGTCGCGGTCCGCCAGGTAGTGGATCTCGTCCATCACCACGTGCGTGAGCCGGTCCAGCTGGGGCGACTCCGCGTACAGCATGTTGCGTAAGACCTCGGTGGTCATCACCACGATCTCGGCGGAACCGTTAATGCTGGTGTCGCCGGTGAGCAGGCCCACCGCGTCCTCGCCGTGCGCTGCAACCAGGTCGTGGTACTTCTGGTTGCTCAGCGCCTTGATCGGCGTGGTGTAGAAGCACTTCGTGCCGCGGTTAAGAGCGAGCGCGACAGCGAACTCGCCGACGATGGTCTTGCCCGACCCGGTGGGCGCGCACACCAGCACGCCGCGGTCCTGCTCCACCGCCTGGCAGGCCTGGAGCTGGAAGTCGTCGAGAGCAAATGGCTTCGCCTCGGCGAATTCCCGCAGAAACGATGTACCAGGATCGGGGGAAAGCATGCCCCCTACAGTACGTCCCTGAAATCTGCTCCGCCCGCGTAGCCCCGCGGCGAGGAATTCTGCTGGCGCTCCGGCGCGCGCTGCACCGGCGCCGGGTGCGCAATCGGCTCCGCACCGATGCTGCTGGCGGGACCGACGGACGTCGGCGCCTCAATCGGGCCGGAGGCTTCCTCGTCGTCCAGATCCATCCAGTCGGGGCGCTCGCGCTTCTGCTTGCGGTCGTTCCAGCGACAGAACTGGAAGGCCATCTCCACCAGCAGACAAATGGAGATAGCCAGCGCCACCATGGAAAACGGGTCCTGGCCCGGCGTCATCACCGCAGCAAAAATGAAAATGCCCACGATGATCACGCGCCGTTTGCCTTTGACATGTTCGTAACGCAGCACACCCAACAGGTTGAGCATAATGATGATCAGTGGCACCTCGAAGCTGACGCCGAAGATGACGACGAGCGCGAGGAGGAAGTTGTAGTACTCCCCGCCTGTCAGCGCGGCGACCTGGAACTCGCTACCGATGGTCATCAGCACGTACAAACCCTGATCTAGCACAAAGTACGCCAGCAGCGCGCCGGAGACGAACAGCACCACCGCGATGGTGACGAAGCTGAACGTGTAGCGGCGCTCGTTTTTGTGCAGGCCCGGGGTGATGAAGTTCCAGATCTGCATCAGCCACACCGGTGAGGCGAGGACAAGCCCGGCGAGCGCGCCGACTTTCAGACGCAGCATGAACATCTCAAATGGGCTGGTGGCCAGCAGGCGGCACTCGCCGTCGCCGGTGAAATCCGCCCGGAGCTCGGACGGCAGGTTGCAGTAGGGGCCGCGGATGATCTCGCCCAGCGGCATCATGCGCGGCGGGGCGGCTTGGTACCAGATGAACCCGATGATGGTGCCCACCACAATGGCAGCGAGCGAAATGATGACGCGGCGGCGCAGCTCCTGGAGGTGCTCCACCAGCGACATCTCGCCGGTCGGGTTCTTCGGTCTCTTCGGCCTCTTGGGGGTTTTCGTGCGTGCCATCAGGCGGACTTAGCGCGGATTGTTCTCCGGGCGCTCCCAGAAGTCCGCCTCCTGGGCAGCGCTGCGGGTCTCCTGCGTCGGCGCGGCGTCGATTTGACGCTGCTGCGCCGGGGTTTCCGCCCCGTCTTCGTTGCGCATCTCCTTGACCTCGGACTTGAAGATGCGTGCGGAGCGACCCATGGAACGCGCTAGGTCCGGCAACTTGTTTGCGCCGAACAGCAGCAGCACGACGAAGATGACGATAATGAGCTCGGTCCATCCAATATTTGGCATGGGTTGTCCTTTCCGAAAACGGTCTAACGCGCAGATTAGTCTAACGCGTCGAGCCCGCGTTGCACGCGGGACGTGGCCTCGTCCGCGAGAGATGCGGGTTCGACGATGCGCACCCGGTCCGCCTGGCTCAGGCAGAAGCGCACCAGCCAGTCGTCGCTGCCGTAGCGCATCGTGGCGGGGATCCACTCCCTTGGCGCGCCAGCATGCTCCGGGGCATTGTCCAGCTCGATCTCCCAGTAGTCAGCCAGCCAAGTCGCGTCCGGGTGGATCAGCAACTTCGCTTGTGCTCGATCGGCCATGCCGAACGGGTCCGCTGGGTCAAAGTCAGTGTCGAAGTCGGTGGCGGCCGAGGGGGCGTCGAGAAGCTCGGCGCTTTGGATCCTGTCCAAGCGGAACGTACGCATCTCGCCGTGCTGCGCGGCGTGGAGGTAGGTCGCCCCGGATTGGTGGAACAGGCTCGCGGGGTCAATTTCGCGCTCGGTGACTGTGTCCGAAGACGCAGAGAAATACGTGATGCGCAGCTTGCGCTTGGTCGCCAGCGCTTCGGCGACGGTGCCGGCGACACCCGCCTCCCCGGTGTGTTCCGCGTCGCCGACCGCCTGCGACTTGGTCACCGCGCGGATCTTCTCGGCGGCGGTGCGCACGGCGCGGCCGTCCACGAGCCCCGGCATGGTCTCCAGGGAATCCAGCAGGATCAACAGCGCGCTGGCTTCCGCGGGCGACAGGCGCAGCGGCGTGGTCATCCCCTGGTCGTCTTTGATGTTGACGCCCTTCCAGGAGTATTCCAGGTCGATCATCTCGCCCGGTCCGGTGCCCACGCCGGAGAGGAACAGCAGCTCGAAATCGTCGCGCACCTGCATCGGGTCTGCGCCCAGGTCGCGGGCGATTTCCATCGGGGTCAGCCCCGGGTGGTTCGAGGAATAGGCCAGCAGGTTGAGCAGGCGCACGACGCGCTCTTGGCGCTTGAAGTCCACAGCCATTAGTTCTCCCCTTCCAGCGCGGTGCGCAGCAGCTTCACGACGTCCTCACGGACCTCCACTGGCTCCACCGCGAGCACGTTTCCGGCGAGGCTGGCGATGGTGCGCACGGCCCAGTCGCGGTCCACGCCGCGCAGCGTGATGGTGTCGGCGGCGGTGTCGCCTCCGTCCGCCTCCCCTTCCGTGCCGACTTTGGAGGTACGGGAGCCGCGCTGGGCGAGTTCCTCGCCGGTGCCGTGGGTGACGGTAACGGTGGCGTCGATAAGCTCGCCGCGAAGCGTTTCCTCCACCAGTGCCTGCAGGTCGCCCGCACGTTCGTGGAACGCGTCCGAGTGGCGCACTTTCTTCAGCTTGGAGATCTTTTTGAGGCGGAACACGCGCACGTCGTCGCGGTCGATGTCGTAGCCGACGAAGTAGGCGCGGTTGTTCAAGGACACCACGCCCCACGGGTCGGCGACGCGGCGCTCCGGGTCCTTGCCGGGGGCGCGGACGAAGTCGAAGGAGATGCGCTGCTTGGCCTGCACGCACTTCACGATGGCGCGCAGCGTGTCGGGGCGCAGCTGGAAGATGTCGTTGGACACGTTCATCAGCGCTGGCGCGTCCATGGAGCGCGTCGCTCCGGACGCGGCGAGCTTGGTCCAGCCGGAGCGTGCGAATTCGCCGAGCGAACCCGGCTTGCTCAGGTCCGCGGCGAGGCCCACCACGGAGGCCTCCTCGGCGGTGAGGTCCACGGCCGGCAACTCGTAGAGGTCCTTGACCACCCACACTTCGCCGTCCTGGTAGCGCGCGGGCACGCCGAGGTCGCGCAGCTCGCGCACGTCGCGCTCAATGAGGTGGGTGGCGGCGTCGCGGGTGCGGCCGCCGTAACCGTCCACGTGTTTTTGCACCCAGCTGACGTCGCGTTTTGCGGGCGAGGCCAGCAAGGCAAACGTGAGCCCGACCTGGCGCACGACCATGTCGTTGTCGTTGGCCACCGCGACCTACCCTTCTTCGGTTTCCTGCGCCCGCACCCAGCTGATCAGGTCGGCTGCGGCGTCGTCCGTGGTGGCGAACGGGTCCTGCAGCTCCACCGTGCGGGGTTCCGGGCGGTTGACCTTCAAGTGCACCCAGTCGACATTATGCGCAAGGCCACGCTCGCGCACGGCGGAAAGGAACTTCCCGCGGATGGCGGCGCGCGTCGTCGCCGGCGGGTTGTCCACCGCCTGCTCAATGGCCGCGTCCTCGATCCAGCGCGCTGCCAGCCCCTTGCGTTCCAGCACGTAGAACAAGCCGCGATCGGGGTTGATGTCGTGGTAGGTCAGGTCGATCTGGGCGAGCTTCGGGTGGTCCCAGCCGCAGCCGAGGCGGTCCTTGAACTGGGTGAGCAGCTTGCGCTTGATCACCCAGTCAATCTCCGTGTCCACGCCCGAGAAATCCTGCGTGGCAATGGCGTCGAGCACGCGGCCCCACAGGTCCACCACCCGCGCCATCTCCTCGTTCGGCGTGCCCTCGTCCGGACGCTGCTTCAGCCAGCGCTTCGCGGCTTCGAGGGTGCGCTGCTGCACCTCGAGCGCGGTAACGGTGCCGCCCGCTGCAAGGGTGAGTTCGGTGGCGCCCGTGGGGTCGGCGGCGATGTCACGGATGTGCGCGATCGGGTCCGCAAGCTCCATGTCCGGCAGGTCGAAGCCGGCCTCCAGCATCTCGATGACCAGCAGCATCGAGCCGACCTTCAGCGCGAACGTAGGCTCGGACATGTTGGAATCGCCCACGATGACGTGCATGCGGCGGAAGCGGTGTGAATCCCCGTGCGGCTCGTCGCGGGTGTTGATGATCGGCCGGGTGCGCGTGGTGGCCGAGGACACGCCCTCCCACACCTGGTCCGCGCGCTGGGAGATGACGAACTTGTCCCCCGCGATCTTTCCCGCGCCGCAGATCAGCTGGCGCGTGATCAGGAATGGCAGCAGTTGCTGGCCGAAAGATTTCAACGCGAGCTCGCGACTGATCAGGTAGTTCTCGTGCGCGCCGTAGGAGTTCCCGCGCGAATCCACGTTGTTTTTGAACAGGTAGGTCGAACCCGCGAAGCCGTCGTTACGCAGCGCCTCATCGCACTGCTGCGACAACCGGTGGAAGATCCGCTCCCCCGCCTTGTCGTAGGCCAGAAGCTGGCTCAGCGAGTCGCATTCCGCGGTCGCGTACTCCGGGTGCGAACCCACATCCAGATACAAACGCGAAGCGTTAGCGGTGAAGACGTTGGAGCTGCGGTGCCGCGCAACCACCGGGCGAAACAGGTAGCGCGCCACCTCCTCGGGCGTGAGTACCTGCCGCGAGCCGTCGTAGGCGGACACTCCGAACTCTGTTTCCACGCCCATCACGCGGCGCGGGTAGCTGGTTGCCAGCTTACTGCCCGCCCTTCTGCACGAACGACTTCACAAACTCCTCCGAGTTGGAGTCCAGCAGCGCGTCAATCTCGTCGAGCAGGTCGTCGGTGCCGGAGGTGTTGATCTGGGCCTGGCCGGCAGATTCCGCGGAGACGTCCTCGCCGTGGTTGTCCCCGCCGCCACCGGAAGCGTGTGTCTGTTGCGTAGCCATAGATGCAACCTTAGCGCTCTGGAGCCAGCCCCAGGCCGGAAAGCAGCTCGCGAGTTGTCGCAGACGTTTCAATCAGCTCGCCCACGTCCGCCCTGGTGTGGCTGCCCAGCAGGTCCAGCGGCACCCGGTAGAGCTGCCCGTCCACGGTGAACAGCATGGACTGCCAGTTCGAGGCTGTTAGGTCCTCGGCGAACTTTTCGCCCGCGCGACCCCGGAAGTACGCGCGGGTGTCCTCCGGCGGGTGGACCGCAGCTTCTGCGATCTTCTCCGCGCTGACCATCGTGCGCATCGCTCCCTTGCGCACCAGCGCGTGGTACAGGGAGCTTTCGGGGTCGATGTCCGCGTACTGCAAATCAATCGCCTGCAGCTTGGCCTGGGTCGCCCCGCGCTGCTCAAACCTGCGCACCAGCGCCCACTTCGCCGTCCAATCCAGCCGGTCGGCGGTGGACAGCGGGTCGCGCTCAAGGTCGTCGAGGACCTCGCCCCACAGTTGGAGCACTTGCTTATCGACGTCGCTCCGCCCCTCACACCTTCTCCTGTATTCACGGAGGATGGAGATCGCGGTCAACCTTTGGCCGTCGAGAAGCTCGAGCTCATGTGTGAGCGTGGGATCGTGGCTGACCGCCTTGATTTCCTCGACCGGGTTTTTCAGTCGCAGGTCCGAGAAATCCACACCGGCCTCGATGGCGTCGAGCACCAGCGAGGTCATGCCGAGTTTGAGGAAGTTGGAGAACTGGCTCATGTTCGCGTCACCCACGATGACGTGCAGGCGGCGGAAGTCCTCCTCCGGTGCGTGCGGCTCGTCGCGCGTGTTGACGATGCCGCGGTTGAGCGTGGTCTCCAGCGAAACCTCCTGCTCGAAGTAGTCCGCGCGCTGCGAGATCTGGAAGCCCGGTGTCTCCGACTCCTGGCCGATGCCCACGCGTCCCGCGCCGATGATGACCTGGCGGGTGACGAAGAACGGGATCAGCGCCTGGGTGAGGTTTTCGAAGTTGGTGTGGCGCGAGTACAGGTAATTCTCGTGGCTGCCGTAGGAGCGGCCCTTGCCGTCGACGTTGTTCTTGTAGAACTTCAGCGGCGGGCACGGTTCGTGCTTGGCCAGCACGGAAACCTGCTGCTCCCACAGCTCGCGGATGCACGCGGCGGCGTCATTGAGGACGATGTCGCCGGCGGCGTCGTAGACCATCGCGTCAAACGCGTTCGAGCACTCCGGACTGGAGTATTCCGGGTGCCCGTGGTCGACGTAGTAGCGCGCGCCATTGGTGGTGACCACGTTGGCCACCCCGATCGCGTTCGCGTCCACAACCGGCACGCTGCGGTAGCGCTGCAGGTCGAAGCCGCGGGCATCCTTCAGCGGGGCCTCCTCCGCATAGTCCCAGCGGGTGCGGGCCTGGGTGCGCAGCGCCGCGTACGCAACCACCGCGTGCGTGGAGGTGACCAGCGGGCTGATTTGCGGGTTGTCCGGGCAGGTGATGCCATACTCCGTCTCGGTTCCCAAGTAACGCGTCATAGATGTCGAGCCTACAGGCGTGTCCGTGTTTGGAAGATAATACGATCAGACGTATTTTATTTAGCTATGACTTCCGCAACACAGCCCGGTGCGGCCGCGCCGCAGACCGAGCGCAAGTTCTTCGGCCAACCCTGGGGGCTGGCCAACCTCTTCGGCATTGAACTGTGGGAGCGCTTCAGCTTCTACGGCATGCAGGCGCTGTTGGCCTACTATATGTACTACTCGACGACCGAAGGTGGCCTCGGCATCGACAAATCCACCGCGCTGAGCCTGGTCGGCGCCTATGGCGGCTTCGTGTACATGATGGCGCTCGTCGCCTCCTTCGTCGGCGACCGCCTCCTCGGCGCGGAACGCACCCTGTTCTACTCGGCAATCCTGGTCATGATCGGCCACATCGTGCTCGCTCTCGTGCCGGGCGCCGCCGGCCTGGCCATTGGTCTGGTGTGTGTGGGCATCGGCTCCGGCGGCGTGAAGACGGCGACCCAGGTGGTTCTCGGCGACCTGTACACCCGCGAGGACCCGCGCCGCGACGCAGGCTTTTCCATCTTCTACATGTCTGTCAACATCGGCGGACTGCTCGGCCCCGCGATTACGGGCCGGGTGTGGGGCATGGCCGGCTTCCACTGGGGCTTCGGCCTCGCCGCCATCGGCATGGCCATCGGTCTGGTGCAGTACACGCTCATGCGCAAGTCCACCATCGGCGCCGCCGGCTCCGAGGTGCCCAACCCGCTGCCGCGCTCGAAGTGGGCTCCGGTTGGTTTCGGTGCGCTGGCAGTCGTGGCAATCGTCGTCGGGTTGCTCACCACCGGCATTCTGCCGCTGGACATGCTGAGCTGGGTCGTTTTCGCCATCGCCCTTGCTGCGACGGTCATCCTGCTGTGGGAGATGTTCGCGTCCGACAAGGTCACCGCCCACGAGAAGTCGCGCCTGACCGGCTACATTCCGCTGCTCGCGGGCTCCGTGGCGTTTTTTGCCATCTTCCAGTCGCAGTTCACCGTGGTGGCGCTGTACACCGACCAGCGCGCGAACCTGGACTTCTTCTGGACTGAGCTCGAGCCCGCGCAGGTGCAGTCCTTCAACCCGCTGTTCATCATCATCTTCGCCCCGATCTTCGCCGCCATGTGGACGAAACTCGGCGAGCGCCAGTGGGCGTCTGCGACCAAGTTCGGCGTGGCCAACATCATCATCGGCCTGTCGCTGTTCATCTTCCTGCCGTACGTGGGCAAGGGCGAGAACTCCACCCCGCTCGCAGTGCTGGTGCTGATCCTGTTCCTGTTCACCATGGGTGAACTCCTGCTGTCGCCGGTCGGCAACTCGCTGGCCACCAAGGTCGCCCCGGTGGCGTTCAAGTCGCGCCTGTTCGCGGTGTGGCTGATGTCGGTGTCCATGGGCACCGCGCTGTCTGGCGTGCTCGGCTCGCTGTACAACCCGGACGACGCGGCCGCGGAGCGCATCTTCTTCCTCACGCTGTCCGCGATCACTATCGTGCTCGGGTTGGTCCTCATCGCGATCAGCCGTTGGGTCGTGCGCAAGTTCGGGGACGTGCGCTAGGCGGAGCTGACGTCGCAAAGCTAAAGCTCGTTACTCGCACCTCGTTATTCGCCTCTCAGAGGAGACTAATGAGGTGAGGTAACGAGCTTTACGCGTTTAATGCCCTACCAGCCGCGCTCGGCCAGGCGGTGCGGCGCCGGAAGGTCAGCGACGTTGATGCCCACCATCGCCTCGCCCAGGCCGCGGGAAGCCTCGGTGACCACTGCGATGTCGTTCCAGTTCTTCGTGGCCTTGACCACGGCCTTCGCGCGGGCCTCAGGGTTACCGGACTTGAAGATGCCGGAGCCGACGAACACACCGTCCGCGCCGAGCTCCATCATGAACGCGGCGTCCGCCGGGGTGGACACGCCGCCGGCGACCAGCAGCGGCACCGGCAACTTGCCGTTTTCCGCCACCTGCGCCACCAGCTCGTACGGCGCCTGCAGTTCTTTGGCGGCGACGTAGAGCTCGTCGCGGTTGTTGGCCCAAATGGCCTGCAGCGCTGCGATCTCACTGGTGATCTTGCGGATGTGCTTGGTGGCCTCGGAAACGTCGCCGGTGCCGGCCTCGCCCTTGGAACGGATCATGGACGCGCCCTCGTTGATGCGGCGCAGCGCCTCGCCGAGGTTGGTCGCGCCGCAGACGAACGGCACGGAAAAGCCACGCTTGTCGATGTGGTTCACGTAGTCCGCGGGGCTGAGCACCTCGGATTCATCGATGTAGTCCACACCCAGGTGCTCGAGGATCTTCGCCTCCACCGCGTGGCCGATACGCGCCTTGGCCATGACCGGGATGTCGACGGTCTCGATGATGCCCTCGATCAGGTCCGGATCCGACATGCGGGCCACGCCGCCCTGCGCGCGGATGTCGGCCGGCACGCGCTCAAGCGCCATGACGGCGGATGCGCCGGCGTCCTCGGCGATCTTGGCCTGCTCGGGCGTGACCACGTCCATGATCACGCCACCGATGAATTTCTGGTTCAGCTGTTCTACATCAGACATACCGCTTAGTCTTCCCCGGCAACTGGTAGATTCCAAGTGCCAGTTCTATTTAGTTTCTTTGGACCAGTTGATGCTGCTGCACATCTCCCGCGACCGCCCAACGCCCATCCCCGCGCAGATCGCCGCGGGCATCCGCGACGCTGTCGCCAGCGGGGCGCTCTCACCTAACGACGCCATCCCGTCCACTCGAGCCCTCGCCGAGAAGCTCGGCGTGTCCCGCGGCAGCGTGGTCACCGCGTACGACCAGCTCGAAGGTGAGGGCTACCTTCTGACCAGCCAGGGCGCCCCGACGCGGATCCACCCGGACCTCACCGTCGCGGCGCCGTTACCCCAACCCACCGCCGGCACGCCTGCCCGCACAACCCTGAAGGCCCGAATCTCGCTCAAGCCCTCGCCCGGCAGCGCGGGCACCATCCGCCCCGCAACCTGGCGTAAGGCGTGGCGCGAGGCCGCAGCGGAACCCAGCAACGCGGTGGACAAGTCCGGTGAGCCGGAGCTGCGCCACGCCGTTGCCGAGCACCTCCGCCTCGCCCGAAGCATGCGCGTGTCCCCGGACCAGATCGTGGTCACCGGCGGCTCACGCGAGGGGCTCATGTGCATCCTGACTGCTCTCGGCCCTAGCCTGCGGGTCGGCGTGGAAGACCCCGGGCACCCGGGACTGCGTCGCGTGATCCCGCTCGCCGGCCACGAGATCGTGGAATGCGCAACCGACACCGACGGCGTCGTAGTGGGCGCACTCCCCGACTCCCTCGACGCCCTACTGGTCACCCCCTCGCACCTCTACCCCTTCGGCGGCGCCATGCCCGCAGCCCGTCGTGTGGAGCTGCTCGAGTGGGCCGCGCGCACCGACACCGTGGTAATCGAAGACGACTTCAACACCGAGCTGCGCTACCGCATCTCACCGCAGCCAGCGCTGTCCTCGCTGGCCACCCGCGCGGACGTGCTCACCCTCGGCACGTTTTCCACGCTGCTCTCCCGCGAGCTCGCCGCCGGCTACGTCGTCGCCTCGCCAGCGACCGCCGAGGCTTTGCGCGAGGTCCGCAGCGTCCTCGGCATGCCGGTCTCCTCCGTCACCCAGCGGGCCATCGCGCACTTGCTTAACGACGGCGTCGCCCGCCTCGCATCCCGCGCCGTCCACCGTGGATTAGCGCAGCGACGCGAGGTCTTGAACGAGCGACTAGTCCCGCTGTTCGATGGCGCCCGACTCGCGCCCGGCGACGGCGCGGACCTCACGGTGCGCTTCAGAACCCGAGAAGAGCGGGACGAGTTTGAAACGCGTCTGCTTGAGGCCGGTATCGAATCCGGGCACGAATCCACCTTGTGGACCAACAGCGGAGACGGCTTAGTGCTGAGCTTTGCTCACCTCAACTCCGGCGATTTCGATGTTGCTGTCGACACAGTTGCGCAGACGCTCGCTACCCTGGGCCGAGCCCAGACGTGAAGCGAAAGAGGGAACGGATATGGACGAGACCAACTACCTACTGAACTCACCTGCAAATGCACGGGCGCTGCGCGAGCGTCTCGTTCGTCTTGAAGGCAACGTCGCCGAGCGCAAGGAACTCGCATCCGACGCAACAAGCTTTGCGGGTCAACACTTTGATGTCGTTGTCGTCGGAGGCGGATTCGCCGGGACCGCGGCAGCGATCAATCTCGCGCGAGCGAACAGGAAGGTATGCCTCGTGGACGCGGGAGAGCCTAGGAACCGCAACAGTGAGCACATGCATGGCGTGATCGGCCTCGACGCAGCGAATCCCTCCGCACTTCTTGCCCGCGGCCACGCCGAGTTCGTGTCGTACGGGGGTCTACTTATCGACGGACGCGTAGAAAGCCTAGAGCACATGGCCACGGGCGATTGGTCCGTGAAGCTCGCGATAGGCGAAGCTTCCACAGCTTCGCAGGTGCTGGTTGCAACCGGAATCACGGATGTGCTTCCCGACGTCCCTGGGTTGAGCGAGATGTGGGGAACCCGAGTCTTTCACTGCCCCTACTGCCACGGGCACGAAGTCAACAGCAAGAACCTCGGTGTCGTCGGAGGCAAGAATCCAGGGTTCACCACCAGGATCGCAACGTTGCTGACCAAGTGGGCGGCGAGCGTCACGCTGCACGTCAACGGGATGGACCTGAGCCCAGAACAGCGCGAACGCCTTGAACAGTGCGGGGTAGCTCTCGTCGTCGATGACGTATCGCGAGTATCGCCAGTCACTGACGACGACCACGCCGTCGAGATCACCACTGGCTCCGGGCCGATTCGCTATGAAGCCTGCTTCACTGGTCCGGAGTTCAAGCCGAACGACGAACTCCTCCGGGGAGCTGGATGCACTGTTGCAGACGGCTGGGTCGAGGTTGAGGGAGGAAAGACCTCGCAGCCTGGACTGTGGGCGGTCGGCAACGTCGTCAGCTCGCCGGATCAGGTCTCTCAAGCGCTCGGATCGGGTGCCGCCGTGGCTATCGCCATCGACCAGCATCTCTTCGACCAGCGCTAAACGAAGGTCAGCGCCGTTCCTAACCGATAACCTCCGCGGCTAAGACGCGTTTTCCGTGGCGGCCGGTGATGCGCGCCCACTCGTCCGGGTTGGCGGTGTTCGGCATGTCCTCGCTCTCGTCCTGCTCGGCGCGGACAGCCTGGCGCAGGTGCTCCTCGGTCAGACCCGCGGTAGATACGCCCGAGAGGTGGTCCTTGATCGCCAACTTCTTGGCGCGGTCCACCACGTTGGCGATCATCGCGCCGGAGACGAAGTGGTAGTAGTGCAGGGTTTCGGCGGAGCCGTCGACAAGCTCTAAGCGCACATAGGGGCGCGGGGCGAACATGGCGTCGGCGGTGGCGTCGATAAGCAGCTCGCGCGGGGACGCGAGCGGGACCTCGTCGGTGATGTAGCGCGCGAGGATGTCTTTGGCCTCGTCCTTGTTGGGGCGGGAGACGCGGATTTTGATGTCCAGGCGGCCCGGGCGCAAAATCGCCGGGTCTATGAGTTCCTCGCGGTTGGTCGCGCCGATGACGATGACGTTGGCGATGTCCTCCACGCCGTCGATTTCGGTGAGCAGCTGCGGCACCACCGTGGTCTCCATGTCGGAAGATACGCCGGAGCCGCGGGTGCGGAAGATGGACTCCATCTCGTCGAAGAAGACGATCACCGGGTTGCCTCCGGCGGCCAGTTCCCGGGCGCGCTCGAAGATCAGGCGGATGCGGCGCTCGGTTTCGCCGACGAACTTGTTTAAAAGCTCGGGGCCTTTGACGTTGATGAAGTGCGCCTGTCCCCCGTCGCCGATGCGCTGCGACAGCGAATTCGCCACCGCCTTGGCGATGAGCGTCTTGCCGCAGCCGGGCGGGCCGTACAGCAGCAGGCCCTTCGGCGGGCGTAGGTCGTAGGCCTGGTAGAGCTCCGGATGGGAAAACGGCAGCTCCACCGAATCCTGGATGGTCTCGATCTGGGAGCTCAAACCGCCGATGTCGGCGTAGGTGACATCCGGGACCTCATCCAACGACAGCTGATTGACCTCGGTTTTCGCGATGCGCTCAAACGCGTAGCCGGCAGAGGAGTTGACCAGCACCGTGTCGCCGGCGCGGGCGGATTCGCGCAGCGGCTCGGCGAGCATGACGATCGATTCAGCGCCCTGCTGGTCCGCCACAATCGCGCGGTCCCCGCCGACGCGCTCGACCATGGTGGCCAACTGCCCGGTCGGATCGAACCCGCATGTCTCCACCACGATCGTGCCTTCGCCCAGTCGCACCAGCGTGCCGGGAACAAGCTTGGATGGATCCACCAGCGGCGACACCTTCAGCCGCATCCGGCGGCCGGTGGTGTGCACCTCCGCCTCCCCGTCGCGGGGCGCGGGTGCGAGGAAAATCCCGTACGTCGATGCCGGCTCGTTGAGTTCCTCGACCTTCGCGTACAAGTCGTTGAGCTTGTCGCGGCTGACCTTCAGCAGCTCAGCGAGCTTCTCGTTGCGCGACCCGAGATCGCGGTTCTTCCGCTTGAGCTCGCGCAGCTCCGGTCCGAAAGCATCGTCGTGGATTTCAGGCATGCGTTCGAGCCTACATAGGAGCGGGAGGCTTATCGACGAGCTTTGCGCTGCGGCCGCGGCGGCGTCACCCCGTCCGCAAGCCGGCGCGTCCACACGAGGAATGCCGTGTGGGCGTTCATGCGGTGCTCCGGGCGCGTGGCAAGGCCGTCGACTTTCCACTCGCGCAGCAGGGTTTCCCACGCGCGCGGCTCGGTGAAGCACTTCGCCTCGCGGATGGCCTCCATGATGTTCATCAGCTGCGGCACGGTAGCCACGTAGGTCATGAACACGCCGCCCGGGATGAGCACGTTTTTCACGGTGTCGATGAAGTGCCACGGCTCCACCATGTCCAAAATGACGCGGTCGACCTGCCCATCCAGGTCCTCCGGGGTGACCTCGCCGAAGTCGCCGAGACGCGGGGTCCACCACTCGGGCTCGCCGCCGAAGTAGTCGGCGACGTTGTCTTTGGCGAAGGCCAGGTGGTCGTCGCGGATCTCGTAGGAGTAGACGTGGCCCTCCGGGCCCACGGCGCGCAGCAGCGACATGGTCAGCGCGCCGGAGCCTGCGCCCGCCTCGAGCACCCGCGCGCCCATGAAGATGTCGCCCTCGACCAGGATCTGGGCAGCGTCCTTCGGGTAGATCACCGCGGCGCCGCGGGGCATGGACAGCACGTGGTCCACCAGCAGGTGGCGGAAGCACAGGTAGTCGGAGCCGAGCGTCGACTTCACCACGGTGCCCTCATCGGCGCCGATGATGTCGTCGTGGCTGACTATGCCTTTGTGCGAGTGGAACTGCCCGCCCTCTTTGAGCTCGATGGTGAAGTGGCGGCGCTTCGCGTCTGTGAGCTGCACCTTGTCGCCTGGCTGGAACGGTCCCGAATACATGGCGGTAAGTATGCCCTACTGCGCGGCCGCATAAAAAGCCGTCAGCGCGCGCACGAAGTAGTCCATGTCGTCCACGCCGCACAGCTCGCGCGCCGAGTGCATGGACAACAGCGGCACGCCGACGTCCACCGTCGGCAGGCCCAGGCGTGTCGACGAAATCGGCCCGATGGTGGACCCGCACGGCACCGCATTGTTGCCCACGAACGTCTGGTGCGGCACGCCCGCCGCACGGCAGGCCAGGATCCACTCCGTCTCCGTGGCGGCGTTGGAGGCGTAACGCTGGTTCGCGTTGATCTTCAGCACCGGACCCTTGTTCACCAGCGGGTGGTGTGTGGGGTCGTGCTTGCCCGGGTAATTCGGGTGCACGGCGTGGGCCGCGTCGGCGGAGACTTGGATGGAACCCGCGATGATCTCGGCCGGGTCGCCGAAGCCTTGCGCCACCTTGGTCAGCACACGCTCCAGCAGCGGGCCTCCGGCGCCGGCGGTGGATGCGGAGCCGACCTCCTCGTGGTTGAAGGCCGCCAGCACCAGGATGTCCTCGGCGTCGTCCTTCGCCGCGAGCATCGCTTCCATGGAGGCCCACACGCTGGTGAGGTTGTCCAAGCGGCCGGCTGCCAGCAGGTCGCCGATGACCTCGCCGCGCTGGGCGTCCGCAGTGATGAGCTCGTGCGCCACCACGTCCCCGGCGCTGATGCCTGCGGACTCCGCCGCGAGCTCCAGCAGCGGGCGGTCCACGCCCAGGATGGGCTGGGTGTGCACCTGACGGTCGATCTCCGGCACGTCGCCGCGATACAGGTGAATGGCCAAATTCGGCACGCGCGCGACCGGGCCCGTGTTGACCAGGTGCTCGGTGCGGTCCGTGGTGACCACGCGGCCGGCGAACGTGAGGTCGCGGTCGAACCAGCTGGCCAGAATCGGCCCACCGTAGACCTCCACCGCAACCTGGCGGAAGCCTTCGCGCACCACGTCCGGGTCCGGCTTGGCCATCAGCCCCGGCGAATCGGTGTGGGAGCCGACCACCCGGAAACGCGGGCGGGCATTTTCGGGTACCCACCAGGCAACCACGGCGCCGTCGCGCACGATGAGGTGGCCGCCGGGGGCGTGTGCGTCGTCGTCAAGCGAAAAGCCCTCCGCCTGCAACCTTGAGGCGACGTTGCTCGCGGCGTGGAATGCGGAGGGACTCTCGGCGATGAAATCGATGAACGGCTGTGTCATGGCTCCACTCTATGATGTTGGGCACCATGTCTGATGCCAGCACTCCCCCACGCCCACTAGCCATCTCGCCCTCGCGCGCCTCCGACTACAAGCGCTGCCCGCTGCAATACCGACTGCGCGCCATCGATAGGATCCCGGAGCCGTCCTCGGAAGCGCAGGTCAAAGGCACGCTGGTGCACGCCGTGCTGGAGGAGATGTTCGCCTGGCCGCGCGAGGAGCGTACATACCCGGCGGCGGTGAAGCGGCTGAAGCCGAACTGGGAGAAGATGCGCGAAGAGGATCCCACTTGTGCGGAGCCGGTGAAGGACGAGTACCAGTTGCTTGTGGACGCCCGCACGTTGCTGCGCGGCTACTTCACCATGGAAAACCCGCTGGGCTTCGACGCGCACGCCCAAGAAATGCCAGTGGACTTCACGCTGCCGAACGGGGTGCCGGTCCGCGGATTCATCGACCGTGTGGATATCGCCCCCACCGGGGAGGTGCGCGTGGTCGACTACAAAACCGGCAAGAAGCCGCTGCCGCGCTACTCCGAAGACGCGCAGTTCCAAATGCGCTTTTACGCGCTGGTGTACTGGCGCATGTTCGGCGTTGTGCCCACGCAGCTGAAGCTGATGTATCTGAAGGTGATGGACTCGATGATCCTCGCCCCCTCGCGCGAGGAGCTGGAGTACTTCGAGCGGGACTTGGCGGAGCTGTGGTGGAAGATCGAGGCCGACGGTAAATCAGGCAACTTCCGCCCGCAGCAGTCCAAGCTGTGCGGGTGGTGCGCCTTCCAGCACCTGTGCCCGGTCTTCGGCGGCACTCCCCCAGCCTACCCCGGGTGGCCGGGGTCGCGGGCGGAGGCGCGTAGCGACGGCGGCGCCCCCGAGGCCTAGAACAGGCCGGAGACCACGCCGTCGGCGTCGACGTCGATGTTGTTGGCGGCCGGCTGCTTGGGCAGGCCCGGCATGGTCATCACGTCGCCGGTGAGCACGAGCACGAAACCGGCGCCGGTGCGCGGGACGATGTTGCGCACGTGCAGCGTGTGGCCCTCCGGTGCGCCGAGCTGGGTCGGGTCGTCCGAGAAGGAGTACTGCGTCTTGGAGATGCACACCGGCAGATTGTCAAAGCCGTTGTCTTTGAGCGTCTGCAGGTCCTTCAGCGCCGCGGCCGAGTACTGCACGTCGGCGGCGCGGTAGATCTCCTTGGCGATGGTCTCGATGGACGCCTCCACGCCTTCGGCCGGATCGTAGAGCGGGTGCGAGGTGCCCTCGGTGAGGTTGTCCAGCAGAGTCTGAGCGAGCTCGAGCGCACCGTCGCCGCCCTTGGCCCACACGTCCGCCTCAGCCAGCGCGATGCCGTTAGCCTTGGCCCAGTTCTTCAGGAAGTCCAGCTCGGCCTCGGAATCGGTGGAGAAACGGTTGAGCGCAACCACCGGGGTCACGCCGAACTTGCGCACGTTTTCCACGTGGCGCTCGAGGTTGACAATGCCCTCCTCCAGCGCGGCGACGTTCTCGTTCGAAAGCTCCGCCTTGGCCACGCCAGCGTTGTGCTTGATGGAGCGCACCGTGGCCACGATGACGGCGCCGGCGACGTCGAGCTCGCCGTAGCGTGCCTTGATGTCGAAGAACTTCTCCGCGCCCAGGTCGGAGCCGAAGCCGGCTTCCGTGAGCACGATGTCCGCGTACTGCTGGGCGGTGCGGGTGGCAATCAGGGTGTTGCAGCCGTGGGCGATGTTGGCGAACGGCCCGCCGTGGATGAACGCCGGGGTACCGCCGAGGGTCTGCACGAGGTTCGGGTTGACAGCGTCCTTGAGCAGCGCGGCCATCGCGCCCTGGGCGCCGAGGTCGCCGGCGGTGACCGGCTTCTTGTCGTAGGTCAGGCCGATGGTGATGTCGGCCAGGCGCTGCTTGAGGTCATCCAGGTCCGTGGCCAGACCCAGAATCGCCATGATCTCGGAGGCGGCGGTGATGGTGAAGCCGGTCTCCGCCGGCACACCGTGCGCCGGGCCGCCCAGGCCGGTGACCACGTTGCGCAGCGCGCGGTCGTTGACGTCCAGGCAGCGCTGCCAGGTCACCCGCCGCGGGTCGATGCCGAGGGCGTTTCCCTGGTGGATGTGGTTGTCGATGAGCGCGGCCAGCGTGTTGTTGGCGCTGGTGATCGCGTGGAAATCGCCGGTGAAGTGCAGGTTGATCTGCTCCATCGGTACCACCTGGGAGTATCCGCCGCCCGCGGCGCCGCCCTTGATGCCCATCACCGGGCCGAGCGACGGCTCGCGCAGCGCGACCATGGCGTTCTTGCCCAGCTTCGCCAGCGCGTCCGTCAGGCCGATCAGCGTGGTGGACTTGCCCTCGCCCGCAGGCGTCGGCGAGACACCGGTGACCACGACGAGCTTGCCCGGCGTGTTCCCCGGGTTCTGGGCGATGTCCACCTTGGCCATGTGCTTGCCGTACGGGATCAGCGCATCGTCGGACACACCTGCCTTCGCGGCGATCTCCGTGATTGGGGCGAGCGAGTGGGCCTGGGCAATTTCGACGTCAGTCAACGGTTGTGCAGTCATGCACCTCACACTACAACGGCGCCGATGGCATAACCCAGAATCACGCTGACAAAGATGCACACCACACCCGGAACGAGGAACGGGTGGTTAAACACATACTTGCCAATGCGGGTGGAGCCGGTGTCGTCCATCTCTACCGCGGCGAGCAGCGTCGGGTACGTCGGCAGCACGAACAGCGCGGAGACGGCCGGGAAGGCGGCGAGCGCGGTCAGCGGGCTCACGCCAATCGCCAGCGCCGCCGGGATGAGCGCCTTGGCCGTCGCGGCCTGCGAGTACAAAAGCGATGCGGCGACGAAGAGCACGACCGCGAGCAGCCACGGCTTCGCGGTGAGCACGTCGCCGGCGATGCTTTGGATGTCTTCGATGTAGTAGTTGATAAACGTCGTGCCCAGCCAGGCCACGCCGAGTACGCACACGCAGGCGGACATGCCGGAGCGGAACACCTGGGTGTTTAAGATCTCCGCCGCTGTCGTGCGCGTGACCAGCACGATGGCGGCCGCGGCGCCAAGCATGATGGCCATGATCGCTTCGTTGCGCGGGATGGTCGGGTCCGCAATCAGCCCAACCTGCTCCGAGATCAGCGTGGCGTAGACCATCACGATCACGATCGCGGCGAGGAAGATGCCCACCGAGGCCTTTGCGCCTTGGGGCGGGACGTAGTGCTCGCGCGATGCGGGCTTTGCGACGAGACCGTCGGCCACCCGCTGGCGGTAGACCGGATCATCCTCCAGCTCCGCGCCGGACTTGTTGGCAATCCACGCCATGGGGAAGATCGCGAAGAACGTCGCCGGGATCATTACCGCCAGCAGCTGGAGGTAGCCCACCCCGAGTGGCTCGAGCGCGGACGCCATGAACACCACTGCGGCGGAAATCGGCGAGGCGACGATGGCCATCTGCGAGGCAATCACCGCAGCCGACAGCGGGCGCGAGGGCCGCACCTTGCCTTCCTTTGCCACCTCGACGATGACGGGCATCGTGGAAAAGGCGGTGTGGCCGGTGCCGGCGAGCACCGTCATCAGCCAGGTGACAATCGGGGCGTAGACCGTGATGCGCTTCGGGTTGCGCCGCAGGAAGCGCTCGGCCAGGTCCACCAGGTAGTCCATGCCTCCGGCGAGCTGCATCGCGGAAATCGCGGCGATGACGCACATGATGATGCCGATGACATCGAATGGGATGGCCTCTGCACTGACCGGCATCCCGGTTGCGCCGAGCAGCAGCACCCCGAGACCGCCGGCGAAGCCGATGGCGATAGAGCCCATCCGAGCGCCCACCACAATCGCCCCAAGGAGGATGATGATGTGGACGGCGAGTAACACGGCGGGCTCCTTCAGACAGTTATTAGGTCATCCCATTATCTGTCCGAAGGAGCCCGAAATGAAAATGCAGCCGGTGTGATGTTGCCTACCCGGCTGCGCTAAGCGCTGAGCCTAGGCCTCCAGGCCCGGCTCGTCGTCGACGTAGAGCTTGCCCCGGTACTCGGGGTGCATGAGGTTTTCCTTGCTCAGCAGCTTCTTCAGGTCCTCTTCCTCGATGAGCCCCTTCTCCAGCACCAAGTCGTAGACGCTCTTGCCGGTCTCCGCCGCCTCGCGGCCGATGAGGTCGCCGTTGTGGTGGCCGATCACCGGGTTGAGGTAGGTGATAATCCCGATGGAGTTGGTCACGTACGCCTCGCACACATCTTGGTTGGCAGTGATGCCGGTGACGCACTTCTCGCGAAGGGTCTTCGCCGCGTTGGCGAGCAGACTGATGGACTCGAACAGGGACTGGCCGATCACCGGCTCCATCACGTTGAGCTGAAGCTGGCCCGCCTCGGAGGCCATGGAGATGGTCACGTCGTTGCCGAAGACCTTGAAGCAGACCTGGTTGACCACCTCGGGGATCACCGGGTTGACCTTCGCCGGCATGATCGAGGAACCCGCCTGCCGCTCCGGCAGGTTGATTTCGTTCAGACCAGCGCGCGGGCCGGAAGACAGCAGGCGCAGGTCGTTGCAGATCTTCGACAGCTTCATCGCGGCGCGCTTGATAGCGCTGTGCATCATCACGTAACCGCCGGTGTCAGAGGTCGCCTCGATCAGGTCCGGCGACGCCTGGATGTCCAGACCGGTGACCTCGCGCAGCGCGGAGACCACCTGGTCACGGTAGCCGCTCGGGGTGTTGATGCCGGTGCCGATGGCGGTGGCACCGAGGTTGACCTCCAGCAGCGAGTCGGCCGCGCCGCTGATGGTGCGCTGCTCCTCGGCGAGGTTGGCGCCGAAGGCGGTGAACTCCTGGCCCAGGGTCATCGGGACGGCGTCTTGCAGCTGAGTGCGGCCCATCTTGATGATGTCGGCGAACTCGTCGCCCTTCGCACGCAGCGCCTTCTGCAGCTCGTCGAGCTCCTCCAGCAGCCCCTGCACCGCGTAGTACACGCCGAGACGGAAACCGGTCGGGTACGCGTCGTTAGTGGACTGCGACATGTTGACGTCGTCGTTCGGGTTGATCACCGAGTAGTCGCCCTTTTCGCGGCCGATCAGTTCGAGCGCGAGGTTGGCCACCACTTCGTTGGTGTTCATGTTCAGCGATGTGCCGGCGCCGCCCTGGAAGACGTCGATCGGGAACTGGTCCATGCACACGCCCTCGTCCAGGATCTTGTCGCAGGCCGCGATGATGGCCTCGGACTTGTCCTTGGGCAGGGCGTGCAGGCGGCGGTTCGCCATCGCGGTGGCTTTCTTCACCTGCACCATGCCGCGAATGAACTCCGGTACGTCGTTGACGGTGCTGCCGGAGATCTGGAAATTATCCTTGGCGCGCTGGGCGTGGATGCCGTAGTAGACGTCGGCGGGGACCTCGGCGGTGCCGAGGAGGTCTTCTTCAGTACGAGTGCTCATGAGCGCCACTATACGTAGCAAGAAGCTTCTCGACGGGCGCTGCGTACCCCCGTTTTATGCCTGTCGAGCTGCAGAAAACCAACCGTCCACGTCATCGGCACCCGCGCCGACGAAATTGTCCGGGTCGAACTTCATCACACCCGCGGGTACCTCGCCGGCCAGGCCCAGCACCGCGCAGCCGGCGGCGGCACCTGCGGACATGCCGTGCCAAGAGTCTTCCACCACCAAGCACTCCCCCGGTTCTGCGCCCGCGCGCCGGGCTGCCTCGAGGTACATGTCCGGAGCCGGCTTGGAGCGCTTCACCTCGTCGCCGGTAATCGTGCCGGCGAAAAACTCACGGCTGATCGCGTCAATGCACGGATCCGCCACCACCCGTTCCGTGTTGGTGCAGATGAACATCGGCGTGCCCCGCCGCGCGAGCGACTCGAGCACGCCGCCGATGCCGGGGTTGAGCTCGATGCCGTCGGCGAACAGCTCCGCCATGCGGTCGAACATCCAGGTGCGGTAGCGCTCCAGGTCGCCGTCTTTAAGCTCGTAGCCCGCCCACTCGGCCACCACGCTCAAGGTGTTGGGGAAGCTGCCGCCGATGGTTCTAGCGCGCACCTCCGGGGTGAGCGGGCGGCCTAGCAGCTCGCCGAGCTCGAAGGTGGCCTTACCCCACAGCGGTTCGGTGTCGATGAGGGTGCCGTCCATGTCCCAGAGGACGGCCTTCGGCCTACTCAAGTTCCGGAAGCTCGTTGAGAGCCTCGTCCGTGGCGCCGGTGGCGGCCGCCGCACGGAACACCAAGGTCTCGATGTCGGCCTTCTCCTCCGGTTCAAGCACCGCGTTGGCGTGCTTTTCGTTGAACTCCTCGAGGTTCTCGTAGAACGGCGCCACGACCTTCACCAGCGCGTCGCCCTCAGGGTCGTCGCCAAGCAGATCGAGGGCGTCAAGGAACATCTCAAGCCGCTTCTTCAAATCCGGCAGCACCGCCGGGTCGAAAGGCTCTTCCCACAGGTCCTTGTCCTCGTCCTGCAGGTAGGAACCGGTGGCGAAGGTGTTCAGGTCGTCGATGAATTCGTCTACCTCGGGCTGAAACTGGGCCCGAATCGAGTTGTCCGCAGCTGCGCTCATGGGCCCATTGTGCGTGAGGCGCGCTAAATGCGCACCCCGAGCAGCCCGTCGAGGGCGGTGGCGATGATCTGGTTGCAGTCGCCGGCTGCGCCGTCGAGAAGCGAAAGTGCCTCCGGGGTGTTCAGATCGTCCGCAAGAATCGCGCGAAGCTTATCGACGACTTCCGTCGCCTCCGCCTCAGAAACCTCGCCGGCGAGCTGCTCGCGCCAACGCGTAAGGCGCTCCTCGGCCTCGGCCAGGATCGCGTCGGAGAAGTCCCGGTCCTCGCGGTAGTGGCCCGCAAAGACAGCCAGGCGGATCGCCGACGGGTCGTGGCCTGCCTCCGAGAGCTTGTGCACGAACACGAGGTTGCCCAGGGACTTGGACATCTTCACACCGTCGAGGGCGATCATGCCGGCGTGGACGTAGTGCCCGGCCATGCGCTCGACCTTTAGCGCGGCCTCAGCGTGGGCCGCGGAGAACTCGTGGTGCGGAAACGCCAGGTCAGACCCGCCGCCCTGGATGGCGAAGTGGCTGCCCAGGCGGTTGGTGGCAATCGCGGAGCACTCGACGTGCCAGCCCGGACGGCCCGGGCCGAACGGTGAGTCCCAGGCGGGCTCGCCCTCGCGGTGGCCGCGCCAGATCAGCGCGTCCAGCGGATCGCGCTTGCCCTCTCGATCCGGGTCGCCGCCACGTTCCGCGAAGTACTCCTCCATGGTGGCGCGGTCCAGGTTGGACTCGTAGCCGAACTGCTCGGTGGCGTCGATGGAGGCGTAAATGTCGCCCTGGTCGAGCTCGTAGGCGGCGCCGGCGTCGAGAAGCTGCTGCACCATCGCGATCACCTCGTCGACTGACTCCATCGCGCCGATGTAGTCGCGCGGCGGGATCACGGACAGGATCTCCATGTCGCTGCGGAACAGGTTGATCTGGCTGGTGCCGAGTTCGCGCCAGTCCACGCCGTCGCGCTCGGCGCGCTCGAACAGCGGGTCGTCCACGTCGGTGATGTTCTGCGCGTAGTGGACCTTGTGGCCGTTGGCGAGCAGCTGGCGCTGCGCCAGGTCGAAGGTGAGGTAGGTCGCGGCGTGGCCGAGGTGGGTGGAGTCGTACGGGGTAATGCCGCAGACGTACATCCCCACCTCCCCGTTCGCATCCGGGGTGGTGTCTACTTCCTTGACGCGCTGATCGGCGGTGTCGAAGAGCTTCAGCGGCACCGGGGTGCCAGCGACTGCGGGTACGGACGGGTCGGGCCATGCATGCATGCGGACAACCCTACAACTAGGCGGCCATCACGCCAGTGCCGAGCAGCGCCATCACGAGAAGGCCCAGCGGAATGCGGTAGGCGGCGAACCACGCGAACGAGTGGTTGGACACGAATTTCAGCAGCCAGGCAATGGAGATGTAGCCGACCACAAACCCGATGCCGGAGCCGACGAGCAGCTGCAGCCCGCTTGCCGCCTGGCCCGCCTGGGGGTCGAAGGCGTCCGGCAGCGAGAACAGCCCGGAGGCCAGTACTGCCGGGATGGCCAGCAGGAAGGAAAAACGGGTGGCAACCTCGCGGTCGAGGTTGAGGAACAAACCGCCGGAGATGGTGCCGCCGGAGCGCGACACACCCGGGATGAGCGCCAGGCACTGCCACAGGCCCATCAGAACCGCGTCTTTCATGGTCAGTTCTTCGAAGCCGCGGGTCTTTTTGCCGCGGCGCTCGGCCAGGATGAACACCAGTGAGAACAGGATCAGCACTGTGGCGGTGATCCAGAGGTTGCGGAAGTTCTCGCGGATTAAGTCCTTGAGCAGCACGCCCGCAAGACCGACGGGGATGGTGCCGGCGATGACCATCCAGCCCATGCGGTAGTCGAAACCGCGCTTGGACTTGTCCGCGAGGCCGGCGAACCAGGCGGTGAGGATGCGCCAGATGTCTTTGGCAAAGAACACCAGCACGGCCAGCTCCGTGCCCAGCTGGATCACAGCGGTGAAGCTGGCGCCGGCGTCTTCGCCCCAAAACAGTTGGGAGACGATGCGCAGGTGGCCCGAGGAAGACACGGGCAGAAACTCGGTGAGGCCCTGGACAATGGACAGGACGATCACCTGAACCCAGGACATTGTGGTGGCGGGATCAGTCATGGCGAAAGACACTACCCCGCCTACTTAGCCATCGCGGTGCGCGACGGGCGCGTTGCTAGGCTTTGACCTTGTGAATGCTCGTTTGTTTGCCCCCAGTTCCCGCCTCCGCTTTGCCGCAGTTTCCGGTGCCGTCTCGGCTGCCCTGGCGCTGAGCGCCTGCGGCGCGTCTCCTTCCGCCAAGATCGAGGAAGCCGGCGGTGAGGCGGCTGCGAACATGGGCAGCGCAGAGCCTGTGCAGTCCCCGCAGTCGTCGGACCCGGCGGGCGCGGTGGTGGACTTCGAGCCAGTGAGCGATGTGGACGTCACGAACGGCCGCATCGGCGTCCGCACGGAAAACGCGCTGACGATCGGCACGCTCGAGGAGATCCAGCAAGGCAAGGCCGCCCGCCACGAGCTGGACCAATCCTGCGGCGAGGCATCCGCCAACGCCGGCACCTTCGCGCTTGCCTGCGCGGGCGAGATCAAGCTCTTCGGCGACCGGGAGGAGACTATCGCCACGGATAAGCCGGTCACGGTGGCCACGGTGGCGTCGACAGGCGAGGTGCTCGCAGGCAGCGACACTGAGCGCAAGGTGTGGGTCTTCGACGGCGGAGAGCTGAAAGACACCATCGACGTCGCACGCGAGACCGATCAGCTCCAAGCGGTGCAGGTGGACGGCCAGCGCGACTCCGTGGTGCGAACCAACCGCTTCGACACCACCATCCAGGACATCGACTGGAACGGCTCGCGCCAAGGCGGCACCCTGCGCGTCGGCCTGGGAGTGGGCAAGGTGCGCGGCGGCGAGCACGGCCTGGTGCTGGCTGCGGATTCCACCGGCAACCAGCTCCACGTCTACACCACCGACGACATCATCCGCCTCCAGCAGTCCGCGCCGGTGCCGGAAGGACCCTGGGATGCCGCGTGGGACCCCGCGCAGCGCCTCGCATGGGTCAGCTCGCTGGCCAGCAACACCGCCACCGGCTACGACATCTCCCAGGGCATTCCGGTGAAGCGCAAGCACTTCGCCACCGTCGCAGATGCCCAGAGCATCATTACGCTTGACGACGGCACCGTGGTCGCCGCCTCCGCATCCGGCGACGGCATCCAGATCGTCTCCCCCGCCGACCAGACCGAGAGCAACTAGGAGATTCACCCGTGACGCTCTACGACCGCGCACTCAAGCTCATGTTCCTGCTGCCGCCGGAGCGCATCCACGGCATCATCAGCGGCGCCCTGCAGACGCTGCACCTGGCCACCCCTGTCAACCGTGTTATGGAAAAGGCCGTGCGCGTGCACGACCCGGTGCTGCGCCAGACCGTTTTCGGCGTGGATTTTCCCGCCCCGCTGGGGCTGGCGGCCGGCTTTGACAAGAACGCCGAGGCGATCGACGCGTGGGGCGCGATCGGTTTCGGTTACGCCGAGATGGGCACCGTGACCCCGAAGTCCCAGCCGGGCAACCCCACTCCCCGCCTGTTCCGCCTGCCGGAGGACAAGGCGATTTTGAACCGCATGGGCTTCAACAACAAGGGCGCGCTCGTGGTCGCCGACAACCTCCGCGCGCGGCGCTCCCGCGACGTGGTGGGCATCAACATCGGCAAGAACAAGACCTCCGAGGATGCCGTGGCGGACTACCGCGCCACCGCGACGCTTCTGGGCCAGCTTGCGGACTACCTGGTGGTCAACGTCTCCTCCCCCAACACGCCGGGCCTGCGCGACCTGCAGGCGGTGGAGGAACTCCGCCCGATTTTGGAAGTGGTGAAGAAGTCCACCACCACCCCGGTGCTGGTGAAAATCGCGCCGGACCTTTCCGACGAGGACGTCGACGCCGTGGCCGACCTCGCCGTGGAGCTGGACTTGGCCGGCATCGTGGCCACCAACACGACCATTTCCCGCGACGGGCTGAACACGCCGGCCTCCAAGGTGGAAAGAATGGGCGCAGGCGGCATCAGCGGCGCTCCGTTGGAGAAGCGTTCGCTCGAGGTGCTCAAGCGCCTCCACGAGCGAGTCGGCGACAAGCTGGTGCTCGTCAGCGTCGGCGGTATCTCCACGCCCGAGCAGGCGTGGGAGCGCATCGCCGCGGGCGCGAGCCTGCTGCAGGGCTACACGCCGTTCATCTACGGCGGGTTGGGCTGGATCCGCGGCATCCACCGCGGGATCGCCACGCAGATCAAAGCCCACGGCCTGGACTCGATTGAGCAGGCCGTGGGCAGCGGGCTGGAGTGGAAAGCGCTCTAAGCGTGTCCGGCTGCGCTGCGGCGCAGCACCACCGCGCAGAGTCCGGCGGCGAGCGCCCAGCCGATCAGCCAGAACGGCGTGGTGGCCATCAGCTCGGTGTCGGGCGCGATGAAGCCGAGCCCGATGAGCACCACGGCCACGATTAGCGCGCCGACCTGGGTGCGTGAGCATTCCTGCTTGGTGTTGTAGGTGGCGAAGGCGCCGACGATGGCCACCGCCGCGATGACGGAGAGCACCTGCGGGGTGACGGGGAACGCGGCGTCGCCTCGAAGCAGCGCCAGCACGGCGTAGAGCACGAGCACGAGTGCGATGCCCATGAACGCGCCGCCGACGCGGAGTTGCACTGGAACCATTCGGCGAATCTTACTGGTTTTCGTACCAGCCCCAGATGATTGCTCGGCCGAGCGAGTGGAAGTTCAGGTTGAAGCCGAGCTGGGTGGGGTTGGCAATCTCGTCTGCGGGCAGCTCCGTGTCCACCGCGTGGACGGCGAACAGGTAGCGGTGCGGGCCGTGGCCGGCCGGCGGGTTCGCACCGTAGTAGCCCTTAACCCCGCTGTCGCCGGTGAGCACCACCGCGCCGACACCGAGGTCGTCCTTCGCGCCTGCTCCGGCTGGCAGCTCGGTAACGTCCGCGGGGATGTTGAACGCGGACCAGTGCCAGAAACCAGAGGCGGTCGGCGCGTCCGGGTCGAAGCAGGTCACCGCAAAGGTCTTGGTGCCCTCCGGGGCGCCGGACCAGGAAAGCTGCGGGCTGGTGGCGTTGTCGCCGGCAAGCGTGTCGGCGAGGCGCTCGCCGTCGACGATGTCCTCGGACGTGATGTCGAAGGACGGCACGTCCGCCAGCGGGGCGTACGGGTCGGGGCCGGGGAAACGGTCGGAAACATAATTTGCAGTCATGTCCCCATTCCTACCGGAGAGTTAGTGACCGCCGCCACTCCACGCAGCGAACAGTTGCGCGTATCTCCCGTCGGCGGCGACGAGTTCGGTGTGGGTGCCGTCCTCGATGATGCGCCCGGCGTCCATGACCAGGATCCGGTCCGCGGCCGCCGCCTGGTCTAGGCGGTGCGCCACCACCAGTGCCGTGGTGTCTGCGGTGATCCGCGCGGCGGCGTCCTCCAGCGCGTTGGTGGCGTCGCTGCCAGCTTCTGCCGTCGCCTCGTCCAGGATGAGCACCTTCGGGCCTGAGAGCGCCACGCGTGCGAGCGCGAGCTGCTGCTCCACCTCCGGGGGCAGCTCCTCCGCGCCTGCGCCGACGGCGGTGTCCAGCCCCTTCGGGAACAGGCGCGCGAACTGGGTGCCTTCAGGGTCGAGCCCGACACTTGCCAGCGCCCGCAGCAGGTCCGCGTCGGTCGCATCCTGTGCGGCCATCGAGAGGTCCTCGCGCAGGGTGCCGGCGAACAGGTGGACGTCCTGGGTGAGCAGGGTGACGTTCTTGGCGGTCCACGTGTCGCTGACCTGCGAGGTATCTACTGCGCCTACCCGGATGCACCCAGACGTGGGCTCCACCAGCCCCGCAATGAGCGCGGCGAGCGTGGACTTGCCGGCGCCCGAAGTCCCCACCAGTGCGGTAGTTGTTCCCGCCTCGAGCGTGACAGAGAGGTCCTCCAGCACGTTGGCGCCGCCCGGGTAGGCAAACGAGACGTGGTCGACTTCCACGTCCACCGGCTCCGCCAGATCCTCCGGAACGGCCGTAGCTTCACGCCCGTCCGCGAGCTTGGCCAGGCTCACCGCGCGGCCCACTGCGGTGGCCGCGCTCTGCAGCTCGCCGACGAAGAACAGGGCGTTGAACACCGTGACCTCGGCGCGGATGACCATGAACACGGCGGCACTCGCCTGGCCCGGGCTGACGGCACCGGCCGTCGCGAGCCACGCGCCGACGCCAAGCGTGAGCAGCACCCACGCGGCGAAAGCGACCTGGCCGATGCCTGTGAGCCGGATGAACCAGGGCACACGGTCCATCTCCGCCTCCACCGCGCCCCACGAGGTCCGCCGCATCCGTGCCAACGCCCAGCGCTCCAAGTCGAAGGCGCGCAGCGTGGGCAGGCCCCGGACGGTATCCAGCAGCACCGCGTTGCGACGCGCCTCCGCCACGCTCACCGCGTTGGAGGCATCCGGGATGGCGCGGACCACCGCGCGGGCGAACGGGTACGTGCAGATGCAGATCAAAAGCAGGATCAAGGCGAAGCGGACGTCGATAAGCAAAAGCCCGATAAACGTGATCGGAAAGACGAACACGGTGGTGAGCACGCGCGAGCCGATGGCGGTGATGGTTTGGACGACGTCGTCGATGTCCTTGGTCATGCGTGTGATCACGTTGCCGGTGCCGAGCTCCATCACCCGCGGCACAGGTGCGCGCAGGATCGCGTCGAGGCAGCGACGGCGCAAGTCGATGGACGCGCGGGCGACCTTGAGGCCCACCACGTAGTTACCGAGGGCGCGCAGGAATATCTCGACGAGCATGCAGGCCAACGCCAGTCCAACAGTCCACACAAAGGCGCGGGTGCCGGTGCCCAGTAGCGGCACCTCGCCTCCGGTGAGCGGGTCGACGCTGCGCCCGAACAGGTTCGACTGCGTGGTGTACACGGCGACGATGAGCGCCTGGATGAGCAGCAGACCCGCCCACCAGCGTCTGTCCAGCGCGTTGGGCAGCGCCGAGAGGTACGCGAAGGTCTCCTTCACACTTGCGGGTGCGACCGCGTCTGTGCGTGCGTAATCGGGCGCCATCTACGCCACCTCCAATTCGGTTCCAGCGTGCTGCCACGCGGCGTTTCCGGTGATGACCACGGTGGTTTTGTCTGCTCTGAGCGCGGCGACGGCTGCCACGACGTCCGCCTGTGTCACGGAATCGAGCCCCGTGGTCGGGTCGTCCGGGATGAGCACCTCCGGGTCGGCGGCGAGCGCCCTGGCAAGCGCGACGCGCTGGCGCTGCCCGCCGGAAAGGTTCAGGCCGGCCTCCCCCAGCGGCGCGTCCGGCAACTCGCCTGCTTCGTTGATACCGCCGAGCCTGCGGAGGATGTCTTGGCAGTGGGCGGCGGCGAGCGCCTGCTTGACGACGTCCTCCGGCACATCCCCGCGCGGGTTCACGTTGTCTGCGATGGTGCCCTCAAACACGTTGACGGTGTGCGGCGGGAACAGCACGTCTGCGCGCTGCGCCCACGCGGCGGCGGTGGCGTAGGAACGCTCCGCCGGCTCGAGAATCCACAGCCCCGCGCCTGGGACCGGTGTGTCTGTTAGCTCGGGCCCCGCGGTGTCGTCGCCCGCGTGGTGCAGCTGCTCGATGCGCTGGCCACTCGCGACGGCCCTGCCCCACCCGCTGGCCAGGTCGCCGAACGCTAAGCCCGCCATGGTCAACGCAGGCTGCACCAACAGTGCCACGGATGTCAGCTGCCCCGGGGTGATCTCCCCGCGCAGCGTCATCCACGCGCTCAAGCCCACGATGCCAAGGTTGCACAGCCACGCCACGCAAAACCTGGCGAAACCGAGCCACACCTCCACACGCAGGTGCGTGAGCATCAAGCGCTTCGCCTTCGCCGTTTCGGCGTGAAAACGTGTTGCCACGGTTGCACCCGCGCCTAGGCCTTTGACGGTGCGAATGCCTTGCGACGCATCCGTGGCCAAGCCAGCGACATCCGCCTCCGCGGCGCGACGCTTCAACGACACCCGCGTCACCGGCCCCGCGGTCCACGCGGCGAACAGAGCGATGATCAGCGCGCTGGCCGGGATGGCCAGTGAGATCCACGGGGAGACCGACCACATCGCCACCATCGCGCAGACCGCGTAGCCGATGGCCATGAGCGGAAACGACAGCAGCTCGCGGTAGCGGCCGACGGTGTTCGCGTCCGCGTCGATGGTGTTGAGTACGGTGCCGGGGCTCATCGCTCCCGCCCCGCGGCGCAGCACGCCCGAGGACAGGTGCTGCTGCGCGTTGTGGGTCACGCGGCGCACCGAGGCTGTGGCCAGGCCGTCGCCGGTGGCCTCGCCGATGAATTGGATGATGAAGATGCCGACCAGCACCGCGAAGAGCCACCATGCGTTGAACTTTTCTTCCCCCACCAGGCCGTCCACGATCATGCCCACCACCACCGGCACAAACGCGGCGATGCCGGAGCCGATGAGGTAGCTCAGAATGTGCAGCACCAGCACGCCCGGGTAGGCGCCAACCATGTCCCTGACCACGCGGTTCCCGCTGCTCCAGCGCGCCGGGTGGAGCCGCGCCGGATCGTCCGCTGGTGGGACGGGCGGGACGAACCAGCTGTACGTCTTCATTCTGCGCGGCGGTGGGATCATTCTGGAAAATCTAGCAAATATTCAGGGTTGTACTGGCGATTTGGCGGTTCATTCGCCCCGCCCTATAGTTATGCGAGTGCCCAGCCGAGAGGCTGAAAATCACCCTAAGCCCGGGTGGCGGAATGGCAGACGCGCTAGCTTGAGGTGCTAGTGTCCTATTAACGGACGTGGGGGTTCAAGTCCCCCTCCGGGCACCACCGGAACACCCCGACGCAGATCTTGCGGCGGGGTGATTTTAATTTTTCCGCCCACAGCTACGTCCAGCCGGGCCCGTTCATCGAGCCGATCGATCCCCCACCGAAGATGCCCAGCAGCATATTGGCAAACTCACTCATCCCTGGCGTCTCCGATTCGGGTGCGGAGACCAGCCCGGGTACCGCGACTGCAGTGCTCAGTTTTGCTCATCCGGCATCATCACCTTTGTCTGTGCAGCTGGGCGACGGTTCTCGGTTCCGCGGTTGAGCACCACAATGAGCAGGAAAAACCCAACGGCGAAGGCGATTACCACTGCGGCCCAGATGTACCCGAACAGCGGGGTTTCCCAAAGCAGGTGGGCCACATGAACCATGAGTTTGTGTGGAGCAGCGACCAACACGGCGGCGAGCACCACCGCTGCTATGTACGGCCAGGGCTTGCTGGAACGCGCAGTGAGATACGCCCAGGACATGGCCAAGAAAGAGATGGCAGGTCCGTAAATCCCGATGACGATAGCGTAACCGGCAGGCTCCCCTTTCAGTATTGGGAGGATCCACGGAGACGCGACTGCCACAACGACGAACCCGCAGGACACCGCTGTGCGTACGGCGCCGCCCGTCGATGCCCGCGCAGCCGCTATGCACCCGACGACGAGCGCAGTGCCATAAAACACCAGTGACAGCACCATCGGCCCATAGGTCACCCCGATTCCAAGAAATGTCAATATCAGTGAAAGTAGAAACAGGCCGACGGACGATGCATAGCGTTGATTTGAGCTCATGAGCCCCCCTCCTCAAGTTGGTTCCAGGCTACAGCCCGATCCTCCTCAAGTTGGTTCCAGGCTACAGCCCGATGGAAGATAGCGTGGTGAATCGTTTGCGGAAGGCACCCCGGAACCGGATCGCACTCATCGTTGCGGCCGGCGCGTTGTTCGTCGCAGCATGGATGCTTCTCGACGTTCCCCCGCTTTCGACCTTGCGCACCTGGTCCGATCAGACCGGTGCCTGGTTCCCCGTCCTGTTCTGGCTGCTGTACGTGCTGATCACCCAGTTCCCCATCCCGCGGACCCTGATGACGGTTTCCGCCGGCATCCTGTTCGGCACCGCCCGTGGGATCCTCATCGCGCTGACGGCGACGACGGTCAGCGCAATCATCTCGCTACTCATCGTCCGTACGCTGCTGCGGGATTGGGTGGAGCCGCGCCTGACGCACCCGGCCGTGGAGAACATCAACCGGCGACTCGAGGAACGCGGGTGGTTGGCCATCTTGAGCTTGCGCATGATCGCGGCCGTGCCGTTTTCCATCATGAACTACGCCGCCGCGCTCACCCGCGTACCGGTGATGCCGTTCGCGTTGGCGACGTTGGTGGGTTCCGCCCCGGGCACGATCCTGGTCACCCTGTTCGGCGACACGCTCACCGGCGAGGCGGACCCGGTGTTCGTGGCCATTATGGCGGTGCTCGCCGTCGTTGGCGTCGCTGGGCTGGTGCTGGACGCTCGCATGCCGACCCGCTCACCTGATCGTCTAGCAACCACTGATCCCCGCTAGACGAACAGCCCGCTATCGACACTCGCATTCAATATCACCTGGGAAAATGTCGAGCTCAACTCCGAATCGTCTAGCAATGTTATGTCTATGGACATTTTGGACGCGGAGTCTGGTCACTTATTGGACGTGGAGTCTGGTGACTTATTGGACACGGAGTCCAATGACTTTTTGGACTCCGCCTAGTGGTGGTCTTATTGGTCGGGTTTGTGTTTTTTCGGCCGAGGTTTGGATAGGTCTGGGCGCAGTTTCGGCGGTTGCCTGTGCTTCATGCCTTCAACGAGGTTGATGTTGATCTGCCCGCCGGCCGGGCGGTGCGTCAGCCTGATCGGTAGCGGCACGCTGAACAGGAACTCACCGTCGTGGGCGGTATAGAATTCGGCGACGTTATCGGGGGTGACGACGCTGAACAGCTTGCGGCTTTTAAACCGCAGGCCGATGTAGAGGCTGTAGCCGCACACCGGGACTGTCCCGTGCCGGTTGACTTCGAGTTCTACTGGCACGTCGAAGCGGTAGTTTTCCGCGGCGTCGCGGGGATCTATGGTGGGGGCATCCGTGTGTGATGTACCTGGTGTGGTGATTGCACGAACGGTTTCGACCTTGGGCGAAGTGGCAGCTTCCCCAGGGTCGTTTTTCTTCGCTGGTGGTTGCGCCAGCGGGTTGTGTGCCAGGTTGTAGTCGACCACGCGCTGCCAGATCACATCAGGATCCAGCGGATCGGTTGGGGATTCCGCCTGCGGGAAGCTCTCCCAGGCTTGTTGCGGGGTGATGTGCATTTTGCCGACGCGCAGGCTTTGGTGATGCCGCTGGGTGTTGTAGACCTCGCGGTAGATATCAATGGCGGCTTCAAGCTCGGCGAACGTTGTGGGTGTGCGCGCATCAAGAAATTGCACCAGGGTGCGGTGCGCGCGTTCATCCTTGCCTTGGGTCGTTGGCGCAAAGCCTGCAATAGCCATTACGCCTTGTTCTGCCAGCCACACTTCTGTGGCTGATAAACGACCGCGGTGATAGGTGGCAAACGCTTCGCTGTTGTCCGACAGGATCTCTTGGGGTTTGCGGTAGCGGGCAAACGCCTCGTTGAGTGTGGTGCGTGCGTCGGAGCCGTTTTCGGGCAGCTTAAACGCTTTAGTGCCGACATCGAATCTGCTGGCGTCGTCGATGACCTGGTAGATGGTGACCTGGGTGTGAGCAACGTCGAACAGGCGGTAGACCACCGCGTCGATCTGCCACAACTCGCACACATAATCACGGGCAAAACGCTTATACGAGCTGCGGGGGCGTTTGCGAGCATTGGCGTCGACCAGCCCGGCTTTATTCAGCCACGCTGCAATCGTTGGTCGTGACGGCGTGCGATCCGGTCCGACGGTGTCGAGCAAGTGGTAGTGAATCGAGATCGGCCCGTAGTCCAACCCCTGCTGCTTGAGTGCAACGCGGGCATCGAAGACGGCCTGGCGGTCGGCATCGGTGTACTTCCGAGCTGGGTTTTTCGGGGCGGTGCTGTCCGGCAAAATACCCGCCCGGCCGTGCTTGGCGACACGATCTTTCAGGTTGTGGAACGTCTGGCGTGAGATCCCTTCTTCCTTGCAGAACTGCGTGATGGTTTTGTCGTCGCGGACAGGATCGAAATCCGCGATCTTCCTACGTAAATGCGATGAAATAGCCATCCGGCTATTCCACCGCAGTGTCCAACAAGTCATCAGACATGATGTCCAATAAGTCACCAGACTCCGCGTCCAAAAACTCACCAGACTCTGCGTCCAAAAAGTGTCAAGACATGACACGAATCGTCTAGCAAACTGAAGCAAACCGCTAGACGATCCGGCTGTAGGGCCTGGCCCCACCGTCTACGTGTCGGAGTCAAGCCCCAAGGGTAGACCGGAGTACGCTACGGCCTATGATTGCCGTGCATGCGAGGTACCGGGGCCGCGAGAAGGCCCGCGCCGCCGTGGTTGAGCGCTCCGCTGAGGCGCTCAGTGGCCTGCCCGGTGTTGCAGGCTTCGAGGTGCTCGGGGTGGAAGACATCCGCTCGAAGGTCGAGGACGCCGAAGCTGCGCTGAACCTGATCATGGCGCTGCTTTCGGACGGCAACTGGGCCATCGGGCTCGGCATCAGCGACGGCGAGGGCTCCACGCGCGACGCTTCTGCCACCGCGACGAAAGCTGTCGGAACGAGGGCGGGCCAGGTGCGGGTGATCGTCGATAGGCAACAAGCGACGACTGAGGCCGCGGACATCGCGGCGACCTTCGCGCTGATGGCGCACGTGCTGCACAAGCGCACCTACGAGGGGCGCGAGGCGACATCGCTGGTGCGGCGCGGCATGAACCAAAATGAGGCCGCCGCAACCCTGGGCATCTCCAAACAGGCGATGAGCCAGCGGTTGCAGGCGGCCGGGTGGCCCGCGGAGCAGGCCGGGTGGCAGCTAGCGCTGAATTTGATTACTCGGGCTGCTGGTCAGGGCGAGTAACGGGGCGCGAGACCGGCTCGGACACGTCAGTGTCGCGGCCGAAATCCTGCTCGAAGCCGGTGCGCTCCGGCTCGCCCGCGGTGATCTCGCGGCGGGTGGCGCCGCTGGGTTCCGGCTTGATCGAATCCTGCGCTGACCCCTGTGCCGCATCCTGGGTCGGATCCGGGTCGTCGACGTGCTTGTTGGCCACCGCGCGCGCCTCGGCGAGAGCCTTTGCCAGCTCCGGGTCGGTGGAAGTGTCGAACCAGCGGTCGGTGTTGTCCGCCTGGGCCATCTCCCGGTCGCGGTCGTTCGGGGACTCGGACTCGTAGCGGAACACGCCGTCGTCGTCCTTGTTGGCGAAGGCGCGGGCGAACTGCTGCAGGGAGTCGCCGAACTGGGACGGGATCATCCACATCGTCGCCGCGTCGTTGTTCGCGATCTTCGGCAGCTGCTCCAGGTACTGGTACGCCAGCAACTCCGGGGTCACGCCGGAAGACTTGATGGCGGCGTTGACCTTCTGGATCGCGCGGGCCTCACCCTGCGCGGCCAGGTACTTGGCGGCGCGCTCACCCTCGGCGCGCAGCATCATCGCCTGACGCTCCGCCTCAGCCGCGAGGATGGCCGCGTGCTTCTCGCCCTCCGCGGAGAGGATGCGCGCCTGCTTCTCACCCTCTGCGGTCTTGATGTCGGACTCGCGCTTACCTTCAGCAGTGAGAATCATGGCGCGCTTTTCGCGGTCCGCCTTCATCTGCATCTCCATGGACTGCTGGATGGACGGCGGCGGATCAATCGCCTTCAGCTCCACTCGGCTGATGCGAAGGCCCCACTTGGCGGTGGCCGCGTCCAGCTCGCCGCGCAGGCGGCGGTTGATGGTCTCGCGCGAGGTCAGCGTCTCCTCGAGCGTCATGCCGCCGACGACGTCGCGCAGCGTTGCCACGGAAATCTGCTCCACGCCCACGAGGTAGTTGTCCACGCCGTAGATGGCCTTGGCCGGGTCGTTGATCTGGAACGTGACCACCGTGTCGATCGCCACGGTCAGGTTGTCCTGGGTGATCACGGCCTGTGGCGGGAAGGACACCACGCGCTCACGGGTGTCCACGCGCTCGCGCACGCGGTCAATGTAGGGCACGAGGAACGTCAGCCCGCCGGACGCGGTGCGGGTGTAGCGGCCGAGGCGCTCAATAACCGCCGCTTCCCCCTGCGGGATCAGCTTGATAGACGCGGTGAGAACTGCCACCACCAGCGCGATGATGACGAAGAATGTGATAAACCCTCCCATTTAGGGCTCCTTCCACACGACAGCGACGGGGCCGTCAATATCGTAAACGGTCACGCGGGATCCCGCCGGGATGGTTTCCGCCGGGTCGAGGCCGCGGGCGGACCACAGGGAGCCGTCGAGACGCACCTGGCCGTTACCGCCCACGATGTCCTCGACGACCTCGGCCGTGCTGCCCACGAGCGCCCGCGGCGAGTCGTCCAACACCAGCGGCTTTTCCATCCGGCGGCGCAGCGGCGGGCGCAGGAAGAACCAGAACAGCGCGGACGAGGCGGCGAACACAGTGACTTCCGCCCACATGGGCACGCCTGCGAGCGCCACGAGCGCGGTGGTCAGGGCGCCCGCGCCGAGCATGAGCAGCGTCAGCTCGCCCACGGTCAGTTCCAGCAGCGCCAACAGCGCCGCGGCCAAAAACCAAAGCAAAGGTCCCACGTGTTTTACCTTACATCTGTCTAGAGGTCGTGTTTCGACAATTCGGGGTTGGTGACGAAGTCCACCAGCCGCTCAACTGCCCCGATGAGCGTGGAATCGAGGTCGCGGAAGGTGCTCACCGAGGACGACACGTGGCGCCACCCCTCCTTCGGGTCCGACCATCCGAGGCGGCGGCACACGCCCGTCTTCCAGTCCTCGCCGTAGGGCACCTCCGGCCACGCGGGGATGCCCACGCTCGCGGGCTTCACCGCCGCCCAGATGTCGATGTAGGGGTGGCCGGTGACCAGCACGTGCGGGCCGACGTGTTCCACCAGCCGGGATTCCTTCGTGCCCTCAATCAGGTGGTCCGCCAGCACCCCGATGCGCCGGCCGGGGCCGGGCTGGAACTCATGCAGTCGCTCCTGCAGGTTGTCCAGGCCCTCGAGGTACTCCACCACCACGCCTTCGACGCGTAGGTCGTGGCCCCACACCTGCTCCACAATCGCAGCGTCATGGATACCCTCGACCCAGATACGCGACGGCATGGCCACTTTCGCCTGCGCGTTCTCCACCTTGCGCGAGCCCGAGTTGGACCGCTTCGGCCCCTCGTCGCGCGGCGCGACGTAGCGGGTCAGCGTCACCCGCTGGCCTTCCACCATGAACGCGCCGGGGAGCATTTTGAACAGGCGCTGCGTGCCGTAGCGGTCCTCCAGGCGCACGAAGTCGCCGTCGTAGGTGCGCTCGAACCCGACGACGGCGCCGACAAAATCGTTGCCCACGATCTCCACGATAATGCCGGGTTCCGCCGGCATCTCCGGGTAGCTCGGGCGCTTACTACGCACGTGTCCGCTGAAAATGTCTCCGCTGTACCGGCTATCTCGCATAATGCGTCCGCATTGTATCGGCCCCGTTACACTGGCCCGGATGCACACGCGCGCCGAAGTCTATTCACCCCTGCAAAACACCGCCGTCTGGCTGGCGGCCTGGCTCTACAACGTCGAATCCGCCGACGACACCGTCGACGCGCTCACGGACCTCGGAGGCGCACATTCGTACGGCAGCCTGCCTATGGTGCATTTGCTTCACGACGTCCGCTCCGCCGCCGACCTTTCCACCCCCGGCCCCGCAGTCAGACTCGTCCTTTGGGGCCCGGGCCAGGCGCCGCGGCTTCGGGCAGGCTCGCCCGCGATGGAGGCGCTGACGCAGGCCGGGGCGCTGGTCGTGCGCGGTGCCGGCATGCACCACATCCTGGTGCCGGAGTATTCGGGCAGCGGCGTGAACTGGCGCTGGTTCGAGGACCCGGAGCCGCTGCCCGAGCCGGAGTGGCTCTCGCCTGGCGAGGCCGACCAGCTGCTGTCGCGCGCGACCGAGCAGGCGGCGGTGCTGATCGAGGCCGCAGGCGGGACCCGCAAGGAGCTGCCGAACCCGCGGCTTGCAGTGGGCACGCTCGCGGACTTCTACGACACCCCGGGCCTGCCCGCCGGCGTCACGCCGCGCGCGGCGAAACTGTTCGCGCGGGCAGACCGCGTGGCCGCGACGATTGAGACGGTGACCGACCGCCTGGGCGACCACTCCTTCGACCCCCAGCTTTTCGCCCTGTGGCGCCACGTCCGCTCCGCCCGCATGGCCGGTGTGGCCGATGCGGTGGTGGACTACCAGCGCGAGTGGTCGCGTTAGCGCTGCGGGCGCTTCGCCGGAGCGCAGCAGCCTTCCTTGCACGGCGCGCCGTTGACGGTGCAGCCCTGCACCGAGACCGAAGACAAGGTTTTAGGCTTGACATTCGCGCCAACAGCCTCGGCGATTTCGACCACCATCCCTGCGAACGCGGGCTCGAGCCCGACGGTCGGGGTACGCTCTAAGGTCACGCCCATCTCCTCGCACGCCTGCTTCAGCTCGGTGTCGAGGTCCCAGACCACCTCCATGTGGTCGGTGATGAACCCGATGGGCACGCAGATGAGGTGCTCCATGCCGTCGGCCTTGAGCTCCTGGGCGCGGTCCACCACGTCCGGTTCCAGCCACGGCGTCGCGGGGTTTCCGGAGCGCGACTGCCACACCACTTCAAAGCTGTCTACGCCTGCGTGCTTTGCGACGAGCTCCGCCGCCTCCGCAACCTGCCTCGAGTACAGGTGCTGGTCTGCCGGCCCGCCGGAGTTCTCGTCTGCTGCGGTGGGCACACTATGCGCGGTGAACAGCACGCGGGTGTCGCCGGTCGCCTTCTCTACGGCCGCGCGTAGTCCGGCGGCGACAAGCTCGACGAACGTCGGGTGCCCGTAGAACTGCCACAGCTTCGTGTAGGTGATCTCCGGCGTGACCTCTCGGATGCGCTGGATGTCCTCGTCGTACTGGCGGCAGGCGGAGTAACCGCCCCAGGCGCTGGTGGCGAAGACGAGGACGTTCCTGTGGCCGTCGTCAAGCAATTGCTTGGCTGCCTCCTCGGCGAACGGGTGCCAGTTGCGGTTGCCGAAGTAGACAGGCAGGCCGATGCCGCGCGCCGAAAGCTCGGCCTCGATGTGGGCGATGAGCTCGCGGTTCTGCGCGTTGAGGGGGCTGACACCGCCGAAGTGGAAGTAGTGCTCGCCGACCGCCGCAAGACGCTCGCGGGGGATGCCGCGGCCGCGCGTGACGTTCTCGAGAAAAGGAATAACCTCGTCCTCTCCCTCGGGGCCGCCGAAGGAAAGAACGAGGAGTGCGTCGTAGTCGTTGAGAGCCATGCCCTCGAGCTTATCCCGCTAGAGCAGGCGCACCGCGTTCGGAGCCATGCCGGACCAACGCACCGGAGCAATGGTGACGTTCTGGCCGGACTGCGGCGCCTCGATCATGGTGCCGTCGCCGAGGTAGATGGCCACGTGCTGGTTGCCGCCCGGGCCCCAGAACAGCAGGTCACCACGCTGGGCCTCGCTGGCCGGGATCTGCGTGCCACGCTGGTACTGGTAGCCGGTGTAGTGCGGCAGCGCCACGCCGGCGGCCGCGAACGCGTAGAGCACCAGGCCGGAGCAGTCGAAGCCGGACACCGAACCGCCGTTGACGCCGGTGGTCGGGCCGTTGGCGTCGCCGCCGCCCCACACGTACGGGGTGCCGATAGCGGACTGTGCACGCGCGATCACGGTCTCCACCTGGGAGGAGTTCGACACCGCGGCGACAGACTTCTGTGTCTTGGCGGAGACATCAGCAGCCGTCTCAACCTCGGGCAGCACAGTGGACAGGGAATCCGCAGAGTCCGCAGTTTCCGTGGTGTCGGAAGTCTGCTCGACCGTGCCCAGCGCACCGTTCAGCCCATCCGCGAAGGCGGTGACCAGCTCGACGGCATCCGTGTTGGAGCTGTCGAAGGAGCCGTGGTTGGCCGCCACGCCGCCGACCATCGCGATGCCGGCCGCGACGGCGCCGACCTTGGCGATCGTGTCGCTGTCCAGCGCTGGCAGGCCGGCCTGGGACGACAGCGCGGCGATGTCGCTTGCAGAGGAGGTCTGCGCAACAGTGCGCACCGCGTCCACCACGACCTCGCGGCTGGGCTCCGGGGCCTCCGGGGCGTCGTTGGACACGCGCTTGCGCACCAGGTCCACGACCTCTTCGGGCACCTCGTAGGTGGTGTCGCCCTTGGACACGGTCAAGGTGGCCGCGTACGGGTCGGCAGCGATGGCGTTGTCGGGGGCAGCTTCAGCAGCCTCGGCCGACGCAGCATTATCTGCAGACGGGGTTTCTGCGGTTTCAGCCTGCGCCGGGCGCTGCTGCTCCAGGTCCTTCTGCGCGCTATCGAGCTGGGACTGGGCGGCGTCGCGCTCAGCGACGGAGGCTTCGAGCGCGGCGCGGTTTGCGTCGAGAAGCTCGCGCGCGTTTGCCTCGGCCTGCTTCGCCTCGGCCTCGGAAGCGTCGGCGAGCTCGCTCGCCTCGCGCAGCGTGGCCTCCTCATTCGCCGCCTCGGCACGCGCCTGCTCCGCCTCGGCGAGCTTGGCGCGCTTCTCCTCCGAGCGCTGGCGCAGGAAGAACGAGCGGTCGAGCACGTCGCGCTGCGTGTCCTTGCCGCTGACGGCGACGAGCGCGTCACCCGGGCTCGCGCCGCGGTACTGCGAACGGCTCAGCTCGTCGAGCTCGGCGCGTAGGACGTCGACACGCTCCTGGGCTTCGTCGAGACGTCGCTTCGCCTCGTCCTTGCCGCGGCGGGCCTGCTCGGCCTTGACCTGCGCATCGTGCAGGTCCACCAGGGACTGGTTGACGGACTCCTGCAGGCCGCCGAGGTCGAGGTTGAGCGAGTCCACGTTAGCTTGCGCACGGGACACAGCGGTCACGAGTTCGCCCATTGCAGAGGTGGAACTCTGACCGGTGGCGGCCGGGCTGACTAGGCCCGCCGCCAAAGAAACAGTTGCGGCACACGCGGCGGCACCGAGCACATTTCGCGCACGACCAAACCGGGTGCCCCTTTGTGGATTTGCCACGAAGGTGCTCCTCACACCGCCCGTCGCGCACACTTCAGCGGCACTCGGGCGATCAAGAAAACCCGAGGCTTCAAAGCGCAGGCGAAAACCGTGACTAGCGGTTCCACGAGCGGTCTAGATGTTGACTACTGACGCGGCAGCGCGAATCCCGGCTGGCACAGCTCTGCCCTGGAACCTGGTACTCGGCGTGCTTCCCCACATGCCCGAACCTTCGCGGGCGCTTGACTAGAGCGCCCTAACGGTGCCATTGCGTTGCGTGTGACAACCATCGACCCGCGAGCCGATACGGGAACCATACGTCAAGGCAACAAACTTGTATCCCTTTCGTTACAAACAATCTCGCGAGTCAAGGCCATTCACATGATTCACACACGCCTCACCAGCGCAAACTGCAACGGCAGAGCGTTACGTGACGTTTGTCACACTGCCTGGATCACGCTCGTAAAAGTTGACCAAACTGATGAAAACGTGGAATCTGACCTGCGGGTTTCCGGGGTGCGCGTCAACTTTTGCGAGCGAGCGCGTCAAGGCAGCAAGCTTGTCGACGACTACCCGCGGCGGGCGGAGAACGCAGCCGCCGCAGCTACCGCGGCAAGGACGACGAGCACGGCCGCGACCACCAGCGGCCAGTTCAACGAGAACCCGTTGGCAGCGTCGGCGAAGGCGTGGACGCCGGCGACGTAATCCGGTTCGGCGACCATCGCCCGCTCACCGCGCTCCACCTGCGCGCGGGTCAAGGAGTCGCTCACCCCGACGGCGACCTGCGGGGTGCGCACCAGCACTGTGTCGAGACCGGTTTCGGCGGCGGCGTCCTGCGCCAAGTCGCGAAGGTCCGCGATCACCGGCGGGGTCTGCTCGAGCACGATCATCCCCGCGGGGTCGAGGCTGGCGTCGGCGAGAGCGGCTTGCAGTGCCGGACCCAGCTCCGCGTTGACCGGATTGTCGGTGCCGAACGCCACCGAGGACGAGGCGAGCTGAGAGACAAGTTCTTCCAGCGTGGCTTCGGTCTGCATCGGCCTTGCTCCTCGGGTTTCCGGGCGATCTATACGGTCGGTTTTGCAGTGTAACGGTGGGGGCCGGAGGTGCGTCGATAGGCGTAATGCGAAAACATAACGAGCGTACTGTTAATATGGGCGCGGAACTATGGAAGGTCGCTTAAACTGATGGCTTGACCATAGGGTCGCTAACCCCTGATTTGATACGACGAGAATTGGAGCTCACCGTGGCAGAAAGCAAGAACTCGTTCGGTGCCAAGAAGACGCTCGAGGTCGGCGGAAAGTCCTACGACTACTTCGCACTCGACGCCGTCGAAGGCATGGAGAAACTCCCCTACTCCCTCAAGGTGCTGGGGGAGAACCTCCTGCGCACCGAGGACGGCAAGAACGTCACCGAGGACCACATCAAGGCCATCGCGAACTGGGACCCCTCGGCAGAGCCGAGCGTGGAAATTCAGTTCACCCCGGCCCGCGTCCTCATGCAGGACTTCACCGGCGTGCCGTGCGTGGTCGACCTTGCAACCATGCGTGAGGCCGTGAGCACCCTCGGCGGCAACCCGGACCAGGTCAACCCGCTGAACCCGGCCGAGATGGTCATCGACCACTCCGTGATCATCGAGGCATTCGGCTCCGAGAACGCCATCGACAAGAACGTCGAGATCGAGTACCAGCGCAACGAGGAGCGCTACCAGTTCCTGCGCTGGGGTGCAGAGAACTTCTCCAACTTCCGCGTCGTCCCGCCGGGAACCGGCATTGTCCACCAGGTCAACATCGAGTACCTCTCCCGCGTCGTCTTCGACAACGAGGGCCTGGCCTACCCGGACACCTGCATTGGCACCGACTCCCACACCACCATGGAAAACGGCCTGGGCATCCTGGGCTGGGGCGTCGGCGGCATCGAGGCTGAGGCCGCAATGCTGGGCCAGCCGGTCTCCATGCTCATCCCGCGCGTCGTGGGCTTCAAGCTCACCGGCGAGATCCCGACCGGCGTGACCGCAACCGACGTCGTGCTCACCATCACCGAGATGCTGCGCGAGCACGGCGTTGTGCAGAAGTTCGTCGAGTTCTACGGCAACGGCGTCAAGGAAATCCCGCTGGCGAACCGCGCCACCATCGGCAACATGTCCCCGGAGTTCGGCTCCACCTGCGCGATCTTCCCGATCGACGAGGAGACCATCAACTACCTGCACCTGACCGGTCGCTCCCAGGAGGACATCGACCGTGTCGAGGCGTACGCCAAGGCGCAGGGCATGTGGCTGGAGCAGGACGCCGAGGAGGCCGAGTACTCCGAGTACCTCGAACTGGACCTGTCCACCGTCGTCCCGTCCATCGCCGGCCCGAAGCGCCCGCAGGACCGCATTCTGCTGTCCGAGTCCAAGAACACCTTCCGCAAGCAGCTGCCGGACTACAACACCGCAGGCGAGGGCACTGAAGAGCCGGTTCGCGCCGAGAAGGTCGACGCCGTCTCCTACAACGAGTCCTGGGCCGCCAACGGCGAGTCCGCCGCTGAGGGCGCAGAGGGCCGCGCTTCCAAGCCGGTCATCGTCGAGTCCCCGAAGGGCGGCGAGTACACCCTGGACCACGGCTTCGTGGCCATCGCTGCCGTGACCTCCTGCACCAACACCTCCAACCCGTCCGTCATGGTCGGCGCCGCCCTGCTGGCACGCAAGGCCGCCGAGAAGGGCCTGAAGGCCAAGCCGTGGGTCAAGACCATCATGGCTCCGGGCTCCCAGGTCGTGGACGGCTACTACGAGCGCGCTGACCTGTGGAAGGACCTGGAGGCCGTCGGCTTCTACCTCTCCGGCTTCGGCTGCGCATCCTGCATCGGCAACTCCGGCCCGCTGCCGGCCGAGGTTTCCGACGCCGTCAACGAGTTCGACCTCACCGCAACCGCCGTGCTGTCCGGCAACCGCAACTTCGAGGGCCGCATCTCCCCGGACGTGAAGATGAACTACCTCGCGTCCCCGCTGCTGGTCATCGCATACGCCATCGCCGGCACCATGGACTTCGACTTCGAGACCCAGCCGCTGGGCCAGGACACCGACGGCAACGACGTTTTCCTCAAGGACGTCTGGCCGTCCACCGAAGAGATCGAAGAGACCATCGCAGGCACCATCTCCCGCGAGATGTACGAGGCCGACTACGCCGACGTGTTCAAGGGCGACGAGCAGTGGCAGGGTCTGGACATCCCGACCGGCAAGACCTTCGACTGGAACGAGGACTCCACCTACATCCGCAAGGCGCCGTACTTCGACGGCATGCCGGAGGAGCCGGAGGCAGTCCAGGACATCGAGGGCGCACGCGTGCTGGCCAAGCTGGGCGACTCGGTGACCACCGACCACATCTCGCCGGCTTCCTCCATCAAGCCGGGCACCCCGGCCGCGAACTACCTGGACGCCAACGGTGTCGAGCGCAAGGACTACAACTCCTTCGGCTCCCGCCGCGGCAACCACGAGGTCATGGTCCGCGGCACCTTCGCCAACATCCGCCTGCGCAACCAGCTGGTGGACGAGCAGGGCGGCTACACGCGCGACTTCACCCAGGAGGGCGCACCGCAGGCCTACATCTACGACGCCGCGATGAACTACGCCGAGAAGAACATCCCGCTGGTGGTCATCGCCGGCAAGGAGTACGGCACCGGTTCCTCCCGCGACTGGGCTGCGAAGGGCACCAACCTGCTGGGCGTGAAGGCCGTCATCGCCGAGTCCTTCGAGCGCATCCACCGCTCGAACCTCATCGGCATGGGCGTGCTGCCGCTGCAGTTCCCGGAGGGCCAGTCCCACGAGTCCCTCGGCCTGGACGGCACCGAAACCTTCACCCTGACCGGCATCACCGAGTTCAACAACGGTGAGATCCCGGCGACGGTCCACGTCAAGGCTGAGAAGGACGGCGCCGACGCCGTCGAGTTCGACGCAGTGGTCCGCGTGGATACACCGGGTGAGGCGGAGTACTTCCGCCACGGCGGCATCCTGCAGTACGTGCTGCGCCAGATGGTCAAGAGCTAACAGGCTTTCGGCCGTCGTTTCAGGGGCCCCGCACGCCGCGGGGCCCCTTCCCCATTTTTCTTTCACTATCTGGAGCCCGAAGGAGCCCCCTCATGCCGATTGTCAGCGACGAAGAGCTGCAGCGCCGCCGCGGCGAGATCATCGATGCCGCACGCGCCTGCTTCGCACACTACGGCTACGAGGGGGCCACCGTGGCCCGCCTGGAAGAGGCCACCGGCAAGACCCGGGGCGCGATCTTCCACCACTTCGGCGACAAGGAAACACTGTTTCTCGCCATCGCCGAGGCGGACGCAGAAAGGCAGGCCCAGGTGGTCAGCGAACGTGGTTTGGTGGAGGTCATGCGCGGCATGCTCGTGGACCGCAGCTCCAACGACTGGTTCACCACCCGCGCCGAGATCCTGCGCAAGCTGCGCACCGACCCCGAATTCGAGGCGCGTTGGCGCGAGCACCAGGAGGTGCTTGACCGTGCGGTCCGCGAGCGCTTGGAGTCCAACAAGCAGATGCGTGACGACGTCCCCGTCGCCGTGGTCCAGACCTACCTGGAGACAGTGCTCGAGGGCTTCATCACCAAGCTCGCCTCCGGCGAGCCAGTGGAGCGGCTCGAGGAAATGCTCGACGTGGTAGAGCAGTCAGTCCGCGGGTAATTCCGAAAAATAGACTAAGCGGTATAGAATTGCCGCTATGTCAAAGCTGCTTTTCCTCTCACTTCGCAACGGCGAAATTGGGCCGGACGTCGCCCACGCCGAGTACCACGACGCCCTGCGCGCCACGGGCTTGAGCGAAGTGGACATGGAACTGCGCGTCATCGACTCCCCCGACTCCGAGCTCGGCCCCCTCGACCCCGTCAGCGGCATCATCGTCGGCGGCTGCTCGCTGAACGTGACCAACCCCGAGCGCGACGCGTGGCACAAGCGTATCGACGACATCCTGTCCGCCACCGTCGAATCGGGCAAGCCCGTCTTCTTCGTCTGCTTCGGCATCTCTTGGCTGGTGGACCACCTCGGCGGCGAGGTCGGACGCACCCACCCCGAGCCGTCCGGCCCGACCACCGTGAACGTGGTGGCCGAGGATGCGCTCGCCGGCCCCAGCGGCACGTTCACCGCGCTGACGGGGCACACCGAGAACCCGGTGCGCGTGCCAGATTCTGTCACCGTGGTGGCCACCGCGCCCGACGGGATGGTGCAGATGGTCCGCTACACCGACCGGGTGTGGGCCACCCAGTTCCACGCCGAGATGGACGCCGACGCCATGCGCACCCGCATGGACTTCTTCCACGACTACGGCTACTTCCCCGCCGAGGAGTACGCGCGCATCGTCGCCGACCTGCCCAACCACGACGTGAGCCGGGCGAACGGGCTGCTGCGCACCTTCGCCCGGCTCTGCACCGAGGGCCAGTTCGACTAGATCTCGGAGACCTTCGCCTCTCCGCCCTCGAAGTCCAGCGGGTTGCGGTCGAACGGCTCGCCGCGGCCGACCGATTCCACGATCACATCCGCCACGAGCTCGCGCGGGGTTTCCGACGAGGGGTCCCTTTGGTCGTCGAGAAGCGCGATGCCCTCCGACGGATCATCCGTGAGGCGGGTAGGGCCGAGGATCTGATACGGCAAGTCAGAGGCGAGCAGCCGCTTGTCGACGGCCTTCTTCGCCTCGACGTAGGCGTACCACGCCCCGCCGTCGTCCTCCGTGGTGGCCTCGGCGGCGCCCGCGTAGGAGACCATGACGGTAAACGGTGCGAACTCGCCGAGCTCCTCGAGCGCGTCGATCATCGCCATCGCCGCGTCGCGGTCCACGGCAAAGGTGCGCTCGGCGGAGCCGCCGCCGGCGCCCGCGGACCACACGACCACGTCGAACGGGGTGAGCAGGCGGGCCCAATCTTCCTCGTCGAGGGTGGTCAGGTCGCGGACGATGGCGGTCGCGCCGTCGTCGACAAGCTGTTGCACATGATCGGGGTTGCGCACGAGCGCGCTGACGCTGTGGCCAGCTGCGACGAGCTTGGGGACGGAATGGCGCGAGACGTTGCCGCCCGCACCGAGAACGAGAACGTGTTGAGATTGCTTAGGTGTTTCCATAACGCCCACCGTAACGCTATTTCTGCGCCTATACTTTGCGCATGCACGCAATTATTACGACCACTGGTAAGGACCGCCCCGGCGTCATCGCCGCAGTTGCTAAGACCGCCGCGGACGAGGGGCTGAACATCCTCGATGTCTCCCAGACCATCATGGACGACTACTTCACCATGATCATGCGAGTCGCGCTGCCCGATGGCGAGGTGGACATGGGCGCGCTGCAGGAGGCGTTCGACGCCGCCGGTAAGCCGCTCGGCATGGTCGTGCGCATCCAGTCCGAGGCCCTGTTCAGCGCCATCAACGACATCTAAGGGGCGGCTATGAATTTCGAGTTTTCAGACGCGCGGTTCCTCGACGTCATCCGCATGATCGAGGACTACCGCCTGGACATCCGCACCGTGACGATGGGCATTTCGCTCATCGGCTGCACCCGCCCCACGATGGAAGCCACCGCGCACGCGGTGTACGACCGCGTGATGGAACGCGCGCGTGACCTGGTGCCGGTGTGCGAGGGCATCGAGCGCGAACTGGGCATCCCGATCGTGAACAAGCGCATCTCCGTCACCCCCGTCGCGCTGGTTGCGGCGGGCGCGGACGGCAACCCGGTCGAGATTGCCCGGGCGCTGGACCGCGCGGCCGGCGAACTCGGCGTCAACTTCGTCGGCGGCTACTCCGCGCTGGTGGAAAAAGGCGGCACGACCGCTGATAAGCGCCTGATCAATTCCATTCCGGAGGCGCTAAGCGAAACCGGCAACGTGTGTAGCTCGGTCAACGTGGCGTCGTCACGCGCCGGCATCAACATGAACGCCGTGGCCAAGATGGGCGAGATTGTCAAAGAGGCCGCGGAGGCGACCGCGGACCGCTCCTCCATCGCCTGCGCCAAGCTGGTCGTCTTCGCCAACGCCGTGGGCGACAACCCGTTCATGGCCGGCGCGTTCCACGGCATTGAGGAGCCGGACACGGTGATCTCGGTCGGTGTGTCTGGTCCAGGTGTGGTGGACAACGCGATCACCCCGCTGAAGGGGGCGAGCCTGAACGAGGTCGCCGAGGAGATTAAGAAGGCCGCGTTCAAGATCACTCGCGCGGGTCAGCTCGTGGGGACGATGGCTGCGGAGCGCCTCGGCGTGCCGTTTGGCATCGTGGACCTCTCGCTCGCGCCGACGGCGGAGATGGGCGATTCTGTGGCGCACGTACTCGAGCGCATGGGCCTGGACCAGGTGGGCACGCACGGGACTACTGCTGCGTTGGCACTGCTCAACGACGCCGTGAAGAAGGGCGGCATGATGGCCTGCTCCCGCGTCGGCGGCCTGTCCGGCTCGTTCATCCCGGTCTCCGAGGACAAGGGCATGATCGACGCGGTTCATAGCGGCGCGATCTCCATGGACAAGCTCGAGGCGATGACCTCGATCTGCTCCGTGGGCTTCGACATGATCGCCATCCCCGGCGACACTTCAGCGGAGCTCATCGCAGGCATGATTGCCGACGAAGCCGCGATCGGCGTGATGAACCACAAGACCACCGCCTCGCGCCTGATCCCGGTGCCCGGGACCAAGCCCGGCGACGAGGTGAATTTCGGCGGCCTGCTCGGCTACGCACCGGTCATTCCGGTGAACACGGTGGGGAACGACGAGTTCATCCACCGCGGCGGGTTCATCCCCGCGCCGGTGCACGGGTTCAGGAACTAACGCTTCTTTCCGAACGCGAACCAGGCGACCCATCCCAGGGTGTTGACTGCGCCGATCACCGGGGTCCACAGCCACTTCGGGCCGCGCACTCGCTTTGAGTTGGTGCGCGCCAGGTCGCGCAGCGCGAAAGCCTTACCAGCGGTGTCGATGGTGGCGAGCACGCCGGCAATGGTCTTCTGGTCGGAAGAAAGGCCGTTCCAGGCGTCCTTGATGGTGTCGATGATGTCGTTGTTTCTTGCCATATTGCGAGTGTAGCGGGCTGCTTTCGGGGTCCACGCTTCGTCCGTCGATAAGCAAGATGCTCACTATAGTGGACAAACTCTTGTGCGGTTTATGTTTCGGTTTATACGTTCGCGGAAACGAAACTTCCGAACCGAAGGAGGCCGCAAATGCAACGTCGTAAAATTCTGCACATCATTACCGAACGCGTTAACTGCGAACCCCGCGGGATCACAGTCGATTCAAACACTATGCAGTTCGAGTGGATTCTCGGTGACATCATCCTTTCTGGATATATTCCATAGAATTGAATCTATTTTTTTCAGGGGTTGAGGTAAGGAACATCTCTACAAAACCAGAGCCCTGGAGCATTTCGTCCCACTCGATAGATTCTTCATTTTTACTTAAATCAGGGAATCTTCCCCAAAGACGAACAACTTTTCCTTCGTGAAGTCCAGGGTTAAAGAGATCGAAGTGGTACCAGAGCTGATTTTCGGGGGAGCCGCTGTTTCTTCCCGCTTGGATGCCGACTCCTGCTAAAATTGTTTCCTCTGGAAGTATGGTGTCTTGAAACATTTGGGTGGATATATTTTTCAAAAACTTGATTTCATCAGTCGTGATAGAAATAAATTGATTGATGACTATTCTCCTAGCGGTAGAAAGCAGTGATTATTCCGACAGGTCGGCCGTCTCCGCTCACGGGATCTACTCGCTCTGTGGCAACAACCGTCATAACTCTTCCATTGATTGGGTAAGAGCATTCTTTCTTGCCATTTCCTGCATTTAAGCCGCCTTTGCAGTCGGGGGCGTTATGTAAAACTGTGTCAATCTCTGTAGTGGCTGGAACGAAACCGCCGTGACTGTCCTTGATCTGAGAAAGCCCAAAACCAACACTGCCGGGCTCATCTCCCTGCCCTACGCGGAGTGGAAGATCCTCGCCTTTCGGGCCAATGATTGTTTGGCTAATAGTCCAGTCAATTGGCTGAGCGGCCACTGCAGTGGGGGAAACAAGTAACCCGATAAATGCCACCAAAGTGGCGGATAAAAATTTCTTTACTTTCACGGGCAACACCCTTCAAAAATATCTGGAAGATATGCGACGGGAGAGAATAAACCTTTGGCGCTGATGTTGGGGTCAAGTGAGACATGAATCAAAAAGGAAACCCTGTCTCATTAATTATGATGGTTTAGCTCTCCGTTTCCCGCAAGACCTTTTGTGAATATATAAATTAATTTATTCAGAATCGACACCTCAGATCCTTTTCGGGGGCTGGAGCAGGCACTTACTTGGGTGTTCCACTGGAACTCAACGCCATTCGGCGCGAACGTCATTGGCAAGCTTCTTGATGTCCACAGCGAAGAATATTTGACGTTGGATTACGCTCGAGGTGAGGTGACCCCGCAGGTCAGTGGGATGCCGAAGATGCGCAGCGCGCTAACCCCAGACGACGTGTATCCCTTATTCGAGCTGGTCTGGGCCAAAAATGAGCCAGACCCATACGGAGAGACGCCGAAGTTTCCGAAGCTCTCGGCGGTGCGGCTCATTTGCGAACGCAGTGGAGAGCTCGCCTCCGGCATTGACGTCTTCTACCCAGTGGGCGGTGAAGATGCCATAGAGAAGTTCCTACCCCGAGTTCGTTGGGGCCAGACAGTCGATTCACTCTTCTCCGACCTCTGGCACTTCGGAGAGCTGAACGACTTGGTGAAACCGTTTCAATGCCTGAAAATCGGAAACGAGTACGCGACTACGACACCGCCACCGCGCGAGGTTGACTGCCCGATGGTCACCGTTGATGTCCCCAACGAGTCGCTCCGGCTAAGTAAGGCCGACGGCGAGTTGCTGATGATTGTGGACCTCACCGATGAGGCCGTTGAGCGGATGTTGGCCGAATTTAGGCGGCTAGTGGACCCCTGGGCGCAGCCTCGGATGCCCGTCGGTTCTCATCCCGACTATGAGCCCTGGGCTGGCGCTGTGCCATTCTGAAAAATGTGATCCTAGTAACAGTTTTTCTCCTTATGTGTTCGATGGTGGACATAGATCCTGTTTATGTCGGGGCGGCTTGTAGGTTAATCGTAAACCCATTCGATTAGGCAACTTGAAAGGAGGGCGAAATGACCGTTGAACTGCGAAAGCACGTCGACACAATCATTCATGCCCTCCTGGCCATGAAGGACCTGTGTGCAGACCCCGATGCGGTCGAGTTCGAGGAGGTTCGGGAGGATTTCGAGCGCCTCGAAGCAATATTCAACGTGAAGGCTACGCTCGACGCGCTTTTCGCGTACGTGTGCGAGCGTGACGACGCCGGGCGCGTCGTCGGCTCAAAGCACGCCAATCAGTACCTTCAAAAGAAGCTCGGGTTGGAGCCCAAGGACGCTTACGACCGTCTCGCCCGAGGCCGGGACTACTACGGTGAGCCCGAGGTTGAAGAGGAGCAGGTCACCGACCTGTTCGATACCGATTGTGAGGAAACCCCCGCGGATCCGGCGGCGGAGGCAGAGCGGGAGGAAGCGACCCGCGAGGCTGCTCGAGCGGCTGCCCGCGAAGAGGCGCGGCGCAAGCAAGAAGAAGCCCGCCGTGCCGCCGAGCGAGTGAACGCCGAGAAACAGCGCGTGATCCGCCAAGAGCTAGACAAGCTTGTCGGGGATGCGAAGGGAGCGCGTGCCCGTCTCCAGGCGGACGCGCTCGCGGAGGCTCCTCGACGTTCCGTGAAAGATTTGCGCGCCACCGTGCGCCGCTGGGTCGAGCGCGAGAACCGCAAGCACGTCGAGCCTACGAACCCGAACGCGGGCATGGAAAACCGCGGGCTGCACATCGGCGCCCAGCGCGCAGACGGGACATGCCGGATAACTATCGATGCCGTGGCCTCTGATTCAGCGCTGTTCAAAGCGCTGAGCGATAAGGGGTTGGTGCCCAACTCGAACCTCCCCGAGGGTGTCGAGGATTACCGCACGCCGTCGCAACGCAGGTACGACCAGTTCTCCGAGGTACTCAAGCATTACGACGCCTGCGCGAAACCAACCGGCGGCGGGTGCGCATCCGTGGTTGTGTCGGTGACGCTGGACGAACTGGCGGAGGCCGGGCCGACCACCAAGTTCGCCACCAACACCGGAATCGAGCTCGACGCCTTCGACCTCGTGCGTTTGGGCATGGATGGAACGTCCGACTTCGTGCTGACTGTCGACGACGCAACGTCGTTGCCGTTGAACCTCTACCGGACGCGGCGATTGGCGTCGCTTGCGCAGCGGATCACGTTGCTGGCGGTGCAGGGCGTGTGCGCCTGGACCGGCTGCACCGCCCCGCTCACAGAGACGGAGATCCACCACATCACATCGTGGCTGCAAGGCGGCGACACCAACATCGATAACCTCACAGCGCTGTGTCGGACCCACCATCGCTGCAACAACGACTTCAAAGACCACAGAAACAACACCAGTCACATGGATGTGGACCCGGCGACGGGTCGGGCCGGGGTGAAGGAACCCGGGTGCGCAACCTTACAGTTCAACCATGCAGATGCGGCCGAGCATTCGGCGGTCAACAGGATACGAAAGAGACACCGGCAGCGGAATCGAGCAATCGTGCCCGATCCGGGTGGCGGTACGGCCTCATCAGAAACCCGAGTACCACCAGAACCGCCGGATCCACCTCCCCCACGGGAGCCGGTGGAACCCCCGCCATGGGCGAAGGGGCAAGACCCGTACCCGCCGTTCTAGATGCGCCCCGAGCAGGTCGGGAAGTTTAGGCGAGCTCGACGATCTCCATGTACTCGTCGCTCCACATGTCCTCGTCGCCTTCGGGCATGATGATGACCCGCTCCGGCTCAAGCGCGCGCACCGCGCCCGGGTCGTGGGTGACCAGGACGACGGCACCCGTGTAGGTCTTGAGCGCGTCGAGGACCTGCTCGCGGGATTGGGGGTCGAGGTTGTTGGTGGGCTCGTCGAGGAGCAGCACGTTCGCGCGCGAGGAGACGAGAGTCGCCAGCGCTAGGCGGGTCTTCTCGCCGCCCGAGAGCGTGCCCGCGGGCTGCTCCAGCTTGTCGCCCGAGAACATGAAGGCGCCGAGCAGGCCGCGCAGGTCCTGCTGGCCTGCATCGGGGCAGGCCTCGATGGTGTTCTCCCAGACGCTCTTGTCACCGTCGATGGTGTCGTGCTCCTGGGCGAAGTAGCCGATCTTCAGCCCGTGGCCCGAGACCACGCCGCCCTCGCCGTCGGTGCGCTCCACCCCGGCGAGCAGCTTGAGCAGGGTGGTCTTGCCGGCGCCGTTGGTGCCCAGCACGACCACGCGCGAGCCCTTGTCCACCGCTAGGTCGACGCCCGCGAAGACCTCGAGGGAGCCGTACATCTTGGTCAAACCCTTGCCGAACAGCGGGGTCTTGCCGCACGGCGCCGGCTCCGGGAAGGAGATGGAGGCGACCTTGTCGGCCACCCGGACCTCGTCGAGCTCCCCCATCATGCGCTCGGCGCGCGCCATCATCTGCTTCGCGGCCGAGGCCTTCGTGGCCTTCGCGCCCAACTTCGCGGCCTGCTTCTGCAGGGCTGAGGCCTTCTTCTCGGCGTTGGCGCGCTCGCGGCGGCGCCGGGCCTCGTCGAGGGCGCGGGCATCCTTGTACTTGGAAAAGCCCATGTTGTACACGTCGGCCTCGGCGCGCACCGCGTCCAAGAACCAGACCTTGTTGCACACCGCGTCGAGCAGCTCGACGTCGTGGGAGATCATGATCAGCCCGCCCTCGTGCTTGGACAGGAAGTTGCGCAGCCAGGAGATGGAATCGGCGTCGAGGTGGTTGGTCGGCTCGTCGAGAAGCAGGGTGGTCTGGGACTTGCCCGAACCTTGGCGCGAAGCGAACAGGATCTGGGCGAGCTCCACGCGGCGGCGCTGGCCGCCCGACAGGGTCTTCAGCTGCTGGTCCAGGATGCGCTCCGGCAGCCCCAGGTTGTCGCAGATCTGCGCTGCCTCCGCGTTCGCCTCGTAGCCGCCGAGCGCCTGGTAGCGCTCCTCAAGGCGGGAAAACTTCGCGATGGCCTTGTCGCGCTCCTCCCCGTCCGTCTCCTCCATCAGCTTCTGCTGCTTGGCCATCGAGCGCTGGATCTGGTCCAGGCCGCGGGCCGAGAGCACGCGGTCGCGGGCGGTCTGCTCGATGTCGCCCTCCTTGGAGTCCTGCGGGAGGTAGCCGATCTCGCCCGAGCGGGTCACCGAGCCGCCGTAGGGTTCGGTCTCCCCCGCCAGGATGCGCATCGTGGTGGTCTTGCCGGCACCGTTGCGGCCGACCAGGCCGATGCGGTCGCCGGGTTGGACGCGGAGGTGCTGGCCGGGGGCGTCGAGAAGTGTGCGCGCGCCGACGCGGACCTCGAGATCATTGGTGACAATCACGGGGAAACTGTATCAACAGCCCCCAAATCGAGATCTACTTCTTCGAGGCGGAGCGCACGACCCACCAAATGAGCGCTAACGGGAGCAAGAGCAGTCCGCCAGTGCCGAGTATGATCAGGACCTCACTGAGAGCCAAGTTCATAATAACCTCCTCGAAATGTGAATTCCCCCTCAGGGTAACAACCTGGGGGGGAATTCAAGAGGTGCTCTACACCGCGAACCCGAGGGCGCGAAGCTGCTCGCGGCCCTCTTCGGTGATGAACTGCGGGCCCCACGGCGGCATCCAGACCCAGTTGATCTCCAAGTCGTCCACTGCCGTGTTGTTCACGACCGACAGGGTGGCCTGCTCCTCGATCACGTCGGTGAGCGGGCACGCCGGCGACGTCAGCGTCATATTGATCACCGCGACGGTTTTGCCCTCGCGCTCCTCGATCCAGGTGTCGTAGACCAAGCCGAGGTCGACGACGTTGATACCCAGCTCCGGGTCGATCACGTCGTGGAGGTACTCCTCCACCTCGCCGATGAGCTTGAGCTGCTCCTCGGTCTGCTGTGGGCGCTCCGCCTGCTTGTCCGGTTCAGTCATAGCTACTCCTTCTCTTCCGGGGCGTCCGATTCTCCCAAGGCGTCCGACGTCGCCGCCTGGAACGCCTTCCACCCCAGCAGCGCACACTTCACGCGCGCCGGGAACTTGGCTACACCGGCGAACGCCACGCCGTCGCCGATCTTGGATGCATCGCCCTCGACGGTGCCACGCGAGGTGATCATCTCGTCGAAGGCGGCGAGCTTCGACATCGCCTCGTCGACAGGCAGCCCGATGACCTCCTCGGCCATCACCGAGGTGGAGGCCTGGGAAATCGAGCAGCCCTCGGCGTCGTAGGAGACGTCCTCGACAGTCGAGCCGTCCTCCGACAGGTGCACGCGCAGCGTCAGCTCGTCGCCGCACGACGGGTTGACGTGGTGCACCTCCGCCTCGTACGGCTCGCGCAGCCCCGCGTGCTGCGGGTTCTTGTAGTGGTCCAGGATGACTTCCTGGTACATGGATTCGAGGTTCATCGCGCGAAAAACTCCTTCGCTTTGCTAATCGACGACACCAAGGTATCAACCTCATCCAGCGTGTTGTACAGGTAGAAGCTCGCCCTGGACGTGGACTGCATGTCCAGGCCACGGTGCAGCGGCCACGCGCAGTGGTGGCCCGTGCGGATGGCAACGCCCTCGGAATCGAGCACCTGGCCCAGGTCGTGCGGGTGCACGCCCTCGACCGTAAAGGCGATCGCGCCGCCGCGGTTGTCGGCGGTGAGCGGGCCGGCGATCCGGAGGCCGTCGATACGCTGCATTTGCTCCAGGGCGTAGGCGGTGAGCTCGCGCTCGTGCGCGGCGATGTCTTCCATGCCGATTTCGGTGAGGAAGCGCACCGCCTCACCGAGCCCCACGACCTGCGAGGTCATCTGGGTGCCGGCCTCGAACCGCTGCGGCGCCGGCGCGTAGGTTGAGCCCTCCATGCGCACGACCTCGATCATGGAGCCGCCCGTGAGGAACGGCGGCAGCTCGTTGAGGTGCTTCGAGTACAGCGCGCCCACGCCGGACGGGCCGCACATCTTGTGCCCGGAAAACGCCGCGAAGTCGACGTCGAGGGCGTGGAAGTCCACCGGCATGTGCGGCACCGACTGGCAGGCGTCCAGCACAGTCAGGGCGCCAACCGCCTTAGCGCGGCGCACCATCTCGGCCACGTCGGCGTGCGCGCCGGTGACGTTGGACTGGTGGGTAAACGCCACCACCTTGACGGTGTCGTCGAGCTCGAGCGAATCGAGGTCGATCCGGCCGTCCTCGGTCATCGTGTACCACTTCAGCGTCGCTCCGGTGCGGCGCGCGAGCTCCTGCCACGGCACGAGGTTGGCGTGGTGCTCGAGCTCCGTGACCACGATGGTGTCGCCCTCGCCCACGGAGAACGAGCCGGCGCGGGAATCGCCCAGCACGTACGCGACCAGGTTCAGCGCCTCGGTGGCGTTCTTCGTGAACGCGATCTCGTCGCCCCTGGCGCCCACGAACGCGGCGATGGCCGAGCGTGCGGACTCGTAGGCGTCGGTGGCCTCCTCCGCCAGCTCGTAGGAGCCGCGGTGCACGGGCGCATTGCAGCCGAGCACGAAGTCGCGCTCGGCATCCCACACGCGCTGCGGACGCTGCGACGTCGCCCCCGAATCCAGGTACACCAGCGGCTTGCCGCCGCGCACGGTGCGAGACAGGATCGGGAACTCCTTGCGGATGGCTGTTACGTCGAGCGCCATTAGATGAACTTCTCGTAGCCCTCGGCCTCGAGCTGGTCGGCGAGGGATGCATCGCCGGTCTGCACGATCTTGCCGTCGGCAAAGACGTGGATGAAGTCGGGCTTGACGTAGTTCAGGATACGCTTGTAGTGCGTAATCATGAGCACGCCGCCGCCGGTCTCGTCCTGGTAGCGGTTGATGCCCTCGGAGACGATACGCAGCGCGTCGACATCCAGGCCGGAGTCGGTCTCGTCCATGACCGCGAACTTCGGCTTCATCAGCGCGAGCTGCATGACCTCGTGGCGCTTCTTCTCGCCGCCGGAAAAGCCCTCGTTGACGGAGCGCTCGGAGAAGGAGGCGTCCATCTGCAGCGCCTCGCGGGCGGCATTGAGCTCGCCGACCCACTCGCGCAGCTTCGGGGCCTCGCCGCGCACCGCGGTGACTGCGGAACGCATGAAGTTCGAGGAGGACACGCCCGGCACCTCAACCGGGTACTGCATGGCCAGGAAGAGGCCGGCGCGGGCGCGCTCGTCGATTTCCATGTCGAGGACGTTCTCGCCGTCGAGAAGCACCTCGCCCTCGGTGACCTCGTACTTCGGGTGGCCCGCCAGCGTGTAGGCCAGGGTGGACTTGCCGGAGCCGTTCGGGCCCATGATCGCGTGGGTCTCGCCGCCCTTGATGGTCAGGTTGACGCCCTTGAGGATCGGCTTCGGCTCCTGCCCTTCCTCGGTGGGCAGGACGTTGGCGTGCAGGTTCTTGATTTCCAGGGTGGACATGTATTGCTCCTTTTAGTTTTCGTTGCGCTCGAGCTCGCCGGCGACGCGGGCGATGAGTTCTTCGCGGATCGACTCGACGGGGATCTGGTTGAGGACCTCGTTGAAGAAGCCGCGGATGATCAGGCGGGTGGCGTCTTCCTCGCGGATGCCGCGGGAGCGCAGGTAGAACAGCTGGTCATCGTCGAAGCGGCCGACGGTTGCGGCGTGGCCTGCGCCGGCGATCTCGCCGGTTTCGATCTCCAGGTTCGGGATGGCGTCGGCGCGTGCGCCGTCGGTGAGCACCAGGTTGCGGTTGGTCTCGTAGGTGTCGGTGCCCTTCGCTTCGGCGCGGATGAGCACGTCGCCCACCCAGCAGGTGCGGGCTTCCGGAAGCCTGGAGGCCTTGTCGCCCTGCAGCGCGCCCTTGTACAGCACGTTGGAGCGGCAATTCGGCACCGCGTGGTCCACCAGCAGGCGGTTCTCGATGTACTGGCCCGCGTCGGCGAAGTACACGCCGGTCAGCTCGGCGTCGCCGCCCGGCGCCTCAAAGGCAAGGCGCGGGGTGATGCGGACGATCTCGCCACCGAAGGTGGCCACGTGGTGGCGCAGGGTTGCATCGCGCTTCACGACGATCGACTGCTGGCCCACATGCACCGCATCCAGTTCCCAGTCGGCGTCCACCACGGCGTTGACGCGGGAGCCCTCGCCGATGACCCAGTTGACGTTGTCGGCGTGGGTGCCGGAGCCCGCGTAGCGCACCACAACGGTGGCGGAAGAGTTCGCGCCGGTCTCGACCACGACGGTGCCAAAGGTGGTCTTGTCGGCGCCCGCGCCGGTGATGGTCACGGTGATCGGCTCGGTCAGCTCCGCGTTCGCCGGCACCGAGATCAGGGTCGCGTTCTCGGAGGAGGTCCACGCCTGGGCGGCGACACGGTCGACGGGGGCGCCGGCGGCGGTCACGCGCTCGTCGTCAAGCGAAACCTGCTCGACTGCGACCTCGCTGGGACCCTCCACCGCAATCTGCGCCTCGGCCTGCGGGGCGAACTCGCCGTTGTGCAGGCCGCGCAGGCGGCGCAGGGAGATGAAGCGCCAGACCTCGTCGCGGCCGCCCGGGACCTCGAAGTCCTCCACGTTGAAGGAGGAAAACAGGTCGCCCTTGTTGTTGTGCGTGGTGGCGTTTTTGACGGTTTCGGCCATTTAGCCCACCGATCCTTCCATTTGCAGCTCGATGAGGCGGTTCAGCTCGAGGGCGTACTCCATGGGCAGCTCCTTGGCGATCGGCTCGACGAAGCCGCGCACGATCATGGCCATGGCCTCTTCCTCGGCGATGCCGCGGGACATGAGGTAGAACAGCTGGTCCTCGGAGACCTTGGACACTTTCGCCTCGTGGCCCAGGGTCACGCGGTCGTTGCGGATGTCGTTGTACGGGTAGGTGTCCGAGCGCGAGATGTCGTCCACCAGCAGCGCGTCGCACTCCACGTTGGACGCAGAGTCGTGGGCGTTGGCGTTGATCTGCACCAGGCCGCGGTAGGCCGCGCGGCCGCCGCCGCGGGCGACGGACTTGGACACGATGGACGAGGAGGTGTGCGGCGCCATATGCGTCATCTTCGCGCCGGTGTCCTGGAACTGGCCCTCGCCAGCGAACGCAACGGAGAGCACCTCGCCGCGGGCGTGCTCGCCGGTCATCCACACGGCCGGGTACTTCATGGTCACCTTGGAGCCGATGTTGCCGTCGACCCACTCCATGGTCGCGCCCTCTTCAGCCTTCGCACGCTTGGTGACCAGGTTGTAGACGTTGCTGGACCAGTTCTGGATGGTGGTGTAGCGGCAGCGGCCGCCCTTCTTCACGATGATCTCCACCACCGCGGAGTGCAGCGAGTCCGACTTGTAGATCGGGGCGGTGCAGCCCTCGACGTAGTGCACGTAGGCGTCCTCGTCGACGATGATGAGGGTGCGCTCGAACTGGCCCATGTTCTCCGTGTTGATGCGGAAGTAGGCCTGCAGCGGGATGTCCACGTGGACCCCCGGCGGGACGTAGATGAAGGAGCCGCCGGACCACACGGCGGTGTTCAGCGCCGAGAACTTGTTGTCGCCGGCCGGGATGACGGAGCCGAAGTACTCCTTGAACAGGTCCTCGTGCTCGCGCAGGGCCGTGTCGGTGTCGACGAAGATGACGCCCTTTTCCTCCAGGTCCTCGCGGATCTGGTGGTAGACCACCTCGGACTCGTACTGCGCGGCCACACCTGCGACGAGGCGCTGCTTCTCCGCCTCCGGGATGCCCAGCTTGTCGTAGGTGTTCTTGATGTCCTCCGGCAGGTCGTCCCAGCTGGCGGCCTGCTCCTCGGTGGAGCGGACGTAATACTTGATGTTGTCGAAGTCGATGTCGGACAAGTCCGCGCCCCAGGTAGGCATCGGCTTTTTGTCGAAGATCTCCAACGCCTTCACGCGCTGGTTGAGCATCCATTCCGGCTCGTTTTTGATGCCGGAGATGTCGCGCACGACCTCTTCGTTCAGGCCGCGGCGCGCGGAGGCGCCGGCGACGTCAGAGTCGTGCCAGCCGTAGTTGTAGGCGCCGATCGACTCGATGATCTCGTCGTCGTTCATCGGCTTCTCAAGGCCTGGTGTGGGCTTCACTTCAGTCATTGTCAGCCGCTCCTTTCGTTGCTGTTCCCGCCGGGCGCGTCCGGGTGCGCGCCGCAGCAAGGGGGATGTTAGTTGTGCAGATTCCGTCGCCGTCGGAGATGAGGGCGAGCGGCTGCACATGCGTATCGACGATCCGCGCCACCGCCTCCCTTTCCGCCTCGCAGAATTCCGGGTGCGCCGCGGCGACGGCGGACACCGGGCAGTGGTGCTGGCAGATCTGGATGCCGGCGTCGGTGCGGTGGACGCTCGGGGCGTAGCCGTGCCTTTCCAGCGCGGCGGCGACGCGGCGCGCCGTCGACTCGGCATCTTCCGCCGGTTCCACGTCGCCGAGGATCTTCTCCACGCGAGCGCGGGCGAAGTCGCGCACCGCGTCTTCGCCCCCGATCTGCTGGATCAGTTCCACGGCGTCGAGCGCGAGACCGTCGTAATGCGAACCGAAGCGCTCCCGGCCCGCGGCGGTGAGCTGGAAGTGCTTGGCCGGACGGCCGCGCCCCTGCTCCTCGCCCGCGACGGCGCGCGGTGCGCAAGGCTCGGCCAGCTGCTCCTCGACGAGCTTGTCCACGTGCCTGCGCACGCCGGCCGCCGAGAGGTCGAGCTCTTCCGCGATGTCGCTGGCCGCTACCGGCCCCCGCTTGAGCAGGACCGACATCACCTGCGAGCGCGTGTCGCCGCCAGCGCGGGACGCGTCCGCAGGAGCGGGGTTGTGGGTTTCCACTGTATCCACGATGGCACCACCTTTCGCTCGATGTGGTCTGGGTCGCTGCCTTTTCACAACACTAGTGTGTTGTAAATATTCCTGCCGCACCGGGTGGGCCCGTGTCGGGGCGCGCCTTAGACTGTTCAACCGTGACTGCACCCGACCGCCCGCACGGCTCCCGACGCGCCCGCCGCGCCCCGCGCGTGAACGTGGCCAGCGAGCTGCCGCGCTTCGGGCGACCCGGGTCCCGCTCGACGCTGCTGCACGACCCGGCCTCGCCTGCGCACAGCGCACCCACAAGCGCGGCTGTGCGGGCCCGCGAGCGCGGCCGTTTCGCCGCGCTGCGCTGGGCAGGGGCCGCCGGAGCGTTCCTGATCGGTTTCGCGGGCATCGGCGGCGGCGCCCTGCCGGTGGTGGAAAACCCGTGGCAGAATTTCCCCTTCGGCGCGGAGATGGGGCGCATGATGCTCGCCTCCAACGCGCTTGTGCTCATCGGCGTCGGCGTGCTGGTGGCGGCGTGGCTGGCCATGGCCCCGTTCGTCGGGGCGTCGCCAGGCGCGGCGCGCGGGGCGCGGGTGAGCAACCCGGAGATGCTGCGCACTTTCATCGCCTGGGTGGTCCCACTTATCGCCACCGCGCCGCTTTTCACCCAGGACATCTACTCCTACCTGGCCAACGGCAGCATCGTGCGCCAGGGGCTCGACCCGTACTCCTCCGGCCCCGTCGAGCTGCTGGGGGTGGAGCACCACCTCGCCCGCTCCGTGCCGTTCATTTGGGCGCACTCGCCTAGCCCGTACGGACCGGTGGCGCTGGGGACCGCGGCGGTGATCTCGCACATCACTGGCGACTCGATCTTCTGGGGCGTGCTCGCCCACCGCGCCGTGTCTGTCGCTGGCATCCTCGCCGCGGCCTGGGCCGTGCTCGCGCTGGCGAAGCGCTGCGGTGTGACCGGCCCGGCCGCTTTGTGGCTGGGCATCCTCAACCCGTTGACGGTGCTGCACATGGTCGGCGGCATCCACAACGAGGCCATCATGATGGGCCTGCTGCTCGTCGGCCTGGAGGTGGGGCTGCGCGGCATCGACCGGCTCGAGAGCAACCGCCGCTCCGGCTGGGCGCTGCTCGCTGCCTCTGCCGCCCTGATCAGCTGCGCCGGCATGGTGAAGGTGATCGGCTTTTTGGCCCTCGGGTTCACCGGCATGGCGCTGGCCCGCCACCTGCGCACCCGCCCGCAGCGCCAGCGCAGCGGCCCCCGCGCCATCGCGACCTCCGCCGCCCTGCACGCGACCATGCTGGCGGCCACCGCCATCGCGGTCTCGCTGGCCTCCGGCATCGGCCTGGGCTGGGTCACCGGCCAAGGCGGCGCCGCCCAGATCCGCAGCTGGCTGTCTCTGACCACCGACATCGGCGTCGCCGGAGGCTTCCTCGGCATGAACCTGGGGCTCGGCGACCACACGGACGCGATGCTCAGCGTGACCCGCTGGGCGGGGCTAACGGTCGCGGCGGCGTTTGCGCTGCGCATGCTGTGGGCCACCTACCGCGGCACCATCCACCCGGTAGGCGGGCTCGGCGTGTCCACCTTCGTGCTGGTGGTGCTGTTTCCCGTCGTGCACCCCTGGTACCCGCTGTGGGCCGTGCTTCCGCTCGCGGCGTGGGCGAACCGCTTTACCTTCCGCGCCTCTGTGGCCGGGTACTCGGCGCTGGTGAGCTTCCTCGTCCTCCCTCGCGGGCTCCGTCTCCAGGCGGGCGCCGTCGCCACGATTTACGGCTCCGCCGTCGTCGGCTTCATCCTCCTGGCGGCGTGCGTAGCGCTCGCGCTTCGGGTGTGGCGGCGCAGGAGGTCTACACTCATCACCCATGAGTGATCACGCGCTGGTCGTCGAAAGCGTTATCAAGCGATTCGGCGAGAAAACGGCGGTTGACGGGCTCTCTTTCACAGCGCGGCGCGGCGAGCTGCTCGCGCTTCTGGGCCCCAACGGAGCCGGCAAAACCACCACCATCGAGATGTGCGAGGGCTTCACCAAACCCACCTCCGGGTCGATCCGGGTGCTCGGCATGGACCCGGTCGCGCATCCGCAGAAGGTGCGCGACCGCATCGGCATCATGCTCCAGGGCGGCGGCTCCTACGCCGGCGTCTCCGTCGAGGAGATGCTCAACCTCGCCGCCAGCTACAACAAGCACCCCCACGACCCGCGCTGGCTCATGGAGCTAGTCGGCCTCCAGGGAGCGGCGAAGACTACCTACCGGCGCCTCTCGGGCGGCCAGCAGCAGCGCCTGTCGCTGGCGCTGGCCCTGATCGGCCGCCCCGAGCTGATCTTCTTGGACGAGCCCACCGCGGGCCTGGACGCCCAGTCACGCATGGCGGTGTGGGACATCATCTCGGCGCTGAAGCGCGACGGGGTGAGCGTCCTGCTCACCACCCACCTCATGGACGAGGCCGAAAGCCTCGCGGACGACGTGGTCATCATCGACCACGGCACCGTCGTCGCCCAGGGCTCCCCGGAGGAGCTCACCAGCCACGAGGAGTTTCCGGTGCTTTCTTTCGACACTGCAGAGGCCTTCGAGGTGCACAAGCTTAACGACGAGCTCACGCCCGCCGGCCTCACCGTCGAGGAGATCCGGCCCCGCAGTTACCGGATCAAGGGCTCGGGCTCGCCGGAGGTCGTCGAGAAGCTGGCGCGCGAGGCCGCACGCCAAGGTGTGCTGATCCGCGAGCTGAGCGTGTCCCACCGCAACTTGGAGGACGTGTTTTTGGACATCACAGGAAGGGAGCTGAGGAGCTAATGAAAAAGCTCACCCCCGGCATTTTCGCCCCGGCGCCGCAGCGGGCGTCCTTCGGCCGGATGGCCGCGGCCCAGGGGCGCATCGAGGCGAAGCTGATGCTGCGCCACGGCGAGCAGCTCCTGGTCAACGTGCTGATCCCGGCGGCGATCCTGCTGGCGGCCCACTTCGCCCCGATTTTGGGCGACAACACCGACTCGGGTGTGCTGGTGCCCATGGTTTTCGCCGTGGCCGCCACCGGTGCGGGCTTTACCGGCCAGGCCATCGCCGTCGCCTTCGACCGCCGCTACGGGGCCTTGAAGCGCACCGGCGCGTCCGGGGTGCCGCCCTGGACCATCATCGTGGGCAAGATCCTCGGCGTGCTGGCTACGGTGGTGGTGCAGCTGGTGGTGCTCGGCGCAATCGCCCTGGCGTTGGGGTGGCGCGTGACCCCCGCCGGCGCCGCGTTCGGGCTGGCCACCCTCCTGTGTGGCGTGGCCGCGTTCACCGCGCTGGGGCTGCTGATGGGCGGCACCCTGCGCGCCGAGCTGGTGCTGGCGCTTGCGAACCTGATCTGGCTGGTGCTCATGGGCATCCTCGGCTGGGTGGGCTACTCCGGCGACATCGCGCACGCCGGGTGGTGGAACGCGGTGCCCACCGTGGCGCTGGCAGGCGCGCTGGTGCAAGCGCTGTCTTTGCAGGTCAACTGGGTGGCGTGGGCCTCACTCGCCGCCTGGGGGGTCGCCGCGGTGACCGCGGCCGTGCGCTTGTTCCGCTTTGACGGCTAGGCGCGATACACTCACCACGATCAACATCGTCCGAAAGTTGGAGAAACAGTGACCGCAACCACAGCCGAGACCCGCCCGAACTCCTGGAGGGAGGCCTGGCGCGACCCGTCACTGAAGCTGCAGCGCACCCTCGCGATGGTGCTGCTGCTGTGCCAGGGCGGCATCACCGTCACCGGCTCGCTCGTGCGCGTGACCGGCTCCGGCCTCGGCTGCGACACCTGGCCGCTGTGCCACGAGGGCTCGCTCGTGCCGGTCGCCGGCGCGGCGCCCTGGATCCACCAAGCCATCGAGTTCGGCAACCGCACCCTGACCTTCGTGGTCGCCGCGGCCGCCGGCCTCGTGCTGTACGCCGTGATCCGCGCCGGGCGCCGCAAGGACATCAAGACCCTGGCCTGGATCTCCCTGCTCGGCGTGGTCGTGCAGGCCGTCATCGGCGGCATCTCCGTGCGACTGGACCTGCGCTGGTGGTCCGTGGCGGTGCACTTCCTGCCGTCGATGGTGCTCGTATTCGTCGCTGCGATGCTCTACATGCGCATCGCCGAGCCCGACAACTCCGCCCCCACCCGCCGCTACCCCGGCTCGGCGCAGACGTGGACGCTCATCGCCGCCGCGGCGCTGTGCCTCGTGCTCATCACCGGCACCATGGTCACCGGCTCCGGCCCGCACTCGGGCGACGCGGGCGCGGGCATGGATGGCCGCCTCGAGATGGACACGCGCGTGCTCGCATACGTGCACGCGGCGTGCATGTACCTCTACCTCATCGCCACGATCATCACCACGGTGCTGCTGCGCAACTCCGGCGCGCCGGAGGACGCAAAGCGCACCGCATACGTGCTCATCGCCATGATTCTGGTGCAATGGGCCATCGGCGTGATCCAGTTCCGCATGGGGGTTCCGCGCTGGACAATCCCGGCGCATATCGCCATGTCGTCGACGGTGGTTGCATTCAGCGGGTTCCTTTTTGCACACGGGAAGCGCAGGTTGCCTACGCTCGTGTGACATGAAAGCAATCGTTGTCACATCCCACGGCGGCCCGGAAGTCCTCGAGTACAAGGACGCCGAGCCGCCACAGCCGTCTGAGGGGCAGTTGCTTGTCGACGTCACGTACGCCGGCATCAACTACATCGACACCTACTACCGCTCCGGAACCTACCCCTCCAACCCGCCGTACATCCCCGGCACGGAGGGCTGCGGCCGCGTGGTGGAAGATCCCAAGGGCGAGATCGCGCCCGGCACCCTCGTAGCCTGGCACGCCGCCCCCGGCTCCTACGCCGAGCAGGTGGCGGTGGACCGCAACCGGCTGGTCGCCGTGCCGGAGGGCGTCGATCCTGCGGTGGCGGCCTCGATGCTGCTGCAGGGCATGACCTCGCACTACCTCCTCCACGGCGTGCGCGAGACGAAGCCGGGCGACACCATGGTGGTCACCGCCGGCGCCGGCGGCGTGGGGCTGATCCTGACCCAGATGGCGGCCGCCGAGGAGGCGACCGTGTACTCGGTGGTCTCCAGCGACGAGAAAGAAAAGCTCGCCTACGAGGCGGGCGCGACCAAGGTGTTCCGCTACGGCGAGGACCTAGCCGAGCAGATCAAGGCCGAGAACGGCGGCGGCGGCGTGGACGTGGTCTACGACGGCGTCGGCCAAGACACCTTCGAGATGTGCCTCAACGTCACCCGCCCGCGCGGGCTGGTCTGCTCGTTCGGCTCCGCCTCCGGCGACGTCGAGCCGTTCAAGATCCAGGAGCTCAACGCCCACGGCGCGCTGTTTCTCACCCGCCCGTCGCTGAAGCACTACGTGGCCACGGACGACGAGTTCCTCATGCGCGCCCAGGCCGTGGCCCGGGCGGTAGAAGAGGGCACGGTGAAAATCCGCATCCACCCGCCCTACGAGCTGAAAAACGCCCGCCAGGCCCACGAGGACCTGCAGGCGCGAAAGACCACCGGCTCGGTTGTGCTGAAGGTTTAGAACAGCAGCTGGCCGACGGTCTCCCAGCCGAGCACTGCGTCGAAGGACAGGCCCAGAAACAGCGCGGCGAGGTAGTTGTTGGAGAGGATGAACAGCTTCAGCGGCTTGACGTTCTCGTCGCGCACGATGCCCTGGTGCAGCTTGGTCGCCATGACCAAGAACGCCGCACCCGAGGCGATCGCGATTACCAGGTAGATCCAGGACGCGGCCGGCACCAGCAGCAGCGAGACGGCCACGGTGAGCCAGGAGTAGATCACGATCTGGCGGGAGGTTTCTTCCGCAGTCGCCACCACCGGCAGCATGGGCACGTTGGCGCGGGCGTAGTCGTCCTTGTACTTCATGGCCAGCGCCCAGGTGTGCGGCGGGGTCCAGAAGAAGATGATCAAAAACAGCACGATGGCCTGCCACCAGTTGTCGGCGGAACCGTCGTGGACGTTGTCGCGGATCACGGCCCAGCCCACCATCACGGGCATGCAGCCGGCCGCACCGCCCCAGATCACGTTTTGCCAGGTGCGGCGCTTCAGCCACTTCGTGTAGATGAAGATGTAGAAGAAGTTGGTCAGGAGGATGAAAAACGCCGCCAGCCAGGAGTTGCACAGCACCCCGAGCCAGAGCACGGACAGCACGAGCATCACCCAGGCGAACACGGCCGCCTTCTGTTTGGTCACCGAGTGCCGCACCAGCGGACGGGCGCGGGTGCGGCCCATCTTCTGGTCGATGTCGTAGTCCGCGACCATGTTGAAGGTGTTCGCGGCCGCGGCTCCCATCCAGCCGCCGAGCAGCGTGCCCAGCACGAGCCAGAGGTGCACCTCGCCGCGGTGCGCCTGCAGCATCGCGGGGATCGCGGCGACCAAGAGAAGTTCAATGACCCTCGGCTTCGTCAACGCGAAATATGCCTTGATGGTCTCCAACAACTCTCTCCTTTTTGTACCGCCGTCGGGCGCGGGCAATCATACCTTCGGACGATGGTAGCCCCAACCAACGCGAGTCAACGAATCGAGGATGGGGTGGGACCGGAGGCGTCGATAAGCGATATGCTTTTGTGCGACCTTAAAGAAAGCGAGGACCCCATGACGCTGCCCCCGAAACTGCAGGCAATGACCGAGCGCAACTACCCGCAGGATTGGACCGAGACCGACACCCGCGCCGTTGACACGGCCAGGGTGCTCGCCGCCGACGCGGTGGAAAACTGCGGTTCCGGACACCCTGGCACCGCCATGAGCCTCGCGCCACTGGCCTACACCCTGTTCCAGCGCGTGATGGACGTGGACCCGACCGACAAGGATTGGGTGGGCCGCGACCGCTTCGTGCTGTCCAACGGCCACTCCTCGCTCACGCAGTATGTGCAGCTGTACCTCGGCGGCTTCGGCCTGGAGCTGCAGGACCTGAAGGACCTGCGCACCTGGGGTTCGAAGACCCCGGGCCACCCGGAGTACAACCACACCGAACACATCGAGATCACCACCGGCCCGCTCGGCCAGGGCCTCGCTTCCGCAGTGGGCATGGCGATGGCTTCTCGACGTGAACGTGGCCTGTTCGACCCCGACGCCCCCGCCGGCGAGTCGCCCTTCGACCACTACATCTACGTCGTCGCCGGCGACGGCTGCCTGCAGGAGGGTGTGACCGCCGAGGCGTCCTCGCTCGCCGGCACCCAGCAGCTGGGCAACCTCATCCTGTTCTGGGACGACAACCGCATCTCCATCGAGGACGACACCCAAATCGCGTTCACTGAGGACGTGCTCAAGCGTTACGACGCCTACGGCTGGCAGACGCTTACCGTCGAATCCGGCGAGGACGTCGCCGCCATCGAGGCCGCCGTGGCCGAGGCGAAGGCGGAGCCGACCAAGCCGACGATCATCCGCGTGAAAACCGTGATCGGCTACCCGGCCCCGAACCTGATGAACACCGGCGCCATCCACGGCGCGGCACTCGGCGCCGACGAGGTCGCCGCGGTCAAGGAGGCGCTCGGCTTCGACCCGGCGGTGAACTTCCCGGAAGAGGATGAGGTGATCGCTCACACCCGCAAGCTGCGCGAGCGCGCCGCAGAGAAGCGGGCCGTCTGGGACGAGAAGTTCAACGCCTGGGCCGAGGCGAACCCTGAGCGCAAGGCGCTGCTGGACCGCCTCACAGCCCGCGAGCTGCCGACGGATTGGAAGAAGGACTTCCCCACCTGGGAGCCGGACGCGAAGGGTGTGGCCACCCGCAAGGCGTCCGCGGCCGCGATCCAGGCCGCCGCGGCCGCGCTGCCTGAGCTGTGGGGCGGCTCCGCCGACCTGGCAGGGTCCAACAACACCCTGATCGAGGGCGAGAGGTCCTTCGGCCCGCGCTCCATTTCCACCGAGATGTTCTCCGCCGACCCCTACGGCCGCAACCTGCACTTCGGCATCCGCGAGCACGCCATGGGCGCGGTGATGAACGGCATCGCCCTGCACGGCGGCACCCGCGTCTACGGCGGCACCTTCCTCATCTTCTCCGAGTACCTCTACCCCGCCATCCGTGTCGCCGCCTTGTCCGGCATCGACGGCTACTACGTGTTCACCCACGACTCCATCGGGCTTGGCGAGGACGGCCCGACCCACCAGCCGGTGGAGACCCTCGCCGCCCTGCGCGCCATCCCGGATGTCGCCGTGATCCGGCCGGCGGACGCGAACGAGACCTCGGCCGCCTGGATCGCCGCGCTCGAGGCGAAGGAGCAGCCGAAGGCGCTGGCGCTGTCCCGCCAGAACCTGCCCGTGCTCGAGGGCACCAAGGAGAAGGCCTTCGACGGCGTGGCCCGCGGCGCCTACGTGCTGGTCGAAGAATCCGCCGACACCCCGGACGTGATCCTCATGGCCTCCGGCTCCGAGGTGCAGTACGCCGTCGAGGCCGCCAAGGTCCTCGAGTCCGAGGGCACCGCCACCCGCGTGGTGTCCGTGCCGTCCATGGACTGGTTCATGGAGCAGGACGATGCCTACATCGACTCCGTGCTGCCGCGCGATGTCAAGGCCCGCGTGTCCGTCGAGGCCGCGACCTCCATGCCGTGGTTCCGCTTCCTCGGCGAATACGGCCGCGCGGTGTCCCTGGAGCACTTCGGCGCCTCCGCGCCGGGTGCGGAGCTGTTCGAGCGCTTCGGCTTCACCACCGACAACGTCGTTCGCACCGGCCGCGAGACCCTCGAGTGCGTGCGCGAGGAGCGCAGCGTGGCGACGAGCGTGCGCGTCGGCGACACCGAGGCTGAGCCGACCCGCGGCGACGGAAAGTAGGGTTGCGGCATGACTGCTATCGACGATCTGTACCAGGCCGGCACCTCCACCTGGCTCGACGACCTCTCCCGCGAGCGCATCGCCACCGGCAACCTCGCCGAGGTGAAGGACGCGAAGTCCATCGTGGGTGTGACCACGAACCCGGCGATCTTCGCCGCTGCCATGGGTTCCGGCAACCACTACGACGAGCAGCTCGCCGAGCTGAAGCAGGCTGGCACCACCGCCGACGCCGCTGTCTACGCCATGAGCGTCAAGGATGTGCAGGACGCCTGCGACCTCTTCCGCGACACCTACGAGGCCACCGGCGGCAAGGACGGCCGCGTCTCCATCGAGGTGGACCCGCGCTTCGCCGCCGACGAGCAAAAGACCATCGCGCAGGCCCGCGAGCTGTGGCAGCTGGTGGACCGCGACAACCTCATGATCAAGATCCCGGCGCCCGACGAGTCGCTGCCCGCCGTCACCGCCGCACTGGCCGAGGGCATCTCCGTCAACGTCACCCTGATCTTCTCCGTGGAGCGCTACCAGCAAGTCATCGACGCCTACAAGGACGGCATCCGCAAGGCCGCCGCCAACGGCCACGATGTCAGCCGCATCCACTCGGTGGCGTCGTTCTTCGTCTCCCGCATGGACACCGAGGTGGACAAGCGCCTCGAGGCCATCGGCACCAACGAGGCGCTGGCGCTGCGCGGCAAGGCGGGCATCGCCAACGCGCGGCTGGCGTATGCGCTGTTTGAGCGCGAGTTTGGCGAAGCTGACGTCGATACGCTTCCTGCGAACGCGAACGCCCAGCGCCCCCTGTGGGCGTCGACCGGTGTGAAGAACCCGGACTACCCGGCGACGATGTACGTCACCGAGCTCGCCGGCCCGCAGACAGTGAACACGATGCCGGAGAAGACGCTCGACGCGGTGCTTCGCGACGGCGGCGTGCACGGCGACGCCCTCACCGGCACCGAAGCCGTCTCCCGCGAGACCTTCGCGGCGCTGCGGAGCGTGGGCATCGACCTCGACGACGTGGTCGCCGTGCTGGAGCGCGAAGGCGTGGAAAAGTTCGTGGACGCGTGGCAGGAGCTGCTCGATTCCATGACTGCTAGGCTCGCCTAACGTGACTTCACCGCACCAGCAGTGGACCAACCCGCTGCGCTCCCCCGCCGACAAACGCCTCCCCCAGATCGCCGGGCCCTCCGGCATGGTGATCTTCGGGGTCACCGGCGACCTCGCCCGCAAGAAGCTGCTGCCGGCGGTCTACGATTTGGCCAACCGCGGCCTTCTGCCGGGCGGGTTCACGCTGGTCGGCTACGGGCGGCGCGACTGGTCCAAGGCCGACTTCGAGGCGTACGTGCGCAAGGCTGTCGACGAAGGCGCGCGCACCGAGTTCCACGACAACGTCTGGCAACGCCTCGCCGAGGGCCTCGAGTTCGTCCAGGGCAACTTCGACGACGACGCCGCCTTCGACCGCCTCGCCGCCACCTGCAAGCGCAGCGACAAGCAGCGCGGCACCGCCGGCAACTGGGCCTACTACCTGTCCGTGCCGCCGGAGTTTTTCGCCGAGGTGGTCCACCAGCTGGACCGCTCCGGCATGGCGCACGAGGGCGAGAACCAGTGGCGCCGCGTGATCATTGAAAAGCCGTTCGGCCACGACCTCGAATCCGCGAAGGAGCTCAACGAAGTCGTCGGCGCCGTGTTCGACGAGCGGTCCGTCTTCCGCATCGACCACTACCTGGGCAAGGAGACGGTGCAGAACATCCTTGCGCTGCGCTTTTCCAACCAGATGTTCGAGCCGGTGTGGAACTCCCACTACATCGACCACGTGCAGATCACCATGGCCGAGGACATCGGCCTGGGCGGGCGCGCCAGCTACTACGACGGCATCGGCGCCGCCCGCGACGTGATCCAGAACCACCTGATCCAGCTGCTCGCCCTGGTGGCCATGGAGGAACCGACCTCGTTCTCCCCCGGCCAGCTGCGCGCCGAGAAACTCAAGGTACTGCGCGCCACCTCCGCGGTGGGTCCCTTCGGCAAAACCACCGCCCGCGGGCAGTACACCGCCGGGTGGCAGGGCTCCAAGAAGGTCGTGGGCCTGCGCGAGGAGGAAGGGTTCGACCCGAACTCCACCACCGAGACGTTCGCCGCCTGCACCCTACAGATCGATTCCCGCCGCTGGGCCGGCGTGCCGTTCTACCTGCGCACCGGCAAGCGACTGGGCCGCCGCGTCACCGAGATCGCGCTGGTGTTCAAACGCCCGCCGTACCAGCCGTTCTCCCAGGGACAGACCGACCTTTTGACCAACAACGCCGTCGTCATCCGCGTCCAGCCCGACGAGGGCGTGCTGATGCGCTTCGGCTCCAAGGTGCCCGGCCCCGGCATGGAGTTGCGCGACGTGAACATGGACTTCTCCTACTCCGAGGCGTTCACCGAGCAGTCGCCAGAGGCCTACGAGCGCCTCATCCTCGACGCTCTTTTGGATGAATCGAGCCTGTTTCCCACCAACTCCGAGGTGGAGCGCAGCTGGGAGATCCTGGACCCGGTGCTGAACTACTGGGCCGATCAAGGCAGCCCCGACGACTACGCCGCCGGCACCTGGGGGCCGGCCTCCGCCGAGCGCATGCTGTCGAAGGACGGCCGTGCCTGGCGGCGTCCATAAGCACGAAAGGCTCGAGCATGATCACCGAATTGCCGGACACCACAACCAAGGCCATCGCCGCAGAGCTCGCGCACGCGCGCGAGCGCCACTCGCTTGCCACCGGGCGCGTGCTCACCCTGCTGGTGGCTATTGACGACTCGCGCGAGGACAGCATCGACGAGACCCTTGCGACCCTGCGCGACGCCTCCTTCGAGCATCCCGCCCGCGTGCTGGTGCTCATCGCCGGCGACCCGCAAGCCGAAACCCGCCTCGACGCGCAAGTGCTGGTGGCCACCGACGCCGGCGCCTCCGAGGTGGTGGTCATGCGCCTGTACGGCGAGCTGACTGGCCACATGGGCGCGGTGGTCACGCCGCTGCTGCTGCCGGACACCCCGGTGGTGGCGTGCTGGCCGCAGAAGGCGCCGAAGCACCCGTCCGGCACGCAGCTGGGCCGCATCGCCCAGCGACGCATCACGAACCTGCGCCGCGGCACGAACGGCGTGACGCTGAAGCAGCTCACGGACGGCTACGAGCACGGCGATTCGGACATGATGTGGTCGCGCATCACGCCGTGGCGCGGCATCGTCGCCTCCGCCCTGGACCGCCACCCCGGCAAGCACGTTCATTCCGCCGAGATCGCGGGCGCCGCCGGGGACCCGAGCGTGGACCTCGCCGCCGGCTGGCTCGCCTCCAGCCTGGGCGTGGACGTGACACGGTGCGCCGGCGAGGCGGCCGGCGACTTCCCCATCGCCCGCTTGGTGCTGCACTGCGAAGGCGGCGACGTGGAGGTCGCGGTCCAGGACAGCCACACCGTACGCATCTCCGCGCCCGGCCACGCCGATTCTTTCGTGGCCATGGGCGAGCGCACCGAGGCCGAAAGCCTCGCCGAGGACCTGCGCCACCTCGGCCCCGACACCACCTACGAGCGCGCGCTGGGCGGACTTTCAGGAGTACACAATGAGCTTTAACGATCTTGCATCGCTACTCGACGCCGCGACCTCCCGGTTCACCGCCCTCATGTCAGACATCCACGCCGAGGGCCGCGCCGCACGCGTGGTGTTCACCGGCGGCACCGCCGGCATCGCCCTGCTGGAGCGCCTGGCCGACGAGGACATCGACTGGTCGCGCGTGGAGGTCTTCTTCGGCGACGAGCGCAACGTGCCCGCGGACCACCCCGACTCCAACGAGGGCCAGGCGCGGGCGGCGCTGCTGTCCAAGGTGGACATCCCGGAGGAGAACATCCACGGCTACGGCCTCGACGGCGGCCCGATGGACGCCGCGGTGCAGCGCTACCGCGAGCTCATCGGCGACGGCGGCTTCGACCTCCACCTTTTGGGCATGGGCGGCGAGGGCCACATCAACTCCCTGTTCCCCCACACCGACGCGGTGCGCGAACGCGACGCGATGGTGGTGGCGGTGACGGATTCGCCGAAGCCGCCCGCCGAGCGCGCCACCCTGACCCTGCCGGCGGTCCAGTCCGCCGACAGGGTGTGGCTGCTGGTCTCCGGCGCCGAGAAAGCGGAGGCGGCCAGCCACGCCTCCGACGGTGCCGGGGCCGCCGATGACTGGCCGGTCGCCGGCGCTATCGGGCGCAAAGAAACGGTCCTGTTCGGGTTAAGGGTCAAAAAGTGTGTCCGGAATCGCGGATTTTCACGGATTGACCTGTAGGTTTCCGGAAAGTATATGCTCCGGAAGCATATATCTAGCCCCCGACGGGAAATCCTCGGTGTGGCAGCCGTGATGTGCTATGCGCGGCGTGGTGTGGTGTCGCAATGTCGAAGAACCAACCACGCTGCCACTGCGGCGGTGAAATGAAACGCAACGGCACCACCAGCAAAGGCACCACCAGATGGCGCTGCAAACAATGCGGCGCCTCCAGCGTCAAACGTCGAAACGACATCACCAACGCGGCAGTGTTCACCCAGTTCATCGAGCATTGCACCACCGCAATATCACTCGACGACCTAGCCAAACGAAACGGTGTTAGCCGCGCCACCATGAAGCGGCGCTTCAAGTGGTGCTGGCTCGTTGATGTGCCTGACCCCACCGCCGGCCACCACAAGCGGATCTACGACCAGGTATTTCTCGATGGCACCTACACCGCCGGTGGCTGCCTGATCGTCGCGGCGACCATCGACCACGTGATCGCCTGGCACTGGTGCAAACACGAAACCACCCGCGACTACCAACTGCTGCTTGAACGCATCGAAGCCCCACTCATCGCCGTCATCGACGGCGGCCAAGGCGCATACAGCGCAATCAAAAAGTGCTGGCCGCGCTCAATGATATTTCGCAATAGCCAGCAATGAACGCTTGCATTGCGCAAGACGTTACATTATCTTCTGAAACATATAGCGCACCTTGTCCAGGCGGCTGTTTGGACGGCGGGGCTGGATGACTGGCTTGCCGACAGCGGCCTGATACCCTTTCAGTTCTGTAAGGCATACGCTCTGCCCGTTGGTGTAAAAGGCCAGATCAGTACGGTATGCCTGTATACAGCGGGCGGGAATCTCGCCAGTAAAGACAACTTCATCCTTTTTTACCTGGACCGTTTCGATGGTGGCACAGTATTTCGGTGCATCATGATAAGCCCTGGAAAGATATTCCCGGGGCGCATAGAGGGTGAAGGAGAGATAAGGTTCCAGCAGTTGCGTCCCTGATTCCTTCAATGCCTGTTCCAATACAATCGGGGCCAATGAGCGGAAGTCCGCCGGCGTGCTGACCGGACTGTAATAAAGCCCGTATTCAAAGCAAATCTTACAGTCCGTTACGTTCCAGCCGAACAAGCCCTGCTCCAGCCCGTAACGGATACCATCCCTGACAGCGTTTTGAAAACTCTGGTTCAAGTATCCCAGCGAAACCCGGCTCTCGTATTGTACACCGGAGCCAAGCGGGAGTGGTGTAACAGACAGTCCGATGGATGCCCAAAACGGGTTGGGCGGCACCTCGATATGGATGGTGTGGCTGGCTGCTTTGAGCGGCCGCTCCATATAAATGACGGTGGGTTCCTTTACCACTGTTTCAAGCTTGTATTTTTCCGACAGCAAAGCGGAAACAACCTCCAACTGCACCCGGCCCAAAAAAGAAAGAATGATCTCATGGGTGATGGAATCCACCTCGCAGCGCAAAAGCGGGTCAGTATCCGCAAGTTGCGTAAGAGCGTCCAGCAGCCGTTCTCTTTGCGCTGCCGTTTTCGGCGCAATCGACGTCCGCAGCATGGGGAGGGGGTCCTCACGCCACCTTTTACGAGGGAGCCGGGTTGGGTCCCCTAATACATCGTTTAACCTCACGCTGTCGCTGGGAAGGATAACAATTTCACCCGGATAAGCGGTGTCTGTCCGAACAATTTCCCCTTTGGATGGAATACGCATCTCTGTGATTTTCAGCTTTTCTCTCCCGGCCAGGGCCACCGTATCCCGCAGGCGCAGCGTTCCGCTGTATAGCCGTAGATAGACACGCCGCTGGCCGCAATCTGTATACTCCACCTTGAAAACGCTGCCGCATAGGGCGGCGCTCCCCTGTTCCCCAATCGGTTGGAACAGCCCTGTCACCGCATCCATCAACGGTTGAATGCCAAGGCCCTTTTTGGCGCTGCCATAATAGACCGGGAACAGGGAGGCGTCTTGAACCCGCCGCTGGTCCTCCCGCACAAGTTTTTCCCGGCTGATTGGTTCTCCTGCGATATACTTTTCCAATAATTTATCGTTATTTTCGATGACCGCATCCCATGCTTCTATGTCGGTATTTTCCTCCAGGACTATTTCCGGGGACAGCGACACCGTCTGCTTGATGATAATATCGGCGGAGAGCTTATCCCGAACAGACTGAACCACGCTCTGCAAATCAACGCCAGCCTGGTCGATCTTGTTGATAAAGATAACGGTGGGAATGTTCATTTTCCGCAGGGCATGGAACAGAATACGGGTCTGGGCCTGCACGCCATCTTTAGCGGAGATCACCAAGATGGCCCCATCTAAAACAGCCAAAGAGCGGTACACCTCCGCCAAAAAATCCATGTGGCCGGGCGTATCCACAATGTTGACTTTACATCTGTGCCACTGGAAGGAAGTGACTGTCGCTTGAATGGTAATCCCACGCTGCCGCTCCAAAAACATGGTGTCCGTCCTCGTTGTCCCTTTTTCGACGCTCCCCGGTTCTGAAATGGCTCCGCTGGCATATAGCAGGCTCTCCGTCAAGGTCGTCTTTCCAGCGTCTACATGGGCAAGAATTCCAATATTGATTATTTTCATGTGATTGTCCTCCCTTTACTGCCCCGAAGGGCATAAAAATCCCCAGCAGTAAAATACTTTTACCACTGGGGATGATAATTTGCGGACATACGCATATACAGCATACACCTGTTTGTGAGTGCTGTTTTTGGGGATATGTCAAAATTGATAAGGCAAAAGTATTCTTAAATTGGGTACAAAAACCTAAGCCCCTACAAAAGGGACTATCATAATCCTTTGTTCCCACTATTTGATTATAGTTTTATTTAAGAATACCTTGCCGCATATTTTTTACTCCTTTTCTGGAATTGAATTATTATATCACATCAGTTTTAGGAAAACAAGTATCTAAAAGAAATTTTTCTTCCCCTTATATGTAACAATCATACCGGCTTCCTAACGTTCAGAATGGTTTCTACTGTCTGCTGCGGTGTTTGGTTGGAATTGTCCAGCCAAAAGCCGATCCGTGGTGTTGTCTGCATTTTACTAAATACAAATTCAATGTATACAGAAAGAAATATATAAGGAGTGGGAGGGATTCCGCCGTAGTCGGCATTGTAGGAAAATCCAAAAGTTTAGATTTTCTCAAAATGCTTATCTTTTGGTCTTTGGTTCGGAATAGTGTAGTGCTGGCGGTCTATCTATTGTTTTCGGTTGCTTGCTTCTTTACCGTACATGAGCATTCAGTGTTGGGGATAAACACGACTGCCGCAGCATCCGGCATGACCAACTCACTATCGGAAAGCGTGGCACCGGGTGCAAGGGTGACAGTCGGCAACGCCAGCACATCGCGTGCAGAAAGCATGCTTGCACGCCGACGTTTACGAGTCCTGCCGGGGTCGGGGTTGGTGTTGTAATCGGCCCAATCCTTCTCTGGTGGCTTGGGGATCAGCGGGGGAATATCGTGTGGGGACATGGGTGCGGACCTCCTTCGGGTTCTGGCCCACAACCAGCCTGCCACCTAGGGCCGACTACGAAAATTCAACGCTGCCTCGTCCACGCCCAACGCGTGGTCCGCCGCTACACCACCACCAACCCACGCACCGATGCCGGGCGCACCATCTACCGACTTGCGCTGAAACTGACCCGGATCACCACACTGGATGAAGCCGCCGCGTGGGGGGGTTAAGGGTCAAAAAGTGTGTCCGGAATCGCGGATTTTCACGGATTGACCTGTAGGTTTCCGGAAAGTATATGCTCCGGAAGCATATATCTAGCCCCCGACGGGAAATCCTCGGTGTGGCAGCCGTGATGTGCTATGCGCGGCGTGGTGTGGTGTCGCAATGTCGAAGAACCAACCACGCTGCCACTGCGGCGGTGAAATGAAACGCAACGGCACCACCAGCAAAGGCACCACCAGATGGCGCTGCAAACAATGCGGCGCCTCCAGCGTCAAACGTCGAAACGACATCACCAACGCGGCAGTGTTCACCCAGTTCATCGAGCATTGCACCACCGCAATATCACTCGACGACCTAGCCAAACGAAACGGTGTTAGCCGCGCCACCATGAAGCGGCGCTTCAAGTGGTGCTGGCTCGTTGATGTGCCTGACCCCACCGCCGGCCACCACAAGCGGATCTACGACCAGGTATTTCTCGATGGCACCTACACCGCCGGTGGCTGCCTGATCGTCGCGGCGACCATCGACCACGTGATCGCCTGGCACTGGTGCAAACACGAAACCACCCGCGACTACCAGCTGCTGCTTGAACGCATCGAAGCCCCACTCATCGCCGTCATCGACGGCGGCCAAGGCGCATACAGCGCAATCAAAAAGTGCTGGCCGACTACGAAAATTCAACGCTGCCTCGTCCACGCCCAACGCGTGGTCCGCCGCTACACCACCACCAACCCACGCACCGATGCCGGGCGCACCATCTACCGACTTGCGCTGAAACTGACCCGGATCACCACACTGGATGAAGCCGCCGCGTGGGGTGTGCAACTGCACGAGTTTTCAACGATCTACCGGGAATGGATGAACGAGAAAACCATGATCAAAGACCCCAAAACAGGTGCATGGACCCGCGTGTGGACCCACCACAACGTGCGCAAGGCCTACAACAGCCTCAACCATCTTTGGCGGTCCGAGATGCTGTTTGTCTACCTCAACCCGCCAGCAGGAGTCCTTGCGCCCGAGCGGATCAAATCCACCACCAACAGCTTAGAAGGCGGCATCAACGCCCAGCTCAAACTGCTCGCCAGAACCCACCGCGGCAGATCAGGCGAACGACAACGCCGCATGCTGGATTGGTGGCTCTACTTAAAAACGGAACTGCCTGACGATCCAGTACGAATCGCCAGGCAGTCCGACTGGGGCCAGGGCCAACTCGCCAAAGTATCCACCCTGACCCAAACCGAGAACCAAGCCGACCACGAAACAGGATGCCCAGCCCTCTACGACAACGCTATCGACACCGACTACACCCACTCAATCGGCATTCAAAAAGGCCAAATCTAACCCCCGCGACACGCCGAGCCAGACACACATTTTGACCCTTAACCCTCCTGTTCGCCACGAAGGACGCAACAGGACCGTTCTAGTTTCGCGCGCGCAAACCGCGCGCTTAGACCGCGTAGGTCTGAATCAGGTTCAGGCCGATGATGCAGAGGATCCAGATCAGGGCCAGCAGCACGGTGACGCGGTCGAGGTTCTTCTCCACCGTGGTCGAACCGGACAGGTTGGCCTGGACGCCGCCGCCGAACAGGCTGGACAGGCCGCCACCCTTGCCCTTGTGGAGCAGGACGAAGACGGTCATGAGGATCGCGGCGATCACCAGCACAATCTCAAGGGCTAAAGCCATGTGTGCGACACCTTTCAAAATGGGCGATGGTGCAAACTCCCGATGAGCTTACACCACCGCAAAGACGAACCCATCAGCGACTTACATCACCGCGTTAGCGGCCGCCGCGGCAAGCTTGGCAAAGTCCTGCCCGTCAAGGGACGCACCGCCGACCAGGCCGCCGTCCACGTCCGGCTGGGAGATGATCTCAGCGACCGTGTCGGCCTTGACTGAGCCGCCGTAGAGGATGCGGATCGCGTCGGCGACGGAGTCGTCGCTAAGCTCGCGCACCAGCTCGCGGATGCCGTGGCAGACCTCCTGGGCATCTTCCGCTGAGGCGACCTTGCCGGTGCCGATCGCCCAGACCGGCTCGTAGGCGATGACCGCCTTGGACAGGTCCACGCCCGCGAGCGACTCGCGCGCCTGCTGCACCACGAAGGAGACGTGCTCGCCGGCCTCGCGCACCTCGAGCGGCTCGCCCACGCAGACGATTGGTGCGATGCCGTGCTCGATGGCCTTGGCGGCCTTCGCGGCGACCTGCTCGTTGGTCTCGCCGTGGTACTCGCGGCGCTCCGAGTGGCCGACGACCACCCAGGAGCACCCCAGCTTCTCCAGCATGGACGCGGAGATGTCGCCGGTGTAGGCGCCGTTGTCGTGCTCGGAGACGTCCTGGGCGCCGTAGGTGATCTTGAGCTTGTCGCCCTCCACCAGGGTCTGGATGGAGCGCAGGTCCGTGAACGGGACCGTCAGCGCGATGTCGACGTACTCGTAGCCGTCCTTCGGAAACGCGAAGGCGAGCTTTTGGGCGCTCTGGATGGCCTCGAGGTGGTCGTGGTTCATCTTCCAGTTGCCCGCAATAAGTGACGTGCGTGCCATGGGTAGCAAACCTCCTAGTTCAGTACGGAAACGCCCGGCAGTTCCTTGCCCTCGATCAGCTCGAGGGAGGCGCCGCCGCCGGTGGAGATGTGGCTGAAGCCGCCCTCGTCAAGGCCGAGGGTGCGCACCGACGCCGCGGAGTCGCCGCCGCCGACCACGGTGAAGGAGCCGTTCTCCTTCGTCGCCGCGATCATGGCTTCGGCGACGGCCTTGGTGCCGTCGGCGAAGTTCGGGAACTCGAACACACCCATCGGCCCGTTCCAGAACACGGTCTTGGAGTCCTTGATGGCCTCGGCGTAGTTCTTGGCGGTTTCGGGTCCGATGTCCAGGCCCATCCAGCCCTCCGGGATCTCGTCCAGGCCGACGATCTTCTTCTCGGTGTCCTTGTCAAACTCCGCGCCGGCAGCGACGTCCACAGGCAGCAGCAGCTTGTCGCCGAAGCGCTCAATGAGCTCCTTGCAGGTGTCCACCATGTCCTCCTGCAGCAGCGACTTCTGCACGTTGTGGCCCTGGGCGGCGAGGAAGGTGTAGCACATGCCGCCGCCGATGATGATCTTGTCGGCCTTCTCCGCCAGCGCCTCGATCACGCCCAGCTTGTCGGAGACCTTGGAGCCGCCCAGCACCACCACGTACGGGTGCTGCGGGTTGTCCTTGACAGAAGACAGGGTCTCCACCTCCTTGTCCACGAGGTAGCCGGCGTAGGCCGGGAGCTTCTTCGCCACGTCGAAGACGGAGGCCTGCGCGCGGTGCACAACGCCGAAGCCGTCGGAGACGAACGCGCCGTTGTCGGCCGCAAGCGCGGCGAGTTCCTCGGCGAAAGCGGTGCGCTCCGCTTCGTCCTTGGAGGTCTCGCGCGCGTCGAAGCGGACGTTTTCGAGCAGGAGGATCTCGCCCTCGGTCAGGCCGTTGGCGCGCTCGTGGGCGTCCTCGCCGGAGACGTCGCCGGCGAGCGGGACGAACTGGCCCAGGCGCTCAGACAGCGCCTCCGCCACCGGCGCGAGGGAGAACTTCGGGTTGACCTCGCCCTTCGGGCGGCCCAGGTGCGCCATGACGATCACCTTCGCGCCGCCGTCCAGCAGCGCCTTCAGGGTGGGCAGGGAGGCGTCGATGCGGCCGGCGTCGGTGATGTTGCCGTTGTCGTCCAGGGGGACGTTGAAGTCGGACCGGACCAGGACGTGGCGGCCGTCCACGCCTTCGTCGAGAAGCTGCTGCAAGTTCTTGGTCATAGGTATCTCCTTTGTTCTGTGAACACTCACCATCGTATGAAAAACGGGTCCGCCGTGCCGGAAGCACCGCAGACCCGCAACTCAAGCTCCTTAGAGCTTGTCCGCCACGAACTTGGTCAGGCGGATGTACTGGGAGGTGTAGGACCACTCGTTGTCGTACCACGAAATGATCTTGACCATGTTGCCGTCAATCACGCGGGTCATGCCGGCGTCGAAGATCGCGCCGTGGGAGTTGCCGATGATGTCGGAGGAGACGATCGGATCCTCGGTGTAGAGCAGCGCCTGGCCGAACTCGGCGTCCTCGGCGGCCTTCTTCACCGCTGCGTTGACCTCCTCGACCGTGGCCTCCTTGCCCAGGGTGACGGTGAGGTCGGTGGCGGAGCCGGTGATGGTGGGCACGCGCATGGCGAAGCCGTCAAGCTTACCCTCCAGGTTCGGCAGCACCAGCGCAACGGCCTTTGCGGCGCCGGTGGTGGTGGGCACGATGTTCTGGGCGGCGGCGCGGGCGCGGCGCAGGTCCTTGTGCGGCGCGTCCTGGAGGCGCTGGTCGCCGGTGTAGGCGTGCACGGTGGTCATCAGGCCGCGCTCGATGCCGAACGCCTCGTCGAGCACCTTCGCCACCGGCGCGAGAGAGTTGGTGGTGCAGGATGCGGCGGAGATGACGTCCTCGGAGCCGGTGTAGTCGGCGTGGTTGACACCCCAGACGTAGGTGCCGTCGACTTCCTTGCCCGGTGCGGAGATGATGACCTTCCTCGCGCCAGCGTCGATGTGCGCCTTGGCGTCCGGGCCCTTGCGGAAGACGCCGGTGCATTCGAGCACGATGTCCACGTCGGCGTCGCCCCAGGCGAGGTTGGCCGGGTCCTTCTCCGCGGAGACCTCGATGCGGCGGCCGTCGATGGTGATGGAGTCGTCGTCGTGCTCAATGTCGTGGTTGAACTGGCCGTACGCAGTGTCGTACTTCATCAGGTGCGCCAGGGTCTCGTTGTCGGTGAGATCGTTGATCTTCACCACTTCGAGCTCGCCCTTGTACTCGTCCTCGATGATGCGCAGCGCTGCGCGGCCGATGCGGCCGAAACCGTTGATGCCAATGCGGGTAGTCACAGTCAACACTCCTCGTGCTCGTGGTCTGTCGGTCCACCCCCGAGTGTAATGTGCAGGGCTCTCACCTGCAGAGAGCTTTTTGCTTAACGACGAAACCAGGGGTGGTAACCGCAATCAGCACCCGCCCCTGATGTTGGTTTATGCCCGTTTCCACGTCTCAGGGGGAGCCATTTCCGCCGCTTCCACCCCCGACTCCGGCCGCGCAGCACCCACTGTGAAGTATGTCACCCGTGCAGGTTTTAGGTGGTCGGGCTCCCGTGCGTGTCCTCCACGCCCAGTTCCGAGGCGCGCTTGTCTGCGAGCGAGAGCAGGCGCCGGATGCGTCCAGCCACCGCGTCCTTGGTCATCTGCGGGTCCGCCAGGCGCCCCAACTCCTCCAGGGAAGCGTGGCGGTGCTCCACGCGCAGGTAGCCGGCTTCGGCGAGGTGCTCGGGGACGTCGTCGCCGAGGATCTCCATGGCGCGCTCCACGCGGGCCGCCGCCGCGGCTGCCGCCTGCGCCGAGCGGCGGGTGTTCGCGTCGTCGAAGGTGGCGAGCCTGCTGTTGGCTTTCGCCTTCACGGCTCGGGATTCCCGTTTGGTGTCCCATTCGATGCGGGTGGCCGGCGCCCCCATGCGGCTGAGCAGGATGCCGATGGCCTCCCCGTCGCGCAGCGTCACTCGCTCGATGCCGCGGGTCTCGCGTGTCTTGGCGGTCAGCCCCAGGCGCCGGGCGAGCCCGACCAGTGCCAGCGCGGCTTCCTGGCCCGGGCAGGCGACCTCAAGGGTGGCGGTCCGGCCCGGTTCAGCCAAGCGCCCGCGCGCGAGGAAGGCCCCGCGCCACGCGGCCTCGACCCCGGCCATGTCGCCGGAAATGACCTGCCGCGGCATCCCCACGACCGGGTGGCCGGACGCGGTGACGAGCTTCAAGCGGCGGATGACGTCCGCCGCGCCGTCATCGACGCGCACCTCGTACCGCGATTCGCGGTTGCCTGAAGACGCCGGGATCAGCTCCACGCTCGCCTCCACCGCGCACAAATCGGCCACCGTGCTGGCCAGGCGCCGCGCGACCGCTTCTTCCTCAAAATCCGCGACGATGGCCACCCCGCCCTCCGCCGGCTGGATCTCCCCGCCGAACCGGATCAGCGCGGCCGCTTCCGCGGCGCGCGCCTCCAGCCCGCCGCCGGTGGCGCGCAGGAGTTCGTCCTTGACCTTGGCCGTGAGCGCCACCGGCGCCTCCCCTCGTTTACGTGTGTTGCAGCTTGGAACCGCCCAGCATTCTATCGTGCCGGGCGCAGCGCCTTGAGGGCAGATGCCAATTGCTTCGGGTCGTGGCGGTTCAGCGGTGCGCCCACGGCGTCCACCTCGCGCAGCGGGGCGAAGGCGACCTCTGCGTCCAAACGAGCGGCGGCGCGGGCGATGTTGTCGCGCTCGCCGTCGGAGGTGGCGGTGCGCTCATCGGCGAGGAAGTAGTCCACGTGCAGCTGCGGGGCGTGCTGGGAGAACACGTGGATGTGACGTTCTGTGGTGAACCCGTGGGTCTCCCCCGCCTCCGGCGAGAGGTTCAGGATCACCGCGACGGTCGCCGAGGTCTCATTGAGCGCCTGGGCGATGTCGGGCACGAGGATGTGCGGGATCACCGAGGAGAACCAGGAGCCGGGCCCGATGGTCACCATGTCCGCGTCCATGATCGCCTGCACCGCCGCCTCACTCGCGGCTGGCTGCGCCGGGGTGAGGCGCACACGCCGCACCGCCCCGGGGGTGGTGGCCACCGCCACCTGGCCGCGCACGGAGCGCAGCACGCGCGGGTCGTCGTCCAGGCCCGCCACGTCCGCTTCGATGTCCAGCGGCTGCGGGCACACCGGGATGACGCGGCCGGCGGATCCGGTCCAGGCGGCCACCTGATCCAGGGCGGCCTGGGTGTCGCCGAGGCGCTCGGCCAGCCCGGTGATCAACAGGTTGCCCAGCGCGTGGCCGGCCATCGCGCCGTGCCCGCCGAAGCGGTGCTGCAGGGTCTCTCGCCACTGCGCGCCCTCCTCCCCTTCGGCTGTCAGGGCCGCCAGCGCCATGCGCAGATCCCCGGGCGGGACGATCTCCATCTCGCGGCGCAAGCGCCCGGACGATCCACCGTCGTCCGCCACGGTGACCACTGCGTTGATCGTGGACGCGCCGGCTTCGCGCGCGGCGGTAAGCGTCTGGTACAAGCCGTGCCCTCCCCCGAGGCACGTGAACGACGTATGGCTCAATTGACCCTTCTTTCTGCTGGCCCTGCCGCCTGATTAGTGGCGTTCGAGGTCCCGGTGGATCACGTTGACATCCACGCGACCCTGCTGACGCAGACGCTTGCCGACGGCCTCCGCCACCGCCACCGAACGATGGTGGCCGCCCGTGCAGCCGATGCCTACGGTGATGAAGTCCTTGCCCTCGTGGCGGTAGCCGCCCAGGGTGCTAGAGAGCAGGTCGACGAAGTTGTCCACGTACTCGCGGGCGCCGTCCTGGCTCAACACGTAGTCAGAAACCGCCTTGTCCACGCCGCGGAACTCCCGGAGCCCCTCCACCCAGTACGGGTTTGGCAGGAAACGAACGTCCAGCACAATATCAGCGTCGCGCGGCGAGCCGTGCTTGAACCCGAAGGATTCGATGGTGACGTGTTGCCGGCCCACCGGCAGCTCGCCGACGGAAGCCTCCACCGCGCGGCGCAGGTCGTGCACCGACAGGTTGGACGTGTCGATGATGACGTCCGCGGAGGCACGCAGGTCCTCCATCTCCTCGCGCTCGTGCGCGATGCCGGACTGCAGGGTGCCGTCGCCCTGCAGCGGGTGGGTGCGGCGCACCGAGTCGAAGCGCCGGATCAGCACGTCGTCGCGCGCCTCCAGGAACAGGACGAACGGCTGGTGGCCGCGGTCCCGGATCGCCGCGATGGTCTCCATGAGGGACCCGTTGAATTTCGCCGCGCGGATGTCGGTGACCACCGCGAGGCGCTCCACCGGGGAATCGTCCGCGGCGGCCAGGTCCACCAGCTCCAGAATCAGCTGCGGCGGCAGGTTCTGGGAGACGAAAAAGCCCTTGTCCTCAAAGACCTTCGCTGCCGTGGACAGGCCGCCGCCCGACAGGCCCGTGATGATCACAGGGCGCATCGGGGTCGCGGAATCTTCCTGGGGCAATGCGTGTGCGGAGGATGTCGTGGACATAAGGAACATCCTAGACAAGGAGGGGGCGACGTGCCGTCGATTAGCAACCCGCTTCTACTGGTGCAGATGCTGGTAGATGGTCTCCGCGAGCTTCGGGCCCACACCCTTGACCTGCTGGATCTCCTCCACCGTCGCTTCCTTGATCTTCTTCACGGAGCCGAAGTGCTTAACCAGGTCCGTGCGCCGGGCCGGCCCCAGCCCCGGCACCGCGTCCAGCGCCGAGGCGCGCATCCGCTTGGAGCGCTGCTGGCGGTGGTACGTGATGGCGAACCGGTGCGCCTCGTCGCGGATCTGCTGCAGCAGGTACATGCCCTCGGAGTTGCGGGGCAGGATGATCGGCTCGTCGTCGTCCGGCACCCACACCTCCTCAAGGCGCTTGGCCAGCCCGATGAGCTGCACGTCCACGATGCCCAGCTCGTCGAACACCGCCTGCGCTGCGGTGACCTGGGGCTTGCCGCCGTCGACGATGAACAGCTGCGGCGGGTAGGCGAACCGCTTCGCCCCGGTGGACTCGTCCGCTTCGTCCTCGAAGGTCTGCTCCTCCGCGACCTCGTCCGGGTTAGCCAGCTTGTCCTCGTTGTAGCGCTTGAAGCGGCGCCGGGTCACCTCGGCGATGGAGCCGACGTCGTCGGAGCGGCCGTCGCCGGCGGCCTCCTTGATGCGGTAGCGGCGGTAGTCGTTCTTCTTGGGCAAACCGTCCTCGAACACCACCAGCGACGCCACCACGTCGGTGCCCTGGATGTGGGAAATATCGGTGCACTCGATGCGCAGCGGCGCCTCGTCCATCCCGAGGGCGTCCTGGATGTCCTGCAGCGCCTGGGAACGGGCGGTCAGGTCGCCGACGCGCTTGAGCTTGTGCTGGTGCAGCGCCTCCGAGGCGTTCTTGTGCACCGTTTCCATCAGCGCGCGCTTGTCGCCGCGCTGCGGCACGCGGATCTCCACCGGGCCGCCGCGCAGCTCCGCGAGCAGCTCGGTGACCTCTGGCAGTTCCGCCGGCAGCGTCTCCACAAGGATTTCGCGCGGCACCGGCATCGGCGCCTCCGCCTTGGCGCGGGACTCCTGGTCCACGCCGCGGCGGCGCACCTTCTGCGCCTCGATCGTGCGGTCTTCCTCCTGCTCCTGGCGGACCCGCTCCACCGCGTCGGAGTAGTACTGCACAAGGAAGTTCTGCATCAGCGTCGGCAAGGTCGGGTCTTTCTGCCCCTCTTCCAGCCGCTCGGCGGCGCCGGGCTCATCGCCGGTCTTTTCCACCACCCAGCCGCGCTGGGCCCGGATGCGCCCGTCGCGCACGTTGAAGATCTGCACCGCCGCTTCGAGCTCGTCGGTGTCGAAAGCGATGACGTCGGCGTCAGTGTTTTGCCCTAAGACGACCGTCTGGCGTTCCATGACCTTGTTCACGGCGCCCAAGTCGTCGCGAAGCCTGGCCGCCTTCTCAAACTCCAGGTTCTCACTAGCTTCCTGCATCTGTGCGGTGATGCCGCTCACGAGCTGGTCGGTACGCCCCGACATGAAGCCCAAGAAGCCCTGCACGATCTCGTCGTACTCGGCCTCGTCCACGCGCCCCACGCACGGGGCGGCGCACTTGTCGATGTAGCCGAGCAGGCACGGCCGCCCCAGCGACTCGTGGCGGTTGAACACACCGTTCGAGCAGGTCCGGATCGGAAACACGCGCGTGAGCAGGTCCAGTGTTTCGCGCACCGCCCACGCGTGAGAGTAGGGCCCGAAGTAGCGCACCCCCTTGCGCTTCGGGCCGCGGTAGAAGAACGCGCGCGGGTAGCGCTCCTTCACGCTCACCGCGAGCATGGGGTAGGTCTTGTCGTCGCGGTACATGACGTTGAACCACGGGTCGAAGCGCTTGATCCAGGTGTACTCCAGCTGCAGCGCCTCCACCTCGGAGGCCACCACAGTCCACTCCACGGACGCGCCGGTGTAGACCATCTGGCGGGTGCGCGGGTGCAGCGTGTGCGGCGGCTGGAAGTAGTTGTTCAGGCGCGCGCGCAGGCTTTTCGCCTTGCCCACGTAGATGACGCGGCCGTCGCGGTCGCGGAACTTGTACACCCCGGGGTCGGTCGGAATCGTGCCCGGCGCCGGGCGGTAGCTTTGCGGGTCCGCCAACGCTTAGTCCTGCGGCATGTACTTGGCTTCGAGCGCGCGGAAGTCATCCACGGCCTTCAAGGCGTCTTCCTTGTCACCGGACTGGATCGCCCATAGCGGCACGTACTCGAATTCCGGCAGCTCAAGGCGCGCCATGCGCGAGCCTTTGGGGAAGCTCAGCCCGTAGATCACGGCCCACGGGTAATAGCGGGTGCCGATGATGTTGCGCACCTGCACGCCGTCCTCGTTCGCGCGCACCCGCGGTCGGGTCAGCGCGATCCAGGACAGCACGGAGATGATCAGGCCGACGCCGATGAAGGCGAACTTGTCCAGGTCGGTGATGGACACGCCGGTGAATTCGGCGTCCACGGCCCAGGACATGAACACGTGCACCGCCATGACCACAACGATCCAGCCGACGGCGACCTTGCGCAGAAACTTCGAGGACAGCTCCAGCTCCCACGGTTTCGTGGTGGTGGTGGCGTGCGGGTCGAGCGCGTTGAGGTAGGCAATCTCGTCCCGGCCCGAAAGTCCCGTGGGGTTGTGCTGTTCAGCCTGATCAGCCACTGCCGTTACTCCTTACAAGCGCTCGAGCATGTTGCGTGGCAGCGTCCCAAAGGCCGCCCCACGCCCTCCGGGCTACCTTAGCCCTTCAACGGCAGAGCGCGAACTTTGCGCAGCTCCGCGGCTGTACCGGCGGCGGCGCGCATGGCCTCGGCACCCTTGTCTTCCTTGGCGTCCTCGCCACCGGCGCGCTCGTAGGCCTGGTCCTCGTCGTCGACGGTGAGCACGCCGTTGCCCACCGGAGTCTGCTCATCCAACGCCACGCGGGTCAGCCCTGCGGTCACGGAGTCGCACACGTACTGGAAGTGGGCGGTTTCGCCGCGGATGACGCAGCCGAGGGCCACCACGGCGTCGTAACGCTTAGCGCACGCCTGGACCACCACCGGCAGCTCGAGGGCGCCGGCGACGGCGTACTCCTCCACCTTCACGCCGAGCTCCCGGGCCTCATCCCGCGCGCCGGCGCGCAGCAGGTCGACGATCTTGTCGTTCCACCGGGTGTAAACCACGGCGATGGTCATGCCCTCCGCCTGTATGGAATAGTCCTCGGGTGCTCCACTCGATGCCACTTGCAGCTCCTTTTGGGTCCGTTTAGGTTGCGTACCCCGGATGGGCGTGGAGCCATTCGGCCACACCAGGTAGGTCGTGGCCCATCCGGTCGCGCTTGGTGCGCAGGTACTTGATGTTGTCGTGTGTGGGAACGATCTCGATCCTACTGCGGCGCGCCACCGCAGGGCCGTAACCCGCCAGCGCGTCGGACTTGTCCGGGTTGTTGGTGAGCAGCTCGAAGGTGCCCACCCCCAGATCCGCCAGGATCTGCCCGGCCGCGGAGTACTCCCGCGCGTCCGCCGGCAGGCCCTGCTCCAGGTTGGCGTCCACGGTGTCCAGACCCGCGTCCTGCAGCCTGTAGGCCTGCAGCTTCGCCATGAGTCCAATGCCGCGGCCCTCGTGCCCGCGCAGGTACACCACCACGCCGCGCCCCGCTTTTCGGATGCGCCGCATGGATTCGCGCAGCTGCGGGCCGCAGTCGCAGCGCGTGGAGCCGAACACGTCGCCGGTGAGGCATTCGGAGTGCACCCGCACCAGCACATCTGTTGCTTCCCGCAGCTTCTCGACGCCTCCGGCAACCAACGCCACATGCTCCACCCCGGAAACAGTGTCGCGGTAGCCCACGGCGGTGAACTCGCCGTACTCGGTGGGAAGTTTCGCCGCGGTGACGCGCTCGACGGTGCGTTCGTGATGGCGGCGGTATTCGGCCAGCTGCTCGATGGAGATCATGGGCAGCCCGTGCGTGTTGGCGAAGCGGCGCAGCTCGTCGAAACGCGCCATGTCGGTGGGGTCGTCCTCGGAGACGATCTCGCACAGCGCGCCCACCGGGGTCTTGCCCGCCAGCCGCGCCAGGTCCACGGCCGCCTCCGTGTGGCCGGGGCGTTCCAGCACGCCGCCGGCCTTGGCGCGCAGGGGCACCACGTGGCCGGGGCGGGTAAACGACGAGGCGTTGGCGGAGCCGTCTGCAAGCAAGGCGATCGTCGTCGCGCGCGAGCGCGCGGAGATGCCGGTGGTACCGGTGGCCGCGTCCACGGTGACGGCGTAGGCGGTGCCGTGCAGGTCCTGGTTGTTGGCCACCATCGGCGGCAGCTCGAGTGCGGTGGCGCGCTCATCCGGCATCGAAACACAGATGTAGCCGGAGGTGTGGCACACCATGAACGCGACGAGCTCCGGGGTGGCGTCCTCGGCGGCGAAGATGAGGTCGCCCTCGTTCTCGCGGTCCTCACTGTCCACCACAACAACGGCCTTGCCAGCGCGAATGGCGGCGATAGCCTCCTCGACCGTATTCAAGGAGTTAGGGGAAGTCATACCGTCCAAGCCTATCCCTGCACCATCTTCTCAACGTATTTGGCCACGATGTCCACCTCGAGGTTCACCGGGTCGCCTGGGGCGAGCGCGCCAGCGGTGGTCTCGCGCAACGTGGTGGGGATCAGCGAGACCTCGAAGTAGCCCTCGCCCACCGCTGAAACGGTCAACGAGGTGCCGTTGACCGCGATGGAGCCCTTCTCCACCACGTAGCGCTCAAGCTGCTTTGGCAGCGTGAAGCGCACCACCTCCCAGTGCTCCGACGGGGTGCGCGAGACCACCTCGGCCACACCGTCGACGTGGCCCTGGACGATGTGGCCGCCCATCCGCTGGCCCGCGGCAAGCGCCCGTTCCAGGTTCACCTCGGAGCCGGCCTCGTAGGTGCTGAGCCGGGAACGGTCCATGGTCTCGCGCATCACGTCCGCGGTGAAGGTGCCGTTCGCGTTGTCCACCACCGTCAGGCACACCCCGTCCACGGCAATCGAGTCGCCGGGGGCGGCGTCCTCGGTGACCTTGGGGGCGCGCACGGCGATCCGGACGGCGTCGTCAAGCAGCTTCAGCTCCTCCACCACACCGATTTCCTCAACGAGTCCCGTAAACATCTCTCTCCATTTCTATGAACACATCGCCTCCCACCGGCCGCACGAGGGTGGTGCGGAAGCGGCGGGCGTCGGCGATGGTGCCGGCGATCGCGCGGTCGAGCACCCCGCGGCCGGCGCCGAGAAGCGCGGGCGCGATGTAGGCCTGCACCGCGTCCACCAGATCCAGCTCGAGAAAGCTCGCGGCGAGCGTCGCGCCGCCTTCGACCAGCACGTCGCGCGCACCGGTTGCCCACAGCGCTTCTAATGCCTCCTCGGGTGTGGCGTACTGCTCGAAGCCCAAGCGGGTGAGGTTGCCCTCGGGCACCTCGCGCGTGCCGACGACCACGCGGCGCGGCTGGTGCCCGCGCAGCGTGCCGTCCGGGAAGCGCGCGGTCAGCGACGGGTCGTCCGCGATCGCGGTGCCGGTGCCGACGATGATGGCGTCGAGCTTCGCGCGGTCCTCGTGCGCCAGCTCGCGGGCTTCATCGCCGGTGATCCACTTGCTCGTGCCGTCCGTCGCGGCGGTGAAGCCGTCGAGCGTGGAGGCGAACTTCAGCGTCACGCTCGGACGGTTGTGGCGCACCGAGCGCAGCCACGGCTGCAACGCCGCGATCCGCACCGGCTGGAAGTCCACCTCGACGCCGTGGGAGCGCAGGTACTCGGCCCCGCCGGCGGCCGTCTCGTTCGGGTCGGCGGTGAAGTACACCACCCGTCTAATCCCCGCCTCCACCAATGCCTGCGAGCAGGGGCCGGTGCGGCCGGTGTGGTTGCACGGCTCCAGGGTCACCACGGCGGTCGCGCCCCGGGCGCGCTCGCCCGCGTCTCGCAGGGCGTTGATTTCCGCGTGCGGTCCGCCTGCGGGCGAGGTTGCGCCGGTGGCGATGAGTTCACCGGAGGCGTCGATAAGCGCGCAGCCCACCGGCGGGTTCGGCGGGGTGGTGCCGCGGACGGATTCGCCCGCCTCGATGGCGGCGGCGATGGCGCCGAGCTCCGCCGTCACCCTCGCGCGGCCTCGCGGGCGAGCTCGCGCAGGCGCTCCACCGCCTCACCCGGGTTGTCGGCGCCGAAGACCGCGGAGCCGGCCACGAACGCGTCCACGCCGGCCTCCGCAGCCTGCGCGATGGTGGCGTTTGCGATGCCGCCGTCGATGCCGATGATGGTGTCCAGGCTGGCCTCCGCGATGCGGTCGCGCAGCACCATGACCTTGCTTAAGACCTCCGGCATGAACTTCTGCCCGCCGAAGCCGGGCTCCACGCTCATGACCATGACCTGGTCGAAGTGCTCCAGATCGTCCAGGTACGGCTCAATCGCGGTGCCGGGCTTGATGGCAAAACCGGACTGCACGCCCAGCTCGCGGCACTGCCTCGCGGCCGCGACGTGGTCGACGGTGGCCTCAACGTGGAACACCAGCCGGTCGCCGCCAGCTTGGACGTAGGTTTCGAACCAGCGCTCCGGCTCCTCGATCATCAGGTGCATGTCCAGGAACTGGTCGGTCACCCCGTTTACCGCCTTTGTCACGTCCGGCCCGAAGGAGAGGTTGGGCACGAAGTGGCCGTCCATGATGTCCACGTGAATCAGGTCCGCGTTGGGAACCTTGCGCACGTCCTCGCCGAGGGCGGCGTAGTTCGCGGCCAGAATTGATGGGGCGATCTGAATCATGGGTCCTACCCTAGCTTTTTGCGCAGCACCGCGAAGAACATTGCGTCGGTGCCGTGGCGGTGCGGCCACATCTGCACGCTCGGCCCCTCGCCCACGTCCTCCATGCCGGCGGCCCACTCGCGGGCGTCGAGCTCATCCACATCGCCTTTCGCCAATTGCTTCTCGACGATCCTCCGGGTCTCCCGCACATCCGGCGAGCACGTGGAGTAGACCACCACCCCGCCCGGCTTGGCCAGGTTCACGGCGGATTGGAGCAGCTCTTCCTGCAGCTGGTTCAGCTCCGCGATGTCGCCTTCGGACTTCGTCCAGCGCGCCTCCGGGCGCCGCCGCAGCGCGCCGAGGCCAGAGCAGGGCGCGTCGACAAGGATGCGGTCGTAGCCGGGTTCGAGTTTGGAGTCGCGCCCGTCCGCGGTGTGGACCGTCACCGGCAGGCCGCGCACCGTCTTGGTGATCAGCTCCGCGCGGTGCGGGCTGACTTCGACGGCGTCGACCGTGGCGGCGTCGATAGCCGCGATGGCCCCGATGAGCGCGGCCTTGCCGCCGGGACCCGCGCAAAGGTCAAGCCAACGGCCTTGATCCTGCTCGACGGGGACCTCGGTGACGGCACGCGCGATGATCTGCGAGCCCTCGTCCTGCACCGCGGCAAGCCCCTCGCGCACCGGCTCGAGCTGGCCCGGATCCCCCTCCGGCAGGTACACCGCGTACGGCGAGTACTTGCCCTGCTCGCCGCCCGTGGACAGTGCAAGTTCTTCCGCGGAGATCTCGCCGGGGCGCGCCACCAGGTGCACGACCGGGCGGGCCGAGTCCGCCTCGAGCGCGGCTTCCAGCTCGTCGCGCTTGTCACCGAGCGCCTCCGCGAAGGAGCGCGCGATCCACTCCGGGTGGGCGTGGGTGAAGGCCAGCGCGCCCAGCTCGTTGTCCGGGGCGAGGGTGCGCAGCCACTCGTCGGCGGGCGTGCGGCCGATGGAGCGCAGCACGCCGTTCGCGAAACCTTTCGCCTTCTCATGGCCCGCAGCCTCGACGAGCCGCACCGAGGTGTCCACCGCGGCGTGGTCGCCCACCCGGGTGTAGAGCAGCTGGTAGGCGCCCAGGCGCAGCGCGGCGAGCACCTCGGGCGCGATGCGCTCGAGCTCGCGCGATGAGTTTTTCGCGATCACCGCGTCGAGTACCCCGAGGCTGCGCAGCGTGCCGTAGGCCACCTCGGTGGCAAAGGCGGCGTCGCGTCCGGTGATCTTCCGCTCGCGCAGGATGCCGGGCAGGGTGAGGTTGGCAAACGCGCCGTCGCGGGCGACGCGCAGCACCACCTCGAAGGCCGCCTCGCGCGCCGGGTCGCCGATGCTGGCCGGGCGGCCCTTCACCGTGTAGCGCTGGCGCCCGCCGCCCTGCTTGCGCGGCTGCTGCTTTGCCCTGCTGCCTTGCTGCCGGTTGCGTGCAGGTTTGTCCTCTCGACGCCCCGCGGACCGCGACCTGAAACCTCCGCTCACTCGAACACCACTCCTTCTTTCGCCTCCGGGTTGAGTCCGCGGGCCCAGTCCGCCGCATTCATCATCTTCTTGCCCGGCGGCTGGATCGTGCCCAGGCGAACGTCGCCGCCGGCGGTGCCCACGAGCACCTCGTTTTTGCCAAACGCGGCCTCGCCCGGGGCGAGCGCGCCCTCCCCGGTCGGGGTGACTGGGCCGAGCTTGAAGCGGTCGTCCCCGCGCATCGTCCACGCACCCGGGGCCGGGGTGTGGGCGCGGATGCCGCGGTCGATCACGGCGGCCGGCTGCGTCCAGTCCACCCGGGCGTCCGCCGGGGCGATCTTGTGGGCGTAGGTGCCCTCTTCCGGCTGCGGCGTCGGTGCAGCGGTACCGGCCTCGAGCGCACCCATGGTCTCAACCAGCAGGTCCGCACCCGCGTAGGCGAGGCGCTCCAGCAGCTCGCCGCTGGTTTCTGCCTCGCCGATGACGGTTTCCAGCGTGTCCAAGATGTCACCGGTGTCCAGGCCCTCGTCGATGCGGAAGGTGGTGGCTCCGGTGACCGCGTCACCGGCCGCGATCGCCGCCTGCACCGGCGCCGCCCCGCGCCACTTAGGCAGCAGCGAGAAGTGCAGGTTCACCCAGCCGTGTGCGGGGATGTCCAGCATGTCCGCCGGGATGAGGTTGCCGTAGGCCACCACCGGGATCGCGTCGGGGGCCAGCTCCTTCAGTTGGTCCCGGATGGCGTCGTCGCGCGTGAGACTCTCCGGGGTGAGCACCTCAATGCCGTGCTCGAGAGCGAGCGCCTTGACTGGCGACGGGTGCAGCGTGCGCCCACGGCCGCGGCGCGCGTCGGGGCGGGTGAGCACCGCGACGACCTCGTGGTCGGACGCGATGAGCCGCTCGAGCGCCGCAGCGGCGGGTTCGGGTGTGCCGGCGAATACGAGTCGCATACAAACGTTCTCCTTAGCTCCAGTCGGCGGCCCGGATCGCCGCCATCGCTTCCTTGCGCTGCTCCGGTGCCATCCTGCGCATGAACATCACGCCGTCCAGGTGGTCCGCCTCGTGCTGGATGCAGCGCGCCAAAAGCCCGGTGCCGCGCAGCGCGATCGGGCGGCCGAAGCAGTCCTGGCCGCGGACAATGACCGTCTTGTGGCGGGTGACCTCGCCTCGCACGTCCGGCACCGAGAGGCAGCCTTCGACGCCGGTCTGCATCTCATCGCCCAAGGGTTCCCACACGGGGTTGACGATGTGCCCGCGCATGCCCTGGCAGTCGAAGACGAAAATCCGGCGCGTAAGCCCGATCTGGTTCGCGGCCAGGCCGACTCCGCCGGCGTGGTCCATGGTTTCCAGCATGTCGGCGACCAGCCGCTCCAAGGCGGCGTCGAAAACAGTGACCTCTGCCGCAGCGGTGTTGAGCACTGGGTCGCCGAACAGGCGGATGTCGCGGATAGCCATGGGGCCAAAGTGTAGTAGCGCGACCCCGCTAGCCGATGTCCACCGGGTTGACCTGGATGCGCAGCGGCAGGTCCTGCTTCGCCGTCGTCCACGCCACCGCGCCGGCACGCAGGGCCTTGCCCAGCGCGGTGCGCCCGGCAAGCGGGGTGCGCACCAAGATCCGCTGCGCGGGCCCGAGCGCCTCCCGGTTCCACTCGCCCGGCAGCCGCACCCCGGGCGGCAGGTCCACCGGGCCGAGCAGCTCGGCGTGCTCGGGCAGCTCAGTGCGGGCGAAGAATTCCTCCAACCCGTCGCGTGGGGCGTCCACAACCGCCACGTGCACCGCCGGCGGGAAGCGGGCCTCGCGCCGCAAGGAAAGCTCCAAAGCTGCGAACCCGGGCGCGTCCCACCGGATCAGGTGCTGCACCACGGGCAGGGAGGGCTCGGCCACCACGACCACTTCCCCGCCTGCGCTGTGCGGCTGCACCAGCGTGGCCGCCCCCATCCACTTGGCAAAGGTGTCTTCCACCGCGCGCAGGTCGGGCCGCTGCATCAGCGCCCAGGCGTCCAGAAGCACCGCCGCGCCGTAGCCGCCGTCAACGTGCGGCTCCGCACCCGGCGTGGCCACCACCAGCGCCGGGCCCGCCGGCACCTGCGCGCGCACGTTGTCGCCGCCCGAGGTGATCACCTTGTACTTGGCAAAGGCGCGGCCGAGCTCCTCGGCGGTGCGCTCGGTGCCCAGCACCACCGCGCGCAGCCTGCGCGAGCCGCACGTCGGGCACACGTGCGCCGGGTCCATCCGGCCGCACCACCGGCAGGTCGGCGCCGCGGCCTCGCCGCCCGAGGGCAGCCCGAGCGGCCCGTTGCACCACCTGCACCGCGCCGGTGTGCGGCACTGCCCGCACGCCAGCGACTGGATGTAGCCGGTGCGCGGCACCTGGAACAGCACCGGGGTGCCACGCTCGAGCGCCTTCGCCGCCGCCTGGAACGCCGACGACGGCAGACGCGCCTGTTTCGCGCGCGGGTCGCGCTCCATTGCAAAGTCCGAATCCCCCGCCGCGTGGATGTACGGCGAGCGGGTGCGCAGGCTCTGTCGCGGGGCGACCAGCTCGTGCATCCACCCGGATTCCACCAGCAGCTGCGCCTCCGCGGTGCGCGCGTGCCCGCCGATGACCAGCGAGCACCCCTCCTTCGCCGCGCGGGTAGTCAGCACCTCGCGGGCGTGCACGTACGGCGCGCGCGGATCCACCAGGTTGTCGTCGCCGTCGAACATCAGCGCCGCAAAGCGCAGGTTTTTCACCGGGGCGAACGCCGCCGAGCGCGTGCCCACCACGATCCGGCCCTGCCCGTGCAGCACCGATAGGTAGCGCGAGTACCGCGCCTGCGGGCCCTGCGAGGCCGTCAGCGTAGTCACCTGGCGCGCCCCCAGGATCTCCTTCAGCGCCGCCTCGCACGCGTCCACGTCCTTCTGGTCCGGCACCACGATCAGCGCGCTCGCCCCGTCCAGCGCCACCTTCGCCGCCAGCGACGCCAGTGCCGCGGCCCAGCTGTCTCCCGGTGCGACCTGCCAGGCCGCCCGCGCAATCTTGCCGGCGACCACCGCGTCCACGAACGACTCGCCAAAGGTGTAGGCGGTCCACGCCGACAAGTCCGGCTCCCCGGCCTCCCCCAGCTCCTCCCAGGGCGTGGAAGTGTCCGTCTCCTCCGCCTTCGCGTGGCGCGCCGGGATAGCAGAACGGTAGATGTCGGACCGCACGCCTGCGTAACGGTCCGCCAGCACGTCGATAAGCTCCCGCGTCCTCGCCGGGGCCACAACCTCCGGCGAGATGACGCGCTCGATGAAGCGCAGCGACCCCTCGTGCCGCGAAGAAGATGCGCGCTCGAGCACCACGGCATCCACGAGCCGGCCCGCAAACCGCACCCGCACCCGCACCCCGGGCTGCACCGCGTCCGCCTCCTGCGAGGGCACGAGGTAGTCGAACGGCCTGTCCAGATGCGCCAGCCCGAGCATGGGCAACACGCGCGCGATTGGGGCTTCTGCGGCGGGCGTGTCAGACATGACCCCGGATTCTAAACCACCGTCCGACACCGCCTTGCCCGCGAGCGTTCCAATCCCCCAGCCCGGTCTTTTATGGAGTACTAATAAGACTGAAAGTTTTCCCCTTACGCGCGTTTGAAAGACCCCGCCACCCCATGAAACGCCTGCTCACAGCAGTCACCTCTGCCACACTCCTCGCCGCTGCAACACTGGCCCCGTCCCCCGCCTCCGCGGATGTGTCCAAGGTCACGCAGCTCGCCCTGCCGCAGGACGCAAAGATCATCTCCGGCGACAGCTTCGGCCCCATCCTCGTGCAGGGAGCTGGGTTGCCTATCGACGGCAGCTCCGCCTTCATCGCCGGCTCCTCCGACCGCGCCCGCATCGCCGTCGAGGACGGCTGGCGCCGCGCCTACAACGGTCTTCCCGGGCAGGTGAAGCAGGCCGTGCCGCCGCACCTGCGCCCGCCCGAGCCAGCGAAACCGGCCGATGTCACCGTCGCGCCCGCGCAGGAGCCCGCGCCGTCGCCGGTGCCGCCCAAGTGCTACAACTGCGTCGCCATCACCTACGACGACGGCCCGGTCCCCGGCAGCACCGAGCGCCTGCTGGACATCCTCAAGCGCAAGGGCGTGCACGCGACCTTCTTCGTGGTGGGCCGAAACGCCAACGCGAACCCGCAGGTCCTGCGGCGGATCCGCGACGAGGGCCACACCATCGGCAACCACTCTTATTCCCACCCGGACCTGGCCAGGCAGTCCGATGGCGCCATTGCCGCCCAGTTGGACGACACGGACGCCGCGCTGCAGAAGCAGGCCGGCCTCGACCCGCACTGGTTGCGCCCGCCCTACGGCTCCCACGACCCGCGCGTGGCGTCCGCCGCGGGTGCCCGCGGCATGGCGCTGGCCGTGTGGGACGTGGACACCGCCGACTGGCAGCACCGCAACCCCGCCACCACCTGCAAGCGGGCGGTGGACGGCGCACGCGAGGGCTCCATCATCCTCATGCACGACATCCACCAGCCAACCGTCGACGCGGCGGAGTGCGTCATCGACGGCCTGCGCGCCAAGGGGCTCAATCCCGTTGGCCTGGACGAGATGATCAAACGACCCGAGGCGGGCCACGTCTACACGCGCGCGGATTAGTTCCTATACTCTTGCCCGTGACTGAACAGCAGGACAACGGCGGCCGCCACGGATGGGTCAAAGCCATCCCCTACGCCATGCTCGCCGCCTACGCGCTCGGGCCCCTGCTGCTCATCCCGTTGGTGGGTAACCCGTGGGTGATGGTCGGGTTCATCTTCGCAGTGGCGATCATCGCCGGGCTTATCGACGGCATCGCCTTCCGCCCCACTTTGTCCCTGCCCCTTTTGACCGGGGTGGGCTTCTGGATCTCCAAGGCCCTGTACTTCAACGACGGCACGTTCATCTACTCCATCGCGGTGACGCTCGCCTGCGCGGCAGCGATGTGGGTGGGGTCGTTGGTGGGCGGCAGCTCGTCGAGAAGCAAGGCGGAGGCGTAGCCGATGGAAACCTGGAGCCTCAACCACCCCGAATACGGCCTGATCGAGGTCCGCGTCGGTTTCGACCGCGACTTCGCCGCCGAGGATCCCAGCTGGCCCGGCGACGAGGCGGACAAACCCGGCGCCCTGGCGACGGCGGAGAGCTCCCTCAAAGAGCGGATCAAACTGTGGACGAAAAACCCCACCGAGCGCATGGAGGTGCGCGTCAACGGCGAGGTGCAGCACCGCTACAACGACGTCGCAAGCGCCCGGCTGCCGCTGTTCGGCGACGGCCCGAAAGGCGGGCTGGAAACGCCGACGGGGCTCGGCACCGACCGCAAGAAACCGCACCTGAAGCTTCGGGTCAGTAGTTTCGACGAGCTGCTCAGCGTGGAGTTTCGCGAAGGCGACACGGTGGTGGAGTTCGACCCGCCCGCCGGCTCCCGCGGCGCGCACAGGCGCGAAACCATGCAGTCCAGCGAGCTCAAGCGCACCCTCATCCCCATGGCGGAAGGGCTGGGCAAGGGCGGCTGGGCGCTCGCGGTGCTCGTGCTCGGCCCGATCATCTCGAGGTTCATCGGCTGGCTAGTTGGGTTTTTGCCCGACTGGGACCTGCCCGACTGGCAGCTGCCGCACATGGACCTGCCGGTGCCGTCGCTGCCACATTTCAACCTGCCGATGCCAGACATCGACCTGCCGGAGTTCCCCGAGGTTCCCGAGTGGGCGCTGTGGCTGCTCGAGTACTCGAAGATCTGGGTGCCGGTGGTCATCGGCATCGTCGTCGGCGTGGTCGCGCTGCGCAACCACCGGCGTTCCGAGCAAGAAAAAGCCGCCTGGCAGGAACACCAGGCGGACAAGACACCGGAGACGGACTAGACGCCGGCGGCGCCCTTCAAGTCGTCGACCTTGTCGGTGCGCTCCCACGGCACGTCGATGTCCGTGCGGCCGAAGTGGCCGTACGCGGCGGTTTGCGCGTAGATCGGGCGCTTGAGGTCCAGCTCGCGGATGATCGCCTCGGGGCGCAGGTCGAAGACCTTCTCCACCGCCTGCTGGATGCTCTCGTCCGTCTGGCCCTCCGCGGCGGTGCCGAACGTCTCCACGTACAGCCCCACCGGGTTCGCGCGTCCGATGGCGTAGGCCACCTGCACCTCGACGCGCTCCGCTAGGCCCGCGGCGACAATATTCTTGGCCACCCAGCGCATCGCGTACGCGCCGGAACGGTCCACCTTTGAGGGGTCCTTGCCGGAAAACGCGCCGCCGCCGTGGCGAGCCATGCCGCCGTAGGTGTCCACGATGATCTTGCGGCCGGTCAGGCCGGCGTCGCTCATGGGGCCACCCTGGATGAAGGAGCCGGACGGGTTGACCAGAACCTTGGTGTCCTCGCGGTAGTACTGCTCCAGGTTTGCGTCCTTGAGCACCCAGTTGATCACGTGCTCGCGAAGCGCCGCCTCCAGCGCCTCGCCGGTGAAGTCCGGGTCGTGCTGGGTGGAGATGACGATCGTGTCGATGAACGCCGGGGTCTGGCCGTCGTAGGCGAAGGTCACCTGGGTCTTGCCGTCCGGGCGCAGCCCCTCGACGATGCCCTCGTGGCGCACCTGGGACAGGCGGCGGGCCAGGCGGTGCGCCGTGGAGATCGGCAGCGGCATATACTCCGGTGTCTCGTTGGTGGCGTAGCCGAACATCAGGCCCTGGTCGCCCGCGCCGGTCTGGTCGTCCTCGCCGGTGGAGGTGTTCTCGCGGACCTCCTGGGACGTCACCACGGAATCGTGGATCTCCGAGGACTGGTCGCCGATGGCGATGTTCACGCCGCAGCTGCGGCCGTCGAAGCCGACCTCAGAAGAGTCGAACCCGATCTCCACCAGCTTCTCGCGCACGATTCGCGCGATGTTGGAGTAGGCGGAAGTGCGCACCTCCCCCGCCACATGCACCTGGCCGGTCGTGGCGAGGGTCTCCACGGCCACCTTCGCGTCCGGGTCCTGAGCAAGCATGTCGTCCAGGATCGAGTCCGAAATCGCGTCGCAGATCTTGTCGGGGTGGCCCTCGGTGACCGATTCGCTTGTGAACAAGCGGAAGTACGTATCAGTGGACAAAGCAGTCTTTCCTTAGCGTCTATGCGAACGGGTAGCGTTCCGGCGGCGTCCAACGGCTGAAACGGGAACGGCACGTCGTGAAGTGATGCCCACGATAGACCAAGCTGTCTAAATGTGCAATGTCACTGCGAGAGTCGCTCGACGGCGTCCCAGATCCGGGCCGCGACCTCGTGCTTGGTGCCGTCGGGAATCTCCTCTTCGCGGCCGTCTGCGCTAAGCAGCCAGCCTCGGTTGCGGGCCTGGCCGAACACGCCGCCGCCGGCCACGGAGTTGAGCATGAGCATGTCCGCGCCCTTGCGCTTGAGCTTGGCGCGGCCATTTTCGAACTCGTTGTCCGTCTCTGCGGCGAAGCCGATGATGGTCGCGGCGGTCTCCCCCGCCTCCCGCATCTGGACCAAGCCCTTGAGGATGTCCGGGTTTTCGGTGAGGCGGATCGTGGACAGCGCGTCATCGGCTTTGCCCTTCTTCAGCTTCGTGCTCGCTTCTGCTTCTGGACGGAAATCCGCCACGGCAGCAGCCATAATCACCACGTCGGCCTCCGGCGCTCGTTCCGCCATCGCCTGTTGCATTTCGCGGGTGGAGCCGACCTTGATCACCTCCGCGCCCGACGGCGGATCCAGCGCATCGGTCGCCCCCGCCACTATGGTCACCTTCGCGCCTCGTTGCGCGGCGACGTCGCCGAGCGCGTAGCCCTGCTTGCCGGAGGACCGGTTGCCGATGTAGCGCACCGGGTCAATGTTCTCCTGGGTGCCGCCCGCGCTGATCAGCACGCGCTTGCCCGCAAGGGTCGGGGCGAATGTGCTAGTGCGCAGCACCGTGCGAGCGAGTTCGGCGATCACGTCCGGTTCCAGCAAACGCCCGGGCCCGGTGTCTTTGCCAGTGAGACGCCCGTGCGCGGGTTCAAGCACCGTGATACCCCGCTCGCGCAGCGTGGCGACGTTCGCCTGCGTGGCCGGGTTGAGCCACATCTCGGTGTGCATCGCGGGGGCAAGCACCACCGGGCACGTGGCGACGAGGATGGTCGAGGTGAGCAGGTCGTCCGCACGCCCCGCGGCGGCCCGAGCCATGAAGTCCGCGGTCGCTGGCGCCACGACGATCAGGTCGGCCTCCTGCCCCACCCGCACGTGCTGCACCTCGTCGACGCGGGTGAACACTCCGGTGTCCACCGGGTTGCCGCTCAACGCCTCGAACGTCGCCGCACCCACGAAATTGAGCGCGTTCTGCGTGGGGATCACCCGAACCTCATCACCCGCCTCTTTGAAGTTCCGGACAAGATGGCAGGCCTTGTACGCGGCGATACCGCCGGAGACTCCTACGACAACACGCAGCGGATGGGACGAGTGTGGGGCTTCGCTCATGAGCCCCAAGCATACAAAACCGCCGCCGCCCAGCATGATTCCTGGGCGGCGGCGGACACCTGCAGAGCGCTAGCACAGCGCACTGGCAATGGGGCGAGGCTTACTGGCCTTCCTCGTGCTCGAGCAGTCCTGCCTCGATCTCGCGCAGCGCGATCGACAACGGCTTCTCGCCCGGCTCTGGAGAGACCAGCGGGCCCACGAACTCGAAGACGCCGTCCTCGGAGTTCTGGTAGAAGCTGTTGATCTGGCGGGCACGCTTCGCTGCGAAGATGACGAGCGCGTACTTCGACGACACCTTGGTCAAAAGCTCGTCGGTCGGGGGCGCCGTAATGCCCTCCGGAGTGTCGTAAACGTTCTCCTGCTGGGTGGTTTCCTCAGCAGCGGACGTCTCGGACAAATCCTTGGTTGTGTTGCTCACGTGTAACCCACTCGCTAACTGTTGTTGGAAGATGTGCCTTGAAGAATGCCGGCGATGGTGGCCACTGCCGTGTCCACGTTGTCGTTGACCACCACGACATCGAACTCGCCCTGGGCGTCGAGCTCCTCGCGGGCGGTGGCGAGCCTGCGCTCGATCACCTCCGGGGTCTCGGTGCCGCGCCCGGTGAGCCGCTGGACAAGAATGTCCCACGACGGCGGCGCCAAAAACACGGTCTGCGCTTCTGGCAGCAGGCGCTTGATGTTCCGTGCACCTGCGAGGTCAACTTCGACGAGGACGGGACGGCCCGCATCCATGGCTTCCTGCACCGGCCCGGCGGGTGTGCCGGAGCGCTGCAGCCCTCCGTGGATGTCGGCCCACTCCAGCATCTCTCCGCGGTCGATGCGGCCCTGGAAGTGCTCCGGGGTGACAAAGAAGTAGTCTTTCCCGTCCACCTCACCCGGGCGCGGAGCGCGGGTGGTCATGGACACCGAGAAGTACAAATCCGGTACGGCACTGCGAAGGCCGCTCACCACCGTCGACTTACCCACCGCGGACGGGCCGGCCAACACGACCAGCTGTCCGCGGGGAGCCACCTCAGACACGACTAGTTCTCTTCGTAGCCGAAGCGCTCGAGCAGCGCGCGACGCTGACGGTCACCGAGGCCGCGCAGACGACGGGTCTGAGCGATCTCCAGCTCCTCCATGATCTCGCGGGCCTTGACCTTGCCCACCTTCGGCATTGCCTCGAGGAGTGCGGAGACCTTGGTCTTGCCGATGATCTCGTCGGTGTCAGCCTTGTTCAGGACGTCCTTGAGCGTGGTCTCGCCGCGCTTGAGGGATGCCTTCAGCTCAGCACGCGCCTTACGGGCCTCTGCTGCCTTCTCAAGTGCTGCCTTGCGCTGCTCATCGGTCAACTGTGGAAGTGCCACGGGTTCCTCCATGTAATAGTTACGAACAATTGTCCAGTCCGACATGTGCCGGATCCGGGGCGCACTCCTCCGAATGTCATCGGTGCAATTCGCCACGTTCGGCACAGTCTAACACTGCTTTATTCTGCAACGGTTCCGCGGAGCGCGTTGTACACCGCATTTCTCCACGTCACCGTGCGACGGGACTAAACTACCAGGGATTTTGCTGGGCAGTTAATAGACCCTAGCCTTTCGCCTGTTTCCCCAGGTCAGATACGCGTTTGCGCAGCTCAGCCACATCCGGACCAGCAGTGAGCACCGAACGCGAAACACTCGGGAAAACCAGGTGTCCAATTTCACCCGCGATGGCTTCCGCATCGGCCATCGTCGCTCCCTGCGCGCCCACTCCGGGCATCAGCACCGGGGCGTTCAGGCCGTCGAGCACCGGCGGGGTTTGCACGGTCGCGCCGACGACCACGCCGACGTGCCCGATGTATTCAGGATCGTCGGCACGGTTGTACTGCGCGCACTCGTCGACCATCCACTGCGAGAGCATCTTGCCGTCGATCGTGCCGGTTTGCAGCGCCACCGCCTCCGGATTGGAGTTGGCGGCCATGACAAACACGCCCTTGCCGTGCTGCGCAGCCAATTCGATTGCCGGGTCGAGCGATCCGACGCCGAGGTACGGGGTCACAGTCAGCGCGTCCGTCTCCAGCGGAGCACCGGGCGCAAGCCAGGCTGACGCGTATCCCGCCATCGTGGAGCCGATATCGCCGCGCTTCGCGTCGGCGATCACCAAGGTGCCGCTCTCGCGCAGCCGGGCGAGCGTGTTCTCGAGCACCGCGAATCCGGCTGCGCCGAAGCGCTCGAAAAACGCCACCTGCGGCTTGACTACCGCGGCGTGGCCCGCGAAGGCCTCCACACACGTCTCCGAGAACGCGCGCAGGCCCTCGACAGTGTTGTCCAGCCCCCACTGCTCGAGCAGCACGGCGTGCGGGTCAATGCCCACGCATAGACGGCCGTGCTCCTGCCCGGCCGCCACAAGGCGCTGGCTGAAGGTCTGCGCAGCCACTACTTCGCCTCTGCTTTGCCGTGCTCGAGCTCCTGCAGGCTAGTCACCGAGATTTCGTTGGCGCGGATAGCCTCGATGCCCTGCACCGCCGCGGTGACGCCCTGCACGGTGGTCATGATGGCCACGTCGGCGACGACGGCAGCCGCGCGGATGTCGTAGCCGTCGTGGCGCGCGCCAGCGGAACCTGCCGGGGTGTTGAGCACCAGGTCGATCTCGCCGTCGAGGATGCGGTCCACGATGGATTTGCCCTCGGCACCCTCACGGACCTGGGACCCCTTGAGCACAACCTCGCACTCGATGCCGTTGCGGCGCAGCATCTGGGCGGTACCCTCCGTGGCCAGCACCTTAAAGCCCATGGTGGACAGCCGCTGGATCGGGAAGATGAGGGTGCGCTTGTCGCGGTTGGCCAGCGAGACAAACACGGTGCCTTCGGTGGGCAGCTCGCCGAACGCGGCGGCCTCCGCCTTCGCGTACGCCACGCCAAACGACGGCGCCAGGCCCATGACCTCGCCGGTGGACTTCATCTCCGGGCCGAGGATGGTGTCCAGCAGCGCGCCGTCCGGGCGGCGGAAGCGGGTAAACGGCAGCACGGCTTCCTTCACCGCGATCGGGTGCTCCATCGGCAGCGAGCCGCCGTCGTAGTCGGACGGGATCAACCCCTCCGAACGCAGCTGGGCAATCGTAGTGCCCATCATGACGCGCGCGGCCGCCTTGGCCAGGTGCACGCCGGTGGCCTTGGACACAAACGGCACGGTGCGCGATGCGCGCGGGTTGGCCTCGATGACGTAGAGGATGTCGTCCTTGAGCGCGAACTGCACGTTCATCAGGCCCTTCACGCCGATACCGTGCGCGAGCGCCGCCGCGGAACGGCGGACGTTGGCGATGTCATCCGGGCCCAGCGTCATCGGCGGCAGCGCACACGCGGAGTCGCCGGAGTGGATGCCAGCTTCCTCGATGTGCTCCATCACGCCGCCGAGGTAGACGTCCGTGCCGTCGCAGAGCACGTCGACGTCGATCTCGATGGCGTTGTCCAGGAAGCGGTCCACCAGCACCGGGTGGTCCGGGGACAGTTCGGTGGCGCGCTCGATGTAATCGCGGAGGTTGTCCTCGTCGTAGACGATCTCCATGCCGCGCCCGCCCAGCACGTAGGAGGGGCGCACCAGCACCGGGTAGCCAATGCGGTCCGCCACCTCGCGCGCACCCTCGAAGGTGGTTGCGGTGCCGTAAGCCGGGGCCGGCAGGTTCGCCGCGTCGAGCACCTTGCCGAACTCGCCGCGGTCCTCCGCCATGTCGATGGCCTTGGGGGAGGTGCCAACCACGGGCACGCCGGCGTCCTCAAGCTGCTGCGCCAGCCCCAGCGGAGTCTGGCCGCCCAGCTGGACGATCACGCCGGCGACGGTGCCGGTGGCGGCCTCGGCGCGGTAGATCTCCATGACGTCCTCGAACGTCAGCGGCTCAAAGTAGAGGCGGTCCGCCGTATCGTAGTCGGTGGAGACAGTCTCCGGGTTGCAGTTGACCATCACCGTCTCGTATCCCACACGCGACAGCTCAAGCGCCGCGTGCACGCACGAGTAGTCGAACTCGATGCCCTGGCCGATGCGGTTCGGGCCCGAGCCGAGGATGATCACCTTCTCCTTCCCGCTGTCGCTCGAGGAAGAAACAACCTCATTTTCCGCGTCCGGGTCGAGCTCGTAGGCGGAGTACAGGTACGGCACCTTGGCGTCGAATTGGCCCGCGCAGGTATCCACGGTCTTAAAGGTCGGGGCAATCCCCAGCGACCAGCGCAGCTGGCGCACCCCGCACTCCCCCGCCAGCTCCGGGCGAAGCGCGGCGATCTGGGCGTCGGACAGGCCGAACGCCTTCGCCTCACGCAAAAGCTCGGCATCGAGCACCGGGGCGTCGACAAGCTGCTGCCTGAAGTCAATGAGCGCGACGAGCTCCTCCAGGAACCACGGGTCGATGCCGGAGGCCTCGTAGACCTCCTCGACGCTCGCGCCCAGGCGCAGCGCAAGCTCTACGTCGTAGAGACGCTTGTCGGTGGGCACCTTCAGGTCCTCGAGCACCGCGGCGGCGTCGGTTGCGCGCTCGTCGGCGAAGTACTCGTCCGGCTTGGTCCAGAAACCGTTCGGCTTGTCCTCCATCGAACGCATAACCTTGTTCAGGCCCTGGATGTAGTTGCGGCCGATGCCCATCGCCTCGCCCACAGCCTTCATGGACGTGCCCAGGGTCTCGTCGGAGCCAGGGAACTTCTCAAAGGCGAAACGCGGCATCTTCACGATGACGTAGTCGAGCGTCGGCTCCGCAAGCGCGGTGGTTTCGCCGCCGGTCATGTCGTTCGGGATTTCGTCGAGCGTGTAGCCGATGGCCAGCAGGGTGGCCACCTTGGCAATCGGGTAGCCGGTGGCCTTGGACGCCAGCGCCGAGGACCGCGACACGCGCGGGTTCATCTCGATGATGATCATTCGGCCGTCTTTGGGGTTGATGGCGAACTGGATGTTGCAGCCGCCCGTTTTCACGCCGACCTCGCGGATGATGGCCTTGCCCTGCTCGATCATGGCGGTGACCTCGGGCTCGGTCATCGTCAGCACCGGCGCCACGGTGACCGAGTCGCCGGTGTGCACACCCATCGCATCCACGTTCTCAATGGTGGCGATGGCGATGCAGTTATCCGCGGAGTCGCGGATGAGCTCCAGCTCGATTTCCTTCCAGCCCAGGATGGATTCCTCGATCAGCACGTTCGCCTCCGGCGAAGCCACCAGGCCGTCGCCGGCGATGCGGTGCAAATCATCCATGTCGTACGCCAGGCCGGAGCCGAGCCCGCCCATGGTGAACGAGGGGCGCACCACACACGGGAACCCCAGCTCCACGACGGTCTCCTCCACCTCTTCCATGGTGAAGCAGACGCGGGAGCGGGCGGATTCGCCGCCAATCTTGTCCACGATGTCCTTGAATTTCTGGCGGTCCTCGCCGCGCTCGATGGCGTCGATGTCCGCGCCGATGAGCTCCACGCCGTGCTTTTCCAGAATGCCGAGGCGGTCCAGCTTGATCGCCGTGTTCAGCGCAGTCTGGCCGCCGAGGGTGGGCAAAATAGCGTCGACCGGGTGGCCCTGCTCGGCTTCGCGGGCGAGGATGCGATCGATGTAGCCGGGCTCAATCGGTTCCACGTAGGTGTGGTCGGCAAACTCGGGGTCGGTCATGATCGTCGCCGGGTTCGAGTTGACCAGCGTCACCCGCAGGCCTTCGTCCTTGAGCACGCGGCACGCCTGGGTGCCGGAATAGTCGAACTCGCAGGCTTGGCCGATCACGATCGGGCCGGAGCCGATGACCAGGACGTGGTTCAAATCGTTACGCTTCATGTCTGTATCTCCTGGTCTTTCTCTTAGGCTTCTTGGCTTTCGACGGTGACCTGGCCCCGCACCATCTTTCCCTCGCGGGCAGCGGCGGCCAGGTGTCGGACGAGCTTGCGGGTGTCCACGCCCCACAGCCCGGTAATCCCCTGCGCCTCGAGCTCTTCGGCGAGGGTGCGCTGGGCGTTGTGGTTGGAAGCGATGCGCGCGAGGTCGCGCACGATGACTGCTGCGGCGGTGATGTCGGTGCTGCCGGATGCGCCCTCGCCGGTCCAGCCGACGTTGCCCACCTGCGGGGTGGCGAAGACGAGGATCTGGCCGGCGCGCTCGGCTTCGCACAGCTCGCGCTCGTAGCCGAACATGTCGGTGGTGAAAGCGACCTCGCCGGCGACTTCGTTCTCTGCAGGCATCGCGCCGAAGATGAAGCCGGGGAAGGCGGAGCCGTCGTCAAGCACGAGCGTTGCGCGCGTGCGCTGGGGTTGTGTGGTGGTGTTTTCAGACATGGTTTACGCCTTCTTCGAGTCGTAGGTTTGGGTGCCGCGCAGCCAGGTGCCAACCACGCGGGCGGAAAATTCGATGCCTTCGTACGGGGTGTTCGAGGCCTTGGACGCCATCTCATCGCCGTGGGCGGTCCACGGCGACTCCGGGTCCACCAGGACGAGGTTGGCCGGCTCGCCGACGTTGATCGGGCGGCCCTGGTCTTTCAGGCGCAGGATCTCGGCCGGCCGCTCGCTCATGACCTTGGCCACGAAGCGCCAATCGGCCAGCCCCGGCTCGACGAAGATGCGGTGGACCACGGCAAGGGAGGTCTCCAGGCCGAGCATGCCGGGCTTGGCGTTCTCGAACTCCACGCACTTGTCTTCGGAGCCGTGCGGGGCGTGGTCGGTGGCGACCACGTCGACGGTGCCGTCGAGAAGCGCCTGCTTGAGTGCCTCAGCGTCGCGCGCCTCGCGCAGCGGCGGGTTCACGCGGGACAGGCCGTCGTAGGTGGCGAGCTTCTCGTCGGTGAGCATGAGGGGGTGCGGGGTGACCTCGGCGGTGACGTCGATGCCCTGGTTCTTGGCAAAGCGCAAAAGCTCCACGGTGCCCTCGGTGGAGGCGTGGCACAGGTGGTAGCGGCCGCCGTAGTCGCGGGTCATGATCGCGTCGCGCGCCACAATGGACTCCTCCGCCACGCGCGGCCAACCGCGCAGCCCCAGGCGCGCGGCCTGCTCGCCCTCGTGGGCGACAGAGCCTTCAGTCATGCGGTGGTCCTCGGCGTGCTGCGCGAGCACCACGTCGTGCGCCTTGGCATACTCGATGGCCCGGCGCATCAGCTGAGGGTCGTTGACGCACTTGCCGTCGTCGGAGAACATGCGCACGCCGCTGCGGGACATAAGCCCGATCTCGGTGAGCTGCTCGCCCTTCAGCCCCTGGGAGATGGAGCCGACCGGGTAGACATCGCACTTGCCGTACTCCTGGCCCTTCGCCCACACCGCCTCGGCGAGGAACGGCTGGTCTATCACCGGGGAGGTGTTCGCCATGGTGAACACGGCGGTAAAACCGCCCTTGGCCGCGGCGTCGGAGCCGGTGGCGATGGTCTCGGTGTCCTCGCGGCCGGGCTCGCGCAGGTGCACGTGCATGTCCACCAGGCCCGGCAGCAGCACGTTGCCCCCGCAGTCCATGACCTCGTCCGCGTCGTCAAAGGGGTTCTCCCCGACCGCGTCGATCACGCCGTCGGCGACGTCGATGAGAATGTTGGTCACGTCCTCGCCGTACGGGCGGACGTTGTTCAAAGCGAGCGTGGTCACTTGCTGGCTCCTTCCTCATTGCCGCCCTGCTCTCCTGAGCTGGCGAGCAGCGTAAACAGCACGGCCATGCGGGTGTAGACACCGTTGGAGACCTGGCCCAGCACCACGGCGTTGTCGCGGTCCGCGACGTCGAAGTTGATTTCCATGCCGCGCAGCATTGGACCCGGGTGCATGATCAGCGCCGAGTCCTTCATGCGGTTCGCGCGGTCCTTGCTCAGCCCGTAGAGGGTGGCGTACTCGCGGTGCGACGGGAAGAAGCCGCCGTGCATGCGCTCAGCCTGCACGCGCAGCATCATCACCACGTCCGCCTGCTCGACCTCCGCGTCGAAGTCGTGCGACACGCGCGCCGGCCAGTACTGCACGCCGGTGGGCAGAAGCGTCGGCGGGGCCACCAGCACAACCTCTGCGCCGAGGGTGTGCAGCAGGTCCACGTTGGAGCGCGCCACGCGCGAGTGCAGGATGTCGCCGACGATGAGCACGGTCTTGCCGGCCACGTCGCCGATGTGCTGGCGCATAGTCACCGCGTCCAAAAGCGCCTGGGTGGGGTGCTGGTGCTGGCCGTCGCCTGCGTTGATGATGCTGGTCTCCGGCAGCCACGTGCGCAGAAGCTGGGATGCGCCCGAGGCCGGGTGGCGCATGATGATCGCGTCCGCGCCGATGGCCTCGAGGGTCGCCGCGGTGTCTTTGAGCGACTCGCCCTTCTTCACCGACGACGAGGACGCGGACAGGTTGATCACGTCCGCGCTCATCCACTTGCCCGCGGTCTCAAACGACGAGCGGGTGCGGGTGGAGTTTTCGTAGAACAGCGTCATCACGGTGCGGCCGCGCAGGGTGGGCAGCTTCTTTATCTCGCGGCCGTCCAGGGCTTCGCGAAAACGGTCCGCTTCGTCCATCAGGCCGACAATTTCCTCGCGGGTAAGGTCCGCGATGTCGATCAGGTGCTTCATTTACGCCTCCCTAGCCAGCGTGACCCGGTCCTCGGCATCGAGCGGCGTCAGCGAGACGGTGACGTCCTCGTCCTTCGAGGTGGGGATGTTTTTGCCCACGTAGTCTGCGCGGATGGGCAGTTCTCTGTGGCCGCGGTCCACCAGCACCGCCAGCTGGATGGCTGCGGGGCGGCCGATGTCGCGCAAGGAATCCAGCGCCGCGCGGATGGTGCGGCCGGAGTACAAAACGTCGTCGACAAGGATGACCACTGCCCCGTCAATGTCCACCGGGATGTTGGTGGGCCGCAGGGCGCGGTGGGGGCGGTTGCGCAGGTCGTCGCGGTAGAGCGTCACGTCCAGGCTGCCCACGGGGATTGCCACCCCGGAAAATTCTTCAACGGCCTCTGCGATGCGCTGCGCCAACGGCACTCCCCCGGACGGAATTCCCAGCAGCACAACCTGCGGACTGGTCTCATCGTCCAACGCCGTTTTTTCGATGATCTGGTGCGCGATGCGTGCAACAGTGCGGCCGACATCTTGAGCGTTCAGCAACTCAACGGTCGACCGTTCGTTCTCACTCATCGAACCTCCTTCCCCGCCTCACAGTGCGGAATTTAAAGGATTTCGAACCGGCCCCGCCTACCGGGGCCGTGTGTAGTCTTGGGACCGCGTTTCACCTTAGCACCTGCATGTATAAACCGGGAAGGATTCCATGGGCATCCACGCTGAGTACACCCTCCCCTTCGACCGCGGCACCGTCTGGCGCTGGCACACCCGCCCAGGCGCAGTCACCCGCCTTACCCCCGGATTCCTGCCGATGCGGGTGGCAAGCGAAGCGGCGTCGATACGCAGCGGCACCACAGTATTCCGCCTCCCCGCGGGCCAAAAGTGGGTCGCGCGCCACCTCTCCGACGGCTACGTCGCGGGCCACCAGTTCACCGACATCGCCGCGAACCAGCCGGTGCGCGCGACTACTGGTTGGCGCCACGTGCACCGCTTCGAGGACGCGGGCGAGGGCACATTGCTTATCGACGACGTCAGTGCCCGCATCCCAGAAGCCGCGCTCCGCCCCGCCTGGGCTTATCGCCAACGCCAGTTGGTGGAGGACCTGCGGTTCATCGCTTCCCTGCCTCACGCCGCCCCGAAGACGGTGGCCATGACCGGCTCCAGCGGCCTCGTCGGCACCCACCTGCGCGCGCAGCTAACCACCGCCGGGCACACCGTGATCCCGCTGGTGCGAGGCACAGCGGGCCCCGGCGAGCGGCACTGGGACATGGACAACCCGGCAGCTGACCTGCTAGCCGGCGTGGACGGGGTGATCCACCTCGCAGGCGAGACCATCATGGGCCGGTTCACCGAAGAAAAGAAGCGCAGCATCCGCGACTCGCGCGTGGAGCCCACCCGCAGACTCGCCCGCCTCGCCGCGGACTCGGGAGTGGAGGTCTTCGTCGGCGCCTCGGCGGTGGGGTACTACGGGACAGATGCTGGCAGCGTTCCACGCGCCGAGGCTGACGGGCCCGGCGAGGGGTTCTTGGCCGAGGTCTGCGACGCCTGGGAGCACGCCGCCAATGTCGACGGGATGCGCAGCGTGCACATCCGCACCGGGCTGGCGCTGTCCAGCGCTGGCGGGCTGTTGCCGGTGCTCAAGGCCAGCGTCAACGCGGGGCTCACCGCGCAGTTCGGCCGCGGCGATTTCTGGATGAGCTGGGTGGCGCTGGACGATCTGACCGATTTCTACGTGCGCGCCCTGCTGGACGAGACGGTCTCCGGGCCCGTCAACGCCACTGCGCCAGAGCCGGTGACCAACGCCGAAATGTCTTCCACCCTCGCTCGCCTGCTGCACCGGCCGGACGTATTTTCCATCCCGACGTTCGGCCCGAAACTGCTGCTGGGCGAAGAGGGCGCGCACGAGCTCGCGCTGGCGGACCAACGCGTCCTGCCCACCGTGGCCGCCGAACACGGCTGGCGGCTGCGCTACCCCACCCTCGACGCAGCCCTGCGCCACGAGTTGGGCCGCGAGCAGCTGCTAGTCTCGCAGGCGTGACTACAGATCAAACCGAAGAGCCCGTCCAGCCGAGCGAGCACCCCGAACGCAACGTGACCGAGCAGGTCACGCCCGAGGCCGTCGCCGCGATCTTCGAGGAAGAAAACCTCGAGTACCGCATCGAAGACCAGCTGGTGCGTTCCGGCTTCATTAACGCCGCCATTGCGGTCGTCATCGATGGCGATCACCTCGTGTTCGAGGCGCTGTGGCGCGGCGAGTTCCCCCGCGAGATGGCGCCGAAGGTGCTCTACGCGTGCAACGAGCACAACCAGACGCACTTCGCGCCCACCCTGCGTTTCTTCGAACGCGGCGAGGACCAGCTGGCCATCAGCGCCATCCGCGCGATGCGCATCGCCGAGGGTGCGTCGTTCAACCAGCTCGGCGCGTTCATCGCCAGCTCCATCGACACCACGTTGCAGGCCTTCGACTTTTTGAAGAACACTTTCCCCACCGTTGTCACCTGGGAGGAGCCGCAGTAATGAGCAACGCAACGCTCGTGACCATCGACCGCGTGATCAAGGCCATGGCCGGCCACGACGTGGAGGTCTCCGACGACCCCTCGGGCCGCGCGGGCCACGCCAACGTCAACGGCTACAATCTGCTGTTCGTGCTGCTGGATTCCGTGCTCATCGTCCGCGCGGACTCCGTCACCGACACCCCAGCCGACACGCCTGACGCCACGTTGTACCTGGCGGCGAACCAGGTCAACAGCTCCTACCTGGACGCGCGCGCCCTCGTGGTCAACCGCACCGAGAACCTCGTCGTGCGCACCGAAGCTGAGGTCCAGGTCGGTGCAGGGCTCGCAGACGACCAGCTTTCCAATTCGCTCAAGGCCGCCGTCGACGGCGTGCTGGCCACCCAGGACGCGATGCGCGCCCTGGTCGGCGAGATTCAGAAGCAGGCCGAGGCCGCCGGCGTCGCCCCGGCTGACGGCGAGACCGACTCCCCGGCCGAGCCCGACCCCACCGACTCCGCCGACTAGGAGTTCGCCAGACGCTCCAGCTCAACCTCGGGATCGAAATCGGCGGCAGGCCACTCGAGGTTGAGCGACTTGAGCGCATCGAAAAGCAATGCCTTGACCACCGTGCGGCAGTACTTCTTGTTGTCGGACGGGATGCAGTACCACGGCGCGACCTCTGTGGACGTGCGCGTCATGGCGATCTGATAGGCGGCCATGAACTGGCTCCACAGCTTGCGGTCCTCGATGTCGCTCGGGTTGTACTTCCAGTGCTTGTCCGCCCGCTCGATGCGCTTTTTCAGGTTCTCAGCCTGGAACTCGCGCGAGATGTGCGGCATCACCTTGATGATCTTCGTGCCACGCGACGCGAGCTCGTTCTCGAATTCCACGATCGCGCCGTAGCGGCGCTCGATCTCCTCCGGCGGCGCCATCTGCTTCACGCGCTGCACCAGCACGTCCTCGTAGTGCGAGCGGTCGAACACCGCGATCTGCCCCGGCTTGGGCAGGTGCGGGGTGAAGCGCCACAAGAAATCGTGGGCGGCTTCCTCCTCCGTCGGGCGCCCGAATCCCTGGACGCGCACGCCCTGCAGGTCCATGGTCGCCCCGATGACGTTGCGGACCATGCCGCCCTTGCCGGAGGTGTCCATGCCCTGCAGCACCAGCAGGATCGAACCGGCGTCCTCGTTGCCGGCGCGTCCGTTGGCGAAGAGCATCTCCTGCAGCTCATCTAGGTCGCCGTCATAGTCGTGGAACGCGTCGTCCACGTCCGAGACGCCCGGTGTCGCAGCTGGGTCCACGTCCGCGAGCTGGAAATCGGGTCCCACGAAAAACTGCTTGGCTTCCTCAACGGTGAGCTTCGACATGTCGCTTCCTTTCGGTGGTGTTCGGTCTGGAAGTCGAGTAAAGGAGGTCGAGTACGCCGCTCAATGGGCGTGTACTCGACCTCCTCTACTCGACTTTCTGCCGGGCCCAGTACTAGCCGCGGGTCCCGTCCGTCGCCGGTTCCCCGGCCTCCAAGTCTTCGGTGGACTCGGCGATCTCGTGCGCCGTGGCTGCGTCGGTGTCCTCCGCCTGCTCCAGCCCGGAGTCCTCTGAGTGCTCATCGGTGGGGGCACTCTCGTCCTCTACCGGGTAGGCGTCTTCCGCGCCCTCGCCGGCAAACGGCGAGTTGGACGCTGCGCGCTGGGCGATGCCGTCGAGCACGACGTTAATGTACGGCGCTGCCTGGGCCCCGGAGTACTCCGCGGCCATCTCCACCCCCTCGGCGATGGAGATCGGCGCGTCCACCTCGTCGTTGAACAGAATCTCCCACGCCGCAACGCGCAGGATCTGACGGTCCACGGCGGGCAGGCGGAACAGCTCCCAGTCCTCGGAGAGGTGGCGCTCAATAGCGTCGTCGAGGTCGTCCAGCTTCTCCGCCGCGCCCGCGACGATGGTGCGGGTGTAGTCCGCCACCGGCGCGACTGCGTTGAGCGGGTCCTGGGACAGCTGCGCGCGATCCTCCACGATCGCCACAGGATCGATGTCGCGGGTCTCCGCCTCGAAAAGGATGTCTACTGCCCGGCGGCGCGCACGGTAACGCGCGCCGTGTCGTTTGTAAACGGGCATTAGTTGTTCACGCGAGACAGGTACTCGCCGGTGCGGGTGTCCACCTTGACCACGTTGCCGGTCTCCAGGAACAACGGCACCTGGATCTCAGCGCCGGTCTCCAGGGTTGCCGGCTTGGTGCCGCCGGTGGAGCGGTCGCCCTGCAGGCCCGGCTCGGTCTGCTCGATCTTCAGATCCACAGAGATCGGCAGCTCGGCGAACAGCGCCTCGCCCTCGTGGAAGGAAACCTGCACGCGCATGTTCTCCAGCAGGAAGCGAGCGGCATCGCCGAACTTGTCTGCCGGCAGCTCGTACTGCTCGAACGTCTTGTCGTCCATGACAACGTAGTTGGTGCCGTCGTTGTACAGGTAGGTCATGTCGCGGCGGTCAACGGTTGCGGTCTCCACCTTCACACCAGCGTTCCAGGTCTTGTCCACGGTCTTGCCGGTGACAACGTCCTTGAGCTTGGTGCGCACGAACGCCGGGCCCTTGCCGGGCTTGACGTGCTGGAACTCGATGATCTGCTGCAGCTTGCCTTCGTTCTTCAGCACCAGGCCGTTCTTGAAATCGGCGGTAGTTGCCATGGTAAGTACCTTCCTCCTGGGAGTATCGGGGCGTGTGCAAACACAGCAATGTTACAGCACTGTCAGTTCCTTGGTGTACTCCGTGATCACCTTCGGCGCCGCCGAGGTGATGATGAGCGTGTCCTCAATACGCACGCCGGCCTTGCCCGGGATGTAGATGCCGGGCTCGATGGTCAAGGTCATACCCTCCTCGAGCACGCCGGAACCGGTCTTTGCCGCGCTGGGAGCCTCGTGCACGTCCAGCCCCACGCCGTGGCCCGTGGAGTGCACGAAGTACTCGCCGTATCCGGCCTCCTCGATCACGTCGCGGCAGGCCTTGTCCACGTCCACAAGCTTCGTCCCCGGCACCGCCGCTTTCACTCCCGCGAGCTGGGAGGCGAGGGTGACCTCGTAGATCTCGCGCTCAAGGGTGCCGATCTCCCCGATCGCGAACGTGCGGGTCATATCCGAGTTGAAGCCGAGGCGGTGCATGCCGAAGTCGGTGGTGACCAGATCGCCCTCCGCGATCACGCGGTCGCCGGCGCTGTGGTGCGGCTTCGCCGAGTTCGGCCCGGATGCGACGATGGTGTCGAAGCTGACGCGCTCCGCGCCGAGCACGCGCATGCGGTATTCAAGGTCCGCCGCCACTTCCCGCTCGGTGCGGCCGGCGCGCAGCTCGCCGGCGTCCAACAGCCCCTCGAGTGCCTCAACCGTCAGCTCCGCAGCCTCCGTCAAGCGCGTGAGTTCCAGGTTGTCCTTGATCAGACGGATCTCCTCGATCACCCCGCTCACCGGCACGAGCGTGACCCCCTCGGGGCACGCCTCGCGCAACTTCTCCAGCTGGGCAACCGAAACGTAGTCGGCCTCGAAGCCAACGCGGTGGCCCTCGGCGGCCTTGGACAGCATGGCCACGCCGACGTTGCGCTCGATGGTGGCCGCAATGTCCGGCACTTCCTCGCCGATCTGGGTGGTGTAGCGCCCGTCGGTGGCAATTGCGGCGGTGCGGTCCTTCGACACCAGCATCGCGCCGTTCGACCCGGAGAAGCCAGACAGGTAGCGCACGTGGGTCAGGTGGGTGACCAGCATGTCGTCGATGCGGCGCTCCGCCAGCTTCGTGGACAGTTTGCGGCGACGGTCCTCAAAACGGGTGTCTGCCAATGCCATTAGAGCCTCCTTGCGTAGTACTCGAGCGCGAGCCGGTAGCCGTCCACCCCCAACCCCGCAATGACGCCTTCGGCGATCGGCGAAAGGTAGGAGTGCGCCCGAAACGGCTCGCGCGCGTGCACGTTGGAAATGTGCACCTCGATAAAGCCGTGGTGATCTTTCAGTTCTACCAGCGCGTCGCGCAGCGCGACTGAGGTATGGGTAAATCCGCCGGGATTAATCACCACGGCCCACCCGTTGTCCGCCGCCTCGTGCACCCAGTCGATCAGCTCGCCCTCGTGGTTGGACTGGCGGCACTCCACCTCCACGCCGAGCTCGCCGCCGCGCTCACACAATTGCTTCTCGACGTCCGCCAGCGTCACCGACCCGTAGATCTCCGGCTGCCGCTTGCCCAGCCTGTTCAAGTTTGGCCCGTTGAGCACCAGAATCTTCATCGCTACTCCGAAATCGCCTCGTACGCCGCGCGCATCTCTTCCACCGTCGCGTCCTCCAGCCGGGTGGCCGAGCCCAACCCGTCGAGGACGACGAAGCGGATACGCCCGTCGCGGTTCTTCTTGTCCAGCAGCATTGCGTCGTGCAGCTCGTCGAACGCGCCCGCCTCGTAACGGGTGGGAAGGCCCGCCTTTGTCAGGATTTCTTCGTGGAGGGCGACCAACGGGGCGTCGATAAGCTTCCTGCCCAATGACAGGTGGGCGACGAACATCATGCCCACCGCAACCGCGTTGCCGTGGCGCCAGGTGTAGTTCTCGCGGCGTTCAATGGCGTGGCCGAGGGTGTGGCCGTAGTTGAGAATCTCGCGCAGGCCGGACTCCTTGAGGTCCTGCCCGACAACATTCGCCTTCACCGCCACGGAACGGCGCACCAGCTCCGGCCAGTGGTGCTCGGCGCCGTCCTGGTAGAGCTCCAAAATGCGCGGGTCCGCAATAAAGCCGGTTTTGATCAGCTCGGCGGAGCCTGAGACCACTTCCGCCTCAGGAAGGGTGTCGATGCGGGCGAGGTCGATAAACACGCTGTCCGGCTCGTGGAACGCCCCGACGAGATTCTTGCCCGCCGCCGTGTTGATGCCGGTCTTGCCGCCGACGGCCGCATCCACCATGGCCAGAAGCGTGGTAGGCACCTGCACGACCTTGATGCCGCGCATCCACGTCGCCGCGGCGAAGCCAGCGAGATCCGTCACTGCGCCGCCGCCGAGGCCGACAACGACGTCCTGGCGGGAAAAGCTGTGCGCGCCGAGGGTGTCCCACAGACTGGAAAGCACAGCCAGGTCCTTGCCTGCTTCCGCATCCGGCACGCACACCGCCACCGGCTCCACACCGGCGGACTCAAGCTGCTGCGCAAACTCGCTTGCGGCATCAGCCAGCGGCACCTGGTGCACGACGAGTGCGCGGCGCGCGCCGACCTGTGCGACGCGCTGAGCCGCCTGGCCCAGGTTGCCGCGCCCGATATTGACCGCGTACGGGCTTTGCCCCGTCACCTCAACTACAGCCATGCGCCTCGCCTTTCTCCCGCAGGGCTAATCCACGTCAATGAACCCGAGGACTTCCGCCACCACACGCTGCGGTGGGCGCTCGTCCGTGCGCACGCGGAAGCTGGAGACCTCCCGGTAGAAGGACTCTCGCTGCTCCAAAAGGTCCCGGTAGCGCTGTTCGCGGTCCTCGCCGTCGAGCACCGGACGCGACGCATCCTCCGCCGTGCGGCGAATTCCTTCCTCGGCGGTGACGTCGATCCACACCACGGTGTGGCGCTGCAGGAGCGTGCGCACCTCTTCGGTGACAATCGCGCCGCCGCCGAGGCTGACCACCCCGCCGGTGGCGAGCGCGCGGGCCACGTAGCCCACCTCGAGCTCGCGGAAGGCGTCTTCGCCGAGCTCCGAGTACAACTCGCCGCAGGCCTTGCCCTCGCCCTGCTCCATGAGGAGATCGGAGTCCACGATGGGCAGGTTCAGTGCGCTGGCGATCCGCCGGCCGATCGTCGACTTGCCCGCTCCCGGCATGCCCACCAGCACAACACGCGGCGCGGAGTGCACCAATGCAGGCGCCGCAGTGACGAGTTCGGTCGCACTCGGCGCATCGTTCTCGTCGAACGGTGTTGCGCTGTCCGCGCCATCAGCGCGCGCGGCTTCCGGAGCGAGACCGTGCACCAAATCGTTGACAATATCTGCCGGGGATGCCCCGGCCGGAGTGGTCATGCCAAATCCTCCTCTCGGGCGAACGCGAGCCGGTCCGCCGCGTACGCGCGGTACGCCTCCACGTTGCGTCGAACCTCATCCACAGTATCGCCGCCGAACTTCTCCGACACTGCTTGCGCGAGCACCAGCGCCACCATCGCCTCAGCGACGACACCACCAGCGGGCACCGCGCACACGTCCGAACGCTGGTGAATGCCGGTGGCGGCTTCCCCGGTGGACATGTCCACGGTCTTCAGCGCGCGCGGGACAGTCGAAATCGGCTTCATGGCCGCACGCACACGCAACTGCTCGCCGTTGGTCATGCCGCCCTCGAGGCCGCCGGCACGGTTCGTGGAACGTGTCACGCCGCCCTGCCCGCGCACCATCTCGTCGTGCGCCTGCGAACCCCGGCGGCGGGCCTCCTCGAAACCGTCGCCGACCTCGACACCCTTCACAGACTGGATGCCCATCAGCGCGCCAGCCAGGCGCGCGTCAAGGCGGCGTTCGCCGGAGACGTGCGAGCCCAGGCCGACCGGCAAACCGTCCACGATGACCTCGACAACGCCGCCGAGGGTGTCCCCGTCCTTCTTCGCAGCCTCGATGCGGGCGACCATGTCCGCCTCCGCTTCTTTGTCGTAGGCGCGGACCGGGGAGGCGTCGATAGCCTCAATGTCCTCGACGCTCGGGTGCGGCCCTGCGTACGGGGCGGACTCGCCGATGGAGATCACGTGCGAGAACACCTCCACACCGAGGGTTTCGCGCAGGAAGCTACGGGCCACAGTCGCAGCCGCCACGCGCGCCGCGGTCTCGCGCGCGGACGAGCGCTCGAGCACCGGACGGGCGGAGTCGAAGCCGTACTTGATCATGCCCGCGAAGTCTGCGTGGCCCGGGCGCGGGCGGGTCAGCGACGCGCCGCGCCCGGACGACATGGCCTTCGCCACCTCCGGATCCTCCATGTCCACGGGTTCCGCGGACATGATCGTGGTCCACTTCGGCCACTCGGTGTTGCCGATCTGAATGGTGATGGGGCTGCCGATGGAGGTCCCGTGGACCACGCCGGTGAGAAGCGTAAGCTCATCGGCCTCGAACTTCATGCGTGCTCCACGCCCGTATCCGAGCCGGCGGCGCGCCAGCTGGTGGGCGATGTCTTCCTTGCGCACCGGCAATCCAGCCGGCGCGTTTTCCACTAACGCAATGAGGGCTTGGCCGTGCGACTCCCCGGCCGTTGTCCAACGAAGCATGGCGACATTCTTGCACAAGCCCCGCCAAATTCGGCCCTCAAACCCCCGAATACATACACAAAAAAGGAAACAGCGCCCATCCGGCTCCAAGCATCGACGGCCCGTGCGGCACCGCGCGCATCCCCGTAACGACAGCGACAGCAACACTGAGCAGGCCCGATAGCCCAATCGCCGCGACGACGCCGAGGGGCCCTCCCACGGCCGCGCAAGCCACCCCGAGCGGTACCGCGAGCTTGACGTCTCCCCCGCCAATTCCGCGGCCCACGAGAAGGTACAGCGCCGGCCACACCAGCCCCCACGCCAACGGCGGGTGCCACACGCACGCGATGGCAGCCGCCACCGCAGGCGGGACAGTCAACGGGTCCGGCAACCTGCGCTCGCGGATGTCGTAGGCCCCCAGCAGCGCCGACCACCCGAGAAAAACCACCCCTGCCGCAAACGCGGCGTATCCCCCGATCCCCATGCCCGCGAGGTTAGTGGGACTGCTCCCAGTGGCGCAACAGCGCCTCACGCATCGCCTCGCGCGGAGCGTCAACGCCGGTGAACTGCTCGAACTGGGCGTAGGACTGCCCCGCCAGCATGGACAACCCGCCCACCACCGGGTAGCCGTTCGAAGCGGCACGAATCGCTAGCGGGGTCGGCCACGGGTTGTAGATCACGTCGAACACCGGAGCGTGCCCGAGCTGTTCAGCGTGCTGCTCCAGCACATCCGCGGGCACAGTGGACGCGACGACATCGGCCTGCAGCGCCACGCTCTCCAAGTCAGCGTCGTAGGTGCAGAAGGACACATCTATCCCCTGCGCCAGCTCCACATACTCAGCAGCACGGTCCGAACGGTTGACCACCGTGACCTGTTCGCAGCCGAGCTCGCGCAGCGCCCACATCACCGCCCGTGCGGTGCCGCCGGCGCCGACAAGCACGGCGCGCTTCGGAAGGGTGTGCCCCAACAGCTCCCTCAACGCCACTAGGGCGCCCTCGCAATCGGTGTTGTCGGCGCGCCAGTGGCCGTCGACACGCGTGAGTGTGTTCGCGGAACCGATCTGTTGCGCGCGCTCAGTCACCTCGTCCGCAAAATCCAGCGCCGCAAACTTGCACGGCATGGTCACCGAGAAGCCGCGGTAGGTCTCGCCGGATTCCCGCACGACCCGGGAAAGCTCCTCTGCCTGGCAGAGAATCCTGGTATATTCCCAGCCCTCAAGGCCCGCCGCCTCGTACCCGGCGCCATGCAGCACCGGAGACAGCGAGTGCGCGATGGGCGAGCCGAGGACCGCTGCGCGGTGGGTGATCTCCATGAGCTAGCGCTGCGAGTCCAGCACGCCGGAGTCCACCGCACGCTGGGTGTCGTTGAGGTGCTGCTCGAAGGTGTCGTTGAAGATGGTCGTGCCGTCTTTGTCCACGGTGACGAAGAACAGCCAGTTGCCCTCGGCCGGGTGCTCCATCGCCTCGATGGCCTCGATCGACGGAGAGGCGATCGGGGTCTGCGGCAGACCGTCCATGGCGTAGGTGTTCCACGGGGTCACCCGACCACGGTCCTCGTCGGTCGTGGCGACCTCGACGGACGGCAGGCCGTAGTTGACCGTGGAGTCGAACTCCAGGCGCATCGGCTCATCCAGACGGTTGAGGATCACTCGCGCGACCTTGTCGAACTCGCCGGCCGGAGCCTCGCGCTCAACCAGCGACGCCGCCGTGAGCAATTCGTACGGGGTCAGGCCGACAGCCTTTGCGCGGCCGACAATGTCGGTGGATTCGTACTGCTTGGCGGACCGGGTGATCAGGTCAGTCAGGATCTCCTCCGCGCTCGCGTGCGGATCAATGACGTCCTCGCCCGGAGCGATCAGGCCCTCAAGACGCTTCGCGTCGCCTGCGCGTCCGGCCACCGTTTCTCGCGCCCACTCGGGCACGCCGAGGGTTTCCGGATCTGCATCCGCCGCAACCTTGTTCAGATCCTCCAGATTCACGCAATCAGATGCTGGCTTCTCGCCGCACGCGGCCTGCTGAATCATGGTGAGGATGCCCAGGCGCTTCTGCCCGCCGAGGATGTTGATGTCCATCAAGGTCGCGCCGCCGTAGACCTGCAGCGGCGTGACGCGTTGCTGCGGGTCGAGCAGCGCGTCCACGGCGGACTCGGCGCTCATCTCCCCCTGCAGGCGGTAGAAACCGGGCTGGATGTTGTCGGCGTTTTGGTTGTTCGCCGCAGCAGTCTGGAATGCGTTGTCGGAGGCGACGATGCCGCGCTCTTCAAGCTCCGGGCCGAGCGCGGACAGGCTTGCGCCCTCCTTGATCTGCACTACCTGCTCCTCGCCGTTGCCCGTGCCCTCGTAATCCGACACGTTGTTGCCGCGGGCGATGGCGATCCAGGCGATCAAGCCGATGATCAGCAGGAGCGAAGCAACCAGCACTGCGGTGCTGCGTGTGCGCCGCATGGCGGCCTGTCGTGGGGTCACGGTTAAATCTCCTTGAGGTAGTTCTTGCGGCCGTCCAGCCATGATTGCAGAATCTCCACCGCCGCCGCCTGGTCGATCACGGCGCGCGCGTCCTTTTCGCGCACGCCTGAAGCTCGCAGCGCGTGCGTGGCGGCGACCGTGGTCAGTCGCTCGTCCGCCATTTTCACCGGCACGTCGCTGCGCCGCTTGATGCGGAACGCGATTTCTTTCGCGTGCTTGACGCTCTTGGAGCCGTCGCCGTTGAGGTTCGACGGCAGTCCGACAACGACCTCCACGGCGTCGAGCTCGTCGATAAGCTCAAGCAAACGCTCGATGTCTTCGCCGTCGCGGTCCTTGAACCCGGTGACCCGGCGGACCGTTTCCACCGGGGTGGCAAGCGTCGCGTCCTTGTCGGAGGAGGCCACGCCGATGCGGACGGTGCCCACATCAATGCCGATGCGGCGGCCCTGCCCCGGGTCGTCAACCCCCGGGGTGTCTGGCTGCACCTTCATCCGTGTGTCCTTTCCACCTTCGACGGCTACGTAAACAACAGACCGGTTACCGGCGGGGCGGTTAACTGGCCTTAGTTAAACCTAACCGTTTCCTGTGGAACCGGCGGGGCGCTTCTTCGGCGTGTCACGCATTACAGCGCTGGTTGTCAGGCGAGCGACTCACGCACTGCGCGCAGCGCGTCCTCGATTCCGGCCGGGTTTGCACCGGTGCCCTGCGCCAGGTCCGGCTTTCCGCCGCCCTTGCCGTCGACGTACTGGCCGATCAGCTTGACCAGGTCACCGGCCTTCACGCCGGACTGAACGGCCTGCGGCGTCGCGGCTGCGGCCAGCGACACCTTGCCGTCCACCTGGGACAGCAGCACGATCACTGCGTCTTCTGCCTGCAGCTTGCCCCGCAGGTCGTTGGCGATCGTGCGCAGGTCGCCGGTGGTGATGCCTTCGGGCAGCTGCTTTGCGACGACTCGGTGCACGCCGAGCGTCTGCGCCTCATCCGCCAGGTTTGCGGTGGACGCCAGAAGCTGCTGACGGTGCAGGTTCTCAATCTCCTTCTCGGCCGCGCGCAGGCGCTCGGTCAACTGGGCGATTCGGTCCGGCAGCTCCTCGGTCGGGGCCTTCAGCTCCGCAGCCAGGCCGGACGCAAGCGCGGCCTCCTTGGACAGGAACTTGAAGGAGTCCATGCCGGAGTACGCCTCGATGCGGCGGGCGCCGGAGCCGACGGAGGATTCGCCGAGGACGGCCACCGGGCCGATCTGCGAGGCGTGCTCGACGTGAGTGCCGCCGCACAGCTCAATGGAGAACGGCCCGCCGATCTCCACCACGCGCACGGTGTCGCCGTAGCTCTCGCCGAACAGCGCCATCGCGCCCATTTCTTTCGCATGGTCGAGAGAGGTTTCAATCGTGTTGACTGCGAAGTCCGCGTCCACCGCCTGGTTGGTGATGGTGGCGATTTCCTCGAGCTGCGCGTCCGTGAGCTGGTCGGTGTAGTTGAAGTCGAAGCGCAGGTAACCCGGCTTGTTCAAGGAACCAGCCTGGACTGCGGTGGGGCCGAGCACCTGGCGGATCGCGGCGTGGATCAGGTGGGTCGCGGAGTGCGCCTGGCGAGCGCCGTGGCGCCACGCCTCGTCCACCTCGGCGGTGACGGTGGAGCCCAGATCGAGCCCGCCGTTTTGCACCGTGGCCTTGTGCAGCCACAGTTTCTTGCCCACTCGCTGCACGTCGTTGACGTTGAGGATGGTGTCGCCCATGAGCAGGCGGCCGCGGTCGGCCATCTGGCCGCCGGATTCGGCGTACATCGGGGTCACATCCAGGATGACCTCGACCTCGTCGCCTTGGGCGACCTCGCCGACCTTCTCGCCGCCGCGCACCAGGCCGATCACCTTCGCGTCGTGGGTGAGCTGGTCGTAGCCCACGAACTCGGTCGGGTTGGCGTCCACCCATTCGCGGTAGAGCGACTCGTCCACATTGCGGTGCTTCTTCGCCTTGTTGTCGGCCTTGGCGCGCTCGCGCTGCTCCTGCATGGCGGCGTTGAAGGCGTCCATGTCCACGTCCAGGCCAGCCTCGCGGGCCATCTCCACGGTCAGGTCGATCGGGAAACCGTAGGTGTCGTGCAGCTCGAAGGCTTGCGCGCCCGGCAGGACCTTGGCGCCGGATGCGGAGACGGCGGAGGCGGCTTCGTCGAAACGCGAGGTGCCCGCCTCAAGTGTCTTGGAGAACGCCTTCTCCTCGGCTACCGCCACGCGCAAGATGCGCTCGCGGTTGTCGTCGATCTCCGGGAACGACGGGGTCATCGTGTCCATGATGGTGTTCATCAGCGTCTCCATGACCGGGCCGGTCGCTCCCAGCAGGCGCGCGGAGCGGATGATGCGGCGCAGCAGGCGGCGCAGGATGTAGCCGCGGCCCTCGTTGGACGGGGTCACGCCGTCGAGGATGATCATCATGCCGGTACGTGCGTGGTCGGCGACGACGCGGAAGCGCACGTCGTCGTCCTTGTTGCCGGCGTCGTACTTCGCGCCAGTCAGCTCCACGGCAGCGTCGATGACGGGGCGCAAAAGGTCGGTCTCGTAGACGTTGTCCACGCCCTGCAGGATGCAAGCGACGCGCTCGATGCCCATGCCGGTATCGATGTTCTTCTGCGGCAGCTCACCGACGATATCGAAGTTGCCTTTCTTGTCGCCCTCGCCGCGGATGGACTCCATGAACACGAGGTTCCAGATCTCCATGTAGCGGTTGTCGTCGGCGACCGGGCCGCCCTCGACGCCGTATTCCGGGCCGCGGTCGTAGTAGATCTCCGAGCACGGGCCGCAGGGGCCGGGGATACCCATGGACCAGAAGTTGTCTTCCATGCCCATGCGCTGGATGCGCTCCTCCGGAATGCCGATCTTGTCGCGCCAGATCGAGGCGGCCTCATCGTCGTCCAAGTAGACGGTCACCCACAGGCGCTCCGGGTCCAGGCCCAGCCCGCCGTCCTCGACAGCGCCGGTGAGCAGGGTCCAGGCGTGCGTGATCGCGCCTTCCTTGAAGTACTGGCCGAAGGAGAAGTTGCCGGCCATCTGGAAAAACGTGTTGTGGCGGGTGGTGATGCCCACTTCCTCGATGTCCAGGGTGCGCACGCACTTCTGGATGGATGTGGCGGTGCCGTTTGCGAAATCCGGAGTCTGGTCGCCCAAAAAGTACGGCTTGAACGGCACCATGCCGGCGTTGACGAACAGCAGCGTCGGATCGTCCAGAATCAGCGGAGCGCTGGGCACCGGGGTGTGTCCCGCCTCGACGAAGTGGTTGGTGAACCGCTCTCGGATCTCATGGGTCTGCACGCGTGATTGTCCTTTCAGCAGCGCCGGTTTTTATCCGCGCTTACTCTACCCCGCGCCTCGACGCCGCCAGGTGTCACCGCCCGCGGACGAGGTCCCTCAGCCGCCCGATGTAGTCCTTGATGCGCCGCTCCGCCCCGTGGTCGGTGGGTTCGTAGTACACGGCGTCTTCGAGGCCGTCGGGCATGTACTGCTGCTTCACGACGCCCAAAGGATCATCATGCGGATAGACATAGCCCACCGCATTGCCCATGGCCTTCGCCCCTTCGTAGTGCCCGTCACGCAGGTGCGCCGGCACCGGCGGGGCGTGTCCCGCGCGCACGTCCGCCAAGGCCCGGTCGATCGACTGGATCACCGAGGGCGACTTCGGTGCCGTGGCCAAATGAATCGTCGCCTGCGCGAGCGCCAGCCTGCCTTCCGGCATGCCGATGAACTGCACTGCGTTCGCCGCCGCGTTGGCGGTCTGCAGCGCGGTCGGGTCCGCCATGCCGATATCTTCGGATGCGTGGATGACAAGGCGCCGGGCGATAAACCGTGGGTCCTCCCCCGCCTCGATCATCCGCGCGAGATAGTGCAGTGCGGCATCCACGTCGGAGCCGCGGATGGATTTGATGAACGCGCTGACGATGTCGTAGTGCTGATCGCCGTCGCGGTCGTAGCGCACTACCGCACGGTTGACGTTTTCCTTGACAGTGTCGACGGTGATTGTCTCCCCCGGCTGCACCGCTTCGGCCGCGGCCTCCAAGTAGGTCAGCGCGCGGCGTGCATCGCCGCCGGCGAGGAGGACAAGTTGGTCCCGTGCGGCGTCGTCAAGCTTGAATGCGCCGTTGAATCCGCGCTCGTCCGCCATCGCCCGGTCGAGCACCCTGCCCAAGTCCTCCGCATCGAGGGACTCCAGCTTCAGCAGCAGCGAGCGCGACAAAAGCGGCGCAACCACGCTGAAGCTCGGGTTTTCCGTGGTCGCCGCGACAAGCAGCACGGTGCGGTTTTCCACGGCGGCGAGCAGCGCATCCTGCTGCGTCTTGGAAAAACGGTGCACCTCGTCGATGAACAGCACCGTCTTCTCCCCGCGGATCAGGTCGCGGCGCGCCTCGTCGATGACGGCACGCACCTCTTTCACGCCAGAAGACAGCGCCGAGAGCGCGACGAAGTTCTGCCCCATCGCAGACGCGATCAACGAGGCGATCGTGGTCTTGCCGGTCCCCGGCGGGCCGTAGAGGATCACGGAGGCGGCCCCGGAGCCGTCGATAAGCCTGCGCAACGGTTTGCCCTCACTGAGCAGGTGGCGCTGGCCCGCGATCTCGTCGAGGGTCCGCGGCCGCATGCGCGCGGCCAACGGCGCGGACGCCCCCGCCTCAAAAAAGGCAGTCCCGCGGTTGCCGGAATCGCCGCGGCTGTTGTTGCCGCCTGCGGCAGCGAATAGTCCCTCTTGTTCCACGCGCACCTCTCTTAGCGCAAGCGCTCAGCCAGCGTTTGCGCGAACTCGCTTATCGTGCGGTACGCGGGGTCCTTGCCGGTGCCCGCGAACGCGGCGAGGGACTCGAACGTCTCGCGCAAGTCCCGGCGCACCAGCGCCTCATCGGCGGTAAACGGCCCCTGCGAGTGCGGCCGCAGCACATCTCCGGCGTAGTCCGCAGAGTGTTCTTCGGTTTCGGCGCTCGCTTCCAACGGACCCAGGTCGGACACGTCAAGGCCAGCGGCCTCGAAGTCCTCCTTGAGCTTGGCGTCGTGTTCCACCAACTCGGCTGGGCTCACCGGATCCAGCATGGCCACGCTACTCATCGCCCAGCCGATGAGCCCCGCAGTAATCCGCGCCTGCAACGTATCCGGGTGCTCCACGCTCGGCCAGATGCCGCGCACCTCGCTCACCCACGCGTCGATGAACGCCTCGGTGGCGGCGGCGTTGAACGGCTGCGCCGCAAGAAACACCGGGAAGCGGGCAACCACAAACGCCACATCGAACGTGACGTCCCTGTAACCCGCCCACTCGTAGTCCAGGAAATGGAACGAGTTGCCGGTTTGGATGATGTTGTCCGGCGTCAAGTCGAACGGGGTGAACGCACGCATCCCGCCGCGCAGTAGCCGGGTAAGCACGTTCGTGGCGGCGAAGCGGACCTCGCCAGGAATGTCGATTCCAGCCCGCTCCAGGAACTCCACGCCGATACGGATGCGGTGCGACAGCAGGCGGTCACGCAAAAGCTGCAGGTTCGCCGAGTTCTTCCGCGAACGCGTCATGCGCTGAAACAGCACGTTGAACGCGTCTTCATCGTCCGCGGTACCGGCGTGCATTTTGCCCAGCGCGCGGCCAAGGCGGCGCAGGAGATCCACGTGGGTTTCCGGGTCCGCGTCCTGCAGCAGGTCCGCGAGCGTGCGGCCGTCACCCAGATCCGAAATGATCAGGATGCGCTGCGCGGTGTCGTAGCCCAGCAGCACCGGGCCCGGGCGCACTTCCTCGCTTAACGACGTGGCGAACTGGTACGCCACCGTCTCGCGCAGAAACGCCGCATCCGCCAGCTCGTCGCCGGTAGCCGGCGAGTGCTTCACCACCACCGAGCGGTGCTGGAAAAACGGGTTGTTCACAACACGTGCCCGGAACACGTCCGCAAGCCCTGAGCCGTCGAGCCTTTCGACGTCGACAAGCTGCTGCTCGCCGCCGTAGCGCTTGGTCAGTATGTCGGCGGCTGCGCGGATGATCTCCTGCGTATCGCCCATCGCTGGCCTACTTTTCGTCGCCGGCCCCGGCCTCGCCGCCCTGTGCTTCGGCGTCCTTCTTCGGCTTGAAGTCCACGCCGGTCTCCTTGCGCTGCTCCGCCGGGATCGGCGCCGGAGCATCCGTCAGCGGATCGACGCCGCCGCCCGACTTCGGGAAGGCGATGACGTCGCGGATGGACTCGAAGCCGCCGAGTAGGGACACGATGCGGTCCCAGCCGAAGGCGATGCCGCCGTGCGGCGGGGCACCGTACTGGAAGGCGTCCAGCAGGAAGCCGAACTTCTCGTCTGCTTCCTCGTCGGTGATGCCCATGACCTCGAACACGCGCTTCTGCACGTCGTGCTCGTGGATACGGATGGAGCCGCCGCCGATCTCGTTGCCGTTACAGACAATGTCGTAGGCGTACGCGAGCGCCTCGCCCGGGTTCTCCTCGAAGTTGTCCAGGTACTCCGGCTTCGGGGAGGTGAAAGCGTGGTGGACGGCGGTCCACTTGGAGTGGCCGAGAGCGACATCGCCGGAGGCCGTCGCATCCGCGGCCGGCTCGAACAGCGGCGCGTCGACGACCCAGGTGAACGCCCAGTCGCCGTCCTTGATCAGGTCCAGCTTGCGGGCGATCTCGCCGCGGGCTGCGCCCAGCAGCGCGCGGGACGCCTTCGTCTCACCTGCCGCGAAGAAGATGCAGTCGCCCGGCTTTGCGCCCACGTGCGCGGCAATGCCGGCCTTCTCCTCGTCGGTGATGTTCTTGGCCACCGGACCGGTCAGCTCGCCGTCCTCCTGCACGAGGATGTACGCCAGGCCCTTCGCGCCGCGCTGCTTCGCCCACTCCTGCCACGCGTCGAGCTGGCGACGCGGCTGGGAAGCGCCACCGTCCATGACCACAGCGCCAACGTACTCGGCCTTGAACACGCGGAAGGTGGTGTCCTTGAAGAACTCGGTGCACTCCACCAGCGGGATGTCGAAGCGCAGGTCCGGCTTGTCGGAGCCGTACTTCTCCATCGCTTCCTTGTAGGTCATGCGCGGGATGGGCGTCTGGATGTCGTAGCCGATCAGCTTCCACAACTCGACCAAGATCTCCTCGGCGAGCTTGATGATGTCGTCTTGGTCCACGAAGCTGGCCTCAACGTCCAGCTGGGTGAACTCCGGCTGGCGGTCCGCGCGGAAATCCTCGTCGCGGTAGCAGCGCGCCAGCTGGTAGTAGCGCTCCATGCCCGCCACCATGAGCAGCTGCTTGAACAACTGTGGCGACTGCGGCAGGGCGTACCAGGAGCCCGGCTTCAAACGAGCCGGCACCAAAAAGTCGCGTGCGCCCTCCGGGGTGGAACGGGTCAGCGTCGGCGTTTCAATCTCAGTGAAGTCGTGGCTGTCCAGCACGCGGCGGGCAGCCTGGTTCACCTTCGCGCGAAGACGAATCGCCCTCGCCTGGCGCTCGCGGCGCAAGTCCAGGTAGCGGTAGCGCAGGCGGGCTTCCTCGCCGACCTCGCTGGAGGAAGCGTCCTCGATCTGGAACGGCAGGGCCGCGGCCTTGTTGAGCACCTTCAAGTCGGTGACGTTGACCTCAATCTCGCCGGAGGCCAAATTCGGGTTGGCGGACCCCTCCGGGCGCGGCTCGACGGTGCCGGTGACCTGGATGACGTACTCGCTGCGCAGGTCGTGCGCAGCCTCGGCCACCTCGGACTCGCGGAAGACCACCTGGGCCAAGCCAGAGCGATCGCGCAGGTCGATAAAGATCACGCCGCCATGGTCGCGACGACGGGCCACCCAGCCGGTGAGCGTGACAGTTTGGCCGTCCAGTTCTTTATTCAGGTTCCCCGCAAGGTGAGTGCGCAGCAAGGTATCCACGTCCTTCCACGTGATGGCAAATCTAACCTGTAAAAGTTTACCCGCCGTCTCGTCGCAGTGCGCCCGGCCCCTCTCGCTGATGGGGCGACACAGGCGCCAACCGACCCAGATCCCACACGTGCCCTAGTTATTTGGCACAATTCTGGCCATGACTTTCAGAGGCGATTACGCACAGGGCCAAGGCGGCAACGTCAATACCAGCTCCGGCGGCGGCCGCGGAGGCGGCGGCTTAGGCAACGGCGCGATGATGTTGCTGCCGCTCCTGCTGCGCGGAGGCGGCGGCGGAACCATCATTTTGGTCCTGCTGGCGCTGCTGTACTTCAGCGGCGCGTTTGACGGCATTCTCGGCGGAGGGGGCGACTCCCAGTCGCAGTCCCAGGGCGAATACTCCCTGGAGCACTGCCAGGAAGCAGGTTCCTCCAACGAGTACGACGACTGCCGGGCAGCCGCAACGATGGGATCGCTAAACGCCATCTGGGCCGACGTGCTGCCCGCCCAGTCCGACACCCAGTTCACCAAACCGGAAATGACCATCTTCAAGGGCAGCGTGAACTCCGGTTGCGGTTACGCCAGCTCGGACACCGGACCGTTCTACTGCCCGCAGGACAAAACCGCCTATCTGGACGTGAGCTTCTTCGACCAGCTGTCGCAGCTCGGCGGCTCTAACGGGCCGCTGGCGCAGGAGTACGCCACCGCGCACGAGTACGGCCACCACATCCAGAACCTTGAGGGCACCCTGGGCCTAAGCGACTACAAGAATCCGGGCCAGGATTCCGCCGCGGTGGCAATCGAGCTGCAGGCCGACTGCTACGCGGGCCTGTGGGCGCACCACGCCTCCAAGGGTGACAACGCCGCTCTGGAGCCGATCACCGACGAGCAGCTGCAGCAGGCTCTGCAGTCCGCGCAGTCCATCGGCGACGACAACATTCAGAAGCGCTCCGGCGGCGAGGTCGATCCGGACGCGTGGACCCACGGCTCCTCCGAGCAGCGCATGCAGGCGTTCAAGTCCGGCTACGAATCCGGCCAGATGTCGTCCTGCGACACGCTCAACCGCGGCGTGTACAAGAGCTAAACCGCCTCTGTTCCGCACCGCTTTCGAAACGGCACGGCGCTACAGTGGCCGGCATGAGCAATGCTGAGCCCAACCGCGCCGTGCCGTTTCTTGCTGCGTTCAACTCCATCGAGAAGTTCTTGCGCAGTGAACTCGATGCCAAACGGTCCGATTCGTTTTCCTGGATGGCCAGGCTGGCGGCGAAGAAGGGAGTCATCACGCTCGAGCAGTCTGAGACGCTGCAGGAGTTCGCGGATCTGCGCAACGCGATCAGCCACGGCGAGTACGACAACCTGCGCCCGATCGCCGAGCCGCTGCCGGAAACTGTCGCTGAGATCGAGCGGATCCGGGATTCCCTGCTCGCCCCGACGCTGGCCTTAGACGTCATTGAGCACCAGCAGGTGGTCACCTTCTCCCCCGACACCGACATCCACGAGCCGTTGGACATCATCGCCTCGCAAGGCCTCGCCCAGTTCCCGGTCTACGACGGTGGCGAGTGCGTCGGTTTGCTCACCACCAACGCGATTGCGCGGTGGCTGGCGGCGGAGCTGCGTGACGACGACACGATTGCGGCAGGCACCGTGGCCGAGGTGCTCGAGCACAGCGGCAAATTGGACCAGCCGATTTTTCTGCCGCGCACCGTCACCGCCGCAGCCGCGGTCGAGGCGCTGAGCACACCGCTTGCCTCCGGCGCGGTCCCCCGCCTCGCCATCATCACAGAGCACGGAAAGCCCACTCAGAAGCCGCTGTCGGTGCTGGGTGCGACCGGCATTCCGGCCCTCGCCCAGGAAGCGTAAAACACCGCTTTTCCTGTGGCGCCGCGCACCTTTTCGTGCTGTAGTATCCCCGGCATGTCTGCAAACTTTGTGAGCGTTGTCGACCTGTTCAGTATTGGTATCGGCCCCTCGTCGTCCCACACTGTGGGCCCGATGCGCGCGGCCCAAGCATTCATTGACAAACTCGACACCTACCCAGCCAAGGTGCTGGTTGAATTGCGCGGCTCCCTGGCAGCCACCGGCGTCGGCCACGGCACCGACCGCGCTGCCCTCTTGGGCCTAGTCGGCTACACCCCCACCACCACGTCTGCCGATATTGCGCCGAAGCCGGGTGAGCCGATTCCCTCCACCGGCACCGTTTCCGGGCCCATCGGCACCGTTGAATACGAGCTCAGGTTCGACCCTGCTCCTGTCGCCGCACACCCGAACTGCCTCATTTTCGACGCGTGGGATGCAGACGGCAACGTGCTCGCAGAGCGCGAGGACTACTACTCCGTCGGCGGCGGGTTTATTCAGGACCGCTGGGAGATGGAAGCGCACCGCGACGAATCCGGCGTCGCGGCAGCGCGCGACATCCCGTCTGTGCCTTACCCCTTCGACACCGCGGCCGAACTCATGCAGCGTTGCGACGAGACCGGCCTGACCATCGCGGAGATCATGCGCGCGAACGAGGAGTCCATCCACGGCAGCGAGAAGCTCGACGCCCACCTGGACGCGGTGTGGAACGTGATGCAGGAATGCGTCGCACACGGCTTGAAGACGGATGGCACGCTGCCCGGCGGGTTGAACGTCAAGCGGCGAGCGAACCGCCTCCACCGCCTGCTCACCGCCGAATACCAAGCTTCCACTGCGCGCGGGCTGGACGCGATGGAGTGGGTCAACCTCTACGCCTTGGCTGTCAACGAGGAAAACGCCGCGCACGGCCAGGTTGTCACCGCGCCAACGAACGGCGCGGCCGGCATCATCCCCGCGGTGATGCACTACTGCCGCGACTTCACCGACGATTTCACCGTAGAGCGCGCCCGCGAATTTTTGCTCACTGCCGGCGCGGTCGGCTCGATCATCAAAACCAACGCGTCGATTTCCGGCGCCGAGGTCGGTTGCCAGGGCGAGGTCGGCTCCGCGTCTTCCATGGCTGCCGCAGGCATGTGCGCCGCCCTCGGAGGCACGCCTGCCCAGGTGGAAAACGCCGCCGAGATTGCCCTCGAGCACAACCTGGGGCTGACCTGCGACCCCGTCGGCGGCCTCGTGCAGGTGCCCTGCATCGAGCGCAACGCCATCGGCGGCGTGAAGGCCATCAACGCGGCGCGCCTGGCCAAGCTGGGCGACGGCACCAACATCGTCACCCTCGATGACGTGGTGGAGACCATGGCCGCCACCGGCCGCGACATGATGACGCAGTACAAGGAGACGTCCATGGGCGGCCTGGCGGTGCAGCTAGGCCTGCCGGTGAACATCACCGAATGCTAGTAACTAGGCTCCCGTGACCGCCTGAGTCACCGCCTGAACAGAGAGCTCCACGGACTCCTGCGAGTGTTCCGCGAGGTTCTTCACCGCCACCTCGCCGGCTTCCAGCTCGCGCTCGCCGAGCACGAGCGCGTACCTCGCACCGGCGCGGTCGGCGCCCTTCATCGAGCCCTTGAGTCCGCGCTGCCCGTAGGACATGTCGGCGGACACGCCGGCGGCGCGGAGCTCGTCGATAAGTTTGCTCATCTTCACGCGAGCCTCGTCGCCGATCGCGATGCCGAAGACGTCCACGCGGTGGGCCGCCTCGTCCAACTCCACGCCTTCTGCCTCAAGCGCGAGCACGGCGCGGTCCACGCCGAGGCCGTAGCCGATGCCGGACAGGTCCGGGCCGCCGATCTGGGCCATAAGACCGTCGTAGCGGCCGCCGCCGCCGATGCCGGACTGCGCGCCCAGGCCGTCGTGGACGAACTCGAAGGTGGTCTTGGTGTAGTAGTCCAGGCCGCGCACCATGCGTGGATTGATCACGTACGGCACGCCGAAGCTGTCCAGCGCCGCGGTGACGGCCTCGAAGTGGGCGCGGCACTCGTCGCAGAGGTGGTCCAGCATCAGCGGCGCATCCGCGGTCATCTCGCGGACCTCTTCGCGCTTGTCGTCCAACACACGCAGCGGATTGAGCTCTGCGCGCTTGCGGGTCTCCTCATCCAACGGCAGGTCGAAGAGGAACTCCTGCAGCTTCTCCCGGTACGCCGGGCGGCAATTCCTGTCGCCGAGGCTGGTCAGCTCCAGACGGAACCCGCTTAAGCCGATGGCGCGGTAGCTGCGGTCCGCCAGCGCGATGACCTCAGCGTCCAGCAACGGATCGTCCATGCCGATGGCCTCAACGCCCACCTGCTGCAGCTGGCGGTACCGGCCGGCCTGGGGGCGCTCGTAGCGGAAGAACGGGCCGTAGTAGTTCAGCTTCACCGGCAGGTAGCCGCGGTCCATGTTGTGCTCGATGAAGGAGCGCATCACGCCTGCGGTGCCCTCCGGGCGCAGCGTGACGGAACGGCCGCCGCGGTCCTCGAAGGTGTACATCTCCTTGCTCACCACGTCCGTGGACTCGCCCACACCGCGGGCAAACAGCGTCGTGTCCTCGAACACCGGCAACTCAATGTGCTGGTAGCCGGCGATGCGCGCCTGGCGGGCGAACTCGTCGCGCACATGGATAAACGCCGCCGATTGCGGCGGCACGTAGTCCGGCACGCCTTTCGGGGCGGAAAGCTTCTGAAACTGGTCGTTCTTGTTCTCGCTCACACCGCGCAAGTCTAGTGCAGGCAACCTCGCCCGGGACGAGTGCCCGATTAGCGGTCGGCGTTGGCCTGGCGCAGGTACGGGTTGGTTGCGCGCTCCTGTGCAACGGTCGTGGCGGGACCGTGGCCGGGCAGCACCTGCAGCTCGTCGTCCAAGTCCCACACCGGCCCGCGGAGGCTCTCCTGCATCTGCGCCGGGTCCGAGTCCGGCAGGTCCGTGCGGCCAATCGATCCGCGGAACAGCACGTCGCCGGAAAAAACCACCTCGTCCGCAACCAGCATCACGCAGCCCGGCGAGTGCCCCGGTGCGTGCACGATCCGCAGGTCCACTCCTGCCACGGTCAGCGTCTGCCCGTCCTCAAGTGGCGTCGGATTGTCGATTGGGGGCATGGCGGAGGCGTCGTAAAGCTGGCGCGCCTGCTCGCTCACCCCCTCGCCGCGCAGCAGCATGAACGCGTCCGCTGGGTGGACAAACGTCTCCACCCCGAACGCGGCGGCGTCGCGGATGTGGTCGATGTGGCCGTGCGTGAGCACCACCGCCTCCACGTTCAGCCCCTGCTCCTGCGCCATCTGGCTCACCGCTTCATGCGCGCCCAGCCCCGGATCGATCACAAACGCGCGATCCCCGTTGGCAACGACATAGCAGTTGGTTTGAAAAGGTCCTGCTGCGAAACCGGCGATTCTCATGCTGGCCACTATAACGGTGCTGATAGGCTTTCTAGCCGTTCAAGGGCGGATGCTTATCGACGTCTACTCCGCCCATCCCGACAAATTGGCGAGGTGTAAACCCCAGTGGCATCGAACGAAAAGCGCGGCAAGGAAGCCCTGTCCCACCTGAAAAGCGAGCTGGATTCGCGCGACCGCAAGGAGAAGTCCCGCCCGTGGTCGGTGGCGGCGATCTCCGCGGCCGTCATCGCGCTGATCGGCGGCGGCATCTACTTCGCGGCCAACAACGACAGCGGCGAGGACCTCGCCGCCTCCGAATCCACCGCCGCGTCCGAGGCCACCACCGAGGAGCAGGAGCCGTTCGACTCGTCGAAGTTCGAGCCGATCGCCACCAAGCGCGAGCAGGCGCTGCCGGCGACTGTGAACTGCACTTACAACGAGGCTGACGAGCAGGGCGGCGACGGCGTTGGCACCCCGAAGACCGACGGCGTGTCCACCGAGGGCACCCTCACCGTCGAGCTGGACACCAACCAGGGCCCGATCGGCATGGAGCTGGACCGTGCGGCCTCCCCGTGCACCGTCAACGCCGTCGAGTACCTCGCCGAGGAAGGCTTCTACAACGACACTGTCTGCCACCGCCTGACCACCGGCGACGGCCTGAAGGTGCTCCAGTGCGGCGACCGCGCCGGCACCGGCGCCGGCGGCCCGGGCTTCCAGTTCGCAAACGAGCTGCCCACCGACCAGGCACTCGAGGGCATCGACCTGTCTGAGGCGGGCATCCCAGAAGGCGCGTCCGAGGAAGAGATGATGCAGGCCAAGACGATGATGCTGCAGCAGAACAGCCAGCCGCAGCGTTACGACCGCGGCACCATCGCTATGGCGAACGCCGGCGTGGACACCAACGGCTCCCAGTTCTTCCTCAACTACGGCGACTCCGTGCTGCCGCCGCTGTACACCTACTTCGGCCACATCGACGACGAAGGCCTTTCCACCTTGGACAAGATTGCCGAGGCCGGCGTCGAGGGCGGCGAACAGGACGGCGCCCCGGCAGACGAGGTCCGTATCAAGAAGGCGACCGTGAAGTAGCAGCGGGCAGTAACGCTTCAGCCCGTTGAAGCGACGTAGCTCTGGGAATCGCCTCAGAGCTTACTGTCCTAGGTAGCGCTCTACCAGCGCACCCGATAGCATTCCGAGAAGCACACACATTTTTACGAGTGAGGAAAATTCGATGAAGCTTCGCACCAGCCTTGCAGCGGCAGCAACCGCCACCGCGGTCATGGTTTCTGGCGCCGCAGTCGCCGACGCAGCTCCGACGGTCAACGACACCGCAGAGAGCAAGTCCAAGGACTCCGGCGGCAAGGACTCCGACAAGAGGACCATCAAGGACAGCCTGTCCTCCTCGAGTGAAGAGGGCTCCTCTATCGAGGACATGAGCCCGGAGGAGCTGAAGAGCTGGATCGCCGTGGTCACCGCGATCATCGGCATGCTCACCCAGGTGCTGTCCATCGCGTCTAAGTTCGCGCGTTAGAGCCACCGCGTTCTCGCACGGGGCACACTCGCGCCGCTGCGCAAAACACAACCGGCTACCTACTACCGGCTACCAGCGAAAATTTCCGTTGGTAACCGGCTCTAGGTAGCCGGTTCTTTTCGTTCCAGCCCCACGACCGCGCCAACGGCGACGCCGCCGCTCCCCCTCGCGGGAAACGGCGGCGTTGTCGCGTGCAGCCTCTATCAGGTCAGGATCGTGCTCGTCCTACTTGTTGTTGTTCAGCAGCGCGATCGGGCCAAGCACGGAGTCAATCGGGAACGCCAGCGCCAGCGGCAGCACGAGAGCCAGGACAGCGGCGATGATGCCGAGAATGACGCCAATCGGAGCGTCGGAGGAGGAAGAAGCGGAGCTTTGCTCCTCGGTCGGCTTCTGCTCCTCGGTCGGCTTCTCTTCCGGAGCCGGCTTCTGCTCCTCGGTCGGCTTCTGCTCCTCGGTCGGCTTCTCTTCCGGAGCCGGCTTCTGCTCCTCGGTCGGCTTCTCTTCCGGAGCCGGCTTTTCAGCCTCGGCAACAGTTACCGGCAAGGACACCTTGGTGCCTTTGTCGGTGGTGATCTCCAGGGTCTGCTCGCCGGACACGCCCGCCGGGATCTCCAGCTCAATCTTTGCGCGGCCCTGCTCGCCTAAGCCCTTGTCGGCGTCGGTGACCGCGTTGTCGACGTCGGCGGTAGCCGTTGCCTCGCCCACCTTCGCGGTGACGGTCTCAGCCTGCGCCTCGCCCTCGGAGGAGTAGCTCAGGGAGGTCAGCTCGATGGTGTTCTTCTGGCCAGCCTTCAGACCGCCCTCCGGGAGCACCACGCCGACGTCCTTTTGGCCCTCACGGACCTGGGCGTCGCCGGTCTGCAGGTAGTCCACAAATGCCTGCAGATCGTTGTAGCCCACATCGTTGCGGTCGCGGACTTCGTCAGCGTTGATCAGGGCGTCGCCACCGTCGAGCAGGAAGGTCGACGCTGCAACGGTGTAGTCCTTCTCCGGATCCACGGACTCGCCGTTGATCTGGATGTCCAGGATGCGGTTGCCACGCTCAGCGTTCGGGTTGTACGTGTAGGACACGTTGTCGGACAGGCCCATGTCCAGACGCGGGCGACCCGACTTTGCTGCAACCTCCGGGGTCTGCCACTGATTCTCCAACGCTTCCTTGATGGCGGCGCCGGACAGCTTGGCAACAGCGATGTTGTTGCCGAACGGCTGGACGGTGGCGGCCTGTTCGTAGGTCACATCGCCCTTGGTCAGGTCCGCACGAACACCGCCGGCGTTCATCACACCGAAGTCGATCTCGGTGTCGAGGAATGCGGAAAGCGCAGCGACGGCGGACTGCGCCAGCATGTTGTTCGCGGTGGACTCGGTGCCGCGGTTGGAGCCTGGCTTATCCTCCGGATTGGAGCCACGCTTGAAGTCGGCGGCGATGTTGGCGACGACCTTCTGGCCGAGCTCGCTGGCAATCTTGTCTGCCTCTGCAACGATCTTCTCAACCTCGGCATCAGGGGTGATGCCGAGCTCCTCGAGCTGCGACGCCTCGATCTGGCGACCGTCGACCTCGACGAGCTTCTTCTCGGCCTTATCGTAGGTGAAAGCAATATCGGTGACGACCTTGCCGTACTCGTGGGACTGCGCGTACGGAACCTTGCCGTCGCGGTCGAGCTCCAGGCGCTTGATGTGGTCATCGCCACCGAATACGAAATCGACGTACTTCGCGTCGAGCTTCGGTGCGCTGGTGTGGGCCGGATCGTGAATCAGAGCGATGACGAGGTCAGCCTTGCCGGACTCCTTGAGCTTCTTGGCCTCGACGTTGACCTGCTCGGCGGAATCCGTGAACTTCACACCCGCAACGTTGGCCGGGCTGGACTTTTCCGGGGTGAGGTTGGAGGTCGTGCCCACCAGGGCAACCTTCACGCCCTCCTTCTCCACGATGGTGTACGGCTTCACCGGTTGCTCGCCATCAACGAAGATGTTCGCGCCGAGCTGCTTGTCATTGGTGCCCGGAACGATGCGGTCGATCAGGTCCTGGTAGCCCTTATCGAACTCGTGGTTGCCCACAGCGGAGCCGTCGGTGCCGATGGCTTTGATGAAGTCCATCGTGTACTTGTCGTCGGAGATGAAGGAAACGAACGCCGAGCCACCCTGGTTGTCACCGGAGGTGGTGACGATGGTGTTCGGGTTCTGCTCACGCAGGTAGTTCATGATGCCCGCGACATTGGCGGCACCCATCTCGTCGCCGGCCTTCGGGGTGATTTCCTTGACTTCCTTGCCATTCTCGTCGAGGACCGGGTTGCCTGCGGCGTCCTTCACCGTGGTCGTGGACGGGTTGTACTTCAGGCGACCGTGGAAGTCGGTGATGTTGGCAACGTTGATGGTGACCTGGTCAGCCTCAGCTGCTGCAGCGAACGGTGCTGCGGTGAGCACCACAGCGGTCGTGGTGGTTGCGGCGATCAGGGCGCCAGCGCGACGGAAATCAAACACGGGAGACTCCTCGGTGTCGGGGGATGGTGTCCTTCCCTTTTATCCCTGATTCCTCCACTCCGCAGCGCAACTTCCCGCCACTCGCCGCTCTGCGCTGGGAAAATAACCTCGCGTCCACCAACATTTCATCTATTGGACACCTTAAGGTCGGCTCAGAGGAGGGCGTGGGCAACCGTTGGACGTCGTTAGGCAGTCACGCGATAGACGTCGAAGACTCCCTCAATGTTGCGGATCTGGTTCATGATGGAACCGAGCTGCTTGATGTCGGAGACCTCGATGGTCAAACGGATCGTGGCGATGCGGTCGTCGCCCGCCTGGGACGACATTGCCAAAATTGGCAGTTTCGCCTCCGAGAGCACCCCGGTGGTCTCGGTGAGCAGGCCGTTGCGGTCCAGCGCCTCCAGCTGGATGGTGGCTCGCGACGCGCTCTTGTGCGAGCGTTGGTTCGCCCACTCGACGTCCACCAGGCGCTCCGGCTCGTCCTTGAGCTTGTTGGCGTTCGTGCAATCCGTCCGGTGCACCGACACTCCCCCGCCGCGGGTGACAAAACCGAAGATGGCGTCGCCGGGCACCGGCTGGCAGCACTTGGCCAGCTTCGCCATCACATCCGGGCTGCCCTCCACCAGAATCGCGGGGCCGTCGCCGCTGGCCTGCGGGCGCACCAGCGCCGACATCGGGGTGCGCGCGGTGAGCGCATCGACGGCATCGTCATCGCCGCCGAACATGTCCATGAGCAGGTGCGCGACGTGCTGGGAGGAAACATTGCCAGCACCGATAGCGGTGTACAGCGCGTCCACGTCCTGGTAGTGCAGCCGCGTGGCCACCTGCCGCATCGACTCGTTGGTGAACAGGCGGTGCATGGGCAGCCCGCCGCGCTGCACTTCTGCGGCGAGCGCGTCGCGGCCTGCCTCAAGCTGTTCTTCGCGGCGCTCCTTGGCAAACCACTGGCGGATCTTCGCTTTTGCGCGCGGGGAGACAACGAAGTCCTGCCAGTCGCGCGACGGGCCCGCGTTCTGGTCCTTGGAGGTGAAAATCTCCACCCGGTCGCCGGACTTGAGCTCGGTTTCCAGCGTGACCAGCTTGCCGTTGACTTTGGCGCCGATGCAGCGGTGGCCGACCTCGGTGTGCACCGCATACGCGAAGTCCACCGGCGTGGACCCCGCAGGCAGGTCCACCACGTCGCCCTTCGGGGTGAAGGCGAAGATCTGCTGGCTGGTCAGGTCGTAGCGCAGAGAATCCAGAAACTCGTTCGGGTCCGCGGCTTCCTTCTGCCAGTCCAGCAGCTGGCGCATCCACGCCATCTGGTCCACCTCGGACTGGTCGCCCTTGTGCGAGCCCTTCGTCTCCTTGTAGCGCCAGTGCGCCGCAACACCGAACTCAGCGTTGTAGTGCATCTCGTGGGTGCGCACCTGCACCTCGAGCGGGCGGCCCGTCTGCGTCATCACAGTCGTGTGCAGCGACTGGTACACACCGAAACGCGGGTTGGAGATGTAGTCCTTGAACCGGCCCGGCATCACGGAGTACAGGGAGTGGACCACGCCGATGGCCGCGTAGCAATCGTTGACGGTGTCCACCAGCACGCGCATGCCAACCAGGTCGAAGATCTCGTTGAAGTCGTGGCCCCGCACGGACATCTTCTGGTAGATGGACCAGTAGTGCTTCGGGCGGCCCATCACCTCGGCTGTGATGCCGTTGGATGCGAGCTCGCGCTGCAGCACCTCGGTGATCTCCCGCAGCGCCCTGTCGCGCGACGGCGCATGGTCCGCAACCATGCGAACGATCTCCTCGTACTTCTTCGGCTGCAGGATGGCAAAGGCCAAGTCTTCCAGTTCCCACTTCACGCTGGCCATGCCCAAGCGGTGCGCCAGCGGGGCGATGACGTCAAGTGTTTCCTGCGCCTTCTTCGCCTGCTTCTCCGGCGGCAAAAAGCGCATCGTGCGCATGTTGTGCAGGCGGTCCGCCACCTTGATCACCAGCACGCGCGGATCTTCCGCCATAGCAACGATCATCTTGCGGATCGTCTCCGCCTCCGCCGCCGCACCGAGGGCGACCTTGTCCAGCTTGGTTACGCCGTTGACCAGCTTGGCTACCTCGGGCCCGAAGTCGCGGGTGAGGTCGTCCAACGAGTAATCGGTGTCCTCCACCGTGTCGTGTAAAAGCGCCGCCACCAGCGTGGTGGTGTCCATGCCAATTTCGGCACAGATGGTCGCAACCGCCAGCGGGTGCGTGATGTACGGATCGCCCGACTTGCGGAACACGCCCTCGTGCAGGCGCTCCGCGGTGGAGTAGGCGCGGTCGAGCAGCTCCGCGTCCGCCTTCGGGTGGAACTTGCGGTGAAGCGACAGCAGCGGGTCCAGCACTGGGTTTGTCTTGGAGCGGCTGTTGCCCGTCAACGAGCGCGCTAGCCGGGCAGACATGCTGCGCACGGAGGGGCCTGTCCTCTTCACCGGCTTGTCAGTCATTCCCAGCCTCCGATTCCAGAACTACTCCAGCGACTAAAAGCGTAATCCTACGCCTTCTCGGGGTGCTCTTCGCCGAGGACCACCAGCGGAGCGTCGCCAAGCTTGCTGCGCCCGCCGAGGCCCGCCACCTCAAGAACGACCACATAGCCTGCGACGGTGCCTCCGGCGCGCTCGATCAGGTCGCGGGCGGCGACGAGGGTGCCGCCGGTGGCCAGCACGTCGTCCACAAGCACGATGCTCTTGCCGCTGATGTCCACGCCGTCCGCCGGAATCTCCAGTGCGGCCGAGCTGTATTCGGTGGTGTACTCCTGCGTGATCACCGGCGGCGGCAGCTTGCCCTTCTTGCGGATGGCCAAGATGCCGGTGCCGAGCTCATACGCCACAGCAGAGCCGAGCAGGAACCCGCGCGCGTCCAAACCGCCGACGAGGTCCGCGCCAAGCTTGCGGCTGGCGGTGGCCATTTCCGCGATGACGATGTTCAGCGCCGCCGGGTCCGCGAGCACCGGTGTGAGGTCTTCGAACAGGACTCCCTCTTCCGGGAAGTCCTGCACCTGGCGGATCTTGTCCTTCAGCGCGTCTCGGGCGGTGGCGTAGCGGTTGCCGTCGATAGGTGTGGGGGCCATTGGTTGAATTCTCCTGTTAGTTTTCGGCCGGGGTTGTCTCTGAATTCAGCTGCCACCGGTCCATGTTCCAGCCGATGCCGGCAAGACCCGTGTACGGCACCACGTTACGCACTGCACCGTCCACCGCGAAGGTGCGGGGCTGTGCGGCCAGCGGAATGGACGGCAGCTGCTTCCATAGGTGACCTTCCTGCGCGCGCAGGGCGCCGAGTTCCTGGGCGCGGTTGTTCGCGGACGGGAACTCCCGCATCGGGTCCGTGGCGTGCAAGATCACATCGGCGGCACCGTCGGTCCAGGTCTCGGTGCCCCATTCGTCGTACTCCGCCCGAGGCAAGTCCGCAAGCGTTTTACCGCCCTCGGTCACGTCAGTGACCGTGATACCGGCGGGCTCGCAGGTGCGGCGGATGGACTCCACCATGGCGGCGAACCGCGCATCCGGGTAGGGGTAGCCGATGCGAATCTCTGTGCCCGAAAGCGCAGACGCGGCTTCGATGTCCACGTCGAGATTGGGGGCTGCGACGTCGTTGAGGCGCGCCGCCAGTGGGTCAGCGTGCTGCAGCACGTGCAGCGGTGCGACGGGCACGTCGAGGCCGGCGACACCGCTGGATGCCTTAGCGACGGCACGCGGGTCCACGCACTTGGCAAACGCCTGGCGGTTCTCGGGGATCGCCCACATGCCGATCTCCGGGAACGTCAACGCCTCAGTCAGCTCGCCGATCTGGGTGTCAACGCTGAGCCGGTTGCCTTCGGCGTTGACGTTGTGCCATGCCGGGGAGGTCTCGCGCAGATCGCCGATGCGCAGCGCCTCGTCCGCCGCCAGTTCTCCGGAGTCAGCGGACCCGGGCCAGACAACCATTTCTGAAGTCTGCGGCGCGTCGCCGTAATAGTGCTCGTTAGCGACTAGCGTCACCTCACCGCGCTCTCCTACCTCAGCGATCTTGAAGGGGCCGAAGGACACCTGCAGATCGGGGTCGAACTCGGAGAGGCTGAAGCCGTGGCGCCACACATTGGCAATTGGTTTGAGCAGGGAGAAATCGCCAGACTGCAAGTCGTGGTCCAGCTCCTCAACGCTCTTGTCCAGCTTCGCGGCCACGGCGTGGGCTGGCAGCACCGTGCCGGCGTCGAACAATCCGCGCCAGCGTGCGCCCCGCTTCTCTTTGAACGTCAAAGTGAATTCTTTGGCGCCTGGGGTGCACGACAGCGCTTCCGTGTCGTCGAAAAGCGGCATGTGCGATCCGAACATGCCCGGATAATGCCCGGCTGTGAACGTGAGCAAGTAGTCGGAACAAGTCACCGGCGTGCCGTCGGAAAAGACCGCGGCGTCGGACAAGGTGTAGATCACCTTGCGCTGATCGCTCGGCAGCACCTGGGTGGTGACCAAATCCGTGTTCGGGATCATCTGCCCGCTCGGGCCCGGCACGTACACACCCGGGTACAAACGACCAGATAGCACCTCAGCCATGTCGGTGGCGCCCTCGAGCGTGCCGGCATTTGTGGTGCGCAGTTCACCGAGCACCTGGTAGCCGAACAGCTTCTTCGACTGGTTGTCGTCGTTGTCTGCCGTGCCGCACCCTGCGAGCGAGGCATAACCGATGGCCGCGGCGGCAACCGCGGCTAGTCCCCGTATGAAACGTCCTGCCATGTGCGTGCCGCCGTCTACCGCCCGGGACGCCAGGTTGCGGATCCGGCGGTACCGTCAGTTGCGGCGTCGGTGCGCCGCACTGGCGTGGCCACCTGGCGCTTCTCGTGGGCGACCTCCTCGGTCGTCGCTTCCTCCAACTCGCTGGTTCCGCGGGCGCGGTAGCGCTCCACTGCGGCGTTGTGCTCCTTGTACTTCTTCTTCCGGTTCACCAGGCTCACCAGCAGCGGCGTAGCCAGGAACAGCGAGGAGAAGATGCCCTCGATCACGCCGATGAGCTGGATCAGCGCCAGGTCCTTCAGCGTGCCCACGCCAAGCATCCACACCGCCACGACCATCAGCGCCACGATCGGCAGCGCCGAGATCACGGAGGTGGAGATGGAACGCATCACCGTCTGGTTCACGGCCAGGTTTGCCTCTTCGGCGTAGGTGGAGCGCCGCGAATCTAGCACGCCCGAGGTGTTCTCGCGCACCTTGTCAAACACGATGACGGTGTCGTACAGGGAGAAGGTCAGCACCGTGAGCAGGCCGATGATCATCGCCGGCGTGACTTCTAGGCCGAACAGGGCGTAGAAGCCGGCGATCAGGACACCGTCCACGACGAGCGCGGCCATGGCGGCGGCCGCCATTTCACGCTGCAGGCGGACAGCCACGTACACGGCAGCGGCGACCATGAACACCGCCATCGCCAGCAGCATGCGGTTCGTAATGGTTGAACCCCAAGACTCCGACACCGTGGAGTCGCCGATGGCGTCGGCGCTGGGCTCGCCGGTGTGGTCTTCAACCTGGTACTCGTCGAAGATTGCCTGGCGTGCGGCGTCGATCTGTTCCTGGCTGAGGTGCTCGGAGTTGATCTCCAGGGTGCGTGTGTCGCCGGCGCCCACGATCTGGGTCAGTTCCGGAGTTACGCCAGTGGCGTCGACGAAGGTCTCCTCCACTTGCTCGGCGACGAGGTCGCCGGCCGGCATGGTCATCTTGGTGCCGCCTTCGAAATCGATGCCCATGTTGAATCCACGCAGCAGCATTGCCAGCAGCGAAATCACCACAAGCACGAACGTGATGCCGTACCAGAGCTTGCGGCGTCCCACGAAGTCGATGGCGCCGGAGCCGTCGTAGAGCGTCTCCGCGGAGCGCTTCGCCTTCACGGGGGCGGCGGTGCCCGCCGCGTCAGTGGAGGTGTGTGTCGATGTTGCCTTGGTGCTCGACATGTCTAGATCTCCTCATTCGTTGCGGCCGGTTCGAGCTCATGCTTTTCGACGCCATCCTGCTCCCCGACGCCACGGGTTTCCGCACGCCGTGCTTCTGCAGTCTTGAACGCCTTGCCCATGCCGTTGACGGACGGCTTGGACCAGAACTTGCTGCGCGACGCGATGATCAGCAGCGGCGCGGTGACAAGGAAGGTCACAACCAGGTCGAAGACGGTGGTCAGGCCCATGGTGAAGGCGAAGCCCTTCACGTCGCCGACAGCCAGGAAGTAGATGATGACCGCGGCGATCAATGTGACCATGTTGCCGGTGACGACCGTGTCCTTCGCGCGCTGCCAACCGGATGCGGAGGCGGAGCGGAACGTCTTGCCCTTGCGCACCTCATCCTTAATGCGCTCGTAGATGACGATGAACGAGTCGGCGGTTGCGCCGATGCCGATGACAAGGCCGGCGATGCCGGACAGGTCCAGCGAGTAGCCGATCCAGCGGCCCAGCAGCACCAGCGTGCCGTAGACGAGCGCGCCTGAGGCAACCAGCGAGGCCAGGGAGATCAGGCCGTAGAGGCGGTAGTAGGCGAAGACGAACAGCGCCACCAGGATCAGGCCCACCAGGCCGGAGTACAGACCGGCCTTCAGGGATGCCTGGCCAAGTGACGGCGGCACGGACAGTGCGGTGCCGCCCGGCTCGCCGTTTTCACCGGCGAAGGACAGCGGTAGCGCGCCGTAGCGCAGGTTGTTGGCAAGGCTTTCAGCCTCTTCCTGAGTGAAGTTGCCGGTGATGGACGTTGCGTTGCCGACCGGGGTCGCGCCCTGGATCACCGGCGCGGAAATCACCTGGGAGTCCAGAGTGATGGCGATCTGCTTCTGCAGCATCTCGCTGGTCAGGCGTGCCCACGTCTCGGAACCGTTGGGCTCGCCCGCCTGGCTGAAGGCGAAGCTGATTTCCATTTGGCTGGACTGCGGGTTGAAGCCGCCGGTGATCGCGCGGTTGGTGTCGATCTGCTCGCCGGTCAGGCGCGGTCCGTCTGGATCGGTGACACCGTCGAGCAAGGGAACCTCGTCGAGAAGCAGCGCCTGGCCCGAAGTCGGGTCACAGGAAACGAGCGGAAGGTCCGCCTTGTCGGAACCGGCGAGCGGGTCGGTGATCTGGCCCATGCAGCGCGCGGACATGAGCGTCAGGGCCGCGAACTGCTCCGTCGGATCAGTGGACTGGCGGGTGCGGCGCAGCATGTCCGTCGTTTCCTGGCGGCGCTCCGCCGCCTCCACCGGGCCGTCCGGCTCCGGCAGCGGCTCGGCGCTCAGCTGCGGGACGTCCTTCGGCGCGGCAGGCTCTTCCTCTTCCTTCGGCGCGGCGTCCTTGCCCTCGCCGTTTGGATCCTGCGGATTTTCGGCAGCCTTTTCGTTCTCCTTCTCCGCCGCCTCCTTGCGGGCCGCGATCTGGGTGAGCACTGCCTGGCCCTCTTGCGGGGTGAAAATGCCGTACTCGACCCACTCGTTGGTCATGTCCAGGATGACATCGTCGACCTTTGTGCTGTCCGCCGCCGGCGGGTCGAGCACCGGACGGAAGAACAGCTGGGAAGTCTGGCCGATGTTGCGGATCTCAGCGGTGTCGTCGCCGGCTGCCTCGATGACAATCGTGTTGCCGTCCACGACCACGGACGCGCCGGAGACACCCATGCCGTTGACACGGTTTTCAAGGATCTTGCGGGCGTCCTGCAACTGCTCGTTGGTCGGTTCCTCGCCCTGCGGGACTAGGGTCACGCGCGTGCCGCCCTGCAGGTCGATGCCGAGCTTCGGCTCAGCGGATTTGCTTCCGGTGAAAAAGACTAGGGCGTAGACGCCGATGACAATGAGGGCGAAAAGCGCGAGTAGCCGGGCAGGCCAGCGCTTCTTCCCCTTCACTTCGCGGGACCGCCGAGTGCTGTTGGACACTGAGCTGACTCCTCTGCTTTCCGAGCTCCAATTTTTCTCCTCCACCTGGCCCCAAAACACCCATGAAGCGGCATGAGTGAACAGCGTGCCGGTGAAGACACAACGGAACATGCTACGGCATAGCCCCGCAAAACCAGCAGTCCGGTCCGTGTCAGCCTTAATAGAGCGACATTTGGCCCGGTGCGTCCGGCGGCGCCTGCAGCCCCAGGTGCTCCCACGCCGCCGCCGTGGCCACCCGCCCACGCCCGGTGCGCGACATCAGGCCGGCGCGCACGAGGTAGGGCTCGCACACCTCTTCAATAGTGCCCGGCTCCTCACCGACCGCGATGGCGAGCGTGCCCACTCCCACCGGTCCCCCGCCGTGGCCGCGGATCAGCGCGTCCAGCACCGCCCTATCCAGCCGGTCAAGGCCGAGCTCGTCCACGTCGAACACGCTCAGCGCCGAGCGCGCGGCACCAAGGTCGACGTGTCCGTCGCCGTGCACATCCGCGAAATCGCGCACGCGCCGCAGCAGGCGGTTAGCGATGCGCGGCGTGCCGCGGGAGCGCGAGGCAATCTCCACCGCGGCGTCGGTGTCAATGCCGACCCCCAAGATTTGCGCGGCGCGGCTGACCACCTTGGTCAGGTCCTCCACGTCGTAGAACTCCATTTGCGCGGTAAAGCCGAAGCGGTCACGCAAAGGACCGGTGAGCATGCCGGCGCGGGTGGTGGCGCCGACGAGGGTAAACGGCGGAATCTCCAGCGGGATCGACGTCGCACCGGGGCCTTTGCCGACGATGACGTCGATGCGGAAATCCTCCATCGCCATGTAGAGCATTTCCTCAGCCGGGCGGGCGATGCGGTGGATTTCGTCGATGAAAAGCACGTCGCCTTCCATCAGATTGGACAGCATTGCCGCGAGGTCACCCGCGCGCTCGAGGGCCGGGCCAGATGTCATCCGCAGGGAGGTGCCCAGCTCTTGCGCGACGATCATGGCCATGGTCGTCTTGCCCAGGCCGGGCGGGCCGGACAGCAGAATGTGGTCCGGGGTCACACCGCGGCTTCGCGCGCCCGCGAGCACGAGGTTGAGCTGCTCGCGCACCTTCGGCTGGCCGATAAATTCGTTGATCGACTTTGGGCGCAGCGAACGCTCAATGTCGTGCTCGTCTGCTTGCGCATGCGCGTCTACTGGCGACGGCGGCTTCGCCGCGAACCCGTCCGGCAGTTCAAACTCTGTCTTCTCCACGTCGGACACGGCTGCCTCCCTACTTCTTGCCCAGCTGGCTCAGCGCCTGGCGCAGCAACGCGGACGCGTCTTCGTCCGGGTTCTCCTGCACCAGCGCATCCACCACCGGCCTTGCCGATCGCTCCTGGAAGCCCAGCCCGACGAGAGCCTCGACCACCTGCTCGGAGACCAGCGAAGTGCCCTTTGCGGCAGTGGCGGGTCCGCCGGCAGCTGCAGCGTCGCCCGCCGGCACGAAAGCCTCCACCTTGTCCTTGAGCTCTAGGGCAATGCGCTCCGCCATCTTCTTGCCCACACCGGGGATGGATTGAATCGCCTTCACGTCCCCGGACGCGATATGGGAGGACAACTCCCCCGGTTCGAAGACAGAAAGGGCGGCAAGTGCGAGCTTGGGGCCCAGCCCGGAGACGGTCTGCAGCTTGTGGAACATCTCGCGGGTGTCCGTGTCACCGAAGCCGTAGAGGGTCACGCCGTCGTCCTTGACCACCATGGACGTCATCACCCGGCATGTCTCGCCCCGGGTGAGACGTCCGAGCGTCTGGGGTGCGGCCAAGAAGCGGTAGCCCACGCCGGAGCACTCGATCACTGCGTGGTCGAGCCCGATGGTGAGCACTTCGCCGTTGAGAGAATCAATCATTGGTTCGCCGCTTTCATGGTCAACTGGTTGGTTCGTGCGATCAAGGGGGCGCGCCAGCAATGACACACCGCGATGGCCAGCGCGTCTGCCGCATCCGCGGGTTTCGGCGCCTCGGACAGTCCGAGAATGCGGGTGATCATCGCAGTCATCTGCTTCTTGTCCGCCCTGCCGTTGCCGGAGATGGCTTTCTTTACCTCGGACGGGGTGTACATGTGCACCGGGATCCCGCGCTCCGCGGCGGCGAGCACCATCACGCCCACAGCGTGGGCGGTGTGCATGACCGTGGAGACGTTCCCCCGCTCGAAAATGCGCTCCATGGCGATGACGTCTGGCTGGTAGTCGTCGATCCACTCGCCTACGGCGCGGGAGAGGCGCAAAAGACGCTCCGCGAGTTCCGCGGTAGACGGGGTGCGCACGACGCCGACGGCGACGGGGATGATTTGGCGGCCACGTCCCGCCTGCACCACGGAAAGACCGCACCGCGTCAAGCCAGGGTCGATGCCCATGACCCGCAGACCCTCCAGCGACATTGCCTCTCCTTTCCGCACATGTGACACATATGTTCTACCACAGTAGACACAGCAAACGCCCGCGCCACAGTCAGCGGCACGGGCGTTTACGCGAATCGGATCTAGTCCTCGAGCTGCGCGGCCACTTCGTCGGAGATGCTCATGTTGGTGTAGACATTTTGCACATCGTCGGAGTCTTCGAGGGCGTCGATGATGCGCATCATCTTCTTCGCGCTCTCAGCGTCAACCTCGACCTCAACGTCGGCACGGAACTCCTGCCCGGCGTCTTCGATCTCAATGCCCTCGCCGCCGAGCGCCTCGCGCACCGCCGGCAGGTCGGTCGGCTTGCAGGTGATCTCGAATTCATCGCCGAGGTCGTTGACTTCCTCAGCTCCGGCGTCGAGCACCGCCATGAGCACGTCGTCCTCGCTGAGCTCACCCTTCTGGATGGTCACCACACCAGTGCGCTCGAACATGTAGCCGACAGAACCGGACTCGCCCAGGTTGCCGCCGTTCTTGGTCATAGCGGTGCGCACCTCGGTGGCCGCGCGGTTGCGGTTGTCCGTCAGGCACTCGATGAGCACGGCGACGCCGTTGACGCCGTACCCCTCGTACATCACGGTCTCCCAGTTCGCGCCGCCGGCTTCCTCACCGGAGCCGCGCTTGCGGGCGCGCTCGATGTTGTCGCCCGGCACCGAGGCCTTCTTGGCCTTGCGGATCATGTCGTCCAAGGTGGGGTTCGCGGCCGGGTCGCCGCCGCCGGTTCGTGCTGCGACCTCGATGTCCTTAATCATCTTCGCCCACAACTTCGACCGCTTCGCGTCGTTTGCGGCCTTCTTGTGCTTCGTGGTTGCCCACTTTGAGTGGCCCGACATAACGCACCCCTTTTCCTCGGTTGACGTGTAACAGACGGTATTATACGCACCGCCTCAATCAAGCTCTTACCGGTCACCTCGCGCAAACTGTGGCAATGCCGCCGTGCCTCCGAGGCGGAAGATGCTTACCGACGGCCGAAGGCGCAGCGCACGCGTATCCGCCACAGCGTCGTCGTAGAACCGCGTCGCCAGCTCAACCCGGATGTCCGCGTCACTGAGCGCGCCCGGCGCCTCCTTGCCTGCGATCCGCTCGGCCACCTGGGCCGAGAGTTGCTCCTCCTGCGTAAGACGTGTGTGTATGTCCTGCGGTGTCATCCTGACGTGCTCCGCATCTTCCGCGGCGGAACGAAGCTCGGGGTAGATGGCAGCGATGACAGCGCAGCGCCGGTCCAGCGCCGCCTGCAAGGCGTCGCGCGAACGGTCGAGCCGGATGTGCAGCCGGTTGAGCCGCTGCGCCGTGTTGTAGGCCCACGCAGCCAGCAGCGTCACCACCACCGCCACGGCGATCCACACCAAAGTCATAGCCACCCTTCCACCCCGACCTTCTCCCCGATCGACACAACCTCGTACACCGCCAGCACCTGACGTGCCACAACCGACCAGTCGAAGTCTTCGGCCCGCTTCACGCCGCGGGCGGCGAGGTCAGCGCGGAGCGGGGCGTCGTCGATAAGCAACTGCAACTGCTGCGCGAGCGCCGACACATCGCTGGGAGGAAACAACACCCCCGAACCCTCGCCGCAGACCGCGGCGAACGCCGGAATGTCGCTGGCCACGACGGCGCAGCCGGCGGCCATCGCCTCCACGAGCACGATCCCGAAGGATTCACCGCCGAGGTTCGGCGCGACGAAGATGTCGGCGCGACCGAGGATCTTAGCCTTCTCCGCCTCGGGGACCAGGCCCGTAAATTCGACGCCCTCGACCTCGCGGGGCGCGCCAGCTCCAATAACCGTGACCCGGGGCTTTTGCGGAAGCTGGTCCACAGCCTGCAAAAACACCTCCAGGCCCTTGCGGGGCTCGTCCAATCGCCCCAGGAAGACCACTTCTGGCCTTGCCTGGTTTCCCGAAGCGCGCCGCGCCTTTTTAAACCGGGCGGTGTCCACGCCGTTGGGGATGATCACGGGGTCGGTGCCCACCTGCTGCGACTGCCAGCGCCACGCCTCCTCGCTGACCGCAATACCGGCTCGGATCTTTTCCAGACTGCCGCGCAGCGCGGGCAACGCAAGTTTGAGTGCGTACGAGGAATCCGCCGAGGCGTGGTACGTGGCCACGATCGGGCCGGTGGCCATGCGCAGCGCGGCCATGGAGTAGCTCGGCGAGTTCGGCTCATGCACGTGCAGGATGTCGAAGTTTCCGCGCTCGACGAACTGGCGCGTGGTGCGGCGCACCTGAGGGCCGAAGGACAGCCGCGCGACCGAGCCGTTGTAGCGCACCGGCACGGCGATACCGCCGCGGGTCACCCACTCCGGAAGGTCGACGCTGTCGGAGGCCGGTCCGAGTACCTCGGTGTGGTGGCCCATTGTGCGCAGCTGGGCGGCAAGGTCAAGCACGTGGGCTTGAACGCCGCCCGGCACGTTGAAGGAATACGGGCACACCAGACCAATCCGCACCTCGGCTACCTCCTCCGTTTGGGATGCTCGCGCGACCGCCGCTCCAGCTCCCTGCGACGGCTCGGCTGCGGCCTGTCTGAGGGCCATAACGGCTGCAGCATATGCCAGTCCGTCGGATGGGCGGCGATGTTTTCTGCAAACTGGTCGGCCACCCGCTGCGCCGTGTCCTCGAGCGTTGCCGCCTCCACCGGGGCGGAGATACTGAAGCCCCAGCCGGGATTGCGCCACGTGCCCGTGAACCAGGAGTGGGCCACAAGCAGCGTCGCGCCGGTGTCCCGCGCTAGCTTGGCCGGGCCCGCCGGAAAAGTCGTTTCCTCGCCGAAGAACGTCACCGGCACCCCGTGGCGCGAGAAGTCCCGCTCCCCCAGCAGGCACACGATCCCGCCGTCTAACAGCACTTCCTTCAGCCGCTCGAACGGGGGCTGCTCGCCCCCTGTCAGCGGCACCACCTCGAAGCCGAGCGACTCCCGGAACTTAACGAAGGCGTCAAACAGCGCTTCGGGCTCGAGCCGTTCGGCGACGGTGGTGAACCCTCCATAGTTTTCAGCCAGCCACGTTCCCGCCATGTCCCAGTTGCCGGTGTGCGGCAGCGTGAGCACGACGCCTTTGACGCGCGCCACGGCGGCGTCGAGGTGTTCGCGGCCGACCACCCCGGCAGAAAGCGCAGCGTTCAACCCCGGGTCGCCCACCATTCGCGGCAGGCGGAAGGCCTCCAGCCAGTAGCGCGCGTAGGAGCGCGTAGCGTCGCGCACCAACTCCCGCGTGACGTTTTCCGGCCCCACCACGCGGGTGAGGTTGCGCCGCAGCATCTCCATGCCCGCGCCGTCGCCAGAGGCCCGGTCAGCGGCCCACTGCGCGGCCCGCGCGGTCAGTCGCTGCGGAAGCGCGCCGACGATTATCCAGCCGGCGATGTAGCCCGCGGCGACAATTCGCTCCCGCACGGAAGCCATTTACGCTCCCGCCGGCGGCGCAATCTTCGCGTCCGCTCCCCTGTCGCGCCCGGCGAACATCAGGCGCTGGACCACAGTGATCACGGACCCGATCAGCAGGATCCACAGCGAAACCACCACGGCGTTTGGCACGCCGAAGCCTTCTAGCGCGATGCCGCCGAGGCCCAGGATCAACCGTTCAGGGCGTTCGATCAGGCCGCCGACGATCTTCAACCCGCCGGCCTCGCCGCGCGCCTTGATGTAGCTGATCGTCTGCGAGAGCACGATGACCGCCAGGCACACCGCCACGTTGACGGGCGCGGCGTCCGCGACGTAGATCAGCCACATCGCGATCGCGCCGAACAGCGCGCCGTCGGTAAGCCTGTCGCAGCTCGCGTCTAGCGTCGCGCCGAATGCGGTGCCCCCGCCGCGCAGTCTGGCCATCGTGCCGTCGACCATGTCGAAGGCGGCGAAGAGCAGGCTGAGCACCGCCGCCCACACCAGGTGGCCGGTGGGGATGAGCACCATCGCTGTCAGCATGGTCAGCACGGTGCCCGCAACAGTTGTTGCGTTCGGCGTCAGTCCGATCTTCAGCAGCCCCTTCGCCACCGGCTCAACCACCACAGTGGCGGGTTTGCGTCCATGCACGCTAAGCATCGCGTTCACCTGCTTCCATCTCGTGGACTTCGCGCCAGCCTTCGGCAAGCAGCGCCCGTGTTTCCCGCAGCAGTTGCGGCAGCACCTTGGTGCCGCCGATGACGGTCATGAAGTTCGCGTCGCCCGCCCAGCGCGGCACCACGTGCAGGTGCAGGTGGTCGCCCACCGACCCGCCCGAGGCCTTGCCCAGGTTGAGCCCGACGTTGATCGCCTCCGGCTTAGACACTCGCTTGAGTGTTTTCACCGCATGCTTCGCAAACGCCATCAGCTCGGCTGTCTCCGCGTCGGTGAGTTCTTCCAGCTCAGCGACCTTGCGGTACGGCACCACCATCAGGTGCCCGGCGTTGTACGGGTACAGGTTGCACACCGCGTACACCGTCTCCCCGCGCGCGACGATCAGGCCGTCCTCGTCGCTCATCTCCGGGATGTCGAGGAAGGGATCGCCTGTGCTTCTCGACGATCCTTCGGCCTCCCCCGTCTCCTCCCCCGCCGGCATCTGGGTGATGTAGCTGGAGCGGTACGGTGCCCACAGACGGGCAAGTCGGTCCGGGTCGCCCACGCCGGTATCGACGTAGGTCTCCCCGTTAGTTGCCGGCTGCAACGGTGTCCTCGCTCGGTTGGTCGTTGCGCTTGGCGGTGATCCAGTCCGTGATCAGCTCGACCGCGCGATCGACCGGCACGCCGTTGATCTGGCTGCCGTCGAGGAAGCGGAAGCTCACCGCGTTCGCCTCCACGTCGCGCTCGCCGGCGAGGAGCATGAACGGCACCTTGGAGGTGGTGTGGGTGCGGATCTTCTTCTGCATGCGGTCGTCCGAGTGGTCCACCTCGGCGCGGATGCCGCGCTCGCGCAGAGCACCGATGACACCGTCGAGGTGGTCCGCAAACGCGTCGGCCACCGGAATGCCCACCACCTGGTGCGGCGCCAGCCAGGCCGGGAAAGCGCCGGCGTAGTGCTCGAGCAGCACGCCGAAGAATCGCTCGATGGAGCCGAAGAGTGCGCGGTGGATCATCACCGGGCGCTTCTTCGAGCCGTCCGAGGCGGTGTACGTCAGGTCGAAGCGCTCGGGCAGGTTGAAGTCCAGCTGCACCGTGGACATCTGCCAGGTGCGGCCGATGGCGTCGCGCGCCTGCACGGAAATCTTCGGGCCGTAGAACGCGGCGCCCGCCGGGTCCGGAACGAGCTCCAGGCCGGACTTCTTCGCCACGGATTCCAGGATGCTGGTGGAGCGCTCCCAGATCTCGTCGTCGCCGATGTACTTGTTCGGGTCCTTGGTGGAAAGCTCCAGGTAGAAGTCGTCCAGTCCGTAGTCCTGCAGCAGGGAGATGATGAACTCCAGCACGCTGGTCAGCTCTTCTTCGAGCTGCTCCTCGGTGCAGTAAATGTGGGCGTCGTCCTGCGTGAAGCCGCGGGCGCGGGTCAGGCCGTGGACCACACCGGACTTCTCGTAGCGGTAGACGGTGCCGAACTCGAACAGGCGCAGCGGCAGCTCGCGGTAAGAACGCCCGCGCGAGTCGAAGATGAGGTTGTGCATCGGGCAGTTCATCGGCTTGGTGTAGTAGTCCACCGGCTGCTTGGTCACGTTGCCGTCTTCGTCGACCTCGCCATCGAGCTTCATCGGCGGGAACATGCCGTCGGCGTACCAGTCCAGGTGGCCCGACTTCTTAAACAGGTCGCCCTTGGTCACGTGGGGGGTGTTGACAAAGGAGTAGCCGGCGGCGACGTGGCGCTCGCGCGAGTGCTGCTCCATGGTCATGCGCACGATGCCGCCGTCCGGGTGGAACACCGGCAGGCCGGAACCGACCTCGTCCGGGAAGGAGAACAGGTCCAGCTCGTTGCCCAGGCGGCGGTGGTCGCGCTTTTCCGCCTCCTCGAGCATGGTCATGTACTCTTCGAGCTTTTCCTTGGACTCCCAAGCGGTGCCGTAGACGCGCTGCAGGCCGGCGTTGTTCTGGTCGCCGCGCCAATAGGCGGCGGACGAGCGGGTCAGCGCGAACGCCGGGATGTACTTCGTGGTGGGCACGTGCGGGCCGCGGCACAGGTCGTGCCACTCCACCTCGTTCGTACGCGGGTTGACGTTGTCGTAGTGCGTCAGCTCTCCGGCGCCGACCTCGGTGGCCTCGTCGGAGTCAGGGTCGACGTTGCCCTTGTCGTTGATCAGCTCGAGCTTGTACGGCTCGTCCTTGAGGTCTTCCGCGGCCTCCTCCGCGGAGGCGTAGACGCCGCGGACGAACTTCTGGCCCTGCTTGATGATCTTCTTCATGCGCTTTTCCAGCGTCTTCAGATCGTCGGGCGTGAACGGCTCCGCAACGTCGAAGTCGTAGTAGAAGCCGTCGTTGATGGCCGGACCGATGCCCAGCTTGGTGCCGGGAAACTCGGCCTGCACGGCCTGGGCGAGCACGTGGGCGCAGGAGTGGCGGATCACGGAGCGGCCGAGCTCAGTGTTTGCCGGCACCGGTGTGAACGTCGCGGTGGCCTCGGGGACGTGCGAGAGGTCTTTCAGCTCGCCCGCTTCGTCCTGGACGCACACGACGGCGTCCTCCCCTTTGTTCGGCAGGTTCAGCTCCCGCATGGCGGCGCCGACGGCGGTGCCGGCGGGAACCTCGAACGGTGCGAACTCGACTGCTGCTTCGGTAGACATATCTGTCGTGCGCTCCTTTGCGCGTCACTGGGCTGCGTCATACCTGGACGCCGCCCATCTTCTACGTTCTCTCCCGACGGCGCAGGTGGCGCGCCGGACGCCAGGGATTCTACCCCCGGGTGCCCGAAAGTACTGTTTCGCCCCAGTACGCGTCGCCGCGTGCCTCCCCACCGGGCTCCCGTGTGCCCGGCGGGATCCAGTACACAGCGGACCCGATGTGCGTGGTCCACTCGTTGAGCCGGTCCACCTCCAACAGTCGTTGCAGCACAGGCGTGAACTGCACGTCCGGGTCCTGTTGGTAGGCCAAGAAGATCAGGCCTGCGTCAGACAGCTCGCCGGGCGCCGGCGGCAGCGAGTAGTTGTACGGTCTGCGCAAGAACTTCTGCTCCGGGTGGTCCGCAGGCGGCATGGCGCGCGCCATGTGGGAGTTCTTGTCGATGACGGGCAGCCCGTATTCGTCCAACGCCTCCATGTCCGGCGCATCGAACTCGTCTTCGCCGGTCAGCGGAGCGCCGTCGGAAAGCTTTCGCCCCACTGCAACCTCGCGGGAGGTGCGGTCCAGCCGCTCCCAGTCGTCGAGGTCCATCGCGATGCGGCGCACCACGAGCGACGACGAGCCGTCGTCCGCGAAGACCTGCTCGGCGTACTCCTCGTCCGTGCGCGGGTTGACCGTGCCGTCCACCTGGCCGAAGAGGTTGCGCGGCGTCTGGCCTTTGGGGATGGAGCCGAACGCGTGCATGAACCCCTGCTGCAGCCAGGCGGTTTCCACGTAGTCCATGCCGGCGCGTGACATGTGGCGCAGCGCCCAGGCGCACATCACCGGGTCGTCGGAGCAGATCTGCAGCACCAGATCGGTCTGGCCCCATTCCGGCCGCAGCTCTTCGCGCGGCATCGCGGGGATGTCGTGCAGCCACTTCGGCTTGGCTTCCGGCGCCGCAAGATCAAAGATGCGCTCGCCGAACCCGCAGGTGATGGTGAGGTTGGCGGGCCACTGCACCATCTCCGGCTCCAAGCTGGACAGAGGGTTGCGGCCGACGGTCAGCTCGCGGGCGTCCTCCGTCCACAGGCGCATCAGCCTGACGACGCCCGCAGCGTCCACCCCATCCCTGAGGTTGAACCCGACCAGGTTGAGCGACGCCTGCGTCGGCGTCTGGATGCCAGCCTGGTGCGCGCCGTCGAAGGCGACGGATGCCTCCGTCAGCGGTTCGGTGTTCGGATCGGAGTTGCTCGGCTCGTTGTCGCACCCTGCAAGCAGCATGCCTGTCGACGCCACCCCGGCCACACCAGCCGTCCCCGCCAAAAACCCCCGCCGGCTCACACCCGGCATGACGCATCCTCCTCTAGTGCTTGTGTTCAGCGTGGTCGGCATGCTCGGCGTGGTCGGCGTGCTCGCCGAGGTCGCCGTAGCTTTCGTCGCCAGACAGCATGGTGCGCACGGCAACATCGGACACGGTCGCGGTCGCGCCGCCTTCCAGCAGCAGGGTCACATCGATGGTGTCGCCTGCCTCGATGGCCGGCGCGTAGCCCATCACCATGAAGTGGTCGCCGCCCGGTGCCAGCTCGTGGGTGCCGCCCGCGGGGATGTCGAAACCGCCGTCCTTTTGACGCATCATCCCGTCGACAACCTCGTGGATCTGGTAGTCCGCCTCGCCGAGCGAGGTGGTGAATCCCACCACAGTGATGTCTTTGTCAGTGTTGTTGTGCAGGGTGCCGAAGATAGAGGTCATGTCGCTGCCATCTGCGGCATCCTTCGCGGCTTTAGCCCGGACAGCTCCGCTTTCCAACGTGACCGCGTTACCCGTCAGGTCCGCGGCCGGGGCAGTGCTCGCGGAATTGCCGGTGGGATCCTCCGAGGCAGCTTCGTCGCTGCAGCCGGCAAGCACCAGAGCGGCCGCCGCGGTGAGGGCGGCAATTCGCTTGTTCACGGGCATCGCCTACTTCTGCGTATCCGGGTCGGCTTCGGAGATTCGGCGGCTCTTGGCCAGCGCACCGAAGCCGGCACCGGCGACGACCAGCACGCCCGCCAGCGCGAGCAGCACCTTCATGGTGGTGCTCATGCCGTCTGCCGCGTCAACGACCGGATCCTTGCTCGCGTCCGCGGTCGCCTCGCCAGACGGGTTGAAGCTGAACGAGGTCATCCCCTTCGTCGAGTGACCGTCGGAGGACACGATCTGGTAGCCGACCTTGTAGTCGCCCGCCTGCGCATCCAGGTCTGCCGGAAGGTCGAGGGTGACAAACCGGCCGTCGATCTCTGGCTCGCCCGAGTAGACAACCTCGGACTGCCCGTTGACCTCGCGGGAAAGCGCCACAGTGTTGAAGCCGTCCTGGATCTCCCCGGAAAACTCGAGCGTCACAGCATCGGGGAACTCGCTGACCACACTTTTGTCCTCAGGGTCCGAGCCAATCACGGAATCGTGTGCGAAAGCCGGAGCTGCCGCAACCAACGTCGCAGTGGCCGCTGCGGCAGCGACCGCGCCACCTCGTGTGAATGCTGCCGGGATGAGCATGGTGCCTCCTCAAATAGAACCAACGCGCCGACTGGCGCTAAGAGCACTAGTCGTATCCAGATCCACGTTAGTTCCCGTCACACCCGCCCCAAAACTATGAACCGGGCAACCCAACCCAAACGACGATATCGGCGATTACCGTCGAGGCCGAGACGCGACCTGGGCTTTTCCACGGGCCGGACCCGCAAATGCCGATATCGTCGTTTAGTGGGCAAACGCAAAGCGCCCCAGGCTGTTTCCAACCTGGGGCTTTCTCTGTGGTCCTAGCTGGGATCGAACCAGCGACCTTTCCGGTGTGAACGGAACGCTCTTCCACTGAGCCATAGGACCGAACGAGGAATGAGATTACACGCCGCACCCGAAAGTACCGAATCGGCTGGTCATTGGCGGTAACAGGGATTGCCGACAGCGGGGGCGTCGACAAGCGAATGCACCGCGGGCCAAATTGCACCAACGTAATTCACGCTTATCCCCCTCAAAATGGCCGTGACATGGCGATTTGTAACAGCGGGCGGTATGCGGATAAGGTTTGTTCTCGCGTTCAACGCGGACAGCGCGGAACGCATGCGGATGTAGCGCAGTTGGTAGCGCATCACCTTGCCAAGGTGAGGGTCGCGAGTTCGAGTCTCGTCATCCGCTCCAGTTCCCCAGAGGAACATGGGCGCGATTAGCTCAGCGGTAGAGCACTACCTCGACACGGTAGGGGTCACTGGTTCGATCCCAGTATCGCGCACAGAGGGTTTACGCCCTCGTCAACTGAATAGCAATGCGGATGTAGCGCAGTTGGTAGCGCATCACCTTGCCAAGGTGAGGGTCGCGAGTTCGAGTCTCGTCATCCGCTCCAAGTACTTCGGGGTTTAAAGCCGAATACTTCGGAGGTAACTCCACGGTGGATTGGTCGAGTGGTTAGGCAACGGTCTGCAAAACCGTGTACACGGGTTCGATTCCCGTATCCACCTCCAAGCTGCAATAGCCTTGCGCGATTAGCTCAGCGGTAGAGCACTACCTCGACACGGTAGGGGTCACTGGTTCGATCCCAGTATCGCGCACAGAGGGTTTACGCCCTCGTCAACTGAATAGCAATGCGGATGTAGCGCAGTTGGTAGCGCATCACCTTGCCAAGGTGAGGGTCGCGAGTTCGAGTCTCGTCATCCGCTCCATTTCAACAAAAAGGGGTCCACCCTCTCGGTGGGCCCCTTTTTGCTATTCGCGCTCCCCTGCCTCCAAGCGTTGCAGATACAGCCGGGCAACGGTGAAACCCAGCGGCTCGTCCAGCGGCGACGAGTACGTGCGCTGCCCGAAGTCGCGCGCAAGCTGGCGGCGGGCGGCATCCACAATGGCGCCAACGAGCCCGGAGGACACCTGCATCGGGTTCTTCGGCGCGAACGCCACTTCTTCCGGCACTCCCCGATCCACCGCGAGCTTGCGGAAGATGTACTTGTCGTGGCCACTATCATCGGGCTGCACCAGCGACGGGTGGATGCGCTGTGCGAGCTCAACCGCCGCGTGGGTCTGCCAGATCTGGACGTGCCGCTCGGGATCCTCCAAGAGCCGCTCGTAGAAGTCCGGCACAAAACGTTCGCGCTTGAAGCTCTTAGCGACGTTTGCCCGCAGCGCCGCATCCCACGCGTCCACGAGGCTCTCCCCCGCCGCGGGAGCCACCGTGTGCCCGCCCATGAACAGCGCGTCGGCCCCGGCTCCGGAAAGCAGTACGCCTTCGGCGCCGTGGTCGTGCGAAGCGCCGTCGATAGCCTTCAGCACGGCACCCGCCGAGATCTCCCACGGCTCCGGGAACTCGAGAGCCCGCACGACCCGCGCGAGAAGCCGCTCAAACTCTTCGTCGGTGGGGCGAACAATCACGTGCTCGAGGCCGCATTGCTTTGCGACGGCTGCCGCCCTCCCCACTTCCTGGTCCTCCGTGTGCTGGCTGTAGGTCACGGCCAACGTGCCCGGCGCGACCTCGGCCACGTAGGTGGCCAGCAGGATGGAATCGATGCCGCCGGAGAGTTGGAGCACGGGCCGCCCCGCGTTGCGGGCGACGGCGGCGGTGACGCGTGCGCGGAGGTAGTGGTCAATCGCGGCGGACGCTTCGCCGGCGTCCGAGATGTCGTAGGGCCCCTTCTTGAGCTGCTGTTCGTCTGCAACGTATTCGAGCGCTGCCCCAGTGATGTCGTGCATAGCTACGGTGTCCTTTCGCGGTAGCCGTCGGAAAGCTGCGTACCGGTGCGTCGTTGCTCGCCGGAGGCGCTATCTAGGAACGGTGCCAGCTGATAGTTGGTGTTTCTCATCCGCTCGATGTCGCGCTCAAGCTCGCTGATCCGCTGCTGGAGCTCGGCTGTCTTTCGTGGGCGCCGTAGCGAGAATTTCTGGGGCTTCGTGCGGACCTCTTTGGGTCCCTCGCGGCCTTCGCGCACCCGGAATACGGTGTTGCGCACCAAGAGGAAGAAACCGACCATGATGAACGCCATCATGCCGATCAATCCGATGCGTTCGAAAGTGGAGATGCTGTCGATGCCCAGCACGCTGATGTTGGTGATCAATAACCCCATCAGTGCAGCGAACAAGGACAGCACTTCCACGGATTTCCACACCAGCTGGTTCGACTCTGACTCGAGCTGGCGAGACAGTGCCTGTACTTTCTCGTCCACGGAAGCTACCTGCCGCTCGACGGCACTGCGGATGGCCGTTTGCACCTGCCACTCGGTGGAGACCAGCAGCCGGTAGTTCTTGTACTCCTCGTGCCGGGCAAGCTGTTGCGGGTCCAGTACCCGGATTGCCATGTCGAGGGATTCCACGGCGCGCCGGTAGCAGTAGTTCTGGTCTTCCAACAGCGTCGGGTCGGCTCTGAGTGTCTGCTCCAGTTCGAGCGCTTGGGTCGCGGTCGGCCCAGTTTCGAAATCCCACTGCGTTGCCGCGGCGATTCTGCGGTAGGCCTCCCCCATCCGGTAGTACGCGTTGCCGTCCTTGGGGTCCGACTTGACCAGGGATTCAGCCAGAATCAGCATCTCCACCCCGTAGAAGCGGAACGGAAACAGCCACAGGCCGTGCAGCAGGAGGTGGCGAAGCTTGACCGGCACACGGTCCAGGTGCCGCGAGAGGTTCGTCGGACTTTCCGGGTCTAGGCCGATGGAGGAAAAGAGCTCGGACGGGACAATCCGCTTGCCGGCGCTAAGTTGCGCAAACGTGAGGTAGATGCCGTTGAGGTCGTACGGACCGACCTGCAGTGGAGCGTCGTCTGCGCGGCTGAGCACTTCAAAAATGCCGTCGTAGTTGAAGTCGAACCTGTACAGCTGCAGCTCAATCAGCGCAGTTGCCAAATACAGCAGGCGCGGTTGCTCCACACTGCGGTGTCGACGTACGCGCTGCGGCTCGTGCGCCCCAAGTCCCCGCTCCCGGGCTTGCCAACAAACGTCGGTGACCATATTCAAGAACGGCTCGAACCAGACCATCTCAGTTGCTCTGTCCGCAGTCGACGCGAACGCGGCCTGCGCGGATGCCGCGAGGTTGTCTTTCCAGTGGCTTGTATCCGAGCGGTCGAACAGGAGCGAATAGAACTCGGATGCTTCCGAGTCCGCAATCCAGCCATTCCGTGCAGCGACGGCTGCCGCGTCGAGGTCAAAATGGTTTCCGGTAGGTTGCACAACATCCCCTTCAACAGACTGGAAGCAAGTGTAATGAACGAGCGACCTCAATCCCTTGATCCGGAACTTCTCATCGGTCCGGTTAAGCCGCCCGGAACGCGAGAGACTCGCCTTATGGGAATCGCGGCGCTGACCGGAGCTGCCGCAAGCAAGGGAACTTCTTCCGGCTTGGGCAACGACACCGATTTCGCGCTGCTGAACGCACTGCGCATCTGGTCAGATGCGGTGCTCGTCGGTGCCGAGACCGCGCGCAAAGAGAACTACTTCGGCGTGCGTACCACCGCACAGCAGCGCGAGGCTCGGCGCGGACGGGGACAAGCGGAAGTTCCGCCGATTGTCGTGGTGACCAAGAGCCTGAAGTTCGACACTGCAACGCAGCTGTTTACGGACACACGTACGCCGCCGTTGTTCGCTGTACCCGCAAGCGTTCTGGGCGATACGGAGGTGTCTGAACGCGCGCGGGAGATCGAGCAGGCGGGTGGCGTGATTGTGCCCGTGGAGGGCGAAGACGTCTCCGCAGTCGTGGCCGCACTGCACGCTCGGGGGTTCGCCCGCATCGTCTGCGAGGGCGGCCCCAGCTTAAACACCCAACTCATCGGTGCCAGCGAAGTAGATGTATTCCACTACACCGTCAGCCCGCGCGCGGTGCAGCCGTCTGAACTACGCCTGTTCGGTGAAGCAGACACACCTTCAGACCACGCTTTCATCCTCGAGGCGGCGCACGCCACAAGCGACTCCGTGCTCTTCCTGCGCTACCGGAGCGTGCGCGAAGGGTAGCCGCACCGTGGCAGGTACGGTTAGGCGCGTGATTGCTACCCCACCGCCTCGAAGCGCCCCCGAAGAGCCTGCACCGGGTTCGACTGCAGTGCAGGCCCAGCCCGCCGACGAGCGCGCGGGCCTCGCGCCCGCGATCGCCGCTGCCGCCTGGCCTGTCGCGGTGCTTCTGGTGCTCCACCGGCTGTTCATCCTCGCGCGCGCGGGCTCGGTGACGGACGACTTCACCACCGTGTGGTCCGCAGCGCGCCGTTTTGTGGAACGCGTCCCCGTGTACAACGAGGTCTACAGCCACGTCAATCCGCACTACCTGTACAACCCGGGCGCGACCCTGCTGCTGTCGCCGCTGGGGCTGATTTCCGACATAAACCTGGCCCGTCCGCTGTTCATCGCCGTCAACGCCGCGTGCATCATCGCCGCTTTAGCGTGGCTGACCAAGCTTGCAGGCCGCCCGCTTTCCGGGCCGACGTTTCCCGTCGCCGTTGCGCTGGCGTTTTGCACCGAAGCCGTGACCAACACGCTGGTGTTTTCCAACATCAACGGCATACTCCTGCTCGCGCTGGTGGCCTTTATCGCGCTCTTGCTTGCCCGCCGCGACATCGCCGCCGGTGTGGTACTGGGGTTGGCTATCTTGGTCAAGCCGATGTTCGCTCCGCTGCTGGTGCTGCCGCTGCTGCAGCTGCGCTGGCGCCCCGCGCTCGGCGCTATCGGCGTCCCGGTGGTGATGAACCTCATCGCGTGGCCGTTCACGCCCGGCGCCCGCGACTACCTCGACGTGGTGGTGCCGTATCTGAAGGTCACGCGCGACTATGCCAACTCTTCCCTGTCCGGTTTCGCCGTCTATTTCGGCATGCCCCGCTGGGCCCATGCGCTGCTGTTCCTCCTCCTCGCCGCTGCGGTCGCCGGAGCGGTGCTCGGTCTTGTGCGTGTGCGCCACAGCCAGGAGCTGCTGTATCTGGCCGTTGGCTCCGGGGTGCTGCTCGCGGGAGTGTGCCTGTTGTCCTCCCTGGGCCAGGCGTACTACTCCATGATGCTGTTTCCCGCCCTGTTTACGGTCTTCCACCCGGACAGCCCGCTGCGCAGCTGGCCCGCTTGGCTCGGCGCCGCGCTGTGCCTGTCCCCCTTGAATTGGTCCAGCCCACTGCACCCGTTGACCGGCAGCTGGCTCAACACCTTCTTGCCCACTGCCGGGTGGGCCGTGTTTATTGTCGCGTGTGCGGCGTGGGTATTGTTGAGGCCAACCTTGCGGCGCACTCCGACGGAAAGGATTCGGCGATGACGGATTTCAAGGACTTTACCGACGCGCAGTGGCGCGAGAAGCTCACGGCCGAGGAGTACCACGTCCTGCGGGAGGCTGGCACCGAGCGTCCGGGCATCGGCGAGTACACGGACACCACCACCGAGGGTGTGTACCGCTGCCGCGCGTGCGGCGCTGAGCTGTTCCGCTCCACTGAGAAGTTTGACGCCCACTGCGGCTGGCCCGCGTTCTTCTCCCCGCTGGCGGGCGACGCCATCATCGAGCGCGAGGACACCTCCCTCGGCATGGTGCGCACTGAGGTGCTGTGCGCGAACTGTCACTCCCACCTGGGCCACGTGTTCGCCGGCGAGGGTTTCGACACCCCCACCGACCTGCGCTACTGCATCAACTCGATCTCGCTGACGCTCGACGAAGCATAGAAAAGGCGCCGTCAAAGCAATTGCTTTACGACGCCACCTTCGGTCTACCCACGCCTAGGGCAGCACCGAAATAATTTCGCCGATGTCGCCGACACGGCGGCCCGTCTGGAACGGGATCTCCTCGCGGACGTGCAGGCGGGCCTCGGTGTAGCGCATGGTCTTCATCAACGCCTCGATGCGCTCGAGCGTCGGCGCCTCGAAGGCGAGCATCCACTCGTAATCGCCGAGCGTGAAGGCCTCGACGGTGTTGGCGCGCACATCCGCGAAATCGCGGGCCGCCATGCCGTGCTCCGCGAGGATGCGGCGGCGCTCCTGCGGGTCCATCACGTACCAGTCGTATGAGCGCACGAACGGGTAGACCGTGATCCAGTCCCCCGGCTCCTCGCCCATGATGAAGCTGGGGAGGTGGGACTTGTTGAACTCCGCAGGGCGGTGCAGACCGTTGCCGATCCAGCTCAGCTCCACCTTCTGCCCGAACGCGGTTTCGCGGCGGAAGTCCGCGAGCGCCTTCTGCAGGTGCTCGAACTCCTCGGCGTGCCACCAAATCATGAAGTCGGCGTCGGCGCGGATCCCGGTGTTGTCGTAGATGCCGCGGACAGTGACCACGCCTTCCTGCTCAAGGTTGGTGAAAAAGGCGCGAGCTTCGTCGATAAGCTCGCTGCGCTCGGCGCCAAGAGCACCAGGAACTGCGCGGAACACCGCAAACTGCAAAAACCGCTGCGTGGCGTTGAGTTTGTCAAAGTCGAGCTTGGCCATGTCTTGCCCCTTTCCTGCCGCAAGGCAGATCAAACAAAAGTCGGAGAACATTCTACGCCGTAGGTTCTGCCGCTCACGGCGCGCCTCCCCCAACGGCGCCGGTTGCTGGATACGTTTGACCCTGTGATGAAACCGGACACCACCTCCCCCATGTCCGCCGGCGGCGCGGGCAGCAACAGGGACGACCACGGCAACAGCGATTCCTGGCCCGCAGAGTTCAGCGCGGCCGTCGAATCCATGCACGCGGCGCGCCTGCGCCCAGAGATCACCCTGGGCACCATCCGCCCGCCACAGCGCCCCGCGCCGTTCAGCCACGCCGTTGGCCTCGAAGTCGCGCACGCTGACGAGGAAAACGTCCCGGTGGACTCTGAAGGCGACGCGTTCGGACGCCTAATCCTGCTGCACTCCCCCGCCGCTGAAGAGGCGTGGGAAGGCACCATGCGTCTGGTGGCCTACATTCAGGCCGACATGGACGACGCCGTGGCCTCCGACCCGCTTCTGCCTGACGTGGCCTGGCAGTGGCTCAACGAGTCGCTCGCAGAAACCGGTGCACGCCACACCAACCTCGGTGGCACGGTGACCTCGACCGCTTCGGTGCGGTTCGGCGAGATCGGCGGGCCGCCGCGCGCCTACCAGCTGGAGATGCGCGCCTCCTGGACCGCGGAGGGCACCGACCTCCAGCACCACGTGGAAGCTTTTTCCAAGGTGCTCGCCCACGTGGCAGGTTTACCGCCGGAAGGTGTGGCCCAGCTCAGCTCGCGCTAATATCTTTTCTTGATGAGTGCCCGGCTGGACTACCGCCTTGTAGACACGCCCGCCGCCTTCCATGAGGCGGCGGGCGCACTCGCGCACGGTCGCGGCCCGTTCGCCGTGGATACCGAACGCGCCTCCTCATTCCGCTACGGCGACCGCGCATTTCTCGTGCAAGTAGCGCGCCGAGGCGCGGGAACGTTCCTCATCGCCCCCGAAGGCCACCGAGACGAGGTCCGCGAGATCTTCGCCCCTGTGCTCGGCGGCCAGGAGTGGATCATCCACGCCGCGAGCGAAGACCTGCGCAGCCTGGCGCTGCTCGGGCTCCACCCCGGCGTGCTTTTCGATACTGAGCTCGCGTCGCGCCTAGTCGGCTACGACCGGCCGAACCTCGCCGCGATGGTCGAGCGTTTCGTCGGAGTTGAACTGGAGAAAGGCCACGGGCACGAGGATTGGTCCCGCACGCCGCTTCCCAAATCGTGGCAGGACTACGCCGCGCTGGATGTGGAGTACCTCAACGAGCTCGCTGAGGCCCTCACCGAGGTGCTGGACGCCGAAGGCAAACTCCGCTGGGCCTTCGAGGAGTTCGCGCACCTCATCTCCGTCTACTCGCTTACCCCGCGCCCTGTGAAGTCATGGCGCGACATGAAGGGCATCTCCTCCCTGCGCGACCAATCCGGCCTCCAAGTGGCGCGCGAACTATGGCACGCACGCGAGGAAATCAGCGAACAGCGGGACATCGCTCCAGGGCGCCTGCTGCCCAACCGGGCGCTGCTCGATATCGCCCTCGCTGAGCCGGATTCACCCCGCGGCCTGGCACGGGCCGTCGGAGGGAAGGGAATGCCCTCCCGGGAGGTTCGGCGCTGGCTCGGCGTGGTGGAACGCGCACTGGCGGCTGACCCCGCCACGTGGCCGCGTCGCAAAGACCCGCGCGCAAACGGCACGCCATCGAAGTCCGGGTGGGAGCGCCACTACCCAGAATCGTGGCAAATGCTGCAGCTGTGCCGCGAAGACATCGCCGCCAGCGCAGAAGACTTGGACATTCGCCCCGACATTTTGCTCACACCGGCAATTTTGCGCGAGACGGTGTGGAACGCACCTGACAACGGGCCGGCTTGGGACACCCACCAAGCAGCCTCGGCCCTAAAGAAGGCGGGGGCACGGCCGTGGCAGGTGGAACTTACGGCGCCAATTTTGGCCGCAGCCCACGCAGAGATGCTCGAACTGGTCTAGCGCTGACCTAATTTTCGGGATCCGCCAGGCTGGCCGCCCACTCGCGCACCTGCGCTGCAGCGGAGGCGGGATCAAGGCCGTACTCCTGCAGGATCTCGCCACGCGAAGCGTGCAACGGGAAGATGTCCGGGAATGCGAGCTGCCGCACCGGGGTATCCACTTCCGCAGCCGCGAGCGCCTCGGCAACAGCGGATCCCACGCCGCCGCGGACCACGCCGTCTTCGTACACCACCACCAGGTCAGCTTCCGCAGCCAATTCCAGCACGTCCGAGGAGACGGGGATGACCCAGCGCGGGTCAACCACGGTTGCCCGGATGCCGTCGGCAAGCACCGCTTCTGCGACCTCGAGGCCGTACTTCGCAAACGCACCGACAGCGACGATGAGCACGTCGATGTCGTCCTCGGTGCCCTCTCCGTCGAGGCGCGACAGCACGTCCGTGCCGCCGGAAAGTCGCTCCAACGCGTCAATATCTGCGCCGACAGCGCCCTTTGGGAAGCGGACGACCGTCGGGCCGTCATCGACAGCGATTGCCTCGGAGAACTCCTCCCGCAATCGGGCGGCGTCGCGCGGCGCCGCGATGCGGATGCCCGGCACAATGGAGGCGATTGCCATATCCCAGACACCGTTGTGGCTGGCGCCGTCAGACCCGGTCACACCCGCGCGGTCGAGCACCAGCGTCACAGGCTGGTTAATCAGCCCCACATCCATCAGCAGCTGGTCGAACGCCCGGTTCAAAAACGTCGAGTACACCGCAACGACTGGGTGCAGGCCGCCGAGGGCCATGCCGGAGGCGGATGCGACGGCGTGCTGCTCCGCGATACCGACGTCGAAGAAGCGGTCCGGGAACTGCTCCGCAAAAGGCTGCAGGCCGGTCGGGCCCGCCATCGCCGCGGTAATGGCCACAATGTCGTCTCGCTCATGGCCGGCGCGCAGCAACTCCTTGGTGAACACGGAGGTCCAGCCCGGCTCAGAGGAGGCGAGAGACCGTCCAGTCACCGGGTCAATCACACCCGTGGAGTGCATCTGGTCCGCCACGTTGTTCACGGCCGGCGCGAACCCGTGGCCCTTCTCAGTGACAACGTGCACGATCAGCGGGCCCTCGTAGCGCTTGGCGTACTTGAACGCGTTGAGCAGGCTCTTAATGTCGTGCCCTTCCACCGGGCCGACGTACTTCATGCCCAGCTCCGGGAACATTTCGGTGGGCAGCACCTGGTACTTCACGCCCTCTTTGAGCGCGTGCAGCGCGTCAAAGGTGCGCTCGCCCACCCAGCCCATGGACTTCAGCGTCTTCTTGCCGGACTCCATCACTTCGTCGTACGCCGGCTGCATGCGAAGCGCCGCAAGCTGGTCGCGCAGCTTGGTCAGGTTGTTGGCGAACCCGCCGATGGTCGGCGAGTAGGACCGGCCGTTGTCGTTGACCACGATGACGACATTGCGGTTGGCCGCCGCGATGTTGTTCAGCGCCTCCCAGCACATGCCGCCGGTCAGCGCGCCGTCACCCACAACGGCGACAACGTTGTCGCCGTCCCGTCCCATCAACGCCTTCGCCTTTGCAAGGCCGTCCGCGTAGGACAGCGACGCGCTGGCGTGCGAAGACTCGGTCCAATCGTGCTCCGACTCCGCGCGCGCGGTGTAGCCGGAAAGCCCGCCCTTCTTGCGCAGCGTGTCGAACTGCCCGCCGCGCCCAGTGAGGATCTTGTGCACGTACGACTGGTGGGACGTGTCCCAAATAATCGGGTCGTTCGGTGAATCGAAGATGTAGTGCAGCGCAATGGTCATCTCCACAACACCCAGGTTTGGGCCGAGGTGCCCGCCGGTGGCGGAGACCTTCTGGATCAGCATCTGACGGATCTCATCCGCAAGATCATCGAGCTGCGCAGGAGAAAGCTTGCGGACATCCGCTGGCGTCGCAATATGCTCGAGCAGTGCCACAGTCCTGTCGTACTCCTTCGCCGTATCGGGCGCGCCCCGAATGGGCGCAGCTGCCGTTTCGTTCACGCTAGTTTACACGCTGGCTTTTAGACGAATTCTCGTCCCGCTACACCGCTTCAAGCACCGCGATCACTTCGAAGTGGTGGGTGTTCGGGAATGCGTCGATAAGCTTCATCTGCTTCACCGCGTAGCCGTGTTCGCCAAAACCCGCCAGGTCGCGAGCGAATGTGGCCGGGTCGCAGCCGACGTGGATGATGCGCTCGGGTGCCGCCAGCGCAATTGCACGGACCACCTCCGCGCCCGCGCCTGCGCGCGGCGGGTCCAGCACAACCAAACCCGGCGGTCGCTCCAGCTCGCCCACGACCGCCGCCGCCTCGCCGTGGTGGACGCGCACATCGCAGGCGTCCGCGACCTGCTGGCGGCGGGAGGTTGCTGCGCTGGAGTAGTCCACCGACTCGATTCGGCCGCCGCCGAGCGCCTCGCTCATCGACGGCACGAACGCGCCGACACCGCCATAGAGGTCCCAGCCCACGCGGTTGGTGTACTCCCCCGCACCCCACTGCGCGATCACGTCCGAGTACGCCTCAGGGGCGCGCAGGTGCGCCTGCCAAAACGCAGTTGGTGGAAAGACGAAGTCGAACCCGCGCACGCGCTCCACCAGCTCACCTGGACCTTCAAGCACGCGCTCGACGCGCTCCACGCGGCGGCCGCGTTGCGCAGCCTGGGTCTCCACTACGTGGCGGGTGCCGTCGGCATCAACCGCAACGACAAGCTCGGCGCCGGGGGTGAACTTCTCGGCCTGTTCGCCCACGATGCCGTCAAGCAAGCCCGGCACCGGCTGGGTGCACGTCACTCCTGCGACAACGTCGGTGGAACGCGCCCGCCGCATGCCGGCGTTGCCCTGGCTGTCCACGCCAAGCCGGACGCGGGTGCGCCACCCGGTGACCGGCTGGAGCTGGACCGCCTCCACTGCACCAAGGTCGAGCGCGTCAAGCACCCCGAAGCGGGAAGAAAGCGCTCCAAGTTGTCCAAGCAGCACCTCGCGCTTGAACTCCAGCTGCGCATCTGCCTCGATATGGGAAAAGTCGCAGCACCCCGCGCCTGCGGCCGCCGCGGGGCAGGTGGGATCGACTCGGTGCGGCGACGGCTCAAGTACAGCGGTGGTCTCCGCGCGGGCCCAACGCTTCTTCACCTTCGTCAGCGTCGCCTCCACCGTGTCGTCGGGGATTGCGCCGCGGACGAACACCACGCGGCCGTCGGGCGCGTCGGCAATGCCTTCACCGCCGTGAGCCATGGCCCGGACATGCAAGCGCACCGGCTCCCCGACCGCGAGAGCGGGCGAGCCGGTGCCGTGCTGAAGCTCCGCCACTTACTCGGCAGCAGACGGGGTGTCGCCGCCTGCCTTCGTGCTGCCGCCGGCTGCGCGGCGCTCGCGCAGCTCCTGCAGCTGCTTCTGGTTCTCCGCGTTTTGGGCGATGATTTGCTTCAGCGCGTCGCTCAGGGCGTTCGGGTTACCCTCCGCCGGAGCCTGCGCGGACGCCTGACCCTGACGCGCCTTGGCCTCAGCCGCTGCCTGCACCTGCTGCGCCAGCTGCGCAGGAAGGACTACCTGCAGGGAGTTGCCGGCCAAAATCGGGTCCTCGCCGCGGTAGACGAAGGAGCGCGCGATGGTCTCGCGGCCGATCTCAGCGAGCTGGTCTTCAGACCCGGTCGGTGCTGCCAAGGTCACGCGGTAGAGCCAGCGCGGGCCCTCCACACCGATAATGCGGATGACGCCGTTTGTGCCGGTGCCCACGATCTCCTGGCCCCACGGGCCCTGCTGGATCTCCACCGGCATGCCTTCGGCGCGCATGCCCGCGATGATCTCCTCCGAGGATTCCTCCCACAGGCCGCCGGTGCGCGGCGCGGCGAATGCCACCGGGGTGATGCGGCCGTAGCGGGTGACTACGTGGACCATCTTGGGGCCCTGTTCGCCCATCTCCACCTGCACCTGGGATTCCTTCGGCAGCGGGACGCGGATGGAACCGAGGTTCAGGGTGACGTTGGAAAAGTCCGAGAAGTCGAAGTCCTCGATGTCCACGTTGTCGCCGTCGAACGGGCCGGTGGAGCCGCCGACCGGGTCGTAGTCCGTCAGCGCCTCCACACCAGCTGCGGCGGAAGCGACAGGTGCGGACGCGGGGGCAGCTTCCGGCTTTTCAACGGGCTTGTCGACGGGCTGTTCAGCGGGCGCAGCTTCCTCAGCCGCCTCGATCTTCGGCGCCGCCTCAGGCTCGGCCGCGGGCTGGTCCTGCTTCGGCTCGAGCGGCGAGGACGCTACAGGATTCTCCTGCTTCTGCTTCTTCTTTTTCTTGCCAAACGGCCAAAATGCCATCGGTGGTCACTCCCTAAATTGGTGGTCGCAGTTGAGTGTAATTCTTGTGTTTGCGGTTACTGACTGTAGCCCGTGCTAGTGCGTGCCGGTCGAGCCGTACCCGCCCGCGCCGCGCTGTGTTTCGTCCAGCGCCTCAACCTCGGTGAAATCCACCAATTCCACGCGCTGAATCACCAGCTGCGCGATCCGCATGCCGCGGGTGATCTCGATCGGCTGGGATCGGTCGGTGTTGAGCAGGCAGACCTTCAACTCTCCGCGGTAGCCCGCGTCGATCGTGCCGGGCGTGTTGACGATGCTCAACCCGTGCTTGGCGGCCATGCCGGAGCGCGGGTGGATCAGGCCGACCGTTCCCACCGGCAGCGCGATTGCCACACCGGTGGCCACCAGCGCCCGCTCCCCCGGCTGCAACACCAGATCTTCTGTGGAATACAGGTCCGCGCCGGCGTCCTCCGGATGTGCCCGCATCGGCATTGGCAGCTCCGGATCAAGGCGCTTGACTGGAATCGGCGGGAGCGGATCGCCACCGTAGGTGCTGTACGTGCTGTTTTGATTCTCCACCCGCCCCACACTACGTCAGTGCCGCTCCGGCAGCGCTACTTCGTCGGGGCACTGCGCCGGGCTCCCCCGTTGCTGCCGCGCAAGTATGTCCCTGCGTTTGCCCCGCCTATTGTGGAATGCGTGAGTGAGACCGCTTCGACCCCTTCAAACCCCGGCTCCGAGAATGCAGCACCGGCTGCGACGGCACCTCAGGCAAAGGTGTTGTACACGGAGCGCCAGTGGGTGCCTTGGTATTGGTGGGCTGCCCTCGCCGGGCTCGCTCTGCTGCTCGCCGGGCAGTTGGGCCTCAACCGCAACGTGTGGTGGTTCGCAGTTCCGCTAGTGCTGTTCACTGCCCTGTTCGCGTGGTTTTTGTTCTGGCTGTCGCGCACCACAGTCTCCGTTGAACAGGATCCGGACGGCACGCGCTGGCTGCTCGTCGACGACGCGAACCTGCCCAACACAGTAGTTTCACGCTCGATGGTGGTGCCGGGTTCCGCCCGCCAGAATGCGTTGGGGCGCCAGCTGGATCCGGCGGCGTATTTGGTCTCGCGCCCCTGGGTCAGCGAACACGTGCTGATCGTCTTGGACGACCCGGAGGACCCCACCCCGTACTGGCTGGTCTCCTCGAAGAACCCCGAAGCGGTGCTGGCGGCCTTCGCGCCAGGCACTACCGCCGGGTAGCCCGGAGCGTCACAGCAGACAACAAAGGGCGGCGCCATCTGTCGGGATGGGGCCGCCCTTTAGCCGTCGATAAGCAGCTGCCTACTCGCAGTCGAGGCAGATCTTGGAACCGTCTTCCTCGGTGTAGGCGAGGCGCTTGTTCTTCTGTACGAGGAAGCAGGACGCGCAGGTGAACTCGTCGTCCTGGCGCGGCTTGACCTCGACGTTGAGTTCTTCGCCGGAGAGGTCCTGGGTCGGAGGCTCCACCGGTTCCACGATCTCGCCATCGTCGTCCATGCTGCTGCCAGCTACTTCAGCAGCCTTGAGACCTTCCAAGGAATCGGTCTCAATCTCGTCGTCCATGCGGCGGCGAGGCGCGTCGTAATCGGTGGCCATGGTGTGTGTCCTCCAGCTCAGCGTGGTCGCCCCGGGAGGGGCCTGAATGTCGTTATTTGAGCGGAATACTAGGTCAAACACATAGCCCTGTCATCTTTCCTGCTCAGAAGCAGAAAACTTCAGTCGCGATGCGCAGTAGCAAGGCGGAACTGCCGTGACGTTTGTACACTTCACTGCATGACAGAACAGGCCCTAGGTTTCGGCGTTGATGTGGGCGGCTCCGGCGTGAAGGGGGCCGTAGTGGATCTGCGCACCGGCGAATTCGTGAGCGAACGCGTGAAGATTGCTACGCCGCAGCCGGCAACGCCGGAAGCGGTGGCCGAAGTGGTCGCGCAAATTGTCCGGCAGTGCGATTGGGACGGCCCCGTCGGGGTCACCCTCCCCTCCGTGGTGACGCAGCAGGTCGCGCGCACCGCTGCCAACATCGATGAATCGTGGGTGGGCACCAATGTGCACGACCTGTTCACCCAAGCGCTGGGCCGCGATGCCGTCTCTGTGCTCAACGACGCGGACGCGGCCGGCATCGCCGAGGTGGCCTTCGGCGATGAGGCCGCCCGCAAGGGGGCAGTCATCTTCCTCACCTTCGGCACCGGCATCGGGTCGGCGTTTCTCATGGACGGCACGGTGTTCCCCAACACCGAACTCGGGCACATGCTTATCGACGGCACCGAGGCAGAGCACCTCGCCTCCTCCGCGGCAAAAGACCGGGAGGAGTTGAGCTACAAGAAGTGGGCCAAACGTGTGGATAAGGTGCTCCACGAGTACGACCGGTTGTTCAACCCGGCCGCGTTCATCGTCGGCGGCGGGATTTCCCGCCATTCCGAAAAGTGGGTCCCATTGCTCACGGTGGACACCCCGGTTGTTCCAGCAGCGTTGCGCAACCGTGCAGGAATCGTGGGGGCAGCGATGGCCGCCCAGAACCATGTCGCACCGTAGACCAGCCTGAAGGTTGTTGTACGGTGGTTGCCGTTAAACGGTCAGTCCGCGGGGGAAGGAATACTCCGCTCGGACGACTGTTAATATTGGCGTTCTGAAAATTTCGGGACGCATACGTACCCTGGATTGCCAGTGGTAAGGTCCGATTGACTCGAAAGGGCGTACGTGGTAGCCAGCCAAGCTTCAAGCAACAGTGCCGACGACGTGACTGCGGTTTCGTCCGACGGCGGCGCAGGCAGCGTTGCCAAGTCCAGCGCGAAAAAGACAGCCAAGAAAGCTGCGAAGAAAACCGCGAAGAAGACCGCCAAAAAGACGGTGAAGAAGGCAGCTAAGAAGACTGCGAAGAAGACCGCAAAAAAGTCTGCCAAGAAAACTGCCAAGAAGACGACGGCGAAGAAAGCCACAGCAAAGAAGGCGACCAAGGCCGCGAAAAGCGCCGCGGGCGATGCCGACGAGCTGGACGACGAGCTTCAGTCCGTCACCGGCGGCGCGGACGAATTGGACGATCAGGATTCCGACCGCGATGACGCGGATTACGATGCGGAGATCGGCGACGATGACGATGCCTTCGACGAGGATATCGACGGTGCTCTCGGCGACGACAGCGAGGATGACGACGACCTCGGCGAAGACGGCGACGATGACGAGGACGAAGAAGACGAGGACGAGGGCTCCTCTGTCTGGGACATCGAGGAATCTGCCGCGCTGCGCCAGGCGCGCAAGGATGCGCAGCTGACCGCCTCGGCCGACTCGGTGCGCGCCTACCTCAAGCAGATCGGCAAGGTTGCCCTGCTCGATGCTGAGCAGGAGGTGTCCCTGGCCAAGCGCATCGAGGCTGGGCTGTACGCGCAGTACCGCCTCGACGAGATGGCGCGCGCCGCCGCGGAGGGCGACAAGGACGCCAAGCTCACCCCGGCGGTGAAGCGCGATCTGCGCGCAGTGGCGCGCGACGGCCGGAAGGCGAAGAACCACCTGCTGGAGGCGAACCTTCGTCTGGTGGTCTCCCTTGCGAAGCGCTACACCGGCCGCGGCATGGCTTTCTTGGACCTGATCCAGGAGGGCAACCTGGGTCTGATCCGTGCCGTAGAGAAGTTCGACTACTCCAAGGGCTACAAGTTCTCCACCTACGCCACCTGGTGGATCCGCCAGGCCATCACCCGTGCGATGGCGGACCAGGCGCGCACCATCCGTATCCCGGTGCACATGGTCGAGGTCATCAACAAGCTCGGCCGTATCCAGCGCGAGCTGCTGCAGGATCTCGGACGCGAGCCCACGCCGCTTGAGCTGGCGAAGGAAATGGACATTACCGAGGAGAAGGTCCTCGAGATCCAGCAGTACGCCCGCGAGCCGATCTCCCTCGACCAGACCATCGGCGACGAGGGCGACAGCCAGCTCGGCGACTTCATCGAGGACTCCGAGGCTGTCGTGGCGGTGGACGCGGTGTCCTTCACCCTGCTGCAGGACCAATTGCAGGACGTGCTGCACACCCTGTCCGAGCGCGAGGCAGGCGTTGTGCGCCTGCGCTTCGGGCTTACCGACGGCATGCCGCGCACCCTCGACGAGATCGGCCAGGTTTACGGCGTGACTCGAGAGCGCATCCGCCAGATCGAGTCCAAGACCATGTCGAAGCTGCGCCACCCGTCCCGTTCGCAGGTGCTGCGCGACTACCTGGACTAACAGCCTGGTTTTGGCCCGAAACGCGTAAACGCCCCGACCGCTCGTGGTCGGGGCGTTAGCCGTCGAAAAGCAAAGTGCTTAGTTGTTCAGGCTCTTTTCAATCTCGTCCTCGATGCAGGACTGGTACTGCTCGTTATCGCCCTGGAACTGCTCGCACGCCTCCATGACTCCGTCGTCCAGCAGCTGCTTCGCCACAGAGATGCCGAAGATGAGCATCAGCGCGGACAGGATGGTGGCGATGGCACCCATGACGATGCCGGAGATCGCCATGCCCTTGCGGGAGCCCGGGCCGATGATGGAGTTGGCCTTCTTCACGCCGACGATGCCCAGGATCAGCGCAATCACGCCGAGGATGAGGCCCGGGAAAAGGAAGAGCAGGCCCAGCAAGGACAGGATGCCCAGGATCATCGCTGCGAGGGCGACACCGTTGTTCTGCTGGGGCGGTGCTGCCTCGTAGCCGTACGACGTCGGCGGCTGGTTGTAGTTGCTGCCGGCCATGCCGTAACCGGCGTGGCCAGGCTCGCCGCGGGTGTAGTCCGGCTGCAGCTGCTCGGGGGCGGTGTAGTCGCCATAGTTGGAAACGCCCTCCGGGTGGCCGCCAGCAGGGTTGGTGCCGTACTGGCCGCCACCGTAGGGGTTTTCACCGTACGGGTTCTGGCCGTTCGGATTTTGACCGTTCGGGTTCTGGCCGTTGTAAGGGGTGCTCATCACAATTCCTTTCGTTTCATTGCGGTGCACGCCACCCTACCGGTGGGGCTACCAGTCTCGCAGGAAGGCGATGCGCTCGCGCAGCTGCTCGGCGTTGCACAGCGCGGTGGGCGGCCCGCCGCAGGCTTTGCGCACCTCCGTGTGGATCGCGCCGTGGGGCCGGCCGGTCTTCCCGGCGGCGATGGCCACACGGGCGTTGAGCTCCTTGCGCAGCGCGGGGATTTCGTCCGCGGCGGTTGTGGCGTTAGAGGCAGCTGCCGCTTCCTCTGCCGGGACGGGCTTCTTCACCGGCTCGCCAAGCACCTCCGCACGCTCGCGGGCCTTGCGCTCCTCTGCCCTGCGCGCCCGCTCCTCGGCGTCGCGGGCATCCAGTTGGTCGCTTTGCCGCTTGGCCAACAACGTTCGCACCTGGTCGGCGTCGAGCAGGCCGGGCAGGCCGAGGAAGTCCTGCTCTTCGGCGGAGCCTGCTTGGGTGGGCGTGCCGTAAGTCGAGCCGTCGAAAATCAGCGAGTCCAGCTCGGCGGACGCGCCGATGGATTCGTAGGACGGCATGTCGTCCGGCTCGGTCTGCGTGCGGTTTGCTTGATCCAGCAGCTCGTCGGACCAGCCGGATTCTCGGTGAGGTTTGCCCAGGACGTGGTCGCGCGAGACCTCCATCTCCTCCGCCAGTCGCAGCAGCACCGGCACGGAGGGCAGGAAGACCGAGGCGGACTCGCCCGGCATGCGCGAGCGCACAAAACGGCCGATCGCCTGCGCGAAGAACAGCGGAGTGGACGCTGAGGTGGCGTAGACGCCAACTGACAGGCGCGGCACGTCCACGCCCTCGGAGACCATGCGCACCGCCACCATCCACTCGTCGCGGGAGGCGGAGAACTCGTCGATACGCTCCGACGCTCCCGGCTCGTCGGACAGCACCACAGTGACCGGGGTGTTGGACAATGTCCCCAGGATCTTCGCGTAGGCGCGGGCGGTGGTCTTGTTCGTGGCAATGACCAACCCGCCGGCGTCCGGCATGTTGGCGCGGATCTTCATCAACCTGGTGTGCGCCGCGGAGAGCACAGCCGCGATCCAGTCGCCCTTCGGGTCCAACGCGGTGCGCCAGGCGCGGGTGGTTTGCTCGGCGTTGAGCGGCTCGCCAAGGCGGGCGGAATACTCCTCGCCCGCCGAGTCCTTCCATTGCGCCTCACCCGAGTACGCGAGGAAGACCACGGGGCGCACCACGCCGTCGGCAAGCGCATGCGAGTAGCCGTAGGTGTAATCGGCCTCCGAGACCAAGTGCCCTTCGCCGTCTTCGACGTAGCGCACGAACGGGATCTGCGAGTCGTCGGAACGAAACGGTGTGCCGGTCAGCGCAAGTCGGTGCTCCACATCGTTGTACGCCTCGTAGACGCCGTCGCCCCAACTCTTGGAATCGCCGGCGTGGTGGATCTCGTCCAAGATCACCAGCGTGCGGCGGGCAGAAGCCACAGCGTGGTGCTTGAAGGGGTGCATGCCCACCTGCGCGTAGGTGACCACGATGCCGTCGTAGGAGGCGTTGACCGCGGACGAGTTGGTGAAGTTCGGGTCCAACGACAGCCCGAAGCGCTTCGCCGCGTCGGACCACTGGTGCTTCAGGTGCTCCGTGGGCACCACCACGATGATACGCTGGACAGTCTTGTCCTCTTTCAGGCGAGAGGCCAGGGTGAGCGCGAAGGTGGTTTTGCCCGCGCCAGGGGTTGCCACGGCCATGAAGTCGCGCGGCTTGTCGCGGAGAAACGAATCAAGGGCCTCCTGCTGCCATTTGCGCAGCTGGGGCCCAGAAGTCGCGGCGGTCACTTGCGGCGCAGCCCCTTGTAGATCCGCTCGCAGTCAGGGCAAACCGGGGACCCGGGCTTGGCCTGCTTTTTCACCGGGAAGGTCTCGCCGCACAGCGCCACCACCATTTTTCCGGAGATGGCGGAATCGACGATCTGGTCCTTCTTCACGTAGTGGAAGAACTTGGGGGTGCCGTCGTCCGTGGTCGACGAGGTGTCTTCCCTGAGGTCCGGGCGCTCGAGCGTCTTCGTCGTCGTATTCACGGCAACCATCATGCCCCAATTTGGGCGAGAGGTTAAGCCGGAGGGCTAACCTCAGAGTTCATGAGCGCCAACGACCACACATCCACCGGGCGCGCCTCCCGCCACTCACGCCGGGGCAGGAGATCCCGCGCGCTGATCACGGACGCTTCCTACACCCCGGAGCAAAACAGGCAGTCGCGCGAGAAGCAGTACGCCGTCTTGCAGGGGTTGCGCCTGCCGTTCATCGTCGCGGCGGTGGCCGCGGCGTGGGCGAACTGGTGGGTGCTCGCCGGCATTTTGTTCGTGGTGTCTGTCCCGCTGCCGTGGATCGCCGTCGTGCGCGGCAACGCGCAGGGCGAGGTCCGGGATACCCGTCAGAAGAATGTGTACAAGCCGGCGGTGGCGCGCCAGGAGCAGCAGATGCTGGCGCAGCAGCAACGCACGGCGCTGGATTCGGCGGAGAAGGACCGGTCTAGCTCCCCCGCTATCATCGACCACGACGAATAGCCCCCTCGCACCGCAGGAGTTTTTGCGTGACTGCCCCAGATGATCTCTCCCCTCACCTTCCCGCAGTTGCCCAGGCGCTTGCCGCAGAACTCGACGCGGCGGGTTTCAGCGCCGACGGCGTCGCGGCCCACCTCGGCCCGGAGGCGACCGAGGCGCTCTACCGCCGTGAGCCGGGTGTCGTTCTGGCGGCGTGTTCCGACGACGCGCGCTTGTCGCGCCTGATCCGGTTCTTCCTGCTGCGCCGCCCCGCCACAGCGGAGGCGTTGAGCGACATGCTCACCCCGAAACTTGCGCTTTCGCTTATCGACGACCACCTGGTCCTGCCCGTCGCCGACTCGTCCACGTACCGCATCGCCGTTGACGTGCGCCCCCACGTGGTGGCCGGCAAGCCGAGGCTGGTGCTCTCCGACCTCGACGCGTCCATGACGGACCACGTCCCGGGCCGCGACCACGTCCTCGGCGTCGGCTCGGCGTCGCTGTCGCTGCTGTCCGCGACACCGTGCACTCCGGTGGATTCGGTGCTGGATTTGGGCACCGGCTCCGGCATCCAGGCGCTCGCGCAGGCGGACGCCGCCACGCGCGTGGTGGCCACGGACGTCCACGCCCGCGCGCTGCAGTTCGCCGAGGCGACCATGCGGGCGAACGGGGTGGACAACGTGGAGTTGCGCGAGGGCGCATGGTTCGAGCCGGTGCAAGGCGAGAGATTCGACCGCATCGTGGCCAACCCGCCGTTTGTGGTGGGGCTACCGGAGGTGGGGCATGTCTACCGCGATTCTGGTTTGGACCTCGACGGCGCAACTGAGCTGGTGCTCGGCCAGGCGCCGGAGCACCTCGCCGAGGGCGGCCGCGCGTTCATCCTTGGTTCGTGGGTGCATGTGCTCGACCAGTCCTGGCAGGCCAGGGTCGCGTCCTGGCTGCCGTCCCACGGCGTGAGCGCCTGGGTGCTGCAGCGCGATGTGGTCGATCCCGGCATGTACGTCTCCACGTGGCTGCGCGACGAATCCATCGATCCGCGCTCTGACGAGGGCGTCGCGCGCACCGTGCAGTGGCTGGACCACTTTGCCGACAACGACGTCCACGCAGTGGGCTTCGGCTGGATCCTCCTGGAAGACATCGGCGACGCTCCCAGCGAGATCACCTGCGAGGAACTGTCCCAGCCGTTCACAGACCCGCTCGGCCCGGAAGCGGAAGAGTACTTCACCCGCACCGCCTGGCTGCGCGGCAAGGACCGCGACGACGTCCTCGACGCGAACTATGTGGTCCGGCCGACGGTAGCGCTGGAAGACATCAAGCTCGCCGACACCGAGCTCGGGATGGGGTTCGCCGATGAAACACTGCGCATCACCCGCACCGACGGGCCGCGGTTTTCCCACACCATCGACGCTGGCATCCTCTCGCTGATCTCGGGACTGCACCCGAACGGACTGCCGTTACGGGACGTTGTCAGCCTGTACGCGGCATCGCGCGGGCTGGGGCAACCGGAGGACGTCGACAAACTTGAAGCGGATGCGGCGGGCGCTGTGGTTGACCTTGTGCGCCACGGGCTGATCCTTCCCGCTGAAATTGCGCAATTGACTCACCTTTAAACAGAACGGAGCAGCAATGAAAGCAGTACTCACGCGTGTGACAAGCGCGTCCGTGACCGTGGACGGCGAGACCGTCGGTGCGATCGACTGTCCCGACACCGGCGGGATCCTCGCTCTCGTCGGCGCGGGCCGCGAGGACGCGGACGATGCGTGGGAGACGGTTGCGCGCAAGATCGCGGAACTGCGCATTCTCGACGGCGAACGGTCGGTGGAGGATGCTGACGCTCCGGTGCTGCTGGTCAGCCAGTTCACGTTGATGGGCCGCACGGCGAAAGGACGGCGCCCGTCCTGGAGCGACGCTGCACCTGGCGACGTCGCGGAACCGGTGATCGGCAATATTGCCGAGGCACTGCGCTCGCGCGGCATCCACGTCGAGGAAGGCCGATTTGGTGCGCATATGCAGGTCGAAAGCGTCAACGACGGTCCCTTCACCGTGATCGTCGAAGCGTGACCTGAATATATTTCCCGCGGGCGGGAACACTGGGCGACAGCTGAACGTTGCCCATCTAGACTGCCCAGCTGTCCCACCCAGCTTTTCCACCTAGTCCGAGGAGGCGTTGCCACATGACCCAACCGGATCACGCTGCACAGGGAACCAAGGAATCCGAAGAGACCGTCGACCGCGGTAGCCGGAGGAACCAGACAAACGACAACCCTTCTGCGGACCTTGTTCGCGTCTACCTCAACGGCATCGGCAAGACTGCCCTCCTCAACGCTGAGGAGGAGGTCGAACTCGCCCAGCAGATCGAGGTCGGCTTGTACGCGCAGCGCCTTTTGGACGATCCGGAGGTGAAGCTCACCCGCGCGAAGAAGCGCGACCTGAAGATTCTGGCGAAGGAAGGCCGCAAGGCGCGCGCCCACCTGCTGGAAGCCAACCTGCGCCTCGTGGTGTCGCTGGCGAAGCGCTACACCGGCCGCGGCATGCCGCTTCTGGACCTGATCCAGGAAGGCAACCTGGGCCTGATCCGCGCGATGGAGAAGTTCGACTACTCCAAGGGCTTCAAATTCTCCACCTACGCCACGTGGTGGATCCGCCAGGCGATCACGCGAGGCATGGCGGACCAGTCCCGCACGATCCGCCTCCCAGTCCATCTGGTGGAGCAGGTGAACAAGCTGTCCCGCATCCGCCGTGAGATGTACCAGTCCCTGGGCCGCGAGCCCACGAACGAGGAGCTGGCGGAGGAATCCGGCATCGAGGAATCCAAGATTGAGATGCTGCTGCGCCAGTCGCGTGACCCGGTGAGCTTGGACATGCCGGTCGGTGCCGACGAGGAGGCGCCGCTGGGCGACTTCATCGAAGACGCCGAGGCCACCGATGCCGAGGACGCGGTGGTGACCACCCTGCGCCACGACGATATCGAGGACATCATTAACGGCCTCGAGCAGCGCGAGCAGGACGTCATCCGCATGCGCTACGGCTTGACCGACGGCGTGCCGCGCACCCTGGACCAGATCGGCCGCCAGTTCGGCCTGTCGCGCGAGCGCGTCCGCCAGATCGAACGCGAAGTGATGGCGAAGCTGCGCGCCGGCGAGCGTGCCGACCGCCTGCGCGATTACGCGCTCTAAGCTGCCGCAGTCAGCACACGTTTACAGCCCAGCGCCCCGCATGAGGTTCACCGGTACCGCCGCGGGTGCTGGGCTACAGTGTTGCCACATGGTTTTTGGACCCCGAGCCAGCACCGCGATTGGAAGGGAGCATCACAGTGCGTGACCTCGTTGACACCACAGAGATGTATCTGCGCACCGTCTACGAACTGGAAGAGGAAGGCATTACGCCGCTGCGCGCGCGAATCGCGGAACGCCTCGAGCAATCCGGCCCCACCGTCTCGCAGACGGTGGCTCGCATGGAGCGCGACGGACTGATCGTGGTCGAGCACGACCGCTCCCTGTCGCTGACCGATGAGGGGCGCCGGCGCGCCACCGCCGTGATGCGCAAGCACCGTCTTGCAGAGCGCCTGCTTACGGACGTGCTGAAGCTGGACCTCGCCCAGGTCCACGAGGAGGCGTGCCGGTGGGAGCACGTCATGAGCGAAGATGTGGAGCGCCGCGTCGTCGCGGTGCTGGACAACGCGGACCGCTCCCCCTTCGGCAACCCAATCCCCGCACTCGACGAGCTCGGCGCAGCCGCCAGCACCGCCGACCAAGCGGGCACCCGCGCCAGCGACCTCCGGCTCAAGGAACCTGTGCGCGCAAAGGTGGTGCAGATCAGCGAGATCCTGCAGGACGGCGCACTGCCAAGGGCCGCCGGCCAATTGGTGGGCCAGACGGTGGAACTGCAGCCGCTGGAAGACGGCGCACTGGAGGTGTCCACAGATAAGGGTGAGACTTTCGTTCTCACCGCGGATGTCTCGCATGCCCTTCGCGTGGAGCGCGAAGACTAGCCAGCACGGAAAGGACTGCCATGAAGCTTGTTGTCACCGGCGGCGCCGGCTACGTGGGCAGCGTATGCGCTGCCACCCTGCTCGAAGCGGGACACGAAGTGATCGTCGTGGACGATCTGTCCACCGGCAACCGTTACGCCGTTCCGGAAGGCGCCACGTTTGTCGAAGGTGAGATCCGCGACGTCATCGACGATGTGCTCGCCGCAGACGGCGCCGCACCGGTGGACGGCGTGCTGCATTTTGCGGCGAGGTCCCTTGTCGGCGAGTCCATGGAGGACCCCGCCAAGTACTGGCACGGCAACCTCGACGTTTCGCTGGCTCTGCTCGATGCGATGCGCCGCCACGGTGCGAATTCGCTGGTCTTTTCCTCCACTGCCGCCACCTACGGAGAACCTGACGTGGTGCCGATTACGGAGGACGCTCCCACCCGGCCGACCAACCCGTACGGCGCGACGAAGTTGGCCATCGATGACGCCATCACCTCTTACTGCAACGCCTACGGCCTTGGCGCAACCAGCCTGCGCTACTTCAACGTCGCCGGCGCGTACAACGGCATCGGCGAAAACCACATCACGGAGACGCACCTGATCCCCATCGTGCTGCAGGTGGCAATGGGCTACCGCGACAAGATCATGATGTACGGCGACGACTGGCCCACGAAGGATGGCACGTGCGTGCGCGATTACATCCATATCCGGGACCTCGCAGACGCGCACGTGCTCGCGCTTGAAGCCAACTCCCCCGGCACGCACCAGATCTACAACTTGGGCTCCGGCGACGGGTACTCCGTTCGCGAGGTGGTCGAGGTTTGCCGCGAGGTCACCGGCCACCCAATCCCGGCGGAGGTGGCGCCGCGCCGTGCAGGCGACCCGGCGACGCTGATCGCGTCCTCGGAGAAGATCCGCGACGCCCTCGGATGGAACCCGACGCGGACGCAGCTGCGCACCATCGTCGAAGACGCCTGGGAGTTCACCCGCCAGCTCGGGGACCGGTCGCATTCCGCACGCTAGACGCGCATTACCCCTCGAGCTCGCTCCAGGTGTCTAGGCACCCCTGGCGACACAGCTCGAGTAGTGAATGGCCCTGCCCGATGTCCAACACGCCGCCCAACAACGCGGTCAAGTTGTGCCCCGGCAGCTCCCCCTCTGCACACTCCAGCGCCGCGCTGGCCCAACCGATGAGTCCCTGCGACAAGGCGATCATGGCCCACAGGCACAGCGCGTTCGCCCTGATTTCCCCGCGGAAATTGCGCGCGATGGTCAACAGCACCGCTCCGGCCGCCCGCGGGCGTTCCAGCGCGTCGAGAATGAGGAAGTCGCGCAATCTACTTCCAGACAGCATGGCGGCGAACAGCTCGACGTCGTCCTGGCTGGTAAACACGTCGTCGATAATGAGGCTGCCGTCGATGTCGATCAGCCCCGCGTTCGGTGCGGCGGCGTAGACGCTACATGCTCTTTTGATCTGGACCCGCGCGGCTTTCGGAGCCATCTTCACCAGTTGGAACAATTCAGCGCCGCGCGTGTACGCGGCGGGCGCGAGAGCCTCCCCTGTCTCCACATCAGGCTCGAAGACCGGGGCAAAGTGGGAGAACACTTCGCCCTTGTGCAGCTCCGGCAGCACTCCGTGGTCGATCAACGGGCGCATCGGTTCTGCCGCTGCCACCGAGGTCACCGTGCCTTGTTCGTAGCCCGCGCTCCATTCCCAGACTGCACTGGCGGTGTCCGGGTCGGGTCCGAACACCAACTGGTAGTGCGTGCCGTCGGCGATTTCGGAGACGATCCAGCAGGCTTCGACGATCTCGCCGAATGCGTCCGCCGCCATTCGCAACCCTTCCGCAGCCACCGCAACCATTTGGGACTCCGGCACCCGAGTGACAATTACGGCAAAGGTGGCCACATGTCGGGCGAGAGGGATGCGTTGCAGTGCGCGTTGAATACTCTCGGTGCTTCCCACGTCGGCGTCGAGGTAGGCCCCGATTTCCAAGGTCGGTGAAGCTCCCGGTGGGCTGTACGCGTTGATGAGCACCACTGCCTCGTTTGGGAAGTAGCCGAGCGCGGCCGGGATGGAGGCGATGAGTTGTGCCGGCGAGCGGAGCAACTGCGCGCTCGGGTACGGCGAGATCGGGCTGGTCGGATGGTTTGTTTCGTGCGGTTGTGGCTGAATATCCATAACTGTTAGACGCTCGAAGGGGCGCACCGGTTCCATGCGGGAGCGAAGTTTTCTTCACACCTCTTCGTACGCAACCCTTAAGGCCGTGGGTGCCAACTTCCGGTTGCGGGTCGGGCACAATGGAATACTCCGCGACGCCAACCGTTGTGTGGGTGGAGCACGAAAGCCGGGAAGGCGAGCAATTTCAGGAGGCCGAAGACCATGACGCAGGAACGTCGTATGTACGAACTTGAGTACCCCGCGCCGCAGGTGAGCGGGGAGGCAAACAACGGCCCTGCCCTTATTGTCGCGATGCACGGCTACGCCGATGCGGGCCACGCCATTGAGTCCGCGGCCGACCACTTGAAGGCCGCGCTGGAGTCGCGCACAGTGGCGACGTTTAGCAACGACGAGCTGATCGATTACCGCTCCCGCCGGCCGACGGTGACGTTGTCGCACGCCGAAATCACCGATGTTGCGGACCTGCAACTAGATATGCGCGTCGTTCGCGACGAGAAGGGCCAGTCCTTCCTTCTCCTCTCCGGCCCGGAGCCGGACCTGCGCTGGGAGGCTTTTAGTAGTGCGGTGGCGGATCTCGCGGACCGGTTTGGCGTAAGCAAGACCATCTGCCTTTATGCGGCTCCGATGGGTGCTCCGCACACCCGCCCGCTGGTGGTTTCCGCCCACGGCAACGACCGCGAGTTGGTCGGCTCCATGTTCACATTCGACGGCATGGTCAGCGTGCCTGGTTCCGCTTCGGTCTTTATCGAGCGGGAACTGCACAAGCGCGGCCGCCCGGTCGCCGGCTACACCGCGCACGTGCCGCACTACGTAGCGGCTTCGCCGTACCCTCACGCGACGTTCCAGCTGCTGCAGTCCGTGGAGGATTCCACCAAGCTGCAGTTCCCGCTGCGTTCCCTGGAGGCGGATATGCGCCGGGTGTCGCAGCAGCTGGCGGAGCAGACGCATAACTCGGACGAGATCACGAATGTGGTGCAGGCCCTGGAGGAGCACTACGACCGGGAGATGCAGGAGTACCGCGACCGCCACCCGCAGGCGATGATGCCGGGCGAGGCACAGATGCCTAGCGGCGAGGAGATCAGCGAGGCGTTTGAGAACTACCTCACCGCCATCGAGGACCGGGACCGCAACGAGCAGCGCAGCCTCCCCCACAGCGAGGAGACGGATCAGCGCCTGCGCGACCATTTCTTCATCGATCCTTCGGCTCCCGAGCGTTCGCTTGACGACGACCAAGGGGATTCCGACGGGGACGGCTACGGCGACGACCCCCGTTAGCGTGTCGGCCGGTCGGCTACGGTGAATGCTGTGATGCTGACCGATTTGCTTGAAGACATTGCGCAGGCCCCCGAATCGCTGTTCGAGGACGCCGTGTGGGACTCGTTCAATTCGTGGACGACATCCCGCGGCATCTCGCTGTATCCGGCGCAGGAGGAGGCGTCGCTCGCGCTGCTTGCGGGCGACAACGTCATCTTGGCCACCCCGACCGGCTCGGGGAAGTCGATGGTAGCCAACGCCGCGCACTTCATCGCGATGGCGCGCGGCCAGCGCACGTTTTACACCGCACCGATTAAGGCGCTGGTGAGCGAGAAGTTTTTCGCGCTGTGCGAGATTTTCGGCGCGGAGAACGTCGGCATGATGACGGGTGACGCGTCCGTGAACTCGAACGCTCCGATCATCGCTGCCACCGCCGAGATCGTGGCCAACATCGCGCTGCGCGAAGGCAAGGACGCCCGGATCGACCAGGTGGTGATGGACGAGTTCCACTACTACTCGGAGCCGGAGCGCGGCTGGGCGTGGCAAGTACCGCTGCTGGAGCTGCCGAAGGCGCAGTTCCTTCTCATGTCCGCCACGTTGGGCGACACCGCCTGGCTGGAGAAGGACCTCACTGAGCGCACGGGCCGCAAGACCACGTACGTCGGCGGCGCGGAGCGCCCGGTGCCTTTGGACTTCCACTACGTGTTCTCCCCGGTGCACGAGACCATCGAGGGGCTGCTCGAAGACAACAAGGCGCCAATTTACGTGGTGCACTTTTCCCAGCGCGAGGCCACGGAGCGGGCGCAGGCGCTGACGAGCATGAACATCATCACGCCTGAGGAGAAGCAGCGCATCGCGGACGAGATCGGGGACTTCCGCTTTACGACGACCTTCGGCAAAACCCTGTCCAAACTGGTGCGCCGCGGCATCGGTGTGCACCACGCGGGCATGCTGCCGAAGTACCGCCGTCTGGTGGAGCGGCTCTCCCAGACCGGACTGCTAAAAGTCATCTGCGGCACCGACACCCTGGGCGTAGGCATTAACGTGCCGATCCGCACGGTGCTGATCACCGGCCTGGCCAAGTTCGACGGCACCCGCCAGCGCATCTTGAAGTCCCGCGAGTTCCACCAGATCGCCGGGCGTGCCGGACGTGCGGGCTACGACACCGAGGGCACAGTCGTGGTCGAGGCCCCGGAGCACGAGATCGAGAACGTGAAGCTGCGTCGCAAGGCAGGCGACGACCCGAAGAAGCTGAAGAAGATCCGCAAAAAGGCGGCACGCGACGGCGAGGTCAGCTGGTCCGAGAACACCTTCGAGCGTCTTAAGGTGGCCGAGCCGGAGGAGCTGACCAGCCAGTTCAAGGTGTCTAACTCGATGCTGCTCAATGTCGTCGCCCGCCCAGGCGACGGTTACGAGCACATGCGCCATCTGCTGCGCACGAACCACGACCCGCGGGCGAAACAGAACCGCGACATCATCCAGGCGGTCAACCTGTTCCGCGGGCTGATCAACGCCGGGGTCGTCGAGCGCACGCCGGATTCTCCCGCGTACCGGCCATACACCCTGACCCAGGAGCTGGACCGCGATTTCGCGCTGAACCAGCCGCTGTCCCCTTTCGCGCTGGCGTTTCTCACGTTGCTGGACCCGGAGTCGGAGACCTACACGCTGGACGTGATTTCCGCGTTCGAGGCGATTTTGGACGACCCGCGCCAGCTGCTGCAGGCCCAGCAAACCGCCGCCCGCGGCGAGGAGATCGCGGCGCTGAAAGCCGAGGGCGTGGACTACACCGAGCGCATGGCGATCATCGAGGACGTGACCTACCCCAAACCGCTCGCCGACGAGCTGGACGAGGCCTTCGACACGTTTACCCAGGGCAACCCCTGGGCCAAAGAATTCGAACTGTCGCCGAAGTCCGTGGTGCGCGACATGATCGAACACGCGATGACGTTCTCGGACCTCATTGCCACCTACGGGCTGGCCCGCTCCGAGGGCGTGGTGCTGCGCTACCTCACCGACGCGTGGCGCACCCTGTCCTACTCCATCCCGGACGCGTACATGAACGAGGAGCTGGAGGACATCGTCGTCTGGCTCGGCGAGTTGATCAGGCAGGTGGATTCCTCGCTCATCGACGAGTGGGCGCACATGACTGGAGACGACCAGCCGGTGAGCCAGGACACCATCGACCGCGAGCTCGCCTTCGGCGTGGAGGACCCCACGGCGCTTACTGCGAACCGCCGTGCCTTCACCATCATGGTGCGCAACTACTTCTTCCGCCTAGTGGAGCTGTTCGCCTACGAGAAGGAGGACCAGCTAGCGGAGATGCTGGACTACCTGGAACCGGATGCGCGTGTGGACTGGCCGGCGGCGATGGACGACTACTTCGACGAGTACGCCGATGTGGACTTGGGCCCCGACGCGCGCGGGCCGGAGTTTTTCCGCCTTGCGGACACCACGGGCCGGTTCTGGGAGGTCTCGCAGATCATCAAGGACCCGGAGGGCGACAACGCCTTCCAGTTACACGGCACTGTCGATCTGGATGCCTCCGATGAGGCCGGTGAAGTGCGGCTTTCCGCCTTGGTGGTCAAAGGGGGGTAACCGAAGGGACGTCGATAGGCGAAATGCGGGGCGGCGACGGATGCGCTGCGGTACATTGCCCTCAACACAATCGATTTTATTTGTGAGGAGGACCATAAATGACCCGCACGATCGTCGTGGGCGCCGGCATGACCGGCCTTTCCACCGCGTGGCATCTTCAGGAGTACGGCCATGAGGTGGAGGTGCTCGAGCGCATCGACGTCGCCGCCGGTTCGTCTTGGGGCAACGCCGGCTGGCTGGCGCCGGGCAAGACCATTCCCCTGTCGAACTCGAGCCTGTGGGCGTACGGTCCGACCGCACTGTTTGATAAGCACGCCGCGCTCGATGTGCCGGTGCGCATCGACCCGAAGCTGTGGCGTTTCTGCGCCAACTTCATGGCGCACGCCACCGGCCGCGCCTGGGACAAGACGATGGCGGGCCTGACCAAGGCCGATCTCGGCGCGCTCGCGGCCTTCGACGAGCTCGAGGCCGGCGGCGTGAAGGCGACCACCCACGAAGGCCCGTTCATCATCGGTTTCGAAAACGAGAAGAAGGCCAGCGGCTTCCTCAAGGAGGTCGAGGGCGCCCAGCGCCACGGCCAGGAGATCCCGTTCGAGCAGATCACGCTTGACGACGCCCGCACGGACGCCCCGATGCTCACCGACAAGGTGGGTGCGACGTACCGCATGGGCGGCCAGCGCTTCATCGAGCCGGGCCCGTACTGCCAGGCAATCGCGAACTCCATCGTGGAGCGCGGCGGCAAGGTCACCACCGGCGTGGAGGTCGTGGAGGTCAGCTCCACCCGCAAGCCGGCCGTGAAGCTGGCCACCGGCGAGTGGCTGCACGCTGACAACGTCGTGTTGGCCACCGGCGCGTGGCTGCCGAAACTGGCCAAGGACCTCGGCGTGACCACGCTGATTCAGGCGGGCCGCGGCTACTCCTTCTCCGTGGAGACCGCAGAGCCGGCAACTTGCCCGGTGTACCTTCCGGACCCGAAGATCGCCTGCACCCCGTACCAGGGCCGCTTCCGCATCGCCGGCACGATGGAGTTCCGTGGCCCGGACGAGCCGTTCCAGCCTGGCCGAATCGCGTCCATGATCCACACCACCAAGCCGTTCTTCCGTGGCATCGATTGGGAGGACCGCCAAGACGAGTGGGTCGGCTCCCGCCCGGTGACCCCGGACGGCCTGCCGCTGGTGGGCGCGACCAAGGTACCGAACGTGTACACCAACGGCGGCCACGGCATGTGGGGCATCATCCTCGGCCCGCTGTCCGGCAAGATGCTGGCCAAGCAGATCGAGACCGGCGAGGTGGACGAGACCATCGCGCCGTTTGACCCGTTGCGCGGCCCCTTCGGCGGCCTTTAACCCCGCCTCCCCTAGCCCCGGAAACCGGTGTTTTCCGGGGCTTTTTCATGCCCGCAGAGAATCTTTGACAAATCAGTGGCCTGCGTCGTACATATGCATTAGTTTGAGGGTTGTCACATAGGACTGTTTTAGTGGTAAGGAACACATATGCCGAACTTGCTCACCAACCAGCTTCCGCCCGAGAACACCGCTGACCTCGATCATGTGGTCGACGCGGCCGTGACCCGCGCGTACCACTGGATGGAAGCGACCGCCGACGCCGATGCGGACGACGCCCAGACACAGCAGCTCGCCGAGATGCTTCGCGACGACAACGGTGTCCGCTTCACCATGGACTTCGTCGACCGCGTGATGCGCCCCGAAGACAACCGCGTGGCCGCGAACGCGTTGCGCGCAATCACCAGGGGCGTCGACGCGTCCTTCCTCGGCCGCATCAACGCCCTGCTCGTCGGTGCCGGTGCTTTCGTCGGCCCGTTCTTGCCGTTTGTGGTTGTCCCGGCGGCGCGCATGCGTCTGCGTCAGCTGGTCGGCCACCTCGTGCTCGACGCGGAGTCGGACGCGCTGAACAACCTGCTCGACAATGCGGAAAAGCGCGGCGAGCAGCTCAACCTCAACTTGCTGGGCGAGGCCGTGCTCGGCGAGAAGGAGGCGACGGACCGCGCCGAGCGCACCCTGAACCTGATCAAGAACCCTCGCGTGACCTACGTGTCCGTCAAGGCCTCATCCATGGTTTCCCAGCTCAACCATTGGGACTACAACGAGTGCGTCCGCCTGGTCAAAGACCGCATCCGCCCGCTCTACCGCGCCGCGCGCGACCGCAGCCCCCAGGTGTTCATCAACATGGACATGGAGGAGTACCACGACCTCCACCTCACGCTCGACGTGTTCACCCAGCTGCTCAGCGAGGACGAGTTCAAGGACTACCAGGGCGGCATCGTGCTGCAGGCGTACCTGCCCGACACGCTCGGCGCGCTGGAGTACCTCGCAGACTTTGCAAAAATGCGCGTGGCCGACGGCGGCTCCAAGATCAAGATCCGCCTGGTCAAGGGCGCGAACCTGTCCATGGAGCGCCACCACGCAGAGGTCAAGGGTTGGGCGCAGGCACCGTACCTGACCAAAGACGAGGTGGACGCGAACTACTACCGCCTGCTCGACTTCATCGTGCGCCCCGAGTACGCCGACAGCGTCGCCATCGGCATCGCTTCCCACAACTTGTTCACCTCCGCGCTCGCCTACGAGCTGGCGCAGCGCCGCGGTGTCGCCGGCATGCTCGACTCGGAGATGCTGCAGGGCATGTCGCCGGCGCAGCAGCAGATCGTGCGCGAGGCTTACGGCCGCCAGATCCTCTACACCCCCGTCGTGCGCAAGGACGACTTCGACGTTGCGGTGAGCTATCTCGTGCGCCGCCTCGAGGAGAACGCGGCGCCGCAGAACTTCCTGCACGCCCTCTTCGCCCCCAAGACCGCAAAGCGCGACCCGATCAGGGAGCAGGAGGGCGTCTTCCGCTGGGCGGTGGACAACCGCTGGGGCGTGCACAACGGGCCGAACCGGGACCAGGACCGCACCAACGAGACCGGACGCCAGGTCGCCACGGACGCTGGGACCACCGGCCGTTTCTTCAACGAACCGGACACGGACCCGGCGCTCGAAGCCAACCGCGCGTGGGCAATCGAGCACCTGACAAACCCGCCAGCTGTGGACACCGGTGAGGAACTCACGGACCCAACCGTCATCGCCGACCACATCTCCCGCGCCCAGGAAGCCCAGAAGGCTTGGGGCGCGCTCTCCGCGCACGAGCGCGCCGACGTCCTCGACGCGATCGGCGACGAGATTGCGCGACGACGCGGCGACTTTGTCGCGGTCGCCGCGCACGAGGCCGGCAAGACGGTGGACCAGTCTGACCCGGAGATCTCCGAGGCGATCGATTTCTGCACCTACTACGCCGACAGCGCCCGCCACCTCGACGAGATTGCCGCGGACTTCGAGCCGAACACACTCACCGTGGTCGTCCCGCCGTGGAACTTCCCGGTAGCCATCCCCACCGGTGGCGTGATGGCGTCGCTGGCCGCAGGCTCCGCCGTGATCCTCAAGCCGGCACCGCAGGTGACGCAGTGCGCCAAGCTCATCACGGATTGCATCCAGGCGGTCTTCGCCGACAAGGGCATTAACGCCGACACCGTGCAGTACGTGCGCGCGGACGAGGGCGAAGCCGGCAAGGCCCTGCTTACCGACGATGCCGTGGACGCCATCATCCTCACCGGCGCATCCGAAACCGCGCAGCTGTTCAAGTCCTGGAACCCGAAGCTCAACGTCATGGCGGAAACCTCCGGCAAAAACGCCATCATCATCACCCCGTCCGCCGACCCGGACCTCGCGGTCAACGACCTGTACCTGTCGGCGTTCGGCCACTCAGGCCAGAAGTGTTCCGCGGCCTCGCTGGCCATCCTCGTCGGCTCCGCCGGCGAGTCCGACCGGTTGATCAACCAGCTGCTCGACGCAGCCTCCACCCTCGTGGTGGGCCCGGGCACCGACCTGTCCACCACCATGAACGGGCTGATAGAAGCCCCAGGCGAGAAGCTGGAGCGCGGCCTGACCACCCTGGAGCCGGGCGAGAAATGGCTGCTGAAACCCCGCAAACTCGACGAGGAGGGCAAGTTCTGGTCCCCCGGCATCCGCGACGGCGTGAAGCCGGGATCCTGGTACCACCAGAACGAGTGCTTCGGTCCGGTGCTGGGCATCATGCACGCCAAGGACTTGGAGGAGGCGATCGAGTGGCAAAACTCCACCGGCTTCGGCCTCACCGCCGGCATCCACACCCTCGACGGCGAGGAAATCACTACGTGGCTCGACCGCGTCGAGGCCGGCAACGTCTACGTCAACCGCGGCATCACCGGCGCGATCGTGCAACGCCAGCCGTTCGGCGGCTGGAAGAAGTCCTCCGTGGGCCCCGGCGCGAAGGCGGGCGGGCCGAACTACGTCGCGCAGATGGGCACGTGGCGGGAGCGGGCGGAGCTGGCGCCGTCGTTAGGCGTGAGCATCTCGGCGAGGGTGCAGGAGCTTCTCGACGCTTTCCGTGCCAACGTCAGCGACGAGGATTTCGGGTGGCTTTCCCGCGCCGCCGAGTACGACCAGCGCGCGTGGGATAGCGAGTTCGGCCGCGGCCACGACCACTCCGGCCTGCGCTCCGAGGCCAACATCTTCCGCTACCGCAGCACCTTGGAGCCGGTGGTGGTCTACGTCGGCGAGGGCTACCAGCTGCGCGAGGTGTACCGCCAGCTGCTCGCCGCCGCGATCACCGGTACTGAGGTGCGTGTGGTCGCCCCGGACGCGATCGCGCGCGAGCTCGAGGCAGCCGATGTCGAAGTCGACGCGCACGCCGTCACCGGCACGCCTGACCGCATCCGCGTGGTGGGACGCGCGCCTGAGGAGCTCTACGGAGATGTCGCCACGGCGGTGTTCGACGGGCCCGTGCTCATCGACGGGCGCCGCGAGCTCCTTCCCTACCTGCTAGAGCAGTCCGTCTCCGCGACGCTGCACCGCTTCGGCGTGATCCACGATCCGGCTGGCATCCGGAACTGAGACCCGCGATTCTGTGGCGGGCTCTGAGTTCGAGGAGTTCATCGACCTGGTCGCTGATCCTGAGGATCCGAAGGATCTGTTCTCGCTGACCACCAACGTGCTCAGCCCGCTCTAAACCGGCCCTTCCGGTTTTAGAGTGCGTTGATGTTGTCCAGTAGTTGCCCGGAGTGGAAACCGGAAGAGCCTCTTTAGGCGCCGGCACGCCAGTGTCTAGGGCGCATCTGCGCCACGCTCGTCCTTGTCTGGAGTTGGCAAGAAGGCAGTCGCACTCGTGCCTAAGAAGACAAGGACAAAGAGCACCCATAGCCCTGGGGGAAGGTAAGGCAGCAGCGCCCCCGGGCACCCCGAGACTGCGACATGGACGGCGACCGTGTACCAGATGCCCACTAGGAGCGCTGTCAGCATGGCAACACAGTACGGAAAGAGGATTGCCCAGAACTCTGCTCGTTGGATCGCGTCTTGGGTACGGCCCAGAAGACGCAGTGGTGAGAAGAACGCATGCAAATTGGCCCGCTTGCCCATCACAGAGACCGCGAGGACCAGGCAGATCGCCAGCAAAGTGTAGGCCGCGGTGGGGACGAAGCCGGCGGTTCCGTCGCCGTGAGGCCCGTACATGATCTGGCTATCCATATCCACATGCCGTACCCAATCCTGCGCGGACTCCACCCGGAGATGATCCGGTGCGCTAGCCGATTCTGCGACCACGGGAAGCCCCCATTCCGGTTTGACCGGAGACTCGCTAGAAATACCGGAGAACGGGACCATGAAGTCTGGGTAGAAGGGGCTGTGAGCCTTCACCGGCGCCGCGGGCGAGAGTAGCTGCCCTATCACGTGGTCATTCGATCCGGCCAGAGAATAGTCATTCGCCTTCTCCATCGGTACGGAGGTCTCCCCCGCGGATTCGAAGTCCGAAGGCTGCCAGTAGACCACCCCACGGCAGTCGTCGCCGATCTCCTCACATACACCGTCTGCTTCCTGCGCTTCCAGTAGGCGAAGATCTTGGCCAACGACGACTGGGACCGGTTGGAAATTCTGGGAGCCTACGTAATTTGCCGCCCATAACGCGGTCTGTGCACCTGTGAAGCCTGCCAGCGGAATGGCTACGAGCGCGGTAGCAAGCCCCACCCTCGAGGTCGTCCCGACGGTTTCGGAGGAGCGGATGCCTAGCGCGGGTGCCGACCATCCGCTCACCTTTTTGATCGCCGCGGCTGCCCAGCGAGCTAGCACCCGGGCGAAGGTGGCGGCAAGTGTAACAGCGAGGAACGGCAAGGTGAAGACGAAAATCAACACGACAGGCCCTGGCGGAGTCGTCACCATGCACCAGATACCCGCGGCAACATTGACCACTGCGAGCACTAAGCCAACCAGCCCCACCAAGGATTTGGACTTACCTACTGTCGCCGCTCCCCGATCCCCGGTTTTGGCTAGCACCTTGTCGACGTTGAGAATCCCCACGCCGAGGAGGTACAGGGGGACTAAGACCAGCAGTGACGACCAGGCAACGTCAATGGGCGAGCCCCAGTGATCTGGCAGCTGCTTGTTGAGCCCTAGCAGAATCACCTTGAAAAGCGGCGTCGCTAACAACCGTCCCAACACGACCGCCGAAGCGCTTGCCAGAAGCGCCAGGCACGCCCCTTGCAGGAGCAGGTGCCTGGTGAAAAACGCCCTGCCTATGCCGAGAATCCGCAGCGCTTGCACGGTATTTCGGTGGTCCGCGATAGAATTCTTATGCGCCAACCGGATCCCGGCGAATGCCGGGATGATCGCAATCAGGCTCATATTCGTCACGCCGGCCTTGAAGTCGCTGCTTCCGCCAGTCGAGAATGCGACGTAAAGGATGGTGCCGACGAGCATGCCTATTACTACCGCAGCCAGTACGATTGCCCCGATGAAGGGGCGCGCCGTCACCGACAGCTCTCTCCGGTAGGCGGCGGTGGGAGTCATGGTCTTCATGGGCTATGCCCCCATCTGCAGCAGCGTTTTTGCCTGCCCGTCGAAAAGCTCACGGTGGGAGCAATAGACCACTATCGCTCCCCGCTTCGCCGACTGGCGCAACAAGTCCTCGACCACGGCGACATTCGCTCCATCAAGCGCGCTGACGGGCTCATCCATGAGCACCAAGTCCGGTTGGGAAGCTAGTGCCTGGGCCACCGCAACGCGCTGGCGTTGACCCCCGGATAGCTCCTCCGGCAGGGCTTCTGCGAAAGGCTGCATGCCCAACGTGCCAAGCAGCTCTTCCCTGCCCTGGGCGTCGAGGCCCCGTCCGGCGACGTGAACTGCCAGCTCGAGGTTCTCCCGGCAGCTGAGGCTAGGCAGGAGGGTCGGTGCCTGTGGTGCGTACCCGACGTGCTTGGCCCGCCACGAGGTTAGCTTCTTGGCCGCGCCCTTTCCGAACCGTTTACCGTCGATGGTTACCCTGCCTTCACTGGGTGAGCGCAGACCGGCTAACAGATCCAGAACCGTGGATTTACCGCTTCCCGATGGGCCCCGGACTTCGTAGATGCCAGGCCGTGACAACGACAGCGCGGCATCCCGCAGAATATATGGCCCATATTTCGAGTATCGAAAAGAGATTTTATTCCAAACTATTGCGACCATCACAGTTCCCATCTTGTTAGAGGGCATACGTTATCCGAGCACCAAGACACTATCGGCAATTGCACGAACACGTTTATCGTGAGTGACAATTACCCAAGTACTGGTGCTGCGATCCACTCCGGACAACTACAGGACAACATCAACGCACTCTAAAACCGGAAGGGTCTCTAAACCGCCCCGCTAAACGACGAAACCTCCGGCAGCCCCCGCTTCGTGCGGGTTCTTGCCGGAGGTCGTGCCGTCATCAAGCGTAAATGCTTAGCGGGCGTCCTCGATGGTGATTGCCTGGGCCACAGCCTGGACAACGCCGGCGACCTTGACGGCCTCCCAGACCTGCTCCTTGGTCACACCCTCCTCGCGGACGGTGTTGGCGTGCGCCACGGCGCAGTGCTCGCAGCCGTTGATGGTGGAAACAGCGAGCGACCACAGCTCGAAATCGGCCTTTTCCACGCCCGGCTTCGAGATGATGTTCATGCGCAGGCCGAACTTCACGTTGGCGTAATCGTCGCCGAGCCAGCCCTTGGCGCGGTAGGCGACGTTGTTCATCGCCATGACGGTGGCGGCGCCGTACGCGGCCTCCACAGCCTCCTCGGAGAGGTGCTCCTTGGCTTCCTCAGCGATCTCTGCGATGACCTTCGCGTTGCGGGTCGCTGCCGCGGAGGCGAGCAGGGTACCCCAGAGCTGCTGCTCGCTGAGCTCGGTGGAGCGGGTCAGCGAACCGAGGTTGAGCTTCTGGTCCTTCGCGTACTCGGGCAGTGCGCCGCGCAGGTTCTCAATCGACATCATGTTCTCCTTTGCCGGACGGGTTTGACTGAAAAAGGGTTTACTTCAGGGACTCCTGGACCACGGCCATCTTGTCGATGTTCTTGGTCGGGTCGTTCTTCTGCCAATCGCAGGCGCAGACCTCTTCGGACTGCAGCGCGTCGAGCACGCGCAGAACCTCGTCGACGTTGCGGCCGACAGCGTCCGGGGTGACGGAGACGAACTGGATGATGCCGTCCGGGTCGATGATGAAGGTTGCGCGGTCGCACACGCCGTCAGCGTTCTCGACGCCGAGCGCGCGGATCAGGTCGTGGCGGACGTCAGCGAACATCGGGAACGGGATGTCCAGCAGGTCCTCGTGGGTCGCGCGCCAGTTGAAGTGGGAGTACTCGTTGTCGGTGGAGCCGCCGAGCACCTGGGTGTCGCGGTCCTCGAACTCCTCGTTGAGCTTGCCGAATGCGGCGATCTCGGTCGGGCAGACGAAGGTGAAGTCCTTCGGGTAGAAGAAGACGATCTTCCACTTGCCCTCGTACTTGTCCAGCGACACGTTCTCGAAGTAGTCGTCCGGGGAAGACGCGTTAGCGTCCTTCAGGTTGCCGCCCTTCAGCGCGACAAGGTCGAACTCCGGGAAACGCTCTCCAACGGTCATGATCGGCATAGAAATTCCTCCAAAGAAACTGGTCATAGGTGTTTTTCAACGGACAGCAACCAGTATGACACAGAACGCGCCCGCTTTCAACGTAAAAACCTATGAACTTCGTGTAGGTTCATAGGCATGGCTAATCGAGAGTATAAACCGACGCTCGCTCAGCTCCGGACGTTTGTCACCGTCGCCGAGCAAAAGCACTTCGTCTCCGCGGCGAACAAGCTCGGCATCTCACAGCCGTCCCTCTCACAGGCGCTCGCCGCCTTGGAGGCCGGCCTGGGCATCCAACTCATCGAGCGCTCCACCCGGCGCGTCATCGTCACCCCCACCGGCGAGGAGCTCCTCCCCTATGCGAAGGCGACACTGGAAGCTGCCGACGCGTTCGTGGCGCAATCCCGCGGCGCACTCGGAGCACTGGCCGGGCCGCTGAACCTCGGCGTGATCCCCACTATCGCCCCGTACATCCTGCCGACGCTGCTGAAGCTCATCGAGGAGGAGTACCCGGACTTGGAGCCGCGCATTGTGGAAAACCAGACCGAGGAGCTGCTGCAGCGGCTTCGCGACGGGCAGATCGACGTCGCAGTGCTCGCCACCCCAACCGGCGCCACCGGGGTGTCGGAAATCCCGCTCTACGACGAAACCTTCGCGGTGATCACTTCCCCCGACCATCCCGTGGCCGGCAGAGGAGACCTCGATCTGAACGCGCTGCACGACCTCGATCTGCTGTTGCTGGACGACGGGCACTGCCTGCGCGATCAAATCGTGGAGCTGTGCAAGATCGCGGAGGTCAACCGCTCCCCCGGCGCACAGTCAGCCACCCGCGCGGCGTCGCTGACCACGGTGGTGCAGCTGGTGGTGGCCGGACTCGGCTCCACGCTGGTACCCGTCTCCGCCTTGTCCACCGAGTGCGCGCGCCCCGGCATCGCCGTTTCCGCCTTCGGCCCGGGCGTGGACGCGAAACGCACCGTCGGGCTCGCAATGCGGGCGTCGTCTCGTCGCCGTCCGGAGTTCGAGCAGCTCGGCGAGTTAGTCTCCCGCGCCTTCAAGGAAGCGACGGAATCGAGCCGTAAGCTGCTGCCGCGCTAGACTCACGCTCTGGTTATGAATGAGCACGCATCCCCTACCTCACCTCCCACGAAGCCGCAGCTGTATAAGGCGCTCGACGGCGTCCCGATCGCTGACGTGCGCAGGTTCCGCCGGCGCCTGAAGAAGGCCAACTCGCCCGAAGCCCTGGCGGCGATTGGCGCGGACGTGGACAAGGCGGCAGCTGCCGTCGCTAAGCGTGATGCCCTCATCCCCGAGATCACCTACCCGGAGCACCTGCCGGTGTCCGCGCGGCGCGAGGACATCATGGAGCTGGTGCGCGACAACCAGGTCGTGGTGATCGCGGGCGAGACCGGCTCCGGCAAAACCACCCAGATCCCGAAGATGCTGCTGGAGCTGGGCCGCGGCCGCCGAGGCCTGATCGGGCACACACAGCCGCGCAGGCTCGCCGCACGCACCGTGGCGGAGCGCATCGCCGACGAGCTGGGCCAGGACATCGGCGAGTCCGTCGGCTACGCTATCCGCTTCGACGACCGGGTCTCCGAATCCACGGCGGTGAAGCTGATGACGGACGGCATCCTGCTCGCGGAGATGCAGCGCGACCGGTTCCTGAACGCCTACGACACGATCATCATCGACGAGGCGCACGAGCGCTCGCTGAACATCGACTTCCTTCTCGGATATTTGAAGCGGCTGCTGCCGAAGCGTCCGGATCTGAAGGTGATCGTCACCTCCGCAACCATCGACCCGGAAGCGTTTGCGAAGCACTTTGCCGACGCCGAGGGCAACCCCGCCCCCATCATCGAGGTATCTGGCCGCACCTACCCGGTGGAGATCCGCTACCGCCCGCTGGTGGAGCAGGTGCAGGCAAAAGACGGCTCCGTCAAGGAGATCGACACCGACATGATCGACGGTGTGGTCGACGCCTGCAAGGAGCTCATGGGCGAAGGCAAAGGCGACATCTTGTGCTTTTTCGCCTCCGAGCGCGACATCCGCGACTGCATGGAGGCCATTGAGAAGCAGCACTGGCGCGGCGTGGAGGTCGTGCCTTTGTTCGGCCGCCTATCGAATGCGGAGCAGCACCGGGTGTTCTCCCCGCACTCCGGCCGGCGCATCGTGTTGTCCACCAACATCGCGGAGACCTCGCTGACGGTGCCGGGGATCCACTACGTGGTGGACACCGGCCTGGCGCGCATTTCGCGCTATTCCACGCGCACCAAGGTGCAGCGCCTGCCCATCGAGGAGATCTCCCAGGCCTCCGCCAACCAGCGCTCCGGACGCTCCGGCCGTATCGCCGACGGTGTGGCCATCCGCCTGTACTCCGAGGACAACTTCGAGGCGCGCCCCGAGTTCACCGACCCGGAGATCCTGCGCACCAACCTGGCCTCCGTGGTGCTGCAGATGATCTCCCTGCGCCTCGGCGACATCAACGACTTCCCCTTCATCCAGCCGCCGGATAAGAAGGCCGTGCGCGACGGCCTGCTGCTCCTGCACGAGCTCGGCGCGATCTCGGACAAGGAACGCGACGGCGCACCCGTGCTCACCGCGGTGGGGCGCGACATCGCGCGCATCCCGGTGGACCCGAAGATGGCGCGCATGCTGGTGGAGGCCAACCGACTCGGCGTGCTCGACGACGTCACCGTGATCGTGGCCAGCATGACCATCCAGGACGTGCGCGAGCGCCCTCTGGAATACCAGGCCCAGGCCGACCAGGCCCACGCCCGGTTCAAGGACGCGACATCGGACTTCCTGTCCTCGCTCAAGCTGTGGGACTACATCGGCGACTCGCGCGACGAGCTATCCGGCAACGCCTTCCGCAAGCGCATGAAGCGCGAGTTTTTGCACTACATGCGCATCCGCGAATGGTTCGACCTGGTGCGCCAGCTTCGCGACGTGGAGCGCCAGCTGGGCTGGTCCCGAGCCGAGAACGTCGCCGGCGAGCGCGACGCCGACGCGATCCACAAGTCGCTGCTCACGGGCCTGTTGTCCAACATCGGCGCCCGAGACGGCAACTCGAAGGAGTTCCAGGGTGCGCGCGGGACGCGGTTCTTGGTCTTCCCCGGGTCGTCGCTAAGCAAAAAGCCCCCGGAGTTCCTCATGGCCGCCGAGCTGGTGGAGACCTCGCGCCTGTGGGCGCGCGACGTGGCAAAGATCGAGCCCGCCTGGGTGGAGGCTGCCGCGGGCGAGCTGATGAAGCACAGCTACTCCGAGCCTGTGTGGTCGCGGAAGCGCTCGGCCGCGATGGTGCACCAAAAGTCCATGCTCTACGGCGTGACCATCGTGCGCGACCGGCTTGTGCCTTACCACCGCGTGGATGCCGAGGGCGCGCGCAACATGTTCATCCGCCACGCCCTGCTCGAGGGCGATTGGAACCGCCACCACCACTTCATCGACCACAACGAAGCCCTGCTCGCCGAAGCCGCTGAGGTAGAGGAAAAGGTGCGCCGCCGCGGATTGGTGGTGGACGAGGACACCCTGTTCGAGTTCTACGACTCACGGCTTCCCCAGAGCGTGACCACCGCCCGCCACTTCGACTCCTGGTGGAAAAAGAAGCGGGCCGAGGACAAGCACTACTTGGACTTCGACCCCGCGGCACTTCTCGACGACGAAGGCGTGGATTCCTCCTCCGCCGCCTTCCCCGAGATCTGGCGCCAGGGCTCCATCGACTACGCGCTGCGCTACAAGTTCGAGCCGGGCGATCCTTTCGACGGCGTCACCGTGCACGTGCCGGTGCCGCTTCTGGCCAACCTGCGGCCCGACGGCTTTGACTGGCTGGTGCCGGGACTGCGTTCGGAGCTTGCCGCGGAGTACATCCGTACGCTGCCGAAGGCGCTGCGCAAGACCGTGGTGCCGGCACCAGACTTCGCCGAGCGCGCCCTCGACGCGATCCGCGCGCAGCAGGACGCCGGCGGCGTCAGCGAGCGCGAGCTGCGGGAAACACAGTTTGCCGAGGCACTTGCGGAGGCGCTTAGAAGCGTCGGCGGGCGCGGCATCAACGGTGCCGACTTCACCCCTTCTGCGCTGCCCGAGCATCTGAAAGTGACCTTCGCCGCGATTGACCGCCGCGGCAAAGTGGTCGACCACGACACGGACCTCGGTGCGTTGAAGCGCCGCCAGGCCGGCAAGATCAAGTCCTCCGTGTCCAAGGCCGGCCGCACATCTGAATCGGATGCGGTGGCGAAGTGGACTTCCGACTCCCTCGGCGCGGTGCCGGAGACGGTAACCACCACTATCGACGGCAACGAGGTCGACGCCTACCCGGCACTCGAAGCCACCAAGGACGGCGTGAAGGTCACCGTGCATCCGACGAAGGCCGCCGCGGACGCCTCGATGGTCACGGCGACGCTGACGCTGCTGCTGCGGGAGATCACGGTCAACGCGGGGCAGATGACCAAGGGGCTGCCGCTGCGGCAGAAGGTGGCGGTGGACCGCTACCCGCACGGCGGCGCCGATGGGCTTGTGGAGGACGCCCGCGTCGCTGTGATCCGCGACCTGATGTTCTCCTCCGGCGGGCCGGTGCGCTCCCCCGAGGAGTTCGACGCGCTGGTGGGCGAAATCCGGCCCCAGGTCGCAGGAGGTGTGCGCCGTGTGGTGGTCACGTTGGCGCCGGCACTCGCGGAGTACGCGAACATTGCAGCGGAGCTGCGGCAGTGGGAAGGCCCAGCTATCGACGACATGACGTCGCAGCTGCAGTTCTTCCTGCCGAAGCACGCGGTGACTGTCCACGGCATCGGCCACTTGCAGCATTTGCCCCGCTACATCGACGCGATGCGGATCCGGTTGGAGGACATGCGCCTAGATCCGGACCGCGACGCCGACCGGCAGTCCGTGATTGATTCGGTGAAGGCTTACTTGGCGCAGCGTATGAAGTCCTTGCCTGCGGGCCGGACAAAGACCAAGGCCTACAAGGACATCTTGTGGCTGATTGAGGAGCTGCGGGTGAGCCTGTTTGCGCAGCGGCTGGGCACGCCGAGACCGGTGAGCCAGCGTCGCATTGAGAAGAAGATTGACGCGCTGCGTTAGCGCCGTGGCCGCAGGCTAGAAGTCTTCGCGGTCGCGGCGGCGCATGAGCCGGATTTCGGATTCGAAGTCGTCCGCACTCTCGAACGACTTGTACACGGACGCGAAGCGCAGGTACGCCACCTCGTCGAGGGCACGCAGCGGTTCGAGGACGGCCAGACCGATCTCGTGGGCGGGCACCTGCGAGCTGCCCTGCGCGCGCACAGTCTCTTCCACTTCTTGGGCCAGACGCTTCAATGCGTCGTCGGTGACATCGCGGCCCTGGCATGCTCTGCGCACGCCGACGATGAGTTTGTCGCGGTCGAACGGTTCGCTCACGCCGTTGCGTTTCACAACAGTGAGGACGGCCTTTTCCACTGTGGTGAAACGCCCCCCGCACTCGGTGCACTCTCTGCGGCGGCGAATTGCTGAGCCGGCTTCGACCAGCCGCGAGTCAGTCACACGAGATTGCTCGTTGTGGCAAAAAGGACAAAACATGGTCTTCCACCCCCAGAGTTTTCAAGGCTTGGCGTAGCCGTGAGTCTACGCCCTGCCTAGCGCGCAGTTGCCGCCACAGCCGAATGAGCCGCCTGGCCGCTGGACATGGACGAAGGATCCTCTGTTTGCGCCGAGAAAACACCGCCGAATGCCGAACCGATAAGCAGCGCCGCAGTCATGCACACGCCGAGCAGGAGCGTATCGCGCGTCTCGTGCCGTGTTTCGAACGCGTTCACATTGGAGGAACCGTCAAGACTCCCCTTGGCAGATGAGCGAGCATCCGTTCGATGAGAGCCGGAAATCGCTCGAACACCGGCGCCGCCTGTTCGACGCTTCGGCGCGGAATCAACATCCCAGACTTCTGCCGGAGGGACCACAGATGCGGCTCCGGTGCGTCCAACTAATGTGTTGTGTACTGGATTGATTGCAACTGACATGGTGTGTCTCCCTTCTTTCTGCGGCACACTCTACGTTCGGCACCGACACGCTCGAACGTTCTAACGTTCATTTGTTCGAATACGCTTACGTGTTCGATTTATAGCATCACGTTCGATACGTGTCCACCCAATGCTTGCGCCCATCGAACATGAGTGCCCTATCTGGTAGGTTCGTAGGCGCACAACGCCACCGAGTCCAAGGAGAACGTCATGGCACGAAAGAAGTCCGATCCAGGCAACCCGGATTACAACGCGCTGTCAGACCGCCAGCGCCGGATCCTCCAGGTCATCCAAGACGCTGTGGTCCTGCGTGGCTACCCGCCGAGCATCCGCGAGATCGGTGACGCGGCCGGGCTGCAGTCCACCTCATCTGTCGCATACCAGCTCAAAGAGCTGGAGAAGAAGGGATTCCTCCGCCGCGACCCGAACAAGCCCCGCGCCGTGGACTTGCGCCAAATGCCGGAAGCCGGCCGAAAGAAGCGCAAGCCGCAAGAGGCGAAGCCGGAAGATTCTGGCAATGCCCGCTACGTGCCGGTAGTCGGACAGATTGCCGCGGGTGCCCCGATCCTCGCCGAGGAAAACGTGGACACCTACTACCCCCTGCCCGAGGAGCTGCTCGGTGACGGCGATGTGTTCATGCTCAAGGTCGTCGGCGAATCCATGCGCGACGCCGGCATCCTCGACGGCGACTGGGTGGTTGTCCGCTCCCAGCCGAACGCCGAGGAGGGCGAGTTCGTCGCGGCGTTGCTCGACGGTGAGGCGACGGTCAAGGAGTTCCATCGCGACTCCACCGGTGTGTGGCTGTTGCCCCACAACGATGCCTTCGAGCCGATTAAGGGCGACGAAGCGGAGATCATGGGGCGTGTCATCTCGGTGTTCCGTACGCTGTAGTCGGTGCGTTTGCATCGAGCAGCCGCAGCCCCACAGACCGGAAATCACATAGCGACAAGCGCAGGAGATCGATGTACGCCGAGGAGCGTAGACGCCAAATCGCGTCTTTGACCGCAGTTGAAGGCCGCGTCAACGTCACTGAGTTGGCGCAGCGCTTCGACGTCACCGCGGAGACCATCCGCCGTGACCTTTCGGCATTGCACGACGAAGGCGCTGTGCACCGCGTCCACGGCGGCGCGGTGGCGAGCCAGTCTTACCGCTCGACGGAAATTCCGCTGGATACGCGTCAGCGCGCCTCCCTTGCCGCTAAAGCCGCGATTGCGGAAACCGCGCTGCAGTTCGTGCCGGATGCGCAAAGTTGCACCATCTTTTTGGACTCGGGCACGACGATCAGCAGCCTGGGCAAGCGTCTGGCGGAGACCCGCGGGGACCGGGAGTACTCGGTGGTGACCAACTCCATCCCCACTGCATTGGAGCTGAGCGATTCCGGATTGCACGATGTGCAGCTTCTCGGCGGCTCAGTCCGGCCGATCAGTCAGGCAGTCGTCGGCAGTACCGCGCTTCGCACCCTCGCTCTGTTGCGCGCCGACGTGGCGTTCGTGGGCACCAACGCGTTGTCCATCGGCCACGGCCTGTCCACTGTGGACGCCAAGGAGGCGGCGGTGAAGGCCGCGATGGTCACCAACGCCCGCAGGGTTGTCGTGTTGTGCGACTCCACGAAGCTGGGCAACGACTATGTGGTCAGCTTCGCGCCGCTTACGGACGTCGACGTGGTGATCACCGACGCCGAAGCGCCCTCCGCGTTCGTGGACGAACTGCGCTCGCACGGTATCGAGGTCGTGCTCGCGCAACCCCAGTAACCCTCGGGGCGCCACCCGACGTCTTCCACAGGGGCGTTCTTTGACTTTCTGCGCGAAAATGGTGGCACCTTCGCATGCATGCGACCTACACTCGTTGCAGACCTGAATGAAAAACAACGGAAAGGACACCCGAATGGCTTCCAAGACTGTGAAGGTCGGTTCCACCGTCGGGCTGCACGCTCGCCCGGCCACGGTGATCGCAGATGCTGCCGGCGAGTACGACGACGAGATCCTGCTGACGCTTGTCGGCGGCGACGAGGACGACGAGACCGATGCCGCATCCTCGCTGATGATCATGGCGATGGGCGCGGAGCACGGCGACGAGGTCACTGTCACTTCCGACAACGCCGATGCCGTGGAGAAGATTGCGGCGCTGATCGAGCAGAACCTCGACGAGGAGTAAGCGCTTTTCGCTTTACGACGAGCTAACGCCCGGGCACACGTCGCCCGGGCGTTTTCGCGTGCAGCAAGTACCGGACGCTAGAACGTCGACGGCTTCGGCACCTCGAAGTCCTTGCGGTACTGCCCCTCCCCCAAGGTGTCGTACGCCCAACGCATCAGCGGGTAGATCACGATGATGCCGACGGAGCCCAGCGCGATGCCTTCCAGCGTTACAGCGCCCACATCGAGAGTGAGGTTGCCGATGCCCACAATCAGCGCGACCGCGGCCGCGGTGAGGTTCGCGGGATCGGTGAAGTCCACCTTGTTGTCCTGCCAGATACGCACGCCCAGCATGCCGATGAGCCCGTAGAGCACCAGGCACGCGCCGCCGAGCACGCCGGCGGGGATGGTGAAGATCACGGCACCGAACTTCGGGATGAACGCCAGCACAATCGCAAACGCGGCGGCGACCCAATACGCTGCGGTGGAGTACACCTTCGTCGCCGCCATCACGCCAATGTTCTCGGCGTAGGTGGTGGTGCCGGACCCGCCGAAGCCGCCGGCGAGCGTGGTGGCGATACCGTCGCCGATCAGCGCGCGACCCTGCATGTCGTCGAGGTTGCGTCCAGTCATCTCGGATACGGCCTTGACGTGGCCGACGTTCTCCGCGATCAGCACGACCAGCACCGGCAGGGTCACCAGCACGGCGGAGACGTGGAACTCCGGGCGGTGGAACTGCGGCAGGCCGATCCACGGGGCGTCGGCGATCGTTTGCAGTGCGTCCTCACCCAAGCCGCCCGTCAAGGCCGCGAACAGCCAGCCGACGAGCACGCCGATGAGGATGGATAGACGCGAGAGCAGGCCGCGGGTGGCCACGGTGACCACCACAACCGTCAGCAGCGTTACCGCCGCGACCCAGGGTTGGGTTTCCACGTTCGACACCGCGGTCGGCGCCAGGTTGAAGCCGATGAGCGCGACGATGGCGCCGGTGACCACGGGCGGCATCACCGCGTCGATGACGCGTTTGCCCGCCCATTCAACGACGATGCCGACAAGGATGAGCGCCACACCGGTCAGCAGCACCCCGCCCAGCTGCGCGCCGACGCCATACTGCTGCGAAGCCGTCAGCGGAGCGATAAAGGCGAAGGACGAACCCAGGTAGCTGGGCACTTTATTGCGGGTGATCAGCAAGAAGATGATGGTGCCCAGGCCGGAGAACAGCAGCGTGGTGTTCACCGGGAATCCGGTCAGGGTGGGCACCAGCAGTGTGGCTCCGAACATTGCAACCACGTGCTGCATGCCGATGCCGATGGTGCGCGGCCAGCTCAGCCGCTCGTCCGGGGCGACAACAGCCCCGGGGCGCACTGTGCGCCCGTCTCCGTGAATGGTCCAGCCGAAAGTGTTAGTCACGAAATGCCATTATCACCCCTCCACTGATTTTTCCTGTGCCGGGGGTGCCTGGCGGGCAAAGTAGATAGCTCTCAGTGTGGCCTTGCTATTTTGAGCACCATGGAAATCATTGTGCGCCCCACCGCCGAAGAAGTAGGCGTGTCCGCAGCCGACATCATCGAACCGTTCGTGCGAAGCGGCGCGACCCTCGGCCTGGCCACGGGTTCGACCCCGACCCCCACGTACATGGAGTTGATCCGCCGCCACCGCGAGGAAGGCTTGAGCTTCGCGCAGTGCGACGCGTTCCTCCTGGACGAGTACGTCGGCCTGGAACGCTCCGACGAGCAGTCTTACTACGCCACCATCCGCCGAGAATTCACCAGCCATGTCGACATCGACGATGCAAAGGTGCAGTCTCTCGACGGCCTGTCGGCGGACACCGAGGCTGAAACCCGCAGCTACGAGCAGCGCATCGCAGCCGCCGGCGGCGTGGACGTGCAAATCCTCGGTGTGGGCGCCAACGGCCATATCGCGTTCAACGAGCCGCCCAGCGCCCTTGATTCGCGCACGCGCGAAATCAACCTGCACCCCACCACGGTGGCGGACAACGCCCGCTTCTTCGACAACGAGGACCAGGTGCCGCGCAAGGCCCTGACCCAGGGCGTGGGCACCATCATGGAGGCGCACACCATCGTGCTCATCGCCACCGGCCCGAACAAGGCCGACGCGGTCAAGGCGCTGGTGGAGGGACCGGTGTCCCCGGGCTGCCCGGCGTCGGTGCTGCAGAACCACCCGCGCACCACGGTCATCCTCGACGATGATGCCGCGGCGAAGCTCAACCGATAGCTAGCTGACTACGAACTCCGCGTACTGCTCGGCCAGGACGCGGGGCAATCGGACGTCGATACGCGTGCCTGCCTCCTCGTATTCCTCCGAGCGCACCGTGCCCTCGTCGTGGACGCGGCTGACCACGTCGCCGCGGGTGTAGGGCACCACCATGGTCACGTGCGCGTCAACGGAGTTGAGGTGCTGCTCGATGCGCGCCTCAAGCTCCTCAATCCCCTCGCCGGTCAGCGCGGAGACGAACACTGCCGTGCGGCCGGTTTTTTCAAACGCGTGGCGCAGCTCGGCCAGCACCAGCGGGTCGGCCTCGTCGATCTTGTTGACCACCACGATCTCCGGGGGCATTTCCTCGCCGGAATCGCGGGTGACCTCGGCGAGCACCTCGTTGACGGCCTCGATCTGCTTCAGCGGGAACGCATCCGAACCGTCCACGACGTGCAGCAAAAGGTCGGCGCCGGCGACCTCTTCAAGCGTGGACTTGAACGCCTCAACCAACTGCGTGGGCAGGTGGCGCACAAACCCGACAGTGTCGGTGAGCACCACGTTGCGCCCGTCCGCGAGCTTCGCCTTGCGTGTGGACGGGTCCAGGGTGGCAAACAGCGCGTCCTCCACCAGCACGCCGGCACCCGTCATCGCGTTGATCAGCGAGGACTTGCCCGCGTTGGTGTAGCCGGCAATCGCGATCTTCGGGATGGTGGAGCGCTGGCGCTGCGCGCGCTTGACCTCGCGCGCCGTGGTCATGTCGCGCAGCTGGTGGCGCAGCTTCGCCATCTCGGTGCGCAGGCGGCGGCGGTCCGCCTCAATACGCGTCTCACCGGGGCCACGCAAGCCCACGCCGCCGTTGGAGCCGGCGCGGCCGCCAGCCTGGCGCGACAGGTTGCCGCCCCAACCGCGGGTGCGGCTGTACAGGTACTCCATCTGCGCGAGGCTCACCTGGGCTTTGCCCTCTTTGCTCTTCGCGTGCTGGGCGAAGATGTCCAAGATAAGCATGGTGCGGTCGATCACCTTGATCTTTAGCGCTTCCTCAAGCGCGATCATCTGCGACGGCGAGAGCTCGCCGTCGAAAATCACTGTATCCGCGCCGGTGGCCTGCACGATCTCGCGCAGCTCCGCCACCTTGCCTGAGCCGATGTAGGTGCCCGGGTCCGGCTTGTCGCGCTTCTGGTACAGCATGTCCAGCACGTCGGCGCCAGCAGTTTTCGCCAGCGCCGCCAGCTCCCACATGCTCGCCTCCATCTCCGCAGTGGTTCCCTCAGTCCACGCGCCGACGAGGAGCACTTCCTCCAGGCGGAGCTTGCGGTACTCAACCTCGTACCCGTCGGTCTGTTCTTCAGAGCGGAGTTCGGTGGCTCCGGTAACGCTGCGGAACGCGTTGCGGTCGGCGAGGTCCAGCGCACCGACCGTGGGTTCCGCACCGGGCTGTGGCTCGTTGTGGCGAAACGCCTGTCGCAGCAGCTCGTCGTGGGTGCGCTGCTCGGGCGTCAGTTCGTCTTCAAGCAAAAAGCGATCTTTCCTGTGTGTTGAATCTGTCACTGCCATATCTACCCGATTAAACGCGGCAAGGCCCAGGATTCTTCCCGGTTGGGGCGATTGACTAGAATCTACGGCCATGAGCACAGCAGTCAGCACCGATCTTTCCGCACTCGGCTTGAGCTTTAACAAGTGGCAGGACGCGGTCGAAGCCGCGATCGCCACCGACCGCCTCGCCGTCGTCGGCGAAGTCCGGGGAGGCCAGCTGATCCAGTACACCGACCCGTCTGGCGCGCAGCTGAACATCCTGGCTGTGGAGCCGTTCGCCACCTTCGCGGGCTTCGAGTCGGTCACCCGCACTTATGCGCACATCACGCCGCTTAACGACGTCGTCGCGCTTGCCGATGTGGTCGACCCCCGCGGCAACGCCATGGCGTCGCTGACAGTGAACCTCGCGCAGGAGCCGCTGCTTGTGGACGATCCCGCGCTCGAGTGGCAGGAACTGTCCGTCACAGCCCTGGGCCTGGCGGTGGACCGCTACGAATCCACCGAGGCCTACCTGGCCCTGCACCCGGGCGCCGTTGTCGGCACCGTAGCTTCCCCCGGCGCCGAGGCCGTGGCAAGCGGCAGCGCCACCACCCCGGATGCGAGCGCCGAGTTTTCGGCCCGCGTGCTAGAGGCGGAGTACCGCACCTCCGCGCTGACCGGCCAGCGCTTCATCCACGTCTCCGTCGATGCGGCGTTCCCGTTCGACGTGTGCCTGCCCGACGGCGAGCTGCCCGCACGCGATTCCGTGATCGCGGGCACCGCCGTGATGGCCGGCTCCATTCCGACGCCTTCCGGCAGCGGCTGCGGGGGCTGCGGCGGATCCTGCGGGTGCGGCGGCCACTAGCCGTTACAGGGGCTTCCCGATGAGCTCACCGAACAGGGATCTCTCAAGAGCGCTGATCGGCGCACTCGTGCTCGCTGCCGTTGTGCTGCTGGTGTTCACGCTCAAACTGCCGGGTCTAATGCTGTCGGCTCTGCTGATCATCGGGGCAATCTTGCTCGTGCGACGCGTGCAGATTGACCCGGAGGTGCTGGCGATCCGATCGTCGCTGCAGTATGCGCGCGACGACATCGCCGAGGTGCTCGACGCCTACGAGCTGCTGCAGCACGGTGCGTCCGCTTCCGACATCGCGGACCGCACGTTGCACTACCCTGCCCTGGCCAACCCGGATAACTCGGTGCCGCAAGTCAACGAGTTTCTCCTGCGGGCTTCTTCAGCCCGCCGCTTTTTGGAGCGCATCGACGGCTACCTGGAGTCCACCTCCACCGACAAGGCGCAGTTGGAGCGCATCCTGACTGTCGCCGACGAGCGCGCCTTCGAACTGCAGGAGGCCTGGGACGACGCACGCCGGGCCGCGAAAGACATCGGCCCGGCGTAGGTCTTCGGCTTACAGCTCGTCCGCCAGCTCCCCGCGGAACACGATCGTGGACGGGCCGGTCATCGTGGCCTCGCCGCCGTCAAGCACGACCTCAACGGCCCCGCCCGGGACGTTGACGATCACGGAGCCGTTTTCGATGCCCGCGTCCGCAAGAGCCGCCTGCGCGGCGGCGACGGTACCGGTGCCGCAGGAGCGGGTCTCGCCCACGCCGCGCTCCCACACGCGCATGTGCACGCCTCCCTGATCCAGCTCCGTGAGCACCTCCACGTTCACCCCCTTGGGGAAGAACTCTGGGTCGAACTCCGGAGCCGTAAACTCCATGTCCGCAAGATCCGAAGAAGTCATACCCGGGATCACGCACGCCAAGTGCGGGTTGCCCACGTCCACGCCGATGCCGGCGAACTGGGCCTCCCCCATGGACGCGGTGGAGACGCCGGTGACCTCAACGCGGCCCATGCCCACAGACACAATCGCATCGGCACAGTCGGCAGAGATCACCCGGATGTGCTTGACGCCGGCGCGGGTATCCACGTCGAACTCGGTGGCGTCCTCCAGCCCCTCGGCCACCAGCACGTGGGCGAACGCGCGGATGCCGTTGCCGCACATCTCCGCGACGGTGCCGTCGGCGTTGCGGTAGTCCATGAACCACATGCCGTCTGTTCCCCCGCGGCGCACCACGCGCAGCAACCCGTCTCCGCCGACGCCGGCGCGACGGTCGCAGAGGAAGGCGACCTGCTCCGGGGTCACGTCGAGGGTGTCCTCAACGTCGATGAGGACGACGAAGTCGTTTTCGGTGGCGTGCGCTTTGATAAATTTCACGCCAGCGAGTCTAACGCGGCGCCCACAACGTCCGCGCCGGCCGCGTCCAGCCACACGGTTCGCGGGTCGCGGTTAAACCAGGAGCGCTGGCGGCGCACGTACCGGCGCGTGCCGGTGATCGTCTGCGCCACGGCCTCGTCTTCGGTGAGCTCGCCGTCGAGCATCGCCAGCACCTGCGCGTAGCCGATCGCGCGGCCGGCGGTGGATTCTCGCACGAGGCCGGCGTCCACCAGGCCACGTGTTTCGTCGATAAGCCCCTGCTCAAACATCATGCGCGTGCGCAGCTCGATGCGCGGGTTCAACCACTCGGCGTTCGTGCGCAGCCCCAGGATGCGCGTGCCCCAGCGGGGTGCTGCGTTCTTCGGCGGCTGCGACGCCTGGAACGGTTTGCCGGTCAGCTCGATAACCTCGAGGGCGCGCACGGTGCGGCGCGGGTCCTTGTCCTCGATGGTGCGGGCGGCAGCCGGGTCCACCTCGGCCAGCTCCGCGTGCAGCGCGTCCACGCCGATCTCGGCCAAGCGTTCCTCGTACTTCGCGCGCACGGTGGGGTCGGTGGGCGGGAACGACCAGGCGTCGATAAGCGATTGCACGTACAGCATCGAACCGCCCACCAGCACCGGCATCTTGCCGCGCGACATGATTTCTTCCACCGTCGCCACCGCGAGCGACTGGTACTCAGCCACCGAGGCGGTGCGCGTGACCTCCCAGATGTCCAGCAGGTGGTGCGGGATGCCCTCGCGCTCCTCCACGGGAAGCTTCGCGGTGCCGATGTCCATGCCTTTGTACAGCTGCATGGAGTCCACGTTGACCACTTCGCCGTCGAACTCGTGCGCCAGCGCGATGCCTAGCGCGGACTTGCCGCTGGCGGTCGGGCCCACTACTGCGATCGGTTTCATACGCTCCACTCCGCTACGTAGCGCCCCACGCCCAGGGTGTCGTCGTGGTCCAGCAATGTCGCCTTATGTGGCCGCAGCGCCGCCAGTTCGTGCCACAACGCGGGTTCGAGCAATTGCTTATCGACGACCTCCGGTTGCCCACCGTCCAGCCACCCGCACAGACGCCGGTGGTACTCCGGCGCGCCGTCGACCAGCGCGAGCGGGGCTCGCGGTGTCAGCCCGGCCGGGCCGTCTAGCACCACCACGGTCACCACGTCCGGGTCGGGGGTGCCGATCTCCCCGCGGACCTCGCGTACCTCCGGGTCCCCCAGTGCGAACCGTGCGACCAGCTCGCCCAGGTGGTTGCCCGCGCGCACGGTGATCTCCGGCCCACCCCAGGCGGTGAAGGACCCAGTGTGGGCGGTGTACCAGCGCTCATCCTGCGAGCAGACAATGTCGATGGCCCTGCCACCGGCGGTTTCTGCGAGCGCGCGGACGGCCTGTAGGAGGCGTTGCGAAGCGGCGTCGCTAGGCGAAAGCGCGAGTGCCGGCGATCCCGGCACGATCCAGAGGTTGGGTCTCACGCGCACAACCCTACCCAGCGCCCCGTTTGCTCCCCGCAGGGCGTGAAGTGCCGGTAATATCGCACGCATTGCGCAAGGCAGCCGCGACGCGCGGCACAGTGCGGCCAGGTCAAAGGCCGCGGAAAGGATGTCCACCATGACCGATTCGAACTCCACTCCGACCCCGGGCACCAAGGCGCCGTCGCCGGCAGCGATGGCGAAGAAGCCAGGGCCGCGCCCAGGGGCAGCGGCAAAGACCGTCACCCCGGCTCCCCTGCCGGCGCGCGAGCCGTCGGACCCGTCCAAGTTCGGTCGCGTTGACGACGAGGGCAACGTCTTTCTCACACGCGGCGGCGAGGAGCGTCAGATCGGCTCCTGGCAGGCGGGCACGCCCGCAGAAGGCCTGGCACACTACGGCCAGCGCTACGACGACCTGGTCACCGAGGTGGAGCTCATCGAGACGCGCCTGCGCGCCCACCCTGAGGACGCTGATGCGCTGCGCAAGTCCGCAGAGGCACTCAAGGCATCGCTTGCGGACGCGGCCGTGATCGGCGACATCGACGCCGTGGAGGCGCGTCTGGACAAGGCGATCGACGCTACCGATACCGCGCGCGAGAAGGCGAAGGAGCAGAAGGCGCAGCGCCGTCAACAAGCAATTGCCCTCAAGGAAGCGCTGGCTGCTGAGGCCGAGGACCTGGCGGAAAACTCCACGGAGTGGAAGGCCGCGGGCGACCGCATCCGCGCGATCTTGGAGGAGTGGCGCGGTATCCGCGGCATCGACCGCGCAACCGACGACGAGCTGTGGAAGCGCTACTCGCGCGCCCGCGACAGCTTCAACCGCCGCCGTGGCTCCCACTTCGCCGAGCTGGACCGCAACCGCGCGCAGGCTAGGAAGACCAAGGAAGAGCTGGTCGAGCGCGCCGAGGCGCTGAAGGACTCCACCGACTGGGGCCACACCGCCCGCGCCTACCGCGACCTGATGACGGAGTGGAAGGCCGCCGGCCGCGCCCCGCGCGAGGTGGACGACAAGCTGTGGGAGCGCTTCCGCGCGGCCCAGGACCACTTCTTCGAGGCCCGCAACGCCGTCAACGCAGAGCGCGACCGCGAATTCGAGGCCAACGCCGAGGCGAAGGACGCGCTGATTTCCGAGTACGACTCGCTGATCGACCCCGCAAAGGGCCTCGGCGCGGCGAAGGCGAAGCTGCGCGAGCTGCAGGACAAGTGGGACGAGATCGGCTTTGTCCCGCGCGGGCGCGTGCGCGAGTTCGAGGACAAGATCGGCCGCATCGAGCAGCGCGTGTCCGAGGCGGAGGATTCCCGCTGGCGCAAGACCGACCCGGCGCAGCAGGACAAGGTCAACCAGTTCCAGGTCAAGGCCGACGACTTTATCAAGCAGGCCGAGGCCGCCGAGGCCAAGGGCGACGCCACTAAGGCCGCTTCCCTGCGCGAGCAGGCGAAGCAGTGGCAGGAGTTCGCCGACGTCGCCGCCAAGGCCGTCAACGAGGGCTAGTAAGTTAGCGCGAGTGCTCCACCCCCACCTTTTCGCCCCCCGACCCGACCACGGCGATGATGCCGAGGCCGTGGTCGGGGGCTACGCCTTTTCCGCCACGTTGGCCATCCAGGACATCACGGGTCTTGCCACCTCCGGCGTGTCCGCGGCCCACATTGCCAAGCGCCTCGAGCCCTCCGCCGAGTCCGAGGCCATGCTGTTCGGCTTAGTTTCAACGCAGCACCTGCGGCCGGTCACCGACCTGGGTTACCCGGAGCTGTTCGCCGAAGACCTCGACTTCCTCGACGCCTGGCTGTTCGTCTCCCTGCCCCTACTGGAGGACCGCGGGGTGATCGAGGCGAACTTCACCTTCGACTCCGAGCTCGCGCCCCTTCCGGGCGAGCCCATCCCCGACGCGCCGTGGGAAAGCGCGCTGAAGCTTCTCGACGACCTATCGGCCCGCCTTTCCCGCCACACCCGTCAACTGTGGGTGACCCACGCCCTCGAGGCCGATGAGCCGCCGCACGTACGGGGCTACGGCTACCAGGCAGCGTTCCGGGAGGACCAGGGCACGTTTTCCGTCTCCGCGATTGAGGGGTTGCCTGATGCTGCGGATGCCGAGTTCGCGGTGGTCCAGGGCCCCGGCTTCTCAGCGCGGCGAAACGCTGCGCCTGGCGAACTGGAGCAGTTCTCCCGTTTGCTCACCTCGGCCTCGCGCGACTACCCCCGCGGCGAGCTGGTCATGGACACCATCGAGTGGGACCTCGCCCGCATTCAGGACGCCGGTGCCAGGTTGCAGGACCGTGGCGGCTCCCAGCTCACTGGCCTGGCATATGTCAACGACGAGTGCGTCGGTCTTTGCGAGGTTGTCCGGTACTTTTCGGACGACCCGAAAGTTTGCGAACTCGGTTTGATCTACCTGCTTCCCGAGCACCGCGGCCGCGGCATCGGCTCCGCACTGCTGCGCGCGTCGCTCACGCGCGCCAAAGAGACCTGGGAGGACCTGGAGACGGTCTACTGCTCCTACCCCGCCGACTCCCCCGCGGCGAACGCGATCATGAGGGGCCTTGACGCGGAGGTGGTTTCCTCCACCACCGCGTGGCAGAAACCGTAGGCAGTGCGCTCCTTGTAAATGCCGATATCGGCGTTTACAAGGTGAGCCGCCACAAAAGCCCAGGTCGCGGGTCGGCGGTCGCGCTACATGCCGATATCGGCTTTTGCGGGCTGGGGACCGGCGGCGCGGGGTTGTACCTGTTAGTCCAACGTCTTGCGGTGTCGCTCTGCTGCGCGGGCACGGCGGTCGTCGATAAGCAAAGGGTTCTCCTGCTCCCTCGTCGCGGCGCGCTGCGCGAGTGCAACCTCATCCTTGCCTTGCGCCTCGGCGCGCTGCTTAGCGACGGCCGCCTGCTCCTCGTTGCGCGACAGGATCAGCGGGAAGACCGTGAACACCACGATCACCACCGCGAGCAGGACCAGGTAGTAGCCGGGGCCACGGCTGATACCGGAGGCGTTGGAGTTGCGCAGCCACATGCCGAGCACGGAGTAGACCAGCGAGACGGTTGTGACCATCCACGCGGGAACCGCGAGTGCGAAGCGCTGCGTGGCAACTGCGAGCGTGGTCAGGACACCGACGCCGATGAGCGAGATCCACGCGAAGATGTACTCCGTGACCGCGGTCTGGGCGTCCTTCGCCGCGTCAGTGGCAGCGAGCACCTGCCATAGCGACGCCCCGCCGACGAACGGTAGGAACAGCGCCACCACGTAGATGGCCACCGCGGCGGCGAGCACCCAGCGTTTTGCGCCCATGTCCACGGTGGATGCGGCTTTCTTCTCCGCGCGGGCAAGGGATTCGGTGTTGGGCTGCGTCATGTCGCCCAACTGTAGCCCTAGCTACCGCAGCAGGCGGAATCTGCTGGAGCGGCGGCGGGCTGGCCAATCGTCGGCAGGCCAAGGCCCACACCGATGGGCGCGGTGGTGGGCACCTCTCCCCGCTCAGAGTTGTCGCCGGCCTTGGTGCGGCGGTGCTCGTGGATGCCGGAATCCGCGATCAGGTAGTGCGGCTTCGCGTCGGTGATGGTGACGGTGACGATATCGCCCGGGCGGACCTCACCGTCGATGTTGCCCTCGAGCGCGAAGTGCACCAGGCGGCCGTCGCGGGCGCGGCCGGACATGCGATGGGTGCGGTCGTTCTTGCGGCCGTCTTCTTGGACGAGGAGTTCCTGTTGCGTGCCGACGAGCTTCGCGTTCTCCTCCGCGCTGATGCGCTCCTGCAATGCGTGGAGGCGTTCGAAGCGCTCCTGGACCACAGCCTTGGGGATCTGCTGCTCCATCTCCGCCGCCGGGGTGCCGGGGCGCGGCGAGTACTGGAAGGTAAACGCGGAGGTGAAGCGGGCCTTCTCAACCACGTCGAGGGTGGCCTGGAAATCCTCTTCGGTCTCGCCAGGGAAACCGACGATGATGTCGGTGGTGATCGCGGCGTGCGGCAGCTTCTCGCGTACCTCGTCCAGGATGGCCAGGAACTTCTTGGAGCGGTAGGACCGGCGCATGTCCTTGAGCACCTTGTCGGAGCCGGACTGCAGCGGCATGTGCAGCTGCGGGCACACGTTCGGGGTCTCCGCCATCGCGTCGATGACGTCGGAGGTGAACTCCGCCGGGTGCGGGGAGGTAAAACGTACGCGCTCCAAGCCCTCGATGTCGCCGCAGGCGCGCAGCAGCTTGGAGAAGGCAGAACGGTCGCGCTCCATGTCCTCGTCGACGAAGTTCACGCCGTACGAGTTCACGTTCTGCCCCAGCAGGGTCACCTCGGAGACACCCTGATCCACCAGCGCCTTAACCTCGGCGAGGATCTCGCCCGGGCGGCGGTCCACCTCCTTGCCGCGCAGGCTGGGCACGATGCAGAACGTGCAGGTGTTGTTGCAGCCCACCGAGATGGACACCCAGCCGGCGTAGGCGGATTCGCGCTTGGCGGGCAGCACGGACGGGAAGACCTCGAGGGCCTCCACGATCTCCACCTGGGCCTCATCCTCCACACGCGCCCGGTCGAGCAACGCCGGCAGCGCAGAGATGTTGTGGGTGCCAAAGACAGCGTCTACCCACGGCGCCTTTTCAATGACGGTGTCGCGGTCCTTCTGCGCCAGGCACCCGCCGACGGCGATCTGCATGCCGGGGTGGTCGGCCTTGACGTTCTTCAGCTGTCCGAGCGAGCCGTAGAGGCGCTTGTCAGCGTTCTCGCGCACCGCGCAGGTGTTGAAGACCACCAGGTCGGGCTCCTCGCCGGCATCGGCCGCGACGTAGCCCGCGTCTTCGAGCATGCCGGAAAGACGCTCGGAGTCGTGCACGTTCATCTGGCAGCCGAACGTGCGCACCTCGTAGGTGCGGGGATTGCTGTTTTGGGTGGTGCTCGCCGTAGTCACGGCGAGACAGTCTAACCAGGTGAGCTACAACCGCGAAATGACGTCTGCCAGCCCGTCGATCTGCGCGTCGGTGTGGGTGGCCATCACCGTCACCCGCAGCATCGCAGCACCGCGCGGGACGGTTGGCCAGCGGATGGCGGGCACGAAATACCCGGCCTCGCGGAGTGCGGCCGACGCGTTGACTGCCTGCGTCTCGTCGCCGATGGGCACCGGGATGATCGGACTTTGCCACTCGCCCATCCCGAGGTGGCCGGCCAGACGGCGGATGTTGCGGTGCAGCGCAGGCACCGGACTGTCTTCGCCCTCAAGCACGCCGATGGCCGCCGAAACGGCCGCGCACGTGGCCGGCGTGGACGAAGTGGAGTAGACGAAGGTGCGGGCCTTCTGCCGCAGCAGCGCAGCCACTGGTGCGGAGGCAGCCACTGCCCCGCCTTCGACGCCGAGCGCCTTTGATGAGGTGGCTACGAGGATGTCCGGATGGTCGTCGACAAGCGAAAAGTGCTCCGTGATGCCGCGGCCCGTCGCGCCGAGGGTGCCGGTGCCGTGCGCGTCGTCGACCATGAGGGCGGCGCCGCGGGCGTGGCAGACTGCGAGGAGTTCGGGGACGGGCGCGAGGGTGCCGTCCATGGAAAACAACCCGTCGGTGACCACGATTGCTTCTCCGGAATGGCCTCGCAACAGCTCGTCGACGTGCGCCGGGTCGCGGTGGCTGTACACGCGCACCGTGGCACCCTGCGCCTTGGCCAGGCGGCAGCCGTCGATGATGCTGGCGTGATTGCGCTCGTCCGAGACGATGAGCGTGCCCGGGCCGGCGAGCGCCTGCAGCACGCCGGCATTCGCCATGAACCCGGCGGAGAAGAACACGGAGTCCTCGTAACCGAGGAATCGGGCGAAATCGTGCTCAACTTGCGCGTGCAGGTCCGTGGTGCCGGTGGTCAGGCGCGATCCGCCGGGGCCCGCGCCGAAGCGGTTGAGCGCGTCAGCGGCTGCTCTGGTGACGGCGGGGTGTTCGGCCAGCCCCAGGTAGTTCGAGGAGCTGAACAGCACGTACTCGCGCCCATCGATGGTGGCTACCGGGGTCTGGCCAGTGCGAAAGATTGCGGGGGTGCGCTCAAGGCCTTGGCTGCGCCAGGTGTCGCTCTGTTGCTTGGCGGCGCTATCGAGCCAGCTCATTTGGCCTCCCCAACCAGCACGGGGGTGTGCTCGAGGTAGTCAATCAGGTCCGCAGGGTCGTCGGTGTCCACGACAAACAGGCGCCCGCCCATTTCGGAGCCGACCGGCTTCATGTTGGGCACGCGCAGGTACCCCATCTCTCTGGAGGCCACATAGCCGGTGGTGTAGTCCGGATCGTCCGAGAAGCAGACCTCGGCGAGCATAGCCGGGTGGTGCGCCACCTTGGAAGCGAGCACGAGCGCATCGGTCACGCGGGTTTTGCCGGAGTGCGTCTCTGGGCGCTCCCCTGTGGCGGTGGCGGCGTCCATGGAGGTCACCCGCACGCCGCGGGCGTGATCCGGTTCGAGGCGTGCACCGGTTGTCGCGTGGAAGAGGATGGCCCCGCGCATGTCGCGCACGCCGGTGAGCAGCTCCCATGCTTCGGCGGCGTGCGGGGTCAGCGGGGCGAGCGCGTCGATCACGGTCTCGCGGGCCTCTGCCGGGTCTGCGCAGTGCGCCTCCCTGATTGGCAACGCCGGGATATGTGCCACTTCGCCGTCGATGGCGGTCACCGTCACTGTGATTGAATCCGGCTTTCCCTTGCCGTGGGCCAACGCGCGAGTGCCCATCGCGGCGCACACGTCTGGAACCTCGCGCTCCTCCACGATGCGCTCGGCGCCGGAGATGTGGGAGCCGAGCGCGCTGGAGCGCATCTTCACGCTGAACAAAGCCATGCGGTTAAGTCTAGGAGACCGCCTTGAACACCGTTCAGTGTTTCGGTCTACTCCTCGCACTCTGCGATGCGCGCGTCCAGTTCCTCGCGGGCGATACGAAGCGCCATTCCCTGGTTGAAGCCGCGCCGGGCCAACGCGCCAACGACGCGGCGCAGGTGCTTGTCGTACTCGGCGCGGTCTACAGGAGCCGCTTTGACCTTCCGCGCGGACTTCTCCGCAACCGCGCGCGCGGTGTGCTCCTCGTCTTCGTCGGAGATCTGCTCCAGGGCTGCGGCGCGGTCCGCTCCCCCAACGCCCTTGTCGCGCAGCTCCATATCCAACGCGCGGGCGGACTTGCCGCGACGGGCGGCGCGCTGGCGCACCCACTCGTGGGCGAACTGCGCGTCGTTGATAAGGCCGGAGCCGGCAAGATCGTCGAGGACTTCGTCTACAAGCTGCGGCTCGAACTCGGCCTTGATCAGCCGCTCGCGTAGCTCCGCGCGGGAGCGCGCACGCTGATCAAGCAGGCCGAGCGCCCGCTTGCGCACGGGAGCCAGGGCCTCCTCGTGTGTCCGGTCGAAAAGACCGGTGCCCGGCTCGTAGGCGTCAAGCACCGCCTGGAGCCGGGCAACCTTGTCCGCGTCCGCCAACTACTTCTCCGCGGTTGCGGGTGCCGCCACGTCGTCCTCGTCATCGAAGTCGATGTTCGGCACCATATCCACCGGCTCGTCCGTCAGCTCGTCGGACGCGTTGGCGTACTTGCCCACGCCGAGTGCGCGGAAGATCTTGTCCTCGATCTCGTTGGCCAACTCCGGGTTCTCCTTGAGGAAGATGCGGGCCTTCTCCTTGCCCTGGCCCAGCTGGTCGCCCTCGTAGGTGAACCAGGAGCCGGACTTTTTCACGATGCCGTTTTCCACACCCATGTCGATGATGGAACTCTCACGCGAGATGCCCTCGCCGTACATGATGTCGAACTCGGCGATCTTGAACGGCGGGGAAACCTTGTTCTTCACCACCTTCATCTTGGTGCGGTTGCCAATGGAGTCCTGGCCGTCCTTCAGCGTCTGAATGCGGCGGACATCGCAACGCACGGATGCGTAGAACTTCAGCGCCTTACCGCCGGTGGTGGTCTCCGGCGAGCCGAACATCACGCCGATCTTCTCGCGCAGCTGGTTAATGAAGATGGCAGTGGTGCCGGAGTTGTACAGCGCACCGGTCATCTTGCGCAGCGCCTGGGACATCAGGCGGGCCTGCAGGCCGACGTGGCTGTCGCCCATTTCGCCCTCGATCTCCGCCTTCGGGGTCAATGCGGCCACCGAGTCGATCACAATCATGTCGATCGCGCCCGAGCGCACCAGCATGTCCGCAATCTCGAGCGCCTGCTCGCCGGTGTCCGGCTGGGACACCAGCAGGTTGTCGGTGTCCACGCCGAGCTTGCGCGCGTAGTCCGGGTCGAGGGCGTGTTCCGCGTCGATAAACGCCGCGATGCCGCCGCCGCGCTGCGCCTCCGCAATCGCATGCAGCGCCACGGTGGTCTTACCGGAAGATTCCGGCCCGTAGATCTCCACGATTCGTCCGCGCGGCCAACCACCAATGCCGAGCGCGACGTCGATGGCGGTGTTGCCGGAAGAGATGGACTGGATCGGCGGGCGGTTCTCATCGCCCAAGCGCATGACAGCGCCCTTGCCGTAGTCCTTCTCAATCATTGCCAGCGCTGCATCGAGCGCATTCTTGCGGTCGTTGCCGGCCGAAGCCGCGGACTTCTTCTTCGTTGCCATGTGGTGTTTCTACCTCCAAGTATTCGGCGGCGCTGGGCGCGTCGCGTGCACAGTTTCTTAGTTAGACGTATCGCCATACCGCTTCGGTTCCATTGAACTCAAAGAAATTTTCCAAGCGGAAACACGGCACACTGTAGAACGCGACGGCGACACGCCAGAGAATACACGCAAACGTGTTCGAAATTCAACGACACGCCGGGGCAGCGGAGCCGTCGATAAGCAACGGCTCCTAGGTGCCCGGGCGATCGACCCCGAGGCGGCGCTCCTCCGGGACATCGAACGCGTCGCAAAGCCCGCGCCACGCGTCGCGCGGATCCACACCGGCATCGATGAGCTGCGCAGACGTCTGCTCAAACCCGGGCAGCACCTGGGTCTGGATGATCCACTGCGCACGCTCCGAGCCGAACTCGTCCTGCACAAGCTGGTGAAACTCCGTCAAACGCATGCGCCCGACAGTACACGCCACCCGTCGCGGTACACTCCCGCGCATGAAGAAAAACTCTACAGCGCAGGATATCGCGCTAATCGCGGTCTTCGCCGCCATCGTCATCGTGCTGGGCTTCGTGTCCATCCCCGTCGGCGCGGCCGGCGTGCCCATTGTGCTGCAGAACGCCGCCGTGATCCTTGCGGGCCTCGTGCTGGGGTGGCGCCGCGGGTTCTCCGCCGCGGCGATCTTCCTGCTGGTGGGCCTCGCGCTGCCGGTGCTCGCGGGCGGCCGCACGGTCATCTCCGCTCTCGGTGGTCCGACCGTGGGCTACCTGGTCGGCTACCTTGTCTCCGCCGCCGTCGCCGGCGCGGTCGCGTACACCGCACCGTTCCGCTCGAACAAAACGGCGAGCATCGGAATCCTCATCCTCGCCGGCTACCTGGCCCTGTTTTTCCAGTACCTCTGCGGCGTGTTCGGCCTGATGTGGCGCGCTGACATGAGCTTCGGCGCAGCCTGGGCGGCGCAGGTGCCGTTCCTGCTGCCGGACGCCGGCAAGGTCGCGCTCATGATCGCCATCGCGTTCGCCGTGCACCAAGCGTTCCCGGATCTGCGCGGGGCCCGTAAGTAAACGCCATGCCCCTCATCGAGTTTCGCAGCGCTGCCGTCGCGTATGACGGCGAGCAGATCCTCGCGCCGCTCACCGTGAGCCTGTCGGAGCAGCGCATCGGCATCATCGGCTCCAACGGCTCCGGCAAATCCACCACCGTGCGCCTGATCAACGGCCTCATCGAGCCGACATCGGGGCAAGTGCTTTACGACGGGCTCACGCCCGACAAACGCGGCAAAGACATCCGCAAACGCGTCGGATTTGTCTTCTCCGACGCCGAATCCCAAATTGTCATGCCGCGCGTTTCCGACGACGTGGCGTTTTCCCTGCGCCGCTTCAAACTGCCGCGCGAGGAGGTCAAACGACGCGTAACAGAAGCGCTCGAGCGCTTCGATCTAGCCGACCGCGCCGAGAACTCCCCGCACACCCTCTCCGGCGGCGAGAAGCAGATGCTCGCGCTGGCCTCCGTGCTGGTGATCGAGCCGGACACGATCATCGCCGACGAGCCCACCACTCTGCTAGACCTGCGCAACCGCCGCCGCATCGTGCGCGAGCTGATGTCGCTGGACCAGCAGCTGATCGTGGTCACCCACGACCTGGAAATGCTGCGCGGATTCGACCGCGTTCTGGTCATCGACGACGGAGCCTTGGCCTACGACGGCGGCCCCGACGCGGCAATCGCCTTCTACACCGACCTGATGGATGCGAAGCCGTGATCCGCGAACTGCCCCTCGGCGTATACGTGCCGGGGACGACTCTGCTGCACCGCACGGGTGCAGCGCTGAAATTCGTGTTGCTCGTGGCATTCATCATCGGCGTCACCGCGTTGCCGACGCAGCCATGGCACGCTGTGGCCGCCCTCGCGTTCGTGTTGGCGCTCTACGTATGGGCACGGATCCCCGCCCGCGTAGCGTGGCGCCAGCTAGTGCCGTTGGTGCCCGTGCTGGCTTTCTTCGGCGCGTTCATGGTGTGGCAAAACGGCGTTGCCTCTGCGCTCACACTGCTGGTCGGGCTGCTTGCCACCATTGCTGCGGCAAACCTGTTGACGCTGACCACCCCGGTCGAGGAACTCCTCACCGCGCTGGACCGCGCCCTGTCCCCCTTCGGTCGCGCGGGCGAACTGATCTCTTTGACCATCGCGCTCACGATCCGGCTTATCCCCCTCACCCTCGCCACGGCGAACGAGGTGCTCGACGCGCGCAAGGCCCGCGGTGTCGGGTTCTCCTTCACCGCATTCGGCATCCCGTTGGTGATTCGGTCTGTGCGCCGCGCGAAGATGATGGGAGAAGCGCTCATGGCCCGCGGAGCCGTTGATTAGCACCTGCTTAACGACGACGTTCCGCCCGGCCCCTGCTGTGAGGGACCGGGCGGAACGCGCTGAGACGGGCTAGCTATTAGTTACTGCTACCTGCGGAGCTACCTTCACCGCCACCACATGCATTGACAATGCTGACGATTGCAAGGACACCAAGTGCCGCCGCTGCCAAGCCGCCCGCGATCATGCCGATCTGCGGATCAACCTGCGGGAGCATCTGCTGCGCCTGATCCCTCAGTGCATGGAGTGAATCCTGAACGCCTGCCGGCAGCGGAAGGTCGACCTGCGATGCAATCCCCAGCGGGATCAGCGCCACAAGCGGAAGCGACCATCCGGTCAGCGCAGCGACGCACTTGCCGTCCAACGACGACCCCTGAGACTCCGCCGGTGCCGTTGCTGTCTGGGTCACCGTGGTGAGCGGGTGCTCGGTCGATGTTTCAGGAGCGGCCTCCACCTCGAAACGGACTTTTTCAACGATCGTAGAGTTTCCGGTCGTCGTCACCACTTCCGCGGTGTAGTTGCCGGGCTTTGCAACCCTGCCCGCAATGACGTTGTCCTCGGGGCGGAACTCGAGGCCCTCCGGCAGGTCGTTAACCTCGACGATTGCCCCATTAGCCGCAGCCACCCGGTAGTACACATTTGTTTCACCCGCAACAATCTTCGTCAGATTCGGAGCGGTACGCGTCGTCGTGACAGGTGCATCAACGTCGACTGCGTCCTGGTCCGATTGAACCGTGGATGTCGGCGTCACAGTCTCGGTCTCCGAGCGACCGGCGACAGTGGTTGTGACTGGGGCTGCGGTAACCGTGGTGGTTTGTGCCGTATTCGTTACTGTCTCCGTCACCGCATCAGCTGTTGCCACCGGCGTGACATCAACTTGCTCCGTCACCGTCGGCGTGACCGTCTCAGCCTTAGCCGAAGACGTCTGCGTCGCAGTCACCGCCGCAGCAGTGGTCACCGGCGTTTCGGTGACCTTCTTCGTCTCCGTGGGCACCACAGTCTTTGTCGCAGCCGTCTCCGTCTGCGTTTCAGTCACCGCCGCAGCAGTGGTCACCGGCGTTTCGGTGACCTTCTTCGTCTCCGTGGGCACCACAGTCTTTGTCGCAGCCGTCTCCGTCTGCGTTTCAGTCACCGCCGCAGCCGTCGTCGTCGGAGTCTCGGTGGCTTTCTTCGTCTCCGTGGGCACCACGGTCTTCGTCGCAGCCGTCTCCGTCTGCGTCGCAGTCACCGCCGCAGCCGTCGTCGTCGGAGTCGTGGTCACCTTCGTCGTCTCCGTGGGCACCACGGTCTTCGTCGCTGCCGTCTCCGTCTGCGTTGCAGTCACCGCCGCAGCCGTCGTCGTCGGAGTCGTGGTCACCTTCTTCGTCTCAGTCGGCGTCACGGTAACCTCCGGCGCGCTCACTGTCGTATACACGACGGTTGCCGCAGCCGTCGTCGTCGGCGTCTCGGTCACCTTCTTCGTCTCCGTCGGTGTCACGGTCTTCGTCGCAGCCGTCTCCGTCTGCGTCGCAGTCACCGCCGCAACCGTCGTCACCGGCGTCTCGGTCACCTTCTTCGTCTCCGTGGGCACCACGGTCTTCGTCGCAGCCGTCTCCGTCTGCGTCGCAGTCACCGCCGCAACCGTCGTCACCGGCGTCTCGGTGACCTTCGTCGTCTCCGTCGGCACCACGGTCTTCGTCGCAGCCGTCTCCGTCTGCGTCGCAGTCACCGCCGCAGCCGTCGTCGTCGGAGTCGTGGTCACCTTCGTCGTCTCCGTGGGCACCACGGTCTTCGTCGCAGCCGTCTCCGTCTGCGTCGCAGTCACCGCCGCAGCCGTCGTCGTCGGAGTCGTGGTCACCTTCTTCGTCTCAGTCGGCGTCACGGTAACCTCCGGCGCGCTCACTGTCGTATACACGACGGTTGCCGCAGCCGTCGTCGTCGGCGTCTCGGTCACCTTCTTCGTCTCCGTCGGTGTCACGGTCTTCGTCGCAGCCGTCTCCGTCTGCGTCGCAGTCACCGCCGCAGCAGTGGTCACCGGCGTTTCGGTGACCTTCGTCGTCTCCGTGGGCACCACGGTCTTCGTCGCAGCCGTCTCCGTCTGCGTCGCAGTCACCGCCGCAGCAGTGGTCACCGGCGTTTCGGTGACCTTCGTCGTCTCCGTGGGCACCACGGTCTTCGTCGCAGCCGTCTCCGTCTGCGTCGCAGTCACCGCCGCAGCAGTGGTCACCGGCGTTTCGGTGACCTTCGTCGTCTCCGTGGGCACCACGGTCTTCGTCGCAGCCGTCTCCGTCTGCGTCGCAGTCACCGCCGCAGCAGTGGTCACCGGCGTTTCGGTGACCTTCGTCGTCTCCGTGGGCACCACGGTCTTCGTCGCAGCCGTCTCCGTCTGCGTCGCAGTCCCCGCCGCAGCAGTGGTCACCGGCGTTTCGGTGACCTTCGTCGTCTCCGTGGGCACCACGGTCTTCGTCGCAGCCGTCTCCGTCTGCGTCGCAGTCACCGCCGCAGCCGTCTTCGTCGGAGTCGTGGTCACCGTGGATGTGATCGTCGGCGTCTCAGTGACGGTCGTAGGTTCGGTACTCACCGTGGTTGTCACCGCGGTGTCAGTAGTAGTCACGGTCGGAGTCACAGTCTCGGTGACCGCCGGGACCGTGACGGTTGTCGGAGCAGCGCTCGTAGTGGTGTTGCCCGAAGTCACCGTTGGGGTCGGCTGTTCTGCGGGCGTACAAGACTCCGTCCGCTCTGCTTCTGCAGCGCGCAACGCCAGGCCGTTGTTCGGATCATTTGGAGCATCATCAGACCACAAGAAACGGGTAACCACGGTACGCTGCCCATCGACAGTGCACTCCCCAATCTTCTCGTACGTGCCATAGCCCTCATTTGCAAAGTTTTCCATGAGGACGGGTCGTGCTTGAACCCCAGATACCTCATGCGCGGTTGTACCGTCGAAGGAAACGACTACAGAAAGGCCGTCGCAGGCTTCGTCGCAAAGCACGCGAAGCTCCTTGCTATTCGCGTTGTAATCCAACGCCATGACGCTGCGCAGCTCAGGGTTTTCGTACTTGCCAACCTCTTCGAACTCCCCGTTAGGCTGCAGGCGAACAAAGTGGACGAAGCCCGTGTACTCCACACCCACCGCGTACACATCAAGGTCCGGCAAGTAGGCGATGGCTTCCAAACCAAAGTTCGGTGGTACTTCACCAGTGATTGAATTGAGGTTCCACTCGCCAGTCACCTTGCCCCGGGAAGGGTCAAACTCGAGGATGGACGGGCGGGAGGGGCCAGAACCGTCACGCTCGGTGGCAATGTAGATCTTGCCGTCCTTACCTACGGTCACGCCTTCCGCGTCCGGATTCCCTGCACCATTTTCATAGGTGAGAGTCCATTCGTTCTTCTTGCTGTAGATCTTCTTGTCCTCGTCGTACTCCAGCTCAAACAGGCGCCCCGGGTTGTTGTTCACAATCCAGGCGTTACCGTTGCCGTCGAAATCTACGCCCGAGAAGTTCTCGCCCGCGAATCCGCCGACCGTATTGATTGAGTTGACCTCATCCGGCCACGGTTCACCCTCCGGCCATACGAGTTCCTCAGCGTTCTTTCCGTCCTTTGTCACTTTCGCAAGAGCGACGAGATCACCCTCGCCATCTGGGGTGCGCCCCCAGGAGAAGCGAGTGTGCGACGTCCAGCTCACTTCGTCGAATGGCTTGTTGTCGTCTGGCCTGTACAGACGCGCACTGTCAGCCTCACCAAGCCCGAACCCCTTCGAACCGTCGGGAGTATCGACTTCGGTGTAGAACGAGTAGTACCCGCCCGGTTGGATCACCGTATTCTTCGGGAACACAATCGGTGTGCGCCCCTGTTTGTCGTCTGCAAACTTCCAGCCCGAGATGTCCACCGGCGTATCGCCCGCGTTGTACAACTCCACCCAATCAGCAACAAAGTCGCCCTTGGTCTGGATCTCATTGATCCTGATCTTGCCAGTGTTCGAAGGCTTTTGGCTTGTCGACGACGGCACCTCCGACGGGTTCGGCTCCTCGTCCTCCACCCCGCAGGGAGCGGCATTGGCGTCACCCTTGGACTTCGCCGAGGACATCTTGAAGTCGTTGTTGGCTTCCGAGTAGCGGGACCACGACGTCGCCGCCCCCTCGCACACCGGGCTTTCCGTCCAGCCGAACTCATCAACTAGCTCTCCTGCAGCCGTCTTGAGAGTCAGGCTGTCCTTAGCGCTGAGCCCGAACCCATCAGTGCCATCTGGGACTACGCCGCCCTCTTTCCCGTCCGGAGTCAAAACGTAATAACCGCCTGCGGGAATGATCGTATTCGGTGCAAAGGTGATGTAAGTGTTGCCCTTGCCATCGCCACTATCGACGACCACCCAATCGCCGATATTTACCGCCTTGTCGCCGTTATTCACCAACTCGATGAAATCGACGCCGTCCGTCGTGATCTCATTGATAAAGACCTTGTCAAAATCGGACTTGGCGTTAGCGCTTTCACGAGTCGGCCCGTCCGTGATCTGCCATTTTCCAGTCATGTCCGGCACCAAGCCTCGTGAGGTGTGAACACCATCCCTCATGCCGTGAGACGACCACTTCTTTTCGTCGATCTGGTTGCCCTTCTCATCCTTGATGGTGATCTGATCGTCGCCACCAAGGCCGAACCCTTTAGATCCATCTGGAGTGACGCCCGTGCCATCGGTGTAGAAAGCGTAGTACCCGCGCGCCGGAATGACGGTGTTCTTTGGGAATGTGATCGGCTTGCTGCTCTTCCCACTGTCAGTGGCGGTCCAGCCCGAAATGTCAATGTCGTTGTCGGTTGGATTGGCCAGCTCCACCCAGTCGCCGATCGGGTCAGAGTTGGTGACCACCTCATTGATGACGATGTCAGTCGACGCTGCTGCCGCTGCCACGGGCACCGACGCAAAACCAGACACGAGCATCACGGTAAATGGCACAGCAAATTGACGCGCACGGGAACTACTTCTCACGGGAGCTTCCTCCTTGGGAAAGTCTCATAACAAACTTGGAAAACGTTTGGAAAAGTAGTATGTTTGCGTGAATTTGCTCGAACGTCCAAGTGAATAAAACTTGAACAATTAAATAAACCCCGGGAAACATCCCGGGGCCACAAAAACTAGCTGGTATCTAAGCGTCGCCGCGCAGCTCACGCATGCGCTGAGCAACCGCGTCGTCGGCGACGTCAGCACCGGTCGGCGCGGCGGAACCAGTCTGCTGCGAGTTGCCCTGCTCGATGGCCTGCTTCTTGCGGGAGGTCAGCTCGCCCGCCATCTCGGCGCGTAGCTGCTCCAGGCGGCCGTGGCCAGCCATCTGAATGCCGGCCTGCTCGACCTCAGCCATGCGCCCCTCAATGGAGTTCTGCGCCAGCTCGGCGGCACCCAGTGCGTTGGCGTAGCGGCGCTCGATCTTGTCGCGAACCTGGTCCAGGTTCGGGCCGGAGGCGGTAATGGAGTTCATGGACTGCATGGTCTCCGACACCTTCTCCTGCATCTTCGCCTGCTCCAGCTGGGACAGCAGCTTGGAGCGCTCTGCCACCTGCTGCTGCAGGTGCGCAGAGTTGCGCTCGACGGCCTGTTTGGCCTGTGCTGCCTGCTGCAGCGCCTGATCGTGCAGCTGCTTAGTGTCCTCAACACCGGCTTCAGCGGTCACCAGCTGTGCAGCGAAGGCCTCTGCGGCATTCTCGTACTCCTGCGCCTTCTGCGCGTTGCCCTCACCGCGTGCCTTGTCGGCGAGCTGGAGCGCCTGGCGCGCGTTCGCCTGCAGCTTCTCGACGTCCTCCAGACGGCGGTTGAGCTGCATCTCCAGCTGGCGCTGGTTACCAATCACGGCAGCGGCCTGCTGGGACAGTGCCTGGTGCTGACGCTGTGCGTCGTTAATGGCCTGCTCGATCTGGACCTTGGGGTCTGCGTTTTCTTCGATCTTGTTGTCGAAGAGCGCCATCAGGTAGTTCCAGAACTTAGTAAAGGGATTCGCCATGGCTAAAGCACCGTGACCTTTCTGTCAGTAGATTGCCTTAAACGCCAACCACTGTAGTCGCGGATTGCCAGCTACGCTTCTGCGGCGGCCGGCGTCGTGCGCTCCAGCTCTTCGGTGAACGAGTGCAGCGACATATTCGCTACAGCCTCCAGCAAAACCTCGGAGACAGTAGTGCCCAACGCCTCGCACAGGGAAGCCAACAGCTCGGAAGACACCTCTTTGCGCCCCCGCTCCAACTCGGAGATGTAGCCGGAGGAAACCCGCGCCTCTTTCGCCAGCGCGCGCAGTGTCACACCCTTGTCTGCGCGGAAGGCACGAAGCGACATTCCGAGTGCCTCGCGGAACAGCGGCTCGCGGGATGCAGTACGGGCGGCATCGGACGGCGCAACCGGCAGGTCGACCGGGGAGTCGTAGAGCAAAGTAGTAGTGGTCATCAATTCCTCCAACGACTCGCCGCTTAGTTTTGTTCCCGCACGCCCGTCAGCGCACCGACCAGCGCGGCCTCCACCGCCAAGCGACGGACCTCGTTGCGCTGCCCCGACAGCACACGCACCGGCACCGCAGCTCCCGGCATGAGCGCGTACTGGCCAACCGCGGGATCGAGCAGCTCCGCCGCCTGCGACGAGGCGGTCCACTTCGGCCCGGCCAGCCCGATCCACACCGTGCCGGCGGGCACGTCGTCCTGCGCGTCGGGGCCCGCCACGCCAGTCAGCGCCACAGCCCAATCAGCGCCGCAGACGCGCCGTGCCCCGCGCGCCATCTCGCGCGCGACGGCCGCGGAGACCACGCCTTCGCTCTCGATCAGGTCCGCCGGCACGTCCGCGAGCAACGTCTTCAGCTCCGGCGAGTACGTCACCAGCCCACCGACCAACACGTCCGAGGCACCGGGCACATCAGCCAACGTCGCCGAAGCGAGGCCGGCAGTGAGCGATTCGCAGAAGGCGATGGTCTGGTGGCGGGAGCGAAGCTCGTCGATAAGCAATTGCGCAGTAGTCACTTGTTCACCTTCCCTGCATCAACCAAATACTGCACGCCCGTGACCACAGTGACCGCTACCGCCAGCAGCATCACCACGAACGTCGGCGTGTCCATCCATGCAGGCAGCGGGCACAGATACAGCCCCACAGCGAGGCTTTGCAGCGCGGTCTTGAGCTTGCCACCCTTCGACGCCGGCACAACCTTCCCGCGGCGCAGCATCACCATGCGCCAGACCGTAATGCCCAGCTCACGGACCACAATGACCACCGTCACCCACACCGGCAACGGGCCGGCGATATTCAGGGTGACCAGCGCGGTGATCATCAACGCCTTGTCCGCGATCGGGTCGGCGATTTTACCGAAGTCCGTGACCAGCCCGCGGGCGCGCGCGATGTCGCCGTCGAGCTTGTCGGTGATCATGAGCGCGACGAACAACCCGAACGCCCACCACCAGCGCTCAGTAAGCACCAGCCAGGCAAAAACGGGAATGAACAGGATCCTCAGCGAGGTCAAAATGTTCGGGAGGTTCCAATTCGACTGCTTGTCGGGTTGCATCACAGCCTCCACCATACCCATGCGACGGTGCGCTCTTAGACTGCCCTACATGAAGTATTTCGCAGCCACGTACACCTACGGTGAGCAATCGCTTGTCGACGACACACGTCCCGCCCACCGCGAATTCATCGCTTCCCAGCTGTCGCTGGGCCGCATCGTCGGCTCCGGGCCACTCGCGGGCGCCGAGCAGGCCCTGATCATCCTGCAACTGCCGGACACGGCGACGGAGGCGGACGCCTCGGCCATATTGGACGAGGACCCCTACATGGTCGCAGGGGCCCTCGCGGCGCGGGACATCCGGGGGTGGAACCCGGTGTCGAATATCTTCAGCTAGGGGTTCGCTGGTTAGCCCTTGCGGGTCAGCCCTTGCGTCCGCCGCGGGCGACGTCGAGGTGGTCCGTGTCGCGCGAACCTGTCGCGGTGTGATCGCCCTTGCCGGAGGTAGCCGGGTCGTCGATCCATTCCACGTGGTGGCCGTGCTTGTCCACCTTGCGGCGGTTTCCGTGGTCGTCGTAGTCGACGTGGTAGTTGTTCTCCTCCGGATCCCGGCGGCCCGCCTTGACGTCGGCACGGTCCTTGATCACCGAGGCAATCGCGGTGATCGCGAGCACGCCGACGATGACCAACAGCGAGGCGACAGTACCGACCTCCGGCACGTCGAGCCCCTCGCCGCCGTTGATGAACGACAGGTTGTTCTCGTGCAGCGCGTGCAGCAGCAGCTTCACGCCGATGAAGCCAAGCACCACCGCGAGGCCGTATGGCAGGTACATCAGGCGGTCAAGCAGGCCGTTGAGCAGGAAGTAGAGCTGGCGCAGGCCCAGCAGCGCGAACGCGTTGGCGGTGAACACGAGGAAGGATTCCTGGGTGATGCCGTAGATCGCCGGGATGGAGTCGAAGGCAAACATGACGTCGATAAACCCGATCGACAGCAGGGCGACGAACAGCGGCGTGACAGCCTTCTTGCCGGCCTGAGTCCTCGAAACGAGCCGGTCGGAGTGGTACGACTTGGTCACCGGAATGACCTTGCGCAGCGTCTTGACCACGAACATATCGTTCGGGTCCGGGTCCTCCTGGTCGGTGACTTCGTCGTAGACCAGCTTGATGGCGGTGTAGATGAGGAAAGCGGCGAAGATGTAGAACACGTCCGACCACGCCTCGATGATCACGGCGCCAAGCAGGATGAAAATGAGGCGGAACACCAGCGCCATGACAATGCCGATGAGCAGCACCTTCTGCTGGTACGCGCGAGGGATCTTGAACGAGCCCATGATCAGGGCGAAGACGAACAGGTTATCCACCGACAGCGACAACTCGGTGATGTAGCCGGTGAAGAACTGCACGGCGTGCTCGGAGTCCCACAGCCACCAGACCAGCCCGCCGAACAGACACGCCATGGACATGTAGAACAGCGCCCAGCCGCCCGACTCCTTCATCGTCGGCTCGTGCGGGGTGCGCACGTGCGAGACGAAGTCGAAGATGAAAAATCCCAGGATCACCGCCGAGGTGATCAGCCAAATGTAAAGGGGCACATGCATAAGTAAGCCTCCGGTCAGCGTTGCGTAAAAGACCGGAGGTCTCCCCCACCACTGTGGGCGGTCCGGACCGGGGCTATCGCCTGACGACGGCACCGTGCTGACGATCCTGGACACTTCCGGGGTACTCCCCTCCAAGCGCGTTTCACACTACACCACGCGGCGGCGTGCCGCGTCCGCCGCCGCGCACCGCCCTGTACCGCTCCGGGCCCGCCCCACCTTCCGCGTAGATGCTTACCCCAGGATGCTTACTGCCCGAGGATGCTTACTTCTAAACGCTTACTTCTCGAGATATCGAGGGCCTCGGCGGGTGCACCACTCGATGGATAAGCATCCTGGGGTAAGCATCTAGCCCCGGTAAGCATCCTGGGGTAAGCATCTACGGCGGGGTTCTGCGTCCGCCAGCTAGAACGCTCCTCCGGTCGGGTTGTACGTCGCGGTGACGGTCCGGGTGTCGGCGTCGCCGTCCGCACCAGAGCCACCCGCATCGGAGCCACCCGCGCCGGAATCTGAACCGTTGGCGTCGCCGGCGCCGTCGTCAAGCTGCACGTCCTTCGGAGCCTCGGCCGGGTCCGCGCCCTTGATCATCCAGATGATGGTCTCCAGCTCCTCGGGCTTGACCAACACGTCGCGGGCCTTGGAGCCTTCGGACGGGCCGACCACACCGCGGGATTCCATGAGGTCCATCAGGCGGCCGGCCTTGGCAAAGCCGATGCGCAGCTTGCGCTGCAACATCGAGGTGGAGCCGAGCTGGGAGGTGACCACGAGCTCGACGGCCTCGAGCAGGTCGTCCATGTCCTTGCCGATGTCGTCGTCGATGACCTTGGCTTCGGCCTGCTTGTCCTCGGTGACGCCCTCGACGTAGTCGGGCTCGTCCTGCTGCGCCTTCGCCGCCTCGACAACGGCCTGGATCTCTTCGTCTGAGACGAACGCGCCCTGCAGACGCTGCGGCTTGCCGGCACCCTGCGGGATGAACAGGCCGTCGCCCATGCCGATGAGCTTTTCGGCGCCGCCCTGGTCCAAAATCACGCGGGAGTCGGTCAGCGAGGACGTCGCAAAGGCGAGGCGCGACGGCACGTTCGTCTTGATCAGGCCGGTGACCACGTCCACGGACGGTCGCTGGGTCGCCAGCACCAGGTGGATGCCCGCCGCACGCGCCTTCTGGGTGATGCGCACGATGGATTCCTCGATCTCCTTCGGCGCGGTCATCATCAGGTCGGCCAGCTCGTCCACAACGCACACGATGAACGGGTACGGCCGCATTTCGCGCTCGGATCCTGGAGGGGCGGTCAGTTCTCCGGATCGGACCTTGCGGTTGAAGTCCTTGATGTGGCGCACGCGCGCGGACTTCATGTCCATGTAGCGCTGCTCCATCTCCTCCACCAACCACTGCAGGGCTGCTGACGCCTTCTTCGGCTGGGTGATGATCGGCGTGATCAGGTGCGGGATGCCCTCGTACGGGGTCAGCTCCACCATCTTCGGGTCCACCAGAATCAGGCGGACTTCCTCCGGCGTCGCGCGCGTGAGCAGCGAGATCAGCATGGAGTTCACAAACGCGGACTTACCGGAGCCGGTGGAACCGGCGACCAAAAGGTGCGGCATCTTCTGGATCGAGGAGGCGATGAAGTCGCCCTCGATGTCCTTGCCCAGGCCGATGAGCATCGGGTCGTCCTGCGCGGAGACTTTCGGCGAGTCCAGCACGTCGCGCAGCCGCACCATCTCGCGGTCGGCGTTGGGCACCTCGATGCCGACGGCGGATTTGCCGGGGATCGGGGTGAGCAGGCGCACGTTGTCGGTGGCCACGGCGTAGGCGAGGTTGGACTGCAGGTTGGTGATCTTGGAGACCTTCACACCAGGCCCAAGCTCCACCTCGTAGCGGGTGACTGTCGGGCCGCGGGAGAAGCCGGTGACCTGCGCATTGACCTTGAATTCCTCGAAGACGTCGGTGATCGCCTCGATCATGCGGTCGTTGGCCTCGGTGCGTGTCTTCGGCGCGTTACCCGCGAGCAGCAGTTCAGTCGACGGCAGGTGGTAATCGCCCTGCGGGATCTTGCGCACCTGCTTCGGGGCGGCTTGTTCGGTCTCGGACTTCGGAGTGGTCGCGGGGATCTTGGAGGCGTCGATGCCGCTGCGCGCCGCGATCGCCTTCGCCATCTGCTCGCGCGAGCTAGCTACGGCGTCGGGGGCAGTTGCTTCTCGACGTTCCGTCTCCGGCTCTTCCCGCTGCAGCACCTTCGTCTCGTTGTCGCGCTGGGCTGGCTTCGGCGCGGCTGACTTCGGAGCGGCAGGCTTGGCTGCCGGCTTGGGAGCCGGTGCCGGAGCAGCCGCCGGGCGCTGCACCACGGCGGTTTCGGCGGAGGCGGCAGGCTCTGCTGCAGGTTGGCCGAAGTCGTCGTGGTCTTCGACCTCGTCGGCGAAGTCGAACAGGTCCAGCTCGTCGTCGCCGTCGGCCGGGTAGCTTTCCATCGGAGTCGGGCGGCGCAGCGAGGGCCGCCGCGTCGGGCGGGCCGGTCGGGCCGGGCGTTCGGTGTCGGCTGTGCGGCCGCGTGAACGTCGAGAAGCTGCGCGAGTGGTGCGGCGCTCGCGGCCTTCTGCGATGTCGTCCAGGTCGTCGGTGACGTGGCTGTACGGGTCCAGGTCTTCGTCGTCGGGCGTGTCCGTGTTGGACAGCATGCGGGTGACCAGGTCCTTGATGTAGTCGTAGGCCTCGCGCACAGTGATGCCGGTGGCTTTCAGTGCGCCGTAGAGAATCACCAGGCCAAGCAGCGGGATTGCTACGAATGACGAGAAGCCTGCTGCGAGCACGCCGCCGGTGAAGGCGCCGAACGCACCGCCGGCGAGCTTGCGTTCCTCCCACGCCGAGGGGTTGCCGGCAAAGACGTGGATCAGGCCGAGCATGCCGATCGCGATGATGGAAAAGCCCAGCGTAACGCGTGCGCGCACGGCGTCGGAGGTGCGCACGTTAAGCATCAGCGCGATGGCGATGCCGACCAGGATCACCGGCAGAATCAGCGCGCCGGCGCCGATGAGCCAGTGAGTGCCGGTGGAGATGACCTGTCCCACGGGGCCGGCCACGTCGAACCAGACCGAGCCTCCGATGATGGCAGCTAGACCAATGAGAACTAAACCCCACGCGTCGGCGTGGGTCTCAAACGTGCTGTGTCCGCCGAAGCGGCTTTCCCGCCGCGGTTCGCGGCTTCGACGTTCGTCTTCGGCGGAGCTTTCAGCGCGCTCCTCTGGCATCTCGAAATCGTCCTCCCAGTCGTCGTCCCAATCGTCGCGGCTGCGTCTGGGCCTGCGTGCGGCGGTGTCGTCGAAGTCGGACTCGTGCTTATCGCGGCGGAAGAACGACCCGACGCCCCGCGCGGCGGCGCCCAGCGAATGGCCGACGACCTTGTACGCGGAACCCACACGTTCATCCGCGGTTTCAGCGGCCACGTTCGACGATGTCGGCGGGTGCGTCATGGACACCGGACCGCCATAGCGGGTGCCGCCCGAAGGACGGCGCGTTGAAGACCGCGACGAGCGCGGCGCGGTGTTTTTGACAGACATGCGTGTAACTCTAACGCCTTAAGTCACATTTACACCTCACGCCACACCCGCGACGCGCGGTCAAGGGTCACATCTTGATCTCGAAGCCCTCGAACGCCTCCACGGAACCAGTCAGTTCCACCTTCGCCGCGTCGCGGCCGGAAACCCACAGCAGCAGCTCGCCCGGATCGCCGGCAACACGCAGCACGTTGTCGCCGCGCTCGGCCACCCCAGCCTTATCGCCGATGGTCGCGGGCGGCATGCTCGGCGGCGTTAGGATCACCGGCACCGGCGCATTGCGAAGCGTAAACTTGCCGAAGCGCTTCGCCAGCGCGAACAGCTCCTCGTTAATGACTTGGGAGAATTCGCGCGGCTCCACCACTCCCCCGCCGCGACGCACGTCCTCGTGGTGGATGAAGTGCTCGGACGTGTTCATAGCGGAGTTGAGCGGCTTGAGCCACACCGGCGGGCCGGCAGCCCACTCGCGCACGACGTCCTCGTACGGGCGGGCCATTTGCTTCGCCGTCTCCTTCTCCGTGACACCTGAGAGTGCGTTCACGAAGATGCCGGGGGCGGCTGCCGGCTTGGACTCGCGGATGAGTAGATGGACTGCGAGGTCCCGGGTGGTCCAGCCCTCGTTCAGCGTCGGCGCATCGGGTCCGACCCGAAGAAACAACTGGGCGAGGCGTTCACGTTCTTTCTGCGCAAAAGACATGCGCCCAGCCTAGCTGGAAAGGTTCACCCCGGAGCCGCTGGAAAGCTGCAGTTCCAAGTTGTTGAAGCCCTTGATCAGCGGGGCGAACTGCTCAACCTTCGGGTCGAAGGTAATCACTTCGCCGCCGACGCCCCATCCGAGCTTGGTCGCCTGCTTGCCGTCTTTGAAGCACTCATTGCGCCCGCCCTTGGCGTTCATGTGGCACATGACGGAGTCGCCCTCGAAGGCGCCCAGCACGCGCACGCCCTGCACCTTGATGTTGCGGAAGTTCGGGTCACCGAAGCGGATCACGTCGTAGAGCTTCCAGGCGGATGCGTAGCCGGGGTCGTACGGCACCTCCGTGCCGGGTGGCAGCGGGTGGCCACCCGTCCAGTCGACGTCATCCTGTGCGTGAGCGGTTGGTGCGAGGGTTACCGCGGCGGCAAGCAAAGCCGCGGCGGTTTTCGTTGCGGTCTTCATGGGCCACATTGTGCACACCCGTAACAGAGATGCCTAGGCCTTGTTGCGTGGTTGTTATGAAACCGTACGGTTTCCGCCTAGATCTGGGAGGACCCTGCGAAAAGGTTCGACAGGCCCAGCCGCGCCTGGATCCCCAAGAAAAAGCGGATTGCCGGCGCGAAGAAGTTGACCAACGGATCGACAGTCACGACCTTGCCGAACGGCATGTAGCTCAGCTCGGTCGCCTCCTTGCCGTCGACGTAGCAGCCCCACATGCCGCCCTTTGCATTTTCCAGGCACAGGATCGAATCCTGGTTGAACTGCCCGATCACGCGAACGCCTCGCACATCCTGGTTGCGGAAGTTGGGGTCGCCCAACTTCACCACGTCGTAGCTGCGCCACTGGGTGGCGTAGCCGGGATCGAACGGGACCTGCGTTCCCGGCGGAAGCGGGTGCCCGCCGGTCCAGCTGGTCTCGTCGGCGGAAGCTACTGGCGCAAGAAGCGAGACGGCAATAACGACGGCTGCTGCGGTGCGGTGGAAGTGTCTCATACCCCTTCTATCGCAACGCCCCACAAACGCGTTAGCCCCCTCGGCTGCCGCGGGGCGGGCCGAAGGGGCGTCGATAAGCAAATGCTTAGCGGGACTCGCGGGTGGAGGCGATCTCGTCCTCGGTGGCGACGTGGTTGTCCGAAGACATCGGCACCACGGTCGGCAGAATCACCGGCTGACGCTTGTAGTTCTGCTCGATCGCGCGGGAGACCTTGCGGCGGATCTGCTGCACCATGCGGAACGCATCGTTCTCGCCTTCGGCGGCCAGATCGCCCATGACGGCCTCGACGCCTTCAACGACCTTCTTGTTGAAGTCGCGGTCGTCGTCGCTGTAGCCCGTGGTGGACACCTGCGGCGCCTCCAGCAGGCGGCCGGTGCGGTCGTCGATCACACAGGTGATGGACACAACGCCGCCGGACGCCAGCGAGGTGCGGTCCGCCAACACGTCCGGGTCCACGTCGCCCATGGTGGTGCCGTCGACGTAGAGCTGGCCCACCTGGTACTGGCCGGCGACCTTGATATTGCCCTTGTGCATGTCGACAACCACGCCGTTTTGCGCAAGCGCGGTGTTGCTCGGCTTCACGCCGGTGGAAATAGCAAGCTCCTTGTTGGCGCGCATGTGGCGCCACTCGCCGTGCACCGGCATCGCGTTGCGCGGGCGCGCCGCGTTGTAGAGCGCGAGCAGCTCGCCGGCGTAGCCGTGGCCGGATGCGTGGACGTGCGCCTCGGAGTTGGTGATCACGTTCGCGCCGATCTGCGCGAGGTTGTTGATCACCGCGAACACCGCCTCCTCGTTGCCCGGGATGAGCGAGGAGGACAGGATGATCGTGTCGCCGTCGTGGATGGTGATCTGGCGGTGCTCACGGCGCGACATGCGCGACAGTGCAGCCATCGGCTCGCCCTGGGTGCCGGTGGTGATCAGCACCGTCTTGTGCGGCGCCATCTTCGCGGCCTCCTCGATCGGGATGATCGTGCCCTTCGGCGCCTTGAGCAGGTTCATCTTCTCCGCGATCTCCATGTTGCGCAGCATGGAGCGGCCGTTGAACGCCACCTTGCGGTTGTTGGCCACAGCGGCGTTGATGGCCATCTGGACGCGGGAGACGTTCGACGCGAACGACGCGATGACCACGCGCTGGCGCGCGTTGGACACTAGGCGGGTCAGCGTCTCCTCAATGCCGGCCTCCGAGGCGGAGATGCCCGGGATGGTGGCGTTGGTGGAATCGCACATGAATAGGTCGATGCCCTCGTCGCCGAGGCGGGCGAGCGCCGGGATGTCCGTCGGCTTGCCGTCGTACGGCGTCTGGTCCACCTTCACGTCGCCGGTCATCACAACGTGGCCGGCGCCGGTCTTGATGGAGACACCCAGGCACTCCGGGATGGAGTGGTTGACGTGCCAGAAGCGCAGGCGGAACGGGCCGACGGTGACCTCGGAATCCTTGTTCACGTCGTTGAGCTTCGGACGCTGGCGGTGCTCCTGCGTCTTCGCCTTGATCAGTGCGTTGGTGAACTTGGACGAGTAGATCGGGATATCGCTGCGCAGCTTGAGCAGCCACGGGATCGCGCCAATGTGGTCCTCGTGGCCGTGCGTGACCACGAGCGCGTCGATCTTGTCCAGCTTGTTTTCAATCGGGCCGAAGTCCGGCAGCACCAGGTCCACGCCCGGCTCGTCGGAGTTCGGGAACAGCACGCCGCAGTCCACGATGAGCAGGCGGCCGTTGTACTCGAAGACCGTCATGTTGCGGCCGATTTCAGAAATGCCGCCGAGCGCGTAAATGCGCAGCGTGTCCTTGGCCGGCTTCGGCGGTGCGGGCAGGCGCTTGGTCAGATCAGCGCCCTGCATGGACTTCATGGGGTTGCGGCGGCCGCCTCCCTGGCCCCCACCGTTGCCGCCGTTGCCGCCGCGGCCACGGCGACGGCGGTTACGGCTGCTGCCGCCACGGTTGTTACCACCGTTTCCGCCGTTGCCGTTGTTGCCGCCGTCGCGGCCGCCGCGGCTGTTGCCGCCGTTGCGGCCACCGTTGTCGTCGCGGTTGTCGTTGCCGTTGTTGCCGTTGTTGCCACCGTCGCGCTCAGCGGGCGCGTCGTTGCCGCCGCCGTTCGCAGGGGTGTCGCTCGGCGCCTGGAAAACCGGCTGCTGCTCGGTTGCTTCCGGCGGCCCGGCCTTGCGCGTCACCTTGCGTGCGCGGTTGCGGGGTTCATTCATGTTTATAGGACTCCAGCCTGTGTCATTTCTTCGCGGAGCCGCTCGACCTGCTCGTCCGTCGCCGCAGCGACCGGCAGGCGGGGGTCTCCTACTTCGATGCCCTGCAGTCGCAGAGCTGCCTTTGCAAATGTCACGCCGCCCAGCGCGCCCTGTTGGCGCGCGAGCACGTTGAGTGTGTTGGCGTTGATTTCCCGTGCGCGGGCGAGATCGCCGTTCTCGTATGCAGTCACTAGTTCACGCAGCGCCTTCGGTGCGGCATGCCCAACCACGGAGATCATTCCGGTCGCGCCGACAGCGAGCCACGGGAGGTTCAAAGGGTCGTCGCCCGAGTACCACGCCAGCCCGGTCTCCTGAATCAGGGTAGACGCTTCGAGCATGTCGCCCTTCGCGTCCTTCACCGCTTGGATCGTGTCCACTTCCGCAAGCCTGCGGATGGTGTCGGAATCGATCGGGATGCCGGAGCGGCCGGGGATGTCGTACAGGCAGACCGGGAGATTGGTCGCTTCCGCGACTGCGCGGAAGTGCGCCTCCACCCCTGCCTGGGACGGCTTGGAGTAGTACGGCGTGACAACCAACAGGCCGTCAGCGCCGGCCTCCGCGGCCGCTTTCGCCATTGCCACCGCGTGGCGGGTGTCGTTGGACCCCGCGCCTGCGATGATGCGGGCTTTGCCCCCTACCTCTTCGCGCACTGCTTTTAAGAACGCGACCTTTTCTTCGTCGGTGGTTGTCGGGGATTCGCCCGTCGTGCCTGCGAGCACTAGTGCGTCGATTCCTTGTTCTACCAAGTGGGCAGCGAGATCGCGGCCTGCCGTAAGGTCGAGTTCGCCATCGGAATCAAACGGCGTGACCATTGCTACGCAGACGGAGCCGAAGATGTCGGCTCCCAGATCAGCTTTGAGAGATGTGCCCATGGCCCAGTAGGATACCTGCCCCTTACGAGCAATTGCTTATCGACGTTCCCCTTCGGCCAAATCGCCGAAAAGCAGCGGCGCCTCGCGCTGCATGACATCGAGGACCGCACCGGCAAGCTGACGGATTTCTTCGTGCTCGAACCTGCCGTTATGCGCTGCGATGAATTCGCGCCACGCCCGGTAGGTGCCGGTGGCGACAAGTTCAGTGGCGGCCGCTGCGGGCACGAGGGCGTCGGCGGCTTCGCGCGCCCGCTTGCGGCGCACAAGCGCATTCGGCTCGTCAGCCATCGCATCCTCCAGGGCGCGCAACAGCTCGCCCCGAACGAACTCCGCTTCTTCCACGGCAGCGTCAAACAGGCGCGTGAGTTCCTCGTCGGCGGCGATGGCCGCCGGCACTACTGCCCCGTCGGCCGCGCGCTCGCTCACGGCTAGCCCGTGGCCCCGGATCGCGGCGGCCGCGTCGCGCGAGACACCCCGCACATGCAGGGTGGCACTGGCGTGTTCCAGCAAGCCCGCGCGCGAATCGGCGAGATCGTCGGCGTTGCGGCGCAGGAGGGAGGCCGACGGGACGTCGCTAAGCATGGCGAATGCCACCGCCCCCTCGCCTTGGGTGACGCCTTCTGCAACCGGGATCCGCATCGCGGTTGCCGCGACAAGTTCTACCTGCATTTATAGACCGAGGTAGGCGTCGAGTCCGATAGTCAGGCCCGGGCGGTTCGCCACCTCGCGCACGCCGGTGAGCACGCCCGGGACGAAGGACTCGCGGCCGTAGGAATCCTGGCGGATGGTCAGGGACTGCTCGGTGGTGCCGAAGATGACCTCCTCGTGCGCGACCATGCCCTGCATGCGCACCGCGTGGACCGGCACGCCGTCGACGTTCGCGCCGCGCGAGCCGTCGAGCGCCTGCTCGGTGGCATCCGGCATGTCGGAAAGGCCGGCTTCCTTGCGCGCATCCGCGATCCCCTGCGCGGTCTTGACCGCCGTGCCGGAAGGCGCATCCAGTTTGTTCGGGTGGTGGAACTCCACCACTTCCGCGGACTCAAAGAACGGCGCGGCCTGGCGGGCGAACGCCATGGTGAGCACGGCGGAGATGGCGAAGTTCGGGGCGATGAGCACGCCCACCCCCTCGTTCGCCGCGCACCAGTCGCGCGCCTTCTGGTAGCGCTCGTCGTCGAAGCCGGTGGTGCCCACTACGCAGTGGATGCCGTTATTGATGCAGAACTCCAGGTTGTCCATCACCGCGTTCGGGGTGGTGAAGTCGACGATGACGTCCACGCCTTCGTCCACCAGCACCTGCAGCGAGTCGCCGCTGTTTACCTCTGCGGCGAGCTGCAGGTCATCCGCCTTTTCCACACCGGCAACAACGGCGGAGCCGACCCTGCCGGCCGCTCCGAGCACTCCAACTTTGATCATGGGTGTCCTTTCTATTTGTCTCCGCCGGCCATGGTAGCCCCGCTAGGGTGGGGCTTATGACTCTCCACAGCCGCAGCTTCCGCCCCCGCCGCAGCCGAGCCGTCTTCGCAGCGCTCGCAGTGACCGCTTTGACCGTTGCGGGCTGCGGCTCTGAAGCGGGTGACACCGGTTCGTCGTCTGAGCCAACCTCAGAGTCGGCTATGGCGACGAGCGCCGCCGAAAGTGCTGCAACGCCGGTGTCCACTTCCACGTCCGCGTCCGCGGAGCAACCAGAGGAGGCCGACACCAGGGACGTCTCCGCGGCAGCGGCCCCGGCGGGCGGCCCGTCCGCCTCCCCGTTCACCATGGAAGACACCCACCTACAGAACCCGGGTCACCCCGAGCTGCAGATCGAGGACATCCGGGCGGGCTCCCACGAAGACGTCGACCGCGTCGTGGTGGAGCTTTCCGGCGCCGGCACGCCGAACGTGCTGGCCGGCTACACCGCAGACCCGCGCCAGCAGGCCTCTGGAATGCCGCTTGTGCCAGCCGGCAACGCGTACTTCGAGCTGATCATCCAAGGTGTGCCGTGGTCGATGGGCCTGAGCGACGCCGACTTGGCCAAGGCTGACCCCGCCGGCGTGGCGGCCGGGGGCATCCAGGAGATCGCCGACGGCGGAATCTTCGAGGCGGATGCCCAGTACATCGTCGGCCTTGATGCCCAGCGCCCGTACAACCTGTACCTGTTGGAGAACCCGACCCGCGTGGTCGTGGACTTTCAGAAGTAGGAGGCAACAATGAGTCTGATTTCCTGGCTCGGACTCGGGTTCGTGGCACTGCTCGCCATCGGCGGCATCGTTGCCTTGGGCAATACCTCAAAGGAGATCTACGAAAGCGACATGGAGGAAGACTCCAAGCGCCGGTGGGGTTTCCTCATGGGGTTTTCACCCCTAGCCGGGCTGTACGCCTACAAGAGGCGGAATGAACTGTTCGGTCACGGCGAGCGGCCAGTGGATGAGCCTGGCAGGGGCGGCGATCAGGAGACATTCCGTAGTTAAACATTCCCAGCCTTTTATGCGATCCCGCGCCTAAACATCGTCTAAAGTGAACGGGAGCACACTGGCGCCCAAAAGTGGCGCCGGAGAATCTGTGTGAAAGGTTTTGTGATGTTTGACCCCTATCGCCGCCCCACGGTGGCGGTTGTCGGCGCCGGAATCTCTGGTTGCACCGCCGCGGCGGAGTGCGCGTTTTCCGGCTTCGACACCACGCTGTTCGACCGCCAGGAGTACATCGGCGGCCACCTGACCGCCCCGGACGCACCCACCGTGTCCAGGCGGCAACACTTCCGCACCCCGTACTTGAAGCTCACAACGACGGACGGCACCCCGCGCTCGCTCATCGCGCACCTCGAGGCCGCCGTCGATGCGAGCGGCGCGACCTTCAGAGGTGGTGCCGAGGTCACGGGCGCCGAATGGAACGCCGAGGAAGGACAGTGGGAAGTCAGTTACACCCGCAGCGGCGAGACGCGCACTGAGCTTTTCGACGTGCTGATCCGCGCGACCGGCGAGCCCTCCCCGTGGATCGGTATCCCGGGCCGGGCAAACATCAGCGCGGACGAGCTGTACCTCCACAACGGCGTGGACGTCGTCGGCCTGCCCAACGCGCTGTTCGTGGACTACCACACCCCGGACCCGAAATTCGACCAGAAGTCCTGGGCCGTCTTTGAGGCACGCGGCGACTACGCGCGCAGGTACGTGCGCCAGCTGGAGATCCGCGGCCCCGGCGCCCTGACCGTCAAGCCGGACAAGTGGCGCGTGCAACCCGGCACCGTCCGCGGGCTGAAGGCAGCCCTTGTCGAATTCGATCCGGACGTCCACGCATTTACCCGCGCCGAGAACTACCAGGCCGCATCCCGCCGCGCCCGAAGCGAAGCTGCAAGCTAGGCAGCGGCGAACGATAGCTTTTTAGGAGACACGATGACCACCTTGAAACCCTCCGCCAGCACGACCCCAGCCGAGTTCGACTCCCACGGTGCCGCAGTAGACGCCAGCGGCCTGCCCGAGCTCGGCCCGGATTCTATTTTGTGGCAGCGCTTCGGCGACTGGCGCTCCCTGTTCGTGGCCCTGAGCGCCGGCGTGCTGCAGATCGCGCAGCGCGACATCAGCCGCTCGCTTGTGCAGCAGTCCAACGTGTTCGACAACGAGGTCGCCCGCCTGGTCCGCTCCGCGTTCCCGATTATCCGCACGGTGTACGAGGGCCCGGAGGTCGGCGCGATGATCCGCGACTTCCATAAGGACATCAAGGGCACCCACCCGGACGGCTCGCGCTACCACTCGCTGAACCCGGAGGTCTACTACTGGGCGCACGCGACCTTTACCGCCATGCCCTATCTCCTGGCCGGCAACTTCATGTCCGACATGACGCATGCCGAGCGCGAGCAGCTCTTCCAGGAGTCTCGCACCTGGTACAGCTACTACGGCGTGGCCGAGCCGGAGGGCGCCCCGAAGTCCTACGACGAATACGTCGACTACATGGATGCCATGTACGACAAGCTGGGCCCGAGCGAGACCATCGACCGCTCCCGCATCATGAACGGCCTGACGCTGGACCCGCCGGACCCGTCGGTGCCCCGCTGGGCGTGGAAGCCGATCGCGCCGTACGCGTCAAAGCTTCTGCTGTGGGTGTCCATCGGCTTGCTTCCGGAGAAGGTCCGCAACTCCCTCGGCCTTGAGTGGACCAAGTCCGACCAGCGCAAGCTCAACGTCTTCTCCCGTGCCACGCGCGCCGTGTTCTCGGTGCTGCCGCGCAAGGCGCGCATGGTAGCGATCGCCTCCCGCGCCTTCGAGCGCGCCGAGGCGGAGACCAGATAACGGGCGCGAAGCACGGGGCCGTCGGCACGCACCGACGGCCCCGTGCTTTTTCTTTTCTCTGCCTACTTCGGAACCTTCAGCTGCACCGCGGGCGCATGCAGGTGCAGCCCGTCGAGGCTGACCATCTGCATGGACACGTTGCCGAGGGCGATTCGGTCCATCACAAAATTCGGCACGGGAACGTTTGGTACCGGGCGGGCATCCGGCACACCCAACTGAGCGAGTACGTCGCCGAGGGAGCCGCGGAGGTCTACTGTCACCGGGACCGTGGGCACTCCTGCTACGACAGGGGTTGCGGTCAGCCCGGTGGCAACGACGGTCACGGGCCCGTCGGAAACCTGTGTCTCAACTTGGCCGGTGGTGAGGATTCCGCGGGCTGCGAAACCTGGCACTTCCAGCGAGAGGTTGCGCGCGGTGAGCTTGTCCCCTGTCAGGATCAGCGTCCGCGTCGGCACGTCGCCGATTGTGACCATGCCCATCGTGGCTCGCACGTTGCCGGTGATCGCCACATTGTCTGCGGTCACGGTGCTGAGGTTCTGCGGCGCGATCGTTCGCGTCGGCTCGAGTTCCGGGTACGTCAGTAGATCTCGCGACTCCTCGGGTTGGGGTGCTTGCGCCGAGGGCAACTGCGGCGCCGGCGGCACCTGAATATCCAGCGGATTGGGCAAGCTTGGCAGCTGAGGCAATTCAGGCGCGGGAGGCAACGGCGGCAGCGCCGGGATTTGCGGCTGCTGCGGCGCCGACTCTTGGGCGTTGACCGCGGGCTCTTCTCCCAGATTCACCGCAAGCAATCCCGCAGCCGAAAGCACGACAGCGACGGATTTGGCGTTGCGCAACAAAGACAGGTCGATCTTGGTGGATCCTCCGCGGCGGGGAACTTCACCTTCGTCCGCTGCCGGCGGCGCCTGCTCCCGCTTTCCACTTCGGGTGTGCTTGCCACCAGGTTTCGCATCCCGGTCCTCCCAGGCGAGACCGAGGGCTCCGCCAACAATGCCAAGCAGAGAGCCGACGAGGAACCCGCCTATATTCGACGTTGGCAGCGCGACAATGGCCACCAAAATGCTCATCACACCCAGATAGGGCGCAGCAAACGGCTGCAGCCACATACCGATACCGGACATGATCAGCGCGGCACCGATGAGCAACGTGGATACGCCCGAGATGGTTGCAATCATCACCAGCAAGTCGGACACGCGGATAGTGAAGTAGGCCGGTGCGAGCATCACTACGCCGGAGAGAATTACCAGCAGGCCCGGAAGAAACGGCCGCTGTTTCCGCCATGCTTTGAACCGTTCTCGTGCGGGAGTTTGCTCGGCACGGTGCCCACCGTCGCGGCGCTTCGCTCCCCGCCCCTTCTTCTCCTCGTCGGCAGCGCTTTGCTGCGCGTCTTCGGAGTCGCCGTCGTCGAAGAAGAAGTCGTCGTCCTCCGGTTCGGTGTTAGCTCGTGCAGCCATCGGCCATTCCCCGCGCTACGTCGACCACCACGCCGGAGGCGATGAGCTTCTTCGCACCGACGGAGGTGGCGCGAATGTCATCCGCACTCAGCGTGACCTTATTTGCGTGCAGACCCCATGTTCCCTGCGGCGCCATGGAGTTGAACTGATTCGCATCGGCGCCTACCGAGGCATCCGTGAGGTCGAGTGCGCCCTTGATATCGGTAGCACCCACCACAAGGTCGCGGACCTCGACACTGTTGTCGCCGAGGGCCTTCAGCGTAAACGTGCTCTCGCCAACTACCGGAACATCTGGCAGGGCAGCGGAGAGACAGAGGTTAGAGGCGTACGCGTGCTCAAACTTCAGGCGCGCGACGGGGAGCGACTCATTGGCCATCTGTTCACCGTCGGTAAAAATGCTCAGTCCTTCCCCATCAAGGTGGGTCATACTGATTTTGAAAAAAGTTCCCGACAATGCGAGGTTCGCGGTCAGTCCGCCCTGCGCAACAGCAACGCCGGTGGCGCCAAAGCCGATGAGCCCAGCGAGAAGAGCTGCACCAGCTTTCGCCTTGTTGATCCTTCCCATGGCGTTTCCTTCCGTCCGTGGCCGGACGCCAAACCGCCGGTCTGCCGACGGCTGCCATCACGGTAAGCATTTATGATCTGGAACACCGTAGCACATCGCCTGTAAGGGGTTTAACACATCCGCGCCGCCCATTTTCGACCGTTACCCGTGACCCACTTCGCAGTGACTATTTGCGTGTATTACACTTCACAAACACACGCGAACTTGTCCCTAGCAGCACCCAGAGAAAAGGAAGATCGCTGATGTCTCACGCACTTGCACCTGATGGAGCAGACGCCCGCACGAACGAATCCGCAGAGGACACCCGTTTCGCGCAGCCGGACAATCTGGAAAAGCCGGAGCGCGCAAAGCGGGAACTGAAGCGAGCGCCGCTCGGCCCGGATTCCTTGCTTTGGAAGTGGGGCTCGGACCAGCGTCTGCAGCTCCTGCGCGGCTACACCGGCGTGTTGCAGAACATGCACCCGGCAATCGGCCAGTCGCTGCTGGATCACTCCAAGTTCTTCGAAGAGCCCTTTGCGCGCCTTGAGCGCTCCACCCCGCAGATCATTTACTCCATCTACGATGACGGAACCCGCGCCAAGATGATCCGCGATTACCACCACACCATCAAGGGCAAGCTCCGCAACGGCGAGCGTTACCACTCGCTGAACCCGGACGTGTACTGGTGGGCGCACGCCACCTTCGTCTGGCGCGTCATTTGGGCGCAGGAGCTCTTCGGCACCCCCTTCACCCGCGCGGAGAAGGAGCAGATCATCCAGGAGGGCGTGACGTGGTGGGACATGTACGGCATGTCCGAGCGCCCGGTGATCGACACTCTCGACGGCTACATCAAGTACTTCGAGGAGATGGAGGAAAAGGTCCTCGAGCGCAACGAAACGGTCGACTTCGCCTTGCGCACCGCCCGCGTGGAGCCGGTCAAGGCTCCGGACGGCGTGCCTGAGGCTGTGTGGAAGGTCATTTGGAAGCCACTCATGAACAGCGTCATCTGGCTGACCTACGGCACGCTGAGCGATAGACAGCGCGAGATCCTGGACCTGCCATGGACCAAGAAAGACCAGCGCCGGTTCGACCGCATCGCCAAGGCGGTGAAGAAGCTGTTCACCATCCTGCCGGAAGACAAGCGCTACATGGAGCCGGGTCGCTCCATGATGATCAAGGCAGGGATGATCGAAGGCAAGTACAAGGAACCGAAGCTTGCCGACGCGTACCACGGCCAGGGCGACAACGACGCGGACACCGCGCCCAAGGACGAACCCAAGACCGGCGCTCAGGACGGCGACGCAGACGGTCGCCGCGCCGCCGGTTGCCCCTTCTAACCGTTCTCATCCGCCCCAGGACCCCAGGCCCTGTCCCTCCACTTCGCAGGTGCCTCCGGTGCTGGGGTGTTCTTCTCGTTCAACCATTGTTACGGAGACCTCATGGCTATCACCCGCCTGAAAGAACAACCGCTCCCCGCGGACTTCCTCGACCGGCTGCAGAAGTTCACCACCAACGCGACGACCGGCTCCCTGTACACAGGCGAGCGTAAGTCGGTCACCTCCCCGTTCTTCGACGGGGAGCTTGGCTGGGTCGGTGTCGGCACCGCCGCCGACGTGGACGAGGCGTTCAAGCTCGCCCGCCGCGCGCAGCCGTTGTGGGCCGCGAAGCCAGTGAAATACCGCGCCGCTTTGCTGGAACGCTTCCACGACCTGGTCAAGGAAAACCGTGAGCTGCTCGCGGACATCGTCCAGCTTGAAACCGGCAAGGACCGCACCGCGGCTTACGACGAAGTGCTGGACGTGATGAACAACGCCCGCTACTACGCCAACATCGCCGCCGACGAACTAGAGATGAAGGCGCGACCGGGCGCATTTCCCCTCATCACAAAAACCGTGGAGCAGCGGGTGCCGAAGGGTATCGTCGGGCAGATCAGCCCGTGGAATTACCCGCTCGCGCTCGGCATCTCAGATGCGCTCGCGGCGCTCGTCGCGGGCAATGCCGTGATTGCCAAGCCGGACCTGAACACCCCGTTTTCCAACATCATCTCGCTGAACCTCCTACTCAACGCCGGCCTTCCGCACGACGTGTTCCAGATCGTCACAGGCACCGGCCGCGAGGTGGGCCAGGCAATCGCCCAGCAGTGCGACTACCTCATGTTCACCGGCTCCACCGCCACCGGCAAGCTTTTGGGCAAGGTTGTCGGCGAACGCCTCGTGGGCTACTCCGCCGAGCTCGGCGGCAAGAACCCGATGATCATCGCGCCGGATGCGGACATCGAGGCCCACATCGACACCATCGCCACCGCCTGCTTCTCCAACTCCGGCCAGCTGTGCGTCTCCATCGAGCGCATCTACGTGCCCGACGAGGTCTTCGACCGCTTCATCGGCGCGTTCCGCGAGGCCACCAAACGCATCAAACTGGGTTCGGGCTTGAACTGGAACTACCAGATGGGCTCGCTGATCAACCAGAACCAGTTGGACACCGTACAACGGTTCGTCGATGACGCCGTGGCCAAGGGCGCGACCGTCGTCACCGGCGGCACACCCCGACCGGACCTTGGGCCGTTCTTCTTCGAACCGACGGTGCTCACAGACGTGCCCGAAAGCGCCGACCTGCTCACCCAGGAGGTCTTCGGCCCCGTCGTCTACGTCCAGCGGGTGGCGGACACCGACGAGGCGATCCGCCTGGCCAACAACACCAGCTACGGCCTCAACGCCTCCGTGTTCGGCGCTCCCGACACAGCCTGGGAAATCGCTGAGCAGGTGCAGGCCGGCGGCGTGACCATCAACGACGGCTACGCGGCCACCTGGGCATCCGTGTCCACCCCGCTCGGCGGCGTGAAGGAGTCGGGTGTCGCCCGCCGCCACGGGCCCGAGGGCTTGACCAAATACACCGAGGTCAAAAACATCTCCCAGCAGCGGATCATGCCGATGCGCGGCCCGAAGCAGCTGCCGCGCAAGTACTACGGCGAGCTCATGACCACTGCGCTGGATCTGGGCAAGAAGTTGCGGTTCTTGCCGTGACGTGAAACGTCGAGAAGCAAGAAAGCGGGCGCCTTCACCACGAGAGCGCCCGCTTTTCGACGATTACCTGCCGGTTTACTCGCCGTCCTCGACCGGGACCAACGAGATCTTGCCGCGGTTGTCGATGTCGCGGATCTCCACCTCGACCTTGTCGCCGACGTTGATGACGTCCTCGACGTTTTCCACGCGGGTGTTACCGCCCAGGTTGGAGATGTGAATCAGGCCGTCAGTGCCCGGCATGATGGACACGAACGCGCCGAACGCCACGGTCTTGACCACGGTGCCCAGGTAGCGCTCGCCCACCTTCGGCATCTGCGGGTTAGCAATCGCGTTGATCTTCTCAATCGCGGCGTCCGCGGCCTCGCCGGAAGCGGCGGAGACGAACACGGTGCCGTCGTCCTCGATGGAGATCTCCGCGCCGGTGTCCTCGGTGATCTGGTTGATGGTCTTGCCCTTCGGGCCGATGACCTCGCCGATCTTGGCCACGGGAACCTTGACAGTCGTGATCTTCGGGGCGAGCCCGCTCATCTCGTCCGGGCCCTCAATGACCTCGGCCATGGTGTCCAGGATGGCGTCGCGGGCGTCGTGCGCCTGGTTCAGCGCGTCAGCCAGCACCTTCGACGGGATGCCGTCGAGCTTGGTGTCCAGCTGCAGCGCGGTGATGAACTCGCGGGTGCCGGCGACCTTGAAGTCCATATCGCCGAAAGCGTCCTCCGCACCGAGGATGTCGGTCAGCGCGACGTACTCGGTCTCGCCGTTGACCTCGCCGGAAACTAGGCCCATGGCAATGCCGGCCACCGGGGCGGCCAGCGGCACGCCCGCGTTGTACAGCGACAACGTGGAGGCGCACACGGAGCCCATGGAGGTCGAGCCGTTGGAGCCCAGCGCCTCGGAGACCTGGCGGATGGTGTACGGGAAGTCCTCGCGCGACGGGATCACCGGCAAAAGCGCACGCTCGGCGAGCGCGCCGTGGCCGATCTCGCGGCGCTTCGGGGAACCGACGCGGCCGGTCTCGCCGGTGGAGTACGGCGGGAAGTTGTAGTGGTGGATGTAGCGCTTGGAATCCTCCGGGTGCAGCGAATCCAGGTGCTGCTCCATCTTCAGCATGTCCAGGGTGGTCACGCCGAGAATCTGGGTCTCGCCGCGCTCGAACAGTGCGGAGCCGTGGGCGCGCGGGATGAGCTGGACCTCGACCTCGAGGTCGCGGATGTCGGTCACGCCACGGCCGTCGATGCGGAAGCCCTCGGTGAGGATCTTCTCGCGCACGATCTGCTTCATCAGCGCGTTGTAAGCTGCGCGGATTTCCTTGGACGCCGCCGCGTGCTCCTCGCGGTCATCGTCGTCGATGTCGAAGTCGTCGAGAAGGCTGTCCTCGATGTCTTCCATGTACTCGTTGGTGGCCTCGTCGCGCTCGGCCTTGCCCTTGATGGTCAAAAGCTTGGCCAGCTTCTTGGACGCCTTCTTCTCCACGGCGTTGAAGACCTTGTCGGAGTACGCCGGGAAGAGCTGGAACTCCTTGGTCTCCTTGGCCATCTCCTCGGCCAGGCCACGCTGGGCACGGCACAGCGTCTCGATGAACGGCTTGGCGGCCTCGATACCTTCGGCGACGGTGGCTTCGGTAGGCGCCGGGTAGCCGGCCTCGATCTGCTTAACCACGTTCACGCCGGCGCCAGCCTCCACCATCATGATGGCGACGTCTTCCTCGGTCTTGCGGCCGCGCTTGCGCTCGACCATGCGGCCAGCGACAACCATCTCGAACAGGCAGCGCTCGTGCTGCTCGTGGTTCGGGAAGGCCACCCACTGGCCCTCCGGGTGCTTGTCGTCCGCCAGCAGCGCCATGCGCACGCCGCCGACCGGACCGGAAACCGGCAGGCCCGACAGCTGGGTCGCAGCGGACGCGCCGTTGATTGCCACGACGTCGTAGTACTCCTCCGGGTGCTGCGAAAGCACGGTGATGACCACCTGCACCTCATTGCGCAGGCCCTTGACAAAGGTCGGGCGCAGCGGGCGGTCGATCAGGCGGCATGCCAGGATCGCCTGCGTGGAGGGGCGGCCCTCGCGGCGGAAGAAGGAACCCGGGATCTTGCCGGCCGCATACATGCGCTCTTCCACGTCCACGGTCAGCGGGAAGAAGTCGAAGCCCTCGCGCGGCTGGTTGGATGCGGTCGTGGTGGCCAGCATCATCGTCTCGTCGTCGAGATAGGTGGTGACGGAGCCGTCCGCCTGGCGCGCCAGCTGGCCCGTCTCAAAGCGGATGGTGCGCGAACCGAAGTCGCCGTTGTCCAGGGTCGCTACTGCCTCGGTGATGCCAAATTCCTCGTCCACGTGGACATCGAAAGCATTCTTTGGCTTGAAGTTGCTCAAAAGGATCCCTCTCCTTGAAGGTTCGTGGCGATCATCGGTGCCGCCTTGTCGTGTTTCTCATGCAACGGCCAATGATGATAACAAAAAACGCCCCACCATGCTGGTGAGGCGTTCTTTTTGGGCCGAAGCCTTGCGACGGCTTAACGACGCTTAGCGGCGCAGACCCAGACGACCGATCAAGTCGCGGTAGCGCTCGACGTTGTTCTCGCGCAGGTACTTCAGCAGACCGCGACGACGGCCGACGAGCAGCAGCAGGCCACGACGGGAGTGGTGGTCGTGCTGGTGGTCCTTGAGGTGCTCGGTCAGGTTGTTGATGCGCTCGGTCAGCAGCGCAACCTGGGCCTCCGGGGAACCGGTGTCGGTCTCGTGCAGGCCGTAAGCCTTGAGGATCTCAGCCTTCTTCTCAGTGGACAGCGCCATGAGGTACTCCTTGGTTGTTTCAGTTCGCGTTCTACGGAAAAAGTCTTCGCTGCGCCGCAACTGCCGCGAACCACAGTCAAATGGCGCAAGACCTTGGGAGAGGTTACACGACCGGGGTCTCGCGGGCCAAACCGGTCAACCTGCGCATGAACTCCTCCAAGAAGCGATCCACGTCCACCCCCACGGCCACGCGGGCAGACTTCACCGGGTCGTTCAGGCACGTCTCGTCGCCGATGGTGCGCCCGCGCGTCTCGCCATCCGTGTCCACCTTCAAATTGATCGCCAGCGTGTCCACCAGGGAAGGATCCGCGGCCACCGCGACAGCCAGCGGGTCGTGGAGACCGCATCCGCCGAGGTGCGGTGCCGTGGTCTCGTACGCCTTGATGTAGTAGTTAGTAGCCGTGGCGAGGAAGTCTCCCCCGGCAGTGCCCAAATCCCCCCACTGCTTAGTCTCCACCGTGGTCAGCAACGTTTGCAGGGTGACATCCAGGCCGATCATGGTGATGTCCTCGCCCTGGCGGAACACAAAGTCGGCCGCCTCCGGGTCCTGGTTGATGTTCGCCTCCGCGCACGGGGTGACGTTGCCCGGCACTGTCAGCGCGCCGCCCATAAACACAATGTGCGCGCGCGAGGCGAAGTTTTCGTCGGCCTCAACCGCGGCAGCCACCGTCGTGAGCGGCCCGACGGGGACGATAACCAGGTCGTCGCCGTACCGGTGCACAGACTGCACCATGAAATCGACGGCGGATTGCTGCTCTGCGGCACGTGAGGCGTCGTAAAGCTTCGCCTCCCCAATGCCGTTGACTCCGTGGATGAACTGGGAAATCTCCATGACCTCGAAGCCGTCGCGCTGCGGCCCGGCGAACACCGGAACGTCCGTCCTACCGAACAGTTCCAGGATGGCCAGCGAGTTTCGCACCGCCTGATCAACTTCGACATTGCCGTACGTGCACGTCACCCCGATGAGGTCCAACTCCGGCGAGGCAAGCGCGTACGCGATAGCCAACGCGTCGTCGATGCCGGTGTCCACGTCCAGAATGAGCTTTCGGGCCATTTACGCCACTCCTAAGATCTCGCGGGTCGTTTCCACGTCACGGGCCATGTTATCCAGCAACTCGTCCACCGAGTTGAACTTCACCATGTCGCGCACTTTGCCCACGAACTCCACACGCGCCATCCGGCCGTACAGGTCCGCGTCGCGGTCCAGCACGAAGGACTCCACGCTGCGCCGCGCATCCCCGAACGTGGGGTTGGTGCCCACGGAAATGGCCGCCGGGTAGCGCACGCCGGGTTGCATGTCTCCGTCGATCTCGCCGTCGTCGATGATGGTCAGCCACCCCGCGTACACGCCGTCCGCGGGCACCGCAGAGGTGTCGGAGGCGTACTGGTTCGCCGTCGGGTAGCCCAGCTCTTTGCCGCCGCGGCCTGCACCGCGCTCAATCGGCGCGATGACGGAAAACGGCCGGCCCATAAAGTCGGTGGCCAGTGCGACGTCGCCGCCGGAGAGGTGGTCGCGGATGGCGGTGGAGCAAATCCGCACCTCGCCCTTGCCCAGCAGCTTGACGATGGTCACGTCCACGCCCGCCTGCTCCCCCAGCTGCGCCATGTCGGTCGCGGTGCCGGCGGCGTCGCGGCCGAAGGTGAAGTTCTCCCCCACCAGCACGTGCTTCGCACCCAGGGCGGAAACCAGCACGTCGTCCATGTACTCCGCTGGCGTCAGGCCAGCGAGTTCTTCGCGGAAGTCGATGACCAACAGCGCATCCACGCCAAGCTCGGCGATATGGCGTGCGCGCTCGTCGAGAGGCATCAGCGCCCTCGGGGTGCGTTCCGGGGCGAAAATGGTCACGGGGTGCGGGTCGAAGGTAATCACCACGCACGGCACGCCGAGCTCGCGCGCGGTGTCCACCGCTTTGGAAATGAGCAGCTGATGGCCGCGGTGCACCCCATCGAACACACCGATAGTGACCACCGTGCCGGTTTCCGCGAAGGAATCCGGCACGCTCGAAAGCCCGCGCAGAATATCCACGGGGACTTAGCGTACGGCATACTTCGGAAGCATGAACGATCCCCTCGCAACCTCCGGAATCGTCGTCGTGGACAAGCTCGCTGGCATGACCAGCCACGACGTTGTCGCCCGCCTGCGCCGTATCTTCGGCACCCGCAAAGTCGGCCACGCAGGCACGCTCGACCCCATGGCAACCGGCGTGCTCGTCGCTGGCATCGAGCGCGGGACGAAGCTTCTGGCCCACCTGGTGGCGGAGGACAAGGTGTACGAAACCACCATTCGCCTGGGCGCCTCGACGACGACGGATGATGCCGAGGGCGAGATCGTCGACAAGCATGATGCCTCTGGGGTGACCGATGCGGCGATCCGCGCCGAGGTGGCGAAGCTGACCGGCACGATCATGCAGGTGCCGTCGAAGGTGTCCGCGATCAAGATCGGCGGGCGGCGCGCGCACGAGCTGGTGCGCGCCGGCGAGGAGGTGGACATCCCCGCCCGCGAGGTGACCATCCACGCGTTTGAGTTGGGCGAGATCCGCCGCGCCGGCGAGTTCGTGGACGTCGACGCGCGCGTGCACTGTTCCTCCGGCACCTACATCCGCTCGCTCGGGCGCGACCTCGGCGCCGCCTTAGGTGTCGGGGGGCATTTGATTGCCTTACGACGCTCACGCGTCGGCTCCTTCTCCCTCACCGACGCACGCACCCTCGAACAGCTCGAGGACTCCGCCGAGCTGTCCCTGAGCCTGGACGAGGCCTTGACGCGGGCGTGGCCGGTGCTCGACGTGACTGCCGAGGAATACGACGCCCTGGCCATGGGCAAGTGGCTGGAGCCGCGCGGGCTGGAAGACGTCCACGCGGCGGTGGGACCGGACGGGCGCGCGGTGGCGCTGGTGAAGGAGAAAGGCAAGCGGCTGGCCACGGTGTTCGTGGCGCGCCCGTCGACGTTGTAGACGGTGTTGGTTGGGCTGCGGTCGCCGTCGCCGCGCCCGCGCTACCGCACGTAGGTGGCCGTGACCACGTAGCCGCAGCGCTCGACCCAGCGGCCCTCGAACAGCGGCACCGGGGCGGGGCGGGCCAAAAGCTGGGAGGTGAACGTCCCGTCGGTGCGCAGCTCGATTTCGGCTTCGTCAAAGTCCAGCCAGCGCCGGGTCATCGGGTACCAGCACTTGTAGGTGGCTTCCTTCGCGCAAAACAGGAGGCGGTCCGCCCACGGGTAGCCGTCGGTCTGCAGCCGCTGCACCATCGCGATCTCGGTGGAACTGGCGATGGAACGCAGCACGCCGTCCGGGAGCGGCTCGGCGGGTTCCGCGTCCAAGCCCATTGAGTGCACGTGCCGGGTGGAGGCGGCCACGGCGGCGCGCAGCCCGTCGGTATGCGTGAGCGAGCCGGTGAAACCCTCCGGCCACAGCGGCATGCCCCGCTCCCCCCGCAGGATCGCCCCGGCCGATTCCACGCCGAGCTCGCGCAGGGCCTGGTGGGCACACCAGCGGGCGTCGCCGAACTCGCCTTTGCGCAGGTCCACGGCGGCGCTGACTTCCTTGCGCTCGTCGGGGTGCAAGTGCTCGTAACGGGTCAGGTCCACGGCGTCGGATGCGTCGTCGGTGAGATAGAACACGCAGCGTGCCTCGGCAGGGAACAGCGCAACGTCTTGCATCACTGCTCAACCTCCATGACCGGGTACGGGAACGGCTGCGCGGACGGGTGACGCTCCCATTCGCGCGGATAGCCGAGAGACGCTTCGATGTGCTCGATTCCGTCGACAGTTGTCACCCCCGGCATGTGCAGGTGACCGTACACGACCGCCTTCGCGTTGTAGCGCTGGGCCCAGGTTCGCGTGTGCCGAGTGCCGCACCACAGGGCAATGTCAGACCACTGCATGCGCTGCACCGGTTCCTGCACCAAGGGCCAGTGGTTGATCAGGATCGTCGGGCCATTGATACGGGACAGCCGTTTGGTGGTGTAGGCCAGGCGGTCCCAGCACCAGGCGCGGATGTCCACAAAGGGGGCGATGGCGACCTCGTCGGTCATCACCACGTTGTTCTCGTGGGCCGCGGCGAGGGCCTCCTCCACGGTCAGGTCGCGGGCGCGGAACGAGTAGTCGTAGAGGGTGAACAGCGGGCAGATGGTCACTCCGCCGAAGACCGGGTAGCGGTCCTCCGGGGTGATCACGCCGATCGAACGCATGGCCTGCACCAGCATCGTGTACTTCTCGCGCCCGCGGTGCCTGTCCGCGGAACGGCAGAACAGCTCATGGTTGCCGGGCACCCACACCACCGTGTCGAAGCGGTTGGCAAGATCTTCCATCACCTGGACGATCAGCTCCGGGCGCTCGGCTACGTCACCCGCGACAATGAGCCAGTCCGACGGGTCGGCCGGCTGGATGGCATCGATTTTCGGGCCGTTGCGCTTCACCGCCGCGTGCAGGTCGCTGACGGCCCAGAGCGTGGTGGTCATTCCTCATTCTTACCATCCACGCCAGACACGGCCCACCGCATTGAGCGGAATCTCCACGCCACGCCAATCAACCGCGCCACAACCTGGCCCAGCTGCCCGACCCAGATGCCGGTAAGCCCCCAGCCGAACGCCCCGGAGGCCAGGATGATCGGCAGCGCCACCCCCAACAGCGAAAACAGTGTGAGGTTGCGCAGAAACGCTGCGTCGGCGGCGCCGAGCAGCACGCCATCGAGGGCGAAGACCGCCCCGCCCACCAGGATCATCCCGATGAGCAGGAACCAGGGAACCCGCAGCGTATCGACGACATCCGGGTCCGACGTGAAGATGCTCTGAATCGGCACAGCGAACACCGCGAACACGGCGGACAGCGCCACCGCGAAGATCATGGAGTACTTCAGCGCCTGCACCCCCACGGCGCGGGCCTCTTTCGCTCCCCCGCGGCCCAGCGCGGAACCGGTCAGTGTCTGCGCCGCAATCGCCAGCGAGTCCAGCACGAGCGTGAGGAGATTCCACAGCTGCAGCATGAGCTGGTGCGCCGCCAGCGCCACCACCCCGATCCGGCCGGCCACCGACGCGGCCGCGAGGAGCGAGACCTGGAAGGACAGCGAGCGCAAAATCAGGTCTCGGCCCAGTACGAGCTGGCGTTTGATCACGCCCCAGCGCGGCGCCCAGCTGCCGCCGTACCTGCCGTTTTCACGCACCAGCACCGCCACGAACAGCGTTGCGGTGATGCCCATGCCGATCACGTTGGACACCGCCGAGCCGATCAGCCCGTAGCGCCCCACCAGGATCGGCAGCAAAATCGCGCCGGGGACCAGCCCGCACAGGGTGAGGTAAAACGGCAGCTTGGTGTTTTGCACGCCGCGCATCCAGCCGTTTCCGGCCATGATCATCAGTGTCATCGGCACCGCAAAAACAGCCACGCGCATCCACTGGGCCGCCCGCAGACTCGTGTCGTAATCGCTGGCGAGCGCTTGGGCGAGAGGCTGCGCGAACAGCCCCACAATGAGCGCCAGCAGCGTGCCGACGCCCAAGGCCACCCACGTGGCCTGCACCCCCTCTGCGACAGCCTTGTCTCGCCGGCCGGCGCCGAAGAAGCGCGAGCTGCGCGCAGTGGTGCCGTAGGACAAAAACGTCAGCTGGGTGGTCACCGTGGACTGGATCGCCGCACCCGCCGCAAGTGCCGCGAGCTCGGCGGTGCCCAGCCGGCCCACCACCGCGGTGTCCAGAAGCAGGTACAGCGGGTTGGCGGCCAGGACGCCGAGCGCGGGGAGGGCGAGCATGAGGATCTCGCGGCCCATTGAACGTTGTGTTGCTGGTTGCGAGTTAGTCATCGGGCTCCGGGAACGCGTCGAGAAGCTGGCGTATGACCTCGTTGCGGGTGCCGGTGGCGGAGTAGCCGGCCGCGGCCCAGTGGCCGCCGCCGCCCAGCTGTTGCGCGACGGCGGAGACATCCACCACCACCGAGCGCAGCGACATCGCCCAGTACTTCGGCGCCTGCTCCTTGAGCACAACGCCGACATCGGTGCCTTCCAGCGAGCGGGAGTAGTCGATGATCGACTCCACCGCCGTCTGGCTCATGCGCGAGTGGATGCCGACTGGAATCGTCAGCACCGCCACGGACAGACCCTTCGTGGGCACGATCTGGGTCTTGGCCAGCACCTCGCCCATCAGCTGCAAGTCCACAGGGCCCATCGTGTCCATCAGGTCGAGGGCAATCTGGCGGGTGTTCAGCCCGTACTCCATCAGCTCCGCGGCGAAGACGTGCATGCGGGGCGTGCCCCAGCGGAAGCTGCCCGTGTCCGTGACCAGGCCGGCGTACAGGCAGTAGGCGATGTCCGGGTCAAGCTCCACGCCGAGGCAGCCCAGCAGCTCGCGGACCATCACGGTGGTGGATTCGCTCTCCACAATCAGGTTCATCCCGCCGAAGCCGGGGTTGGTGTTGTGGTGGTCGATCACGATGACCCGCGAGGGGTCCTCCAAAATCGCCGGCATGAGTGAGCCGGTGCGGTCGGCAGAGGCGCAGTCCACGGTGACCACGAGCCCGTCGTCAGGCAGCGGTGCCCCATAGTGGATGCGGCCCACGCCCGGGATGGTGCGCATGTTCGCCGAGTGCGGCAGAGGCTGGCCGATGTAGACCTGCACGTCCTTGCCCAGCTTCTCCAGCCCGAACGCCAGCGCGCACGCGGAGCCGATCGCGTCCGCGTCCGGCTTGATATGCGCGACCACCGAGATCTTCTCGGCTGCGCGCACACGGGAGGCGGCGGCCTCAAACTGCGCCGCCGCCTCCGGAATGTATACCGGTGCCTGCTTAGACATCGTCACCTGTGCGCTTGTAGGGGTCGCTCTCACCCGCCGGCTTCGCGTTCGCGCGCAGCTTCGCCAGCTCCTCGTCCCGGGCGCGGGCGCGGTTGAGCAGCTCCTCCATGTGGGCGGACGACTCCGGGACGGTGTCGCGCTCAAAGGCGATCGTCGGGGTAAAACGCACGCTGAGCTGGTCGCCCACGATCTTGCGGATCTGACCACGGGCGCGGTGCAGCGCCTCTGCCGCCTGGTCGTAATCGGGCTCGTCGTTGATGTCGCGTCCGCGCACTGTGTAGTACACCGTTGCGTCATGCAGGTCGCCGGTGACGCGGGTGTCGGTGACGGTGACCAGCTCCAAGCGGGGATCTTTCACTTCTCGCTCAATGGCGGAAGCGACGATCGTTTGAATCTGCTTTGCCAGGCGCTGCGCGCGTGGGTTGTCAGCCATGCTCAACTCCTTTGTCCGAAACTTTCAATAGTGTAACCCCCGCCCTGCGCGGGTTCGCGCGGAGCGGGGGTTGGCGTCGTAAAGCAATTGCTTTGCGACGGTTGTCACGCGGCAGTGCTAGTCGCGCGGCACCTCGACCATCTCGTAGGTCTGGATGATGTCGCCCACCTGGATGTCCGGGTAGGACAGCACCATGCCGCACTCGTAGCCCTTCGCCACCTCGTTGGCGTCGTCCTTCTCGCGGCGCAGCGACTCGATGGTCGCGTCCGGAGTGATGACGTTGCCGTCGCGGACCAGGCGCAGCTTCGCGCCGCGCTTGACCTTGCCCTCGGTGACCATGCAGCCGGCGATGAGGCCGACGGAGGAGGCCTTGAAGATCTGGCGGATCTCCGCCTCGCCCAGATCGCGCTCCTCGTAGATGGGCTTGAGCATGCCCTTGAGCGCGTTCTCCACGTCCTCGATGGCCTGGTAGATCACCGAGTAGTAGCGGATCTCCACGCCCTCGGCGTTGGCTTCCTCGGTGGCCTTGCCGTCGGCGCGGACGTTGAAGCCGATGATGACAGCGTCCGACGCCGCCGCGAGGGAGACGTTGGTCTGGGTCACGGCGCCGACGCCGCGGTCGATGATGTTGACCTCGACCTCGTCGTCGATCTCGATCTTGAGTAGCGCCTCTTCCAGGGCCTCCACCGAACCGGCGTTGTCGCCCTTGAGGATGAGGTTGAGCTGGCTCGTCTCCTTGAGCGCCTGATCCAGGTTCTCCAGGGAGACGCGCTTCTTGCTGCGCGCCTGGATCGCCGCACGGTGGCGGGCGTCGCGCTGCGCCGCAATCTGGCGCGCCACGCGGTCGTCGTCCACCACGAGCAAGTTGTCGCCCGGGCCCGGGACACCGTTGAGGCCCTGGACCTGCACCGGGCGGGACGGGCCCGCCTCTTCGACGTCGTTGCCCCACTCGTCGACCATGCGGCGCACGCGGCCGAAGTTGCCGCCGACGACGATGGAGTCGCCGACGCGCAGCGTGCCGCGCTGCACGATGACGGTGGACACCGGGCCGCGGCCGCGGTCCAGGTGGGACTCGATGGCCACACCCTGGGCGTCCATGTCCGGGTTCGCCGTCAGCTCGAGCGCCGCGTCGGCGGTGAGCAGGACGGCCTCCAGCAGGTCGTCGATGCCGGTGCCCTGCTTCGCGGAGATGTCGATGAACATGGTGTCGCCGCCGTACTCCTCCGGCACGAGGCCGTACTCGGTGAGCTGGCCACGGATCTTGTCCGGCTGCGCCTCCGGCTTATCCACCTTGTTCACGGCGACCACGATCGGCAGCTCGGCCGCCTTGGCGTGGTTGATCGCCTCGACGGTCTGCGGCATCACGCCGTCATCCGCCGCCACGACCAAAATGGCCAGGTCGGTGGACTTCGCACCGCGGGCACGCATGGCGGTGAACGCCTCGTGGCCCGGGGTGTCCAGGAACGTGATCTTGCGCGGCTGGTCCTCGAGGGTGACCTCGGTCTGGTACGCGCCGATGCCCTGGGTAATACCGCCGGCCTCGCCGCGGCCCACATTGGCGTTGCGGATCGAGTCCAAAAGACGGGTCTTACCGTGGTCGACGTGGCCCATGACGGAGACCACTGGCGGGCGCTGCTCCAGCGCCTCTTCGCCGCCTTCGTCCTCGCCGAACTGCAGGTCGAAGGACTCGAGCAGCTCGCGGTCCTCGTCCTCCGGCGAGACGATCTGCACCTCGTAGTTGATCTCGGCGCCGAGCAGCTGCAGCGTGTCCTCGGACACGGACTGCGTCGCCGTCACCATCTCGCCGAGGTTAAACAGCGCCTGCACGAGCGAAGACGCATCGGTGTTGATCTTCTCCGCCAAGTCAGACAGGGTCGCACCCTGACGCAGGCGGACGGTCTTGCCGCCGCCGTCAGGCAGACGAACGCCACCGATGACGTTCGGCTTGTGCATCTCCTCGTACTCGGCCCTCTTCTGGCCCTTGGACTTGCGGCGCTTGCCCGGTGCACCACCGGGACGGCCAAATGCACCAGCGGTGCCGCCGCGGCGTCCGCCGCGACCGCGGAAACCGCCGCCGCCCGGTCCGCCGAAGCGGGGACCGCCCGGTCCGCCACCACGGCCACGGCCACCGCCGCCACCACGGCCGCGACCGCCTGGAGCGGCCGCCTTGGACGGCATCTGTGTCGGGGACGGACCTGCCGGCATATCAGCCGGGGACGGACGAGAGCCGCCACCCTGACGAGCGCCGCCGGGACGCGGACCACCCTGGCCGGGACGGCCGCCACCCGAACGCCCGCCACCCGGACGCGGCGGACGCTGGCCACCGCCGGTGTTGGAAGAGAACGGGTTGTTTGCCACACGCGGACGGCCCGGCTTCGGCACCGGACGCGGCATCGCGCCCGGCGTCGGAGCGCCGCCCTTCGCGGCCGGCTTCGGCGCGCCAGGCTTCGCGGCACCGGGCTTCGCGGCACCGGGCTTTGCGGCGCCCGGCTTCGGCGCACCAGGCTTCGCGGCACCCGGCTTCGGCGCACCGGGCTTCGCGGCACCCGGCTTCGGCGCACCGGGCTTTGCTGCGCCCGGCTTCGGTGCCGGCTCGCCGCCCGCTGGCTTCGCTGCGCCCGGCTTCGGGGCGCCCGGAACCGGCTTCGCCGCAGCCGGCTTGCTCTCCGCCGGCTTGGCTGGCTTCTCGCCCGCCGGCTTCGGGGAGGCAGGCTTCGGCGCCGCAGCCTTCGCGCGGTTCTGGCCCGGCTTCTTCAGCGGCGGCTTCTTCGGCGCAGACTCAGCCTTCTTCGTGTCGGCAGCATCATCGCCGCCGGCCTGCTTGGCGTAGTGCGCCTTCATCTTCTTCACGACGGGCGGCTCGATTGTCGACGACGCCGTCTTCACAAACTCACCCTGCTCCTTGAGCGTGGCGAGCAGTTCCTTACTTGTTACGCCGAGCTGTTTGGCCAACTCGTGAACGCGTAGCTTTCCGGACACGTATCTCCTCTTCGTTGTTGCTAGGAGCAGTGCCCTTCCGGCTACTTGCCCCTAGACGTGGTCAGTGACATTCATCGCTGATGCTGCTTCATGGTTGCGTACTCATCAGTGTTCAGTCTTTCCTTTTTCGTCTGGGTCTTTTACTTCGTCGCAGTTGCTTTGCGACGACGCAAGGTACGTACGTACATGACCTAGGTCCACCGCAGTGGACAGACGGAGCGCCCGCCCGAAGGCACGGCGTTGTTCCGCCAGCTCGACCGCGTCCAACGAGGGCGTGATCCACGCTCCCCGGCCAGGAAGTTTCCTGCCCGGGTCTGCGAGCACCCGCCCTGGCACGTCCGGATCGGCGACGACCCGCAGCAGCTGGGTATCGGGCTGCGCGGTGCGGGTGGCGATGCAGGTTCGGGTGCGGATCGGCTGCTTGCGGGCAACACCCATCCGCGTCCCGTCCTTTCTCGCGTTTATCGTCGCCGCACCTGAACGTGCGGACACAAAAGCCGTATAACACTGTACGCCAAAACCCGCTGGATCTATATTTCCAGCGGGTTTCCTGGTTACAGCGGTGTTATTTACTCGGCCGCGTCAGCGTCGGAGCGGATGTCGATCTTCCAGCCCGTCAGACGAGCCGCGAGCCGGGCATTCTGGCCTTCCTTGCCGATGGCCAGCGACAGCTGGTAATCCGGCACAGTCACGCGGGCCGCCTGCGCCTCAAGGTCCAGCACCTCGACGGAAACCACCTTCGACGGGGCCAGGGAGTTGCCCACGTACTTGGCGGGGTCCTCGTCCCAGTCGATGATGTCGATCTTCTCGCCTCCGAGTTCGGACATGATGTTGGTGACGCGCGCGCCGCGCGGGCCGATGCAGGCGCCCTTGGCGTTGACGCCCTTGACGGTGGCGCGCACCGCCACCTTGGAGCGGTGGCCAGCCTCGCGGGCGATACCGACGATTTCCACGGAGCCGTCTGCGACCTCCGGCACTTCGAGCGCGAACAAGCCGCGCACCAGCTCCGGGTGGGTGCGCGACAGGTTCACCTGCACGCGCTTGTCGCCCTTGTTCACGCCCACGACGTACGCCTTGATGCGGTCGCCGTGCTTGAGCTTTTCGCCCGGGATCTTCTCCGCCGGCAGCAGGATGCCGTCCTGCGGGTCCGCCTCGGTGCCAAGCTGGACGATGTTCAGGCCGCGGGCCTCCGCCTGCGCGTCACGCTGCACGATGCCCGAGACCACCTGGCCCTCGAACCCGGAGTACTCGTCGTAGACGCGGCCGGCTTCCGCCTGGCGCAGACGGCCCTTGATGGCGTCGCGCACAGCGACGGAGCCGATGCGGGAAAAGTTCACCGGAGTGTCGTCGTACTCGGAGACGACCTCCCCCTCGCCGTCCAGCTCGCTGACGATGACGGCGACGTCGCCGGTTTCAGTGTCGATGTCGACGCGCGCCTTGGTGCCGTCATCCCCCTTGGCACCGGCGTCCCCCTCCTTGAACTCGCGGTAGGAAAACAGCAGCGCATTCGCGATGGTCGCCAGCAAATCCTCCATGGCGATCCCCTGCTGTTCCTCGATCGCCTTCAGCGCGTTCAAGTCAATATTCACTTGTTTTCCTTCCTCACCGTTGCAGCGGCATCAAGATCTTCAAACGCCCGATCCGCCAGCTCCATCTCGGCTGCCGGCGGGGCATTGAACTCAATTTCTACCACTGCTCCCGACAATTCAGAAACTGGCGAAACGCGAACCTCCTCCCCCTTTTTCGTCGCACGCACCAGCGCCACCTTGTTCTCCTCCGCGTCGAGCGGGCCCACGCGCCACTGCTCCCCGCCCACCTTGACCTTGCGTCCACGGTTGCGGCGGAAGTGCCGCGCCTCGGTCAACGGCAGGTCCACGCCCGGGGTGGTCAGCTCCAGGGTGTAGCCCGCGCCGAAGCTGACCTCACCACGTTCCTCGGCGTCGTCGAAAAGCGTAGAGAGCTCCTTGGACACCTCCTCGAGGTCATCGAGTGTCGGATGCTCGTCCGAATCCAGAGCGATGACCACCTGCGACTTCTTGCCCGCCTTGACCGTGCGGATCTTCTCAATGTCCATGCCGTAGGTGCGCGCAACCGGTTCAACCATGCGCTCGATTACCTCGTTCGTGGGAAAAGCCATGCCGACCAACCTAGCGTGTAACGTGCAGCGCGTGAAGAAACTCCTCCTGCTGCCCGCCGCCGCGCTTTTGCTCACCAGCTGCACCGTGATGGACGTCGTGGGTCCGCGCGCGAACGGCGAGATCATGGCGCTGGCGAAGCAGGCCTCCGCCGACTGGGTTTTCGGGGACCCCGCACGGGAACAGTGGCGCGAGATGCGCCAGAAGCAGAGCGAGGAGCTGAAAGGGGAAGCGCTTCGTTTGTGCGGGCTGGACGCGCAGGGGCAGACGCCCGCGTCGTGCGACGTCGGCTTCGGCGACACCGACCTGCCCGCCGAAGGTAATGCGTCTGCGCTGCTCGAGCACACCATCGCCGCCGCCGACAAGGTGCCGGATGAGTCCGTGGACCTCATCGTCGCCCAGGCTATCGACGCACTCACGCTCTCCCCCGTCAACCTCGAGCCTGTCACCGAGACTGTGTCGGACGCCGCAGACACTGAAGCGGCCCGCGACATGCTCGCGCGGGAAAACGCCGTCTACTACGGGCTTGGCCTCGCGCTCGCCTACGCCGATGCCGACCTGCGCGAACGCGTCGGCGAGCTGCGCGAGGCATCCCACGAGCGCACCGCGGCACTGACTCGCGTGCTGGACATCGCCGACGGCGAGTCTCTGGTTCCGGCCGCCGGCTACGAGTTCGCCGAGGGCTACACCGAGCCCGCAAATGCAGAAGAGGCCGCCCAGCTGGTCAAAACCATGCAGAGCGACCTAGTCGCTCAGTGGCGCTACGCCGCCGCGCACGCGGAATCGGCGACCTGGCGCGAAGACGCCATCAGGCTGGCCGCCCACGCCCAGCGGGTCTAGCCGAGGCGCTCGGCGACGAGCTCCTGCACCTTCGCCACGATCTCGTCGGCCGGGACCTCCAGTGTCTCGCCGCCGCGGATGCGCAGCTCCACGATGCCGTCGGCGAACGCGCGGCCGAGAATGACAATGAACGGCATGCCGAGCAGTTCGGCGTCCTTGAACTTCACGCCCGGGGAGACCTTTGGTCGGTCGTCGAAAAGCACTTCGAGCCCGGCGTCGGACAGCTCGGCCGCGATGCGGTCGCCCGCCTCGAGGGCTGCGGCGTCCTTGTTCGCCACCGCGACGTGCACCTGGAACGGGGCGATCTCCACGGGCCAGACCAGGCCCTTGTCGTCGTGGCGCTGCTCCGCGATCACCGCGAGCATGCGGGAGATGCCGATGCCGTAGGAGCCCATGGTGGGCACGGCGCGCTTGCCGTTTTCGTCCAGGATCTGCACGTCCATAGCCTCGGTGTACTTGCGGCCGAGCTGGAAGATGTGGCCCAGCTCGATGCCGCGAGCGAGTTCGACGGTGCCGTTGCCGGACGGCGACGGGTCGCCGGCCTTAATCTCGGCGGCCTCGATGAAGCCGTCGACGGTGAAGTCGCGGCCGGCGACCAGGCCCACCACGTGCTTCTGCGGGGCGTCCGCGCCGGTGATCCAGGCGGTGCCGTCCACCACGCGGGGGTCCGCCAGCACGCGCACGCCGTTGGCCGCGAGCGCGCGGGGGCCGACGTAGCCCTTGACCAAAAAGTCGTTCTTGGCAAAGTCCTCGTCGCTGGCCAGCTCGAACGTTGCGGGCTCAAGCGATGCCTCGAGGCGCTTCTCGTCCAGCTCGCGGTCGCCGGGGATGAGCACGCCGACCAGCTGCGGGCCGACCGGCTCGCCGTCCTCATCTACCTGACGCGGGTCGTTGACCTTCACCATCATGCATTTGAGGGTGTCGGCGGCTTCGGCGGAGCGGCCGTCGATAAGCACGCCAGCCCCCTGCGCCCACTCCACGAGCGCCGCGATGGTCTCGGACGCAGGGGTGTCGTGCTCGACCGCCTCCGGCAGCCCCTCAAACGGGCGCGGCTCGGGCGCGACGGTGGTCACTGCCTCGACGTTCGCCGCGTAGTCGCCCGCGGTGGAGACGACGAAGGTGTCCTCGCCGTTGTCCGAGTACGCCAAAAACTCCTCGGACGCGGAGCCGCCCATGGCGCCGGAGGTGGCCTTGCAGATCTCGTAGCGCAATCCCACGCGGTCGAAAATGCGCTGGTAAGCCGCGCGGTGGTTGGCGTAGGACTGGTCCAGCCCCTCATCCGACATGTCGAAGGAGTAGCTGTCCTTCATCACAAACTCGCGCCCGCGCAGAATGCCGGCACGCGGACGCGCCTCGTCGCGGTACTTGGTCTGGATCTGGTACAGCGTGACCGGGAAGTCCTTGTAGGAGGAGTACAGGTCCTTCACCGCGGTGGTGAACATCTCCTCGTGCGTGGGGCCAAGCAGCATGTCCGCGCCCTTGCGGTCCTTCAGGCGGAACAGGTCGTCGCCGTACTCCGCCCAGCGGTTGGTGGCCTCGTACGGCTCGCGCGGCAGCAGCGCCGGGAAGAGCAGTTCCTGGCCGCCCATGGCGTCCATCTCCTCGCGGACCACGCCCTCGATCTTGCGCAGCGCGCGCAGACCCAGCGGCAGCCAGGAGTACACGCCCGGCGCGGCACGGCGCACATAGCCTGCGCGCACCAGCAGCTTGTGGCTGGGCACCTCGGCATCGGCGGGATCTTCGCGCAGCGTGCGCAGGAACAGCGTGGACAGGCGTGTAATCATGGTTTGGAAGTTTACCGCTAGGGTTTTGCGCATGCTGATCGTGCTCCCGCCTTCTGAAACCAAAGCCCCCGGCGGCACCGACGCCACCATGTCGCTGTCGTTTCCCTCCCTCGACGCCGTACGCACATCGCTTATCGACGTCCTCACGGCCACCGACGTGAACATCCAAATGCGCGAGCTGAAAGTCCCTGCCGGCAAACGCGCGGAGGCCGAGGAGAATCTGGCGCTGCGCACGGCTCCGGTGATGCCGGCGATCCAGCGCTACACGGGCGTGCTGTACGACGCCCTCGACGCTCTGTCCCTGCCCGATGAGGCTCTGTCCCGCCTGGCCGTGGGCTCCGCGCTGTTCGGGGTGGTGCGCGCAGGCGATCTGATCCCCCGCTACCGCGTTTCCGGCGGCTCAAAGGTCGGCGGGAGAACGATGAAGGCGTGGTGGCGCACGTCGATAAGCGATGTGCTTGGTGAGCAGGGATTCGTGGTGGACATGCGCTCCGGCGCCTACCAACAGCTCGGGCCGGTGCCCGGAGCGCTGACGGTGCGCGTGGAGCAGGCCGACACCGGCAAGGTGGTTAGCCACTTCAACAAGCAGTACAAGGGCGAGCTGGCCCGCGCGCTGGCGCCTCACGACGCCACGTCCGCCGAAGATGTCGCCGACATCGCTTCCGCCGCCGGGTTCGACGTTTCGGTCGACGGCACACTGCTCACAATGCGTGTGTAGGTTGAGCTCCATGCCATCCCAGTACCGTCGCTACGCCCTGGCCGCGCTGATCTACGCCGCCGGGTTCGCCTACATCCTGCTGCGTTGGGACGCGATCCCCGACCCTGTGACGGTGCACATCGGCCCCACCGGCGAGGCGGACGGCTTCGCGCCGAAGACGCTGCTCAGCACGACCCTGCCGATGATCATCGGCATCGCGGTAACGCTGATCCTGCCGCTGTTTCTGCCGCCGAGATCGCTTGCCCGGCACACCGTCGACGTCCCGGCCGACGGCGCGTTGCCGTTTTCGGAGACGGTGGCCCGGCGCGTCGAGAAGCTTTGCGACGCCTCCGCAGACATCGTCTCCAAAATAATCCTCGCGATGGCCGCACTGTTCGCGGTGATGAACATCTCCATGGTGGTGCCGGACGTGAAACTGCCGTTCTGGCTGGAGATTGTGCTCTGGATCGGCTTCATCATCTATGTGGTGGTGATCGGCATGCGCGTGACCTCAAAAAAGGACGGGATCGAACCGGACGCGGACGAACAGGCCCGCAACGAGCAGTTGCGCTACCAGGGCGGCATGGGCACCTATTCGGCGCCGAACGACCCTATGGTCGCCGCGGTGCTGCCGTCGAACCCGGGCAAGATCGCGGTGAACACCGCCCACGCGCCGGGCAAGCGCTACTTGCGGCGGGTGGTGGTCGGCATAGCTTTGATCCCCATAGTGTGCGTGGCGCTGTCTTTTGCGGTCTAGCTCGGTCCTGCCCTCGCGCCGGCGAAATTTATCGGTTTATCGGCCGAGTGGAATTTATCGGTTTATCGGTTGCACCCCTTCTACCTGCGCTAACTCGCCGCCTTCTCAACCATCTCCGCTAACGCGAGAAGCCGGCGCACATCAGCCACAAACTCATCTTCTCTGAACAACAAATCGACCGGCGATGGGCGCAGTAGCTTGACGCCGGCCTTCAGCAGGTTCTTTTCGCGGCGGCGTTCTTTCCGCAGCGTCTCGTCGGTGGGTTTGAACGTCACTCCGTCGTATTTGTAGTCGCCGTCTATCTCCGTCACGAACATCCCGCGGCGAAGATCCACCTCATAGCCGGCAAACATGCCGTTGACGATCCAGTGCTCCGCCACCCGCTCAATCAGAATCGCTCTTCCGTACGACTCGAACGGCGAGCGCGAGTTGTCCACCGCGAACCTCACTACTTTCCGCAGCGTGTCAATGCCTCGCACCCTGCCCAGCTTCTCCATCTCGGCCTCGACCGTGTCTCTGTCCGCGTAGAACTTCAGTATCCAGTCCATGGCGACGAGCCCCTCCCGGAAACCATGTCGCAGCGCGATTTCGAACGCCGTGGTCAGTTCATCCGTGGCACGCAGTGTGTCGAAGCGCCGGATTGTCGCTGGCCGCTTCCTTGCCCGGTGATAGACCGTGTTCGCCGGCTGCTGCTTCTTCGGCGGCGCTTTGCCGTTTGGCAGAAGTAGCTCCACTGGCTCGTTGACCTCGGTCGTCACCACCCACATATCCAACGCCCTTGCAGCTGATCGCCCGGCCAGTGCTGCTTTCCTGGCGGCTTTCCCCGCAGCGATGGCCTGGATCCACCGCCTCTCATAGAACGCGAGCCCCGAGAAGTCGGCCCGCGACATGCAGTGCTTCGATGACAGGATCACTGCACCTGCGTTGTCGTTGACGTTATCCCGATGGCGTAGTTTGCGCACAATCTCTGCTTGTCTCCCCCGATCCATGCCGCGATACTGACAGAGGTTCACGCAAAATGGAAGGGCTCTTGCTCATCTGTGGATAACTCGCCGCCATCGTTATCCACAGTTCAGGTACTTGGGAACCTCTCTGTACAAAAGACGATATCGGCATTTACCGTCCCGACCCGACCGCGACCAGGGCTTTTACCGCCGCGTCAGCCCTAAATGCCGATATCGTCGTTAACACCGCCCCCTGGCCCCCGCCCCACAGGTACCGTCGCACCCATGACCGCCTCCTCCACCATCGACACCGCCCGCGCCCTTATCGCAGACGCCTCGCACATCGAGGTCTTCACCGGCGCCGGCATGAGCGCCGACAGCGGCATCGCCACCTACCGCGACGCTCAGACCGGCCTGTGGGAAAACGTGGACCCGCAGGACATGGCGTCCATCGACGCGTGGCACGACGACCCGGACACCATGTTCGCCTGGTATCTCTGGCGCGCCCACCTCGCGCAGCAGGCGGAGCCGAACGCGGGCCACGTCGCCGTCGCCAAGTCGCAGAAGACAACGGTGACCACGCAAAACATCGACAACCTCCACGAGCGCGCAGGCAGCAAGGAGGTCGTCCATCTGCACGGCTCGCTGTTCGACTTTCGCTGTACGCTTTGCGACGAAAGCTTCGCCCAGCCCATCGATCTCCCCAAAGAACCCGTGGCAGCAATTACTCCCCCGGCTTGCCCAGAATGCGGAGGACCAGTGCGCCCCGGCGTGGTCTGGTTCGGCGAAGCCTTGCCTGAAGCCGAGTGGAAGGAAGCGGAGCGCCGCATGCGCACCGCCGACGCGCTGGTGATCGTGGGCACCTCCGGGGTGGTCTACCCCGCCGCCGGCCTACCGCTGATGGCCCACGCCCGCGAGATCCCCATCATCGAGGTCACCCCCATGCGCACGGACCTGTCGCACCTGGCCGACGTCGTCATCGAGGACACCGCCGCCAACGCGCTGCCCGCCCTCCTGGGCTAGTAGTGATAGCGGGCCTGCAGTATCACTAGGTCTCCATCCGCAAGCATGTAAACTAATCGGTGTTCTTGGGTTATACGCCTCGACCAAGCACCATCCGCGCCATACTTCAACGGTTCAGGCTTACCAATCCCCTCGAAGGGATCTCGCAACACGTCGCGGAGAAGCTGGTTCACCCGCTTCAGCATCTTCCTATCAGTGGTTTGCCAATAGAGGTAGTCGCTCCACGCATCGGCAGTCCAAACGAGGCGCATTACTCATCCAGATCGAGATCATGCTCAACGAACTTGCCGTTGAGGGCATCCTCATAGGACCGAGTCAACCTGCGCCTGTTCTCCCGCGATTTAAACAGGTAAGCGGTCTCTACCCATGACTCATAATCTTCTGCTGCCATGAGCACGGCATTGCCATTGCGCGACACAATTTCAACCGCGTCGCGGTCGTTGTTCACACGCTCGATGAGCGGATATAAGGTCCGGCGAGCTTCCGATGCACTGATGGACATTTGCCCCTCCTTTATGTGGTACCACAAAACGGTACCACATTTACGAGCTGGCGCGGAGCACCGTGAAGGTCCTATCGCGCGCGACCTGCTCCACGGACGCGAAGCGACGCTCCACCTCGCCGCGGTAGCGCAAGTGCGAGTTGTGCACCAGGTACAGCGCCCCGCCGGGGGCGAGCAAACGCACGGAGGCGTCGAGGAGGTGCTGCACTAACGTGGCGTCGACGGTGGTGCCGTCGTGGAACGGCGGGTTCAGCGCGATTGTGTCGAAGGACGCGTCCGGCAATCGGGAGCCGGCGTCATCCCACGTCGCCTCCAGCCCGATGGCGCGGGCGGAGAGCACCGCATCGGCGTCCGCGTCCGTGGCGACGCCGCCCAAGCCCCGGGTGACGGAGCCGTTGCCGCAGCCCAGGTCGAGAAGCCGGCCGGGCTCGGCGGGCAGGCAGGAGCGAAGCAGCTCCCCGCCCCGGTCCGGTTTTGCGCCGGAGAAAACTCCGCCGACGGCGACGAGGCCGTCGTAAAGCTTTGGCGCATACGACACCTCGCGGGGGCCGGAGGCGACCAGGCAGCGAAACTTGCCGCGGCCGAGCGAGGCAGAAACGTCCTCGAACGACTCCCCCAACGTCGCGTTCATGCTGCGTGCGAGGTGTTTATTGTTCGCGCCGAGCACGAGGCGCACTTCGTCGAAGCCTGCGCCCGCGATAGAACGCGCCAGGTAATCCAGCCGCGCCAGGGACTTCGGCATCTCTCCGACCGCAACGGCAGCCCCGGTCGCGCCGGCGAGGTACTCGTCCAGGCGCACGTCCCCGGCCACCTCGGCGCCGAGCGACCGGGCCTGCTGGCTGCGCGTGTAGTCCGATTCGCAGAACACCACCGGAGCACCCGCAGCGACCGCCGCGCGCGTGAGATCCAGGGTCGGGTCGTGGCAGATGAGCACGGTCCTCTGACCACCGTCAGCCGCGCCGAACGCGACATCCCAGATCAAGCTATCCAGCGTGCGCAAGGCCAGCGACCTCCCCCACCACGTACACGGCCGGTGCGGCGACGCCTTCGGCCTCCATCACGTCGGCCAAGCTCGCCGCGGTGGCGAAGTACACGCGCTGCGCGTCGGTCTCGCCCTCCTGGATCACGGCGGCGGGAGTGTCCCCGGACAGCCCGGCCTCCACCAGCGCCGCCGTGATCGCGCGCACGTTGCGCACGCCCATCACCACCACGATCGTGCCACCGACGCGAGCGAGCGCACCCCAGTCCACCAGCGACTTCTCGTGCCCGGGCGGCAGGTGCCCGGAGACCACCGTGAACGCGTGCGTCACCCCGCGCTGGGTCACCGGCACCGAAGCGGCGGCCGGCACGGACACCGCAGAGGTCACGCCCGGCACCACCGAGCACTCCAGCCCGGCGGCGGCGCACGCCTGTAGCTCCTCGAAACCGCGGCCGAACACGTACGGGTCGCCGCCTTTGAGCCGGACCACCTGCTTGCCTTCGTGCGCGTAAGCGACCAGCATCTCGTTGATCCGCTCCTGCGCCACCTGCCTCGCGTACGGCAGCTTCGCCACGTCCACGACTTCCTTGCCGGTCAGGTCCAAGAAGCTCTCCAGCTCGGCGGAGGGGCCGAGGTGGTCGGCGAGGATGACGTCGGCAGCCTCGAGGGCGCGCAGTCCGCGGATGGTCAGCAGGTCCCACGCGCCTGGGCCGCCGCCTACGAGTGTGATGTGGCCGGTAGTCATAGCCAATCAGTTTAGGGTGGAGCCATGAATCAACCCCAGCTCGCCCACACGCTCGCAGAGGCCCTGCCGGAGCTCGCGCACGCAGAGCCCGGCACGGAGTTTGAGAACCCGCAGCTTGTCGCACTGAATGAGCCGCTTGCAAAGGAGCTCGGCCTCGATGTTGCGTGGCTCAAGTCTGATGACGGCCTCAAGTTCCTCTCCGGCTCCCACGGCGGCCACGCCATGGCGTACGCGGCGCACCAGTTCGGCCAGTTCGTGCCATTGCTTGGCGACGGCCGCGCCCTGCTGCTCGGCGACACCGCCGGGTATGAGATCCAGCTCAAGGGCTCAGGCTTGACCGCGTTTTCGCGCCCGGGCACGGACGGGGTGGGGGCGATCGGGCCGATGCTGCGCGAGCACCTCGTCTCCACGTTCATGCATGCGGTCGGCGTGCCTACCACCCGCTCGCTTGCGGTGCTGTCCACCGGCGGCACCGTGATCCGCCAAAACGGCGCGGTCCCCGGCGGGATCGTGGTGCGCGTGGCGAAGAGCCACCTGCGCGTGGGCACGGTGCAGTACGCGGCGACACAGTCGGAGGAGCTGACGCAGAAGGTCGTCGCCGCCGCGGGCTTCGCCGATGCCGAGGAGATGCTGCGCACCGTCACCCGCCGCCAGTTCGACCTGGTGGCGCACTGGATGCGCCTGGGTTTCGTCCACGGGGTGATGAACACCGACAACGTGGCACTGTCCGGAGAGACCATCGACTACGGCCCGTGCGCGTTCACCGAGCGCTTCGACGGCACCGCGAGTTTCTCCTCCATCGACCGCCAGGGCCGCTACGCATTTGGCAACCAGCCCAACATCATCGCCTGGAACATGGCGCGGCTGGCGGAGGCGCTCTACCCACTGCTCGGCGCGGAGAAGGTCGACGCCTACGTCAAAACTGTCCAGCCAGCCTGGGACGAAGCCTGGGCGACGTGGATCGGAGGCGACCACGACGGGCTCAACGCCGCCGCCGACATCACCACCTACAACCGCGAGCACGGCATAAACGGAAGCGAGGGTCCCGTCTTCATCCCCCGCAACCAGATGCTGCAGGAGGCTATCGACGCCGCCGAGCTGCGCGGCGACTACACCGCGTACAACGAGCTGCTCTCCGCGGTGAGCGACCCGTACAACGAAAAGGCCGGGCCCGAATGGATGGCCCGGCCTGAGGGGCAGCTGCCCTACGTCACCTTCTGCGGGACGTAAACGCTGCTACAGGGTGTTTTCGCCCGTGTCCAGCTTGAGCGTCTTCTGCGTCCACGCCCACTGCTCGTCGTAAGCGTCCTTGTCGCGCTTGAGGGACTTGCCGTAGGTGGGGAACATCTCGTGCAGCTTGTCGGCCCAGTCGATCATGTGCTCGCCGAAGCAGCGCTCGAGAAGCTCGATCATGGCGGCCGGGGTGATGGACGCACCCGGGGAGGCGCCGAGCACGCCGGCGATGGTGCCGTTCTGGTCGTTCACCAAGGCGGTGCCGAACTCCAGGGTGCCGAAGCGCGGGGCGGCAGCCGGCTTGATCACCTGCACGCGCTGGCCGGCGACCACGACCTCCCAGTCCTTGCCGTCTGCTGCCGGGTAGTACTCGTGCAGCATGTCCACCTTGCCGTCGAAGTCGCGGAAGACTTCCTGCACCAGGTACTTCACCAGGCCGATGTTGGTGGCGGCCACGCCGAGGTAGGACGGGATGTTGTCCGGGCGGATGGACTTGAACAGGTCCAGGTAGGAGCCTTCCTTGAGGAACTTCGGGCTCCAGCCGCCGTAGGGGCCGAACAGGAGGGATTCCTTGCCGTCCACGACGCGCAGGTCCAGGTGCGGCACGGACATCGGCGGGGCGCCGACCTTGGCCTTGCCGTAGACCTTGGCCTTGTGCTGCTGCACCAGTTCCTGGTTGTCGGTCTTGAGCCACATGCCGGAGATCGGGAAGCCGGCGTAGCCGTGGACCTCGGGCACACCTGCGTTGCGCAGCAGGTCGAGGGCGTAGCCGCCGGCGCCGACGAAGACGAAGCGGGCGCGCACGACCTGCTTGTCGCCGGTGTGGGCGTTTTTGACGGTGACCTTCCAGAAGTTGCCTTCGCGCTTGATGTTGGTCACTTCGCGGCCGTAGCGGATCTCGGTGCCGTTGTTCTTGGCGGCGTCGAGGAACTGCTTGGTCAGCGAGCCGTAGTTGATGTCGGTGCCGACGTTGGTCCAGGAGATGGCCACCGGCTCTGCGTCGAAGTCGCGGCCCTGGGACATCAGCGGCAGCTTCTCAGCGAAGGTGTCGCGGTCGTCCGCGAACTGCATGTTGGGGAACATGTGGTTTGCGGAGAGCTTTTCGTAGCGCTTGCGCAGGTAGTTGATCTGGTCTTCGCCCTGGGCGAAGGACACGTGCGGCACGGGGTTGATGAAGGCGCGCGGGTCGGTCAGCACACCGTTTTCCACCTGGTAGGACCAGAACTGGCGCGACAGCTGGAACTTCTCGTTGATGTTCATCGCCTTGGAGACATCAATGCGGCCCTTCTTCTCGGGCGTGTAGTTCAGCTCGCACAGGGCGGAGTGGCCGGTGCCAGCGTTGTTGAAGGGGTAGGAGGACTCCTCGGCAGGCCCGTCAAGCCGCTCGAAGATCATCTGGGACCACTCGGGTTCCAGCTCGTGCAGCATCGAGCTCAGCGTGGCGCTCATGATGCCGGCGCCGACGTGCAGGATGTCCACCTCGTCCGCGTACTTCTTACCACCGTTGTCAGACATGCGTAGTCATCCTTTGATGTTTATCGACTTTTGGGAGTGGTGACTATATTACGTCCCCTTCATCGCCAAGGTGCAAAGGCTTGTCGACGACCACAGGTCCGAACCGTCCGCAGAAAAGTATCATCGGCCGCATGAATGAGCTTGATTGGCAACCCGACCCGCTGGGCGACGGATTCGAGCAGGCAGCGCTCCCGCAGGGGAAGGACCCGGACAGTAGAACCCGCGTGGATGCGGTGCTGGTGCGGGACGTGCGCGCGTCGAGAAGCACAAAGCCCGAAAAACCTGCAGTGCTGTGGGTGCACGGCATGTCTGACTACTTCTTCCAGGCCCACGTCGCCGACGAGTTCACGCGGCACGGGTACCCGTTTTACGCGCTGGACCTGCGGCGTTGCGGGCGCGCGCTGAAGAAGGGGCAGCGCGCGCACTTCACGCTGTCGATGAGCCGGTACTTCCCCGAGCTCACCCAGGCGCTGGATATTCTCGCCGCGGAACACGGTTCGGTGGTGGTGCTGGCGCATTCCACCGGCGGGCTGATCGTGCCGCTGTGGGCGGACCACCTGCGCCGCGAGAAGCCCGCGGAGCATGCAAAGCTCGCCGGGGTGGTCCTCAACAGCCCGTGGCTGGACATGCAGTTTCCGAAGTGGCAGGTGGCAGCGCTCAAGCCGCTGCTGAACTTCTTCGGCACGATCTTCCCGTCGCTGCCGCTGTTGCAGCGCGGGGAGGGCACCTACGGCAAGTCAATCCACCGGGACTTCCACGGCGAGTGGGAGTTCAACACTGAGTGGAAGCCGATCGACGGGCACCGCAAGTACCTGGGCTGGATCCGTGCGGTGATGCAGGGACAGGAACAGATCCACGCCGGAAACGTTGACACTGGTGTGCCGACGTTGACGCTGTGCTCGTCGCATTCGTACCTCGGCGAGGAGTACTCCCCCGCCGCCGACACCGCCGACACGGTGCTGGACGTCGACCAGATCCAGCGCTGGGCGCCGACACTGTCCGACGAGACAGAAGTGCAGGTCATCGACGGTGCACGCCACGACGTGTTCCTGTCCGAGCGCCACGCCCGCGAGGCCGCATTCAAGGCTGTTTTCCAGTGGTTAGACGGCCAACATTTCGCCCAGTAACGTCGATACGCAAAACAGACATATATATATAGAGGAGAAGACCATGCCCGCTCACGGAAGCGATTTGCAGGACGCCACACGCTACGACCTGATCATTGTGGGAACGGGTTCGGGCAACTCCATCCTCACCCCGGACTTCGACGACAAGAACGTCGCGATCGTGGAGAAAGGCGCGTTCGGAGGCACGTGCTTAAACGTCGGTTGCATCCCCACCAAGATGTACGTGCTCGCCGCGGAGCAGGCGTACGCGGCGCGCGAGGCCGGAAAGCTCGGCATTGATCTCGAGTACAAGGGCGCGGACTGGCCCGGGATCGTCGAGCGCGTCTTTGACAACCGCATCGATCTGATCGCCAAGGGCGGCGAGGACTACCGCCGCAACGGTTGCCCCAACGTCACCGTCTACGACGTGGAGGCGTCCTTCCTCGGCCCGAAGACGCTGAAGACCGGCCGCGGCGGGGCCGAAGAGTTCATCACCGCCGACACGATCATCCTCGCCGCCGGCGCCCGCCCGTTCATTCCGGAGTGGGCCAACGACGTCACGTTCCACACCAACGAGGACATCATGCGCCTTGAGCGCCAGCCGAAGTCGTTGACCATCGTCGGCGGCGGCTTCATTGCCATGGAGTTCGCGCACGTCTTTGACGCCTTGGGCACCGAGGTGACCATCATCAGCCGCTCTCAGCTGCTTCGCCAGCTGGACCCGGACCTCGCGGAGCCGTTCAACAAACTCGCCGCCGAGCGCTACACCGTCCACATCGGCCGCACGGTCACTTCCGCCACCGAGAACAGCGAGGGTGTCACGCTCACGCTTGACGACGGCACCACGGTCAGCTCCGAATCCCTCCTCATCGCCACTGGCCGCATCCCCAACAGCGACACCCTCGATGTCGCCACTGCAGGGATCGAAACGCACGAAGGCGGCCGCGTCGCCGTCGACGAGTTCGGCCGCACCTCCGTGGACGGCGTGTGGTCGCTCGGCGACCTGTCTTCCCCATACCAACTCAAGCACGTGGCGAACGCAGAACAGCGAGCCGTGACACACAACGTGCTTCAGGCATGGGCGGGCAACGACGACTCCGCGATGGTGCCGATGCCGCACGATCACGTCCCGTCGGCGATCTTCACCCACCCGCAGATCGCGACGGTGGGCCTGACTGGACAGGAAGCAGCGGACGCGGGCTTCGACGTCACGGTGAAAGTGCAGAACTACGGCGATGTCGCCTACGGCTGGGGCTTGGAGGACTCCACCGGTGTGGTGAAGCTGGTGGCGGACCGCGAATCCGGCCAGCTGTTGGGCGCGCACTACATGGGTCCGCAGGCGTCCACGCTTATCCAGCAAATGATTACCGTGCTCGCATACGGGCTGGACCTGCGGGACTTTCCTCGCTCGCAGTATTGGATCCACCCGTCGCTGGCGGAGGTGACCGAAAACGCGATCCTCGGCCTCGACCTGACGTTCAAAGAAGTCTAAACCCCTACTTTACCCCCTCTTTCGGGGGACCGGGTTAAAAGGCATGACCTTTTCCGCACAGGTGCCGAAAAGAGCACGTGAGAGATATTTGGTCTAGCCCAATTTTTTCAGTGAACGCCAAGCTTTCCAACCTTTGGTTGAACTTTTGAAAAATTTTAAGCGTCAACTTGCATACGGCTGGAAGTGTTCGGCTATTGTCAGTGCAGACACCGGGACCGAGCCCACCGGGCTTGCTATCGGTCCTAGGAGCTCAATGCCCCTGGGATTCTTTGAATTCCACCCGGACGTCGTGCAAGAACTATCAGAGAAGGATTTCGTTTCATGCGTAATTTCCGTAAGGCAGCCCTCGCCGGCGCAACCGCCGTCGCTGTGGCATTCGGCTCCACCGCAGTCGCAACCGCAGCAACCGAAGGCACTGAGGCACCGGAGGCTCCGGCCTACACCGCACCGGTCCGCCCGGTTGAGGACAAGGACAGCAAGGACGGCGTCGAGCCGGCTTCCTCCAACAAGATCGTCCAGTCCGAGTGGCTCGAGTTCCGCGACAAGGACGGCAACCTGCGCGGCACCGACGGCGAGCAGATCTTCGGCAGCCAGAAGGACAACTTCGGTGACCAGCCGCGTTACGCTCGTCTCGCGTACGGCGCAACCATCTTCACCGCTGTTTCCGCAGTTGTCGGCCTCATCGTTGGCCCGCTGTACAACTACTTCGTCCACGGCGATTTCCAGTTCTAAGTTCGCGGATTCCCGCAAACCAATTCCAACTCATTTTTCGAAAGAAGGAACACGATGCGTAACTTCCGCACCGCTGCAGTTGCTACCGCAACCGCTCTGACCGTCGTTGCTGGTGGCACCGCAATCGCCTCCGCTGAGGAAGGCACCACCGAGACCAACTCCAAGGACAAGGCCGTCGTCTTCGTCGGCAAGCAGAAGGAGACCGATAAGGACTTCGGCGAGGTTGTCAGCGACGGCACCAAGGGCCTGTTCGATGGCAAGGGTTCTTCCCACTACTTCAACGACGCGAAGGATCCGTTCTACCCGACCGATGCTTTCGGTAACACCACCAACGCTGAGGACGTCCCGCAGTGGGCTCGCTACTGGATCGACGGCTCCATCGTTGCCGCCATCGGCGCCCTGGTTGGCCTGGTCATCGCTGGCTTCAACTTCGCCTTCTACAACGGCTGGCTGCAGCACCCGCTCAGCAAGTAATTCTTGCTGCTGAGACACGTAACCCCCATCTGCACGTAGCAATGGGGGTTTCGTTCTGTCTGCGGTCCGTCCGTAGACGTAAAGCGGGCCCGTACGGAATAGATCCGTACGGGCCCGCTTTACCTTCTTGCGCGGTTTACTCCCCCAGCATGTGCTGCCCGGCGGCGACATCCGCGTCCGGGATGGTGAGAATCTCGTTGCCGCTGTCGGTAATCACGATGGTGTGCTCGAACTGGGCGGTGTACTCGCCGTCGATGTTCTGCACTGTCCAGCCGTCGTCCCACACGCGGTAAGGCAGCTCGCCGAGATTGATCATCGGCTCGATGGTCAGCGTCATACCTGGCTCGAGGACGTCGGTGTAGGCGTCGGAATCGTAGTGCAGCACCACAAGGCCGTTGTGGAAGGTTGTGCCCACGCCGTGGCCGGTGAAGTCGGTGACCACGTTGTAGCCGAAACGCTTGGCGTAGGACTCGATCACGCGCCCGATCACGTTGATCTGGCGGCCCGGTTTCGCAGCCTTAATGCCGCGCATCATCGCCTGGTAGGTGCGGTCCACCAAGTCTTTGTGCTCCTGGGCTACCTCACCGGCGAAGAAGGTGGCGTTGGTGTCGCCGTGCACGCCGTTCTTGTAGGCGGTGACGTCGATGTTGACGATGTCGCCCTCCTGGATCACCGTGGTGTCCGGGATGCCATGGCAGACAATTTCGTTCAGGGAGATACAGGAGGACTTCGGGTACCCGCGGTAGCCCATCGTCGACGGGTAGGCGCCGTGCTCCACCAGGTAGTCGTGGACGATACCGTCGATCTCGTCGGTGGTCTTGCCCGGGGCCACTGCGGCACCGGCAAGCGCCAGCGCGTTCGCCGCGATCTTGGAGGCTTCGCGCATCGCCTCGATAGTCTCGCGGGTCTGGACGATCGGCTCGCCGACGTTCTCCTGGACCTCGTCCTTCCACGCGTACTCAGGGCGCTCAATGGACTTTGGCACCTTGCGCTCTGGGGTGGGTTTTCCTGGGGTAAGTAGGCCTCGGTTATTCATGTCCCCAATGGTAGACCCGCGGTCAAACAGGCCCGCGCAGCCCTCTGGGCGGCCTACTGAGCGGGCGCGTCCAGGTTCAGCAGCATTCGGTCCGAAAGCGCCACTGCGGCCTCAGAACCTCCGCCGAGGACTACCAGGGTGGCGAAGGCGATGTCGTCGTCCGCGCGGTAGCCGGTGAACCACGAATGGGAGCCGCCGTTGATCTCGGCTTCGCCGGTCTTGCCGCGGATGTCCCCGCCCGCGGTAAACGCACTCGCGGTGCCGCCCGGGCCGGTCACGGCGGCCATCATCTGGCGTAGTTCGTCCACCGCCTGCGGGTCCATGGGGGCCGCATCCTCACTCAACTTCGTCTCCTCGCCCTCCACCAGGTACGGCACGGGCAACGATCCGCGAGCGGCCGCTGCGGAGACAAGCGCCATGCCAAATGGGCTGGCCAGGTCCAAGCCCTGGCCGTAGCCGGCCTCGGTGCGGTCCAGAGGCTCCTCGCCGTCGGGGATGGAGCCGGTGATGGTCTCCACCCCGGGGATTTCCATATCGATGCCCAGGCCGAACTGTTTGCCGATGGTCTTCAACTCCCCTGGCGCCAGCTTCGTGGAAATATCCGCGAAGGTGGTGTTGCAGGAACGGGCGAACGCGGTCTCCAGCGGCACGGTGCCCAGGCCGAAGCCTGCGTAGTTGGTCACGGTGCGCCCAAAGAGGTTCATCGTGCCGGGGCACGGCACAGGCGAGCCCGGGATGAGCCCTTGCTTGGTCAGCCCGGCGAACGCGGTGAGGATCTTAAACGTCGAGCCCGGCGGGTACTGGCCCATCGTGGCCAGGTTGCCGCCTTCGTCGGCGGCAGGCGTCTGCGCAATAGCCAGAATGCCGCCCGTGGACGGACGGATGGCCACGATCATGGCCTGCTGGCCCGCAACCGGCTCCAGCGCCATCTCCGCGGCGCGCTGGATGCGGTGGTCCAGGCTGATGTGCACCGCCGGTGCCGGGGCGGCGTCCTGGCGCTTGATCTCCTCGTAGGAGGCGCCGTTTTCGTTGACCACGTCGACGCTCCACCCGGTATCGCCCTGCAGGTCGTCGCGCACCAGCTCGCCCACGCGCGCCATGATGTCGGGGGCGAAGTCCGGCTGCGCGTTGACCATCGCGGCCTCTTCGTTCAGCCGCACGCCGGGTTCCCCGGCCAGCGCCGCTTCGAACGCGTCGCGCGCCGGCGCGGGCACCACGGCGACGGAGTACGCGCCGGAGGCGTCCTGCAGCTCTTTGGCAAGGTCCTCTGCGTCGCGCAGCGGCACGCCGCGATCCACCTCGTGCGCCTTCGCCAGCGCCGCGCTGATACCCGCGGCCGTCGAGCTTGCGCTGCGCATCTCGTCCGTGTCCACGAGCACTCGGTACGCGGTGCCGGGCTTGAGCAGCTCCACCCCGTCGGAGGAGACCACGCTTGCCTGCGAGGGCGCCACCGAGCGCAGCTCCAGGTGCTGGTTCGCGCCCAGCCGCGGATGCAGAACGGACGGCTGCCAGCGCACGTTCCACGTATTGCCGCTCTGCGTCAGCGTCATCTGCGCCTGGTACGTCAGATCCCGCTCGCGGGGCAGGTCCCAGCGCAGCTCATAGGTGGCGGTGGCCAGGTTGTCGTCCTGGTTGACGTCGATAAGCGATGCGCTCAAGCTCTCCGCCTGCAGCCCACCCCACGTCTCGTTGAGAGAGGTTTCGGCGGCGGACGCGTCGTCGATAAGCGCAGAGTTCACCTCACGCTTTTCCAGCGCGCTCAGAAAATCCGATGCGGCGGGTTCGGCGTCGTTGGGGCGCGGGGTGCAACTGCTAATCGACGCCGCCAGCGCCACCACCGCAACCCCCGCGACACGGCGACGCAGCATATTAGCGGGTGACCTTGACCTCGGCCTTGGCGCCCTCGACCTCCTCGAGGCCCTCCTCCTCGGCGATGCGCTGCGCGTAATCGATCAGCGTCTCCACGATCTTGGACTCCGGCACGGTCTCCACGACCTCGCCCTTGACAAAGATCTGGCCCTTGCCGTTGCCGGACGCCACGCCGAGGTCGGCGTCGCGCGCTTCGCCCGGGCCGTTGACGACGCAGCCCATCACGGCCACGCGCAGCGGGAACTCCATGCCGTCCAGGCCAGCGGTGACCTCCTCGGCGAGCTTGTACACATCCACCTGTGCGCGGCCGCAGGACGGGCAGGAGACAATCTCCAGCTTGCGCGGGCGCAGGTTCATCGACTGCAGGATCTGGTCGCCGACCTTGATCTCCTCCACCGGGTCCGCGGACAGGGACACGCGGATGGTGTCGCCGATGCCCTGCGACAGCAGCGCACCGAAGGCCACGGAGGACTTGATGGTGCCCATGAACTTCGGGCCCGCCTCGGTCACGCCGAGGTGCAGCGGGTAGTCGGTCTTTTCCGCGAGCTGGCGGTAGGCCTCCACCATCAGCACCGGGTCGGAGTGCTTCACGGAGATGGCGATGTCGCCGTAGCCGTACTCCTCAAACAGGCCGGCCTCGTAGATCGCGGACTCCACCAGAGCCTCCGGGGTGGCCTTGCCGTACTTCTCCAGCAGGCGCTTGTCCAGGGAGCCGCCGTTGACGCCGATGCGGATCGGGATGCCCGCGTCGCCCGCCGCCTTGGCGACCTCCTTGACGCGGCCGTCGAACTCCTTGATGTTGCCGGGGTTCACGCGCACGGCCGCGCAGCCGGCGTCGATGGCCGCGAAGATGTACTTCGGCTGGAAGTGGATGTCCGCGATCACCGGGATCGGCGACTTCGCTGCAATCGCCGGCAGGGCCTCCGCGTCCACCGTCTTCGGGCAGGCCACGCGCACAATGTCGCAGCCTGCGGTGGTCAGCTGCGCGATCTGCTGCAGCGTGGCGTTGATGTCGTGCGTCTTCGTGGTGGTCATGGACTGCACAGAAATCGGGTGATCCGAGCCGACGCCGACATCTCCCACCATCAGCTGACGGGTCTTGCGGCGCGGAGCCAAAGTCGGTGCCGGGCCTTCGGGCATGCCTAATCCGATGGGGGTGTTCATGGTGGCTAACTTTAGCACCGTCAGCCAAAAATTCGGACGGGGTTGACCACGTCCGCGGCCATTACCAACACACCGACGCCGAGCAGCAGCGCAGCCATGGCGTATGTCAAGGGCATGAGCTTTTCGTAGTTCGCGGGAGCGCCCGGGCCGAGGCCACGGAGGCGTCGTAAAGCATCGCGAATCTTTTCGTACAGCACCACCGCAATGTGCCCGCCGTCGAGCGGCGGCAGCGGCACAAGGTTGAACAGGGCGAGGAAGAAGTTCAGGCTGGCCAGCATCATCCAGAACGCGGACCACATGTCCTGTTCAACCAGCTCGCCGCCGGTGCGCGAGGCTCCGATGACACTGACCGGGCCTTCGATGTCGCGCTCCGCGCCGAAGATGGAGGCCACAACGCCCGGGATCTTCGCGGGGAACGACGCGATGCCGTCCACAGTCGCGCGCAGCATCTCGCCGGTGAACCGGAAGGTCGCGGGCACGGCCTCTGCAGGACCGTACTGCTTCACCGCGTCCGTCACAGGCGCGGGACCGATGCCGACCGCGCCCTGTGTGACGCGCTCGCCAGTGGCCGGATCGATGCGCTCGACGGCGGCGACAGGCACGTCGAGGGTGACGGTCTCACCGCCGCGCAGTACCTCGAGGCTCACCGTTTCGCCGGGCTGCTTGGCGACGGCATCGCGCAACTGCCCGAACTGCTCAATCTTCTGCCCGTTGAGCGCCACCAGCGTGTCGCCTGCTTGGACACCGGCCTCGCCGGCCGGGCCCGCGCCGGAGCACTCCCCCAGCGTCTCAGCGTCCACCTGGTCGGCCACGCACACCGTCTTGCCCACGCGCGGGGTGAAGTCCGCGTCCGGGTTCGGGATGCCGGAAAAGATGGCGACAAAGTAGATGATCACCACGCCGATGAGCAGGTTCATCGCAATGCCGCCGGCGAGGACCGCGATACGCTGCCACGCCGGCTTGTTCACCATCGCGTGCGGCTCCTCCTCGGGCGTGAGGGGATCCATCGCGGTCATACCCGCGATGTCGCAGAACCCGCCGAACGGCAGCGCGGCAAGGCCGTACTCGGTGTGGCCCTTCGTAGTCGACCACACCGTCGGCCCGAAACCAATGAAGTAGCGCCGCACGCGCATGCCGAAGGCGCGAGCAGTGAACATGTGCCCGGCCTCGTGCAGCGCAATGGACGCGGCGATCGCAAGCGCGAACGCCAGAATGCCTAGCGCACCCACAAAATCCCTAGTGCGCTACGCGCTGGCGATGCGTTCGACAACAGCCTGCGCGCGCTCGCGGGCGCGGGACTCGGTGCGCAGGACCGCGTTGACGTCGGCAGGCGCCTCCGCGAAATCGCCCGCGCCGTTGAGGACCTCGGTGATGATGTCCACGATGTGCGGGAACTTAATGCGGCCCTCGACGAACGCGTCGACGGCAACCTCGTTGGCCGCGTTGTAGATCGCCGGGTGCGGCTCACCCTTCGCCGCGGCCTCGCGGGCCAGCTTCACCGCTGGGAACGCGTCTTCATCCAGCGGCTCAAAGGTCCACTCGAAGGACTTGGAGAAGTCCAGCGCGGGCTGCGCGTCCGGAATGCGGTTCGGCCAGTTCAACGCGTGGGAGATCGGCAGCATCATCGACGGCGGGGACGCCTGGGCGATGGTCGCGCCGTCGGTGAACGTCACCATGGAGTGGACGATGGACTGCGCGTGGACGGTCACATCGATGTCGTCCGGGTCCACGTCGAAAAGCAGCGATGCCTCAATGAGCTCGAGGCCCTTGTTCACCATCGTCGCGGAGTTCAGCGAGTTCATCGAGCCCATGGACCACGTCGGGTGGTCCACGGCCTGCTCGTAGGTGACGTCCATGAGCTCCTCGCGGGACTTGCCGCGGAACGGGCCGCCGGAGGCGGTGAGCACGAAGCGGGCCACCTCGCCACGGTCGCCGGAGCGCAGCGCCTGGGCCATCGCGGAATGCTCCGAGTCCACCGGGATAATCTGTCCGGGTTTCGCAGCCTCGAGCACGAAACGGCCGCCGGCGACGAGCGACTCCTTGTTCGCCAGCGCCAGCGTCGCGCCGGACTTCAGCGCCGCGAGCGTTGCCGGCAGGCCTGCGGAGCCGACGAGCGCGTTGAGCACCAGGTCCGCCTTCTGCGACTCCACGAGCGCCGCCGCGCAGTTATCGCCGGTGATGACGAAGCCGCCGATCTCCTTGGACACCTTCTTGGCCCCCTCCAGATCGCGCACAGCAATCTGGTCGGCGCTGAGGCCGAATTCGCGGGCTTGCTCGATAGCCCGGTCGGGGTTGGTTCCGCCGGTGGCAATGCCGACAATGTTGAACTGGTCTCTATGTTCGCGAACTACATCAATCGCCTGAGAACCGATAGAACCTGTCGAGCCCAAGATGATTACATTCTTCACGCACCTATTGTGACATGAAACAGCACATTCTGGCACTGTGCGGGCGTAATCCCGTGGACTGTGGTGCGAAAGTTTGAACACATTGGGGGTGAGAAGTCCCCTTTGCCCCACCCGGTGTGCGATGATAGGCGCTGAAAGTTTTACCGATCTTGGCAACCGCTAAGCAGGCTTTGAAGGAGCATTCCAGTGGCCCACGCGAAGGACAACGCACCCCAGGTGTACAACGGCGTTTCTGAGGCGGATGTTCCGTCCGCCCGTTTCGGCTGGAGCGCCTTCACCGACCGCACTATTCAGATCGCCGGTTGGATCTCCGTCCTGTTCCTTATCGCCTACAACTTTGGCAACCACCAGGGCCACGTCGAGACCATCTGGCTCATCGCCCTCGCGGTGCTGATCGCGCTCGGCCTGATCCTGCACGCCACCAAGCCGAAGCTGAACCAGGTGCGCACCGTCACCGCCCACAACAAGCCGGTGGGCCACCAGGAGCCGGACTGGATCTACGACCAGGCCACCCTCTCCGGTGACGTGTACGAGAACCTCTCCGACTCTCAGCTGCGTTCCCTGAACATCGAGCCGGGCCGCGTCGCCCACCTGCGCCCGGCTCGCGGCCAGGAGCGCGTGGTCGAGCGCACCGCTGCCCGTCCGGTGGACGCGGCGCAGCAGCGCGAGGACGTTGAGGTCATCACCGTCGAGTCCCGCGGCAAGCACGAGCGCATCTAAGCTTCTCGACGCCACCGTCACCGCCAGCCCCGCCGCTGGCGGTTTTTTCGTGCCCGTTGGCTCGCGACGGCTCCCCCCAAACACCAACTGCCAGCCCGTCCCGGCTTGAATCCGCAGACCCCGAGCAAGAGACCCCTAGTATGGCCCTATTTTGGGCATACTAGGGGTCCTGTACTGGGGGTCTGTGCGCGGAGGCGTGCTCGGGAGGGTTGCGGCGTGGGCTGTAGCGCCGCAGGTAAACGCGAAAAGTGAGCTCGGCAGAAGCTAAGCGGCTAGCTGGCGTCCTCGTCGGCGGCGAGCTGGCCGCAGGCCGCGGCGATTTCCTGGCCCTTGGTGTCGCGCACCGTGCACGGCACGCCCTGGGCGGCCACGCGGCGGACGAACTCGTCCTGGCGGGCCTTCGGCGAGGCGTCCCACTTCGAGCCCGGCGTCGGGTTGAGCGGGATCACGTTGACGTGCACGCGCGAGCCCAGCGCCGAGTGCAGCTTCTTGCCCAGCAGGTCCGCGCGCCAGTCGTGGTCGTTCATGTCGCGGATTAGCGCGTACTCGATGGACACGCGCCGGCCGGTCTGGTCCGCGTAGTAACGGGCGGCGTCCAGCACTTCGGACACTTCGAAGCGGTTGTTGACGGGGACGAGTTCGTCGCGGAGCTCGTCGTCAGGCGTGTGCAGGCTGACAGCCAGGGTGCAGGACAGGCCCTCGTCCGCGAGCATGCGGATCTGCGGGGCGAGCCCCACCGTGGAGACGGTGACGTTGCGCTGGGAGATGCCGAAGCCGTCCGGCGACGGCTGGGTGATCTGGCGCACGGCGTTGACCACGCGCTTGTAGTTGGCCAACGGCTCCCCCATGCCCATGAACACGATGTTGGACAGGCGCGAGCCCTCGGCGGCCATCATCGCGGCGGCGGCTCGGACCTGGTCGACGATCTCCGCCACGGACAGGTTGCGGTCCAGCCCGCCCTGGCCGGTGGCGCAGAACGGGCAGGCCATTCCGCAGCCGGCCTGCGAGGAGATGCACAGGGTTGCGCGGCCCGGGTAGCGCATGAGGACGGACTCCAGCAGGGTGCCGTCGTGAAGCCGCCACAGCGTCTTCGTCGTGTCGCCCTCATCGGTCTCCACCGTGCGCACCGGCGTCAAAAGCGTGGGAAACAGCGCGTCCTTGACGGTTTGACGCTGCGCTTCCGGCAGGTCCGTCATGGTCAGCGGGTCGGCCTCGAACTTGCCGTAGTAGTGGCGCGCGATCTGGTCGGCGCGGAACTTGGGCAGGCCGAGTTCCTTGAGCGCGTCGATGCGCTCGTCTTTGCTCAAGTCCGCGAAGTGCTTCGGCGGCATGCCGCGCTTCGGCGCGAGCAGCTGGATCTGGGGGAAATCGCTCATAGTGCGCCCCATCTTGGCACGTCGCGCCGCGAGTTTCGAATCTGGCGCGGGCGCAGACCTAGGGGTTCATCAGCGCGATGGTGGTGAGAAGGATGTAGGTCGCCGCCGCGGCTGGCAGCATGCCGTCGAGGCGGTCCATGATCCCGCCGTGGCCCGGCAGCAGGTTGGACATGTCCTTGATGCCCAGCTCGCGCTTGAACTGGCTTTCCACCAAATCACCCATGGTCGCGCAGATGACCAGGGCGATGCCGAGCACGATGCCCATCCACCACGGGCCAAGGATGAGGAAGTGCACCACCAGTACTCCGGTGATGATGCCCGCGGTCATGGATCCAGCGAAGCCCTCCCAGGACTTGTTGGGGCTCACCGCCGGGGCCATCGGGTGGGAGCCGAACATCACGCCCGCGGCGTAGCCGCCGACGTCGTTGGCCACCACGCACAGCATGAACGCCACGATGTACGCGGAGCCGTCCACGCCAGCCTCGGTGATCCGGGAGATCATGGCGGCGAATGTGCCGAACAGCGGGATCCACGCGAGCACGAAGATCGCCACTGCGGTGTCGCGCAGGTAGTTCTCTGGTTGGTGGTGCCTGCCCTGGTGGAACATGCCCCAGAACATCACCACCAGCACGGTGAAGGCGAATCCGGAGACCAGACCTGTGGTGCCGTAAGGCGCGGACAGCCAGAGCATGGCCTGGCCGAGGATGATCATCAGCGTGCGCGGCTGGACGTAGCCGGCTTCGCGCAGGCGCGTCATCACTTCCCACATCGCCAGCGCCACAGCGACGGCGACCAGCGGGTACCAGGCCACAGGCCCGATCCACACCGCTGCAATCACCAGCGCTCCGAGCACCACGCCCGTGGTGATCGCCGCCGGCAAGTCGCGCCCCGCCTTGTTCTTCGGCTTCGGGGCGTGGGCGGGCCAGCGGCTCGGGTTGGCCTCGCGCTCCTCCGGCGCATCATTCACCGCCGCACCCATCTCAGTGGTTTCCGTCTGCGCCTTCGACACGTCGGCTTAGACCTCCAGCAGCTCGTTTTCCTTGCGCTGCACGATCTCGTCGATCTGACCGACGTAGTCCTGAGTGGTTTTGTCCAGCGACTTCTCAGCGGTGATGACCTCGTCTTCGCCCGCGTCGCCGTCCTTCTGGATCTTCTTCAGCGCTTCCATGCCCTGGCGGCGCACGTTGCGGATGGCGATCTTGCCGTCCTCGCCCTTCTGCTTGGCCTGCTTGACCAGCTCTTTGCGGCGCTCCTCGGTCAGCTGCGGGACGGACACGCGGATGACCTGGCCGTCGTCGGTCGGGTTCACGCCGAGGTCGGAGTTGCGGATGGCGTTTTCGATCTCGCCCATTGTGGACATGTCGTACGGCTTGATCAGAAGCATGCGCGGCTCCGGCACCGAGATGGTTGCCATCTGGTTGATCGGGGTGGGCGCGCCGTAGAAGTCGGCCATCACGCCGTTGAACATGGCCGGGTTCGCGCGGCCGGTGCGGATGGTGGCCAGCTCGTTTCGGGTGTGCTCAACGGAGGCGGTCATGCGCTCTTCGGCGTCCAGCAAAACGTCATCAATCATGGTTTTACCCCTATCGTTTCTCGGGTTTGCGTCACCCTTAACTTACCAGCGCCTGCCGAGTGCCTAGACTGTCGCCATGCCGCACCCAGCCTTCACGTTCGTCGCGCCGCCCGGCGCCGCGCTCACGGGCCCGCTCGGCGGGCGGCTTTCCGGCTGGAGCGTCCCGATCAAAGACGGCACCGACGTCGCAGGCTGGCCCACCACGCACGGCAACCCCGCGCGCGCCTACACCGCGAAGGCAACGGACCCGTTTGCGCAGATGCTTATCGACGCCGGAGCGCGCGTCGCCGCCAAAACCCTGACATCCGAGCTGGGCGCCACCTGTTACGCGGAGCGCCCCGGCGTGGCCGTGCTGGAATCGCCCGCCTTCCCCGGCTGCACACCCGGCGGCTCTTCCGCGGGCGCCGCAGTGGTGGTGGCGGACGGCACGGTGCGAGCTGCCCACGGCACCGACGCCGGCGGCTCAATCCGTGTGCCGGCCGCAGCCTGCGGGGTGGTGGGGCTGAAACTTGCCAGCCGCAACCTGTCCGCCCACGGGTTTTTCACCCGCAACGTCGGCGACCTGTTCAGGCTCACCGGTTGGACGCCGCCCGCGCGCAGGAGGCTGCGCATCGGTGTCCTCACCCGGGGCGTGTTCGCGGACCCTGAGGGGTCGGAGGGGCGCGGAGCTGACGTCGAGAAGCTTGCTGCTGCTTTGGGACGCACCCACGAGGTGGTGGAGATTTCCCCCTACGCCGAGTCAAAGGAGACGTACGCGCACTTCAGCACCACAATCACCCGTTCATTCAAGGACGTGAACCCGCTGGACAGCGGCTACATCGCGTGGCTGAAAGATCAGGCGCACCGCCTGCGGCCAGAGCAGGTCGCCGCGGCGAAAGCGCACACGCGCGCACTGCCCGCGCTGCTCGCGGCGCAGTGGGGCGTGGACGCAGTACTCTCCCCCACCATCGCGTTCGATCCACCCCCGCTCGGCTATTTCCCTGCGCTGCACCCCGAAGCAAGCTTCCACGCGCAGACCGAATGGTCGCCGTGGTGCTCGGTATTCAATATGCTGCGCACCCCCGCAATCGCGCTCGCGGGGGTGCACCTGGGCAGCCTGACACTCAGCGGCCCGGAGTTGCTCGGCCTGGCGGCGCAGGCCGAGCTGTTGCGCACTTAGGCCACCAGCGTGCCCACCTGCTCGCCGGAGACGGCGCGGGCGATGTTGCCCTCCTGCAGCAGGTTGAACACCAAAATGGGCATGTTGTTGTCCATGCAAAGGCTAAACGCGGTGGCGTCGGCGACCTTCAGCCCGTTTTCGATGACCTCGCGCGGGGAGATCTCGGAGTACAGCTTCGCGTCCGGGTTCTCGCGCGGGTCGGAGTCGTACACCCCGTCGACGGCCTTGGCCATCAGCAGCACCTCGCAGCCGATCTCGAGTGCGCGCTGGGCGGCGGTGGTGTCCGTGGAGAAGTACGGCATACCCATGCCAGCGCCGAAGATGACCACGCGGCCCTTCTCCAGGTGGCGGGCGGCGCGCAGCGGCAGGTACGGCTCGGCGATCTGGGCCATGTTGATGGAGGTCTGCACGCGGCAGTCCACGCCCATCTGCTGCAGGAAGTCCTGCAGCGCCAGGCAGTTCATCACCGTGCCCAGCATGCCCATGTAGTCGGAGCGCGCGCGATCCATGCCGCGTTGCTGCAGCTCGGCACCGCGGAAGAAGTTGCCGCCGCCGATGACCACGGCCACCTCGGTGCCTGCGCGTGCCACGTCCGCGATCTGGCGTGCGACGGACTCGACCACGTCCGGGTCGATGCCGACCTTGCCTCCGCCGAACATTTCACCGCCCAACTTCAGCATCACTCGCTTGAAACCTGTGCGGCTGGGATTGAGGTCAGTCACCGAAATTCGCTCCTTTTGCGCGGCGGGATGTGCAGATGTTCGCAGACGATTCTAGACGTGCTTTAATGCGCACACCGAACCGTGCAATTGGGGGCATCATGCTTCACGACGAAGCCCCGCACACGCCACCGGCCCAACTGGGCGGAAGCGGTGCGGGGCTTGGCTGTTAGCGCAGCTTACGCCTGTGACTTAAGCCTGGCCGACCTCGAAGCGGACGAAGTCCAGAACCTCGATGCCGTTCTCCTCGGCGTACTGCTTGACGGTCTTCTTGGAGTCAGACAGCGCCGGCTGATCCAGCAAAACAACGTCCTTGAAGAAGCCGCCCATGCGGCCCTCGACGATCTTGGCGATGGCAGCTTCCGGCTTGCCCTCGTTGCGGGTGATCTCTTCCTGGACCGCGCGCTCCTTCTCAACGACGTCCGCCGGGACGGACTCCTGGTTGAGGTAACGAGCCTTCATCGCGGCGATCTGCAGAGCGACCTGGTGCGCTGCCTCGGCGTTGTCGCCGGTGTAGGACACCAGCACGCCGACTGCCGGCGGGAGGTCCGCAGCCTTCTGGTGCAGGTACGCCTCGACACGCTCGCCCTCGATGGTGGCGGCGCGGCGCAGCTCGAGCTTCTCGCCGATCTTGGCGGAGAGGCGCTCCAGGACGTCGTGCGCGGTCTCGCCGTTCACGTCTGCGTTCGCCAGCTCCTCCTGGGAGTTCGCCTTCGCTGCGGCGGCTGCGTCAGCGATCTGGGCTGCGATGTCCTTGAACTCCTGGTTCTTGGCCACGAAGTCGGTCTCGGAGTTGATCTCGATGATGGTGTTGCCGGAAACGGCGACCAGGCCCTCGAGGGCGTTGCGCTCAGCGCGCTTGCCCACGTCCTTCGCGCCCTTGATGCGGAGGTTCTCGACGGCCTTATCGAAGTCGCCGCCGGTCTCCTCGAGTGCCTTCTTGCAGTCGAGCATGCCGGAACCGGTGGTCTCGCGGAGCTTCTTGACGTCAGCAGCAGTGTAGTTCGCCATAGTGGGCGATCCTCCTCGTGAATGTGTTGCTAAAAGTGTTCAAACCGTTTCAAGCGTAGCCGACAGTACTCGCTGTGGCACGGCTTGGAGCGGGGCGCACACAAAACACCCCGCGCCCGCACTGTCCCGGGCGTGAAAGCCGGCGGGCGTGAGCGGAACGCGGGGTGCGCGTGCAGGTGGCGTGAGCCGGAAAGCTTACGCCTGGGTTGCAGACTCGTCGCCGGACTCGTTCGCCTTGGCCTCAGCCTGCTCAGCTGCGCGGACAGCGTGCGGCTGCTCAACCTCGGCAACTTCCTGCGGAGCTGCGGACTCAGCTGCGACGGCAGCCTTCGCTGCGTCAGCTGCGGACACTTCCTCGGAAGCTGCAGCCTGGGCAGCGGCCTCTGCGGCCTCTGCCTGACGCTTCGCGTTGGTGTCGCCTGCGGCGTCGCGTGCGGAAGCGAGCTGGCGCTCCTCGCGCTGCTGCTTACCGGCGATGACAGCCTCGCCCACGATGTGGGTGAGCAGCTTCACGGCGCCGATTGCGTCGTCGTTGCCCGGGATCGGGAAGTCCACGACGTCCGGGTCGCAGTTGGTGTCCAGCACAGCCACAACGGGGATGCGCAGCTTCTGCGCCTCATTGACGGCGATGTGCTCCTTGTTGGTGTCCACGATCCACAGTGCGGACGGGGCCTTGGTCATGTCGGCGATGCCGCCCAGCACGCGCTCGAGCTTGATGCGCTCGCGGGTGAGCATGAGGACTTCCTTCTTGCCGCGGCCTGCGTAGCCGTCCTCGGCTGCGTCCATGGCCTGCAGTTCCTTCATGCGGCCGATGCGCTTGGACACGGTCTGGAAGTTGGTGAGCATGCCGCCCAGCCAGCGGTGCGTCACGTACGGCATGCCGACGCGCTGCGCCTCTTCCTGGATCGGCTCCTGTGCCTGCTTCTTGGTGCCGACGAACAGGACGGTGCCGCCGTGTGCGACGGTCTCCTTGACAAACTCGTAGGCCTCATCGATGTAGGTCAGCGTCTGCTGCAGGTCGATGATGTAGATGCCGTTACGGTCGGTGAAGATGAAGCGGCGCATCTTCGGGTTCCAGCGACGCGTCTGGTGGCCGAAGTGCACACCGGCGTCGAGGAGTTCACGCATGGTTACAACTGCCATGGTTTTGTCTCCTTCGGAGAAAGTAGTTCGGTTACATTGCGTATCTCACGTGCGGGTTTTTATCCCGCACCCTGGCACCGTGCTCGCCCTGCACCCTGTGAGAGGGACCGTCGCTGAGCAGGCATTATCCGGCGCGCGTAGTCAGCCCATAAAAGCTGCCCGTGCAACACTACCCGCTTACGTCCGCATAACCTAATCTCATCTGCACATTCTGTGGATAACACCGCAGCAGGCACCGGGTTATCCACAGATTTCCGCAACCAGGCTAGTTTTCTTGCGTCCTGCGTGCTCCTATTCACGCATGCGCCTATCGACGATCCTCCGGTCCACCACCGCCCTCATCCTTGCCGCCGCCACCTGCGCCGCCCCGGCCGCCGCCTGGGTCGATCCCGCCGCCGGCACCCCGCACCCGGCAGCGGTGGCGCGGCCCGCGGACATCCCGGAGCAGAACTGGAAGCCCGGCCACCGCGGCGTGGACCTGCCTCTTCGCATCGGTGCTGACGTGTTGGCCGCCGGCGATGGCGTGGTGGCGTTTGTTGGCGCGGTGGCCGGCACCCCAGTAGTCTCCGTCGACCACGCCGGCGGGATCCGCACCACGTACCAGCCGGTGCGCTCCCCGCTGACTGTCGGCGACAAGGTGAAAGAGGGCGAGCCGATTGGCACGCTCGCGCACGCCCCGGCGGGGTTTTCCGGCTCCCACGACGGCCTGCACTGGGGCGCGCTTACGGGCAAGGACGCCTACATCGACCCGCTCACACTGTTGGAGGCGCCGCGGATCCGGCTCAAACCCCTGGACGGCTCCCCTACGCGCGCGGGTGCGCCTGGTCGTAGACGCGCTTGAGCCGCTGCGCGGAGACGTGGGTGTAGATCTGCGTGGTTTGCAGGCTGGAGTGGCCGAGCATCTCTTGCACCACGCGCAGGTCCGCCCCGCCTTCCAGCATGTGGGTGGCAGTGGTGTGGCGCAGTGTGTGGGGGCTGACGTGTTCCACCCCGGCACGCTGCCCGGCGCGCTCGACGATGCGGCGCACCTGGCGCTGGTCGATGCGCCCGCCGCGGGAGCCGACGAACATCGCCTGCGTGTCGCCCGCAAGTTCTGCACGGCCGAACTCCAGCCACTCGGAGACGGCCGCCGCGGCTTCGTCGCCGAACGGCACGACGCGTTGCTTATTGCCCTTGCCGGTGACGTGCGCCAGGCCGCGGGCTAAGTCCACGTCGCCGAGATTTAAGCCCGTCAGCTCCCCGACGCGGATGCCGGTGGCGTAGAGCAGCTCGAGCATGGCGCGGTCGCGCAAAAACTCGGCCGGGTGGGCGTCGTCGGCGGTGCCCGCCTCAACGAGCTCCCCGGCGCGCTCGCCCTTGACCACCGTGGGCAGCGGGCGGTTGACCTTCGGCGCTTTCAGCCGCGCCGCGGCATCGGTGCTGATGTATCCCTGGCGGTAGGCCCAGGTGGAAAAGGCGCGGGCGGCGGCGGTGCGGCGCGCGAGCGTGGCGCGGCTCTTGCCAGCACTCATCGCGTCCGCCAGCCAGCGCCGCAGCGCGTCGAGGGTGAACGCGTCGAAGGTATCTGCGTAGCCCGCGAGCCCTTTGAGATCTGCGACGTAGCCCTTGACCGTGTTCGGGGAGCGGCCGAGGACAAGTTCAGCGTATTCGGCGAAGTCTTCCACCGCCGCCTGCACTTGCCCCAGATGTTTACTCATGTCACGGCAGTGTACTCGCTCCCCTTACCCAGGCTGTTCCACCCGCGACCAGAGCCGCTTGTCGCGCTCCACCAACCCGCGCTTGGACAGGTCCATCAGGATGTGCACCGTCAGCGCGATGGAAAGCCCCGAATCCGCCGCCACAGCCTCGGCTTCCCGGCCGGCGCGGCCGGCGGGCGGAAGGGCGTCGTAAATGCGCAGCTCGTTGCGCGAGAGCTGCTGGGTCACGCTTGGTGGGTACTCCATCTCCATCTGCTCTTCGGTGCTGAACTCGCCGACGGCGGAGAGCTGCTCGTGGATCTGGCCGGCGTTGAGCACCATCTCCGCCTCGTTGTTCTGGATGGCCAGGTTGGCGCCGAGGGATTGGGCGTCCGTGACCGGCCCCGGCACCGCCATGGCGGTGCGGTTGAACACGTTGACCCACTTCAGGGTGTTCAGCGCCCCGGAGCGAAACGGCGCTTCCACCAGCACGGTGCCCAGCGTTAGCGCCGCCACGAGTCGGTTTCTGGTGAGGAAGCGGTGCCTGTCCGGGGTGACCGAGGGCGGATACTCCGTCATCAATGCGCCGCCCGTGGCCACCACGCGCTCGAAGAGCGCCTTGTTGGAGCGCGGGTAGTGCTCACCAGGCCCGCAGGCCGCCACCACCACGGTCGGGGTGTGCACGTCCATGGCCGTCGTGTGGGCGACCGTGTCGATGCCCAGCGCGCCGCCGGAGACCACCGTGTAGTTGTGCCCGCCCAGGCCGGCGACCAGATCCTTTGTTGCCATGTGGCCGTACTTGGTGGCGTGGCGGGTGCCCACCACGCCCACGGACTGGGCGAACAGGCCCGCCAAGTTCGTGTTTCCCGCAACCCACAGCGCGTGCGGCGCAATGCCGTCCGGCTGGTGGCTGGCCTTGCTCGCCGCCCCCGTCTGCTTACGGCCAAACGAGCACTGGATCGCCTCCGTCGGCCACTGCGGCGACTCCGGGGTGATAAGCGTGTAGCCGAGCTCCGCCGCGAACTCGAGGTCTTCGGCCGGGCGGTCCCAGGTGTATCGGTTCTCGGTCTGCGACAGCAGGCCACCGATCCAGGTGGCGCGGGTGCGCACACCGTCGGCGATCTCGTCCGCGGTCTTGCCCACCCGCAGAAGCGCCTGGATGTGGTGCGACGGCCCCTCCACCACCCGTGAGAGGTAGGCCCAGGATTCCAACGACGACATCTACGCCACCTCCTGCTGCTGCAGCTGGTGCTCGCGCATCTCCACCGCGCGGCAGACATGGTGGATGTCCGGCTGGTCCATCTCTTCCAAGTCCGCGAGCGTCCAGGCCAGCTTTAAGCATTTATCCACCCCGCGCTGCGTGATCTTGCCGTGGACCAGCTCCGCCTGCAGCATCGCCATCGCCGATTCCTTGGCGGGGAAATGCCTGCGAATCAGCGTCGCGGGCACACGTCCGTTGATGTCCTCGTCGCAGCCCGCTTTCGCCCACCGGGCTGCGGCGCGCTCGCGGGCGGCCGCCACACGCTGGGCGATACTTCTCGACGGCTCCGCGTCCCTCGGGCTGAGCACCGCCGCGTCGCCAGAGGTGGTCACGAACACGTCCAGCCTGTCCTTCAACGGTCCGGAGACGTTGCTTAAGTGCCGCGCCCGCTGCGGGGACCTGCACGAGCACTGCCCGTTGATCCGTTGGCACGCACACGGGTTCGCCGCCAGCACCAGCTGAAAGTCCGCCGGGTAGACCACTTCCCTTTTCGCGCGGGTCAGCCGCACCTCGCGTTTTTCCAGCGGGATGCGCAACGCGTCGAGCACCGGCGCCGGGATCTCCGAGGCTTCGTCCAAAAACAGCACCCCGCGGTGCGCCTGGCTCACCACGCCTGGGGTCGGGGTGCCGCCTCCCCCGCCGATCAGCGCCGCGCGCGTCAGCGAGGGGTGCGGGGCGATAAACGGGCGCGTTGCCACAACCCCGCCGCCGGACACCCCGGCCGCGGAGTGGATGGCGGTGACCTCGACCATCTCCTGCACATCCATCGGCGGCAGGATCGACGGGATGCGCTCCGCCAGCATGGACTTGCCCGAGCCCGGCGGGCCGATCATCATCACGTGGTGCCCGCCGGCCGCCGCCACCTCGAGGGCCTCGCGCTCCTCGGACATCCCCGCCAGGTCCTGGAAATCCGGCACCGCACGCTGCGGCGCGTCAGCTTCCGGTGCCGTGGCGGGCTCGAGCTCCACCTCGCCGGCGATCCACTGCCACACCTGCGCAAGCGAATCCGCCACCAGCACCTCCCGGCGGCCCAGCAACGCGGCCTCGGCGGCGTTAGCCCTGGGCACGACGACGGTGCGGATCGGGTCTGCCGCGTCGAAAGCTGCGATGAGCATCGGCAGCACGCCTTCGGCCCGTCGCAAAGTCCCGTCCAGGGCCAGCTCCCCGCAGAACATCGTGGACGCGAGCGTGCGTTCCACCCGCGGATCCAGGCTGCCCAGCACCGCCAGGGCAATCGGCAGGTCGAAGTGCGAGCCGGCCTTCGGCAGGTGCGCGGGCGAGAGCGACACCATGATCTTCGTGCGCGGCCACGGCAGGGAAGAATTCGAAATCGCGGTGCGGATGCGATCGCGCGACTCTTTCACAGCCGCGTCGCCCAACCCCACCATGTGCATGCCGGGCAACCCGGCGCCAACGTTTGCCTCCACCGTGACCAGGCGGGCGGTGACCCCCTCCACGGTCGCGCTCATCGTGCTAGCAAGCGCCATCTTCCACCCCCGGGAACCGGCGCAGGATGTAATCCTCCCCATCGAAGACCACCTCCACCACGTCGAAGCGGATCGGGCGGTACTGGCCCTGCGAATGCTTGTCCAGCCACTGCGCCGCGCACCGGCGCATGGTGTTCAGCTTCTTCGTGGTCACCGCCTCCGCGGCGCCGAACGCGGTGCCGCGGCGGGACTTCACCTCCACGAAGACGACGGTGCCGTCCTCGTCCTCGACGACGGCGTCGATTTCGCCCGCCCGCATGCGCTGCCGGTGGCCCAAGAGGGTGTAGCCCTCGTCCTCGTACCACCTGATGGCGGCGTGCTCGCCTGCCCTGCCCAGCTCCCACTGGTCCTGATAGTTCACCTGCACGGTGCCTCCCCGTTTCATAGAGTTGCCAAAAATGTTGGTCCTCTATCAGACGCGGAAGGCCCCGCCGCGGTTCCATGGCGCGGGCAGTTTTGTAAAACTCGGCGACCGCACCGGAATTTGGCCAGGTGAATCCCTGACGCAAAGCGCGACACGCCGAGTTTTACAAACGGTTCGCGACAGCCCTATTCCGGGAAGGTCAGATCGGGCTTGTCCAGCTCCTCGATGTTGACGTCCTTGTAGGTGATCACACGCACGTATCGCACGAAGCGCACGGCGCGGTACATGTCCCACACCCACGCGTCCGACATCAGCACCTCGTAGTAGACGTCGCCGCCGTCGGTGTGCGGGATGAGTTTCACGGCGTTGGCCAGGTAGAACCGGCGCTCCGTTTCCACCACGTAGGAGAACTGGCTGGCCACGTCCCGGTACTCGCGGTAGAGGGAAAGCTCGACGTCAGCCTCGTAGTTGTCAAGATCCTCGGCGCTCATGCGTGCCCCTTCTTGCTGGACTGCCAATAGAAGTCGTCAGCGTCCCTGACGTTCGCATAACTATAACGGTGCTCGGGGCTCGCACCGTGGCGGCGCACCGCGTCCATGTGCACCTTCGTGGAATAACCCTTGTGGCCCTCCAGCCCGTACTGGGGAAACTTCTGGGCCATTTCGCACACCAGCCGGTCCCGGCTCACCTTGGCCAGCACGCTTGCCGCGGCAATGCAGCGGGCGGTGTAGTCGCCTCCCACCACCGGCAGTTGGGGTGAGGGAAGGCCGGGGATACGGAACGCGTCGATAAGCACGTAGCCCGGCTGCACCGAAAGCCCGGCGACGGCGCGGCGCGCGCCGTCAATGTTGGCGTGCTGGATGCCACGGCGGTCAATCTCTGCCGCAGGGATGTGCACCACGGAGTACGCCACCGCGATGTCTTTCACAGCGTCGAACAGCACGTCGCGCTTGCGAGCGGTGAGCTTTTTGGAGTCCGTGAGCTCCGCCAGTGCCGACTGCGGCTTTGGCGGCAGCACGCACGCGGCGATGGTGATGGGGCCGAAACACGCGCCCCGGCCGGCTTCGTCCACCCCCGCCACCGGACCGAAACCCGCCTTGTCCAAGGCGACCTCGTAGGTGCGCAGCTGTTTTAAGCGCCGCACGGGCCTACTGCTGGATGTCCGGGTCGCTCACGCCCTGCATGCGGTTGACCGGGAAGACCACAGCCTTGACCTTGCCGCGGATGTTCTCCTCCGGGATGGTGCCCTGGAACTGGTCGCCCATGTGCGCGCGCGAGTCCAGTGAATTGGTGCGGTTGTCGCCCATCATGAAGTAGTTGCCCTCCGGCACCGTCACCGGGCCGAAGTACGGCCCGCCGCAGGCGTCGGAGCCTGTGGATTTATCCACCGGGTAGAAGTTCGGCTGCAGAATGTAGGACTGGTCGATGGGCTTGCCGTCCACCATGATCGCCGGGTCCCCCGCCTGGCAGGACACCGTCTGCCCGCCGGTAGCGATGATGCGCTTGACCAGGGTGTTTTCGTCCTTCGGCACCAGGCCCACCCAGGAGCCAACCTCCTGCATGCCCCGGATGACCGGGTTGGAGGAACGGTTGGAGTCGAAGCCCGTGTTCCAGGAATCGGTGCCGGCGAAGACAATCACGTCGCCCGGCTCCGGGTCGGAGAAGTAGTAGCTGACCTTCTCCACGAAGATGCGGTCGCCGGAGCCGGACTCGCCGTGCAGCGTGGGCTCCATGGAGGCGGACGGGATGACGTAGAGGCGGCCGATGAACGTCTGGATCACAAACATGATCAGAAGCGTCAGCACCACCACGACCGGGATCTCCACGTACCAGGGAAGCTCCTTCTTCTCCTCCGGCTCGTCCGCGGCCGGCTGCTGCGCCACCGGGGCGGCCTCATAGCGCGGCTCGGCGGCGTACGGGTTGTGGGGCTGTGCAGGCTTCGAGGCAGAGGGCTCGCCTGCGGGTCCGTTCACGTTGGTCACCCGGGATACGTTAGCACCGCGGGAGCCGTCGACAAGCAAAGTGCCCCGCCCGAGCGAACTCGGACGGGGCACTTGTGCGCGCTGAAACTAGCGGCGCTCCTTGATGCGGGCAGCCTTGCCGCGCAGGTCGCGCATGTAGTACAGCTTCGCGCGGCGGACGTCGCCCTTGCGGACAACCTCGATCTTCTCGATGTTCGGGGAGTGCACCGGGAAGGTACGCTCAACGCCGATGCCGAAGGAGACCTTGCGCACGGTGAAGGTCTCGCGGATGCCCGCGCCCTGGCGGCGGACCACAAAGCCGGTGAAGACCTGGGTACGGGTCACAGAACCCTCGATAACCTTGACGTGGACGTCGAGGGTGTCGCCCGGGCGGAAGTCCGGGATGTCGTCGCGCAGCTGGCCTGCGTCGACAAGATCAATGATGCCGTTGCTCATGAAAGCAATCCTTTACGTGTTCGGACAGAGGACCCTGGCGGCACTTCCCCACCTGGGGCGCTCGGCCGGTTCATGTCGATTACAAGAACCTGCAGCATTTTACATATGCGCCGGTCACTTCCCAAATCCGGCGCGTTTCAACGCGTCGGCCATCGAGCCGGATGCTTCTCGACGTCCCTCCGGCCTACCCCGCTTCCGACCCTTGCCCGAAGTCTTGCCCTGCTGCTTGCGCTGCTTCATCTGCGCCGGCTGGCCCGGCTCGTCGTCAAGCCGCAAGCTCAGCCCGATGCGGTTGCGGGCGACGTCGACATCCATGACCTTGACTTTCACCACCTCGCCGGAGCGCACCACCTCGTGCGGGTCCGAGACGAACTTGTGGCTCATGGCGGAGACGTGGACCAGCCCGTCCTGGTGCACGCCCACGTCCACGAACGCGCCGAAGGCGGCGACGTTGGTCACCGTGCCTTCCAGGATCATGCCGGGTTTGAGGTCCTTGACCTCGTTGACGCCTTCCTTGAACTCGGCGGTCTTGAATTCCGGGCGCGGGTCGCGGCCCGGCTTGTCCAGCTCGGCGAGGATGTCGGTGACGGTGGGCACGCCGAACTGTTCGTCGGCGAAGTCTGCCGGGGCGAGCTTGGTCAGCACCGCGGTGTTGCCGATGAGCTGCTCGGTGCTCAAACCTGTGGCCTGGGCGACGCGCTCGACCACCGGGTAGGCCTCCGGGTGCACCGCGGAGCCGTCGAGCGGGTTGGCCCCGCCCTGGATGCGCAGGAAGCCGGCGGCCTGCTCGAACGCCTTCGGGCCGAGGCGCGGCACCTTGCCCAACTCCTTGCGGGTGGTGAACCGGCCGTTTTCGTCGCGGTAGGCCACGATGTTCTTCGCCACCGTGCCTGACAGGCCGGCCACGCGCTCGAGCAGCGGCGCCGAGGCGGTGTTGACGTCCACGCCGACGGAGTTCACCGCGTCCTCCACCACTGCGTCCAGCGTCTGGGCGAGCGCGGTCTGGTTCACGTCGTGCTGGTACTGGCCCACGCCGATGGATTTCGGGTCCACCTTGACCAGCTCCGCCAACGGATCCTGCAGGCGTCGCGCGATGGAGACCGCCGAGCGCAGGGAGACGTCCATGTCCGGGAACTCCTCCGCCGCGATCTGGCTGGCGGAGTACACCGAAGCGCCGGACTCGGACACCACCACCGGGGTCGGCCGCTTTCCGCCGGCCTGGGCGATCAGGTCCGCCACCTCGCCGGCGAGCTTTTCACTCTCGCGCGAGGCGGTGCCGTTGCCCACGGCGATGAGCTCCACGCCGTGCTGCGCGGCCAGCGACGCCAGCTCCGCGCGGGAGGCGTCCCAGCGGTTTTGCGGCTGGTGCGGGTAGACGATGGTGGTGGCAAGCACCTTGCCGGTCTCGTCCACCACGGCGCACTTCACGCCGTTGCGGTAGCCCGGGTCCAGGGCCAGCGTGGCGCGCTGGCCGGCGGGTGCGGCGAGCAGCACGTCGCGCAGGTTGGTCTTGAACACCTGCAGCGCGCCCTCCTCCGCCTTTTCCTTCAGCCGCATGCGGGTATCCAGGTTCGCGGAGACCTGCAGCTTGGTGCGCCAGCCCCAGCGCACCGCCTTGGCCAGCCACTCGGAGTCTTTGACCGGCAGGTCGAAGCGCTCCGCGATCATGCCCTCGTAGACGGCCTCCTCGCCCGGGTCCATGTCCAGGGTGAGCACGCCCTCGGCTTCGCCGCGCAGCAGCGCCAAGATGCGGTGGCTGGGCAATTTCTCAAAGGGCTCGGAGAATTCGAAGTAGTCCGCGAACTTCGCGCCCTCGGTTTCCTTGGCCTCCACCACGGCGGAGCGCATTGTGCCTTGGGAGTACACGCGGTCGCGCACCTCGCCGACCAAGTCCGCGTCCGTGGCGAAGCGGTCCACCAGGATCGCGCGGGCGCCTTCGAGCGCGGCCTTCGTATCCGGGAATCCCTCCGAGAGGTGGGCCTCGGCCAGGGTTTCGGGGTCGGCCGAAGGGTCGTCGATAAGCTTTTGCTCCAACGCCTCAAGGCCGGCCTCGCGCGCGATGTCCGCCTTGGTTTTGCGGCGCTTCTTGTAGGGCAGGTAGAGGTCCTCCACGCGCGCCTTGGTGTCGGCGGCGAGGATCGCCTGCTTCAGCTCGTCGGTGAGTTTGCCCTGCTCCTCGATGCTTTCCAGCACGGCCTGCTTGCGCTCGGCGAGCTCGAGCAGGTAGGTGTTGCGCTCCTCGATGTGGCGCAGCTGCGCGTCGTCGAGGCCGCCCGTGGCCTCCTTGCGGTAGCGGGCGATGAACGGGACGGTGTTGCCCTCGGCGAGCAGCTTCAGCGCCTGCTCGACCTGGTTGTCCCGCACATTGATTTCGTTCGCGATGGTGGCTGCGATTGATGTCATTCGGGCGAGTCTAGTCGCGCCCGTTTCGCGCGAGTTTTACAGCAGCACCTGCGCCAGTAGCGACCCCACCACACACGAGGTGAACACCGAGATCGCGCCCGGAACGAGGAAGGAGTGGTTGATCACGAACTTGCCAATCCGCGTGGTGCCGGTGGTTGCCCACCAGATAGGTTAAACCTCTACAGTCTCGCCCGACTGATAAGCCCCAGGTGGCAGCGCATTTTCCACCGCACGCGTGGCCTCCTCGAGCGCGAGCGCGGTGCGCCCGGCGACGGTGAGCGTATCCCCCTCCAGCGTGATCTCGGGGTCGCGGTAGCCAGCCTTCTTCAAGGCCCTGCGCACTTGCTTGACGACGACCCGCTCCGCCCCGTCCACCTTGACCGTCGTGACCACGTCGCGTGCGTCCAAGATGAACCGGTCGTCCTCGCTCAGATGAGTTTGCTCCAGCAGCTCTGGGCGCACCTCGCGGGTGCGCTTCAAAGACTGCTCCCTGCGCCAGGCCTCCACCTTGGCGTGGTCGCCGGAGGTCAGCACCGCCGGCGCCTCAAGTCCTCGCCACACGCGCGGCTTGGTGTAGCTCGGGCCTTCGAGCAGACCGTCGGAGAAGCTGTCGTCCTCGTGGCTTTCCGTGTTTCCCAGCACGCCCGGGATCAGGCGCGTGACCGCCTCCGCGATGACTAGGACGGCAACCTCGCCGCCGATCAGCACGTAGTCGCCGATGGACACCTCGCGCACGCGGTAACGCTTTTTCGCGTCCTCGAAGACTCGCTGATCGATGCCCTCGTAGCGCCCGCAGGCGAACACAATGTGCTCCTCGCGCGACCACGCCTGCGCATCCTGCTGGGTGAAGGGCTTGCCCGCTGGGGTGGGCACGAGCAGCAGCGGCTTGCCGCTGTCCTCGCCGCCCTCGTACGGACGGGGTGCCACCTCGTGCACGTCGTCGTGGCGCAGCTTGTCGTTGCGGTGCGCGGCCGCGGTGTCGAGGGATGTTCCGGGGCGGCCTTTGGCGACGTCGTCAAGCGCAGGCCCCCACACCTCCGGCTTCATCACCATGCCCGGCCCCCCGCCCAGCGGCGGGGCGTCCACGGACTTGTGGTTGCCGGGGGCCCAGTCGCGCAGGTCGTGCACACCGACCGACAGGATCCCCTGCTCGATCGCCCTGCCCAGCAGCGCGTGGCGCAGCGGGTCGAGGTACTCGGGGAAGATGGTGACAACGTCGAGGCGCAGCTTAGACATCCAGCAGGCCCTCGGGCGGGGTGATGGTGAGGTAGCCCGCATCCGTGTCGAGCTCCGGGACGAAGTCCATCACAAACGGGACCATGACGTCCTTGCCCTTGTAGTCGATCTCCAGGATCTTCCGGTTCGGCGCGTCCATCACGCCGGTGACCTCGCCGACCTCAGCGCCGTCGTGGCGCACCTTCAGGCCGATGAGCTCGTGGTTGTAGTACTCGTCCGAGTCCTCCTCACGCTCCAGCGGCTCGGCGAAGAACTTCATGCCGCGCAGGCTGTCAGCGGCAGTGCGGTCCGGCACCTCCTCGAAGCTGACCAGCAGGCGCTTCTGGTGCGGGCGCACCGTCTTCACGGTCAGCTCCCGCTCCTTGCCCGCCTGGCGGCCGGTCAGCACAGCGCCGACGACGATGTGCTCCTCCGACTCGTCCGCCAGCAACTCGACGGCAACTTCACCTTTCACGCCGTGGGACTTGACCACGCGGCCGATCTGCAGCTCCATGGGAGCCAAGACTATCAGCGCACAATCTGCTTACACTGCGACAGTATGAGGATCTACGAAGGCCCAACCGGCACCTCCAATGATTTGAAGTATCCCTTCGACGAATTCACTACACGCCCCTCAATCCGGTTCGAGGCCAGCGAACGTCCGGATAGCCCCACAACCTCCAAGGTGTGTGGGACCCCGTACCTCCCCGAATACGCGCCGTACCCGTATCGCAGTGGTGAGCCTATGTACTTCATCGCTCAGTTCAATTTTTCAGAATTCGATCCTCTCCCTGGTTTTCCAACCACCGGAATACTTCAACTGTTTGTCTCAGATGATGACATGTGGGGCGATAATTACCGGGATACGGTGAGAGAACCATCGAACCCCGAGCCAACTCAAAACGCTCGATACCTTCCGGACACGACGGAACCGCACGTTGGTGAGGTGCCCGAAAGTGTCCTGGATTCTGGTGATCACCCCGCGATTGATCCGCTCGAGGCCACCACTATTTCTGGTGTGCGCACCGAACAATTTGTGACTCTAGGGTCCAAAGAATTCAACACTTACGCTTTTTCACCCCACAAACCCCACGTCCTTCTTAGAAGAGACAGCGATCTGCAAACACTACATGTATTCCGTGGGCGGATCGTGTCACGCAGAGTAATCGGGGATCAAGAAGAAATTTGCACGACGCGAGCGTGGACAGATGACAAAAGCGAACTTCAAGCTATGTTTGATTCCGCTGTCGCACAGGCGGAACAAGAAGGATTCGTTCTCGACCCCTCAGCTGACCAGCTACTACAGCCAGCACCATACTTTTGGAAGGACAGCACCCGGCTCGGGGGATACTCCCAGTGGATCAATGACTGCATTCTGACACCCGGAGACCCGCGCGTGTCGCTTGCATCTGTAAGTCACGACGGCAATCTGATGTTTGGCGACTGCGGCTGCGGCAATTTCTTCATCCACCCTGACGATCTCGCCGCACGCAACTTCGACCGGGTCATCTTCGGCTGGGACTGCGGATAGTAAAAGCTCATCCACCAACACGAAACCCCCGTTCCGCGCGCAATGTGCGGGAACGGGGGTGGCGTCGATAAGCGAAGAGTGCTTAGTTCTCCTCAGCCGGAGCGTCCTCGGAAGCCTCGGACTCAGCCTCTGCGGACTCGCCCTCAGCCTCAGCAGCCTCAGCCTCGGCGGCAGCGGCGGCCTCAGCGGCCTCCTTTGCCTCAGCCTCTTCCTTGGCCTTCTTGCGCTTCTCGGTGATGGCCTCGGCGGTCGGGCCGTTCTTGGCCTCCTCCAGAGCCTGGTTGAACAGGTCGAGCTTGGACGGCTTCTCCTCGGCCACCTTCAGGGTGCCCTCGGCGCCGTCGAGGCCCTTGTGCTTCTGCCAATCGCCGGTCACCTTCAGCAGTGCCAGCACCGGCTCGGTCGGCTGCGCGCCGACACCCAGCCAGTACTGAGCGCGCTCGGAATCGATGCGGATGAGCGACGGCTCTTCCTTCGGGTGGTAGATGCCGATGTTCTCGATAACGGCACCGTCGCGGCGGGTGCGGGCGTCAGCGATGACGACGCGGTACTGCGCGTTGCGGATCTTGCCAACGCGCTGCAGCTTGATCTTTACAGCCATGGTGTACTTCCTTTAGGTCACTGGGCAGTGCAGACACTCGCCACTTATCGACGAGCCGGTTCAACCCTTCTTATTTACCCTGCGCGTGCCTGGCCGGGCGACCTCCCGTGCTTTAAAGCACGGGCAAGACGGATCCGGCGCGTACGCAGTTATGGACTTGTCGTGCCTGGCGAACAAACACGCCGGACAACCCGTGATACCTTACGCGCGCTTTGGCCAGGCTCCAAAACACGCGTCCGCTTTTGCCCGGTCATGCCCGCGCGAGTCTGGTTCGGTCTCGCGAACACGGAACGGTATTGTCCTTAACCGCTTGTGACGATAGTCGGCACAGCACAGAAGCACACACGACAAGACGGTTTGGAGAAACGGTTGAGTACGACGGCAGGGCACCCACCACAGCCGACGAAGGGCTCCACCGTCTACCGCGTCGACCTGGACGGACTGCGCGGGTTCGCGATCGCGCTCGTGGTGATCTTCCACGTGTTCGTCGGCCGCGTCTCCGGCGGCGTTGATGTGTTCCTGCTGCTGTCCGGCTACTTTTTCCTCGGCGGCCAGCTGCGCTACGCGCTGCGCCCGAACCCGAACCTGAATCCGTGGTGGCCACTGTGGCGCACAATCCGCAGGCTGGTGCCAGCGCTCGCGCTGGTGGTGGTTGCAGTCGTCGGCCTGGTCATGGCGTTCACCCCGGAACTGATGGGCGTGGAGCTGTCGCGCCAGGTCACCGCGTCGATGCTGTACTTCCAAAACTGGGAGCTGATGGCGCAGAACGCGGACTACGCCGCGGCCAGCCAGGAGACCTCTCCCCTGCAGCACCTATGGTCCATGTCCGTGCAGGGGCAGTTCTACGTCTTCGGCATTCTTATGGGCTGGGTCGTTGCCGTGGCCGTCGTGAAGCTGCACGCGAAGCCTGAGCACGCCCGCCGCGCCGCGATTGCGCTGCTGGCTGTGATCACCGTGGCGTCGTTCGCCTGGGCCTCTCGTTTCGGGCTGGAGGGCACCGGCGAGAACTACTACTCCACGTTCTCCCGCGCGTGGGAGCTCTCCCTCGGCGCGCTGCTGGCGTTCGTGCCGAGGAACCGGTTCCTACCGCAGACCACCGCGTGGCTCACCGCGCTGCTCGGCGTGGTGCTCATCGCCGTCACCGGTCTGATCGTGCCCACCTCGCTGGCCTTCCCCGGCCCCGTCGCCCTGATCCCGCTCACCGGTGCGGCGCTGGTGATCCTCTCCGGCAACGCCAACGGCGTGTCCAGGGTGCTCGCCTCCGCCCCGATGACCTGGCTAGGCAGCGTGGCCTACTCGCTGTACCTGTGGCACTGGCCGCTTTTGATCATCGTCACCGTCATCGGCGGCTACGACACCCCTCCGGCCTGGCTGGGCGCACTTGTCATCGTGGTGTCGCTGTGCCTGGCACACGTCACCCACACGCTCGTGGAGGACCCGCTGCGCCAGCACCGCCCGCGCCCGCGTGGCGACGACCATCCGGTGGCGGACGCGAGAGCGTCGCTACGCACCTTGCCCGGTGCCGCGCGTGCGGTAGGTGGCGTGCTGGCGACAGCGCTTTTTGCCGTGGCGCTGGCCGTGCAGCCGTACTGGGACAACCGCGTCGACAGCGCGGAAAAGGCCCTCGACCCGGTCAACTACCCCGGCGCCCGCGCCATCCAAGGCGCGCAAGTGCCGAACGTGAAACCGCAGCCAAACCCGAACCTCATCGCCGGCGTGTTCCCGCCCATCGGGCTCGACGACTGCATGATCTTCCTCCCCGAAGCCCCCGACGCCATGCCGGGCCCTGACTGCACCTACGGCGACCTCGCGGCGGAGACGACGGTCGTGCTCGCCGGCGGCTCCCACATCGAGCCGTTTATCGTCCCCCTGGACAAACTGGGCAAGGAGCACCACTTCAAGGTCGCCACCTTCGTGCGCCAGGAATGCCCGCTGGTTGTCGGCGGGCCTCTGGATCCGGCCAACGAGATCGTCTCCCCCGAGTGCGCCGAGTGGGGCGAAAACGCCATGCAGGAGATCATCAACCTGCAGCCCGCCATGGTCATCTCCACCTCCACCCGCCCCGCGGGCCACGCCGGCGACGGCCGCGTCTCCGCCGACTACGTGCCGGAAGCCTACGCCAACCTCTGGCAGCGCCTGGCCGAGCTAGGCATCCCGTTCGTGGGCCTGCGCGACAACCCGTGGATGTTCACCCCCACCGGCGAGCCAATGGACCCGAACCTGTGCATCGTGGCGGGCTACTCCGAGCACGACTGCTCCATGGCCGCGGACATGGTCTACGCTCCCGAGGACCCGGCGGCGGAGCTGATCGACGCCGCCTTCGCGCAGTGGGAACTCGACACCGCCAGCTGGTACTGCGTGGACGGTCTGTGCCCACCGCAGATCGGCAACGTGTACATCTACCGCGACCAAAACCACATCTCCAACGCCTACGCCGAGTCGCTGGCTCCGGTTCTGTGGGAGCGCCTCGCGCCGATCTTCGAGGAGCTTTCGCTTCTCGACGCCCCTCCGGCCACCCCGTAGCCCCCCTCGTTCGGGGCGCTCGCGTCGGCTCCCCAGCGGTTCGGCCCGCTCGTTCCCCGTCACCGCGCGCTCGTCCCCGCACGCTCGTCCCCCTCCCCGGCGCGCATACCCTGGGATCAAGACCCTGGCAACGCGCGATTTTTGCGCGATCCCAGGCTTTGCCTCCCAGGGTCTATGCCCCGGAGCCCCACCCACGCCCACAGCCCCACCGCCGAGCCCCGCCGCCGGAGCCCCACCCCACAGAACCAGAGCGAGAAACCCCTAGTACGGCCGAAAACTGGCCATACTAGGGGTCCTCCGCTCGGGGTCTGCGGGAGAGTGCCGCCGGTTGGCAACAACGCCCGGGCAGACCGCGGCGCGGCTTAGAAGAACTTGCCCTTCTGCATGCGCTTCATCGCCTCGTTGAAGTCCAGGTTGTTCAGGTCCATGCCCTGCATGCCTGCGGGCAGCTGCTCCTGGAGCTTCTCCAGCTCCTTCGGATCCGGCATCCCACCGGGCATCCCCGGCATACCGCCGCCCATGCCCGGCATGCCCGGCATCTTGGGCATGCCGCCTCCGCGCTTCGGCGCCTTGCGCTTGCCGTTCTTGCCCTTGCGGCCCTTCGGCTTCTTCTTCGTGGCGGATCGGCCGCCGCCCATGCCCGGCATGCCCGGCAGGCCGAACTGGCTGGCCATCTGTCCCATCATCTTCTTGGCTTCGAAGAAGCGGTCGACGAGCTGGTTGACGTCGGAGACTTTCACGCCGGAGCCGTTGGCGATGCGCTTGCGTCGGGAAGCGTTGAGGATCTTCGGGTCCTGGCGCTCCTCGGGCGTCATGCCGCGGATGATGGCCTGGATGCGGTCGAGCTGCTTCTCGTCGACCATGTCGGCCATCTGGTTCATCTGCTTGCCGCCCGGCATCATCTTCAGCAGGTTGCCGATGGGCCCCATGCGGCGGATCATCAGCAGCTGGTCCAGGAAGTCCTCCAGGGTCAGCTCGCCGGACGTGAGCTTGTTCGCGGCAGCCTCGGCGTCCTGCTCGTTGTAGGTCGCCTCGGCCTGCTCGATCAGAGAGAGCAGATCGCCCATGCCGAGGATGCGGCTGGACATGCGCTCCGGGTGGAAGACGTCGAAGTCCTCGAGCTTCTCGCCTGTCGACGCGTACAGGATCGGCTTGCCGGTGACCTCACGGATGGACAGAGCCGCACCGCCGCGGGCGTCGCCGTCGAGCTTGGTCAGCACCACGCCGGTGAAATCTACGCCCTGGGCGAACGCCTCGGCGGTCTTCACCGCGTCCTGGCCGATCATGGCATCGATGACGAAGAGGACCTCGTCGGGGTTGACGGCGTCGCGGATGTTGCGCGCCTGGGTCATCAGCGTCTCGTCGATGCCGAGGCGACCCGCGGTATCGATGATGACCACGTCGTTCTTGTGGTGCTTGGCGTGCTCGATGCCCTGCTGCGCCACGGCGACCGGGTCGCCGTGGGAGGTGCCCATCTCGTGCTCATAGGAATCCAGGGACGTGCCCGGATCCGGTGCGAAGGTGGGCACGCCGGCGCGCTCGCCGACGATCTGCAGCTGCTGCACCGCGCCCGGGCGCTGCAGGTCGCAGGCCACCAGCATCGGGGTGTGGCCCTGCTTGGCCAGGTGGTGTGCCAGCTTGCCGGCCAGCGTCGTCTTACCGGCGCCCTGCAGACCGGCCAGCATGATCACGGTCGGCGGGTTCTTCGCCATGTTCAGCCGGCGCGTTTCGCCGCCGAGGATGTTAGTCAGCTCCTCGTCGACGATCTTGATCACCTGCTGCGCAGGGTTCAGCGCCGCTGAGACATCGGCGCCGAGCGCGCGCTCCTTGACGCGCTTGATAAACGCGCGCACGACGGTGAGCGAGACGTCCGCCTCAAGCAGGGCGAGACGGATCTCGCGCGCGGTGGCGTTGATGTCTTCCTCGGTGAGCTTGCCCTTGCCGCGCAGGCCACCGAGGGCTGATTGGAGGCGGTCGGACAGTGACTCGAACACGGTGTGCACGCTCCCTTGTGCTGCTAGCGGAAAATAATCCCCACAAGACTAGCGCGCGCCCCGGGCGACTAGCACATCACTGTGCCGTCAGCCGGGGCGCGTGGGCGTCGATAGGCAAATGCTTAGCCGAGCAACGCGTCGACGAAGCTTTCCACCTCAAACGGCGCGAGGTCGTCCGCGCCCTCGCCCAGGCCGACGAGCTTGACGGGCACGCCGAGCTCCTCCTGCACCTGGAAGACGATGCCGCCCTTCGCGGTGCCGTCGAGCTTGGTCAGCACCACGCCGGTGATGTCCACGACGTCGCGGAACACGCGCGCCTGCATGATGCCGTTCTGGCCGACGGTGGCGTCCAGCACCAGCAGGACCTCGTCGACGTTGCTCTTCTTTTCCACCACGCGCTTGACCTTGCCCAGCTGGTCCATCAGGCCTGTGGAGGTGTGCAGGCGGCCCGCGGTGTCCACGAGCACGACGTCCGCGCCCTCGGACACGCCGGTGGCCACGGCGTCGAAGGCGACGGACGCCGGGTCCGCCCCCTCCTTGCCGCGCACGGTGGAGGCGCCGACGCGCTTGCCCCAGGTCTCCAGCTGATCCGCGGCGGCCGCGCGGAAGGTGTCGGCCGCGCCGAGGACCACGGAGTGGCCCATGGACACCAGCACACGCGCGAGCTTGCCGGTGGTGGTGGTCTTGCCGGTGCCGTTCACGCCGACGACCAGGATCACGGCCGGCTTGCCGTCGTTCGGCATCGCCTTGATGGAGCGGTCCATCTCCGGGCGCGCGGCCTCGATGAGCGTCTCGCGCAGCATCGCGCGGGCCTGGTCCTCGGTCTCCACGCCGCGCTCGGCGATCTTCTCGCGCAGCGAGTCGGTGACCTTCATGGTCAGCTCGGCGCCGAGGTCCGCCATGATCAGCGTGTCCTCGATCTCCTCCCAGGCGTCCTCGTCCAGGTCGCCCGCGGTGAGGATGCCGAGCAGCCCCTGGCCGATCGCGTTCTGGGAGCGCGACAGGCGCCCGCGCAGCTTGCCCATGCGGCCGGCGGCCGGCGCGATGTCGTCCAGCGGCTCCTCCGTCGGCGCCTCTACAACGACGGCGTCCTCGGAGACCTCGGCACCGTCCTGGCGCGCCTCGTCCGCACTCTCCTGCGCGGCCGCCGCAGCCGCCGCGGCTTCCTCGGCCTCAGCCTCAGCAGCAGTCTGCTTATCGACGGGCTCCGCCTCGACCTCGTCAACCTGTTCCACGGGCTCAGCCGGTTCGACGGGCTCGACAGGTTCGACGGGCTCAGCGGGTTCCACGGGCTCGGCCGGTTCCGCGGGTGCAACTGGCTTTTCCTCCGCAACCAGTTCAGAGGGCTCCACCGGCTGCTCCACCGGCGCCTCCGACTCAGCCTTCGCGGGCTGGGTGGTTTCGGTGGGGACCTGTGGTTCGTCGTCACGCGAAATTGCGCGTTCGACCACGGTCTCCTCTTCCTCCTGCTTCGGAGGGACAAAAGCCGCGGCTGCTTCCTGCTTCGGCGCGGGCTTCTCACGGCGAACCGGCTCCGGCTGCTTCGGTTGCGCGTCCGCCTGTGCGAAGTTGAAGCCGCCCTTGGCCTGGTAGTTGCCCGACTTCTCCTGCTGGGTCAGCTCCTTGGGCTCTTCGACCTTGTCAAAGGAGATGGTCTTCGATTCCCTGCGCTTCTTACCGGCGACGACAACGCCGATGAGGATCAGCGCAATGACGATGACTGCGAGAACAATCCAAAACGCAGTGCTGTTCACTAAAGCATTGAGATCCATGCGCTCTAGTGTGCCAGCACCGCCGACATCACGCGGGGACGGGCATCAAGAAGGCCCTAGTGGCTCTTTTGGTAGAGCTCCCCGTCACCAAGTCCGATCCGCAAGTCCCCATTGTCCGATTGAGTGACCGGTAACCGTGTTTCCGCGCCATCCGCGGTGAAGATGAGGTTATCCTCATCGACGGTGCACGACTCGTCAGCCTCCACATTTTCGGGCTCGGCGACGTGGTGCAGCGTGCAGTCGCCCCCGTCGATGGTGAGGGTACTGGTCAGACTCTCCTCACCAGCTGATTCAACCTTGGCGTAGGTGCCGTCCAGGTCCGCTGAGGTGGAGCATCCGCCAACTACGAGAGCCAGTGCGAAAACACCTACCACCGCCGAGGTACGCGATACAGACATAGTCATCCTTTCTCCAACTTTCGGATGATATTACACTGCGGGCGCAGCCCCGGCAGGTTGCATGCGCTGCGAGAGCACGCGGGTGACACCGTCGCCGCGCATGGTCACGCCGTAGAGCACGTTCGCCACGTCCATGGTGGGCTTCTGGTGCGTGATCACGATGAGCTGGGAATCCTGCCGCAGCTCCTCTAACAGGGCGATGAGTCGGCGGAGGTTGACGTCGTCGAGTGCTGCCTCGACCTCGTCGAGCACGTAGAACGGGCTGGGGCGCGCGCGGAAGATCGCCACCAGGAAGGCAAGCGCCGTCAGCGACTTCTCGCCGCCGGAAAGCAAGGACAGACGCTTGACTCGCTTGCCCGGCGGGCGGGCCTCGATCTCGATGCCGGTGGCGAGCATGTCATCCGGCTCGGTAAGCACGAGGCGCGCCTCGCCGCCGGGGAACAGGGTCTGGAACACGCGCGGGAACTCGGCCTCCACGTCCGCCCACGCGTCGGTGAACAGCTGCAGGATCTGCGCGTCCACGTCCTCGATCACGTTCGTGAGGTCCTTGCGGGCCTGGATCACGTCGTCGAGCTGGGTGCTCAAGAACGTGTAGCGTTCCTCCAGCGCCTTGAACTCCTCCAGCGCCAGCGGGTTGACCTTGCCCAGTGCGCGCAGGTCCTTCTCCGCCTGCTTGAGCCGCTTCTGCTCCGCCTCGCGGTCGAAGTCCTCGCCCGGGGTGTATTCCGCGAGCAGGTCGGACACCGCGATGCCCAGCGAGGAGGGGATGTTGGCCTCCGCCTCGTCGATGCGCACCTGCGCCTGCGAGCGTGCGATGTCGGACTGGTGCGCATTGTCCGTCAGCCGCGCGAGCTGCTGGCGGGTGGCGCCCACCTGCTGGCGCGCCTGCTGCACCTTGCCCTGCAGTGAGCTGACCTGCGCGTTCAGCTCGTCACGCTGGGCGGTGGCGCGGGCGAGCGCGTCCTCGATGCGGGCTGCCAGGTCGCGCGCGTGCTTCTCGACGGCACTGGCCAGCTCCCCTTCCGCCCTCCGGCGAGCCATCGCCGCCTCATGGCGGGCCTTCGCCTGCCGCTCCTGCTCCGCCTGCCGGCGCAACGCATCGCCCTTGCCAGCCTCCGCTTCCGCACGCTGCTGCGCGGTGCGCGAGGCGAGCGTGGCCTCCATTTCCAGCGACTTAGCGTGGTTGAGCGCGTTTCTGGCCTGGTCGCGCTGCTCCGTCGACGGCTCCTCCGGCGACTCGGCGACGTCCGTGTCCACGCGGGTGAGGCGGTCGCGCGTCTCCTCCAGCTCGGCCTTGCGCTGCGCCAGGCGCGCGTCCGCGTCGTTCGCCCTTGCTGCCGCGCGCTCGTGCTCTGACTTGTTCGCCTCGGCCTGTTTGACCAGTCGGGCGAGGTCGCGGCGCCAGGATTCCACCTCGGTGTCGTGCTCGCGCAGCGCGGCCTTGGCGGACGCGGCGCTCACGCGGGCCTCGTCGGCCGCGACGGTTGCGCCTTCGAGGGTGCCCGCGAGCTCCTCGAGCAGCTGTTGTGCTTCGGCCAACTCGGACTTCGCTGCCTCGATGCGGGCGGAGACCTCCACCGTGGAGGTCTGCCCCGTGCCGGCGGCGACCCACCCTTCGCCCACGAGCACGCCTGCAGGCGTCACGGCGCGCAGGCGCGGATCCTGCTCCACCGCGGCGCGTGCGGCGGCGAGATCGTCCGCCACCACCACGTCCGCGAGCAAGCGCGTGACCGGGCCGGTCACGCAGGGGTCAAGTGTGATGTGGTCGAGCAGCCAGTCCATCTCGCCGTCGGTGTCCAGGCGCCACGACGACCCGCCGCGCGCGTCCACCACCACGGTGCGCGCGGCCGACTCCAGCGCGCCGACCGCGTCGTCGGAGACCTCACCCGCAAGTGCCTCAGCGTGCTCGCCGAGTGCGGCGGCAAGCGCGCGGTCTAGCCCGGGCTCCACGGTGACTAAGCCCGCAAGCGCGGTAAAGCCTTCCAGCACGTCCTCCGCCGAACGCTTCGGCGCCTGCTCCGCCAGGGTGTCGATGCGCGACTGCAGGGTTGCCACCGCCCGCTCGTGCTCGCGCTGCTTCGCCCGCAGCTGGTCCAGGCGCTTGTCGGCGGCGTCGGATTCGGTGTGGGCGCGGGCGAATGCGTCGTCGAGAGGCGAGCGCTCCGAGCCGAAGCCCGCGATGCGCTCCTCGACGGACGCGACCTCCGCATCGGCCTCGCGGGCGCGCCGCTTCGTCTCCGCGAGCGTCTCCTCCAGGCGGCGCACCTCGTCCTCGGCTGCCTCCACGGCCGCTGCCTGGGATTCCTCCTGCGCGATCAGGCGCACAACACCCTCACGGCGGTCCGCGATCGCGCGCACCTGCGCCATGTGCTCGCGCTCGGCGGCGTCGAATGCCTCCTGCCGCTCGGCAACTTCCTCGCGGATGGTCTCGAGCTTCTCGGCAGCCTCCCCGGCGGCTTCGAGGGCCTCGGCGTAGCGTTCGTCGGCAAGCGAAGCCCTCGCCTCCAGGTCCTCCGGATCCTGACCGGCGTAGGGCGCGAACGAGTTGGAACTGCGGGCGCGTTCCGACGCGATGCGCTGGGTCGCGCTCACCCGCTCAGCCAGCGTGGACAACGCAAACCACAGCTGCTGCGCCTCCTGGGCCTGCGGCTGCAGTTCTTGCTGACGCGCCTCCACGGCCTCCTGCTCCTCCACCGCAGTCTCCAGCGTCGCGGTGACGGTCTCCACCTGCTCAGCCAGCATCTCGGCGGCGCGCTCGGCGTCGGCGTACTTCGCGCGTAACCGCACCACCTGGTCGCCGGCGAGCTTGAGCTTCGCGTCGCGCAACTCCGCCTGCACCGCAGCGCCACGCTTGGCGGCCTCTGCCTGGCGTGCCAGGGGTTTGAGCTGCTTGCCCAGCTCATCGGTGAGGTCGGTGAGGCGGTCCAGGTTCGCCTGCATGCCGGTGAGCTTGCGCTGCGCCTTCTCCTTGCGACGGCGGTGCTTGAGCACACCCGCGGCCTCCTCGATGAACGCGCGGCGCTCCTCCGGGCGCGAATCCAGGATCTCAGAGAGCTTGCCCTGGCCGACAATGATGTGCATTTCGCGGCCGATGCCGGAATCGGACAACAGCTCCTGGATGTCCATCAGGCGCGCTTTCGAGCCGTTGATCTCGTACTCGCTCGCGCCGTCGCGGAACATGCGGCGGGTAATGGCCACATCTGTGTAGTCGATGGGCAGGCGCTTGTCCGTGTTGTCGAAAGTGAGGGTGACCTCCGCGCGCCCGAGCGGCTTGCGTCCGCCCGCGCCGGCGAAGATGACGTCTTCCATCTTCCCGCCGCGCAGGTTTTTCGCGCCCTGCTCGCCCATCACCCACGCGAGCGCATCCACCACGTTGGACTTGCCGGAGCCGTTGGGCCCCACCACGGCGCAAATGCCGGGCTCGAATTTCATCGTCGTCGCCGACGCGAAGGACTTGAATCCTTTGAGCGTCAGCGATTTCAGGTGCATTTTGTGGATGTTACCGCGCGTTGGCTAACGCGCCTGCATGACCACGATGTAGCCCCAACCGTGCCCCGCCGCGTAGCCGTGGGCCGCACCGATGCCCACCGCACGCGCGTTGGACAGCATGTTGCGGTTGTGCCCCGGCGAGGTGCGCCACTGCTCAAACGCCGCCTCCGGGCTATGCGAGCTGAACGCGATGTTTTCGTACACGTTGGCGTCCGAGTGGCGGAAGCTGTTCGTGCGGCTGAGCTCCTCGGCCCACGCCTGCGCCTGCGCGTCCAACTGGCCGCTTCGCAGCCACGGCAGGCGGCCGTTTTGGAAGCGGTAGAAGTTGATGTTGCGGTAGGTCTTCGCTCGCGATGCTTCCGCCACGTCCCACGGTAGACCGGGATCGTATTGCCTGTTAGGCAGGCTGCTCATAGACGCGAAGCTGGAAGATAAGTCCTGCGCTTGCGCGGATGCCGGGACCGCTGCAAGTGCCACTGCCGCAGCGGTTGCCGCAATTCGCTTCTTCATCGCTCCTCAAACCCCTCCGCGCCCTTGGGCTCCCCGAACTGCGCCTGAACGTGCTCCACATTGCCCGGGCGCTTCGCCGTCGAAGGCTGCTCTTCAAGAAGGGCTTTCAGCTTCTCGACGTCACCTTCGGCCCCCTCCGCAACCACCTCTACCCTGCCATCAGAAAGGTTCTTCGCGTAGCCAGCCAATCCCAGCTCAAGGGCGCGGGAGCGGGTCCACCAGCGAAACCCGACCCCCTGGACGGTGCCGCGGACGTGGGCGGTCATGCGTGTCTCTGCCATGCCACCCAAGCGTAGCGGGGTTTAACCCGTCTGCGGGCTGAGTCCCTTCTCTTCCGCGTAGCGAATCGCTTTCCGCACCGCGGCGAGCTTCCGATCCGTGTCCTTTAGCCTCGGCGCATTTTTATCGCTGAACCGTTCAAGCTTCGACCGTAGGCGAATAAGGTCACGCTCCGATTCAGTCCACACGTGCCACACTGACTCATCGCACGGCATTCTCCATGTTTTCCGCAGAATCAGCCGGGCCAATTGAATGTAGATTACTCCCTCGAATTCCTCTGCGGTACTGCCTGCGGTCATCATCCCCACTGCAATAGTCCCTGACCCAGCAGAAACGAGGGCTCCGGCGGTGAGAAGGCCTCCCACCATGCCGCCGGGGCCAAAGGATGCCAGTGCGCTTGTAACCGCCGCTGCCCCAGCCAGACCTGACGCAGCTGGCAGCAAAATTCCTCCCGAGGCAACTACGGCGAGCGCGCCAGCCCCCAGTAGTCCCCACTTCATGAACCGCGTCTTACCAGCCAACGCCTTGGAAGCTTCTTCAAGTGCGTCGAAAGCGTCCTCCCCTTGCTGCGGTGTCAGCAACATTTCGGCTGCAAGCTGTCGCATAGCCGCAACACGAACTGATTCTTTGACTTCGATCTCATATGGGGCGAGGGGATTCTGAAGGGCAAGTGCGATGAGGTCTTTCGCGGCTTGGTCGCGGTCCGGGAACAAGTGCACCACCGGAATGCTGAGGTTGTCGGGGTCACAAACTTCATTCGTCTGCAGAACAGAAAGACCACCAGGTATGGCGCGTCGCTCCATTGTGCGTTTAGCAATGAGGTCGTTAATCACCTGAAACTGCGTATCAGCGAGCGCTCCGCCGAGTCGCTCTTTTGTGTCACCCTTCAGGCTTTCCCGGATCAGGTGCGACAAACGTAGACCCGCAAGAACTAGCATTTCCTCGTGGTCCATCTGAACATCCACGCCTGTTTCAATCACCGCGAGCTCAGACGACTGCGCCCCGAATAGTGCGTATCCAACTGCTTTACCTACGAGCTCTTGTTTCAAGTACTCGTGTGACGAGTGTGCAGAGTGCGGAATAACTGGGGTCGACACGCGAAGATCCAGCAACCACGGCACAACTGACGAGGCTCCGCGCAGAGCAGCAACCGGATCCCAATGACTCCAGAAGTTAATCCACCATGCGAGATTCGTCGGCGGTTCCTTGAGGTTGGTCTCGAGCTTGCTCAAATCAAAGTTGCCCTGCGCCAGCGGGCTCCCAATGGTGACCATGCCTGCAATTTTGAGGTTGTGCGGTATGCGGGGCAGCAAGTCAGCCGCGACCACGCTGCCCAGGCTGTGGCCGATAACCACAATTGACCCCTCGGCCGGCAACTGCCGGATAACCCGGTTAAGCACATCGCGCCGAACTTTGTCATCGTTCATGTAATGGCTGGCTTCTCGGAACTTATTGAACCTGAAGGCCGCTGCAGCAGCCATTTCCGCAGCGTTGGCTAGGGGTTTAGGTCCGAGAGCAGCTGTGTCGGCGAGACGACGCTCCATCGCAGCCATGCGCCAATCGAACTCGCTTCTGTTCTGGCGACGCTCCGAGGACGACTGCTTCGGCTGCGTTATCGGAGGAATCGGGGCGTCGACTTTGTCAGGGTCGCCGTTGAGCTTTTTAAGGAGATCAGCATAGGAGGGCGCGACGATGCTGACGCCCTCTAACCCCGGGTACCCCGCAGCGTGAAGCCCTCGGGCAAGCCCTTCCTTCCATCTTGAAGAGGAAGGCGCCTCCGGCCCCTTGCTATTCACTCCATGCAGAAAAACCAGGGCGGGGGTAGTTTTCTCAGGCCGATTCATAGCACCTGAATTTACAGCTGTCTACCGCCCGTCGTTGCCCTCGCTGATAGTGATGCGGTCGTCTGCGCTGCGGCGGGTCACCGGGTCGGAGCCGTCCCAGTACTCTACGTTCTTCAGCTCCGGCAGCATCTCGCGGTGGAACACCGGGTCGATGCCCTTGCGGCGCTGGTCGTTGAAGTTCTTCAGCAGCTTCAGCGCCACGCCACCGAGCGGGACGATGGCGACGATGTTGAAGATGGCAAGCATTCCGGCCATGGTGTCGCCAAGCGCCCACACCAGCGGAACGGAGCCGAACGCGCCGAAGATGACAAAGCCGATGACCACCAGGCGGAACACCGTCATCGCGGTCTTCGAGTCGGTGAGGTATTGCAGGTTCGCCTGTGCGAGGTAGTAGTTGCCGATCACGGAGGAGAACGCCAGGAAGAACAGGATGAACGTGATGGCGTGCGCGCCCCATGCGCCGACGGAGTCAGCCAGCGCGGACTGAGTCAACGACGCGCCCTGGATGTCATCGCGGCCGTAGGTTACGGCCGGGCCGAGCAGCACCACGAACGCGGTGATGGAGCAGACCAGCAGGGTGTCGAAGTAGACGCCGAGGGTCTGCACGAGGCCCTGCTTGACGGGGTGGGACACCGTGGCGGTGGCGGCGGCGTTCGGGGCAGAGCCCATACCGGCCTCGTTGGAGAACAGGCCGCGGCGCATGCCTTGCATGAACGCGGCACCGACGCCAGCGCCGACAACCTGCTCGAGGCCCAAGGCGTGGCCGACGATCATCTCGATCATGCCCGGGATCTCGCGCCAGTTGATCACCAGCACGGCCAGGCCGATGAGGATGTAGGCACCGGCCATGAACGGCACGATGACCTGGGTCCAGGAGGCGATGCGGGTCACGCCGCCGAAGATGACCAAGGCGGTCAGCACAGCAATCACGCCGGCGACGACGGCCTTGAGCGCGACGGAGTCGGTGCCCAGGGAACCGCCGACCGCCTCGACGATGGAGTTGGTCTGGATCGCGTTGTAGACGAAGCCGTAGGTGACGGCCAAGAACGCGGAGAAGATCACGGCCAGCGGCTTCCAGCCCAGGCCGCGCGTCATGTAGTAGGCCGGGCCGCCGTGGTAGTTGCCCTCGGCGTCCTTGGTCTTCCACAGCTGCGCTAGGGTGGACTCCACAAATGCGGTTGCGCCGCCGAGCAACGCCAGCATCCACATCCAGAACACCGCGCCCGGCCCGCCGATGGAGATCGCCAGCGCCACGCCGGCGATGTTGCCGGTGCCCACACGCGAGGCGGCGGAGATGGTGAAGGCCTTGAATGCGGACAGGCCGCCGTACTCTTCATCGAGGTCGCGCCCCTCGCGGTCCTTGCCCTTCGGGGTTTCGGCGACCGCCTTGAGCATCTCCGGGAACAGGCGGATTTGAACGAACAGTGTGCGCACGCCGAAGTAGACGCCGGCGAGGACGAGGAACACGGGGACGACGTTCCAGATCACGCCGTTGAGAGTGTCCTCGACGAATGAGGTAGCGGTTTCCATGGCGGGCAGTGTATCGCCAGGTTGCCCACATCACACAACGACGGGTCTTTGAGCTACCCCTCCACCTCTGGTGTGCACACCTCGCCAGGCTGAATCGCGCCGTGGGTGCCAAACTCGCGTTGCCAGTACAGCAGCGGGCAGTTGGTGTTGACGTCGGCGGCGGCAACGTCGACAAGCACGAGCACAGGGTCGCCCGCCTCAATCCGCTGCGCCACACTCCCGGCCACCCAGGTGTGGTTGCCGGCCAGCTGCGGCGCGCCGTCCGCCATCTGCCACTCCACCCCCGCGAAGCGGTCCACCCCCTTCGAGGCGAAGCGCCGCGCGAGCAGGTTCTGCTCGGTGGAGAGCACATTAATGCCTATCGACGCACCTTCGGACAACAACGCCAACAGCGATGACCTCTTGTCCAGAGACACCAGCACCATCGGCGGATCCAGCGACAGGGACATAAACGCGCTGACGGTGGTGCCGTGCGGGTCTGTTGCGGAACCGGTGGTCACGATCGCCACCGCGGCAGCCAGCTGGCTCATTGCGTCTTTGAATGCTGACTGATCAACCATGTCGCACCACCGTACTCGCGCGCTAGCGCACTTGGCAGACCGGGCAGAAGTAACTAGAGCGCCCGCCGACCGTCACGCGCTCGATCGGGGCACCACATCGCGCGCAGGGCTTGCCCGCCTGCCCGTAGGCGTTGAGCGAGCGGGAGAAGTACCCGGACGCGCCGTTGACGTTGACGTACAACGAATCAAAGCTGGTGCCGCCCTGCTCCAGCGAGCGGGCCATCACCTCGCGCGAGGCGTCCAGCACGGCCTCCGCGTCACGCTGGCGCATGGTTTTCGCGCTGCGCCAGGGTTTCAGGCGCGCGGCCCACATCGCCTCGTCGGCGTAGATGGAGCCGATGCCGCTGACCACCTCCTGGTTCAGCAGGACATTCTTCAGCGGCGACCGTCTGCGCCGCATCGCACGCGCGGTCTCGCGCAGGTCGAAGTCGTCCTCGAACGGGTCGGGGGCGATGTGGACGGCGGGCTGCGGAATGCCGTCGATAAGCTGCGTGTACTGCCAGAATCCGAAGGTGCGCTGGTCCACGAAATCTAGCTCCACCTCCCCCATGTCCGCGCGAATACGCAGGTGCGGCGATGTTACGGTGCCATGCTTTGCGACGAGCATCTGCCCGCTCATGCGCAAATGCACGAGGAGTGCTGCGCCGTCGCTGAGCGTGAACCACATGTATTTGCCGCGGCGGCCGGTGCCGGTGATGGTCAGACCCGGCAGGGTTTGCTCCAAGTCCACGGTGTTGCCGCGGGCGGCGCGGGGGTGCAGCACCTCCACGCGCTGGAATGTGCGGCCGACCACGTGCTGGTCCAGCCCGCGGCGCACCACCTCAACCTCGGGCAGCTCAGGCATTGCCGCGCACGGCCTCCGCTGCGTGGTCGCGCAGATACAGCACCGCCTGGTGGGCCGCCTCCTGCTCCGCCAGCTTCTTGTTCGGGCCGGTGCCGGTGCCGCGGGAAACGCCGCCCACCAGCGCCTGCGCGGTGAACGTCTGGTTGTGCTCGGGGCCGGACGCTTCGGAGACGTACTCGGCCACCGGCAGCTTCAGCTCGGCAAGGCGCACCTGCAGGTCGGTCTTCCAGTCGTGGTGCTTCTTGTTCACGGTGGCGGTGCGGAGCTTCTCGTCGAAAAGCTTGAGTATCACATCGCGCGCCGGCTCAAAGCCATGCTGCAGGTAGATCGCACCGAAGATGGCCTCGGTGGTGTCCGCGAGGATCGACTCTTTCTCGCGGCCGCCGGTGAGTTCCTCGCCCTTGCCGATGAGCACGTGCTTGCCCAGGTCGATCTCCCGGGCGATGTCGGCCAGGCCGTAGCGCGAGACGATGGCCGCGCGCATCGGCGACAGGTCGGACTCCGGGCGCGACGGGTACAGCTCGAACAGCTTGGTGGCCACGGACAAACCCAGCACGGCGTCGCCGACGAACTCTAAGCGCTCGTTGTTGGGCAGGTGCCCGTGCTCGTTGGCGAACGAGCGGTGCGTCAGCGCAAGCTTCAGGCTGTCGCGCTCGATGTCCACGCCGAGGTGCGCAATAAGCGGGGCGTGGTCGACGGCGTCAAACGCCTGCTCCCACAGCTCGTCCGCGTTGCCCTTGTTCTTCTTCGAGCGGCTCACAGGAACTTCTCCAGGTCGGCCCAGCGCGGGTCGACCAGGTTGTTCTCCTCGCCCTCGACCGCGTCCGGGGCGGGCACGTCAGTGTCGCCCTCACACTCCGGCTGGCAGGTGGGGTTGAACGGCCAGTTCATGCCGGCCTCGTCCACGAACGCCTGCTCCAGATCCACGGCGCCGTCGACAACCTTGCGGATCTCGTCACCGGACCCCTGGTCCTCGTCTTCCTCACTGTCGCCGGTGATGAAGTCGTCGGAGGCGGAAAACACCTCGGAGATGCGCAGCGTCTCGGTCGGGGTGAGCTCCTTTAAGCAGCGCACGCACTGGCCTTCAAGCTGCGCGGTCGCGGTGGCATCCACCATCACGCCGGAGCCCAGCGGGATCAGCGTCGCCTCAACTTCAACCTCGCGCCCTGCCGGGATGGCAATCATCTCGGGGCCGATGCGCGACGGGGACGGGCCTGTCTGTGTCACCGTCTCTGGGGTGCCGTCGCCGCCGAGGACGTCGCTGACGTCGAATACGAAAGGACTGGTAGACATAACGGCAACAGACTACCCGTTAGTAGTCGTCGCGTCGGCCGCGAACCGCAGCACCAGCGGCGCCGGCACCGCGACGCAGCGCGGAGCGGTCGGAGGAGACGGTCTGCAGCACGTTTCGCAGCCCCTCCTCAAACTCGGCGAGCTTGGAATCGACGTAGTCGTCGCACTCCGAGCGCAGGCGGTTGGACTCTGTGGTCGCCTCATCCACCAGGCGGTGCGCCTCCTCGTCGGCGCGGCGCATGACCTCGGACTCGGAGATGAGGCGCTCCTGCTCCGCCAGGCCCTTGTCCACGGTGCGCTGGTACTCCGCGTTGCCGGACTCGACGATGTTGTCGGCCTCACGCTGCGCGTTGTTCACGGTCATCTCGGCCACGTTCTGCGCCTGGGTGACCATCATGTTGGACTCTTCCTCCGCGTCGGTGACCAGGTTGGTCGCGCGCGCCTGCGCGTCGGAGAGCATCGACTCGGACTCGGAGTGCGCGTCGGAGACGATGCGGCGGGCATCCTCCTCCGCGTCGCCGACGAGCATGTCGGCGCGGTCCTGCGCCCCGCGCAGGATCTCGTCCTGCTTGTCCAGCACGTCCTGCGCGTCGTCCAAGTCGACGGGCAGGGCGTTGCGGAGGTCGTCGAGAAGCCCAAGCATCTCGTTGCGGGGAACCATGCAATTGGAGGTCATGGGCACGCCGTAGGCCTGCTCCAGGGTCTGAACTAGCTCATCCAGGGCTTCAAAAACGCGGTACATGGTGCCTAAGCGTACCCGCTGAAACGTTAAATCACGCCCTGGGCGAGCATCGCGTCGGCAACCTTTTTAAAACCGGCGATATTTGCGCCGATGACGTAGTCGCCTGCGTGGTCGTATTCCTCTGCGGTGTCCTTGGCCACCGTGAAGATGTTGGACATGATCTGGTGCAGGCGGTCGTCCGTGTAGTCGAAGGACCAGGAGTCGCGCGAGGCGTTCTGCTGCATCTCCAGCGCGGAGGTGGCCACACCGCCGGCGTTGGCGGCCTTGCCCGGGCCGAAGCAGACGCCGCGCTCGCGGAATACCTCCACCGCTTCGGCGGTGGACGGCATGTTCGCGCCCTCCGCGACGTAACGCACACCGTTGTCAACGAGGGTGCGCGCATGGTCGCCGTTGAGCTCGTTCTGCGTCGCGCACGGCAGCGCCACGTCCGCCTTCAGGTCCCAGATGGAGCCGTCGCTGTGGAAGGTCGCGCCGGTGGCCTCCTCCACGTACTCGGACACGCGCCCGCGGCGCTTCTCCTTGATCTCCTGGACGAGCTCGATGTCCACGCCGTTCGGGGTTTCCACCCAGCCGGAGGAATCGGAGAAGCCAACCACAGTTGCGCCGAGCTCCTGCGCCTTCTTCATCGCGTAGATCGCCACATTGCCGGAGCCGGAGACGATCACCTTCGCGCCGTCGATGGAGTCACCGTTCGCCTTCATCATCTCGTTGGTGAAGTAGACGCTGCCGTAACCGGTGGCCTCCTTGCGCACCAGAGAGCCGCCCCAGGTCAGCCCCTTGCCGGTGAGCACGCCGGACTCGTGCTGGTCCACCAGGCGGCGGTACTGGCCGAACAGGTAGCCGATCTCGCGGGCGCCCACGCCGATGTCGCCGGCGGGCACGTCACGGTACTCGCCGATGTGGCGCCACAGTTCCGTCATGAAGGACTGGCAAAAGCGCATGATCTCCCCGTCGGAGCGGCCCTTCGGGTCGAAGTCGGAACCGCCCTTGCCGCCGCCGATGGGCAGGCCGGTCAGGGAGTTTTTGAAGATCTGCTCGAAGCCGAGGAATTTGATGATGCCCAGGTTCACGCTCGGGTGGAAGCGCAGCCCGCCCTTGTACGGGCCGAGCGCGGAGTTGAACTGGACACGGAAGCCGCGGTTGACGCGCACATTGTTGTCGTCGTCCAGCCAGGGCACGCGGAAGATGATCTGGCGCTCCGGCTCGCAGAGGCGCTCGATCAGGCCGTAGTCCGCGTAGTGCGGGTCCTTGCCCAGCACGATCTTCAGCGAATCCAGCACTTCGGCAACCGCCTGGTGGAACTCCGGCTCGCCCGCGTTGCGCTCCAGCAGTTTCTGGTAGTAGCCGGCAACTTCTTGGTCAATCGCGCTCATTGGGCGTGGCCTCCGATATCTATAGCTATGCAGAATTGTGTACCGGACAAACTTTACAACACCATTCGGCCCCGCGTGGCCGGTAGCTAAACTCTCCCCCATGGTTTCTCCCCTCGACGCAGTTTCGTCGCCCAAAATCGTTGTCGCGCCGGACTCCTTCAAATCCACCGCAACCGCCGCCGAGGCCGCCGAATGGCTCGCCGAAGGTGTGCGTTCCGTCATCCGCGACGCGCAGATCGTGCTCACCCCCATGGCCGATGGCGGCGAAGGCACCTCGTCGTTGTTCGAGGGCGAGCGCATTTGCTTGCCGACGACTACCGCGGCCGGCCGCCTCACCGAAGCGGAGTACACCTTCCACGCCCCGAGCAAGACCGCCTACATCGACGTCGCCGCGGCCTCCGGCCTGCCCGCGGTGGACGAGCCGGTGCCGCTGACCGGCGACACGTACGGCACCGGCGTGCTCATCGCGGACGCCGAGACCCGCGGCGCCGAGCGCATCGTGCTGGGGCTCGGCGGCACCGCAACGATCGACGGCGGCACCGGCATCCTCGTCGCCCTGGGCGTCAACCCCTTGGACCAGGCCGGCTACCAGCTCAAGCCCGGCGGCGGGGCGCTGGAGCAGCTGGCAAACTTCGACACCGCGAAGGTCAATGTGCCCGCCGGCGCGGTGGAGTGGGTTCTGTTGACCGACACCACCGCGCCCGCCACCGGCCCCCAGGGCGCGGCCCACGTGTTCGGCCCGCAGAAGGGCGCAACGGAAGAAGGCATCGAGGTGCTCGACCGGGGCCTGGCGCGTTTGTGCGAGGTTGCGGACGTGGACCCGGCAACTCCGAGCCTGGGCGCTGCGGGAGGCGTGGGCATCGGTATCACGTGGCTGTCCACAATGCTCCACGGGGACGCCTCCCACGTGCACATCCTGCCCGGCGCGCGCGTGGTGGCGGATTCCAACGGGCTGGCGGAGCAGGTCGAGGGCGCGGCCCTGGTGATCACCGGCGAGGGCCGCTTCGACGGACAGACCGGCACCGGCAAGGTCGCCTCCGTCGTCGGCGAGCTAGCCCGCGGGGCCGGTGCGGCGTTCGCGGTGGCCGCAGGAAGCTTTGACGAGGAGCCGGGCGAGGGCACCATCGCGGTGACGCTGGCGGAGACTGACGACGTGCGCGAGCAGCTCACCCAGGCCGGCGCGGAGATTGCCGTAGCCTACCTCAACACTTCCACGGTCCAGGGGTAGATCGAGGGCGACTCGAAGCGGTCCTGGTCCTCCAACATCACTGGGTCGTTCGGCAGGTCCACCTTCGGGGTGAGGATGCGCGACAGGCCCATGGCCAGGCGGTTGAGGCTGTCCGCCCCTTCGGGTGTGATGCTGTAGCGGAACACCTCGGCCTCCGCGGGATCTTCGCCCCGGTCCCGCTCGTAGGTTTCGGCCAGCTGGGCGCGCACGGAGTCGTCGATTAGCACCTGCTCCATCTCCACCGTGCCCGCGGTGAGCATCTCCCGGTTCACGAGGATGTCGAGCGCGCGTTGGAAGACCTCTTTGACCTCGTCGGCGACAGTCGGCGGGACGAGGACGTCGAATTGGATCACAGACATGCGTGTAAGGCTAACCGGTATGGTTGCGTGCATGTCCAACCCCGCCGTGAACCCAGCTCACTCGTACCACGTTGCACTGCGGACCATGGCGGACGGGACGCTCAAGCAGGTCAATCCCTTCTCCGGCACGGAGGTGTGGACGGTGCCGGGGCGCGGCAACCGGCCCCTGGCCGCAGCTGGCGCCCCGCCGGAGCCGCTTGCACCCGGCGCGCACACGGACACCTGCAATTTCTGCGAAGCGCGCAAGCTGCGCACCCCGCCCGAGAAGTCGCGGCTCATCGCCGACGGCGACGGGTTTGCCATCCTGCGCGACGCCATGCCCGACGAGTTGGACAACACGGTCGCGGAATTTCGGCGGGTGCCCAACCTGTTCGAGATTGTCTCTTACGACTACTGGCAGAAGAACTACGGCTACGAGATGCCCACGGCGCGCCGCGTCCACATGGAGCGCTACCTGGCGGATCCCGCCGGGCGCGAGCATGTGCTGGCAACCGTGCGCACGCGCCTGGCTGCGGCGGGCCAGGACCCGGACAGGCCCGACGAAGAGCTGCTCGAGCTTGCCCCGGCGTACTTCGGCGGCGGGCACGACGTGATCATCGGCCGGCGCCACTTCGTGGACGGGGCGGAGAACTCAGCGCAGCTCGCCGGCTCCGGGTCACTGACCCCGGAGGAGCACTACCGCTTCATCGCGTTCACCGTGGATTCCCTGCGCGACCTGGTGGAGCAGCACACCTACGCCCGCTACGTGGTGGTGTTTCAAAACTGGCTCTCGCCCGCCGGCGCGTCGTTCGAGCACCTGCACAAGCAGCTGGTGGCCATCGACGAACGCGGCGTCAATGCCGAGACCGAAACGGCGAAACTGCGCCAGAATTTGAACCTGTACAACGACTGGGGTGTCAACCACGCGTTCTACCAAAACCTGGTGATCGCGGAGAACGACCACGCCATCCTCACCGCCGGCGTGGGCCACCGCTACCCCACCATGACGGTGTACTCGAAGTCGCGCGCCAGCGAGCCGTGGGAGCACACGGAGGAAGAGGTCCGTGCGGTGTCCGACCTGCTGCACGCGGCGCACGCCGCCACCGGCGGACAGGTGGCCACCAACGAGGAATGGCACTACCGCCCCGTGGACCTGGACGTGCCCATGCCGTGGCGCATCAACCTGAAATGGCGCATCTCCACCCTCGCCGGCTTCGAGGGCGGCACGCAGATTTACGTAAATACGCTCTCGCCGTTCGACATGCGCGACCGCGCCACCGCGGCCCTTCGCACATTGCGTAACGACGGCCACGTGGCCGCGTCCTTGCGCATCGCCGAGGAATGCACCCCGGCGCCCAACCTATTGCGATATAACCCAAATTTGGAGAGATGAAGTTTTGAGTAATATTTCCGAGATTTTGCGCTCCTACTCCGTGGACGAGGTGTGGCAGCGCCGCCTCTACGAGCTGCTGCACGCCAACCCGGAGCTGTCCATGCAGGAGGAGGAGACCTACAGCCGCCTGATGATGGAGCTGTCGCGCTTCGACTGCGAAGTCATCGCCCCGATCGGCAAGTTCGGCATCTGCGCCATTTTCGAAAACGGCGAGGGCCCGACCGTGATGCACCGCGCGGACTTCGACGGCCTGCCGGTGACCGAGCAGACCGGCGCGCCGTACGCCTCCCACAAGGTGGCCAAGACCGCGGACGGGCAGACCGTGGGCACCATGCACGCCTGCGGCCACGACATCCACACCACCGCGCTTTTGAGCATGTGCGACTTTTTGGACAACACCCGCGAGCACTGGTCCGGCACCTTCATCGCCCTGTTCCAGCCGGGCGAGGAGATCGGCGCCGGCGCCCAGGACATGGCCGATAACGGCCTGACCGAGAAGGTGCCTGCCCCGGACGTGGTCTTCGGCCAGCACGTCATGCCGGGCCGCGCCGGCGAGGTGATGTCCAAGCCTGGCCCGCAGTTCGCCGCCTGCGACTCCATCCGCATCAAGATCCCCGGCCAGGCCGCCCACGGCTCCATGCCGCACAACGCGATTGACCCCACCTACACCGCGGCAATGATCATCGCCCGCCTGCAGGCCATTGTCGGCCGCGAGGTGGATCCGGCGGACTTCGCCGTGGTCACCGTGGCCAGCATGCACGCCGGCACCACCAACAACATCATCCCGGGCGAGGCCGAGCTGGTGCTCAACTGCCGCTTCTACTCCGACCGGGTCAAGGCAAAGGTGTACTCCGCCATCAAGCGCGTGGTCCACGCCGAGGTGCTGGCGTCTGGCTCGCTGGACCAGCCCATGATCTCCTTTTTCGCCCACGGCGAGCTGCTGGACAACGACGAGGAAGTGTTCACCCGCGTGCGCGAGCAGTTCGACGGCGTCTTCGGCGATGCCTCCGTCACTGCCGACCCGAAGACCGTCTCCGAGGACTTCCCCGTCATCGGCCAGGCCTACGGCGCGCCGTACTTCTTCTGGCTCGTCGGCTGCACACCCCACGACGTGTGGGATAAGGCCGTGGAGGAAGACCGCGTCGGCGAGGACGTGCCCGTCAACCACATGTCCACCTTCCTGCCGGAGTACGAGCCCACCATCGACGCCTCCACCCGCGCGGGCCTGACCGCCGCGCTGACGTACCTGGCCAAGTAGCGAGGCCGCGCGGATCGTCTAGCAGCCCAGCGAAGCCCGCTAGACGATCCGCAATATGCGCCCACATTTCCCCTGTTCGATTGTCTCGACATTCGGTAAAAATCTCTTAATCGTCTAGCAGCCGGCACGACGTGCTAGACGATCTGTGCGCCAGAGCCAAGACGCCGCGATCCGGTCACCTGCACGCACCCCGGCGCGCCGGTACGCTCGGGAGACATGACTGCATCTCAGCCAGCATTCGAGCAGACCGTCGAGGGCCACGTCCGCAGCTTCTCCGGCCGCGCGCCGCAGGACTCCACGGTGAAGAAGTTCTGGACGGGCCTTTCGGCCGCCACCGTCGAGCAGATCGCCGACAACTGGGCGAAAACCCGCAACACCTACAAGACCACCCGCCGTGCCTCGTACTTTTCTGCGGAATTCCTGGAAGGTCGGGCGTTGCTGAATAACCTGACCAACCTTGGGCTCGTCGATAAGGCGAAGGCTATCGCCGAGGAGAACGGCTTCGAGCTTTCGGACGTTTTGGAGGCCGAGCACGACGCCGCCCTCGGCAACGGCGGCCTGGGGCGCCTGGCCGCCTGCTTCCTCGATTCCGCCGCCGAGCAGGACTTCCCGCTGACCGGCTACGGCCTGCTCTACCGCTACGGGCTGTTCCGCCAGGAGTTCGAGGACGGCTTCCAGCGCGAGCACCCGGACGCGTGGAAGGAATCGTTCTACCCCTTCATCATCCGCCGCGGCTCCGAGCAGCGCATTGTGAAGTTCGACGACATGCACGTGCGCGCCATCCCCTACGACATGCCGATCACCGGCTACGGCACCGACAACGTGGGCACGCTGCGCCTGTGGGACGCCTCCCCGATCGCCGAGTTCGACTACGACGCGTTCAATTCCCAGCGCTTCGCCGACGCGATCCTGGAGCGCGAGGCCGTCCACGACATCACGCGCGTGCTCTACCCCAACGACTCCACCTACGCCGGCAAGCTGCTGCGCGTACGCCAGCAGTACTTCTTCTGCTCCGCATCGCTGCAGGAGCTTATCGACGACTACCGCGCCGCCCACGGCGACGACCTGAGCGACTTCCACAAGTACAACTCAATCCAGCTCAACGACACCCACCCGGTGCTGGGCATCCCGGAGCTGATGCGACTGCTCATGGACGAGCACGGCCTCGGCTGGGACGAAGCCTGGGAGGTGACCACCCACACGTTCGCCTACACCAACCACACGGTGCTGCAGGAGGCGCTGGAGACGTGGGAGGAGTCCATCTTCAAGCAGCTGTTCTGGCGCATCTGGGAGATCGTGGAGGAGATCGACCGCCGCTACCGCCTGGACATGGAGTCCCGCGGCATCGACGCGGAGACCGCCCACCACTACTCCCCGGTGCACGACGGGCGTGTGCACATGGCGTGGATCGCCTGCTACGCCTCCTACTCCGTCAACGGTGTGGCGGCGCTGCACACCGAGATCATCAAACGCGACACCCTCGGTTTCTGGCACGGCCTGTACCCGGAGCGCTTCAACAACAAGACCAACGGTGTCACCCCGCGCCGATGGCTGCGCATGTGCAACCCGCGCCTGTCTGAGCTGTTGGACCGCCTCTCCGGCTCCGACGCGTGGGTTACCGACTTGGACAAGCTCAAGGAACTGCGCCCGCTTGTCGACGAACCAAAGGTGCTGCACGAACTCCGCGACATCAAGTCCGCGAACAAGCGCGACTTCGCCGAGTGGATCGCCGCGCGCCAGGGCGTGGAGATCGACCCGGACTCCATCTACGACACCCAGATCAAGCGCCTGCACGAGTACAAGCGCCAGTTGATGAACGCCCTGTACATCCTGGACCTGTACTTCCGTATCACGGTCGACGGCGAGCGCGACGTGCCGAAGCGCACCTTCATCTTCGGTGCGAAGGCCGCCCCCGGCTACGTCACCGCCAAGGGCATCATCAAGCTCATCAACACCATCGCGGAGCTGGTGAACAACGACCCGGTCGCCTCGAAGTACATCCACGTTGTGTTTGTGGAAAACTACAACGTCTCGCCTGCCGAGCAGATCATCCCGGCCACCGACGTCTCCGAGCAGATCTCCACCGCCGGCAAGGAGGCCTCGGGCACATCCAACATGAAGTTCATGATGAACGGCGCGCTCACCCTGGGCACGATGGACGGCGCGAACGTGGAGATCGTCGACGCGGTCGGCGAGGACAACGCCTACATCTTCGGCGCCCGCGAGGAGGAGCTGCCGGAGCTGAAGGCGCACTACAACCCGCGCCAGGTGGCCGAGCAGACCCCGGGGCTCATGCGTGCGCTCGACGCGCTCGTCGACGGCACCCTCGACGACCGCGGCACCGGCGTCTTCCACGACATCCGCGCCTCGCTGCTGGAAGACAACGGCTACGGCGAGCAGGACGTCTACTACGTGCTCGGCGATTTCGCCTCATACCGCGAGGCCCGCGACCGCATGGCCGCCGACTACTACGCCGACCCGGACGAGTGGGCCCGCAAGTGCTGGATCAACATCTGCGAGTCCGGCCGCTTCTCCTCCGACCGCACGATCCGCGACTACGCCGAGGACGTGTGGAAGATCGAGCCCACCCCGATCAACTAGCTAATCGCGCACCATGCGCTTCAAGGTGATGCCGTCACCCGCGTGGTGCGTTTCCTCGCCGTCGAAGGCGAAGCCCTGCTTGGTGTAGAAGGCCTGGGCGCGCTCGTTGAAGTCCGCCACCCACAAGAACGCGGGCTCGCCTGGGCGCACGACCGCGTCCAGGAGTTGCTCGGATATGCCGTTTCCGGCCGCCTCCTCGAGCAGGTAGAGGTTGCACAGCTCAGTGCGCTCGCCGGGCACGCCGTAGGCCATGCCCACAGCCTCGCCGTCCACCTCCGCAAGGAAGACGCGGCCGTCGGGGGCGTCGAAGTACTCGGCCCACTTGAGCTCCAGGGGTTCGAAGTTGTCCAGCACCTCGTCGGCGATGCGTCCGCGGAACGCTTGTGCGCGGGAGCGGTTGTGCACGGCGGCGACAGTGGCGGCGTCTTCGGCGCGAGCTGGCCGGATTGTGGCGTCCATGCAGTTAAACGCTATACGATCTCGGCACAATGATTCTGCTCGTCGACAATTACGACTCATATACATTCAACCTCGCCCACCTCATTGCTGAGGCCACCGGCCGCGAGCCCCTCGTAGTCCCCGCGGGCGAGGCGGCCGACCTTCCGCAGCGGGTGCGCGCCGGCGAGTTCAGCCACGTGGTCATCTCCCCCGGCCCCGGCACCCCGGAGCGCGAGGAGGACTTCGGCCCTGCCCGGCGCGTCATCGAGGCAGCTGCGGACGCCGGCGTCCCGCTGCTCGGCGTGTGCCTCGGCCACCAGGGTTTGGGCATGCTCGCGGGATCCAGCGTCACCCGCGCGCCCGAGCCGCGCCACGGGTTCGTCTCCACCGTCACCCATTCCGGCGAGGGCATCTTCACCGGCATCCCGCAGGGTTTCGAGGTGGTGCGCTACCACTCCCTGCACGTCGAAGAGGTCCCGGGCATCACCGTGCATGCCCGCAGCGAGGACGGCGTGATCCAGGCGCTCAAGGTCGACGGGTTGAATCACTGGGGCGTGCAATTCCACCCCGAGTCGGTGCTCACCCAGCACGGCGCGGCGATCATGCGCAACTTCCTCGGCGGCTGGCGCGTCATTCACCGCGAGGTGCCCGGCGCGCTCGACTGCCAGCGCGTCTTCAACGCGATCTCGCGAGACGGCAACGACGCGTTCTTCCTCGACTCCGCCGATGCGCGCGGGCGCTTCTCCATCCTCGGCGACACCGCGGGTGCACTCTCGCGCTCCATTCGCTATTCGCTTGGCGACGGCAACGTGCTCGACACCCTCGACACCGAGCTATCCACCCCGGTTTTCGACCCGCCCGACCTGCCGTTTACCGGCGGGTGGATCGGGTACCTGGGCTACGAGTGCGCCGAGTTGACCCTTCCGATCTCGCTGCGCCACCGTTCGCCCTACCCGGACGCGTACTTTGTGCGCCCGCAGTCGTTCATCGTCTACGACCACGATGCCGAAACCGCGCACCTGTGCGCCCTGGCCGGCGACGGCGCCGACGGTTTGCTCGACCGGCTTGCACAGGCGCTTGAGGGGGCGGGCGCCACCGAAGGTGCGTCGATAGGCGAAGGCTCCTGGAGCAACCCGGACTACCTCGCCAGCATCGAAAAGGCGCAGCAACTGCTGCGCGCGGGCGAGAGTTACGAGGTGTGCCTGACCGACACCTACACCACGCGCGCGACCGGCGATATCTATGCTGCGCTGCGCGAACATAACCCGGCGCCGTACGCCGCGCACCTGCTTTTCGACGGCGTCGAGGTCGCCAGCGCCTCACCCGAGCGCTTCCTCACCGTGCGCGGCCGTAACGTGGAGGCGAAGCCGATCAAGGGCACCATCGCCGCCGATGAGGACCCCGCGCTGCTGAGCGATGCGAAAACCCGCGCCGAGAACCTCATGATCGTGGACCTGCTGCGCAACGACCTCTCCCGCGTCTGCGAGCCCGGCACCGTGCGCGTGCCCGGGTTGATGCAGGTGGAAAGCTACGCCACCGTCCACCAGCTGGTCTCCACCATCACTGGCCGCCTGCGCGAGGGCCGCACCGCCGTCGACGCCGTGCGCGCGGCGTTCCCGCCCGGCTCCATGACCGGCGCGCCGAAGCTGCGCACCTGCGAAATCATCGACCGGCTGGAGACTTCCCCGCGCGGCGTCTATTCCGGCGCGCTGGGCTACTTCGGCTTCGACGGCCAGGCCGATCTCTCCGTGGTGATCCGCACCGCCGTGCGCGCAGGTGACACCGTGACCGTGGGCGCGGGCGGCGCGATCGTGCTGGACTCCGACCCCGAGTCCGAGCTCGCCGAGCGCAACCTCAAGGCCCAGTCCGTGCTGGGGGCGTGGGATGCGTAAGTACGCCTGGCACGGCTCGTTCGTCCCGCGCGATTTCCCCGACGGGCCCCTCGACGTCGCCGACTCCTGGCGCCACTCATCCGGCCGCACCAACGGCCTCAACCTGCACCTCGAGCGGTTTTCGCGCGCTGCTGGCCCGCTGCCTGCCGGGTTCGTCGAGAAGCTCATGCCACTGCTGTCCGAGGGCGAACTGTTCCCCCGCATCGCCCTCTCTCAAGGGCTTTTGCTTCTCGACGTCCGCTCCGCCCCCCCCGCGCCCCACCACTGCACTGACATTTGCGCAGGCCCCCGACCCGCGCACCCAGCCCGAGGTGAAGGGCCCCGACTTCGCCGCGTTCCGCGCGCACCGCTCGCGGTACCAGCTGGCAGGGACCGACGACACAGTGATCGCGGATAAGCACGGCGCAATGTTGGAGACCACCACCGGCGCGCTGGTGATGTGGGACGGCGACACCCTGTGCGTCCCCGAAGGCGTGTGGCTGCCGAGCGTGACTTTGCACCAGGTGGCTGCGCGGGCGGCTCAGCTCGGCGTGTCTGTTAAGCGGCGTCGGCTCAAACCCGAACTCGCCGCTGAGCACCCGCTGTGGTTCCTCAACTCCCTGCACGGCATCAGCCCGGTCAGCGAGTTGCACGTCGGCGACACCGTGATCACTCCGCCGGTGCACCCCTCTTTCGACGAGTGGCGCGACTGGTGGTGGGGCGGGTTCTGCCGGGAGCTTAAACACACCACAGGAAACTGACAACTCGTTATCAGTCACGCACGCGTGATTTATGTACTTTAGGTCACATGACCAACCCGCAGACTCCACAAGACATTGTGCACTACCGCCTAGCCCCGCTGTTGGGCGAGGACTATTCAGTGTTTCACGAGCTCATCTCGGACGAGCTGCACATCGACGTCTATTGCTGGGCCCCCACCGAGCAGCGTCAATTCTGGACGCTGTGCACCTCGGGCATGAACGACTACCGGATGCAGATGCCACCCGGGAAGGAAGAATTCAACCGCACGGAGCTTGTGATGACGCTTCCGGACGATTGGCCACTTGCGGAGATAGGCTCGCAAAACGGCCCCGAAGGCGACGCGATCAGCTGGCCAATAACCCTGCTCAAGTCCACCGCACGCCTGCCCAAAGACATGGATACGTGGCTGTCCTACGGAACCTCGGGCCAGGCAGGGCTCGACCCGAGCGAGACCTATCCGGGCAGCGACTTCTCCGGCTTCATCATCGGCAGCGCATTCACGGTTGACGCCGACGGAGATTTTCTGCGCACGCCTGTAGGCGACGAAGCCGTCCACTTCTTCGGCGTCTACCCCATCTACGCCGACGAACTGCAAGCATGCCTCGCCGGTGACGACATTTTAGGCAGGCTCTACGAACTTGGCGTTGCCGAAGGCGCCTACCCCGGCCGCCCATCCGCGGTTTAGCCCAGGCAGGCAAGCAAAAACCTAGGAGAGAACGGTGCTTTGCCACAAAATCGAGCACAAGATCGGCACGGCGGTCTTTGTATTCGACCCATCGATCTCAATTTTGAGCATGGAAAAAGCCCAGCATTTCGACACAATCGACGGCCAGCATTTCGATGTGCTGGAAGGCTGTTTCAACTCGGACGGCTCCCCTTACCCGCGTTTCGGCCTCACCGAATCCATCGGCATGCTTATCGCTCCGACCGATGCAGCCATCGCGATCCGACGTACCCTCAACCAGCAGGGTGCTCGAGTTGCCGAATGCACGTTCACTAGCCAGTACGGCGACTACATCGGCTTCCGCGCGTTCAACCTCCACGAAGACACACCGCAGGCACCAGTGTTCAGAATCCGGACCTCACCCGACAACCCCGACCTGTGGATGGACCAGTACTACACCTCCGAGCTTGTTAGCTGGCTCAAAGCCAACTTCGACACCCGCGGAATCCAAACCCGCACAGTCGACCAAGACCCCCACTACTACCAACCCAAGAAGAAATAGGAGCTCGACCCATGACGCCACAGATTCCGGACCCCATCACCCTGGACCAGTACCTCGCCGACACCGAGCCTGCCCCGATTCCCGACCTGACATGGGAGGAAGCCAAGGCGATCCTGTCCGAGTCTAACGACGCAGAAACGCACGTTGCCGTCATCGCGCCACTCACTCGCAATCACAGCACCTCCCGCAGCATCCCCGGCAAGGAAACCCTAGACGCGCTCGCCGACTCTCCCGTCGCTCTCTGGGCAGTGATGATGCTCAAGGCCTACGACGCAGCGCAGTATCCTCCGCTGGATCTGTACCGGTTCGTTGAGGGGGCGGAAGCGCCGTCGGAAAGCGACAATCTCCTCGCCATGCACCACTGGGCCACCGCAGTGCTGCACCACGAAGCACCACTCGAAGATCCAGATAAGGCGCTCGCAGCTTGTCGCGCTTTTCTCGAGCTCAGCGACGGGCACAATTGGGTGCGACCCGACATCGAGATTGCCGGCATCGTGCTCGACGCCGCCGTGGAGAACCCGGATGGCCCGATCGGTCCTCTTGGCACGGAGATCATGCAGCAGTGGGAGGAACGCCTCACACGCGCGATCGAGGCGGTCGACCCCGACTACGCGTACACCGAAAACCAACTGCTCAGCATCTGGCAAGAGCGGTAACGGCTGAAGATGATCCGATGACGTACTTCATGCAATTCGCCCCGTCGATGAAGGCGATCCGCCAGTCCGACAACACGCGCCTGCATATGCCGACGCGCAACGGCGACATTGAAGTTCACGTCTACGAAGCGAAACACCGAATCGGCGGGGCCTCACTGGTCGGCGTACCCCGCACCCCTGAAAATCTGGCTGTGCTCGGACTTTCTAGTGGGACCGGCGAGCACTCACCGTGGATCATTCCACCGTTTCCACTGCTCACCGACGCCTTCCGTAAAGGCGGCCCTTTCATCCGCGACGGGAAGGTTGAAACCATCCCTGGGGGATTCGACGCGTCGAAAGTCGCCGTAGGTGCGAGCTTGTACCGGCCGGGCCCTCCCGGATTCGTCCCCAAGGACCTCAACGACGAGATACCTCTTGACGTTAACTCTGTCGACCCTTCCGGTTGGAAACTCTTCGTGTGGGTGAGCGGTTCAGCCATCCGCCCCGCCACCGAAGAGGAACGCGACTATCAGCTTATTCCTTGGACGTTCTATCCACTCGGTTTCTTGGACCTCTGGCTTGAGCAGTACCGCTGCTACCACCTGGGTTTTGACATCCCGACGGATGTAAGCCCGCCAGACGAGGACATCGACCATGGCGCCGAAGAGTCGGAATCGTCGACCGGCCTGAAGATGCGCCGGGTAGAACTCGATGAGTCTGCTGGGGAGCTTGAAGGCCAACACTCGGTCTACCTCCAAGTGGCCGCCGGTTCAGAACTCGATAAAGCAATCGCCGCTAGCGGGCACGAAGCCAACGGCTACTTCCTCGAGGGCGTCGCTCGCTACCTCCAATCGAAGGGCCGGGGTTGATCCCAGCCTCCAGCTCGACCCGGAAGGCGAAGGCATCGGCATCTACGGTGATCCAGCACACATCGACAAGGCCCAGTCTTCTTTCACAGGCATCGCTGAACGACCTGCTGAAATCGCGGAGCTGGTGGAGCGGGCCAAAGCAGCTGGCATCGAAATCGATGACTAGATTCGCAGGGCCTCCGGGGCGGTTGGGGCTCAACGACTATGCAGCTGCATAGTCAACGAAGCCGAACCAACCTCCCCCGAGGCGAACCAGGCATCGCGAAAAACTATGCAGCTGCATAGCGAATCCACCCCACCAGGCTATGCCGCTGCATAGTGGACGGCAGTGTCGGGACTATGCCGTCGCATAGTGGCATCGGTGCACAAGACTATGCCGCTGCATAGTCAACGAAGCCGAACCAATCTTCCCTGAGACGGTCCGGCCATCAAGAAAAACTATGCCGCTGCATAGCGAATCCATCCCACCAGACTATGCAGCTGCATAGTCTGGTGGCAGTGTCGGGACTATGCCGCTGCATAGCGGGACCGGTCAGCAAGACTATGCCGTCGCATAGTGAACCCGACCCAAGAGACTATGCAGCTGCATAGTCAACGGAGCCGAGGCAACCGCCCCTGTGGCTGATCAGCCATCGCAAGACTATGCCGCTGCATAGCGATTCGAGCCCTTGCCCGCTCGGTTTGTACGAATTTACATGCGGCAACACTTATAAGCTTCTGACCTGCGCCGATAAATCTGGACGCCCGTCCCAATTGTCGACTTTTGCAGGTTTCGTTTAGGTGACTACCCCTACGAATCACGCGAACGGCAACCCCGAGACTATGCAGCTGCATAGTCGCCACCGACGACGACCTACGCCGAACGCTCGGCCAGCACCTTCCCGGTTGCAGTTTCAGACTTCGCCAGCTCGGCGGGGGTGCCGGTAGCCACAACCTGACCACCCTCGGCGCCGGCACCGGGGCCCATTTCGATCACGCGATCGGCTTGCGCGATGACGGACAGGTCGTGCTCGACCACGATCACGGTTTGGCCAGCGTCGACAAGACTGTTGAGCTCCTTGACCAACAGCGCCACGTCGGCGGGGTGAAGGCCGGTGGTGGGCTCGTCCAGCAGGTACACGGTGTGGCCCCGGCGCGAGTTGCGGGAGCGCTGCAGCTCGGTGGCCAGCTTGATGCGCTGCGCCTCGCCGCCGGAAAGCTCCGGCGCGCCTTGGCCCAGGCGCAGGTAGCCCAGCCCCACGGCCTGCAGGGTTTCCACGGCGCGCAGGATCTTCGGTTCGTCGGCGAATACGTCCGCGGCTTCGTCGACAGTCAGCTCCAGCACCTGCGCGATGGTGAGCCCATCCCAGGTCACCTCGAGGGTCTCGTCGTTGTAGCGCGCGCCGCCGCAGTCCGGGCAGGTGGTGTACGAGCCGGGCAGGAACACCAGCTCCACCTCGATCTTGCCGGCGCCGCCGCAGGTTGGGCACTGCCCCTGCTTCACGTTGTAGGAGAAGCGCGACACGGTCCACTTGCGCCGCTTCGCCTCGTCGGTGCTGGCGAACAGTTTGCGCACGCCGTCGAACAGCCCGGTGTAGGTCGCCAGCGTCGAGCGCGGGGTGCGCCCGATGGGCTTCTGGGTGATCTGCACAACTCGGCTCACCGCGTCGAAGCCTTCTTGCCTATCGACGGTCCATCCGGCCTCCCCCGCCCCTGCATCACCCGCAGAGTCGTCCTCTTCCTCGACAACGGTGGACGCGGCGTCGCGGAGCACACCTGCGAGCACGGTGCTGACCAAGGTGGACTTGCCGGATCCGGACACGCCGGCCACCGCGGTGAATTGTCCCAGACCAAACGACACGTCCAGCCCCTCAATCGAGCGGGCCGACACGCCGGAAAGGCGCAGTTCGCCGGTGGCGGACCGTGGGGCGTCGTTAGGCGAAAGTGTCCGGTTCGCCAGCGCCTTCGCTGTGGGCGCGTCGCCGGTGTAGTCGCTGGTGGGGCCGGAGTAGACAACCTCACCGCCGCGCTCGCCGGCGAGCGGGCCGACGTCCACGAGCCAGTCGGTTTGGGCGACGAGTTCCATGTCGTGTTCGACCAGCAGGACCGAGTTGCCGGCGTCGATGAAGCGGCGGCAGATGTCCAGCACCGCGCCGCGCTCGGCGGGGTGCAGGCCGGCGGACGGCTCGTCCAGCACATACGCCACGCCGAACAGGCCCGAGCGCAGCTGGGCGGACAGGCGGATGCGCTGCAGCTCACCGGCGGACAGCGTCGGCGCGGGGCGGTCGAGGCTTAGGTGCGCAAGGCCCAGGTCGAGCGCGGACTGCAGGGCGGGCAGGATCTGCTTCAGCAACAGGTCCTCGGCCGAACCCTCGGACGGTTCCTGCGCTGCCAGCACCTCATGGACCTGGTCCAGCGGCAGGGCGCCGAGCTCGTCGATAGGCATCCCCGCGTAGGTGACCTTGAGCGCCTCCGGGTTGAGGCGGCGGCCGTGGCAGGTCTCGCACACGCGCGACTCCATGTAGGACAGCACGCGTTTGCGCAGGGTGTCGGACTGGGTCTCGGCGAGCGTGTTGGTCAGATACGACGCCACGGAGCGCCACGTGCCCTTGTAGTTGCGCTGGATTTGGTCCTCGCCGCGAAGTGGCTTGACGGTGACCACGGGGCGCTCCTCGGTGAACAGGATCCACTCGCGGTCTTCCTTGGGCAGGTCCTGCCAGGGAGAATCCAGGTCGTAGCCCAGCGTGGCCAGGATGTCGTGGAAGTTCTTGCCGGCCCACGCGCCCGGCCAGGCTTGAATCGCGCCGTCCTCGATGGACAGCGTCGGGTCCGGCACCATCGACGCTTCGGTGGGCTCGTGCACCACGCCGGTGCCCTGGCACGTCGGGCACATGCCCTCGGGCGTGTTCGGGGAGAACGAGTCGGAGTACAGCCCCTTCGGGTTGTCGCCCGCGCGCGAGTACAACAGCCGGATGCTGTTGGACAGCGCGGAGACGGTGCCCACGGTCGAGCGCGCGCCTCCGCCGGAGGTGGACTGCTCCAGCGCCACCGTCGGCGGCAGGCCCTCCACGGAACCGACCTGCGGGTCCACCGCCGAGCCAATCAGGCGGCGGGCGAACGGCGCCACCGATTCGAGGTAGCGCCGCTGGCCCTCGCCGTGGATGGTGCCGAAGGCGAGCGAGGACTTGCCGGAGCCGGACACCCCGGTCACCGCGACGAGCGTGCCGCGCGGGATGTCCACATCCACGTTGCGGAGGTTGTGCAGGTGGGCGTCGCGAACTTCAATTCCGGTTTCAGGCATGCCCACCAGCGTAACCACTTACGGGTTGCGCGTGTCCTCGCCGAGCTGGTGCACGTGGATGGTGTTCGTCGTGCCCGCAACACCCGGCGGGGTGCCAGCGACGACGACCATGGTGTCGCCCTCGTTGTACTGCTCCATCGCCAGCAGCTGGCGGTCCACCACCTTGATCATGTCGTCGGTGCTGTGGACCTGCTCGCACAGGAACGTCTCCGCGCCCCACGTCATGGCCAGCTGCGACCGCACCTGCTGCACCGGCGTGAACACCAGCAGCGGCAGGTCCGGGTGCAGGCGCGCCACGCGGCGGGCGGTGTCGCCGGAGGTGGTGAAGGTGACAATCGCGCGCGCGTTGAGGCGGTCGGCGATGTCGTGGGCCGAGGAGGACACCACGCCGCGCTTCGTGCGCGGGATGTGGGTCAGCGGCGGCACGTTGCCCATCTGCTCCGCGGAGCGCACGATGCGGCTCATGGTGCGCACCACGTTGTGCGGGTCCACGCCCACGGACGTCTCGCCGGAGAGCATGACGCCGTCCGCGCCGTCGAGCACCGCGTTGGCCACGTCGGAGGCCTCGGCGCGGGTCGGGCGCGAGTTCTCGATCATGGAGTCGAGCATTTGCGTGGCGACGATCACTGGCTTGGCATTCTCACGCGCAATCTGGATCACACGCTTCTGCACCGCCGGGACCTGCTCGAGCGGGATCTCCACGCCCAGGTCGCCGCGCGCCACCATGACTGCGTCGAACGCGAGGATGATGGACTCCAGCGCGTCCACAGCCTCGGGCTTTTCAAGCTTTGCGACGACAGGCACACGCCGGCCGACCTCATCCATGATTTCGTGCACCAGCTCCACGTCGGCCGGGGAACGCACGAACGACAGCGCGATGATGTCCACGCCGAGCTCGAGTGCGAAGCGCAGGTCCGCCTTGTCCTTCTCGCTCAGCGCCGGCACGGAGATGTCCATGCCCGGAAGCGACACGCCCTTGTTGTTGGACACCGGGCCGCCCTCGGTGACGCGGCAGACCACGTCGTTGCCGTCGACCTCGGTGCAGACCAGGCCGACCTTGCCGTCGTCCACGAGCAGGCGGTCGCCCGGCTTCGCGTCCTGGGCGAGCTGCTTGTAGGTGGTGGACACGCGGTCGTGCGTGCCCTCGACGTCGTCCACGGTGATGCGGACGGTCTCGCCGGTCTCCCAGTAGGTCTTGCCGTCGCCCTCGAAGCGGCCGAGGCGGATCTTCGGGCCCTGCAGGTCGGCCAGGATGCCCACTGCGTGGCCGGTCTCGTCGGTGGCCTCGCGGACCCAGCGGTAGTTCTGCTCGTGGTCCGGGTAATCGCCGTGCGAGAAGTTCAGGCGCGCCACGTCCATGCCGTCGCGCACCAGCCCCAAAATCGCATCCTTGCTGGCCACAGCCGGGCCGAGGGTGCAGACGATCTTTGTCCTTCTATCCACGTGTACCAACCTCACCTTCGTAGGTGCCATTCGTGTTCTTCAGCGCCCCACGGTACTCCCGATCCTGGGAGTCTGCCGTGGACGAACGGTTGTACTCCGGGTCCACTTCCTCCGGGGTCTCCCTCCCCTTTTGCAGCATGAAGAAGATCACCACGGCGACGATGAACAAAATCGCGGAGACCCACGTGTTCACGCGCAAGCCGAGGATGAGGTTCGCCTCGTCGCGGCGCATGAACTCGATAAAGAACCGGCCCAGCGTGTAGCCGGCCACGTACAGCCAGAACACACGGCCGTGGCCGAGACGGAAGCGGCGGTCCGCCCAGATCAGCACGAAGAACACCGCCACGTTCCAGATCAGCTCGTAGAGGAACGTCGGGTGCACGCTCGCGATCACCTCGCCGGTGGAACGTCCCGTCAGCGGGGCGTACTGGCCGGCTTCGTTGACGCGGTAATAAATGTCCAGCGCCCAAGGCACGTCGGTCTCCGCGCCGTAGAGCTCCTGGTTGAAGTAGTTGCCCAGCCGGCCGATGCCCTGGGCGAGGATCACCGACGGCGCGATCGCGTCTGCAAGCGGCGCAATCGGCAGCCCCTTGCGCCGCATCATCACCCACACCGCCAACGCGCCGAGCGCCACCGCGCCGATGATGCCAAGGCCGCCGGCGGTGATGTTGAAGGCCTGCCAGGGGTTTTTGCCCTCGCCGAAATACTTCTGGTGGTCCGTGATCACGTGGTACAGGCGCCCGCCGATGATGCCGGCGGGGATGATCACAATCGCCGCGTCCCACACCGTCTCCGGGTTGCCGCCGCGCGCCTTGTAGCGGCGCAGCGAGATCGCCATCGCGACGATAATGCCGGTGATGATGCACAGCGCGTAGGCGCGGATGGGGATGGGACCCAGGTACCACACGCCCTGCGGCGGCGACGGAATGTTAGCCAAATTCAGCGTTTGCACGCCAAACAGTGTGCCATTTAGCGTCGCGACGGGCACGCGGGGTGCTGGCCCGCGGTGGCCAGCGAGCGCGTCGCGGAGAGCACATCGCCCGCCGCCATGACAGCCTCCGCCGCCAGCACAGCGTCCGCGCCGCAGGAGGCGGCGTTGATCAGATCGCGCGGGGTGGCCACGCCGCCGAGGCTGATCTTGATCACCTCGCTGGGAAGACCCGGCGCGATCTCAGCGAATGCGTTGCGGTTCAAGTTGTTGGTGTCGAAGGTCCAAGAGTTGACCGCCACCACGGACACGCCCGCGCGCAGTGCGCGGTCCGCCTCCTCCGGGGTGCGCACCTCCGCCACGGCGGCCATGCCGAGGGATTCGGCGCGGTCCAGCAGCGCCTCGAAGCGGGCCTGGTCCAGGATGCCCACCTGCAGCGGGATGGCGTCGGCGCCGTAACAGCGGGCTTCGTGGATCTGGTACGGGTCCACGATCACGTCGCGGCACACCATCGGCAGCTCTACCGCTTCCCTAGCCTGGGCCATGTCGGCCAGGGAACCGTCGAAACGCAACCGCTCCGTCTGGCACGCGATGAGGTGGGCGCCGCCCGCTTCGATATTCTGGGCGAGCGTCTCGACGCTCGAAAGCCCGGCGCCGGTGGGGCCGAAGACCGGCGAGTTGCGCTTGATCTCCACGATCACGCTGCAGCCATGACGCAAAAGCGCCGCCCGGGCATCCCGGGTCGGCGCCATATCGCGCGAACGCGCTTTGATCTCTTTGAAGGAAACGGCGGCCTCACGCTTGGCAACGTCGCGAAGCACACCAGCGACAACGTCGTCGAGTGTGCTCGGTGCCGGCATGGCTACCTCCCAGTTGCAAGGGGCCTGGCCTGTCACGGATAAGGCTAGCGGGTGGGCTTGGAGGATCGGAAATCCGGTCCATTCTGCGGATCGGTCGGGTCGATGTCCGCGCTGATCGCGTCCCACAGCACGCGGCCGGACTGGGGGTCTTCCTCCAAGTCCTCGCGCACCTTCTCCCGGCGCACGGTTTCCTTTTCGTACTTGTTCTGCCGCGGCGAGTCCTCGCCCGGCCGGGCGATCAGCAGCACCCCGCCGGCCAAACCGAGCAACGCGGCAGCGAGCGCCAACCCGGGGCCTGCCACCAGCGTCGTGGCGGAGGTGATTTCGGCCCACTGCGCGATCGCCGGGGCGGAATTGCCCTGCTGCGCTTCGTCCGCGCCTGCGGTGAGCAGGGCGTGCACGCGCTCCGGGTCCGCGCCGCCAGTGAGCAGACGCACGGCCGGCACTGCCAGGCCAACGGACGCCGCGGCGCAGATGGCGCCGATGACGCGGCGGCCGAGGCGTCGTAAAGCAAATGCCGCGACCATGCCGGCGAGTAGCAGCACCGCAATCGCGCCGGTTTCCGTGGACCAGTCCGCGCCGTTGACGGTTGCCTCGCCGCCGCCGGAGATGTCGTCGACGAACTCGGCGCGCACCCAGTCCATCCGCGAGCTGATCCAGGTCAGCGCGCCCGCGACGCCGAGTGCGATAGCCCCCTCGCGGGCGGCCTTCTTGTCCGGTTGTGCTGCTGTGGTCATGCGTTAGTCCTCCTCGCCCGCGTCAACGTGTACTTCCCGAATCGCCTCCATCACCGCGGCGTGGGCCTTGGCGGTGCCGACCACTGCCCCGACCTTGCTGGGCTCCCACGGCGTGCCGTCGCCGGCGGTGGCCACGGCCCCTGCGCTGCGGGCCAGCAGGATGCCCGCGGAGTTGTCCCACACGTGCGGCGAAAAACTCACCGCGGCCTGGTAAATGCCTTGGGCAGCGAACGCCAGGTCGATGCCCACCGAGCCGGAAATCCGCGGACGCAGGTGCGCCCGGGTCAGTTCCCCTGCCAGGTCCAGGCGCCGGTTGGACGGCATGCGCCTGCGGTCGCGGGAGAACAGGGAGCCGACGCCGACGTGCGGCGCGGACGCGGCCTCGTTCACCGGCGGCAGCGCGGCGCCGTTGAGGTGGACCGGCTGGCCGTCGATGGCCGTCATGCGCATGTCCAGCAGCGGCGCGTCCACCACCGCCACCACAGGCTGCCGCTCCACCAAAAGCGAGACCAGGATCGCGCAGTTGGGGTTGCCGGTGGAATAGTTCGACGTCCCGTCGATGGGGTCCACCACCCAGCAGGCGTGCTCGTCCAGCTCGCCGCCCTGCTCCTCGCCGAACACGCCGATGCCGGTGGCGCCGGTGAGCTTGTCGCGCAGCAGCTCCTCTACCGCCAGGTCCGCGGCGGTGGCGAAGTCGCCGGAGCCTTTGTGCAGCGCGGGCGCGGCGCCGAGCTCGTCGACGAAGATCTCGCGGGCAGCGTCGACCGCCGCCTCCGCGGCCTCGAGGTGCTCCGTCACATCCGTCATCGTGCTACCCCAGCTGCGCGATCCAGTTGCGCAGCACGCCGGCGCCAGCCTCGCCCGAGGTTTCGGGGTGGAAACGCGTCGCCCACAGCGGGCCGTTTTCCACCGCGGCCAGCACCTCGCCCGCCCAGCTCAGCTTCGGGTAGGCGATGAACTCGTCTTCTTTCAGCTCGAAATCGCGGGCGCCGGTCGCGGCGTTGAACTCAAACTCCTGCGCCCGATCCAACATCAGCGAGTCTGCCGCGGCCGCAACCTCCGCGCGCTCCACGGGGGCATCAAGCTTCTCGACGCCTCCCGGCCACTCCCCGAACCCAGCCGCGCCGTCCGCACCGCGCTCAAACAGCGCGTCCATGGCCGCGCCGACGACAAGCACCGGCCGCGAACCGGCGAGACGCTGCCCCACAACGCGGTCAACCTGGGCCTTGCGCAGCGCGCGCAGCGCCTCGGCGGCGTCGCCAGAGGCGGCAATGACCAGCCCGTCCACGGCGACGGCGTGCGCCGGGTCCGAGGTGATCTCAGCGTTCACACCTGCAGCCCGCAGCGCATCGCTCAACGCCGCCACCGCGGGGTCCGCGCCCGCGAACGGGTCGAACACCGCCACAGCGGGAGTTGTCGGGCCGGGGGTTGTCTCGCTCATAGGTGCGTAGTCTAGCTCCCGCGCCGCCTACTGGCGCTTGCGCGGGTAGGGCCGCGGCACCTGCACGGACTTCAGGCGCGCGGACAGGTTGTTCACTTCCACCACGCGGTGGCGGCCCAGCTGGCGGTCCAGCAGCGTGATAGCCAGGCCGATGGTGATCACCGCAGAGGCGATGCCGAACACCGGGGCAAACGCCATCTGCGCCACCAGCATGCCGTAGAACGTGGAGCCCAACCCGGTGCCGCCGTCGAAGCCGATGTTCCAGATTGCGGAGGCCTCCGAGGTCTTGTGCCGTGGCAGGCGGTAGAACAGCATCGTCAGCGCCTCGTTTTGCACCCCGCCGAAGCCAGCGCCGTAGAACAACGCCGCGATGAGCATGGTCCACGCGGGCAGCTCCATGGACAGGATCATCGCCATCAGCGCCACACCGATGGCGGCGATGATCTGGCACGGAATGATGACGCTGCCCGGGTAGCCGCGGCGGTCCATGATCCGGCCGGCCACGTAACGCGCCACCATGGCTGCGAAGTTGAGCACGGATAGCATCACGCCCGCCAGCGCCGCGCCGGAGACCGGGTCGAGCTCGCGCATGGACACCGGCAGGAAGTTCGTGATTGCGCCGTAGGCGGTGGTGACAAACATCAGGGCGAGCGCCGGCACGAGCGCGAGGTGCCACATGGGCACGCGCACGCTCTGCTGCGTTTCCGTGTCCGGGTCCGCCGGCGGGATGGGCGGGATGGCCATACAGGCCACCAGCGAGATCGCGCCGATGCAGGCGGCGATGATGTACACCGCGTCGTAGCCAATCTTGTCCACCAGCGCCAGGCCTGACGGCAGCGCCACCATCTGCGCCAGGCCGACGACCATGCCAAAAATGCCGGTTGCGCTGCCCAACAGGCGCAGCGGCACCAGCTCGGCGATAATCGCCGCTTCCGCTACGGACAGCGCACCGAAGCCGATGCCGCGGATCGCACTGACGGTCAGCAGCGGCACCGCGTCCATGCCGAGCATGTAGCCGAACGCCGGAATGCCCAACAGCAGCGAGGAGATGCCCAACACCCAGCCGAAGCCGAACGTTTTTAACGCTTTGGGGGTGAAGATTTGGGTGATCACGGTGGCGAGCATGAACACGCCCGTGGAAAGCCCGGCCAGGGAGGCGGGTTGGCCCGCGTCGATCACGGCGGTGGGCACCACCGGCAGCAGCAGCGCCCACGCCGCAAACGCCGCGGCCACCGCAACGAGCACGGGGATCAGGCCGCGGGCGCGCCACACGTTGGTCAGCGATTCAACCTCGCTGCGGCTTAGCGGCTTTTTAGACCATGCCATCTCACATCACCTCCATAAGCGCGAGGGCTGCGAAGAGCAGGGCCATGACAGCTAAAAGCGCAAGCACCGCGGTAAATGCACGCGGCGCTCCGCGTTGGTAGCTGGACCACACTCCGCCGACGAGAAGCCCCGCCACAAGGCTGAGCACCACCACCAAAATCGGATTCCCGACAGCGGACACCGCAAAGACCTCCTTTTCAACCGAGTCGATTCCGCCGACATTGTAGACGCTGCGGCGGAATCCACGGGCGCTGGCTTCGCACCGGGCGTTATGCTCGCTGTATGGGAAAGCACGCTGCACCTGTGGGCCGCCAGCGCCCCGGCGAGGTCACTCTCGAGCGCGTCGCTGCCGTCTTGGAGGGCCTCGGTTTCGAACCGATGGTGCGCCCGGACCGTCTGGTCATCGGCGCGCACGCCTTCACCGTGGCGCTGTGGGTGGACTACTCCCGCCCGATGTCGCTGGTCATCGACACCGCGGAGCGCATCCCCACCGACTTCGAGCACGCGGGCGCACTCGCCCGCTTCATCAACACGTGGAACCACGACCGGGTCGGACCATGGGCGAGCTACCGCCTGATGGAGTCCGGGGATGTGTGCGCGCGAATGCGCCGCGGGGTGCACGTCAAGCATGGGCTTAGCGACGATCAACTGGCCGCCGAATTGGTCGACACCCTCGAGCACGCTAACGCTTTCTACCGGCGGCTGCGTGAACGCTTCCTCGATGCCGGATTGGACCAGCCGCTGCCGCCGCAGCTCATGCGCGCCCAGGACACCGCCGTCCTGTTGGGCCGGCATCCCCGGCTGCGCCACTTGCCGCGCGGCGGCCGGCAGGAGGTAACCACCGCGCCGGAGCTCTACAAGGTAGTGGAGGGCCCGGCAGGCGAGATCGCGCCGGTGGACATCAGCGACCTGACCGACGCGTTGGAGCAGCTGGATTTCCGCTACGGCGTGGACGAGGACGGCGTGATCGCCACCGGCGTCAACGGCGTGGCGTTCGCGCTGACTATCGACGGCGAACCGGGGCCGCGCTACGCCCGCGTGACTGGCATGTGGGACACCGGCCGCGACGCGCTCGAGGCGTTCTTGCCGCTGTGGCTGGTGTGCAACGACGTCAACGAGCGCACCTGCGCCACCGCCGCCTACCTGCACGAGTTCGACGGCGCCGCCCACATGCACGCCGAGTCCACCATGCTCGTGGCTGAGGGCGCCGCACCGGAGCAGGTCGGCGAGTTTGTCATTTCGGCGATGGCGGCGTGCCTGGCGGCCATCGACCACGTCAGCCAGCAGACGGCAGGCCACTCCGTGGTGGATTGGCCCGGCAGGCGCTAGCTAGCGCTCGTCTTTGGTGTAGGCCAGAAGGTTCGCGGTCCAGTACACCAGCACCGCGGCGAACGGGCCCGCCGCCCAGGCTGCGCCAGGGCGCACGGGCGGCACGATGGTCAGCGTGTCGCCGCCCGAAAGCGCATCGGGCGACGGGAGGGGGTGGACAAGCCCCACAAACCAGCCGCCGAAGATGTAGAGCGCAACCGCGGCTATGGCGCTGACGACGCCGGCCCAGAGCAGCCAGGCCACCGACCCGCGGACTTTCCCGCGCTTGGCGGCTATCAGCGCTACCGCCGCCACCACAACACCGGCCAGGGTGGTGAGCAGAGCGAACGAGCCGAAGCCGGCGAACTCGGCGTTGACGGGGCTTTGCGCCTGGTCCACCCGCAGGCCGCCGCCTTCGACCACGCCGACGTAGGCGGGCCGCACCAGCGCCCACACCCCGCCGCCGAGGATGCCCAAAACGCAACCGAGCGCCAGGAGCCCAGCTCCGGCGCTCAGTGCGGACTTGCGGGTTAGTTGCACAGCTTCCAGCGGCCGTCTTCCTTCTGGAAGATCATGGTCGAGGTTTCCTCGCCGTGCTCGCTCCTCGCGGTCAAGCTTGCGGACGCGCGGTCGCCGTCGATGCGCACATCGTCCAGGCTGACCTCGGTCTCGGGCAGTTCGATGCCCTGGCCCTGCTCCTCAGCGAGGCGGCTGGCTTCCTGGACCTGCTCCAGGCTCATGCCCTGGCGCTCCAGCTCCTCGAGCATCGGCTCGGTCACGGCCTTGCAGGAGTTTTCCAAGATGGTCGGGGTCCAGTCCGCGAACGAGCCCGGGTTCAGCACGGCACGGGCGGTGTCCTCCATCTCCCGGCGGTCGTCCTCGCTGCCCTCCTTACCGTTGGCCAGCGGCTCGTTGGTGTTTTCCGGCATGCCGCTTTCAAACGGGTTGGCCAGTGTCGGCGGCTGCTCCTCGCCGCCCTGCGCCTGGTCGGACTTCTTCTTGTCGTCCTTGTTTTCCTTCTTCTTTTCCGTCTCGGAGCTCTTCGAGGTCTTTTCCGTCTTCTCTTCGGACTTTTCAGACTTCTCGGATTTTTCCGCAGAGGTTTCCGTGGAAGAGTTCGCGGCGGACGCCTCAGGTGCCTCGGCGGCGGTGGAAAGGCCGCCGGAGGTGCCTTCGTCGTCGGACCCGCACGCGGCGAGCGGGAGCACGAGGGCGAGCGCCGCCGTCGTTACTGCCATGCTCTTCTTCGTTTGCAACTTCACGGTATACCTGTACCTCTCGTTGTCGGACCCGCCCGGTAATTCGGCACGGGTTGGCACCAGCGACTGTTTCCTTCTTCGTTTTTCGGTATCAACAATGCAGTCGCGGTGAAGACCTGTCAGAAATAGTACCAACTACTCACTGTCGCTCCCGTTGGACATCTATACAAGCATTCTGGAGGGTTTCTGTGAGTCCGCGTAAAGCCATTTTGGTCACTCGAAGACGCCGCGCGTCTATGTTGGAGGAATGCAGTTAACCCGTGAGCGCATCACCGGCGCGGCGTTGGCCATCCTCGCCGAGTACGGGCTCGCGGACGTGTCCATGCGCCGGGTGGCCACCTCGCTTTCCGTCGCGCCCGGCGCGCTGTACTGGCACATTGCCAACAAGCAGGAACTTATCGCCTCCATGGCGGAAGAGATTGTGCAGGAGCTTTTCGACGGCCCCCTGCCGGACCCCGCACGCTTAAGCGGCGAGCTGCGCGAAGCGCTCCTTTCCACCCGCGACGGCGCGGAGGTCGTGGTCGCGGCGGTCAGCCAGCCCGGCTCGCAAGTGCAAAAAGAGTTGGAAACCAGGTTCGCGGCGTCGGTGAGGGCGTGGCTGGGCGAAGCTGCGTCGACAAGCAATGTGCGCGTCGCGGCCCGCGGGTTGCTGCGACTGACCTTAGGCGACGCGGCGGTGCAGCAAGCCGCCGCGCAGCTGGCGCAGGCGACCGGGGCGGACGAGGAGTCGGACGGCGCGGACGAGCACGCCGCGGCGGTGGCCTTCCTGCTCGACGGCCTAAAGCGAAGTGCCTCAGCGGGCACTAAGCTGTGGCCCCATGAGTGAGACCATCGTCTGGCCCGGTTCCTCCTACCCCCTGGGCTCCACGTTCGACGGCGCAGGCACGAACTTTGCGCTGTTCTCCGGTGTCGCGGAGAAGGTGGAGCTGTGCCTCATCGACGACGACGGGGCGGAGACCCGCATCCCGCTGGAGGAAGTGGACAACCACGTCTGGCACGCCTACCTGCCCGGCGTGAGCCCGGGCCAGCGTTACGGCTACCGCGTACACGGGCCGTGGGACCCGCATAACGGTAAGCGCTGCGACCCGAACAAGCTGCTGGTGGACCCGTATGCGCGCGCCTTCGACGGCGAGTTCGACCAGCACTCCTCGCTGTTTTCCTACGACGTGCACGCGGACGAGCCGGGCACGGGTCGCAACGAGGAGGACTCGCTGGGCCACACGATGCTGTCCGTGGTGATCAACCCGTTCTTCGACTGGGGCGACGACCGCGCGCCGAAGATCCCCGAGGGCGAATCCGTCATTTACGAGTGCCACGTCAAGGGCATGACGCAGACTCACCCCGGCATCCCGGAGGACCTGCGCGGAACCTATGCCGGCATGGCGCACCCGGTGATGGTGGACTACCTCAAAGACCTGGGCGTCACCGCGATTGAGCTGTTGCCGGTGCACCAGTTCCTGCAGGACGACCGCCTCAGGGACCTAGGCCTGCGCAACTACTGGGGCTACAACACGTTCGGGTTTTTCGCCCCGGAGAACAACTACGCCTCCTCCACCGCCCCGGGCGACGCGGTCGCCGAGTTCAAGCAGATGGTGCGTACGTACCACGAGGCGGGCATCGAGGTCATCCTGGACGTGGTGTACAACCACACCGCCGAGGGCAACCACATGGGGCCCACCATCGCGTTCCGCGGCATCGACAACGAGGCGTACTACCGGCTGGTGGACGAGGACAAGTTCCACTACATGGACTACACCGGCACCGGAAACTCCTTCAACGTGCGCTACCCGCACTCGCTGCAGCTGATCATGGATTCGCTGCGCTACTGGGTCACGGACATGCACGTGGACGGCTTCCGCTTCGACCTCGCCTCCACCCTGGCCCGCGAGTTTTCGGACGTGGACCGCCTGGCCACCTTCTTCGACCTGGTGCAGCAGGACCCGGTGGTCAGCCAGGTCAAGCTCATCGCCGAGCCGTGGGACGTGGGCGAAGGCGGATACCAGGTGGGCAACTTTCCCGCCCTTTGGAGCGAGTGGAACGGCAAGTACCGCGACACCATGCGCGACTTCTGGCGCGGCGAGGACTCCACACTCGGCGAGTTCGCCTCGCGCCTGACCGGTTCGTCGGACCTGTACCAGCACAACGGCCGCCGCCCCACCGCGTCGATCAACTTCATCACCGCCCACGACGGGTTCACCCTCAACGACCTGGTCAGCTACAACGACAAGCACAATGAGGCCAACGGCGAGGACAACCGCGACGGCGAAAGCCACAACCGCTCCTGGAACTGCGGCGCGGAAGGTGACACGGACGACCCGGAGGTGTTGGACCTGCGTGCTCGCCAGCGCCGCAACTTCTTGACCACCCTGCTGTTGTCCCAGGGCACCCCGATGCTCGCCCACGGCGACGAGATCGCCCGTACCCAGGGCGGCAACAATAACGTCTACTGCCAGGACAACGAGATCGCCTGGATGGACTGGTCCACGCTGGAGGAGGCGTCCGACCTGCACGACTTCACCCGGCGGCTGATCGAGCTGCGCCGCGACCATCCGGTGTTCCGCCGCCGCCGCTTCCTCGCCGGCGGCGCGCTGGGCGACGATGAGCACGACCGCGAGATCGCGTGGCTCACGCCTGAGTGCACACTGATGACGCAGGACGATTGGAATACCCCGTTCGGTCGTGCTCTGATGGTGTTCTTGGACGGCGACGCCATCGCCGAGCCGGATGCGCGCGGACAGCGCGTGGTGGACGATTCCTTCCTGCTGATGTTCAACGCCCACTACGAAGACATCGACTTCACGGTGCCGGGCGCCGAGTTCGGCGACGAGTGGGAGGTTGTCGTGGACACCACCGAACCGCTCGGAGTGCGCGAGAACGCGGAGCCGGTCCAGCCCGGCGCGGCTGTGACCGTGGGCCAGCGTTCCACCGTGGTGCTGCGCCGCACCCAACCACCCGCAGGCGAAGGAAATTCGGAGGCCAGCCACTAATGATCACCGCGCACGGCGCAACGTTGACCGTGACCAACGAGGCACTGACCCTCACCCCCACCCCGCTCGCGGCGTCGCTGCAAGGCAGTGGTAGCTCCCGCGAGGTGGCCATCGCCGACATCGCCGGCGCCACCTCCGTTAAGGGTGACGCGTGGACCCGCTCGCGCGTGGACATCGACACCGGCGGAGACGCCTTAGCCGTCTGGTTCGCCCCCGGCGACGAGGAGGGCCCGAATGAGCTTTGCAAGCTTCTCGACGACGCACGGCACGGCCACGCCCCCGCCACCGGCACCGTGACCGGCGGCGCCGGCATCCCGGGCTTTTCCTTCGTCGGCTTCGACGTGGAGACCGCGAACCGCCGCTGGGGCTCGATCTGCCAGATCGGCCTGGTGAAGATCGTCGACGGCGAGGAGGTGGACCGTGCCTCCTGGCTGTGCAAGCCGCCTGCCTCTTTGGCGCAGTTCGAAGAGGGCAACGTGGCCATCCACGGCATCACCGAGCAGGATGTCGCCGACGCGCCGGACGTGTGCGACTGCATCCCGAAGATGACCGAGTTCGTCGGCGGCCTGCCGCTAGTGGCGCACAACGCCCAGTTCGACGCGTCCGCGCTGCGCGACGCCTGCCAGGCCTCAGACGTAGAGGTGCCCCAGATGCTGTTCGCCTGCACGCTCGCCCAGGCGCGCGCCACCAAGCTGGACGTGGCCAACCATCGCCTGCCCACCCTGGCGGAGCACTTCGGCATCACGCTGGATAACCACCACGACGCGTGCGAGGACGCCGCGGCCTGCGCCGGCGTGATGGTGGGCCTAGCGCGCCAGGCCGGCCACACCGGCAGCCTGATGAGTTTTGTGCACGACTCCGGCTTCACACTCGGCTCCATCGACGCCGCGCGCGTGACCCCGGTGCTTCGCGACCGCTCCGGCGCGGGCCGCGCGATGCAGGCGGAGAAGGCGGCCCAGGGCGGCGTGTCCGCGGCCGTGGCCGCATCGGCGGCGCCGCAGGGGTCGAATCAGGCGGGACCGGCGAAGCCGTCGCCAAGCAAAAGCCCCCAGCGGCCCTGGCAGTCCGTGGCCACCCCGGACACCGTGCCGGAGCCGAACACCGACGCGGACCCGAACTCCCCGCTCTACGGCGAAAACGTCACGCTCACCGGCGAGTTCGAGCCGCACGACAAGGGCGAGTTGTGGCAGAAGATTGCCGAGCAGGGCGCGCAGGTGGGCAAGAACGTGACCAAGAAGACCACCGTGCTGGTGGTCGGCGAATGGGCGACGGTGACCTCGAAGGAAAAGCGCGCCCGCGAGCTGATGGACAAGGGCCAGGACATCCAGATCTGGCAGGCCAGCCAGCTGCTTGAGGCGCTGGGGCTAGACGAACAACCGCCGTTTTAAAACAGTTTCGGCCTCGAGGGAACCGGGGCGGGTGCGGCTGCGTCTAAGTAGCCATGCAGCTTCTTCAACCAGCACCCGTTTCCGCCACGGCGGTCACCTTGCGGCTTGCACGTTTGGACACCGCGGAAACTCGCGCGTGCATCGCCGCCGGCTTCGGCGCCTCCACCGCATTCATCAGCCTGTCACCCGGCCTGGTGTGCGTGTTCGACTCACCCACCGCCACCGGGCTGACGCACCAGGAGGTCGGCGCCGCGGGTGTGAGCGCCCACCAGCTGTGGAACGCCGCGGCCGAGCAGCTAGTCTCGCGCGCGCAGCGCGAGCACGGCGTGGAGTTTCTGGTGCGCTGCCCCAGCGCCGCGCTGGACTTTGAGACGCTCCCGCGCGGCTTCGAGGTGGACGGCCACGGCTCCCCCGCCGCCTGGTGGCTTGCCCACCCGCAGCCCTTTACCCTGCTGCACCGCCACTTCGAGGCCGTGCTGCGTCCGGAGACTGGGCTTGTCTACGCCACCCGCGACGGGCGCGAGCTGTTCGTCTTCGACGCTCACGCCGAGGATGTGGCGCGGTGCCTGCCCGGCGCGGACGTGCTGAGCTACTCCGTAGGCTTTCCCCTGCTGTACGGCGGCCAATCCCGCTAGGGTGTGGGGCGTGAAGCGCCCGATCACCTCCACGTACCGCCTGCAGCTGCGCGGCCCGCACGCCGATCCACACGGCCGCGAATTCGGCTTTGCCCAGGCCGCCGAGCTCGTGCCCTACCTGGCCGAGCTCGGGGTGTCGCACCTGTACCTCTCCCCGATCTTCGCCTCCGCGCCGGAGTCGAACCACAACTACGACGTGATCGACCCGACCGTGGTCAGCCCCGAGCTCGGCGGCATTGACGGGCTGCGCCTGCTCGCCCGCGCCGCCCACGACGCCGGGCTGGGTCTGGTGGTGGACATCGTGCCCAACCACCTCGGCGTGGAGGTGCCGCGGCGCAACCGGTGGTGGTGGGATGTGCTGAAACACGGCCGGGCCTCAGACTTCGCGCACTTCTTCGACATCGACTGGGCCACCGACAACGGCGCCGGCGGCAAGATCGCGCTGCCGGTACTCGGCACACCAGGCGACACCGACGCGCTGAAGCTGGAACACATCGACGGCGAGGACGTGCTCACCTACTACGACCACGTCTTCCCGCTCGCCCCCGGCAGCTACACCGATCTCAACGACGACCCGGCCGCCGTGCACGCGAGGCAGCACTACCGGTTGATGTTCTGGCGCGACGGCATCATCACCTACCGCCGCTTCTTCTCCATCAACGGCCTGGCAGGCGTGCGACAGGAGGACGAGGACGTCTTCAACGCCACTCACGCCTGCCTTAAGGAACTTGTGGGCGAGGGGCTTATCGACGGCGTCCGCGTCGACCACCCCGACGGCCTGACCGACCCGTTCGGCTACCTCACTCGTCTTCGCGAGCTCATCGGCCAGGACACCTGGCTGATCGTGGAGAAAATCCTCGCCGCGGACGAGCCCCTGGACCCGCGGCTGAACATCCACGGCACCACCGGCTACGACGCGCTACGCGAGTTCGACGGCGTCTTCGTCGATGCCGGCGCCACGGACAGGCTTGGCGAGCTGGCGCGTGAGTACTCGGGCTCCGCCTGGGACGCCGACGCGGTGGAGGCAGCCGAGTGGGAGCTCAAGGCCCGCATCGCCGAGGAGGAACTCGCCGCGGAGGTGCGCAGGCTCGCCCGCGCCGTACGCCGCGACAGCCGCGCAGATACCGATCTCGCCGAACTCACCGAGGTGCTAGTGGCGCTGGTGTCGCGCATGCCGGTCTACCGCGCCGACTACCGCTCCCTGTCGCGGGTCACCGCAACACTCATCGCGCAACTGGCAGAACTCGGGCACAACCCGGCCGCGCTGGACACGGTCGCCGCAGCGCTCGCCGCCCGCGGCGAGGCCGCCCACCGCTTCGCCCAGGTCTGCGGCGCGGTGATGGCCAAGGGCGTGGAGGACACCCTGTTCTACCGCGCGTGCCGCCTGGTGGCGCTGCAGGAAGTCGGCGGCGCGCCGGGCCGCGCCGGGGTGAGCCAGGCCGAGTTCCACCTGCTCCAGGAAGAGCGTGCCTCGCTGTGGCCGCGCACCATGACCGCGCTGACCACCCACGACACCAAGCGCAGCGAGGACACCCGCGCCCGCATGCTCGAGATCGCGGAGCTGCCCGACGAGTTCGCCCGACTGGTCCGCGACGTGTTCGCGCTGACCCCGCCGCTTGACACCGCCACTGGCCTGTTTCTGTTGCACAACGTGCTGGGCGCGTGGCCGCGTGACGGCCGCGCGGACGAAGCATTCACCCAGCGCCTGCAGTCGTACGCGGTCAAAGCTGTGCGTGAGGCGGACACGCTGACGAGCTGGTACGACAACGACCATGACTACGAGGCACAAGTGACCGAGTGGATTGCGCACCTCACGCATGGCCCCGCTACGCGCCTCGTCGCGGACTTCGCCCGCGACCTCGACCGCGGCGGCGTGGCGGTCTCCCTCGGCAGGAAACTGCTGCAACTAATCGGACCGGGCATCCCGGACACCTATCAGGGCACCGAGTTTTTGGACTTCTCGCTGGTGGACCCGGACAACCGCCGCTTCGTCGATTACCGGGCGCTTCGTGCTGGTGAGGGGGCACCGGAGGACGTCGATAAGCAACGCATTGTGCGCGCCGCCTTGCACCTGCGCCGCGAGCGCCCGCAGCTCTTCCTCGAAGGCGGCTACCGCGCGATCTTCGCCGCCGGCCCCGCGCGCGGGCATGTGGTGGCCATGGTGCGCACGCTTGACGACGCACCACAGGTCATCGCCGTAGCCACCCGCGCCCCGCTCGCCTTAGAGCGCGCCGGCGGCTGGCGCGGCACCACCCTCACCCTGCCCGAAGGCACCTGGACCGACCGGCTCACCGGGCGGGAATACTCCGGCACGGTGGAAATGTCGCAGCTGTGCGCCGAACTGCCCGCGGTGCTTTTGACCATGTAAGCTAACCCGCCGTTATGAGCACAGCAAAGCATCCCGCAAAGCCCCGAAACAAGGCGATGGACGACACCATCGCCCGTCTCGGGTCGACCTACTTTGCCTGGATGCGCGAACACGAGGACGCCGCGACGACGTTTCGGCACGCGCTGCACGAACTCATGCGCGACGCCGGCATCAACTTCGACCGCGTGGACGCGCGCGTGAAGTCCTGGACCTCGCTGAAGGAAAAGGCGCGCAAGACGCGCGACGACGGCGAGATGGTCTACCCCGACCCATGGCACGACATCAAAGACATCATCGGCGCGCGCATCACGGTGCTGCACTCCACCGAAATCCCGGCGGTGCAGCGACTGCTCGCGGACCAGTTCGAGGTGCTGCGAAGCGTGGACAAGGCCGAAGAAACGCGCGTGGCCGGCGGCTTCGGCTACGGCTCGCACCACATGATCGTGCGCGTCCAGGAGCAGTCCGAGGGGCTGGAAGACTACGTCGGCCAGGTCTTCGAGGTGCAGATCCGCACCGTGCTGCAGCACGCCTGGGCCGAGTTCGAGCACGACATCCGCTACAAGCGCGCCACTGAGAACTTGGACCCGCAGGTGGACCGCGCCTTCACCCTGGCGGCGGGCCTGATAGAGCTTGCGGACCAGCAGTTCGACCAGATCGCCGCGCTTGCAAACCCAGAGGATCCGGCCGACAAGGTCAACACGGAGGTCGACGCGGAGATCTCGCCGGAGACCCTGCCGGGCATCCTCACGGTGCTGTTGGGCAACCAGTTCCCGCTGTCGCGCGCCGGCGACTACCGCTTCTGCACCGAGCTTCTGCGCGCCCACGGCATGGAGCACGTCTCCGACGTCGCGGAGCTGACCAACCCCGCGGACATCGAGGCGATCTCGAACTCGCTGTCCTACCCCTTCGTGCCGGGCCAGGTACGCATTGTCGACGACCTGCTGCTCAACCGCTACGGCACCGAGCACATCGAGCGCACCTGGGACGCCGGCAACCGTCCGCAGGTGCGGCGCAAGCGCCTGACCAACCGTTTGGGGCTGCTGCGCGGCGAGTAGGTCAGCTGCGCCGGCCCATCAGCCGGTCGATCTCGCGGCGCTCCTTCTTCGTCGGCCTGCCGGTGCCGCGGTCGCGCACCGGCGGGGCGGCGAACAGTTCGCGCGGCGGGGGCGGCGGCGAGTGGTCGATGTAGCAGGAGCGGGCAACGGGCGCACCGACGCGCTTGCTCACCGTCGCGGCCACCTCGAGGATGTACTCGCGGTGGTCCTTCCACACGCGCACAGTCTCCCCCGGCACGACCTGCTGGGCGGGCTTGACGGCCTTGCCGTCGATTTTCACGTGCCCGGCGCGCACCGCGTCCGCGGCTTGGCTGCGGGTTTTGAAGATGCGCACGGCCCACAGCCAGGCGTCGATGCGCACCGCCGCCATGGTTGGCTGGGTCAAGCTAGTACTGGTCCTTGTGGTTGACGATTCGCTGCACCTTGTTCCAGTTGGTGAACCCGCCGGCGACAGCCACGACGAGGCCGAGGAACAGGAAGGTCCAGGAGCTGAAGATAAGGCCGAACGCGATGCCTCCGGCCACGCCGCCGCCGGCCCACAGGACGGCGTTGCGGGAGTACTGGCGCACGGCGGCCTTGCGCTGTGCGATCGGGTCATTGGGGCGCGGCTGCATCGTCATGAGGCCTAAGTGTAGCGCCTTACGCGCCGCGTTCGACCCAGCGGTAGCCGGCCTCTTTCATCTCGGCGCCGCCGTGGGTGACGGCGGCGAGCAGCGCGTCCACACGCTCGCGCTCCCCCGGTGCGAACGCCAGGGTGTAGGCGGCGGCGCGTCCGTATTCCACGTCCACGACGTCGATGCCCGCGGTGCGCAGCTCGGATTCGATGCGGCCGGCTTCGGCGTGCGGGAAGTCCACGGTGCCCAGCTCGCGGACCTCGCGCGTGACGCGGGTGACCTGCTCGAGCGTGTCGGCCACGGATTCTGTGTAGGCGCTGACCAGCCCGCCGGTGCCGAGCTTGATGCCGCCGAAGTACCGGATCGCAACCGCCACCACGTCTTGCATGCCGGAGCCTTTAAGCACCTCCAACATGGGTTTGCCGGCGGTGCCGGAGGGCTCGCCGTCGTCGGAGGAGCGCTCGATGGGCTGCGCGCCGTCTTGGTGCACGATGAACGCGGAGCAGTGGTGGCGCGCGTCCGGGTACTCCTCGCGCGCGGCGGCGATCACCGCACGCGCTTCTTCTTCAGTGGTCGCGCGGGCGACCCAGCCGATGAAGCGGGAGCGCTTGACCTCGAACTCGTGGGTGACCAGCTCCGCCGCGGGGCGTACGTATGCCTGCTCCATCTAGCCCGCCACGATGTAGTCGTACTCCGGCGTGCCCGGCTCCAGGCGGCGGCAACCGATCGGCGAATCCTCCATGCGCTCCAGCAGCGGGCCTAAGTCCTCGGCGTGGGCGAGCTCGATGCCCACGAGCGCGGCGCCGGTTTCTCGGTTGTTCTTTTTCAGGTACTCGAACAACACAATGTCGTCTTCCTCGCCCAGGATGTCGTTGAGGAAGTGGCGCAGCTGGCCTGCCTCCTGCGGGAAGTTGACCAAGAAGTAGTGGCGCAGCCCCCGGTGCACCATGGAGCGCTCCATCACCTCGGCGTAGCGCAGCACGTCGTTGTTGCCGCCGGAGATGATGCACACCACGGTCGAGCCGGGCGCCAGCTCCCCCAGCCCCAGGCCGGCCACGGACAGCGCGCCGGCGGGCTCGGCGATGATGCCTTCGTTTTGGTACAGCCCGAGCATCTCCGTGCACACGGCACCCTCGTCCGCGGTATAGAGCTCGGTGGCGTCGCGGTGCGGGTTGAAGACCTGCCACGGGATCTCGCCGATGCGCTTGACCGCGGCGCCGTCCACGAACGGGTCGATGGTCCCCAGGGTGACGGGCTCGCCGGCCTCGCGCGCTGCGCCTAACGACGCCGCGCCTATCGGCTCCACCCCAACCACCTTCGTCGCAGGCGACATGTCGGCGAGGTAGGACAGCACGCCGGAGAGAAGCCCGCCGCCGCCCACCGGCACCAGCACCGTGTCCAGCTCTTTGCCCAGGCTGGCCAGCTGCGCCACGATCTCGGCGGCGACGGTGCCCTGGCCGACCACGGTGTCGCGGGAGTCGAACGGCTCAATCACCGTCGCACCGCGCGCCGCGGCGTCCTCGCGGGCGGCCTGCGCTGCCTCGTCGAACGTGTTGCCCGTGACCACAAGTTCGATGGCGTCGCCGCCGTGGACGCGGATGCGGTCGCGCTTCTGCTTCGGGGTGGGTCTGGGCACGAAGATCTTTCCTCGGATGCCCATCGCGCGGCAGGCGTAGGCCACGCCTTGGGCGTGGTTGCCGGCGGACGCCGCCACGACACCGGCGGCGCGGGCCTCGTCACCCAGCCGGGAGATGCCGTAGTAGGCGCCGCGGATCTTGTAGGAGCGCACGTCCTGCAGGTCCTCGCGTTTGAGGTAGACATCCACGCTGTACTGCTCCGACAGCCGCGGGCAGTACTGCAGTGGAGTCGGCGAAATCACCGATGAGATCCGGCCTTGCGCGAACCGGATGTCGGCTGCGCGGACTTCCTCGAAGGCGGAGTCGGACGTGGTCGGTGTGGCTGTGCGCATGGTTAGCGAGTCTACAACTGCCCGTCTCGTTTACTCCCCCTTCACCTCACCGTAACTTCACGCCCACCTTCAGGCTGTACACAAGAGCACGTACTCATTTTCAGCCCGTTTTTACAGCCCCCTGAAAGGTCCACCTATGTCCGGAAACCGCATCTCCCGCACCGGCCTCGCCGCCGCGTGCGCTACCGCCCTCACCCTCGGCCTTGTCTCCCCGGCAACCGCCGCCGTCGTTGCTGAGCCGGTGAAGGATCTTGCCGACGGTGCTACCGCCGACATCTCGGTGCTGGGTTCCTACGGCGCGGGCGCGTTTGATGAGTCCGCCGCCGAGATCGTCGCCTTCCACGCCGATTCCAAGCGCATCCTCACCGTCAACGCGCTGTCCGGCAAGATCGACGTTCTCGACGCGGCAGACCCCGCCAAGCCCACCAAGGTCGGCGAGGTTTCCGGCGGCGAGAACACCACCATCAACTCCGTCGCAGTGCGTAACGACGGCCTCGCGGTCGCCACCGTCGAGCCGGAGAACAAAACCGACGCCGGCGAGCTGATCTTCTTCGACGCCGGCGCCGACACGCCCGGCACCGTGCTCGGCCGCGTGGGCGTCGGTGCCCTGCCGGACATGGTGACCATCACTCCGGAGGGCGACTACGCGCTGGTGGCGAACGAGGGCGAGCCTGCTGAGGATTACTCGGTTGATCCGGAGGGCAGCGTAGCCGTCGTCAAGCTGCCTGCTTCTGTTGAGGCCGCAACCCAGGCCGACGTGCGTACCGCGGACTTCCGCGCCTTCGAGGGCACCTTGGCGGACAAGGGCGTGCACATCTACGGCCAGGTGGGCGCCTCCACCACCGAGGCACAGAACCTCGAGCCGGAGTACATCGCAGTTTCAGGCGGCAAGGCGTACGTGACGCTGCAGGAAAACAACGCCGTCGCAGTGGTGGACATCGCCACCGCCACCGTCGAGGACGTGTGGCCTTTGGGCTACACCGACCGCCGCGAGGTGCCAATGGACATCTCCGATAAGGACGGCAAGATCGACCTCCGCACCGCCCCGGTCAAGGGCATTCTGCAGCCGGATTCCATCGCCGCCTATGAGATCGACGGCAAGACCTACCTGGTCACGGCCAACGAGGGCGACGCGCGCGACTGGGATGCCTACTCCGAGGAAGAGCGCATTAAGAAGCTGGGCGGCAAGAAGGCGGCCCCGATCTGCGAGGGCTACGCGGGCATGACCGCCGGCGAAATCGAGGATTTCCAGGCCGACGAAAACGCGGGCCGGTTGAAGATCACCACCGCGTTCGGTTTGAACGAAGATAAAGACTGCTACGAGGACCTCTACACCTACGGCGGCCGCAGCTTCTCTATCTTCACCGCCGACGGCAAGCGCGTGTTCGACTCCGGCGCCGAGTTCGAGGAACTCACCGCGAAGCTTCTGCCGGAGTACTTCAACACCAACCACACGGAAAACGAGTTCGAGTCCCGCTCCGACGACAAGGGTCCGGAGCCCGAGGGTGTCACCGTCGGCGAGATCAACGGCCGCACCTACGCATTCATCGGCTTCGAGCGACTCGGCGGCGTGATGGTCTACGACATCACCGATCCGGCGAAGCCGGCCTACACCGCCTACATCAACAACCGCGACTTCTCCATCAATATGGAAGAACTTGCCGACGAGAGCGACGACGCCGTAAAGGCCGGACTAGAGAAGGTTGGCGACCTGGGCGCCGAGGGCCTCACGTTCGTGTCTGAGAAGGACTCCCCGAACGGCGAGAACCTACTGATCGTGGGCAACGAGGTCTCCGGCACCACCACCGTGTTTAAGGTGGACTCGCTCATTGAGACACCGTCCAAGCTGGCCGAGCCCGCTCAGCCGGACCAGGACGCTGCCGGCAGCACTCTTTCCCACGGCGGTGTGATTGCGATCGCACTCGCTGCTGTGGCGCTGGTCATCGGCGCTCTGGGTGCGGTCGGCAACGTTGTGAGCTCGGTGTTTGCCAAATAAACCTGAAGCGGTGGTCAACTGTTGCCCATGAAATAAACACCACCGCTTCACTACATTTTTAACCATAAACCTGCTAGGTTCATCGGGGTGTCATGTAGGGCACAGCGCCCACATCGACAGATCTGGATCTTCTACGAGGAGAATAAGAGAACAATGAAGCGTATTTCCACCGCAGCCGTGGCTGCCGCAACCGCTCTGTCCCTGGCCACCGTCCCGGCGATGGCTCAGGAGAACACCGCAGCTGCAACCACCACCCCGGCTGCAGCCACCACCACTCCGGCTGCAACCACCACTCCGTCCCAGCCGTCTGAGACCACCACTCCGGCAACCACCCAGCCGTCTCAGCCGACGACCACCACCCCGGCTACCGAGACCACCACGCCGGCTACCACCCAGCCGTCCCAGCCGTCTGAGACCACCACCCCGGCAACCACCCAGCCGTCTCAGCCGACGACTACCACCACGAAGCCGCAGCAGAACCAGCAGAAGAGCTCCGGCTCCTCCCAGGGCACCCTGGTCGGCATCTTCTCCGGCACCCTCGGTGCCGTGCTGACCACCTCGTTGATCGTGTTCTCCGACCCGCGTGGCGCGAACAAGATCATCGACATGGTCAACGCTCAGTTCGGTCTGGGTCTGCCGCACCTGCACACCCCGAAGGTTGAGCTGCCCAACTTCCAGCTCCCGAACCTCCCCTTCTAGCCAATCCGCTCTCTTTCGCCTGAGGAAGGTCAATCAATGAAGTCCCGTTTCGTAGCCGCGTCTTTCGCGGCAACCGCAATCGCAGCCGGCTCCCTCGCGGGTGCCGCAGCCGCCGCCGAAGCTGATACTTCGACGACGACCACGTCCACCACTGCCGAGCCGTCCACCACGGCTACGCAGGATTCCAAGATGACTACCACGGCGCCCACTACGACCAACGAGCCGGCCCCCACCAAGAAGACTCCGGCAGTGGTTGAGCCGTCCGGCACTGCCACTACCCCGGCTACTACCACTACGCCGGCCACCACGACGGCTACCACCGAGCCGACCGGAACCAACGTCCTGACCAATACCACGACGCCGACCTACACCCCGCCGGCATGGCTGCAGCCGTCCTCCTACGAGGAGCAGGCGCTCGAAGTGATCGGTAAGATCTCTCTCTGGGTCACTGCACTCGCAGCGGCGATCAGCTCCCTGATGGTGGTTGTGGGCGCAGTCCCAGGCTTGAAGGAGAACCTCAAGCAGCTGACGGGCAAGAAGTAAGAGCCTGTAGCACAAACGCGAAGCCCGCCCGGTTTTACACCGGACGGGCTTTCCGTTTGCCTAGCACCAGGTGCTAGCCCAAGATCCCGGCTCCCAGTGTCGCCTTCAAATCGCCCATCAAGCTGGCAGAGCGGTTCACGCGCAGGTGGTCGCCCAGAATCATCAGTTGGCTGTGCTCGCCGTTGACCAGATTCAGGTAGACGTCGGAGTCGCCGGCGTTGTTCACCAGCACGCCCTTGAGCTTCGCGATGTTTTCCGCCGTGCACTGGTCCGTGCGCATGGTCAGGCGCAGCGGCAGGCCCGCACCGTTGCCGGGGCCGAGCTCGGGCACCTTCACGTCGTCGCCGAACAGGCTCATGCGGTCGTCGCGGATGGACACGTGCGCCTTGACCAGGATGATGTTGTCCTCCACAATCTGCGGCGCAACCAGTGCGTACACCTTGTTAAATAGCAGGACATCTACCTGGGCGCCGTGGTGGTCCTCAATGGTCACGATGGCCCACGGCGAGCCGTCCTTTTTAGAGAAGCGGCGGTCCACGGAGGAGATCAGCCCGCCGATGGTCACCTCCGCCCCGTTGCGCATTTCGCCGGAGAGGATGGTGGTCAGCTGGGTATCCGTCTGCGCGTCGATGGCCTCCTCGAAGCCGTCGAGCGGGTGGCCAGAGACGTACAGGCCGAGCATCTCGCGCTCCAGTGCGAGCTTGTGCTTTCGGTCCCATTCGTCGTCAGGCACCTCGATGGTGAACGCGGAATTGTCGGCGCCGTCTTCCCCGCCAAAACCGGCGAAGAGGTCGAACTGCCCCTTGTCCGCCGCTTTCTTCGTGGCAAGGACGGAATCGACGGCGTCTTCCTGGATCAGCATGAGCCCCTTGCGCGGGTGCTCCAACGAGTCGAACGCGCCGGCCTTGATCAGCGATTCTGTGATTCGCTTGTTGCAGGCCGCCAGCTCGATCTTGTCCAGGTAGTCGGAGAAGCTGGTGAACGCTCCTTTTTCCTTTCTGGTCTTCTTGATGGACTCCACCACTTCCACGCCGACGTTGCGCACGGCGGCAAGCCCGTAGCGGATGTCGTCGCCGACAGCCATGAAGTTCTCTTCGGACTCATTGATGTCCGGCTGCAGCACGCTAATGCCCAGGTGACGGCAATCCGACAGGTAGATCGCGGACTTGTCCTTCTTGTCGCCCACGGAGGTCAAAAGCGCAGCCATGTACTCAGCGGCGTAGTTCGCCTTCATGTAGGCCGTCCAGTAGGACACCAGCGCATAACCTGCGGCGTGGGACTTGTTGAACGCGTACGACGCGAACGGCTCGATGGTGCCCCACAGCGCGTCCACGGCCTCCTTGGAGTAGCCGTTGGAGAACATGCCGGCGGAAAACGTCTCGTACTGCTTCGCAAGCACCTCCGGCTTCTTCTTACCCATGGCCTTGCGGAAGCCGTCTGCTTGGCCGGCCGTGTAGTTCGCCACCTTCTGCGAGATGTTCATGATCTGCTCTTGGTAGACGATCAGGCCGTAGGTTTCGTCCAGGATCTCCTTGAGCGGCTCTTCCAGCTCCGGGTGGATCGGCGTGATCGGCTTGCGCCCGTTTTTGCGGTCCGCGTAATCCCAGTGGGCGTTCACACCCATCGGGCCCGGGCGGTACAACGCCAGCGACGCGACAATATCGTTGAAGCCGGTCGGCTTCATGCGCTTGAGCAGCTCCTGCATGCCGCCGGAATCCAGCTGGAACACGCCCAGGGTCTCGCCGCGTGAAAGCAGCTCGTAGACTGCCTGGTCGTCGGTGTCCAACGCCTCGAGGTCGATGGTTTCGCCGCGGTTTTTCTTCACGTTCTCCAGCGCGTCGCCGAGCACCGTGAGGTTGCGCAGCCCCAGGAAGTCCATCTTCAGCAGGCCGATGGCCTCGCACGCCGGGTAGTCCCAGCCGGTGATGATCGCCCCGTCGGCCGGGCGCTTCCACATCGGGATGTGCTCCATCAGCGGCACCGACGCCATAATCACCGCGCACGCGTGCACGCCGGCCTGGCGCACCACGCCCTCGAGACCGCGCGCAGTCTCATAAATCTTGGCCACGTCCGGATCCGTCTCAATCAGCGAGCGGACCTCCGCGGCTTCGGTGTAGCGCTCGTGCTCCGGGTCGGTGATGCCGGACAGCGGAATGTCCTTCGCCATGATCGCCGGCGGCAGCGCGCCGTTGATGCGGTCCGCCATCTGGAAGCCGGGCTGGCCGAAGTTCACCTTCGCCGAGTCCTTGATCGCCTGCTTCGTCTTCACCGTGCCGAAGGTGATCACCTGGGCGATCTTGTCCTCACCCCAGCGCTCGGCGGCGTATGTGATCATCTCGCCGCGGCGGCGGTCGTCGAAGTCGATATCGATATCCGGCGCGGACGGGCGCTCCGGGTTCAAGAATCGCTCGAAGAGCAGGCCGTGCTCCATCGGGTCAATGTTGGTGATCGTCAGCGCGTACGCAACCAGGGAACCTGCCGCGGAACCACGGCCCGGTCCGACGCGGATGCCGATCTCGCGGGCGTGTTTGATCAGCTCCGCCACGATGAGGAAGTAGGACGGGTAGCCCTTCATGTCGATGACGTCGATCTCGTAGCTCGCGCGCGTGAGGTACTCCTCCGGCACCTCTCCCCCGTCGAAGCGATCCTCCAGCCCGCGCTGGACTTCCTCGCGCAGCCACGTGGTCGGGGTGTGCCCCTCCGGCACATCGGCAATCGGCATACGGTCGTGCGGGTGCTCCTCCCACAGCTCGCCGTAGTCGCCGACGCGCTCCGCGATCCACAAGGTGTTGTCGCAGCCGTCCGGCACCGTGGAATCCCACAGCTCGCGCATCTGCTCCGCGGACTTGATGTAGTAGCCGGTGCCGTCGAACTTGAAGCGGTCCGGGTCAAGCAAGGTCTTACCGGTCTGCACACACAGCATCGCCTCGTGCGCCGGCGCCTGGGATTCGAGCACGTAGTGGCAGTCGTTGGTCACCAGCGGCGGCAGATCCAGAGCCTGGCCGATGCGCAGCAGGTCCTCGCGCACGCGCCGCTCAATGTGCAGGCCGTGGTCCATCAGCTCCAAGAAGTAGTTGTCCTTGCCGTAGATGTCCTGCCACATCGCCGCAGCCTCCAACGCGGCGTCGTATTGGCCCAGGCGCAGGCGCGTCTGCACGTCGCCCGACGGGCAGCCCGTGGTGGCGATGATGCCGTCGGCGTGCTCGGCAATCAGCTCCGCGTCCATGCGCGGCCACTTGCCCAGCTGTCCCTCGTAAGACGCCAACGACGACAGCTTGAACAGGTTGCGCAGGCCCGTCGCATTTTCCGCCAGCATGGTCTGGTGCAGGTACGCGCCGGACGCGGAAACGTCGTCACGCTTCTGGTCCGGGGTGCCCCACAGCACGCGCTTCTTGTTGAAGCGGGACTCAGGTGCCATGTACGCCTCGATGCCGATGATCGGCTTGACCCCGGCATCCACCATGCGGCGGTAAAACGCGTTCGAGCCGAACATGTTGCCGTGGTCGGTCATGCCCACCGCGGGCATGCCCTGGCGCACCACTTCGTCGGCGAGCATGTCCACCTTCGCCATGCCGTCCAGCATGGAAAATTCGGTGTGGTTATGCAGGTGCACGAAGGAGGATTTTTTGGCCATGCGGCTCATCTTAGACGGCGCGCCGACACGCGCGAATCCCCTCGAAAACCAGTGCGGTTACTCGTACCGGAGGGCGTCGATAGGCTGCATCTTCGCCGCCTTCGAGGCGGGGTACGCGCCGAAAAACACACCTGTCGCGAGCGAGAACAGCAGCGCGAAAATCACGGCGCTCAGCGGCGGCCACGTCAGGTCCAACACCGCGGAACTTGCGATCATGCCGATCGCGCCGCCGAGGATCACACCGATGATGCCGCCGATGAGGCAGACCAGCATCGCCTCGACGATGAACTGCACACGGATGTCGTTCTGCGTCGCACCCAGGGCCTTGCGCACACCGATCTCGCGGGTGCGCTCGGTGACCGTGATGAGCATGATGTTCATCACGCCGATGCCGCCGACGAGCAGCGAGATGCCGCCGATGGCGGACAGCACCGTGGACAGCGTGCGGAAGATCGTGGTCAGGCCCTCCAGGCTCGCGGAGATGTCGAAAACCTCAGCCTCGTAATCCTCGTTGCCCGCGTACTTGCGGTCCAAGTAGGACTGCAGGTCCGCGCGGAAGACCTCCGGGTCTTCCTCGGGTGAGGAGCGGACGCTAAACGACGGGGTCCAGCTGGCGTCCAGCCCAACCCGGTCCGCGGCCGTGGCCGGAATGAAGATCTCCGCGGCTGCAGACTGCCCGAACGCGGGGTCCTTCTCCGCCCGCTCCAGCACACCGACGATGGTGAACACGCTGGTGGTGCCGTCCACGTCCACGTCGAAGCGGGAGCCGAGGGCGGCGGCAGAATCGCCGTCGAAAAGCGCCTCAACAAGCTCGGGCGAGACCACCGCGACGGGGCGGCGGCCGTCGAGCATGTCCTGCGTGATGCCGCGCCCGTACTGCACCTTCAGGCTGCGCAGGTCTAGCGAGCCGGTCAGCGCGGGGTTGATGCCGACGGAGACGGAATCGTCGCCGGTGCTGGCCTCGCCCTGGCCGGAGACGTCGATGTCCACGCCGCGGATCCGGTCGCCGAATGTGGAGGACAGGTCGTTGAGGTCGTCCAAGCTCATGCCGTCGCGCTCCTCCGACGGTGGGGCCATGCCGAAGCCCGCGAACGGGTCGTCGCTGCCCTCGCCCTCCTCGGGGCGCTCGTGGATCATGACCGGGTAGGTGGTGGTTCCGGCGTCTTCGAGGCCGCCCATGACGTCGTTTTCCAGGGCGCGGCCGAGCGTCATAATGATGATCACGGCCATGATGCCGATGATGATTCCCAGGAGTGTCAGCAGCGAGCGCAGCTTGTTCGTGTTCAGGCTGGACATGGCCAGCCGCATCGATTCGCGGATGTTCATCTAGCTCGCCCCTCCCGGTTGACGCACGCCGGCGATGCGGCCGTCCATCATTTCCACCACGCGTCCGGTCTCTTCGGCGAGCTCCGGGTTGTGGGTAATGAACACGATGGCCTTGCCCAAGTCCTGGTTCAGCTCGTGGAACAGGTCCATCACCATGCGGCCGGTCTTCGAGTCCAGCGCGCCTGTGGGCTCGTCCGCGAGAAGCAGATCCGGGTCGTTGGCCAGGCTGCGCGCGATGGCCACGCGCTGCTTCTGGCCGCCGGAAAGCTCGTTCGGATTGTGGTGCAGGCGGTCGCCCATGCCCATCCGGTCCAGCAGCTCGGCGGCGCGCTCGTCGCGCTCCTTGCGCTCCACACCGGCGTACATCATGGGCATGGCCACGTTCTGCAGCGCGTCCATGCGCCCGATCAGGTTGAAGTTCTGGAAGATGAAGCCGATGTTCTTGCTGCGGTAGGACGCGAGCTCTTTGTCTTCCTTGGCGTAGACCGGCTCGCCGTTGAAGGCGTAGGCACCCTCCGTGGGCCTATCCAGCATGCCGATCAGGTTCATCAACGTGGACTTGCCGCAGCCGGACGGGCCGACGATGGAGACGAACTCGCCCTGGTCGGCGTAGAAGTCCACCCCGTGCAGCACCGTCAGTTCGCTGGGTTCGCCCTCGTTGTAGGTTTTGACCACATTGCGCATGTCGATGAGCAGGCCGGAATCGGCCATGCCGCCGTGCTTGGAAGCCTCCGTCATCTACTGCTGCCCCTCGGCGGCACGACGGGTGCTGGTGACCGTCACCGTGGCCGTGGTGCGCTCCTTCTTCTCCCGCGCCTGACGCACCTGGTCCGGGTTGAAGTTCGGGTCCGTGATCTCCACGCTCTCGCCAAGGCGGCCCTGGTACTCATCCGGCCAGTTGATCACGATGTCGCCCGGCTTGAGCTCGCCGCCGGTGACTGCGACGTCCACGTCGTTGGAGGCGCCGGTCTTCACCTTGCGCTCCTCGACGGTGCCGGATGTGGCGTCGTCGCCGTCCGTGGCCAGCACGAGCACCTTCTGGTCGTTGTCCTCGCCGTAGACGGCGTCCAGCGGCACGTTCAGCGCGTCCTTCGCCTCGGCGGTGATGATCTCCGCTCGGGCGGAACCGCCGAGCAGCAGGCCTTCCTTGTCGCCGGTGACCTCGATCTCCACGGGGAAGGTCACCTCGCTGGACTTGTTGTTGCCCTGCTGCGGCATACCTTGCATCGGGTTCTGGTTGCCGCTGGCAACGGAATCGGACGCCGGCGCGATACGGGTGACGCGGCCCTTAAACGTCTTCTTGCCGGTGGCGGTGGTGGTGAACTCCACCCGGTCGCCCTCCTTGACGTTGGGGACGTCCGACTCGCGCACGTCGGTGCGGATGACCAAGCGGGAGTCATCCGCGATGGTGAGCAGCTTGCCCTGCGGGATGTCGCCCTCGCGCACGTCCACGCTGGTAACCAGGCCCGCCATCGGGGCGTAGATGGTGGATTCGCGCACCTGGTACTCCAGGGTGCCGTCACCGTCGCCGAGCTGTGCAGTCTCTGCCTGTCGCGTGGCAGAATCCAGCTGCGCCTGCAGCTGGTTGCCTTCCTGCGCTGCCGCGGACTGCGCCGCCGCCAGGCCCGCCTTCGCGTCCTGCAACGCCGCGCTAGCCTCTTCGACGCTCATGCCCGCGCCCACGGCAGCACCGCTACCGGCGCCGCCGCCAGCGTTCTCCCCCGTCAGCTGCGCCAGCTGCTCCGGGCTCAGCTGGCCCGGCACCTGCTCCGGAGCTGGCACAGCCGGCGCCTCCGGTGCAGCAGGCGCCGCCGGCGCGGCCGGGGGCGCTGTCCTAATGCCCAGGTTCGAGGAAATGTCGCCGGCGGCGCGCTCAACAGCCGCGATGCCGCGGTTGATCATGCGGGGTCCGCCGTTGGCGGCCACGGCTGCGTCGTACGCCGCCTGCGCCTGATTGACCTGCGCCTGGGCGGCGCGGATGGCCTCGTTGGTGCCGTTGTTCACGCTTTCCTGGTGGGCGTTGAGCGCCGCGCGCGCCTGATCCACCTGCGCCTGGGCGTCGGCCTGCGCGTTGGCCTGCTGCTTCTGCTGCACCTCCAGCTGGCGCTCCAGCTGCTCGGAGTTCATGGAGGCCAAGAACTGCTGCGGCTGCACGCGGTCGCCAGCCTTGACTGCCACCTTTTCCACCTCGGACTGCACCGGGGTGGAGATGTTCACGGAGCGGATCGGCTCGATCGTGCCGTTGACCACCACACTGTCGGACACGCCCTCGTTGGTGGCCACGGTGTAGTCGCCGGGGTTCAGGCCCGCGCCCTCAGCACTGTCGTCGCCGCCTCCGCCGAAACCGCAGGCGCCGAGGAAGAGCGCGGAGGTTGTCACCAACGCAAGCCCCGCGCGGGTAAGACGCTTGTGTCCGGTCGAGTTTTCGGTAGAGGAAGTCAAGAGCTCTCCTTGCCTAACGGTGCAAAACGGGCTTGCGTACAACTCCGCAAACTATACACCCCCCACGTGTCGCAGAAGGAGTGATGGAAAACGCTCCCCACACCGCGTCCGCTGGCAGCATTTCCACAGCAAGGACCGTGTCCGTGGCGTTAATCCGCTCCAGTTGCGTGCGCGGGGCAAACACTACTGCTCCGGCGATTGGGGAGGCGGTGGCGGACCGGAGGACGTCGATACGCATTTTGCCTATCGACGCCTCCGGGACCACCACCGGAGCCACCCCCGGAACCACCAGCGCGCTCACGCGCGGGGCGGGCTCGAGTGCCGCGGCAGCATCGTCGGGGTCAAGCGGCCGGTCGAAGGTGACCAACGCGAAGGAGGCCTCATCGTGGTCGAGAGTTGCGGCGGCGCGCTGGACGTACTGCTGCGCGGTCTCCCCCTCCTCCGGGCCGAGCTGGTCTCCTTGCAGCACTGGCGGGGCGGGCGGGTTGGCCTCGCCGACGAGCCAGAACCCGGCCACGAGCGCGAGCACCAGGGCGAGTGCGCGCATCTAGCCGTTCCGCACTTTATCCAGCGCTGTGCGCAGATCCTTCGGGTACTCGGAGGAGACCTCCATGTACTCGCCGGTGCGCGGGTGGGTAAAGCCCAGCTTGGTGGCGTGCAGCCACTGGCGCTTCAGGCCCAGCTCCTTGGCCAGGTTCGGGTCGGAGCCGTACATGGGGTCGCCCACGCAGGGATGCCCCACCGAGGACATGTGCACGCGGATCTGGTGTGTGCGCCCGGTTTCGAGGTGGATGTCCAAAAGACTCGCGCGGCGGAATGCCTCGATGACGCTGTAGTGGGTCACGCTCGGGCGGCCGTCCTGGGTGACGGCGAACTTCCAGCCTGCAGACGGGTGGCGCGCAATCGGCGCGTCAATGGTGCCCTCGATCGGATCCGGCAGCCCCTGGACCAGCGCGTGGTAGGTCTTGTCCACCGTGCGCTCCTTGAAGGCGCGCTTGAGCACGGAGTAGGCGGGCACGCTCGCCGCCACGATCATCACGCCGGAGGTGCCCACGTCCAAGCGTTGCACAATGCCCTGGCGCTCCGGGGGCCCGGCGTCCGGCAGGGTAAAGCCCATCGCCTGCAAACCTCCCACCACGTCCGGGCCTTCCCAGCCCAGCGTGGGGTGCGCGGCCACGCCCACCGGTTTGTCCACGGCGATCACGTCCGCGTCCTGGTAGAGGATCTCCAGTCCCTCCACCAGCTCGGTCACCGGCTGCGGGGCGCGCTTCGGCTCAGGCAGGGTGACTTCCAGCATCGCGCCTGTGGCGACGCGGTCGGACTTTTGGGCGGCAGCTCCGTCGACAAGCACATCGCCCTCCGCCGCCATCTCGGAGGCGACGGAGCGGGAGACTCCGAAGAGCTTGGCGATCGCCGCGTCCACCCGCATGCCCTCAAGCCCCTCAGGCACGGGCAGGGCCCTGAACTCACCGCCCACGTTCGCCTCCCTTCATCTCCGCCGCGAGCGTGCCCAGGATGAACACGACAACGCCGACGGTGATCGACGCATCGGCCAAGTTGAACACCGCGAAGTTTCCTACGGAGATGTAGTCCACCACGTGGCCGAACCAGAATCCGGGGTCCCGAAACAAGCGGTCCGTGAGGTTGCCCAACGCGCCGCCCGCAACAAGTGCGAGCCCCAGCGCCTCCCACTTCGAGGTCATGCGCGGCCCGAACCACAGCGCACCCAGCACGAACGCCAGCTGGATCGCGGTGAACAACCAGGTGAGGTTCTCCCCCATGGAAAACGCCGCGCCGGAGTTGAACAGCAGGTAGAAGCGGAACCAGTCCCCGATCACCGGCTGCGGCACACCGGGCTCCAGCCAGTTCAGCATCAGCTGCTTGACCAGCTGGTCCACCGCGGCAACCGCGAGCGTGACCGCAGCCACCAAGACGAGGTAGCGCGGGGTGCGTTGTGCTGTCGTGTCCTGCTTCATCGCCGAACCACTTTAGCCGGTCGCATGCGGGCTGCCTGTATTCCGCTGCGCGGGCCAGGTAGCTTTTGAAGAATGTTCCGCACCCTCCGCAGTATCACCGCCGCCGCCACGCTCACCCTCGCGCTCACCGCCTGTTCCTCAGCAGATGACGATCCGGTGGCCGGGGTGCCGGCATTTCCTATCGACGCTCCTTCGGTCACCCTGGTCAACCCCGGCGAGAACCCGGATGAGGTGCGCTACTCGCCCGCCGCTGAGTGGGATACCTCAGTTGCGGTCTCCTCCGGCGTGGACCAGCACGTGGCAGCTCCCGGCGAAGCCGAGGATGCCAACGCACCCGCCGGTGGCGACGTGAACAAGACCACCCTGCCGCTGACGGTGACCGCCGGCGAAGCCCCGGCCCCTTCCGACGGCGAAGAGGACGCCGATTCCCGCATCGACTTCGTGGTCGGCTCCGGCAAGCATTCCGATCTCGACATCGGCCAGGATGTCGCCGCTTCCGAGGGGTTCCGTATGAGCTGGCGCGCCGAGGACACCGGCCGCGTGTCCACCTTGAAACTGCTCGCTCCAACTGATGCGCCGCAGCGCGGCCTGCAGCACGTCGAACCCACCCTGCTCGCCCTCATCAACAGCACCGTCGTCTTCCCCGACGAGCCGATCGGCCCCGGCGCGACGTGGACCGTGGAAAACCGCGTCGCAGGCGACGCCTCCATGACGCGCACCACCACCTACACGCTGGTCTCGCGCGACGGGGACACTCTGACGCTAGACACGAAGGTTGAGGAACGCCCCCAGAACAACACCGTCACCGTAGACGGCCCCGGCGAACTCGAGGGCGAAAGCGTGCAGGTGGATTCCTCCCGCACCACCTCCGAGGGCCAGATCGTGGTGGACCTGTCGCGTCCGCTGCCGGTGTCCGGCCAGACCGCCTGGACCACCCGCCTAATCTACGGCGGAGACGAGAAAGCGCGGGTGGTCCAAGACATCACCCGCGCTGTGCAGTACGGCGCTTAGAGCGCCGGCGCTTCGGCCGGTGCTTCGGCCGGCGCCTGCTCGGCCGGGGCTTCGGCCGGCGCCTGCTCGGCCGGCGCCTCAGGGGCGGCGGGGGCGCCGCTGTTGCACATGTCCGGCACCTGCTCCGGCGGCAGCGTGTTGCTGACCAGGAAGCATGCCCAGCTCTTGGAGATCTTCCAGTTTCCTTCCTCGTTGATGAACTCCACGTCCTCCGCCAGCTGGGATTCGGCGTTCGGGCGGGTGAAGTTCACGGTGGCGAGCACCGAGTTGGCGGTGTAGCCCGGCAACACCGGGTTGACCACCTGGAAGTTCGCGCCGGATTCCTGCTGCGACTGCGTCATCAGGTCGAACAGCTCCGGCGTGGTCTCGCCGCCCTGCACGGTGTTCGCTCGCTCGGCGATCGGCAGGTTCGGGTCGGCAGCGCGCTGCAGCACGGCGTTGAGCTCTTCCGCCGTCGGCATTTCCGCCACCGGCGCTGCCTCGGAGGAGGCCGACTGGGACGCGGCGGTAGTTTCAGTCGTGTCCGAATCCTCGGAGCAGGCAGTCAGGCTCAGCGCAAGCCCCGCGACAGCTGCGGCTGCGACAAGTTTCGGTGTTTTCACGTGTTCTCCTTGCGTAGCGTAAATCTCTCGCTTCACGTTACTGCACACCCGCAACTTTCTGGCACTCTGTGTGCATGAACGTGTTAGTCATCTCAACCGGCGGCACGATCGCCTCCACTGCAAACGCCCGCGGCGCGCTCGTGCCCACCCTCACTGGCGAGGAACTCGTCGACCGCTGCGGCACCACTCGCCAGGTGCGCGCGATCGACGTGGCCAGCCTGGACTCTTCGTCCATGGGCTTGGCCGAGATCGACATGTTGCGCGAAACCGTGCGCACTTCGCTTCTCGACGACTCCGCCTCCCTCGTCATCACCCACGGCACCGACTCCATGGCCGAGACCGCCCTCGCGCTTGACCTCGTCCACGCCGACCCCCGCCCTGTAGTGCTCACCGGCGCGATGCGCTCCGCCGACCACGCGCGCCCCGACGGGCCTGCCAACCTGCGCGGGGCGATCGAGGTGGCCGCCAGCCGGCGCGACACCGGCGTGCTCGTCCACTCTGCCGGCGAGACCCTCCCGGCGCGCGGGTTGATGAAGACGCAAACCACCGCCGAGCACGCCTTCACTCTCACCAGCGGCTCGCCCCTGCCCCGCCCCATGGCGGTGCCTCCCGCGCCACTGGCCGGGTTGAACATCCCCATCATCCGCGCGTGGGCCGGCGCCGACGACGCCCTCATCCGCGCGCTCGGGCCTATCGACGGGCTCGTCTTAGAAGCCCTCGGTTCCGGCAATGTGTCGGCGTGCATGGGCGGAGCCGTCGCAAAGCTGCTGCGTCGCGGGGTCCCTGTGGTTGTCGCCACGTCGGTGCCCTACGGCGAGGTGTCGTTCGCGTACGGCGGGGCCGGCGGCGGCTCCACCCTCGGCGATCTTGGCGCGCTGCCCGCCGGCTACCTCAGCGCCAGCCAGGCCCGCATCGCGCTGGCCACCGCGCTGGCCAGCGGCGTGAACCCGAGCTCACTGTTGTGAGAACCAGTCCTCCCACGCCAGCGAATCCAACGGGTCGGCCTGCTGGAGCTGCGGGTCGTCCGCGCGCAGACTCTTGATCCTGCCCGGGCCCGTCGCCCGCGTTTCAAACCGCACCGTCACCCACCCCTTGCCGGCGCCCTGGACCCAGCCGTGGCCGTAGTCCGGGTGGTAGACGTCCTGAGTCGCGCGCCACACGCCTCGCTCCGGTGCTGACTCCTGAAGCACCTCCGTATCCAACTGGGTTTCGTGGTCGCTCACCCCGGTTTCGTAGTCCACCGACACCGGCGCCGGCTTCACAATCGCCTGGTCCAGCTCCGGAAAGAGCACATCCTGCAACGTGTCCTCCAGCCCCGAGTACGACACTCCCACCAACCGGATCGGGCCCACCTCGTCCGGATAGCGCACGATCCGGAAGGCAGTGGCCAGCAGCGTCTCCGCGTCATCGGTGGCGTACGGCAGCGTCGCCGAACGCGACTCGATGCGGAAGTCCGCCATCCGCAGCTTCACCGTCACCGTTCGCGCCCCGCGGCCGTCCTTGCGCAGCCTGCGGTGCGACTCCGCAGCCGCCCGCTCCAACGCCGCGTCCACCTCCGGCGGGGTGGTCAGATCCTGCGGGTACGTGTGCTCCGAGGAGATCTGTTTCGACTCCGCCCTCGGCGCCACCGGCCGCTCGTCCACGCCCCGCGCCAACCACCACAGCTGCTTGCCCACCGCGCCGCCGATGGCGATGTCCAGCTCTTTCTCGCTGAGGTTGGCGAGGTCACCGATCGTTTCAATTCCGGCAGCGAGCAGCTTCGATTCCGTCACCGGGCCCACACCCCACAGCTCGTTGACCGGCATCGGGTGCAAAATCTCTAGCTGCCGATCGTGCGGGATGACAAACACCCCGTCCGGCTTTGCCCGGCCCGAACCGATCTTTGCGTATTGCTTTCCCGGACCGGCCCCGATCGAGCTGGGCAAGCCCGTCTCCTCCTTGATGGCTGCGCGCAGCTCGTTCGACCACTGTTCCACATCCTCCGGGCTCGCCCCGACCAAGTCCTCCGGCTCCATGAACGCCTCGTCGATGGACAGCTGCTCCACCACGTCCACGTGCCTGCCGATTACCTCGAACACCCGCCGCGACGCCGCCACGTAGACCGGCCTGCGCGGCGCCACTAGCACCGCCTTCGACCCCACCAGGCGCGCCGCCCGGTGCGTCGGCATCGCTGAGCGCGCCCCGTACTTGCGTGCCTCGTAGCTGGCGCCTGCGACCACGCCGCGGCCCGTTACTCCCGCCACCAGCACTGGGCGTCCTTTGAGCGTCGGCCGGGTCAGCTGCTCGCAGGAGGCGTAGAACGCATCCATGTCGATGTGCAGCACCCAGCGGTTCATGTCCACCACTGTGCACCACCGGGACCGCCTAGTTCCAATCTCCTCACCCGGCGAACGAATCTCCGGTGACGTACTCCATCCGCCTCGGCTGCTTTCGATTACGCGAGACGAACCGGGCACCGTTTTTGAACGTGAAGAACAAGTCGCTCCCCTGGCGCTCGATGGTGATCACTCCGTGGCTCACCTGGGAGTGGCAGCTCGAGCACAGCGGGATCAGGTTGTCCAAGTCGGTCATGCCTCCGTGCTCCCACTCCTTTATGTGGTGCATCTCTATGAAGCGCCTATGCGAACATCCAGGCATGGCGCACTGATACCCCCAGATCGCGAGCAGTGCCTGCACCTGGCCGTCTGTAGCGAACCTCCGCGAACGTCCGACGCGGATAGTCAGTCCCGTGTCATCCAGCAAGTGCAAACGCACCATCGCATTAGCGAGGTAGCTGCGCACGTCCTCAGAACAGGCCGAGCGGTTTTCCGGCATCCAGCACTGACCTTGCTGATTCACCATGAGGTTAACCTGCACGCCAGGGCTACGAAGCGGACTCCTTGGGTTTGCACGGACCATATCGATCATTGACAACAACGCCCCGTACACATCCTGTTTTTCTGGAGGCCCGTAGCGCGACACCGAACGCGCGATGTCGTCCATGGTGATCTTCGTGCGCTTGCGTGGAGCGCGGTCCTGCTCCGACGGGACGGCGTCTTCGGCGGCAGCTGCGTCGTCGATAAGCTTCTGCACCTTCTCCGAATCCTGCAGATCATCCGGGTCCACATCCTCGAGACCGAAACTGGCCAACTGCGCCACCTTCAGCGCAGTCAGGAGCTTTTGGCCGGCTACCGCCGGAAGCCTCGCCTCGAAGGCGAGCATGCCGTCGTCGCACTCGCGGGCGCGAGCGAAAGGTTCAGTCGGGTCCTCCTCTTTGGGCCTTGCCCCGGCGAGCAAAAGCTGAAGATCAGCAAACGACATGCTCAGCGCGAGCTCGACGTACTGCTCCTCGTTGTACTCATCCAGGTACCGGAGAAGGAAGCGAACTGTCGAATACGGCATCACCCCCGATTCGAATGCGTCGTACAAACGCCTGAACTTCCTCAGCCCCCGCGCCACGCGCACATACTCGAATGCTGTGGCCTCCGGGAGGTTGAGCTCGGTACGCAACCACGTTGCCGTCGACCTCTCCCCGTACTGCTCCGCGAGCCCTTGTTCGTCGAACTGTCCCACCGCATCGAGCATTAGCGCCCGGTGGTGATTGGCCGACAATTGATTGCATTTGATCTGGTCCTCGAGCACCTCTGCCGACAGACCACCCGTTCGGCCTTCCGTACGTTCGTCCACCGCAATTGTCATGGTTAATCCCCTCACTCATGAACATTGACACCTTTATAGAACGCTCATGTGTTCGAGTCAAGGGTTTTGCAGAAAATGTTCACTGAAGTGGACAATGCATGCGGCTTAACTAATTTTGAGCGTCGAACATAGAAGCCTTTCACTATGCAGCTGCATAGTGGGTGTCTCCCCGGAGCGCCCGCTTGAGCCGCGCGAAACTATGCCGCTGCATAGTGGGTGTGTCCCCAAAGTTGGTCAGAAAACTATGCAGCTGCATAAGCGGTTCCACCCATACGCCCCCACACACGCCCCGAAAGACTATGCAGCTGCATAGTGGATACCCCGCTCCGCACACCCCGGGAGACTATGCCACTGCATAGTGGGTGTCTACCCAAAGTTGGTCAGAAAAACTATGCAGCTGCATAGTCGCCTCCCCCTCGGACGCCCCACACGACCCCCCACGACCACGCCAGAAACTATGCCGCTGCATAGTGTCCACAAACATGCTGACCCTGCTCAGCGCGAAGAAAGGAGCCCCACTCTGCACGAGTGAGGCTCCAGCCTAACCTTCCAGCCTTAGCTGTCCTTCCGAACAGTGGCGGTCACGCCGTCGACGATGTCGTGGCCCTCGACGGGCTCGGTGACCACGTCGAAGGACGTCGCCAGGGTCTCGGCGGCGATGTGGTCCGCGTGGGTGCGGGCCCACGCTTCCCTCTCAGCCGGCACGGCCAGCACCACGGCGATGCGGTCGGAGACCTCGAAGCCCTCGTGCTTGCGGGCGTCCTGCAGGCCGCGGATCACGTCGGCGGCCCAGCCCTCGGCCTCGAGTTCCTCGGTGACCTCGGTGTCGAGGACGACCAGGCCGACGGTGCCGTCGTCGGCGTCGACACGCGCGGTGCTGTCCGGGTTCTCGGCCACCAGACGCTCGGTGTAGAGCTCCGGGGTGAGCACGATGTCGCCGTCGACAACCACGTCGTCGCCGCGTCGCTCGTAGTTGCCGGCCTTGACATTCTTGATGGCGCGCTGCACGTCTCGGCCCAGCGACGGGCCAGCCACCTTCGCGTTGACCACGACTTCGAAGGATCCGGCGGAGTCAACGTCGTCAGTCAAAACGACGTCCTTCACGTTCACCTCGTCGCGGATGGTGGAGCGGAACGGCTCAAGCTTGGCGGAATCCGGCAGCGCGACGGTGAGCTTCGGCAGCGGCAGGCGGTTGCGCAGCTTGTTCGCCTTTCGCACTGACGACGCCGCAGAGCAGACCGCGCGGGTCGCATCCATCGCGGCGACCAGGTCAGCGTCGGCCGGCAGCTCGGTCGCCTGCGGGTAATCCGTCAGGTGCACCGAACGGCCGCCGGTAAGCCCGCGCCAGATCACCTCGGAGACGTACGGAAGCAGCGGCGCCACCGCGCGGGAGACGACCTCGAGCACCGTGTAGAGGGTGTTGAACGCCTCCGGGTGCGCCTCCTGGCCCTCCCAAAAACGGTCGCGGGAGCGGCGCACGTACCAGTTGGTCAACGTGTCGGCGTAACGGCGCACCTCGTCGCAGGCGTCGGCGATGCGCGTGTCGTCCAGCGCCTCCCCCACTGCTGCGACCAGGTCGTGCGTCTTCGCCAGGATGTAGCGATCGAGCACGTTGTCCGAATCCACGGACCACTGCGCGTCCTCCGAGGAGTACAGCTGCAGGAACGTGTAGGCGTTCCAGATAGGCAGCAGCGCCTGGCGCACGCCCTCGCGGATGCCCTGCTCGGTGACGATCAGGTTGCCGCCGCGCAGGATCGGAGAGGACATGAGGAACCAGCGCATAGCGTCGGAGCCGTCGCGGTCGAAGACCTCCATCACGTTCGGGTAGTTGCCCTTCGACTTGGACATCTTCTGCCCGTCCGAGCCCAGCACGATGCCGTGGGCGACAACCTTCTTGAACGCGACGCGGTCGAAAAGCGCGGTGGACATGACGTGCTGGAGGTAGAACCAGCCGCGCGTCTGGCCGGAGTACTCCACGATGAAGTCGGCCGGCTGGCGGGTCTCAAACTCTTCGCGGTTCTCAAACGGGTAGTGGTACTGCGCGAACGGCATGGAGCCGGACTCGAACCAGCAGTCCAGCACGTCCGGCACGCGGCGCATCATGGACTTACCGGTCGGGTCGTCCGGGTTCGGTCGCACCAGCTCGTCGATGTGCGGGCGGTGCAGGGACTTCGGACGAGTGCCAAAGTCGCGCTCCAGCTCATCCAGGGAACCGTAGACGTCCACGCGCGGGTACTCCGGGTTGTCGGAGACCCACGCCGGCACCGGCGAGCCCCAGTAGCGGGTGCGGGAGATGTTCCAGTCGCGCGCGCCCTCAAGCCACTTTCCAAACTGGCCGTCGCGGATGTGCGACGGGATCCACTCGATCTCCTGGTTCAGCTCCACCATCCGGTCGCGGAACTCGGTGACCTTCACAAACCAGGCCGGCAGCGCCATGTAGATCAGCGGTTCGCCGGAGCGCCAGGAGTGCGGGTAGGAGTGCACGATGGTCTGGTCGCGCAGCACGCGGCCCTTGGCGCGCAGGTCGCGGATGATGTCGCGGTTGGCGTCGAAGACCAGCTTGCCCTCGTACTCCGGCACCAGCGAGGTGAACTTGCCGTCGGCGTCGACGGGGATGACCAGGTCGATGCCGTATTCCTGGCAGGTGAGCATGTCGTCCTCACCGAAGGCGGGTGCCTGGTGGACCACGCCGGTGCCGTCCTCGGTGGTCACGTAGTCCGCGTTGAGGATCATGAACGCGTTGTCGTGGTCGCGGAAGTAGTCGAAGACCGGCTCGTATTCCAGGCCCTCCAGCTGCGCGCCGAGATAGGTGGCTACGACCTCGTACTCGCCGAGCTCCTTCGCATAGGCGCCGAGCAGATTCGTCGCCAAGAGCAATTGCTTATCGACGAAACCTTCGGCCCCGTCCGCACCGACCTTAACCAACGAGTACTCCACCTCGGGGTGGACCGCGAGGGCCAAGTTGGACGGCAAGGTCCACGGGGTCGTGGTCCAGGCGATAGCGGAGGCGTCGTGAAGCTCAGGGTGCTCGGCCCAGGTCTTCTCCGCCGCGTAGCCTGCGCGCCCGCCTGTAAACGGCAGGGTGACGGTAACGGTGGGGTCCTGGCGGTCGCGGTAGGAGTCGTCCAGGCGGGTCTCCTGGTTGGACAGCGGAGTGTGCTCGGCCCAGGAGTACGGCAGGACGCGGAAGCCCTGGTAGATCAGGCCCTTGTCGTAGAGCTCCTTGAACGCCCACATGACGGACTCCATGTACTCCGGGTCCATGGTCTTGTAGCCGTTTTCGAAGTCCACCCAGCGAGCCTGGCGGGTGACGTAGTCCTCCCACTCGCCCGCGTAGTGCATGACGGACTTGGCGCAGTACTCGTTGAACTGCTCCAGGCCCATGTCCTCGATCTGGGCTTTGTCGGTGATGCCGAGCTGCTTCTCCGCCTCCAGCTCTGCGGGCAGGCCGTGGCAGTCCCAGCCGAAGACGCGCGGGACGTGGAAGCCGGACATGGTGCGGAAACGCGGCACGATGTCCTTGACGTAGCCGGTGAGCAGGTGGCCGTAGTGCGGCATGCCGTTGGCGAATGGAGGGCCGTCGTTGAACACGTACTCCTCGCAGCCCTCGCGCTGCTCTAGGGAGGCCTTGAACGTGCCGTCCGTGTTCCAGTAGTCGAGGACGACGCGTTCCATCTCCGGGAAACGGTCGCTGCCGCCGGTCATGTCAACCTTGGGGTAGACGTTGCCAACCATGACATCACTCCTTCAGCCGTGCAGGGACGCATTGCTGCGCGGTACCACCCTGCTTGGGGCAATTGCCCCCACTTCATTTCGGTGAAGGAAGTTACGTCTTCCGTGTGTGACGTCCGGGTCTAGTAAGCAAAAGCCGTTCTTCCGGAAACGCTCCCCGGTGATGGCCGGATCATTGCGTGTTACGAGTAACGCCCAGCATCCTACAGGGATGCTGGGCGTTTGTGAAGAGTCAGGTACTACTTCTCGTTCGGCGCGGTGTTGGTGCGCGACTCGAGCTCCTCCAGCTGGGACTCCAGCAGCGTCTTCAGACGCGTGCGGTACTCGCGCTCGAAGGTGCGCAGCTCCGCAATGCGGTTCTCCAGTGCGGTCTGCTGCTGCTTCACCGTGTTCATGATCTCGGTGTGCTTGCGCTCAGCGTCAGCCTTGAGCTTGTTCGCCTGCTCCTCCGCCTGGCGGATCTGCGCCTCGGCGCGGGAGTTGGCCTCGTTGGTGGTCTCCTCAGCCTTCTTCTGGGCGTCGGTGACCAGCTGCTTGGAGCGGGTCTCCGCGTCCTGCAGCTGGGTGCGGGAGCGGGTCTGCGCGTCCTCGAGCTGCTTCTTGGACTTGGACTCGGCCTCGGCGATCTCGCGCTCTGCGGCGGCACGAGCGTCGGCAAGCATGGAGGACGCCTCCGCCTGCGCGTCGCTGGTCAGGCGGTCTGCCATCTCCTGCGCCAGGCCGAGCACCTTGGCCGCCTGCACGTGGGTGTCAGCGGAAACGTCGCTGCCGGCCGGCTGGGATGCGGCAGCGGCCGGAGCGGTCGCCTGCTTCGGAGCCTTCGCGGCCTCCTCAGCCTGCTTGCGGGCCTTCGCCGCCTCGTCCTTAGCGGAGCGGGCCTCAGCCTCAGCCTTCTCCTGCGCCTGCTTCGCGGAGCGCAGCTGCGCCTCGAAGTCGGCGCGGACCTTCTGCTCCACCTCGCGGCGGATAGCGGCCTCGTCGACCTTCTCGGTGTCCTCGGAACGCTTCACCGGGGCTGCAGCGACAGCGCCCTGGCCACCCTCCTCCAGGCGGGAACGCAACTCGTCGTTCTCATCCTGCAGCTGTGCAAGCGTGTCCTCCACGAGGTCGAGGAACTGATCCACCTCGTCCTCGTTGTAGCCTCGCTTGCCAATCGGCGGCTTGCTGAAAGCGACATTGTGCACGTCTGCTGGTGTCAGCGGCATTTGCGTTCCCTTCGATAATCGTGTGAGTACTCGCTCGCGCGAAGCATTATCTGCTGAATTGTAACGGTTTCGTTCGACGAGTGTAGCCCAGCCTAGCCGTAAAGCCGGGCTAAAGCTCAAGTAAAGCTATCGCAACGCCGGATTAATCAGCACGGCACCGATGAGCATCTGGATGAGCATGAGGATGAAAAACAGGACAATGACACTCACGTCCAGGCCCACACCACTTCCGCCGAGCCTCAGGGGCGGAATGAGTTTGCGCAGCGCATTCACCGGCGGATCAGTCATCCGGAAGATGGGTTCGGCCACCATGATGAACCAGTGCGGCGGGTCGAACTGCTTGGAAAACGCTTGCACCATCTCAATGATGATGCGCACGATAACCAGCAGCGAGTACAGACCCACCAGGGCGTAGATGATTGCTCCAAAAAGTGCCACGGCGAATCACCCTACCGGCTAGCGCAAGCCGGCAGCACGCTTCAGGTCGTCCTTCTCCAGCTTCGCGTTCTCCGGAACGATGGCAAACAGGCGCTTGCGCGTGTCGACGCCACGGGACAGGTTGTGCATGCTGCCACGCAGCGCGAAGCACAGGCCGGCGGCGAAATCGACGATACGCTTCGCGTCGGCGGTGTCCAGGTCGGTCAAGTCCATGACCACAGCGTCGCCGTCGCGGAACGGCTCGCCGATCTCCTTGGCGTCGTTGTAGTTGCGCGGCGCCGCGGTGACGATGTGCGTCGTGGAGCGGTAGCTGGGGCGGACGGTTTCACGGCCGTAGTCGCGCGCGGCGGGGCGGTCCATGCGCGAGGGGCGCTCGGCGCGCTCCACACGGTCTGCGCGGTCCGCGCGGTCGTAGGCGGTGGAACCGGCGGCGTTTGAGCTGTACTGCGGGTCGTCGTAGTAGGCGTCGTCCTCGGCGTTATCCACGGGGCCGAGGCCGAAAAAATCTTTAGCACTGTCGAAGAAGGACATGCGGGCGGCTCCTTTTATGGGGTGATTCGCGGTGGATTTCAGAGTACGGGCCGGGGCCCGAGGAGGGCTGTTCCGACACGCACGATATCGGATCCGCACTCGATCGCGTCTACGAAATCACCGCTCATACCTGCGGAAAGTCTCAAGTCGCGCTTGAGTTTCGCGGCGTAGTCGTCCGTCAACGAGCGCGCCTGGGCGAACACCTCGCGGGGCTGCGAATCCAACGGCGGCACAACCATGAATCCGGCCATTTCGAGGTGCTCGGATTCCTCCACCGCTTCCACGATCGCGGGAACGTCGTCGAGGTGTGCGCCGCCGCGGGCAGTGTCGCCGTCGTAAGACAGCTGCACCATGCACGGCAGGGTCTCGCCTGTGCGGTCACCGCGCTCGAGCGCCAGCGCCATGCCGCGGTCCAGCCCGTGGGCCAGCTTCAGCGAGTCCAGCGAGTGCACCTCCGAGGCCCAGCGCGCCACCGAGTTTGCCTTCTTGGACTGGATCTGGCCGATCATGGCGATGCCGCAGCGCCCCTCAAGCGCCGCCGCCTTGTCGCGGGCCTCCTGTTCCCGGTTCTCCCCCACCAGCACAACGCCGAGCGATGCCAGCTCGATGATGCGCTCCACCGGGTGGAACTTCGTCACCGGCAAAAGTGCCACGCTGCCTTCTTCACGGCCGGCGGCGCGCTCCGCGTCGCGGATCTGTTGGCGGACAGTGTCGAGGTTTCGTGCGAGATCAGACATTTGGCATCCAAATTACGCCAGCCTGGCGCCCGGTCACACCTTCGCGGCGGTGGGAAAAGAAGTCCTTGTCGGTGATGGTGTCGCGCGGGTCCGCGTCGATGTGGGTCACCCCCAGGCTCATCAGCTGGCGCACCAGCCCGGCGCGCACGTCGATGCCGGGGGTGCCCTTCTTTGTGCGGGTGCGGGAGCCGGGCAAATGCTTCTCGACGTCTAAAGCCATCCCCTCCGGGACCTCATACGACTCCCCGGCCGCGGCAGGCCCCAGCAGCACCTGGATGCGCGACGGCTCAGCGCCGAGGCCCACCATCGCCTCGACGGTGTTTTTCACGATCCCGTTGCGCGCGCCCATCCGCCCGGCGTGCGCCGCGCCGATGACGCCGGCGGTGTGGTCCGACAGCAGCACCGGGGTGCAATCAGCCACGAGTACGCACAGGGCCAGGTTCTTTTCTCTGGTGACGATGGCGTCGGTGGCTTCCACGGGGGTGGCCGAAGGTCCGTCGATAAGCGTGACTGTGTTGGTGTGCAGCTGCTCCATCCACACGAAGCGCTCCTCGGGCAGGCCAAGTATTTGCGCGAGCCGGGCGCGGTTCGCGGCGACATCGGCGGCGTCGTCGCCGACGTGGGTGCCCAGGTTGAACGAATCGTAGGGGGCAGCAGAAACCCCGCCCGCACGGGAGGTGAACACCATGCGGACGGGGCGGGAGGAAAGATCTGGCATGCCTGCCAGCTTAACTAGCGCATGAAGTCCGGCACATCGACGTCATCGAAGCCGCCGTCGAAACCGCCGTCGCGGGGCTCGCGGGGCTCGCGCTCACGCTCGGTGAACAGGCCGCTACGGGTGGACGGCTCGTAGCGGTGGCGCGGCTGGTACTCCTCCTTGGCTGGCTCGGCCTCCACGACCTTGGTGGAGGTCTGCTCCGGCTGCGCCTGCGGCGCTTCCTGCTCAGCGGGCTCGGCCGGGCGGGCGTTGGCCTTCTCGTCGAAGCCGGTGGCGATGATGGTCACGCGGACCTCGTCGCCCAGGTTGTCGTCGATGATCGTGCCGAAGATGATGTTGGCGTCCTCGTCGGCCTTCTCCTCGACGATGGAGGCCGCGTTGTTGACCTCCATCAGGCCCAGGTCGGAGCCGCCAGCGACGGAGATGAGCACGCCCTTGGCGCCCTCCATGGTGGTCTCCAGCAGCGGGGAGTTGATGGCCTGCTCGGTTGCCGTCATCACGCGGTTGTCGCCGCGGGCGGAGCCGACGCCCATCAGGGCGGATCCGGCGTCGGCCATGACGGAGCGCACGTCCGCGAAGTCGACGTTGATCATGCCCGGGATGGTGATGAGATTGGTGATGCCCTGGACACCGTTGTAGAGCACCTCGTCCGCCGCACGGAAGGCTTCCATCATGGAAAGCTCAGCGTCGCCCAGCTGCAGCAGGCGGTCGTTCGGGATGACGATGACGGTGTCGCAGACTTCCTTGAGGTTCTCAATGCCCTCGAGCGCCTGGCGGGTGCGGCGCTTGCCCTCGAAGGTGAACGGGCGGGTGACCACGCCGATGGTCAGCGCGCCCATCTTCTTGGCAATGCCGGCGACCACCGGGGCGGCGCCGGTGCCGGTGCCGCCGCCCTCGCCAGCGGTGACGAAGACCATGTCGGAGCCCTTCAGGGACTCCTCGATCTCCTGCTTGTGGTCTTCGGCGGAGGTGCGGCCGACCTCGGGGTTCGCGCCAGCGCCGAGACCGCGGGTGGCCTCGCGCCCGATGTCGAGCTTCGTGTCGGCATCCGTAAACAGCAGCGCCTGGGAGTCGGTGTTGATGGCAACGAACTCGACGCCCTTAAGGCCTTCCTCGATCATGCGGTTGACGGCGTTGACGCCGCCGCCGCCGACACCGACGACGCGGATCATGGCGAGGTAATTGGCGGGAGAGGTCATGATGGTGGTCTCGCCTTTCACAAGTTGGTTTTTGCAGTTGCCAACCATCTTGTGTGAAAGCGCGCGGATTTTTGTTTTCTGGTTCGGCGTGTCACAACCCTAAACCTGTACTTTAGGGTTGTGACCTGCGGTTTTAGCGCGAAGTGACCAGTTCCGGGTTGGAAATGTTGAATGTTTTTCCGTCCAGCTGCAGCACCGTCTCAAGCGCGAGCGCCTTGTTGTGGTTGTCCTCGGACGCACCCCACGTGACAGTCCTGTCGCCGTCGAGCTTGAGCACGAAACTGTGGTCCCCGTCGCTGGTGAGCTCGCGGACCTGCGGGCGGGCCGGGTCCGTGATCGCGGAGGCGACCTCCACCGCCTTCGGCAGCTGCGCTTCGCTGATGCCGACGAGCTGCACCGCCCCCAGCGGCGGCTGGGCGACCACGAAATCCTTGCCCTCGCTGTTGATCAGGTGCGGCTCGCCGCCCTGGTCGATCCAGGCCACCGGGGTGTGCTCCACCACCGTGACATCCACCGCGTTGGGCCAGTTGCGCTTCACCGTCACCGAGTCCACCCACGGGTTGCCGGCCACCTTCTGGGCGGCCCCGCGCACGTCGACACGCCCCATTGGGGTGCCCGGCTGCACGCCGGACAACCCCTCGATTTCTTCCGCTGGCAGGTTCACTGCGCCTTCAACGTTGACGCTGTCTACCGGCATAGCCGGGGTGAACGGCAGCGCCGCCACAACCGCGAGCACAAGGGCTACGCAGCCGGCAACGATGGTGATCGCGCGGCGAGACATCTTTACGCCTCCTGCAGGGCGGCGAGGATCTCGTCCGCCAGCATGGTCACGCTGCCCGCGCCCATAGTGAGCACGAGGTCGCCCGGCTTCGCCACCGACGCCACGGTCGCAGGCGCCGCGGAGAAGTCCGGCTCCACACGTACCGGCGCGGTCATCTTTTCGGCGATGATCCGGGAGGTCACGCCTTCCACCGGCGTTTCCCGGGCGCCGTAGATGTCCAGCAACACGCATTCGTCGCTAAGCGAAAGCGCTTCGGCGAACTCGCCGGCGAACTCCTGGGTGCGCGAGTACAGGTGCGGCTGGAAGCAGACGACGACGCGGGCGCCGTTGCCCTCGGCGGCGACCTTGTCGCGCGCTGCGGTGAGCACGGCGGCGACCTCCGTCGGGTGGTGGGCGTAGTCGTCGTAGACGCGGGTGCCGCCCACCTCTCCCTTGAACTCGAAGCGGCGGCGCACGCCGGTGAATTCGCTGAGCCCCTGGGCGAGCTTCGCCGGGGCGGCGCCCACGAGCACGCCGGACAGCAGCGCGGCCGCCGAGTTGAGCACCATGTGGCGGCCCGGGATCGCCAGCGTGTACATCACGTCGCCGGAGATCCGGTCGGTGCGCAGCTGCGCCTCCACCACGGTGCGCTCGCCCTCCTGGCGCTCGCCGGTGATCACCGCGGCCGCCGGGATCTTCGGGTGCCGGGCGGCGGCCTCGGCGGTGCCGTAGCCGGAGACGGTCAAGCCGCGCTCGAGAGCGCGCTCGCCGCAGGCGGCGGCGTAGTAGTCGTCGAGGCAGACCACCACGTGCTTGGCAAGGTCCGCGAAGTCGTCGAAGACCTGGAAGTACTTCTCGCGGGTGCCGTAGAAATCCAGGTGGTCCGGCTCGATGTTGGTGATGACTGCGACGTCCGGGGAGTAGCGCAGAAGCGAAGCGTCGGACTCGTCGGCCTCCGCCACGAACACGTCGCCGTGGCCGTGGTGGGCGTTGGTGCCGGCGCGGTTGAGCTGGCCGCCGATGGCGAACGAGGGGTCCTCCCCCGCCGCCTGCAGCGCCACCACCGCCATTGAGGTCGTGGACGTCTTGCCGTGCGTGCCCGCGAGTAGCAGCTGGGTCGAGCCCTCCATCAGCTCCGCCAGCAGGTCGGAGCGGCGCAGCAGCGGAATACCTTCACGCTTGGCGCGCACCAGCTCAGGGTTGTCCTGCGGGATGGCGGCGAAGCTGGTCACCACCGCGGTGGGCAGCTCGCCGGACAGCTCCAGGTTGGCTTCGTCGTGGCCGAGAGCTACCTTGGCGCCCTTGGCTTTCAGCGCGCGCACGGGGCGGGAGTCCTTGGCGTCGGAGCCGGTCACGGTCGCGCCGCGGTCCAGCAGGATGTGCGCGACGCCGGACATGCCGGACCCGCCGATGCCGATGAGGTGGACGCGGGAGAGATCTGTCATTTATGTGTCCTTTCCAGCAGCCGCGGCGATGCGCGCGGCAAGGTCCTCGGCAACGCTGCCAGCGCCGGTGTCCTCGAGTGCTGCGCGCATCGTCGCGCGTGCGTCGGGGTCCTTTAGGGGCAGCAGCTTCTCGACGAGCACGTCGCCGCTCAGCGCCGCATCGTCGATACGCAGGGCCGCCCCGGCGTCCACGAGGTGGGCGGAGTTGAGACCCTGCTCGCCGTTGCCGTGCGGCAGGGGGATGTAGATGGCGGGGAGGCCGGCGGCGGAGTTCTCCGCGACCGTCATGGCGCCGGAGCGGCACACCACCACGTCGGCGACGGCGTAGGCGGCCTCCATGTCGTCGATGTACGGCACGGCCGTGTAGTGGTCGTGCGCTGCCGGCGCGTCGTTTTTGCGGCCGTAGGCGTGCAGGATCTGGTACCCCGCGCCGGTAAGCCGTTCCACCGCGTCGGCCAACGCCGCGTTGATGCTCACCGCGCCCTGCGAGCCGCCGGTGACCAGGATGGTCGGCCGGTCTTCCTGCAGGTTCCACATGCGCAGGCCCCGCTCGCGCTTCGCGCCGTCCGGATCCACGCCCACGCCGGGGCGCACCGGCACGCCGACGACCTCACCGTCCATGCCGGAGTTGGGCACCGCGTTCAACCCGGTGCCGCCGATTTTCACGCCCAACTTGTTGGCCATGCCCGCCAGGGCGTTGGTTTCCAGCACGAAAAACGGCAGGCCAAGCTGCTTCGCGGCCAGGTACGCCGGGCCGGAGACGTATCCGCCGGTGCCGAAGACGGCGGAAGCGCCGCAGCGCTTCATCGCCTGCTTGGCCTGGCGCACGCTGCGCGCCAGCTTGAACGGCACGGACGCGAGCTTCCACGGCTTCTTGCGCGGGATCGGCACAGGGTCGATCAGGGAAAGCTCGAACCCGCGGGCAGGCACGATGGTGGTTTCCAGTCCACGCTCCGTGCCCAGGGCGACGACGTTGGCCCCGTAGGCGTCGCGAAGCACCTCCGCGACTGCGAGTGCGGGCTCGATGTGGCCCGCGGTGCCGCCGCCTGCGATGACGACGCTGAAGGTTTGGGTAGTCATAGATCTCCTAACGGCGCGGCGTCCGGCGGTGCGGCTGCCCATGGTAGGCCGCGGCGACCGGCTGGGTCACCGGCGTGCCGTAGCGCTCGCGGCGCGGCGCGGCAGCCGGAGCCGGGCGGCGCTGCTTGAGCGCGCGGGGCTCGCCGATGAAGAACATGCGGTCGAACAGGGGGCGGCCGTAGTTCTGCATGGACGAAATCGCGTCCGGCTCGTGGCGCGCAACTGAGGCCAGCACGCCCATCGCGCCGAGGGTGAACACGGCCGAGGAGCCGCCGGCGGACAGCATGGGCAGCTGGATGCCGGTCACCGGCAGAAGGCCCACCACGTAGGCCATGTTGATGAAAGCCTGGGAGACCACCGTGGCGGTCAGGGACGCAGCCATGAGCGTCTGGTACTGCGTCTGCGCGCGCAGCGCGGTGCGCATGCCGAAGAAGCCCAGCAGCGCGAACAGGGTGATGACCAGCGCGCCGCCCCACAGACCGAGCTCCTCGCCGATGACGGCGAAGATGAAGTCGTTGCGCGCCTCCGGCAGGTAGAACCACTTCGCGCGGGACTGGCCCAGGCCAACACCGAAGATATGGCCGTCCGCCAGTGAGAGGAAGCCCTGGTGGGACTGGAACGCGATGCCCTGCGTATCATCGAAGTGGCCGCGCAACGCGTCGAAGTAGACGTGGAAGCGGTCAGAGCGGAAGCTGCCGGAGAGGAAGATCACCACCAGGGCCACCAGGCCCGAGGCCACGACGACGCCCACGGCCTTCAGGGACACGCCGGCAAAGAGCAGGATGAACGCCACCACGACGGCGAGCGACAGCGCCATGCCCATGTCTCCCTGCATGGCGATCAGCCCGACGCAGATGATGGAAACGGTGAGGAACGCGGCAAACCCGTTGTTCGGGGTGCTCAGGCGGCGCGGGTCCTTGTTGGCCAGGATCTTCGCGCCCCACATAGATATGGCCACGCGGGCGAACTCGGAGGGCTGCAGGCGAAGCGGGCCGGCCACCAGCCAGGACTGCGAACCCACCTCTGCGCGGCCAGTGCCCAGCGGCGTGAGCACGGCGATCAGCAGCAGGACCGCAATGATCATCAGCCAGTTGCTCAGGCCCCGCAGCCGCTCCGGCGGGGTCTTCAGCGCCGCCCAGAACGCGATGAGGCCGAGCACGACCATCACGAACTGGCGCGCCGCCAGCGACCACACGCTCGCGCTCGCGGCGAACGAGGTCGCCATTGACGAGCTCATCACCATGACCACGCCGAGACCGGCGAGGAAGAGCACGATGCTGCGGATCATGGTGTAGTCGATAAGCGGCCGGGAATCGAGCGCATCCCGGATGCGCCTGACGCCTGCGCTGAGCTTCGATGGGGCGTCCGGCCGTGGTGCGCGTTGCCGGGGTGCGCGTTGAACCGTCATGCTGCCCTTTCGATTGGAACCGCGGAAGAAAACCTCAACCTTGAGTTGAGCTTACTTGTTGTGCGGGTCCCAGTGTCGCATTGCGGCAGCCGCGAATGCGTTGCCACGCGCAGACATGCCGGAAAACATGTCCAAGCTCGCCGCGGCGGGCGCCAAAAGCACGGTGTCCCCCGGCTGCGCTTGCGTGGCCGCCCACGCGACGACCTCGTCCATCGCCTGCTCCGGGTCCTGCGCGTCGGAGACGAACACGGGCACCTCCGGCACGACCTGCTCGAGCGAGGTGCGGATCAGCTCCCGGTCCACGCCCAGAAGCGCCACCGCGCGGAACTGCGTGGCGTGCGCCTTGACCACGGCGTCCACGGACGCGCCCTTGAGCTGCCCGCCGGCGACCCACACCACAGTGCCGGCGCCGGTGAGTGCCGAATCCGCCGCGTGCGGGTTGGTGGCCTTGGAGTTGTCCACCCAGTCCACCCCGCCGCCGGAGTGCACGACCGCGCCGCGATGGCCCTCCACCTGGTACACGTCCAGCGCGCGCTGGATGTGCTCAGGGCTGGCACCCTGCGTCAGCGCCACAGCGGTGGCGGCCAGCGCGTCTAGGACGCCTGCGGCACCAGCGGGCTCGATGCCGTCGGCTGATGCGACATCCACAACTGTGCCGCCAAGCTTTGCGACGATGCGTCCGCCCACCACACCAACCTGGCCGTCCGCCGGCTCGCCGAGTGTGAATCCCACGATGTCCTCGCGCCCCGTGGCGGCGGCGATTCGGGCGACCTCGGTGTCGTCGATGCCTGCGACCGCCACCGGCGCCTTGAGCACCTTCGCCTTGGCGGCGGCGTACTCGGCGAAGCTGCCGTGCCAGTCGATGTGGTCGTCTGCCAGGTTCAACAGCACGCCCGCATCGGGCACGAGCTGGGAGGACCAGTGGAGCTGGAAGCTGGACAGTTCAGCCACCAGCACGTCCAAACGCTCCGGCGCGAGCATCGCCTCCCCCACCGCGACGCCGATGTTGCCGCACGCGCCCGCGCGCAGGCCGGTGTCCTTGCCGGCCTCGATCATCATCTGCGCGAGCATGCCGGTAGTGGTGGTTTTGCCGTTCGTGCCAGTGACCACCAGCCAAGTGCGGGGTTTGCCGAAGACTCCGGCGCGGTCCAGCCGGAAGCACAGTTCTACGTCGCCGATGACGTCGATGCCGGCGGATGCGGCGTCGACAAGCAAGGGCGTATCCGGCCGCCACCCGGGCGAGGTGACCACAAGCCCGACCTCACCGAAGCGGGCGCGTGCTTCGCCGCCGGTGCAGGTGTCGTAGCCGGCAGCCGCGGCGCGGGCCCGGCCGGCATCACTGTCGTCCACGACGGTGAAGCAGGCGCCGGCGCGCTCAAGCAGCTGCGCCGCCCCGAGCCCCGACACACCGGCGCCGGCGACCAGAGTGTAGTCCGGCAGAATCGGCTGCGTCACAGGTTCGCCCCGTTCAGCCACTCGCCGTAGAACACGGCCAGGCCGAGCATGAACGCCATGGCGGAGATGATCCAGAACCGCACCACGACGGTCATCTCGTGCCAGCCGCCGTTTTCAAAGTGGTGGTGGAACGGCGCCATGCGGAACACGCGCTTGCCAGTGGACTTAAACGACGCCACCTGAATGACCACCGAGAGCGCCTCGAGCACGAACAGCGCGCCGATGATGATCATCAACAGTTCCGTGCGCGAGCCCACGGACAGGCCAGCGACCAGGCCGCCGAGTGCCAGCGAGCCGGTGTCGCCCATGAAGATCTTCGCCGGGGCGGCGTTCCACCAGAGGAAGCCCACGCATGCGCCGAAGCCTGCGGAGGCCAGGATGGCCAGATCCAGCGGGTCGCGCACGCTGTAGCAGCCCGCGGCGGCCACAGCGTCGCAGGAGTTGCGGAACTGCCAGAAAGTGATGCCCACGTACGCAGCCATCACCAGCGCGGTGGTGCCGGAGGCAAGCCCGTCCAGGCCGTCAGTGAGGTTGACCGCGTTCGACCATGCGGCCAACAGGATGTAGATGAAGATGAGGAAGAAGATCGTGCCGACGGTCCCGCCGCCGAAGGTCAGGTCGATCGTTTCGATGTCGCGCACGAAGCTCAAAAACTGCGAGCCCGGGGTCAGCCCGTTTTCATCCGGGAAGCGCAGGATGAGCGTGCCGAAGATCAGCGAGATGGCCAGCTGCGCCACCAGCTTCGCGGTCTTGTTCAAGCCCAGGTTGCGCGACATGAACAGCTTGATGCCGTCGTCCGCGAAGCCGACCAGGCCCAATGACAGGGTGAGAAACAGCACGATCAGACCGGTGGCTGTGAACGCTGCGTGGCCTGTGATCAGGGCGACGAGGCTGCCGCCGAGGTAGCCCATGGTGATGCCGGCGAGGATGGCGATGCCGCCCATCGTCGGGGTGCCGCGTTTGCGGGCGTGGGACGCCGGACCATCCTCGCGGATCTCCTGGCCCATGGCCCGCCGGTTGAAGTACCGGATGAGCGCAGGGGTGAGGAAGATCGAAACCAAAAAGCTGATGATTCCGGCGCAGATAACTTGAACCATGGAAGTTGTACCTTGCTATTTCTCTACGTCGAGTGTCTACCTAAGCGTATGCCCTTGCAGGAGCGCTTCCGCCACCACCCACAGCCGGGCGGCGTTGGATGCCTTGACCAGCACAACATCCCGGTCGCCGCGTTCGCGCCAATTGTCCTCCCCCGCCGGCGCAGACGCCAGCAGCTCGCGCACGGCCTGCGCGGCCTCGTCGGTGTCGGCGACGGCGGTGGTGCGGATGCCTTGGTCCCCGGCGCGCTGGGTCAGCGCGGCCATTGCGGCGGACTTGCCGACGGCCACAAGGTGCGTCACCCGGTAGCGCGCCAATTCGTCCGCGAGTAGCGCATGCTCCTGCTCGGCGCCGGCACCCAGCTCGCTCATCTCGCCGAGCACAGCCACCGAGCGCACGCCCGGGCGGGCGGCGGCGGTGTAGCCCAGCGCAGCAATGGCCGCGCGCATGGATTCGGGGTTGGCGTTGTAGGCGTCGTTGATCACGGTCACGCCGTCGGCGCGCGTGTTGACGTCCATGCGGTTGACGGACACCGAGCTGGCCGCGGAAAGAGCCTCGGCCACGGTGGCCGCATCCATGCCCAGCTCCGTGCCCACGGCCGCCGCGGCGAGCGCGTTGCCCACCTGGTGCGCGCCGAACACGCCGAGCGTGACGCGCTGCGGCTCGCCGTTCGGGGTGTGCATAGTGAAGGACGCCCGCGCCACCGCGTCGAGCGTCACGCCCGTGGCGTAGTAGTCCGCGTTCGTGTTGCCGGATTCGGAGAACGTGACCACGCGCGCGTTGGTGCGCGGCGCCATGCCGGCGACCAGTTCGTCGTCCGCGTTGAGCACGGCGACGCCGCTCTGCGGCAGCGCCTCCACCAGCTCGCCCTTGGCCTTCGCGATGTTTTCGCGGGAGCCGAATTCGCCGATGTGCGCGGAGCCGACGTTGAGCACCACGCCGATTTTCGGCGGCGCGATAGTGGCCAGGTGAGCGATGTGGCCGATGCCGCGGGCGGACATCTCCGCGACCAAGAAGTCTGTGTCTTCGGTGCAGCGCAGCACTGTGTACGGGTGGCCGATCTCGTTGTTGAAGCTGCCCGGGGGTGCCACCGTCTCGCCGGCGCGCGAGAGCACTGCGGCGATGAGGTCCTTCGTGGACGTCTTCCCCGCAGAGCCCGTCACGCCCACGATGGTCAGCCCGTGATTGTTTGTCAGCTCGCGGGCGACGGCGGAAGCGAGCTTGGACATGCCGTCCACCACGCCCGCTGCGGAGCCGTCCGGGTCGTTCGTGGCCAGGTCCGAGTTGTCGCCTTCGCGGGGCGGAAGCTTCTCGACGATCACCGCTGGCCGACCCACCTCACGCGTGGTCAGCGACGCGGCAGCGCCAGCCTCGGCGGCCTTGTCCACGAAGTCGTGCCCGTCCACGCGCGCGCCCGGGAAGGCCACGAAGAGCCCGCCTGGGCCGATCTTGCGAGAATCGAACTCCACGAACCCGGTCACGTGCGTGTCCGGGTTGGCCTCGGGGCTCAAGCGTCCGCCGGTGATCTCGGCGATGCGCTCCAGCGTCATGTCGATCATGCTCGAGATTGCCTTTCTGTGATTGCCCTGCGCATCTCTTCGCGGTCGTCGAAGTGCAGCTTCTCGGTGCCGACGAGCTGACCGACCTCGTGGCCCTTGCCCACCACGATCACGGCGTCGCCGGGGCGCGCCCACTCGACGAGCGCGTCAATGGCCTTGCCGCGCGGGCTGACCTCGACGATCTCCGCGTCGGTCCCGGCCTCGCGCGCGCCCGCGAGCACAGCGGTGCGGATGGCGGCGGGGTCCTCGGTGCGCGGGTTGTCGTCGGTGACCACCACGAAGTCCGCGCCCTTGGCGGCCTCGGCACCCATCAGCGGGCGCTTGGAGGAATCGCGGTCGCCGCCCGCGCCGACGGCCACGCCGATGCGGCCTTCTACCTGGCCGCGCAGTGTGGCCAGCACCGCGCCGATGGCGGCCGGTTTGTGGGCGTAGTCCACGACGGCGACAAAGGGCTGGCCTTCGTCGATACGCTCCATGCGCCCCGGCACCGCCGCCTGCTCCAGGCCGCGCAGAAACGGCGTGAGCTCCACGCCCGCGGTCTGCGCGATGGCCGCGGCGAGGGCGGCGTTGGCCACGTTGAACGCGCCCGGCATAGGCAGGGTGAACTCGTAAGTGTCGTCGGCGGTGAGCTGGATGCGTTGGCGGCCTTGGTCGTCGATACGCACAAGCTCCGCGGTCACATCGGCGCCCTTGGTGGTGGCGACGGTGAGCGGATCGTCTGCGAGTTCGGCCATGCGCTGGCCCCACTCGTCATCGACGCAGACGACGCTGCGCTTGGCGCGCATCTCGCTTCCCGGTTCGAAGAACAGCGCCTTCGCCTGGAAGTAATCCTCCATGGTCGGGTGGAAATCCAGGTGGTCCTGTGAGAGGTTCGTAAACGCCGCGACGTCGAAGTCTGAACCGGTGACGCGGCCCAGCATGAGCGCGTGCGAGGAGACCTCCATGACCACGTGCGTGACGCCCTCGTCGCGCATCTGCGCGAACAGCCGCTGCAGCATCGGCGCCTCGGGCGTGGTCAGCTCCGTGGCCACGTCCCGGCCCATGATCTTCGTGCCGGTGGTGCCGATCAGCCCCACCTTGCAGCCGGCAGCGGTCAGACCCTTTTCCAGCATATAGGTGGTGGTGGTTTTGCCGGAGGTGCCGGTGACGCCGAGGAGCGTGAAGCTTTGCGACGGGTGCCCGTACACCTCTGCCGCCACATAGCCCAAGATTGCCCGCACGTCCTCTACCACCAGCACCGGGCGGCGGTCGGCAGTCTGCTGGATGATCGCCAGGCCGGCTTCGTCCGTAAGTATCGCGCCGGCGGCGGAGTCGAACGCGTAGGTCGCGCCGTGCACCCGGGTGCCGGGCAGCGCGGCGAACAGGCCACCGGGCTCGACGTTCTGCGAATCCAGGCCCACGAAGGTCACCGGCGCATCCGCGCTCGGCGGGTTGACGATGCGCGCGCCAGCGATGTCGGCGAGCTGCTGCAAGCTTGTCATTGTTGAGACCTCCATCTGTTTCTACTGGCCATGCAACGGGTACGGCTCTGCCGGCGGGCTCAGCGGCACGTTCTCACGGTTGAGCAGCCAACCAGAAATCTGCTTGAAAATCGGGGCCGCGGACTGCCCGCCGTTGCCACCCTCAAGCACGCCACGCTGCGGCTCGTCCAGCATGATGGCGACGACGAAGCGCGGGTCGTCCGCGGGCGCGACGCCGGCGAAGGTGATCCAGTAGGCGCTGTTGGAGTACGCACCGGTGTCCGGGTTGACCTTCTGGGCCGTGCCGGTCTTGCCGGAGAACTGGTAGCCCTCCAGGTTGTTGCCCTGGGCGGTGCCGTTGTTGACGCCTGCAGGGTCCTCCTGGAACGCGGCGCGGAACATGTCCAGCGTGGTGCGCGCGGCCTCCTCGCTGATCACGCGGGTGCGCTGCGGTTCCTCCTGCGCGATCTCCTCCCCGTCCGGGCCGGTGATCTTGTGGATGATGCGCGGCTGGATCCGCTCGCCCTCATTCGCGATGGTCTGGAACACCCCGGCCATCTGCAGCGTGGTCCAGCTCATGCCCTGGCCGATGGGCAGGTTGGCAAACGTGCCGCCGGACCACTGCTCCAGCACCGGAAGCAGGCCCGCGGACTCGTTGGGCAGCTCAATGCCGGTGCCCTGGCCGATGCCGAAGCGGTTCAGGTAATCCCAGTACCGCTCCTCCCCCAGGCGCTGGGCCAACTGGAGCGTGCCCACGTTGGAGGACTTACCGAAGATGCCGGCGGTGGTGTACGGCATTACACCGTGTTCCCACGCGTCGCGCACCGTGACGCCCGCCATGTCGATGGAGCCGGGCACCTGGTGCACCTCGAACGGGTCGGTCAGCCCCTGGTCGATCGCCGCGGCCGCGGTGATCACCTTCGCCACCGAGCCGGGCTCGAAGGGGTGCGACACGCTCGGGTTTTCAAAGTCCTTGCCCTGCTTGACCTGCTGGTCCACGTTGCCGTTCGGGTTGATCGTGTCGGTGTTGGCCATCGCCAGCACCTCGCCGGTGTGGGCGTCCATCACCACGGCCTGGGCTTCCTTGGCCAGGGAGTTGGACTTGGCCTGCTCCAGGGTCTGCTGGACGTAGGTTTGCAGGTCCAGGTCGATGGTCAGCTCGATCTGGGCGCCGCCGACGGCCGGGACAACGTCGCGAAGCGAGCCCGGAATCGACTGGCCGTTCGCGGACACGTCCTCGGTGGAGCGGCCGTCGATGCCTGTCAGGTCTGCGTCGCGAGAGGCTTCCATGCCGAACTGGCCTTGGCCGTCCATGGAGACCTTGCCGATGATGTTCTCGCCCACCGCACCGTTCGGGTACTGGCGGATGTCCTGGTGGTCCGCCGCGATGCCGTGGAACGCCTCCGCGACGGTGGCGGCGACATCCGGGTCGACGTTGCGCACCAGCACCTCGTAGCTGGAATCCGCGTGCAGCTTGTCCAAGATCTCCTTGGCGCTGACCTGGCCGACCTTGGTGGTCGGCTCGCCGGTGACGGTGTTCGCGGGCGCGTCGCGCACCACTTCCCCGTCGCCGATCATGCCCGGGATCTCGTTCGCCATCGTGCGCAGCACATCTTCGACGCGGGCGTCCACCTGGGCGGCGATCTCCTCGGCCGACAGCCCGTCCACACGCATCTCAAGCTCCTGCTGCTCCTTGAGCTCCTTGCGCAGCTGCACCGGAGACACTGTCAGGGAGCGGGCCTGCATGGTGTAGGCCATCTTGTTGCCGTCGCGGTCCACGATCTCGCCGCGGCGCGCGCGGTCCACGTAGGTGCGGCTGCGCTGGTCGTTGGCCTGCTCGCGCAGCTCGTCGCCGATGATCACCTGCACCCAAAACAGGCGGCCGATGAGCAGGGCCGCCACCGCCAAGAAGACAATGCCGAGCCAGTACACACGCTTACCCGTGATCTGCTTCTGGGAAGCCTGCGCCGCATTCTCTGGCCTTACCTGCGCGCTCGCGCTAGTGCGTGGCACTGCTCACCTCCCATATCCACTGGCTGGTACCCGCCTTTATGTCGACAACCATCATGCCCCGCCCTCGGGCAGATACCTAGGTGCGCCACGCCAGCCGTTACGGCTGGGCCGCAACGTTGGCCTGGTACGGAGCCAAGTTGTCAAGGCGTGGGGCGTTCGCGGCGCGACCCGGACGCTGCGTCAGCGCATCCTCGAGCTCCTTCGTCGCGCGGTCATCCGACGACGCGCGGGAGGCCGGGCGGCCCTCGCCGTTGACGTCCACCAGCTTGGAGGCGGACTCCGGGTTGTACGGGCGCTGCTCCTCCGCGTGGCCTTCCTCATTGACCGCGACCACGCCCGGCTCGCCGGCGAGCACCATGCCCATGGAATCCGCGCGCTGCGCAAGCGCCGCCGAGGAACGGCGGTCCTCCAAGTCGCGGTTGAGGGACTCGACCTCATTTGCCAGCTGCTGCTCCTTGGCCTGCAGCTTCTGGATGGCAAAGGTCTGCGTGGTGGCAATGCCCGACAGGATCATCGCAGCCGCGATGCCGATGACCAGCAGTGGCAGCGCGATCTGGGACAGCGAAGAAAACTTCGAGCGCGCCTTCGTGGTGGCCACGCGGCGCCCGCGGACGGACACCACCTGGTTGGATCCGAGCCGGCCCCGGGCCTTCGTGCGCTGCACGTGCGGCTTTACGCCCGGCGTGGTGCGCACACGGCTGGCCGGGTGCTCAGTGCGGCCCTGCGTGCGGCCTGGTGTGCGGGTCAGCGTTGCCGATCGCGTTGGTCGTGCAGCCATGGTGTCCGTCCTTTGTCGGGCTTAGCGGGTGGGTTGGGGTGGGTTGAGTTTTTCAATGCAACGCACCCTCACGGGCGCGGCGCGGGGATTGCGTTCGATCTCCTCCGCCGGTGCTTTCTCCGCGCCGCGGGTGACGGTGCGGAACTCCGGCTCGGTGCCCGGCAAGTCCATCGGCAGGCCAACCGGGGTCTTGGAGGTGGTGAGCTCGTTGAACGCGGCTTTGACGATCTTGTCTTCCAGGGACTGGTAGCTCATGAACACCGCGCGCCCGCCGACACCGAGCAGGTCGGTGATCACGGGCACGACGTTTTCCACCGCCTCGAGCTCGCGGTTGACCTCGATGCGCAGCGCCTGGAACGTGCGCTTCGCGGGGTGCCCGCCGGTGCGGCGGGTCGCCGCCGGGATGGTGGCGTAGAGCAGCTCCACCAGACGCGCGGCGCGGTCGAAGGGCTCGCGCTCGCGCTCCGCAATCACGGCGGAGGCGATCTTGCCGGCGAAACGCTCGTCGCCGTAGGTCTTCAAAATCCGGGCCAGGTCGCCGTGGCTGTAGGTGTTGAGCACCTCGGCCGCGGTGATGCCTTGGGTCTGATCCATGCGCATGTCCAGCGGGGCGTCGCCCCGGTAGGAAAAGCCGCGCTCTTCCTGGTCCAGCTGCATGGACGACACGCCGAGGTCGAACAGCGCGCCCGCGATGCCGTGCTCGCGGGCCGTGTCGAAGATGTCGCCGGCGTTGTCCGCCACCGCCTCGTCGACGTGGTCGAAGCGGCACTGCACCGCGGTGAAGCGGTCGCCGAAAGGCGCCAAGCGTTCCGACGCCTGACGCAGCGCGTTCGGGTCCCGGTCCACGCCGATCACGCGTGCGTTGGGAAAGACGTTGAGGAAGTGCTCTGTGTGGCCGCCGGCGCCGAGCGTGCCGTCGATAAGCACCGCATTTGCCCCGAACTTTTCGACGCTGGGCGCGAGCAGTTCAGCCATGCGGTCGCGCATGACGGGGACGTGACCGTGCGGGTCGTCAGCGAGCGTGAAGTTCGCCATGCCATGCCCTCCGTGTCCCTTTAGTGTCCCAAGCTCGTGCGGTGTGTCAGCGATGTCAGCGCGGGGAGCGCATAGAGCCCTGCCCGGGGCGGCTGTTCTGATGTCGGGGAAGTACACCAGAACGCTTCACGCCCCGGACAGAGTCCGTACACGCTCTCCGTAGTCGATGCCTGCTGCCGGGTAGTCAGCCCTACAGCAGACCGGAGAGAATGTCGTCGTCATCCGCCGCGGAGAACGCGGCTTCAGTCTCTTCTTGATACTTATTCCAGGACTCGAGGTCCCAGATCTCGAGAAAACCCACCGACCCGATGACCACGCACTCCTTGGAAAGGCTTGCGTACTCCCGGTGCGCCGGGGACAGGGTGATTCGCCCAGACCCGTCGAGCGTTTGCTCATCCGCGCTGGCAGCCAGGTTGCGGATGAACGCGCGCGCCTTGGGGTTTGTGCGGGATGCCGCTGCGGCCTTGCGGGCGCGGGCGGCGAACTCGTCACGCGGGTACACCGCAAGCGAGTGGTCCTGCCCCTTGGTCACCATCAACCCGTCCGCAAGATCCTCACGGAACTTCGCGGGGAGCGTCAGGCGACCTTTGTCGTCGAGCTTGGGAGTGTAGGTTCCCAGAAACATCCGGCGACCTACCTTCCTTCACTTTCTGACGTTGGCTGTGAAATTTTCTCGGCTTCGTTCCACACCGCGCACGTAGTCAAGATGCGCGCCACGTCACTCCGCTGAGCCCCACTTTAACCCACTTTCCCCCACAAACGCCACACTTCGGCAGTTTTTTGTTCTGACGTGTCGCATTTTCACAGCTCAAAGCCGCTATTTCGCCGTGGGCGAGTTTACCCGCAAAGTCTCGAACCACGGCTCACACACGCCACTTTCTACCCCTCTAACCCCATGGCTTTCGTCCCGAGTGGAACGTCTGCACCCAAGTTTGGGCGCTTTTGGGGCACAGGTGGGGAGAAGTGGGGATTTGGGGCGGGCACGAAAAAGCGCCCTCCCGCTATGCCGGGAAGGCGCTGTCGCAGATGCCGTTAAATATTACTGACGGTCCTCAAAACGCCGACGAAAGCTTTCCTCCATGCTGGCGCTGCGCTGGGTGCGGGGCTTTGCCTGCCTGGACGCGCGTGCGGACGGGGACGACTGGTTCGACGGGGTGCGCAGGGCCATGATGCCGCCGAAGAGCATGACTGCGAAGCCGATGATGCTCAGCACAATCGTCCAAATGCTCAAGCTCGCCAGTGCCACGCCGCCGAGCAGCAGCACGAGCCCCAAGACGATCAGCGCGACGCTGCGCATGGTCAATCGCCCCGTCTTAGGCGCGGAACCGAAGCCAGATTCAGTCACGACACTGCTACCGAATTTCGGGTCGTCCGCGAAGAGCGACTGCTCAATTTCGCGCAACGCCCGCATTTCCTGCTCAGATAGAGACACTGCTCACTCTCCAGATACCGATGGCGGACTGACAATATCCGATTAACGGCCATGGTACGCAGATTGTTCCCGTGTCCCACTTTCGTCCCGCTAGGCGGCCATCGGCACCTCCCCTGCACGGGTGGACAGGTAGAACTCCTCCGCATCCGCAAGTAAGCGGTGCACGACGGCCGCGCCCGGATCCGTTTCAATGCCGGACGCCACCCTGCCGCGTTGCGCCGAATAGCGCTTGAACACGGCCGCCCAATGCGCGCCGTCGTCGCCCGTGAGCGCGAGCTTGTCCCACGCGCTGGTGGGCAGCCGCTTGCGCTTGCGCACGACCGGCGAGCCCGCGTTCCGCGCCCCGGCGACCCGAAGCGCCGCACGGTAGGCGTTTTCCATCGCCACGTCGTGCCTGCCAGCCTCAAAATCATCGTGCGCCAGTCCAATCAGCTCCTCGGCCGCGGCCAGGAACTGGTCCGCCTTGCTGATACGCGCGCCCCGCCCGTACACCGCACCGGTTGTTGCCGAAACTACGCTTCCCATCATCGCTTCCTCCTGCGCAAACATTGCTTTCGTTTAAGTGATGGGCTCACCCTAAAACACCCGTTCGACACCACCGGCCCCTCAAACGAACGTGTGTTCGAACCAATGTTTGGGTTCTTGTCACGCCCCGCACCCGCAAGTGCTTCCATAGAGGGGTGACTGCAACCATCCAGCGCCTCACGGCAGCCGAGTTCCTGATGCTCGTCCCCACGCTCGTTGACATCTATATCGAGGCCATGGGGTACCCGCGGTCTATGCGCCGCCAGCGCATTCAGGTGTGGAAGGGCGAGGTGCGCTCCCCCGGTTTCACTGCGATCGCGGCGATCGAGGGCGGCCAGGTCGTGGGCGTCGCCTACGGCTTCATCGGCACCCGGGAGCGCTGGTGGGACCGCCAACTCGTGCGCGCGATGGAGGCGAACGGCGGGATCACGGATCAGGACCGGGACATGCTGCGCAGCTACTTCGAGGTCGCGGAGGTGCACGTCTCCCCCGCCCTGCAAGGCAATGGTCTGGGCTCCCGCCTGCTCACGGAGCTGCTGCGGGAAGCCCCGACTCGCTGGGCGCTGCTGTCTACTCCGGAGGTTGCGGGCGAGGCGAACAACGCGTTCGGGCTCTACCGAAAGTTCGGTTTCACGGACGTGGCGCGCAATTTCCTCTATGAGGGAGATAAACGGCCCTTCGCCATCCTCGCCCTCGATCTGCAAAACCCCACTGGGTAGGGTTTGCAGGGAAAGCACGAATTTCAGGCACGAGGAGCGTGGGCGTGAAAAATCTTGGGCTCGAGGACGTACCGGCACAGGTGGAGCAGCATCTTGCAGCGTTTTTTGACGAGCGCGCGAAGGCTGTCGAAACCATTGGTGAGCCTGTCGCCCACGCCGTGGGCCACCTGCGTCGCTTTGTCCTCGGCGGCGGCAAGCGCGTGCGCCCCACGTACGGATGGGCCGGGTTCGTCGGCGCCGGCGGTCTTCACGGCACCGAGGACCCCGCGGCAGTGCTTCGCGCGGTCAGCTCGCTGGAGCTGATCCAGGCGTGCGCGCTGGTGCACGACGACATCATCGACGCCTCCGACACCCGGCGCGGCAACCCCACGGTGCACCGCGCGCTCGAAGCGGAGCACCGCAGCCAGGGCCTGCTCGGCTCCGCGGAGCTCTACGGCACGAACGCGGCGATCCTGCTCGGCGACCTCGCACTCGCCTGGGCTGAGGACATGTGGCGTTACTCCGGCGTCTCCCAAGACGCGCTCGCGCGCGCCGCGGAGCCGTGGGTGGGCATGCGCACCGAGGTCATCGGCGGCCAGTTGCTGGACATGATGCTGGAGAGCCTCGGCAGCGAGTCGGTGGAGATGGCCAACCGCGTCAACCGGTTCAAAACGGCGGCGTACACCATCGAGCGCCCCCTCCACCTGGGCGCGGCGCTTGCGGGTGCGGGCGATTCGCTTATCGACGCCTTCCGTGGTTACGGCCGCGACATCGGCATCGCGTTCCAGCTGCGCGACGACTTGCTCGGCGTGTTCGGCGACCCGGCGGTGACCGGCAAGCCGGCCGGCGACGACATCCGCGAAGGCAAGCGCACGGAACTGTTCGCCACCGCCCTCGAGCTGCTGGACCAGGCGGACCCGGCCGCCGCGCAAGAGCTACGTGACGGGATTGGGAAGACGGAGGACGAGGCGGAGCTGCGTCGATTAGCAGCGCTCATCCGCTCCAGCGGCGCGGAAGACGCGGTGGAGGCGCGCATCGAGGAGCTCACCGCCTCCGGCCTGGGCTTTTTGGCCGGCGCCGGCATCAACGACGCCGCCGTTGAAGCGCTCACCGTGCTCGCGCACAAGGCCACCGACCGGCGGATGTGATGCGCCCGCAACATTTGGGCGTTGCCGCCTGCGCGCTGATCGCCGTGGGCTCGTTCGGCGCCGGCGCGACCCGTTACCGCGGCGGCCTGCTGCGCGCGGTGGGCCTGGAGCACCTGTCCTACGGGCACGGCCGCGCGCTGATGGACGTGCTGCTCACCGCCGGCATTTTCGGCCTGGTGGTGGCGTGGGTGCTGCTGTGGAAAACCCGGCCCGGCCTGGCGCAGGTGCGCCGCAGCGTGTGCTGGTGGGCGGGCGTTCTCGCGCTGTCCGCGCCGATCCTGTCGCGCGACGTGTACTCCTACCTCATGCAGGGAGCGATGCTTCGCGACGGCTTCGACCCGTACTCCGAAGGCGCCGCCGTCAACCCGGGTCCGTACCTGTGGGAGGTCTCCCACGACTGGCGCAACACCACCACGCCGTACGGTCCTTTGCACCTCGGCGTGGGCAAGGCGGTGACGTGGCTGGTCGGCGAGAACGTCACGTTGGGCCTGGTGGTCTACCGGCTGATTTCGCTGGCGGGTTTCGCGTTGATCGTGTGGGCCCTGCCGCGCATTGCCACGCAGATCGGCGGCGATCCCGCGCTCGCTTTGTGGCTGGGCGCGGCCAACCCGGTGATGCTGCTGCACCTCATTGGCGGCATGCACAACGAGGCCGTCATGGTCGGTCTGGTCAGCGTGGGCCTTCTGTCGTGCCTGCGCAGCCGCTGGTGCACCCCCGGCATCGCGCTGATCGCCCTGGCGGTGTCGCTGAAAGCCACCGCCGCGGTGGCGCTGCCGTTCGTGGTTTGGCTGATGGTCCAGCGCCGCAGCACCACCACGCTTGGCGCCGCCGGCATGCTCGTGGCTGGCGGGGCGTGGGCGCTCGCCGTCAACGTCGCCGTGATCCAGCTGGTCACGTGGGCATCCGGCACCACCTGGGGGTGGCTCGAAGAGATCACCGGCAACTCGAAGGTGATCAACCCGCTCGCCGGCCCCACCCTCGCCGCCGAACTGATCACGCCGGTGCTCCAGCTTTTCGACGACACGTTCCGCTACAACACCGCCCTCGGCTGGACCCGCACCGTCTTTTCCGTGCTCATGCTGGTTGGCCTGGCGGTGGTGTGGTGGATCTTCCGCCCCCGCCGCGGCGAGGCCTACGAGCGCCGCGCCGTCGCCGGCACCACCGCCGCATACACTGTGGCGTTTGCCGCCAACGCGGTGACGCTGCCCTGGTACTACGCCTCCGTCATCTCGCTAGCTGGCACGTTTAAGCCGCCGGCTTGGGTGGTGCGGGTGACCGTCGGGGCGTCAATAGTCGTGGCGCTGGCGTTCAAGGGCAGCGGCAACCACCGCCTCTACGACATGTGGTTCCTCGCCTTTGCCGCGACCGCCGCCGTCGTGGCGGTGGAGTGGCTGTTTAGGGATCCGGCTAGAACGCCATCGCCTGCGCGCGGCGGATCACTTCGCGAGCTTTTTGGCCGTGCAGCGCGTCCACAGGACGCCCCGGCAGAGAATCATCCGGTGTAAACAGGAACGCTAGGATCTCGTCGGCGTCGTAGCCGCCGTCGAAAAGCACGGTGATCGCGCCGGAGACGAACTTGCTCAAGCCGTCCTCGCCGAGCAGGCTCGCCGGCACAACCTTCTTGCCGTCCTTGACGTAGTGCACCAGCTTCTTCGCGCCGATGTAGTCGTGCACCTTGGTCACCGGCACGCCAAGCTTCTCGGCGACATCCGGGAACGGCAGCAGGGTTTCGTCGATAAGCAATTGCTCAAGATTCGTTTGTGCGCTCACGGTCGGCGATTCTACTCTGGTGCACATGGCAACCTTGCGCGCAGGCACGACACTGGACGGGCGTTACGTTGTCGACCGCCCAATCGCCCGCGGCGGCATGGCCACCGTCTACCGCTGCGTCGACGCGCGACTCGGGCGCGAAGTGGCCGCGAAAGTCATGCACGAACAGTACGTGCACGACGAAGTGTTCCGCGAGCGATTCCGCCGCGAAGCCCGCGCAATGGCGCAGCTCAGCCACCCGAACCTGGTCAACGTGTACGACTTCTCCGCATCCGGCGGCGAAGTATTTTTGATCATGGAGCTGATCACCGGCGGCACCCTGCGCGAGCTGCTGGCAGAGCGCGGCCCCATGCCCCCGCACGCCGCCGCGGCCGTGATGCGCGGCATGCTCACCGGGCTTTCGGTCGCGCACGCGAAAGGCATGGTGCACCGCGACATCAAACCTGACAACGTACTCATCGACGCCTCCAGCCGCGTCAAACTCTCCGACTTCGGCCTCGTGCGCGCCGCCGCCGAAACCACCCAATCCACCGACCAAATCGTCGGCACCGTCGCTTACCTCTCGCCCGAGCAAGTCGACGGCGGGGCGCTGACCGCCGCCTCCGACGTCTACTCCGCCGGCATCGTCCTCTTCGAACTCCTCACCGGCCGCACCCCATTCAGCGGCGAGACCCCCTTGGCCCACGCGTACGCCCGGTTACGCTCCGATGTGCCCGCGCCGTCCTCGCTGATCGCGGGGGTGCCCAAGCTTTTCGACGAGCTCGTGGCCACCGCCACCGCCCGCAACCCGCACGACAGGTTCCACGACGCCGCGGAGTTTTTGGCGGCATTGGACGATGTGGCCAGCGAGCTGCGGCTTCCGTCCTACACGTGCCGGCGCCGCGCAACTCGGCCGCGCACCGCGCCGCCGAGCACCCGACGAACCTCGGACTGGCCGCGGGGGCTGGTGGCGCTGGCGGCGCAGCGGGCGCGGCCCACCAGCGCCTTTTCCCCGGTGACGACGCCCCCGCGCGTCTCCCTCCCCGCCAGGCCCGCCCAACCAGCGCCCGGCCCGACCCGTGGCCAGTGGCCCGCGGCAGGTGCGGCTGCCGGTCCTGCGCCTGCGCCGGCCGCTGGCCCGGCACCTGCGCCGAGGCCTGTTCCGGGGCCGCTTTCCCCTGCAGCCCCGGAGGCCCCCTCCTCCCGCGAGCCCGCCTCCCGACGTCCCTCCGTTAACCCCGTGTCGAACCGTTCCCCGTTCGGCGTGGCCCTGTACACCGTCTTCGTCATCATCGCGATCGTCGCCGTGGCACTGGGGGCTTGGTGGTTCGGCTCCGGCATGTACGGCGAAATCCCGGAGGTCATCGTTCCCCAGCCCTAGCCGGGCGACTTCCACTATGCAGCTGCATAGTCCGCCGTTTTGTAAAACCCGGCGCGCCACTCAACGCCACCAGGGGATTTCGCCACCTGCCCCCAAATCGCGGCCGAGTTTTACAAAAACTGGGCGCCGACCAACCATTGGTGGCGTCCGAGTTGTCCGCAATGCGGAGCCTGCAAGCTCCGGCCACCTTCCGGCTCTCGCAAGATCTGACGACAGCCCAACATTTCCGCAGGTCACCGAAGGCCGATTTCAGCAAAGTGTCAACTTTTACGAGGGACCACCACCCACCGCTATGCAGCTGCATAGTGGGCGCCGACCAACCATTGGTGCCGGCCGAGTTGTCCGCAATGCGGATCCCGCAACCGCCGGGCCGTCGCTATGCACCTGCATAGTGGGTGCCAACCAACCATTGGCGCCAGCCAAGTTGTCCGCAATGCGGATCCCGCAAGCGGTGCCCCGCCAATATGCAGCTGCATAGTCCGCCGTTTTGTAAAACCCGGCGCGCCACTCAACGCCACTAGGGGATTTCGGTCACTTCCCCCAAATCGCGGCCGAGTTTTACAAAAACTGGGCGTCGACCAACCGTTGGTGCTGGCTGAGTTGTCCGCAATGCGGAGTCCGCAAGCAGCGCAATTTTGTACGAATCGACAAAACGCCCCGGGTCTCCATTCCCCCACCTGGGGAAATGCCGGAGCGTTGTCGATTCGTACAAAACCCGCCGGCCCCGAAGGCCCTGGGAAGCCAGCAGAGCACACAAGCGGGCCGACTGAAGACTAGTAGCGCAGCATCTCGGCGACGAGGAAGGACAGCTCGAGGGCCTGCTCGGTGTTGAGGCGGGGGGCGCAGGCGGACTCGTAGCGGCCGGGCAGGTCGACGTCGGTGATGTCCTGGGCGCCACCGAGGCATTCGGTGACGTTCTCGCCGGTGAGCTCGATGTGGATGCCGCCCGGGTGGGTGCCCAGTTCGCGGTGGACCTCGAAGAAGCCCTGCACCTCGTCGATGATTTTGTCGAAGTGGCGAGTCTTGTAGCCGTTCGAGGAGGTGAAGGTGTTGCCGTGCATCGGGTCGGACTGCCAGACCACCTTGTGGCCGGAAGCCTCGACGGCCTTGACGATGCCCGGTAGCACCTCGCGGACCTTGTCCTGGCCCATGCGGATAACCATGGTCAGGCGGCCAGGGATGCGGTCCGGATCCAGCTTGTCGGCGTAGGCGACAGCCTCCTCCGGGGTGGTGGTCGGGCCGAGTTTGATGCCGATCGGGTTGGAGATCAGGGCGGCGAAGTTGACGTGGAAGTCGTCGATGCCGCGGGTGCGCTCGCCGATCCAGAGTTGGTGGGCGGACAGGTCGTAGAGCCTGGTGTCGCCGTTGGAGTCGGTGGCTAGGCGCAGCATGGCGCGTTCGTAGTCCACAAGCAGCGCCTCGTGGGAGGCGTAGACGTTGGAGGTGCGCAGGTTGTCGTCGCGCACGCCGCAGGCGTCCATGAAGGCCAGGGAGCGGGAGATCTCGCGTCCCAAAGCTTCGTAGCGCGCGCCCGCCGGGGAGTTGGTCACGAATTCGCGGTTCCAGTCGTTGATGTGGTGCAGGTCGGCGGTGCCGGAAGTGGTCAGGGCGCGGACCAGGTTCATCGCCGCGGACGAGTTGGCGTAGGCGCGGACCATGCGGGCCGGGTCGTGGCGGCGGGCCTCCTCGGTGGGCTCGACGCCGTTGACGATGTCGCCGCGGTAGTTGGGCAGGCCGTTCGCGTCCAGGTCGGACGAGCGTGGCTTGGCGTACTGGCCCGCGATGCGGGCCAGCTTTACGACGGGCATGGAGGCGCCGTAGGTCAGCACCGCGGCCATCTGCAGCAGGGTGCGGACGTTGGCGCGGATGTGGGGCTCGGTGTTGGACTCGAAGGTCTCTGCGCAATCGCCGCCCTGCAGCATGAACGCCTTGCCGTTAGCGACGTCCGCGAGCTGGTCCTTCAGCTCCTCCACCTCGGGGCCGAGCACAACAGGGGGCACAGACTCGAGGATCTTGCGCACATACTGCGCCTGGTTGGGGTCCCAGGAGGGTTGCTGCTTCGCGTCGCGGGAGAGTGCGTCCTGGAACTGCTCGTTCAGGTCGCCCGGCAGCGGGGGCAGGTCCGGCAGTACGTCTTTGGGGATGTCGATTGTCCAACTCACCCATTTAGTAGTAGCACGAATCCCACCGCACTACAACCCATTTCACCTGCAATTTCCCAAAATGCGAAGAATGAATCTCACTATTTGGACACGGCGCCGGAGGCGTCGATAGGCAATGCCTCCATGCAAACGCGGAATTTACGCAGGTTGTGGCGCGCATCCACGAGCGCGTCGTGGTTGCCATCCGGCACCTTGGGCAGGCGCGGGCGCCCCGCCATCTGCCAGTACTGCTTCAGCTCGCGCGTGTAGCGCGGAAGGTCCTTTGGCAAGCCGGCCATGTCGCCCCAGAGCTGGGCGAACACGACGTGATCGTAGGCACCGACCCAGGCCCACAGCTCCGGCTTGCCGCGGCCGGCGGTGAGAAATTCGTGGGCCTCGTCGCGGATCTGCTGCAGCGGCTTCCACGCCGGATGCGAAGCGCGCGGCAGCTTGTTCAGCACGTTCTCGCGCACCCATTCATTCGCGTTGGAAGCATTAAACTCCGTGCTCACGGCGTAATATTCGCGTCCGTCTTCGGCGACGATGCCGATGGAGACGAGCTCGATGGTGGAGCCGTCCTCGATAAATTCAGTGTCGTAGAAATACCGCATCTACTTGCGCTGCTCCGACCGGATGTCGTCGAGAAGCTCGCGTCTCGACGGCCCCTTCGGACCGCCGCCGCGGCAGGGCCAGAACATCACCGCAGCCACCGCCAACACGGCGAGCGGCCCGGCCAGCTTGGGGTACCAGCCTGCCTCGGAGGCAACCAGGTAGATCGCCACCACAACGGCGACCAGCGCAAAACGGATAATCAGCGGTTTGTTCACGGGCGTGCCTCCTCCGGGTACTCCCCCGTCTCCGCCAGCGACTTCTTCACGTCCGAGGCGTAGACATCCACGTAGTCCTCCCCCACCATGTCCGCGAGGCGGCGCATGCAGTAGTCCGTGAACGGGCGCATGACCTCGCGCGATGCGGGGTCGAAGCCGTGCTCGGCGGCCCAGGCGTGCGGGTGGATCTGCTCGGAAACCTTGATGCGCACCTTCACCGGGCGCGGGATTGTGGTGCCGATCGGGTTGGCTTTCCCAGAGCCGATCATGCCGATAAGCACGATGGGTGCGCCAGTGGCCATGGCCACGCGCGCTATGCCGGTGCGGCCTTTGTACACGCGCCCGTCCGGGGACCGGGTGCCCTCCGGGTAGATGCCGAACAGGTCGCCCTTGCCCAGTACACTTTCCGCCGCGTTCTGCAGCGCGTCGCCGGCGTCCTTGGAAGCGCGGTCCACGGGGATTTGGCCCACCGAGGAGAAGAAGAACTTCTGGATGCGCCCGGACAGCCCCGGCGAGGTGAAGTACTCCTTCTTCGCAGGGAAGGTGATCTGGCGCTTGACCAGAAGCGGCAGGTAGAACGAGTCCAGCACGGCCTGGTGGTTGGACACCAAAATCGCGGCGCCTTCACTGGGGATGTTCTCCGCGCCCTCGATGGTGGGTCGGTTCCACACCAGCAGCGGCGGCCCGAAAATGACCTTGAACAGGGAATACCACTTGTTGTTCATCGTTTACTCGCCTTCTACAGCAGTTCACGGGCCAGATCAGCGACCCCGATCATACCCGCCCGGGATCCCAGCTCAGCGCACAGGATCTCCGGCTGCGGGCGGTAGCCGGCGCCGACGATGTTGGCTGACATGGACGCGCGGGCGTCGTCCAGGTACAGGTCCGCGTCCTCGCTCACGCCGCCGCCGAGGACGATATGCGCGGGGTCCAGCACGTCGGCGACGATCGCCAGCCCGCGGCCGAGCCAGGTGGAGAAGCTGTCCAGGGCGGCTTGCCCCAGCGGGTCGCCCGCGCGAGCTGCGGCCATGATGTCGTGTCCACTCGCACGCTTCTCGACGACCGCCCGGTACACCGACGAATCGCGGAAGCTGCCCTTGGTGGCGATTTCAATCGCGCAGTCCACAAGCGACGTGCCGGAGGCGTAGCGCTCCAAGCACCCCTGCTTGCCGCAGGAGCACACGCGCCCGCCGGGGACCACGGTGATGTGGCCGAACTCAGGCGCGGTGCCGAACGCGCCGCGGTAGATCTCCCCGTGGTGCATCAGCGTCGCACCGATGCCGGTGCCGACGGCGTAGAACACCCACGTGTCCAGGTCGCGGCCAGCTCCGTAGCGGTACTCGCCCCACGCGGCGGAGTTCGCGTCGTGCTCCAGGCGCACCGGAAGGCCCAGCGCCTGCTCGAGGTCGCGGCGCACGGGCTGATCGTCGCGCCAGGCCAGGTGAGGCGCGAAACGCACGATCTCGCAGTCCGGGTCCAAAAACCCGGCCACAGCCACGCCCACCGCCCCGATGTCGTGGGATGCGCGCAGCTCGCCGACCATCTCCACGATCGTGCGGGTGAGCCCCTCCGCGTCGTGCGGCGTGTCGGTGCCGAGCGAATCGACGATCACCCCGTCAGCGTCCACCACTGCTGCGCGTGCGTTCGTGCCGCCGATGTCGAATCCGACGGTCATCGGTGAGTGAGCAACCATGGAATGGCAGTCTAGTCCCGCCGCCCGCGAGCGCTGCATAGCGCAGCCAACCGCGCCCCGAGCACGTCCCAGGAGAAGTGCTCGGTCACATGCGCGCGTCCGGCGCGACCCATCTGGGTGCGCCTTTGGTCGTCGAGAAGCAGCTGCGCAATCGCCTTGGCGACGGCATCCGTGTCCCGGCCGTCCACCACCACCCCAGTCTCCGCTGTGACCGTCTCGGGCGCGCCGCCGGAGTCGCCCGCGACGACGGGCACGCCGCACGCCTGCGCCTCCAGGTAGACGATACCGAGGCCCTCGACGTCGAGCCCGCCGAGGCGGGTGCGCGCGGGCATGGCGAACACGTCCGCGGCCGCCACGATGTCGCGCAGCCGCTCCCCCGGCACCGCGCCCGTGAACACGACGCCCTCGCCCGCCATCGCCTTCAGCTTCCGCTCGTACGGCCCGGAGCCCACGATGACCAGCCGGGCGCCTTTTGCTTGTCGACGAACCTCCGGCCACCCCCGAATCAGCACATCTTGCCCCTTCCTGGCCACCAGCCGCGAGGAGCAGACCACCAGCGGCGCGTCGCCGACGCCGAGGAATTTGCGGGCGGCGGCCCGCTGGGAGGCGGTTGCGGGGCGGAAGAACTCGGTGTCCACGCCGGACGGCAGCGCCACGAACCGGGGGCGGGTGCCCAGCGCGGTCAGGCGCTGTCGCGTGTATTCCGAGATGTAGGTGACGGTGTCGGCGCTGCGGCCGATGGCGGTTAGGGCCTGGCGGGCGACGGGCAGCATGCCCCAGCCGACCTCGTGGCCGTGGGTGGTCGCGATGACGTTGGCGGCGCCGGCGCGCTTCGCGGCAGCGCCCATCAGCGCCAGCGGTGCGGCGGCGCCGAACCACACCGTGCCGATGCCGTGGTCGCGGATGAGACGCTGCATCTCGCGGCTTGTGGCCGGGGTGGGCAGCATGACGCGGCGCGGCCAGCGCACCACGGTGTACGGCGCGGACGCGTCCCACTCGCGGGCCGCGTCGGCGTCTTGGGTGGAGGCGAACACCACGAGGTTGTCGGGGCCGAGGCGGTTCGCGAGTTCGGCGGCGAAGTCCCGCAAATACGACTGAATCCCGCCCACTGTGGGCGGGAAGTCGTTGGTGACCAGCAGCGTCTTAATAGCGAACTGCACCCTGGACCGGCATGGAGTTCAGCGGCACCACCTGGATCGGGATGCCGTAGTCCGAGGAGTGGACTACCATGCCATCGCCGATGTACATGCCCACGTGGGTCACGCCCGGGTAGTAGCCGATGATGTCGCCCGGCTGCAGGGCGTCCATGGACACCGGAGTGCCGCCGGCGAGCTGCGCCTGCGAGGTGCGCGGGATACCGATGCCGTTCTGGGCGTAGGCCCACACCATCAGGCCGGAGCAGTCGAACGCGTCCGGGCCGGCAGCGCCCCAGCCGTACGGCTTGCCCAGCTGCGCCATGGCTGCGGCGACGATGCCGGAGTCCACGCCCGGCAGGGACGCGGAATCCACCGGGTTGTCCTTGTTCATCCACCGCTGGCGGTCCGCCTCGTTCAGGCTGTCCACGCGGCGCTCGATGTCGGCGACGCGCAGATCCAGCTCCTCGCGCTCCTCCTCCAGCTTCTTGCGCTTGCCGTCCAGCTCGTTGCGGGCGTGCTGCGCCTCCGCAACCGCGATGCTGGCCACGCTCGCGCGCTCGCCGGCGGCGCGGTTGGCGTCCTCCAGCTCCGTCAGCGCGCGCTGCGAGTTCCGGCCCAATGCGGCCAGGTACGCGGACCGGTCGATCGCCTCCTGCGGGTTGCCGGAATCCAGGGTGGTCAAAAGCGCGTCCGACTTCGGCATGCGGTAACGCGAATGCGCGATGTCGCCGACGTTCTTGCGCTGCGCGTCGGAAACACCGCGCAGAGACTCGAGCTGGGACTTCGCCTCGGCGGCGCGGGCGTTCGCCGAACGCAGCTTCGCCTCGGACTCGGTGATCTCGTCCTCCAGCTCCTTGATCTCCTCCGCCTTCGCCGTGGCGTCGTGGGAGACGGACTCCATCTCCTCGATCAACGCGTCCACGTCGTCCGCATGTGCGGGGGCCGCGGGAAACACCGTTGTGGCGATGACGCTGCCGGCGACAGTGGCCGCGACGGCGGCACGGGAGCGGTTGGGGCGGAGGGAGTGCTTACCCACGGTGGATACCTCTTCAGATTTTGGCGCGAACGAACAAACTATAGCTGCTCCCGGGCCCGTCGCCAAGCAAAATGCTCAACGTGTGATTTGAGTGAATACTGAGGTAAGAGAGAAAAAATGCCCCGTCCGCACGATGCGGGACGGGGCACAGAGTCTGCTATTAGAAGCGAACCACGGAGTGGATCGGCATCATGTGCAGATCGCGGTAGCCGACCGGGATGCCGGAGTTCAGCGCGTCGATGATCTGGCCGTTGCCAGCGTAGATGGCAACGTGGGAAGCGCCGCCGTAGTAGGCGACGATGTCGCCCGGCTGAATGTCGCTCAGCGCGACCTGCTGGCCGGCAGACGCCTGTGCCTGGGAGGTGCGCGGGATGGACTTGCCGGCCTGCGCGTAAACCCAGGAGGTGAAGCCGGAGCAGTCGAAGGCGTTCGGGCCCGCAGCGCCGTAGACGTACGGGGAGCCGATCTTGGACTGCGCGATGGAAACGATGCGCTCGCCAATAGACGGCTCCGGAGCCGGAGCGGCAACCGGTGCGGAGTAGGTCTGCTGGACCGGTGCCTGAGCCGGAGCCGCCGGGCGGACCTGCTGCTCGACGTTAGCGAGGAACTGGGTGAAGCCCGGAACGTTGGCCACGCCCGGCATTGCCTTCACAGAGGCAATGGCGTTCTGGACGTTACCGCTGGCCGGTGCGCCTGCGAGCGACGGGATCCAAGCGTCGATGCCCGGGATGGATGCGATGCCCGGGACATTCTCGATGCCCGGAACCTGGACGGAAACCGGAGTGTTGGGAACACGGACCTCTGCTGCGGAGGCGGCGGCCGGCGCGACCAGAGCGGCGCCCGCTGCGACGGCTACGGTAGCCGCTGCTGCGCGTGCTGCGGTGTTGTCCTGGCGACGGTGCTTTGCCACGATAGTTTTCTCCATATCTTCTCTTCGCCAACCGAGTTAGCTGTCGGGCCGGGCGTTGAGAAAAGACCCTGCGCCCCACGGGAGCTTCTGGCTCCACTGCGGTTCCCCGGTCCCCATGGCGTACGGTCCGCGGATTCGGACCGCCGCTTCGGGTGTCGGCTCATATGTTGTTTTCGGTACATGCTGCCAACGGCTGTTGTCGCAATGTCTCGAACAGGTTACGAAACGGCAACAACGGTGTCCACCCGCCACGCCGTTACAGTTCCGTTATCAACAAAAATATTGTGTGACACGACCGCCTCTCAGCATGCTTTAACGTCCTCTCAGGGACGCAGAACAAGACAGTTTTCCACGCGTACGCTGGCGTTTTTTGAGTGGCGCTCAGCCCGCGCGACTTCACTCAAGGTTTGCACGCAGACACAACCTTAAATCTCCTGTGGTCTTTGTCACATGGCCTTGTTTACGCGTTTGTAACAAAGCAAAACCCCCTCTCCCATAGCCGGGAAAGGGGGTCAGCTTGCGACCGCAAGAGCGTTATTTTTACTCTGCGCTCTCGTGAGTTGCGTCGCGGTCGGAGCGATCCTTCGTCGCCTCGAGCGCACGCATCGTCTCGACGGCCTCGTGGTGCTTCTGCTCCTCAGCGTCGCGCACACGCTCAGTGACGCCGAGCTCCGCCGGGGAGAACTTGCCGATGGTGTCGGAGTCCGCGAAACCGAGCTGGTTCATCTGCTTCGGCACGCGGGCACCTGCATACTCCAGCGGCACCGGGTGGCCGTGCTCGTCCACCGGGCCCAGCGGCTGGTGGATCTCCACGAACGCGCCGTTGGGCAGGCGCTTGATGACGCCGGTCTCGATACCGTGCTCGAGGACCTCGCGGTCAGAGCGCTGCAGGCCGATGCACAGGCGGTAGGTGATGAAGAAGGCCAGCGGCGGCAGCACGATCAAGCCGATACGGCCGACCCAGGTCATCGCATTGAGCGAGATTTGGAAGAAGTGCGCCACGTGGTCGTTACCACCGGAGAGGGTCAGCAGCAGGAAGAAGGTCAGGCCCATGACGCCGACACCGGTACGCACCGGAACATCGCGCGGACGCTGCAGCAGGTTGTGGTGGGCGGTGTCGCCGGTGACCTTCTGCTCGATGAACGGGTAGGTGATCAGCAGCACGACCATCAGGCCACAGAGCAGGGCCACCCAGAACGCGCCCGGGATGGTGTAGTTGCCCAGGTAGAGCTCCCACGCCGGCATGACACGGGCGGCGCCGTCCGTCCACAGCATGTAGATATCCGGCTGGGAACCAGCGGACACCTGGGACGGGTTGTACGGGCCAAGGTTCCAGATCGCGTTGATGGAGGTGAGACCAGCCATGCCAGCCAGCACCGCGAAGACAACCATCATGTAACCGATAGCTTCGGTTGCGAACACCGGCATGATGCGCACGCCGACGACGTTGTTCTCGGTGCGGCCCGGACCCGGGAACTGGGTGTGCTTCTGGAACCAGACCAGCGCGAGGTGAGCCGCAACCAGGGCGAGGATGATGCCCGGCAGGATCAGCACGTGGAGGATGTAGAAGCGGTCCAGCATCAGGTCGGACGGGAAGTCGCCGCCGAAGATTGCCCAGTGGATCCAGGTGCCGATGATCGGCAGGCCCAGGATGATCGCGGACATGATTCGCAGGCCGACGCCGGAGAGCAGGTCGTCCGGCAGGGAGTAGCCCATGAAGCCCTCGATCATGCCCAGCAGCACCAGAGTGACACCGATGAGCCAGTTGGCCTCACGCGGGCGACGGAACGCGCCGGTGAAGAACACGCGCATCATGTGGGCGAACATCGCCATCATGAACATCAGCGCGGCCCAGTGGTGCATCTGGCGGACAAACAGGCCGCCGCGGACGTCGAAGGAGATATCGAGCGCGGTTGCGTACGCGCGGGACATTTCGACGCCGTTGAGCGGCAGGTACGCACCGTCGTAGATGACCTTCGTGATGGACGGGTCAAAGAACAGTGCCAGGTAGATACCGGTCAGCAGCAGGATGATGAAGCTGTACAGCGCCATCTCACCGAGCATGAAGGACCAGTGGGTCGGGAAGACCTTGTTCAGCTGCGGGCGCAGCACGCCCGAGATTGTGTAGCGCGAATCAACGTTGTCCGCGACTTGCTCAAGTTTAGTGCTCATTAGGACTGACGCTCCCAGAATGCCGGGCCGACGGGCTCAATGAAGTTCCCGTTGGCGATGAGGTAACCGTCTTCGTCAACAGTCACAGGCAGCTGCGGCAGTGCGCGGGCGGCCGGGCCGAAGACCGGCTTGCCGTACTGCAGCGCGTCGAACTGCGACTGGTGGCACGGGCACAGGATGCGGTTGGTCTGAGCCTCGTACAGCGAGGTCGGGCAACCGATGTGCGTGCAGATCTTGGAGTAGGCGTAGTAGTCGCCGTAGTGGAAGTCCTCCTGGCCTTCGCGCTCAACCGCCTTTTGCGCGTCTTTGGAACGCAGGCGGATGAGCATGACCGGGTTACGCGGACCGTGGATCGAGTGCATGTGGTGCTCGTAGACGTCGCGGGTCGGATCGTAATCGTCGCCGTCGTTGACGTCCTCCGGGTAGAGCGGGAACACCGTTTCCATTGCGGCTGCCGCGAGGTCCTCCGGGCGCATGCGCACCAGGCGGGACACACCCGCGGTGGTGTAGTGCGAGCCGGTTTCGCCCTCGTGCAGCTCGGCGATAGCGCCGGTGTCGCGGCCGAGGTAGACCTTTACTCCCTTGTCCTGGATGGTCCAGCCGTGGGTCCACAGGGTGCCGTCGCCGTGGTAGTCCAGCTCGTGGCGGACCTTCCACGGGTTCTTGATCGCGCCGCCGAGGGGAGCGATGACCATCAGGCCGGCGAGAACGCCAGCGGTGCCGAGCAGGCCCTTCAGTGCCGAACGACGGCCGAGGGTCGATGTCTCCCATGCGTCGTTCAGCAGCGCGGTGGTGGTGCGGCGGTCCAGCTCGCTGGAGCGGCCGTCGTGGCGGCGCTGCACTGCGATCTCTTCCGGCACAAACTTCTTCACGTACTGGATGATCGCCACGCCGAGGCCAACAAACGCCAAAGCCGCGGTCAGGCCAAGCAGCGGGGTGTAGAGGGTGTAGACAAACAGACCCTCATCACCGTGGAACTTCGGGTGCCACGGCCAGAACAGGTAGACGCCGAGGAAGGCCAGCGCGGAAATGATCGAGATAGTCAGCCAGATGCCGATGCCGGCAGCAGCGGACTTCTCGCGCGGATCGCCCTCGACCGGGAAGCGCTCCTTGCGGTACGCCACCGTGACATCGTCGAGCTCGGTGCCCAGGGCAGCCAGCTCCGCATTGCTCATGCGGTCCAGCTCTTCCTTCGTGTAATTCTTCTTCACATCACTCATGAGCGAGATCCAATCCACATAGCAGCGGCAGCGACCAGGGTCACGCCGATGATCCACATCGCCATACCTTCAGAAACCGGGCCGAGGCCACCGAGGGCGTAGCCGCCCGGGGACGGGGTTTCCTTGGTGGACTTGATGAAGGCGATGATGTCCTTCTTCTCGTCAGCGGAGAGCTGACGGTCGGAGAACTTCGGCATGTTCTGCGGACCGGTGAGCATGGCCTGGTAGATCTCCTGCTCGTTGGCCGGATCCAGTGCGGGCGCGTACTTACCGGAGGACAGTGCGCCGCCGCGGCCGGTAAAGCTGTGGCAGGAAGCGCAGTTCAGGCGGAACAGCTCGCCGCCGCGGGCGACGTCGCCTTCCTGGATCTTGCCGTCGTAGTCCTTGCCGCGGAGCTCCTCCATGGCAAGCGAGCCGTCCTCGTTGTACACCAGCTCCGGGCCGCCGCCGTTCGCCGCAACGTAGGCGGCGAGGGCGAGAGCCTGCTCTTCGGTGTAGCGCGGACGCTTGCGCTCAGCCTGAGCGTCGTTGGACATCATCGGCATGCGGCCGGAGTTGACCTGGAAGTACACGGCGCCTTCGCCGGTACCGATGAGCGACGGACCGCGGTCCTGAACGCCCTGCAGGTTTGCGCCGTGGCAGGTGATGCAGGCGATGTCGTAGAGGTCCTTGCCCTCCTGGATCATCGCTTGCTCATCACGGGCCGCCGTTGCCACCTGTGCGTTCGGGGTCAGTGCGGACGCGAGAAGCCCCGCGCCGGTCAACCCCAGCGTCAAGGCCGCAGCGCCAGCGAGCGTGCGCTGCGTCTTGCGTCCCTGGCGCTTCTTCTTGGGTGTGTTTTCCATTGTGTTCCCTTTATCGACTTTTCAGAACTTTTCCGCTCCCCCAGGCATTCACCTGGAAGAGGACTACTGAACGAGGTAGATGGTGATGAACACGCCGATCCAGATGGCATCGACGAAGTGCCAGTAGTAGGAAACTGCCATTGCGGCGGTTGCCTGAGCCGGGGTGAACTTCGACTTGGCCACGCGCAGCAGCACCACGATGAACGCGATGATGCCGGCGGTCACGTGCGCCATGTGGAAGCCGGTGATGATGTACACCACCGAACCGAAGACGGAAGACTGCGGCGTAACGCCGGCCGTGACCATCTCGGTCCACTCGAAGGCCACCAGGCCGAGGAAGATGACGCCCAGCACAATGGTCACGGTGAACCACTTGCGCAGGCCGAACACGTCACCCCTCTCGGCGGCGAACACACCGAACTGGGAGGTGAAGGAGGACGCGATCAGCACGGCGGTGATGATTCCGCCGAACACGATGTTGAGATGATCGGTCTGGGTGCTCCAGTCACCGTTAGCGAGGCCGTTTGCGCGCGACGTGAAGTACATCGCGAACAAACCGGCAAAGAACATGAGCTCTTGGGCGAGGAACGCAATCGTGCCCACGCTGACCATGTTCGGACGGTTCAGCGCTGGGACGCGATTCTGCGGCGTCGCCATATCTTGGTTTGTCATTGCGGTCGTCACGGATGAGATTATCCCCTATTTCGTCCTGATATTCATCTCACTCACCCCCGCAATTTTCCTGTGAACTCGCGCGCAACCAGCACCTTTTCGCACGGCCCGTATTGCGGAAAAACTTTTTTCAATTTCCCGGGAACTTTTCTGCCTCATATCCGACTAGAACGATGCTGGTCATCGCATCGGGTGCACGCCTACTGCCCTACCTCGCAGAATTGGCCGACAATTTTCTGGCCGGCTCTCCCGCCCTCAAAAAGTTCCCCGGTGTGCCTGATCTCACATCTCCCGCGGCTTGCCCGCCCGTGCAAAATGGGGGACAAACTTTCGGATGATCGGACCATTTTCGGCCGTCGAACGCGAAAATTCCCCCGCCGCGACCCATCGCGGCGGGGGAATTTTCGTTTCAGCGTTTAGTGCTTCTCGCGCGGAATACCGTACTGCAGGCTCAGCATGGTGGTGGCCCAGATCAGGAACACCGCACCAAGGGCGAGCAGCCACAGCTGCCAGAAGGCAATGCCCAGGCCGAGCACGCAGATCGCCATCGCCATCGTGAACGGCCAGATGGAGCTCGGAGAGAAGAAGCCGAGCACGCCGGCGCCGTCTTCGATCTCCGCCTCTTCCCAGTCCTCCGGGACGATGTCCATGCGGCGCTCAGTGATGCTGAGGTAGCCACCCAGCATGAAGGAGAAGACGGCGGCAAGTACGAGGCCGACCGAGCCGATCCACTCGATACCGAACAGGTACGCGTCCTCGCCGATCCACGTCGTAGCGAGGATGTAGAACACGGCCATCAAAGCAAGGAAGGTGCCGATGGCGTAGAAAACCTTTGATCCAGTTCCCATGGCTTCGCTCTCTCTTTCTTAAACGTTCGCGTTCGGGTCGACAGTGTTGTTGCCGTCGCGGGTCGCATCGCGCTGGGTGACGAACGGACGGGTGGAGGTTGCGTACGGATCCTCGCCGATGGACTTCAGTGCCTCGGAGTTCGGTGCGTCGGGGTTGTCGCGGCGGAACTGGATGTACTGCTCGAACTTCTCCGGGCTCACGGCGCGGACCTCGAAGTTCATCATCGAGTGGTAGGTGCCGCACATCTCGGCGCAACGGCCGACGAATGCGCCTTCCTTCTCAATGCGCTCGATCTGGAACGCGCGCTGCTGCTGGTTGTTCTCCGGGTGCGCGTAGACGTCGCGCTTGAACAGGAACTCCGGAACCCAGAACGCGTGGTTCACGTCGCCGGAGGCGAGGCGGAACTCGATCGCGGTGTCGGTCGGCAGCACCAGCACCGGCACCTCTTCGGTGGAGCCGATGGTCTCAATCTCGTTGAAGTTGAGGTAGGACTGGTCGCCCATGGAGGTGCCGTGAATCGGGTTCGCGTTGTGCATGTCCTCCGGGTCGTACTTGGTTTCCTCGGCGAGCGCCTGACGCTCGGAGTCCAGACCGTCGTAGTCCTTGCCGTCCTCGGTCAGGTCGCCGGCAACGTTGGCGTAGCCGAACTTCCAGTTCCACTGGTAGCCGGTGACATCCACGGTCACCTTAGGGTCCTTGTCCAGGGCGGTGGTCTTGGTCTGCGCCTGGACGGTGAAGAAGAACAGCACCATCACAATGATGACCGGCAGGATGGTCAGGCCCAGCTCGAGGCCGACGTTGTACTGCAGCTGGCGCGGGAACTCGCCGGCACCCTTCTTGGCGCGAGCCTTACCGTTCCAACGGACGATGGCCATGATGAACAGGCCCCACATGATGATGCCGATAATCCAGGCGGCAAGCCAGGTCCACACCCAGAAGTTGTACATCTGGGTGCCCTCCGGGGTGACCGGGTCCGGCCAGCCCATGTCGAGGATGTTTGCGAGCGCCTCCGGCGCAGCAACGTCACAGCCGGCAAGCCCGAAGCTGCCGAGCAGGAGCGCGCCCGCGACGCCGAGCTTCCTGGCGATACCGCGGTTTACTTCCTTATCCACGTGTGTCTGCCTTCCTGTCCACACTAAAAACACTGAATGCCCATGCTCATGACAGAACATTCTTACGTGGTCAGAATAGTTCATCTCGCCTACCCCGTCGGAATCTCGGAGGGAGGCGCAGCCGCGGGCACCGGGGGAACGTCGATAAGCAAGTGCTTAGCGACGATAACGCTTCGCCAAGCAAACGAACCCGTGAAGAAGTTCATCCATAAGTTGGCCCCCTTATGGGGCACGGCGAAAGTTGGGCGGTTCCGGTTCACGGAATCGTCCCCGAAAACCCTATTGTTGAGGGGACTCCCCGCCGCGTAACAACGGCGCACCTTATATATACGGAGAGGTTTGAGTATGTGTGGCCTTCTTGCCCTGCTTAGCGCGGACGCAAACGCAGCCAAGTTCGTTGATGCTGTCGAGCGCGCCCTACCGTGCATGTACCACCGCGGCCCGGACGCCGCCGGCACCTGGAACGACGACTCTGCGGTGTTCGGGTTTAATCGCCTGGCCATCATCGACATCGAGCACTCCCACCAGCCGCTGCGCTGGGGCCCGGCGGACAACCCGGAGCGTTACGCGCTGACGTTCAACGGCGAGATTTACAACTACATCGAGCTGCGCGAGGAGCTCCAGGCCGCCGGCTACACCTTCAACACCAGCGGCGACGGCGAGCCGATCGTGGTGGGCTACCACCACTGGGGCGCGAACGTGGTCGAGCACCTGCGCGGCATGTTCGCCTTCGTCATCTGGGACACCGAGACGCAGACGATGTTTGCGGCGCGCGACCAGTTCGGCATCAAGCCGCTGTTCTACGCCACCACGGACAAGGGCACGGTCTTCGCCTCCGAGAAGAAGTCCATCCTGGAGATGGCGCCGGAGCTCGGTCTAGGCCTCGACCTTGACCGTCGTGCGATCGAGCACTACGTGGACCTGCAGTACGTGCCCGAGCCGGAAAGCCTGCACAAGGAGATCCGCCGCGTCGAGTCCGGCTGCACCGTCACCTTGAAGCCGGGCGGCAAGGTGCACTCGGACCGCTACTTCAAGCCGCACTTTCAGTCCCAGCCGGTGCCGAAGGGCAAGGAGCAGGACCTCTACGACCGTATCGCGCGTGCGCTGGAGAACTCCGTGGAAAAGCACATGCGTGCCGACGTCACCGTGGGCTCCTTCCTCTCCGGCGGCATCGACTCCACCGCGATTGCCACCCTGGCGAAGCGCCACAACCCGAACCTGCTCACCTTCACCACCGGCTTCGAGCGCGAGGGCTACTCCGAGGTGGACGTGGCCGCCGAGTCCGCCGAGGCGATCGGTGTGGAGCACATTGTGAAAATTGTCTCCCCCGAGGAGTACGCGGACGCGATCCCGAAGATCATGTGGTACCTGGACGACCCGGTGGCGGACCCGTCGCTCGTGCCCCTGTTCTTCGTCGCGCAGGAGGCCCGCAAGCACGTGAAGGTGGTGCTCTCCGGCGAGGGCGCGGACGAGCTGTTCGGCGGCTACACCATCTACAAGGAGCCGCTGTCGCTCGCGCCGTTTGAGAAGCTGCCGGGCGCGCTGAACAAGGGGCTGAACCGGCTCAGCCGCGTGCTACCGGAGGGCATGAAGGGCAAGAGCCTGCTCGAGCGCGGCACCACCCCGATCGAGGACCGCTACTACGGCAACGCCCGCTCCTTCAACTTCGACCAGCTCCAGCGTGTGCTGCCGTGGGCGAAGCGCGAGTGGGACCACCGCGAGGTCACCGCCCCGATCTACGCCGCGTCCACCGAGATGGACCCGGTGGCCCGCATGCAGAACCTGGACCTGTTCACCTGGATGCGCGGCGACATCCTGGTCAAGGCCGACAAGATGAACATGGCCAACTCCCTCGAGCTGCGCGTTCCCTTCTTGGACAAAGAGGTCTTCGAGGTCGCCCAGACCATCCCGTTCGACCAGAAGATCGCCAACGGCACCACCAAGTACGCGCTGCGCAAGGCGATGGAGCAGATCGTGCCGCCGCACGTTTTGCACCGCAAGAAGCTGGGCTTCCCGGTGCCGATGCGCCACTGGCTCGCGGGCGACGAGCTCTACGGCTGGGCGCAGGACACCATCCGCGAGTCCCAGACCGACGACATCTTTGCCAAGGACCAAATCCTGGAGATGCTCAAGGAGCACCGCGACGGTGTTTCCGACCACTCCCGCCGCCTGTGGACGGTGCTGGCGTTCATGGTCTGGCACGGCATCTTTGTCGAGCACCGCATCGACCCGCAGATCGAGCACAAGGACTACCCGGTCCAGCTCTAGCGCAGCCATTTTCCGGCGAATCTGGCTGCCGGCATGACGGCTGCCTGGTTCAATGGTTTGCATGTCAACTGCACGGAAAGTCCTCATCGCAGTAGGCGGCGTCCTCGCCGCGCTCATGCTTGTCGCCGTCGCCGTCGCGTTCGTCTACGGCCCCACCATGACCGCGAAGGTTTCGGGAACCGCGCGATTCTGGGGCACAGACACGCCAAGCCGCTACGCAAAGACAGTGTTGGATCTGTCGGAGGAGGGCATCTACGGCGACTCCGCGGAGTTCCGGGCCGCGCGCGCCGCAGCCGAAGATGCGGTTCAGGGGGCATCTTCGCGTGACGACGTCCGCTCCGCCCTCAATGATGCCGTGAAGGCTGCCGGCGGCAAGCACTCCAAGCTCATCGAGCCTGGTGCCGAGCAGGACAACGCAAGTGAAGCGGACACCCGCTCCCCGTCTGTGAATGTCAGGGACGGCGTGGCCTGGGCGACGGTGCCTGGTGTGAGCCGTCACGACGACGGCCAGCACTACGCCGACACGCTTACCAAGGGGTTGACTGCCGCTCGCGACGGCGGTGCCTGCGGCGCGGTGGTGGACCTCCGCGGAAACGACGGAGGCGACATGGGGCCGATGCTCGCCGGGGTCTCTCCCCTGCTACCGGACGGCACGGCGCTGGAGTTTGTCTCCAACGCATACTCCAGCCCCGTAACGATCGAGGGCAACGGGGTGCGCGGCGGCGGTAGTCCGACGACTACCTCCGGCGGCAAGTGGGACGCGCCGGTCGCAGTGCTTGTCGACGGCGATACCGCTTCCTCCGCCGAAGCGACCATGCTGGCGTTCCGAGGCTTGGACCACGCCAAGAGTTTCGGCACCCCGACAGCCGGCTACGCCTCAGCCAACATGGTCTACGACTTCCCCGATGGCAGCGCACTGATGCTGACCATTGCGAAAGATAAGGCACGCACCGGCGAAGTTTTCTCCGAAGACCCGATCCAGCCCGATGAGCCCGGCGGCGAAGACGCAGCCCTCGCGTGGCTCGCGGCCGAGCACAGCTGCGCATAAGACGCGAAAAAGCTCCGCACTGTGTGACGGTGCGGAGCTTTAGTCGTCGATAAGCACGAAGTGCTTAGTTGAAGCTGTCGCCGCAGGCGCAGGCGGAACCCGCGTTCGGGTTATCGATGGTGAAGCCCTGCTGCTCGATGGTGTCCGCGAAATCGATGGTGGCGCCCATGAGGTACGGCACGCTCATCTTGTCCACGACCAGGCGCACGCCGCCGACCTCGTCGGCCTTGTCGCCGTCCAGGTCACGGTCGTCGAAGTAGAGCTGGTAGCGCAGGCCGGCGCAGCCGCCCGGCTGGACAGCGATACGCAGGGACAGGTCGTTGCGGCCCTCCTGATCAAGCAGGGCCTTCGCCTTCGCAGCGGCGGCCTCGGTGAGGTTCACGCCGGTGGTAGAGGTGGGGGCAGTCATTGCAGTCTCCTTCGTGCCTCGACTCAAGTCTTTCGATGTGGAGTGGCGCCCATGCTACGCGCCACTGGCCATGCACAGTGCAACCGGTAGGCGTGCCGGGTTATTCCACTCCCGCACGCGGGCCTTGTAGCCTAATGAGCGTGAAACTTCCCTGGCAGAAAACCGAGCAGAGCGCAGACGCGGCGCAGGGCTCGACGAAGGTCGAGCTGCCTGAGGCTGAGCAGGCCGAGCAGACGGGGGAAAAGCTCCCTAAGGGCTACACCCCGCCGAAGGGCCGCCCGACGCCGAAGCGCATCGACCAAGAGATCAAGCGCGGCGTGGTGCGCGACCCGAACGCCGCCACCCCGGCGCAGATCCGTCAGCGCGAAAAAGAGCTGAAGAAGACCATGTCCAAGGAGGAGTGGAAGGCGCACAAGAAGCAGGTGCGGGAGGAAAACCGCGCCCGCAACCGCGAGATCCAGGCCCGCATGGACGCCGGCGACGAGCGCTACCTCACCGAGCGCGACCGCGGCGAGGTGCGCGGGTTCGTGCGCGACTGGGTGGATTCCAAGCGCTTCTTCAACAACTACGTCATGCCAGCCGCGCTGGTGCTCTTGCTGATCATGCTGATCGGCACCTGGCTACCGCGCGTGTCCGCCGTGCTGTCGCTGCTGAGCCTGCTGTTCATGCTGACCATCTTCATCGAGGGGTTCATCATCGGCATCCGGGCCAACCGCGCCGTGCGCGAGAAGTTCCCGGAGGCCGACACCGGCTTCGGCCTGGGCATGTACGCCTTCTCCCGCGCCACCCAGCCGCGCAACTGGCGCACCCCGAAGCCGCGCGTGGCCGTGGGCGAGAAGGTTTAGGCCATGCAGTTTCCACCGGTTGACGCCCCGAAGCAGTCCCACGGCCACGCCGTCGCCGACGCCTTGGCTGGCTCTGCTGCGGGGCTGGCGCTGGGCAGGCTGGGTTCTCTGGCGTCCAGGATCGCCTCGGTGCAGGGCACGGATGTCCCCGCCCCGTTTGCCCGTCCGCGGGTTGTGATCGTGGCGGGCAAGCACGGCGTTGCCGCGCGCGGCGTGTCCGCGTGGACGGAAGACGCCGGCGACGTGCAGGCCGAGCAGCTGCGCGCCGGCGGCGGCCCGGCCCACGCCGCGGCGCGACTGGCAGGTGCGACGGTGCGCTTCATCGGCGACTACCTGGACACCCCCACCGGCGCCATCGACGTGGAGCCCGCCACCTCCCCCGAGGTGTTCGACGCTGCCCTCGCCGCCGGCGCCGAGGTGGCGGACAACGAGATCGATTCGGGCGCGGACCTGATCATCCCCGGCGACATCGGGGTGGGCAACACCACCGTCGCCGCGGCAGTCTACGGCGTATTCACCCGCACCGAGCCCGTCAAGGCCATCGGCCGCGGCTCCGGCATCAACGACAAGGTGTGGAAGATCAAGGTCGCCGCGGTGCGCGACGCGATGTTCCGCGTCCGCGGCTTCCGCGAGGACACCGAGCGCGTCTGCGCCGAACTGACCGGCCCGGACTTCGCGTTCCTGGTCGGGCTGATCGCCCAGTCCGCCGCGCGCCGCACCCCGGTGCTCATCGGCGAGGCCTACCCCACCCTCGCCGCCTACGTTGCCGAGCGGCTCGCCCCCGGCACGAAGGACTGGCTCATCGCCGGCCAATCCACCACCGAACCGGCCCATGCCGGCTGCCTCGAGGCACTGGGCCTGACGCCGGTGCTGGCGCTGGAAATGAAAACGGGCCAGGGCGCAGGGGCCCTGGCCGCGCTCGGCCAGCTCAACCTCGCCGCAGAGTTGGCGGGTGAGGTGCTGGCCGAAGGTGCGTCGACAAGCAACTAGCTCTCAATGAGCACGGTGTTCCAGCCGTGGGTGTCCTCCGCGTCGCCGGTCTGGATGCCGCGCAGGCGCTCGCGCATGGCCATGGTGACCTCGCCGGCCTCGTTGTTGTTCACAGTGAACTCGCCCTCGTTGGACTTCACGATGCCGACCGGGGTGATCACGGCCGCGGTGCCGCACGCCATGGTCTCGGTGATCGTGCCGTTTTCGACCCCGGAGCGCCACTCTTCCACCGTGATCTTGCGCTCCTCAGTGGAGTACCCCAGGTCCTCGGCCACTTGGAGCAGGGACTTGCGGGTGATGCCCGGCAGCAGCGAACCCGACAGCGCAGGCGTGATGATCTTCGCTTCCGCGCCCGAGCCCTCGACGAACATGAGGTTCATGCCGCCCATCTCCTCGATGTACTTGCGCTCGATCGCGTCGAGCCAGACCACCTGGTCGCAGCCCTTCTCCGCCGCCTGCTGCTGCGCCAAAAGGGACGCGGCGTAGTTGCCGGCGAACTTCGCATCACCCGTGCCGCCGGGGGCCGCGCGGACATAGTCCTCGGAGATCCAGACGCTCACCGGCTTGATGCCGCCAGAGAAATACGCGCCGGCCGGCGAGGCGATGATGTAGAAGCTGTAGCTCGAGGACGGCTTCACGCCCAGCGTCTTCTCCGTGCCGATCATGAACGGGCGCAGGTACAGCGACGCCTCGCCGCCGGCTTCCGGCACCCAGTCGGAGTCAATGTCCACGATCTGGCGCACCGCCTCCAGGAAGACCTCCTCCGGCAGCTCCGGCATGGCCATGCGCTTGGCGGAGTTGTTCAGGCGCTTCGCGTTCTGCTCCGGGCGGAACGCGGTGATGCTGCCGTCGGTGTGGCGGTAGGCCTTCAGTCCCTCGAAGATGGCCTGGCCGTAGTGGAACACGTTGGACGCCGGATCCAGCGAGATCGGCTCGTTGGCGCGCACCTGCGCGTTGTGCCAGCCTTCGTCCTCGGTCCAATCGATGGAGACCATGTGGTCCGTGAACTGCTGGCCAAACGCCGGGTCTTCGAGGATCTTCGCGCGCTCCGCGTCGGGGGTGGGGTTTGCGGTGGGGGTAATTGTGAATTCGATCTCAGCCATACGGACCAGGGTACTCCCCTCATTCAGTACGCTCACAGGGTGTAATTGCCCGCACAACGAAAGGACATCCATGGCCTTCGACATCAGCCTCCCCGCCCGCGGCACCACGGTGCGCACAACGCTCGGCACCACTGCCCCGGAAGGTGCGGCGCTGCTCGTCCCCGTCGCGAACGGCGAGGACGGCATCGAGGTCCCGGTCACCGCACTCGCCCCGAAGGGTTTGCTGGAGGCGCTGGTTGCGGTCGGTGCCAAGGGCACCGAGGGCGAGGTGACGCGTCTGCTTATCGACGGCTCCCTGGTCACCGCATTCGGCCTCGGCGACGCCGCCGAGATCGATGACGAAGCCGTCCGCCGCGGCGTCGGCGCGGCCGCGCGCGCGTTGAACGACGTGGAGCGCGCCGCCATCTCCGCCGAGTTCGGCGTCGCCCCCGTGGTGGAGGGCCTGCTTTTGGGCGGCTACACCTACACCGGCCTGAAGTCCCAGGCAGAGGTGCTAGACGACGAGAACACCGACGCCGAAACGCCGCAGACCACCGAGGTCACCGTCGTCGGCGCCGACGAGGCCGAGTACAACGCCGCCGTGATTGTCGCCGAGTCCGTGAACCTGGCGCGCGACCTGGTCAACACCCCGGCGAACTACCTCTACCCCGAGTCCTACGCGTCCGTGATGGGCGAGGTCGCCTCCACGGCTGGCCTGGACATCGAGGTGCTCGACGAGTCTGCGCTGGAGAGCCAGGGCTTCGGCGGCATCCTCGCCGTGGGCCGCGGCTCGTCGCGCCCGCCGCGCCTGGTGCACCTGACCTGGGCGCCCTCCGGGGCATCGAAGAAGGTCGCGCTGGTGGGCAAGGGCATCACCTTCGACACCGGCGGCATTTCGCTGAAGCCCGGCTCCGGCATGGAGGACATGATCTCGGACATGGGCGGCTCCGCAGCCCAGCTCGCCGTCATCGCCGCGGCGGCGCGCCTTGAGCTGCCGGTGCGCGTCGACGCCTGGCTGCCCTTGGCGGAGAACATGCCGTCCGGCACCGCCACCCGCCCGGGCGATGTAATCACCCATTATGGCGGCATCACCAGCGAGGTCATCAACACCGACGCCGAGGGACGCCTCGTACTTGCCGACGCCATCGCCCGCGCCTGCGAGGACGCCCCCGCCTACCTCATCGAAACGGCCACGCTCACCGGCGCGCAGTTAGTGGCGCTGGGCAACCGCACCGCAGGCGTGATGGGCTCCGATAAGTTGCGCGACCTCATCGCCGAGACCGGCCGCGGCGTGGGCGAGCAGGCCTGGGCCATGCCGCTTCTGGAAGAGCAGGAGGACGAGCTGAAGTCCCCCATCGCCGACATCCGCAACACCCACAACGCGCGCACCGGCGGCATGCTGTTTGCGGGCCTGTATCTGTCCCGCTTCGTGCCGGAGGACGTCGAGTGGGCGCACGTCGACGTCGCCGGGCCCGCCTGGAACGGCGGCACCCCCTACGGCTACACCCCGAAGCGTGCCACTGGCGCGCCTGTGCGGACGATTGTGGAGACGTTGTCGCGCCTCGTCGATAAGCAATAGCATTTTGTACGGATCAACAACGCCCCCGGCGTTCGCAAGATCTGACAACCGCCCGACATTTCCGCAGGTCGCCACGGGCCGATTTCGGCAGAATGTCAACTTTTACGAGGTTGTCCGCAATGCGGAGCCCGCAAGCGGCGTCTTTTGTACGAATCGACAAAACGCGCTTTGTGTCAAGTGGTTGTGAACAGTTTCTGGTTCAGGCGACGGTAAGTGTGGGTGATTGTGGGCGGGTTTTGGTGGTTGTGCGGATGATGGTGACCTCTTTGGGTAGTCCGGTCGGTGTTTTGGGCATTGCGGTGATGAGTCCGGCTTCGAGTGCGGCACGTGCTGCGTTGATGCGGTTGGTTTCGTATTGCTTCCAGGTACCGTCGAGCACGCTTTGCGGGGTGTAGCCGTTGATGCCGCTGTGGGGCCGGTTGTTGTAGTGCCTGGTAAAGCGGGCTACCCATTGGGTGGCGGCGTCGATGTCGGCGAAGGCTTTCGGGTAGTACGCAAATCCCTTCATGGTGTGGAACAGTGACTCCATCTGGGGGTTGTCGTTGCTTGTTGCCGGCCGGCTAAACGATGCGTCAACGTCGTGTTTGGCGAACACTCGCTTTAAGGCGTTGCTTCGCATAGCTGCCCCGTTGTCGGAGTGCACGGTTTGCACTGTGGGGTAGCGCGTCAAGATGTCGTCGAAGAGTTTGGATACACCGCGTGCGTCTTCGCGGTGGGTGACCAACGTGCCGATCACGGCGCGTGAGTACAGGTCGATGATGGTGTGGCAGGCGTAGTTTTCGTTGACGAACGGGCCAGGCAGGAATGTGATGTCCCAGCACAGCACTTGTGCTGGTGCAGTAGCGACGACATGTGGTGGCTGGTTGTTGCCGCGTTTCGACCTGCGTTTGGTGCGAGTGCAGTTACGGTGCTTCAACAGTCTGTTGTGCTTGCGGGCGATGCGGTAGAAGCTGCTCAAACTGGCGACGTAAACGCCGTGGTTATAGGCGTTGTAGAACACATCGTCCACGCTCGATTGCGGGTTGGCGTCCAGCTGGGCGAGGATCTTATCGACGTGTTCCTGTGTGAGCCGGGCGATGTTGCGTTCGTGGTGGGCAATCGGGTTGGCGGTTTTCGGCCGCGGGTTGGATTCGTAGTAGATCCGGCTGCGGCTGACTCCCAGCAACACACACGCCCGGGAAGTGGAGTGGCCTAATCCGACAAGGGCGTCGATGAGTCGTTGTTCTTCTTGTCGACCAGCTTCATAGCGTCGCGTTTCGTCTTCGGATAGGCGTTTTCCTCCGCGTCGTAGTCCACGCCAGGAAGATCGGGCATGGACGCTAAAGCTTTTCCCAACACATCACTGGTTTTGACCCATTTATCCAGTTCTTGTTCTTGCCGGGTGCGTTTGCGGTTGGCTTTGGCGAGTTCTTTTTTCAACCGTTCGTTTTCCCGAATCATCGCCTCAACCTGGCGACGTGACTGCGTGAGGTCATCTGAGGTGCGTTTTCCCACTGTTCCTGCCTTTCGTTTATGCGTGTAATGCGCGATCGACCCGTCTGCGACCATGGTGGCCCACCGCAGCACTGTCCGGTGGCACAGATCATGCCTGGCGATAAACGCCTCCTTTTCACCGTAAGGAAGCGAAAGGTAGCGCTGCACCAGCGACGTCACCGCCGCGGCGTCGAGCACCGCTGGCAGTTCCTCGTCGCCGACCGACGCTGCCTTTTGCTGCGCGCAGGTCAAAAGCCCAAGCTGTTGGCCCCACCGAAAGATCTTGGCTCCATACAGCCCATGGCGATCAAGCCAGATACCTTTCGCCCCATACGGCAACTGGCGATAGATCGTGACCATCTGTCGCTTCTGAGCGGCAGTAAAATCCAACCCCCGCGAATACGGCTGGCACGCTGTAAACACAACCGCGCCAGCCTGCGGCATAACCAGGTCATCCTCGTCGAGGACCTCGCCAGGAGACAGCACCGTCACCGCAAGGGACAACACATCATCAGCGCGAAGCCTCCGCCTGGGCAGGCGACCGCTTCGAACCTGTTGACCACCGACCGAAGCTGCCTCGGACAGCACGTCCGGCTCCGGGATCAACACTGGAACATCGAGCAAAGTCATGAACAAAACCTCCTACGGATCGTTGTTCACAACCAGCCTGACAGAGAGGGACGCCCCGGTTCCTCATCCCCCCACCTGGGGAAATGCCGGGGCGTTGTCGATTTATACAAACTAGCCGTAGGGGTTTTCGCCGCGTTCGAACCGGGCGCGGCGCTGCTTTTGTTCCTCGCGCTTGCGCAGGATGCGCTCCTGCTCGATTTTCCGGCGCATGCGGTCGGGGTAGCCGGTCTCCTCGACGTCGTAGAGCATGATGCCCAGCATGCCGGCCACCTGGTCGATACCTTTGGGCCCGCCGATGCGGCGGCGGGTGTAGTTGCCCTTCTCGTCGACGAGGACGACGGACATCTCGTTGACCATCGTTTCCGGCTCGACAAAGCCCTCGACATAGGACCTGCCGACGACCCAGTCGCGCAGGTACTGCGCATCGTCCGGACGAATCGTCTCCCCCGGCGCGCGGGGAGGTTTAAACGTCGTGGACTTCTTGCCTTTGCCGAACAGGTTGAACACGTCCCACATCATACGGTGCACCTCGGACAGGAAAGGTCACCCCTTGGGCAACGTGCGGGGCTTATTACAGGTACGCTTTGTGCCTGTATAGCTTCCAACGTTTCAATGAGGAGACTTAAGAAATGGCGCACTCAGTTGAGATGCCCGAGCTGGGCGAATCGGTCACCGAAGGCACGATCACCACGTGGCTGAAGGAAGTCGGCGACACGGTCGAGGTGGACGAGCCGCTGCTCGAGGTCTCCACCGACAAGGTCGACACCGAAATCCCGTCCCCGGTCGCAGGCGTAATCCTGGAGATCAAGGCAGACGAGGACGACACCGTTGAGATCGGCGACGTGATCGCCATCATTGGCGACGAGGGCGAGGAAGCAGACTCCTCCTCCGAAAAGAAGGAAGAGCAGGCCGAGGCTGAGGAGCCGGCCGAGGAGAAGGCTGAGGCGCCGAAGAAGGACGACAAGCCGGCCAAGAAGGCCTCCGGCGACGCCACCGACGTTGAGATGCCGGAGCTGGGCGAGTCCGTCACCGAGGGCACCATCACCACCTGGCTGAAGGAAGTCGGCGACGAGGTTGAGGTCGACGAGCCGCTGCTCGAGGTCTCCACCGACAAGGTCGACACCGAGATCCCGTCCCCGGTTGCCGGCACCCTGATCGAGATCCTGGCTGAAGAGGACGACACCGTCGAGGTCGGCGATGTCATCGCCCGCGTCGGCGACGCTGATGCTGCAGCAGCTTCCGACGACTCCAACGAGGACGAGGCAGAGGCAGAGGAGCCGGCCGAGGAGAAGGAAGAGCCCAAGGAAGAGAAGAAGGCCGAGCCGAAGAAGAAGTCTTCCGGCGGTGCAGGCACCAAGGTTGAGATGCCGGAGCTCGGCGAGTCCGTCACCGAGGGCACCATCACCACCTGGCTGAAGTCCGTCGGCGACATGGTCGAGGTCGACGAGCCGCTGCTCGAGGTCTCCACCGACAAGGTCGACACCGAGATCCCGTCCCCGGTCGAGGGCACCATCCTGGAGATCCTGGCCGAGGAAGACGACACCGTAGAGGTCGGCGATGTCATCGTGATCATCGGCGACGCTGACGCCGCCGTCGAGGAAGACGACGCCGACGAGGCTGAAGAGGCCGAGGCGCCGGCCGAAGAAAAGCCGGAACCGAAGGAAGAGAAGAAGCCGGAGCCGAAGCAGGAAGAGCCGAAGGCCGAGAAGACCGAGAAGGCTGCATCCACCGACTCCAAGAACTCCTCCGCCAAGGTGAACAACGGCGACAACGTCCCGTACGTCACCCCGCTGGTGCGCAAGCTCGCCGACAAGCACGGCGTGGACCTGAACACGGTTGAGGGCACCGGCGTCGGCGGCCGCATCCGCAAGCAGGACGTCCTGACTGCCGCTGAGGGCGGCAAGGCAGAGGGCGCCGCAGCCGCTGCCTCTTCGTCTGCGACGAAGGAACAGGCGGACGCCCCGAAGGGCCCGCGCGCAAACTGGTCCACCAAGTCCGTGGACCCGGCGAAGGCGGAGCTCATCGGCACCACCCAGCGCGTGAACCGCATCCGCGAGATCACCGCCGCGAAGATGGTGGAGTCCCTGCAGACCACCGCGCAGCTGACCCACGTGCAGGAGGTCGACGTGACTCGCGTTGCGGAGCTGCGTAAGAAGGTCAAGCCGGCATTCGTCGAGAAGCATGGCGCAAACATCACCTACCTGGCCTTCTTCATCAAGGCCACGGCAGAGGCGCTGGTGTCCCACCCGAACGTCAACGCCTCCTACGACGCTGACGCGAAGGAGATCACCTACCACTCCGACGTCAACATCGGCATCGCTGTGGACACCCCGATGGGCCTGCTGGTACCGGTGATCAAGCAGGTGCAGGACATGAACCTGGCCGACATCGCGAAGGCGATCACGGACCTTGCGTCCCGCGCGCGCGACAAGAAGCTGCGTCCGGACGATCTGTCCGGTGCGACCTTCACCGTGACCAACATCGGTTCCGAGGGCGCGCTGCTGGATACCCCGGTGCTGACCCCGCCGCAGGCCGGCATCCTGGGCACCGCCGCGATTGAGAAGCGCCCGGTCATCGTGACCGAGGACGGCATCGACTCCATCGCGATCCGCCAGATGTGCTACCTGCCGTTCACCTACGATCACCAGCTGATCGACGGTGCGGACGCGGGCCGTTTCGTCACCACGATCAAGGACCGCATCGAGCAGGGCGATTTCGAGGCTGATCTCGACATCTAGCCCCGGAATGCGCTGAACCCGGCACCGTCTTTCGGTGCCGGGTTTCGTCGTTTTTGGCATAAAGTGGCGGTATGGCTGACACGTTCAAATCATTTCGTAACTCCACCGACCACTTCATGCGCGAGGCCCTCGGCGGCCTCGTCGCCGCGCACCCATGCGCCGAGTGGCATGACGAGGGCTTCGTGGGGCTTTTACTTGACGACGCCACCAAAGGCGAACCCCGAGTAGCCGTCATCTCCGGCGGCGGATCGGGCCACGAACCGATGCACGCCGGTTTCATCGGCGCCGGCATGCTGGATGCGGCCTGCCCGGGCCTGCTATTCACCTCCCCCAACGCGGTGCAGATCGGCGCGGCCACGGAGTGGGCCAACCGCGGCGCGGGCGTGGTGCACGTGGTGAAGAACTACACCGGCGACGTGATGAACTTCACCGTCGCCGCGAACCACGCCGACGCTGAGGTGGCGCAGGTGCTTGTGGACGACGACGTTGCCACCGAGATCGACAACGACGACTCGCCGGGCCGCCGCGGCACGGGTGCCACGGTGATCGTGGAGAAGATCGCCGGCGCTGCGGCGGCGCGGGGCGACGACCTGCAGGCGGTGGCTGAGGTTGCCCAGCGCGCGGCGGATCAGTCGCGAAGCATGGCGGTGGCGCTGCAGCCGGGCCACTCCCCGACCTCGGACCGCGCGACGTTCGACTTGGGCGAAGGCCAGATCGAGATCGGCGTGGGCATCCACGGCGAGCCGGGCGTGGAGCGCCGCGACATTGCTGGCGCGCAGCTGACCGCCGCCGCGCTGGTGGAAGAGCTCCTGGATAGCATCCTGTCCTCGCTGCGCGACGCGGGCGTCAAGGGCGAGGACGTCATGCTCTTCGTCAACGGCCTGGGTGGTACGAGCCAGCTGGAGCAGGACCTGGTCTTCGGCGAGGCGGTCAAGCAGCTGACGCAACGGGGGCTGAAGGTGCGCCGCGGGATGCGCGGCACGCTAGTGACCTCGCTGAACATGGCGGGCATTTCACTCACGGTCACCGTCGTCGACGACGAGCTGATCCAGCTCATCGACGCCGACACCGCCGCGCCCGCTTGGCCCGGCACCGTCGCCGATCCGGAGTACGCCGACGCGCGCATGGTCGACGACGAAACCCAGCCGGATTCCGGCGAGGAAAACACCTGGCTGACCGGCTTTGTGGAGCGCCTCGCCGCCAGCTACGACGACCTGACGGCCCTGGACCGGGAGGCCGGCGACGGCGACTTCGGTCAGAATATGGAGGCGGCCTTTGGTGACGTCGATAGGCCTGTGCGGGGCGCGGATGCAGAGGTGCTGAATTTCTTCGCTCACCGCATGCTGGTGCGCGCCGGCGGCACCTCCGGCGCGGTGCTGGGCACGCTCTTCCGACAGATGGCGGACGCGTTCGAGGACGCCGGCGTGGATTCACGCGACGCGGACGGCGCCGCGTTTGCCGGGGCGCTGGCGGAGGGGCTTAAGCGCGGCGTCGACGCCATTACCGAGCTCGGCGGCGCGAAGGAGGGCGACAACACGCTCGTCGACGCCCTCGCACCGGCCGCCCGCGCCGCCAAGGACGCCACCGGCAGCGTCGACGAGGTGCTCGCGCACGTCTTCGCCCCGGCGGTCGAGGGCGCGAAGGCGACCCGCGGCATGCAGGCGAAAAAGGGCCGGGCGTCCTACCTCGGCGAGAGCGCGAAAGACGTGCCGGATCCGGGCGCGATCGCGGTGACGTGGCTGTTCGGAAACGCGGGTGTAGATGAGTTCTAAATCGGGCTTTCTGGGGCTGAGAAACAGCTAAGCTGTCGCGTGGTTATCACGACCCGATTTTCAAGGAGCCCCAGTTGGATTACATCTCCCGCCATATCGGCCCAGACCAGGCAGAACAGCAGAAAATGCTGGATGCTCTGGGTTACGATTCCATCGATGCGCTGATCAACGCCGCGGTGCCCTCCGGCATCCTGGCGGACAAGCCGCTCGACCTGCCGGAGGCGTTGACGGAGTACGAAGCCCAGGCCCGCCTGCGCGAGCTCGCAGACAAGAACACCGTGCTGCGCGCGTTCTACGGCCAGGGCTTCTCCTCCACCCTGACCCCGCCCGTGATCCGCCGAGGTGTGGTGGAGGACGCCGGCTGGTACACGGCCTACACGCCGTACCAGGCCGAGATTTCGCAGGGCCGCCTTGAGGCGCTGCTGAACTTCCAGACCATGGTGCAAGATCTCACCGGCCTGGACATCGCGAACGCTTCGCTTCTCGACGAAGCATCCGCCGCCGCCGAAGCCGTCGGCCTGATGTCGCGTGTGGTGAAGAAGGGCCGCCGGGTGCTCCTGGATTCGCGCCTGCACCCGCAGGTGATCACAGTCGCCTCCGAGCGCGCCCGCGCGATCGACCTAGAGGTCGAGGTGGCCAACCTGGCCGAGGGCGTGGTCGGCGAGGACCTCGTCGGCGCCGTGTTCGCCTACCCGGGCACCGAGGGCGACATCGTGGACCCGCGCCCGGTGATCGAGGCGATCCACGAGCGCGGCGGCCTGGTCGCCGTCGATGCCGATATCCTGGCTCTGACGCTGCTTGAGTCCCCCGGCGAGTTCGGCGCGGACATCGCCATCGGCACCACGCAGCGCTTCGGCGTGCCGCTGTTCTACGGCGGCCCGCACGCGGCCTACATGGCGGTGCGCGAGAAGCTGCAGCGCCAGATGCCGGGCCGCCTGGTGGGCGTGTCCAAGGACGCCGAGGGCTACCCCGCCTACCGCCTGGCGCTGCAGACGCGCGAGCAGCACATCCGCCGCGAGCGCGCCACCTCCAACATCTGCACCGCGCAGGCGCTTTTGGCCGTCACGGCGTCGATGTACGCCGTCTACCACGGCCCTGAAGGCTTGAAGGACATCGCGCGTGCGGTGCATAAGCGCGCCACAGACTTCGCCGCGTCGCTCGAGGCTGCCGGCGTGAAAGTCAAGCACGCCGAATTCTTCGACACGGTGGCGGTTGAGGTTGCGGGGGCAGCGGAGGTCGTCGCAAAGCTTGCGGATGCAGGCTACCTGGTCCGCGCAATCGACGAGACCACCGTCGGTGTCTCCTTCGGCGAGGACACCACCGACGCCGACGTCGAGGCGCTGCTGGCGGGCTTCGGGGCGAAGACCGCTGAGGGCGCCGCGCGCATCCCGGCGGCGCTGGAGCGCACCACCGAGTTCCTCACCCACGAGACGTTCAACCGCATCCACTCCGAGACGCAGATGATGCGCTACATCCGCGCGCTCGGCGACAAGGACCTCGCGCTGGACCGCACGATGATCCCGCTGGGCTCGTGCACCATGAAGCTCAACCCCACCGCTGGCCTGGAGGCGATCACCTGGCCGGGCTTCGCCAACGTGCACCCCTACACCCCCGACGAGTACACCGCGGGGTGGCGCGAGCTTATCGACGAAATCCGCGCCTGGCTCGTGGCAATCACCGGTTACGCCGAGGTGTCAGTGCAGCCGAACTCCGGCGCGACCGGCGAGCTGGCCGGCCTTCTGGCCATCCGCGCGTACCACGTGGCCAACGGCGACACCGAGCGCGACATCTGCCTCATCCCGGCCTCGGCACACGGCACGAACGCGGCGTCGGCGACGCTGGCGAACCTTCGCGTCGTGGTGGTGAAGACCGCCGACGACGGCTCGATCGACCTTGAGGACCTGGACGCGAAGCTGGAAAAGCACGCCGACGCCGTGGCCGCGATCATGCTCACCTACCCGTCCACGCACGGCGTGTACGAGGAAGACGTGCGCGTGGTCTGCGACAAGGTGCACGCGGCCGGCGGGCAGGTCTACATCGACGGCGCGAACATGAACGCCCTGACTGGCATCGCGCGCCCGGGCGACTTCGGCGGCGACGTCTCGCACCTGAACCTGCACAAGACGTTCACCATCCCGCACGGCGGCGGCGGCCCGGGCGTGGGCCCGATCGGCGTGGGCGAGCACCTCATCCCGTTCCTGCCGGGCGACCCGACCGCCGCGGACGGCGAGGGCGGCGTGCCGGTGACCTCCACCCTGTACGGCTCGGCGGGCGTGCTGCCGATTTCCTGGTCGTACATCGCCATGTCCGGTGCCGCCGGCCTGCGCAGCGCCACCGAACACGCCGTGCTGGGCGCGAACTACATCGCACGCGCGCTGAACGACTCCTACCCGGTGCTCTACACCGGCAACGACGGCCTGGTCGGCCACGAGTGCATTCTGGACCTGCGCGAACTTACCGACGCCTCCGGGGTCACCGCAGCCGATGTGGCCAAGCGCCTGATCGACTACGGCTTCCACGCCCCCACCCTCGCCTTCCCGGTCGCGGGCACGCTGATGGTGGAGCCGACCGAGTCCGAGGACCTGGCCGAGCTGGACCGCTTCATCGAGGCGATGCGCTCCATCCGCGCCGAGATCCAGGAGATCATCGACGGCGAAGTCGAATACGAGCAGTCCGTCGTGCACAACGCGCCGTTCACCGCCGCCAGCGTGATCCGCTCGGAATGGCCGTACGAGTTCACCCGCGAGAAGGCTGCCTACCCGGTTGCCTCGCTGGTGCACGCGAAGTACTTCCCGCCGGTGCGTCGCATCGACGAAGCCTTCGGCGACCGCAACCTCCAGTGCGCCTGCCCGCCGCCGGAAGCCTTCGACATCGAAACCGAATCCTAAGGAGAACCAATGCCACAGACCCCGCTGCATGCCACCCACGAGAAGCTCGGCGCCAGTTTCACCGACTTCAGCGGCTGGGAGATGCCGTTGAAGTACGGCTCGGAGCTGGAGGAGCACCGCGCCGTCCGCAACGACGTGGGCATCTTCGACCTGTCCCACATGGGCGAGATCACCGTCCAGGGCCCCGACGCCGCCGCGTTTTTGGACTACACCCTCATCTCCGACTTCTCCGCGCTGAAAGACGGCAAGGCGAAGTACTCCATGATCGTCGCCGAGGACGGCGGCATCCTGGACGACCTGATCACCTACCGCTTCAGCGAGAACCACTTCATGGTCGTGCCCAACGCCGCGAACACCGCCGCCGTGTGGGCCGCGTTTGAGGCCCGCAAGGGCGACTTCGACGTACAGCTGACCAACAATTCGGAATCGTTCGCGCTGGTTGCGGTCCAGGGCCCGCGTGCGCTCGAGGTGCTGGAGCCTTTGCTTAGCGACGACGCCTCCGCCCTGTCCTACTACTCCGGCGCGTGGATGACCCTCGACGGCGTGGAAACCTTCGTCGCCCGCACCGGCTACACCGGCGAGGACGGCTTCGAGCTGTTCTGCGCAAGCGATGACGCGCAGAAGGTGTGGGACGCCGTCATCGGCTCCGGCACCCCCTGCGGCCTGGCGGCGCGCGACTCGCTGCGCCTGGAAGCTTCGATGCCGCTCTACGGCCACGAACTGACCGCCGAGATCACCCCGGTGGAGGCCGGTATGGGCCGCGCGTTTGCCAAGAAGGAAGCGGACTTCGTGGGCAAGGACGCTTTGCTCGGCCGCGAGCCGAGCGTGGTCATCGCGGGTTTGACCTCCGAGCAGCGCCGCGCCGCCCGCGAGGGCGCCGAGGTCTTCCTCGCAAGCTCGGACGAGAAGATCGGCGTGGTCACCTCCGGCCAGCCGTCGCCGACGCTAGGCTACCCGGTCGCGCTCGCGCACCTGGACCCGCAGCACGCGGAAGAGGGCACGGAAGTGGAAATCGACATCCGCGGACGCCGTTACCCGTTTACTATTGCACCGACCCCGTTTTACTCCCGAAAGGACGCATAACCATGGAGCTGAAGCCGGACTTCTACTACTCCGAGGACCACGAGTGGATCAACGCCACCCCGGACGAGGCAGCAGGCAAGACTGTGCGCGTGGGCATCACCCACGTCGCCGCTGACCGCCTCGGCGAGGTCGTCTTCGCTGAGCTTCCGCAGGTGGGCGACACCGTCACCGCCGGCGAGACCTGCGGCGAGATCGAGTCCACCAAGTCCGTCTCCGACCTGTACTCCCCGGTCACCGGCACGGTCACCGCGGTCAACGAGGACATCGACGGCGCCTACGAGGCCATCAACAACGACCCGTACGGCGAAGGCTGGCTCTTCGAGGTGGAGGTCGAGGAGGTCGGCCCGCTGATGACCGCCGACGAGTACGCCTCCTCCAACGGCGTCTAAACCGGCGGGGACTAGGGTCTAAGGGTATGACTGCCCCACGCGACCCGTTTTTCCCCGCCGACAAATCCATCCGAGCCTCAGCCGCGCCCATTGACGTGCGCGAGCTGGGGCTCGTGGACTATCAGGAAGCCTGGGACCTCCAGGCAGACATTGCTTCTCGACGGGCCAAAGGCGAACTGCCGGACACAGTGCTAGTGCTCGAGCACCCCTCCACCTTCACCGCCGGCAAGCGCACGCAGCCGGAGGACATGCCCGACCCCGCCTACCCCGTGCCTGTGGTGCCGGTGGACCGCGGCGGGCGCATCACCTGGCACGGCGAGGGCCAGCTGGTGGTCTACCCCATCATCAAACTCGCCGAACCGGTGGACGTGGTCGACTACGTGCGCCGTCTCGAAGAGGCGCTCATCCAGGTCGTGCGGGACGCCGGGGTGACCACGGCGGGCCGTGTCGACGGCCGCTCAGGGGTCTGGGTGCCGGAGGAGACGAAGGCGGTGGACCCGGAGGCGTCGACACGCGAACGCAAAATCGCCGCCCTGGGCATCCGCATCACCCGCGGCGTGACCATGCACGGCCTCGCCCTGAACTGCAGCAACACCCTCGAGCACTACGAACACATCGTCGCCTGCGGCATCGACGACGCCGACGTGACCACCCTGTCGCTCGAACTCGGCCGCGACATCACCCCAGCCGATATGGCCGCGCCGATGGTGCGCGAACTCGAGCGCGCGCTGTCCGGCGAGCTGGTCGTGGCGGACCACACATTCGCCACACGACCGGACCCCTCGAAGGGTTTGACACGGAAGGTACGGTGAGAAGCGTGACTGTAGCACCAGAAGGCCGCAAGCTTTTGCGCGTTGAGGCGCGCAACTCCGAAACACCGATTGAGAAGAAGCCGCGGTGGATCCGCAACTCCGTCAAGACCGGTCCCGAGTACGAGGACATGAAGCAAAAGGTCAAGGGCGCGGGCCTGCACACCGTGTGCCAAGAGGCGGGCTGCCCGAACATCCACGAGTGCTGGGAGTCGCGTGAAGCGACCTTCCTCATCGGCGGATCCCGCTGCTCCCGCCGCTGCGACTTCTGCGACATCGCCTCCGGCCGCCCGGATCCCCTGGACCGCGACGAGCCGCGCCGCGTCGCAGAAGAGGTCAAAAGCCTCAACCTGAACTACTCCACCATTACCGGTGTCACCCGCGACGACCTCGACGACGAGGGCGCCTGGCTCTACGCCGAGGTCGTGCGCAAGATCCACGAGCTCAACCCGCACACCGGCGTGGAAAACCTCACCCCGGACTTCTCCGGCAAGCCGGACCTGCTCCAGGAAGTCTTCGAGGCCCGCCCCGAGGTCTTCGCGCACAACGTAGAGACCGTTCCGCGCATCTTCAAGCGCATCCGCCCGGCGTTCCGCTACGAACGCTCCCTCGACGTGATCCGCCAGGCCCGCGACTTCGGGCTGATCACCAAGTCCAACCTCATCCTGGGCATGGGCGAAACCCGCGAGGAAGTCCTCGAGGCGCTCCACGACCTGGTGGACGCAGGCTGCGACATCATCACCATTACCCAGTACCTGCGCCCCGGCCCGACCTACCACCCGATCGACCGCTGGGTGAAGCCGGAAGAGTTCATCGAGTACCGCGACGCCGCCTACGAAATGGGCTTCGGCGCCGTCATGTCCGGCCCGCTGGTGCGCTCCTCTTACCGCGCCGGCAAGCTGTACGTCGAGGCGATGGCCCACCGCGGCCTCGAGCTGCCGGAGAACCTGAAGCACTTGGCGGAGACGTCGCAAGGCGATACCGCCCAGGAAGCCTCCACCCTGCTGAAGAAGTACGGCGCATCCGCCGACCACCCAGTGGAGACCCGCTAGGGTCTTTGGCCCGCGTCTTAGCTGTGGCATACAGTTATGGCCATGGCTAAGACGCAGGACAAGGAAGCGGCGAAAGCCGCCAAGAAAGAACAGCGCGCCGCGAAGCGCGCCAAGGGCAAAGCAACCCGCTCCCAGCTGAAGCAGGCGTTCGACATCCAGCGCAAGCGCGACAAGGCGCTGATCCCCATCATGCTCGCCTGCGTGCTGGGCGGCGGGTTGCTGTTCTTCCTCCTCGGCCTGCTCATCGGTGCGAAGTGGTTCTGGCTGATCATGGGCCTGGTCCTGGGCGCTGTGCTGGCGATGTTCATCTTCTCCCGCCGCCTGGAAAAGTCCATGTACGACGAAGTCGGCGACACCCCCGGCGCCGCCGGCTGGACGCTGGAGAACATGCGCAACACGATGGGCATCGTGTGGCAGACCAAGACCGGCGTGCAGGCCAACACCCACATGGACACCGTGCACCGCGTGGTGGGCAACCCGGGCGTCGTGCTGGTCGGTGAGGGCAGCCCGAACCGCCTGAAGTCCCTGATGGCCAAGGAGCACAAGCGCGTGGACCGCCTGCTGGCGGGCGTGCCCATCTACGAGGTGTACGCCGGCGAGGGCGAAGGCCAGGTGCGCAACCGCGACCTGCAGAAGCACCTGCTCAAGCTGCCGAAGAACTACCAGAAGGACGAGGTGTACAACCTCGCCGCCAAGCTCGACGCGATGGATTCGCGCGGCCGCGGCGCCCAGGCGGCCGGCCTGCCGGGCGGCCCGCTGCCGAAGCAGGCGCAGAACATGGCGGGCATGAACCGCAAGATGCGCCGCATGCAGGAGCGCAAGGGCGGCAAGTGATCGAGCACAACCCCGGCATGGACGCCGAAGCGAACACCTGCCTTCGCTTCGGCGTCTTGCTGTTGTCCGCCGGCGCGTCCGGCTATCGCGTGATCCGCGCCGTGAAGCGCTGCGCGCGCTCGGTGGGCTTCGACGACGCCGACGTCATCGTCGGCTTCAACACCATCAGCTGCACGTTCCACCGGGGCGAGCAGTTCCGCACCGCGGTGTCCGACGTGCCGCTGCCGGGTGTCAACGCCTCGCGCATCGAGGCGCTGGAGACCGCGGCGCACTCGCTTTTGCAGAGCTACCGCACCCCCGAGGTCATCAACGCGGTGCTGGATGAGATCGAACGCATCCCCTCTCCACGCTGGGGCTTTCGCCTATCGACGCTCGCCGCCGGACTCGCCTGCGCCGGATTCGCAGTGCTGAACCAATTCGGGCTCGCCACCGCCGCGCTGGTGTGCCTGGCGGCGATGCTGGGCCAGCTCGTGCGCGCATTTTTGCACAAGGCGCACTTCAACCTGATCGGGATCACGATGGCGGCGTCGTTCGTCGCCTCGTCGGCGTTCCTGCTGCTCGACCGGGTGCTGCCGTTTGCCAGCGTGGTCTCCCCCGGTTTCATCGCCGCGGTGCTGTTTTTGATCCCCGGCTTCCCGTTGTTCACCTCGTTTGTGGACCTGGCGCGCTTCGACTTCACCGCCGGCATCCCGAGGCTGTTCTTCGCCCTCGAGATCATCGTGGTGATTATGCTGACCGTCTCCGTGGTGGCGATGCTCTCCGGCACTCCCCAGGCACAGACGGCGCCCGTGCCGAAGTCGGCGGAGTTTTTGGTTTCCGGCGCGCTGGCCAGCTTTGTCAGCGTGGGCTGCTTTGCGTTGCTGTTCAATTCGTCGAGACGCATGGCGCTCATCGCCGCCGCGCTCGGGATGGTGGCCAACGCCGCGCGCCTCGCATTGCTTGCGGACGGGGTGCGCTCCTACCTCGCCGCGTTCGTCGCCGCGCTGATCATCGGCATCGTCGGCGGGCTGCTGGGCCAGGTGGCGAAGGTGCCGCGCACCACCGTGACCATCCCGGCCGCCGTGGTGATGATCCCCGGCCCCGTCATCTACGCCGCGGTGCACAACTTCGCGGTCGGCGACATCATCAACGCGCTGTCGAAATTCACCGAAGTGTCCTTCGTGGTGCTGTTCATCGCCGGCGGGCTCTCCGTCGGACGCATGCTCACCGACCCGACCTGGGCGTTTTTCCGCTACATCGACTTCGACCACGAACTCGTCGGCGAGGAACGCCCCATCAACAACTAGGTGCGGATCACCGTCGTGGTGGTGGCGCGGTCGTGCATGCCGCGCCCGTCGGCGTCCACAAGCGCCGCCGGCAGCACAAAGCCCGTCAGGATCGTGCGCACCGCCGCGCGCCACAGCCCCACCGGGGCTTCCTTGTCCACGCGGGCCACACCCATGCCCAGTACGGCCATGCCCGGGGTGCGGGCGAACAGCCAGCCGCACACGATGCCCAGGACGATCCACAGCAGGTACGTCGCGGTGTAGCGGTCCCCCAACGCGGAGGTGTTCGCCGTGATCAGCGACGCCGCCACCGCGCACAACGCCCAGTCGATGAGCACCCCGCCCATGCGGCGCAGCACCGACGCCTGGGATCCCGCCCCTTCCTTCGGCATGCCTAAAAACTGCCCCGGGTACTCCGGCAGGGCATCCTCGCCGGAGAATTGGTTGGGGATTTCGGGACCGTCGTGCCAGGTTTGTCGTCGAGAAGCAGCCATGCCTCCGAAGCGTAGCGGGAGGTCCGCGTAGACTTGAAACCGCTTATGTCCGACACACAACGAGGAGTACCACCCGTGTCCTTCGACAACATCGAAGACGTCAAGAAATTCATCGCCGACGAGGAGGTGGAATTCATCGACGTGCGCTTCACCGACGTGCCCGGCATCGAACACCACTTCTCCATCCCGGCATCGATGTTCGATGAAGACGTGATGGAAGAAGGCCTCGCCTTCGACGGCTCCTCCATCCGCGGCTTCACCACCATCGAAGAATCCGACATGACCCTCATGCCGGACCTCGCCACCGCAAAGCTGGACCAGTTCCGCGGGTCCAAGACCCTGAACGTGAAGTTCTTCGTCAACGACCCGTTCACCCACGAGCCGTTCTCCCGCGACCCGCGCAACGTGGCCAAGAAGGCGGAGGAATACCTGCGCTCCACCGGCATCGCCGACACCTGCTCCATCGGCGCCGAAGCGGAGTTCTACCTGTTCGACTCCATCCGCTACGAGGTGGAGGGCCACGCCGCGTTCTACGAGATCGACGCCGCGGAAGGCTGGTGGAACCGCGGCAACGAGGTCGAGGCCGACGGTTCGCCGAACCTGGGCTACAAGAACCGCTGGAAGGGCGGCTACTTCCCCGTCCCGCCGTACGACAAGACCGTCGAGGTGCGCGACGCCATGGTGCGCAACCTCGCCGCCGCCGGCTTTGAGATCGAGCGCTTCCACCGCGAGGTGGGCAACGGCGGCCAGCAGGAGATCAACTACCGCTTCAACACCCTGCTGCACGCGGCGGACGACCTGCAGGACTTCAAGTACATCGTGAAGAACACCGCGACGCTGTACGACAAGACCGCCACGTTCATGCCCAAGCCGCTCGCCGGCGACAACGGCTCCGGCATGCACGCCCACCAATCCCTGTGGAAGGACGGCGAGCCGCTGTTCTACGACGAGTCCGGCTACGGCGGCCTGTCCGACATCGCACGCTGGTACATCGGCGGCCTGCTTGAGCACGCCGGCGCGGTGCTGGCGTTCACCAACCCGACGCTGAACTCCTACCACCGCCTCGTGCCGGGCTTCGAGGCGCCGATCAACCTGGTGTACTCGCAGCGCAACCGCTCCGCCGCGATCCGCATCCCGATCACCGGCGCAAACCCGAAGGCCAAGCGCATCGAGTTCCGCGCACCGGACCCGTCGGGCAACCCCTACCTCGGTTTCGCGGCGATGCTCATGGCGGGCATCGACGGCATCAAGAACCGCATCGAGCCGCACGCCCCGGTGGACAAGGACCTCTACGAGCTGCCGCCGGAGGAAGCCAAGGACATCCCGCAGGCACCGACGTCTCTCGAGGCCGCGCTCAAGGCCCTGGAGGCGGACCACGACTTCCTCACCGAAGGCGACGTGTTCACCGATGACCTCATCGAGACCTACATCAAGCTCAAGTACGACAACGAGATCACCCCGGTGCGTCTGCGTCCCACCCCGCAGGAGTTCGAGATGTACTTCGACTGCTAGGTTTGCATAGCCTGACCTGCAGTAAGGCAGGCCGAACTTCCTTGCGGGGGGTGACCGGGCCGGGCGATGATTGGGTCATGACTGATCTGCTGAACCGCCCCCACCCCGACTGCCCGGCTGATTGTCCGGGCACGGCGGAAGGTGGCGTCGATAGGCATGAGCCCGGCACCGGCGAGCGGCTGAACCGCCTGCGCGCGGCGGTGCTCGGGGCGAACGACGGCATCGTCTCCACCGCCGCCGTGGTCGTCGGCGTGGCGGGCGCGACGTCCGATGCGACCACGATCGCGATGTCCGGCTTGGCCGCGGTGATCGGCGGCGCGGTGTCGATGGCGCTGGGCGAATACGTCTCAGTGTCCTCGCAGCGCGACTCCGAGCGCGCCATGGGGATGTCCGAGGAGATGCAGGTCAACCCGTGGTCCGCGGGCATCGCATCCTTCCTGTCGTTCTTGCTCGGCGCCGCACTGCCCTTTGCGACGGCGCTGCTCGCCCCCGCATCCTGGCGCATCGCCGCGATTTTCGTGCTGACCCTGGTGGCGCTCGCGCTGACGGGCGCGCTGTCCGCGAAGCTCGGCGAGGCCCCGGTCGCCCGCTCGGTGACCCGCATCGTGGTCGGCGGCACCATCGCGCTGGCGGCAACGTTCGCCATCGGCTCGCTGTTCGGAGCGAACGTGGGTTAGAAACACACCGCGGTCCAACAGTGACCTGCCCAACCAGAACCCGACCGAATCGGCGCAAAACCGCAGGTCGGGTTTTGAGCTGCCGGGGCCGTTTTTGTGCAACGGGTCCCTCCCGGCGGGCCGCGCGAGCACCTTCCCAAAAAAGGGATTACCATGCGCTGAGTGACTGACAAGTTCCGCCAACTGCCACCGCCCGGCCCCGCGTGGGGCGGCAGCCTCATGGGCACCTCAATCGTGTCGCGATTGCTCGTAGAAATGGACCACCAGTTCTTCGCCGCCGTCTTCGCCGCGATCGCGTGCTTCATCCTCGTCGTGCTCGTGTACGGGTTCGCGCGCTACCGCCACCCCAGCTTCGAGCGCACCACCATGGCGGAATGGTCGATGTTCTTCATCGGCATCCTCGCACTGGGTGCCGCGCTATCCGGGCTTACCGACGAAGGCGTCTACCGCCTCATCGGCTTCTGGGTCGGAGCCCCCGTCACCGTCATCACCTGGGCTATCCAGCTCAGCCGCTTCGAGGGCGCGCCGAAGTTCACCTGGGGCCTGCCGTTGGTCGGCCCGATGATTTCCGCGTCGGTGGCTGGTTGGCTCGCCCGCGACTACGGGCAGTTCTACCACGTGCTCGGCACCGTGTTCTTCCTGATGTCCCTGTTCACCGCGGTGCCCACGTTCGCCCGCGTGTACTGGGCGGCGTGGCACGGGAAGGTGGACCTTTCAGGGCCGCTGTCGGCGACCGCATGGGTGCCGCTCGGCGTGATCGGGCAATCCACCACCGCGATGCAGATTTTGTTCCCCGGCACATTCTCCATCCACTACGGCTACGTCGCACTGGTGTTGGCCATCCCGCTGGGTATTTGGGCGATGTGGAACTTCTACCCCAATGTCGCGCGCTGGGTGGAGTACACACCTGCCTGGTGGGCGTGCACCTTCCCGCCGGGCACGGTGAGCATGGGCGGGCACCAGGTCGCGCTTGTCAACGGCTCGCACTGGCTGGACGTCGTCGCGTTGACGCTGCCGTTCCTGCTCATCGTGCACTGGTCGCTGTGTTCCGGCCGCTTCATCAGCTGGACGATAGAAGGCCGCCGGTAAAAACGGCATGCCAAATCGCCCGCCTTGTGGGGCGGGTTTTGGCGTTTCAGGGGTTAGTCGAAGAGCAGCTCCATGGCGCCTGGGGTGGTCATGGGGACGCGTGTGCCGTTGGGCGCGACCCAGTGGATGCGGGCGTTGGGGTTGTCGATGTAGCCGAACGGGCCTTGCCTGTTGTCGGCGTTGACCCCGTTGTGGAAGGGGCACAGTTCGGCGAGGTTGTCCATGTTGGTCATTCCCCCGTAGCGCCACGCATTGATGTGATGCGTCTGGGTGGTCTCTGCGGAGTGTTTGCAGTCGGGAAACGCACACGACGGGCAGAGCAGCTTCGACATGACCTTTTGCTTGGCGTTGGCGCAGCGCTGACCGTAGTACAGGTTGACTGGGCCTTCCTGGGGGTGGAACGCGGCGACTTCGAGTATGTCGCCGAATTCGTGCTCCATGTACTCGGCACCGGTCATGGTGGTGCCGTCGGTGCAGATCAGGGTGACTTCGTCGGCGTGGCCTGATTGGATGCGGGCCCAGTCGGCGATCGGCACCAGGATGATCGGCCGGAAGTTCGCCTTCGGCACGCCTTTGCCGTCGCGCAGGATGCCGATAAGCGTGTGGGCCATTTGGGCGGCGGCGGGGTCGTCGGCGTCGATGAGTTGGCGCAGCAGGTGCTCCAGGTCCGCGAGGTCGCGCTCGTTGTAGGTGAGGATCATGGTGCGCATGCCCGCTTTCGAGCGGCTGAACTTACACGAGGGTGGGGCGGGTTTGACGGGTTGTTTGATCAACCGTTTGATCCGCTTGGTCAACACCCGGTAGGAGCCGCGGTGGCGCACCAAATCCAACCTAATGCGCCAGCGTTCGGCGGCGCCTTCGACGGCGAGCAACTTTTTCTCGATGTGGACGAGCTGGTCCACAGGCAAGCCTTCCGCGGCGGCGAGTGCGTCGCGTTGTTTGCGGGTGAACTGGGTCGGCCCGTAATACGCGTGGTGCACCCGCGCCAGGTCGCGCACACGGCCAGACGATAGGCCGGCGGCCATGGCTACGTCGCGGTCGAAGTCGGCGAGCACGGCCACGCCTGCGGAAACAAAGTCAGTGAAGTTCATGCACCGAAAGCTAAGCCAGCGCAACCCCCAACACCAGACCCGCGGCGAATTGTGGATAACTGAACCTGAGAAATTCACAAAGCGCAGTTCACAGGGCCAAATTTAAATCTACGTCCGTCCCGTCTACGCGGCCGCGCGAGGTGAACTGCCACACTGTGGGCGTTGGAAGGCCGACGGGGCGCGGCCACGCCCCCACGTCCAAAGGCGTCGAAACGTCGACCACCGGGTTCGAGCCCCACTGCGCCAGCCACAGCGCACCGAACTCGGCCACGTCCGCGAACAGCATGTGCCGCCGCCAGTACCAGGCGTTCGTGTAGACTCCAGCTACTTCGACGCCTGCGGAGGAGAAGGAGTGGTGGGCGGAGCGGACGTCGAGAAGCGAAAGCCCCGCGGGGGACTCGACGTCGAGCCACAGAGGCAAGCGGCGGCCCCCGAGAACCTCGAGCGCGGCCGACACCTGCGCCGCAATGGTGGTCCCTTCGGAGGGGGCGCGCAGGAAGTGGTACGCCGCGGTCGCGAAAGGGGCGAACGACGAAAACGCAGCGTCCTGGTACGTGCCGTCGGTGGCGCGGGCGATGACGAAGTCGAAGCGGGAAACGTCGAGCCCGGCCTGGTGCTCCGAGACGTCGACGCCGAGCCTCACCGCTTGGTCAGCCCCATGCGCGGCGCGAAGCTGCCCGGGTGGCGGCGTTGCGAGGCGGCGTCCGCGATGGCCAGGCGCCACTTCGGGTCGCGCACCGGCATCTGGGAGATGGGGAACCAGCCGGCTTCGGTGTTCTCATCGTCGCCGATCACCGGTTCCGCGGTGGGGTCGAGCGGCTCGCAGCGCAATTGCACCGTCATGTAGCTGGCCTTATCCCCGTTCGCGTGGGTGACCGGGCCGTGCGCGCCGACGCCCAAAATCGCCGCGGCGGTCACCCGCACGCCGGTTTCCTCCAGCACCTCGCGCACCGCGGCGACGTGCGGCTCTTCGCCCGGGTCCGCGATCCCGGTCACAGGTGTCCACTCGCCGTTGTCGGCGCGGCGCACCAGCAGCACCTCGGGGACGGCCCACGGTGACGCATCGGTGGCGTCGCGAAGCACGACGGCGCACACGGCGGGCACCCACATCAGGTCGGTGCCGATTTTCTTGCGGGTTTCCACGATGAACTCCGGGATAGGCATGGTGGCAAGTGTACAATCCCTGAAATTATGAGCACCGCCGTTTCCGACAAGCAGCCCTGGGTCAGACGCGTCCCCGCGCCCCTGTTCGTCGCGGCGTACGGCGCGCTGGTCATCCTGGTGATTTTCGGGGTGGCGATGGCGGCGAGCCGCACCACGGCGAGCTCCCCGGCGGCCGCGGAGCTGCCGCAGCCGGAGCGCCCGTTCAACCCGGCGCCGGCGGATCCGGGCAACGTCGCGGCGAGCATCCGACCGAACCTGATCGACAACGTGCGCGTGGGCGAGACGAACTCGGGAGCGATGATGCGCGGCGACGTCGTGGACGGCGCCCTCGACGACTCCACCGAGATCGCGGGCCACCTGTCGCGTCTGCTGGAGCAGAATTGTCTGGATACGGTGACGTTGACGTCGAAAAGCGGGATGCGCTTTAACTTCTGGGGCTTTTGCTTCTCGACGCTGCCTCCGGAGACCCTCGCCCAGTACATCGATTTCGGCGTGGCAGAGGGCGCCGATTCGGTGTCGTTTGTGGACTACGCGTCGCACAACCACTTCCGCGTGATCACCCTAAACTGGATGGACGTGGACGACGCCGACGCGCTGTCGAAGCGGTGGCTCGATGTGGAGCGCCCCGACGAGATCGACCGCGTGACGTTCAACGGCTACACCGACGACGAGGTCGTGGTGGTGGACAACGACAAGGAAACCGGCGAGCACCTCAAGCGCTGGCCGCTGCTCGCCAACCCTGTCACCAACGCCGGGGAATAAACTCCGCGTCCGGCACCGCGTGACGGATCACGGCCATGACCTGATTGACGTTGGAGTAGCTCATCAGGTGCGGATCCTCCATGCCCTCGTAGCACTCCTCGCCCGCGCGGCCGGCTTCCGTGCCGGAGACGACGCCGATGACGGTGGCTCGGCCGTTGACGTCGGCGAACACCGGCCCACCCGAGTCGCCGGAGGCGGCGCACACGGCGGCGATGTCGCCGAAGGTCTCGTCCTCCACGCCGGGGTCGAGGTTGACTATCTGCACCCGCTCAGTGTCCTCGAAATCGCCACACGTGTAGCCCGTGGTCGCGCCCGTTTTGCACACCCTATCGACGGGCCCAAGGCCCTCCCCGATCCCAGTCGGTATCGGCACGCCGACCATGTCCATGAACCGGTCCGGGTCCGTGATCTCGATGATGCCGACGTCCGCGCCCTCCGTCTCCGGGGTGTTCTGCGAATACAGCCCGGAGAAAATGAAGTGGCCGACCTCGGAGGCGTAGTCGAAGGCGGTGGAGGCGTTGGTGGGCCACACCAGGTCGCCTTCGCGGCCGCAGTGGCCGGCGGTCACCGCATACGCCCGGCCGTCCTTGCCGGTAAACGAAAACGCCGCGGTGCACGACTGCGCCGTGAAATGCTCCCCGGGCGCCGGGCGGTGGTCCGTGGTCTGGATCTTCGTCCCCGGTGCCCAGGGGGCGAACGCGGGCACGAGCACGTTGTTTTCGTTCTCCGGCGCGGGAGCGTCGTCGTCAGGCGTTTGCACCTCGGACAGCGCCTCGCGCTCCTCCACCGTGCCGGTGGGGACCTTCGACGCGTTCAGGCCCAGCCACACCACGATGCCCACGATCATCGCCGTCGCGACGATGACGGTGATCCACCCGCCCGTCTGCAGCCCGCTGCGACGCGCCCGAGCCGTGGAGCCGGGGCCCGGCATGTCGGGGAACTTCAGCGGGTGCTGCGGGTACTGCTGCCGCTGCGGCGCTGGCTCTCCGGGCATGTCCGGGAAGCGCCACTGCGGGCCCTGCTCGGGCTGGTAGCGCTTGGCTGAACCGCCCTGGCTACTCGGAGGCGTCAACCGCCGAGCCCTCGTCGCCGGACTCGCCGTCCTTCTCCTTCTCTTCGGCCATGATCTTCATGTCCCGGATGAACTTCTCCGGGTCGAAGTCGGTGTAGTGCTCCGGGCCTGCGAACTGCTCCTGTGCCATGCGCGCCCACTCCTTCCTTGGTGTGCCCTAGACGTTAGTGCCCTCGATGGCCTCGGCGATAAACGCCTTGACGGCCTCAGCGTCGTTGGGCAGGTCGGTCACGTGGCGCTCCGCGTCCATGATGCCGGCGAAGCGCTCCGGCACCTCCGGCGCCTTGCCGATCGCCTCGGCGATCGTGTCGGCGAACTTCACCGGCAGCGCAGTTTCCAGCACCACGATCGGGGTGTCCACTTCGTCCGCAAGCTGCTTGGCGACGAACACGCCGTCGGCGGTGTGCGGGTCCACCAGCACGCCGAACTCGTCGTGCACGCGCTTGATGGTGGCCACCCGGTCGGCGTGGGTGGAAGTGCCGGAGGCGAAGCCGAACTCGCCGCGGATGCGCTCCATCGCCTCTTCCCCGCCCAGATCGGTGGCAGCGAAGCCGCCGTCTTTCACCCTGTTGGCGAACAGCTCGCGGGTGAGGTCGGAGTCGCGCAACGTGGCGTCGAAAAGCATCCGCTCAAAGTTGGACGCCTTCGAAATGTCCATCGACGGCGAGGACGTCGCGTAGGTCTCCGCGGCGGAGCGGGGGCGGTACTCGCCGCGCGCGAAGAAGTCGTGGAGCACGTCGTTTTCGTTGGTGGCCACGATGAGGCGGTCGATGGGCAGGCCCATCTGCTTCGCGATGTGGCCCGCGCACACGTTGCCGAAGTTGCCGGTGGGCACGCAGAACGAGACGCGCTCGTCGTTGGTCTCGGTGACCTTCAGGTAGGTCGCGATGTAGTACACCACCTGCGCGAGCAGGCGCGCGAAGTTGATGGAGTTCACCGCGCCTATGGAGTACTTCGACTTAAACCCCGCGTCCGCGCTGACGGCCTTGACCACGTCTTGGCAGTCGTCGAACACGCCGTCCAGGGCGATGTTGAAGATGTTCGGGTCGTCCAGCCCAAACATCTGCGCCTGCTGGAACGGCGTCATGCGCCCGGCCGGGGTGAGCATGAACACGCGGATGCCGTCGCGCCCGCGCATCGCGTACTCGGCCGACGAGCCAGTGTCGCCCGAGGTCGCGCCCAGGATGTTGATCTCCTCACCGCGGCGGGCCAGCTCGTACTCGAACAGCTCGCCGAGCAGCTGCATCGCCATGTCCTTGAACGCGGCGGTCGGACCCTCGGACAGGTGGCCGATGTGCAGCGTGTCGTTCAGGCGGGTCACCGGCACGATCTCCTCGTCGGCGAAGACGGGGGTGCGGTACGCTCGGCGCGCGATGGTCTCGAGGTCCGCCTCGGGGATGTCGTCGACGTAAAGCTTCAGCACTTCGGCGGCGAGAGCAGCGTAGCCGTCGTGAAGCAAAAGCTCGCGCCACTCGCTCAGAAGGTCCGGGGTGATGGACGGGTACACCGCCGGCATGAACAGGCCGCCGTCGGGGCTTAAGCCTGTGAGCAGGATGTCTGTGAAGGAGCGCGGCTGCGCCGATGCGTCGCGAGTTGAGATGTAGTCCACCCCGCGCAGTCTACGTCATGGGTGCCTCTGCCCGGCCTGATCCGGGGATATACTTACAGCCGCGGAGGGCAACTAGTGCTTGTAGACGGACGATCGGTGGCCGATATCGATCAGCATAATCAGGACTTTGTCGTCCACGATGTCTGCGATGATTCGGTAGTCCCCCACCCGCCAGCGCCACAACCCCCGTTTGGTGCCCACCAGAGCTTTGCCACTTCCCCGTGGGTCGGAAGCGGCTCGAAGTCGGTGGAGAAAACTTTGAATCCGTTTCTGCTCGCCTCGGTCGAGTTTGCGAAACGATTTCGCTGCACGTGGCGAAAACTCAATCCGCCAATCCGAGCTCATTCTCTAGCTCCTCGAGGGAGATGGTTGGAAGCTCGCCACGCCGAATCGCATCGGCTTCCGCTTCAAGCACGTCGACGTACTCCAGCTCCGCGAGGTGCGCACTCAGCGCTTCGCGCACGTAATAAGAGGCTGGGCGGCCCGTGCGCCGGGCAAGCGCGTCCAATCGCCTCTTCTGGTCTTCGTCTACGCGAAGACTGATTACTGATCCGCTCATGTGAATATTTTTACACTCGATTGACCAGCAGCGGAAGCCCCTACCGGCGGGGCGGTTCCTGTCGGCCGGTCAAAATATCCACCACCGAGCGAATCGCGGCGTCGCCGAGCGGCGGCACGGTGCGCTCCTTCTCGGGCGCCTGCTCGCGCGCGGGCGTGCGGGTAGTCGGCTCGACGGTGATGCTCAGCGTCTCGCCGTCGAGCTCCAGCCCGGTCTTGGGGTCGACGCCGGCCACGCGCGCGGCGTCCACCAGCGCAACCAGGTCTGCGAAGGTGGCGTTGTTCAGGTCGATGGTCATGTTCACTGCCATGACCCCGAGCATATTGCCTAATCGAACTCGTGCGACGGCACCTCTCCCCAGAACACCTCCTCGACCACCTTGTGGGCGTGGCGGGTGATGCGCAGGTAGTCCTCTAAGAACTCCTGCTGGTCGTCGGGGTCGTAGCCGGCCGAGCCCGCGACCTGCGCGAGCTGCGGGCCCGGCGCGGGAAGTTGGTCGGTGCGCTTGCCGGTCACGAGCACGATGGCGTTGCGGGCGCGGGTGGCGGTGAGCCACGCGGTGCGCAGTATCTCGGCGTGCGAGCCACGGATGACGGACGGGTCGTCGAGCTCGACGAGGAAGTCCAGCGCGTCGAGGGTGGACGGGGTGCGCAGCTCCTCGTGGGTGTGGGCGTGCTGCATGGTCAATAGCTGCACGGTCCACTCGACGTCCGCGAGCGCGCCGCGGCCGAGCTTGGTGTGGGTGGCGCGGTCGGCGCCGCGGGGCAGGCGCTCGTTGTCCACGCGGGCTTTGATGCGGCGGATCTCGCGGATGTCGGAAGGCTTGGCGCCGCCGGCTGGGTAGCGGAAGGCGTCGATGGCCTCCAAAAACGCGTCGCCCACGCCGCGGTCCCCGGCGACGACGGCCGCGCGCAGCAGCGCCTGGCGCTCCCAGACCTCGCCCCACTCGCGGTAGTAGCGCTCGTAGCTGGCGATGGTGCGCACCACCGCGCCGGAGCGGCCCTCGGGGCGCAGGCCCAGATCCACCTCGAGGGGCGGGTCGCCGGAGGGCTTGGACAGGCGGGCGCGCATCTGGTCGACGATTTTCGCCGCCCACGCGATCGCGTCGCTTCCTCCGTCGGACCCCTCGCTCGGCTCGGCGGCGATCATCACGTCGGCGTCGGAGCCGTAGCCGAGTTCGGCGCCGCCGAGGCGGCCCATGCCGATGACGGCGATGCGGGCGGGAGGCTCGTCGTAAGGCGAGGATGCGAGATCGGCGTACACCTCGGCGCGAAGTGCGGCCTCAAGCACGGCCTCCCACACGTAGGTCAGCTCGAGGCAGACCTGGCGCGGCTCCATGAAGCCGAGCAGGTCGGCGGACGCGATGCGGGCGAGCTCCGCGCGGCGCAGGGAGCGCGCCACGGCGACGGCCTTGTCCGGGTCGGCCTGGTGGCGCTTGGCGGAGGCGAGGATGGCTTTGTGGACCTGGTCGGGGGCGGCGTCGAGCAGCCGGGGGCCGTTGGAGCCGTCGCCGAGGAGTTTGACCACGTCGGGCGCGGAAATGATGAGGTCGGAGGCGTACGGCGAGGTGCCCAGGATATGCATGAGGCGTTGCGACGCCACGCCCTCGTCGCGCAGCATGCGGAGAAACCAGCTGCGGTCCACGGCGGCGTCCGAAAGCTTGCGGTAGTTCAACAGCCCCTGGCCGGGGTCGGCGGTGTCCGCGAGCCAGTGCATCAGCGACGGCAGCAGGATCGCCTGCAGCTTGGCCTTGCGCGAGGTGCCCTTGACCAGCGCGGAGAGGTGGTCGAAGGCGCGCGCCGGGTGGCGGTAGCCGAGCGCGGCGAGCTGGGCTTTCACCGCGTCGGCGGAGAGGGTGGCCTCGCCGACGGACATGTCGGCCACCGCGCCGAGCAGCGGGCGGTAGAACAGCCGCTCGTGCAGGTCGGAGACGTCGCGGCGCACGCGTTTGAGCTCGCGGTACATCGCGTCCGGGGCGGTGCCGCGGTGGTTGGCGGTGAACCCGGCGGCGCGGGCGAGCCAGCGGTTGCGCTTTTCGTCGTCCGGCTCGGGCAGCTGGTGGGTGCGTTTGAAGCGCTGCAGCTGCAGCCGGTGTTCCAACAGGCGCAAAAACTCGTAGGCCTCGGTGAGCACGCGCGCGTCGTCGCGGCCGACGTATCCGGCCTTAGCCAGGGCAGTGAGTGCCTCCAAGGTGTTGCGGGCGCGCAGGGTGTCGTCGATGCGCCCGTGCACGAGTTGCAGAAGCTGCACGGCGAACTCGACGTCGCGAAGCCCGCCGGGCCCGAGTTTCAGCTCGCGGCGTCGCACCTCGGCCGGGACGTTTTCCAACACGCGCCGGCGCATTGCCTGGACGTCCTCGACGAAGGAGTCGCGCTGGGAGGCCTCCCACACCAGCGGCGCGATCGCCTCGGAGTACGCCCGCCCCAACTCCATGGTCCCGGTCTGCGGCCGCGCCTTCAGAAGCGCCTGGAACTCCCAGGTCTCGGCCCATTTCCGGTAGTACGCCTGGTGCGATTCCAGCGTGCGCACCAGCGCGCCGGAGGCGCCTTCCGGCCGCAGGTTCGCGTCCACGTCGAAAAAGCACGCGGAGCCGATGCGCATCATCTCCGCGGCCACGCGCGTGATCTTCGGCGAGGCGGGCTCGGCCACGAACACCACGTCGACGTCGGAGATGTAGTTCAACTCGCCGGCGCCGCACTTGCCCATGGCGATCACGGCTAGCTGCGCGTCCGGTTCCTCGTCGCCGTAGACGTCGCGCACCGCCACCGCGAGCGCGGCCGTCAGCGCCGCGTCCGCGAGCCAGGTGAGCCGCTCGGTGGTGTAGCTGTAGCTCATGGATTCGCCCTCGCCGTAGCCCTTGACCGCGGCGAACGTGCCGGCGAGGTCGGCGGCGGCGATGCGCATCACCAGGTCGCGGTGGGTGGCGCGGAGCTTTTGCTTAGCGACGTGAACTTCGCCTTCCCCCGCCTTATACAACCCCGGACCGTCAGCGTCGACCCCCACGGCGGAAAGCATGGTGCGGTACAGCTCAGCCTCGTCCGGTAAGTCCTCGAGCAGCAGACGCCACTGCTGCGGGTGCGCAATCAGGTGGTCCGACAGCGCGGTGGATCCGCCCAGCAGCGCGAACAACCGGGTGCGGAAGACGGGAAAGTCGCGCAGCGCCTCGAGCAGCTGCGCCCAGCCGCTTCCAAGCGCGTCAAAGAGCCGGTGGGCGTTGTTGAGCGCCAGGTCCGGGTCGCTTGCGCCGGCGAGGGTGTAGAGCGAAGCTTCGTCGATAAGCGAAAGCTCCTCGATGTCCTCTGCTGCGCGCGGGCTGGTCAGTCCGAGCTTAGCGGGTGAAATCACAGGTCAATCCCCGTATCGATCTCCCAGGGTGTGATCTGGGCGGTGTAGTCGTGCCACTCGTCCCACTTGGCGCGCAGGAAGAACTCGAAGACCTGCTCGCCGAGGACCTCGGCCATAAACTCGGAGCGCTCCATCTGGCGCAGCGCCTGGTCCAGCGAGTTGGGCAGGTCCCGGTAGCCCATGGCGCGGCGCTCGCGGCGGGTTAGGGCGAACACGTCGTCGCGGGCGGGCTCATCCAGCTCGTAGCCCTCTTCGATGCCCTTCAGGCCTGCGGCGAGCACTGCAGCGAACGCCAGGTAGGGGTTGCACGCCGAGTCCAGCGAGCGCACCTCCGCCCGGCGCGAATCCGCCTTGTGCAGGCGGTAGGTGGGCACGCGCACCATGGCGGAGCGGTTGGAAATACCCCAGGTGGCGGCGGTGGGCGCCTCGGAGCCGAACTGCAGGCGCTTATACGAGTTGACCCACTGGTTGGTCACCGCGGAGATCTCGCCCGCGTGCTCGATGATACCGGCGATGAACTGGCGGCCGGTTTTGGACAGGCTGATCTCGTCGTCCGGGTCGTGGAAGGCGTTGGTGTCGCCCTCGAACAGGGAGAAGTGGGTGTGCATTGCCGAGCCCTCGAGGTCCTTGAACGGCTTGGGCATGAACGTGGCGTGCACGCCGTTCATCTCCGCGACGGTCTTCACGATGTAGCGGAAGGTGACAATGTTGTCGGCCATGGTCAGCGCGTCGGTGTGGCGCAGGTCGATCTCCTGCTGGCCCGGCGAGCCCTCGTGGTGGGAAAACTCGGTGACAATACCCATGTACTCCAAGGCGGAGACGGCCATGCGGCGCAACTTCGGCGCCTCGTTGCGTTTGGCCTGGTCGAAGTAGCCGCCCTTGTCCGCCGGGGTGGGCGGCTGGTCGCCCTGGCCGGGTTTGACCACGTAGAACTCGATCTCCGGGCTGGCCACGAACTCGAAGCCCATGTCGCGGGCGTTGGTGATCTGGCGGCGCAGCACCTGGCGCGGGTCGGCGAAAAGCGGGTCGCCGTCGGGCATGGTGATGTCGCAGAACATGCGCGCGGTTTGCAGGCCCGCCTCTTCGTCGAACGGCAACGGCTGGTACGTCGACGGGTCGGGGCGCAACAGGGTGTCGGACTCGGAGACGCGGGAAAACCCCTCGATGGAGGAGCCGTCGAAGCCCACGCCCTCCTCGAAGGCGCTTTCCAGCTCCGCCGGCGACATCATCACGGTTTTCAGCGAGCCGAAGATGTCGGTGAACCAGAGGCGGATGAAGGCGATGTCCTGCTGCTCCACCATTCGCAGCACGTTGTCGGTTTGGGCGCTCATGCTGCTCAACTGTAGCGGGCCTTTGGACGTCGATAGGCAGGCTAAGCTTGGTAGCAACAAACCATTGAAGGAGGACAACGATCATGGCTGCACAAGCACCCGAGCAGTTCCTCGAGGTGGAAATCAAACTCGCGGTGGACGAGGGCACCGGCATGCCGGACCTGACGCAACTGCCCGGCGTGGAGGAGATTGCGAGCATGCGCGAGCACAACCTCTCCGCCGTGTACTACGACACGAAGGATCTGCGCCTGACGCGATCCAAGATCACGCTACGCCGCCGCACCGGCGGGGCGGATGACGGCTGGCACCTGAAGTTGCCGAAGGAGGGCGGCCGCAACGAGGTGCGGATGCCTCTCGACGACCCTTCGGCCGTGCCCGAGGAACTTTTGGCCCAGGTGCGCTCGATTGTGCGCACCGAGGAGCTGGCGCCGGTGGCGCAGGTGGACAACCGCCGGGTTGAGATTTTGCTTTCCGGCGCCGAAGGCGCTGTCGCGGAGTTCTGCGACGACCACGTCACCGCCTGGTCGCTGCTTCCCGGCGGCGAGCGCACCAATTGGCGCGAGTGGGAGCTCGAGCTGGCCGAGGCGCTCGCCGGCACCGAGGCGGGCGAGACGCTGATTAACCAGGGCACGAGCTTTTTGATCTCGGCGGGCGCGCGCAAGTCGTCCTCGCCGTCGAAGCTGGCCACCGCGTTGGGCGATTCGGTGAAGACCGCTCCCCTGCCGCCGCACATGCAGGCAGAGCTTGAGGCGGACTCCCCAGCCGCCGCCGTGGTGGATTCCCTGCGCAAGCAGCGCGACGCCATCGTTTCGTGGGAGCCGCGCGTGCGCGCCGACGAGTACGACTCGGTGCACCAGCTGCGCGTGGCAACCCGCGAGATGCGCTCCCTGCTGGAGACGTTCGAGGGTGTTTTGGAGGGCGAGCAGCTCGGCGCGCTTGAAGACGAGCTCAAGCACGCCGCCGGCGTTTTGGGCGTGGCCCGCGACGCCGAGGTGGTGGAAGAGCGCTTCTTAGAGCTGTTGGATTCGGACGAGTCCGGGCTGGTGGACGACGCCGCCCGCGCGCACATCGCCGGCGATATGCGCCGCGACTACAACGAGGCCCACGCCGAGATCGTGGCCATGCTCGACTCGCAGCGCTTCATGGATCTGCTGGACGCGATCGATGGGTTGTTGGCCGAGCCGCCCGTCGCAAAGCAAGAGGTGTCTGAGGACACCCCGGCGGAGTCGAAGGAGGTCCTCTACGACCACCTGAAACGCGGCTACAAGAAGCTGAAGAAGCGCCACGACAAGGTCGACGAGCACTACCACGACACCGACCTGCCGCTGCACGAGCGCGAAGACTACGTCCACGACGTGCGCAAGGCCGCGAAGAAGCTGCGGTACTCCGCCAACGCCGCGGCCGACGCCGGGTTGAAGGCGGGGCGGCTGGCGAAGGCGTGCAAGGCGCTTCAATCCAAGCTGGGCGATTTCCAGGACGCCGTGACCTCGCGCGACCGCATCCAGCGGCTTGCCGAGGAGGCCCGCGAGCGCGGCGAGGACACCTTCGCCTACGGCATGCTCTACCAGCGCGAACTCGACCGCGGGGAGCAGGCTTTAAGCGGTTACGACGAGGCCGTGCGCGAGGTGCGCAAGGCGTTTAAGAAGATCAAGCCGTAGTTCCTCGGCGGGCTACTTCTCCCAGGACGGGGCCTCGCCCCAGTTGTCGTCCGCCTCGTCCTGGTTGTCGGCGCTCTTGTTGCGCTGCGCGGCAATCTGCAGCGCGGACTCGGCCTCCTCGCGGGTGGCGTAGGGGCCCATGCGGTTGTCCCAGGCGGCTTCCTTGCCCTGGGTGACCTCGCCGGTGGACGGGTTGTAGTAGAACTGCTCGTCTGCCATTTTCGTTCCTTTCGTGGTTTGTTTACCCGTCCGACTGTACCGGGGCGGTTGGTAGTGTGGTGGCGGTTAAAAGGAGCGTGACATGGCATTGTTTGAAACCCCCTCCAAGTCCCCTGTGGAGCGCGTTAGCGCAGCGTCTGGGCGTGTCGCATCCGCGCCGGGCACGTGGGTGCTCATCGGTGAAAACGTCGACCACTTCGGCGGCGTGACCCTGGCCGGCACCGCGTCGCTGCGCGCGGCCGCGTCGGTACACCCGCGTTCGGACGGCGTGATCTCTATTGCAGCCAACGGCCCGCTCGGCCAGGAGTTTAAGGCACAATTGCCTTACGACGACCAACCCGCCGACGGCCTCGCCCGCCGCTGGTGGGGGCTGGTGCACACGCTGGTGCAGCGCCAGGTGCTCTCCCGCGACACCGCTGGCGTGGACATCACCGTGGAATCCGACGTGCCGGTCGGCGCAGGTTTGGGCGCGCTGTACGCCGCCGACGCCGCGATCGCGCTGGCGCTGGCCGGCGAGCACGACGACGTGGACACCGCCCCGTTCCGTGCCCGGCTCGCGGAGATCTGTTCGCACGCCGTGGCCACCTACTCGTCGCTGCCGGTGCTGCGCGCCCGGCACTCGGTGGCGCTGCGCGGGGCCGAGGGCGTGTCGGTGGTGGATTACGCCGACGGCTCGTTGACCCAGGCGCCGCACCCCTCGCGCCACGGCGTGCGCGTGTTTTCCGTGTCCCAGGAGCTGGGCGTGCCGTTTACGCAGTCCCGCGAGGCGATCGCTGAGCGCCGCGCGTTCATCGACGCCGCCTGCTCCAACTTCGGCGTCTCCTCGCTGCGCCAGCTTCCCGACGCCCCCGGCCGCGCCGTCCAATGGGTCGAGGCCCGCCGCGCCGCGGGTGACTCGGACGCACCGGAGCCGGAGGCCGCGCGGCGCTGGGTGACGTTCTGCGAATCGGAGACGCTGCGCTCGCTTGCCGCGGCGAAGGCCCTACGTTCGCGCCGCGCCAACGAGCTGTTTACGCTGCTCAACTCGCCTTCTGAGGCCCACGACCTGGCTTCCCCCGATGCCCTGGTCGCCCTAGCCCGCAAGCGCGGCGCCGTCGCCGCCCGTCCTGCAGCCATCGGCACCTCCGACGCGGTGATCGCGTTCGAGCCGGTGCAGGAGGCCGACGCGTTCGCGGCGACGATGGCGCGCGAGTTCGAGGTGGTGGAGGTCGCCGCCGGCGAACCCGCCCGCCTCGAGGGGTAGGCGCGGGCCCCTAATCCGCGGGCCAGGCGAACCCGACCTCGCGCGCCGCCGGGTCCGCCCGCACGAGGGAGAACTTCGTCTCCTCGCCTTCCTCGGGCGCGCCCGCAGACGGCGCGAGCACCGGCGGGTCCACGATGAACACGCGCGCCGCGTCCTCCCCGCTCTTCAGCGTCACGCCGTCGAAGTTGTGGCCCACCCACGGCTCGAGCACCGTCGCCTCCGTTAGGTGCAGGCACGCCTTCTCCACGGTGTTGGCGAGCTGGGAGGACCGTCCCATCGTCTTGATGACCCGCGGGGCGTCGCGCTCGACCCACTCCGGCACGTCCTCACCGGCGCAGATGGCGAGGCAGACTTCGGTGGCGTAGCGGTCGATCAGCCGCCGCAGGGGCGCGGTGACGTGCGAGTAGAACCCGCCGATGCCGGCGTGCACCTCCGCCTGCTTCTCGGACAGGTCCACGTAGCCGGACCCGCGCAGCAGTTTCTGCGCCTCCCGCATCACCGCCATCCCGCGCGGGGTGTCGGCGTCCACGCCGGCCAAAAACTCGCCGATGTCGCCGGCGACCTCGTAGCCCAAGTTGCGTGCTTCTCGACGGAACTCCGCCTCGCCGCCCTCATCCGCCGGACCCAACGTGCGCAGGAAGCCCACCCCGGCGTCGACCATCATCCGTCCCGCCACCATGCCGGTGAGCAGCGAGATCTCCGAGTTGTAGTCCATGACCGGGTGGCGCGGCTCGATGACCAGCTCGAAGGTGTCGCCGTCGCCGACCACGCGCACCGACGGCAGGCGCAGGTTGATCGCGTGCCTGCGCAGCGAAGACTGCTGCCGCAACTGCCCGACCTCCTCCAACAGCGCAATCGACGGGTGCACCGTCCCTGCCTGCATGTCTTCGTGCACGCCCTCATAATCCAGCCGTGCCACGGAGCGCACCAGCGCGCGCTCGACGTGCGCGGAGTCGACCTCGCCACGCCCGTCCAGCTCGAAGGTCCAGAGCACGGCGGGCCGGTCCACGTCGGGAAGCAGTGAGGCAGAGCCCTCCGACAGCTCCTCCGGGTGCAGACGCGCGGGCTCGTCGGGCAGGTAGATGGTCTGGCCGCGCTCCAGCGACTCCGCCGCCACCGCAGAATCGGGATCCACGAACGCCGCCACATCCGCGATGGCGTAGCGCACCACGTAGCCGCCGCCGTCGCGCGCCTCGATGTGCACTGCCTGGTCCAGGTCTTTCGACCCGACGGGATCGATGGTGACCAGGGGCACGGAGCGGGCGTCGATACGCAACTGCGAAAAGCGGTCCCGAAGCTGCGAGGCTTCGGTGTGCAGCTCAGGCGCGAACGTTGTGCGCACGTCGAATTCGCGCGCGATCGAGCGGAAGTTCAGGGGCGCGGCGTAGAGCTTCATAAGCAGCCATCGTGCCACGAAAAGGGCGAATGAGTCGGCCTATGAGCCGGATTCTGTTCCCCTTGCGGGGCGGCGACCATCCATCTGGACCACCCATCGCTGGGCGCCTCAAGCAGCTACCTTCGGACTGGGCGGGCAGCCTACATCCGACGACCTCCGCCTTGCGACGGGGGCTCTTGCCTTGCTCCCGGTGGGGTTTACCTGGCCACCTACGTCACCGCAGATGCCGGTGCGCTCTTACCGCACCCTTTCACCCTGACCTCGTTGCCGAGGCGGTCTACTTTCTGTTGCACTTTCCCGCGGATCGCTCCGGGTTGCTGTTAGCAACCACCGTGCCCTGTGGAGTCCGGACTTTCCTCGACCCGCGCCTGTTCCATGGTTGGAGTGGTTCGCGGTGCCGCGGCCGCCCGGCCGGCTCATTCGCGAGGTACAGCATACGCTTTCCGCCGGTTGGAACGGAACTGCCGGGCATCGGTCGAGGATGCTTACCCCAGGATGCTTATCCCTCGAGAGCGTTGCCGAGTAATTCTCGCGGTTACTCGAGAAGTAAGCGTTTAGGAGTAAGCATCCTCCCCCGGTAAGCATCCTGGGGTAAGCATCTAGCTACCCGCGGTGGTGCGCGACGTCGTTGACGCAGCGCACCACGCCGAAGTCGCCGTAGTAGTCCACGACGCTGATGCTGGCCAGGTCGAGGAAAAGGTGCTTGAACAGCTCCGGCCCGGCGCCGAGGGCCTGGCGGACGAACGACTTCACCGGCGTCATGTGCGTGACCACCAGCACGTTCTGGCCCTCGTAGCGTTCCTGCAGCTTCGACCGCGTGCGCGTGACCCGGCGGTGCAACGCGGTCAGGGACTCGCCGCCCGGGGGCGCGTTGTTCGGCGAGGACTGCCACTCGTCGAACGCCGCCGAGTCCCGCGCCACGGCCTCGTCGCGGGTGAGCCCCTCGAAGTCGCCGAAGTCGATCTCGCGCAGCCCCTCCTCCACAACCACGTCGAGCCCCAACACGCCCGCGGCGATGCGGGCCGTGCCCTGCGCGCGGGCTTGCGGGGAGGCGACGACGGCGTCGATGCGCCCGAATCCCCGCAGCGCGTTGGCGGCCCGGCGCGCCTGGTCGCGGCCGGTGTCGGTCAGTTCGGGGTCTGCGGCGCCGGAAAAGCGCTGCTCAGCGGAGTGCTGGGTTTGCCCGTGCCGCAGCAGGATGAACCGGGTGCGCGGCGCGTCGGCGCCCGCCCAGTGCGCGGGGCTTGCGGTCTGGTGCGTTTGCTTCTCGACGTCCTCCGGTTCCCCCCGCTTCTCCCCCACCCACACGCCAGTGCCTTTGACGATGCCGGGTGCGTCGCCGCGGGCAGCGGCATCCATGGCCACGTTGGAAAGCTCGTCGGCCTTTTTGTTTTTCGCGCGGGGGACCCAGGTGTAGGTGACCTTCTCAAACGTCGACGCGAGGTCGCGCGCCTCCCGGGCCAGCTTCTGCATGTCCGGGTGCTTGATTTTCCAGCGGCCGGTCATCTGCTCGACCACCAGCTTGGAGTCCATGAACACGTCCACCCGCGTCGCCCCGACTTCACGGCAGGCCTCCAGGCCGCGCACCAGGCCGTAGTATTCGGCCACGTTGTTGGTGGATTTCTTGCCCACCACGTAGGCGATCTCGCCGAGGGTCTCCCCGTCAGCGTCGTAGACCACGGAGCCGGAACCGGCAACACCCGGGTTGCCGCGGGAGCCACCGTCGCAGTACATCTTGACGTGCATTTACGCCTCGTCGGTAACCGGGTTGACCCGCACCAGCAGCGTGCCGCAGTTCGGGCAGGTCGGCAGCGCGTCCTCCGGCTCGGCCAGCACCTCGGCGCGCTCGGCCGGAGGCAGCTGGATGAAGCAGCCGCCGCAGGCGCGGCCGTTGAACTTGGCGGCGCCAATCTCGTCGTAGGCCGTCAATACCTCGGCGGGCAACTGCGCACGCAGGGCTTCGACGTCAACGACCTCCTCGGACGGCAGGGCATCCACGGCGCGCTGGGCGGCCTCGACCTTGCGGTTGGCCTCGTCAACGCGGGCAGCGTGGACGTCGCGGTTGTTGCGCAGCGCCGCGATCTCGTTGTGCGCCTCCTTCAGCTCGGACAAAAGGTCCGCAATGCGGGACTTCGCGGCGTAGCGGTCGTGCTCGAGGTCCTTGCGGCGCTCCGGGTCGGTCTCGGCGGACAGCTGGCGCTTGTCGTCCAGCTCGCGCTTCTTCAGCTTCCGCTCGTCTTCCTGGATGCGCAGGATCTCCAGCTCCATGTCGTCGACTGCGAGTTGGGCTGCGGCGGAGGCGTCGGTCAGGCGCTTGCGCTCGTCGATAAGCTTTTGCAGCTCCTGCTCCTCGGGGCGCACGCGCGGCTGGGAAGACGCGGCGTCTGCCTGCGCGAGCTGCAGGAGGACGGGCTGCAGGTCTTTGGAAAGGTGCATCGTTTCTCCTTACTCGGGGTGCGCGGAGATGGTCCACGGGTCCGTGCGGATGTGCAGGATCTCGGTGTCCACGCTCAACGGAGCCACGATACTCTCCGCCTGCTCGGTCCAGGGAAACTCGCTGGCCCAGTGGGCGGTGTCGATCACGGCCGGCCCGCCTGCGCGCAGGTGCTCGTCCACGGGGTGGTGGCGCAGGTCGGAGGTGACGTAGACGTCCACGCCGAGCTTCGCCACATCTGCGAGGAAGCTGTCGCCGGAGCCAGAGGAGACCGCGACTTTCTGCACGATTTGGTCCGGGTCGCCGGCGGCGCGCACGCCCCACGCGGTCTCGGGCAGCGCGTTGGCGACCTGCTGGGTGAACTCGCGCAGCGTCATCGGTTCGGGCAGTTCTCCGATGCGCCCCAGGCCGGTCGCTTTATCGAGGTCGCTGGTGTCGGCCATCTGCACCACGTCGAACGCGGGTTCTTCGTAGGGGTGCGCTTCGCGCAGCTTCTCGACGATCCTCCGGCGGTCCCCCGCCCTGGCCACAAACTCGATCCGGATCTCGTCGCCCGTGTAGTGCGTGCCCACGGCCCCGTCGGTGGGGTTCGCGCCCTCGACGGGGGTGAACTCGCCGGTGCCTTCGACGGAGAAGGCGCACTCGCGGTAGTCGCCGATCGCGCCGGCGCCGACGCTGAAAAGCGCGCGCTTCAGGTCCGCGGCGGCGGCTGGCGGGACGTGCACGCCCCAGCGGTCGGTGGCGTCTAGGAGCACCGGCTTGATCGGGCGGCCGGGTGTGATGCCGACGAGCTCCGCCAGCTTGTCCGACACACCCGGGCGGGCCGAATCGGCGTTGGTGTGCGCGGCGAACAGCGCGCAGCCGCCGGCCAGCAGAGTGTGGATGACCTTGCCCTTCGGGGTGTTCGCCGCCACGGAGTGCACGCCGCGCAACAGCAGCGGGTGGTGCACGACCAGCAGCTGCGCACCTGCGGCGACGGCACGCTCGGCCACCTCCTGGGTGCAGTCGAGGGCGAAGGCAACCTTGGTCACCTTCGCATCCGGGTCGCCGCAGATCAGCCCCACCTGGTCCCAGCTCTCGGCAAGCGCGGGCGGGTAGGCCGCCTCGAGCGCGTCAACAACTGTCTGCACTGTTACGTCTGTCATGGCAGCCAGCCTACAAATTTGGAACAGTAGGCAGGTGTGAACGCCACTTTGCTTTTCGACGTCGACGGCACGCTGATCGACTCCTTCCCCGGCATCAGGCACGGCTTTCTCGTCGGGCTGGAGGCCGTTGGGTGGGACACGCCCAGCGAGGAATTCATCCGCCGCATCCCCGGCCCGCCCATGCCGGAGACGATGCGCTCGCTGGGCATGACTGCCGCGCAGGTCGAGCAGGCCATGGTCGCCTACTCGGACTACATGACCGGCGAGGGCTGGCAGCGCTTCGAGGTCTACCCCGGCATGGACGACCTGGTGCGGCGGTTGGCGGGTGAGGGCTACCGCGTGTGCACGGCGACGTCGAAAAGCGAACGCTTCGCCCGCGCCGCCCTTGAGCGCGCCGGGCTGCTGGAGCACATCGACTTCCTTGGCGCGGCGTCGAACGACGGGGTGCGCGCGAAGAAGGTCGACGTGATCCGGCACGTGCTGGAGGAGGCTACGCCCGAGCGCCCGCTGATGGTCGGCGACCGGTTGCACGACTTCGAGGGCGCGAAAACGTTCGGCATCCCGAGCGTGGCCATGACCTGGGGTTACGGTGCGGAAAATGAGTGGGAGTTGGCGGACTACGTGGCGCGCGACGCCGACGAGCTGGAAAGGATCATCCGTGAGTTCTAAATTGCACATCGACTTCGTCTGCACCGGCAACATCTGCCGCTCCCCAATGGCGGAGGTGATTGTGCGGGAGAAATTGGCGCAGGAGGGGCTTGCGGACGCGGTCACGGTGACGTCGTCAGGCATCGGCGGCTGGCACGTCGGGCAGAAAGCCGACGAGCGGGCGCGCGCCGAGCTGGCCGCCCACGGCTACGACGGCGAGGCGCACCGCGCGCAACAGTTCGGGTTTGAGCAGGAGCAAGCGGACCTGATTGTCGCGCTGGACACGAACCACGTCTCCGAGCTGGTCGCACGCGGCGTGGACGAGGACAAGGTGCGCCTCATCCGTTCGTTCGACCCCGCTGCTGAGGAAGGCGCCGGCGTGGCCGACCCCTACTACGGCGGGCCCCAGGGCTTCACCGTCGTGCGCGAGCAGATCGAGTCCGCAGCTGACGGCATTATTGCTTGGGTGCGCGAGCGACTAGACTGACCCGGCGTGAGCGCCAAGAATCAGACGTCGAAGCCGTGGTGGCGGCAGATGCTTACCCCCGGCTGGGTCATCGCGGCGCTACTCATCGGGGTGTTCTCCTACTACGCGTTTACGTTCCTGGCGCCGTGGCAGCTGGGCAAAAACGAAGCGCTGGTCGAGCGCAACGAGCACATCTCCGCCGCCTTCGAGCACGACCCGGAGCCGTTGTCCTCCCGCGTGGGTGCCGACGGCTCCCTGGGGGCGGACGCCGAGTGGTCCCGCGTGGTCGCCACCGGCCACTACACAGGTTCGGACGTGCTGCTGCGCCTGCGGCCCGTCGACGGCACACCCGCTTTCCAGGTCCTCACCCCGTTTGTGCTGGACGACGGTCGCGCGATCGTCGTCCACCGCGGCTGGGTGAAAGCCGAAAACTCCACCCAGGTGCCCGCCGTGGAGCCTGCGCCTTCCGGCGAGGTCACCCTCACCGGCCTGCTGCGCGCCGACGAAGGCGAGCACCCCAACCCGCCCATGCACGAGCAGGGTTACGACATGGTCTACTCTATCAGCCCCGCCCAGATCGGCTCGCTGACCGGCACCGATGTGGTCTCGCCGTCCCTGCAGCTGCTCGGCGGCGAGCCGGGCGTGCTCGACCCGATCCCGCTGCCGCAGCTCGAAACGGGCAACCACCTGTCCTACGGGCTGCAGTGGATCCTGTTCGGCTTCGCCGCCCCCGCCGGCCTGATCTACTTCCTCTACGCCGACTCCCGCGAGCGGCGCCGCTTCGAGGCCGAGCAGGAGCAATTGCTTCTCGACGACACCCCCGCCGCCGGCAGCCCCGACCCGGATCCTTCTCCCGCTGTGCCCACTGTTTCCACTGCCCGGTCCCGCCAGCGTTACGGCTCCTCCCGCGCCAACCCGTGGGCCAAGGCCTACGATAAGGAAGAAGAACGCTAGCTTTCCTTGATCGTTGAAGGGGACGGATGTCTACCGCCGTGAATTCGACCGCCGACCAGCTCCACTCCGCCCTGTTCACCCTCGAATCCGCGGGTGTCGACCTCGCGGATGACATCGAGGTGGACGACATCGACGACGCCGTGGCCGACCAGCCAGTCTTGTTCCCCACCCGCCCGTTCGCGGTGTTGGCGCAGGTGGCGGGACTGTCAGACACCGACGAAGCTCTGTTCGCTCTCGCCCGCCCCGGCTCCCTGGAAACCCGCGCCGCCCGCGCCTGCGCCGCCGCCGGCGCCGAGCTCTGGAGCCTCGCCGTCGTCCCCGACGCCAAAGGCTCCACGACCGGCTCCGCCCGGGTGCAGTTCTCCGAGTGGGACGTCGCCGACGTGCCCTTCGACGGCCCCTCCCCCTGCTTCGAGCTAGCCATCCTCGCCGCCATCGAGTCCCGCGCGCTATAGCCCCGCACTGCCCGCGCTCCTCTGCTGGCGCCCCTGCCCAGGGTCTGTGGGCACCGAAACCCCGCCCCAGGCTAGATGCTTACTCCTAAACGCTTACTTCTCGACGAACCTCCGGCCGCGCCCGCCACTACACTCGAGAAGTAAGCATCCTCGGGTAAGCATCTAGGCCGGGTAAGCATCCTCGGGTAAGCATCTAGGCCCGGTAAGCATCCTGGGGTAAGCACCTAGGCCCAGATGAGCTGAGTTACCCAGCCAGCAGCAGTTTTCGCTTCCCGTAAAGGCTCTGCTACTCTGCTTGCTACGCGCGCCGTTAGCTCAGCTGGAAGAGCAACTGGTTTACACCCAGTAGGTCGGCGGTTCGAGCCCGTCATGGCGCACCAAATCAATGGTCCCGATCCGGCATTCCGGAACGGGACCATTCGCATTGCTGCCTAGCCCCGCGACGTGGCCAGCGCTGGCCAGAATCCGCCGACAGCTACCGGTTGCGGGGTGTGAGGCAGGAGCCCTGCCAGGCGCCGAAGCGGTCCGCCTTCGTCTGGATGAAGCCGGCGAGCTGGGCAGACTCGGCGATCTCGCTAGGCGGGACAACTCCGGTAGAGGCGGAGCCGGCGCCGGGGGTCATCAGCCAGATGCGGCCGCCGGGGCCGAGGCCGCGGGAGACGTCGACGAGATCGTCGACGAGGTCGCCGTCGCCGTCGCGGAACCAGAGGAGGATGGTGTCGCAGGGTTCGTCGGCGTCTTCGTCGAGAAGCTCGGCCCCGATGGCATCCTCGATGGCCTCCGAGATGGCGGAATCCGCGTCCTCGTCCCAGCCGATCTCCTGCACAACATCACCCGGTTTTACCCCCAGGCGGGATGCGTAGGTGTCCACTCCTGTGGCACTCAAATCTCCATGTCCTCCAAGTATCAAAATGGTGTGGTTTGGGCGATAGCTTAACGTCGAGAAGCAAAGAATGCTTGGAAACTCGTGATTAGTCTCACCAAAGGCCACCCGCTGTAAGAAAGCGCGCGCGTAAGCACGTATCCTTGGGGACGTATTGCCCGACTGAAGCCAGGAGGTTGAAGTGGCCCAGAAAGAGACCAAGATGGAAGACGCTCGCGTGAAGAACGCGTCCGAAGTTGACACCAACATTCTCTCGCTGCGCGAAGGCGTAGCGTCCTACCTGCACGACGCAGACCCGGAGGAAACCCAGGAATGGATGGACTCCCTCGACGGTCTGCTGGAGGAATCCGATCCGGAGCGCGCCCGCTACCTCATGCTGCGCCTGATCGAGCGCGCCAACGCCAAGCGCGTGCCGCTGCCGGCGCTGTCCTCGACCGACCTGGTCAACACCATCCCCACCAAGCTCGAGCCGGAATTCCCGGGCGACGAGCAGATTGAGAAGCGCTACCGCCGCTGGATGCGCTGGAACGCCGCAGTGATGGTGCACCGCGCGCAGCGCCCCGGCATCAAGGTCGGCGGACACATATCCACCTACGCCTCCGCAGCGGCGCTGTACGAGGTCGGCTTCAACCACTTCTTCAAGGGCAAGGACGCACCGCAGGGCGGCGACCAGGTCTTCTTCCAGGGCCACGCCTCCCCCGGCATGTACGCCCGCGCCTTCATGGAAGGCCGCCTGAGCGAAGACGACATGGACGGCTTCCGCCAGGAGCACTCCCGCAAGCAGGGCGGCCTGCCGTCCTACCCGCACCCGCACGGCATGCCGAACTTCTGGGAGTTCCCCACCGTGTCTATGGGCCTGGGCCCGATGAACGCGATCTACCAGGCACGCTTTAACAAGTACCTGCAGGACCGCGGCATCAAGGACACCGACCAGCAGCACGTCTGGGCATTCCTCGGCGACGGCGAGATGGACGAGCCGGAATCCCGCGGCCTGATCCAGATGGCCTCCCTGTACGGCCTGGACAACCTCACCTTCGTGATCAACTGCAACCTGCAGCGTCTCGACGGCCCGGTGCGCGGCAACGGCCAAATCGTCCAGGAGCTGGAGAGCTTCTTCGTCGGCGCAGGCTGGAACGTGATCAAGGTCGTGTGGGGCCGCGAGTGGGACGAGCTTTTGGAAAAGGATGAGGACGGCGCACTCGTCCACATCATGAACACCACCAAGGACGGCGACTACCAGACCTTCAAGGCCAACGACGGCGCCTACGTCCGCGAGCACTTCTTCGGCCGCGACGAGCGCACCAAGAAGCTCGTCGAGAACATGACCGACGAGGAGCTGTGGAACCTGCGCCGCGGCGGCCACGACTACCGCAAGGTCTACGCCGCCTACAAGCGCGCGCTGGAGACCAAGGGCAAGCCGACCGTCATCCTCGCCCACACCGTCAAGGGCTACGGCCTCGGCCACAACTTCGAGGGCCGCAACGCCACCCACCAGATGAAGAAGCTGACGCTGGAAGACCTCAAGCTCTTCCGCGACAAGCAGCAGATCCCCATCTCCGACGAAGAGCTGGAGAAGGACCCGTACCTGCCGCCGTACTACCACCCGGGCGAGGACGCCGAGGAAATCAAATACCTCAAGGCCCGCCGCGAGGAGCTCGGCGGCTACCTGCCGGAGCGCCGCGAGAAGTACACCCCGCTGGAACTGCCCGAGTTTGAAAAGACCTTCAAGGCGCTGTTCAAGGACTCCGGCAAGCAGGAAGTCGCCTCCACCATGGCGCTCGTGCGCACCTTCAAGGCGCTCATGCGCGACAAGGAGCTGGGCAAGCGCGTCGTCCCGATCATCCCGGACGAGGCCCGCACCTTCGGCCTGGACTCCTGGTTCCCCACCCTGGGCATCTACAACCCGAACGGCCAGAACTACGTGCCGGTGGACCACGACCTGCAGCTGTCCTACAAGGAAGCCACCGACGGCCAGATCCTGCACGAGGGCATCAACGAGGACGGCTCGTCGGCCTCCTTCATCGCCGCGGCGACGTCGTATGCCACCCACGGCGAGCCGATGATCCCGATGTACATCTTCTACTCGATGTTCGGCTTCCAGCGCACCGGCGACAACTTCTGGGCCGCCGGCGACCAGATGGGCCGCGGCTTCATCATCGGCGCCACCGCCGGCCGCACCACCCTGTTCGGTGAGGGCCTGCAGCACATGGACGGCCACTCCCCGATCCTGGCGTCCACCAACCCGGCCATTGTCTCGTACGACCCTGCGTTCGCCTACGAGATGCCGTACATCATCTCCAAGGGCATCGAGCGCATGTACGGCCAGGGCGCCGGCAAGGACGAGAACGTGATGTACTACATCACCGTCTACAACCAGCCGCACCACCAGCCGGCACGCCCGGAGAACCTGGACGTGGAGGGCCTGCACAAGGGCATCTACCTCTACGACGAGGGCAAGGACCTGGACAACAAGGTCTCCCTGCTGGCCTCCGGCGTGGGCATGCAGCAGGCGCTGCGCGCCCAGGAGATCCTGCAGGAGCAGTACAACGTCGGCGCCGCGATCTACTCCGTGACCTCCTGGACCGAGCTCGCCCGCGAGGGCCAGGCCAAAGCCGCCGAGCAGCTGCTCAACCCGGGCGAAGAGGTCGAGGAGGCGTTTGCCACCAAGCAGCTGAAGCAGACCTCCGGCCCGTACATCGCGACCTCGGACTTCGCTTCCGACCTGCAGGAGCAGATCCGCGCCTACGTCCCGGGCCAGTACATCGTGCTCGGCGCCGACGGCTTCGGCTTCGCCGACACCCGCGAGGGCGCCCGTCGCTTCTTCAACATCGACGCCGAGTCCATGGCCGTCGCCGCCCTGCTCGGCCTGGCCAACGAGGGCAAGATCGACCGTTCCGTGGCCGCCCAGGCAGCCAAGGACCTGAAGATCGACGACCCGACCGCCACCGCCGCCAAGACCGACGGCGAGGACAAGGGCGACGAGAACGCCGCTGAGTAGCTTGAGTTAGGGCCTTCTGCCTAGCGACGGAGGGGCGTTCCCGGTAGCGGAACGCCCCTTTTCGTGTGCCTTTTTGGGGTGGTTTTGGGCGGGGCTTGGGTGGTTCCTGACAGATTACGGCGGCCCTTTGTGCCGACCTGGGCCGATGGGGCCAGACTGACAGATTCCGCCGCGATGTGTCTGGGCCGCGCGTCCTCGTCTACCGGCACGCCTGGATTTGTTCACTACGTGATGAATCAACCCACCCCATTCAAACACCCAACCTGGGCAAAGTGAACAAACCACCGCTCAAATGAGGGGTTTGTTCACCTGCTAGCAGAACCCGAGTGAACAAATTTCCGGGGATGGCCCTGGGAGAGCCCGGGGCCCCTACATCTTGGGCAGGAACTGCTGCAGCTGTGGCCACGCGAAGGCGGCGGCGCTTACCAGCAGCGCCAGGATGCCGAAGACGAGAGCGGTCTTCTGCGCCGTGGACGACCCGTTAGAGCCGCCCTCTCCGCCCGGCGCCGGCGAGTCCTGATCCGGCTCCGCCGCCGGGGGTTCCGGAAGCTCCACACCGACACCGGAGTTGTCAATGCTGGTCCAAGTCTTGCGCTCCGACCCATCCGCAAACGTAGTGACTACCTCGAAGTTTGCGTCGCTGTAGGAGTCGGTCGGCACCGTCGCGGTGATGGTGCCCGTCTTCTGGTCGACGCTCCAGTCCCACCCCTCGCCGCCGGTGACCTTCCAACGAGCGTTCGTCGGCAGATCCAGCTGGTATTGGTTCTCCGGCGTCAAGGTCACGGTCTGGCCGGGGTTGGCGGTGACGCGGGCGTCGTAAAGCGGGTTGTAGTAGAACGCGTCGTCGGAGGTCAGCGTGACCTTCTGCGAATACAGCTCATTCGACCCGTCCGGGAACAAAACGCGGACCGAAAAGTCGATGACGTTTTCGCCGGGCTGCGGGGGTGTTTCCCTGGTGTAGTTGTTCAGCCTGACGCCGAGCGGCTTGTCCACAAATTCGGTTTCCCCGTTGAACAGCTGCGCCTTCTTCCGCAGCGTGTCCTCGCCGGTCTGCTTCCACTTCGTCCCCTCCGGCACACCGAGAAGCTCGTATTCGACGGTCTCCGAATACCCGTCCCCCGGCTTCACAGCCGCGTGCCGCGGCGCCGGATCGAAGTGCGGCGAATACTCGTCGGACATCGCGGCGGAGGCGGCGGGCGCGAGCAGGCCGGCGGCGACGACGACCACGGCCGGAAGTGCGAAGCGTTGCATGCGCTTATCATAACGGCATGGAACTTTCGCAGCGGTTGGACCTGAGCAACCTCGACCTCGCCGACGACACGGACGCCCAAGAGCAGGCGGAGGCGCGAGGCACGTTCGCGCGCATCGCGGAGCTCGTGGAGGACGTCTCCGGTGTGGACATTGAGCCCGGGACGAGGTTGGACGGGAGCGGGGTTTCGTCGTTAAGCCGCATTGAGCTCGCGGTTCGCATCGAGGAAGCATTTGGAGTGCCTATCGACGAGCACGTGTACGCCCAATGCACCACCGCCCAGGACCTCGCCGACTATGTGGAGGAGCACCAATGATTTCGTATCTGACCGACATGGACGGCGTGCTGCACCGCGAGGGTGAGATCATCCCCGGCGCCAAGGAGTTCATCGGCGCGCTGCGCAGCGAAGACATCGACTTTATGGTGCTGACCAACAACTCGATCCAGACGCCGCGCGACCTGTCGGCGAAGCTTATGCGCATGGGGCTGGACATCGAGCCGGAGCGCATCTGGACCTCCGCCACCGCGACGGCGAAGTTCCTCTCGCAGCAGGCGGGCGCGGCGTCGGCGTACGTCATCGGGGAAGCTGGCTTGACGACGGCTTTGCACGAAATCGGCTGGATCCTCACCGACGCGGACCCCGACTTTGTCGTGCTGGGCGAGACGCGCACCTATTCCTTTGAGGCACTGACCACCGCGTCGAACCTGATCCGGAACGGCTCGCGGTTCATCGCCACCAACCCGGACCTCACCGGCCCGGGGCCTGCGGGCGTGGTGCCGGCGACCGGGTCCGTGGCCGCCATGATCACCGCCGTGACCGGCATGAGCCCCTACTACGTGGGCAAACCCAACCCGGTGATGATGCGCTCGGCACTGAACAACATCGGCGCGCATTCGGAGAACACGGTGATGATCGGCGACCGCATGGACACCGATGTCAAGGCCGGCCTCGAGGCGGGCATGCGCACCGTGCTCGTGCGCAGCGGTATTTCCGACGACTCCGAGATCGCCAAATACCCATTCCGCCCCACAGCGGTGCTGGACTCCGTGGCGGACCTGGTGGAGCGCATCCGCGACCCGTTCGGCGACGGGTGCTACACGGACGGCGAGTAGCCGGGGCAGTTGCCTACGGGGCGAGCTGCCTCGCCCTTTCGACGAGCTGCCTCGCCAGCCGCGACGTCTGCTTGACCTGAACGTCGCTGAGCCCAACGTCGCTGTAGTTCGCCACCGTTTTGTTTTGCAGCACCGTGTTGAGCGCCTTCGCTGCGTCTTTTTCTCCAGCCAACTCGAGCATCCGCACCGCCTCGAGGTGATCAGCGGAACGGTTGTATTCACCGGTCAGCGCTCCGCAGATCACGTCCCCAGCGCCGATCGCTGCGTTGATGTAGCTCGAGATCACAGCGTTCGCTCCGAACTCGCCTTCGGCGAACTGCGCCAACTCCAGATGCTCTTCTACGCGGAGCATTCGCTTGCGCAAGACAGCGTTGTTAGCTTGCGCGGTCTTCCCCTTGCCCGCTCGTGGTGCCACGAATCCCCCTCAGAATCCCCCGAATTTCTCGCGGGTCACCGTATATGGTTTTGCCCTCGCCCGCTATGTTGTCGAGGATCGCGCCCGGGTTTTCCTGGCCGCGCGTCCACACGACAACATCGGCGGGCACCCCTGTCCAGGCTTCTACCTGCCGGGATAGCTCATAGGCTACGCTTTCCGCCTGCACCGCCGCGGACTCGTTGTCCACCAAAATGAGCAAATCAATGTCGCTGGAATCCCCCATCTCGCCCCGCGCAGCCGATCCGAAAAGTACGCACCCCGCCACGCTCACAGGCCAAGTATCCAGGGACTGCGCGATGCGGGAGTACAGCTCCTCGGTCGCGTGAGCAATTTCCCGGATCGCGCCAGCAAGCAGGTGTTGTTGATTCAGCGAGTACCCCCTCGCCTGCCCCAGCACCCGCTCAAGAACCACCCCGCTCCGGGCGAGCCGTTCCAAGCTACGACGCACGCTGGACAGAGACGGCCCCGCCACGAGACGGTGAACCTGTTGGGCGGTGAGCTCCACCGGCGCCCGGCCGAGCGAGAGCAGCACCGCCGCATCCGCATCTGAGCAGATGGCAGTGAACGGGTTCTGAAGCTTCAGGGTGTCAATATTGACACGCTCGTTTCATTTTTGAAACAGCTACACCGCCGAGTCGGAGCCCGCGACGTAGTAGCGCTGGTGGTTGACAAACTCGTCCATGCCCAGCGGGCCGAGCTCGCGGCCCAGGCCGGACGCCTTCACGCCGCCGAACGGCAGCTCGGCGCCGCGGGCCTGCGGGATGTTCACGTGGATCATGCCGGTGTCGATCTTCGCGGCGACCTTCTTGGCGCGCTCGGCGTCCTCGGACATCACGGCGCCGCCGAGGCCGTAGCGGGAATCGTTGGCCAGCTCGATCGCTTCCTCCTCGGAGGACACCTTGTACACCTCGGCCACGGGCCCGAAGAACTCCTCGTAGTAGGAGTCGGAGCCGACCGGGATGTCGGTGATCACGGCCGGGGTGATGTAGGCGCCCTTGCCGGTGACCTCGCCGCCGACGCGCAGGTTCGCGCCGTCCTCCACGGCCAGGCGCAGCTGCTGCGCGAGTAGCTCCGCGGCGTCGCGGGAGGACAGCGGGTAGAACTCGTTGCCGTCGCCGGGGTTGAGCGGGTCGCCCTCGCTATACGACGACGCAAGGTCCACCAACGCCTGCACAAACTCGTCGTAAATGTCCTCCATGACGATCATGCGCTTGTTCGACGTGCAGGCCTGGCCCACGTTGCCGATGCGCTTGTTCCACGCGGTCTCCGCGGCGGCCTTGACATCGGAAGCATCCAGCACGACGTACGCGTCGGTGCCGCCGAGCTCGAGCACGCACTTCTTCAGCGCCTGGCCGGCCTGGGAGGCGATGGTGCGGCCGGCGCGCTCGGAGCCGGTCAGGGACACGCCCTGGACGCGGTCGTCGTTGATCAGCGTGGAGACCTGCGAGTGCTTGGCGTACAGGTTCGTGTACAGGCCCTTCGGCGCGCCCGCCTCGTCGAAGATCTTGGCAATCGCGGCGGCGGAGCGGGGGCAGATCTCGGCGTGCTTGACCATCACCACGTTGCCGGCCATCAGCGCCGGCGCTGCGAAGCGTGCGACCTGGTAGTACGGGAAGTTCCACGGCATGATGCCCAGGATCACGCCGAGCGGGACCTTGCGCATCACGGAGGTGCCGCCGCGCTGGTTCGGGATCTCCTCGTCGGCGCCGAACTCAGCGCCGTTGTCGGCGTAGTAGTTAAAGATCTCGACGACGTCGTTGATCTCGCCGTCGCCCTCCTTGACCGACTTGCCCATCTCTTCAGCGATGATGCGGGTCAGCTCGGCGCGTTGCTCGTCGAAAAGCTTCGCAACCTTGCGCAGCACCTCGGCGCGCTCGGAGAAGCTCTTCTCGCGCCACTGCTTGAACGTGTCGTTTGCGGTGGTCAGCGCGGTCTCGAGCGCGTCGTCGGTGATGAAGTCGAAGGACTCGACGATCTCGTTGTTCTTCGGGTTTTGTACGCGGTATTTAGTAGACATGCGGCCCATCGTAGGAGCGTGGCGTGAGGCTCGCCACAAAATTTTTCTCCCGCGAAAGGCGCTCCATGGCCTGCGCAAACGCCTCGATCTCCTCGCGCGTGGCGTAAATCGTCTCGCGGCACGAGTACGTGCGGTCCGCGCGCCGCTGCCAGCGGGTGAACCAGATTTCGCCGGGCGCGCCGTCGGGAAGCAAAAGCATCTGCTTCTCGACGCTCCGTCGCTCCCGCACCGGCATCCCCTCAACGCAGAATGTCCACGCGAGTCGGGTGCGCGGGGCGCGGCAGGTCGGTGCGGCCAGTGTTGTCGTCATTGGTGGGGACCCTTCTTGCGGGCGCCTGGTGGCGAAGGCCCGCATCGGTGGCGGCACACTCCGACCCCGGTGACTAGGCGGGATTGCCGCGGCGGGTGACTAGTCCGCGCGGCGGAGTGTGAGACGAGAGGTTCGTCTTCCCCAACGGCCTCTGATTTCTCTCGGCCGATATTGCTTCACACGAGTTGACTCGAGCAACCCTCAACCGCTGGTTGATCCCCCTATTTGCTCGAGCTTCGGTTGAGGTTGAGGGGCGGCGGGCACGCGTAGCCCGCACGTCAGGCCGCGAGCCCCTCTTGCCGCCCCGATCGCAAATGCCGATATCGGCGTTTACGCCTTCCGAGATGCGGCGACCTGGGCTTTTGCGGAGCCGTTACGGGTAAACGCCGATATCGTCGTTTAGCACCCCGCCCTACAGCAGCCGCACCGCCAGCACGCCGAGGAAGATCACCACCAGGCCGGCCAGGCGCGTCGCCGTCAGCGGGTTCTTCCGCGCGCCGAACGCCCCGCGCGCCTCCAGCGCCTGGCCTGCGGCGATGGTGCCCGCGTTGAAGGCGATCACGGTGGTAGCGGTGCCTAGCAGCGGGGACAGGGTCGCGCCCGAAATCACAAAGGTCGCGCCGACTAGGCCGCCGACCCACATCCACCACGGCCCCGGCTCCGGACGCCGCACGAGCTGCCGAGGGCTGGTCACCAGCACCGCCACCAGCAGCAACAGGGCGCCGACCGCCAGGTTGATCTCGCCGGCGTGCAGCGAAGACCCGGCGATGGTGCCCAGGTAGCCGTTCACCGCGGTCTGCACCGCGGACCCCACGCCGACCAGCACGCCGAGCGCGCGGAACAGCCAGAGTTCGAGGCCGGCGGCGTCGCCGTCGATAGGCGGCCGCTTGCCCGCACGCAGCACCACGACGATGCCGGCCAGCACCACCAACGCCCCCGCCACGCGCAACCACGTCACCGGCAGCACGGGCGCGCCGAACAGGCCGAAGCGGTCGATGCACATGCCCATCACCACCTGCCCCAGAATCGGCAGAACCACGGTCTGCACCGCCCCGAGACGCGGGAACAGCAGGATGTTGCCCAGCACGAAGCACACGCCCATTGCGCCGCCGAGCCAGACCCACCAGGGCGCGCTCACGCCGTCGTCAAACTGCGGCATCGGGTTGCCCTGCAGCACCGACGTCGCGACGATGGCCACCAGCAGCGCGACCGTAAACGACACCAGCGCAGACACCACCGGCTTGTTGCCCACGCTCATGCGCAAGCGCGAGTTCGCCGCGGTCTGGATCGGAATCAGCCCGCCTACCGCGAGCGCCACAAGCAACAGCATGCGCCGATCTTCTCACGCCGAGCGCGCGGCCATTTACCTAGCCCGCAGCGGTAGCTACTTCAGCCCGTAGGCGCGGTAGAGCGCGGCGATGAACTCCTCGTGGGTGATGTCGCCGTCGACGGCGGCGAGTTCGTCGCGCACGTCCTTGCGCGTCGGCGCGGAAATCAGGGTCGGGTTGGCGTTGCGCTGCCGGTACGACACGGGCGGAAGTTTGTCGCCGACCCGGTGCTTTACCCGGGTGAAATAGCTGTCCACGGGCGCGAGCGCCTCCACCCCCGGCACCGACCAGTCCAGCCAGTACGCGGCCACACCCAGCGCGATGCCGAGCAGCGCGGAAACGGCCAGGCCCACCGACTGCCAGCCGAGGTCGTAGAAGATCTGCACGCTTATCGACGACACTATCGCCGGGACCACGTACAACTGGCGGTCAACGAGAATGTTGGGAATCTGCCCGATCATCATCTCGCGGATGACCATCCCGCCGGTGGCGGTGAGCACACCCATGAGGATGCAGCCGAACCACGTGACGTCGGCACGCAGCGCTGTGACCGTGCCGGTGACTGCCCACACGCCCACGATGACCATGTCGCCGTGGAAGCGGAACAGCTCCCACGCGCGGCCGCCGATGGACAGCGCGAACGCCACCAGCGAACCGACGAGCGCCGTGCCGATGTACCACGGGTTCTGCAGCGCGGACGCCGGGGTGGAGCCGATCAGGGCGTCGCGGATCATGCCGCCCGCCATGCCGGAGATGATGGAGATGACCATGAAGCCGACGGCGTCGAAACGCATCCGTCTGGCCACAAGCCCGCCCATCAAAGCGTTGAGGAACACGCCGATCAGATCCATCACGGCAAACGAAAAACCCACAGGGGTGAGCACGTTGTCGAAGTACATGCGCGCCATCGTAAAGGGGTTCGCGCCGGGGCGGGGCCGGTTTAGGTTTTCGCCTCCGTGCTCTCCTGCACCTCGTTTTGCAGCATCACCCGCAGCGCCTGGATCAGCTCCTCATCCGAGGCGTGCTCCAACGCGTTGCGCACCTCTTTGCCGGACTCGGCCGGGCGTCGCGAGTCGGTGTCCACGCCCAACGCCTCGCCGATCTTCTCTTCAAGCGGGCGCTCGATGCGCTTGGTCTGGAGCCCCAACAGCTTGTCGCCGCCGAAGTACACCGCCAGCGCGAACAGCGGCGCGGCGATCGCGGCGGCCAGCATGCCCTCCCACACCAGGTCAAAGCGGTTGAGCACCAACATGATCACCGACGCGATGATCGCCGGGAACACCGTCATCTTCTCGCTGGTAAACAGCGCCGGGATCTGCCGCAGCACAATGTCTCGGGCGAGCGTGCCGCCGGTTGCGGTGATCACGGCGAGCAGCACGCACGGCACCCAGCTCAGCTCGGCGTTGAGCGCCTTGATTGTGCCGCCGACCGCCCACACGCCGATGGTGACCACGTCCGCGTAGAACCGGAAGTTCTCCCAGAGCTTGCCGCGCAGGGGCGCGAAGTACGCGATCAGCCCACCGATCGTGGCGGTGATCAGGTAGCCGGGGTTGGTGAGGGCGGCGGCGGGGCCGTCGTTAAGTATGGCGTCGCGCATGAGGCCGCCGCTCAGCGACGAAATCAACGCCACAAACGCGAACCCCACAATGTCGAAGTTCATCCGCTTGGCCACAGTCCCGCCGATGGTGGCCGCCAACAACACGCCGGTGTATTCGAGGACAAAGTAGAGGTTGCCCACGTCATCAGAGAAGTCCATGGGCGCCAAGGCTAGCTTTCCGGGTGGGTCTTTAGCTGGGTGGTTGGTGTGGGGTTGCTCCACATGCCATAAACCGGCTACCTAGGACCGGTTACCAACCGAATTTTCGCAGGGTAACCGGTTCTAGGTAGCCGGTTTTACGGGGCGGGAGGCGCACCTCAGCCCAAGCGCTCGACGGCGTCGACCACGAGGTCCCAGAACCGGTCCACGTCCAGGCGCGTCGCCACCGAAGTGTTGCACGCCGGGTCTGCGGCGGACGCAGCGGCACCAGCAGCGCCCTCGCCCGGCACGCCCGACGCGAGCGCGGACAAGCCAAGCGCGCCGAACGCGCGCAGGTCCGCCACGGTCCGCCCGCGCGTCAACGTCCCCGCGAGCTCCACCGACACCGGCACGGACACGGTCTCGACCACGGACGGGTCGATGACGTACGCCACCGCGCACGGGTCGTGCACCGGCGGGTTGTCAAAGCCCTGGGCGTCCTTGTAGTTGGCACGGAACGCGTCCACAAGTGCGGCCAGGAAGTCGCCGCTCGCGGTGCCCAACCCCCGGAAACGGTCCTGCACCTCAGGAGTGGCAAGCGCCTGGTGCGTCAGGTCCAGCCCGACCATGACCACGGGCCAGTCCTCGCCGAACACGATCGCGGCGGCCTCCGGGTCGACGGCGATGTTGAACTCCGCGGACGGCGAGAAGTTGCCGGCCCCGTACGCGCCGCCCATCAGCACGACCTCGCGCACCCGCGAAACGATCCGCGGCTCCAGGCGCGCGGCCAGGGCGATGTTGGTCAGCGGCCCGGTGGGCACCAGCGTCACGGTCCCCGGTTCTTCGCGCATCAGCGTGTCGACGATCCACTGCACCGCCCCGATCTCCCCCACCGGGACAGCGGGTTCCGGCAGGTCGAAGCCGTGGATTTCCATGCCGGTGTCGCCGTGGATGTCTTCGGCGGTGATGACGTCGTTAAGCAATGGGCGCGTCACCCCGCGGTAGACGGGGAGGTCCTTGAGACCGGCGACCGTAAGCACCTGCTGCGCGTTGCGCGTGACGTGGTCGATGGTGTGGTTGCCGCCGACGGTGGTCAGGCCCAGCAGCTCGATGTCCGGGTTGCCGGCGGCGAGCAGGATGGCGACGGCGTCGTCGTGGCCGGGGTCGCAGTCCAGGATGATTTTACGCACGGGCGGCCAGGTCCTCCGCGGCGATCGTGTCCGGAACGGTCTCCGGCTTCGGGATGAGGAAGGACGCCGCGAACGCGCAGCCCAGCAGGATCGCGCCGGCGATCATGCCCGCGCGGTAGTTTCCGTCGGTGGCGGTGAACACGGCGAAGATGATGGTGAACGACAGGCCCGCGCCCAGGTTGAATGCGCCGCCGTTCAGGCCCGGCAGGTAGCCCTGATTGTGCTTCGGCGCCAGCACGACGCCGAGCGAGCCGAGCATGATGTTGCTCATGCCGGCGTACGTGATGCCGGCGAGGATGGACATGGCCAGAAGCATCGCGTGGGTGGCGTTGCCGACTACGACGGTGCCGAACAGCACGGACAGCGCCGCGCCGGCGATGCCGATCTGCAGGATGATCTTGTAGCCCACGCGGCCCGCGAGCCAGCCGGAGATCGGGCCCATGGCCAGGCCGGCCAGGGCGTACGGGGTCAGCGTCCACCAGGACACGACGCCGGCGGACATGCCCGGGCCGGCCGTCGGGTCCTGCGCGAGGTTGGGCACCAGGCCGTTCATCACGGCGAACACGCCGGTCATGGTCAGCGTGGTGGTGAGCAGCAGCGCCCAGGTTCGGCGCTGCGACAGCAGGTCGGTGGACATCAGCGGGTGCGGGCTGGCCTTCTCGGTGCGCCAGAACCACACCAGCGACGCGCCGCCGACGACCAGAAGCAGGATCACCATGAACCAGTTCGCCGCGGCCAGCTCGCCGGCCATGTTCAGGGCGGTCAGCACCAGGCCGACGCCGACAACCAGGCCGACAACGCCCTTCCAGTCCATGGGCTGGAGCTGATCGGACTTGGTCTCTTCCACGCCGTACTGCACAGCGAACACGGCGATCAGCGCGGCGGCGCCGATGACCCAGAAGAGGGAGCGGAAACCGAAGGCGTCGGTAAGCCAGCCGCCCAGAATCGCGTCGATGCCCGCGATGCCGCCGTTGACCGAGGTGAGGATGCCCACCAGGAACGCGAACTGCTTCTCCTCGCGCACCGCCTGACGCAGCATCACGGACGTCAGCGCCACGGTCGGGCCGGAAACGCCCTGGATCACGCGGCCGATGAACAGCATGGTCACGTTGGTGGCCAGCGCCGCGACGACGGAACCGATGACCGTGACGATCATCATCCACACCAGCACCTTGCGGCGCCCAATCAAGTCACCCCAGCGCGGCATGAACAGCGCAAACACAGCCGCCGCGGTGAAGAACGCCGTCTGCGTCATGCCGATCTGCGCGGTGGTGGCGTTGAGGTCCATTTCCATCGTGTGCAGCGCCGGCGCGAGCATGGAGGCGTTGAGCTGGAACGCGAAGACGGCGACCAGCAGCGCCGTCATCAGGGGCACGACCTGATTGGTCGGCAGCTTCTGCCCCGCTGCTGGTAGCGGGGTGTTTGTCGTAGTCATGCGTGCAGTTTAAAACACTGCGCGCCGCGCGCCTACACGAAAAAGGCGGCGGCTACACCCGAAATGCGGGGGCATTTTGCCTATCGACGCCCACCTCACCGGCCCCCACTCCCCCGCCGAGAATTGCCGCCTACCCCAGCGCCTCCCACAGCGCCGTGTTGGTCTCCTGCCACAACGGCTTGGCCCAGTCGCCGAACTCGCGGTCCGTCAGCACCACGCACGCCTGCCCGCCCGCGACCCACAGGTACGTCCCGGCCATGCCGAAGTGCCCGACGGTGTCCGCGGGCATGCCGTCGCCGGTCCAGTGCGGCGCCTTCTCGCCCTTGATCTCAAACCCGAGGCCCCACTGGCACGGCTTCTGCATGCCGTAACCAGGCACAACGCCGCGCAGGTCGCCGAACTGGTTAGAAAAGGCCTCGCCAAGCGTCGACGGGTCCAGAAGACGCGGCGAGAGGAGCTCGGAGGCGAACGCAGAAAGGTCGCCGACGGTGGACCTCCCGCCGTGGCCGGCCGAGCCGTAGATTTCGGTGGAGTCCATGCCGAGCGGCTCGAAGACCCCCTCGCGGGCGTAGTCCGCAAACGCGATGCCGGTGGTTTCTTCGACGTGGTCGGCCAGGATCTCGTAGCCGGCCGAGGAGTAGATGCGGCGCTCCCCCGATTCCTTCTGCGGCTCGCGGGAGTCGAACCCCACCCCGGCAGCGTGCGCGAGGAGGTGGCGGATGGTGGAGTTGGGGGGACCGGCGGCGTCGTCAAGCTCGAATGCCCCCTCCTCCACCGCGAGGAGCACGGCGTACGCGGAGAGCAGCTTGGTCACGCTCGCGAGTTCGAAGACTTTGTCTTGGTCGCCGAACGTGGCTTCCGTGTCGCCGACGAGGGCCGCCGCGACGTTGTCCACCGGCCAGTTGCTGAAAAACTTCTCGAGCTCCATGCCGCCCACCTTACGTAGAAGCTCGTTTCTTCAGCTGTTCTTCGCCCTGACAGCCGCAACACGCACCTGTTCAAGCTTCCTTCGGTTTTCCGGGGTCAGCATGCTCGGGTCGTTGATAACCGGACGCCTTGGATCCAAAATATCGGAATGAACCAAGTCTGGTATTCCCCGCTCGAACAGATGCAATTTGGATTCGTATGTAAAAGCCCCTCGTGCTGCACTGATCTGCTTGGATTCCGCTAACCATTCGTAGCGAGAATTAGGAACAAGTTGGGATTCAACAGCGCGTTTAACGAGAGCGCAAACCCAATCCGCAAACTGGATGTTGGCCGAGAGCGTGCTATCAATATGCATCGGTGGTTCAATGATTCTCCGCATTTCCTCGAAGTCAGCGGCCCTTCCCAGAATGTGGGCGTACATCTGAGGTAGGCGTTGCTTCCGAGACTTCTCATTAATCTGATCCATCATCACCATCACCGATTGGTCGGCTTTGTCGGCGTGCCGAGCGATCCGATTTAGCGCCTCGTACATTGCAGATTGTTCGCGCCTTTCGAATTCTGCTGGGCCGGTGTTGGTCTGCTTCGGTGTCCCCACTGGCTTCTCATCCACGTAATAAAAAAGGTGCCCGCCCATTCCCCTTAACGAACCGATCAAAGAGTTAAACACCCTCAGATTCTGGGGTCGCTCTTCACACACCCTCGCGTACAAGAGCGATGCACCTTTCTTCTCCCAACGCCCCGGGTCTTGGCCTTCAGGAATCTCGTTTTTGAACAATCTCTTCTTCGCTTCTGCGAAGTACGCCCCGAATACACGCGCTTTGTCCTCTGGAATGATGAACCCGCCATAGCCAAATGCTGGGCTGTCAGCGAACCTTGGATGACTAGGGGAGACAAAGGCGCCAGGTGCCCCTATCTCATCTAGATACGCAAGGAGCACGCGAAACCCCCTTCAGGCGAAGCGCCAGGACATTCGTGCATTCAATACACGAAAACCCACACTAGCGTGTGGGTTTCGGAGTTGCTGCCCGGAGGATTCTTGCGGACGCTCACCTCTGGCTCACATCTGTGAATATACGACGCGCGGGGTACAACGTCAAAGGGTTTCACGCAGAAACTCAAACCGCCCACCCGGCAATGTCGGCAGTCACGAGCCCCAAGCCGGGGACCGAGTGGCGTGCGCCCCCACCCGCAGTCCCCTAGTAAGCGATCCCTATTACGGCCCATTTTCGGCCATACTCGGGAGGGCTTACTCGGGGTTTGTGTCCTTAGAACGGCAGCGCCGGGACCCCCGGGATCATGCCCGCCGACGCCGCAAACGCCGCGCCGACGCCGAGCACCGCCAGCACCGCGGCGACGATTCCGGCGATGGCGCCCGGCGCGACCTGAGAGTTCAGGCTCGACGGGGCGGCCGGCTCGGTGCGGTTGATGTCTTTGCCGCAGTCTTGGAAGCGCTGCGCGGTGTAGGAGGCGGCGGACTTGATGTACGCGACCTCGCCGGCGCTGAACGGGGTGTCGAGGGTGGACGGCGTGCCGGTCTTCGAGCTTCCCAGGTCGTCGGCGATGACGGAGCTGGTGGTGTGCTCCTCGACGGGCCAAAGCTTCAGGTCATCAGCTTGCGTCACCGAGCCCCAGCCGTTCTCGCCGAGCCCGGCGCGCAGCTGGTCCTGTTTCTTCGCCCACAGCGCGAGCGCGTCGGCGCGGGATCCGGAGTGGTAGAGGATGTCATCGGCGTTAAGGCCGGCGGCCAGGGCAGGCACCTGGTCGGCGTTGTACTCGACGGCGCAGACGCGGGAGAAGCCCGGGTCGACAGGCGCATCGGCAGCTTCGGCGGCTCCGGCGACGGGCGGAAGTACGGCAGCAACGGCGGCGCAGGCGATAACGCCCGCGGCAAAAGTTTTACGCATGTGGAAAAAGATACCCCGCACGGCACCTCCTTACCAGCCTTTCCACAAACCCCGAGAAACCCGCACCTCGTAGTCCTCGTACTCCGTGCCGGCCACCAGCGCCGTCGCGTGCGCTCGCGCGAGCTCCTCGGCGTGCTGCCCGGCGCGGTCGAGAAGCCCGGAGGCGATGGCCTTCTCCCGCGCGTCGGCCTCGCGGTCGGCGATGAACCCGGTGACGTCTTCGACGCGGAGTTGGTTGATGGGGTTCATGGTTTGGTCGTAAACCTTGACGCTGTCGGCGTCGATGTGGGATTCCAGAACCTCCACCTCAGGCAGTTGCACGTTGACTTCCCCGTCGGCCAGGTGGACGTCGATAAGCGAGGCGTCCTTGATGCCCGCGGTGACGCGCCCGTCGTACGTAACCAGGAGATTCCGTCCGGTAAACGGCACGCGCACCCCGAGCACCTCGAGGCCTTCCTGGTCGAATTTGCCCACGTCGGAGAAGACGTATTCCTCCACAGAAAGCTCGGCAATATCGCCTAACGACGCCCCAATGGTCGTCGACGTCACCTCCCCCTCTTTCCAATTGAGCAGCGCCGGGCGGGTCAGCGCCAAGACGAGCGCCACGATGGCGACCACGGCTATGACCGAGGCCAGCGCACCGAAGCAGCCGGTTGGCCGGGTATCGCGCGGGGAAATCTGCAATTTCGTGCTCACTTCGTTTACCTTACTTCGTCGAGAAAATGTAAGGTGGCTCTCACCTTTTCACGACGAATTATCGCCGACCAGGAAGACCCACCATGACTGGATCAACCAAAGTAGAAAAAGGCCTGGAAGATCGCCCGGCCCCGGAGCACAACGCGGACCGCAAGGACAACAACCAGCAACAGGAGGGCATGTCCGGCTTCCTGGGCTGGATTGAAAAAGTCGGCAACAAGCTGCCGGACCCATTCTGGCTGTTTGTGATCCTCGCCGGCGTGGTGGCGGTGTCCTCCTGGCTGGCCAGCAAGGCGGGCCTGTCCGCGATCGACCCGGCCTCGGGCGAGGAAATCCACGTCGAATCGCTGCTCACCGGCGAGAACATCTCGCGCATGGTCACGGACGCGGTGGAGAACTTCATCGCCTTCCCGCCGCTGGGCGTGATCCTGGCGGTGATGCTGGGTGTGGCCGTGGCGGAGCAGACGGGCCTGCTCGCGGCGATGGTCCGCGCGATGGTGGACAAGGTCAGCCCGAAGATGCTCACGTTCATGGTCGCGCTCGCTGGCGTGACGGGTTCGGTGGCCTCGGACGCCATCTACGTGATCATCATCCCGCTGGGCGCGATGGCCTTCCACGCGGTGGGCCGCTCGCCGGTGGTGGGTGCGATGGTGGCGTTCGCGGCGTCGTCGGCAGGCTTTAATTCCTCGCTGATTTTGAACATCACCGACCTGCTGCTGGCCGGCATCTCCACCTCCGCCGCGCAGCTTGTCGACGAAGCCTACGAAGTTTCCCCGCTCGCCAACATCTACTTTGTCATCCCCTCCGCGGTGGTGCTGTCGCTGATCATCACGGCGGTGACGGAGCTGTTCGTGGACAAGAAGGCCGAGAACCTTGTCGACCACGACCACATCGACGAGGACGAACTCCAACTCGACGAGTCCAACCAGCCCGACGACTCCCACCTCACCGACGACGATGACCTGTCGCTCACCCCTCTCGAGCGCAAGGGCCTGTCCTGGGCCGGCATCACCCTCGTCCTCAGCCTGGTGGCCTACTTCGCCCTGCTTTTCATCCCGGGCTCCCCGTTCGCGCGGCCCGAGGAGGGCTTCATGGAGTCGCCTTTGATCCGCGCGATCGCCGTGCCGATCACCGCGATCTTCTTCGTCACCGGCCTGGTCTACGGCCTGATCGTGGGCACGATTAAGGAGGCCGCGGACATCCCGAAGTTCATGGCGAAGGGCCTGGAATCCCTCCTGCCGATCCTGGTGCTGTTCTTCGCCGTTTCCCAGTTCCTGGCGTGGTTCCAGTGGTCCAACCTGGGCCCCTGGACCGCGATCAAGGGCTCTGAGCTGCTGCAGTCCTGGGACCTGCCGAACGTGATCCTCTTCGCCGCGTTCGTGCTGATGGTCACGCTGATCAACCTGTTCATCACCTCCGGCTCCGCGCAGTGGGCGCTGATGGCGCCGGTGGTCGTGCCGATGATGATGTACGTGGACGTCTCCCCCGAGGTCACCCAGATGCTCTACCGCATCGGCGATTCCCCCTCCAACATCATCACCCCGATGTCGCCCTACTTCGCCCTGGCGCTGACGTTCCTGCAGAAGTACTACAAGAAGGCCGGCGTGGGCACCCTGATGTCGCTATCGCTGCCGTACGCGGTGTCCATGTTGGTGGGCTGGTTCGTCTTCTTCATGATCTGGTACGCCCTGGGCATCCCGCTCGGCCCCGGCGCGCCGATGGGCTACCAGGTGTAGCTCGGGGGCGGCGAAGGCCCGGTTGCGTCCGCGCAGCCGGGCCCTTTGCTTCTCGACGAGCCTCCGGCTAGACCCGTCACCTGCCATAGAGCGACGCGATGATTCGCTCCGCAAGAAGGTGCACGGTGGTCGAGGCAGTATGCCGACCGACGTGCTCGTCGAAATCCCTTAACGAATCAAGTGGCTCCCGAACTTTCGCCTCAGCGCGTGCTATGGCACACCGGACATCGTCCACGGTGAAGTTTGGTTGAACGGTCTTGGCATACGACGGCCAGTGCTGCATCAAGCTGTCCAGGACATCCTTCTGCGTGCTTGCGCCCTTTGCGTCGGCGAAGTGGAGCAGGAGCCAGTACTCGAACTGCGGAACGCTAAAACCTACTCCGCGGTCCTTGCGTTCGGCAGCCCATTCAAAAACTGCCTGGAGTTGCTGGTCCGTCGCGTCGTCTTCATCGAGGACCACCCAAGCTTGGTCACCGGGACGTAAGTCGCCGTCGCGCTTAAGGTTGGCCAGCCAATCGTCTGCAGTCTTGAGTAGCGCAGGCGGGTGGGGATGCACACCTCTACGCGCTTCCACCTTCACGGATTTGTCCCGAAAGCACTCCATTTCGAAGTAGTTCTTCTCCGTGGTGCCTTCAGTGACGATGAGAAACACATCTTTTACCGGGCGGGTATTGGCCCTTTTGCTCTTACCCCCGAACTTTCTCTGACGAGAAGAGCGCACCCGCCTATTCGACATTGCTGAACTCCAGCGGCTTTATCGACGGCACACCACCGAACCTGCCTCGCAGGTAGCTCTTTCGAAGGTCCGTCGTCTTCCGCGGCCCCTCGAAATCCGATAGAACGCTCGTTTGGGTTTGTCCTGATCGACCCTTCTCAATGACCCAAATCTCATCTCTCCGCAGCGTTTCGGGGTCCATGAGCAAAAGGTCGTGGGTGGTGAAGATCAGCTGTGCACGGGAATCCGCGGAGGAATTCGCCAGGAATCCTCCTATCAGCGCGCGAGAGAGTTCAGTGTGGAAGCTGCGGTCGAACTCATCAACGACCAAGACAGCTTCAAAACCCGGGGCTGCCAGCCGGGAGAACAGCCCAAGCAGCCTCGTCGCAGAACGGGTCCCGTCCGACTCGTCCCACCAGCGCAGGCCGTAGCTTTCGCCTTCCTCAGCTGAATGGAGGAGGGCAATTCGTTCCGCTTCAATCTCATCGTCTTTGAGCCGTAGCGTGAAGCGCCCCGAAGGTAATTCCACATCCATCGGATAATCCGGGTTGCTTCGCAGCTCTTGCTCCATCTCTAGTGCATCTTCGGCGCCCAACCCCAGAGCAGACAGTTCCACGTGCTCGGTTTCAATACCGGTAATTCCGGCGTCGATCTGGGAGACCAAGTTCTCCCATCCGTCGGGCTGGGACTGCAATTGGCCGAGATCCAGAAGTCCTGCCGGAATCACAAGGACCGTTTCGATGAATGCACGGACGACGCCGAATGCATCCAGCTTGAGCGAATCTGGGAACCGCGAAAGGTTCGTCTCGCTGGCAAAGGAGGCAAGAGGGACCTTGGGTGGAACAGACTCGAGCAGGACTCGTGCTTGCGCAACCTCGGTGGGGAAACGCTCCGACTTCTCCTCCAGCAGCGGGAAGCTGAACGAATCACCCACGCGCTCAAACACGTCAATTTCATCTTTGGACAGGTACTTCGTCAGCCGCTCCTCCACAACGCTCCTCGCGTCGAAGGCCAGCACGTACTCGTAGACTATGTCGTCGACGGAGAACAACACCTCAAAGTTCGTTGGCTCGAGCGCTGCCTCTGGGCGAAGGGCGAACGGATCAAACGGCATCGGATCTGAAGGGCGCGGTGGATCTATCAGCATTCGCTGCAGCGCGGTCAGCGCCATGACGAACGTGGACTTGCCCGCCGCGTTCGCACCAAACAGCGCTGCTACGGGATTAACCCGCTTCTTGTAACGACGAGAAAGCTCGGGGCACCGCTCACGATGAATCTGTTCCCTGGTTGCGACCATGTTTATCGACGCAGGCTCGTACACCGAGCGGTAGTTCGCAATCGTGAGATCCAGCAGCATAGGCACCCCTTCCAAAAATTCGCCTATGATTCAAGTTTCTTGCATCATAAGCGAAATTCCGAGCTATTGTGAGCCAAGCACCCCCATTGCCAAGAACAGCGGACCGAGGGCGATGACATTGACTTCACAATCTCACGAGCGAGCGGAAACTAACTCCGCCCGCATCCCGCCTTCCCGCATTACGGTCGCCCGACTGCGCCGAGGCCTCACCAAAGCAGAGCTGGCGGCGAATCTCGACATCGCTCCGGCAACGCTTTCTCGCTGGGAGAACGAAGGGCCACCGCCTTCCAACACTGAGTCCATCCTCGAGCGCCTCGAAACAGCACTCGGGTTCTCCGCCGGATACTTCCTCTCCCCAGAACTTGAAGTTCCTTCAATGGATTCCACCCTGTTTCGGGCTGGCAGCCGCGCGACTCTACGGCAGAAGAGCGTCGCAGTCGCATCCGGGGCAAACGCCCGCACGCTCTTGGCGTGGCTTCGCCGCAACTTCAACTTCCCAGAACCCAACCTCCCGGACTTGTCTGGGTTCACTCCTGCGGAGGCGGCCCGTCACGCGCGCACGATCTGGCAGCTGGGCGATAAGCCAGTTCCAAACTCAGTCCAACTCGCCGAGTCGCTCGGCATCGCCGTCATGGGCCTTCCACCCACGGCCTCCGCTGTTGACGCATTTTCCATGTGGGACGGCGAGCAGCCGTTCATCTTCCTAGCCCGGCGCCGCACGCCCGAAGGCGCCCGCTTCGATCTCGCACACGAGTTGGGCCACCTGCTACTCCACAGCAGCGACGATCCACGCAGCGGAAAACGCGAGGAGGACGAGGCCAACCAGTTCGCCGCCGACTTCCTTATCCCGCCCGGCATAGTTCACGCAAACCTTCGCCTGCACGCGAGCCTCGAAGACATCCTCCGGCTCAAGTCTGTTTAGACCACGTGTTTAGTAACGGTGTGGTGAGTTTCGGGTAACGCCCGGGTGAGTATCGAGTAACACCCGGGCGTTTAGGTTGGTAGCGGGGGTTATTGGGTCAGTCGCATGTTGGTGCCTTCGAGTGTGATGATTTCGGCGCCGGCGACGAGTCGGTTGAGGATGGATTCGGCGATGACGGCATCGGGGATGGATTTGTACCACTCGTCGGGTGTGAACTGGGATGTCACGATGGTGGATCCGCGGGGTTCGCGCTCTGCGAGGATGTTGAGCAGTTGGTGTGCGGTGACGGCATCGATTGGGGTGGTCAGGAAGTCGTCGAGGACTAACACGTCTGTGTGGTGGAGGTCTTCGAGGAATGTGATGCGGGCTGGGTCGTCGTGTTTGAGCACGGCGAGGTGGTTGGCAAGTGTGTCGGTGCGGAAGAAGCGTGCGGAGTAGTCGTTTCGGCACGCCGCGGTGAGTAGTGCTTGGGCGAGGTAGGTTTTGCCGACGGAGGATTTGCCCAGGATGACAATGTTTTGTGCGCTTTGGCACCATTGGCAGTGAGCGAGTCGGGTGATTTGCTCTTTGTTGATGGTGCGGCCGGGCGTGTAGGTGATGTCTTCGATACAAGCATCGGGATTTGGCGATCGGGATGCTTTGAGCAGTTTGTTGACTCGCCTCTCACGCTTGGCCGCTACCTCTTTATCGAGTGCGTAGAGCACTTTGTCGGAGAAGCTCCAGTCGTCGAATGCGGGATCGGCGGCGATGTCGATGACGCTTTGTCCGAAGGCGGTCATGCGTAGATCGGTAAAGATCGGCAGGACTGATTCGTCGAGGAAGCGGGCGGATGATGATGCTGGTTGCGGGTGGGGCATGGGTTATGCAGATCCTTTCTTGGTGAGGTTTTCGAGGCTGAACTGGGCAGCACCACCGAGGTAGGCGCCGCGGGTGTCACGCGCTGACGGGGCAGGCGCACCGTCAGCGGGTCGGCCGGTTATTTGATCGATGGGCAGGTCAGCACTTGTAGGTCGTGTGGAGGTGTCTTTGCGCACGGCGGCCATCATTTTTTTCCCCGCGGTATACGACACAGCACGCCTGGCGCCGTCGGTGGACACCAACCGCCTGCAGGCATCTTCGAGGATTGGCTTGTTGGCGTGTTTGCCCATGTTGAGCACGTTGCGGCACGCTTGGTACGCCTGGGCAGGGATCGCTTTAGCTTCGATGAGCTCGGCAATCACCTGGCGTGTGGCCGGCCCGATCTTGGAGGCTTCGCGCAGGAAGTACTCACTTGTCCACAACCCACGGGTATCACCCAGGTTTGCAGTTATGTGGTCGGTGTCGGTGACATACACCCCGCGGGCACGCGCGAGTTGGTGTCGGGCCACACGCTGCCCGGCGTCGAAGACGGCGAGACTGTCACCGGTGATGCGCACATCCACGGTGCGGCCCACCAGCTGGTTGGGCACCGAGTAATGCGCGTTGTGCACTCTGATGTGGAAATTGGGTGCGACTTTGGCGCGTTTCCATTCGGTGCGCTGCCACGGTGGTGCAGGCAGCGCGGTGAGCACGTCGCGTTCGAACTGATCAAACAATGCGCGTCTGCTCGTCGCATTGCCGCGAAACGGCGTGGCAGCGTTGATCCCATCGACCAGGGCGGTGATTTTCGCGTTGAGCTCGTCTATCCCAACGCACTGGTGGCCATCGAGTGCGTGGATGACGTTTTGGGTGACGATCTTGACTGCGGCTTCGACGCTGGCCTTGTCTTTGGGTCGTTTCGCCCGAGCCGGCAATGCGGCGGTGTTGTAGTGCTCCAAAAACTCCTCGTAGGTGGAGTTGACCCGACGATTTTTGTCCGCGGCACTAATCGCGTTCGAGGCTGTCGAGGCGTTATCTGGCACGATGACCTCGGCAACCCCGCCGAAGTACTCAAACGCGCGGATATGAGCTGCAAGCCATGCGTCCTGGCGCTCATCCGCGCACGCGCAGGCGAACACCATGCCTGAATACGGCAGCGAGGCGACAAAGATACTGACCTTCGATCCTTGCCCGCCGGTGGGGTCACACAGCCGCATCTTTGTGCCTGCCCAGTCCACCTGCATCGTATGGCCTGGGGCATGGGTGATCCTGGCGGTCAGCCCAGCTGCATCAACGTGTTGGGCCACAAGCTGGCGAAACCGCTCGTAGCTGTAATACCGCTGGCCTGGGTCCGCAGGCTGTGCGGTGTAGCGGCCCCACAGTACCTGCAGGGTCACCTTGTTGCGCCCGGTGCGTGCCTTGGCGACAGCGTCGAAATCGATCGGGACGAAATCGCCCTGAGCATGGCTGCGCCCGTCGACGAACCAGTCCACCAGCTCATGATCCGCAACCCCACGAAGTTGCTCACGGGTTGTGATGTTGTGTTCCACCAGCGCATCGCGTGCTTTTTGCACCGTGGTGTGCGAGCACCGCAGACTCGAACAGATTTGGCGGACAGACCAGCCTTTGAGCACTTGATCCATTACCGCCCGGTAGTCAGTCACAATCAGACTCCTCTGGTAACGCCGCGTGCCCTGAAGTCACGCGGTCACCAGAATCCTCCCCCGGACTGTTACTGGATGCTCACCAATGCGTTACTCGATACTCACCACGGTGTTACTAGATACGACCGCGTAACATCAAGTCCGCGTTGAAGGTGTCAGCCATGGCCATGCTTCGCGCCGCTTACCACCACGGCAAACTCAGCGAGCGGGAATACCACTCCCGCCTGACCGCCCTCTCCGCGCGCGGCTTCCGCACGGACGAGCCAGGCAGCACACTGCAATACGAACGCTCGCGCATCTTCGATTACGTACTTTCCCCCGATGGTGGCGCCAGCATCTCGAGCATCGCCGCTGAAACAAAGCTCCCACCACAAGACCTGCACGCGCTCATGCTCAGTGCTCAACCCCACACCGTCTCTGGCTCTGCTCCGAGAACGAATACACCCACTCGCCCAGCTCTCCGCGTCGTGCGCTAGGACCCCTTAAAACCACGGAGCGGCCTCGCCATGGGCCTGCTAGCGGGCTAAAATACCTTGCAACACCTTTTGCTCGAACTAGACGCATGAACACTGCTCAACGAATTCACTGATCGCGGTGCCCCACGGGCAATTGCGCACCTCACTGCGCGTGATTTCAGCTTCGAACAACGTCCTCAGTTTACGAGTGCCCCAAGAGTCATCGAGTAGGAAATTGAGCACCTCCAAGAAATCATGATCCCCGATCGTTCGCCATTCTTTGCCGCGCAATTCGGCCAGAATCTGCTGCGTCTCCTCTTCCAACCTGTATTCTTCGTTTCGAACGCGGACGGTTCCCCTTTCAATCTCCACGCTGACCCCGTCCAACCCTTTCGATTTATGCAATACGAGCTCGACTACCGTCTCCAAACTTCGCATCGGGCTACTCAAGTAAGCCGCAAACGGAAATGAATCGAACTTCAAGCCGATTCCATAACGCGCATTCAGGACTCTTAAGCAAGTCAAATTAAAAGTCAAAGATAGGGCAGAAGAAATAGTTAAAGCCTGATGCTGGGACTTTTCTCTGTCCTGCATCCGCCGGTATCTTATTTTATTTACAGCACCTACGACATCCCCTGTCACGCGCGGCGCGCTACACAGCACGTCCATGAAAACATCGTGAGCATTCGTTTGAATGACAACCGACTCTCCACCCCCGTCGGTACAGACTATTTCATCAAAGTCTCGATCGATCAAAACTCGCGACCGTTTAAAGCCCGCATCTTCAATCATTGCAGCCAATTCCAGACTTTTCGGCTTGCCTCCGTTAATCAGCCGGATGTCGACCGCACCTTTGAAGCCTTTCTCTATTAAAGTGGCATCATCCTCGCCTTCCGGAAAGATAAGCGGTAAAGAATCCCCACCGTTCTCTCGCATGCCCGCGAGGTTTCTTCTAGCCTCAATTGACCGTTCCTGGATGTCCCGCATCACGGCTTCACTATCTGTATTCAATTCTCCCCGCCCTGCTCGCTTTTTAACGTCAGCGGTCGCACTGCCTCCCAAGCGTCGCCAATTATTTCAGGCGAATGCGTTGCAACAATATATTGAAAATCGTTCACTTCTCTCAACGATTCGAACTCATCGAGAATCTCAGCTTGCCAGTTAACATGGAGCGAAAGCTCGGGTTCGTCGACCAGCACCAGACGCTTAGAGCGCGAGCGGAAGACGAGATCGAACGCCATTCGTATTTGATGGCGTTCGCCCGATGACAAGTTGGAGCCGCGCGGCGAAACCAACTGCCCGTCGGCGAACCGCAGAAAAATCCCCGTTGGCTCAACTACAATCTTGCTTCTGACCAGCTTCGCATTTACTAGTTTCTCAAAAATGTCTACACGCTGACTTAAATCAGTTAACGAGTTGATTTTTGCCATCCCGTCTAGAACATGGAGAGTCAGCGCTTCGATCTCCCATCCTTCTAAACGCCGATCAGGCAGTGGAGCCATCTCAATTTCATCCACGCCCACATTGCGCGTCGTTTCACGAAAATTTTCCCGAAGAACTTCGTATACTGCACGAAACTCATTTTCTGTGTCGAACATTCGCCGCCCACCGCCTCCCTGCTCGTTCAGCAATCTCTGAGGAAAGGTGGAATCGAGCGATTGAGAGACTTTCACATAGTCGAGACGCGCATCTTCGAATTCTTTTCGGATGTGGGACACGATATCGGGAGTATCCGAAATCAGATGCGAACTGGCACTCGAATCACCTGAGGCAGAGAAACTTCCGTTGCCAGCGAGTCGATCAGCACCGACCATACAGACTTTCTCATGTCCCAAAAACCCCTTAATGATTCTTGCGTTTCCCCCAAAAACCGGCCCGAATTTGCTCTCACCTTCGTCAGTAAGGCAATAGTTCAACAGGCGATCTGTGGACATTAAGCCCGCCGGGAGCTTCCACTGCTTGGGGCCAGGACCTCGCCTCCTCCTGAGCAAGAGACGATCCTCAGCCCAATCTTCGAATTGGTTATACTCCTTGGATGAAAATGCCCACTCGGCATTACCGTCGGCGTAGTTCAGGGAAAGCAGGATGCTGTTTACAGACTGGGAGCTGGATCTCGTCAGCTGACTAGGGTGTTCTTGTCTTTCACACCGGAGAACCTCACCGTTTTGGAAACTAATTTCCACCAGTCGAAACGGTTCAGCAAGCAAAATTGAGATCTCAAGATTCAGGAGCGCTTTCACCAGGTTCAGCAGCTTCGTCTTGCCAACACCATTAGGGCCAATGAGGATAGCGCGCGTGTTTTTGGAATCTAAATCGAACTCGTGTTCCAGATTTCCGAATAAGCCGCCGACCTTCACCCTCTGGATCAACCAGTCAGTCGGCATCTCGTCCTCTTCGGCCATCCGCATCTCACTTCCCTTCGTACGCCGTGAGGCAGTTAAGCAGAGAGTTAATTGAACTCCCTCCAGGCTCCAACCGAACTACTTCCCAATCTCCGCCGGCGTGCAAATCGGCGCCTGGCGGATGAACTCCTCCGGCGCGCCCTGCTCGCGCAGCGTCAGACCGTTGTAGCACCCGCGCTGCATCCCGGTCTGCTTCGTGCCGGCAGTCGGGATCACGGCCCACTTGCCGTTGGAATTCTTGAAGTACAGGATCCAGTCTGTCTGGTTCGCACCCGCAATGGCCCACTTGCCGTCGCAGAACATCACGTTGGTCCCGGTGAAGTGCGGCCACTCCGGCACCACCGCGTCAAACGCCTGCGGCGCGCAAGAGCCACCAGCAGCCGCGCCATTGTCCTTCTTGGTCAGCCCCGGGATCGCCAGCGCCGGCACCAGCGAGGACAGTCCCGCGGCCGCCGCCGGGTCCAGCCCTTCGGGCAGCTCCAGCAAGCCCTGCTGCACCGCGAAGTACCCGCCGGCACCCACTGCGGCCAGCACGCCGAGGGTGATGCCGATAATTGCGCCCGTGCTTAACGACGAACCTTCGGCCTCCCCCGAATCCGCAGAGGAACCCGTATCGGTAGTGTCTGCGCCATCCTCAGCGAAGGTGGCAGGCGCAAGGACGGCGGACGTGGTGACGGCGGCGGCGACGCCGAGTGCAAGCATCGGTTTCTTCATGCCCGCCACTCTATCGCGTTATCCCCGTCACTTCGAGGGGAACAACGCAATTCCCCACACTCCGAGCGCGACGGCGGCCGCCACGAGCACCCACCACAGCACACCGCGCGGCCGCGAGAACCACTTGTCCGCGGCCAGCCAAACGACGCTCGGCACGACCAGCGCCAGCCCCAGAAACGTCAGTGCCCGCCAGTCGTCGAGACGGTTCGCCGACAACAGGCACACCACGCCAAAGCCCGTCAGTCCCCATGCGACGGCGTTTGCTCGGAATCCACCTATCGGAATCAACATGCCAGCCACCCTACCCAAATTGCCGGCCACATAACCACCCCAGAAAACACCGTTCACCTGCCGATTTGGGCAAGTCAAACATCCCGCGCTATTGTTACATCTCGTTGCACAGCGCAAGCAACGGCAACATATTCCTCCATAGCTCAGTTGGCAGAGCATTCGACTGTTAATCGAAGGGTCACTGGTTCGAGCCCAGTTGGAGGAGCAAATACCTAACATCCCCTCACCAGACGGATTGTCTGGTGAGGGGATGTTTTCTTGCTGTGTCGCTATTTCTGTTTCCGGGGCTTCCGGGGTCTTTTGTAGTCAAAATGTAGCCACGGACAACGCGTGCCACCCCACACACCTGACAACACCTCACAGACCGGAGGCATGAAGATCTTTCGCCCCATCAAGAAGGGGATCCCCCTCCAGCGCCAGGTACCCGTCCACCTGTTTCACCAGGTTCATCGGCGGCAGCTCAAGGCCTAGATCAATTCCCATCACTTCAGACAGCCACTCGTTGACGGTGTAAAGGCTCCAGATCTTCTGTCGCGCTTGTCCGCCCCCAACGAAATCAGTCTCCGCGGGGAAGCCCAAATCAGGGTGCGTAACCCATTTGTTCACCGCCTGACGGGTCACACCCGTTAGTTTCGCTATATCGCTCGTATTCACCAAGTGGGGGACGACTTCCACAAACTCTAGTTCGCCATAAGCTCCCAGTTGATGCATGAGATCGGTTGCCTCATGAAAGGCCTTCTCAGGCAAGCATTCCAGGTGCAGTTCCGCGATCGTCCAACCATTTAGCCGGACGAAAGAAACCGCCGGGAAGGCGCTCTCGATCCGCTCGATGCGTTCTTCATCGTCATAGTCAATGCCCAATACTCGCAGGCCTAAGACAATAGCCATCCTCTACCCCTCCAACACGCCCGCAGTTGTCAATTGACAACTAGTTAATCAGCATAGGGAAGATTTGCCAAGCCTGCAGCAGCCCGCCAGCGGCTTCCGTCACCCCTCGGCTTCACTCCCCTATCCCTGTTGCAGCGTGTTTAGCCGCGCTCTAACTGACCTGTAGCGCTGCCAAGCAGCCTCCACGTCTCGACGTACCGGTTTGCTTTGACGCAACGGAGCAATTTTCTCGCGAGCACGGTTCAGATAGCCACGAGCACGATCCGCGATTCCTGAGACATCGCCCAAATCACCACCGTCGGCGCCCTCCCGTTCAATCACCGAGAGAATCCGCAGCGCCTCATTCTCCAACTTTGCTGCACGATCAAGCAGCGCTCTCCGCTCTTCAATCATCGCGGCGTTTAACAGTGCATTCGATGCCGCCTGTTTTTCTACCGCGCCAATCAGCATTTCCGCGCGGTCCAGAGCCTCGTTCGCCGCCGCGACCGCATCGGTGTGCTCGGCACCGTGCTCGCACAGCTGAATTATTCGGCGAGCCTCCTTCGCTTTGGCAGTGGGATTCCTCGGAGTTGAATCGAACCGCACCTCGCATTCCCCAGCTGGGCAACGGACTACAAAGCCCCCGTGGCTCTCCTTGGATCTTGCGGTCCAGCCTAAAGACCTCGCCCGCTGTGCCTGCTCATTGCAGTCCTTGTCCTCTAGCTCTGGCCATCTATCCCCGGCCCCATATGTTTTCCCGGCCACCGCACCCCCAGTGTCGCTTCCTCACGGATTCTAGCACCCGTTCAATCAGCCTCAAGCCCGATCGCTACTCCGCAACCACCCGCGCCACCGCCAGGTCCTCCCACGGCATCCCGACGGTCCTGAACACCACCCGCCGCGCCGAAATCCCCAGCACCTTCACCCCGCAATTAGCGCTAAAGCTACTCGCGGGGTGTTTCGTTTGTCCCAGCCAAGCGGAGGGAATAGCGGCCGCCCTGTCCAACGTTCTTACCGTTGTTCCAGGAACAGCGATTTAAGGAGTAATGCGTTGACTACAGCCAAGCAATGGGTTCTCGCTTCTCGCCCGGAGGGCGCGCCGACCGCCGAGAACTTCCGACTCGAGGAAGCACAGCTGCCGGAGCTCTCTGAGGGCCAGTTTCTGGTCGAGAACACCTTCGCCAGCGTGGATCCGTATATGCGCGGGCGGATGAACGACGTGAAGTCCTACATCGAGCCGTTCCAGATCGATGAGCCGCTGACCGGCACTGCGGTCGGCACGGTCACGGAGTCCCGCTCGGACAAGTTCAAAGCGGGCGACACGGTCCGGCACTTCGCCGGGTGGCGCACAGACGCCGTCCTGAACGAGGACGAGGCGGAGCAGATCGATACCACCATCGCCCCAGCAGAGGCGTACCTGGGCATCCTCGGCCTGACGGGTCTGACCGCCTACGTCGGGCTGATCGCCGTCGGCGAGATGAAGGAGGGTGACGTCGTGTTCATCTCGGGCGCGGCAGGTGCTGTGGGCTCGGCCGCCGGGCAAATTGCGAAGCATCTCGGCGCGGCGAAGGTGATCGGGTCCGCAGGCTCCGCGGAGAAAATCGAATACCTCAAAAGCATCGGATTCGACGAGGCGTTCAACTACAAGGACGGCGACGTCAACGGCCAGCTTGCCAAGGCGGCGCCGGAGGGCATCGACGTCTATTTCGACAACGTCGGCGGGGACCACCTCGAGGCCGCGATCCAGAACGCGAACACGTTCGGCCGCATCGCCATGTGCGGGGCCATCGCCCAGTACAACGACACTGAGCCGGCGCCCGGGCCGCGGAATCTGGACCTTTCCATCGGCAAGTGCCTCACGCTGCGCGGGTTCGTAGTGGGCCAGTACTCCCACCTTGCCAAGGAGTTCCAAGAGAAGATCGCCCCGCTCGTCGTCCATGGCTCAATCACGTTCGAAACCACGGTGCGCGAGGGCATCGACAACATGCCGGCCGCGTTCCTCGAGCTGTTCGAAGGCGGCAACACCGGCAAGATGATCGTCAAGTTTTAGGAGGACACAATGACCAAGGTTCTTATGGTCGTTTCAGCAGCAGACCACTGGACGCTTAACGACGGCACACCCCACCCCACCGGCTTCTAGGCCGAAGAACTGGTGACCCCGTACTCGATCTTCACCGACGCTGGCTGGGACGTCGATGTGGCGACACCCGGCGGCAGGGCGCCAGTCGTCGATAAGGCGAGCCTCGATGACAGCGCCGGCGACGCTGGCACCCTGGCAGAGGTGAAAACGCAGCTGGAGAAGCTTGAACCCATGTTGGCGAAGCCGCTCAACCTGGCCGACGTCAACGCCACGGACTACGACCTTGTTTTCTACCCCGGCGGGCACGGCCCGATGGAAGACCTCGCGGTGGACGAGACTTCCGGACGCATCCTCACCGAGCGCATGGAGAACAACGCGCCTGTGGCGCTGCTCTGTCACGCGCCGGCCGCGGTCCTCGCAACGGAGAACGCCCCGGGCGGCTCCCCGTTTGCCGGGCGGAAGATGACCGGCTTCTCCAACGACGAGGAACGCGCCGGTGGGCTCGCCGACAAGGCACCGTGGCTGCTCGAAGACCGGCTCGTCGCCCTCGGCGCTGAGTACGAGAAGGCGCCGGAGCCGTGGGCGTCCCACGTCATCGTCGACGGCAACCTCTACACCGGGCAGAACCCGTCCTCGTCCAAGGAGCTCGCGGAGCGCCTGGTAAAGGACCTCGCCTAGGGCTCACTTCAACGCCGCTGGGGCCTGGCTGGCAACAACCCGCGCCACCGCCAGGTCCTCCCACGGCATCCCGACGGTCTTGAACACCACCCGTCGCGCCGGATCCAGCGCCACATCACCGCGCACAACCTCGGCCATCGTCGCCGCATCCTCCCACGCAAGCGCACCCTTCTCCACCGCGATCGCCACATCGCCGGCCTCCCGCCGCGCAGCTTCAACATCCTCCACAAGCACCTGCGCGCCCCGCAGCACATCCTCGTGCAACTCCCGCGTGTCCACGGTGTGCGCCCCCACTGCAAGCACGGTCGCATCAGCTCGCAACTGCCTATCGACGACCACAGGTTCCCCCGCCGAAGTCGCCACCACAACCAACCCGGCACGCCTCAACACCTCATCGGCCTCAGCACTGCCCGACTCCACCCACGGATGCGGCAGATCCACCGGCTTACTTCTCGACACAAACGTCACCAAAACCTCCCGCACCCCCTCCAGCACGTCCACCACCGTGCGCGCATGCGCCCGCCCCTGCACACCCGCGCCGACGATGACGCACTCCAGCGGCTCACTCGCCGCCCGCAACCGATCCAGCACCCCAGCCACGGCAACCGCCGGCGTGCGGATCTCCGTCAGCGCCGCGGCATCCATCACGACCTCCGGCGTCAGGGTCTCCCCGCCCATGAGCAGGTACGACCCCTGGACCAGCGGCACATCGACGGTCGAGCCCGCCGGCTGAATCCCCAGCACCTTCACCCCGACCGCCCCATCGAGCGCCGACGGCAACAGGTGAATCTCCCCGTGCGGCAACGCCACCTTCTGACGGTGCGGGTCGGTGGCGGGATCGAAGCCGTCGAGAAGCACCTCCCGCAACGCATCAACCGCCACCCGTGGCGCGACCGCGGACATGACTTCGCTGTAACCCAAGTTGCGCATGCGGCCGAGCATATAAAAAAAGGGACGCGGCGCAACGCAGCCGCATCCCCTCACCTGGGAGCCAGGTTTACGGGAGCATGTCGAGGAACTGCTCGACGTACTCCTGCAGGTCAATGCCCATGTAGTTGAGCAGCGCGGCAATCAGGCCGACCGCCCCCAGCGCGCCGAGCAGGGAAAGCAGAATGCCCAGCGGGGTGATGGTCACGCTGGATCCGACGGTCACGGAGCTGCCTTCGTTCGGGAACTGCTCGTCGGTGACACGGTCGCCAGGCTTCTCGACGGTCGTTTCCACCGTCGTCGGCACCTCCACCGTCGTCGGCACCGTAACGGTCGTCGGAGTGACCACCGTGGTGGGCACGGATTTAGTCACCGTCGTGTTCGGCGCGGTGGAGACTTCCGTGGCAGTCGACGTCAGCGTCGTGGGCGTGACCACGGTCGTGGAAGTGGTCACCGTTTCGCGGTGAGTGACGGCCGGTTCGGTGACACGGTCGCCAGACTTCTCGACGGTCGTTGCCACCGTGGTCGGCACCGTAACGGTCGTCGGCGTGACCACCGTGGTCGGCACGGACTTGGTCACCGTCGTGTTCGGCGCGGTGGAGACTTCCGTCGCGGTCGACGTCAGCGTCGTGGGCGTGACCACGGTCGCGGAGGTAGTCACCGTTTCGCGGTGTGTGACGGCTGGTTCGGTGACCTGTTCGGTCGCGGTGACCTGCTCGGTTTCGGTCGCGGTCTCAGTCGCGGTTGCCGTGGCAGTCTCGGTGGCGGTCTCCGTGTGGGTCACCGGGTCTGCGGACACCGTGGTCGTGGTGGCCGCAGTGACGGTCGCGGTGGGCTGCTCGGCCGAGGTCTCCGGGGCAGACGTCTCTGGGGCAGAGGTCTGTGGCGCCGAGGTCTGCGGCGCGGAGGTCTCCGGCGCTTCCTCGTCCTCCGCCGGCGCGGTGAACACGCGGAAGTCGGAGTAGCGCGGGTCGGCGGCGGAGGCGCTGCCGGCGGCGGAGGCACCACCGGCGGCGGAGGCGTCACGCTGCGCGCGGGCGTACCAGAGGTACTCCGCGTCCGGCTCGAGGTTGTCCCAGGTGAATTCGGCGGCGGTGCCGTCGGCAAGCTGGGCGGTGCCGAGCTCCACCGGTGCGCCGAAGGCGGCGATGCCGGAGGTGGTCACCTGCTTGTCGTACTGCAGGTCGGCGTCGTAGACGAACTCGTCGGATTCTGGGGTGTAGCCCAGGTCGTGCGGGTCGTTCTTCCACGGCTCGAAGGACTGCAGGCGCGGCGAGTACGCGTTGGCCGCGACCTTTCCGGAGTCCAGGTCGAACTGGTACAGGCGGGTGTACAGGGCGTCGCGGGCGCCGTCCTCCTCGTAGGACTGGTAGTCGGCGACGGTCTCGATGACGTGGGTGCCGTCCTCACGCTCCGTGATGCGCTGGCGCACACCGTGCAGGTGGCCGGAGAATACCAGGACGACGTTGGAGTGGGGTTTGACTAGGCGCTCGAAAAGAAGGTCGCCCTGGGCGGTCCAACGGCCGTTGTCCGGGTTCGAGCGGGCGTCCTCCTCGGGGCGCAGGTACTCGTGGGTGGAGAAGATCACGTTGTGGTCCGGGTGGTCGGCGATGACCTTGTCCGCCCAGTCGATCTCCTCCTCGGAGGAATCGAAGCCCATCTGCAGGAAGAGGAACTTCGCGCCGTCGCGCTCCACGGTGAAGAAGTTCGACGCGTTGCCGTCCGGGCCGTGGCCGCCCCACCAGGGGTTGGACTCGTAGCGCGAGGCCGGGAAGTACTCGTTGAACTTCTCGTTGGTTGCGCCCCACACGTTGTCGTGGTTGCCCGGCAGGATGCCGTAGGGCATGCCGGCGTCCTCAAAGATCTCCATGATCTTGGAGGCGCGCTCGTACTCCAGCTCCGCGCGGTCCGGCTCCTGGTTGCCGCGCAGCCAGTTCTGGATCACGTCGCCGGTGTGCACGGAGGCGATGATGTCGCGCGCGTCCTTGTTCGCGGCCAGCCACGCGATCATCTGGGTGTACGAGGTCGGGTTCTGCTCGGTCAAGTACTGCGAGTCCGTCACGTGAGCGATGGCGAGGTCGTACTCGCCAGGTGTCTTGAACATCTGGTTCGTCTCACCGTCGGAATCGCTGAACGGATCCGCCACGCGCTTGCCGTCCTGCACCAGCATGTCCACGGTGCCGTCGCGGTAGAAATCGGCGACAGCGCCGGTGCCCACCAGGGTGACGTCGCCGCCGTTCTCCCCTGCCGCGGTGTCCACGCGCTGCCACTGGCCAACAGTGTGGTTGAAGAAGTACATCTGCAGCTCGTGGCGGTCGCGGGAGTGGCCGCGCCACGCAATCGAGACCACGCTGTCCTCGGGACGCTCCACCGCGAGCTCGAAGCGCTGGTACGGGAACTCGCGGCCGGTGTCTTGCGCCTGGTCCATCTTGCGGACGTCAGCGGCGCGGGTCTCGCCCTCGCCGACGCGCGTATCCAGCGCCGCCTGCGAGGAAGCGCCGATGTAGCCGGCGGACTTCGACCAGTCGATCGCAGCCGTCTTCGCGCCAAACGCGGTCACGTCGGCATCGGAGGTGCCGGTGGCGGTCAGTGGCGTGCCGTCGGAAAGCGAAGGCACCCCGGTGCGGGTTGCGCGCTCGACCTCGACCGGGTCGAGGGAACCGTCGACGGGTTTGGTCACGTCGCGGTACTCCGGGCCGTCCGCGGAACCCGGGGTGGCCGGGGCAGTGACAAAGTCCGCCCAGTTGTTGCCTGTGGACTGCACGCGGTGCCAGGCGTAGTCGTGCTTCTGCGCCTCCTCGATGGAGGTGAACCGCATGCGGCGGTCCAGCGGCACACCTGCCGACGAGCACGGCCCCTCCGGCGCATTAGTCACCTTGCCCACGTCGTCGTAGTAGACGCCGACGGCGTCCAGGAGCGTGCCGGTGGCGTCGGTAAGCGTGGCGCCGTAGCCTTCCTGCTCGAAGGAGGCGTCGGTGGCGAGCGCGTCCTTCACTCCCGCCTCCGGCCTAGCCACGGTGAGCACGCCGCCCGGCGCGAGCGAGAACCCGTCCGGCACCACCGCGGCCGGGTCCATCATGCGGCGCCCGTCGGCGGCGCAGTAGTCCACGCGCAGCCCGGACAGGTCCGCGGCCGCGGTGCCGTTGTTGATGATCTCGATGTACTGCGCCTTCTGCCCGCCCTTGTCGTCGGGGCGGCCGGCGGCGATCTCGTTGATCACCACATCGCCCATCTTCGGCTTCTGCACCTCAATCGCCGAAACCTCCGGGTCGTACTTGCCCGGGGTGCGGATCGCGCGGACGTAGTCCTTGGCGTTGTCGCCGGTAAACGCGACGCGCTGGTAGGACTCGCCGGTGGCGAAGTCGAGCGTGTCGCTCAGCGGCTCGCCCACCGTGCACGGGGAATCGACGCGGTCGAACACGCCGACGGAGTCCACAACGTTGCGGTCCTTGTCCACCACCATCAGACCGAAGCCATCGACAGCGTTGAAGGAGGTGCCGTAGGTCGCGTCCGGGTCCTCCACGGTGGAGTCCGCGCCAGTGCGCGCGGCGGTGAACACCTCGCCGGGCGCCATCTCGCCGTCGGGCAGATTGAGCTGCAGCATGCCGTCGTACACGCGCCCGGTGCCTGTGCAGCGGTAGACCTGCCACCCGGTGACGTCCACAGGCGCATCGCCCGTGTTGGTCAGTTCGAAGAAGTTATCGCCGGCACCGCCCGGGCCGCCGTTGGTGACCTCGGTGATCTTCACCGGCGAATCTACGCGCTGGTGCTGCGGAGCCTCTGCGTTGCGACGACCAGGGGTCCTCTCCGCCACCACAAAATCCTTGCGGTCATCGCCCGTGATGTCCACGCGCTGCCAGGACTCGCCGTGCAGGCCGTTGAGCACGCCGGGAAGCGGCTGGCCCATGGCGCAGAAGCTCTCCACGTCCGCGCGTGCGGAGCCGACGCGGTCCACGATCTTGCCGTCCTGGTCGAAAACGAGCAGGCCGTACTGGGTAGCAAAGGAGATACCGAACGTGGTGTCCTGCGCTGCGCGGATATCCGCGCCCGCCTGTCCGGAGCGGCCCGCAGTGAAACGCTGGCCGGGCTCCAACACCACGCCGTCTAACTGCTCGGCGGAAACCTGCGGCACGGACGCGCGCACGCCGGTGCCGATGCAGCGGTACACGCTCCAGCCGGTCATGTCTTGCGGCGCATCACCGTAATTCTGCAGCTCGAGGAAGATGTCGCCGTTGCCGTCCGGGCCGGTATTAGTCATCTCCGAGACCAGCACGTTCGCCCCACCGGTGGTGTGCGGCTCCTCGTGGGTGTACTCGGGTGACTTCTCTTCGACCGCTTCGCCCACCTCGATTTCGCCCGGGGTGCGCTTCGCAGCGACGAAGTCGGACGCGTTGTCGCCGGAGTTGGCGGTGCGCTGGTAGGAGACGCCGTCTGCGGCGTCCAGGCTGGCGTACGGCAGCGGCGTGCCGTCAGCGGCGGCGGAATCCTGGTTGTCCGCCCAGGCGACTCGGTCCCAGATGTCTCCGGAGGCGTGGTAGAGCACCACGCCCGCTGCCCCCTCGGTGAAGCCACGGCCGCTTTCATCGCGCGGCACCACAACCGCTTCACCGGGCTTAAGCTTCTCGACGGGCATCCGCTCCGCCCACACATACCCCGCAAAACGGCGCCCGAACTGGTTGACCACATCGACGCGCAGATCCGTTACGTCGACCTCCTGATCGCCGAAGTTGGCGATCTCGATCAGCCCCTCCCCGTCCGCACCGGTGTGCGCAACCTCGGAGATGAGCACGTCGCCGCGCTTCGGCGCCGCCGACGGCTCGGTGGCATTCTCCGCGCCCGGGGTGCGCGGCGCGCGGATGAAATCCGCGGCGTTGTCGTCGGTGTCCTGGGTGCGCTGGAAGCTCTCGCCGGCAGCGGAGTCCGTGGTGTTGGCCAGCACAGTGCCCTCGCCGCACGCCTGGTTGGCGGTGCCCGGGAATTGGACCGCTACAGCGTCAACGTCCTCGCCCGAGTTATCGCGCAGCAGCGCGCCGTAGGACTCGTTGGCCAGCGACGTGGAGTACCGCTGTTTCACGTCCGCGTCCGCGATTGTGGACTGATCGCTCTCCCTCGCGAACACCCAACGCTCCCCCGCGCCGATCGTGCCCTGCAGCGTGTTCTGCGGCGCTGACGCCACCGAACCCGTGCCAGTGCAGCGGAACAGCTCCCAGCCGCTGACATCCACAGGCTCGTCGCCCCAGTTGGCGATCTCGATGAAATTGTCGTGGTAGCCGCCGGGGCCACCGTTTGCGATCTCACTGATGACCACCTGGCCACCCTGCTGCGCGGACACATCCGCAGCCGTCGCCGGCGCTACCGCTGCGACGGCCGGCAGCGCGATGACGACACTGGACACAAGGGCGGTGCAACCGCGCACCGCCCGTTTCCGAATACCCATTTTCAGTTCCTTAGCAATACGTTGCGCCCCTTTCTGGGGCGCATGCAGTGGAACTTATAGGCGGAAATTGAACCTTGGATTACCTTATTATTAAATGTGAATTAACTGAGTTTTATTAGACAGGTGGTGGTGAACCGAGTCAGCCCAGCGTGGCTCCGCGGCCGGACCTATTGCAGAACACCTCGGTTGAGCCCACATCGCGCATGTCCCAACGTCCCTTTCGTGAGCGGGTGACGAGCAACGCAACCACGTCGCGCCTCGCATCACTCCCTCATGCAACTCCTTCGTATCCACCGTTGCGCCCCACCGCAAGCACGTCCGCATCGACGACCACCGGTTCCCCCGCACTCGGCGCCACCACAACCAACCCGGCACGCGCCAACATTTTCACCCCGACAGCCCCATCAAGCGCCAGAACAGATACATCTCCCCCATGCGGCAGCCCCACCTTCTGCCAATGCCATTCGATGGAGGGGTCGAACCCCTCAATCAACACCAACCGAACTGCATTAACCGCGACATTAGGCGCAGCTGCTCCAAAAACTCGTGCGTCGATACGTATCGCACGGCCAACGCAGGTTGGCCACACACTCCCTACTGGCGCCCCGGCTCGTTACGGAAATATTCCACAGTCCGAGCAATACCCTCATCCAACGAGACCTGCGGAGTCCAGCCCAATACACGCTCGGCTTTCCCGTAGCTCAAGGAAGAACGCGCAACGTCGCCAAGACGGGCAGGGTCATCGGCTGGCGAATCAGGAGCGCCGACAGCTTTCGCAACGGCTGAATGCAACTCGCGATCTGTCGTTTCCACTCCCGTGCCAATGTTGAATCGTTCACCGTCACCAGCCTCAGCGGACGCTAGATAGAACGCGCGCGCTACATCTCCTACGTACACGTAGTCGCGGGTGTTCGTACCGCCGCCGAAGACACGAGTTGGCTTGCCATCCAGAAGGTTACGGGAAAAGATCGCGACCACTCCGGCCTCTCCGAATGGGTTCTGCCGGGGGCCGTAAACGTTTGCGGGAGCAATGAAGCTCGTCTCCAGTCCGTAGAGCTGGCGGTACACATTCAAGTACAGCTCACCGGCGACCTTCGACGCCGCATAGGGCGACTTCGGATCAACGTGCAACTGCTCCGTAGCCGGCAGCTGCTCCGGCTCACCGTAAATCGAACCACCGGAAGACGTGTGCACCACTCGACGCACCCCGGTACGCCGGGCTGCCTCCGCAAGACGGATAGTCGCGGTGATATTCATCTCCGCATCTAGCAGCGGGTCCTCAACTGAACGTCGCACATCAATTTGTGCCGCTAGATGGAAAACGACTTCGGGTTCGACTCGACGGAAGATCGCTTCAAAATCGGCTTCGCGAATGTCTTGTTCTAGAAGCTCAACCGCGCCGGAGTCGAGATGCTTCGCAATGTTCTCCGTGCGTCCGGAGCTTAGGTTGTCAAGCACCATTACCTGGTGACCATTCTGCACGAGTAGATCAACAAGATGGGATCCAATAAAGCCAGCACCGCCGGTAACTATTGTCTTCATATGATCCATTCTAAACCGTGCAGTTCGCTGGTCACTCTGTACCCGTTCAACTAGAAAGCAAAGTAGGCTTGCGTAAATCTGTCTCCGTTTGTTGGTTGCGTCTAACCTTTGGATCGGCTGCATCGCAGAGACGCTTTTGAATAGTAATAGTCTTTTTCGCAGGAAAATGAAGGGTAGCGGCTAATGGAGAAGGTTTGGTTCATCAGGAACTCCGCCCGACGAACGCCAAGTGGAAACCTTTGGGGCGATACTTTCTTCGCCGATGCGCTCCGCCACGCATTCGCGACGCAGGGGGACCTCGCCGTCGAATTTAGATCTGACGAAGTTCCACCATTGCTGCCTTCTGAAAGCCGAGTAATAAATCTCGCGTTGCTAGGGCTTCACAACCCAGAGGCAGTGCAAGGTGCGCTCAACATTGCATGGGTCATTTCCCATCCCGAACTCATCAGCCAAGAGTCAGTTGAGCATTACGACCTAATATGCACATCGTCGCCTACCTACTCGAAACTTCTAGCTTCGCAGATCGGTAGAGAAGTCCACACGGTTCTGCAAGCGGCAGACACTAGATTTTTCTTCCCCGTCGACCACTCGAGCGCGCCCATATATGATGCTGTATTCGTTGGACAAAGAAACAACCGTCGCCAGAGACCAATGATTGATTGGGCCCTTGGTGCCAATCTGAAATTAAGGGTTTATGGACCCGGCTGGCGCGAACATCTTCCGTCAGACGTATACGGAGGCGACTTCCTGGACTATTCAAAACTTCCGAGGCTCTACGAGCAAAGCCGTTTCGTCCTAGCCGATCATTGGCCTGAAATGGCCGCGCTTGGATTTGTCCAGAACCGGATCTTTGACGCACTCGCTGGCGGCCATCGCGTCATCTGCGATAACGTTAAAGGAATCCAGGACCTCGGTCTCGGCGGGGTTTCTGTAGTCGACTCCAAAGAAGAATTAGAGAGGCTCGTTGTCAATCAGACTTCCCAGCTTCAGACAGGCAACGAGGAAAGAGCACGAATCGTAGCGGGCGAACACAGCTTCCACTCTCGTGCCCTTCAAATGAAAAATCTCGTGGACTCCTATTGGAGTTAGATCAGTTGCGACTGGCGGACTTCTATTCCCCCCATAGAGGGGCCCTACGTTTGGGCTTCGAGGTCAGGGTGTTGTGCCTCGAAGTCGGCGATGATCTTCTTCACCGCGGTGTACACGGCAGGCCCGAACTTCTCATCACGCAGGCCGAAGTCCACATTCGCCGGGATGTAGCCGCCGGGGTTGCCCAGATCGTGCCGCTTGCCCTCGTGCACCACCACGTGCACCGGGTGGCCCTCAGAGATCATCAACTCAATCGCATCCGTCAGCTGCAACTCCCCGCCCTTACCCGGCTCAATACGGCGCAGCGCGTCAAAGATGCCGCGGTCAAGCAGGTAGCGTCCGGTGGCCACAAGCGTCGACGGCGCATCCTCCACAGCAGGCTTTTCCACCATGCCGCGCACCTTCAACACCTCAACGCCGTCGATCTCGGCCTGGGCATCCTCCACGTCGAACACGCCGTAGTTGAACACCTCCTCACGCGAGACGTTAAACGCGCACAACACCGAACCTCCGAGTTCATTGCGCACCGCGACCATCTTCTCCATCACGCCCGCCGGCAACACCAGATCATCCGGCAGCATCACAGCAACCGCATCCTCGTCGTCATCCAACGCTTCCTCAGCGCAACCGACAGCATGGCCAAGCCCGAGCGGCTCATCCTGGGTGACCGCCACAGCCTCAATCAAACCGTTGGCGCGCGCGACCTTGTCCGCCTGGGCCTGCTTGCCGCGGGCGACCATCAGCTCCTGCAAGTCCGAAAACTCGCCAAAGTGGCGCATGATCTCTTCCTTATTCGGCGCGACCACCACGGCAAGACGCTGGGCCCCAGCCGCCGCAGCCTCCTCAGCAATCAGCTCGATGCCCGGGGTATCCACCACCGGCAACAGCTCCTTCGGCACCGTCTTCGTCGCCGGCAAAAAACGAGTCCCCATACCCGCCGCCGGAACCACAACAGTTCGCACTGGAGGAACGTTTGGGTGAGCGAGGCTGCGGGAAAAAACAGATGTCATCTTCATTTTCTCTAGAATTTCTAAAGTATCGGCAATCTACGGATGAGCCTCAACGTCTGGAATGCCCTCGTATATAGGCGCAAACCAATCCACAGGACCAAAAACATTTTTCGCATCTTCAACCCGGCCATTCAGAAGATGCCACCAAGCCTGCAGTACCAAGGTCGAATCCAAGGACTTTAGCGTAGACATCCGTGCTGAGACCTCGTTAAACACCGTAATTTCGCTACAGTCCCTGATGTGCTCGACTGCATCACCGATCTCGTCAAAAATGGCGCTCTCAGGCCATAACGTCTCAATGCCAGGCCATCGCCGAGCCACGGGAATCGCGCCAGATACAGTCCCTTCTGCCAAGGCAACGTGGGAGCCCTCAAGATCGGACATCGAGAGGACAAACCCGATTTGTTGAAACCAACTAGCCATATCCCGACCTTGTCGATCGAAATGCACACCGTTTCTGATACGCGGGTCGAACCGTAAGCGAGCCTGGATCGAGCTCCACTGGTCCCGCATCGCGGGATCTGTGGCCCAATGTGGATGCTTTGTGGGGTCACCTCCTCGAACGCGCAAATTGAATCTTGGATCTATCTCTCTCAAAGCGGCGAGTAAGTCAAAAGCGAGATCGAGCCGTTTGAGATGCGGCGTGATTCCAGCGATACCGAGTGTAAAGTTTGCACCGTCGAGTTTGTTCCGCCGGAAATAGGTTTTGTTAACAAAATTCGGTATATAGACCATTTTTTCTGCTGGCCAACCAAATTCTTGGACCAACGCACGCCCGACCCAGGGCACAATCACCACCGCTGCACTAAACCGATCCATATCAATAGCCCGGGGAAAATCGGTTGTTACTTCGTACCGGTGTGCGCGAACAATTAGGGGAGTGTTGGATGGCGCATTTTCCTGAATCCAAACATTGTTCGGACGAGCCCATTCGCCAATGATCACGTCAGATTCTTTGAGCAGCCTCTTAGCTCGTTTTCTGTCAGACGGTCCAGAGAGGTATTTCCATTCGTCCAATTCTACTTTCGATCCAGTGGACTGAGCTAGAGCTCCAGCTAATTCATCAATGAAAGTCAACTTGTGCCCCAGCACCCCTACCGATAGAGGACTATCGGTGGATAACTGGGAGGTAAACAAGCGTGAAACAAGTTCACAGTTGTTTCGTCGCCCACTTTCATCCAGCGACATCTTTTCCGGCGCCACGCTCGGAGAAGCCAACGGAACTTCTTCCGATCGGGACCAACTTAGCCCTGGAGCCTGGAGCTTAGCTCCGGACGGATCCAATTTAGATCGTGAAAACGACCAGCTTTCGACTTTTCTATCGGCAATATGTGTCGGATCCGATTCCTCACCAGCATTACATGCGACTACCTCAACAGGTATACGCATATGGCTCATAAACATCTCGATAACGTATCGAGACAATTCGCTGTCTGTGAGCACGGCGTCGTCCCGACCTAGCACCTTCTTTGCGTCTGCCAAAAGTTCATCATTCTCCGCAGCTACAGACGGGAAGCTATCCGGACAAAGAATTAAGAGGGTTCGGATCCCAAACCGATCCTTGAACCGCCCCTTGATTTTCGCCATCGCTTTCGTGTCCGAACAAATGAAGAAGCAGTTCCCAAATGGCGGAGAAAACGTTTCAACTTCCAAGTCCGTGAGAAAGTCAAACCTAATCCCCTGGTCTGCTATAGCGCGAACCAAGGATGAGGTCACCCGCTCAGCTGAGACAGTGCGCGGTTGACGAACACTCTGGACAATATAAACAGTCGCATCAGACATCGAATTCACCAATCTCCTCACAGTCTACGTCGATGGAAAGAGGTTCCAATACCACTCGAGCCCTTTCAATGTCGACATCCCGCAACTTCCCCTCTACGGAGATAGAGCGCGCCATAAACTCGTCCGCGAACAGAATTCCTAGGCATAGTTGCGCGATTGCAGACTCTCTGAACATCCACGCGTTGCTAGCAATAATCGACTCTTTAATTCCTTTAAGTGCTCCATAAAAGCGTGCGCTGGGGACGACCTTAAGATGGGTTTGATCGCGTCCCGGGGTAGTTTCTGCGATCAATCCGTCTGAGGATACAGAGAGGTCAGTGTTTGCAGCTCTAATGTATTCCTTCTTAGAAATGGATCCGTCGAGCTTTATTCCTAAGCTGCTTTCCCACTTTTCTGCCACCTCAATGGACAAAGCTCCGTCAAACTCAATTGTCGAAACCACCGATGTCTCCCAAAGGAGACCTGCCGCGACAACGAGGTGGGGGTTTACGTTTACCGGCGGGGCATCAACCATCAAAGGGGGCTTTATTACATCGTTTCCATCATCTTTGACAGAAAGACCGTAGCGCGCGGTCTGCGCAATAGCATCGAATTTTATGCGTGAAGTACTCATTTTTTACTCGCCTTACCAAGGAGTTCCGTTCGCTTCGTAAGCCCACGTCGTTAGGCCATTCCGTTCCCACTCAGCGAGAAGCTGACCCGCAGAAACCATATCGTCAAAACCTCGCGCCACATAGTGAACCCCTTCATGCACGAAGGCTGAACCCAAGCGTCTTCCGGGAACTTCATGTCCCAACCCAATAGCGACATATTTCGCGTTTGAACTAGTGCCAATGTAATACGCAATGGCCCGAGCTATACCATCGTCGCTCGAGGTAGGAGGAGCCTGAGACGAAACTAGCTGCTCAATCTCATCATCTTCACGTAACCTGACTCTCACTTCGCCAAGATACGAACCTTCGGCAGACAACGCGAAGAATTCCGCCAGAGATATGGAGGACCTAAACTCTTTCTCGACCGAAATTGCCCCACTCTCGTCCACTGCCTCAAATCGAAAGACATGACCACTCCGACGAACTAGGTGATCTGGCAAGTGGTAGAGCGCTTTATGCTCCCAAGACTGCTTATCAACGGGCCCCCAGTCATATCGCGCGGACTTCCAAAGCTTCTTTCGGCTTGCGCTATTTACATTCGTGCGAAGGAACCTTAGATTCAACTCCGCTGCATACTTCTGTCCAGCCCCTCCGGTGTCTGTAATTCGACCTGAGTGCACCCTCCGAAGTAAGCAAACATCCCCTGAGTGAACCATTCCAACTCCGCTACGAAGAAGTCGAAATGCCAGATTGTTATCGACTGCACTCTCAAGCCCTTCGTCATAACCGAATTGCCTTATCAAGTCCGTTCGAACTAACCAAGTTGAATGCCCCGGTGCAAACCCTGTTTGGAGTGCTGCGCCATAGGTCATGTTTCGCCCATGGTGAAGTTGAAGCTCCGCAGTCTCATTATCGAAGTTGATAAACGCGCCGTAAATGAAGTCAACACCCGGTTCAATTCGCGCTATTTGGTGTTCCAACCGGTGGGGCAGCATTAGGTCATCATCGTCATGAACTGCAGTCCATTCTCCGCGGGACTCTCGTGCCCCCAAGTTTCGAGCCGCTGATATCCCAAGAGGCGAGTCGCCAGTGCGGAAATAGCGCACTCGAGGGTCAGCGAAGCTGCGCACAACATCCTCCGTATTGTCTGAACTACCGTCATCCACAACGATCAGCTCCAAGTCCTTAAAAGACTGCTCCAGCACAGAGGTCATGCTTTCTCGGAGGAGCTCAGCTCGATTCAAACTAGCAATCACGACACTCACGAAGGGATTAATATTTTCGTGCATAACAAATTCCTTATACTTTTTGGCCGATAACTAGACGCGAACGTTGCCCAAGCGGGGAGGGAGTACTTCGAACGAGTGTTACGTAGATAGCTTCCGGTAACTTCTTCCCACTATTCCCCCAGGGGACTATGCGGGCCCTAATGGGGCCCTTAGCTGCGCTGTCCCCAAGCAGAATTTCGGTATGCCCTGACCCCAAGTAGCGGTAGTCCCTCTCCAGCAGTTCCGAATAACCCAACCTGTCCTTCCAGAATGAGAACGGCTCCTCCGGGAGCACCAGATAACTCTTGGGCTTCACATCAGCCATTTCAATCACCAGGGTCCGAGGCTGGTAGCCAGTCGGAATAGGAAACTCGTAAACGACAGAACGCTGAAAGGACACCCGCCGTTTGGCGTCCCTTTGACTTTGTCGCGCCACTTCAACAACTCTCCGCTTGAGCTTCGAAGCGGAACCAACAGCGGCTTCACGATTTACAAACAAAAACTTCTCCGAGTCTCATTCAATGGTCGTGCATTAGTTGAATACAAGTTTAGATTGACACACCAACGCCCGCGCGTTTCCCCCTCTCAAAACATGTTGGGCTAGTTCACTAATCTGCGCGCTAGGAACTAAAGTATCGGTATGTCCTACGACTTGTGTTTTATTGGATTAGGTTACATCGGGCTCCCAACTTCTGCCCTACTCGCAAGAGCTGGAAATAAAGTTTTAGGAGTTGATAACAACCCTCAGCGCATACGCGAAATCCAATCAGGCGTAAAAACCACTCATGAGCCTGGCCTTTCAGAACTTCTCGACGATTGTCTAGCCTCAGGAAAGCTTGAGCTGTCTACCACCCCACACCTTTCGTCGACATTCATCATTGCGGTTCCCACTCCCATTGACGAATCAAAGTCTCCAGATCTCGACGCTGTGATTTCCGCCACTAATTCGATTATCGACTTTCTCGAACCGGGAAACCTGGTTGTTATTGAATCCACGTGCCCTCCAGGGACGACGCGGAAAATGATGGACTTTGTTACGTCGAAACGACCCGAACTCAAAGACGAGATTCATTTTGCATACTGCCCTGAGCGAGTGTTGCCCGGAAACTCGCTACATGAGCTGTCACAAAACGACCGCGTTATTGGTGGCGTCTCTGAACAAGCCGCAACGATGGCCCGAGACGTCTACGCGAGCTTCTGTACTGGCAGACTCGATCTAACTGATGCGGAAACCGCTGAAATGGTTAAATTGGCGGAAAACGCTTTCCGCGATGTCAACATTGCGTTCGCAAACGAACTCTCAATTCTAGCAGAACGTCTCGAAATCGATGTCTGGGACGTCATTGAATACGCTAATAAACATCCACGCGTGAATATTCTGCGACCCGGCGTGGGAGTCGGAGGCCACTGTATCGCCGTTGACCCGTGGTTTCTCGCCAACGCTTCCCCTGACGACACAAAGTTGATCCAAACTGCACGAAATGTCAATGACCAAAAGCCGGACTGGGTTGTTAATCGGATCGAAGAGCGGATTTCCAGAAATGACGATCGCCCAGTCTTGCTTCTGGGAATCACGTTCAAACCTGATATTGATGACCTCCGCAGCTCGCCCGCATTAGAGATCGCCACAAAATTGGCACAACGTAATCCGGACATCGCTTTCTCGATTTGGGAGCCCAATATTGAACAATTGCCCGAAGCGCTCGATCTCGCAAACGTCTCAAGAACGGATAAAAGCCCGTCAGAGTTCGATGCCCAGCTGATATGTAAGCTGGTCGAGCACGCCCCATTCAGGAGTATCAATCAAAAAACTATTGGGGACTCCGCTTTACTAAGTTTCACCTCTAAAACCGATTAACAAAAGTGACCTCTGGCCTCCGGTACTCGGACTGAACTGTGCGAAGGAACGCTTCTGCCGGCTTCTTGTCCTGCTTTCCCATCAGCCGGGCCCACTCATGGCATTTCTTCGCGATAATCTCGGTCGGCCCATCGACGATAACTTCCCTTTGGTATATCCAAATACTACGTTCGCAGATATCCTCAACAGTTCCCAGAGAGTGTGAAACTAAAAAGATATTACCGGCCCGTTCGATCACCTGTTGATTTTTTCTTTGCCTTAGAGCCGAAGGCGGCATCTCCAGTGGAAAGCGCTTCATCGATCAACAAAAACTCTGGTTCAACCGCCGTGGAAATGGCGAAGCTAAGGCGGGCTCCCATACCTGAGGAGTATGATGACATCGGACGTTCAATCGCCTCACCGAGCTCAGTCCATTCAGCAATAGCATTAATCTGTTCGCGTGCTTGCCCCGGGTTCATCCCTAAAGCCAAACACCCAAGATAGACGTTTTGAGCGCCGGTCAAATCTCCCTGTAGTGCAGGTGATGTTTAGACCACGTGTTTAGTAACGGTGTGGTGAGTATCGGGTAACGCCCGGGTGAGTTTCGAGTATCACCCGGGCGTTTTGGGGTTTCGGTGGGGTTATTAGGCCAGTCGCATGTTGGTGCCTTCGAGTGTGATGATTTCGGCGCCGGCGACGAGTCGGTTGAGGATGGATTCGGCGATGACGGCGTCGGGGATGGATTTGTACCACTCGTCGGGTGTGAACTGGGATGTCACGATGGTCGATCCGCGGGGTTCGCGTTCTGCGAGGATGTTGAGCAGTTGGTGTGCGGTGGCGGCATCGATTGGGGTGGTGAGGAAATCATCGAGGACTAACACGTCTGTGTGGTGGAGGTCTTCGAGGAATGTGATGCGGGCCGGGTCGTCGTGTTTGAGTACGGCGAGGTGGTTGGCGAGTGTGTCGGTGCGGAAGAAGCGTGCGGAGTAGTCGTTTCTGCACGCCGCGGTGAGCAGTGCTTGGGCGAGGTAGGTTTTGCCGACGGAGGATTTGCCCAGGATGACAATGTTTTGTGCGCTTTGGCACCATTGGCAGTGAGCGAGTCGGGTGATTTGCTCTTTGTTGATGGTGCGGCCGGGCGTGTAGGTGATGTCTTCGATGCAGGCATCGGGATTTGGCGATCGGGATGCTTTGAGCAGTTTGTTGACTCGTCTTTCGCGCTTGGCCGCTACCTCTTTATCGAGTGCGTAGAGCACTTTGTCTTAAGAAGCTCCAATCGTCGAAGGCGGGATCGGCGGCAATGTCGATGACGCTTTGTCCGAAGGCGGTCATGCGCAGATCGGTAAAGATCGGCAGGACTGATTCGTCGAGGAAGCGGGCGGATGCTGATGCTGGCTGTGGGTGGGGCATGGGTTATGCAGATCCTTTCTTGGTGAGGTTTTCGAGGCTGAACTGGGCAGCACCACCGAGGTAGGCGCCGCGTGTGTCACGCGCTGTCGGCGCAGGTACGTCTTGGGTGGGTCTGCTTGTTGGCAGATTGGTTGAAAGGTCAGTGCCTGTGGGTCGTGTGGAGGTGTCTTTGCGCACGGCGGCCATCATGTTTTTCACTGCGGTATACGACACAGCACGCCTGGCGCCGTCGGTGGACACCAACCGCCTGCAGGCTTCTTCGAGGATTGGCTTGTTGGTGTGTTTGCCCATGTTGAGCACGTTGCGGCACGCTTGGTACGCCTGGGCAGGGATCGCTTTGGCTTCGATGAGCTCGGCAATCACCTGGCGTGTGGCCGGCCCGATTTTGGAGGCTTCGCGCAGGAAGTACTCACTTGTCCACAACCCACGGGTATCACCCAGGTTCGCCGGTATGTGGTCGGTGTCGGTGACATACACCCCGCGGGCACGCGCGAGTTGGTGTCTGGCCACACGCTGCCCGGCGTCGAAGACGGCGAGACTGTCACCGGTGATGCGCACATCCACGGTGCGGCCCACCAGCTGGTGCGGTACCGAGTAATGCGCGTTGTGCACTCTGATGTGGAAATTGGGTGCGACTTTGGCGCGTTTCCATTCGGTACGCTGCCACGGTGTTGCCGGTAGTGCGGTGAGCACGTCGCGTTCGAACTGATCGAACAATGCGCGTCTGCTCGTCGCATTGCCGCGAAACGGTTCGGCAGCGTTGATCCCATCGACCAGGACGGTAATTTTTGCGTTGAGCTCGTCTAATCCGGCGCACTGGTGGCCATCGAGTGCGTGGATGACGTTTTGGGTGACGATCTTGACTGCAGCTTCAACGCAGGCCTTATCCTTGGGACGTTTCGCTCGAGCCGGCAATGCGGCGGTGTTGTAGTGCTCCAAAAACTCCTCGTAGGTGGAGTTGACCCGACGATTCCTGCCCGCGACACTGATCACATTCGAAGCCGTCGAGGCATTATCCGGCACGATGACCTCGGCGACCCCGCCGAAGTACTCAAACGCGCGGATATGAGCTGCAAGCCACGCGTCCTGGCGCTCATCCGCGCACGCGCAGGCGAACACCATGCCCGAATACGGCAGCGAGGCGACAAAGATACTGACCTTCGATCCTTGCCCGCCGGTGGGGTCACACAGCCGCATCTTCGTGCCTGCCCAGTCCACCTGCATCGTATGGCCTGGGGCATGGGTGATCCTGACGGTCAGCCCAGCTGCATCAACGTGTTGGGCCACAAGCTGGCGAAACCGCTCGTAGCTGTAATACCGCTGGCCTGTGCCCGCAGGCTGTGCGGTGTAGCGACCCCACAGCACCTGCAGGGTCACCTTGTTGCGCCCGGTGCGCGCCTTGGCGACAGCGTCGAAATCGATCGAGACGAAATCGCCCTGAGCATAGCTGCGCCCATCGTCGAACCAGTCCGCCAGCTCATGATCCGCAACCCCACGAAGTTGCTCACGGGTTGTGATGTTGTGTTCCGCAAGCGCATCGCGGGCCTTTTGCACCGTGGAGTGTGAACATCCCACGCTTGCACTGATCTGGCGGACAGACCAGCCATTGAGCACATGATCCATTACCGCCCGGTAGTCAGTCACAGTCAGACTCCTCTGGTAACGCCGCGTGCCCTGAAGTCACGCGGTCACCAGAATCCTCCCTCGAACTGTTACTGGATGCTCACCAACGCGTTACTCGATACTCACCACGGTGTTACTAGATACGACCGCGCAACACAGGTGACACACCAAGCAGCATCGGACGAGACTTGACCATAACCTCGCCGGAGGTGGGCTCCTCCGCGCCCGCGATGATTCGAAGCAACGTGGACTTGCCAGAACCATTTAGTCCTATAATGCCGACAGTTTCGCCCGAGGTCGCGACTAAAGATACGTCCTTTAGAGCGTTCACACGGTATCTGCCACGGGTGAAGTCGCAAAGAACTAGCAGGCCCGCGTTCACTGGACTCCCACCGTACGACTGCTACTGGAAAAATCAGCTAGCATCTCCTAATTTTTAGGTCACTGCCGGGCCTGGGATAATGCCGTTTTCACTCGTTCAGCAGCCCCAAAATCACTTGGCGAGTACCAATCCAAGCCATTTTCACGTATCCCAGAATTCAAAGCAACTCTGAGCTCAGGAGGATATGCAGCATAATAGTTCGAATCTACTTTGAGCATGAATTCGAAATCTGAGGGTTTTAAACCGAGTGTTTCCAACTCTGGGGGATTTCTCACAATTGCCCTTGCGTATTCTGGAAAGCCAGTGGCAACGAAAAATAGGGAAGTTAAATCTACGGCAAAGTTGTCGCCGAAGTCAAAGTGAATCCGTGGATTTCTTGGCAACGAAGGTAGATCGAGGTTCTCTCCATAGATCTGACTAACAGCCTTTGCTAGAGCGATTTTTCGGTGCAGTTTCTCCTCACCGGGAGACGCTAGAGAAGACAGTGATTCTGCTATATAGTCTGGGCAAGAGTGCATCAAAATTTTTACAGTGCCAGCCTCAGAGATCCCTGAGACCGGCGCGGCATTTTGATAACCCGCGAGGGCAAATGGAGGAAAGGTAGCATTCGCCTTCATGGGCTCCCGCAGCCTCAAGCCGCCGGCTTCTAGAATGGATCCGAACGAGAAGTACTTGGATTGTATTGATCTCGAAAGCAGAAGAGGTCCCATCCCCATGAAGGACCAACTATTCTTTCTCAAATCCGTGCTGACAAGATTTGTCGAGATGATTCGTGTTTCAAATTTTGAGAAAAACCTACGTTCACGTGCGAATCTCCCTCCAAAGTCCATCGAGACTAACTCGCTCCCACTTGGCAAGAGTTGGAGAGCCGCTAAGGAGTCAAATCCTCCGCTAAAATTCAGCACAGCGTTATCAGCAGTGCGTTCGAAATGCTCAAACTCATCTACAGTTTCTTCAACCTCTACGTGGGAACCTGTCCACGCTGCAATCCCATTGGCAACTAGGGCGCTTACCTCGAACCCGTAATCAATTTTTGAAAATTCTCTCCCGCATAACGTACTTAACGCAATCGCAAGAGCATCACCGTCCAATGCGAACGGACGATCCGCTTTAAACCAAAGCTGTGTTTCAGAACCGCTGTGGGAGACGTCTAACTGCAAAAGCTGACCGTCCCAATCATCAAGCTTGAAAGCAATTGTCCCTTTACGCATATCTCAATCCTCCCATTCGATTCTCATTGGGGAAAAAGTCGCTTTGGCCTCCTCTAGAATTTCCTGACCTCGCGCATTACTGGCGTTCTTCGACCAATCTTTATATGCAGCAACTGTATCTTTAGAGGCGCCGTCCATAATCATTTCGCCGCGATGCATCCAGATCGCGCGAGAACACGTGTCGAGAATCTGGTCGGCGACGTGCGAAACAAGAAATACGTTCTTGGCTTCCGCTAAAAGCCCCTCCATCCGGAGTCTTGCCTTGTTGGCGAACGCGGCGTCACCGGTTGACAGGGCTTCGTCAATAAGCAAAATCTCAGGATCAACTGCGGTTGAAATCGCAAAAGCCAGCCTAGCGGACTGGCCCGCAGAATAGGTCTTGAGTGGACGGTCGATGGCATCACCAATGTCCGCCCAATCAGCAATCTCCGGCTCAAGTGATCGAGCTTCGCCGAGCGGAACCCCTAAAGCAAGCAAACCTAACACGACATTTTGCCTACCCGACAAATATGGCTGCAGGGCAGGTGCAACTCCAAGGAGTGTCGGTTGCGCGCTTACGAGTACCCTACCCGTGGTTGGGGGCTCCGTTCCCGCGATGACTTTTAGTAATGTCGATTTCCCTGATCCATTATGACCGACAACGCCTACAGATTCACCGGTTTTTACAACTAGGGTCGTAGGCTTGAGGGATTCCACAACACGCGATGTTTTTGTTCCCTTTTTTCTTCGAGCATCGTTTGACCCCGAGTCGGAAACAACAAATGACTTCGAAGCACCCTCCAAGACCAGCGCCACTCGGTCACATGGCGAGGGCGTATTCACGCTAGAGACTGGCGGCATACTTGGCCTCTCCAATCCAAAAATAAAATAGCCCGACCAACAACGCACCGAACGACCACGCTGCAAGATATCCCCACTCCCCGATAGTCGGTGCCACTCCATCCATAACTGCTAGCCGTATCGCATCAATGAAACGATAGGCTGGGTTGTTCAGAAAGATCTGATAAACCCTCCCATCAGTCGCGAAGCGTTCCAACGGGTAAAAAATGCCCGACGCAAACATCCAACCTCGCACAAATAGATCCAACAATGCTCTCGAGTCCGGAATGCTCGCGGTCAGTCTTGCAGATGCAAACATTAACCCAGTGCCAAACACTAGAACAAGAATATGCAAGGGTACTACCAAAAGCAACGTCCAACGGAGCGGTTGCCCAGGTTGAAAAGCGATAGCTGCAACTACTGCGATATAGAATGAAGGTGCAGTATCAATGGCATATCTAATCGAGTTAGACAGCACAATCGCTGCTTGAGGAAACCGGAACGCTTGTAGGAACGGGCGATTCGCTTCCAAAAGCCCAAAACCGCCTTGCAACATCCTGCTTGCCACAGCAAAAACCGTCATACCAATAATTACGAAGCCTACAAAATTGTCGACTCCTCTAGAGGTACGTAGTAGCAGCCCGAAAATTGCCCCATATAACAATGCTTCCAAAACTGGGCTAGCCACTAACCAGAATCGCCACCAACGATAATTCCTCGTAGTCCGAAACGCTTTAACCTTTGCGTCGACGAAAACAAATTCGCGACGGTTCCAGAGCTCAGTTAGATAGGCGCCAAGCGAAAGTGGACGATTCACGTCCTTGAGGGTCCCATCGGTAAGTATCTCTGAATCCAGGTGAAAAACTTCAGAAGACTTAGAGTTACCAGAGTTATTGGGCACTTGATTCTACTTCCTACGATCACCCTAGGGTGTGATCGTCGATCATCTCATGAAGCGCGTCAACCATCTCTCTTTGACAATTAATGTTAGAGCGATAGTCCACGACCTCCGAGCTCAGCGGAGAGTTCTTTGCACAGATTCCCCAAATTCTAGCGCTAGCCCCCCGATAATCGGAAAGCTTCGAAGGGAGGAAAGGATTCTTTGTAAAGGCTCCTAAATCTTCAGTATCTTGTACGAGTAAAATGTCCATGGTATTAGCCGTAGCCAGAAAGTCAGCATAGGGCACCGGCTGATAAGTGCGTAACTCGGTTCGTCCCAGATCAAACTGGTCCAAGTCGACTTCGGAATTTGTGAATAGATGAAGCGAAAGTTTTGACTGCATTTCCGCGTCTAATCCTTCTACCGCACGAAGAACTCCTTGGATTCCTCTATTCGCGTAGAAAGAGCCGAAGAAGCCAATGTTTAAGCGAACAGGAGATGTCTTTGCAGCGTTATTTCCCAGCTCATACATCTCCTTCGGCGGGATAGGCTGGCCCTCGATTGTACTTTTCGCGATTACTTGTGACTTGAAAGTAGAGTTGTACCTATCAAGCATCACTTCCCGTTGGTTTGAATTCGTAAATACAACAGCATCCGCTAGCTTTAGAGTGACCTCCTCAATAAGCTCGAATAAGGTCTTTCCTTCGACAGGTCCCGTCAGATTCTCAAATACGGTTGTCACATTGTTTTCAGACAAAGGACCCAAACGCGGCAAACCATCGACCCCGAGCGCCAAAGGGTCTGAAAACTCAGCGGTCCAAAAAATATCAGGGTGGTCAATTTTATACAGCGCTGCGGCTACATGAGACTGAGGCCACAGCGCCCGAGAGTACATTTCTTCATAAGTCGTAGATTTCCCATTCGCACAACGACTCGCCTCGACTCCCCAAGAGGAAATACTCTCCCAATCTGAAAAGGAAACTGGCTCATCGAGGAGGAAATGATCGTCAATCCAGCGACGAACTGTATAGAAAAGACCCGAATCACGGTTTCTAATTTTCGACATGTCGTTGCTAACGACATCTACCATCGAACGCTTTTCCAGAATTCGTTTTGCAACGACGTTCCCGCTGGGGTCGTTAAACGGCGGGAAACAGTACGAGAATACAAGGCACCGCGGCTCAGGCCTCGGGACACTACCCCATGGAAAATTTCGCACCGCAGCCGCTGAAACAGCGTCGAGTACGGCATCGATTTCGTTGGGCAAATGGAGTTGGTCCAGGTACCTTAGAATAAAACCAATTTGCGCTTTCCGGATTGAGTCAATTGCTCGCGGCTGGGCCCCCTCATCTTCCAACTGCTGCAGCCTTCTGATCACCGCTAATCGCTCCGCGACATTAAACTGAAAACTTTGCTCTCTCCGAGATATCGAGGACTTAGTTAGCACCCGTACGTACGCGGCTTCTTTTTTAGTGCGCACTGGAACTACTTCTAGATGGTTCAATTTGAGAAACTCTGCGAAGAAGGCGACATCTTCACCGGAATTCAGATCTTCCTTAAAGCTCAAACCCTGGACTAATTGCCACGGAATTAGCTTCGCAGCGTTAAACCCCAAGACCCATGGCACGTCTGAAACCTGAACCCCTTCCCGCGGAAGTCCCTTGATCCTAAGGTTTAACGAACTGCTAGCTTCTCGTGTTCCGTCGCTTTTGAGATCGATCATCTCTGTGATCACTATGGAGTCTTTCGTCCCGGCGTTAAGCATTTCGGACAAGCAATCTGGCTCCAGATAGTCATCGTCATCAAGAAAAGTCACATAACGTCGCGTTGCCGCTCTCAGCCCTACATTTCGAGCCCTGCTAGCTCCGGCTTCCAAGTTGCGGATATAACTAGCCTGAAGGCTATCCGGACAGCTCTCTCTGAAGTCTCTGAAAATACTTTCGTCAGAATCGTCTTTGCCGTTAGCTACAACAATCACTTCAACGAGTGAAGGATCAACGTTCTGATTGGCAATCGACCGCAGCGCCACTTCTAACAGTTCTGGGCGATCGGCTGTTGCAATGATTACAGAGACTCCGGGTTTTCGGACGTGTTCGCGGATTTCTCTACGCAACGGTTCAAAATCTGCACTCGGCAAAAGCTCGATCATTTCAGAATCTTTCTAGCGAGTCGGTAACTAAATCGCCACAACCAATTCGGCGCCACTCTTTTGTAGTGGGGATAAATTCGCAGTAGAACTCGTGGCAGCGTCGTTGTCGCCGCACCCTTGGTCGTACTTGATGATGACGGGCCAGGATGCCTAGAATTTGATAGCAAAACTATTTTTTCGACACTATCCTGTGCAAACTGCGCGACCGCCAAAGAATGCTGAAAACTCGATCCCCTATGCACCCAGTAGAATTCCTCTTGTTTCTCCAAGTGGGCATCATCGGGAACAGGTACGAATTCAGCATCGAGTGCTTTCACCCGATCAGCTGGAATATAGAAAAATATCCGCTCATTTTGCACCCGCTTCATCGACTCGGCACTCTCAAACGTGTCTAAATCTGCGAGATTGACCAGTCCCACTGCGGCCGGTTCCTTGAGCATCGCGTCTAAGAATGTTGAAAGGTCCGCCGTTACAAATGAGCCGTCGGACAAGACTCCGTAAGGAATTTCGCTTGCGTTTTCCGTCAGGATCACATGAACAAGAAGCGAGCGAGACATTTATCTTCTTCTCAATCTAGGATTCCAAGGTGGCGATTTCTGCGAGTAATCTCTGGGTACTAGCCTTTGCCTGCACCTGAACCCATTGTGCCGGCCTTGCACTAACATCCAATAACTCCGGTGTCTCCCAGAGGCACCTCCATTTCTCTGCGAGTGCTATGGGATCATCCGGCGGTACGGCAATCCCAGCACCTAGGTCCTCGACTAATTTACTAGTCTCGCCCTTGGTAACCGACGTTATATGCATTCCGATAGCCATCAACTCGTAGGTCTTTGACGGCACCGTCATTTCCAGTGGAAGCCAGTCAGCTAAATGAACAAGAGTAGTAGATGCCCACGCATAATGGTTGTCCAGAGAGTCCACCCCGACCTGATCGTAAAAGTGCACGTTCGCGCCTAATCGATGGGCCAGATGTCGCAGAGATTCGAAGGCCGCCCCCGAACCGACAATCCTCAGTTCAACCGGAACTCCCAGTTTTTCTGCTTGCGTTACTGCGTAAATCGCGTTCTCAAGTCCCTGAGCTCGCCCTACTTTACCAGCGTAGAGCACACGCAGCCCAGTAGCTGTTGGGCCTTCAGCCCTTGCAGACACTCTTGTAGCTCGTGTGGGGAACAGATTTCGAACAACGACCACTCGCGGGCCTAGCGGATACCGGCGTTTTAATACGGTAGCGAATTTACTCGACGTCGAAATAAGGAATCGAGCCTCGGCAAAGACCTTATCCATTACCCATTTTGTAATCCAGGAGGCCAAACGCAAAGGTGCTCCGCGAAGCAAGATTTCACGAACGGACTTCTTACCGGTGCTCTGGTTCCAGCTTTCGCTATATTGCAAGAGGTCCGGCCACGCATCGCGGATGTCAACTGCATACGGCACCTTTAAAAGACGAGCTATCAGGATAGTGGCAGCGACTGTAGGTATTGCGGGGACGGTTCCGATTACTAAATCGGGGCGCATCAAACTGCCTTTGCGAGTTGCGACTACCGCTGCCAAAGTAGATTTCACAGCCACCTTAGCCTGCTTCAAGGCCCTAACTGTTATCGATGCCGCCTCTGCCCCTCCTGAGACTCTAATAACATCCTCACCTACAGTGCCAACTTCCGCTTCATAAAGTTTTTGAAATCTCTGCCCGTTTCCCCCCGGAGCCACAACAGCGACTTCATAACCAGCCTCGACCAAACTCTGCGTGAGCCAAGACCAGCGTCTTTGAGGCACGCTAGATTGAGGCGTCCAGTAGTTTGAGACGACTAGAACTCTAATTTTTCCATCTCCCAAATCAACTAGAAAACAGCCATAATGGGTGGGGCCAGCGGGGCTCGAACCCGCGACCAGCGGATTATGAGTCCGCGGCTCTAACCGACTGAGCTATAGCCCCAACAAAGTTGCCGCGCCATTCCAGCGCAAGCCGTCAGAGGCAGGATAGCACTGTAGCTTTGCGTTCAAGAATTCGGAGCAAAATCAGGCATCGCAACCCCGGTGCCGAGATAGGCCGAAATTGCTGCGACTGTTCTTAGAGATGCTTTTCCATCGCCGTATGGGTTTTTCGATGATGAAACTGACCCGTAGTACTCGTGCGATTCCAGGAGCCTCGACACCTCGGCAACAATGTTCTCGCTACTAGTTCCTACAAGTTTCACCAACCCTTGGCTAATTCCTTCTCCGCGTTCAGAAGTGTTGCGCATCACGAGCACGGGTTTCCCAAAACTCGGCGCTTCCTCCTGAACGCCTCCCGAATCTGTTAAAACCAGATATGAATTTTTCATCAACGCCACGAAAGTTGGGTAATCTAACGGATTGCAAATCCTAACGTTGGGTAGCCCCTGCAGTACAGGTACGATCTGCTGCCTTACCGCGGGGTTTAGGTGTAGAGGAAGGACGAATTCCGTATCCAAGTAACGCTCGGCCAACTCTCTTAGAGCCAAGGCGATCCCGACCATGAAATTCAAATTCTCGCGACGGTGAGTGGTTACTAGCACGATTCGCTTACCCGATTCAACTAACTCAGATAGCCATGGATCTTCGATGACTCCAAACCTGTGGAATGTCTGTTGCAACGCGTCGATGACGGTATTGCCCACCGTGTTGATCAGGCCCGCTGGAATCCCCTCTTTTAATAAGTTTTCTCGCGCGCTCGGCGTCGGAGCCAGATGTAAGCTGGATATCTGACCTATCAGCTTCCTGTTACCTTCTTCGGGGAACGGTGAACTCAGATCTCCTGTTCTTAGACCTGCTTCTAGGTGCGCGACAGGAATTTGAAGATGAAACGCTGCCAACGCTCCAGCAAGGGCGGTAGAGGTATCTCCCTGAACCATCACAAAGTCAGGCTTTTCCGTTTTGAATATGTCATTAAAATCGGCTAGCAGCTTCGCCACCATAGAATTTAGACCCTGATTGTCTTTCATTACGCCAAGCCGAAAATCTGGTTCTATTCCAAACCATTCCTCCACGGGGAGGATCATTTCTCGATGTTGCCCTGATGACACCACTATGCAGTCATGCCGGGAATCATCGCGCAGTGCTCCAATTACCGGAGCAAGCTTAATCGCCTCGGGCCTGGTCCCGTAGACAACTAATATTCTTGGCTTTGCCCTCATGAAGCCTCCTATCGTGTAAACCCTCGGGCCTACACCTCGTCATCAAATATTCTTTAACTGTATGTCCACAAACGTCTCAGCTAATAGGCCCCTCTACTCTAAAAGCCTCACTTTATAGAGGGGGCAAACATCAAAAGTCCGATGCCATGGCATTGAATGGGTACCAGGGTGCATAATAGACACCATGCAGATGACTGTGATTGGCACTGGTTACCTCGGCGCGACGCACGCGGCGTGCATGGCTGAATTGGGCCACGAGGTGCTGGGTGTGGACGTTGACGAATCCAAGATTGAGGCGCTGAAGAACTCCAAGGTGCCGTTCTACGAGCCGGGCTTGCCCGAGGTGCTCGAGCGCAACATCGAAGCAGGCCGCCTTGGCTTTACGACGGACTACGCCGAGGCCGCCACCTTCGCGAACGTGCACTTCATCGGTGTGGGCACCCCGCAGCAGCGCGGCTCCTACGCGGCGGACACCCGCTACGTCGAAGCTGTTATCGACAATCTGGTGCCCCAGCTCGAGGGCGAGCACCTGATCCTGGGTAAGTCCACCGTCCCGGTCGGCACTGCCGCCGCGCTGCAGCAGCGCGCCGACGAACTTGCCGCCGAGCACGGCAACAAAGCCAGCGTCGAGATCGCGTGGAACCCGGAGTTCCTCCGCGAAGGCTACGCGGTCAAAGACACCATCGAGCCGGACCGGATCGTGCTAGGCCACCGCGCCGAGAACTCCCGCGCGGAGGAGATCGGCCGCGAGGTCTACGCCACCCCGCTGGAGAACGACACCCCGTTTATCGTGACGGATCTGCAGACCGCGGAGCTGGTGAAAGTCTCCGCCAACGCCTTTTTGGCCACGAAGATCTCGTTTATCAACGCCGTAAGTGAGGTGTGTGAGAACGTCGGCGCGGACGTGACCCAGCTTGCGGACGCCATCGGCTACGACGACCGCATCGGCCGCAAGTTCCTGGGCGCCGGCCTGGGCTTCGGCGGCGGGTGCCTGCCCAAGGACATCCGCGCGTTCATGGCGCGCGCCGGCGAGGTCGGAGCCGACCAGGCACTGACGTTTTTGCGCGAGGTGGACGCGATCAACATGCGTCGCCGCCAGCGCGTGATCGACCTGGCGCGCGAGGAGCTCGGCAGCGTTATCGGCCGCAACATCACCGTGCTCGGTGCCGCGTTCAAGCCGAACTCGGACGACGTGCGCGACTCGCCCGCGCTCGCCGTGGCCGGCCAGCTCTCGCTCGCCGGAGCGAGCGTGCGCGTCTACGACCCGCAGGGCATGGACAACGCCCGCAAGGTTAATCCCACGCTTGACTACGCCGTCAGCCTCGAAGACGCCCTACGTGGCACGGAGCTGGTCATCCTCGCCACCGAATGGCAAGAGTTCAAGGAGATGGATCCGGTGTGGGCGGCGGAGCTCGTCGACAAGCAATTGCTTATCGACGGCCGAAACGTCCTCCCCGTCACCGACTGGCAAAGCGCAGGTTGGAAACTAACTGCGCTTGGGCGAGCTGCAAAATAAGTCCTATTCAATCGTCTCATCCCACCTTCAACGAAAGCGTTGAAGGTGGGGTTTTATAAAACGGTAGAGTAATTGCCATGTACCAATACGTTGTCGGGGCCGCCGCCGGGTATGTGCTCGGCACGAAAGCCGGCCGGAAGCGCTACCACCAGATCGTCAACGCCGCGCAAGCTGTCGCTAACTCGCCGGTGACCAAGCAAGTCACGGCCTCTGCTCGCCGAGCGATCGCGAACAAGATTGATCCGGAGCCGCGCATGCGCGAGGTCAAAGACCTGCGCAAGGGCAAGAAACTGCGCGGCAAGTCGGACAAGCAGATCGACGACACGATCTACGAGCCGGATCAGGACTAGAAGCATCCGCCCCTAGTCTTGGACAAGGCCTGCGACGATCCCGTCGAGGATGTCCTTCTCGCTGATGACGAAACTGGTCGCGTCGGCTTCGCGCTCGAAGGCGTCCATGAGCTGCTCCACCACGGTGGAACCGGAGCCGATCACGTCGGCACGGCCGGGGTGGACAACAGGGTTTTCCCGGCGCTGCTCCGCGGTCTTTGAACGCAGGTCCGCGGTCACCTTGCGCAGCCGGTCGAAGGGGATCTCCGACATGTGAATGCGCTCAGGGTCGTAGGATTCCAGCCCCTGCGCTAGCGCGGAGAGCGTGGTAAAGGTGCCGGCGCAGCCGACGAACGTTTGCGCCTTAGCGAAAGGCACGGTGGCGGAGGCGGTGGTGACGTTGTCGTCGATAAGCTTTCTTGCCTCGGCGGTCTCCTCTGCTGTGGGCGGGTCGGTGCGCATGATGCGCTCGGTGATGCGCACACACCCCATTTGGGTGGACACGGCATGGCCCTCCATGACGAACTCGGTGGAGCCGCCGCCGAGGTCGATCACGCAGAACGGGCCGCGAGCGGGGTCAATGTCCGCGGTAGCGCCGGCGAACGACAGCGCCGCCTCCTCCTCACCGGAAATCACCTCCGCGACTGCACCGGGCTGGATCTGACCGAGGAGCTCGCGGGTCATGGCGAAGAAGTCCTCACGGTTGGCGGCATCGCGGGTGGCGGAGGTGGCCACCATACGCACGCGGGTGACGTGTTCGCGCTGCATCTCCTCGACATAGTCCGCAAGGGCCACGCGGGTGCGCTCAATCGCCTCTGGTGCGAATTGGCCGGTCTCGTCGACGCCCTGGCCGAGGCGGACGATGGTGTTGCGGCGTGAGACCTCACCGGTGTCCGTGTCGTGGATGAGCAAGCGGATGGAGTTGGTGCCGCAGTCCACGGCAGCCACGCGCGTCATGCCAGCCCCTCCCCTGCTTCGGCAAGGGTGATGCCGAGGTCCTCGAGGGTGGGCCAGTCTGCGGGGATGGCGGTGCCGCGCAGGTCACCGTGCTCGGCGGCCAGGGCCACGGCTTCCGTGCCGAAACGGACGCGCTCCGGACCTTCGGCAAGCGCGTAGGCGATGAGCACGTGGAGGCACTTCACGCGCTCGGGCATGCCGCCGCCGGAGAAGTCGGTGCCCAGGTCCTCGATGGCGTTGCGCTCGGCGAGGAAGTGCTCGTGAGCGGCGAGGTAGTCAGCACGCAGGTCTTCCCCTTCGTCGCTGTCGGCGTTGAGGCGGTTTTCCATCCACTTCATCACCTGAGCTACTTCGAGACGGGAGGCCTCGGCGGTCAGGCGCGGGTCGGTGAGGTAGTAGAGGGTGGGGAACGGGGTGCCGTCGTCGAGTTTGGGCGCGGTCTTCACAACTGCCGGTTGGTTGTCCGGGGTGGTGTACGCGATGGCGAGCACGCCGCGGGGAATGCGGCCGAGCTGCTCGGCAACGATGGCGAGCTGGTCGTCTGATGGCTTCATGCGTCTATTGTCCCATGACATCTCGCCCGTTCGAGCATCATGTAGTTGCTTGCCAAACCAGCTAGAATCCTTGAATGCGTGGCCGACGGTTGACGCTGCTGCCCCACAATCGAGTCGAAGGGCACCATCTTTGGGTTCCACACAAGCCCCACCCGTCGGCCACGCGTTTCGCGTATCAGGGCGCGTCCGGAGCATCTAGCGCAGGGGCAGGCGTTTCCGGTGCCGGTGCTTCGGGCGCGCCAGGCTCGGGCGCAGGTCCCTCCGGAGCCGGAACTTCTGGCGCTGGGGCTTCGGGCGCGGGGGCGGGCGGAGCGTCGTCGATAGGCGGAAGCTCCTCCCCCGGAACCTCGCGGAGGGAATCCCACATCACTTCCGGCCAGGTGCGGGTGTCGGGGATGTCGTCCTTGCCGGTGGTGATCGCCTCGGGGGCGGTCATGCGGGGGTCGATGATGCGCCAGGCGGTCTCGCCTTCTTCCATGACGCCGAGGCGGCGGCGGGCTTCCTGTTTGAGGAAGGCGTCGTCGTCGTACATGGCGATGTCGTCCTCCAGGGCCTGCTTTTGGGCCTCCAGGCGGGCGATGGATTCGTTGGCGCGGGCGATCTCGGCGCGGCCCTCGTAGAAGTTGCGAAGCGGGGCCGCGATGGCCAGCAGCACGAGGATGAGCACGGCGATGAGGATGACCACGCTGGCCATGTCCTGCTTCGGAAATGCGATGGCCCTGCCGCGCTGCTTGCGGCGCGCGGCGCGCTCGGCGTTTTCCCGGTCGCGGCTGGCCACTGGCACCTTGCTTGGGCGGCTGTGCAGGCTGGGCGTTTTGCGGCGTCGCGAGGGGTTGGTCATAGTCAGCAGATCCTACGCCACAGTGGCAATTGGCTGGCCGAGACGCGCTCGGGGGTTCACACGCTACGAGGTGCACCCCCGAGCCAGAGAACCGATTTTGAGGTCTTGTGCTTCACTCCGGCTGGCATGTACGGGTTATTGCCAACTTTGTTTGTCGGGATCCCAGCGAGAATCTGTGATTTCCCCATCCAACACAGGGTTAAGCACGCTGGATGCGAAAGCCATCGCGTCAGAGAAGTCACGGTAGCGATCAGGCAAGCCGAAATAGGTTTCTGCCCGGCTGCTGTACCCGGTCGTCCAATTCTGCGGCGCCCACATCGCCTTTGGGATCTCGATTCTCCTGCGCTGCGCTTCATGCTGGCACGCAGAAACCAGTTTCTGCGCCGAGATCGGTTGGGTGAGCAATATGGTGATGATGTCCGCTAGGTCGTGATAACGGGTGCTATCCCCGCTGCGATGCTCCTCCCGCATTGCACAGATCTTGTCCGCGAGCTGTGACTCAATCGCAGTAGCGTACACAACAAAAGGAGCGAGCTCCTCAGCGATGAGTTCGTCTAATACAGGTCTGAGCTCCACCCGCTCGTGTGGCTGTTGCGTGTGGCGCTGCTCAGTCAAGTCCAGACTGAAGGCCTGAAACACAACTGCCCCCGTCATCGCGTCGATTTTCACTTCATAGGTTGGTCCTCTGTAGCCATTGTCGCTTTCTGGTCGTTTCAGCTGGACGCTTCTCACCCGGTAGCCCAGCGGACCTTGTCCGGGACGTTTGGCAATCTGATCCATCTCGGCCTCAATGACTGCAAGCGGCCCAAGCTCGGGGATCCGAGCGAGATCAATATCGGTGGTCGTACGTCCCTCACCATTTCGCATCAGCAGTGACGCCCCTCCTTTGAGCACCCACTCATCGGTTCCCGTCTGAAAGACTCGCTCCAGGAAACCCTCAAACGCGATCTGGTAGCGAATCAAATCGCTCGGCAGACCGCGATGCTTCGCTCTCTTCGCGATAGCTTGGTTGATCTTTCTCTGTCTTTCCTTGCTCTCGCGCCTACTTATCACCATTGGGACGCCATTCCACAATCTCTTTCAGACGCTTTTCTAGAGGGTCCGACATGCGTTCCAAGTATGTAGCAATTGCCACAATGTTCTCTTGGAATGCCTTCAACGTGCCCGCGTCGTAAAGCTCGTCCACCGTCAACCCGGTGCCGTGGACGAACCGGTTTCTCCGCTCGACGATATCTTCCACGGAAGACGCTTCGGCGCTGAGTTCGGAGACTAGCTGCATGCCCGTTTTCGCCCCGTAGGAACGAGCGGCCGGAGTCAGTTTCTCGGCGAGGTCGTCGATACGCACGTTTTCCTTCCGCAGAGCGTCCGCAACAAGGTCGGCCAGGTATCCCCTTTCGATCTTTTGTTCAGCCAGGTCGCCGACCGTCCTGGTAACACTTGTCACTGGCAGACCGTTTACTGAGACGATGTCTGCCTCTGCAAACTCCCGGCGAGTGTAGATACGGATCCCCTGCTGCCGCGTCTGCTTCGTGCTACCCGTTGAGAACGTGAGTTTCGGCGGGATCAAACGCCCAATGCCGTGGATGCGCGCCGCAGACTCGTGAGTGACCACGACGGGCCACTCATCCTCCCAGCGCTCGTCGATGAACTTCTTTGGCTCGAGCGACAACCACGCCGCACGAATTTCATCCTCGGGCCCAGCCTGGTGGGAAGGCAGCAGGTACACCCCATGCCGCGCTCGCTCCAGGTCACCCTTTTCCGCCAATCGCGAAAGTTGCAGCCTCTCGACGCCCTCCCGGCCAGCCTGTGCCGTAGTCACGATCCCCCACTGATCGGAGGCGACCATCTCCAAAGTCGCGAGCACGTCCGCTTGCTCCATACGTCCCTCCGTCACTTTGTATCGTTTTTGGCTGACGATTGTATCACACATAGAGATACAATCGTCAGTTCAGATTGATACAAACGTCAAACAGTGGGACCAAAAGGAGGCCCCGCGCCGAAAACGGGCGGGGCCGAAGGTGCGTCGATAGGCAGGTGCTTACTTGAAGCGCGGGAACGCGGAGCGGCCCGCGTACTCAGCGGCCGGGCCGAGCTCCTCCTCGATGCGCAGGAGGCGGTTGTACTTGGCCACGCGCTCAGAGCGGGCCGGCGCACCGGTCTTGATCTGGCCGCAGGAAAGCGCCACCGCCAGGTCCGCGATGGTGGTGTCCTCGGTCTCGCCAGAGCGGTGCGACATCATGGTGCGGTAGCCGTTGCGGTGGGCCAGCTCCACGGCGTCGAAGGTCTCGGTCAGGGTGCCAATCTGGTTGACCTTGACCAACAGCGCGTTGGCGGCGTTTTTCTCAATGCCCTCGGCCAGGCGCTTCGGGTTGGTGACGAAGAAGTCGTCGCCGACGATCTGCACCTTGTCGCCCAGCTGCTCGGTGAGAGTCACGTAGCCGTCCCAGTCGTTTTCATCCAGCGGGTCCTCGATGGAGACGATCGGGTACTGCTCCACCAGCTCGGCGTAGACCTTGATCATCTCCTCGGCGGAGTGCTTGCCGCCCTCGAAGTTGTAGGCGCCGTCCTCGAAGAACTCGGAGGAGGCGACATCCAGGGCGAGCGCGACGTCGTCGCCAAGCTTGTAGCCGGCCTTCTCAATCGCCTCCACGATCAGGTCCAGGGCCTCCTTGGTGGAGCCGACGGACGGGGCGAAGCCGCCCTCGTCGCCAAGACCCGTGGACAGGTCCTTGGACTTCAGCACGCTCTTGAGCGCGTGGTAGACCTCGGCGCCCATGCGCAGCGCCTCGGTGAACGTCTCCGCGCCGACCGGGGCGATCATGAACTCTTGGACGTCCACACCCGAATCCGCGTGCGCGCCGCCGTTGAGGATGTTCATCATCGGCACCGGCAGCACGTGCGCATTCGGGCCGCCGATGTAGCGGTACAGCGGCAGCGCAGCCGAATCCGCCGCGGCCTTCGCCACAGCCATGGACACGCCCAGAAGGGCGTTCGCGCCCAGCTTCTTCTTGTTGTCGGTGCCGTCGAGCTCGAGCATGAGCGTATCGACGATCCGCTGGTCGTCCGCCTCAATCCCCGCCAACTCGTCCGCGATGGTCTCGTTGACGTTCTCGACAGCCGTCAGCACACCCTTGCCGGCGTAGCGCTCGTCGCCGTCGCGAAGCTCGTGCGCCTCGTGTTCGCCAGTGGACGCGCCGGACGGCACGCCAGCGCGGCCGTGGGAGCCGTCCGCGAGCAGCGCCTCCACCTCCACAGTCGGGTTGCCGCGGGAATCCAGGATCTCGCGGGCGAAGATGTGCATGATGTCGGCCATGGTGACTCCTTGCGTGGGTCGAGTGCTGTCTTACCGCGTACCAGCTTAGCCCGGGTTTGGCTAGCGGTGTGCCGGTTGGTTCATGGCGTAGTTCGCCGCGGCGTCGCGGACTCTGGCCACGTAGTCGTTGGACTGGTTGTAGGCGAAAATCGCCTGGCGCCATCCCTCCTCCGTGGCCAAGTCGCGCGTGGCGCCGCCGGAGTTGCACAGCAGGTTGGCCGCGCCGAGGGCGGCGTCGTCGATCTGCTGCGGGTCCGGGTGGCCGTCGCCGTTGGCGTCGCGACCGTAGCGCGCCCAGGACTCGGGGATGAACTGCATCGGGCCGACGGCGCGGTCGAACTCGGGGTCGTTGTCGAAGGCGCCACCGTCGGTGTCCGTGACGTGGGCGAAGCCGTCGCCGTCGAGCTTCGGGCCGATGATGGGCGGCTCCGGGTAGCCGTCTTGGTTTAACTGGGAGTTGTTGAAGTGGCCCGTGTAGGTGCCGTGGCGCGTTTCCACCCAGCCGATACCGGCGAGCGTGTTCCACTGCAGGTTGCAGGCCGGCCACGAATCGGCGGCGATCAGCGCAGCGTTGGCGTAGGCGCGGATGGCCTGGCCGGAGACGTTGGTGGCGTTGCCGATATCCTGCGACCAGTCAAAGAGCAGGTCGGAGGTCCGGCCGGGGCCGTGGACGTCGATAGGCGGGGGTGCTACGGCGGCTGGCGGCGGCATGGTGGTGGGCACCGGCTGCAGCGGCTCGTGGCGGTCCGGGGTGGAAAACGCGGCGATGAGCCACGCCACCAGCGCGACCACCATCACCACGGCGGCGGCCGCGACGAGGACACCCGCGCAGCCGCACCCGCGCGCTACTCGCCTGGCTGCTGACATGACCGGAGAGTGTACCGCGCGGGTGGTGGCGAATGGTGAACGCGCCGGTAGCACATACCCGCGTTGGGTTTTGTCGCAGTTAGCCTGAATTCAGCGGGCGCTTTGGGGCGGGCCGGCGTTAGTCGAGCTGGGGTTTCGCGCGGCCGTTTTCAGGTTTTCATCTACGCGAGCCAATCCGCATACCTCCACCCCAGCCGGCAAGCCGGTTCTTCACCACTTTGGACACTTTCGCCACACGTGTCACTTGTTTAACATGTATGATTCTCCGCGACCTAGTTTCTTCCCCGAAAGGACCCCTCCCAATGCGCCGTATCGCACCCCTTGCCGCCGCTGGCCTGTTGGCCGCGGCCGCCATCGCCTCCCCCGCCACCGCCCAGGCTCAGACGCAGTCGCTCGAGCTGATCAAGCTTCTCAACGGCAACATCGCCACCGCCAACTGCGACGCCCTGCGCGTCGGTTTGACCTCCACCAACATGGTCGGCCCGGATACTACCCGCTCCCAGCTGGTTGCCAACGTGAACAACGTCGTGGGCAAGGACGCCACCCTGCGCCTCGCCTCCGCCTCCACGGTCGGCGCGCTTGCGGACCGCGCGCTGGAGTGCGGCATCGTCAAGCCGGACCCGGCCACCCCGCTGGACCAGTTCTTCGCCATGAGCTCCCAGATGTCCTCTCAGGCCAACCTGCCGGACATCCGCAACTACATCGGGGCGCTGCGCTAAACGCGCCGTCTGGCTGGCGCGCTGCGCTAGCGCTTCTCGGCTACTGCTTCTCGGCGGCCTTGCCTTCCTCCCACAACCGGTCCTGGGTGGCTTTGTCCACGGGGCCGGTTGAACCGTCGAAAAGGTAGGGCGCGCGGCGGCGCATCTTCTGCACGAACGCGTCAGCCACGTCGCCGAAATCGAACGCTCCGGTCTCCTGCGCGATTTCGGCGTGGAACAGGATTTGGAGGAGGAGGTCGGACAGTTCGGACTTTAGATCGTCGATAGGCAGCTTGCGCTCGATTGCCTGCGCGACCTCCTCAGCCTCCTCCCGCAGAAACGGCAGGAGGCTTTCGTGCGTCATGGCCTGCTCCCACTCGCCGCGGCGGCGGGCGGCGTGCATCGTGCGGGTGGCCTGGAACACCGGGTCATCGAGGCTATCGACGCGTTCCGTGGCCGCCCCGTCTTTCTGCCAGCGCAGGACCTCCGGGTCGTCCGGCTCCGTGGAAATCAGCCAGCGGTCCGGGCCGCCTTCGACGTTGAGGGCCCAGCGGACGTCGACAGGCACCTCAGGCGTGAAGGCGACATCGCCGCTGATGCGGCCGGCGAGGTGGAGGGGGATGAGGGAGGGCCAGCGGGGGTCGAGAAGCAGGACGGTTGCGGTCATGGTGGGCAAGTCTAAGGGCTCTAAGATGGAGCGCATGACTCAGATTGCTCAAGCCCTCGAGACCGTCAAACCCACCGCGCAGGACGCGCTCGGCGACTCCGTGACCTTCTCCCCCATCCGCTGGAAAACCGGGTGGCCGCACCACCTGCGCCGCGTGCCGCCGTTCCGCGACGACGCCACCGCCTCTATCACCCGCTCCGAAGTGTTCGCGTTCGGCGAGGACGTGCGCGAGTCCGGTTTTGCGCGTGAGCAGATCATCGACTTCCTGGGCGCCTGCTTCGCCTACGTGGCCGGCCAGTCCAACCAGGTGATGCAGATGCAGGCGTTCCTGCGAAACAAGGGGAATGCGTCTCAGCTACTGGCGGCTGTGCGGAAGCTTGACGGTGTGGGTGCTGTTGAGGCTTACGGCGCTTTGGTCGCGACTGGCCTGCCGCCGAAGTTCGCCTCCGCCGTGGCGTACTTCCTGGCTGGGGAGCAGGAGTCGGGTGAGGCTTCGAAGCCGGTGATCATTTGCTCCAACCGTGCAAAGGTGGCCGGGCTGGCTAAGGATGCCGACTGGACCGCTGAGGAGTACGGCGAGTATTTGGCCGCCCTGGCCTCCGCGCGCGACGCTTACGACGCATCGCTGCCGTTGGACGCCGTGGAGTGGGCCCTGCGCGAGTTCGCCCGCCGCTCCGAGTAGGGGGTTTGGGGGGCGGGGTTTTTGGCGCACTCGCCGCCACACAAACCGGCTACCCACAACCGGCTTCCAGCGGTTTTTCTGCATGGTAGCCGGTTGTAGGTAACCGGTTTCCTCATGTAGGCAAGATCCCACCGAAGGGCCCACCCAACTTTTCGTCCGGCACCACTCGCCCACGGATGTTGTGTTTTTGGAATGTGGCAAATATTTGCCGCATTCCAATTTTCGGTGTACCCGCCCCCTACCGGTTGCCGCGGAAAGCGCGGTCGTTGAGGTCGCGGCGGGCCTGCTCGTCGTCGGAAGGCCGCATGCGCTGGGCCTTGACCTCACACCCACCCAATCATTATCATTCGAGATAGACCGAGAGGGGCGCTACGTACCCCGTTGCAGCAATGCACTCGGTCTCTTTCCCTTTATCGACTGTCAGTGTCGAACGGGAAAATGAGGTTTGGAGTTCCATCGCTTTTCCACTCCAGCTTTTGTTTCTGTGTGAACTGCATTTCCCAGCCGTGAACTTCTCGGTCTTGGGTAGTCCATGGTGCAGTGCGTGCTGCAGGCATTTGGACAGTGTCCAGGTTGCTGAGAACCTTGAGGCCTCTTCCGATGACCGAGTGCGGGTATCCGACCGCAGACCTTGCAAATGTTCTTAGATACCCTGGGTCGCCGTGGTTTATATGCCTTGAAAATCCACCGGCCACGAGGTCTGCTATCTGGATGCCAATACTTTCCTCAGACGGCATAAATGCGATGGTGTCGGCGATTCGGTCATATTGAAAAAATGGTGAGCCCTGACGCAAACTTTCGCGAAGGGCTTTGTCTTCCTTTCGCTCTTCGTCCATCAATACGAGCCCGGAAGTTCCATGCTTTTGGCAGTTCAACTGAACTCTCTCCAGCAGGAGCGTCAGCGCTTCCGAAATTGCGCTTTGATCGCCACTTAAGCGCTCTTTGTTAACCCCAACGCAGAGAGCTTCAGCGGACGGAATAGATAAGGCTGCTCGGAGACAGGAATAGACCAAAGCCCTTCGTTGATTCATCTCCGTCAATCCCGAGCGAAGCATCCACTGAGGTTTTGTTGGCTTGTTATCCCTGAGAGTTGCAACGTGATGAAACTTCAACTCAGTCGGGTAGCCAAGCTCCATCCCGTAGAAGCGAGCTTGCTGGGTTACTGCCTTTTTCAGCAAAGGCAGATCGTCGCTGTCGATCCCGAATCCTGCGAGAACAAAAAACGGTTTCCCCTTCCCTGGAACCCGCGAACCGGAATCGTCAAAGTAAAACAAACGCAAGATCGAGCTCCTCGGGTGCTACCGGTTGCCGCGGAAGGCGCGGTCGTTGAGGTCGCGGCGGGCCTGCTCAAGCGCGACGAGGTCGGAGAAGAGGGCGTTGTAAGCCTCCTCGTCGTCGGAAGGCCTCATGCGCTGGAGCTGGGATTTCAGCTGCGCGATCTGCTGGCCCACGCGTGTTTCCTGCAGGCGCGAGAGCACGGAGTCGGCGTATTCGTAGAGGTCGTCGGCGTGGATGGGTTCGACGGCCAGCTCGGAAACGAAGTTGCGGCCGGCGTAGTCGCGCATCTCGCCGGCGACCGCAGCGAGGAAGTTCGAGGCGTCTGGGGCGCCAGCGGCGGTGTTGTCGGGGGTGGCGCCCGGCGCGGAGCCGGTGCCCGGCGCGCCCGCACCCGCGGCGGCTGCGGCAGCCCCGGCGCGGGCGCAGCCGCCGGCGGCGGTAATGGCCTCGCGAACCTGGTGGTACGCGTCGTGGGTGAAGGCGTCCGGGTTGATGCCGTCGAAGTAGTTGCCGGCCGCCGCCGGATGCTGCAGGGCCAGCTTCAGGGCTTCGCGCTGGGGCCACAGCACTGGGTCGTCGGGGCGCGGGGGGATGAGGATCTCGGACTGCGCGCCGGAGCTGTCGGGGCCGACGGCAGCACCAGCACCGACGCCGCCACCCGCGCCGGCGGCGGCCGCTCGCGCCGGATCCTTTGGTGCGCGCTTCTGCTTCTTCGGCTTCTTCGCCTCGGCGCGGACCTGCTCCAGCACCTCGTCCGGGTTCGGCCAGCCGACCCAGCCGGCCAGTCGCCGGGCGTACTCCTGTTGGAGCACTTTGTCGGAGATGGTGGCGACGACGGGGACGGTGCGTCGTAAGGCTTGCACGCGCCCCTCGGCGGAATCCAGCGAGTAGTCCTTCAAAAGCGACTCGATGACGAACTCGTACACGGGCACGCGCGATGCGACGAGGTCGCGCAGGGCACCGTCGCCGCGCGCAAGGCGCAGGTCGCAGGGGTCCATGCCGTCGGGGGCGACCGCGACGAAGGACTGGGCGCCGAACTCCGCATCGGTCTCGAAGGCGCGCATGGCGGCCTTGCGGCCGGCCTCGTCGCCGTCGAAGGTGTAGATCAGCTCGCCGCGGAAGAAGCTGTCGTCGAGCATGAGGCGGCGGATCAGGCTCATGTGATCGCCGCCGAACGCAGTGCCGCAGGTGGCCACCGCCGTATCCACGCCCGCGGCGTGCATGGCCATCACGTCCGTGTAGCCCTCCACCACCACCGTCTGGTGCTTCTCCGCGATGTTCTTCTTCGCCTTATCGATGCCGAACAGCACCTTCGACTTGTGGTACAGCAGCGTGTCCTGGGTGTTGATGTACTTGCCCAGGCGGTCGTCCTCGAACAGCTTGCGGGCGCCGAAGCCGATGACGTTGCCGGCGGTGTCCTTGATCGGCCAGATCAAACGGCCGCGGAATTTATCTAACGGGCCGCGTTTGCCCATCGAGGACAGGCCGGCGTCGATAAGCTCTTGCACCTCAAAGCCCTTGCGCAGAAGGTGCTTGGTCATCGGGTCCCACGCGTAGGGCGCGTAGCCGCATTCGAAGTCGTAGATGAGCTCGCGGGAAAAACCGCGCTTGAGCAGCATCTCGCGCGCCGGGGCGGCGTCGGCGGTCTCCAGTTGCTCGCGGAAGAACTCGTGCGCCGCCTTGTTCGCCGCCAGCAGGCGCTGGCGCGTGCCGCGGTCCACCTTGCGAGCGCCCGTCGAACCGCCCTGGTAATTGATGTGGTAGCCGATGTGATCCGCCACCGCCTCGACTGCCTCGGGGAAGGTCAGCTGCTCCATCTCCATGAGGAAGCTGAACACGTCGCCGCCCTTGCCCGTGGAAAAGCAGTGGTAGTAGCCGTGCGCGGGGCGGACGTGGAAACTCGGGGTGCGCTCGTCCTTGAAGGGGCTCAGCCCCTTCAGCGAGTCGTGCCCGGCAGGTTTGAGCTGCACGTACTCGCCGACGATCTCATCGAGCGGCGCGCGCTGACGGATAGCCTCAATGTCGCTATCCGGAATTCTGCCCCTAGCCATGGCGCTCACTCTAGCGCGTGGCACGATATTGCCCATGAAGCGCCTATCCGTCCTGCTCCCGTGCCTGTTTTTGAGCAGTTGCCTATCGACGCCACCTCCGGCCGAGCCTGCGTCCACTTCGGGGCTGCCCGCGTGCGGCTCGCTTCCCGACGAAGCCTGGGACACCGTCGACCTCATCGAAGCCGGCGGCCCCTTCCCCCACCCCGACAACGACGACCGACGCTTCGGCAACTACGAACGCATCCTCCCCGAGCAGCCGCGCAACTACTACCGCGAGTACACCGTAGACACCCCGGGCGTGCACCACCGCGGCGCGCGCCGCATCGTCACCGGCGGTGGCGGCGACGGCCACGTCGACGAGTGGTTCTACACCGCCGACCACTACGAATCCTTCTGCGAAATGGAGGTCAACTAATGCCCGCTGTGTTTGTGACGCGCCCGGTGCGCTCGATCGAGGACCTCGGCGCCGCCATCATCGCCGCCGTCTACGGCGTTGGTGCGTCGGAGGCCGCCGGCGCTCGCCCGGTGCCGCGCAACCTCGACGCGCTGGCCGACCTTTTGCGCGAGACCCGCGTGACACGTGTGGTGGTGACGGATTGGGGGATGCCGGAGGCGTCGATAGGCGGGCTGCTCGAGGTCCTCGCCGACGAAGGCGTCGAGCTTTCCCGCTAGACCCCTAGTAAGAAACCCCTATTAAGGCCCAAAATGGCGCATACTCGGGCTTTGTTACTAGGGGTTTGTGGGTGGGAGTGGCTACTTCGTCTCGTTCGGGTGGCTGGTGTGCACGGCCTCGAGGAAGACCGTGCGGTCATCGACATAGAACCAGATCCGCGCCGAGCCCTTCAGCGTCGGTTTGTGCTGCCACCGCTCGAACGAGCGCCCGCCGCGTTGCACGATCCCCAGCTCCCCCTTCAGCCGGTAGTTAGTGGAAGTGGTGGACGTCGGGGTCCTGGTGAGGAAATCCCATGCATCGGCCATCGGGTTCCGCATGGTCGCCACCAGGTCACGCCACCCCTTCTTCGCCCCGGACGAGGCGAAGCGGATGTCGTACTCGACCTTCTTTGCGGGGCGTGGGACCAGCTCCCCCTTCCTCCCGGCCGCCATCGTCAGGGCCGCTCCACTGGCTCACTGTCGTCGAGCCAGTCGGTTTCGACGTCTCCGAGCCCTGCCGCGATGGCGGTCGCAGTTTCCTTCCACGCGGTGAACTCGGCGAGGGCGAGGTGCGGTTGTTCGGTGGCGAAGGAGGCGCGTGCTGCGTCGATAAGCTCTTGCGAACATGATTCCCTGTCCGCCTGCGACAGCGCCAACATCCAGGGGAACGCTCGGGCCATTCGCTCGCTGAGGCTGCCGACGCCTTCCGTGGCGACGGTGACGAGTTGCGCCGCGAGCTCCAGCAGCTGTGCCCGCCCCTGCGCCTCCCGCGCTGACATGAGCACCAACGACTCCCCGTCGCGGCGCGTGACCGTGACCGGGTGCTTCTCCGCTTCGGCGAACACCTCGGCGGACCGCTTGCTCAAGTCGGATGAGCGGCGGGTGTGCGGTGGGGTTCCTGCTGCGAGTGTCATGACCCTGAGAGTATTCGGAATGTGTTCGGAAGTCGAGGGGCTAGGGTCTGCTTAGCATGTCGACGGCCTCCTGCAGGTCCGGCGGCAGCGCCACGGCGCGCCCCGGGCCGGTCGGCGTGTAGGCCTTCGGCTTGACCTGCACGGGCAGCAGGCTCCGGGCACCGGGCCAGGCGTTGCGGATGCGTTGGATCAAGTCGGCTTCGTCGCCCCAGAAGTCCTCGGTGTAGAAGTGCAAGACCTTGTAGCCGCGCTCGGCGAGCCAGTCATCGCGCACACGCTGCTTGCGCAGTACTTCGTGGGGAACGTCTTCGTACTTTTCCCAGCCGTCGACCTCCACGACGAGGTTGTCGCCGATGAGGAAGTCCACCCGGTACCGCCCGATCGCCGCCTGGGTGCGGTACGGGACCCCGTGGGCATCGAGGATCAGGCGCAGGAGGGATTCGTAGGGCGAATCCGAAAGTCTGCTGGCCAGCGGCAACGCTTTCCGGGCATTGGCGATCCCTTTCGTGCCGGCCAGACGAGCGATGGTGGCGCGGAACTGGTGCAGCAGTTCCGCGTAGAGGTGGTCGCCGTGGCCGGAGAGCACGCTGTCTATCGCTATGACGCCTTCGCGCACGCCGCGTTCGCGGGCAATGTCGACGGCGGTGCGGATCGCGTTGGTGTAGCGCACGGGCCCGTCGTGGATGATGTCTGTTTCCGGGATTTTCCGGTGGCGGTACTCGTACCCGGTCCAGCTACCATTGATGGAGGCTGGGCGGCCGTTGGGCACCGCGAGTGTGACGGGCTCGTTGCGCGCGATGGTCCAAACGCCGTTGAGCCGCGCGGCCGAGCAGTCGACGAGCACGGCTTTCCTGCTCTGGCATCCCGCTGCGTAGCACCTCAGGAAGGCTTTCTCGTACTCCTTGAGCCTCTTCCACGTCTCGGCGCAGAAGTACATCGACTTGGTCAGCTGCGCCAGCTCGCCTTCACTGATGCGCCGGTGCGTCTCAGTGTCTGCGGACGACACCCTCCGCACGTCGACCAGCTTTTCCCGCAGCTCTTTCTTGCGCGTGTCTTTCATTAGTCCCCCCTTGACCAGTTACCCCGCTGCGGAGACTACCGCAGGCGCGTTGTTCTTGCCGGGTTTCGGGTCCGGCCGCCGGGGCCGCTCGGTGCCCGGCCCCTGCCCGCTGCCCCAAACCCCTAGGAACAAACCCCTAGTAAGGCCGAAAATCGGGCATTCTCGGGAGAGCTTACTAGGGGTTTGCGGGAATCAGGCGGGATTGGGGTGGGATACAGGGTGGAGCCCGCGCGCCGGCGCCACACACACCAAGCGCACCGAAGAATAGAAACCCCTGAGAAACCCCTAGGAAAGTGTCGTGTGCCATAATCCCAACCAATGTGACACAGACCATGTGAAGCACGACACGATCGGAGAAGACCCATGAGCTCGCTCATCCTGGTGCTCGTCGGCCTGGCGATGATGGCTGCCGGCTACCTGCTGTACTCGAAATTCCTGGGCAAACGCGTCTACAAGCTCTCGGACGCGTACACCACCCCCGCGCACACGATGGAAGACGGCGTGGATTTCGTCCCCACGAACAAGTACGTCCTGTGGGGCCACCACTTCACCTCCGTGGCGGGCGCGGCACCGATCATCGGCCCGGCCGTCGCAGTCATCTGGGGGTGGGTGCCGGCGTTTCTGTGGGTCACGCTCGGCACCGTGTTCTTCGCGGGGATGCATGACTTGGGGGCGCTGTGGGCGTCGCAAAGGCATCGCGGGCAGTCAATCGGCACGCTGTCCGGCCGCTATATCGGCGCGCGCGGGCGCAACCTGTTCCTCGTGGTGATTTTCCTGCTGCTGCTCATGGTGAACACGGCGTTCGCGGTGGTCATCTCGAACCTGCTGATCTCCACGCCGACGGCGGTGATCCCGACCTGGGGCGCGATCGTCGTCGCGCTGCTGATCGGCCAGGCCATCTACCGTTTCAACTGGAACCTGCCGCTGGTGTCCATCGTGGGTGTCGCGGCGCTGTACGGGCTGATGATCCTGGGCGACCAATTCCCGCTCGCCCTGCCGGAGACGATGCTGGGTATCCCGGACCGCGGCTGGTGGATCATCTTCTTGTTCACTTATGCCTTTATCGCTTCGCTGCTGCCGGTGTGGGTGCTGCTGCAGCCGCGCGACTACATCAACGGCCTGCAGCTGTTCGTGGGCCTGATCATCCTCTACGGCTCGTTTTTCATCGTGCGCCCGGAGATTGTGGCGCCCTCGCTTCGCGACGCCGTCCCCGACGGCACCCCCGGCATCTTCCCGCTGCTCTTCGTCACCATTGCCTGTGGCGCGATCTCCGGCTTCCACGGCGTCGTCGCCTCGGGCACGTCGTCGAAGCAGCTGGACAAGGAGACGGACGCGCGCTTCGTCGGCTACTTCGGCGCGGTCGGCGAGGGCCTGCTCGCACTTGGCACGATCGTGGCCACCACCGCCGGCTTCAAGTCGCTGGCGACGTGGGAGGAGATCTACAACGAGTGGAACGCCGGCGGCGTCGATGCGTTCATCCAAGGCGGCGGCGACCTCATGAACGAAGGCCTGGGCATCCCGACCTCCCTGTCCGCCACCATCCTGGCCACCATGGCCGTGCTGTTCGCCGCCACCACGATGGACTCCGGCATCCGCCTGCAGCGCCTCGTCGTCGCGGAAATGGCGGAGCTGGCCGGCGTGAAGCTCTCCGGCGCGGTGGCCACCATCATCGCGGTGGGCTGCGCGCTGGGCCTGACGTTCTCCATGGGCCTGGACGGCTCCGGCGGCATGCTGATCTGGCCGCTGTTCGGCACCACCAACCAGCTCATGGCGGGCCTGACGCTGTCTGTCGTGGTGATCATCCTGACGCAGCTGCGCCGCCCGACCTGGCCGGTGCTGATCCCGCTGGTGTTCGTCACCGCCATGTCACTGTGGGCGGCGGTGCTGCAGCTGCGCACGTTCCTCGAGGCGGGCAACTGGCTGCTCCTGGTGCTGGACGTGATTATCATCTGCTGCGCCATCTGGGTCATCGTCGAGGCGTTCACGGCGATCACGAAGTCGCGCAAAGAACCGGCTGTGACCTGGCGCGACGATGAGACGATTCCGGGTGAATTGGCGGATGCGCGAACGTCTTAAAGCAATTGCCCGCGGCCTCGACGAGTTCTACAAAGCCCCCTACCGCCGCGAATTCGCCCGCGCCGCGCGCGAGGAGGACGACCTGTTCACCCTGCTTGTCGCCTCGGAGACGCTCGGCATCCCCAACCCCGCAAGCTTCTACACCCTCGAACTGATGCCATTGCTTTACGACGAATTCCACGCCTGGCACACCCGCATGGGCATGGAGCGATCCCCGCTGGACGGCGTCCGATGCTGCTAGCGCCCGCGCCCGTGATGTTCTTCGGCGGCAAGGGCGGGGTGGGCAAAACCACCGTCTCCGCCGCAACCGCGGTGCGCCTGGCCGAGGCCGGCCGGCGCGTGCTGTTGGTGTCCACGGATCCGGCGCACAACTTGGGCCACATCTGGGACGCGCAGCTTTCCGACGCCCCCACGCCACTCGAGCCCAACCTCGACGTCGTGGAGCTCGACCCCGCCGCCACCACCGAGCGGCACCTTGCGGACGTGGAGCGCTCCATGCGGGCGATAATGCCGGAGCGCATGCACCCCGAGATCCGCCGCCACCTGGACCTGGCGCGGCACTCGCCCGGCATGCATGAGGCGGCGATGTTGGAGGCGGTGGCGGAGCTCGTCGATAGGCCTGGCTACGACCACATCATCTTCGACACCGCGCCTTCCGGCCACACCTCGCGCCTGCTCGCGCTGCCGGAGCTGATGGCCGCGTACACCGGCGGGCTGATGCAGCGGCGCGAGCAGTCCGACAAGTTCTCCCGCGCCGTCCGCGGCCTGGGCGGCACGGTCGACGACCCCGTCGAGCGCCGCAACCAGGAAATCCGCGCCACGCTGCTGCGCCGCCGTCGCAAGTTCGAGCGCCTGCGCGACATCCTCACCGACCCCGCGGCCTGCGCGTTTCACATCGTGCTCACCGCGGAGCGCCTCCCGGTCCTTGAGAGCTGCGAGCTTTACGACGACCTCACGTCCAACAGCATCCGCGTCGGCTCGTTGGTGATCAACCGCCGCAGCCCCGCCGATGCCGGCGAGTTCATGGCCTCGCGCCGCGCCGTGGAGGACTCCGCGCTCTCGCTGCTCGACTCGCAACTTCCCGACGTCCCCCGCGTCGAACTGCCCTGGCTCCCCGGCGAGATCGGCACCCGCGCCGCGCTCGCCGCCATCGCCGAGCGGTTGTAATAAAGAAACCCCTCCACAGCCATGCCGTTAAAACGGGGGACCACTACGGGAGGGGATTACAGCGCCTACCTTACTAGAAGTACCCCTCGAAGGCGGCGGCCTTTTTAGCGGTGCGCTCCAAGCGCGACTCGGTCATGGACGCGATCTGGTCCACGATCACGCGCTCGCGCTCCAGGTCCGTCTCGGCGGCGATGAACCACGCCTGGAACATCGTGTCCAGGCTGCCCGGCGCGCCGGCGCGGAGGTACTCGTGGACGCGGTAGATGCGGTCGCGCTGCCGGTCCTGGCGCGCCTGGTGCGACGGCTGGTCCATTACATACAGCACGGCGACGGTCTTGAGCAGGCGGACCTCGGCCTCCACGTCCGGTGGGACGACGAGGCGCCCGTGCTGGCGGCCCAAGCCGAGGCCAGGCGCGCCGGAGGTCGCAGCGCCAGGCGCGTCCGCGAGGGCGCGGTTGCCATCGTCCTCGCGGGTGGCGCGGGTGACGGCGCCGACGTAACGTCCCACCAGCTGCGACGTCAACGCCTTCAGGCCGGCCCACGCGCTAAGCGTGTAGTCGAACTCGGCGGCCGCGGCGATGGCGGGCAGGGAGCGCAACCGATCGGCGGCGTCCACAAGCGAATCGGCGTCGCCGCCGAACGCGTCCGCGCCCTTCTCGGCCAACGCGGCGAGTTCGACGAAGTCCCACAGCACGCGCAGGGACACGCGCCCGGAGACGATGCCGTCTTCGACATCGTGGACGGAGTAGGCGATGTCGTCGGAAAAGTCCATCACCTGCGCCTCCATCGGCGGTGCCCCATCGGTATGCCCCTCGCGCAGCCACGCCAACACGCCAGCGTCCTCGTCGTAGGCCGAGTACTTCCGGTTCACCGAACCGTCCGCGTTCGTGCGCGTCAGCGGGTACTTCACGGCCGCGTCCAATGATGCGCGGGTGAGGTTGAGGCCGAAGGACGTGCCGTCGATAAGCACTTTGGGCTCCAGGCGCGCAAGGATCCGCAACGTCTGCGCGTTGCCCTCGAAGCCGCAGGGTGCGACCTCGTTGAGCGCGACTTCGCCGTTGTGGCCGTACGGCGGGTGCCCGATGTCGTGGGTGAGCCCGGCCATCTCGCACAGATCGGGGCTCAAGCCCAGGCCCTCGCCGATGCCGCGCGAGATCTGCGCGACCTCCAGCGAGTGCGTCAGGCGCGTGCGCGGGGTGTCACCGTCGCGGGGGCCGACCACCTGCGTCTTGTCGGCGAGGCGCCGCAGCGCCGCGGAGTGCAGCACGCGGGCGCGGTCGCGGGCGAAATCCCCGCGTGAATCCGGGGCGAGTTGCGCGCCCTTCGGCGCCTCGTCGGCGCGGCGCTGCGTATCGGCGGCGTTGTAAACGTACACGTCGCGCTACCCTAGTCGGCATGACTAGCCGTTACTTGCGCATCCTCGCCGTGTCCGGCGGCCTTTTTGTCGCCGCCGCACCCAGCTTTGCGACGGAAGCTCCGCCCACCCTCATCCAGGCCCAAGCAACCGCCACCAAGGCATCCCTCGAGCCGGGGCGGCTGACGCAGCCGGTGACCGACGACGCCGCAGTGCTCTCCGCCGACGAACTGGCCGAGATCGAAGGCGCGATCCAGGAGGTCAGCAAGACCCAGGGCAAGTCCGTGCGCGTGGTGTTCCTGCGCTCCTTCGGGCAGTACACCCCGCCCGAATGGGTGGACAAGGCCGTCGCTGCGAACGGCTCCAACACCGCCGTGCTGGCGATCTCGCCGGATGAGCGGCTGTATAACGTCGGCGGCGGCGAGGAGTGGACCCAGTCCGAGATCGACCGCATGAACTCCGCCGCGCACGCCCAGCTGTCCGAGATGAACTGGTCTTCGGCCGCGTTGAATGCGGTGAATGCGGTGGCGGGCGGGAGCTCGTCGTCAGGCGATGGCGCAGGCTGGCTCGCGGGCGGCCTAGGTGTCGCGGCGCTGGCGGGCGGCGGCGTGTACGCGGCGACGCGCAAGGGCTCGAAGAAACAGCAGGCCAAACAGATCGAGTCCGCGAAGGCCCTCGACCCGGCGGACACCGACTCGCTGGGACGCCTGCCCACGCCGACGCTGGAGGAGGTCGCGCGCGACGCGCTGGTCTCCGCCGACGACTCGATTACCCAGGGCAAACAGGAGCTCGAGCTGGCCACCGCCGAGTTCGGCGCGGACCGCGTGCGCCCGTTCACCTCCGCGATGAACGAGGCCACCACCACCCTGCAGCGCGCGTTTGCCACGCACCAAAAGCTTTACGACGCCATCCCCGAAACCGAACCCGAAAAACGCGCGATGCTGGTGGACATCATCTCCTCGTCCGGCCGCGCGGAGCAGGCGCTGCGCGACAAGACGACCGAGTTCAACGAGATGCGCGGCGTGCTCATGCGCGCGCCCGAAGAGGTGGAGAAGGTCCTCGCGCGCACCGTGGACATCCGGGCGCGCCTGGAGCCCGCGCGAGCGACGTTGGCGCAGCTGCAGGGCGAGTACCCGGCGCAGATTCTGGAGTCCATCGTGGACAACGTGGACCTGGCCGAAGCGTCGTTGGACGAGGCGGAAAAGGCCCTCGGCGAAGCGCGCACGCTTGCCGACAAGCCGGCCGGGCGCCAGGGCGCGCTTTTGGACACGCTGGCTTCCGCGACCCGCGCCGTGAACGTCTCCGACACCAACCTCGCCGCCATCGAGCACGCAGAGGACAACATCCGCGCCGCGAAGGCCAACCTGCCCGCGCTGATCGACGAGATACGCGGCGAGCTGCGCGAAATCGAGCAGGTCAAGGGTGCTCGTGCACAGGGCGCGCGTATCGACGTCACTTCGCTCGACACCGTTGCCGCCAAGGCCCAACGCATGCTGGGCGAAATCGGCGACCGCGACCAGTCCGACCCGCTGGCCCTGTACCAGGAGCTGACCAGCATGGACGCCGAAATCGACGCCGCGCTGGACCGCGCGAAGGGCATCGCCGGCGACCAGTCCCGCGCGCTGCAGCTTTTCGACCAGCAAATGCAAGTCGCCGGCGCCCAAATCCAGCGCGCCGAGGACCTGATCCTGTCGCGCGGCCGCATCATCGGCTCGCACGCGCGCACCCTGCTGGCGGAGGCGAAGCGCCAGTACGCGCAGGCCCACCAGCTGCGCGTGCGCGACACCCGCGCCGGCATCGACGCCGCACGTGCCGCCACCGCCACCGCGCGCCGTGCCGAGGCCGCCGCGAACGACGACCTGCGCCGCTACCAGGCCCAGCGCAACCGCCAGACCGCCGACTCGCTGGCCAGCGCCGTGCTGTGGGGCTCGGTGCTCTCCGGCGGTTTCGGCGGTGGCGGCGGAGGCTTCGGTGGCGGAGGCGGTTTCGGCGGGGGCGGCGGCTTCTCCGGCGGGCGCCCCTCCAACCGCGGCGGCACCTTCTAGGCGGCGCCGCGGGGGTGCTCAGTAGCGCGTGCGGCGGGCGGGCGCGTCGACGAAGGTCAGCGCCCAGGACATGAAGGCGAGGTCCACGAGCTGGATCTCGTCGAACCCGTCGGCGCGAAGGGTCGGCTCCGCCACGTCGACGCCCAGCTCGCCGGACGGGAAGCCCCGGGTCACGGCGATGAGCTCGCCGGCGCCGTCGCGGATCTCGCGCTTCGGGGTGATCGCGCCCGACAGCAGGTCAAAGCCCGAGCGGTTCAAGGTGTAGCGGCGGCCGGCGCAGTCCGCGGCGTAGCGCGACACCGTAAACCCAGCCTTGCGCAGCAGGTATTCATCCGACGTCGCGATGTCGAAGGCGCGGAACTTCGCCGGGTTATCGGACGTGATGCGAAGCACGGTGGCTGTGTCCGAGGTTGCGGCGCGAGGGGAAGCGCCGGCAAACACCGTGACGGTGTCGGGGGTGGATTCGGCGATGGACCTTTGGTCGTCGATAAGCGAAGCTCCCTGCCAAATCACAGCACTGCCACCACCACGACAAACAGCGACAGGAACACCAGCGTGGCAATCAACGCGGTGGAATTGGCCATCTTGCGGGCCTCCAGCACGCAGCGCGACAGCCACGCCAGGCCGGCAACCTGCACGGGCGACAGATGGGTCTCCCCCTCGAACTCGAGGATGGCCTTGCGCACCCCGTTGTGGTCCTGCGTGAACTGGGCGACTTTCTCGCCGTCCGGGCCTTCGACCACCCAGTTCTTGGACGTCTCCGGGATCAGGGCGAAGGAGGTGCCGTCCACGACAGCGTCGATGCGCTTGGCGCGCTTCAAACTGTCGGAGGTGCGCACGATCTCCTCACCGCCGCACGTGGCCAGTGCGCCCGACTCGGCGTGCGCCGTCAGATCCCAGCTCTGGCCGCACACAATCGCGCGGTCGTGCTCGAACACGCCGAGGACGTCCGGGCCGTCCTCCGCCAAAAGCTTCGGCGCGTCCCGGTTCGAGCGATCCCAGCTCACATAATGCATGAGCGAGAATCTAGCAGCCGATCAGGCGGGCGGCCAGGTAAGACTCCAGCTCCGCCAGCGGCACGCGTTCCTGCTCCATCGTGTCGCGCTCGCGCACGGTGACGGCTTGGTCTTCCAGGGTGTCGAAGTCGTAGGTGACGCAGAACGGGGTGCCAGTCTCATCCTGGCGGCGGTAGCGGCGGCCGATCGCGCCGGAGGTGTCAAAGTCGACGTTCCAGTGCTGGCGCAGCTTCGCCGCGAGCTCCTCGGCCGGGCCGGACAGTTCCGGCTTCTTCGACAGCGGCAGCACGGCCACCTTCACCGGGGCGAGGCGGCGGTCCAGGCGCAGCACGACGCGGGTGTCGGTGCCGCCCTTGGCGTTGGGGGCTTCTTCCTCGTCGTAGGCGTCGATGAGGAACGCCATCATCGCGCGGCCCAGGCCTGCGGCCGGCTCGATGCAGTACGGGATCCAGCGCTCGTTGTTCTCCTGGTCGAAGTAGCTCAGGTCCTCGCCGGAGGCCTCGGCGTGGGTCTTCAGGTCATAGTCGGTGCGGTTGGCCACGCCCTCGAGCTCGCCCCACTTGGAGCCGGTGAAGCCGAAGGCGTACTCAATGTCCACGGTGCGCTTGGAGTAGTGGGAAAGCTTCTCCTGCGGGTGCTCGTAGAGGCGCAGGTTGTCCGGGTTGATGCCCAGGTCGACGTACCAGTTGTAGCGGTTGTCAATCCAGTACTCGTGCCACTTCTCGTCCTCGCCGGGCTTGACAAAGAATTCCATCTCCATCTGCTCGAACTCGCGGGTGCGGAAGATGAAGTTGCCCGGGGTGATCTCGTTGCGGAAGCTCTTGCCGGTGTTCGCGATGCCGAACGGGGGCTTCATGCGTGACGACGTCATCACGTTCTTGAAGTTCACGAAAATGCCCTGCGCGGTCTCCGGGCGCAGGTAGTGCAGGCCTTCCTTGTCGTCCACGGGGCCCAGGTAGGTCTTCATCAGGCCGGAGAACGACTTCGGCTCGGTCCAGTTGCCGGGCTGGCCGGTTTCCGGGTCGTTGATGTCCGCGAGGCCGTTTGCCGGCGGGTGGCCGTGCTTCTCCTCGTAGGCTTCGAGGAGGTCGTCGGCGCGGTAGCGCTTGTGGGTGTACAGCGACTCCACGAGCGGGTCGGTGAACACCTCGACGTGGCCGGAGGCCTCCCACACGCGGGTGGGCAGGATGACGGAGGTGTCCACACCGACGGTGTCGCGGCGGGACTGCACCATGTGCTTCCACCACTGGCGCTTGAGGTTTTCTTTCAGCTCCACGCCGAGCGGGCCGTAGTCCCACGCGGAGCGGGTTCCGCCGTAAATCTCGCCGGCCGGGTACACCAGTCCGCGGCGCTTGCACAGGTTAACGACGGTCTCAATCTTTGATGCGGGCATCAACATCTCCTGGTGGGAAAGTGCGTGCAAAGTACGCAAAACAGCATAGCCCGCCTTACGACGCCTCCGGTCACCCGCCCAGTTTGGACATAAGTCCCACTCTGTTTAGGCATTCTTGTATTCTGAACGAATCATCTGTTTCCCATTGGCGCTGAGGAAAGGGGACGCCGTGAGCGAACGTTACGTTTTGGCGGACCTTCCAAAGCTGGCGGACGAGGACGTGGACCGCACTGCCGCGCTCGTCAAAGTGTTGGACTCGAAAACCCGGCTGGAGATTCTGCTGCTTCTGGCCGAGGAAGAGAAGGTCGTCCACCAGCTGGTCAACGAGTTGGAGAAGTCGCAGCCGCTGATTTCCCAGCACTTGCGGGTGCTGCGTTCGGCGGGCCTGGTGTCGTCGTCGCGCAAGGGCCGCGAGGTGCTCTACGCGCTGGACCAGCCGGACATCATCGGCATCATCCACGAGCTGGCGTCGCTGGAGAAGCTCACCGAGGCGCAGGACGAGCTGGCGCAGCTGCGCAAACGCAGGCGCAACCGTGACATCGGCCATGCCAGCGGCTCGAGCGGCGCGGCGATCGTCGACCCGCCTGCCACGGTGCGTCCTGAAGTGGATCCCGGCCTCGCCCCGCAGACGCCAAAGCCTGTGCGCGACTAGCTAGACTGCAATGGTATGACGCAAACGAACCGCCGGGCGCAATCCCGCCCCGTGCCCAAGCTGGGCCCGCGAATGACGCGCCAGCGCGCCGCCGTCGTGGAGACGTTGCGGGGGCTGGACAAGTTCGCGTCCGCGAAAACCATCCATGAGCAATTGCTTGCCGACGGCGCGTCCGTCGGCCTCACCACCGTCTACCGCACCCTGCAATCGCTTGCCGAGGTCAACGCCGTGGACGTGCTGCAGTCCCCCGACGGCGAGACCCTCTACCGCGACTGCTTATCCGGCCACCACCATCACCACCTGGTGTGCACCGAGTGCGGCCGCAGCGAGGAAATCGAGGGCGGGCCCGTGGAGAAGTGGGCCGAGGTCATCGCCTCGCACTACGGCTACGAGCTGGTCGGCCACGACGCCGAAATCTACGGCGTGTGCCGCGCCTGCCAGGCCAAGCGCTAGTTAGCGAACTTGTCCACCGCGCCGCCGAAACGGCGGTCGCGCTTGGCGTACTCGAGCACCGCGTCCCAGAGGTCTTCCTTGGTGAAGTCCGGGAACAGCACGTCCTGGTACACCATCTCCGCGTACGCCGACTGCCAGATGAGGAAGTTCGACGTGCGCTGCTCCCCCGACGGGCGCAGAAACAGGTCCACGTCCGGCATGTCCGCGCGGTACAGGTAGCGGGCGATGGTTTTTTCGTCGACGGTGGACACGTGAGCGTCGATAAGCTTTTGCACCGCATCTGTGATCTCCGCACGCCCGCCGTAGTTGACGCACATGGCAAGCGTGAGGCCGGTGTTGTTTTTGGTCAGCTCCTCGGCGACCTCGAGTTCCTCGATGACGCTGCCCCACAGCTTCGGGCGGCGCCCGCACCACACCACGCGCACGTTTTTGGCGTGCAGCTCGTCGCGCTGGCGGCGCAGCACCTCGCGCGTGAAGTTCATGAGAAAGTGCACCTCGGAAGGCGAGCGCTTCCAATTTTCCGTGGAGAACGCGTACGCCGAGAGCCATTCGACGCCGCCGAGCTCGATGCACGCGTCGACGGCCTCCATGAGCTTCTCCTCACCCACCTTGTGCCCCTCGGTGCGCTTGAGGCCGCGGCTTTGCGCCCAACGGCCGTTGCCGTCCATCACCAGCGCGATGTGCTTCGGGATGAACTTCGTGTCAATTCTCGGTGCGCCCATGGGCGTCAATTATGCCTGCTCCATAATCTTGAAGCTTTTCAGCCCGGTCTCCAGGTTGAATTGCAGGTGCGCGACGGTTGCGCGGTGAATCTGCGCCACGCGTATCGACGGCACTTCGCTGCCCCTCTCCATCAGCCACATCTCGTGCAACGTTTCGGGGTGGACGTCCATGGAGCCCGGCGGGCGGCAGTTGTTGCACACCGCCCCGCCGACCGTGGCGTTGAACGCCTTGTGCGGGCCGGGTACCCCGCAGTTCGCGCAGTTGAAGAGGCTTAAACCCCAGCCGGCGTGCTCGGTGGCCTGCAGGATGAACGCGTCGAGGACCATCGTGGGGTGCTGCTCCGTTTGCAGGTTGCGCAGCGCGTCCTGAACCAGGGCGAACAGGGTGGGGTCCGCTTCTTCGAAGCTGAGCTTTTCCGCCGTCTCCATCACGGCGCAGGCGGCGGCGTAGCGGTCGAAGTCGTCGATGATGCGGGCGCCGTAGTAGGTGACGGTGTCGGCGGAAGCGATCGTCGAGAGGCCTCGGCCCGGGTAGATCAGCGCGTCGACCTCCACGAACGGCTGCAGCCGTGAGCCGAAGCGGCTCTTCGCCTTGCGCACCCCCTTGGCCACGCCGCGGATAAGTCCGTGGTTCTTTGTGAGCAGGACGACCACCCGGTCCGCCTCCCCAAAATCGTAGGTGCGCACCACGAACGCGCGGTCGCGCCAGTTCGGGCGCGGGGCTTTAGAAGCCAAGCCGGCCCAGCGCCTTCGGGTCCTGCTGCCAGTTCTTCAGCACTTTGACGCGCACGTCCAGGTAGACGTTTTGCCCGGTCAGCTCGATGATCTGCTTGCGGGCGCGGTGCACGATGCCGCTTAAGCGCCGTCCGTCCGGGCCCTCGATGATGCGTTTTTGGCCCGGGCGCTCCAGGTAGAGCACGGCGTAAATTTTGACGCGGCGGTCCTCCTGGATCATCTCGTCAATTTGGACGGCGACGGAGTGCGGCAGCTCGTCGCGAAGCCCCCGCAGCGCTTCCTCGCGGATGAGCTCCGCGATGCGCGTCTCCGTGTCCTCGTCCGTGGTGTGGTCCTCGGGGTAGAAACGCGGGCCTTGCGGGAGCTTATCGACGAGCACGTCAAGCAGCGTGTCGATTTGCACCTGCTGGGTGGCCGACACCGGCACCAGCTCCGCGTCCTGGCCCAGCAGCTCGTGCAGCTCCAGCAGGCGCTCGCCGACCGTGTCCTTGCCGGTCTTGTCCAGCTTGGTCACGATGCCCACGATCGGTGTGTTCGGCTTGGTTTCGCGGATCTGCTCCAGGATGTAGCGGTCGCCGGGGCCGATCTTCTCGTCCGCAGGGACCGTGAAACCGATGACGTCCACGTCGGCGAAGGTGTCCTTGACCACGTCGTTGAGACGCTCGCCCAGCAGCGTGCGCGGGCGGTGGATGCCCGGGGTGTCCACCACGATGACCTGGGCGTCGGGGCGATTGATCACGCCGCGGATCGGGTGACGGGTCGTCTCCGGCTGATCCGCCATAATCGCGATCTTCTCCCCCACCAGCGCGTTCGTCAGCGTGGACTTACCGGTGTTCGGGCGGCCCACAAAACTGACGAACCCCGACCTGAAGCCCTCCGGGGTGTCAGTGAAGCCGCCGGCGTCGGCGCGCTCGAAATCGTTCGCGCTGGCCTCTGCGGGCAGATCGTCCGGGAAATCGGGGAAGTCGTTCATGGCCTGGGATTCTACCTGTCAACCCCTGAGTGGTTTCGCTGTGGACAACTGTGTTGCGGCGGGGGCTTTTGGCGGGGGTTATCCACAGATTTTGATTTGGGTCTGGTGTTGGGGGTTGCGCTGGCTTAGCTTTCGGGCCATGAACTTCACCGACTTTGTTTCCGCAGGCGTTTCTGTGCTCGCCGACTTCGACCGCGACGTAGCTATGGCCGCCGGCCTATCCACCAGCCGCGTACGCGACCTGGCGCGGGTGCACCACGCGTATTACGGCCCGACCCAGTTCACCCGCAAACAACGCGACGCACTCGCCGCCGCCGAGGGGTTACCTGTGGACCAACTCGTGCACATCGAGAAAAAGTTGCTCGCCGTCGAAGGCGCCGCCGAACGCTGGCGCATTAGGTTGGATTTGGTGCGCCACCGCGGCTCGTACAGGGCGTTGACCAAGCGCATCAAACGGCTGATCAAACAACCCGTCAAACCAGCCCCACCCTCGTGCAAGTTTTCCCGCTCGAAGGCAGGGATGCGCACCATGATCCTGACCTACAACGAGCGCGACCTCGCCGATTTGGAGCACCTGCTGCGACAACTCATCGACGCCGACGACCCCGCAGCCGCCCAAATGGCCCACACCCTCATCGGGATCCTGCGCGACGGCAAAGGGGTACCGAAGGCGAACTTCCGGCCGATCATTCTCGTGCCGATCGCCGACTGGGCCCGCATCCAATCAGGCCACGCAGACGAAGTCACGCTCATCTGCACCGACGGCACCACCATGACAGGCGCCGAATACATGGAGCACGAATTCGGCGACATACTCGAAGTCGCCGCGTTCCACCCCCAGGAAGGCCCCGTCAACCTGTACTACGGTAAGCGCTGCGCCAACCCGAAGCAGAAAGTCATGTCGAAGCTGCTCTGCCCGGCGTGTGCGTTTCCGGACTGCAAACACTCCGCCGAGACCACCCAAACACACCACATCAACGCGTGGCGCTACGGGGGAATGACCAACATGGACAACCTCGCCGAACTGTGCCCCTTCCACAACGGGGTCAACGCCGACAACAGGCAAGGCCCGTTCGGCTACATCGACAACCCCAACGCCCGCATCCACTGGGTCGCACCCAACGGCACACGCGTCCCAATGACCACCCCGGGCGCGATGGAACTGCTCTTCGACTAACCACACACCGAAAACCCGCCCCAAAAGGGCGGGCACATCGGCATGCCTGAAAACGGTTAGAGGGCCTCGACCTCGAACTGGAGCTGCGGGTTGGCGTAGTAGTCCTGCGCCTCGACGAGCTTGAGCTCCTGCGAGTCTGCCTCGAGGGTCACGCGCAGCAGGTCGAACACAGACGACGCCGTCTTGGCCAGCGCGTCCTTCGCGTCGCGGCCGCGGAGGTAGTGCCCGGTGAACAGCGCCGCGGTGACGTCGCCGGAGCCGTTGCGTTTAAACGGCAGGCGCGGGGTGCGCACGATCCACTTGCCGTGGTCGTCGACGGCGATCATCTCGATGGCGTCCTCAGGCGTCTCCGGGCGCTTTACCGAGGTGACCAGCACGGTGGACGGGCCCATCTCGCGGGCGGCGTCGACGGCGGCGAGGGTGGAATCGAGGTCGGTAACGTCGCGCTCGGTCAGGTACCCCAGCTCGAACTGGTTCGGGGTGATGATGTCGGCGGCCGGCACGATCGTTGAGCGGAACAGCGGCGGGATCGAATCTGCGACGAAGCAGCCGGATGTCGCCGAACCCATCACCGGGTCGCAAGTGTAGATAGCGTCCGGGTTCTCCGCCTTGATGTCGCGCACGGTGCCGACGATCACGTCGGCGATTTCGGGGGAAGCCTGGTAGCCGGTGAGGATGCCGTCGATGAGCGGGAATGCGCCGCGGTCGCGGATGCCGCTCAGCACCGCGGCGACGTCGTCGGCCGGAATGATCGGCCCGCCCCACGCGCCGTAGCCGGTGTGGTTGGAGTAGTTCACGGTGTTCACCGGCCACACTTCGTGGCCGATGCGCTGCAAAGGAAAGACCGCTGCCGAGTTGCCAACATGGCCATACGCGACAGCGGACTGGATGGAGAGAATGTTGCTCATACGAGCATTTTAGAGCTCCGGCGACACCAGGATCTTCACGGCGGTCTCATTGCGGTTGATCAGGGTGTCGAAGCCCTCGTCGACGACACCGTCGAAGCCGATCTTGCCGGTGATGAACGGCTTGAGGTCGACCTTGCCCTCCTCGACGAGCTTGATGGTCTGCTCGTGGTCGTGGGCGTAGCCAATGATGCCGCGGATGGTCAGCTCCTTCATCACCACGGCGTGGATGTCCAGCTCGGCCTTCTTGGACCAGATGGACTCGACGACCAGGGTGCCTTTGAGCTTCAGGCAATCGACGAGCTGGTCGAGCACGACGTTGACGGAGGTTGCCTCGAAGGCCGCGTCGACGCCCTTGCCGTCGGTGATCTTCAGGATTTCTTCCTTCAGGTCCTGCTTGGACGGGTCGATGGCGTGGTCTGCGACGCCGGCGTCGAGGGCCTTCTGGCGACGCAGCTCGGACAGCTCGGAGACGACGACGGTGCAGCCGTATGCCTTTGCGACGGCAGCCGTGAGCACGCCGATCGGGCCAGCACCGCCGACCAGAACCACGTCGCCCTCGCCGGCCTCGGAGGCGGAGAATGCGTGGTGGGCGACGGACAGCGGCTCGATGAGCGCGGCCTCGTCCAGCGGCACGTCGTTCTTGATCGGGTGGACCCAGCGGCGCTGCACCGCGATCTTCTCGGACAGGCCGCCGCCACCGCCGGCAAGGCCGATGAAGTTGACGTCCGGGTGGAGGTTGTACGGGCCCGGCTCCTTCGGGTCGACATCGTCGGGAAGCACGTACGGCTCGACGACGACATGCTGGCCGACCTCAAGGTCGTCCACGCCCTCGCCCAGTGCCGCGACGACGCCGGAGAACTCGTGGCCGAGCGTGACCGGCGGCTCCTCGCCGGTGATCGGGTGCGGGTGGCCCGGCTTCGGGCAGAAGATCGGGCCTTCCAGGTACTCGTGGAGGTCGGTACCGCAGATGCCGCACCAGGCGATGTCGATGAGCACCTCGCCCTTGCCCGCCTCTGGGGCGTCGATGTCCTCGACGCGGATGTCCTTCTGGCCGTAGTAACGTACAGCGCGCATGTGAAGCTCCTCTCGGTGGAAACCTGCTTACGTGCACAATTCTACCGAAAAGTAGGACTAATCGCCGTGGAGCGGCTCTGTGGCCTCCGCCACCGAGACGAGCACGGTGCGGGTCTTCACCCGGCCGCGGCGGTCGCGGCCGCCCTCGGCGGTGTAGCGCACCCCGTCGCGCAGAATCGACGCGCCCGGCAGCGGCACGCGCCCCAGCTCATACGACAACAGCCCCGCCACCGTGTCGACGTTTTCCGTGACGTCCTCGGCGTACTCCAGCTCGTAGTCCAGGTTGTCGGCGAGGTAATCCACCAAATCATCCAGCGGTAGGCGCGCCTGGACGCGGAACACGCGCGGCTCCACCTCGGTGATCGGCGCTTCCTCGTCCTCGTCGTACTCGTCGGTGATTTCGCCGACGATCTCTTCCAGCAGGTCCTCCATGGTTAAAAGGCCGGCGACGGTGCCGTATTCGTCGATAAGCATGGCGATGTGCGTGTTCGACTGCTGCATCTCTTTGAGCAGCACGTCCAGCGGCTTCGAGTCCGGGATGAACAGCGGCTCGCGCATGAACTCCGTAATCAGCGTGGCGGGGTCGATCGGGGTGCCGCGGTCGGTGAACATGTCCTTCAGGTACGCGATACCGACGATCTCGTCGACGCTCTCCCCGATCACCGGCACGCGCGAATGGCCGGAACGCACCATGAGCGCGGTGGCTTGGCGCGCGGTTTTCTCGCCTTCGATCCACACCATCTCGGGCCGCGGCACCATGACCTGGCGCGCGTAGTTGGACGCGAGGTCGAAGATGTTCTGGATCATGCGGCCCTCGGTGGTTTCCACCACGCCCTTTTCCTGCGCGACCTCGACCATCTCGCGCAGCTCGATTTCGGTGGCGTACGGGCCGTCGCGGAAGTCCTCGCCGGGGTGGAACAGGTTGCCCACCCAAATCAACAGCTTTGCGACGGGCCCGAGCACCGTTTGGAACACCCCCAGCCCCTGGGCCGCCTTCAGCGAAATGGTGTAGGGGTTGCGCTTGCCCGCGGTGCGCGCGAACACCCCGACGATGGAAAATTGCAGCAGCGTGACGACGATCACCGCCACCGCGATCGCCCACCCGTCGGAGTCCAGCAGATCCATCGCGAGCATCGCGGCGGTGACGGACGCGACGACATCCAGCACGGTCTTGACCAGCACGAGCGTGTTGACGTGGTTCGCGCGGTGATCCACCACCCGCAGCAGCGCCTCCGCGCCCGGGGTGTCGTCTTTGACCATGCCCTCGACGCGGGCGCGCGAGATCGGGGCGAGCGCGGACTCGATGGAGCCGAGCAGGCCGGACAACAGCAGCGCGGCAACGGTGACGGCCGCGTAGACGAAGGTCAGCGTCACTCGATGCCCTTCATCAGCTTGTCCAGCTCGTCGCGGTCCGCGGCCGATGGGAAGGCGTGCGCGCCGGTCGGCTTCGGCTGGTACTCCACGCCGCGGCGGGCAAGGTCGTCGTACCAGTCCGCCAGGATCTCGTTCTGCAGCGCGAACATCTCGCGCTCGTCTTTCGGCTCGATGTGGTCGTAGCCCAAAAGGTGCAGCACGCCGTGGACGGTGAGCAGCGCCATCTCGTGCGCCAGGTCGTGGCCGGCCATTTCGGCCTGCTTGCGGTCGTAGGCCGGGCACAGGATGATGTCGCCGAGCATCGCCGGGCCGGGCATGTCCGCGTCGGGGCGGCCGCCGCCGGGGGTGAGCTCGTCCATGGGAAAGCTCATCACGTCCGTCGGGCCCTCCAGGTCCATCCAGCGCACGTGCAGGTCAGCCATCGTGGCTTCGTCCACGAGCGTGATGGTGGCTTCGGTTTCAGGGTGGACGTCCATGGAGCGCATGGCGAACGACGCGACGTCGATAAGCATTTGCTCATTGACCTCCGCCTCGCCGGACTCATTCAAGACTTCAATGCTCACTGGTTTGCCTCCGCTTCCCGCTCGGCCTCGATCGCCTGCTGGCGCTTCTCGTAGCGCAGGGCGTTCTGCGCGTCGTGACGGTCGTACGCTGCGACGATGCGCGAAATCAGGTGGTGGCGCACCACGTCGCCGGCGCCGAGCTCCTGGAACGAAATGTCGTCGATGTCCGCGAGGATGCGCCGCGCCACACGCAGGCCGGAGACGGTGCCTCGCGGCAAGTCCACCTGGGAGGTGTCGCCGGTGACCACCATCTTCGAGCCGAAACCGAGGCGCGTGAGGAACATCTTCATCTGCGCGCCGGTGGTGTTCTGCGCCTCATCCAGGATGACAAACGCGTCCGACAGGGTGCGACCGCGCATGTAGGCCAGGGGCGCGACCTCGATGATGCCGGCCTCGATGAGCTTCGGGATCGCTTCCGGGTCCATCATGTCGCGCAACGAGTCGTACAACGGGCGCAAGTACGGGTCGATCTTGTCCGAGAGCGTGCCGGGCAAGAAACCGAGCTTCTCGCCCGCCTCCACCGCCGGGCGGGTCAAAATGATGCGCTTGACCTCTTTGTTCTGCAGCGCCTGGACCGCCTTCGCCACCGCGAGGTACGTCTTGCCGGAACCGGCGGGGCCGATGCCGAAGGTGATGGTGTTCTCGTCGATCGCGTCGACGTACGCGCGCTGGCCGGCCGTCTTCGGGCGGATGACCTTGCCGCGGCGCGAGATGATCTCCTCGCCGAGGATGTCCGCGACGGCACCGGGCGCCTCGGCCTCCATGATGCGCACCGCCTGGATCACCGTGTCCACCCCCAGCGGCACACCGCGGCGCGCCATGGACTCCAGCTCCTCGACGACGCGCAGCGCGTGCGCCGCCTGCTCCGCGTGCCCCTTGACGGTCAGCTCGGTGCCGCGGGCGTGGAAGCCCACCCCGAGCTGGTCCTCTAGAACCCGCAGGTTGTCATCGTTGATTCCCAGGACGGACTGTGCGTACGCCGAGTCGAGTTCGACCTTGCGCGTCACCATTTCTTCCATGGGGGCCAACCCTACCAGCGGGAGGTCAACGCCCCGATGGCGCAAAGCCCCGCGAACGCCGCCGAGGCGGTGCGCAGCACCTCGGGCCCGAGCTTCACCGGGCGGGCGCCCAGGATTTCCAGTTCGTCGTCGCCGATGCCGCCCTCGGGCCCGACGATCAGCCACACGTCCTCGCCGAAGTCGACGTCGCGGATGGAGTCGGTGGCGTCCTCGTGCAGCACCAGAGCGTGGCGCTCCTGCAGCAGCTCGGACAGCTGGTTCGTCGTCACCGGGTCGCGCACCTCCGGCACCCACGCGCGCCGCGCCTGCTTCGCGCTGGAAAGCGCCTGCGCGCGCCACTTCTCCACCTGCTTGGCCTGCTTGTTCGCCGGCCACCGCGCGATCGTGCGGTGCGAAATCCACGGCACAATCGCATCAGCCCCGGCCTGCACCGCCAGGTCCACGGCGAGCTCCGCGCGCTCGCCCTTCGGCACCGCCTGCACCACCGTCACCCGCGGCGTGGGTTGCGGCACAAACTGAAGCTTCTCGACGACTCCGTCAACCCGACCAGCCCCCACCGACGTGACGCGGGTGAGCGCGGTGGACCCTTGGCCGTCGATAAGCATGATGTGCTCGCCGGGTTGGATGCGCTTGACGTGGGCGTGCTTGGCTTCGGCGCCGGTGAGCGTGCCGGCGGCGGGGTCGTCGGTGAGGAAGTACGGCAGGCTCATCGGCGGAAACGGTCGCGCATGCGGGAGAAGAAGCCCTCGCCGTGCTCGTCGGACTCGACGTGGACCTCCGGGTTGTCCGGGTGGCCGTCGCGGAGGTCCTGCAACGCGGCGCGCTCGTCGTTGGTCAGGGCGGTGGGCACGGTGACCTGGACGTGGGCGATCATGTCGCCGGCGCCCTCGGCGCGCAGCCGCGGCATGCCCTCGCCCTGCAGGTGGATGGTGTCGCCGGGCTGGGTGCCGCCGGGCACCTCGATGACGGTCTTCTCGCCGGCGAGGTTGTCCACGCTCAGCTCGGTGCCGAGCGCTGCATCGTACATCGGCACGGTCAGGCGCACGTGCAGGTCGTTGTTCTCGCGCACGAACACCGGGTGCGGTTTGACCTGCACCTCCACGTAGAGGTCGCCGGCGGGGCCGCCGCCGTGGCCGACCTCGCCCTGGTCCGCCATGCGGATGCGCATGCCGGAGTTGATGCCGGCCGGGATGTTCACAGTCAGATCGCGGGTGGCGCGCACGCGGCCGTCGCCGGCGCACTGGGTGCACGGGTCCTTGATCACTTCGCCGTAGCCGTGGCAGGTGGGGCACTCGCGGGTGGTCATGACGTTGCCCAAGAACGACTGCTGCATCTCCTGGACCTGGCCGGCGCCGCCGCAGGTGCCGCAGGGCACCGGCTTCGCCTCGGTCTTGGACCCGGTGCCGTGGCACTTCTCGCACAGCACAGCGGTGTCCACGGTGACGTCCTTCTTCGTGCCGGCGAACGCCTCCTCCAGGGTGATGGCGGTGCGCAGCAGCGCGTCGTTGCCCGGCTGCACGCGCGAGCGGGGTTGGCGGGCGCCACCGCCGCCGAAGAACGCCTCGAAGATGTCGCCGAGTCCCCCGCCGCCGAAGCCGCCCGCGCCGCCCATGCCGCCGCCGGCCTCCATCGGGTCGCCGCCGCGGTCGACGATTGCGCGCTTCTGCGGGTCCAGCAGCACCTCCTGCGCCGCCGCGATCTCCGCGAACTTCTCGGCGGCCTCCTCGGACGGGTTCACGTCCGGGTGGTACTTGCGCGCCAGCTTGCGGTACGCCTTCTTAATCTCCTGCTCGGTGGCTTCCCGGTCCACGCCGAGGATGCCGTAGTAATCGCGAGCCATAACTTCCCTTCTATTCGCCCCGCAGAATGCGGCTGATGTAGCGGGCCACGGTGGCAACCTTCTGCATGGTACCGGGGTAGTCCATGTGGGTCGGACCCACTACCCCGAGGCCGCCGAGTGCCTCGTCGCCCGAGCCGTACGCTGTTGTAATAATCGAGGCGCGCGAAAATTCCTCGTCCTCGTTCTCGCGCCCGATGCGCACGCTCACCCGCTCGAGCTCCTGCGCGCCGGCGAGCAGTTTCAGCACCACCACCTGCTGCTCAAGCGCGTCGATGACGCCCTGCAAGCCTCCCGACGGCACGACCAGGTTCGACGAGCCGGCGATGATCAGCCGGTCCGGCGCGGCGTCGACAAGCGTGGTGATCAGCACTTCTGCCGCGCGTGAGGTGGGGTCGGCGAGGTGGGGCGGAGCTTTCGTCGATAGGCGAGAAAGCGCCTCCGAGGCGTCGCGCATGGTTTGGCCCACCAGGGCCTCGTTCAAAAGGTCGCGAAGCAGGCGCACCCCGTCCGGCCCGATCGGCGCCGAAAGCTCCACGTTGCGCTGGTCCACGCGCCCGGCGTCCGTGATCAGCACGAGCAAAAGCCGCGTCGGGGTCAGCTCCACCACCTCGCAGTGCTTCACGCGCGAGACCGTCAGCGTTGGCAGCTGCACCACCGCCGCCTGATTGGTCAGCTGCGCGAGCAGCTGCACGGAGCGGTGCAGCACGTCCTCCATGTCCACGCCGTTTTCCAAAAAGTCCAAAATGGCGTGGCGTTCGGCGGCGCTCAACGGCTTGACGTCGTGCAGCGCGTCCACGAACGCGCGGTAACCCGCCTCAGTGGGGATGCGGCCGGACGAGGCGTGGGTCTGCGAGATGTAGCCCTGCTGCTCCAGCACCGCCATGTCGTTGCGGATCGTCGCCGAGGACACCCCCATCTTGTGCCGCTCCACCAGCGATTTCGACCCCACCGGTTCCTGGCTTGCAATGTAGTCCGCCACGATCGCGCGCAGCACCGCTTGGCGCCGCTGGTCCGCAGTACCCATTACGCCTCCTTACTCGGCTGCCAGGATATCGGTGATGATGCCGTCTGCAAGCAGCCGGCCCTTGTCGGTCAGCCGCAGCCTGTCGCCTGCCTGAAGCAAGCCAGCATGCACATGCCTATCGACGACCTCCCGTGCCCCCGCCCCGACCCAATCTGACGGGATCCCTTCTTTCAGCCGCAGGCCGAGCATGACTGCCTCGGTGTGGGCCTCTGTTTCCGTGATGGGTTCAGTGTCCTGGATGGGCAGCGCGCCGTCGGCAAGCAACTGTGCATACTTTTCGGGGCGCTTGACGTTGAAGAAACGCTCGGAAGCGATGAAGCTGTGCGCGCCCGGGCCTGCGCCCCACCACTTACGGTTGCGCCAGTAAATGAGGTTGTGGCGGCACTCGCCGCCCGGTTTGGCCCAGTTGGAGACCTCGTACCAGTTATAGCCGTGGTCGGCGAGGGTGTCTGCGATGATCTCGTAGCGGTCGGCGTAGACGTCCTCCTGTGGCGCCGGCAGCTCGCCGCGGCGGATCTTGCGGGCCATGGCGGTGCCGTCCTCGACGATGAGCGAGTAGGCGCTGACGTGGTCGACGTCCGTGGCCAGGATGGCGTCGAGGGTGCGGCGGACGTCGTCGTCGGTTTCGGTGGGGGTGCCGTAGATCATGTCCAGGTTCACATGCTGGAAGCCGGCGGCGCGGGCCTCGCGGGCGGCGGCGACGGCGCGGCCCGGGGTGTGCTGGCGGTCCAGCACCTTGAGCACCGGCGTGGAGGCGGACTGCATGCCGAGTGAGACGCGGGTGAAGCCGGCGTCCAGCAGGCCGGCGAAGTAGTCGGGGCTGGTGGATTCCGGGTTGGACTCGGTGGTGACCTCCGCGCCGGGGTTCAGGCCGAAGGTGTTGCGGACGGCGTCGAGGATGCGTGCGAGGCCGTCTGCGCCGGGCAGCGACGGGGTGCCGCCGCCGATGAACACCGTGTCGGCTTTGGGCAGGCCGCGGGCGGCGGCGAGCTCGAGTTCTTTCTCGAGCGCGTCCAAGTACTGGGCGTGGGAGGAATCCACCTCGGTGGGTGTGTAGGTGTTGAAGTCGCAGTACCCGCAGCGCGTGGCGCAAAACGGGACGTGGACGTAAACGCCGAAAGAATCCATGGCCCTAAGGCTAGGCGCCGCGGCGGGAGCGCTTCGCGGCGACCTTGGCCACGATCCGGTCGATGCGGGCGCGCTCCTCCAAAAACTCCGGCGGGTTGGACCCGCGCATGGTGCGCACGAACGCCGGGTGGTCCACGCAGACGGTTTCCACCCAGCCCATCACGGCCTTCTCGACGATTTCGCCGACGCGCGCGTACATCTGCGGCAGCGACACCACGCCGAGCTCCCGGGCGACCATGTCGGTCTGCTCCAGGCAATACGACACGATCTCGCCGAGGTGCTGCACCACCAGGTCGGTGCGGCCGGTCAGCGCGTCCTGCATGGTCTGCACCGAGAACGGTGCTTGGAGGGGGAAGAGGTCGTTCAGGCCGGAGGCGTCGAGAAGCTCGGGCTCCGGAATGCGCTCCTCCGGTTTCGCGCCAGCGGACAGGTGGCCGGCGGCGCGGCCGGAGGTCAGCGCCTGGCGCAGGCCGATCAGCTCAGCGACGACGCGGCGGGCGTCCTGGCGGGCGTCGTCGACGATCTCGACGAACTCGGCGAGACAGTCCTCAGTGAGCTCCCCGTCGTAGTCCGCGATCGCCTCGGCGAGGTGCTCGGTGTACTCCGCCACCTCGTCGCCGATGTTGTAAATCTCCTGCGTGAGCTCGCGGTGACGCAGCACGGCGGCAGTCTTGTGCATCGCGAGCCCTCCTTGGAAACGCCTGTGGGAAGTGACAAATTGGCATGCTATGCCACAGCCACGCGCGTTAAAGGAAGGCGCGCCGGACTTAGCGCTGATACAGCTTGTCGATGTCCTCCTGGAACCGCTGGAACACCACGTTGCGCTTGACCTTCATCGTCGGGGTCATCTCGTCGTGCTGCTCGGACAGGTCGCGGTCCAGGATGCGGAACTTCTTGATCGCCTCGGCGCGCGAGACGGTGGCGTTGGCCAGGTTCACCGCGTCCTGGACCTCCGCGCGCAGCGCCGGGTCCTGGGCGAGCTCGGCAACTTTCTTGTTCGCCGGGATGTTGTGGTTGGCCTTCCAGCGCTTCAGTTCTTCTTCGTCCAACGTGACCAGCACGCCGACGAAGGGTTTGCCGTCGCCGACCACCAGCGCGTTGGAGATCAGCGGGTCCTGGCGGATGATCTCCTCCATCGGCCCCGGCGAGATGTTCTTGCCGCCCGCGGTGACGATCAGGTCCTTCTTGCGGCCGGTGATGGAGACGTAGCCGTCGTCGTCCACCTCGCCGAGGTCGCCGGTGTTGAACCAGCCGTCCGTGAGCGCCTCCTCGGTGGCGGCCGGGTTGCGCCAGTACTTCTCAAACACGCCGGGGCCTTTGAACTCGATCTCGCCGTCGTCGTTGATGCGCACCGAGTAGCCGTTGACCGGCCGGCCCACGGTGCCGATCGTGTTGGCATGCGCGTTGTTCACGCATGCCGCCGCGCACGTCTCGGTCAGGCCGTAGCCCTCGTAGATGGGCACGCCCATGCCGCGGAAGAAGTGCGACAAATCCGCGCTCATTGCGGACCCACCGGTGATGCCGTACCAGACGGAGCCGCCCATGGCCTCCTTGATCTTGCCGTAGACGACCTTGTCGTAGACCGCGCGCTTCGCCTTCTGCACCCGCGACGGGCCCTCAGGGGTGTCCAGCGCCTTCGAGTACTCAATCGCGGCCTTTTCAGCCTCGAGGAACATGCGCTTGCCGATGGCGGAGCCGTCCGCGGCCTTGTTGTAGGCGCCCTCGCGCACCTTCTCAAACACGCGCGGCACGCCCACGACCAGGTTCGGGCGCACGCGCTGCAGCTCCACCATCATCGTCGACGTGTCGGACCAGTGCGACTGGGTTGCGCCCGAGATCGTCCACGCCAGCGACACCGCGCGCGCCAGCACGTGTGCCAGCGGCAAAAACGTCACCATGCGCTGGCCGGGGAAAGACACCGAGCCGATCTCGTTTTCCAGCAGCGCCCAGCACTGGTACGCCCAGTTGCCGTGGGAAATCTCCACGCCCTTCGGCCGGCCGGTGGTGCCGGAGGTGTAGACGATGGAGCCGAGGGTTTCGTGGCGGATGGCGGCGACGCGTTCGTCGATAAGCGATTGCTCGACGTCGCGCCCCTCAAATTTCAGCGTCTCCACACCCGCGGCGTTGAACTCGTAGATGCGCTCGAGCTTTGATGGGGAGTCCGCGAACTTCGGCTTGCCTGTCTCGTCCAGCAGAAATGGGCTCATCAGCTGGGTGTGGTCGCGCGTTTCGGTGAACGCGATCTTTGCGCCGGAGTCCTCCAAAATCCACTGGATCTGGTGCATCGAACTCGACGGGTAGATCGGCACCGAGGCGGCGCCGGCGGCCCAGATGGCGAAGTCCACCAGCGACCACTCGTAGCGCGTCGACGACAAGATGGCCACGCGGTCCCCTGGCTCAACGCCCGCAGCGATCAGGCCTTTCGCGACCTCGTAGACCTCCTCCAAGAATTCCGCCGCCGTGACCGAGACCCACTCGTAGTTGCGCGGCCGGTCGTACAGCACCAGGTGGGGGCTCTGCTCGCAGGTGCGAATCAGCCGGCTGAGGCACGTGTCCGTGTCTGTGAGCGTGAATCCAAGTTCCGTGGTGTGCGCGTTTGAAGGCATGGTGCCCAACACTACCCCAGCGTGCTTGCCCCAGCTTTGGCACAATGCGGGGCGTGACCAACGTTGCACTGCTTCACGCCCTCGCCGAGTCCTATGGATTCGGCACGTCCTACCGCGCCTCGAACGGGCTGGTCACCGAGCCGCCCGCCGAGTCGTTTATCAAGCTGCTGCGGGCCTTGGGGCTTTCGCTTAACGACGACCCGTCGGACGAAGAGCTCCAATTCCACCTCGATGCCCGCCGCGAATTTTGGGCGACCAGGCCCATGCCGCCGTGCGTGGTGGCCACCGAGGGCGCCGAGAAACACTTCAACGTCCACGTCCACGACGGGCACTTCGCGCACTGCTGGATCCGGCTGGAGGACGGCTCCTCGCGCGACGCCTACCAGGACGAGAACTGGGCCCCGCCGTTCACCGCTGCCGACGGCGTGGTCTGGGGCGAGGCCACGTTCCACGTGCCGGGAGACCTGCCCGTCGGCTACCACGAGCTGCACTTAGAATCCGACAACTTGGACGAGGTCTGCCCGCTGATCGTGGTGCCGGCGTCCTTGTCCACCAACGCCGAGGTGGTGCGCGACCCGGTGTGGGGCGTGATGGCGCAGTTGTACTCGGTGCGCTCGCTGGACTCCTGGGGCATCGGCGACTTCCACGACCTCGGCGCGATCGCCGAAGCGGTGGCCGCGGAAGGCGCGGACTACCTGCTGATCAACCCGGTGCACGCCGCCGAACCCGTCCCGCCGATCGAGGACTCGCCGTACCTGCCCACCTCCCGCCGGTTTGTCAACCCGATCTACATCGCGGTGGAGCAGGTGCCGGAGTATGGGCTGTTGGACGAGGGGGACCGGGAGGACGTCGAGAAGCTTGCTGCGGAGTTGAAGGCGATGAACCACACCGCAGACCCCTTGGAGCGCGACCGGATTTTCGCCGCGAAGCTGGCGGCGCTGCGCACGCTGTTTTACCTTTCGGCGGCGGACGAGGCGCGCACGCGGGACTTCGAGCTGTTCTGCGAGGTTGAGGGCGAGGGGCTGCGCCAGTTCGCCGAGTGGTGCGCGGCGCAGGCAAGCGAGTCGGAACACCACGGCGCGCCGAAGCACGCGGGCGAGGACCCGCAGGAGCTGGTGCGGTTCTACATGTGGCTGCAGTTCATCGCCGACGAGCAGCGCCGCGTGGCGCAGGAGCGGGCGCTCGCGGCCGGGATGCGGCTGGGCATCATGACCGACCTGGCGGTGGGCATCCACCCCGGCGGGGCAGACGCGGCGACGTTGCACGAGGTGCTGGTGCCCGACGCCTCGGTGGGCGCACCGCCGGACCAGTACTCGCAGCAGGGCCAGGACTGGTCGCAGCCGCCGTGGAACCCGCAGCAGCTGGCGGAGGCTGGCTACGGGCCGTGGCGCGATTTGCTTCGCACGGTGCTGCGGCACTCGGGTGGAATCAGGGTGGACCACGTTTTGGGCCTGTTCCGCCTGTTCTGGCTGCCGCGCATGGACCCCCCGGCGCACGGCGCGTACATGAACTACGACTTCGAAGCCATGGTCGGCGTGCTAGTGCTGGAGGCGCAGCGCGCCGGCGCCGTGGTGGTCGGCGAAGACCTGGGCACGTTCGAGCCGTGGGTCCAGGACGTGCTTCGCGACAAGGGCATCCTCGGCACCTCCGTTTTGTGGTTCGAGTCCGTGCCGCCGGAGGCACCGCGCCCGTCGCAGCAGTACCGCAACCTCGCGCTGACCGCGGTGGGCACCCACGACCTGCCGCCCACCGCCGGGTATTTGGAGGGCGCGCACAACGCGCTGCGCCACAAGCTCGGGCTGGTGAAGGAGTCGCTGGAGGAGCTCAACGCCACGGACGCGGTGTGGATCTCGCAGGTGCTCGCCGCCGCGCAGGCGGAGGGGGCGTTCGACAACTCCACGCTCGCTGACGTGGACTTTCTCGACCGGGACTTGGGCGAGTACGACGACGTGGACGCCCTCGTCGAGGGGCTGACGCGGTTTATCGCCTCCACCCCGTCCGCGATGACGTGCACGAACCTGGTGGACATGGTGGGCGACACCCGCATTCAAAACCAGCCGGGCACCAACCGCGAGATGTATTCCAACTGGTGCATTCCGCTTTGCGACGCCTCCGGTACCCCCGTCCTCATCGAAGACCTCCCCGACGTCGCGCTGTTCACGCGCATCGCCGAAGCCAGCGCACGAAGCGAGCGCTAGAGCGCGCTGACGATCGCGGCGACGACGACGAGCGCGATGAGTACCCACATCACCTGGGTCACCCGCGACTGCGGGTACTTGCGCTGCGGCTTGGGCAGCTTCTGGTCCTGCTTTCGCAGCTCTTCCGGGTTGGCCATGGTGTGTAAGCCTAGCGCCGCGGGCTAGCGGCGGGAAAACAGGCGCGCGGTGGCCCGGGCGATGCCGTCGACAAGGCGCAGCAGCGCGTAGCCGGCCGCGGCGCACACCGGCGCGGCCGCGGCGAGGATCGCGGGGACCTGCAGCCAGGGGCTCAGGCCCATCACCCAGCCGAGCAGCGCGCTGCTCATCAGATCAGGCCCATCGCGTAGCCGATCGCCGGCACCAGCACCGCCACGGTGGCCACGACGCCGAGGGTGATCAGCAGCGCCTTGGCGATGTTGTTGTCGCGGGTCTCCTCCGCGGCGTCCTCGCTGCTTTGCTCCTGAGCCTCAGGCGTGACGACGGGCGCCTCGCTCGGCACACTCGACGGCGTCGCCGCGCCGACCGGGATCGGCTGCTGCAGCGTGGGGGCCGGGATCACCACGGTCTTTTTCGTCGGCCCAGAGATGTGGATGGTGTTGCCGGACACCGACGTCACGGCCGGCGCCGGCTCGCGGGGAGTCTGCGGCGACGCCCCTGGCGCCTCAGAGGCAGGCGCGGGCTCGCGCGTGACCTCCGCAACGGGGTTCACCACGGTGCTGCGCACCGACGTCGGCACCGCCGGCGTCGACGTCTTCTTGCTCGGCGAGGCCGGCTTTGCCGACACGCCGTAGTGGGAGCGGAGGAACGTGTCGATGGCGGAGTCGTCGTAAAGCGCGCCGCTTTGAAGCGAACTGGCGCGCTCGAAGCCCACGACCTCCTCGCCGCGCTCGTCCACAAGCGCGTTCGCCCCGGACATCACGCCGACGAGCCCGCGGCCCGGCGCGTAGACCGGCCCGCCGGAGTCGCCGTAGTCCGGCATGCCGGGGGCGTCGAAGTAGATGGTTTTCTCGATCATGCCCACGAACGGCCCACAGGTGGCGCGGTTTGTGCCGCCGTGCGAGGCGTAGCCGTGGTAGCACAGCGTCTCGCCGGGCTCGATGTCTTCGATGGGCACGTACTCGCCGCCGAAGGGGTTGGCCTCCACCTCGACGCCGTTGAACCAGTAGATCACCGCCCAGTCGTTGGCGTTGGAGGCGCCGTAGTAGGCGGCGGCCGGGTAGATCATGCCGGCAGGGGTGGTCATTTCGCGGCCCTTGCTGTCGGCGAGGTAGACCAGCGAGCCGGTTTGCCACCCGTAGTTGCCGTTGTCGGCGCAGTGTCCGGCGGTGTAGCTGCGGCGCTGCTTCGAGTCGTTGTAGCCGATGGTGCAGGCGGTGAGGTTGTCGTTGCCGAGGTTGTCCACGAACATGCGGGCACCTTGCTTGACGACGAGCCGCTCCGCCGCCGGCGCTTCCACTCCACCGACGAGACCAGAAGCTGCCAGCGCGGACGCCGCGGCGAGCGCAGCGACGCGTGCGCCCACGCGGGGGCGTCGCACTGTACCGTTCGCCATGCAGCTTTCCTTGTCTTGTCTTTTAACGGTTTCCCCGGAACTGTACAGCACGAACCCGCGGAATTACACGTCGGAGCCGGCGAGCCCGCGGCGCTGAAGCAGCGGGCGGGTGTCCTTGTCGCGGCCGCGGAAGGCGCGGTAGGCCTCGGCGTAGTCGCGCGAGGAGCCCTTGGACAGGATCGCCTCGCGGAACTTCGCGCCGGTCTCACGGTTGATGCCCTCCTCGGCAACGAGCTGGTAGCCGTCCGCGTCGAGTGCCTCGGCCCACAGGTAGGAGTAGTAGCCCGCGGAGTAGCCGCCGGCGAAGATGTGGTTGAACCAGGTGGAGCGGTAGCGCGGCTCCAGCCCTTCGACGTTCAGGCCGTACTCGCGCAGGACGTTGTCTTCGAAGGCGTCGATGTCCGACGGGATGTCGCCCGCAAGCGAGTGCCACGCAAGGTCGATCGCGCTGGCTGCGAGGTATTCGGCGGTGGTGAAGCCCTGGCCGAACTGGCGGGAGGCCTCCATCGCCTCTAACAGCGGTGCCGGGATGACCTCGCCGGTGTCCACGTGGCGGGCGTAGTTGCGGGCGATCTCGGGGGCAAACGCGTAGTTCTCGTTGATCTGGGAGGGGAACTCCACCCAGTCGCGCGGGACGTTGGTGCCGGAGTGCGACGGGTAGCGCACGTCCGAGAGCAGGCCGTGCAGGGCGTGGCCGAACTCGTGGAACAGGGTGGTCACCTCGTCGATGGTGAGCAGGTTGGAGCTGATCGACATGACGTTGACCACCACCGGCTTCGTGCCGGCGAGGTGGGACTGGTCCACAAACGAGCTCATCCAGGCGCCGCCGCGCTTCGACGGGCGGGCGTTGTAGTCCGTGAGCAGCAGCCCGATGCCGGTGCCGTCTTCCTCTTTGACCTCCCACACGTCCACGTCCTCGCGGTAGCCGGCCAAATCCTCGCGCTTCTCCACCGTGATGCCGTAGAGCAGGTTCGCGGCGTAGAAGACGCCGTCGGTGAGCACCTGCTCGAGCGGGAAGTATTTGCGCAGCTCCGCTTCGTCGATGCCGAGTTCCTCCTCGCGGCGCTTGGCCTGCCAGTACGGCCAGTCCGCCCCGCCAAGCTCCTCGCCGGCCAGTTCCCCGGCGAGTTTGCGCTCGGCCTCGGCGTTCGCGGCGGCCGCCGGCGCCAGGTCCGCGATGAGCTGGCGCGCTGCCGCGGCGGTGCCGGCGGTCTCCTCAGCGATGACGTAGTCGGCGTGTGTGTCAAAGCCGAGCAGCTTCGCGCGCTCCTGGCGCAGTGTCACCGACTCCAGCACGATGTCCGGGTTGGTGTCGCGGCCGCGGGCACGGGAGGCGTCGAAAAGCTTGTGGCGCGAGGAAGATTCCTCGAGCTCCGACTGCAGCGCCTGGGTGGTGGGCAGCTCAATCGGCACGACGTAGTGGCCGCCGTCCTCGTACGCGGCGAGCTGGTCGTCCGAAAGCCCGGCGAGCTCCTCGCGCGAAAACTCCACCGCGAGCTTCTTCGTGTCAGCGAGCAGGTTGCGGCCGAAGCGCTCCGACAACTCAGACAAACGCTGGTTGATCTCCTGCAGGCGCGACTTCCCGGCGGCGTTAAGGTCCGCGCCGCGGCGGGTGAAGCGGCGCAGCAGCTCGCTGTGAAGCCTCTGCGACTCCGCGTCCGCCGGCACCTCGACGCCCTTGATGCGCTGGTAGAGCGCGTCGTTCTGGTAAATCGAGTCCACGTGCGCGGACAGCTTCGGCACGATGCGGTCTGCCACCGCGTCGAACTCGTCGGTGGCGTCGGTGCCCTGCAGGTTGAAAAACCACGACATCACCCGGTCCAGGTCCTGCCCGGCCAGCTCGAAGGCTTCGACGGTGTTGGCCCACGTCGGCGCGTCAGCGGTGGTGATCTCGGCGATTTCCGCGGCGTGGCGCTTCAGCGCCTCTTCGAACGCGGGCTCCACGTGTTCCAGCCGGATCGCGGCGAAGTCCGGCAGGTTGTACGGCAGGGTCGAGGGGGTCAGAAGCGGGTTTGTCATGGCGGTCAGTGTATGCGGATACGATCTGCCGCATGGGCGAAACGGAGATCACATGCGCGGCCGGCACCATCGTGGGCGAGGTGCGCGGGGGCGCGAGGCTTTTCGACGCCATCCCGTTCCTGGAAATTGCGCACCCCTTCGACGACCCGGTGGCCGTAAAGCAGGGATTGCTTATCGACGCCACCACGCCGCACCCCAACGCCCTCTCCATCAGTGCCCCGCTTTGCGCTCGCTCGGGCACGGATTGCCCGGTGGTGGTGTGGCTGTCAGCGCCGGCCGAGCTCGGCGACGAATTCGTTCACGTGCACGTGCCCCACCGCGACGGCTTCGAAGGGTTTCTCCCCTTTGCCGCCGACGCCATCGGGCACTTCCGCGGCGTCGCCGACGTTCAACTCGCGCTGCGCTGGATCCAGCGCAACATCGAGGCCTTCGGCGGTGATCCCACCAACGTCACCGTCGTCGGCGCCGGCGAGGAGGCGGCCGTGGCGCTGTGGCTGTGCCGCCGCGATCACTACGCCGGCGAGTTCCGCCGCGTCTGGGCCGCGGACCCGGTGTTCCCGCGCGCGCCGTACGAGAAGCGCAAGTGGATCGTGCGTTACCTGCTGTCCGCGCCGCTGACGCGCGCCAAGCTCAACGAGTTGGCGGAGAATCGGCCTGGCAGGGTGGGGCGGAGCTACCGTCGATACGCAAAGTTCTTCGGACCTATGGGCCCGCAGCCCCACGACGCCTCCGAGCTCGCAGAGCTCGCGGTAGTGCGAGTGGAAGACGCGCTGGACCCCGGCGCGATCGCGGAATCTGCCCGCTAGTTGTTCAGGTTGCCTTTGAAGGTGACGTTGCCGATGGTGAACTCCGCGTCCCACAGGTTGCCGGTGGACACGTCGAAGGGGAACTTCGCGTTCACGGTCGCGCCCGGGCCCAGCGGGCGGTCCAGGCCCACGATGTCCACGCCGGCCTCCTCCGCGATGGGCATGAACTTCGCATCCTTCATGTCCGGGTTGGAGGTGGAGTTGACGTTGTAGCGCAGCTTCGGCTCGAGCGCGTCCGCAGGCAGCGGCGCGTCCGACTCGTTGGTGATCGCCACCACCACGACCGAGCCGCCGTTCGGCGCGTACGAGGAGCCCTGCCACTTGTAGGACAGCTCCATCGCCGGGTCCTTCACGCGTTCGCCGGTGGTTTCGTCGCTGACCAGCGGCTCCGCCTCGTTGACCTCGAAGGGCTTGCGCTGCACACCGATGCGGTCGTCGGCCTGGCCCTGCGGGGCGTCCTCGGCGGCGGTGACCTGGGTGGAGCTGATGGTGTCCTCCCCCATCTCGGCGTCCGCGCAGGCAGAAAGCGCCAAGGCGGCTGCCAGGGCGGTGGCGGCCAGGGCGGCCTTGGGGCGGCGGGTGCAGTGGGACATGTGCGCCTCTTCTTTTGTCGCGGTGGGAAGCTTTGCTGCACCACTTTACAGCCCTAGTAGGGTGTCGAAATTATGCAGTCTTTGATGCGCGTTGTCCGCAGCGCTTCCGCCCTCTGGCCTTTCTATATCGCGGTTGTGGCGGTGTCGACGCTGGTGGCTGGTTTAGGGTTGGTCACCCCGTTTCTGCTGCGGGAGGCGACTGACACGATCGTGGCCAAACTTGGCGACGCCTCCCTGCCCGACCCCACCCAAACCGTCATCTGGCTCGCCGTGGCGCTGTTCGCCGCCGAGGCCATGGCTTCGGTGCTGCGCAACGTCTCCGGCTACTTGGGCGACGTGATGGTCGCGCGGATCCGCCAGATCCTGTCCACGCGGTATTTTGCCAAGCTGCTGGCATTGCCGCAGCGCTACTACGACAACCAGGTCACCGGCACCATCATCGCCCGGCTGGACCGCTCAATCGCCAACGTCACGCAGTTCATCCAATCCTTCACCAACAACTTCCTGCCCATGCTGATGCAGGTGGTGGCGATTTTGGGCATCACCGCCTACTACTACTGGCCGCTGACGGTGCTGCTGGCGCTGCTGTTCCCGCTCTACACCTGGCTCACCGCGTTGACGTCGAAGCGCTGGCAGGTCTTTGAAAAGGAGAAAAACGCCAACATCGACGAAGGCAACGGCCGCTTCGCCGAGGTCGTGGGACAAGTGAAGGTGACCAAGTCCTACGGCGCCGAGGTGCGCGAGCTGGAGAAGTTCGGCCGCCACTACACCAACACCGTGGACATCACCCGCCCCCAGTCGCGCTGGTGGCACTCCATGGACACGCTGCGCGGCGTGGCCATGAACCTGATCTTTTTGGGGATCTACCTCATCTTGTTCACCCGCACCCTGAACGGGCACTTCACGGTCGGCGAGATGGTCATGCTCATCCAGATGGTCACCATGGCCCGCCAGCCGGTGACGATGATGAGCTGGATCGTGGATTCCGCGCAGCGCGCCATCGCCGGCTCGCGCGACTACTTCAATGTGATGGACGAGCCGGTCGAGCCGACGGCGAACCGGCAGCTCGTCGAGGCGACGAAGGCGTCGGGCATGCCGGAGGTCGTCGCAAAGCAGCAGGCTCCTTTGCAGGTGCGCGAGCCGGTGATCGCGTTCGAGGACGTCACCTTCGAGTATTTGGAGGGCGAGCCTGTGCTTCACGACGTCAACTTCGCCGCCCACGAAGGCGAAACCATCGCCCTTGTCGGCGAATCCGGCGGCGGCAAATCCACGATCGTGAACCTGCTGTTGGGCCTCTACCCCATCACCCGCGGCCGGCTGCGCGTGTGCGGCGAGGAGATCTCGGAGCTGGACGTGGAGAAGCTGCGCGCCACCACCGGCGTGGTGTTCCAGGAGGCGGCGCTGTTCTCCGGGTCCGTGTTTGAGAACATCGCCTACGGCAAGCCCGACGCGACGCTGGAAGAAGTCGTGGAGGTGGCGAAGCGGGCGAACGCGCACGAGTTCATCATGAAGTTCGCCGACGGCTACGACACCGTCATCGGCGAGCGCGGCCTGCGCCTTTCCGGCGGGCAGCGCCAGCGCGTGGCCGTGGCGCGCGCGATGCTCAAGGACGCGCCGATCCTGATCCTGGATGAGGCCACCTCCGCCCTGGACACCAAGGCCGAGCGCGCCGTGCAGGCCGGCCTGGACCAGCTGATGGAGGGCCGCACCACCATCATGATCGCGCACCGGTTGTCCACCATCGCGGGTGTGGACACAATCATCACACTTCGCGACGGCCACGTCGACGAGATCGGCTCACCTGCCGAGCTTGCCGTTTCCGGCGGCATCTACTCCGAGCTGTTGCGCCTGACCGCGTCGTCCTCCGCCGCGGACCGGGAGCGGCTCAAGGCGTTCGGGTTCCACGTCGACGGCGCCGACGACGAGGATGAGGAAAACGACGCGGACAACGCGGGCGGCGCGCTCACCCCCTAGTATGCCCATTTGTGCGAAAAGTAATCCTCTCTGTGCCGATGATGGCGGTGGCGCTCGTACTGTGCCTGCTCAGTCTGCTGTTTGGCTGGTACCAGCACAGCTACGTGCCCTTCTACAGCACGGACCGGCGCGAGGTGGAGGACTTTTTGGTCTATTACCGCGGCGCGAAGGCGTTCTGGGACAGCCCGAACGTCTACGAGTCCCTGATCAACACCGGCGCTGCGGGCGATTTGCCGTACTCGTACCCGCCGTCGTCGCTGCTGTTTTTCACCCCGCTGACGCTGTTCGGGGAGACGGTGGGCCTGATGGTGTTTTCGCTGGTGTCGCTGGCAGCCCTGTGGTGGGTGATCACGCTTACGCTGCGCAAGTGCCGCATTGAAGACGCCGGCAAGTGGGCGCTGGTGGCGCTGCCGCTCGCGTTTTGGGTCGACCCGGTCCACAACACGTTCCACCACGGCCAGGTCAACATCGTGCTCATGGCGCTGGTGCTCACGGATCTGTGGTGGGACTCGCCGAAGCGCAAGTACCTGCCCGTGGGCGTGCTCACCGGCATCGCGGCCGCGGTGAAAATGACGCCGGCGCTATTCGGGCTGTACTTCATCTTCACCCGCAACTGGAAGGCGCTTGCCGCGGCGTTTCTCACCGGCGTGATGTCGCTGGGTGTTGCGGGTGCGCTGAAACCGGAGGCGCTGGCGTACTACTTCACCACCCAAATCGGGCAGATGTCCGGCGTGCTTGGGCTGAACCGCTCGCACAACCAGTCCGCCCGCGGCCTGGTGGCCCGCTACGTGCCGGAAGCGGCGCAGACCTACTTCACCGCGATCATGTTCGCCGGCATCATCGCGCTCGCGCTGCTGGCCTTGCGACGCCTGCTGGCCGCCCGCGCCAACGAGGCGGCGGTGCTCTGCGTCGCGCTGCTGTCGCTGCTCGTCGCCCCGATCACCTGGCAGCACCACTACGTGTGGGTGGTTCCGCTGTGCATCATCATGGCGGTCGGCGGCATCCGCAACGCCAACCCGTGGCCGCCGTTTCTGGTGGCGGTGTATCTGACCATCTCCACGATCTTCATCCCGCACAAGCAGATCATGAACCCGATGTCCACCACGCCGGACGCGTACACCGTGCGTGACTTGGCGCAGTCCAGCCTGGTCGTGTGGGCGATTCTGGTGGTGTTTGTGATGTGGGTGCAGGCGCGGGGATTCGTGCTCGTCGATAGGCAAAAGCCCCTGCGGTTCACCCAGTTCGTGGCCTTCCCGCCGCTGGTGGCCTACGCGGTGCTGTGCACGTTTGCAACAGCCTGGTGGCGCAAGATGGAATCGCCGATGCTGTCGGCGTACGAAGGCATCTTTCACCCGCTGGAGCACCTGCAGATGCTGCGCGGGGCGGGCGACGGCTTCTTCGCCGAGCCAGACATTTACTCGGTGGCGTTCAGCTACCCCGACGGGCGGCAGGACTACTTCCTGCACCCGCCGGTGACCATGCTGTTTGGCAGGTTGCTCGGCGCGGGCGAGATGGGCACGTGGGAGGCGCTGCACACCATCGCGGGCACGCTGGCGGTGTGGTGGATCATCTACCTGCTGTTCAGGCGTTTCCGGTGGCCGTCGCCGGTGGCGTGCGCGACGGTGCTGCTGCCGGCGGTGCTGTGGCTGGACCCGGTGCGGTTCAACTTCTACTACGGCGAGCTGGCCATTTTCGCCGTGGCGTTCGTGGCCACGGACCTGTGGTGGACCCGCCCGGGCGAGTGGCAGCGCTGGGTGCCCAAGGGGCTGCTCACCGGCATCGCCGCCGCGTTTACCCTGCGGCCTACGGTGTTCGCGCTGTATTTCCTGTTCCGCAAGGACTACCGGGCGCTCGGCTGGATGGGCGGCGCGTTCGCGTCCCTCACCGCGCTGGGTGCGGTGGCGCGCCCAGGCATGACGGCGGCGTATTTCACCGACTACCTGTGGCACATTGGCGAGCGCTACGACCTCTCCCAGGCGCAGAACCTCACGCTGTTCGGCGCCGCCCAACGGTTTACCGGCGCAGACGGCGCGAGCGCGCTGTGGGTGCTCGCGGTGCTCGTCGTCGGCGGCGCGCTGATCTACGCCGCCCGCGTTTTTATTCAGCGCGGCGAGGCCCCGATGGGCGCGGTCAGCCTGGCGCTCGCGGCACTGACAGTCTCCTCCTGGGCCCCGCCGTACGCGTGGGCGTGGATGCTGCCGGGCGTGTTCATCATCGGCGAGTTCGCGTGGCGCCGCCGCGACGTTGCCGCGCTGCTGACCATGCTCACCTACCTGGGCCTTTCCACCGTGTTCGTGCCGCACTCGCAGTTTAAAAACATGGACACCATCGCCGGACGCGACCGGGTGCTCGGCGACTGGGTCATGTCGTCCGTGGTGTGGTGGACGCTGCTCGCCGCCGCGGTGTTCGCCGCGTGGGCGCTGACCCAACGCAGAGAAGATGATGGCTACCGTAGGCCCCATGCAATTCCCCGATCTTCACACCCTGCAAGCCCGCGGCACGAGGAAGTGGACGCAGTTCAACCCTGACGTGTTGCCGCTGTTTATCGCGGAGAGCGATTTTCCCACCGCGCCCGCTGTGAAGCAGGCGATCGTGGAAGCCGCCGAGCGCGAGATGTTCGGCTACACCCCCGCCCCGCACGCGCACCGCCTCGGCGAGGCCGTCTCCGACTTCTACGCGGGCCGCTACGGCTGGCGCCCTGACGCGGACAAAATCTTCCCGGTCGCGGACGTGGTGCGCGGCGTGATGCTGGCCATCCAGTACTTCACCGAGGGCGACGTGGTGGTCCCGGTCCCCGCCTACTTTCCGTTCCTGGATGTGGCGGAGGTTGCTGGCCGCAAGCGTGTTGACGTCAGCTCCGCCGGGGGCCTCGACCTGGCAGAAGTGGAAACCGCGTTCCAAAACGGCGCGGGCAGCATCATCGTGACCAATCCGTTCAACCCGGGCGGCTACGTGTTCACCGAATCGCAGCTCGACGAGGTCTGCGCGCTGGCCCGCAAGTACAACGCCCGGGTGATCGTGGACGAGATCCACGCCCCGCTGGTCTACGACGGCACCCACGTCTGCGCCGCGGCGAACAACCCGGACGTGTGCATCACGGTCACCGCGACGTCCAAGGCGTGGAACGTCGCGGGGCTGAAGTGCGCGCAGATGATCTTCTCCAACGACGAGGACGTGCAGACTTGGAACGCGATGTCGGGCGTGGCCAAGGACGGGGTGGGCACCCTGGGCATCGTTGCGGCGGAGGCCTGCTACGACCACGGCCGCGAGTTCTTGGACGAGGAGATCGCGCAGCTCAAGGCCAACCGAGACTGGCTGGTGGAAAACCTGCCGAAGGCGGTGCCGGGCATCGAGATCGAGGTGCCGGCCGCGACCTACCTGATGTTTTTGAACTTCAAGAACACCAAGCTTGTCGACGAAAGACCCGCCGCGTGGCTGCGCCGCCACGCGAAGGTGGCCATGAACGAGGGCGTGGACTTCGGACCCGGCGGCGAGCACCGCGCAAGGCTGAACTTCGCCACCTCGCCGGAGATCCTGGAGGAAGCGGTGCGGCGGATGGGCGGAGCCGTCGCAAAGCTTTAGCATCCCACTTCATGGAACCCTGTTCCCATCTAGCGGTCGGTTGGTCTAGACTCTAGGGAACTTCAACCCAACTAGAGAGGAACGACCATGGGTTCCACAGTGGCATCACAGCCCGAAGGCGGCTCGAAGCGCTCCACCAGCGCGATCGTCGTCACCGGGCTGGCGCTGTTTTCGATGTTCTTCGGCGCGGGCAACCTCATCTTCCCGCCCATGCTGGCCGTGGAGGCGGGCGACAACTTCTGGCCGGCGCTGTTCGGCTTCCTCACCACCGCATCGCTTTTGCCGGTGCTGGCCGTGATCGCCATTGCGCTGTCCGGCTCGAACCTCCGCGACCTGGCGCAGCGCGCCGGCTCCATCTTCGGTGTGGTCTTCCCGGTGCTGGCGTACTTGTCCATCGGCGCGTTCTACGCCCTGCCGCGCACCGGCGCCGTCTCTTTTGAAACGGCGATCACCCCGCTGTTCGGCCTCGAATCCTTTGCCTCGTCCGCCGTGTTCAACGTGGTGTTCTTCGGCATCGCGCTGGCGCTGTCCTGGAACCCCACCACCATCATGGAGAAGCTGGGCAAGTTCCTCACCCCGGCGCTTCTGGTGCTGCTGGTCGTGATGATTTCCGTGGCCGCGTTCCGCTGGAGCGCCGAACCGGCCGCGCCGAACGAGCCGTACGACGATGGCCCGCTGACCGCCGGCTTGCTCGAGGGCTACCTCACCATGGATTCCATCGCCGCGCTGGCGTTTTCCATCGTGGTCATCTCCACCCTGCGCCACCGGGGCTTCAACGAGGGCAAGGAGCTGGTCGGCGGCACCATCGCAGCGGGTGTCGGCGCAGGCATCATGCTGGGCCTGGTCTACATCGGCTTGGGCCTGATCGGCCGCGTCATGCCGAACGCCGGCGAGTTCGACAACGGTGCCGGGCTGCTCGCCGAGGCCGCCAACCTGACGATGGGCGGCGCCGGCCAGGCCGTGTTCTCCGCCATCGTGCTGCTGGCCTGCCTGACCACCGCGGTGGGCCTGATCACCGCGACCGGCGAGTACTTCTCCGAGCAGTTCCCCGGCTCCTACCACGTCTGGGCCGTCATCTTCGCCGTGACCTCCATGATCATCGCCACCCAGGGCCTCGAGTTCGTCATGACGATCGCCGCCCCGGTCATCGGCTTCCTCTACCCGCCGGCGATCACCCTGATCGCCCTGACCCTGATCGAGCCGGCCTTCCGCGCCCGCACCCGCTTCAGCTGGGCGTTCTTCCTGCCGCTGTGGACGGCCGTGGTGTGGTCCGCGATCGAGACGTTGATCTCGCTGGAGTGGGGCGCGGATGCCTTGACCCCGATTGTGCAGTGGGCGCCGATGTTCGACGCCGGGCTCGGCTGGGTCGTGCCGGTGGTCATCGCCTTCGTCATCGGCCTGGTCGTGGACTTTGTCCGCCCCAAGCCCGCCATGATCCCGGGCACGATGGAATCCGTCGAGGGCGAAGACCTCTCGGCGGAGGGCGACGCTGTCCCCGTCCTGCAAACCAGGGACTAGTACGGTGGGGCGCATGAACGCCCCACTTTCGCTCATCGATTTCTGCACCCGCTACCCCGGCGAATCCGTCGGCGAGGCGACGCAGCGCTCCGTGGCCTTCGCCCAGCAGGCGGAGGCCTTAGGTTATTCGCGCATCTGGTACGCGGAGCACCACAACATGTCCAGCATCGTCTCCTCGTCGCCGGCGGTGCTGATCAGCCACATCGGCGCGAAGACCAGCCGCATCCGCCTCGGTGCGGGCGGCGTGATGCTGCCGAACCACTCCCCGTACGTCATCGCCGAGCAGTTCGGCATGCTGGAGGAGCTCTACCCCGGCCGCATCGACCTGGGCCTGGGCCGCGCGCCCGGCACCGACCAGCAGACCCTGGGCCGGGCGCTGCGCCGCGACCCGCGCGCCGCCGAGAACTTCCCGCAGGACGTCCAGGAGCTGCAGGCGTGGCTGTCCAACACCTCGCCGCTGCCGGGCGTGACCGCCATGCCGGGCTTTAACACCAACGTGCCGCTGATCATCCTGGGCTCGTCCATGTTCGGCGCCTCGTTGGCCGCGCAGCTGGGCCTGCCGTACGCGTTCGCCTCCCACTTCGCCCCGCAGCACCTGGAGCAGGCCACCTCCTACTACCGCGAGAACTACCAGCCGTCCGAGCGCCACCCGGAGCCGTACTGTATCGCCGCGGTCAACGTCACCGCCGCCGACACCGAGGAGGACGCGAAGCGCCAGACGAAGGTGGTGCACCGCAACCGCGTGCGCGCGTTTATGGGGCGCCAGGGCAAGCAGCTTTCCGACGACCAGCTGGACACCGTGGTCAACTCGTACCAGGGCCGCCAGATCATCGACATGCTGCGCTACACCGCCGAGGGCACCGGCGAGCAGGTCGCCGAGTACTTGGAGGCGTTCCGCAAGACTGCCCAGGCCGACGAGCTGATGATCTCGCTGCAGGCCGGCAGCCACGACGAGGTGAGCCGGTCCATGGAAATCCTCGCCGAAGCCTGGGGTTAATCGGGACAGGCCTCCAACTAATAGGAGTTATTCGTCGGCTGGTTTAGTATCGGGGGACGTTACATTCCCGGTTGTCTAAGAAGGACGTGATCCCGCAATGGCGCAACTGCCTACCGGCCCACTCCGCCGCCCGCAGCAGCACGAGGAGATCGCGGACTACCTGCGTGATGAGATCTTCGCGGGCCACATTCCGGCCGGCGAGTCGCTGCCCAGCGAGGTGGAACTGTGCGAGCAGTTCAACACCTCCCGCGGGCCAGTGCGCCAGGCTGTGGCCACCCTGCGCGCCGAGGGCCTGCTGTCCTCCGGCCGCGGCCGCCGCTCCCTGGTGCTGTCGAACACGCGCACCGAGACGTTCGAGGAGATCCTGTCCAACACCTCCTGGATCTTCCGCATGGGCAAGGACCCGAGCGAGGACATGGAGCAGTTCGGCCTGGACACCGCCAGCGAGGAGCTGGCAGAGTGCATGCGCATCACCCCCGGCGACGAGATCTTCGTTGTCCGCCGCGTGCGCAGCGCCGACGGCGAGCCCATGGTGATTGAGCAGATGGCGTTTCTGCCGGTGCTCTCGGAGGTCATCGAATCCGTGGACACCTCCGAGCAGTCCATCCACCGCGAGCTCATCCGCGCGGGCGCGGACTTCAACAACATCTCCCGCGCCTTCACCATCGAGCAGGCGGACGCCGACGTCGCCGGCAAGCTGGGCATCGCCGAAGGCGCCCCGGTGCTGCGCGTGAAGATCAAAGCGTTGACGCACAACGGCGACGTGCTCGAGGCCGCGGTGCACACCTTCCGCGTGGACAAGCTGTCCTTCGGTCTGAACAACGTGCGCGGGCACTCATCCCCGCTGTGGTTCCAGGCGGAATCAGAGATCCGCTAACCTCTTCATACATGCATGCAAGGAGTCTGGTGGCCGCCGTCGCCTTGGCCCTCCCCCTGGCCGCCTGCGGTGATGCCGCGCCGCGCGACAACGTGGTCGTGGCCGCCTCCGGCGCACCGGCCGGGCTGGATTTCACCACCACCGGCGGCGCGGCCGCGCCCCAGGCGCTCGTGGGCAATGTCTACGAAACGCTCGTGCGTATCGACGCCTCCGGTGCCCCCGTGCCCCACCTCGCCGAACGTGTGGAGCGCGATGGCGGCACGTTCACCTTCCACCTGCGCGACGGCGTCACCTTCGCCGACGGCAAACCGTTTACTGCGGACGATGCCGCGTTTTCCATCCACTACGTGCAAAACGAGTGGACCAACGGGCTGAAGGCCCAGATGGATCCGGTCACAGGCGTCGAGGTGGTTAACGAGCGGACGCTGCGCGTGACCGTCGAGGGCGGGACCGCTGCCGAGGACGCGTGGCTGTGGTCCATGGGCACCCTGACGGGGGCGATGATGACACCGGCAGGCGTCGACAAGCTTGCGACCGCTCCCCTGGGCACCGGGCCGTACACCGTGAAACGCTTCGACGTGGGCGAGGCCATCGAGTTCGACGCGCGCGAGGACTACTGGGGCGGCGACGTCGCGCGCGACGGGCTGATCCGCTACTTCGACGACCCGGTCTCCGCCGTCAACGCCTTGCGCGTGGGCGATGCGGACGTGGTGTGGGGCATGCAGGCGCCGCAGCTGATCGACACGCTGCCCGAGGACATCCGCGTCGAGGTGGGCACCACCAACGGCGAGGTGCTGCTGTCCATGAACAACACCCGCGCGCCTTTCGACGACCCGAACGTGCGCCGCGCCGTGGCGTACGCGGTGGACCGGGCGGCGGTCAACGAGGTGGTCTACAACGGCCTGGCCACCGACACCGGCGGCGCGCCCGTGCCCCCGACGGACCCCTGGTACCCGGGCCGCGACTTCTACCCCTTCGATCCGGACAAGGCGCGCGAGCTGCTCGCCGGGCGCACCCCCGAGATCACCATCACCGTGCCCAACCGGCCCTACGCCCAGGAAGCGAGCGAGCTGTTGTACTCGCAGCTTCGAGACGTCGGCTTCCGCGTGCGCCTCGAGACCGTCGAATTCCCCGCGGTCTGGCTCAACCAAGTGCTAAAGGGCCACGACTACCAGGCCTCGCTGGTGGCCCACGTGGAGCCGCGCGACGTGCCCATGCTCTTTGGCAACCCGGACTACTACCTGGGCTACGACAACGCGGTGGTGCGCGAGCGCATCGCCGCCGGCGACATGGCCGGCGCGGTCGAGCAGATCATGGACGACGCCGCCGCGCTGACTCTGGCCAACGCCCCGAACATCGTGCTCTACGCCCCCGGGGTCTCCGGCCTGGACCCGAACGTGGTCACCGACTCGCTGCCGCTGAACGAGGTGGAGAAATGATCCGCACGCTGGCAAAACACATCCTGCGCTTCGTGCTGCTGCTCGCCGCGGCCAGCGTGGTCATCTTCACCCTGCTGCGCGCCGTGCCCGGCGACCCGGCGCGCGTGGCGCTGGGGGTCTCGGCCACCGAGGAGGCCGTCGCGGAGCTGTCGGCGCGCCTCGGGCTGGACCAGCCGCTGCCGGTGCAGTACATCGACTGGGTTTCGGGCCTTCTCACCGGCGACTTCGGCATCTCCATGTCCTCCGGCAAAGACATCACCGACACGGTGATCGAGCGCGCCGGGGTCTCGCTCACGCTCACCCTTGTGGCGATGGCGGTGTCGCTCGCCGTCGCGGTGCCGGTGGGCGTGTACCTGGCGCGGCGCACCCACTCCCCCGACGGCGCGGTCGTCGGGGCGCTGTCGCAGGTGGGCATCATCGTGCCGTCGTTTCTGGTCGGCATCGCGCTGGTCGCGCTGTTTTCGGTGCGCCTGGGCTGGCTGCCGGCCAACGGCTGGGGCACGCCGGCGCACGCGGTGCTGCCGGTGGCCTCGCTCGCGCTCGTGCAGGCCTCGATCCTCACGCGCTACGTCGCAGCCTCGGTGCGCGAGGAGATGGGCAAAGATTATGTGAGGACGGGCAGGGCCCTTGGTGCGTCGATAGGCAATGTGCTGTTCACCTCGGCGCTTCGAAACGCCGCGCTGCCGGTGATCACGGTCGTCGGCGTGCAGCTCGCGTCGCTGGTGGTGGGCGCCGTGGTGATCGAGCGGGTGTTCACGATTCCGGGTCTGGGCACCATGCTTCTCGACGCTGTGGGCAACCGCGACCTGGCCACCGTGCAGACCGTGATGATGGTCATCGTGGCGTTCACCCTGGTGGTGAACCTGATCGTGGACCTGACCTACACGGTTGTGGACCCGCGGATTCGGAGGCAGGCATGAGCTGGCAGCGCAAAGTTGGCGCGGTAATCGTCGCGCTGGTGGCCGTCGCGGCGCTGCTGTCGCTCGTGTGGACGCCGTACGACCCGCTGCAGACGGAAGTCGCCGCTCGGTTGCAAGGTAGTTCCGCGTCGCACTGGATGGGCACCGACCAGTTCGGCCGCGACATTCTCTCGCGCGTGATGGACGGCGCGCGGCTAACGCTGACCGTGGCCGTGGGTGCGGTCGCGCTGTCCGGGCTTGTCGGCGTGCCGCTGGGGATCTGGGCCGGGATGCGGCGGTCTGCCTCGCGCGTGGTCATGGCCGGCGCGGACCTGCTGCTGGCCTTCCCCGCGCTGCTTTTGGCCATCGTGTTCACCGCCGTGTTCGGCGCCTCCATCTGGATTGTGGTGCTGGCCATCGGCATCGCCGGCATCCCCGCCTTCGTGCGCGTGGCCCGCGCCGGGACCATGCAAGTCATGCAGCACGACTACATCCTGGCCGCGCGCATCGCCAAGGTGTCCGGGCCTTTGATCGCGTGGCGGCACGTGCTGCCGAACATCTGGCCGCTCGTGCTCACCCAGGTCTCCGTCGCGGTCGCCCTGGCCATCCTGGCGGAGGCCGGCCTGTCGTTTCTGGGCCTCGGCGCGCCCGCGCCCTACGCCTCCTGGGGCCGCATGCTGCAGGCCTCCCAGCCGTATTTGGCCACCTCCCCCCACCTGGCGCTGTGGCCGGGTGCGGCAATCGCGCTGACCGTGCTGGGCTTCAATCTTCTGGGACACGCTGATGATCGACGTTAAACACTTATCCATCCCCGGCATCCTCGACGACATCACCTTTTCCGTCGCGCCGGGCGAGCGCGTGGGCATCATCGGCGAGTCCGGCTCCGGCAAGTCCGTCACCGCACTGTCCATCATGGGTTTGACCGACCTGCCGGCGGAGGGCTCCATCACCGTCGACGGCACCGAGATGGTGGGCACCCCGGACCGCGTGCGCCGGCGCGTGCGCGGCAGGAAAGTCGCGATGGTGTTCCAGGAGCCGATGACGGCGCTGGATCCGCTGAAGAAGATCGGCAAACTCGTCTCCCGCGAGCTGTTGCGCGAAGTCGGCGTGGACCGGCCGGGCGCCTACCCGCACGAGCTGTCCGGCGGGCAGCGCCAGCGCGTGCTCGTCGCGCTGGCCCTGTCGCAAAACCCGGACGCGCTGATTTGCGACGAGCCCACCACCGCCCTCGATGCCATCGTGCAGGCGGAGATCCTGGAGCTTCTCGACCGCCTCGTGCGCGAACGCGGCATGGCGCTGCTGTTCATCTCCCACGACCTCGCCGTGGTGCGCCGCATGACCGACCGTGTGCTCGTGTTCAAGGGCGGGCGCATGATGGCGCCGGACTCGGACTACGCCAAGGCGCTTGCCGCCGCTGCGGTGCCCGGCCCGCCCGCCGAGCCCGTCGCGCTCGGGGAACCGGTGGTCGCACTCGACGGCGTCTCGCTGCGGCGCGGGCACACCCTGGCCGTCGACGACGTCACCCTGACCGTGCGCGCCGGCGAGCGCCTCGCCATCGTGGGCGGGTCCGGCTCCGGCAAGACGTCGCTTTTGCACCTCATCGCGGGCCTGCGCGAGCCGACCGCCGGCACCGTCAACGTTGCGGGCGACGTGCAGATGGTCTTCCAGGACCCGTACTCGTCGCTGGATCCGCGGATGGCCGTGAGGACGTCGATACGCGAGGCAGGCGTCGATACCGCGCGCGCCGACGACGTGCTCGCGCGCGTGGGGCTGGAGGGCACCGGCGACCGTACACCGCGGCAGTTTTCCGGCGGGCAGCGCCAGCGCATCTCGATCGCGCGCGCCGCGGCACCGCGCCCGAGCATTTTGCTTGCCGACGAGCCCGTCTCCGCCCTCGACGCCACCATCCAGGACCATGTGCTGGATCTGCTGCGCGATACCGTCGGCAAGCACACGCTCGTTTTTGTCACCCACGACCTGAGGGTCGCGCGCGAGCTGTGCCCCACCGTGGCGGTGATGCGGCACGGGCGCATCGTCGAGCACGGCGCGACCGAGGAGATCTGGGCGGCGCCGCAGCACCCGTACACGCGCGAGCTGCTCGACGCTGTGCTGTAGATTGACGGCCATGAGTATGTGCGTCGTCGGATCCATCAATGCCGACCTGACCGTCAACGTCGAGCGCCACCCCACCCCAGGTGAGACCCTGCTGGGCTCCGGCGGCGGCATCACCGCCGGCGGCAAGGGTGCGAACCAGGCCGTCGCCGCGGCGAAGCTGGGCACCCCGGTGGTCATGGTCGGCGCGACCGGCAACGACGCCAACGCCGACCCCGCCACCGCAATCCTGCGCGAGGCCGGGGTTGACATGCGCCACGTCGAAGAGGTCGAGGACGTCACCGGCCTGGCCGTGATCACCGTCGCCGCCAACGGCGAGAACACCGTGCTGGTGGTGCCGGGGGCGAACGCGCTGGTCGGCGCGGAGTTCGTGGACAGGCACGCCGACGCCGTGGAAACCGCCGAGCTGGTGCTGCTGCAGGGCGAGATCCCGGCCGACGGCTTCGCGCGCGCCGTGGAGCTGGCGCGCGGGCGCGTGGTGGTCAACCTCGCGCCCGTCGTCGACGTGCCGCGTAAGTCTCTGCTCGCCGCCGACCCGCTCATGGCCAACGAGCACGAAGCCGGCCTGATCCTGGAGCAGCTCGGCCTCGACGGCGCCGGCACCCCGGAAGAGTTGGCCCGCCGCCTGCTCGACGCCGGGTTCGCCTCCGTGGTGCTCACCCTCGGTTCCGCCGGCGCGCTCGTCGCCACCGCCGAGGAGCTGACCCACATCGACTCACCCAAGGTGGAGGCGGTGGACACCGTCGGCGCCGGCGACTCGTTCGCGGGCGCGTTTTGCCACCGCATCCTCGAAGGCGACAGCATGGCCGACGCCGCGGCGTTCGCCTCCCGCGTCGGCGCATTTTCGGTCACCCGGCCCGGCGCGCAGCCGTCCTACCCCTCCGTGGGCGACGAGCTGCCGGAGCTCTAGGCCCCTTTACACCCCCGCCATGTCCAGCAGGCGGCCTAGCACCGCTTCGCCGTGGCGGCGCAGCCCGTCGTGCTGGAACTGGTCGGTTTCAAACACCTGCGCGCCGATCGCCGAGGCGGTCTCGAGCGACAGCTCGCGCGGGACGAAGATGTCGTCGGTGTACACCGCCGCGTACGCGTCGTAGTCGCTGCCCAATCCCGCGTACAGGTTGGGCCAGTCGTCCTTTTCCGCCAGGTCGTGGGCGACTTGTGCGAACGGGCGCAGCGCCGGATCCTCATCGAATTGGAACGGGAAGATGTGCTCGCCGGTGAGGTAGAACTCCGCATCGTCCGGGTGTGCGTGCGGGCTGAACCCGTCCAACTCGGCCGATACCCGCTCGGCCGCCCAGTTGGTCGCACCCGGCACCGTCCCGCCGTAGATGCTCTCGTGCACCGCGGCGTACAGCGGGCCTTTGGCAAAGCTGACGCGCTCGCCCACCTCCGCCAGGAAATCGGTGCGCAGGCGCCCGTTTTGGTGGAACGGTGCCTCAAACAACCTGGCCAGCGATTCGAAGCCGCCCTCGCGGCCCAGCTCGATACCCACAGTGCGTAGCCGGCGCGCGCTGAGGCGCTCCCCCGTCGGCAGCAGCTCCTCCTGCGCCTCCAGGTGGCGGCACACCTCGCGCACCATCGCCTCGGCGGCCGGGTATTGCTCGTTGAACTGCAGGTGGCGGCGCTTCAGCTTGGCAAAGGTCGCACGGTACACCTCGTCGGGCCCCTTGCTTATCGATGGCACGCCACCGGTAAACAACGCCCTACCCACACCCTCCGGGTGCGCGGACAGGTAGTGCATGAGGCAGAACCCGCCGAAGGACTGCCCCAGCACGTCCCACCGTTTCAGCCCCAACTCCTCGCGAAGCGCTTCGGCGTCGGCGACAATCTCGTCGGCGCGCAGCTGCGTGAGCACTTTAGCGTCGATAAGCGAAGGTGTAGCGGCGTCGATGCGAGTGGAGCGGCCGGTGCCGCGCTGGTCCAAGAGCACCACCTGGTAGCCACGCTCAAGCGCGTGGGTGATCCACGCGAAGCGCTGGCGCGGCGCCGGAAACCCCGGCCCGCCCTGCAGGTACAGCAGCGCCGGGGCCTTGGGGTCGCCGACAACGCGGGCGAAGACGGTGAACCCGCCGCGGGTGATTTCGATTTCGCGCATACGGCGATTGTAGGAACCGAGGCGCAGCTCGGAGCGTCATATACCTATGCACGACGGCATGGAAATTGAATTCGACCCGGTGATCCTGCGCGCCGACCAGATGCAACCCAAGCAGTACTACCTGCGCGTGAGCAAGCGACTATTCGTTCACGAACGGTTTGGGCACGACGAGTGGACAACGCAACTGGCCGCGCGACACCACCCGCGCCGGGAACGCTACGACGTCGCCGCAGCCGTGCGCGCGGTGGTGCACGCCTCCGAACGGCCCGGCAGCGTGGTCTGCGGCTTCTCGGCGCTGGCGCTGTACCGACTGCCGTACCTGGTGGAAGGGGCGGACACGACGCTACGGGCGGCCGTCCGGGCGACACTGCCTGCCTCCACCTTCCGACCCGCGGTTGCTCGGCTGCGAGCGCCCCACACCGAAACCTGGACACTCACCCACCGCGGCATGCCTATCCGCACCGCCACGCCGGCCCGGGCAACCATCCAGGCCTTGCAGCAGATTCGAGCCGGCGAACATTCGTGGCAGACGGAGCCGGTCCCGGGCGTTGCAGCGGAGGTGGTCCGGGCGGTGCAGCTCGTGGACTGCGTCCGGCGCCACCTGGGGCTGCAGGTCCCGGAGCTGCAGCAGGCCGCCGCGGGCCAACTGAGCAAGCGGTGGCTCTCGAAGGTACTCAATCTCTCCCGCGACACCGCCGATTCGCCGAAAGAAACGGAGCTGCGCCTGCTCCTGCAGCCAGTGGTGGAAAAATACAACCTGATGCTGGTGGAGCAATACCCGCTGGTAGTCGGCGGCAGGGTGGTCACCACCTTCGACTTCGCCATCCCCGAGCTGAAATTGGGGATCATGTACGACGGCAGCCACCACTGGACCTACGAACAGCGGCAATTGGACTCGTCGATCAATCTGACATCGATAATGCACGGCTGGACGGTGCCACGCACTGCCTCCAGGAGCATGCGTCAGTGCGTCGAGGTGGTGGAGGCGGTGCTGAAGCAGAAGCTCGGGGTCCGGTGACGGATGTGCCATCGGCTTCTTGCGCGACCCGGGAAGAGTGCCAAATGTGACATTCGTTCTGTCACATGTGGCACCGGCGGCGGGTGGGGTGGGCGCTGGCCGCTACTCCTCGCCGTCGGTGGACAGCGCAGCCACGAACGCTTCCTGCGGCACGGTGACAGAGCCGATGTTCTTCATGCGCTTCTTACCGGCCTTCTGCTTCTCCAAAAGCTTGCGCTTACGGGAAATATCGCCGCCGTAGCACTTGGACAGCACGTCCTTGCGCAGCGCGCGGATGTTTTCGCGGGCGATGATCTTCGAGCCGATGGCGGCCTGGACCGGAACCTCGAACTGCTGGCGCGGGATGAGCTCTTTGAGCTTCTTGGTCATCTTGTTGCCGTACCACTGCGCCGAATCCTTGTGCACGATGGCGGAGAAGGCGTCCACAGGCTCGCCCTGGAGCAGGATGTCCACCTTGACCAGGTCCGCGAGCTGCTCGCCTGCCTCCTCATAATTGAGCGAGGCGTAGCCCTTGGTGCGGGACTTCAGCATGTCGAAGAAGTCGAAGATGATCTCGCCGAGCGGCATGATGTAGCGCAGCTCCACGCGGTCCTCGGAAAGGTACTCCATGTTCTTCATCTGGCCGCGCTTGGACTGGCACAGCTCCATCGTGGAGCCCACGAACTCCTGGGGCACGATGATGGTCATGTTCACGATCGGCTCGTAGACCTCGGGGATCTTGCCGCTGGGCCAGTCCGACGGGTTGTGCACGATCTGCTCGGTGCCGTCCTCAGACACCACGCGGTAGGTCACGGACGGTGCGGTGGAGATCAGGTCCAGGTCGAACTCGCGCTCCAGGCGGGTACGCGTGATCTCCATGTGCAGCAGGCCCAAGAACCCGCAGCGGAAGCCGAAGCCCAGCGCGACGGAGGTTTCCGGCTCCCAGGTCAGCGAAGCGTCGTTAAGCTGCAGCTTCTCCAAGCTCTCGCGCAGCGTGGGGAAGTCCTCCTGCGAAACCGGGAACAGGCCCGAGTAGACCATCGGCTTGACGTCTTCGAAGCCCTCCAGCGGCTCTTCAGCGCCCTTGGAAGCCCAGGTGACGGTGTCGCCGACGCGGGTATCGCGCACGTCTTTCACGCCGGTGATGAGGTAGCCCACCTCGCCGGGGCCCAAGCCCTTCGTCTTTTTCATGGTGGGCGAGACGACACCGATCTCGAGGATCTCCAGCGTCTTGCCCGTGTTCATCATCTGCACCTTCTGGTTCGGCTCGAGCTTGCCGTCCATCATGCGGATGTAGGTGACCACGCCGCGGTAGGTGTCGTACACCGAATCGAAGATCAGCGCGCGGGCCGGTGCGTCGGCGTCGGTCGCTGCCGCGCCCGACGGGGAGGAAGGAGAAGGAATCAGGTCCACCACGCGGTCCAACAGCTCCGGCACGCCCTCGCCCGTCTTGCCAGAAACGCGCAGCACGTCCTCCGGCTCGCAGCCGATGATGTTGGCGATCTCCAGGGCGTACTTCTCCGGGTCCGCCGCCGGCAGGTCGATCTTGTTCAGCACCGGGATGATCTCGAGGTCGTTGTCGATGGCCATGTAGAGGTTGGCCAGGGTTTGCGCCTCGATGCCCTGCGCTGCGTCGACAAGCAGGATTGCCCCCTCGCAGGCGTCCAAACTGCGGGCGACCTCGTAGGAGAAGTCGACGTGGCCTGGGGTGTCGATCATCTGCAGCACCATCTGCTCGCCCACGTGATCGCCGGTCTTGGGCACCCACGGCAGGCGCACGTTCTGCGCCTTGATGGTGATGCCGCGTTCACGCTCGATGTCCATGTTGTCGAGGTACTGGTCGCGCATCTCGCGCTCGTCGACGACGTTGGACAGCTGCAAAATGCGGTCTGCCAGCGTGGACTTGCCGTGGTCGATGTGCGCGATGATGCAGAAGTTGCGGATCCGGGCGGGGTCCGTGAACGTTTCCTCTGCAAAGTTTTTCGATTTGGCGGCCATAGTTGCCACATCCTACTTTGCGCACCCCGCGCTACGGTATGCACCATGCCTTACCACCGTTTAGGACTCGTTGCCCGCCACCGGCCCGCCACGTGGTGGCGGGCACTGATTGAGCTCGTGGTGCTGGTCGCGTTCGTGGCCCTGTTTGCGGTTGCGTCGGTGATCGCCCTCGGGCTGGCCGCGGGGCTGTCGGGCCGCGACTTCGAAATGCTCGTCGAGGGCGGAGCGGATCCGCTCAGCCCGCTCGTGCAGGTGCTGATCATCGCGGCGATCCTGCCGGCGCCGTTTCTCGCCGCGCGCATCGCCGGGCGCCGCCCATCGGCGCTGTTCAGCACCGCGCTTGGAATGCGGTGGGGTGTGCTCGGGCGCGCGCTTGTAGTCGTCGGCGCGGTCTACGGGGCGCAAGTGCTTATCGACGCCTTCCGGGGCGCCCACGCCGAAGCCACCGTCAACCCGTTCCGGCTGACCCTCCTCGCGGCGCTGCTGATCGCCGTGCCGCTGCAGTCCGCCGCCGAGGAGTTCCTCTTCCGCGGCGCGCTGCCGCAGATCCTCGGGCAGTGGCGGGCGCCCGCGTGGCTGGCCTACCTGCTGCCGGGCATCGCCTTTGTGGCGGGCCACGCCTACAACTGGGTCGGGCTCATCGACATCGCCATATTCGCCGTGTGCACCGCGGTGCTGACCTGGCGCACGGGCGGGCTCGAGGCGTCGATTGCGCTGCACGCCGTGAGCAACACGATCTTCTTCGGCTACGGGGCACTGGACATGGTGGACCCGAACGCGACGGAGATCGGTTGGCAGCAGATGCTGGGCGCCTCGCTGATGACCGTCGTGTGCACCGCCCTCCTTCTGTGGGCGCTGCGGGGGATTTCAGCAGAACAGCAGAAACCCCTTGTCCCGGCAGACACGAAAGCTTAAGGTTGCAGATAACTGCAATGTGGAGGTGCCAACGTGGCGTTCGAGCGATTTAAGCGCAAAGGCGCGCGACCCCGCACGGCATCGCTCGACCAAGGCCTGGCCCTGCTGCACGACCGGGTGACCAACCAGATTGAGATGCGCCGCAAGCGCGCCTCGCGCGTGGACGTGCGCCCCACCGGCTCGGTGCCCCGCAACGTCTACTACGCCCCCGACATGGACGGCGGCGCCGAACCCGGCGAGGTGGTGTGGGTGACCGTGCCGTCGCACCCGCCGAAAGAGCGCTCCATGCTGGTGGTGGGCCGCGAGCACAGCGACATCTTGGGCCTGCTCATCTCCCCGGAAGAGGAGCACGCGGAGGATGACCGCTGGTTTGAAATCGGCCCCGGCGACTGGGACGCCTCAGGCCATCCGTGCTGGGTGCGCCTGGACAAAACGCTCGTGGTACCGGAGGCCGACGTGCACCGGCGCGGCACCACCGTGCCGCAGCGCCGCTTCGAGCGGGTGGCGAACACGCTGCGCGAGCGCTTCCAGTGGCTGTAAGGACGGTTTGGCCCGGTAATGCCGGGCTGTTATCCTGCTCAAGTTGACCGTTACCGGCCACCTTCGGGTGCACACTGCTACGCGGGCAGGACCTTGGGTTCGCGTTCATAGCCAAAGCGGTGCGCAAGATACCCCGGCTGGGACGACGACATCCATGTTCGATTGAGAAACCAAGAGGTATTTCATAATGGCTAACATCAAGCAGCAGAAGAAGCGCGTCCTCACCAACGAGAAGCGCCGCATGCGCAACAAGTCCGTCCGCTCCGCCACCCGCACGGAGATCCGCAAGTTCCGCGAGGCTGTAGAGTCCGGCGACAAGGCTGCCGCTGAGGCGCAGCTGCGCGTGGCTTCCCGCAAGCTGGACAAGGCTGTGACCAAGGGCGTGTTCCACCGCAACTCCGCAGCGAACAAGAAGTCCAACATGGCCCGCGCCCTGAACAAGATGGACTAGTTCCGTCGTGTTTCGCCCCGTGCATCGTTGAATCGGTGCGCGGGGCGTTTCGTGTGTAACCCCCTTGAACTAAGAATCGATGTACCCGCTGTGAAACACTCCCGCCGCGCGCTCGCAGCTGCGCTTGCCACCTCCCTGTCTCTGTCGTTGCCGGTCGCGCCGGCCGAGGCGCAGCAGTTGAGTTCTTCCTCCGAGTTTGAGGCGCTGCTGGCCCGCTACGCCCCGGGCGTGGACCCGGAGCAGGTGCGTGCGCTCGGGGTGCTGGCTGCCTTGTTGGCCAGCATCGCAATCGCGATTCCGATGGCGAAAAACGGGAGCGTCGTCTCGCCGAGCCGCGAGCACACCCACTCGCTGACAGTGGACGGGCGCACCCGCACCTACGACGTGGTGCTGCCGCGCGGCTTCGACGCGGAGAAGTCCTACCCGGTGGTGCTGGGCTTCGGCGGCTGGCACCACACCTCCGGCAACATGCACGACTACTCCAACCTGGAAAGCGAGTTCCCGAACGCAATCGTGGTCTACGGCCAGGGCGTGGATAATGCATGGGGCGGCGCGCCGTACGCGGACACCAGCATCGACGAGGATGTCGCGTACACAAAAGCCGTGCTTAACGACGTCGCTTCGCGCTACAACGCCGACACCTCCCGCACCGTCGCCGTAGGCCTGTCCAACGGCGGCGGCATGGTCGCCGCGCTGGCCTGCCACGCCCCGGAGACGGTGCGCGGTGTCGCGTCGGTGGCGGGCGCGTTCTACTCCCCCACCGTCACGGGCTGCACCTCCGGCGAGGTGCCGACGATGATCATGCACGGCACCAACGACGGCGTGGTGGGCTACAACGGCGGTTTCCGCCACGGCGCACCTTTCGAGTCCGTGGAGAACGTGGCGCGCACCTTCGCCCGCAAGAACGACTGCTCCATGGTGGCGTCGCAGTCGCGCTCCGGTGCCATCACCACCTTCGACTTCGAGGATTGCTCCGCGCCGGTGCGCATCGAGCGCGTCGAGGGCGGCGGCCACACCTGGTTCGACTCGCCGAGCGCGACGCGCCAGACTGCGCAGTTCTTGCGCCGCTACCTCTAGAGCACGCTGAAAAGCCCGCGGGCGATGAGCACTGCACCGACCACCATGAAAAACGCGCCCGCGACAATGTCGATGTAGGGCCCGGCGCGCAGGAACCTCCGGCGCACCCGCTCGGCGGAGGTGATCTGCGCGATCGCCCCGAACAGGGCGAACGAGCTGAGCCAGAGCGAGGCGATGACAATCAGCGCGGTGGAAAGCGAGGGGTTCGCGGGCAAGAGCGGCGCGATCATGGCGGTCAGCGCGACCACGATTTTGGGGTTGGCCAGGTTGGTGGCAAGGCCCCGTCGATAGGCAGCACGCACCGAGCCCAAGCGCTGCACCGCTTCATCCAGGTCCGCGGGCGGGTCGTGCCTGTCGCGCAGCCCGCCGCGCAGGTTGTGCTGGCCCATCCAAATCAGCGCCGCGCCGCCGAGTATCTGGATGGCGGCGACGGCCTGCGGCACCGCGTGCAAAAGCGCCGCCGCGCCCACGACGGTGAGCGTGAACCACAAAGCGGCGCCGGTGTGGATGCCCAGGTTGGTCGCCCAGGCGTGCCTGCGCGAGCGGGTGGCCGTGCGCATAAGCAGCACCATGTCGGGGCCCGGGGCGGCGGCGCCGACCAGGTTGAACCCGACGATGACCGCGAGATCGCCCGGCGCGATCATGCAAGCTCCGCGATGCGGCGCACCGCGTTTTCGAGGGCGAACTCCGGGTCGCCGCCCTGGCCCTTCACCTCGGCGTCGAGGTCGGAGACGATGATCACCGCGTGCGAGACCGCGTCCCCGCTCCACTGGCGCGCGACCTGCATGGTCTTTTTCGCCACGTACGGGTGCATGCCGACGGTGCGCGCCAGCTGGTCCGGGTTGCCGCGCACGCCGTGGAGTTTGGCGATGTCGCCGACCTTGCGCGCGAGCGCCGCCGCGATGGACACCGGGCTAGTGCCCAGCTGCAGCGCGCGGCGCGTCGACGCGAGCGCCCGGTCCGCGCGGCCTGCCACCGCCTGGTCCGCGATGTCGAAGCCGGCGACCTCAGCCACGCCCACGTAGTAGGCGCGCACGGATTCGACGGTGAGCTCGCCCTCAGTGTCGCTGACCAGTTGGCTGACGGCGGAGGCGAGCTCGCGAAGGTCCGAGCCGACCGATTCCAGCACCGCGGCGGCCACGTCCGGGGTGGGGCGCACGCCGTGGCTGCGGAACTCCTCCATGAGCCAGGAGCGGCGCTCATTGTCTTTCAGCGGATCGGCCTTGTGCACCTCGGCGACCTTGGCAAACTTCTTCACCATCGCCTTTTGACGCCCGCCGCCGGTGTGCTCGATGATCAGCGTGATGCCCGGCGCGGGGTTCACGCAGGCCTGCAGGAGGATCTCGGTGGGTTCCTTGCCGGCGAGCTCGGCGTGCTTGACCACCACCACGCGGTCCTCCGCGAACAGTGACGGGCTGGTCGCCATCGCGATCTCTCCTTCAGAGACGTCGCCGGCGCGCAGAGTGGTCACCTCCACGCCCTCGCCGGCCTGGGCGACGATGGCTTTGGTTGCGCGCTCGGCAAGGAAATCGTCCTCGCCGAGCACCAGGTGCACGGGGTTGAGCATGCGCGCCATCTTACGTCCTGCACCCACTTCCCACAGAGCGACTCCGCACCGGGGTTTTCCCCACAAACCCACAGGGTTTTTAGTATCCGTAAACCCTGGCAAATTCCGCAGTGAGTCTTCATACTTGTATTGGAGACTGCGCAAAGCGTCACCGCCCGCGAGCATCCGCGCGCCAGTACCGGACCGGCACAACACAACAGAAGGACCCCCCTTTGAGCACGCACCTGACCTCCCGTCGACGCGGCACCTCCATCGCTGCCGCCGCACTTGCCCTCGCCACCGTTGCCCCGCTTACGCATGTGGTGGCCTCCCCCGACACTGCCCCAGAAGCTGAGGCTGTGACCAACAGCAGTCCGGCCGACCCGAAGTGGTCTGCCCCGGCCGGAACCATCGACGCAGACGCCATCAAAAACGGCTACGTCAACAGCGCCATCGACCTCACAAACGCCGGGAGCCTGCTGTCCGGGCGCGTCGGCGTCATGGAGTCAACCGCGCCGTCGAGCATCAGCGACTCCATGGGTCTCAACGGTGTCACCGTGTTGATGCAGTTCCGCGACTCCGACGGCACACTTTCCCCCGTCTACGCAGCCCAGTCCCAGGCCCTCAAGGGGCAGGCCGCCGGCGCGTACGCCTTCGACCTCCGCATGCGCGACGCCAAGGGCAACCTGGTCAAGGACAAAAAGGGCAACTACGTCTCCTTCTACGACGCCAACGGCAAGCCCCACCTGTTCGACGCCTCCGGCGTGGGCAACGGCCAGCAGGCGTACCGCCTGTGGGTGGCTGAGAAGGACATGGTCAACCCGGAAACCGGCAACCCGTACGTCTACACCCGCCAATCCGGCGGCATCGTGCCCAACTCCTGGGTCGGCGTGGCGCCGGGCTCTGGCCAGTACCCCGCGGACGCGTCCGGCATGTTCCAGCTGGTTGGTCAGAATATCCAGCGCACCGGCATCTTCCTCACCGAGGTGGTAGACCCCGCCAAAAGCTACATGTCCGCCCCCAACGTCAAGGTCGATCCTCTCGGCCCGCTGAACAACCCGGCAACCACGCTTTCTGTCAAAGACACCATCTCCGGTTTCGTGTGGATGGACACGCTCAAAGGCGACCGCCAGGTCGGCCCGCCAACCCGCAACACGGGCAACGGCGACACCAACCTCGAGGGCTACAACGTCTTCGCCTCGGTGCTGACCCCCGAAGCCCAAAAGCGCGTCGAGGCCATTGAAAAAGATTCCAGGATCACGCTGGCGCAGCGAGCGGGCGCTATCAAGGCCATGCTCGAGGAAATGCGGGCTGCCGGCAACGAACCGATCGCGGTAACCGTCACCGGAAAGACCGACGAAAACGGCCAGTACACCCTGCGCACCGACTACAAGGAACTCTCCGGCAACTCGCGCATGTACATGTGGGTCACGGACCAGAACGGCCAGCAGGTCAACGCGTACTCACCTTTTCCCACCCCGGTGTTCCAGGAGTACAACGACAACGCCGGCGAGGCTCCCCACCCCGCCGCGGCCATCGTGCCGGGCATGAACCCCGCGCCGGACAACTTCTACAACTTCGGCTTTGCGGTCGTGCCCTACGGGCCGGTGAAGTTGGACATTCCCAACTACGACCAGCTGCTGAACCCGTCGCCGCTGAACGGCACGGCGCAGCTCAACGTCACGGGCACGCTGCCGCCGGTGCCGGGCAACCGCATCGTCTGGCGTAACGAAACCACGGGCAAGGTGGTCAAGGAGTGCCCGGTGTCCTCGCTTTCGGACGCAAACGCGTGCACCTTCCCGGTGTCCGCGGACCCCACCGCCGCCCCCGGAACCGTGTACTCGGCAACCCTCTACAGCGGCATCGACGACCTGCTCGCGTCTGACTCCTTTATTGTGGCCAAGGGCCAAAACGCGATGAGCCAGCCGGCCTACCCCGCCAAGGAAACCTTCCCTGGCAAGGCCGTCACACTGAACCAGACGGACACGTCCGTTCCGGCGGACACGACGTTCACCTTCGGCACGCCTGTCGACGCCTCCGGTGCCCCCGTTTCCGGCTGGACTACGCAGGCAGCTTCGGATGCGGGCACCGGCGGGTTCACCGCCACCCCGCCCGCCGGCACCGCGCCCGGCGAGTACACGATCCCCGTGCAGGTGGTCTACCCGGACCGCTCGCAGGAGACGGTCTTCGCCAAAGTCACCGTCACACCGACCCCGCAGGCGGAGGAGTTCACCCCGCAGGGCCAAACCACGGAGGCCATCGTGGGCACCTCTGTGCCGGAGGCGCGCTCCGCTATCGCCAATGTGGTGGACCTGCCTGCGGACGCGACCTACACCTGGGAAACCGCGCCCGCCACCGACAAGGTGGGCGACGTCCCGGCTGTGGTGCTGGTGCGCTACCCCGACGGCTCCGTCGACCGTGTGGATGTGACGGTGCGGATCACCCCTGCTCCGACGAAGCCGCTGGACCAGACCAACGACCCAGCCGGGCAAGACCAGACGGTCAACCTGAATGAGGCGCCGAACGCGAACGCCTCCATCGCCAACGCCGACGACATGCCCGCCGGTACGTTTTTCACCTACAAAACTCCGGTGGACACCTCCACGTCCGGCGAAAAGGACGCCGTGGTGGTGGTGACCTACCCGGACGACTCCTTCGAGGAGGTGTCGGTGAAGGTGTACGTGCGCACCCAGGAGCAGCAGTACGACCCGTCCGGCACCACCCAGGAGGTCGATCATGGGGAGGCGGTGGACCCGAAGGCGTCGATAAGCAACGCCAGTGACCTGCCGAAGGGCACCACCTTCGCCTTTGAGAAGCAGCCGGATACCTCCACCCCCGGCACGAAGGACGCCGTGGTGGTGGTGACCTACCCCGACGGCACCACCGAGAAGGTGTCGGTGAAGATCGACGTCACCCCGCTGAACAGCCAATTCGACCCGCAACCTGCCGTGCAGGTGGTCAACCAGGGCGACGCCCTCGATCCGGAGCTGTCGCTCGTGCCCAACCAGCAGCGGCCTAGCGGCACCACCTTCGAATGGGCCACCACCCCCGACACCTCCACGCCGGGGATGAAGGACGGCGTGGTGCGCGTGACGTACCCGGACGGCACCACCGACGACGTCAAGGTGCAGGTGGAGGTCCGCACCCAGGCCGAGCAGTACGCGCCGGTGGCGAAAACGCAGACCGTCGACAACGGTGCGACGCCGAAGGCACAAGACTCCCTCGTCGACACCGCATCGCTGCCGAAGGGCACCACGTTCGAATGGGAGGAAGCGCCCGACACCTCCTCGCCGAGGTCGAAGGACGCCGTCGTCGTGGTCACCTACCCCGACGGGTCCACCGAAAAGATCCCGGTGAGCGTGGTTGTGCGCACGCAGGCCGACGCGCTCACCCCCGAGAGCCAGGACCGCACCGTGGACAACGGCAGCACGTTGGACCCGAAGGACTCCATCACCAACGCCGGCGACCTGCCGGAGGGCACCAAGTTCGCCTTTGAGACGCAGCCTTCGACCGACAAACCAGGCACGTACACCACCAACGTCATCGTCACCTACCCCGACGGCAGCGTGGACACAGTGCCGGTGAAGGTCACCGTGCGCCCGCTTTCGGACACCACTGACCCGAAGGGCGCCGACATCACCGTCGACAACGGCGGAGCAGTCACCCCCGAAGACGTGCTGACAAACGAGGCCGACTTGCCGGAAGGCACCACGCTCGCGCTGGAGAACCCGGTGGACACCTCGAAGCCGGGCAAGCAAGAGGTCACCGTTGTTGTCACCTACCCGGATGGCTCCACCGAGAAGGTCACCACAACCGTTACGGTGCGCCCGCAGGCGGACACCAACTCCCCCGTGGGCCAGGACATCGACGTGGTCGAAGGCGCCGCGGCGTACCCCGAGTCGGCGATCACCAACATCGGCGACCTGCCCGTCGGCACCACCTTTACCTGGGCCACCGAGCCGGACACCAGCGCAACCGGCACCCAGGACGCGGTCGTGCGCGTGACCTACCCGGACGGCTCCACCGAGGACGTGCCGGTCAAGGTCAACGTCACGCCGAAGCCCGCCGAGCCGATGAACACGACCAACGATCCAGCCGGCCAGGACGTCACCGTCAAGGCCACCAGCGCGCTGAACGCCCGCGATGCCGTGGCGGACGCGGACTCGCTGCCGGCTGGCACGCACTTTGAGTTCGTCAACCCGCCGTCGACGGACAAGCCCGGCACGTTCGACAACGTCGAGGTGCGCGTGGTGTACCCGGACGACACGGTCGACACCATCACCGTGACAGTCACCGTCACCCCGCTTGCGGACGACTACGCTCCTGCCGCCGCGGAGCAGACCGTGGACAACGGCGCCACCCCGGACGCCGCCGCATCCATCGGCAACCTTTCGGACCTGCCAGCCGGCACGAAGGTGGAATGGGACAACACGCCTGACACATCCTCCCCCGGCGACAAGACCGGCACCGTGAAAGTGACCTACCCCGACGGCTCCACCGACACCGTCGAGGTCACCGTCACCGTGCGGCCGCAGGCCGACACCTCCACGCCCGCGCCTAAGGCGCGCACCGTGGAAAACGGCGCCAAGGACCTGCGCCCGGAGGATTCCATCGCCAACACCGACGACCTGCCCGGCGCGACCTACACCTGGCAGACGCCACCGGACACCAGCAAGACCGGCGTCCAGGACGTCTCCATCACCGTCACCTACCCGGACGGCTCCTCCGAGGTGGTCACAACCCAGATCGTTGTGAGCCCGCTTGCGGACGCGAACGAGCCGGCTGGCCAGCCGCAGACGGTGAATAGGGATGCTGCGGTGGACCCGAAGGCGTCGATAAGCAACGCAAACGACCTGCCCGAGGGCACCACCTTCACCTTCGAATCCCCCGTGGACACCGCGACTTCCGGCGCCAAGGACGCGGTGGTGCTGGTAACCTACCCGGACGGCTCCGTCGACCGTGTTGCTGTGCAGGTCAGCGTGCGCACCGACGAACAGTACTACGCGCCCGCCGGCAGGACGCAGACCGTCAACATCGGCGACGAGCCGGCGCCCGCCGCCTCCATCGTCAACCCGGATTCGCTGCCGGTGGGCACCAAGCTGACCTGGGAGACGGCGCCGGACACCTCGAGCGGCGGCGCGAAGGACGCCGTGGTGCGCGTGGAGTACCCCGACGGAACCAGCGAAACCGTAAGCGTGACCGTGAGCGTCCGCTCCAACAAGCAGCAGTACACCCCGCACGCGGGTCTGCAAACGGTGGACAAGGGCGCGCAGCCGCAGGCCGCCGACTCCGTGGACAACGCCGACGAGCTGCCTGAGGGCACGGAATTTAGCTGGGTAAGCCAGCCCGACACCTCCTCGCCCGGGCAGAAGACCGGCGAGGTGCTGGTGACCTACCCCGACGGCACTTCGGAGACCCTCACCGTTGTGGTGCAGGTGCGTAACGACGCTGAGATGCACGATCCCACCACCGCCGACCAGGTGGTGAACCAGGGCCAGGCCGCCGACCCGCGCGCGTCGGTATCCGGCGACCTGCCGGACGGCACGAACCTCAGCTGGGAGCAGCCGGTGGACACCTCCACTTCGGGCGTGAAGGACGCCGTTGTCGTGGTGACCTACCCGGACGGATCCGTCGACCGCGTGCCGGCGAAGGTCATCGTGCGCACCCACACCGACCAGTACGACGCTGCGGGCCAGGACATCACCGCTGTCGAGGGCGTCGACGCGCCGCCGGCGCGCACCGCCATCGCCAACGTGGCGGAGCTGCCGGCCGATGCCGTCTACACGTGGTCGGTCGCGCCGGATACCGCTGCGACCGGCGACGTCCCGGCCGTCGTGCTGGTGACCTACCCGGACGGCACGGTGGACCGCGTCCCGGTCACCGTCCACGTTGTCGCGGCGCCGAAGACCCCGATGAACGAGCAGTACGAGCCGAAGTCCGCCGAACAGACCGTCAACGTCGGCGACAGCGTCGTGCCACGCGTTTCCGTGGGCAACGTGGACGACCTACCGGCCGGCACCCACTTCGAGTTCACCCAGCCGGTGGACACCTCCACCCCGGGCAATAAGGACGCCGAGGTGCTAGTGACCTACCCGGACGGAACGACCGACACTGTGAAGGTCACTGTTGCCGTGCGCTCCCAGGCCGACCAGTTCTCCCCGGAGGGCCAGCCGCAGAGCACCAACAACGGACAAGTGCCAGCGGCCACCAGCTCGATTGCCAACGCCTCCGAGCTGCCTGCCGGCACCACGGTGACCTGGAAGACCGAGCCGGACGTCTCCGCCCCGGGCGATAAGGACGCCGAAGTGCTTGTGACCTACCCCGACGGTTCCACTGAGACCGTGAAGGTGAAAGTCAACGTCCGCGAGCAGTCCGAGCAGTTCAACCCGGCCGGTAAGGACCAGTCCGTGAAGGAAGGCGATGCCCCTGAGGCGTCCGCGTCTATTGCCAACCCGGAGCTGCTCCCCGAGGGCACCACGATTACTTGGGAGGACGCCCCGGACACCTCTACTCCGGGCGCAAAGCAGGCCACAGTGGTGGTGACCTACCCGGACGGCACCACGGACAAGGTCAACGTCCAAGTTGCCGTCGGTTCCATGGCTGACCAGCACGACCCGGTTGGAAAGGACCAGAGTGTCACCAGCGGCGATGTGCCGCAGGCCGGAAACTCCGTGGCGGATGTGGCCGACCTTCCCGCGGGGACCACATTCGGCTGGGAAACCGCCCCGGACACCTCTACCCCGGGCGCAAAGCAGGCCACAGTGGTGGTGACCTACCCGGACGGCTCCACGGACACCGTGGACGTCACCGTTGACGTGGCGAGCCAGGCTGACACGCACGACCCGCAGGGCCAGGGTATCCAGGCCGTGGTGGACATTCCTGCGCCGAACGCCGCGGCCGCTATCGCCAACGCGTCCGACCTGCCAGCCGGCACCACCATCACCTGGGACAGCGAGCCCGACACCTCCACACCTGGCACCACTGCCGCAACTGTGGTGGTGACCTACCCGGACAAGACCGAGGACCGGGTGCCGGTGGAGGTCACCGTCATCGAGGCCCCCGCGACCCCGATGAACGAGTCCCACCAGCCAGACACCCGCCCGGTGTTTACGAAGCAGCTTGTCGGCGCCCCTTCGGCCGCCACCGCCGTCGTCAACGCCGGCACCTTCCCGCCGGGCACCCACATCGAGTGGACCACCGAGCCGGACACCTCCGTGCCCGGCGAGCAGACAGCGTCGATCACCGTGACCTACCCGGACGGCACCAAGGACGTCGTGGAGACCACCCTGACCGTGGGTGAATCGCTGTCCACCACGCACACCCCGTTCTGGAACCAGACCCACGCCCAGCCAGGTGCCAAGGTGACCCTGCCGCAGATCGGCGACCGCTCCTTGCCGGCCGGCACCACGTTCACCGTGGACAACCCGGCGTTTGTCATCGCCGACAACGGCACTGTGTACTTCACCGTGCCGGCGGACGCGAAGCCCGGCGATGTGTTCACGACCACCGTGACCATCCGCTACCCGGACGGCTCGTACGAGACGGAGGAGATCCGGGTCACCGCCGAGCTGCCCTACAACCCGGGCTACGGCGACCCCGTCACCGCCGCGCTCGGCGGTTCCGGCACGTCGCTTCTGACCTTCGAGGTCGCTCCGGATGTCTCCGAAGCGCACATCACCGCAACGCACGACCACAACGGGCTATGGCAGATCTCCGACCCGGACGCCCGCGGCAACATCACCGCAGTGGGTCCGACGCTGGAGGCGCTGGCGAAGTTGTACACCGGCAAGGAATCGGTCGCGGAGCTCGCATCGCTTTTCGACGCCTCCGCCGACGTCACCGTCACCTACCGCCCAGGTGTGCCCGCCGACGAGGACGTCACCGCCCGGTTTACTCTCGTGGCCGTCGACGGCACGCCGATGGCGCAGGTCTCCGACTGGGACGGCGACGGCGTGTCCAACGAGGACGAGGTGAACAAGGGCACCAACCCGTTCGATCCGGCGTCTGTCCCGGCCGAGCCCGCTCCGGTGCCCGAAGCGCCCACCGACGTCTACCCACCGGAGGTGACCGTCACCCCGGGCGGCACCACCGAAATCCCGGCGCCGGCACTGCCTGACGACGCCACCGTCACCCCGGCACCCAGCGTGCCCGACTGGGTCGACGTCAAACCCGACGGCAGCGTCATCATCCCCCCGCCGCAAGACGTCACGCCGGGCACCTACCCCGTCGAGGTCGAAATCACCCGCCCCGACAAGGACCCGAGCAACGCGGTCATCGACGTCACCGTCACCGAGCCCGAAAAGCCCACCGACGTCTACCCACCGGAGGTGACCGTCACCCCGGGCGGCACCACCGAAATCCCGGCGCCGGCACTGCCTGACGACGCCACCGTCACCCCGGCACCCAGCGTGCCCGACTGGGTCGACGTCAAACCCGACGGCAGCGTCATCATCACCCCGCCGGAAGACGTCACGCCGGGCACCTACCCCGTCGAGGTCGAAATCACCCGCCCCGACAAGGACCCGAGCAACGCGGTCATCGACGTCACCGTCACCGAGCCCGAAAAGCCCACCGACGTCTACCCACCGGAGGTGACCGTCACCCCGGGCGGCACCACCGAAATCCCGGCGCCGGCACTGCCTGACGACGCCACCGTCACCCCGGCACCCAGCGTGCCCGACTGGGTCGACGTCAAACCCGACGGCAGCGTCATCATCACCCCGCCGCAAGACGTCACGCCGGGCACCTACCCCGTCGAGGTCGAAATCACCCGCCCCGACAAGGACCCGAGCAAGACGGTCATCGACGTCACCGTCACCGAGCCCGCTCCGGTGCCCGAAAAGCCCACCGACACGGCCCCTGCGCCGTCCGGTTCCTCGGAACTGACGGATGAGGAGCGCGGTCGCTGCATCGCCACCGGCGTCGGGTTCGGCCTGCCGCTGCTCGCGTTGATCCCGATCGCGATCGGCTCGCAGGTCAGCCTGCCGTGGGTCGATGAGTTCTCGCAGCAAGCACACTCGGCACTGCAGGACTTCAACACCCAGCTGCAGCAGAAGACGGGCCTGTACAACCCAGATGTTGCACAGCAGGTGGACAGCATCAACCGCCAGTTGCAGGCGTTCGGCCGCGAGCACGGCACGTTGATCGGCGGCGCCGGCGCGGTCGCCGTGGCAGCACTCGTTGTCACGCTGCTGTGGAAGAACTGCACCCCGGGCGAGCAGCTGAGCTCCGATTCGAGCAGCCAGAAGTAGCGGCGTTTGCTTAGTCGTTGGGGAAGATGACGGGGATACCCTCCCGCGTGGCCACCGGGCGGCCGCGCGGTGGGCCGCCTTCCACAACGACGACGATCTGGGCCCACCCTGGTACCGGCTCCACCTCATCGATGGTGTCCACCACGTGGGCGCGCAGCCCGGCCGGGTCCACGGGCGCGGGGTGCTCGGGTGCCGTGAACAGCACCAGGCAGGCGGCCGCCGCGCACACGGTGGCGCGGGGGCGGCCCGTCAAAAACCCGGCGAGCACCCACCCGTAGACCACAAGAGCGGTCAATGGGGTCGCCGAAACCGTCGCACTAGGCAGCCCCGCGCCGATCTTCGCCACCGTGTGCACCCACCACGCCAACGGCTCGACGCACCACAGCACCGGCACCTCCAGCCCGCCGGGCAAAAGCGACGCCACCGCCGCGATGAGCCCGAGCACCGTCACCGGCCCCACCACCGGTGCGACCAGCACGTTGGCACCGACCGAGACCAGCGAGACTTTGCCGGCCATCATCGCCACGATGGGCATGGTGGCCAGGTCCGCCGCCACCGCCACAGCAAGGGCGCGAACGAGGATGTCCGGCCAGCCAGTCACCGCCAGTGCGCGGTACAACAGCGGGTAGAGCGCCACGATGCCCGCCGTCGCCGCCACCGACAGGGCGAAGCCGTAGTGCACCGCGAGGTCCGAATCCACCAGCACCAACCCGATAACGGACAGGCACAGCGCGTGGATGGGCTCGGCCTGCCGGGAGGCGAGCACCGCGACCAGCCCCACCAGGCCGGACACCGAGGCGCGCAACACGCTCGGCTCCGGGCCAACCAGCCCGGCGTAGACCAGCAGGGCCACCGCCGAGGCCGCGATCCTGCCGCGCAACCCCGCCCTCAAAGCGGCCGCGGCCACCGTGGCGAAAGTGGCCACGATCGCGATATTCGCCCCGGACACGGCGGACAAATGTGACAGGCCTGTGTCGATGTACATCTGTTGTTCGGCTGGCGGTTGCAGGGAGACGTCGCCAAGCACCATGCCCGGAATGAGCCCGCGCGCACCCTCGCCCACCTGCGCCTCCACCGCCGCGGCGAAAGTCGTGCGCACGTGGTGGGCGAACGCCGCTAATCCGCGAGGCGGGCCAAGGACCTCGACGTCGCCGTTGAGCACGAACGGGTTCACGCCCGGCACGCCAGATTCTTTGGACACACCACGGCCCACCACGTGCGCGCCGGCGACCGCACCGTCGGGCAGCTCCTCGGCAAACACCGGCGTCGTCGACGGCTGGCCGGGCACCTTCACCCTCACCAGGTAGGCGCCCGACTCGGTCTGCTTCGGGGTGCCGCTGACGGTGCCCACGATCTCGGAGGCGGAGACGCTTGCGTGTTTGCGCACCGCCGCCGTGAGCGTCGCCGCCGCGCCGAGGCCCGCGGTCAGCACCGCCTGGCCATACTCGCGCGCGAGCAGGCAGCCGGCGGCGAGGACCCCGACAACAAGAAGCGCCGCCCACACCCCGAACAGGACGCAGCACGCCGCCGCGGCCCACACCGCCAGCGCTGCCGGCACCAGCCGCAGCTCCGACACCGCTACAGCCCCACCATGTCGCGCATGGCCTCGAACTTCGCGGGTCCGATGCCACGGACGTCCATGAGCTGCTCCACCGCGGTAAACGGCCCGTTGGCCTCGCGGTGGGCCACGATCGCCGCCGCGGTCGCCTCCCCCACCCCGGGCAGCGCGGTCAGCTCGGAGGCGGACGCGTTATTCAGCGACACCGTTCCAGCGTCAGGCGCGGCCGCTCCTCCGCCGCCTGCCGGGGGCGCGGCGCCGACGGCCTGGACGTGGATCTGCTGGCCGTCCACAAGCAGCTGCGCCTGGTTGTGCGCCAGTAAATCGGCGTGCGGCAGCGGCTGTGCGATCTGCAGGGCGTCGGCGATGCGGGAGCCCTCGTTCAGCGTCATCAGTCCCGGGTTGGCCACCTCCCCCACCACGGCCACGACCACCACCCCGCTGACCTCGGTCGGCGAGGCCACCTGCTCCCAGTCGACGTCCCCCTCCGACCCGCCGCCACGCAGCAGCGCCCACGCACCCACTACAACCAGCAGCGCGACCACCGCCGCGGCGGCCGGCTTCACCGGCACGGACACACGCGGCGCGGGATAGCGCACGGCCAGGAGGTCCTCTTCCCCGGTGGGCCGGGTGAGCTCCTGGAGACGGTCGATGGCGTTCATGCCCGGCACGCTAAGCCGAGAACCCCCGCACCGGAAGCCCCCACCCGCAAACCTGTGGATAACGTTGTTGCGGCGTCACCAATCAGGGCGGGTTATCCACACCTACTGGGCAGATTCCCGAGAAGAAAAGACAACCGACAGCCCAATGGCGCCGGGGCCGGTGTGGACCGCGAGGACGTCGACAAGCGGCTCGCACATCACCCGCGAGCCCTCCGGCAACTCCGCCTCAAGCGAAGATGCCAGCTGCTCGGCCGCCTCCTCGGCGTCCGCGTGCTGGATCGCCGCGAACACCGGCTGCCCCTCGGCGCGCTCCACCACCAGCTCCGTGAGCTTGGCAAACGCCTTCGACTGGGTGCGGGTCTTGCCAGCAAGCTCCAGCTTGCCGTCGTGGATGCGCAAAATCGGCTTGTTAGCCAGAAGCGCCGCGGAGAGCACCGCGGTGCCGGTAGGCAGGCGCCCGGATTTGCGCAGGTCGTCGAGCTGGTGCAGGTACACCCACGTCTCGGAGCGGGCGAGCGTCGATTTCGCCATCGCCTCGCACGCCGCCAAGTCCCCGCCTTCCTGGGCCACGGTGGCGGCGGCCATGGCGGCCGCGCCGATGGTCATGCCGGCGGCGTCCGTCTCCACCACTTTCACCGTGCCGGGAAACACCGCGGACGCCGCCACGGCCGCGGACCACGTCGACGACAGCGCCTTGGACAGGTGCAGCGCGATCACCCCGTCGTCGCCGCCGCGCTCCAGCTGGCGCGCGTAGCAGGCCGCAAGCTCCAGCGAGGACAGCCCGGAGGTGCCCCTGTCCTCGCCGCTGCCCATGACGTGCATGTCGGCGACGGTGATGTCCAGCTCGCGGACGACCTCGGGCGGCAGCCCCGCCGAGGAATCCACCACCACGCGCACTGCCATTTAGTTCAGCCCCCGGTTCCAGGCTTCGAGGAACCAGCGGATCTTCGCCGGTTCGTCCAGGCGCGGCATCGCCACCAGCCGCGCCGTGTTCGCGTTGCCCAGCCCCTTGATCGCGGGGTACTGCGTCACCACGAAGCCCAGCAGCGACGCGGTCAGCGCGGCGATGGTGCCGCCGTGGGAGACCAAAAGCACGGCGGAGTTGTCCCACTCGTCGTAGTCGCGCATCAACTCGTCCACCACGGCCTGCGCGCGCGCCGCCACCTCGAGACGGCTTTCCCCGCGCGGCGGCGCCCACGTCGCGTCGGTGCGCCACACCGCCCGCGCACCTTCGTGCTCCGTGTCCACCTCGGTGTGGGTTTTGCCCTGCCAGTCGCCGAGGTGTGTTTCGCGCAGCCGCTTATCGACGTCTACAGTCAACCCCAAATCCGCCGCCACCACGTCAGCAGTGTTTTTCGCGCGCACGAGGTCGGAGGAGATAATCTTGGAAATACCCAGGTCACGCAGCTCTTTGGCGGCGGCGTGGGCCTGGTTCACACCGCGTTCGGAGAGCACGGTGTCCAGCTGCCCCTGCATGCGGGAGGTGGCGTTGTACTCCGTTTCGCCGTGGCGCAGCAGGATCAAACGTCGTTGCATGCGCGACGCCTAGAACTCGTCGTCTGCGGCCGCCGGGCCGTCGCCGGCCAGCGGCAGGTCCTCGATGTTCTGCGCCTCGCGCAGCTCGGCCTCGTTGCCGAAGGTGGCGGGGCGCTCGTAGGGCTCCAGGCCCTCGACCTCGATGGCCGGGCAGTCCGCGTACAGGCGGTCCAGGCCGTAGAACTCGCGCTCTGCCTCGCGCTGGATGTGCACGACGAAGTTGCCGTAATCCAGCAGCACCCAGCGGTTTTCGCGGTTGCCCTCGCGGCGCTTCGGCTCCACGCCCTCATCCGTCAGGTCGTCTTCGACCTCCTGGACGATGGCGGCGACCTGGCGCTCGTTGTCGGCGGAGACGATCACGAACACGTCCGTGATGGCCATGACGTTGGTGACGTCGATAACAGCGATGTTCTTGCCAAGCTTTTCGTCGGCCGCTTTGGCGGCAATCTTGGCCCGGTCGATGGAGATCTGCGGAGCGGTCAAGTGGCAAACCCTTCGTTGGTTGGACAGACCCCGCCATTGTCCCACGACACGGCCTAAGAGTGCTACTTAGGCATAGAGGGCGTTTTTGGTGATGTACTGCACCACCCCGTCCGGCACGAGGTACCACACGGGCCGGCCCTCGGCGGCACGCTCGCGGCAGTCGGTAGACGAGATGGCCATCGCCGGGATTTCCACCAGGTGCACGCGCTCCTGGATGTCGGCCGGCAGCATGTCCTCGCGCAGGTCGTAACCGGGGCGGGTCACGCCGACGAACTCGGCGAGCTGGAACATCTCTTCCCAGTCGTGCCAGGACATGATGGAGGCCAGCGCGTCGGCGCCGGTGATGAAGTACAGCTCCTCGTCCGGGAACTGCTCGCGCAGGTCCCGCAGCGTATCGATGGTGTACGTCGGCCCGTCGCGGTCGATGTCGACGCGGGAGACGGAAAAGCGCGGGTTGGAGGCGGTGGCGATCACCGTCATCAGGTAGCGGTCTTCCGCCGGGCTGATGGTCTTGCCCGCCTTCTGCCACGGCTGGCCGGTGGGCACGAAGATGACCTCGTCCAGGTTGAACCGGTCCGCCACCTCGCTGGCGGCGACCAGGTGGCCGTGGTGGATCGGGTCGAACGTGCCGCCCATGACCCCGATGCGCCGCGCCTGCTCCAAGGAAGCTGCGTAGTGCTCCGTCATGCGCCGTTACCTCGCCGGGGGAAGCATGCGGATGTCCACGGACTCGATGAACAGCAGTCCGGCGCCGAGCACCAGCGCGAGCAGTGCGCCGACCACGCCGACGACAGCACCGATGCTGAGCTCGTCGCGCGTGTCGTCCGCCCACTTGTTGGCGCTGCTCGAGGAGCCGGCGGCGACCTCGCGCTCCTTGCACACCTGCTTGCCGTCCACCTCCACCGGGATCGGGTTGCCCTTGGCGTCCAGGATCGGGTTGCCCTTGGCGTCCACTTCCCACTCACAGGTCTTTTCCACCGTCACGCGCTGCGTGGTGTCACGCGTGATGGTCTCCGCGCCCGCAGGCGCAACTGAAAGCGCGACGGCGCAAGCGGTCGCGGCGGCGGTGGTCCGAATCAGCTGGTTCATTAGCCGTACCGTACCTGATCCACGAAGCGCCCGAACGCGTCGGAGACTTGGTTGTCCCAGCGGGAGCTCCAGCGGAAGTAGCGGGCGTGGTTGCCGCCGGTGGCGCGGGAGGCCTCCAGCGTCTGCACGGACAAGTCGCACACGGCGTCCAGCGGCAGGCAGTAGTTGACGCGGTTGCGGGTCGCCGCGGCGGTCTTGGTGTTAAACGGCAGCGCGCCGAGGATGCCACCCGCGCCGCCGCCGCGCACGCCCACGGTGGACCAGTCGCCCGGGGCGGTGTTCGGGTTGCCAAAGTAGACCACGCCGGCGAGCTGGCCGCGCCGCGCCAGTTCACGCTCGTGCTCCAGCAGAATCATCGCGCCCTGGGAGTAGCCGGACAGGATGTACTTCGGGCGGCAGCCGGTGGCGCCCTGGTAGTCGTTGATCATCTGCATCACGCCACCCCGGCCGATTTTCACCGAGTCCAGGAACTGGTTCGAGGCCCTGCGCGCCATCATGAACATCGGGTTGGCCCACTGGATGGCAAGGCCGAGCGCCTGCAGCAGCGTCGACGGCACGGCGACCTCGGGCACGTCGTACTCCGGGAACGTCGCCGGGTAGTAGCGCGGCTCCAAGCCGATGACCTCGACGTCCTTCATCAGCGAGTTGCCGCCGTGGGTGGCGGTGTAGCGGCGCTCCGCGTGCTGGAGGAAGGCGCGGATGGTCTCCGCTTCCCAGCCGTTGGAGGTCCAGGCCGCCCCGCCCGAGTAGCGCGTGGGGTAGATCTGGGTGTTTTGGCCGGAGCCGCGGGCGGCGATGACGGCGACGGCCGGGCAGCGGGTTTGCGCGTCGGCTTCCTGCACGGGCGCGACGGGGGAAACTGTGGCTGTCACGGCGGTGGCGACAGCGGTGGCGAACAGGCCGAAGCGGGCGCGCCAGGAGGAACGGGATTTTTTCACGCGGATAGACTAGCGCACCTGGCCGGTACCTTCCAGGATCCATTTGGTGGTGGTCAGCTCCGGCAGCGCCATCGGTCCGCGGGCGTGCAGTTTCTGGGTGGAGATGCCGATTTCCGCCCCCATGCCGTATTGCTCCCCGTCCGTGAAGGCGGTCGATGCGTTGAGTACGACGGCGGCGGCGTCCACGGCGTCAGCGAACCGTCGCAAAGCATGTGCGTCCTGGGCCGCAATCGCCTCGGTGTGGCCGCTGGAGTAGTGCGCGATGTGGGCGATCGCCCCCTCGACGCCGTCCACGACCGCGCTCGCGATGTCCATGCTCAGGTACTCCTCGGCGAAATCGGCCTCGGTCGCAGGCGAAACGTCCGCACCAAACGCAGCATGCTTCTCGACGTCTCCGTGCACCTCAACCCCCGCAGCCTGCAACGCTGAGACGACCGCACGCTTGTCCTCGTCCGCGAGAGCCGCGTCAATGAGCACTGTCTCGGTGGCGTTGCACACGCTGACCCGGCGCGTCTTGCCGTTGATGAGCATCGCGATCGCCTTGTCCAGATCCGCGGAGGCGTCGATGTAGAAGTGACAGTTGCCCGTGCCCGTCTCAATGGTGGGCACGGTCGCGCCGGTGACCACCGCCTCGATCAGCCGGGCGCTGCCGCGGGGGATGACAACGTCGACAAGCCCACGCGCGGTGATGAGGTCCTGGACCGACTCGTGGGAGTCGCACGGCAGCAACTGCACCGCTTCGCGCGGCAGGTCGTGTGCCGCGAGGGTGTCCTGCAGTATTTCGACGAGCTTGTTGTTCGAGTGCCGCGCCGTCTTCGATCCGCGCAACAGCGCCACGTTGCCGGATTTCAGCGCTAGGCCGAACGCGTCGACGGTGACGTTCGGACGGGCCTCGTAGACCATGCCCATCACACCGAGCGGGACGCGCACCTTCTTCATCTGGATGCCGTTGGGCAGCGTGCGGCCGGTGAGCACCTCCCCCACCGGGTCCTGCAAGCTGGCCACCTGGCGCAGGCCGCCGGCGATGCCCTCGATGCGGTCCTGGTCGAGTGCAAGCCGGTCCAGCACCGACTCCGCCAGGCCATTTTGGCGGCCGGTTTCAAGGTCGCGGGCGTTGGCGTCGAGGATCTCCCCGGCGCGCTCCGTCAGCGCAGCGGCGGCCGCGAGCAGCACCGCGTCCTTCGCCGGGGTCGGCAGCGCGGCGATTATCGGCGCTACCTCCTTCGCGCGGCGCGCCTTCGCGAGCACCTCCTCGCGCTCGGCCTGTCGTTGCTGGTCAGTCTGCTGCGCACTCATGCGGCAATCCTAGCGCTAGACGATTACCAAAACCCTTGACACCGGCGCGAGGGTGGCCCACTATTTCGGTATGACCGATTTGCAGCTCTTCAACGTCCCGGAAAAGCTGGTGCGCGCTCTTGAAGCGCAGGCCCAGCTGCGGAACACCTCCGTGTCCGACGTTGCTGTTGACGAGCTGACATTCGCGCTCAACCGCCGCAAGCGTTCCGCGGCTCTGGCTCGTCTCGCCAATCTTCCCCGGGTGAGCACGAAGGGCGAGTCCATTGCCGAAGCTGTTCGCGCTGAACGGGATGCCAGGGCATGATTCTGGATACGTCCGCGGCAATCGAACTATTGCTACGTACTGAAAAGGGCGACCAAGTACTCGAGCTGATCTCTGCCGAAGACGCAGAAATCCACGCACCTCACCTACTGGTAACTGAAGTCGTGCAGGTAATGAGAAGACAGGTGCGTTCCAACGTTTTGGACGTGAGTAGAGCGGCCGAGTCTTTATCGATCTTGAGCGAGCTGGGTATCCAATTTCACGGACACCTTCCGCTCATGGCTCGAACCTGGCAGCTCCGCGAGAACGTTTCCGCTTACGACGCCACTTTCATAGCGCTTGCCGAAACGCTTAATCAGCCGCTCGTCACCGCAGATGCCCGCCTCGGTAACGCACCTGGATTCGGGGCTACCATACTGGTCATTTAGTACCCGGCGTCGACGTCGACCTCTGTGGCCATCTTCTCGCCCGCGGCGTAAAGCTCCCAGTTCTTCGCGGCCAGGCCGCCGATGCGGCGCTCCATGAACCGCGGGATGTTGGCCACGTGCGGGGTGATGACGCAGTTGTCCAGGCCCCACAGCTCGTGGTCGGCGGGCAGTGGCTCGGGCTCTGTGACATCGAGGCCGGCGCCGCGCAGGTGGCCGTCGGCAAGCGCTTGCGTGAGCGCCTGCGTATCGACGAGCGGCCCGCGCCCCACATTGACGACGACCGCAGTGTCCTTCATCTGCTCAATCCGCTGCGCATTCACCATATGGCGGGTTTCCTCCGTCAGCGGGGTGAGCAACACAAAGTAGTCATGATCTGCCCAGATCTCGCCAGCGTCCTTCATGGCAACGGAACGGTCCGCGCCGTCCACCGGGTTGCCCGAGCGGTTCACCGCAGTGATCTCCATGCCGAAGGGCTGAAGGAATCGGATCAGCGTCTTGCCGATGCCTCCGGCGCCGATGATCGCGAGCTTCTTGTTGTCGAAGAGGTACTCCTTCTCCTTGAACAGCTGCGTGTTGTTCCACTCGCGATCTACCGCTTTCATACGGTGCTCTACTGCCAGTAGGAGGGCGAGGGTGGATTCGGCGACGGTGTCGTCGTAAAGCCCACCCGCATTAGCAAAGCGCACGCCATTGGCCGCATGCTTGGACAGAATGCCGGCCTCCAGCAAACCTTCAATGCCGGCGTACTGGATCTGCACAACCTTCACGCTGTCCGGCAGCTCATCCGGGAAATCCTTCGGACCGCCACCGAACAACACGAGGTCCGGGTTGTCCTCAAGGGCGACGTGTTGATGTCCCTTCGCCTCCAGCGCAGCGATGGGTTCGTTTTTAGGCTTTGGCAAATACGTGAACTTCATGCCTACCCAGAGTATGGAAAAACTCGACCTCCGACCCCGGCATTCACACCCCGGCATTCACACCATTTAAGTGTCCAAGACCGCACCGGTGCCGCCCCTGGGAAACTGACAAACGAGTCCCGCGAACGTGCCAACGGACTCTTGAAACGTCTTCGTCAATTCGACGTGGTCATCGACTGCGACCCGTCCTCCCCACCCATCGTGGGCCTCACGAGCCTTCCGGGCTTCACCCACCTGCCACGCACAGTAGAAGACAAGAACTTCGTCATGAAGATCAAACCCGAAACTCGCATCACTCCGCTGGGTGACAAGATCTGGCGCATGGTCCTTCGGAGATAATCGACTCCATGCGTTCTCTCATCCTGAGACTTCTCGCCATTTTGCTCGCAATCGTATTTGCAGCCGGTGCGGCAGACCTTGTAATTGCCAAACGTGCGGGATTATCCCCGATTGACAGGCGGGCTCTCGAGGAGTTCCAAACACTCGCCGACACCCCGCAACTGTGGCGCGACGTCGACGTAGTGTCACACCCGTTCGTCCTCATGAGCAAAGACTCCGGATTCAGCTATCTCGTCACAAACGAGCCAGTATCGTCGCCGTTTGCCGAGCCGATTCCTGCACCGGCGGCAGAAGGTTTCCACGTATACCGGCTTGCACGCCTTTACCCGCAGCTGCTGCCAACATGGTTGCTCGGTGGCAACTTCACCACTATCGGTCACCCCAAACGAGTGCTCGGTCAGGATTCCTATTACGTGAAGTTCGGCGAGCACAGCTTCGACGTTCCAAACTCTTCTGAGCACTTCATCACTTTCCTCGCACACGAGGCTTTCCATTTCTACGGGCAGGAGAACTGGAGCATGGATCCGGGTCCGCTTGGTCAGCCAGATCTTGCTTTGCTGGAAGAAGAGCTCGTGCTTTTCGACGAAATACGCGCCGAAACCAGCCCAAGCCGCCTCAGAGACTTAGCCCACGGGCTGTTGGCTATTGAGATGCGCCGACTCGCTGCCGACCCGGAGTACGTCGCCGCTGAACGCTGGAAGGCAACGATCGAAGGCACAGCAACATACGTTGGGATCAAAGCTTTGGAAATAAAGGCCCTTACACTATCGTGTCGCAGTGGACGGATAAAAATGGAAAGCTGGTTTACTTTCGGGAAAAGGCTCGGGCGAAAAACCAGAACAAACACGGTCTATCCATTCGTGCTTCACAAGCTTCAACAAAATATGCGCCAAAAATTAAGCGCTCCGGCGACCGCTATGAATATCGCCTGCCCATGGATCATATTTCCTGCTCAGGTTGGGGACCTTTTAAGAAGTGCCGGAAAGTTGAAACCACAGACATATTAACGGTGGTTGGTTTCAACAAGATAAGGGACGGCAAACCTTACGGAGTTGTAACCACTCACTGCCTTGGCTACCAAGGCCGTTGCCCGCAATGGATTATCAATTCACCGCAGATTAAATAGCAAATGTACAAAACGATGCCTCAATCGTGGGCCACGGAGCTCGCTGGGGAAGACATTTCCGGGAAAGATATGTCCAACTATGACCTGACGGATATCAATCTCGAAGGAAGCATATGCAAAGGATGCTCGTTTCGCGGCTCCATGGTGGCATGGGCTAACTTGAAATCGGCAGATTTCACCGACGCAGATTTTACGAACGCAATTCTTAGCGAGTCAGACCTTCGTGGAGCGACATTAACGCGCGCGAATTTTACGAACGCATATCTGGTACCTGTTACCGCCAGTCCAAGGCAATTCTCTGAATGTACAGGTTTGGATGCAAGTAATGCGATACTTTATAGCCCCTGATTGCGCCTACACGAATTCCGTTCAAGCCCTACGGTGTATCGGGTGTTGAAAAACGCATAGATACGGCGCGGCGTGCGGGTGAATATACGCCCCACGGTGATTGCTGTATGGCAGGCTATATGCTTAGGCATATGGCACGACATACGCTAAAGCATATGTTATAGCGTATGTTCACCGAAACGTGGCTTTACCTGTTGGTTCTTTCATTGAGGCGGGCTCCGAAAATGCCAGTCCACAGGGCGAGTAGTCCCAGCGACGCAATAAGTGCGGTAAGAATTAGCGGCAGCTCTGCGAGGTTGAAGATGAGATAAGCGCCCAGGATCATTGCCACGCTGGTTCCGCCTCCAATCGCGGCGACTCGCATACGGTCTTGGGGCTGTTCGCGGCGGATGGTCTGGACGGCCAAGACGGTGGCACACACCAGCGCAGCCAAGACAATAACTATGTACAGTCCTCTTCTCCTTTCGGTGCTGGCGCTTATCCTATCGGGAGGGTGTGCACGGTCTGCGTGCTGCATTTCCTCAGAATCAGGGTGTTACGCGGTCGTATCTAGTAACACCGTGGTGAGTATCGAGTAACGCATTGGTGAGCATCCAGTAACAGTCCGGGGGAGGATTCTGGTGACCGCGTGACTTCAGGGCACGCGGCGTTACCAGAGGAGTCTGATTGTGACTGACTACCGGGCGGTAATGGATCAAGTGCTCAAAGGCTGGTCTGTCCGCCAAATCTGTTCGAGTCTGCGGTGCTCGCACACCACGGTGCAAAAAGCACGCGATGCGCTGGTGGAACACAACATCACAACCCGTGAGCAACTTCGTGGGGTTGCGGATCATGAGCTGGTGGACTGGTTCGTCGACGGGCGCAGCCATGCTCAGGGCGATTTCGTCCCGATCGATTTCGACGCTGTCGCCAAGGCACGCACCGGGCGCAACAAGGTGACCCTGCAGGTGTTGTGGGGCCGCTACACCGCACAGCCTGCGGACCCAGGCCAGCGGTATTACAGCTACGAGCGGTTTCGCCAGCTTGTGGCCCAACACGTTGATGCAGCTGGGCTGACCGCCAGGATCACCCATGCCCCGGGCCATACGATGCAGGTGGACTGGGCAGGCACAAAGATGCGGCTGTGTGACCCCACCGGCGGGCAAGGATCGAAGGTCAGTATCTTTGTCGCCTCGCTGCCGTATTCGGGGATGGTGTTCGCCTGCGCGTGCGCGGATGAGCGCCAGGACGCGTGGCTTGCAGCTCATATCCGCGCGTTTGAGTACTTCGGCGGGGTTGCCGAGGTCATCGTGCCGGATAATGCCTCGACAGCCTCGAACGCGATTAGTGCCGCGGACAAAAATCGTCGGGTCAACTCCACCTACGAGGAGTTTTTGGAGCACTACAACACCGCCGCGTTGCCGGCTCGGGCGAAACGACCCAAAGACAAGGCCAGCGTCGAAGCCGCAGTCAAGATCGTCACCCAAAACGTCATCCACGCACTCGATGGCCACCAGTGCGTTGGGATAGACGAGCTCAACGCGAAAATCACCGCCCTGGTCGATGGGATCAACGCTGCCACGCCGTTTCGCGGCAATGCGACGAGCAGACGCGCATTGTTTGATCAGTTCGAACGCGACGTGCTCACCGCGCTGCCTGCAACACCGTGGCAGCGCACCGAATGGAAACGCGCCAAAGTCGCACCCAATTTCCACATCAGAGTGCACAACGCGCATTACTCGGTACCGCACCAGCTGGTGGGCCGCACCGTGGATGTGCGCATCACCGGTGACAGTCTCGCCGTCTTCGACGCCGGGCAGCGTGTGGCCAGACACCAACTCGCGCGTGCCCGCGGGGTGTATGTCACCGACACCGACCACATACCGGCGAACCTGGGTGATACCCGTGGGTTGTGGACAAGTGAGTACTTCCTGCGCGAAGCCTCCAAGATCGGGCCGGCCACACGCCAGGTGATTGCCGAGCTCATCGAAGCTAAAGCGATCCCTGCCCAGGCGTACCAAGCGTGCCGCAACGTGCTCAACATGGGCAAACACGCCAACAAGCCAATCCTCGAAGATGCCTGCAGACGTTTGGTGTCCACCGACGGCAGAAGGCGTGCTGTGTCGTATACCGCGGTGAAAAACATGATGGCCGCCGTGCGCAAAGACACCTCCACACGACCTACAGGTGCTGACCTGCCAATCGATCAATTAACCGGCAGACCCGCTGACGGTGCGCCTGCCCCGTCAGCGCGTGACACCCGCGGCGCCTACCTCGGTGGTGCTGCCCAGTTCAGCCTCGAAAACCTCACCAAGAAAGGATCTGCATAACCCATGCCCCACCCGCAACCAGCATCATCATCCGCCCGCTTCCTCGACGAATCAGTCCTGCCGATCTTTACCGATCTACGCATGACCGCCTTCGGACAAAGCGTCATCGACATCGCCGCCGATCCCGCATTCGACGACTGGAGCTTCTCCGACAAAGTGCTCTACGCACTCGATAAAGAGGTAGCGGCCAAGCGTGAGAGGCGAGTCAACAAACTGCTCAAAGCATCCCGATCGCCAAATCCCGATGCTTGTATCGAAGACATCACCTACACGCCCGGCCGCACCATTAACAAAGAGCAAATCACCCGACTCGCTCACTGCCAATGGTGCCAAAGCGCACAAAACATTGTCATCCTGGGCAAATCCTCCGTCGGCAAAACCTACCTCGCCCAAGCACTACTCACCGCGGCGTGCAGAAATGACTACTCCGCACGCTTCTTCCGCACCGACACACTCGCCAACCACCTCGCCGTGCTCAAACACGACGACCCAGCCCGCATCACGTTCCTCGAAGACCTACACAACACAGACGTGTTAGTCCTCGACGACTTCCTGACCACCCCAATCGATGCCGCCACCGCACACCAACTGCTCAATATCCTCGCAGAACGCGAACCCCGCGGATCGACCATCGTGACATCCCAGTTCACACCCGACGAGTGGTACAAATCCATCCCCGACGCCGTCATCGCCGAGTCAATACTCAACCGACTCGTCGCCGGCGCCGAAATCATCACACTCGAAGGCACCAACATGCGACTGACCCAATAACCCCCGCTACCAACCTAAACGCCCGGGTGTTACTCGATACTCACCCGGGCGTTACCCGAAACTCACCACACCGTTACTAAACACGTGGTCTAAACATCAGGGTGTGTTAGTGTTACCTCCCGTAAGATCCTGATGCGCGAAACGCACAGTCTCAGTAGGAAGTCTGAGCGATAGCACTAGCCAGTTCTATCCGTCGCTTTAGCTCTTGCGCTCATTAGAGCTAAGGAATCCAGCGTCGTCAGGTCCGCTTTAGCGTACCTGGAGACAACTTTGCCTGCTCAATTCACCCTTTTTCACGATGGTCAGTTTTGGTGCGGAGTCTACGAGACTTCCAGTAACAACCAACTCCGCGCCGTCCGAGTAGTTTTCGGCCCAGAGCCTAATAACGCCGAACTTTATGAGTGGCTGCTCGTCAATGGTTCTTCCCTAGTCAAACGGGCCCATCGTTCCGTACCTATACCTGGCGCTATTGAAGAGCCACAGCGAGGAAATCCCAAACGCCTGCAGCGGAAAGTCAATAAAGAGCAACGCAAGACCTCAGGGGTGTCCTCGAAAGCCCAAGAAGCAACAAAATTAAATTTTGAATTAGCTAACGCAAACAAAAAGAAAGCTTCTCGGATCGCTCGGCGCGAGAAAGCGCAACGGAAATTTCAGATCCGTGCCGCTAAAAAGAAGGCCAAACATAAAGGCAAGTAGTCGAAGGCGTCAAAGCGAAGTTGCCATACAGCGAGAGCAAAGCTGTGTAGGCGTGAGTCAACTTATGCGCACGTACGCTCCCCGCTATATGCCTACAAGGACAAAGGGTGCCCCTAGCCTAGTGAGGGACGCGTCAACTCGGAAGATTTACATCGTTTGAGCTTGGCGTTTCCCTCCTTCCGAAGCCGTCGGATACGACTTCGGACCTATGTACTTCGACAACACCGCACACGCGCCGTTTTCAGAAATAGTGCCGTTCTACCAGTCAGGGCAGCTCGACGAAGGCTTTCTCGCCGGCCGGATGCCATACGAAACAGGAGCGCAACTCGCACTACTCCTCGATGCGCTGGACCCTGCCCAAAACTGGCAGTACTACCTCAATGGTCAAAGCCCGAATGAGAAGCGAACACTCATCGACGCCCTTGAACACACCCTCCAGGTGCACTGAAACTTCACTTACGGCTACCCCCTACAACCTGGAGGCGTAGTTGCTCAGGTAGTCGGCGTGGACGACTGGGCGGCGTTGGTGTTCGGGCAGCTCGTCGGAGTGGCGGCCGCACATCGTGGCAAGCTCCGCGGCGTCGTACGCCACTTCCCCGCGACCAATAGCTTCGGAGTCCGGCCCAAGGATCTCCACAATGTCGCCTGCATGGAACTCGCCTTGGATCCCGGTAATCCCCACTGCGAGCAGGCTCGTGCCGCCGCGGGTCACGGCCTCGACGGCGCCCTTGTCCAAGCGCAGCACGCCCTCAGCGTCCGCTGCGTAGAGGGCCCAAAACTTCCAGGCGTTGAGTTTGCTCTCCGGACGAGTGTGGAACACGGTGCCCACCTGCGCGTTTTCGAGCGCGTCCTCGATCTTCTCCGTGGCGGTAAGCAGCACCGGCACGCCGCCGCGGGTGGCTAGGCGCGCGGCCGAGACCTTCGCCGCCATGCCGCCGGTGCCGAACACACCCCCGTCGCCGGCTTCGACGTCGGTGAGGTCGTTGCCGGAGCGGACTTCGTCGAGAAGCTTCGCCCCTGGATCGGACGGGTTTTTGTCGTAGAGGCCGTCCACATCCGACAGCAGCACCAGCGCATCCGCCGACACAAGGGTGGCCACGATGGCGGAGAGGCGGTCGTTGTCGCCGAAGCGCATCTCGGAGGTGGCCACCGTGTCGTTCTCGTTGACAATCGGCACCGCCCCCATCTGCCGCAGCCGGTCGATGGTGCGCTGCGCGTTGCGGGCGCGCTCGCGGGACCCGGCGTCGCTTTGTGTGAGCAGCACCTGGCCGATCGTGCGGCCGTAGCGCGCAAACGAGGCACCCCACACCTGCGCGAGGTGGATCTGCCCCACCGACGCGGCCGCCTGCTTGGTGGCCAGATCGCGCGGGCGTGCCTTCAGCCCCAGCGGCCCCATGCCCGCCGCGATGGCGCCCGAGGAAACCACGACCACTTCGGAACCGCGCACGATGCGGTGTTCAATAGCGTCCACGATGCGGTCGATCTTCGCCGGATCCAGCTCGCCTGCGGCATTGACCAGGGAACTCGTGCCTAGCTTGACCACAATGCGGCGGGCGGAGGCGATCGTTTGGCGAAGCGTTGTCATACGCGGAAAGTCTACGCCTGTGGCTAACCCGCGGCCCTAGCCCTGCCAGCGCTCGCGGTCGGCTTCTTCGCCGGTGCCGTAGTCGTACTCGTCGATAAGCCCACGGCGGGCCTGCGACGCACGCTTGCGCTCCGCCGCGGAAGTGCGGTCCGTGCCGCCCAGGCGCGCGTCCTGGCCGCGGCCGGCAAGCGTCGGGTCGCCGCCGATGGACGGTTCCCAGTCGAACGAGATCTCGCCGATGGTCACCGTGTCGCCCTCGTGGGCGCCGGCCTTGCGAAGCATGTCTTCCACGCCTGCCTTGTTCAGGCGGTCCGACAGGTAGCCGACGGCCTCGTCGTTTTCGAAGTCCGTCTGGCGCACCCAACGCTCCACCTTCTCGCCGGTGACCAGCCACCCTTCCGGGTACATGGGGTCGCGCACGACCTCCACGCCCCCATCGTCGTGGCGGCGGCCGATGAGTTTGGGGCGGATGACCTGTGGCTCGTCGATAGGCATCGTGCGCCGCTGCTTGCGAGTGCGTTTGACGATGTCCCACAGCGCCCACTTCAGCTCGTCCAGGCCTTCGCGGGTGGCGGTGGAGATCATGTACACCGGCCAGCCGAACTTCTCCTCGATGTCCGCGCGCAGGAACTCAGCGAGCTCCTTCGCCTCCGGGATGTCCATCTTGTTCAGCACCACCAGACGGGGACGCTCGCGCAGGTCGCCAAGGCCGGAGTCCATGTCCAGGGCGTCGGCGTAGGTGTCCAGCTCATGCTCGAGGGCCTCGATGTCGGAGATCGGGTCGCGGCCCGGCTCCATCGTCGCCACATCAACGATGTGCGCGAGCACCGCGGTGCGCTCAATGTGGCGCAGGAAATCCAGGCCGAGGCCTTTGCCTTCGCTCGCGCCCGGGATCAGGCCGGGCACATCCGCGATGGTGAACGTGTCGTGGCCGACGTTGACCACGCCCAGGTTCGGCGCAAGCGTGGTGAACGGGTAGTCCGCGATCTTCGGCTTCGCGGCAGAAACCACGGAAATGAGGGACGACTTGCCTGCCGACGGGAACCCGACCAGGCCCACATCCGCCATCGACTTCAGCTCCAGGATCAGGTCGTGCGCCTCCCCCGGCTCGCCTTTCAGCGCGAAACCGGGGGCTTTGCGCTTCGCCGTCGCCAAGGCGGCGTTGCCCAGGCCGCCGAAGCCGCCCTCGGCCGCGATGAAGCGGGTGCCCGGGACGGTGAGATCCGCGAGCACCTCGCCGTCCTCGCTGCGCACCACCGTGCCCACCGGCACCTCCAGCACGAGATCTTCGCCGCGGGCGCCGTTGCGCCAGTCGCCGGCGCCGTTCGCGCCGCGCTGCGACTTGATGTGCGGGCGGTACTGGAAGTCCAGCAGGGTGTGGACCTGGGTGGACACCTCAAGCACGATGTCGCCGCCGTGCCCGCCGTTGCCGCCGTCCGGGCCACCGAGCGGTTTGAACTTCTCGCGGTGGACGGACGCGCAGCCGTGGCCGCCGTCGCCTGCTTGCAGGTGCAGGGTTGCGCGATCAACGAATTGGGCCATGGTGGGTTTTCCCGCCTTTCTTTAGGACACGGACGATGATATGCAAAAAGCGCCGTCGGCCCGAATGGACCGGCGGCGCCTACGCTTCGCGGTTACGCGGTGGCGGTTGCCTCTTCGGCGGTGCCTTCGTCGACAACGCCTGCTGCCTCGGCCTGCTCGAGGACCTCGGAAGCGACGCCCTGGCCGTCGGCCGGGACGATGTTGACGATGCGGCGCTTACGCTTGATGCCGAACTGGACGGAGCCTGCGGTCAGTGCGAACAGCGTGTCGTCGCCACCGCGGCCGACGTTGTCGCCCGGGTGGAACTTGGTGCCGCGCTGACGGACGAGGATCTCGCCGGCCTTGACCTGCTGGCCACCGAAGCGCTTCACACCGAGGCGCTTGGACTCAGAGTCACGACCGTTCGAGGAGCTGGATGCACCCTTCTTGTGTGCCATTGTTCAAATTCTCCTATGTGTTTACTTGATGCCGGTGATCTTGACGGTGGTCTGCTGCTGGCGGTGGCCCTGGCGAACCTTGTAGCCGGTCTTGTTCTTGTACTTCAGAATGTCGACCTTCTTGCCCTTGCCGTGCTCGACGATCTCTGCGGTCACGTTGACCTTGGACAGTGCGTCTGCGCCGGAGGTGACGTCTGCGCCATCTACGAGAAGGATCGGGGTGAGTTCGACCTTGTCGCCTGCTTCACCCTCAAGCTTCTCGACCTTGACGAGGTCGCCCTCGGCAACCTTGTACTGCTTGCCGCCGGTCTTGACGATCGCGTACATAGAGGGTTACCCCTTATCTCTACTCGCCCGCCCCCTGCATGCTCGGAGGCGGAAATGGAACAGTTTGAGCGTTTCGGGGCCGATGGTGAGCCTGCCGTGCCCGCATGCGTAGGCAACGAGGCGGCACGCCCCGAAACAGCGACTCGGCAAGACTACACCGGCACCTTGCGCTTTACCAAACCGCGTTAGCTGCTGCGGCGTGTGGCGCGCCTGCGTCCGCGCCGCGGAGAAGCCTTTGCTTCTCGACGGCGCTCCGCCTGCCCCTCTTCCTTCTTCGGCCTTTCCTTCTCGGCCGCGCGGGCGTTGGCGGCTGCGGCGGACGTGGCGTTGGACTTGCGCACCGCGCGGCGGCGGCCCCGGCGGCCCGCCGCCGGCTTCTCCTTTTCTGCCGGCTCAACCTTCTTGGCATCCGAGTCGGCTGCTGCTGCGGTGGTCTCCTCGGCGGCATCCGGGTAGTCCTCGCGGCGCGGGCGGTGATCCGAACGGGAGTTGCCGCGGGTGCGGCGCTTGCGGCGCGGCGAGTTGTCGAACTCGTCCACCGCCTCCTCGAAGCTCTGCTGCGGGGTGTCCTGCGTGTCCGCCGGGCGCTCGTCGCGCTGCTCCTGCGCGTCCATTTGGTCCGTCCGGTCCGTCTGGGGGCCGCGCCCACGGTTGCCTCCGCGGCGGCCGCGGCGGCGCGAGGAACGGCGGCGCGGCTCGGAGCTGTCGTTGTCGACGTCGGAATCCGCAGCGTCAGCGGAGTCGCTGTCGTCGCTGAAGATCGAGTTGAGCAGGTTGTCCATCTCGTCTTCGTTGAGTTGCTTGCGCTTGGAGCGGCGCGAACCGCGCGACGGCTGCTCGTCGCGGCCCGAGTCTCGCCCGGTGTCGTGCTCCGCCTCGGCGGGCTTGTTGCGGCCGCGGGAGGAGCGGTGCTCGTCGTCACGCGAACGGCGCTTGGAGCGTTCTTCGCGCCCGCGCTCGGAGTAGGGGTCGTGCTCGACGGGGTCGTCGGAGACGATGATGCCGCGGCCGCCGCAGCACTCGCACTCGGTGGAGAAGGTCTCCAGCAGGCCGTTGCCCAGGCGCTTGCGTGTCATCTGCACCAGGCCCAGGGAGGTGACCTCGGAGACCTGGTGGCGGGTGCGGTCGCGGCCGAGCGCCTCGTTCAGGCGGCGCAGCACGAGCTCCTGGTTTTCGGGCAGGATCATGTCGATGAAGTCGATGATGATCATGCCGCCGATGTCGCGCAGGCGGATCTGGCGCACGATCTCCTCGGCGGCCTCCAGGTTGTTGGAGGTGACCGTCTCCTCCAGCGAGCCGCCGGAGCCGGTGAATTTGCCGGTGTTGACGTCGATGACGGTCATGGCTTCGGTGCGGTCGATAACCAGGGTGCCGCCGGACGGCAGCCACACGGTGCGCGACAGCGCCTTCTGCAGCTGCTCGTCGATGCGGTGGACCTCGAAGGCGTCCTTGCCGTCGTGCTTCGAGCGGTCGAACTTCTCCAGGCGGTCCAGCAGGTCCGGGGCGACGGACTGCACGTAGGCGTGGACGGTGTTCCACGGCTTGCGCCCGTCGACGATGAGCGACGTAAAGTCCTCGTTGAACAGGTCGCGCACGACCTTGACCAGGATGTTCGGCTCCTCGTAGAGGGTGACCGGCTTCGCGCCCTTGGAGCTTTTCTCCTTTTCCGCCTGGTTCTGGATGGCGGTCCACTGGTTGTGCAGGCGATTCACGTCAGCCGCGATGGCCTCTTCCGGCACGTTCTCGGCTGCAGTGCGGATGATCGCCCCGCCCTTGCCGGGCACGACGTTGTTCAGGATCTCCTTCAGGCGCTTGCGCTCCGGCGCCGGCAGTTTGCGGGAGATGCCCGCGCTGCGGCCGCCCGGCACGTACACCAGGTAGCGGCCGGCCAGCGAGATCTGGGTGGTCAGGCGCGCGCCCTTGTGGCCGACTGGGTCCTTGGTCACCTGCACCAGCACCTGGTCGCCGGATTTCAGCGCCTGCTCGATGCGGCGCGAACGCCCGCCCAGCCCGGCGGATTTCCAGTCCACCTCGGAGGCGTAGAGCACGCCGTTGCGGCCCTGCCCAATGTCGATGAACGCGGCCTCCATGCTGGACAGCACGTTCTGCACGCGACCGAGGTAGATGTTGCCGATCATGGAGGACTGGCTTTCGGCGGTGACAAAGTGCTCCACCAGCAGCCCGTCCTCGAGCACGCCGACCTGGGTGATCTTGCCGTGGCCGTCGTGGCGGTCGCGCTCGCGCACCACCATGTGACGCTCCACGGACTCGCGGCGCGCCAAAAACTCCGCCTGGCTGACAATGCGGGAGCGTTTGCGCTGCTCCTCACGCTTCTCGGTGCGGCGGCGGCGCTGCGCCTCTAGGCGCGAGGAGCCCTTGATCGCCTTCGGCTCTTCGATGACTTCGGGCTCTTGCTTATCGACGTCCTCCGGCGAAGCCTCGTCGTCAGGCTTGGGCTCCTTCTCCTCGCTCGGGGCAGCCTGGCGGGTGGCGCGGCGGCGCTTGCGCTCCGGGGCCTTGAAGACGGGTGCGCGGTTGGTGGTCTCCTCCGGCACGGGGGTGATCTCCGGCTCAACGTCGGTCAGCGGGCCCTCGCGCAGGTCCGCCTCGACCTTTTCCTCGATCTGGTGGATCTCGTTTTCCACGTCCTTGCGCACGCGCTGGCGGATCTTCTCATCCGCGGCATCGTCGGTGGTCTCGTCGTCGGTGGTGTCGGTGGCGGCGGCGTTCGCGAGGGCGTCGAGAAGCTGCTCGCTCTCAGCGCGCGTCAGCGTGGACTGCGCAACCTTGACCACGCCGAGCTCCGACAGCGCGACGACGAGCTCTTTCGACGGCACGCCGAGGGCCTTCGCCAGGGCGAACACGCGGGTTTTCTCCGCCAGCTGGGAGCGGTCGAACTCGGCGTAAATGTTTTTGTGACCAGCCAATGTGCGTCACTCTCCAATTTTGCTCAGCCGCAACCCGCCGGGGTGGGCCGGGCGCTGGCAAAACGGTGCCGAAGCGGCCGCGCGGCGAACCCCACGGTGCGGTACATGTGAAAGTTTCCTAGCGTCGCGTCGCGGCGCTTGCGCTCCCCATTGTGGCACAGCGGGGCAGTGTTTACTTCTCGGCCAGTCGCAGAAGGTCGGCCACCGCGGCCACGGGGGCGTTCTCGTGGGATTCAGTCAGTGCGGTGCCCACCACGATCTGCAGCACACGCGCGGCGTTGAAATCCACGCCGGCGCGCTGCAGCAGCTGGGAGATGAGCTCCTTCAGTTCGCTGAGGGTGCGGCCGACAAAGTCGCCGACCTCGCCGGTTTCGCGCTGCGCCTCCACAAACGCTGAGATCACGGCGCGCGCCCGCTCCGGCTGGCCGCACGTCACCACCGCGACGGCCGCCTCCGCCAGGTTCACAGGGTCTGTCAACGCCTCACCCTCGGCGGTTGCGCGTTCGAACGCGTCACGGCGGCCCTGCTCCAGCCGTTCGAAGCAGGTAGCCACAAGTTTGTCGCGCGTGGAGTAGTAGTAGCCGATGGATCCCACCGGCACCGACGCCGCCGCAGCGACCTGGCGGTGCGTCACCCCTTTGAGTCCCTCCGAAAGCAGCAGACCGATCGCCGCATCCAGGATCGCAGAGCGCTTCTCCACCGCTCGTGCCTGTTCGCTGCGAGATGCCACCACCATCTCCCTTTCTCACTATGCGGATTACATGCGACTCTATTTATACAACAATTGATCCCGCGTGATTTTAATTCCCCCCGCCCAAGGCGTGAAAAACACCGCAGCCGGGTGGCTGCGGTGTTGGCTACGTGCACTTAGAGGTTCGGGAACCAAATGCCGATCTCGCGCTCGGCGGACTCCGGCGAGTCGGAACCGTGGACGACGTTCTCCGCCACGGACAGCGCGAAGTCGCCGCGGATGGTGCCCGGGGTGGCCTTGGCAACCGGGTCGGTGCCGCCGGCCAGCTGGCGCCACGCCTCGATGGCGCGCTCGCCCTCGACGATGCCGGCGACCAGCGGAGCGGAGGTGATGAAGTCCACCAACTCGCCGAAGAACGGCTTGTCCTTGTGCTCTGCGTAGTGCTTCTCAGCGGTCTCGCGGTCTGCGGTGCGCAGGTCCAGCTCCACCAGCTTCAGGCCCTTGCGCTCGATGCGGGAGATGATGTCGCCGACGTGGCCGTTTGCAACACCGTCGGGCTTGATCAGGATCAGAGTACGTTCAGTCATAGCCCAAAATCTTACCCCAAAGTCGTATTTACGCCTCGCGCACGATGCGCGCCGCGTCTTCCGGCGTGGTGTTGCGGAACCACAGCTGCACCTGCTGCACCGCTAGCTGGAAGTTGCCCTCCGCCTTCATGCGGTTGACGGTGGCGCGCTGCTCGTCGTCAAGCTCGGGCGCAATCTCCTCGCGGCGCGTGTATTGCTCGTAAAACCCGAGCACCAAAAACAGCCCGGCGGCGATGATCGCCGCGGTGCCCACCCACCCGGGCAGGGTGGTGTAGACGGCCACCACCGCGACGATGGAGAACACGGCGGCCAGGGCGAAACTCACGATGCGCATGGGCCATACCGTAGCCTTGATGCCCATGGTGCACAGCTCTCCCCTGCCGGATGTCGCGCTGCCTGATGTTTCGCTCGATCGCCTGGTCCCGCGCAGCGGCCTGCCCGCCGTCACGGAGTACGACACCGGCCGCACCGTCACCTACGACGAGCTGGGCGCACTCGCGGACGCCGCCGCCACCCGCCTGCGTCGCCGCGGCGTGGGGCCGGGAAGCGTCGTTGAGCTGCGCCTGCCCAACTCCATCGACTTCGCGGTCGCCCTGCTCGCCGTTTCGCGCACGGGGGCGGCGGCCTGCCTTGTGGGGCATTCGCTTATCGACGCCGAAGCGTCCCGCCTTGCCACCCTCGCCGGCACCACCCACCGTGTCGAGCCGGGCGATCTCGCCGCCGGCCCTGCCGACGACTTCGCGCCCGCCGACCCGGACTCGGTGGCCGCCATCCCGTTTTCCTCCGGCACCACCGGCCTGCCCAAGGGAGTGGAGCTGACGCATCACTCGATTACCGCCAACGCGGTGCAATTCAACGCGGCGCTGGCCGCCAGCGGCATCGGCGCGGGCACCCGCGTGGCCGCTCCCCTGCCGTTTTCCCACATCTACGGGCTGAACACGCTGCTGCTGTCGTCGCTGGCCGCGGGCCGGCACGTGTTCACCGCCGCGCGCTTCGACCTCGCCGAGTTCGCGCGCGCCCACCGCGAGTACGCCATCGAGCTGAGCTTCATCGCTCCGCCGATCGCGCTGGCGCTGGCGAACTCGCCTGCCATCGACCCGGCCGATTTCGCCGCCTGCGCCCACATGGTCTGCGGCGCCGCCCCCTTGGACGAGGCGCTGGCGCGCCGCGTGGAGGACCGCCTCGGCACGGTCATGCTGCAGGGCTACGGCACCACCGAGTCCTCGCCGGTGACCCATGTCGGCATCGCCGGCAGATCCAACCCGGGCACCATCGGCTTCGCCATCCCCAACACCGAATTCCGCGTGGTGGACTTAGGCACCGGCGCTGAACTTCCCGACGGCCACGACGGCGAGCTGCACGTCCGCGGCCCCCAGGTCATGCGCGGCTACCTCCACAACCCTAAGGCCACCCGCAACGCCATCGTCGGCGGCTGGCTGCGCACCGGCGACATCGCGCGGGTGAACCCGGACGCCACGGTCACGGTCGTGGACCGCGCCAAAGACGTGTTCAAGTACCACGGGTTCCAGATCGCCCCGGCCGAGCTCGAGGCGCTCATGCTCACGCACCCGCAGATCGATGATGTGGCTGTGGCCGAGCGCGGCGGCGTGCCGAAGGCTTTCGTCGTAAAGCAAGGGCTTTTAGATGAGGCGCAATTGATGGAGTGGGTTGCGGCGCGCGTGACCGCCTACAAAAAGGTGCGCGCCGTGGCGTTCGTGGAGGCGATCCCCCGCAACGCCGCCGGCAAAATTTTGCGCAAGGACCTTTAAGTGCCCAAGTGCTGGGTGGTGAGGTAGCCGCCGCGCATGCGCTGGACAATCTCGGAGCGCATGCGGATGACGAAGTACCAGACGATGCCGAAGATGATGCCCACGGCCGTGACGGACCAGTGGATGAAGAAGCCGAAGATCAGCGGGATCTGCAGCGCCAGGTCGATCCACAGCGCGGCCGGCTTCTTCTGGAAGAACGCCATCACCACATGCGCCAGTCCGATGACGGTGACGTAGACCCAGTTGAAGGTGGTCCAGTGCTCGCCGCCGTCGACTTTCAGGATGACGGTGAGGATGAGCAGGACCGTGATGGCCTCCATGATCAGCGTGCCGGCGAGCACGCCGGTCAGCCCCGACATCGGGTCCTTGACGGGCGCCTTGCCGGGGCCGAGCGGGCCCATCTGCTGCTTTTTGGGTGTCATTGCGGGTCCTTTCCAAACATGGCGCGGGCCTCGCCGGCGGTGACCACCGAGCCGGTGATAATCACGCCGGAGCCGGACTGCACGCCCACCTCAGCGAGCGCTTCTTCGGCCAGCTCCACGGCGAGCTCGTAGGCGGACGGCAGGTGCTCCTCGACGTGCACGCGCTCGTCGCCGAAAACCTCGCGGGCGGTTTCGGCCAGTTCGTAGGCGTCCGTGGCGCGCGGGGAGCTGTTCTGCGTGATCACGACCTCGGTGAGCACGGGCTCGAGCGCCTCCATGATGCCCCGGGCGTCCTTGTCGCCCAAGATGCCCAGCACGCCGATCAGGCGCGTGAAGTCGAAGTCGCGCTCCAGCGCCGCCGCGAGCGCCTGGGCGCCGTGCGGGTTGTGGGTGGCGTCGATGAAGGTGGTCGGGGTGGCGCGCACGCGCTCCAGCCGGCCCGGCGAGGTGGTGGCGGCGAAGCCCTCGCGCACGGTGTCCGCGTCGAGCGTGCGTTCCGACGACGCGCCGAGGAACGCCTCCACCGCCGCCAGCGCCACCGAAGCGTTGTGGGCCTGGTGCGGGCCGGACAGCGGGATGAACACGTCGGCGTACTCGCCGGACAGGCCTTTGAGCGTGAGCGTCTGCCCGCCCACGGCCACCTCGGAGGCGGCCACGCCGAACTCCTGGCCGAAGCGGGCCACCGGCGCGCCGATTTCCACGGTGCGCTCCAGGATCACGCGCATCGCGTCCGGTTCCTGCTGGCCGATCACGGCCACGGCGTCCGCGCTGCGGATGATCCCGGCCTTCTCGCCGGCGATTTCGGCGATGGTGTCGCCCAGGTAGGTGGTGTGATCCAGGCCGACGGGCATGATCACGTCCACGTCCGCGTCGACGACGTTGGTGGCGTCCCAGGTGCCGCCCATGCCGACTTCGACCACGGCGACGTCGACAGGCGCATCCGCGAACGCGGCGAACGCGAGGCCCACCATGACCTCGAAGTAGCTCATGGGCACGCCGGTGCGCTCGTCCACCATCTGGATGTACGGCTCGATTTCGCGGTAGATGCGCACGAAATCCGCCGGGTGGATCGGCTCGCCGTCGATGCCGATGCGCTCGGTGACGGACTGCAGGTGCGGGCTGGTCGTGCGGCCCACGCGGTTGCCGAACGAGCGCAGCAGCGACTCCGCCATCCGCACCGTGGAGGTTTTGCCGTTGGTGCCGGCGACGTGGATGACCTTGAAGGACTTCTGCGGCTCGCCGAGAAAGTCCATGAGCAGCTCGATGCGCTCCAGCGACGGGTCGATGTCCGTCTCCGGCCAGCGGGCGGTGAGCTCCGCTTCCACCTGCGCGAGCGCGACGAGGTCTTCCTCGCTCACGCCGCGCGGGGCGAGCGCGTCGGTGTCGTTGCCCTCCCCCGGCGCGCCGAGGTTGAGCGTCAGGCCAGTGTCGGTCTGCTGGATGTCGTACTGCTCCGGAAGTTCGGGCAGCTCGAAATCGTTGTCTGCCACTTAGGCCTCCGGCAGCTGTTCCAGGCGGGCGGTGACGCGCTCGAACTCTTCCTGCGCGACCTGCTGGCGGACCTTGATCTTCTCCACGACCTGCTCCGGCGCGTTGGCCAGGAACTGCTCGTTGGCGAGCTTGCCGCCGGTGGTGTCCAGCTCCTTCTGCGCCGCGGCGAGCTCCTTTTCCAGGCGCTTGCGCTCGGCGGCGACGTCCACGGTGCCGGAGGTGTCCAACGCGACGTCGAGGTTGGCTTGGCTCAGGCGCATTTCAATGCTTGCCGACGCACTAAAGTCCTCCCCCGGCTCCTCCACCCTGGCAATCTGGCGGACCACGTCTTCGAGCTCCGCCAGGTCCGCGGACGCGAAGTCCACGCGCGCCGGCACCTTCTGCGAGGGCTTGACGCCCTGGTCGGAGCGGAAGCGGCGCAGCTCGGTGATGAGCTTGATCGCGTCCTCGACGCGGGTGCGGGCCTTCGTGTCGGTCTCGGCGCCGCTGTTGGTGTCGTCCGCGGTCGGCCACGGCGCGATGGTGACGGTCTCCTCGCCGGTGAGCGCCTTCCACAGCACCTCGGTGACAAACGGCATGGTGGGGTGCAAAAGGCGCAGCACGACGTCGAGGACGCGGCCGAGCACGACCTTGGCGGTTTCCCCCTGCTCGCTCTCGCCGTCCCGTGGAATCTGGGTCTTGGCGATCTCCAGGTACCAGTCGCACAGCTCGTCCCACGCGAAGTGGTAGAGCAGCTCGTTGGCCTTGGCAAACTGGTAGTCGTCCAGGTAGGCGTCCACCTTGGCGCGGACTTCCTCGGCGCGGTCCAGGATCCAGCGGTCCGCGTCCGTGAGCGTCTCGCGGGCCGGAAGCTCGCCGACGTGCGCGCCGTTCATCAGCGCGAACTTGGTGGCGTTGAACAGCTTGGTGGCGAAGTTGCGGGCGGCGGTGGCGTGGTCGTCGCCGATCGGCAGATCCACGCCCGGGTTCGCGCCGCGGGCCAGGGCGAAGCGCAGCGCGTCCGCGCCGTACTGCTCGACCCAGTCCATCGGGTCGATGCCGTTGCCCAGGGACTTGGACATCTTGCGGCCCTTTTCGTCGCGTACCAGGCCGTGCAGGTAGAGGTGCTCGAACGGGATCTGCGGGCGGCCGTCAGCGCCCTCCCCCAGGATCTCCGGGGTTTCCTGGCCGGCGAAGGTGCCGAACATCATCATGCGCGCCACCCAGAAGAACAGGATGTCGTAGGCGGTGACCAGCACGGTGGTGGGGAAGAACTTCTCCAGCTCCGGGGTCTTCTCCGGCCAGCCCATGGTGGAAAACGGCCACAGGGCAGAAGAGAACCAGGTGTCCAGCACATCCGGATCCTGCTCGTAGCCCGCCGGCGGCTCCTCATCGGGGCCGACGCAGACGACGTCGCGCTCGCCGTTTTCGTCCTCCGGGCCGTACCAAATCGGGATGCGGTGGCCCCACCACAGCTGGCGCGAGATCGTCCAGTCGTGCATGTTGTCCACCCAATCGAAGTAGCGTTTCTCCATGCTCTCCGGGTGGATCTTGGTGTCGCCAGAACGCACCGCGTCGCCGGACATTTTCGCCAGCTCGTCGACCTTGACAAACCACTGCAGGGACAAACGCGGCTCGATCGGCTCGCCGGAGCGCTCCGAGTGGCCCACGGAGTGCACGTACGGGCGCACCTCCTTGACAATGCGGCCCTGCTCCGCCAGCGCCTCGCGCACCGCCACGCGGGCGTCTTCGCGCGTCATGCCGTCGAAGCGGGTGCCGGTATCGGCGATGCGGCCCTTCTCGTCCATGATGATCGGCATGTCCAGGTTGTGGCGCAGGCCCATCTCGTAGTCGTTCGGGTCGTGCGCCGGGGTGATCTTCACGGCACCCGTGCCCAGTTCCATGTCCACGTAGTCGTCCGCGATGACCTCAATTTGCAGGTCCTCGCGCAGCGGGTGCGGGAAGACCTGGCCGATCAGGTCGGCGTAGCGCTCGTCGTCGGGGTGGACGGCGATCGCGACGTCGCCAAGCATTGTTTCCACACGGGTGGTGGCCACAACGAGGTGCGGCTCGTCGTCGTTCAGCGAGCCGTAGCGGATGGAGACGAACTCGCCCTCGACGTCCTTATACACCACCTCGATGTCGGAGACGGCGGTTTCCAGCACCGGCGACCAGTTGACCAGGCGGTAGTCGCGGTAGACCAGGCCGCGATCGTAGAGCTGCTTGAAGATGGTTTGCACGGCGCGCGACAGGCCGTCGTCAAGCGTGAAGCGCTCCCGCGACCAGTCCACCGAGTCGCCGATGGCGCGCATCTGCGTGGTGATCGTGCCGCCGTACTGCTCCTTCCACTCCCACACGCGCTCGATGAACTCCTCGCGCCCGTAGTCGTAGCGGTCCTTGCCTTCCTCCGCCTTGAGCTTGGCTTCCACCTTGGTTTGGGTGGCGATGCCGGCGTGGTCCATGCCCGGCAGCCACAGCACCTCGTAGCCCTGCATGCGCTTGCGGCGCACCAGGGAGTCCATCAGCGTGTGGTCGAGGGCGTGGCCCATGTGCAGCTGGCCGGTCACGTTCGGCGGCGGCAGCACGATCGAGTACGCGGGCTTGTCCGAGGCCGGGTCCGCCGTGAAGTAACCGGCGTCTACCCAACCTTCGTACAGGTCGCGTTCGTGGGCGCTGGGTTCCCACGACTTGGGCAGGTCGTTCGCAAGATCGTTCTGAGTCACGCGCCCTATCTTAACCAGCGCCCTAAAACAGCTTGTCGGCGATGGCGGCTTCCTCCCGCAGGGCCTCGATGTTGGCGTCGATGCGGGTCCTTTGGTCGTCGGAAAGCTCGAGCCCCTCAACGACTTGCCAACTGCCGTCGCTTACGGCCGGGAAGCCGAAGACGAGGCCAACGTCGACGCCGTATTCGCCTGTCGACGGCAACGCCACCGTCGCCCACCGCTCCCCGGTGCCCTGGACCCAATCGCGCATGTGGTCCACGGCCGCCGACGCCGCGGACGCGGCCGAGGACTTGCCGCGCACGTTGATGATCTCGGCGCCGCGCTTGGCCACGCGCGGGATGAACTCGCCGGTGTACCACTCGTGGTCCACCTCCACCGGCTTACCGTCCGCCGTGGCGTAGGTGATGTCCGGGAACTGGGTGTCGGAGTGGTTGCCCCACACCACGAGGCGCTCAATGCTTCTCGACGGGCACCCCACGCGGTCCGCCAACATCGACTGCGCCCGGTTGTGGTCCAGGCGCATCAGCGCGTTGAAGCGGTCCTTGGGCACGTCGGGCGCTGCCTTGGAGGCGATGTAGGCGTTGGTGTTGGCGGGGTTGCCCACCACCAGCACGCGGACGTTGTCCGCCGCACCGTTATTGATGGCCTCGCCCTGGCCGATGAAGATCTTGCCGTTGGCGGCGAGCATGTCCGCCCGCGACTCGCCCTTGCCGCGCGGCTTCGCGCCGACCAGGAAGGCGGCCTCGGCACCGTCGAAGGCCTTCGTGGCGTCGTCGGTGACCTCGATGGAGTTCACCAGCGGCAGGGCGGAATCGGCGAGCTCCATGGCGGTGCCCTCGGCGGCGCGCACTGCGTCCGGGATTTCCAGCAGGGTCAGGTCCACCGGTTCGTCGCCGAACACGTCGCCGGCGGCGATGCGCCACAGCAGGGAGTAGGCGATGTTGCCGGCGGCGCCGGTGACCACAATCTTTGTCATGTGTCTCGCTCCTTCGCTCAAACGGTTTGTGTGTTGCCTCACAGTAACTTACCCCCAGCCGGGGCAGAATTTCAGCGCTATACGTCCGAGAGCGGACATCTAGTGCACGATTGAGGGGTATTTCGAGCAGAAAGGGGACGGACGTGACCGACGTTGTCGACGACGCGACTTCCGGCGCGCCCTCCCCCGACACGGTGGTCCGAGCAGCGCTGGTCGCGTTCGCCCGCAAGGGGTACTCCGGTGCGAAGGTGGAAACGCTGGCCAAGAAGACCGGCATGACCAAGCGCATGATCCACTACCACTTCGGCGACAAGCGCGGCCTCTACACCGCGGCGCTGCGCCTCGCGCTCGAGCAGCTGGCGCCGCCGGAGAACATCCTCAACCGCTCGCACGCCGTGCCGGTGGAAGGCATGCGCCGCTTCGTCGACGCGCTCTACCACGCGTTTTTGCACAACCCCGATGCCGTGCGCCTGGTGCTGCGCGAAAACCTGGACCCGGCGATCGAAGCCGAAGACGCCTCGGCGCTCGCCGGCGTGCGCGACGTGACCCTGCACGCCGAGCGTCTCCTGCTCGCCGGCCAGGACGCCGGCGCGTTCCGCCCCGGCATAACCGCGGTGGACCTGCTCACCCTGATCTCGTCGCTGTGCCTCTACCGCGTGGGCAACGCCGCCACCGCCAAGCACGTCTTCGGTGTAGACACAGAAAGCCGCCGCAACGTCGACGGCATGCGCCGCATGGTCATCGACACCGTGCTGGCGTTTCTGACCTCCAACATCTCCTATTCCGGCTACGAGTCCTACCTCGAGGCCGCCCCCGCCCCCACCGAGGACGCGGAACCGGACGAACTATTCGACATCTACGGCGACGAGGGCTGGATCGTGTGACGGCCCGTCGCTAAGCAGACTGCTGTTCCTCGGCCTCGATGTACTTCGGCTCCCCCTCGCCGAGGGCCGCAGCCTCATCGACGACAACCTCGGCGACATTCTCGCGGTCCGGCAGCTCGTACATGATGGGAACGAGCAGCTCCTCCATGATCGCGCGCAGGCCGCGCGCGCCCGTCTTGCGCTCCGCCGCCTTATCGGCGATCACGCCGAGCGCCCCGTCCGTGACAGTCAGCTCCGCGCCGTCCATGGCGAACAGTCGCTTGTATTGCTTGACCAGCGAGTTCTTCGGCTCCGTAAGCACCCGCTTCATCGAATCACGGTCCAGGTCGTTCACGTGCGCGAGGATGGGCAGACGGCCGATGAACTCGGGGATCAGGCCGAACTTGACCAAATCGCCCGGCTGCACCTGGGCGAGCAGGTCCGCCTCGTCGCGCTGCTCCTTCGAGTCGATCTCCGCGCCGAAGCCGATGCCCTTCTTGCCCACGCGCTCCGCGACCACCTTGTCCAGGCCCGCGAAAGCGCCGGCGACGATGAACAGGATGTTCGTGGTGTCCACCTGGATGAACTCCTGGTTCGGGTGCTTGCGCCCGCCCTGCGGCGGCACGGACGCGGTGGTGCCCTCCAGGATCTTCAACAGCGCCTGCTGCACACCCTCGCCGGAGACGTCGCGGGTGATCGACGGGTTCTCGGACTTGCGCGAGATCTTGTCCACCTCGTCGACGTAGATGATGCCGTGCTGGGCGCGGTTGACGTCGAAATCCGCCGCCTGCAGCAGCTTCAGCAGGATGTTCTCCACGTCCTCGCCGACGTAGCCGGCCTCGGTGAGGCTGGTGGCGTCCGCGATGGCGAACGGGACATTGAGCATGCGCGCCAGCGTCTGCGCCAGGTAAGTCTTGCCGGAGCCGGTGGGGCCGAGCAGGAGGATGTTGGACTTGGCGATCTCCACGTCCTCGTCGCGCTTGCGGCTGGACACGTTGGACGTCTCGGCCTTGATGCGCTTGTAGTGGTTGTACACCGCCACAGCCAGGGTCTTCTTCGCGGTGTCCTGTCCGATGACGTACTCGTCCAAAAACGCCGTGATCTCGCTCGGGCGCGGCAGGCGGTCCGGGTCGTCCGCGTCCTGGGATTTCTGCGCGCCGGCGAGCTCTTCCTCGATGATCTCGTTGCACAGCTCGATGCACTCGTCGCAGATGTAGACGCCGCCGCCGGCGATGAGCTTGCGCACCTGCTGCTGACTCTTCCCGCAGAAAGAGCACTTGAGCAGGTTCGCGCTGTCGTGCGTAGTTGCCATATGCGCCTATCTACTCCCGTCTTCGGTCAATCCCCACCGAGTGTAATGCTTGCGTCAAACCGTACCCGCCGCGCCGACACAACTGTCGCGCGCGTGCGAAAATGGGGCCCATGACGTTTCTTCACACGCAAGAATTCGGCACCCCCAACGGCGAAGCGGTGGTGCTGCTCAGCTCCATCGCCACCACCTCTGACGCGTGGTCCGAGGTCATCCCCGCGCTTTCCGGCTACCGCGTGATCACCGTCGACCACCGCGGCCACGGCGGCTCCGGCGTGCCCTCCGAGCGCCCCACGGAGGTGGGCACGCTCGGCCGCGACGTCCTCGCCGCACTCGACGAGCTCGGCGTGGAGCGCTTCAGCGTCGTCGGCGTCTCCCTCGGCGGCGCGATCGCGCAGTGGCTCGCCGCGAACAGCGGCTGCGTGGACAAGGCCGTCTTCGCCGCCACCGCCACCTTCCTCGGCGGTGAGGAGGCATGGGAGCAAAAGATAAACACCGCGCTTCATGACGGCACCTCCGGCCTGACCCCCACACTGATGGGCAACTGGTTCACAGAATCTTTCCGCGCGGAGCACCCGGAGGTGGTGCAGCGCGTGGCAGACATGATCGACTCCGTCGACGACGAGGGCTACGCCCACAACGGCGCCGCGCTTGCCACCTGGGATTTCGCCGGCGAGCTGGGGAAGATCACCTGTCCGGTGCTCACCATCGCGGGTGCGTCCGACCCGACCTGCCCGCCCAAGAAGCTGTCCGAGATCGCCGAAGGCGTGGCCGGCCCGTCCCAATCCGTGGTGGTGGACCCGGCCGCCCACCAAGTGGCCATAGAGAACCCGGAAGAATTCAACACCGCACTGACGCGGTTCCTTGGAAGCTAATCCGCTAGCCTGTACACGTTAAACAATCGTGCCCACCGGTGCCCCAACGCTGAGCACCCCGAAAGGAACCGATCCGTGAATCGCAGCCGCACACTTTCTGCCTTCGCCGCAGCCGCCCTCGCCGCCGCGCTGCTTGCCGGTTGCTCCGACTCCGGCGCGGACGCAGAGCCCCTGGCAGAACCGGTGCTGGACTTCCCGCAGACCAGCACCACCGCCACCCCGACGCCGACGCCCACCGAGGACGACGACGAGGATGAGGAAACCACCACCTCCACGTCCACCACGACGAAGAAGTCCTCGTCGAGCTCGTCTTCGTCGACCAAGTCGTCCACGCGCACCTCAACGAAGTCCAGCTCCAAGCGCTCGGAGTCGCGCAGCTCCAACGACTCCAACAACGCGGCGCGTGAGCCGGAGCCGGTGCGCGAAACCATCGTCGACGACCGCCCCGGCGCCACCTGCGCCTGGCCCACCCAGGGCGCGGCGTCCGGCAACCAGGAGTACAGCACCTTCTGCGACCGCGAATGGGCCCGCACCGTCACCTCCGACGGCCAGGACTACTACTGGGCCGCCAAGGGCCAGGGCTGGGTCTCCGTCGACCCCGTCACCACCGACGATGGCGGCGTCTGCTGGGCGCGCGAAGACTTCGAAACTGCGCCGGAGGCCATCCGCAACGCCGTGGCATTCTGCGACCCGGCATCCGGGGAGGAAGCGGAGTAACCGGAGGTCGTCGCAAAGCAAAACGCGCCCGGAAGTGAACCGGGCGCGTTTTCTCTTTGCTCTTAGCCGTTGAGCTTGCGGTAATCAAAGACCTGGTCGATGATCCCGTACTCTACAGCCTCGGAGGCGGTGAGGATCTTGTCGCGGTCCGTGTCAATGCGGACCTGCTCCGACGTGCGGCCCGTGTGGTGCGCGAGCGTGTCCTCCATGAGGCGGCGCATCCGCTCGATCTCCGCGGCCTGAATCTCCAGGTCGGACACCTGGCCCTGGGTGCCCTGGGTCGCCGGCTGGTGGATCAGCACGCGCGAGTTCGGCAGCGCGGCGCGCTTGCCCGGCGCACCCGCGGCGAGGATCACCGCGGCGGCCGACGCGGCCTGGCCGAGGCAGACAGTCTGCACATCCGGGCGGACGTACTGCATCGTGTCGTAGATAGCCATCAGCGCGGTAAACGAGCCGCCCGGGGAGTTGATGTACATGGTGATGTCGCGGTCCGGGTCCTGGGACTCCAGCACCAGAAGCTGCGCCATAATGTCGTTCGCCGACGTGTCATCCACCTGGGTGCCCAGGAAGACGATGCGCTCTTCGAAGAGCTTGCCGTACGGGTCGATCTGCTTCGTGCCGAAGCTCGTTTCCTCCAAAAACTGCGGCAGCACGTAGCGGGAGTTGGGCATCTGGAAAGTCATAATGGGTGTCTCCTTAATTCCTCGTGTGCCTTAGTTCTCGCCGATGGAGTGCTCGCCGGCCTGGGCCGCATTCTCAATGACGTGGTCCACAATGCCGTACTCCTTCGCCTGCATAGCGTTGAACCAGCGGTCGCGGTCCGAATCCTTCGTGATCTGCTCAAAGGTCTGGCCCGTGTGCTCCGCGATGAGCTGCGCCATCTCGCGCTTCGTCTCCGCGAACTGCTCCGCCTGAATAGCGATGTCGGCTGCCGTGCCGCCGACGCCCGCGGACGGCTGGTGCATCATAATCCGCGCGTGCGGCAGGGCGTAACGCTTGCCCTTCGTGCCGCCCGAGAGCAGGAACTGGCCCATCGACGCCGCCAGGCCCATGCCGTAGGTGGCGATGTCGCACGGGGAGTACTTCATCGTGTCGTAAATCGCCATACCGGCGGTGACGGAGCCGCCTGGCGAGTTGATGTAGAGGTTGATGTCGCGCGTCGGATCCTCCGCCGACAGCAGCAGAATCTGGGCGCAGAGCTTATTGGCGATCTCGTCGTCCACCTGCTGGCCCAGGAAAATAATGCGCTCCCGGAGGAGACGCTCATAAACGGAGTCTCCCAGGTTCATGCCTTGGGTCGGGGAAGTCATAACAGACGCTCCTTTGCTAGTTCATCCGGTAACGCCACTACCCTACTCGGGTGATTCTGTAACTCCGAGCCTGTTCGCTACCGGCGTACGGGTCGGAAGTTTGGGGCCGGTTCGGACCGGTTTTGGGGTGGCCGGCGGCCGGTTCCTGACAGATTACGGCGGGCGTTTGCGGCGACCTGGGGCGATCGGGGCAGCCTGACAGATTCTGCCGCGAAGCGTCTTGGCGCGGGTGGTTGTGCGGGATAGTTCACCGGCGGATGAACCATCTTGCATCGGGGTCACGCGCGACCTGGGCCAAGTGAACTATTTGCCCGTCCAGTGCCTACAAGTTCACGAAACCGGCCCGGCCGAGTGAACAATCCTGCAGGAATGACAAAAGCGGCCGGGGCACCAACGCGCCCCGGCCGCTAAGAGAACGGCTTAGTTCTCCTCGGACTCCTCAGCCTCGTCCTCTTCGATCTCGCCGAAGTACTCGTTCGGGTCGACCTTGTTGCCGGCCTCGTCCTCGACCTGGGTGCGGGAGATGGCGATGGCCAGAGCCTTGCCACGGCGCACGTCGGAGAACAGGTTGGCAATCTGGCCGGACTGCTGCAGCTGGGCCACGAACTGGTTCGGGTCCATGCCGTAGGACTGCGCGGTGAACAGGATGTGGTCGGTCAGCTCCTGCTGGGAGACCTCCGGCTGCTCCTGCTCGGCCACAGCGTCGAGGAACAGCTGGGTGCGCACGGACTCTTCGGCCTGCTCGCGGGACTGCTTGTCAAACTCCTCGCGGGTCGTGCCCTGCGCCTCGAGCAGCTGGGCGAACGCGTTCTCGTCGTGGGCCATCTGGCCCAGCAGCTGGTGGAGCTGGTTGTGCACCTGCTCGTCCACCACGGACTCCGGCAGGGCGAACGTGGACTCTGCCAGGGCGACCTTGAGCACCTCGTCGCGGATGTCCGCGGCCTGCTTGGCCTTGGCGTTCTCCTCAACCTGCTCGCGGGTGGAGTTGCGCAGCTCCTCGACGGTGTCGAACTCGGACGCCATCTGCGCGAAGTCGTCGTCGAGCTCCGGCAGCTTGCGCTCCTTGGTCTGCTGGACGGTGACCTTCACGGTGGCCTTCTCGCCCTTGTGCTCGCCGTACTGGATCTCGGACTCGAACTCTGCGTCCTCGCCGGTTTTCAGACCGCGCAGCGCGGTGTCCAGGCCCTTCATCAGGTCGTCGGCGCCGACGCGGTAGGTCAGGCCCTCGGCGGAAGCATCGTCGAGCTTCTCGCCGTCGACGGTGGCCTCGAGGTCGATGATGGCGTAGTCGTCGGTCTTCAGCTTGCGCTTGGTGTCCTTGAGCTCACCAAAGCGTTCACGGAGGGTGTCCAGCTCGGCGTCGACTGCTTCGTCGTCAAGCTTGAGCTCCGGAACCTTCACGGAGATCTTGGAGAAGTCCGGCACCTCGATCTCCGGGCGCACGTCGACCTCGGCGGTGAACTCGACGACGTCGTTGTCCTCGATCTTGGTGATCTCGATCTCCGGCTGGCCGAGCGGGTTGATCTCGTTTTCCGCCAGGGCCTGCTCGTAGCGGGTCGGCAGCATGTCGTTGACGACCTGCTCCAGGATCGGGCCGCGGCCGAAGCGAGCGTCGATGAGCTGGCGCGGAGCCTTGCCACGACGGAAGCCCGGGATGTTGACCTGCTGGGCGATGGCCTTGTAGGCCTGGTCAATTTCCTTGCCCAGCTCGTCGAACGGCACGCTGACGTTGAGCTTCACGCGGGTGTCGCTGAGCTTGTCGACGGAAGTCTTCACGGATTTCTCCTGTACTAGATCGAAACAACGTTTGTCAGATGTTTATATGTGGCGGGCCCGCGGAAATCACGGGCCCGCCTTGGTCGGGGCGACAGGATTTGAACCTGCGACCCCCTGCTCCCAAAGCAGGTGCGCTACCAAGCTGCGCCACGCCCCGTTGCGGTAAAACCGCACGGTATGAACCACATTCGTTGAACGTGTGTAGTTCAGGACAGTCATTGTAGCGGTGCTTCAATCACCGTCCGCATTGAGGGCACAAAAACACCGGCCCCGCAACCGGAACCGGTGTCTTGTGTGGAGGGAATGACGGGAATCGAACCCGCGTCTTCAGCTTGGAAGGCTGAGGTATTAGCCACTATACGACATTCCCAGGCGCCGAAATCTGCAGCGCTGTGCGGAACTTTAGCGCAGGCGTATGCGTTGAACCAAACACGAACGAAATTTTAGGAGGAGTCATGTTCACCCTGTTGCTCATTTTCTTGATGGTCGGCGCGTTGGTGATGTTGCCGAGCATGAGCGGGCAGCGGCAGATGCCCCAGTCGCGGCGCCAGGTGGCAAGGCAGCAGCAGCTGTCTTTCGACGACGCGTACGCCGACGCCAAACGGTGGACCGACCGTTTGGGCTCGCAGGTGCTGAACCTCTCCGGCAACGACACCGCCTCCCAGCAGGCGATGGCCGACGCCTCCGAGCGCTTCAACGCGGCATCCGCCGGGCTGAGCGAGGCACGCTCCGTCAAGCAGGCGATGCTCGCGCGCGAGTCCGCGCTGGAGGGCCTGCACTACGTCAACGCGGCCCGCGAGATCATGGGGCTTCCCGCCGGCCCGCAGCTGCCGGAGCTGGAGGGCCAGCGCCAGGCAGGTCGTGTGACCGAGCAGCGCACCGTCACGCAGGAGGACGGCACGCCGGTCATGGCGTCGCCGCACGCCACCGCGCAGACGCCGCACTACTACCCCGGCGGCGCCGTCGCGGGCCGCCCGGTGCCGGCCGGCTGGTACTCCACCGCGTGGTGGGGCCCGGCGATGATGACCGGCGTGTGGGCCGCAAGCTCCATGATGTTCTACTCCGCGATGTTCGCGGGGATGTCCGGCGTGGCGTCTGCAGAGGCGTTTGAGGCCGGCGGGCTTGGCGACGGCATGGACGGCGCCGGCGAGATGGGTGACATGGGTGACATGGGCGATGCCGGCGGCGACTTCGGGGGCTTCGGCGGGTTCGGCGACGGCGGCGGCTTCGACTTCGGGGGATTCGACTTTTAGCCGTGCGTTACACTGCACAGCGATCGCGAACCCCAGAGAGCTCAAGAGCAAGGAGTGGCCGTGCGCATTGCTGTGCTGCTGAAAGAAGTGCCGGACACGTACAGTGACCGCGAAATGAACCTGGAGACGGGTTTGACGGACCGCTCCGGCGACGTCGTCGCCGACGAGGTCAGCGAGCGCGCCGTCGAGGCCGCGCTGCGCATCGCCGAAGCCGGCGAAAACATCGAGGTCGAGATCTTAAGCGTCGGCCCGGAGTCCTCCGCCGATTCGGTGCGCCGCGGCATCGCCATGGGCGCGAGCGAGGCCTACATCGTCTCGGACGACGCGCTCACCGGCGCGGATGCGACGTTGACTGGTGAGGTGTTGGCGAAGCTCGTCGAGAAGCAGGGCTACGACCTCGTCATCGCGGGCGCCGAATCGTCCGACGGCGGCACCGGTGTCATCGCCCCCTTCATGGCCGAGCTGTTGGACTGGCCGGTGCTGACCAACCTCACCGAGCTCACGCTCGACGGCGGGACCGTGCGCGCCACCCAGGCCTCCGACGCCGCCACCGCCCAGCTCGAAGCGCAGCTGCCGGCCGTGGTGTCCGTCGCCGACGAATTCGCGGACCCGCGCTACCCCAACTTTAAGGGTCTGATGGCCGCGAAGAAGAAGGAACTGCGCACCGTCACCCTCGCCGAGCTCCGCGTGGACCCGGCGGACTTCACGCACCCGCGCGCCATCATGACCAGCATCGAGCGCCGCCCGGAGCGCGAGCGCGGCGAGATCATCGACGCGAGCTCCACCGCCGCGGCCCGCCTGGTGGACTTCCTCGAATCCAAGAACCTCATTTAAGGAGCAGCCATGACCCAGATTCTTGTTGTCCCGGACCGCTCCTTCGACGGCTCGGTCAGCCCCGTTGCGGCCGAGCTCATCGGCGCCGCGTCCGCCATCGGCACCCCGGTGGTGCTGGCGCAGGACACCGCGCACGCAGAGGAGCTGGGTGCGCTCGGCGCCGCGGTGGTGCTGGTGTCCAACGCCCCGCTTATCGACGCAGCTGCCGCCGCGTTCGACGACCTCTTCCCTGCCGCCGTCCTGTTCGCCCACACCGTGCGCGGGCGCGAAGCCGCCGGCCGGTTCGCCGCACGCACAGGCAAGGCGCTGCTCACCGACGCGGTGTCTGTGAGCCGCGACGACCAGGGCATCGTCACCGAGCACCAGAACTTCGGCGGGGTCTACACCGCTTCTGCCGCTGCGACGCACTCCGCGCCGGTGATTACTCTGCGCAAGGGTGCGGTGGAAACGCGTACCGAGGCGGCCACGCCTGAGGTGCGCGAGTTGGAGGTGGCGCCGTCGGGACGTCGAGAGGCAGAAGTGCTCTCCGTGACTCCTGTGGAGCGCACCTCCGACCGCCCCGACCTGCTCACCGCCGACAAGGTGGTCGCAGGCGGCGTGTCCTTGGGCGACGAGGACATGTTCGAAGACCTCGTCGGCGGACTTGCCGACGCGTTGGGTGCCGCCGTCGGCGCCACCCGCTCCGCCGTCGACGAAGGCCAGGTGCCCTACGAGGCGCAGATCGGCCAAACCGGTGTGATGGTCAGCCCGAAGCTCTACATCGGCGTCGGCATCTCCGGCGCGGTGCAGCACCTGGTGGGCATGCAGACTGCCGACACCATCGTGGCGATCAACTCCGACGAGGACGCCCCGATCTTCGACATCGCCGACTTCGGCATCATCGGCGACCTGTTCGACCTGGTGCCGGACATCATCTCCGAGATCGAGGCGCGTAAGTAATGCAGGTAGAACTCCGCCGAGGACTGCCCCGCGTGCCGGGCGGCGAGCCGTGGCCGCCGGCCGGCACCGTCGACGTCGCCGACGCGCCGACCGAGGACACTGCGGCTGACGTTGCACCCGTTGCCGACGCGGCCGAGACCGCAGAGGTGGCGCTGCGCCGCGGCCTGCCGCGCGTGCCGGGCGGCGAGCCGTGGCCGCCGGCCGGGTCGGTGCGCGTCGCGGTGCCCGCTGCCGCTGGTGCTTCCGCCGCGGCCGCCGACGTTGCCGACGTTGCCGAGCCGGCGCACACCGTCGAGGTGCCGCTGCGCCAGGGCCTGCCCCGCGTCGAGGGCGGCGAACCGTGGCCGCCCGCCGGCACCGTGCGCGTCGCCGCGCCGGAGCCGGAAGCCGAGCCGGAGCCACAGCCCGAGACCGCGGCGCCTGTGGCGGCGACGGTGGTGGACGATGCTGTCGCCAAGACGGCCCCCGAGCCAGCCCCGAAACCGGCTCCGAAACCAGCCCCGCAGCCGGCACCCGCGTCGGCGACGGCGGGGAAACCGGAGGGCGTCGTAAGGCAATGGCTCCCATGGGCGATCGGTGCGCTGCTGCTGCTCGCCGCGGCCGTGTTCGGCGCGCGCTGGTACGTGGGCACCGAGGCCGGCGCCGACTTCATCGCCCGCTACAACGGCATCCAGCCGCTGCCGGACAACGCCCCCACCGGGCTGCCCGGCTGGCTGAACTGGGCGCACTTCTTCAACATGTTCCTGATGGCGCTGATCATCAAAACAGGCATTGACGTGCGCCGCGAGAAACGCCCCGCCGCCTACTGGCAGCCGAAGAAGGGCGGCAAAAAGATCTCGGTGACGCTCTGGCTGCACCAGCTTCTCGACGTCGCGTGGGTCGTCCTCGGCGTGGTGTTCTTCGTGCTTCTGTTCACCACCGGCCAATGGATGCGCATCGTGCCCACCAGCTGGGACGCGATCCCGCACGCGGTGTCGGCGGGCCTGCAGTACCTGTCGCTGGACTGGCCGACGGAAAACCCCTGGCTGTACTACAACGCGCTGCAGGAGCTGTCGTACTTCGTCACCGTGTTTATCGCCTCGCCGCTGGCCATCGTGTCTGGTTTCCGCATGAGCAGCATGTGGCCGGCGTCGTGGAAGGCGGTGCCGGTGTCGTGGGCGCGCGCGGTGCACTTCCCCACCATGATTTACTTCGTGGCGTTTGTGGTGGTGCACGTGTTCCTCGTGCTCACCACCGGCCTGCGCGGCAACATGAACGCGATGTTCGCCGCGCGCGAGGACGCCACCAGCTGGATCGGTGTGGTGTTGTTCCTGGTCGCGGCGGGTGTGACGGCGTTGGGCTGGTTCTTCGCGCGCGCCTCGGTGGTCGCGCCTGTGGCGGGCAAGACCGGCAAGGTGTCCAAGCGCTAAAACTTTGCAACGTATACCGCGGTGGCGTGCTTGCGCCACCGCGTTTTGCGTTTCTGTGGACAACTGTGTTGCGGCGTCAACAACCGGCGGGGGTTATCCACAGATTTTGATTTGGGTCTTGTTTGGTGTTGTGTGGCCGCCATAGCTTTCAGGCCATGAACTTCACCGACTTTGTTTCCGCAGGCGTTTCCGTCCTCGCCGACTTCGACCGCGATGTAGCCATGGCCGCCGGCCTGTCGTCTGGCCGGGTCCGCGACTTGGCGCGGGTGCACCACACCTACTTTGGTCCGACCCAATTCACCCGCAAACAACGCGACGCACTCGAAGCAGCGCACGGTCTGCCGGTCGACCAGCTCGTGCACATCGAGAAAAAACTCCTCGCCGTCGAAGGCGCCGCCGAACGCTGGCGCATCCGACTCGACCTGGTGCGCCACCGCGGCTCCTACCGGGCGTTGACCAAGCGGATCAAACGGCTGATCAAACAACCCGTCAAACCCGCCCCACCCTCGTGCAAGTTTTCCCGCTCCAAGGCCGGCATGCGCACCATGATCCTCACCTACAACGAGCGCGACCTCGCCGATCTTGAGCACCTGCTGCGCAAACTCATCGACGCAGACGACCCCGCCGCCGCCCAAATGGCCCACACCCTTATCGGGATCCTGCGCGACGGCAAAGGCATACCGAAGGCGAACTTCCGGCCGATCATCCTGGTGCCGATCGCCGACTGGGCCCGCATCCAATCAGGCCACGCCGACGAAGTCACGTTGATCTGCACCGACGGCACCACCATGACCGGTGCCGAGTACATGGAGCACGAATTCGGCGACATACTCGAAGTCGCCGCGTTCCACCCCCAAGAAGGCCCGGTCAACCTGTACTACGCCGAGCGCTGCGCCAACGCGAAGCAGAAGGTCATGTCGAAGCTGCTCTGCCCGGCCTGCGCGTTTCCCGACTGCAAACACTCGGCAGAGACCACCCAAACCCACCACATCAACGCGTGGCGCTACGGGGGAATGACCAACATGGACAACCTCGCCGAACTGTGCCCCTTCCACAACGGGGTCAACGCCGACAACAGGCAAGGCCCGTTCGGCTACATCGACAACCCCAACGCCCGCATCCACTGGGTCGCACCCAACGGCACACGCGTCCCCATGACCACCCCGGGCGCGATGGAGCTGCTCTTCGACTAACCACACACCGAAAACCCGCCCCGAAAGGGCGGGCACATCGGCATGCCCAAAAACGGCGCTACAGCGGGCGGCCCATGTCGGTGCGGGAAATCTCCACGGCCTTGCAGATCACCTCGGCCAGCGCGGCTTCGACGCGCACGCGCGACTCGTCGTTTTCCAGCAGGTCTTTGCGCACCTCGAACATCACGGCCAAAACGGAGGTGTTTTTGTCGTAGTCCACCGGCACGTACGCCCCGGCGAACGGGGTGTTGCGTTCGACGTTGAAGCCGGCGGCGGTGAAGGTGCGGGCGGCTTCGTCGGCAAGCACGGCGGGTGTGTGCACGGAGTGGGTGCCGATGCACACGTCCGGCAGGAGTTTGCCGGGGTGGATGCGGTACTCGTCGGGCTGGTTGTTGTACGAGTGCACGTCCACGATCACGGCGCAGCCGCAGTCCTGGATGCGGCCAGAGACCAGCTTCGATACGGCGTCGGCGTACGGGAAGTAGTACTCGGCTTTCAGGTCTGCGACGTCCATGTCCAAAGGCCGCAGCGGGTTGCCGTCGCCAAGCTTGAGGAAGATGGCGCCGCGCCCGGTCGAGTCCATGGATTCGCGTTCGTTGGAGAACCGCCCCGGGTCCGCGACCAGGCGCGAGAGGTTGTTCACGATCATCCACGGCGCGCACCCGGACTGCTCGGCGGCGGCCGCGGCGAGGGTGTCGGTGTGGTCGTCGGTGACGCGGTCGAGCTCGCGCGCAATCTGGTCGTCGGTGGCGATGAAATCAGCAGCAACCTCGGCCGGGATCTCGCGCGACGCGTGCGGCACGTGCACGATCACCGGGCAGTCAGTGCTTCCCTCGTGGATGGTGAAGTTCATGGTTCCGCAGGATATAGCGCTTCGGGGCTTCTTGCTTCTCGACGGCACCTTCGGCCTCGAACGCCTCCAACCAACCTTCCATGGGGAAGGTTCCCCATTTGTCGTGGAACCGGTTGGCGTTGGCGACGATGTCCTCGATGTGTTCCCACGGCGGCGAGGACACGGGGTGCCACTGGTGGTAGGCGTGGGCCCCGCCGACCCAGACGAGCGGGGTGCGGTGGCGCTCAAGTTCGCGGGCGAAGTCGGTGTCTTCCCCGCCGTAGCCCTCGAAGGTGGGGTCGAAGCCGCCGAAGTCGTGCTCGATGCGCTCCCACGTTGTTGCGGTCAGCGCGAAGGACAGGGACCAGAACAGGTTGTAGTTGTCGGCGTCGACGAGCTCGCCGTCGTCCGGATTGGGGCGGGCGGGGTGCGGCTCGGGGTCGGTGACGCGCAGCTCGCCCTGCTTCATGTAGGTCACCGGACCTGCGGCGACGGCCTCGGGGCGCCGCGTGAGCGCCGCGACGTAGCGCGGCACGAGCGCGTCGGAGGCGAGGCAGTCCGCGTCCAGGAACACGAGCACCTCAGCGCCGCGTTCGATGGCCACCTTCGCGCCCAGGTTGCGGGCGGCAGCGAGGTTGCGCGGTCCTTCGACCACGTGGCTTTTCGGCACCGCTTTGGCCAGCTCGTCCACATCATTCAGTGCGACTGTGACGTGATCGACGCCCATCGGCATGAGGTTGACCTGGTGAGTCAGGTGGTCGCGCCGGTTCGCGTCGGCGAGCGTGATCACGCAGGTCGCGGGCTGGCCGGGGTTCTCCGCCACGCTGGCGATGACTTCGGCGGCTCGGCGCGCCGAACCGTCTGTCTGCCAGCGCGCCCAGTCGGTGTCGCGGCGGCGCAGCAGTTCGGGCCATTCGTCGGGGGCGGGGAAGGCGTTTCGTACCGTCGCCAAGCTTTCGAGTGCTTTCGCGCCCGCCTTTTGCTCGGTGAAGGGGCGCGGCTGCGGCAGGATCACCGCCGGGGTGTAAGTGGCGGCGAGGTCCGCCACGGAGTTCTGCCCGCCGGCGGTGACGGCGATGCCCGCGGACTGCAGCAGCTCCGTCGGGTCGTCGACGTGGTTGTCGCCGCCCAAAAACGTGAAACGGTACTCGGGGCAGGCGGCCTGCACCGCTTCCCAGTCGGCAGGCGACCACGTCGAACCGCCCAGGCCCGCCATCACCACCACGTGGTTCGGGTCGCGCTCGACACCCTCGCGCGGGGTCAGCCGCGAGATCCCGCCGACAGCGTGCAGCCGGTCGGCGTGCGCGCGCAGGTGCTCGGGCACCTCGACCCAGTCCGGCCACGCCGCCACGATCGCTTCGGCCTGCGCGTAGGCGAGCTGGTGCGGGGCATCGCCGCGGTAGCCGGGCATCGCGTGCACCACCACCGGCACACCCATCAGCCGCACGAACGCGGCGACCTCGTTGGACACGTCCACGTAGAACGCCTCCGGCTGGTTCTCGGCCACCCAGTCGGCGATCTGCGCGAACCTTGATGCGATCTGCGGCGCCCCGTACGGCGCGTAATGCAGCGTGCCCCCGGCGGTCATCGCGCGCCCGCTGCGCAGTTCGCGTGGGCCGGCGCTGGCGTCGTCGAGAAGCGCAACGTCCCCGCCCGTCGTGGACAAAATCTGCGCCTCGCGGCCCATCGCGCGCAGCTCGCGCTGGATGGCGCGGCAGCGGTGCAGGTGCCCGGAGCCGTGGTGGTGGGCGTAGATCCCGATCATTGTCCTACCTTTCCAAACGCCGCCACCTGGCGGAAGATGTCGGTGTAATGCTTCGCGGTTTGGGAAAGCGAATGCCTCTCGACGACCCAACGGCGCACCACGTCCCTCTCAATCCCCCGCGCCTGGGTGATCGCGGCGGCGAGCGCGTCGACGTCGTCGGCGGGGGCGAGGGCGGCGGGGGCGTCGCGAAGCAGCTCGCCCATGCCGCCGCGGCGAAACGCCGCAACGGGGGTGCCGCACGCCATCGCCTCGAACGCGACGAGCCCGAACGGTTCCTCCCACCGCGGGCTGACCACGGCGACGCCGCACCCGGCGACCAGGCGCCGCAGCTCGGCGTGGGAAAGCTCGCCGATCCACTGCGCGTCGTGCCCGAGGCGCGGCTCGATTTCGTCGCGGAAGTAGTGGTGGTCGCCGTTACGCCCCGCCAGGACGAGGGGAACGTTGGCGACGCGGGAGGCGTCGATAGCCAAATGCGCGCCCTTTTCCGGCACGAGGCGGCCAAACCACACCGCGGTCCCGCCGCCGCTGCCCGGCCGCCAGAGGTCCACGTTGACGCCGTTGGGGATGATCACCGGCTCACTGGGCAGGCGCCAGTCGCGCGCGGTGGTGCGGCTGACGGCGGCGAAACGCCCGGCGCGCAGGCCGGCGGCAGTGATGGCGGCCTGGATCTCCTCGACCATCGGCGTGTGCAGCGTGGTCAGCATCGGCAACGGCTCCGGCGACGCGGCCGAGGGAAAGATGTACGGGTTGAGGCTGTTGTTGTGCACCACGTCGTATCCGCGGGCGACCAGCAGGCGGCGCAGCTGCACAAACGCGGCGTTTTCCCGCTCGCGCCCGCCTTCCGGGTAGGTGGTGTCGGTGGCCTCGGCGGCGTGGGAGCCCCAGTCCACCCCGGGCAGTTCGAGTGTTTTGTCGTTGCCGTCGGAGCCTTCGGCGGCGAAGAAGTCCACGTCGTGACCGAGCTCGCGCAGCGCGGCCACCATGGTGTGGCAGAACGCCTCCAGCCCGCCGGCGTACGGCTCACGCACCGGGTAGCGCGCGGGCCCGACCAGCGCGATGCGGAGCTTGCCGGTGCGCGGGGCGCGCGGCGCGGGTTTCGCGGCAACGGTCACTCGCTCACCACTTTCCTGTAGATCTCCTCGTGCGCCCTGCGCACCTCGTCCAGCTGGCGCACGCGGTCGCCGGCGTACGGCACCGGCCCGCGCGCAAGCAGCCGCGCCGCAGCCTCACCGGCTGCGCGCCCGTCGCCGGTCCGGTACACCTCCACCGCCGCAACCGTGTCTGCTTGCCCGGCGTAGCAGCCGCAGTCCGGCACCGCCACTGGCACGCCCAGGTCGCGGCACATTTCCAGCCACCCCGAGTGCGTCCCGCGCGTATACGGCAAAATGCACACCCCGGCGTGACCGACGGCTGCGTGCAGCTCGTCGTCAGTCATGGGCTCGTGCACCACAGTGCCTATCGACGCAAGCTCCGCTCCCCCATGCACATACACATCCAACGGCACCCGCGCCGCGATATCGCGGTAGAACTGCGCGTCCGCGACCACGTTCGAGCGCACCGACTTCAGAAACACCGCCGCGCGATCCCCCCGTTCTACCGCCACCGGTTCCTCCACAATCCGCGGGTGCGGCACCACCCGCACGTCCGTCGCGCCGAAGTCGCGGGTAAGAATCTCGGCGGCTTGGTCGGTGAGGGTGATCAGGGCGGATGCTTCGTCGATAAGCAATTGCAAGCGCTCGTGGTGCTCGGTCTGGTCGACGAGGTGCGGGTTGTCCAGGTCGTGGACGGTGAGCACCAGCGGCACCGGCAGCGCGCGGCAAAGCTCCGCGATCTGCGCGGGCGAGCGGTGCTCGAAGCCGAAGTGGATGTGCACGAGGTCCACGGCGGGCGGGTCGCGCCAAAACTCGGCGTTGAGGGCGGGGTGCGGCCACCAGTTGCCGCCGATGTCCGGGTCCGGCAAGAACTCCACGCCAGCAGGGCGGATAGCCTGCGTGTACGGGTGGCCGGAGGGGATAGACAGAACGCGCACCCCACTAATATAAACGTTTTCGCATACTGTGTTGGCATGCTGCTTGTTGTCGTCGGTAACTGCCAAGCGGAGTCCACCCGAAAGCTTTTGATGTCCACCGGGCACTTCACCGGCGAGCGCATCGCCCCTGTCCACGAGCTTGAAGCGGCGGACATGGGGTGGTTTTTGGACCTCGTGGCCCGCGCCGACGTGCTGGTGACCCAGCCGATCCGCGACAACTACCGCGGCCTGCCCGTGGGCACCCGGCAACTTCGTACGTCGGCGCGGCGCGTGGTCGTGCCGGTGCTGCGTTTCGACGGGCTCATGCCCCACCAGGCCATCATCCGCGACCCGGATGACCCGTCGTTGAACCCGCCGGTGGTGCCGTACCACGACCTGCGCACCTTGGCCGTGGCCGCGGGGTATGCCCCGGCCGCGCCGCCTCCGCCGGATGCGTTGCGCCGCGCAGCCGCGATGTCCGTCGAGCAGATGCGGGTGCGCGAGCGCGCCCACGGCGCGGTTGTCGTCTCGGACTACCTGGAGACAAACCCGGTGTGGCACACCGTCAACCACCCCGACAACGCCACCCTTGCGTTCATGGCATCGCGGGTGCTGGAGGAGCTGGGGCTTTCCGACGCCCCGACCGCCCCCGACTACGAAATGCTCGGCGGGCTGGACGCACCCATCGACGCCGCGGCCGCCGACGCCCTCGGCGTGTCAGTTTCGGGCCGCGATGAGTGGCGCGAGCGCGGCGCCGGGGCCATCGACGCCGACGAGATCCGCGCCGCGCAACTGGAGTTCTACCGTGAGCGCCCGGCGCTGGTCGCCCACGGGTTGCAGCGCCACGCGGAGCGCTTGGCGAATCTAGGGTTGGTGCAATGAAACATCTCATCGTCGGCCCCGCGGGCCATGGGGTGACCGAGTACGCCCTCGGGCTCGCCCGCGCCACGGGCGCCGAGGTCATACGGGAGGAGACGTTCGGCGATACCCCGCTCGCCGGCCCCGTCCACGTCACCTTCACCGACCACCTTTTCGGCGACACGGCCGAGCGCCTTTTGGCGCGCATCGACGGCCCGCTGTCCGTGAGCCTGCACGACATCCCCCAGCCCGAGGAAGGCGCCGAGCGCTACGCCCGCCGCGCACGCGTCTACCGCGAGCTGGTCGAAAGGGCGGACGTCGCGGTGGTCAACTCCAACCACGAGGCCTCCTTTTTCGACGCCGCGACAACCGTGATCCGCCTGCCCATCCCGGTCATCGACTCGCCCTTCGACCCCGAGCCGGGCAGCGTCGGCGTGCTGGGGTTCCTCTACCCCGGCAAGGGCCACGAGGACCTCATCGCAGCACTGCCGGACCGCCGCCTGCGCTTCCTCGGCGCGGTCTCACACGGCCACGAAACATGGGCCGAAAACCTCGACGCCGAGATCACGGGCTGGCTTTCCGACGCCCAACTCGCCCACGAAATGGGCCGCATCGCGGTGCCGGTGTGCCCGCACCGCCACTTCTCCGCCTCCGGCTCGCTGATGGCCTGGCTGGGCGCGGGCCGCACCGTGCTGGTGCGCGACTCCGCCTACGCCCGCGAGATCGACGCGTGGCTGCCCGGGCGCGTGACGCTGGTGGCTGACGGCGGGTGGCGGGAGGCCGTCGATAAGCATGTGCCCAAACAGATGGAACCGCCGCGCTACGGCTGGGCCGAGGTCGCGCAACTGTGGGAGGAAACATGGCGTTTAGCTGGCCTGATGTGAGCGTTGTCATCCCGCATTACAACGACGCGGAAGCGCTCGAGCGGGTCGTCGCGGCAGTGGGCGCGCAGGACTACGCGGGCGAAGTGGAGATCATCGTGGCCGACGACGGCTCCGCCGAACCACCCGCGATCGAGGGGGTGCGCGTGGTGCGTCAGGAGGACAAGGGCTTCCGGGCGGCCGCGGCGCGCAACCTCGGCGCGGATGCGGCGCGCGGCGAGGTGCTGGCGTTTCTCGACGCCGACACCGTGCCCGAGCCCGGCTACCTCTCCGCGGTCGTGCCGCACGTCGTGGGGGACGCGCGGGCGGTAGTCGTCGGCGCGCGCCGCACCGGCGCCGAGGACAAAGAGCCGCAATGGCTTATCGACGCCTGGTCCGCCACCGCCAACCTCCGCAACGCCGACCACAGCTCATGGCGCTACATCATCTCGGCGGTGCTGACGTGCTCGCGCGAGTTCTTCGACGAGGTCGGCGGCTTCGACGGCACGCTCGTCGGCTACGGCGGCGAGGACTGGGAGTTCGGCTTCCGCGCCTGGAACGCCGGTGCGAGCTTCGTGCACGAGCCGGCGGCCGTCGCGCACCACGCGGAGGAGGACTTCGGGCAGCGTTACGACGACCCCGCCGCCGCCACCGCCGTCAAAAACGCCGAGTCGCTGGCCCTGGCCCGGCGCGTGACGCACCCGCTGGCGCGGCCGGACGGGGTCATCTTCGACACCTTCGACATGCAGGTGGAGGTCCCGGAGCTCGACGGCGAGGGGGTGCGCGACTTCGTCATCGCGGAGTGGCTGAAGGTCGGCGCGTACGTGCGCGTCGCGGAGGTGCCGGCGCTGTTCGCGCACGACCCGCGGGTGGGCACCGACGAGGTTGACGCGCGGGTGAACATCGCCGTCGGCGCGGGCTGGGCGCCGCAGGATATGGCCGCGCTTTTGGCGGTGGAGTACGTGCTCTGCCCCGACGGCACGGTGGTGCGCACGAAGCGCGCCGCCGCGCTGGAAATGGAGCCGGTCACCGCGAACCCCGAGGACATCGGGATGACCCCGGTTGCGGGCCCGCTGCAGCTGGAGCGCTACTTCGCGGGCTGGTGACGCAGCTTACGGCAGCTCGGGCGCGACGCCGGTGCGCTCGTACTCGGCGAGGATGTCGATGCGGCGCTGGTGGCGTTCCTCTTCGCTCCACGGCTGGGACACGAAGGCGTCGACAATTGCGAGCGCCTCTTCCTCGGTGTGCATGCGGCCGCCGATGCCGATGAGCTGTGCGTTGTTGTGCTCGCGGGCGAGCTTCGCGGTCTCTTCCGACCACGCCAGGGCGCAGCGCGCGCCCTTGACCTTGTTCGCGGCGATCTGCTCGCCGTTGCCGGAGCCGCCGAGCACGATGCCCAGCGCACCCGGGTCCGCCACCACGGCCTCAGCGGCGGCGATGCAGAACGCCGGGTAGTCGTCCAAGGCGTCGTACTCGTGGGCGCCGCAGTCGGTCACCTCGTGGCCCTGGGCCTCAAGGTGGGCCTTGATCTGGTTCTTGCGCTCGAATCCGGCGTGGTCTGCTCCAAGGTAAATACGCATGGCGTTTAGCGTACCTGGGGCATCTCCGTGCGGGTGCGCTTGAGTTCGAAGAAGTACGGGAACTCCGCCAACCCAACCGCGTGATCGAACAATGCGCCGGCCTCTTCGCCTTCCGGCACGCGGGTGATCACGGGCCCGAAGAACGCGTTGTCGCCGAGCTTGACCACCGGGGTGCCCACGTCGTCGCCGACGGCGTCCATGGCGGTGGCGTGGAAGCCGCGCAGCAAATCGTCGCAGTCGGACGTGTTGGCCACCTCAGCGAAATTTTCCGGCAGGCCCACCTCCGCCAGCGCCTTCGCGATGATCTCGTCGTAGGCGCCGTCGCCCTTCTTGCCGCCTTCGCCGCCGGCGTGGATCATCGTGCCCATCGTGGTGTACAGCTCGTCGACCTTCTCGGGCTGCTCCTCCTTGACCTTCGCGAACACGCGCGCCGGACCCCAGTTCGCTTCCATCATGGCGGCGTAGTCTTCGGGGATGTCGCGGCCGTCGTTAAGCACTGCGAGCGACATGGGCACCCATTCGACCTCGATGTCGCGGACCTTCTCCACCTCTTTGATCCAGCGGGAGGTCTGCCATGCGAACGGGCAGGATACGTCAAACCAAAATTTCACTTGTTCCGTCATGGCGCCCACGATAGCGCGTGTAGGCTGCGGCAGATGAAGACTAATTTGACTCGCAAGGACGCGCAGGCGCGCGCCGAACTGATTTCCAACGTCCGCTACGACATCGCCGTGGACATCACCGGGGCGGAAGAGTTCACCACGGTGAGCACCGTGAACTTCGATTCGAAGGCGGGCACCACCCACTTCGACCTGGTGGCGGCAGGCTTCGAGGCCACCCTCGACGGCGATGAGACAGGCCGGGAGCTTTCGCTTAGCGACGGCGCCCACACGCTGGTCGTCACCTCCCACGACGCGTACAACCGCACCGGCGAGGGCCTGCACAAGTTCACCGACCCGGTGGACGGCAAGGACTACCTGTACACCCAGTTCGAGCCGGCGATGGCGATGAAGGTGTTCGCCGGCTTCGACCAGCCGGACCTGAAGGCCACCTACACCGTCAGCGTCAAGGCGCCGGAGCGCTACACCGTGATCCTCAACGAGGCGGTCGAACGCACCGATAACGGCGACGGCACCTCCACCTGGACCACCACGATCGACTACCCGCTGTCGACCTACCTCATCGCGATCTGCGCCGGCGAGTTTGAGCGCATCTCCGACACCTACGACGCCGGCGACGGCCGCACCATCGAGCTCGGCCTGTACGCCCGCGCATCGCTGATCCCCCACATGGATTCGGAGCGCATCTTCCGCCAGACCAAGGAGGGCTTCGACTTCTACCACGCCAACTTCGGCCGCACTTACCCGTTCGGCGACAAGTACGACCAGGTGTTTTGCCCGGAGTACAACATGGGCGCGATGGAGCACGTCGGCTGCGTGACGTACCGCGACGAGTACATCTTCACCTCCGAGCCCACCCCGTACCGCCTGGAGCGCCGCAACGACACCATCCTGCACGAGATGGCGCACATGTGGTTCGGCGATTTGGTCACGATGCAGTGGTGGGACGATTTGTGGCTCAACGAGTCCTTCGCCACCTGGTCCGCGGCCACCGCGCAGACGGCGATCGGCGAGTACGCGGATGCGTGGACCACGTTCGCGTCCGTGGAGAAGGCGTGGGCGTACCAGCAGGACCAGCTGCCGTCCACGCACCCGATCGCCGCGGACGCCCCGGACATCGAGACCGCGGAGCAGAACTTCGACGGCATCACCTACGCCAAGGGCGCGTCGGTGCTGAAGCAGCTGCAGGCGTACGTGGGCTACGAGGAGTTCTTCGCCGGCGTGCGCAAGCACTTCGACAACCACGCCTACTCCAACGCCACCTTCGCGGACCTGCTCGGCGCGCTCGAGGAGGCGTCGGGCCGCGACCTTTCGGGCTGGGCCGAAAAGTGGCTGCGCACCACGGGCCCGTCGACGCTGCGCCCGGAGATCGGCGAGCGCTTCGCGGTGCTGCAGGAGGATCCGCGCCCGCACCGTGTGCGCGTGGGGCTCTACAAGCTTGTCGACGGCTCCGTTACCCGCGTCAAGCAGATCGAGACCGACATCGACGGCGAACGCACCGAGATCCCCGAGCTCGCCGGCATCGAGCACGACCTGGCGATCGTCAACGACGACGATCTGACCTACGCCAAGATGCGCCTGACCCCGGAGCACCAAAAGTTCGCGTTGGAGCACATCGGCGAGATCGAGGATTCCCTGGCGCGCACCCTGATCTGGTCGTCGCTGTGGGAGTCGGTGCGCGACGGCGAGCTGGCCGCCCGCGAGTTTGTGAAGCTGGTCGCCGCCCACGCCGCCGCCGAAACCCACCCGAGCGTGCAGGAGCGCCTGCTGGCACAGGCCACGCAGGCGGTGCGCCAGTACGTCGACCCCGCCTGGGAGGGCGAGGGCATGGACCTGCTCAACGCCGCCTTCCGCGGCGCGGAACCGGCCGCCATCTTCGACCGCGCACTGGCCCGCCTGACGCCGACCGAGGAGACGATCGCCTACTTCAAGGAGCTGCTCCAGCATTCCGACAACCAGGAGGTGCGCTGGCTGGCCATCACGAACCTCATCGCCGCCGGCGCCCTGCCGCTGGAGGCGGCGGAGAAGGAGCAGGACAACACGTCGGAGGGCGCGATTTCGCGTCTGCGGGCGAGAGCTGTCGTCGATAAGCGATGGGCTTGGCAGAAGCTTGTGGAAGACGACCTGACCAACCTCGAAGCCCGCTACCTCATGGACGGGCTGACGTTCACCTACGACGGGCTCGAGGGGCTGACCGACGAGTACTTCCGCGCCGCGCCCGCGCTGTGGGAGCGGCTGACCAACGAGATGGCGCAGCGCACCCTCGAGGGCATGTACCCGCGCTGGGATGTCACCGCCGGCGCCGTTGACAAGGCGAACGCGCTGCTGGGCGGCGACGCCCCGGCCGGGCTGAAGCGCGTCATCGCCGAGGGCCAGGACCGCATCGCCCGTGCGGTGCGCAACCGCGAGGTCGACGCTACAGCTGAGTAAGCGCCTGCTCGAGGTCGGCGATGAGGTCGGCCTCTTCCTCGATGCCCACCGAGATGCGCACGAGCTCGCCCGGCACCTCGAGCGCGGAGCCGGCGACGGAAACGTGCGTCATGGTGGCGGGGTGCTCGAGCAGGCTCTCCACGCCGCCTAGGGACTCCGCCAGGCAGAACAGCTTGGTGGACTTGCAGAAGGTTTTGGCCTGCTCGGTGGTCTGGAACAGCACGGAGACCATACCGCCGAAGCGGGTCATCTGCTTGCTTGCGGTTTCGTGGCCCGGGTGGGTCTCCAGGCCCGGGTAACACACGCGCGCGACCTGGGGCTGGGCATCCAAGAACTTTGCGACGGCTTCCGCATTGTCGCAGTGCTTGTCCATGCGCACGGAAAGCGTCTTCAGGCCGCGGCCGGTGAGGTACGTGTCGAACGGGGACGGGTTCGCGCCGACCCAGCCGAAGAAGAAGCGCAGCTGCTCGTGGAAGCCGGGGACGCGGGAATCGTCGCCGCAGACGATGCCGCCGACCACGTCCGAGTGGCCGCCGATGTACTTCGTGGTGGAGTGCACCACCACGTCCGCGCCGAGGTCGAACGGCTTTTGCAGGTACGGCGAAGCGAAGGTGTTGTCCACCACCAGCGTCGCCTGCTGCTTCACGGCCGCGATCGCCTCGATGTCCACGATGTCCAGCATCGGGTTCGTCGGCGTTTCCACCCAGATGGCCTTGGTGTTGTCTTTGACCGCGGCGGCGACTTCTGCCGGGTTGGCCATGTCCACCACGGTGTTTTCCACGCCCCACTGCGTGAACACCTGCTGGATCAGGCGGTAGGTGCCGCCGTAGGCGTCGTTGGACACGACGATGTGGTCGCCGGGTTTGAGCAGGATGCGCAGGATGACGTCGATAGCCGCCATGCCCGAGGAGTACGCGACGGCGTACTCGGCACCCTCCAAAGCGGCGACCGCCTTCTCCAGCGCGGTGACGGTGGGGTTGCCCACGCGGGTGTACTCGTAGCCGCCGCGCAGCTCCGCCAGCCCGTCTTGGGCGAAGGTGGTGGAGGCGTAGATCGGCGTGTTGATCGGCCCGTACAGGCTGTCGGGTTCGTAGCCGGCGTGAATGGCGTCGGTAGCAAATCCAGTCATGCCCACAGACAGTAGACCAAGCGGTTCATTCCGCGGGCATTTTTATGCACTAGACTCGCTCCCGATGAAAGCGCAAACAGATACTGCAGAAAAGGTCGACGAGGCCGTCGACGGCGTCACCAACTGGTGGAACGACCCAGCCACCCACGAACTCGTGGTGGAACGCCCCGTGAAGATCCTGCTGATCATCGTGGTCGCGCTGGTGCTGAGCTGGCTGGCGCGCAAGGTGATCAACCGCGCCACCCGTCACGGCATCGAGCGCACCCCGTTCATCGCCCCCACCGTGGAGGACACCCCGCAGTACCGGGCGCAGGAGGCCCGCCGCCAGCAGCGCATGAAGACGCTGGGCAACGTGGGCCGGTCCGTCGCCGCGATTGTGATTTGGACGTGGGCGGCGCTCGCCGTGCTGGACCAGCTTGGCGTGAACGTCGCGCCGTTGATCGCGTCCGCCGGTGTGGTCGGCGTGGCCATCGGTTTCGGCGCGCAGTCGCTGGTGAAGGATTTCTTCTCCGGCATGTTCATCCTCATTGAGAACCAGTTCGGCGTGGGCGACACCATCCAGGTCGGCGACATTGTCGGCGAGGTGGAGGAGATGTCGCTGCGCATCACTACGCTGCGCGACATCGACGGCGCCCTGTGGCACATCCGCAACGGCGATATCGAGCAGGTGGGCAACCACTCTGCGCGTTTCTCCACGGCGCGTCTGCAGATCCCGGTGTCGGTCATGGCCAACCCGGACAAGGTCTCGCGCGTCATCGAGGAAACCGCAGTCGCGGCGTGCGAGGACCCGGAGATCCGCGATCTGGTCATGGGCACGCCGACGATGCTGGGTCCCAGCGAGTTCAACCCGACCTACGTGTCGTTCCGCCTGAGCGTGACCACGATGCCGGGCGAGCAGTGGGGCGTGGCCCGCCACCTGAACCACCGCATCCTGGCGGCGCTGCACGAGCAGGACGTGGTGCTCACGGCGATGGATTCTGTGCTTGTAGAGATGAAGGAGAGCAATGGAGATCGGTCCTAAGCAGGAGCAGACGCTTTACGACGCCGTCGGTGGCGACGCGTTCTTCCACCGCCTCGTCGAGGGCTTTTACACGCAGGTCAAGAAGGACGACCTCATCGGCCCGATGTACCCGGACCAGGATTGGGACGGCGCGCAGGACCGCCTGCGCTGGTTTTTGGTGCAGTACTGGGGCGGCCCGCGCACCTTCCAGGAAAAGCGCGGCAACCCGATGCTGCGCAAGCGCCACTTGCCCTTCGCCATCGGTGAGGCGGAGGCGGACCGCTGGTTGGAGCTCATGGGCAATTCCATGGAGCAGTTTACTGACGACGAGCTGCCGCCCGCCTACCGCGCCCAAATGTGGAACCACATGCAGCGCGTGGCCTACATGATGATCAACCAGGGCCCGCGCGCATACTAAAACAGCAGGTTCGGCCGGGTGCTGCGGTAGACGGAGCCGAACGGCGCGTCAAGGCGCACCCAGCTGCCGGAGGTGGCAACGCGCAGGTGGCGCGGGATTTCGGCGGGGGCCTCGAAGCCGGGGATCAGCCCGAGCGAGGTGCAGGCGAAGATCATCCGCATGGGGATCTCCACGGGGGTGTCGCTGTCGGCGTCGGCGGTGAGCACTACCCCGTCGAGAAGCGAGCGCGGCGGGCCGGCCGGGCCGGAGAACTGGCGCGCCAGGTTGCGGCCCTCGTCCGCCAGGCGGCGGGCGACGCCGATGGGCACTTCCTCGCGGGCGATGAAGCCGCTCGCCGGCGGCAGGGCCCCGGGCCAGGCGGCGTCGCGGGCGGGGCCTACCTCGGTCGCGCCGGACTGCAGCGCGTCGAGCAAATCGCGAGCGCTGACGGTGGCGCCGGGGTCGGTGGTGGTGCCGGAGGTGCGTCGAGAAGCAATGGCATCAAACGGCGTGGTCACAAACACGTCGAGCTGGCCCTCGCCCACCTCCTGAATGCGGGCGGACGCCTGGGCGTCCAGCGCGAGCGCACGCGAAAGCAACGCGGTGAGCCCGCGCGCGCCGCGCTCGATGTGCAGCTCGACCACTTAGGCCCCGGCCGTTTGTGAGAGGATGCCGATCTCCTTCTGCGTGATCTCGCGCGGCGAGGTCGTGGTGGTATCCACCGTGACCTGCACGCAGTCGATGACGCAGCAGACCTTGCCCTGCGCATCCTTGATTTCCTGGCGGGTGGTGAACGACGTGTTGCCCACGTTGGACACCTGCGTCTCCACCGTCACCTCGGTGGTGTTAGGCAGGATCGGGCGGACGTAATCCACCTCGAGGCGGCGCACGAACACCACGAACTCGTGGCCCTGGGAGAAGAAGAACTCCTGCGCGAACGCCAGGCGCGCCTCCTGGGCGAGCTCGATGTAGGCGGAGTTGGTCACGTGCCCGTAGCGGTCGAAGTCGCTCCAGCGCACCGGGATGGTGTGGACGTGGATTTCAGCCATGACGTGCTCCTAGCGGGTGAGCTTGCGGTGGGTGACGCGCGACGGCTTCGCGGCCTCTTCGCCGAGGCGCTCGACCTTGTTGGCCTCGTAGTCGCCGAAGTTGCCCTCGAACCAGAACCACTTGCCCTCTTCCACGTTGCCTTCCCAGGCCAGGATGTGGGTGCAGGTGCGGTCCAGGAACCAGCGGTCGTGCGAGATCACCACGGCGCAGCCCGGGAAGGCCTGCAGCGCGTTTTCCAGCGAGCCGAGCGTTTCGACGTCGAGGTCGTTGGTCGGCTCGTCCAGCAGGATCAGGTTGCCGCCCTGCTTCAGCGTCAGTGCCAGGTTCAGGCGGTTGCGCTCGCCGCCGGAGAGCACCTTGGACGGCTTCTGCTGGTCCGGGCCCTTGAAGCCGAAGGCGGACAGGTAGGCGCGCGACGGCATCTCGTTTTGGCCGACGTGGATGTAGTCCAGGCCGTCGGAGACGACCTCCCAGACGGTCTGCTCCGGGTCGATGTTCTCGCGGTTCTGGTCCACGTACGAGATCTTGACGGTGTCGCCGACCTCCACGGAGCCGGAATCGGCCTCCTCCAGGCCAACGATGGTCTTGAACAGCGTGGACTTGCCCACGCCGTTGGGGCCGATCACGCCGACGATGCCGTTGCGCGGCAGGGTGAACGACAGGTCCTTGATCAGCACGCGGCCGTCGAAGCCCTTGTTCAGGTCCTCCACCTCGACAACCTTGTTGCCCAGGCGCGGCGGGGTCGGGATCTGGATTTCTTCGAAGTCGAGCTTGCGGTACTGCTCGGCTTCTGCCGCCATCTCCTCGTAGCGCTCGAGACGGGCCTTGTTCTTGGCCTGGCGGGCCTTCGGGGAGGAGCGGACCCAGTCCAGCTCCTTCTTCAGGCGCTTCTGCAGCTTCTGGTCCTTCTTGCCGGCGACCTCGAGGCGCTCGGCCTTCTTCTCCAGGTAGGTGGAGTAGTTACCCTCGTAGGGGTAGAGCTTGCCGCGGTCGACCTCGCAGATCCACTCGGCGACGTTGTCCAGGAAGTAGCGGTCGTGGGTAATCGCCAGCACAGCACCCGGGTAGGTCTGCAGGTGCTTCTCCAGCCACAGGACGGATTCCGCGTCGAGGTGGTTGGTGGGCTCGTCGAGAAGCAGCAGGTCCGGCTCGCTCAGCAGCAGTTTCGCAAGTGCTACTCGACGGCGCTCGCCACCGGACAGGTTGGTCACCGGTGCGTCGGAAGGCGGGCAGCGCAGTGCCTCCATGGCCTGCTCGATCTTGGAGTCGATCTCCCACGCGTCGGCCGCGTCGAGCTCTTCCTGCAGCTTGCCCATTTCTTCCATGAGCTCGTCGGAGTAGTTCGTCGCCATCTCCTCGGCGATTTCCTCGAAGCGCTGCTTCTTCTCAAACAGTTCGCCGAGGCCCTCCTCGACGTTGCCGCGCACGGTCTTTTCCTCGTTCAGCGGCGGCTCCTGTAGCAGGATGCCCACGGACGCGCCCGGCTGGAGGAACGCCTCGCCGTTGTTCGGCTGGTCGATGCCGGCCATGATCTTGAGCAGCGACGACTTACCGGCGCCGTTCGGGCCCACGACGCCGATTTTGGCGCCCGGGTAAAACGCCATGGTGACGTTGTCCAGGATGACCTTCTCGCCGATGGCTCGGCGGACGTTTTTCATCGTGTAGATGAACTCAGCCACTACGAATCCCCTTTGTTAGTGCGGAGGTAAATACCGCACTTAGGGTACATGACGCACACGCGCGCCCCACCGCTTCCAAGGCGCGTTAGAAGCGGCGGGGCGAAGGCTGCAAAAACTAGAACGGGGCGCCGCCGGTTGCGGCGAGCTCCTCCCCTGCTCTGTCTGTGTCGGTGTCGGTGTCGGCATCGGTGCGGGTGACCCCGTCGACGTCCTCGGCGCTGACGCGGCGCTCCTCCACCTCCGGCCTGTCCGCGAAGCTGCCCCAGCCGCCCTTGGGCTCGGTGTTGTCGGCGGTGTCGCCCTCGGCGTCCTCGCCGTTGAGCTTCTTGTTCAGCGCCTTGGCGTCCATCGCCTTGGGCATCTCGTGGCCGTCGAGCGTGTTGCCGGAGACGGACGTGCGCACCGAGTTGACCTGGTAGCGCGCGAGGTCGAACGCGACGTGGCGCGCCTTGAGCGTGGTCTTGGAACGCAGCGCCGGCTCCCCCTTGTCGTCCTTGCCCTCCCAGTACTCGTGGACCAGCTTGCCGATGACAATCACCGGGAAGCCCTTGCGCAGCGACGCGCCCGCGTTGACCGCGAGCTGGCCCCAGCACTCGACGTCGACGTAGAACTGGTTGTAGTCGCGCCAGACGTCGTCGCCGTTGTCGTTCTTTTCTTTCTTCACGTCCGAGGTGGCCACGCGGAAGCGCAGCACTGCGTTGCCCGAGTTGAAGGTTTTGAAGTACGGCTCGGCGATCAGGTTGCCGAGCAGCGTGTAGTCGATGTTGGCCATTTCAAGGCCCCTTTCTGCATGCGTGCGGATGGTGTGCGGTTGCGGGGGCGGGGAGCTCGTCGATAAGCAATTGCCCCCTGCGCGAGCAGAGTCGCACGAAACGCAAGGCAGAAAAAGGGGTCGGCCAAATTGTGGATAACTTAACCTGAGAAATTCACAATCCGCAGCTAGCGGCCATGAATTTGGGAAAGCATCTCGTTGTAGCGGCGCCATTCCTCGTCGTCGGTCTCCTCCGCGCGACGGTCCGACTCGGCCGTTTCCGCCTTATCCTCGCGCCACCAACGGAGGAACAGCTCGCCGAAGACGATCACCAGCGGGAAAGAGCCGGACGCCCACGCGATGCCGCCGCCGTCCTTCTGCACGGCGAGCAGGTCCGGGTTCCACGGCAGCTCCAGCGAGCGGTAGAACTCCTCGCCCATCACGGAACCGAGCTGCATGAGGTACACGCCCATGAACAGGTGGAACGGCATGGACACCCACAGCCACAACAGGCGCACCTTCGCGGTGGGGCGGCCCTCGATCTCGTCGGGGCCGATGAGCTCCCAGAAGTAGAGGTAGCCGGAGATAAGGAACGCGGCGTTCATGATGACGTGGCCGGCGTGCTCGGAGATCATGAGCTCGTAGAACGGCTGGATCACGTACATGGCGTAGAACACCACCAAAAACTGGATGGTGGACACCGGCGAGAACGTCACCGCGCGCAGGAACTTCGAGCTCTGGAAGCTTTCCGCCCACAGGCGCGGATTGAACTCGCCGGCCGGGTACGCCTCGCGCACGAGCGTCAGCGGCGCACCGAGCACCAGGAACACCGGCACGCCCATGGACAGGATCATGTGCACCGTCATGTGCGCGGAGTAGGAGGCGGGCATGTGCATGCCCATGCCGGAGCTCAGCGTGACGATGACCATCGCGCAACCGGCCAGCCACCACAGCGTGCGCGCGACCGGCCAGCCGTCCACCCTGCGAACCAGGTGCAGGTAGTACGCCGCCAGCAGGATCGCAATGACGCTGAACAGCAGCTCCGGGCGCCAGGTAGTCAGCCAGTTCGTCCAGGTCAACGGCTCGGTGAGGTTGTAGCCCATCTGGATCTGCATGCGGGTCAGATTCGGGTCCAGCGGCGGCGGGGGCGGGGGGCGCCCGAGCGGGACGGCCAGGCCGGCAATCGCCGCCATGATGAGCACCTCGCCCGCGGCAAGGCGGGTGAACGCCCTGGGCTGGGTGTCGAGCTGTGGGATGGTCCGCTCGCGGTGCACGTAGCCGATCATGCCGAGGACGACAATGCCGACAGTCTTGATGATCAGCACCCAGCCGTAGCTGTACTGCGTCAGGTCCTCCAGACGCACCCGTACCAGCGCGTTGACCACACCGGAGACGGCCATGGCCATGATGGAAAACAGCGCGATGCGGGAGTAACGCTGGGTGGCGGCGGTGAGGCCGGGGCCTCGTCGTAAAGCATGTGCGACAAGCGCCATCAGCCCGCCGACCCAGAGCAGCATGGCTACCAGGTGCCAGATCAGCGAGTTGGTGCCGAAGTCGTGCGCGCCGCCGGTGGCCGAGTGGCCCGTCAGCGCGATCGGCATGACCACCACGATCGCGCCGACGAACAGCCAGACCTGGGACCACCAGCTGGTCGCGGTGTAGGCAAACGCCGCGACGACGGCGGCGAAGACGGCGACGATGAGCCACACGCGCGCGTCCGCCACCTGGTCCAGCGCCTGCGACCATGCGGCTGCCTCGAACAGGACGGTTTTGAGCGGCTGGCCGGAGACGTCCGAAAGCACCAGCGGGATCATGGCGAGCCCGATCAGCGCGATGCCCGCGCTGGCGTGGGCGCCGGTCCGCGAGGCGAGGTGGCCGTCGACGGTCAGGCGGGCGCCGTTGAGGTCTTCTTGGGTCTGCTTCGGCGGGATGAGGAAGGCAGAGAGCAAAAACGAGCCCGTGGCCAGCGCCATGAGCAGCCACGCGACGCCACGCAGCGCCGGCAGCCCGACCGTGGTGGCCGCGCCCGGATCCGGGATGCCCAGTTCCGCGAGCGAGCCGCCCGAGAACGCCTCCCCCACCGCGCCCGCGACAACGGCCGCGATGGCGAACGCGGCCAGATACAGCGGCCAAGCGGGGGCGACGGTGCGAGTGCGGGCGGGTGCAGTCATGCCGCATACCCTACTTTCGCGTGTGCCTGAGCCATAACTACAATCAGCCGGTGTTGCCCCCATAGCTCAGTGGATTAGAGCATCCGGTTTCTACCCGGCTGGTCGCGGGTTCGAATCCTGCTGGGGGCGCAAATTGCTGCACTTAATATCGTGGGTAGATAGCCCACTGCAATAAGTAGACAATAACCATGGGCGCCCCGCAGAGACCGGCAATCACGTAAATAGTCCTAACCGTGTTGGCGGAGGTTCCGTATGTTTCAGCTACTCCAGCACAGACCCCTGCTATGAGCTTGCCGTCCTCGACTCGGTGCCATTTTTCTCGCTGGGGCGCTATGAACCTCCGTACTCAAATGTCGAGACGCCGCTACTACTGCTTGCCACGTTTGTGTTCACAACGATTCTGAGACACATTCCGTGGCGGTGTGCTCGAGCTGCATCGTGACCCAGCTTTCCCGCATAGGCTAAGATTACCACCCCCACAGGGCCGGTGGCTCCAAGTGCGACCATCCATGGCAGAGCCGCAATCGCCCCCACCCGACGTTCCTCCGGGAGAATACATCAGTTACGAACGCGGTGTACACGAACCCTTTCCTGGTGCGCAGGTAGGTAATGTCCGCCACCCACAGCCGATGAGGGCCAGGAGCCCTACATTCACGATTGACCAAGTCTGGGCGACAATCCGGACCCTTGGGTTTGCGTGTTGTGATCGGTGCTTGCGCCTTTGCCCTTGCCGGACAGATAAGCGCTGCGCATCAGCCGGGCTGTGTGCTCGTGTCCAATGTCAATGCCTTGGCGTTGCAGCACGCGCCACATTTTCCGCACCCCGTAAACGCTGCAATTTTCAGCATGAACGTCGCGAATATGCTCCACGACAGCTGCGTCGCGACAACTGCGGGCGTTTACACCGTCGGCTTTGGATTGGCGGTACCCACGCGAAGTAAAAAAGCCGCCTTCGCGATGCGTGTTTAACGTCTGGCAGATGAACTCGACTGAGAGACGATTGACGATACTCATCAATACCGGATCATTTCTTAACGTTTTTGGCCTGGTTCCGACGCGACAAACCCCGAAGCGGCCTGCAACAACTCGTTGGTGTCGTGCAGCTGTTGATTTTCTCGATGCAGCTTCGCCCCTGACACAAGGTCCTCGGGCATTGATTCCACAACACGTCCTTCGCGACGAGCGGCTTGCGCCCATCGCCTCGCTGTGTGGCACGAGACGCCCAGCTTTGGTGCCACGATCTTGCATGCTTCCTGCGTCGAAATATTCTCCGCCAGAATACGATCTCCAACAAGGCGAACGTCACGGTCCTTCGCACCCTGATCAAACTTCTTCGGCATGTTCGAAGATTTTCCCAGCTACTCAAACGGAACAAAACCTAGGGCACTTCATACTTTTTGTCTGAGGTTTGGCAATTTGCAGGGTCTTTGATACCGGTTCAATAACAATTCTCGGGTTTGGTGCAGAAGTGCTTGAAATGTGATGTGGGTTACTGGTTGGGTTTGAAGTGTTCCCACCAATCAACACCGCAAGGATGCGGAGATAGGTGAGTACCATGAAAATGAAGAAGATCATTTCGTCAGCGATGGCTACTTCACTTTTGGCGACAGGTCTTATTGGGGCAGGGGAAGCATCGCCGGCATTCGCGTAACAGGTTGCTCTTCTCAGTAGATTCATCGGAGGAGATTCTAAAGATGAAAAACGCAAAAAAAATTACAGCTGCACTGATATTCTTTGCTCTCGGAGTTCTCTTAATCGTTCTTAAACGGCTAGGAATCATGGAAGACAACGCTGTTAGCTGGATAATAGCCGGTTTAATTCTTGCATCGACAGGAACCGGAATTTATCTTGCCTCGCGCGAGCATAACGCACAGATAAATCCTTAAATCATAGAGACATAAAAGCGGGTGGAAAGTCTGCAAGTAGGCTTTCCACCCGCTTTTACACGTTAGATATGTAAGCTAAGAAGCAGATTTAAATAAAAAGAACCGGCAGGGGTGCAAACCTACCGGTTCGAAAAGTCTGAAGTGCCCCGAGTTTTGTTCCTAGGCTTTTGCCTTGGTTTCCATTATTTCTTGACTGGGTGGTGTTTCCAAAATTCGGCTTCGGCTTCAGCCGGGGTGCGGTAGTCCAGGCTTTGGTGGAGCCGTGATTCGTTCCACCAATCCGCAATGTACGGGCGCTTCGATTCTGGAGACTACTACTTAAAGCTCGTTCGCGCAGTAGGATTATCTACGGTGCCTCGAGATTTTCTGATTCGGTGCGCCCCGGGGTGGGGTTTTAAGGTTGCTTCCGAGGTGGGGTGTTGCGGTATGGGCCGTTGTGGCGTTGCTTCGCGGCCTGAGCAAAGCGCAGGCAGGGGGGTGCGGAACGATGCCGCCGAACCAGACACTGCCGGGGTGCGCTTTTCGTTTGTGTGGTTCGGGGGTCGCTGACGCAAATGGGCTCTGGCGACCGAGCACTGCCGATTTTCGCAAGATTTTACATAAGACGTTGGCAATAAGTCTGTAACCTGCGCGTTCACTTTCGTCCGCGAACCGCGATTGTCAACTTTTACGAGAACGCCCTTCGCTTAACGACGTCACTCCGCCCACCAACCGCTAACTTGAGACCAACTTCTCACAGTGTGATACATTCTCAATCATTCAATGAGATCTGGATCTCACACAGTGGAACGAAAGGACGGGCGATGACCACCAGCGTCGAACACCACCCCACTCCCCAACCAGCGGCACCCGCTGCGCTCCGGGAGACCACCCCGGAGGAGCGCCGCCGCGTCCGACTCGCCTCCACCATCGGCACGACGATCGAGTTCTACGACTTCTACGCGTACGCCACCGCCGCCGTGGCGGTGTTTCCGTTCCTGTTCTTCCCCAAGTCGGAGTCCAGCACGGTCGCGCTGCTGTCCTCGTTTGCCACCTTCGGCCTGGCGTTCATCGCCCGCCCGCTCGGCTCGGTGCTGTTCGGCCACTTCGGCGACAAGATCGGCCGCAAGGCCACCCTGGTCGGCGCGCTGCTGACCATGGGCATCGCCACCTTTATCATCGGCCTGTTGCCCACCTACGCGCAGGCCGGCATTTGGGCGCCGGCGCTGCTGGCCCTGATGCGCTTCTGCCAGGGCCTGGGCCTCGGCGGTGAGTGGTCCGGTGCGGCTCTGCTGTCCACAGAAACAGCTGCTAAGGGACGCCGCGCGTGGGCCGGCATGTGGCCCCAACTCGGCGCGCCGTTCGGGTTCCTGCTGGCCAACGGCCTGTTCCTGATCCTGGTGACGGTCCTGGGACACACGTCCGGCGACTTCGAGGACGCGTTCATGGCCTGGGGCTGGCGCGTGCCATTCCTGCTGTCCATCGTGATGGTCATCATCGGACTGTGGGTGCGCCTGCAGGTTGAGGAAACCCCGGTGTTCCAGCAGGTGGAGCAAAACGACCAGAAGGCCGCCTCCCCGCTGGCCGAGGTGTTCAAGACCGCCTGGAAGCCGCTGATCCAGGGCACGTTCATCATGGTCGGCTGCTACACGCTGTTCTACATCGTGACCACCTGGTTCCTCTCCTACGGCATCGGCTCCGCCGAGGAGGGCGTGGGCCTGGGCATCGCATACCCGACGTTTTTGAAGCTGCAGCTGGTGTGCATCTTCGGGTTCATGCTGGGCATCCCGGTCGCGGCGCACCTGGCCGACACGTACGGACGACGCCCGACGCTGGGTCTGACGTCCGTGGCCATCATCGTCTACGGCCTGTGCTTCAAGTGGCTGCTCAACCCGGAGACGTTCACGATGGTCTCCCTGGGCATCTTCCTGTTCATCGGCATGATCCTGATGGGCTTCATCTTCGGCCCGATGTCCGCAATCCTGCCGGAGCTGTTCCCCTCCAACGTGCGCTACACCGGCTCGGGCATCGCCTACAACGTATCCTCCATCCTCGGTGCTGCGATCGCCCCGTTCATCGCCACGGCGCTGAGCTCCAACTACGGCCCGAAGGCGGTGGGCTACTACCTGGTGGTCGTCACCGCGATCTCGTTGGTGGCCATCCTCACCGCACCTGAGACCAAGGACCAGGAGATGCACGAAATCTAACGCGTCGTACAAAACCTGAACTCGGGCGGCTTCGGCCGCCCGTTTTTCACGCCACCACCCCGTCAAACGCCCCCTGAGTTCAGGTTTTCACCGAGGCCACCAAACGCGCACACCTCCAACACCCGAAGCCCTTGCTTTCCACTCCGGAAAGTGACACACTTGCAGACATGGAAAGCAACAAGCCGCCGCAAACGCAGATCTCCCGCGAAGAAGCCCGCGCCGCCCTCGAGCAGATCGACGGGATCGAGCGCGGAACACAACGCAAACACACACCGCCGTGGGCTTACGCCATCCTCGGCACCAGTTTCGGCATCACGATCGCCGGCACGATCATCGGCTGGAAGTACTGGTGGGTGCTGTTCGTGCTCATCGCCATCGCCTGCATCGCGCTCGCTGTCTGGGACAACAACCGCAACGTGCGCCCGAGCATGAAGCAGCCGATCCAGGAAGACCCGAAGACAAACTGGGCCGCCGCACTTGCTCCAATGCTCGTCTTTCCGCTGACCTGGTTGGTCCCCGAGGGCAGTGTGGTCGGCGGGGTCATCGCCGGCGTAATCACGGCGGTCATATTCACGGCCGTCATGATCCACGAAAGCAGGAACCGATGAACGCCCCGGCCATCGACCCCGTCATTCACCCCCTGGCCAGGTTGAAGATTTGTGCGGCGCTGTACGGGGCGGGAGCCGTCGAGAAGCAAACGTCCCGGCACGAGATGCGCTTCAGCTCCCTGCGAGACAAAACCGACCTGTCTGATTCGGCCCTGTCGAAGCAGCTGGCCACGCTGGAGGAGCACGGCTACGTCACGCGTTTCCGCGAGTACGGCTCCACTCGCGCGAAGGACACGGTGTGGGTCACGCTCACCGCAACGGGCGCGGAGGCCTTTGAAAACCACACGGCCGCGTTGCGCGAGATCGCTGGCGGGTAGATTCGTCCACATGAGTTTTCCCGCACCTGCACCCGGCGCGTTCGCGCTGATCACCGGCGCGAGCCAAGGCATCGGCGAGGCCGTCGCCCGCCAGCTCGCGGCCGAAGGCCACAATCTGATCGTCGTCGCTCGCCGTGAGGAGGTGCTGCAAAAGCTTGGCGACGAGCTCTCGCACACCCACGGCATCGATGTGGAAATCTTCGCCGGGGACCTGTCCAAAAAGCGCGACGTCGACGCGCTGCTTCAGCACATTGCGCAGCGCACGATCCACATCTGCGTCAACTCCGCCGGCATCGCCAGCTTTGGCCCGTTCATGCGTCAGGACTGGGACTACGAGACGAACCAGTTCAACCTGAACGCCACGGCGGTGTTCCGCATTACCAAGGCCGTGCTGGACCAGATGGTTCCGCGCGGCGAGGGCGCACTGTGCAACGTCGGCTCCGCCGCCGGCAACCTGCCGATCCCGAACAACGCCACCTACGTGTTCACCAAAGCCGGCGTGAATATGTTCACCGAGGCACTGCACTACGAGCTGAAGGACTCCGGCGTGCACGTCACGCTGCTCGCCCCGGGGCCAGTGCGCGAGGCCTACATCCCGGAAGAAGAGCAGTCCATCGTGGACAAGGTCGTGCCGGACTTTTTGTGGACCACCTACGAGTCCTGCGCCGCCGACACCATCGCCGCCATGCGCAAGAACCGCCGCCGCATCGTGCCGGGCCCGCTTTCGAAGGCCATGGATGTGGTCTCCAACTACGCGCCGCGCGGCGTACTGCCACCGATTATGGGCAAGTTCTACGCCCAGATGGGAGAGGAATAGATGGACATCGCCGCCAAAGACAACCGCATCGTCTGGGTGGATCTGGAGATGACGGGGCTCGATCCCGCCCGCCACGTCATCGTTGAGGTTGCAGCGCTGGTCACGGACGCGGAGCTGAACATCATCGACGAGGGCGTGGACATGGTCGTGCACGCCACCGACGCTGAGCTCGCGGAGATGGACGACTTTGTCACCCAGATGCACTCCGAAAACGGTCTGTTGGACGACATCAAGGCGTCCGCCGTCAGTATCGAGCAGGCGGAGGATGCGGTGCTCGAGCTCGTCGAAAAGCACTGCGATCCCGCGCACCCCGCACCGCTTGCTGGCAACTCGATCGCCACCGACCGCACGTTCATCCGCGCGCAGATGCCGCGGCTGGACACGGCGCTGCACTACCGCATGATCGACGTCTCCACGGTCAAGGAGCTGTCACGCCGCTGGTTCCCCAAGGCGTACTTCAACCAGCCGCAAAAGGGCATGGCGCACCGCGCGCTGGCGGACATCGTGGAGTCCATCCGCGAGCTGGATTACTACCGACGCGCGGTGTTCGTGCCCTCCCCCGGGCCGGATACGGAGGCTGCCGTGGGAGCGGCCGCAGGCGCAACCGACGCCTACCAGCCGTTTTTGTGAAAACACGGTGAGGGGCTAAGGTAGTTCCCGCTGCAAAAACAGCGATGGTGGCTGTAGTTCAGCTGGTAGAGCACCAGGTTGTGATCCTGGGTGTCGCGGGTTCGAGTCCCGTCAGCCACCCCAAAAATACCCCGTAGCCTGCATAAACAGGTTACGGGGTACATTGCTTTAATCGCCGGGTACGTTAAAGAGTACGTTATAGATTCTAGAAATCAGGCGCGGGTTAAGTAGCAGAAAGTGTGTCTGATTTTCGGGGTTATCACTGATCAGGCAGCATAAATCGGGCGTATATAAGGTGCGGAACCTTATATACGCCCGATTCGCGTTCAATCCAGACGATCCACTCAAAATCGCCAGGCAGTGCAATTTCGGACAAGACCAACTCGCCAAAGTCAACGATCTTGCCGAAGAAGACCACAACAAAGCCAACCAAGAAACAGGACGACCAGCCTTCTACGACAACGCTATCCCAACCGAATACAACCACTCGATAGGAATCAGGAAAGGCCCCATGAAATAGCAAGCAAAGTGTCCGCCCGGCGACACGCCGAACGGACACACATTTTGCTACTTAACCCCTCATCGCCACCCTGGCCATCGCAGGCATCGCGGGTCTGATCTCCTTGATTGCCCTGCTGGCACCGTTCGCTGTGGACCGTGCCCTCGGCCCGATCGCTAAGTTCTAGCCAGAACTACATGCCCAACATCGGCAGTTTGATGCCGAAGTGGGGCAGCGCGAAGACGAGGCCTGCGATCACCAGCAGCGCCGCAATTACCCCACCGACAATGGCAGGCACGTTCGCGTCCGCCTTGGCGGTGGGGTATTTCACGTCCGCTCGCATGCCCTTGGTGCAGGTTTCGGCGGCGGTGGCGTCGGCGTCGTCGATAAGCATGCTCTTCGCGGCGACCTTCCCGGACGGGGTTTCCATCCACGCCTTGTACACGTCGCCATCCTTCGCGGTCAGCGGCGTCTCCATGCGCTTCGTGTCCTCCGGACCAACGCGCCACGAATTCGTGTCAATCGCCTCCAGCGTGCGATTCACCGTCGGCTCCGACTCCTTCATCGTCTTCTGCGCATCCGCATACTTTGCGACGAGACCCTCCGGCAACACCTTGCCAAACTCCGCCTTCTCACCCTTGAGCGCCTTCTCGTTCTCCGCGACAACGCCCGGGTAGACCTGCTCAATCGCCGCGATGAGGTCGCGAGCCTGCTCGTAGTCACCGATCGCCTTGGACTCGTCGAACCACGACTCGATGAAACGCTTCTCGGCCGGCGCAAGCTTCACGGCGCACACGCCGTCCTTGCCCTTTGCTGCGACGGTAGCGGCGTTCGCCGGGGTCGCGGCGACAGCGCCGAGTGCGAGCGTTGCTGCGGTTGCGTACGCGGCGATACGGGTGGTGGTGCTGGTCATGATTTTCCTCCTCGGAGTGTGTGTACGGACCGTACCACCTCACTGTCCAGGAAGGCGTGTTGCGACAGCGTTAACGCGCGATGGTGGGAGGCGCTGGCCAAGTAGGATCTTGGGCGAAAACACAGTGTCAGAAGCAATATGATGAACCAGGGGTGGATGGAAATTTCACAAATGCAGTTAACCGCTTTGCAAGGCAATGGAGTTTCTCCATTAGAACCATCTCCGGTCGATTACGTTTTTATGCTGCTCACGTTGGCGGCTGTGGTGCTATTAGTTGCCAGTATCATTGTATTTTTCAGGCAACCTAACAGACGATGGTCGGATGTCTGGATCGTGCTCTTTCTGGTGTTCATACCCGTGGTAGGACCGTTGGCGTATCTACTGCATGTGCGGTCCCGCGGAAAGCGCGACAAAAGGGCCACATCTAACCCTCCGACACGCCGATAGCAGACACACTTTTTGCTACTTAACCCTCAGGCGCTAGTCATCGCCACCATCTCGATCGCCTTCCCGGCAAGGCTGTTGCTGTTGCTGCTGTTGTTGTCTCCGCCGTGCCGTGGCGCGACGCAGCGCATCGAGTCGCCGCTGGTTCTCGCCGACAGTACGCAGCAGCCGATCGCGTTGACCGCCTACCGGTTTAACCAGTCGGGTGCGAGGCTTCGCGTATGCGGCGTGGTCGAGGGCGAGCGCATCATCGTCAGCGAGCAAATGCTCGAAGTACTCAGCGTCAGTACCGTCAAACTCCGAGCGCTGGAATTGCCGAAATTCATCGTCCATCACGCGCTGTTCGAGGAAATCAAAATCGACCTGCCGCATATTCTCTACCGAGCTGTCGGGCGACCACGACGCGGGCGCACCGACTTGTTGGGGCGAGGACGACCCCGCTGAGGCCGCGCTGCTTCGCGCAGTGGGTTGCTGTTGTCGGCCCCAGCCTGCTGCGCATCTCGTTGTGCTTCGCTTCGGCTTCGGCCAACTGACGCTTCATCTTCTCGTCGTGGCCGTCCTTGTCGAAGATCTCGTTCATTCTCGCCGGGACGACCTACTCTATCTCGCTCTCCTTCATGCCCAACAGCTCGTCCTGCTCCGCTGTCGTGAACAGTGTCGGCAGTTGTTTCCGCGGCGGCGGGGGCGGTGTCGTTGTCGGTGTCGGCTTCGTCGGGGCTGTCGAGGTAGCGCCGTAGCGATTCGGCTCCGTTGGCACCTGCGATACCGACGGCTTGATCTGCTGGTGCGGGCGCACTCGTCCGCGATGGAGTCATTGCGGGCAACCCCATACGCGGGGCCAGGCTAGACATTCGAGCACAGGGGAAAGACGAAGTAGACGATCGTAGAACACTCACGAGCGAGGAATACGACACGGTTGTCAAGCACCTGCTCACGCGCGATATAAGCGGGCCGCTGGTGCAGCCGAAGAAAGGCGGGGCGCGGCAGTCAACAATCAACGCGCACGCCCGAGTTACGCGGCTGACGCTGCTACAGGCGGTAACAGGACTGCGCATCTCCGAAGCCAACCGCCTGCGCTGGGCACACGTCGAGGACAACGGCGAGAACATCATCATCAACGCGACCAAGGACATCGTCAAAGGTCGCAAGGGCAAGGAAAAGGGCCGCTACATACCAATTCTGCGTGAAGACGTAGCGGAATACCTGCGTACACACCGCGAGGACGAGGCGCACTACATCGTAGGCTCACCGACGACGACGGCGAGGCCATGGGACGCGACCAACGCCGACGACAAAGTACCCGAGCTATACAAACAAATCGCCGACGAGACGGGTGTCGAGATTCTTCGCGACCTTCGCAGCCACTCATGGCGCGCCACACTGCACGGCGTGTACGCCGACGTGATGGACGCGAGGACACGGGCAGACATCTTCGGCCACACCGAGCAGATCGCAGACGAGTACTACAACGACCGCGCCAACGTCGAAGCACTCATTCGAGCGACCGCGCAAGCACATACTTTCGTAGACACACCAAGGTAGACATGCGTGCGCTGCAGTAAGTTGAACTAGCGAGCTGACACCAAGCTCGCAGCACCTTCTCCAAGCATCGATAGAGCTAACACGATAGAAATCGAGCCTGTGCCCATATCGACGAAGTGGCCGTATTGACTGATGCGAGTGGTCGGGTGTGATGTAGACTTCCCGCATGGCACGGGTGTGCGGTTGTAGTGGTATGAGCTGGGGTTAATGCGCACGCGCATGGCCTTTTACTACGACTACGGCTATTTCCCGCTCGAGGAGTACGCCCGTATCGTGGCGGATTTACCCAATCATGATCTGGCTTACGCTAATGGCCTGGTGCGGGCGTTTGTTGCGTACTGCGCTCGTGAATCAGCCAAACAATGAAGCGAACCGCGCACACCATCCAGTGCAGTGCCAAAACAACAAGCAGCATCTGACTGACGCCGTTTAGCCAGACAGCACCAGTAGTTTGGGACATGAAGTGCGTTCCGAGGCTCAGCGTGCCAACGGGAAATGTTGACCCCCACCAACCTGGCGTGTAGGCCGCCCACCGGCTCACGGTGCGTGAGAAGTGCCGGGCCGCATACATCATCGGGCCGATTCCAAGAATGATCATCGTAGCCCCATATGCGGCACCGACTTGTTCGCTGAACAGCAGCTGTGCTGCTGCCGTTGATTGCCCGACAATACCCAGCGGAATCCATGCCGTTCCACCCATCGTCGGCGGGATGGAGAGATGTCTTCGCGCAGCGGCTACATAACACCGCGCAAAGATGGGCAGAGCGGTGACAAGCGCGAGAATGAACGAGGCAGTTCCAGCTGCGTGGAACAGACCCGCGGCGAACGTGCTGTGAGCCTCAACGTAGCTAGCGAGCTGAGCTGCGCTTGTGGCCGCCACCATAGGCGACACAAGGGCCAGGCCCCACTGGAAGGTGGGGGCGCCTGAAAACTTCTGTAGTTGTTTTATGCACACCACCCAGCTAAGCGGCGCCCCGATCCACCACGAAGCGAGTTGCCAATGCACTGCTCCGCTGATCCCGGTTGCGGCAGAACCCAGCGCCAGAATTCCCATGGACGTCATTCCCCACTGCGGCATCGACTGCGAGCTAAACCCAGGTTCACGATAGTGCCACCACCCCGCCACCAGAGTGCACAGTATCCCGACACCGAGTACCAAGAGCAGCGGCGAAACAATCGGCACTCCATGCATATTGCTTAACGTGGCAAGAATTGAGGTGCCCATCAGTGACCCAGCCCACGCAGGACCCGGTGAAGGCAGATTCGAACTTGGCTGTGTCTGGGGACGCGTACTTGTCATGCACCTCACGCTAACTCTGCAGGATGTGAAACCAAGATGACGAGAGTGCATGTGCGGGTTACCATGCTCACATGTACCCAAAACTACCTGCGATAACAGATCTTGAGGCGCTCCTCGCTGTATCGCGCGCGGGATCCATCTCCCGCGCCGCTAGGGACATGGGAATGAACCAGCAGACACTGTCAACTAGGGTCTCTCGCGCTGAGCAGGTGCTTGGAGTCACCGTTTTCGAGCGCTCCCCATATGGGATCAAGGCCACCAAGAGTGGCGAGGTGGTACTCGAGGCGGTACCTGCACTGCTGACAGCGTGCGCTGATTTTGCTCACAATGTTGAGCAGGCACGCGCTGACAACCTCGCACGACACCTGACTGTGGCCGTGTCCAACACAGTGGCGGAGATCCACTACCCGGTATGGGCAGCCGCGTTTCGTGATGCGCATCCCAAGGTCAAACTCACTATGGTCCATGGGAATTCCCAAGACGTTCGCGAACTCGTTGCTACCGGTATCGCTGAGCTTGGGATCGTAGAGGGTGGTACGCCCCGACATGATCTCATCGAGACGGTGCTGTGCCCAGACGAGCTAGTGCTTGCGGTCCCCGCGCATTACCTGTGGGCCAACAGAGAGTCGGTGAGCAGAGAAGAATTGCGCGCAACCCCACTCATAGTTCGAGAACCGGGGTCAGGAACGCGCCGGGTGATCGAAGAGGAGTTGGGCGAACTCGCCGACCCAGCCGGCGAGTTCGGCTCTTTGTCTGCGCAACGCGCGGGGATGATCGCCCTCGGAGCACCCGCGATCATTCCCCGGAGCGCCGTGCTGGATCAGGTTGCTTTGGGGGCGGCGGCGATCGTAGCCACAGAAGTCGCGTTCGAGCGCAGCATCTCCGCAGTCGTTCGCCGCGGTGCGACGGTGCCCAAAGACGCGACAGCGTTTACCCGGCTTGCCAAATCTTTCGGAGCGCTCAGTTAAATCTTGGGGACGTCGTCGCCGTCATCGAACTCAAATCGGTTTGGCTGGAGCAGGTCCTCGCGGTTCACGACCTCCACGATCACCTCGGCAACAAGCTCGCGGGAGGTGGTGGATTCGGGGTTGCGGGGGGCGTCGAGAAGTGAAATGCCCTTGGAAGGCTCATCGGTGAGGCGGGTGAGACCGAGAATGGTGACCGGCAGTTCGGAGGCGTAAAGACGCTGGTCAACCGCCTACTTGGACTCGACGTAGGCGTGCCACGAGCCCGCCCCGGTGCACGGGTTCAGGAACTAACGCTTTTTGCCGATGAGGAAGTAGCCGACCCAACCCAGCGTGTTCACCGCGCCGATGATCGGGGTCCAAAGCCACTTTGGACCCCGAATCTGCTTCGAGTTGGTGCGGGCTAGGTCCCGCACCGAATAACCGGAAACCAATCCCGAAAGTCGCCTACGCGCCCATGCTCGGTATGGAGACGTACGTGCGGGCCCGTGTGGACAAGGATTACTCGCATCTCGTGCAGCTGCGGGCCTCTGCAATCAACCAGTGCACATACTGCCTTGCTATGCACTGTTTAGAAGATCGAAATGGAAGCGGTGTGGTGAGTTTGTGGTAGCGCTTGAGTGGGGATCCGGTAGCGGGTCCCTGCTCAGGCGCTTTGTGTGTTACTGGTTAGCTTCCAGTCTCATGTTTGGTCCTTCGAGGGTGATGATTTCGGCGCCGGCGATGAGTCGGTTGAGGATGGACTCGGCGATGACGGCGTCCGGGATGGATCTGTACCAGTCTTGCGGGGTGAACTGTGAGGTCACGATTGTTGATCGGTTGCCTTCTCGTTCGGAGAGAATGTTGAAGAGCAGGTGCGCGGTGGCGGCGTCGACTGGGGTGGTGAGGAAGTCGTCGAGGACTAACACGTCGACGCTGATCAACTCGCGGGTGAGTTTGAGCCGGGCTGGGTCGTCGAGTGGCATTACTGCGAAGTGCGCGGCGAGCATGTCGGTGCGGTAGAACCTGGCGGAGTAGTCGTTGCGGCATGCTGCGGTGATCAGTGCTTGGGCGAGGTAGGTCTTGCCGACTGAGGATTTGCCCAAGATGACAATGTTTTGGCCCAGGTGGCACCATTGTCCGTGAGCGAGTCGGCTGACTTGTTCTGGGTTGATGTTGCGGTCAGGTGCGTAGGCGACGTCTTCGAGGCAGGCATCGGGGTTTGGCGATCGTGATGCCTTGAGCAGTTTGTTGATGCGGCGTTCGCGTCTGGCCGCGACTTCTTTGTCGAGTGCGTAGAGCACCTTTTGGGAGAAGGTCCACGTGTCGAAGGCTGGGTCGTTGGCGATGTCGATGACGCTTTTGCCGAAGGCTGTCATGCGCATCGCTGTGAAGTCCGCGAGGACGGATTCGTCGAGGAAGCGCTCTTGCGGCGGGGTCGGTGGGGTCATGGCGTTGTGGTTCCTTTCTTGATGAGGTTGTCCAGGCTGAACTGTGCTGCGCCACCGAGGTAGGCGCCGCTGGTGTCGCGTGTGGCAGCGGCGGGTGCGTGGGCCCGATGCCCAGGTGTGGCCGGTGCCGGTTGGTCGAAGCCGTGTGGTCGGGTTGCGGCTTCTTTGCGTACGGCGGCCATCATGTTTTTGACCGCGGTGTAGGACACCGCCCGGCGGGTCCCGTCGGAGGAGACCAAGCGCTTACATGCTTCTTCCAACACGAGCTTGTTGGCGTGTTTGCCCATTGACAGCACGTTCCTGCACGATTGGTACGCCTGGGCCGGGATTGCTTTCGCCGTGATCATTTCCTCGATGACGGTGCGTGTCGCCGGCCCGATCTTTTGGGCTTCGCGCAGGAAGTAATCGCTCGTCCACAGTCCCTGGGCGTGATCCATATTCGCCGGGATGTGGCCGGCATCGGTGACATACGCCCCGCGGGTGCGGGCAAGCGTGGGGGTTGTAACGGCACGGCCACCATCGAAGACCGTGAGCACTTGCCCGGTGATGCGCACATCGACAGTGCGGCCAACGAGCTGGGTCCGCACGGAGTACCACACGCTAGCTACGGTGATGCGGCAATCTGGGGCGACCTTGGCGCGTTTCCATTCGTTGCGCTGCCACGGGGTATCGGGAAGCGCTGTCAACAGGTGCCTTTCATGCGCATCGAAAATGTCTTTGCGGCTTGACTGCTGGTGACGAAACGGCACCGCCTGGTTGATCTGGTCAACCAGCTGCTGAATTCGCGAGTTGAGCTCGTCAAGGTCGACGCACTGGTGGCCATCGAGTGCGTGGATGACCTTGTGCGTGACGATCTTGACTGCGGCTTCGACATTCGCTTTGTCTTTCGGCCGTTTCGCCCTCGTGGGCAGTGCTGCGGTGTTGTAATGCTCCAAAAACTGCTCGTAGGTGTCGTTGACCTTGCGGTTTCGATCCGCCGCGCTGATCGCGTTCGACGCAGTCGAGGCATTATCCGGCACCACAACCTCAGGCACGCCCCCGAAGTAGGCGAACGCGTGGTGGTGGGCATCAAGCCAGGAATGCGAGGGTGTCAGGAAGTTTGTGTGTGAGGCTCTGATCTAGAAGGAGTTTCACCGATAATGACTACGGTGTCACCGAAGAAAAACCATGACCCGGCAAAGGTCAATGAGATCAGCGAGAAGCTGATGGAAAATCCTGAGCTCGCCAGCTTGATCAGCGAGCTGTCGGCTTCCGCTGATGATGCAAGCGAGCTGGTCAAAGGCCTGCTGCAGGCATCGATCAACGCTGGTCTGCAGGCGGAGATGGATGCGCATTTGGGCTATAGCCATTCTGACCGCAAGACGAAAGCCCAAGTCGAATCCGCACAGGGCAACAATCACCGCAATGGGTCGTACACCAAGACCGTCAATTCTGGCTACGGCGCGTTGGACGTGACCGTGCCCAGGGATCGTGCCGGCACGTTTACTCCCCGGATGGTGCCCAAGGGTGCACGCCGGCTCACAGAACTCGACGACATGATCGTCTCGCTATACGCCGGCGGGATGACAGTGCGCGATATCCAGCATCACCTCGTGACCACGCTCGGGGTGGATATGAGTCCGGATACGATCAGCACCATTACCGATGCGGTGTTAGACGAGGTCATGATCTGGCAAAACCGTCAGCTCGACGAGTTTTACCCGGTGATCTTCCTCGACGCGCTACGCGTCAAGATCCGTGACGGGCACCGCGTGGTCAACAAGTCCTGCTATATGGCGGTTGGTGTCGACATGGACGGCATCAAGCACATCCTGGGATTGTGGATCGCTGAAAATGAAGGTGCCGCATTCTGGGCATCGGTGTGCGCGGATCTGGCCAACCGCGGTGTCCAGGACGTGTTCATTGTCTGCTGCGACGGGCTCAAAGGCTTGCCGGAAGCCGTGGAAGCCACCTGGCCGAATTCCATGGTGCAGACCTGTATCGTGCACCTGATTCGGGCTGCGAACCGGTGGGTGTCGTATCAGGACCGCAAAGGTGTCTCCCGGGCGCTGCGTGAGGTCTACACGGCCACAAACGAGGACACCGCCCGTGCCAGCTTGGATGCGTTCGAGGCCAGTGAACTGGGCCGGAAATACCCGCAGTCGGTCAAAGTTTGGCGCGACGCTTGGGAGCGGTTCGTGCCGTTTTTACAGTTTCCGCCGGCGGCACGCCGGGTGCTCTACACCACGAATTCGATCGAGTCGCTGAATGCTGAACTGCGGAAAGCTACCCGTAACCGCGGGCAATTCCCGAACGATACCGCGGCGCTGAAGACGCTTTGGTTGATGATCTGCAACATCGAAGACAAGCGCGCTGCGCAGCGAGCCAAGAAAGCGAAGCGCGACGTTGAGTGCAACGGCTATATTGAAGGAGCGAAAGCCACCGGGTGGAAACAAGCCATCAACCAACTAGCCGTGGCTTACCCCGACCGATTCGCGGACTACTTGTAAACCAAACCCCCGCACACAAAGAATCGGACACCCTCAGGAATGCTGGCGCTCATCCGGACATGCGAGGGCAAAAATCATCCCGGAATACGGCATTGAGGCAACAAATACGCTGACCTTCACCCCCGGTGCGCCATAAGGGTCGAACAGGCGCATCTTGGTGCCTGCCCAATCCACCTGCATGGTGTGCCCCGGTGTATGGGTGATGCGTGCGGTCAAACCGGCCGCATCGACATGAGACGCCACCAACTGTCGAAACCGGTCGTAGCTGTAATGGAGCTGGCCGGGTAAAGCAGGTGTGGTGGTGTAGCGCGCCCACAGCACTTGCAGTGTCTGCTTGTTACGCCCCGTGCGGGCTTTGACCACCGCATCAAAATCGATAGGGACGAAATCGCCCTGGCCGGTACTGCGCCCATCTACGAATAACTCGTCGAGCTCATCATCCGTCAACGCCAAAACCTGGTCGATAGTGCGAATCCCAAGGGATCGAAGCACCTGATTCGACCGGGAAATCGCGCGGTGCGAGCACCCGAGCTGTTGTTCAATCTGGCGGTACGAACGCTGCTGCACAAGCAGCTTCATCACCGCCCGGTAATCCGTCATCAGCGGACTCCTTCCGGTAACCGGCTACACCCCTGTGGTGCAACCACCCGAAAGCATCACCCGCCACCGCCAACCCCGCTACCGGAAACCCACTGAACCGCTACCCGAAAGTCACCACACCGCTACCAACTAGCCGGTCGCAACACTATGCACCGCCGCGATGCTAGGAAAGACGGCTGGACGGAAGAGAAAATCGGCCGTGTGGAGAACTGGACGGAAACTCCCGATGTCTTCTCCGATGAAAAGCACGCGGCACTAGAGCTCACCGATGCGGTGACGAAGATCCACGGCGAAGAATCCGTGCCAGATGAGCTCTGGAACCGCGTTGAGCGCCTTCACGGGAAAAGGGCGCACGCAATCTGCTGATGGCGATTGTCACGATCAACGCGTGGAACAGGATCGGCATCACCACGCGGCTCGATCCGAACAGCCTTTCCGGTGTCACGCCTTTCAATCTCGGGCAGAACTAGCGTTCGCCAGTTGCCCTGTGATTTCAGTTTCTCCTGGCGAAGATGTTGGAACTAGGCTGCATTGCAGGGTCCTTGTTGAGTTCGGATTGGCTTGAACACCTAAATCCTTAACTCAGCAAGGACCCCCACATCTTGTGCCACACCCAAGCACCCAGAAACCGACCTACGCACTCCCAAACGCGAAGAGTCTCTTTAGTGAGCAATCGTGTCTTCCCTGCAAAATCGTGCGATTCAAATAGAGGAATCGGAGGGGTACGGAGAAGTACGTTAAAAAGTACGTTAAGCGATTCAGTAACAGTACGTAACCGGCAGTGGCCCACAGTAGATAAAACATCGCTGACCACTACCTACGCCCACATACGTACAGGTACTGACGTTGCCCGTCAAGACCCTGGGTGTCGCGGGTTCGAGTCCCGTCAGCCACCCCAAAGTTCAAGGCCTGGCCTGCGGATTCGTGGGCCAGGCCTTCGTCGTTGGTGCCTGGATGGGCCCTGGTTTGGTCGCCCGGGTTTTCGGCCGCGGGTATCCCGTTTTCGCAATGTGGCAAATATTTGCCACATTCCAAAACCAGCACACCCCTACTCGTACAGCGGCTCACCGGAACCGCCGGAGCGCTGCTCCCAATCGAGGTTCCAGTACCCCAGGCCGTCGTAAGGCGTGAGCGTGCCGCCAGCGGTGTTCTTCACCACCACCGGGTCGCCGCGCTTGACAAAGTTCTGGAACCACTGCGCGTTGTCGTAGGAGGCGTTGATGCAGCCGTGGGACTGGTTGTAGCTACCCAGCGCGCCGAGCGCCCACGGGGCGGAGTGCACGTAGATGCCGGAGTAGGAAAGCTGCGTGGCGTAGTCCACCGGCGTGACGTAGCCGCCGGCGTCCAGCGCGAGACCGTAGGTGCGCGAGTCCATGGTCAGCTTCTCGTGCTCGTCGCCGACCACATACACACCGTTCGGGGTGTCGTGGACGTTGTCGGTGCCCAGCGAGATCGGGAACTCCTTGACCAGCTCGCCGCCCGAGTAGACGCGCATCATCTTGTCGGCGTTGTCCACCACGGCCTCCACGTTGTCGCCGATGGTGAAGTTGGTCTCGCTGTCCTCGCCGCCGTAGACGCCCTTGCTCAGCTTCTGGCCGTAGATGTCTACCTTCACGCTGACCTCGGTGCCGGGCTCCCAGTAGTCCTTGGGGCGCCAGCGCACCTCGTACGGGTCCAGCCAGAAAAACGCGCCTTCGGTGTCGTTGGAGGTCTCCACATCGATGTGCTCCTCCATCGCCTTCGTGTCCTGGACGGGACTGTCGAAGCGGATGGTCACGGCCTGCGCCACGCCAACGGTCGCGCCGTCCAAGGGGCCGACGTAGGCGTTGACCGTCGCGTCCGGGGTCAGCGTGGTAAACGAGGACACCACCTTCTGGCCTTCTTTGTCGCGCGCCTCCACGGTGTAGGTGCGGCCGTAGCCGAGCGGCTCGGCGACGGACCACTCAGACTTGTCCTCGCCGAACTCGCCCTCGATCTCCTTGCCGGCCTCGTTGGTCATGGTCACCGAGGACAGCCCCGCGGCGGCGGTCACCGTGATCAGATCCAGTGGCGCGACACCGGTCTCCCCGTTTGCCACGCTGACCTTCGGCGGGCGCGGCGAGGCCTTTTCGGTGGTCTTTTCCACCAGGGAGGCGTCGGAGGTGTGCGCGGCCGGCTCCAGCTTGCCTGCGTCCCCGATGGTGCACGACGCCAGCGTCGCTGCTGCAGCCACCAGCGCACATACGCTCACCACTCGACGGACCACGGCAAACCCCTCACACAACTACTGTTTATCAATCCCCCATACTCTATCCCCTCACCAGCCAAAGTCCACTATTCTCATAGGTGTGTTTACGCACATTGCCTATCGACGATTTCTCGCCCCTGACCAGCCGATTTCACGCTGAGCAGAGTGGGTGCTACAGTTTCTTTTCGTTGCCGAGAGCAACGGAGAAAACAAAATACGCGCCATTAGCTCAATTGGCAGAGCAACTGACTCTTAATCAGTGGGTTCGGGGTTCGATTCCCTGATGGCGCACAATGTGCGGCGAGGCCAGCAGGAATTCTACCTGCTGGCCTCGTTTTGTTCTGCATTTGCCCATTGCGCCCGCTGCCCGCCCCCTGAGAGTAGGCTTAAGCCCATGAAGACAGCATTAGTGATCGTGGACGTGCAGAACGACTTCTGCCCCGGCGGCGCGCTGGCCACCGCCCGCGGCGACGAGGTGGCGTCCAAAATCGCCGAACTGATCTCCACCGCGGACAGCCGCACCCATGACTACGACTGCATTGTTGCCACCCAGGACTGGCACATCGACCCGGGCGCGCACTTCTCGGACGCGCCCGACTTCGTGGATTCGTGGCCGCCGCACTGCCGGGCCGACTCCTACGGCGCGCAGATCCGCGGCCCGGTGAACACCGAACTGATCGACCAGTTCTTCAAGAAGGGCCACTACACCGCCGCTTACTCCGGCTTCGAGGGCGTCAACGACAACGACGAGTTGCTGGCAGACTGGCTGCGCGCGCAGGGCGTTTCCCACCTGGATGTTTGCGGCATCGCCACCGACCACTGCGTGCGCGCAACCGTCCTCGACGCGTTGAAGGAAGGCTTCAAGGTCCGGGTGCTGCGGGCAATGTGCTCGCCTGTCGACGACAAGCGCGGCGCCGACGCCCTCCAGGAGATGATCGACGCCGGCGCGGAACTGGTCTAGCGCTAGTTCGGCGTGTAGCCGAGCATCTCCTCCATCTCGCCCATCTCGGCGGTTTGGACGTCGACCATCTGCTGCGCCATCTCACGCAGCGGGCCGTAGCCGCCCCGGTCGATCTCGTCCTGCGTCATGTCGATGACGTGGGCGTGGTGGAAGTGCATCATCTCCAAAAACGCGGTGCGCAGCTCGTCGCCGGTTTTTGATTCGAACTCTGCGATCTGCTCCGGGTGGAACATGCCGTTGGCGATGTGTTTGGAGTGGTGCTCCATGTCGTCCTGGATGCCCCACTCGTCAGCCCAGGCTCGCATCTGCTCGTTCTCGCGCTCCTGGCCGTCCTTGATGCGCTGCGCGAGGTCGCGAACTTGAGCGTCGTCCACATCCGAGGCCAGCAGGACGTCCGACATGTCAATGGCCTGCTCGTGGTGCGGCACCATCATCCCGAGGAAGTGGACGTCCACGTCGTTGTAGCCCGCCTCCCCGTCGGCGGAGGTTGTGGTCTCAGGCGAAAACGCGGCGCGTATCGACGGCCCCGCGAACGTCAGCACCAGCGCCAGCGCCGCAATCAGCGCCACCGCGATCCACAGCGGCTTCTTGCTGGGCCGCATCTGTTCGAGTTCCGGATCGTGCGTAGTCTGCGCGTGCTCATTCGTCATTGATATGCCCTTTCTGGTTCTGTTTGAGCGTAACCCAAAAACCGCGCCGACACACTGCGTTTCGTGCAGCGCATCGGCGCGGTAGGAATGAGAACTCGGGCTAGACCGCAGGCGGTGCCGGCGGCGCCGACGGCGCGACCGGCTCCGCGATGGTGATGATGTTGTCGGCGTACCCCAGGGCCCCGCCGACGAACTGGCCGCCGCAGGTGATCAGCACCAGGCGGTTCGGGCCGGTGGCGTCGTTGACCTCCGGCGGGAAGTCCGAGCCCTTCGGCAGCCGGTACGGCGCCTGGGTGACGCGGAAGGTGCGCGGCGTGCCGTCGATGAGCACGTCGAACTCCTGGCCCACCGCCATGTTGGCGAAGCGGGCGGCGTACCCGGTGCCCTGGCCCTGGTAGTTAATGTGGCCGGTGATCACCGACGAACCCACGGCACCCTCTGCCCCCGGCACGGCCGAGGCGGAGTACCAGCCCAGGCGTGAGACGTCCGCCGGCGGGATCAGCGCGCCAGCTTCCGTCAGCTGCACCGGGTCCACCGCGGCGATGTCCCCGCCGACACTCAAGGCCATCCCCTCGATGCCGTCGAACTGGCCCGGCGCAGCCTCGTACTGCATCTCCTGCTCGCCCTCAGGGTCGACGTAGCCGCCCTCCGTGGGCACAGGGGACTCCTCGCCCGGCTCCTGCTCCGTCGCGCCCTCAGGGGCCTCGCCTGCCGACGGCGCCGCACTCTCCCCCACCGGCACCTCACTGGCGGCGTCGGTGCCGGCAGGCTCGTCGTCGTTGTTGCGGAACGCGAAGATCGCAAGCTGCAGCAGCACCAGCGCGATCGCGATGATGGCCACGATCGGCCACCACTTGCGGCGCTGTTGTGTTTCCTCGCCGTCGCTCAGGCCGTCAAGCCTGTCGTCCTGGTCTTCGAGCCGGTGCTTTCCGCGGCCCGGTTCGGGGGTGCTGCCAGAGATGGAGGTGGACATGTGCGGGGGTTACCTTTGGTGCGTCGATTAGCGGTTGGCCAGGAGCTTCTGCAGTTCCTTGAGCTCGCTCTTGCGCTTGCGGCCGTTGTAGGCCTTGATGCTGATCAGGACTGCGATACCGGCAACAACGCCGCCGATGACCTTCTGCACCGTCTCGTCCTGCAGCCAGTTGGCGGCCTCGGACTTGGCGTTGCCGGCCAGGGTCTTCGGGTTGGTTCGGTCCGCGAGCTCGTCCAGGGTGCTGGCGAGCTGGTTGCGGGTGCGCTCGAGGTCGCGTTCGATGTCGTGGATGTCACGTGCCATGGGAAATTGCTCCTCAGATTGTTAAAAGTTTTGTCGTTCGGCGTTTCCGCCGCCGAGGTATCAGCTTAGTGTAAAACGGGGTGGTATGACTGACTGCATCCGCCTAGATACCGGCGACACCGCCCCCGATTTTGCACTGTCCAACGACCGCGGCGAGACCGTCTCCCTGAAGGACTTCGCCGGCTCCCGCGTGATCGTGTACTTCTACCCGCGCGCCAACACCCCGGGCTGCACCACCGAGGCGTGCGATTTCACCGAGAACTTCAGCCAGTTCGACGACGCCGGGGTGAAGGTCCTCGGCATCAGCCCTGACACACCGGAGGCGCTGGCGAAATTCCGCGCGGACCACGACCTTTCCGTCGAGCTGCTGTCGGACCCGTCGAAGGAGACCCTGGAGGCCTACGGCGCGTTCGGCGAGAAAAAGAACTACGGCAAGGTGGTCCAGGGCGTCATCCGCTCCACCTTCCTGGTATCTGTGGACGACGCCGGCAAGGGCACCATCGAGACGGCCCAGTACAACGTGAAGGCCACCGGCCACGTGGGCCGCATCCTGCGCGACTGGAGCATCTAAGCTTTTCGACGACCAAAGGCCCCGCACGCCCATTCGGGTGTGCGGGGCCTTGTCGGTTATGGCCTGCGGGCTATGCCCGGCGCCGCCCTGGTGTGGGCGGCGCCGTCAGCGCCTAGATGTAGGCCGGCATGTCCTTTTCGAGGACGGTGCCGCCGGACGGGATCTGCTTGATCTCGCCACGCGGGCTGTCAGCCGGGACCGGCTGGCCCACCGGCGCAGGCGCCGGCTGGCTGGACGGTGCCGGAGCAGGCTTGCTCTCCTGCGGTGCCGGGGCCGGCTTCGGCGCCGGCTTGGACGAGCCGTTGCCGCCACCGAGCACTGCCGGGATCATGCCCAGGCCCGGGATGAGCAGCAGCCACCACAGCTTCTTCTTGTCGAAGTCAGAGCTGCCCTCCTCACCCGGAGCCGTGGTCGGCGCCGGGGTGGAGGAAGCCGGGGTGGTCTCCTCAGCCGGTGCGCCCGGGGTGGTCGTCGACGGCGTGGTCGTTGCCGGGGTGGTCTTCTCGGCCGGCGGGGTGTCGCCCTCGCTGGTCTCGACCGTCTGGTAGCCGTCGTTGATGTCCTTGTGCTCAGCGATCGGGTTGTCGTCGGTGACGTCGTCCGGGGTGTTGCCACCCTTCGGGTTCTCGTCGCCGTTGCGGTCAACCTCGGTGGAGGTCAGGGTCTCGAACGCCACGGCTGCCGGGACGGCACCCTCAGCGTTGGTCACCGGGATCTCCACCACAATCTCGCCGTAGGCAGCCTCCGGGGTGAAGGTCACGGACTGGGTACCCAGTACGCGGCCCTCGGTGTACGGAGCGGACTCGCCGAGGCGTTCCATCAGCTGTGCGGTTGCGGTGTAGGTCGCGCCCGGGACCAGGCCCCAGTACTTGACCACATCGCGCACCACGGCACCGTTGACAACTTCAGCGCCCTTGGAGAAGTCAGCGTTGGTGGACACACCCGGCTCACCCGGGATGTCACGGCCTTCGCTGGTACCCGGGGTGATCACCGTCTGTGCGGCATCGTTGATGTCGCGGTGCTCGGCGATCTGCTGCGGCACGCGGTTGCCTGCCGGCTGCTCGTTGCCCTGCGCGTCCACCTCGACAGAGGTGAGGCGCTCGAAGGCCACTGCAGCGTAGACCGGGTTGGTCACCCAGGAGGCGACGGTGATGTCGACGTTGACAGAACCGTAGCCAGCCTCGGATGCGACGAACTGCTTCTCGCCCTGGCCGATGATGGCGCCGCTGCGCTTGGCAACGAGGTCCGCGGTCAGGGTGTAGGTCTTGCCCGGAACCAGGCCGGTGTAGCGGACGGTGTCCACCACAGTGGCGCCAGCCACAACCTCGGTGGCACCCTCAGCGAAGTTCGCGTTGGTGCCGATGAACGGCTCGGAGTTCTCCGGGACGTTCGGGCTGCGAACCGTCTGGTTCTGATCGTTGATGTTCTTATGCTCAGCGATCGGGTTGTCGTCCGAGACGTCGTTCGGTGTCTCGCCGCCCTGCGGGTTGTCGTTGCCCTCGCGGTCGACCTCGGTGGAGGTCAGCGTCTCGAAGGCGACAGCCGCACGGACCGGGGTGTCGATGCCGTCTACAACCGGGATCTCCACAACCACGGAGCCGTTACCGGTCTCCGACGCGGTGAAGGTCTTGGTGCCGGTGCCGATGATGGCGTCGCCGTAGGCGTCGCGGTTCACCAGCTCGTTGTAGACGTCCTTGCTCACCAGCTCAGCGGTCAGCGTGTAGGTCTTGCCCGGGACCAGGCCCTGGTACTTGACCGTGTCGTTGACCACGGTGCCGGAGACAACTTCCTTCGCACCGTTGGCGAAGTCAGCAGTCGTACCGATCTGCGGGTTCGGGAACCACACCACCGGCGGCACAACCGGAGTGGTCGTGTTCGACGGAACCACCGGAGTGGTCGGCTTCGTCGGCTGCTCGGAGGTGGTCACCTTCGTCGGCTCGGTCGTCTGCTCAGTCGTCTTCTCGGACGTGCCCGGCTGTGCCGGGACCGTCGTCGTGGACTCATCAGAGGTCTCCGGGGTCGGTTCCTCCTCAGTGGTGGAAACGCAAGTCTCCGGAACCGTGGTCACCTCGGTCGTGGACTCCTTGACCGTGGTACCCGGGACAGTGGTGTCCGGACCGGTGGTGCCCGGTACCGTGGTCCCCGGCTCGGTCGTACCCGGCTCGGTGGTGCCCGGAACGGTGCTGGTCGACGTGACCGGCTTGCACACGTCCGTGGTCGGAGCGGTCGTCTCGGTGGACGGGATCAGCTGAATCGTCGTCGACGGCACAGGTTCCTCGGAGGTCTCCCCGGACGGGACTGGGACGATCGGGGTCTCCTCGGTGGCCTCGCCCGGCGCAGACGGATCAGTACTCGGAATCAGCTGGATCGTCGTGGTCGGAGTCGGCTCCTCGGAGGTGGTCTCCTTCGGAGTGGTCTCCTCCGTGGTGGTGGACGGCTCCGTCGTCGGCGTGTTCACCGGACCCTCGACGGTCTGCTTGTCGTCGTTGATGTCCTTGTGCTCAGCGATCTTGTTCGCACCCGGAGCGTCCGGGGTGTCGTTGCCGTTGCGGTCGACCTCGGTGGAGGTCAGCTCCTCGAAGGCAACAGCGGCAGCAACCTGCTCGCCCTCGTTCAGGCCCTCGACGGTGATGCGGACATCGACCTTGCCGTTCTCAGCTTCAGCCGTGAAGGTCTCGGTACCAGTGCCGATCGTGCGGCCCTCACGGAACGGAGCAGCCTCGCCGAGGCGCTCCTTCAGTTCAGCGGTCAGGGTGTAGGTCTTGTCCTTCACCAGCCCGGAGTACTCAACGGTGTCCACAACGACAGTGCCGTTCTCAACCTGCTTCGCACCATCCGCGAAGTTCGCGTTGGTCGCGATGCGCGGGCTGCGCACGGTCTGATCCTTGTCGTTGATGTCCTTGTGCTCAGCAATCGGGTTGTCGTCAGACGTCTCCGGAGTGTCGCCACCCTTCGGGTTGTCCTTGCCAGTGCGGTCAACCTGCGTAGAGGTCAGCGTCTCGAAGGCAACAGCAGCGGTGACAGTCTCGCCCTCCGGCGCGTTGCTGACAACGATGGTCACGTCCTCCGAACCATTCGGCGCAGACGGGATAAACGTCTTGTTGCCGGAACCGAGAACGGTCTTGCCGTCTGCCTTATTAATAAGGTCAGCGGTCAGGGTGTACACCTTGCCCGGCACGAGGCCTTCGTAGGTGACGGTGTCAACCACAGCAACGCCGTTCTTGACTTCCTGGGCACCGTTGGCGAAGTTCGCGTTCGTGGAGATCTTCGGGTTACGGACCGTCTGGTCCTCATCGTCGATCTCCTTGTGCTCAGCAATCGGGTTGTCGTCAGACGTCTCCGGGGTGTCGCCACCCTTCGGGTTGTCGTTGCCGGTCTTATCAACCTCAGTGGAGGTCAGCTCCTCGAAAGCAACAGCGGCGGTAACGACACGGCCTTCCGGAGCATTATCCACAGTGATCTTCACATCGACAGAGCCGTTGGCTTCCTTCGGGGTGAAGGTCTTCTTGCCGGTGCCCAGAACGGTCTTGCCGTCAGCCTTATCGATCAGCTGCGCGGTGAGGGTGTACTCCTTGCCCGGCACGAGACCGGCGTAGGTGACAGTGTCCACAACCACAGCACCGTTGATCACCTCGGACGAACCCTTTTCAAAGTTCGCGTTGGTGGAGATGTGCGGCGCACCAACAGTCTGGTTAGCGTCGTTGATGTCCTTGTGCTCAGCGATCGGGTTGTCGTCGGACGTTTCCGGGGTGTCCCCACCCTTCGGGTTGTCCTGACCAGCCTTGTCAACAACCGTGGAGGTCAGATCCTCGAAAGCAACAGCGGCATCAACCGGCTTGGTCACATCGTCGTTGACCTTGATTTCGACCTCGACGGAACCGTCGGTGGTCTCCGGGGTGAAGGTCGTGGTGCCGGTGCCCAGAACGTTGCCCTCCTGGTACGGCGCCTGGTCACCGATACGCTCCATCAGCTTCGCAGACAGGGTGTATTCCTTGCCCGGAACCAGGCCCTTGTAATCGACAGTGTCGATGACGGTGTTGCCAGCAGCAATCTCAGTCGAGCCATCCTTGAATTTCGCGTTGGTCGCGATGCTCGGCTCAAACACGGTGCGGACCGTCTGGTCCTCATCAGCGATGTCCTCGTGGTCGGCGATCGGGTTCGACTTCTTACCGTCGGTTTCCTCGCCTGCCTTGTTGACATCCTTGGAAGTCAGACGCTCGAACGCAACCGCAGCCTGAACCGGGTTCGGGGCGTTGGTCACGGCGATTTCGACCTTGACGTTGCCGTTTGCCAGCTCACCCTCGGTGCCCGGGACCACAAAGGTCACAGCACCGGTACCGAGGACGTTATTCGCATCCTGCTTATCGACGAGCTTCGCATCCAACGTGTAGCTCTTACCCGCAACCAGACCGGAGTAGTACACGGTGTCCACAACTGTGCTGCCGTTCTGAACAACGTTCACTCCGTCCTTGAACTCCGCAACGGTGCGGATCTCCGGGTTCGGTTTGAAGCCCTGCTTCACCGTAGTAGTAACGGTTTCATTCGGATTCGTCGTAGTCACTGTCGGAGTTTCAGTCACCGTGACGGCCGGAGCCGTGCTGGTGACTGTCGTACCAGGCTGCGTCGTGGTGACATCCGGCTCAGTGGTGACAACCCTGTTACCCGGCTGCGTCGTCGTGACATCCGGCTCGGTCGTGACAACCGTGTTACCCGGCTGCGTCGTGGTCACATCCGGCTCAGTGGTGACAACCGTGTTACCCGGCTGCGTCGTCGTGACATCCGGCTCAGTGGTGACAACCGTGTTACCCGGCTGCGTCGTGGTCACATCCGGCTCGGTCGTAACAACCGTGTTCCCCGGCTGCGTTGTGGTCACATCAGGCTGGGTCTCAGTCGTCGTCTTACCCGGCTGCGTCGTCGTGACATCCGGCTCAGTGGTGACAACCGTGTTACCCGGCTGCGTCGTGGTCACATCCGGCTCGGTCGTAACAACCGTGTTCCCCGGCTGCGTTGTGGTCACATCAGGCTGGGTCTCAGTCGTCGTCTTACCCGGCTGCGTCGTAGTCACATCCGGCTCGGTCGTAACAACCGTCTTACCCGGCTGCGTCGTCGTCACTGCAGGAGCAGTCTCGGTAACAGTCGGCGTCACCGTCGTAGTCTCCTCAGTCGCTGGCGTCGGTGGGACTACCGGGTTCGAAGTGCCCGGAGAATCTGGTGATGTCTGAGAAGTCGGCGTCTCTGTCCAGTACGGTTTTACGATTTGGCTTTCGTCATTCGGATCTTCATGTGCAGCGATTAGATGATTGCCAACTTGGGGTAGGCCATCAGCGGTGATGCCATTCGCCGTGAGGCGTTCATAGACGACCCCAACCTCGCCCTTCTCGATATCTTCGGCATCGCTGAGTCGAACCACGATCGTTCCGGAAACAGTGCCATCTGCGTTTTCGCTAGTAACCGTGAATTTAGGATCCGATGTCTTGAACGACTCCGTGGAAACGTCTTCCGACCTGAGTTTACCGTTCGCATCCTTCCGGAAGAGTTCGCCACGCAGCGTGTACTCATACCCCGGGTAGATATTTTCAATGTTAACGGTGTCCCACACGTAGTCTGTCGGTGCCTGACCCGGGGAGGTTTTAACCAGTTCGCTTTCAGAGAACGACGCGGTGGTAGAAATCTTTGGCTTCGGTGCGTTCCTCGGAGGGACAAGGACCACGTCCTGGGCGTCAGACTGGATAAACTTACCCGAGTACTCCGAGTCCATCGGCAACGGCTTCACGTTGTTCATCAAATAGTCGAAGATGGCCAACTGGCCATCTTCCAGTTCGCTGCGGTCGATAGTGGCGTCAGCCGAAATAACCCACACTGCTGCGGCTGTCGCCGGCACGATGTCAGGAATCGTTGCGTTAGGGAACCCCATCTCTGCAGGCGATAGATGTGGGTAAGAGTTACTGACAATCCAGTTTATCTTTTCCGCACGTTCCTTAGCCTCCGGATTAGTAGAACCTAGCTTATTCTCACCGCCGGTGTACTGGGCAGAATCGACAACCTTACCCGACCAGGTACCACCCTCGTTGCCGAGAGCCACACTCGGTTCAATGCAGTACGCCCAGAATGATTCACTGCGCCCGTCGTATTGAACCGTCCAAGGGAAGAGTGAAGCACTCTGCACATTGGCGCCAGTATTCCCTTCAAAATCAAACTCGATATCGGGACCACTCTGGAGGGCAACATTGCTATTGTACTGCGCTTGCGCGCCCACTATCTGGGCCTTAGCCGTCGCAGGTACGGTAAACGAACCGAACAATAGCGCCAGCACAGACATCAATACAACGAACACCCCCCACCGCGATCTAGTGCTTGCTGGACTATTTAACACAAATTCCGCCTTTCACTCGCCGAGCAGCACGTGGCCAACCCGTTTCCGACACCCCGTTCAACGGACACACCGAAGACAGGGAAATTCCAGAGAAAACATAACCCATAGGCAGGAGAGGGGCAACGGCATATAAGCAGTTCACAGACTTCTGTCAATTAGTGAACCATCCGCTTATCACCCTCTAAGGGTTGAAGGGGTGGACATCCCTACAACGCGCTGGGGAAACTTTCTGAAGACAATTCGAGCTGTTTAAAACACGAGAATCTCTAAGAATCCCGAATCGCCCCCACTACCCCCATAAAACTCGGTGCGCCCGGAGAGACTTGAACTCTCACGCCATAAGGCACTGGAACCTAAATCCAGCGCGTCTGCCAATTCCGCCACGGGCGCGTCGTTGATGGATACTACACAGTGGTCCGCGGCAATCGTTAACCGGAACCCGGCCATTTGCAACGACATATAAATAAGATGCAATTAAAAATGCGGCAGTCAAACTTTCGTTTGGCCTTTTAAGGTTGCCGGGTAGACTGACCAGCTGTGAGCGAAGAGAACAAGGCAGTTGAGAGCACCGAGGCGGTGCCCCAACGCGAGCGCATCCGCGTGCGCTGGTGGCACATCGTGCTGCTGATCGCAGCAGCCGTGACCTGTCTCCTGCTCGCCCGCTGGCAGTGGGAGCGCTACCAGTCCGGCTCGGGAACGTTCCAAAACCTGGGCTACGCCCTGCAATGGCCGTGCTTCGCGGCGTTTTTCGTCTACGCCTACCGCGTGGGTATGCGCATGGAGAACGAGAAAATCGACGCCGAAAACGCCGGCTTGACCATGGACGACCTCTACGAGGCCGACCTTGCCAAGTACGGCGAGATGAAGGAACCCACGGCGATCGACGAGGACTTCCTCCCCTCTCGCCCCGAGCTGGGCGTGGAGGAATACAACAAGCTCGTGGCCCCGCGCCGAAACACGAACATTGAAGGTAAAGGTGAATCAGCATGACGCAGCCGACCCCGCAAACTCAGCCCGCGCGCATCCACCCGGAACGCCAGCGTCGCGTGAAGCAGGCGCTCACGTTTTTCACTATCACCGCGTGGATCACTGGTGTGCTGTTCCTCCTGCTTATTACCCGCATGATCATGCAGTACGGCTTTGACATGAACGTCGATTACTTGTCCTGGGTGGCCCGCGTGCACGGCTTCGCGTTTGTGGCTTTTCTGATGGCGTCGCTGAACCTTGGGTCCAAGGCCCGCTGGTCCGCGGGCACCTGGATTACCACCGCTCTGTCCGGAGTTGTGCCGTTCATGTCGTTTATCGTGGAAGCCAAACGTCGCAAGGAAGTCACGGAGAAGTTCCAGCTCCCCTAAGCACAAGACAAAACCCGGCAGGGAAAACCTGCCGGGTTTTGTCTTGTCAGAGCCGGTTTACTTTTCGGTGGTCTTGGTCAGCACCATCACGCCGACCTTTTCTGCCTGATCGTTCTGCGGGCTCAGGGTGAGGGTGTCGCCGCTGCGCTCGGCGTCGTACTTCAGGTCCTGGTGGGTCAGCGGATCCTCGAGCTTGAACTCCTTGTCGTCGCGCAGGCAGTTCGCCTCGTTGGTTTCACCGTCGGTCTCGGTCATCTGCCAGTCGCAGTCCTTGCCGTCGATAGTGATGGTGGCGTGGCCGCCGCCTTTGCCTTCCTGGGTCGCGGTGATGTCGCCGGTCCATTCGCCGTCGAAGTCACCCTTCTGGCCGCAGCCGGTCAAAAGCGCGCCGGAGGCGAGAACAGTTCCTACAAGTGCAATCGTTTTCTTCATAAGCACACTGTAACGAATTGCGTCACTTCAGCGCCGCTATGTGCGGGGCGAGCGCGCGTAGCGCCTTGCCGCGGTGGGAGCGCGCATTCTTCTCCTCAGGCGTCAGCTCTGCGGAGGAGCGGCCGTCGGCATCGGCGGGTGCAAACAGCGGGTCGTAGCCGAAGCCGTTCTCGCCGCGGGGCTCGCGCAGCAGCTCGCCCTCCCAGCGGCCCTCGGCTGTGAACTCCTGCCCGTCCGGGGAGGCCAGGGCGCAGCAGGACACAAACGCGGCGGCGCGCTCGTTGATGTCCGCCATCTGGGCGAGCAGCAGGTCGTTGTTGGCCTGGTCGTCGCCGTGGTTGCCGGACCAGCGGGCGGACAGTATGCCCGGCATGCCGTTGAGCGCCTTGATGGTCAGGCCAGAGTCGTCGGCCACGCACGGCAGGCCCGTGGCCTTTGCCCCGGCGCGGGCCTTGAGCAGGGCGTTGTCCACGAAAGTGAGGCCGTCTTCGACGGGGTCGGGGTACGACGGAGCGTCGTGAAGCGAAACAAGCTCCACCCCCTCGATGGCGAGCTCGCGCAACACCTGCTCAAGCTCACGCACCTTGCCTTGGTTCCTGGAAGCGACGAGGACCTTTACCATCCCAGCGCCGCCTTCTGCGCCGCGATGAGCTCCTCGCAGCCCTTGGCCGCGACATCCAGCATCTCGCCGAGCTGCTCGCGGCCGAACAGGCCATGCTCGCCGGTGCCCTGGATCTCCACGAAGTTGCCGCCCTCCTGCATGACCACGTTGAGGTCCACCTCGGCGCGGGAGTCCTCCTCGTAGGGCAGGTCCAGGCACACGTGGCCGTCGATGATGCCGGCGGATACGGCGGCAATCGGCTTGAGCAGCGGCTCGCCCGGGACCACGCCGCGCTCCTTGAGCACCGCGATGGCGTCCGCAAGCGCGACGTACGCGCCGGTAATCGAGGCGGTGCGGGTGCCGCCGTCGGCCTGGAGGACGTCGCAGTCGAGCTGGATGGTGTTCTCGCCGAGCTGGCTCAGATCCACCGCGGCGCGCAGGGAGCGGCCCACCAAGCGCGAGATCTCATGGGTGCGGCCCTTGACCTTGCCCTTCATGGACTCGCGCGGCATGCGCTCGTGGGTGGCGGACGGGAGCATGGCATATTCGGCGGTGAGCCAGCCCTCGCCGGAATCCTTCTTGAAGCGCGGCACGCCCTCCTCCACGGAGGCGGTGCACATGACGCGGGTGTTGCCGAACTCCACGAGCACACTGCCCGCCGGGTTGGAAGTGAAGCCGCGGGTGATGCGCACAGGGCGCAGTTGGTCGAAGGCGCGGCCGTCCAGGCGCGAAAAATCAGTCATGCGTCCAAGGGTAACGCAGTTCGGCAATGTCGATTCGTCGGATTGCTACGCTCAAAGCGTTTGATTGATCACGTTCGGAGGGCACCCATGTAGCTCCCCGAAATTTAGAAAACCGGCCCTGGACTGACCACCTGAAGTAGACGAGCGGAACCGGTCATTGTGCTGGTTAACTTAACACATTAAGTTGCCCTCACTGCCACTGCGCGCAACGCAGGCGGTTACGGCTCGAAGGTGGCGCCGGCCTTGCCCAGGATGATCTCGCCGTCAAACTCGGTGCGGGCAGCGGCGAGGACCTCCTCCGGGTCCGTCCACGGCTGGATGTGCACCAGCACCAGGGTCTTCACCCCTGCTTCGCGAGCGATGCGGCCAGCTTCCTTACCGGACAGGTGCATGCCCTCCGCCTTGCCTTCGGAGGTTGCGCCCCAGGCGGCTTCGCAGAGGAAGTAGTCGGCGTTGCGTGCGGCGTCGATGAGCGTTGGCGTGTACCCGGAGTCGCCGGAGAACGTGATGACCTTGCCGGCGGCGTCCTCGATGCGCAGCGCATGCGACTCTTGTGCCGGGTGGATCACGTCGAACGGCGTGATGGTCAGACCGCTGAGTTGCTCCGGCTGCCCGGCGCGCCAGGTGGTGAACTCGAAGGTGTCCGTAAAGTCGTCCTGCTCCCCCGGCGCGTCCGCGCTCATCCGCCCCAAGTGCTCCGGCGCGTACGAGGGGCCGATCAGCCGGTGGCGCTGCTGCGCCGGGGCCGAGGGGTGGTAACGGCGCCACACAAGCAGCGACGGGAAGTCCGAGCAGTGGTCGGCGTGAAGATGGCTGAAGATGACGTGCGCCGCAGACGGGTCGAACCGCTCCTGCATGGCGGCGAGCGCTCCCGGACCGAAGTCCATCACCACATCCGTTTCACCAGGCACGGAGATGACGTAGGAGGAAGCTGGGTTACCGGGCGCGGCCAGGCTCCCGGAGCACCCGAGGATGGTCAACTGCATGGAATCACTCTGCCATGAATGGGGCACATTTTCCTAGTGAATCCTTAAATTCTCCTAGTTGTGTGGCTGACCGAGCCTCATCCCCCAATTAGAGATCCAGCCCACTCAACCAGCATTACAGCTGGAAGGCGGGCTGAACTATTACCCCTGATCAAAACCGCACTCTGACCGGCTGTCAAGCCCTAATCGCGGCCCACGGCGTGCACCGGCGGGGCGAGGAAGCGCCGGGCGAGCGCGTCGAAGGTGTCGGGGTCGCCGGTGGATTCGAAGATGTGGGTGGGGGCGGCAGTGGCGCTATTAAGCATGTCGCCCTCCGTGAGCACCCGCAGCACATCCTTCGAGGTCTCCTCGGCGGAGGAGACGAGCGCGACCTCGTCGCCGATGGCCAGCTGGATCACGCCGGAGAGCAGCGGGTAGTGGGTGCAGCCGAGCACGAGCGTGTCCACGTCCGCGTCGCGCAGCGGCGCCAAATAGCCCCGGGCTACCTCGAGGACTTCCTTGCCGGAGGTCTTGCCCTGCTCCACAAACGGCACGAACTCCGGGCAGGCCTGGGCGGTGACCTCAAGGCCCGGGTGGATGGAAAACAGGTCCTGGTACGCGCCGGACTTCACGGTGCCTTCGGTGCCGATCACGCCGATTTTGTTGTTGCGCGTGGTGGCGATTGCGCGGCGCACGGCGGGCTGGATCACCTCGATGACGGGGATGTCGTAGCGCTCGCGGGCGTCGTGAAGGAACGCGGCGGTGGCGGTGTTGCAGGCGATGACCAGCATCTTGCAGCCGCGTTCCACCAGCTCGTCGGCGATGCGCTGCGAGTGCGCGCGCACGTCCGCGATCGGCTGCGGGCCATAGGGTCCGTGGGCGGTGTCGCCGATGTAGATCAGGGATTCGCCCGGCAGCTGGTCCATCACCGCGCGGGCGACGGTCAGGCCGCCGACGCCGGAATCGAAAAGTCCGATCGGTGCTGAGTTTGGGTTGCCGGCGAAAGTGTTCACGCCGGCAATCCTATCGCTGGCCAGGATTTTGCAACGAACGCGCTTTGGCCTCGCGCTTTGCCACCAGCTCTGGCGGGTCGTCGGAGGTGATCACCATGCCTGCGACCAGGCCGCCGATCGTGCCGAACAGGTGCGCCTGCCAGCTCACGCCCTCCGTGCCCGGAAGCAGCCCGAAGATCAGGCCGGAGTAGAAGAAGCCGAGGATAAGGCCGGTGATGATCTGGCTGATGGAGCGGTTGAAGAAGCCACGGATGATCAGATACGCAAGCCACCCGTACACCAGCCCGGAGGCGCCGATGTGGTTCGTGCCCACACCGCCGAGCAGCCAGGTGCCTAAGCCCCCGATGATCACCACGAACGTGGTGACCTCCCAGAACACACGCTTGCCGGAGTAGCCCACCAAGAACGCGAAGATCGCGCCCGGGATCGAGTTGGAAATGATGTGCTCCAGATTCGCGTGGAGCAGCGGAGAGGTGAAAATGAACGGCAGGGAGGACACGTCCAACGGGTGAATGCCAAACGCCTGCAGCCACGGGAACACCAGCTCCAGGATGAACACGACCCAGATGGTGGCGAGGAAGCCGCCGGCGAGCTTCAGGCCCGTTTGGCGCTGCGCCTTTCGCTTCGACACCCGTTTGGTTCCGGGGGTTTGGTTGTACTGGGGTTGGCCGAACTGGACTGGTTGGCCGTACTGTCCCTGCTGCTGCGGGGTCGCGTACGGGTTGTACGGCTGTGCAGGCTCGCCAAACGCCGGCTGCTGGCGCTCCGGGTGCGAGAACGGTCGCTGGAACGGCTTGCCGTAGCCCGGCTGCCCGGTCTGGCCGTAGCCCCAGCCCTCGGGGGTGTGGTTGTGTTCGCTCATCGTGGTTGGAGTCTAGCGGGTTCGCCGGATCCGGGCCGGGTGCGGCTGAGCGGTGGCGGACCGGAGGTCGTCGTAAAGCTGCGGGCGAAACCCCTAGCCCATGAGGGCTTCGAGGAGGGAGTCCTGGCAGAACGCGAGCCAGTCGATGAGGCGCTGGCGGTCCTCGCGCGCGGCCTCGCTGCCGGAGTCGTCCGCGGAGGCGTAGAGGCGCATGTCGTTGAGCGCGGCGATGAACTGGTGGGCCTCGTCCTCTTCGATGGTCACCTCGACGCCGCCGGTGGGACCGAGCGCGGTGTTGACCACCTGCAGGTTGATCAGCTTGGCCTTGATGATGTCGTTTTCGTGCAGGCTGCGAAGCAGGCCGTTGTCGCCGTCGAACTCCTCGTCGCCCTCGCGCTCGAAATTGGGCAAAAGGCGCGCCAGGCGCGGGTCCTCGGGTGCCTCGGTGTGGCCGGTAGCGACGCCGAGCATCTCCGCGAACTCGTCCTTCGGCGCGGACTGGGCACGCGCGATCAGCGCCTCGGACACGGTGGCGGTCAGGTCGCCGATGACCTCGCGCTCCATCGGGCCGAAAACGGTGGTGTATTTCGGCGTCGAGCGCATCAGTCCCTTCTTCTTACGCCACGGCTGCATCGATTCTCCCCTACCCTGCCTGCTGCATTGTGGCCCAAAGCCCCGCGGTATGCAGCTTCTTCACGTCGGTTTCCACCTTGTCCTTCTCGCCCGAGGAGACCACGGCTTTGCCCTCGGTGTGGACCTGCATCATCAGCTCTTGGGCGCGCTTGCGGTCGTAGCCCAGCACGGTCTGGAACACGTAGGTGACATAGCTCATCAGGTTGACCGGGTCGTCCCACACGATGCACAGCCAGGGCAGGTTCTCGCTCGTGGCCACGTCCACGTCGATGGCCTCGTCCAACTCCGGGGTTGCCAGCGGCGAACCCATGCGCTCCGCGCGGCTGGCCGCAGGAAAATCGGCTGAGGAAAACATGTGCACCACCTTACCTTCTCGTACCAGCAGGGTACGCTGTCTCACCATGAACGACACTCCCACCCACTCCACCGGCACGCGCGGCTCCACCGCGTTTTTCACGGACATGTACGAGCTGACCATGCTCGACGCCGCGATCAAGGACGGCACCGCGCAGCGCGACTGCGTCTTCGAGGTCTTCGGCCGCCGCATGCCCAACGAGCGCCGCTACGGCGTGGTCGCAGGCACTGAGCGGGTGCTCGACGCGATCACCAAGTTCCGCTTCACCCAAGACCAGCTGGATTCCGCGGACTTCCTCTCCCCTGAGGCGCGCGAGTACCTGGAAAACTACAGATTCTCCGGGCAGATCGACGGCTACCGCGAAGGCGAGCTGTACTTCCCGTACTCGCCGATTATGACGGTGCGCGGCACGTTCGCGGAGTGCGTGATCTTGGAGACGGTCCTTTTATCCATCCTCAACTCCGATTCCGCCGTGGCCTCGGCCGCGTCGCGCATGGTCTCGGCCGCGGACGGCCGCCCGATCATCGAGATGGGCTCGCGCCGCACCAACGAGCAGGCCGCCGTCTCCGCCGCGCGCGCGACCTACATCGCCGGCTTCAACGCCACCTCCAACATGGAGGCCTCCCTGCGCTACGGCATCCCCGCCTCCGGCACCTCCGCCCACTCCTGGACGCTGCTGCACGTGGACGAGGACGGCAACCCGGACGAGAAGGCCGCGTTCAAGGGCCAGATCGACTCCCTCGGCGTGGACACCACGCTGTTGGTGGACACCTTCGACATCACCAAGGGCGTGGAAAACGCGCTCGAGGTTGCCGGCACCGAGCTGGGTGCGGTGCGCATCGACTCCGGCGACCTGGGCATCGTCTCTAGGCGTGTGCGCAAGCAGCTGGACGAGGCCGGGGCTTTTAACACCCGCATCATCGTCTCGTCCGACCTGGACGAGTTCGCCATCGCCGGCCTGCGCGGCGACCCGGTGGACGGCTTCGGCGTGGGCACCTCCGTGGTCACCGGCTCCGGCGCCCCCACCGCGGGCCTGGTGTACAAGCTGGTGGAGGTGGACGGCCACCCGGTGGCCAAGCGCTCCTCCGGCAAGGTCACCTACGGCGGCGGCAAGTCCGCGCTTCGCGCCTACCGCTCCTCCGGCGTGGCGGTGGGCGAGGTGATCCACCCGCTCGGCGTGGAGGTGCCGCGCAAGCAGAACCTGGAGTACCGCCAGATGACGGTGCCGCTGATCCGCGACGGCGAAATCGTGGACGGCCAGCCGGGCATTGAGGAGATCCGCGAGCTGCACGCGGCCGCCCGCAAGACGCTGCCGTGGGAGGGCCTGGCCCTGTCGCGCGGCGAGGTGGCTATCCCGACGAAGTTCGTCGGCTTCCCGGAGCCCACCGAGTAGGCCGTGTCTGCAGACGAACCGCTCACCCAGTCCACCACCGACCTGCTCGCCGCCGCGGTCGAGTCCCTCGGCGGCTCGCGCCGCCCCGGCCAGGTCAAGATGGCCGAGGCGGTGACAAAAGCCCTCGACTCGGAGCGCCACCTGGCCGTGCAGGCGGGCACGGGCACCGGTAAGTCCCTGGCCTACCTCGTCCCCGCCATCCGGCACGCCCAGGCGCACGGCACCACCGTGGTGGTGTCGACGGCGACGATCGCGTTGCAGCGGCAGCTCGTCGATAGGGATCTGCCCCGTCTGGCGGACGCGCTCGAGCCGCTGCTGCCCGAGCGCCCCACCTTTGCCATCCAAAAGGGCCGCAACAACTACGTCTGCAAGCACAAGCTGATGCTTGACGACACACCTTCGGAGTCCCTCATCGAGGAAGAGGACCTGTCCTGGCTGGGCAAGCACGTCAAACGCGTGGCCGAGTGGGCGCAGGACACCGAGACCGGTGACCGCGACGATCTAGTCCCCGGCGTGCCGGACATGGCGTGGCGGCAGGTGTCCGTGACCTCCAACGAATGCCTCGGCGCGACGCGCTGCCCGCACGGCGAGGAGTGCTTCGCGGAGCTCGCGCGCGAGCGCACCAAGGACGCGGACATCGTGGTGACCAACCACGCGCTTTTGGCTATCGACGCCCTCGCGGACGTGGCCGTGCTGCCCGAGCACGACGCCGTGATCATCGACGAGGCCCACGAGCTCGACGGCCGCATCACCTCCGTGGCCACCAACGAGATCTCCGCGCGCGCCCTGGCGATGGCGGCCCGCCGCGCCGGCAAGCTGGGCGCGGAGCGCGACACGCTCGAAGGCGTCATCGACGACTTCACCGCCGCCATCGACCTGGAGGCCCCGGGACGCTGGGAGGTCATCTCAGAACCGGCCCGCGGCGCTTTCGCCGCGCTTCGCGACGCCCTGTGGAAGACCCGCACCGCCATCTCCGATGCCCCACCCGGCGAGTCCGAAAACGACCCGGAGAAGTTCGCCGAACGCGCCAACCTGCGCAACCACTTGGAGGACCTGCACGACGCGGTGGTGCGCATCCTCGAGGTCTTCGACGAGCCGGACCCCGCCAAGCACTCCGACGTGGTGTGGCTGACCCGTTCGGACCGTCACGGCGACTCCGTCTCGGTTGCTCCCCTGTCGGTGGCGGGCCTCTTGCACGAGCGGCTCTTCGGCGAGAAGACGGTGGTGCTCACCTCCGCCACGTTGACCGTGGGCGGCAACTTCAACGCCATGGCCGCCGCCTGGGGCCTGCCGCAGGGCACCTGGGACTCGCTGGACGCCGGCACGCCGTTCGACCCGCGCAAGTCCGGCATCCTCTACACCGCCCGCCACCTGCCCACCCCGGGCCGCGACGGGCTGTCCGCGGAGACACTCGACGAGATCGCCGAGCTGATCACCGCCGCCGGCGGGCGCACCCTCGGCCTGTTCTCCTCCCGCCGCGCCGCCGAACAGGCCGCCAAAGCCATGCGGGCGCGCCTTCCCTTCGACATCCTGCTCCAAGGCGAGGACTCCACCGGCACGCTGGTGGACACCTTCGCCAAAAACGAGAACTCCTGCCTGTTCGGCACACTCACCCTCTGGCAGGGCGTGGACGTGCCGGGCAGCGCCTGCTCGCTGGTGATCATCGACCGCATCCCCTTCGCCCGCCCCGACGATCCCCTCCTGCAGGCCCGCTCCAACGCAGCCGACGCCGCGGGCCGCTCCGGGTTCATGGAGGTTTCCGCCACGCACGCCTCCCTGCTCATGGCGCAGGGTGCGGGCAGGCTGTTGCGGTCTGTCGACGACCGCGGGGTCGTCGCCGTGCTAGACAACCGGTTGGTGACCAAGCGCTACGGCTCGTTCATCCGCCGCAGCCTCCCGGCGTTCTGGGACACCACAGACGCGGAAGTCGTGCGCGGGGCGTTGCGGAGGCTCGTCGCTAAGCAATAGCGAGCGCTGTGGTGGAACCGGGCGCGACCTCAGTAAAACCGGCGTCGCGCACCGCCACCGCACTCGCGCGCGCGGCGAGCTCCGCGAACTCCTCGCGGGGCAACTCGCGCACGTTTAGCGGGAAGCCCGCCTCGGCCCACTGCTGCACCCAGGAAGTGTCGCGCGCGGCCGCGAGCAGCATCGAGGCGTGGCCGGCCTGGGCCGCTGCCTTGCCCGCGGACATGTGCAGCGACGCGTCGAGAGCAATCAGCGGCACGTGCGGGTCGCGCGGGAGCACCTCCCCCGGCTCGATGTCCGTGCCTTTGATCTGCAGCTTCGCAATCGCGTGCGGGACGTCTGCAACCGCCGAGGGGACGAAGGCGCGCACGTTGCCGACGGTGACGCCGGGCAGCGCCTGCACGTCGTCCCAGGCCTTGTTGCGGGCGCGGCGGGCCACTTTGCGGATGCGGTGGGAGTACCAGGCGTCTACGGCGTCGCGCCAAAACCCGTCCTCTCCGGCGCGCGGGTCGAGGCACACGGCCACGGCGGCGCGGGCGGCATCTGCAAGCACCTGGTTTCGGCTCGGCGGGTCCTGCTTGGGCAGGTTGATGGCCATCTGCATCGCCTGCACCGTCTGCGGGTCGTCTGGGTCCTCGCTGCGGGCTTTGTAGTCGCACGAGACGCGCTCTGTAAGGAGCTGGTGGGCGGAGGCGATCATCTGCTCAGTCACCGGGGTCAGGGTACTCCTGAATGCCGTGGGCCTGAAACGACGAAAACCCCCGCCGAAGCGGGGGTTCGTTCAGGAGGCCGGTGTCCGGCGACTACTTGGAGTCGCGGTGGCCGGTGTGCGCCTCGCGGCGCAGGGTCTCCACCATGTGCGGGTAGTGCAGCTCGAACGCCGGGCGCTCGGAGCGGATACGCGGCAGGGCGGTGAAGTTGTGGCGCGGCGGCGGGCAGGAGGTTGCCCACTCCAAGGAGTTGCCGTAGCCCCACGGATCGTCGACGGTGACGATCTCGCCGTAGCGCCAGGACTTGAACACGTTCCAGATGAACGGCAGGAAGCCGATGCCCAGGATGAAGGCGCCAACCGTGGAGACCTGGTTCAGCAGCGTGAAGCCGTCGGTGTCCAGGTAGTCGGCGTAGCGGCGCGGCATGCCCATGTTGCCCAGCCAGTGCTGGACCAGGAAGGTCATGTTGAAGCCGACGACGGTGAACCAGAAGTGGATCTTGCCCAGCTTCTCGTCCAGCATGCGGCCGGTCATCTTCGGGAACCAGAAGTACACGCCAGCGGTGGAGGCGAACACCACGGTGCCGAACAGGGTGTAGTGGAAGTGCGCAACCACGAAGTAGGAGTCGTGCAGGTGGAAGTCCAGCGGCGGGGATGCCAGCATGATGCCGGTCAGGCCGCCGAAGAGGAAGGTGAACAGGAAGCCCGTTGCCCACAGCATCGGGGTCTCGAACGTGAGGTGGCCGTTCCACATCGTGCCCAGCCAGTTGAAGAACTTCACGCCGGTCGGGACCGAGATGAGGAAGGTCATGAAGGAGAAGAACGGCAGCAGGATCGCGCCGGTGGCGAACATGTGGTGCGCCCACACAGCCATGGACAGGCCGGCAATTGCCAGCGTTGCGAAGATCAGGCCGATGTAGCCGAAGACCGGCTTGCGGGAGAAGACCGGGACGATCTCAGAGATCACGCCGAAGAACGGCAGCGCCAGGACGTACACCTCGGGGTGGCCGAAGAACCAGAACAGGTGCTGCCACAGGATCGTGCCGCCGTTGGCGGTGTCGTAGATGTGGCCGCCCAGCAGACGGTCGTAGAGCACACCCATCGCCGCAGCGGTCAGCAGCGGGAAGATCATCAGGGCGATGATGGAGGTGACGAAGATGGTCCAGGTGAACGCCGGCAGACGGAACATGGTCATGCCCGGCGCACGCATCGTCAGCACCGTGGTGAGCATGTTCACCGCGGAGGCGATGGTGCCCACACCGGTGGCGCCCACGCCGACAACCCAGAGGTTGGCGGAGACGGACGGGGTGTGCACAGCGTCAGCCAGCGGCATGTACATGGTCCAACCGAAGTCGGCCGCGCCACCCGGGGTGATGAAGCCGAGGAGCATGGCGACAACGCCGACGGTGGTCACCCAGAAGCCGAACGCGTTCAGACGCGGGAAGGCCACGTCCGGCGCGCCGATCTGCAGCGGCAGCACATAGTTGGCGAAGCCCCAGACGATCGGGGTACCGAAAGCCAGCAGCATCACGGTGCCGTGCATGGTGAACAGCTGGTTGAACTGCTCGTTGGACAGGAACTGCAGGCCCGGGCTGAACAGCTCGGTGCGGATAAGCAGTGCCATCAGGCCGGCCACGAAGAACCAGACGAAGGACATGATGATGTACATGATGCCCAGTTCTTTGTGGTCAGTCGTGGTGAGTTGCTTGTAAATCTTCGAGCCCTTACGAGCGTTACCCGTCGGCTCGGGGCGTGTCGGCGGGACGTAATTATCCAGCCGCGGTGCCACAGCGGTCATCTGATCCTCCTGACTACGGCACCTGCACCCCGTCCAGCTCACGCCGGAATGGGCACAGATGCCACGAGTGATACCGGATCAGCATAACGTTCTGCACATTGATTTTCCAGCCTCCCGCAATGCTGCCCCCGTGCGGGGTCAGCGCCGACGACGGCCAGTCCGGGCTGTTACTGGTGAGGCGCAAGGGACCTAGACGGGAGGCAAGAAAAATCCCCGGCTCGCAAGCGCGAACCGGGGGCCACCGAAGGTGCGTCGTAAAGCTTGTGCCTAGAAGTCCCAGTCGTCGTCCTGGGTGTCCTCCGCGCGGCCGATGACGTAGGAGGAGCCGGAACCGGAGAAGAAGTCGTGGTTCTCGTCCGCGTTCGGCGACAGCGACGCCAGAATCGCCGGCGACACCTTCGTCTCATCCACCGGGAACAGGCCCTCGTAGCCGAGGTTGTTCAGCGCCTTGTTCGCGTTGTAGCGCAGGAAGCGCTTCACATCCTCGGTCCAGCCGAGCGCGTCGTAGATGTCCTCGGTGTACTGGTTCTCGTTTTCGTAGAGGTCGTAGAGCAGCTCGAAGGCGTAGTCCTTCAGCTCCTCCTTGCGCTCCTCGGACTCGTTTCGCAGCGCCACCTGGTACTTGTAGCCGATGTAGTAGCCGTGCACCGCCTCGTCGCGGATGATCAGGCGGATGATGTCCGCGGTGTTGGTCAGCTTGGAGTGCACCGACCAGTTCAGCGGCAGGTAGAAGCCCGAGTAGAACAGGAAGGACTCCAGCATCACGGAGGCGATCTTGCGCTTGAGCGGGTCGTCGCCCTCGTAGTAGCTCAGGATGATCTTCGCTTTGCGCTGCAGGTACTCGTTTTCCTCGGACCAGCGGAACGCGTCGTTAATTGCGGGCGTGTCCGCCAGCGTCATGAAGATGTTGGAGTAGGACTTCGCGTGCACCGACTCCATGAAAGCGATGTTGGTCAGCACCGCCTCCTCGTGCAGGGAGTTCGCGTCCGGCAGCAGCGAGACCGCACCGACGGTGCCCTGGATGGTGTCCAGCAGCGTCAGGCCGGTGAACACGCGCATCGTCGCCTGCTTTTCCTCGTCGTTGAGGGTGTTCCAGCTCGGGATGTCGTTGGACACCGGGATCTTCTCCGGGAGCCAGAAGTTGCCGGTCAGGCGATCCCACACTTCAAGGTCCTTGTCGTCCGGAACGCTGTTCCAGTTAATAGCCTTCACGGGCTTGTCGTGGGACTCGAGGTAACGCGCGTAATCGTCAGTCATGGCGACCATCCTACTTCGGTGTCAACCGGCTCGGGCGACGTCCTGCTCCCCGTGCGCGGACTGCCCACACGCAATGCATTAATGCTCTGTCCGCATGACATAAACTACTCGCAGATTGCTGCAATACATCATCTTTTAAAGGAGGTCGCGCCGTGACTACAAGCGGTCATCGGTCCTCTCAACCCCTGCTTTCCTCGATTCTGGACACGCTCGGCGAAGACATCGTCTCGGGCCGGCAGCCGGAGGGGCACACGTTCACGCTCCACGACCTGTCGGAGCGCTTCGGCATCTCCCGCACCGTGGCACGTGAGGCGATGCGCGCACTGGAGCAACTGGGGTTGGTCTCCTCCTCGCGCCGCGTGGGTTTGAAAGTGCTGCCGCAAAGCGAGTGGAACGTCTTCGACCACTCCATCATTTCCTGGCGGCTGCGCAGCGAGGAGCAACGTCCGGCGCAGTTGGCGTCGCTGCGGGAGCTTCGCGACGCCATCGAGCCTGCCGCCGCCCGCCTAGCCGCCACCAACGCGTCCCGCGAGCAGGCGCGCCGGCTGTGCCAGCTGGCGGACCAGATTGTGGAGCTGGCAGGGCAAGACGCCGGCAATTCCGAGGCGTTCCAGGAAGCGGACCTGGAGTTCCACGGCCTGATGCTCGAGGCGTCCGGCAACGAGATGTTCGTGGCGCTGACCCCGCCGATCATGGACATCATGTCCGGCCGCGCGCTCTACGGCATCATGCCGGACGACCCGCACGTGGACACCATGCAGATCCACGTGGATCTCGCACAGGCCATTTCCTCCGGCGACGCGGATGCAGCAGAAGATGCTTCTCGACGCCTCCTCCGCGGCGTCAACGACTTCATGGAGATGTAGGCGCGTGGGATGATGCAGGAAAGTTCACGCGGCTGGCCCGCGTGAGTGAACTTTCTCGCACGGAGCGGGGCCGGCCGCTCATCTACGCTGGCCAGCCACGCTGGCCACAGCACCTACAGCATGCAGGAGACGCAGCCCTCGATCTCGGTGCCTTCCAGCGCCATCTGGCGCAGGCGGATGTAGTACAGGGTCTTGACACCCTTCTTCCACGCGTAGATCTGCGCGCGGTTGATGTCGCGGGTGGTCACCGTGTCCTTGAAGAACAGCGTCAACGACAGGCCCTGGTCGACGTACTTCGTGGCCACCGCGTAAGTGTCGATGATCTTCTCGTAGCCGATCTCGTAGGCGTCCTTGAAGTAGTCGATGTTCTCGTTGTCCATGTGCGGCGCCGGGTAGTAGACGCGGCCGATCTTGCCTTCCTTGCGGATCTCAATCTTGGAGGCGATCGGGTGGATCGAGGACGTGGAGTTGTTGATGTAGGAGATCGAGCCGGTCGGCGGCACCGCCTGCAGGTAGCGGTTGTAAATGCCGTCGCGGGCGACGTCCTCCTTCAACTGCGCCCACTCCTCGGCCGTCGGCACGGCGATGTCGGAGTTGGCAAACAGCTCCTTGACCTTGTCGGTCTTCGGCTGGAAGTCCGCCGGGTCGTAGCGATCGAAGAACTCGCCGGTGGCGTACTCGGACTTGGCAAAGTCCGCGAACGCGATGCCCTTCTCCACGGCGATCTTGTGGGAGGCGCGCAGGCACTGGTACATCACGGCGGCGAAGTAGGCGTTGGTGAAGTCCAGGCCTTCCTCGGAGCCGTACTCGATGTGCTCGCGGCCGAGGTAGCCGTGCAGGTTCATCTGTCCCAGGCCGATGGCGTGGGAGGCGTCGTTGCCGTCGCGCACCGGCGGCACGGAGTCGATGGAGGTCTTGTCCGCCACGGCGGTCAGCGCGCGGATGGCGGACTCGACGGTGCGGGCGAAGTTGTCGGAGTCCATGGCCATCGCGATGTTCAGCGAGCCGAGGTTGCAGGAGATGTCGTGGCCGGTCTCGGCGTAGGTCAGGTCGTCGTTGAGCACGGACGGCGAGTTGACCTGGAGGATCTCCGAGCACAGGTTGGACATGTTGATGCGGCCGGTCTTCACCGGGTTCGCGCGGTTGGCCGTGTCCTCGAACATGATGTACGGGTAGCCGGACTCGAACTGGATCTCGGCGATGGTCTGGAAGAACGCGCGCGCGGAGATCTTGGACTTGCGGATGCGCGGGTCCTCCACCATCTCCTCGTACTTCTCGGTCACGGAGATGTCCGCGAACGGCACGCCGTAGACGCGCTCGACGTCGTACGGGGAGAACAGGTACATGTCGTCGTTGCGCTTGGCCAGCTCGAAGGTGATGTCCGGGATGACGATGCCGAGCGAGAGGGTCTTGATGCGGATCTTCTCGTCCGCGTTCTCGCGCTTGGTGTCCAAGAAGCGCATGATGTCCGGGTGGTGTGCGTTGAGGTACACCGCACCGGCGCCCTGGCGCGCGCCGAGCTGGTTGGCGTAGGAGAAGGAGTCTTCCAAAAGCTTCATCACGGGGATGACGCCGGAGGACTGGTTCTCGATGTGCTTGATCGGCGCGCCGGATTCACGGATGTTGGAAAGCAGCAGCGCCACGCCGCCGCCGCGCTTGGACAGCTGCAGCGAGGAGTTGATGGCGCGGCCGATGGACTCCATGTTGTCCTCGATGCGCAGCAGGAAGCAGGACACCAGTTCGCCGCGCTGCGCCTTTCCGGCGTTCAAGAACGTCGGGGTGGCTGGCTGGAAGCGGCCGGTCATGATTTCGTCCACGAGCGCGAATGCGAGTTCCTCATTGCCGTCGGCGAGGAAGAGCGCCGTCATGGCCACGCGGTCTTCGAAGCGCTCGAGGTAGCGGCGTCCGTCGAAGGTTTTCAGCGTGTAGGAGGTGTAGTACTTGTACGCGCCGAGGAAGGACTTGAAGCGGAACTTGTAGGAGTACGCGCGCTTGAACGTGTCCTTAATAAAGGTCCAGTCGTACTTCTCAATGGTGTCCGGCTCGTAGTACTTGTTGGTGACCAGGTAGTCGATCTTTTCTTCCAGGTCGTGGAAGTAGACGGTGTTCTGGTTGACGTGCTGGAGGAAGAACTGGTTGGCGGCCTCGCGGTCCTTGTCAAACTGGATCTGGCCGTTTTCGTCGTAGAGGTTCAAAAGCGCGTTGAGCGCGTGGTAATCCAGCTGGTCGCTTGTATTGACCGGCTCCGGGACATTCTTACCGACAGTCTGGGTAGTCACATCGCGTCCTTCATCGTGTTCTTGAGTATTTACCGGCGTATTTTTCACGCAGTTTTGCCAAGCGCTCGGATTCGTCCGGAGCATCTTGCCTATCGACGACCTCCGGTCCCCCACGCAGCCCCAACCTTCCAGCGTTCTGGACCAGTTGGCGGCGCACGTGCGCAACGTCCTCGGCCAAGCCCATGAGCTCGAACCGGTACAAGTACGGGACCTTACACTTGTCGGCGATAACCTTCCCGGCAAGGCAGTAATCTGCCCCGAAGTTGGAATTGCCGGCGGCGATGACACCCCGGATCAGGCTCCGGTTGCCTTCGTTGTTGAGGAAGCGGATCACTTGCCCCGGCACCGGCCGCGAGTTGCCGCCGCTCACACTCGCCCCGCCGCCGTATGTGGGGCAGATGAGCACGTACGGCTCGTCGACGGTGAGTTCCGGGTCGCTCCTGCGCAACGGGATGCGCTGGGACGGGAGGCCGAGCTTCTCCACAAACCGCTTCGTGTTTTCCGTCGCGGAAGAGAAGTAGACCACCAGCATGGCCGCCGCCTTTCTTCGTGTTGAGTTTTAGTTGTTCGGCGCCGCCCGCCCTATCCCCGCGCTGCGGCGGGGTGGACCGCCGAGTTAGGCAGCCGCTGCGAGGCCCTTGATGCGGTCCGGGCGGAAGCCGGACCAGTGCTCGCCGTTCGCCTCCACGACCGGCGCCTGCACGTAGCCGAGGGCCATGACGTAGTCGCGGGCCTCCTCGTCCATGGAGATGTCGACCGTGGTGAACTCAAGGCCAGCCTTGGTCAGGGCCTTCTCGGTTGCCTTGCACTGCATGCAGGCCGGCTTGCTGTAAACGGTGATCGACATAGTTCTTCAGGCTCTTTCTGTGCGGGTCTTCGACTGGGATTCGACAGGGAATCGACGGGGTTTTCTCGCTTCCCCGGATCCCCCGGGGCAACACCAAGAGACACTATACCTTGGGGGAAACTTCGGCAACTGCTACTACATGTAGTAGTTACACGGGTGGTATTCCCAGGATAGGGCCAGCAAATCACCTACATGTAGTTAAAACATGGACGGCCATCTGCTCCCACGGGTGTAATTTGGCGGAAAATTACAGCAAAAAGCCCCGCCACCAAACGGTGACGGGGCAGGATTCGCGCTTAGCCCTGGCGAGCCTTGAAACGGGGATCCTTCTTGTTGATCACGTAAACCTTGCCGTGGCGACGCACAACCTGGGCGCCCGGCTTGTTCTTCAGCGACCGAAGCGACTTGCGGACCTTCATCGGGCGCTCCTTTCTGCTCGGATTACCTGCAATTAGCGACCAACGGCGGGCTGCCGGGTCGCAACACGGGGGTAAATGTTACACATCGGACGCGCTGAATCAAAACCTCCTACCATGAGCGCCATGCAGTCAGACATCATCGCCGCCCTCGGCGTGGCACCGACCATCGACCCGGACACCGAAATCACCCGGCGCGTGCAGTTCCTGGTGGACTACCTGGACGCCACCGGCGCGAAGGGATACGTGCTGGGCATCTCCGGCGGGCAGGACTCCACGCTCGCCGGGCGCCTGGCGCAGCTGGCGGTGGAGCAGCGCCGCGCGGACGGCAACGACGCGAAGTTCGTGGCGGTGCGGCTGCCCCACGGCGTGCAGGCCGACGAGGACGACGCGCAGCTGGCCCTGCAGTTCATCCAGCCCGACGAGACGGTCACGGTGGACATTGAGCCAGCCACCACCGCCATGGCGGGTGCTGTGGCGGAGGCGCTAGAAACGGGCAGTCTCGGCGACTTCAACAAGGGCAACGTCAAGGCGCGCATGCGCATGATCGCCCAGTACGCCATCGCCGGCGAGCGCGGCCTGCTGGTGGTGGGCACGGACCACGCGGCGGAGAACGTCACCGGGTTCTTCACCAAACACGGCGACGGCGCCGCGGACCTCGTTCCGCTGGCCGGGCTGAACAAGCGCCAGGGCGCGGCGCTGCTGGGCCACCTGGACGCGGATCCCCGCCTGTGGGAGAAGGTCCCCACCGCGGACCTGGAGGAAGACCGCCCCGCGCTTCCCGACGAAGACGCGCTCGGCATCACCTACGCCCACATCGACGACTACCTGGAGGGCAAGCAGATCCCGCAAGAGGCCGCCGAGCACCTCGAGCACCTGTGGCGCATCGGCCAGCACAAGCGCCACCTGCCGCCGGGCCCGAACGACACCTGGTGGCGCTAGAGCAGGTCGCGGAGCTCCGCCATCACTCGTACCAGGCAGTCCTCACCGCGCTCCTCCTCGAGCCAATCCTCCAGAGTGAAGTCGAGTTGGATGGGTTCCCAGGTCACTTCGAAGGGTTTGCCCCTCTGCTCCAGGAGCCCGAGTTCCTCGAGCCTGTCTAGCGAATTTTCTGCATTCCCCATCTGAATCTCCTCCTTTATTGCCTACTGTCTACCACGCGCAGGGTCTCCTCCGCCGCGCGCACGAGCGCGGAGCCGTAGGACGGTCCGTGCGTCCACGCGTGCACGGCCAGCGGGTGCAGCTGGTGCACCGCGATGCGCCGCTGCCAGTCGCGGCCCAGCTCGCCGCCGGCATCCACATACCCGTCCACGATCGCGTTGAAGTACGGGGCGCCGAACAGCTCGAGCATCGCGATGTCGGTCAGCGGGTGCCCGCCGTGCGCCGCCGGGTCAATGAACCGCGGGCCCTCCGACCCGAACAGCAGGTTGCCCGCCCACAGGTCGCCGTGGATGCGCGCCAGTGGGGCGTCCTCGTCCGCTTCGAGTAGCGCATCGCATGCTTGCTTAACGACGTCCATGCCGCCGCCCCCGAGATTCCCCGCTTTAAGCGCCTTCTCGGCGAATGGCAGCACGCGCTGCTGCACGTAGAACTCGGCCCAGCGTTCGGTGGGCTCGCACGCCTGCTGGCGGGTGCCGATGAAGTTGGGGCCGTCCCACCCGTCCGCGGGCGCGCCGAACGCGGCGGCGCCCATGGCGTGGATGGCGGCCAGCTCCCGCCCGGCCTCGCGGGCGGCGTCCACGGTCGGGCGGGCCGAATCCACCTTCTCGATGGTCAGCGTGTTCGCGTCCTCGTCGAGTGCGAGCACCTCCACCACCGCGGCGGAGCCCTCCCGCAGCCAGCGCAGGTACGCGGCCTCCGCGGCTGCCGCTCCCGGCGCGCTGCCGTACTTCACAAACGAGTCAGACATCGATGCCCTCCATTCGCAGTAGGAAACGTTTTGCCTCTACCCCGCCACGGTAACCGCCAAGTTGGCCGTCGGAGCGCAGCACCCGGTGGCACGGGATGAACAGCGGCAGCGGGTTGGTCGCGCACGCGCTGCCCACCGCCCGCACCGCTTTGGGGTTGCCCACCGCGCGGGCGAGCTGCGCATACGTGGTGGTCTCCCCGAACGGGACCTTCGCCAGCTCCCGTAGCACCGCCGCCCGGAACTCAGTCACGCCTGACAAGTCCAGCGGGACAGTGAATTCCCGGCGCGTGCCAGCGAAGTACTCGGTCAGTTCTTGGGTGACCAGGGGGCTCACCGAAAGGGCGTCGTCAAGCAGCGGCTCCCCCTCGAAGCACACGCGGGTGACGCCGCGCCCGCTCGCGGCGAAGCGCAACGGCCCGATCGGTGAGGTAAACATGCAGCTCAGAGTAGCTCCCCGCGCCGGCAATTGCGCTAAAATTCTGGCCATGCACAGGAGACTCACAACCGCCCTCGCCTGCGCCGCGGCCCTGACCTTGGCCGCCTGCGGCAGCTCATCCGACACCATCGCCGGCACCAGCCCCGCCATCGCCTCTGCGGTGTGCGACGGCGACGACGGCTGCGAATCCGACATGCGCGAGCTCAGCCACAAGCTCGACGCGTCGGACGACGCGGACGGCGACGGCGTCATCGACCGCGAGGAGCTCGACGCCGCCCTCAAGCGGCTGGACAAGGAAGCCGAGGAGAAGGAGGCCGCCGCCTCGTCATCCGCGGCGGCAGCGTCTTCGTCTGCTGCGGCTGCCTCATCCTCTGCAGCCGCAGCGTCGAAGTCCGCGGAAGCCGAGCGCGAAGCGGAACGCAAGGCAGCGGAACGCGAGGCCGCCGAACGAGAAGCGGCTGAGCGCGAGGCGGAAGCACAGCGCGCGGCCGAGCGTGAGGCGGCGAACCAACAACAGCAGCAACAGCAACAAGCCCCCGAACCCGCGCCCCAGCAGCAAGCACCCCAGCAACCCTCCGGCCCGCCGGCCATGGAGTGGGCCACCTTGGGCCCCTACGGCAGCCTGTTCACGTGCGAGCAGGCGCGCGACGTGTGGCCCGTCGATTCGCACGCCTGCTACACCGGCGCTGACGGCAACACCTACTTCGAAGGCATGCGCCAAGCCGCCCAGTAACGCATACAAACAAAAAACTGCCCGGCCGAACAGCCGGGCAGTTTTGCTTTTGGTGGAGCTAACGGGATTCGAACCCGTGACCCCCACACTGCCAGTGTGGTGCGCTACCAACTGCGCCATAGCCCCGTATGGCAGCTGTGCCACCGTAGGAATATGTAGTTGTGGAGTGGAGCTAACGGGATTCGAACCCGTGACCCCCACACTGCCAGTGTGGTGCGCTACCAACTGCGCCATAGCCCCTTGGATAACTCACGTAAATATACAGCCGGGCGCGCGGGCCTCCAAATCCCCAGCGGGAACGTGAAACCGCCCCACCCCGGGACCGGAGTGAGGCGGTGAAAACGCTCGCGGAACGCGTTTTACATCTGGGACAGGGTCTGCGGCCAGTCGTCGCGCTTGCCCTCGATGTCCTCGATGTCCTTGCCGTCGACCAGGACGCGCGGGGTCCACGCCTCGCCGGTGTTGTCCTCCTGGTACTTCATGTTGTCTGCACCCATACGCTTGGCGGTCTCGATGAACTTGCCGTCGCGGATGTCCTGGATTGCCGCGTCGGAAGCCTCGTAGTCCTTAGCCATGTCCGCGAAACCGTCGTTGTCGTACTTGTTGTACACGGTCTGCTGGTTCTGGAACAGGTAGTCGCGGATGGTGAACGCCTGGGCCAGATCGCCGTTGGCGAACAGCGCAAGCTCTGCGGCGAGCGCCTTGGTGGAGTGGCCCTCCTCGCCCTTGTCCAGGGCGGTCATCGGGCGCAGGTCCACGTTGATCTCGCCAGCCTTGAGCTTCTCAATCATCGCTTCGTCGCTGGCGATGTGCAGGTCCGCACAGTGGGTGCAGGAGAAGTCCTCGAACAGCTCGGCGGTCTTGGCGTCGGCGTTGCTGCCGGTGAGGTGGATGATGTCTTCATCCTCGTTCCAGGCGACGTTGATGCCTTCGACGTCGATCATCCCCTCCTTGATGGCGGCGCTGCGGTTTTCGCGGCCGTTGAAGACGATCAAGCCGATCACCACAAGGGCGATAGCGAGTACGGCGAGGACTGCCCAGATGAAGGCGGTGTTGCCCTTCTTGTTCGGGTTTTCCACTTTGCGTGTGGTCACAGTTATCTCCTGTTGTGCGTGCCTGGCGGCATGGCGGGTACAGATTTTCCCCCACAAATTTAGGGGGAGATAGCGAACTTCTTAAACGGACGCCACATCATGAAGCCGGTAATGGCGATGTAGGCCACGTCGCGCGCGACGGTAACAAGCAGGTTGGTCTCGCCCTCCCCCGCCGCGGACGGGTCGAAGCAGCCGCAGTCGATGACCAGGCCGCGCTGCCAGGCGGACAGCATGCCGATGATGAACAGCGTCAGCACGATGATGGACACCTTGCCGGACCAGCGCAGCTTGATGCCCAGAAGCAGCAGCAGGCCGCCGGCCACCTCAAGTGGGCCGATGATGTGGGCCAGCAGGTAAGACCAGTCGGGGGTAAAGATTTCGTAGGCCTCGATGGTCTTGGTCACGTCGAGGGGGACGCCGAGTTTCGCGATGCCGGCGTCCAGCCACACGTACGCCATGTAAAACCGCGCGAGTGCGGACAGTACGTCCAGCACCAGCGTCTTCGTGTTGCGCTCGGGCGCGGGGGTTGTCGTTGTGCTCACAGGTCGTACGTTACTCCATTAGTCGCCCAAAACTTCAGAAACGAGCGCCTGCGCTTCCTCTTGCACCTGCTGCAAGTGCGCGTCGCCCTTGAATGATTCGGCGTAGATCTTGTACTTGTCCTCGGTGCCAGACGGGCGCGCGGCGAACCACGCGTTTTCGGTGGTCACCTTCAGCCCGCCGATGGCGGCGCCGTTGCCAGGAGCATCAGTCAGCTTTGCGACGATAGCTTCGCCCGCCAACGTATCCGCCGACACCTGGTCAGCCGAAAGCGCCTTGAGCTTGGCTTTCTCCTCGCGGCCGGCCGGGGCGTCGATACGCGCGTAGGCCGGGGATCCGTACTCGGCCTCGAGCTCCGCGTAGCGCGCGGAGGGGGTCTTGCCGGTCACGGCGGTGATCTCCGCGGCAAGCAGGTCCATGATCAGCCCGTCCTTGTCGGTGGACCAGACGGTGCCGTCTTTGCGCAAGAACGAGGCACCTGCGGATTCTTCGCCGCCGAAGCCGATCGTGCCGTCGATGAGCCCTGGCACGAACCACTTGAAGCCGACGGGCACCTCCACCAGCTCGCGGCCGAGCGATGCGACGACGCGGTCGATCATGGAGGACGACACCAGGGTCTTGCCCACCGCGGTGCTGTCAGCCCAGCCGTCGCGGTGGCTGAACAGGTACTCGATGGCCACGGCCAGGTAGTGGTTCGGGTTCATCAGGCCAGCGTCGGGGGTGACGATGCCGTGGCGGTCCGCGTCCGCGTCGTTGCCGGTGGCCAGGTCGAACTTGTCGCGGTTGTGCACCAGCGATGCCATGGAGTTGGGGCTGGAGCAATCCATGCGGATCTTGCCGTCGGTGTCCAGGGTCATGAACCGCCAGGTGGCGTCGACGTGCGGGGTGACCACCTCGAGGTTCAGCCCGTAACGCTCGCCGATGGCACCCCAGTAGTCCACGCTCGCCCCGCCCATCGGGTCGGCGCCGATGTGTAGGCCGGACGCCTTGATCGCGTCCATGTCCACCACATTGCCCAGGTCGGCAACGTAGTGGTCGAGGTAGTCGAACTTCCCAGCGCGCTCGTCCAGCACGCCGCTGACGGGGGTGCGCTTCACGCCGTCAAGGCCTGCGGCGATGTACTCGTTGGCGCGCTTGGCAATCCAGTCTGTGGCCTCCGCCGGGGCGGGGCCTCCGGTGGGCGGGTTGTACTTGAAGCCGCCGTCGCGCGGCGGGTTGTGCGACGGGGTGACCACGATGCCGTCGGCCTTGCCGCCTTTGTGGGTCAGGATTGCGTGGGAGACGGCTGGGGTGGGCGTGTAGCGGCCGGAGGCGTCGACAAGCACTTGCACCCCGCCTGCGATGAGCACCTCGAGCGCGGAAACCATCGCCGGCTCGGACAGGGCGTGGGTGTCGCGGCCGATGTAGACCGGACCGTCGATGCCCTCGCCGCGGCGGTAGTCCACGATCGCCTGCGTGGTGGCCAGGATGTGCGCCTCGTTGAACGCGTTGTCCAGGGAGGAACCGCGGTGTCCGGAGGTGCCGAACGCGACCTGCTGGTCCGGGTTGTCCGGGTCGATGTCGCGGGTGTAGTAGGCGGTGACCACCTCGGCGATGTCGATGAGGTCGTCCTCGCGGGCGGGCTGGCCGGCGCGTTCGTGTGCCATGGGAATGCTCCTTGTGTCTCAGGCAGAGTCCTTCCCACCATCATTGCCCGTGAATGTATTTCCCGCCACCTATATATTATTCACCGCGCCGTATGTTTTACTACTCGGCATGGCTGACACCTTGAACGACATCCTCAGTGCTATCTCCACCTTCGTCTGGGGACCGTTCCTGCTCATCCCCCTGCTGCTGGGCACCGGCCTGTTCCTGACCATCCGCCTGCGCGGCATCCAGTTCCGCACCCTCGGCCGCGCCACACGCCACGCGTTCGTGGACAAGCCCGAGGAAGGCGCCGGCGACATCTCCAACTACCAGGCGCTGACCACCGCCCTGGCCGCAACGGTGGGCACCGGCAACATCGTCGGCGTGGCCACCGCGATCTCCATCGGCGGGCCCGGCGCGCTGTTCTGGATCTGGCTCACCGGCATCGTCGGCATGGCCTCGAAGTACTCCGAGGCCTACCTGGGCGTGCGCTTCCGCACCACCGACAAGAAGGGCAAGCAGCAGGGCGGGCCGCACGAGTACCTGCGCACCGGTGTCGGCGGCCGCTTCGGCAAGACGCTGGCCGCGGCGTTCACCCTGTTCACCATCTTCGCATCCTTCGGCATCGGCAACCTCGCCCAGGGCAACTCCATCGCTGCGGGCATGCACGACGCCTTCGGCATCAGCGCCAACGTCGCCGGCGTAATCATCTTCTTCGCGGTCGGCGCGGCCGTGCTCGGCGGCATCGAGGGCATCGGCAAGATCACCGCTGCGTTCGTGCCGCTGATGATCGTCATCTACGTCGGCGGCGGCATCACCGCGCTGGCACTGATGGCGGACCGGGTGCCGGAAGCCATTGCCACCATCTTCACCGACGCGTTCACCGGCACCGCCGCCACCGGCGGCTTCGTCGGCTCCGGCATCATGCTGGCCATCCAGTTCGGTGTGGCCCGCGGCATCTTCTCCAACGAGTCCGGCATGGGCTCCGCCGCCATCGCCGCCGCGGCCGCGAAGACGCAGCACCCGGCGCGCCAGGCGCTGGTGTCCATGACCCAGACGTTCATCGACACCATCCTCGTGGTCACCATCACCGGCCTGGTCATCGTCACCGCCGGCACCTGGGACATGGGCCGCGACCAGGCCGCCATCATGACTGCCACCGCCTTCGAGACGGCCCTGCCCGGCGAGTGGGGCAGCCTGATCGTCTCCGTCGCCCTGATCTTCTTCGCCTTTTCCACCATCCTGGGCTGGTCCTACTACGGTGAGCGCGCCATCGTGGCGCTGTTCGGCGACTGGGCGTCCATCCCCTACCGCATGTTCTTCACCGCCCTGTCCTTTGTCGGCGCGGTGGCGTCGCTGGAGCTGGCGTGGACGTTCTCCGACCTGTCCAACGGGCTGATGGCCATCCCGAACCTGATCGGCCTGCTGCTTTTGTCCGGCATCGTGGTGCGCGAGACCCGCGAGTACCTCGCCTGGGACCCGTACCTGAAGAAGACCCCGGAGGAGGTCGCAGAGTTCGTGGAACGCCAGCAGATGGACTGGCGATAGACTCGCAGCCGTGGACACATTCCGGACAGCACTCACGGTTGGGCTCGGGGCGGGCCTTGGGGCCGTCGTCAGGCATCTTGTGCTCCTATATGCCGCACCCGGGTCCACGGCGGCGCTCGCACTGACCTTCGCCGTCAACATCGCCGGCTGCTTCGCCATGGGCCTGTACAAGCCGGGTCCGTTGTGGGGCGCGGGCTTCCTCGGCGGCTTCACCACCTTCTCCGCGATTTCGGTGGCGGCGATGCAGTCGGATGCGATCGTCGCGCTGGTCATCGTCGCACTTAGCTTTGCGACGTCTATAGTTTCCTACCTTCTCGGCCACACCCTCCGGGAGCGACGCCATGGCTAGCTGGCTCGGATTGGCACTCACCCTCGCCGTGGTGTTCGCCGGCGGCGTGCTCGGCGGCATGTCCCGGTTCGCCTTAACGAAGCTGATCGGCAACGCCCACGCCGCCACCTTCGCCGCCAACACGGTGGCCTGCGCCGTCGCCGGCTTCGCCGCCACCGCCCCAATCGCGTGGCAGATCGCGCTCGGCGCAGGCTTCGCCGGCGCGCTGTCCACTTGGTCCACCTTCGCCCGCGAGCTCGGCGACCTGATCACCGCCGGGCAGCACCGTCAGGCCCTGCGCTACGCCCTGCGCACCGCGGTGCTGGGCATCGCCGCCGCCTGGTTCGGCATGCGCTGGGGCCTGCGGGCCTTCGCAGGCTAGGGCGTTAGAGTGGGAAATGTGCAGTTCAACGACCTCACAACCGGCCTTTCCGTGGCGCTGGGCGCGGGACTAGGAGCTGTCGCACGCTACCTCGTGCTGATCTGGGTCAACCCCACCACGCCCGAAGCGCTCGCGCTGACCGTGACCTCCGCGGTGAACCTCGTCGCCTGCTTCGCCATGGGCCTATTCCAGCCCGGCCCGTTCTGGGGCGTGGGCTTCCTCGGCGGGTTCTCCACCCTCTCCGCCGTCTCCCTGACCGCGGTGTCGGATTCCCCGGTGTGGGCCGGGTTCATCATCGTGCTCAGCCTCACCACGGCCACCCTGGCCTGGATGGCCGGCGACGCCACCCGGGGGCGCCGGCATGGCTGACCTGCTGCCCCTGCTCATCGGCGTTGCGGCTGTGTTCGTCGGCGGCATGCTGGGCGGGTTCGCCCGCTGGCTGCTCATGCGCCAGATCCACAGCACGCTGGCGTCCACGTTCGCGGCGAACGTCTCGGCCGCCGCAGTCATCGGGTTTGCGGCGGCTGCGCCGGGCGTGTGGCGCATCGGCATCGGCGTCGGCTTTGCCGGGGCGTTGTCCACCCTGTCCATGCTCGCGCGCCAGCTCGGCGAGATGGTCGAAAGCGGCGAGTTCGTCCTCGCCGTGAAATACGGGGTGGGCACCGCCCTCGCCGCCATCGCCGCCTCGGCGGTCGGCGTGTACGGCTTCGGGTAAGCCCCCTACTCCGCGATCGCGTCCAGCGGCGGCGTCTTCGCGGCCCCTCCCGCCGGCCACACCCCGGCCAGCAGGCCAACCAGGAACGACCCTACGAGGACGGTGAGGATGAGCTGCCACGGGACGGTGATCGTCGTCAAGCCTTTTGCCTCGAGTACGGTGAGGAACGCCCAGCCCAGTCCGAGCCCCAACAGCACGCCGAGGATGGCGCCGTAGACCGTCATCTGCCCCGACTCCAGCGTGATCATCGTGCGGACCTGGCGGCGCTGCGTGCCCACCGCACGCAGCATGCCGATCTCTTGGCGGCGCTCAATCACCGACAGCGTCAGCGTGTTCACGATGCCCAGCACCGCGATCACCACCGCCAGCGACAACAGCGCGTACAGGATGAACAGCATCTGGTCGATCATGGCGGAGACCTCGCCCGCCATGTCGTTGGTGGAGCGGACCTGCACGACGATGTCGTGGCGCACCTCTTCCTCGAGGTTGGCGCGCAGCTGGGCCTTGTCCACCGTGCCGTCGTTGTTCACGCCCACCATGAGGACGCGCCCGGTCCCCCGCGCGCCGGTGGCCACGGCCGCCTCGTCGGAGACAACGAAGGACTGCAAGATATTCGACGGCTCGAAGGTCCCGCCCAGGGTCGCCTCCACCGACTCGCCGGTGGGCCCCGCGACGGGGAGGGTGTCGCCGACGCGCCAGCCGTGCTCCTGTGCCAAAGGCGCCGGCGCGATGATGGTGTTGCCGTCCAGGCTGGAACTGCCCTCCACCATGTCCAGCGCGATCAGGTCGGCCGGGTCGCCCTGCAGCACGTCGGTCATACCGAAGCCGCCGAGCTGGTAGCCGAACTGCCCGTCCACCGTGATCGGGGCCTGGGTGTAGGCGGCCGTCTCGCCGGCGCCGTCCACCGCTTTAAGACGCTCCGGCAGGTCCTCCGGCAGCGGGAACACCCCGTTCTGTGGGCCGGAAAGCACGAAGTCCGCGGACACCTCGCTGCTGGCGACATCATCCACCGAGCGCTTCATCGACGCACCCAGCATGCCAATCACCGTCACCAGCGCGATGCCCAGCATCAGCGCAAACGCCGTGGTGGCGGTGCGGCGCGGGTTGCGGCGCGTGTTCGTGGACGCGAGCCTGCCCACCGCCCCGGACGGCAGCCCGATGACCCTGCCCAGCGGCGGCACCACCGGCAGGCTCAGCGCAGGGCCGGCCAAAAACAGGCCGGTGATCGCGGCCAGTGCCGCCACGCCCACCAGGCCCGCGCGGCGCCCGGTCGCGCCGTCGTCCCAGCCCATCGCGTACACCGCTGCCGCGATACCCACGGCCACCAGGATCAGTCCCGCGATGGTGCGCCAGCGCAGCGGCTGCGGGGTGGCGGCCTCGCTGGAGCGCATCGCCTCCACCGGCTTGACCTGCCCCGCCTTGCGAGCCGGCGCCAGCGCCGACAGCACCGTCACCAGCGTGCCCACCACCAGCGGCACCACCACCGCGCGGGTGGACAGGCCCGTGCCCGCGTCCGGCAGCGGCATGCCGTAGCGCGCCATCGCCACCCGGATCAGGGCCACCAGCCCCACGCCGCCGGCCACGCCGAGCGCGGAGCCGAGAAGGCCCACCAGCGCGGACTCGAACGCCACCGAGCGCGTGATCTGACCGCGCGACGCCCCCAGCGCGCGCAGCAGCGCGAACTCGCGGGTGCGCTGCGCCACGATCATGGAGAACGTATTCGCAATGAGGAAGGTCCCCACCAGCAGCCCCACCAGGCCGAACGCGACCAGGAAGTAGCTGATAAAGCTCAAGCCCTCGCGGATCTGCTGGGACAGCTCGTCGGCCACATCCGCGCCCGCGCGCACCTCCAGCTCAGGGAACTGCGCCTTCAGCCTATCGACGACCCCCTGTCCCCCGTCCACCGTCACCGCCGGCACCGACGCGCCGTCCCGGTACACGTCGAGGTAGGCCTGCTCGCCCACCCGCATCACCAGCGACGTCTCCTGCGCCAGCGGGTCCTCGTACAACCCCGTGACGGTGAACTCGTTGCGCCCGTCCTTGTCCACCACGATGAGCTTCTCGCCCATCTCGATGCCGTACTGCTGCGCGCCGTTCGCATTGACGGCGATGTCGCCGGTGGCGGTGGGTGCGGAGCCGTCGATAAGCACAGGTGCCCTCCCCACAGCCTCATCCTCGCTGTAGAAAGGCATGAGGCGGGAGGTGCCGAGCTGCGTCTGAATCGCAACTTCATCTTGCCTAGCGACGACCACAGGTTCATCCACGAACACATTCACCCGATCGACACCCTCGGTGTCCTCGATGGCGTTGAACGTGTCCATGTCGATGCTGCCCTCGGTCGGGCGCACCACCGCGTCCACGTCTTCCAGCGCCGTATCGACGGCCGAATCGAACGTGGCAGACAGCATGTTCGTGAACATCAGCGCGCCCGACAGGAACGCCGTGCCCAGCACCACCGCAAGCACCGTCAGCGCGAGCCGCAGCTTGTGCGCCGCGACGTTGCGCAGCGACACCTTCGTCAACGTGTTGGCCATCTAGTCCTCCATGCCAGCCATGACGCGGAGGATGGCATCCATGTCCGGATCACGCATCTCGTCGACGATGTTGCCGTCGCGGAGGAACACCACCCGGTCGGCGTAGGAGGCGGCGCGGGCGTCATGCGTGACGATGACCACCGTCTGCCCGTCCTTGTCCACCGCCGTACGGAGAATGTCCAGGACCTCTTTCGAGGCGTTGGAGTCCAAGTTGCCCGTGGGCTCGTCACCGAAGATCAGCTCCGGGCGGCTCACCAGCGCGCGGGCGCAGGCGACGCGCTGCTGCTGGCCTCCCGACAGCTCCGCCGGGCGGTGATCCAGCCGCTTGCTCAGGCCGAGACGGTCGGTGACCTCGTTGAACCATTGGGGGTCCACCTTGCCGCCCGCGATGTTCGTGGGCAGCGTGATGTTCTCCGCGGCCGTGAGGGTGGGGACCAAGTTGAAGGACTGGAAGATGAATCCGAGACGGTCGCGCCGCAGCGCCGTGAGCTGCTTGTCGTTGAGCTGGGACAGGTCCGTCTCGCCGATGTACGCTTCGCCGGTGGTGGCGGAGTCCAGCCCCGCCATGACGTGCATGAGCGTGGACTTTCCCGACCCGGACGGGCCCATAATCGCCGTGAACTCATTGCGGCCGAACTCCACATTGACGCCGTCGAGCGCCCTGACCTCGGTGTCGCCCTTGCCGTACGTCTTGACCAGGCCTACCGCCCGGGCGGCCGCGGCCCTGGTTGCCGGGTCTGGTGTTGCCGGGTCTGGTGCTGCCCCAAGGATCTCGTCCTTCTCAGCCATTGAGGTCCGCCTTCCTATCCGTTCACTCTTTCGGGACTATACGCACCCAATGGTCAAGGCCGGATTGTCAGGCACAATGAACCAGCAAGTGGGTTGCCGTGCCGGTTGTGCACGAATCGACAGTGGTGCCGCGTTTGCCCAGGTGGGATTTGGGTGGGCGGGGCTGTTTCGTTGAGTTGTACAATTCGTGGGTGCGGGCCAATGATGGGTGTGTGCGGGGTTGTCCACAATGCGTAAGTCCGTATTGGCGTCGGCAGCCTGGGGGTGGTCTCGTAGAAGTTGACGACGGCCGGTATCCGGCGACCGTTTCCCCAGGTCGCAAATCGGTGTTGTCAGCTTTTGCGAAACCCCATCTACCGGACGGCAGGTCCGTTGGTGTCCACCCATAGTTGGCGGCGCCGCCGTTGTCCGCAATGCGGAGGTTGGCGCCAATGATGGGTGCCGGTGTGTTGTCCGCAATGTGGTCTCCGCGGGGATGTTTCGTGGGTGTGCACCAATGATGGGTGCGGGTGTGGCTGTCCGCAATGCGTAAGTCCGCAAGCGTTAGAGGGCGACGAGGAGGCCATGCGGGGCACCGGTTGTGCACGAATCGACGGCGATGTTGCGTTTCCCCAGGTCGGTTTTGCGTCGGCGGGGGTGTTGTGTTGATTCGTACAATCCGTGGGTGCACACCAATTGTTGGTGGGGGTGGGGTTGTCCGCAATGCGGACACCCGCAAGCAGCCGGCAGCAGGCGTTGGTATACGAAAAGGCACCCGCCACACAAACGGTTGTGTGGCGGGTGCTTGTGTGTGAAGTTGTTGGGTCGGCGGTAACCTACTCTCCCACTCCCTCCCGGGGGCAGTACCATCGGCGCGGGCGGGCTTAGCTTCCGGGTTCGGAATGGGACCGGGCGTTTCCCCGCCGCCATCAACCACCGACACACCTTATGGGGTTTGCACGGCGCTGAGTGTTCAGCGTGTGTATGCAATTATTGTCGGCCAACACCGCATGTGGTGTTGGTGTGTTGTGTCAGTGACTGCACAGTGGACGCGGAGCATATGTGCTCTTGATTGTGTTCGTTTCGCGGTGTTCACACCCATGATTGGTGTGCGAAGTGTGTTTATTGGTGTATTAGTTCCGGTCGCCTCCACACATTGCTGTGCTTCCAGGTCCGGCCTTTCAACCCAGTCGTCTTCTGGGAACCTCAAATGAAACCTCATCTTAAAACAGGCTTCCCGCTTAGATGCTTTCAGCGGTTATCCCTTCCGTACGTAGCCAACCAGCCGTGCTCCTGGCGGAACAACTGGCACACTAGAGGTACGTCCGTCCCGGTCCTCTCGTACTAGGGACAGCCTTCTTCAAGTTTCAACGCGCGCGGCGGATAGAGACCGAACTGTCTCACGACGTTCTGAACCCAGCTCGCGTGCCGCTTTAATGGGCGAACAGCCCAACCCTTGGGACCTACTCCAGCCCCAGGATGCGACGAGCCGACATCGAGGTGCCAAACCATCCCGTCGATATGGACTCTTGGGGAAGATCAGCCGTTTATCCCCGGGGTACCTTTTATCCGTTGATCGACACCACATCCACAAGTAGGGGCCGGATCACTAGTCCCGACTTTCGTCCCTGCTCGACTAGTCAGTCTCGCAGTCAAGCTCCCTTGTGCACTTACACTCTGAACACCTGATTGCCAACCAGGCTGAGGGAACCTTTGGGCGCCTCCGTTACATTTTGGGAGGCAACCGCCCCAGTTAAACTACCCACCAGGCACTGTCCCCAACCCAGATCATGGGCCAAGGTTAGATATCCACTACGGTCAGAGTGGTATTTCAACAACGACTCCACACACACTAGCGTGCATGCATCAACGTCTCCCACCTATCCTACACAAACCGCACCGAATGCCAATACCAAGCTATAGTGAAGGTCCCGGGGTCTTTTCGTCCTGCCGCGCGAAACGAGCATCTTTACTCGTACTGCAATTTCACCGGGCCTGTGGTTGAGACAGCAGGGGAGTCGTTACGCCATTCGTGCAGGTCGGAACTTACCCGACAAGGAATTTCGCTACCTTAGGATGGTTATAGTTACCACCGCCGTTTACTGGGGCTTAAATTCTCCGCTTCGGACATGACGTCCTAACAGGTCCTCTTAACCTTCCAGCACCGGGCAGGCGTCAGTCCGTATACATCAACTTAACCGTCTTCGCACGGACCTGTGTTTTTGATAAACAGTCGCTCCCCTCTCTTCTCTGCGACCCACACCAGCTGCCGCACGTGAAGTGCTTGACTAGTGCGGGTCCCCCTTCTCCCGAAGTTACGGGGGCATTTTGCCGAGTTCCTTAACCACAGTTCACCCGCTCGCCTGAGTATTTTCTACCTGACCACCTGTGTCGGTTATGGGTACGGGCCGTATACGCACATCGCTAGAGGCTTTTCTCGGCAGTCCAGGATCACCAACATCACCCAAGCAAGGGCTACGCATCACGCCTCACACAAAAAACACCAGGATTTACCGTGGTGTCGTGCCACACGCTTGCACCGCAATCCAATCAGCGGCTCGGCTACCTCACTGCGTCACCCCATCACTGACCTACAACGGATCAGGCCCCACGCATCACCACCAACCAACCATCCCGAAGGATGGCAACGGTCGGCGGGTCAGGGTGGTTAGTATCACCGCTTCGATACTGGGCGCGCATATACGGGTACGGGAATATCAACCCGTTAACCATCGACTACGCCTGTCGGCCTCGCCTTAGGACCCGACTCACCCTGGGAAGACGAACTTGACCCAGGAACCCTTAGTCATCCGGCGGGCAAGATTCTCACTTGCCATTCGTTACTCATGCCTGCATTCTCACTCGCATGCAGTCCACCGCTCCTTCCGGTACGGCTTCACCCCACACACGACGCTCCCCTACCCAAACAAAAATGTTTGCCGCGGCTTCGGCGGTGTGCTTGAGCCCCACTACATTGTCGGCGCGGAACCACTCGACCAGTGAGCTATTACGCACTCTTTCAAGGATGGCTGCTTCTAAGCCAACCTCCTGGCTGTCTTCGCGATCCCACATCCTTTTCCACTTAGCACACCCTTAGGGGCCTTAACCGGCGATCTGGGCTGTTTCCCTCTCGACTATGAAGCTTATCCCCCACAGTCTCACTGCAATGCACCACTATAAACCGGTATTCGGAGTTTGGCTGACGTCGCTAAGATGATAGTCCCGCTCAACCAACCAGTAGCTCTACCTCCGGCAAGCTCACATCACGCTGCACCTAAATGCATTTCGGGGAGAACCAGCTATCACGGAGTTTGATTGGCCTTTCACCCCTACCCACAGCTCATCCCCTCAGTTTTCAACCTAAGTGGGTTCGCGCCTCCACAACCTCTTACAGCTGCTTCACACTGGCCATGGGTAGATCACCCCGCTTCGGGTCCAGGACATGCCACTACAAACACCCTATTCGGATTCGCTTTCGCTACGACTACCCCACATAACGGGTTAACCTCGCGACATGCCGCTGACTCGCAGGCTCATTCTTCAAAAGGCACGCCATCACACACAAAAAAGTGCTCTGACGGATTGTAAGCGCATGGTTTCAGGAACTCTTTCACTCCCCTCCCGGGGTACTTTTCACCATTCCCTCACGGTACTTAATTCACTATCGGTCACACTGAGTATTTAGGCTTACCGGGTGGTCCCGGCAGATTCACAGCAGATTCCACGAGCCCGCTGCTACTCGGGGAAAACACAAACCACACAACCACACACACCTTCACGTACAGGACTTTTCACCTACTCCGGCGCACCATCCCAGATGCTTCCGCTGATATGTGCGCATTGCGCGTGCAGTTGACAGCCTGCACCATTTGCGCCCCACAACACCGCACACGCAACCCCTGCCAGGTATCACACGCACACGGTTTAGCCTCATCCGCTATCGCTCGCCACTACACACGGAATCACAATTGTTTTCTTCTCCTACGGGTACTGAGATGTTTCACTTCCCCGCGTCAACCCCCACACAGACTATGTATTCACCTGCGGGTAACACCACACAACTGGTGCTGGGTTTCCCCATTCGGACATCCTCGGATCAACGCTTTGTTGGCAACTCCCCGAGGCATAACGCAGCCTCACACGTCCTTCATCGGCTCAGCATGCCAAGGCATCCACCATACGCCCGTAACAAAACACACGGACACACAAACAATCAAGGTACAAACACCAAAACACAAAAAAGAAAGATACTCGCGTCCACTATACAGTTCTCACACAACACAACCCCCACACACAACCAACCACAACCAAGCAGCCAGCCGACATGAGGGCCCAACAGGAACAACCTTGTGCTGCCCCAGACACCCAACAGTGCACCAACGCATAATCTTTTGTCACGCAAACCGGTGTGACCACCAACCAACACCATGTGAGCACAACCCTTCACAGGCCAGACGCACCACCATCCAGACGATGCCACCATGACCTTGAAGGTGTGTCTCCACCCGGCAAAATACTTCCGTGGCAGTCGCACACTCGGCGACTCAACCACACAACCAATGACCCACAACTGCGGGCACACAAATAAAAGCTCCTTAGAAAGGAGGTGATCCAGCCGCACCTTCCGGTACGGCTACCTTGTTACGACTTCGTCCCAATCGCCGATCCCACCTTCGACAGCTCCCATGACAGGCCACTGGCTTCGGGTGTTACCAACTTTCATGACGTGACGGGCGGTGTGTACAAGGCCCGGGAACGTATTCACCGCAGCGTTGCTGATCTGCGATTACTAGCGACTCCGACTTCATGGGGTCGAGTTGCAGACCCCAATCCGAACTACGACCGGCTTTACAGCGATTAGCTCACCCTCACAGGCTCGCAGACGCGTTGTACCGACCATTGTAGCATGTGTGAAGCCCTGGACATAAGGGGCATGATGATTTGACGTCATCCCCACCTTCCTCCGAGTTAACCCCGGCAGTCTCTCACGAGTCCCCACCATAACGTGCTGGCAACATAAGACAAGGGTTGCGCTCGTTGCGGGACTTAACCCAACATCTCACGACACGAGCTGACGACAACCATGCACCACCTGTACACCAACCACAAAGGGAAACCGTATCTCTACGGCGATCTGGTGTATGTCAAGCCCAGGTAAGGTTCTTCGCGTTGCATCGAATTAATCCACATGCTCCGCCGCTTGTGCGGGCCCCCGTCAATTCCTTTGAGTTTTAGCCTTGCGGCCGTACTCCCCAGGCGGGGCGCTTAATGCGTTAGCTACGGCACGAACCCCGTGGAAGGGACTCACACCTAGCGCCCACCGTTTACGGCATGGACTACCAGGGTATCTAATCCTGTTCGCTACCCATGCTTTCGCTCCTCAGCGTCAGTTACTGCCCAGAGACCTGCCTTCGCCATCGGTGTTCCTCCTGATATCTGCGCATTCCACCGCTACACCAGGAATTCCAGTCTCCCCTACAGCACTCAAGTTATGCCCGTATCGCCTGCAGTCCCGCAGTTAAGCTGCGGGCTTACACAAACGACGCGACAAACCACCTACGAGCTCTTTACGCCCAGTAATTCCGGACAACGCTCGCACCCTACGTATTACCGCGGCTGCTGGCACGTAGTTAGCCGGTGCTTCTTCTCCAGGTACCGTCACTTGCGCTTCGTCCCTAGCGAAAGGAGTTTACAACCCGAAGGCCGTCATCCCCCACGCGGCGTCGCTGCATCAGGCTTGCGCCCATTGTGCAATATTCCCCACTGCTGCCTCCCGTAGGAGTCTGGGCCGTATCTCAGTCCCAATGTGGCCGTACACCCTCTCAGGCCGGCTACCCGTCGACGCCTTGGTAGGCCATTACCCCACCAACAAGCTGATAGGCCGCGAGCTCATCCCACACCGAAAAACTTTCCACCACACCATCCAAAATGTGGTCCTATCCGGTATTAGACCCAGTTTCCCAGGCTTATCCCGAAGTGCAGGGCAGATCACCCACGTGTTACTCACCCGTTCGCCACTCGAGTACCCCTGCAAGCAGGAGCCTTTCCGTTCGACTTGCATGTGTTAAGCACGCCGCCAGCGTTCATCCTGAGCCAGGATCAAACTCTCCACAAAAACAGTTTCAGCAGAAACAGGCCGTGAAAAGCCCAAACCCAACCAAAAACAAACCAACCAACACAAAGTGCTGGACTGGCAAAATCCAAAAATTACAAAGGTTCAAACAACCAACCCCCAACCCGACGGGGTCATAAGCAGGGGCTGGCCAAAAAACATACGTGAAACATGTTCAACCACACCCCACGCACACTATGAACCAAACAGATGACGCGATCCATCATTGGAATTCAACCACGCCACCACCGGCACACACCCACAACAGGGCACACACCACACAGTGCACAAAACAAGGCAGGCAAACACACCCACGCAACAAAAGTACATTGGCACACTATCGAGTTCTCAAACAACACCAGCACACCCAACACCAACCCACACACAGTGAGTCAGCATCAAAGTGACTTTGGAATCTACCAGCGATTGTTTTCCTGCCCGCCACACAAACCGGAAAGAATCTCACCTTCCAGCGGGGCGTTGTCGGTCTCGCTGACTCGATATAAGTTACACACACCCCACACACAACACAAACCCGCAGCACAACGCGGGTTTTATGCGCGTTCTACATGTGCACCAAGCGCGTTTAACTGCTCGACAAAGGCCGGGTAGCCGCGGTCGATGTGGTGCACCTCGTGCACGGTGGTCACACCGTCCGCGACCAGGCCAGCGAGCACGAGTCCGGCGCCGGCGCGGATGTCGGAGGACCACACGTCGGTGGACGACAGGTTGTCCACTCCACGCAGCATGACGTGGTGGCCGTCCACGTTGGCGTCGGCGCCCAGGCGCAGCATCTCGTCCACAAACCGGAAGCGGGCCTCGAAGACGTTCTCGGTGATCACGGATACGCCGTCGGCAATCGTCGCCAGCGCGATTGCCATGGGCTGGAGGTCCGTCGGAAAGCCGGGGTACGGCAAGGTCTGGTAGTCCACGGCGCGTGGACGCTGGTCCATACGCACGCGGAACCCGTTGTCGTAGGTCTCCACGTTGGCGCCGGCGAGCTTGAGCTTCGACAGCGCCAGGTGCAGATGCCCGGGGGCGGCGCCGGTGACGGTGATGTCGCCCTGGGTCATGGCCGCGGCGTACGCCCAGGTACCGGCGACGATGCGGTCGCCGACCACCGTGTGCTCCGTCGGCGAGAGCGAATCCACACCATCGACGGTGATGGTGGACGTGCCCGCGCCTTCGATGCGCGCGCCCATGGAATTGAGCATGGAACACAGGTCCACGATCTCCGGCTCGCGCGCGGCGTTGTCAAGCACGGTGCGGCCGTCCGCAAGCACCGCCGCGGTGACGATGTTCTCCGTCGCACCCACGGACGGGAAGTCCAGCTTGATGGAGGCGCCGGTGAGTTTGTCTGCCCGCGCCACCACCGCGCCGTGCTCGATGTGGGTGGTCGCGCCCAGCTTCTCCAGGCCGGACTGGTGCATGTCCAGCGGGCGCGAGCCAATCGCGTCTCCGCCAGGAAGCGCCACGTACGCCTCGGTGCAACGGGCCACCAACGGCCCGAGCACTGCAACGGATGCGCGGAACTGGCGCACCGCGTCAAAGTCCGCGTGCGGGGACACCTCGGCCGGAGTGTGGATGCGCACCACATCGCCGTCAATGTCCACCTCGCAGCCCAGCCCGACCAGGACGTCGCGCATCAGCGGAACGTCCAGGATCCGGGGGCAGTTGCGCAGCGTGGTGGTGCCTTCGGCAAGAAGGGCCGCGGCCATCAGTTTGAGCACGCTGTTCTTGGCGCCGTCGACGCGAACTTCGCCCGCAAGCCGGGCGCCGCCTGAAACCAAAAACCGTTCTTTCACGTCCGCCACAGTACAGAACCGGAGGGACGTCGATAAGCAATTGCCTACGGCAGAGCGCCGATGCGACGCGCGGCGTTGACCGCCTCATACCTGGTGTGAGCACCGAGTTTGCGCATCACGCTGCGCAGGTAGGACTTCACGGTCTCCGCGCCGATGCCCATCTCGGCGGCGGCCTCCACGTTGGTGTGGCCGAGCGCCACGCATGCGAGCACGTCGAGCTCGCGAGCGGACAGCTTGGTGGTCTGCTTCACGGCCACCGGGGAGACCAGCTGCTCACAGAGCTGCTCGAGCTCTTTGCGCAGCTTCTCGTCCTCCACACGGTTGGTCAGCATGCGCAGCTTGGAGTGGGTGGCGCGCACCTGCTCCCACTCGGCGCCGTTCATCGCGCGACCGGTCTTGGCGCCGGCGCGGTCCCCGCCGTCGGAAGAGCGCAGCGCCGCGTTGACGGCGAGCTCCTGCTCGAGGGTGCGCGCGGTCATGGCGACTTCCTCGATGACCTTGTCGCCCAGACGCACAGGCGAGTGCACGCCGACGTACAACACGCCCCGAATCTCACGCTGCACGATCACCGGCACGGCCACGACGGAGTGCAGGCCCTCGTCCTGGATCTGCTGGTCGTACTCGTGGGAGATCACGGACGCTCGCGTGTAGTCGGCGATGCCCACTGCGCGGCGGGTGGACACGACCCTGCCGCCCACGCCAGCCCCCTCGGCGACGCTGAGGTTCTGCAGCGCCGGGGTACGCAGGCCGATCCACTGGGTGATTTGGATCCGGTTGTCCGACAGGAGAGTGCCGTACATGGCAACTGGAATTCCGGTTGCGGTCTTCAACGCGGTCAGTGCAGCACGGATCGCGTCATCGTCGTCCTTGATGCGCTGCGCATCCATCGTCATACGTGTCGCCTTCCACCGTTCCGGGGGCACCCGTTTGGGGAACACCCGAATCCGAACAGGACTCAAAAACAATCGTGATCATATCGCGCGAACGGGGGTAGCCAAACTTAGCCCCGCTCGAACGGCGCTTGATTCAACGCTTCCACGGCACCCAAAACGCCGGTCCGAACCATCCGGTACACACGAGACAAACCACCCGGTCTAGTTCGGGGTGTATGCTGAGCCTTAAACAAACTCAATCAACCCAGGAGGCAATCTCTCATGGCGAAGATCGCAAGCAACGTTCTCGACCTCATCGGCGGCACCCCGCTCGTCGAGCTGAAGGACATCACCGAGGCCAACGGATCCAAGGCCCGCGTGCTGGCCAAGCTGGAGTTCTACAACCCGGCCAACTCCGTCAAAGACCGCATCGGCAAGGCCATCATCGAGGCCGCCGAGGCATCCGGCGAGCTGAAGCCGGGTGGCACCATCGTCGAGGCAACCTCCGGCAACACCGGCATCGCACTCGCACTCGCGGGCGCCGCGAAGGGCTACAAGGTCATCCTGACCATGCCGGAGACCATGTCCACCGAGCGCCGCGTGCTGCTGCGCGCCTACGGCGCAGAGATCGTGCTCACCCCGGGCGCCGCCGGCATGAAGGGGGCCGTGGAGAAGGCCAACGAGCTGGTAGAGCAGAACGAGGGCGCCATCCTGGCCCGCCAGTTTGAGAACGAGGCCAACCCGAAGATCCACTACGCCACCACCGGCCCGGAAATCTGGGAGGACACCGACGGCGAGGTGGACATCCTCGTCGCGGGCGTGGGCACCGGCGGCACCATCTCGGGTGCCGGCAAGTACCTCAAGGAGCAGAAGTCGGACGTCAAGGCCGTGGCCGTCGAGCCGGCTGCCTCCCCACTGCTCTCCAAGGGCGAGGCTGGCCCGCACAAGATCCAGGGTCTGGGCGCCAACTTCATCCCGGGCACCCTGGACCGCAACGTCGTGGACGAGATCATCGCCGTGACCAACGAGGACGCCGTGTCCACTTCCCGCGAGCTCGCGGTGAAGGACGCCATCCTCGGCGGCATCTCCGCAGGTGCAAACGTCAAGGCGGCGCTGGAGCTGGCCGCGCGCGAGGAGAACGCGGGCAAGACCATCGTGGTCATCATCCCGGACTTCGGCGAGCGCTACGTCTCCACCGTCCTGTACGAGGACATCCGCGACTAAGCACTATTTGCTTTGCGACGAGCTGTCGCCCCTCCCCCGGCCCCGACACCATCCGGCGCCGGGGCGGGCGGGGCCCGAAACCCGCAAACCGGCTACCTACAACCGGCTACCCGTCGAAAAGGGGATGCGGACAAATTCTTGGAGTGCATTTGGGGGACTTTGTCTCGTTGTTATGCACTCAGTGCTTGTCGGTGTTCGGCGATGGTGGTGTAGCCGTCGCCGAGTGTCGACTTCAATCGTCTGTGAATGTAGAAGTCGATGTAGGTGTCAATATAGTCGCGCATTTGCTCCACCGTCATCGTTGACACCACAGGCCTGCCTTTGAGCAGTTCTTGTTTCATCGTGCCGAAGAACCCTTCGGTGCGCGCGTTGTCGCCGCTGGTGGCTTTGCGTGACAGTGACGGGATGTATCGCCACCGGGTGTCGCACCACGCATCGGCCTGGCAGTCGGGGCAATCCAGGATGTTGTGGGTGTGGTCGGTGATCAGGCTGACCCAGCGTTCACTGCGGTAGAGCCCGCCACGGTCGGAATGGATAATCGGTTGCGCACCGTCGGGTTTTACCTCGTCGATTCGCGCGATCATCTCGGCGACCAAGTCGTGATTCGGCGACGTCGACATGGTGACCGCAATCGGCATCCCGTCGTAGAAATCGATCGCTGCCGACAGGAACAACTTCCCGTCTGGGCAGTGGATTTCGGTGACGTCGGTGCCGATTTTCTCCCACGGGGCATCCGCGTGGAAATCGTGGGTCAGCCCCTGAGTGTCGGCGTGGTCGATGAAATACTGCGACGGTGCAACAACCGGCCGGGCCGCATCCGAATCCGCATCCCCGTCGCTGCTGTCGGGTGGGGTGATCAGCAGCAGGTTTGCCGGTTTGTGGTCGGTTTCACCGGTGTAGGAGGAGTACTTGCCCGACGCCTTCGCCGGCGGGCGGCACCCAAGCTCTTTCATGAGGGTGCGCACGATCTTTTCCGACACTGTATGCCCCATGATCTTTAACCAGGCGTGGATGCGCCGGTAGCCGTAGCTTTGCCCGGATTCGGCGGCTGCCTGCAAGATCAGCGGTTTGAGTGCAGCGTGGCGCTGTTCGCGCTGTTGCACTACCTGCGTGTGTTTGTGTCGGTGGTAGTAAAACGTCGACTGCGCAATCCCAACGACCGCGCATGCTCGAGCGATGGAAAACTCGTGGGCGTCCGTGAGGGCAACCACCACTGCGGCTTTCGCCGCGGTGGACAGCTCACCGTCACGGACGTCGTCTTTTCCCCGCGACTCACCGTCGCGGACGTTGTCTTTTCCCCGTGGCTCACCATCGCTCATGAGCACGTGGATAATGGCGTCTTTGACCGTTTCCCGGTCGCGCATCTCAACAACGAGTTTTTTCAGCTCGTCCATGTCACTGGGTAAATCAGCGATATCGTCTATCGGCCCAGGCCCTGGCAGCCACTCGTTGACTGGCCGGGGTGGTTTCTTCGCATTGGCTGCCTCATCGACTCGCTGCTGCTGATGGTTGCGTTGGACTTTGCGGTGTTTGCTCACGCGTTCCATTGTCGCCGCATAGGCCTCGTCGAAAGTCATCGACGCTGCCGAATCGCGTTCGTCATCGTCGGGCCAAAACCGCTTCGTCCAGGTCAGTGCCGCGGTGTCGTGGACATCGAACTCCACGGCAATGTCACGCACTGTCGCCTGCGAGGTCAATCTGCGTGCGACAACTTTTGCGATGGTCTCAGCGTCGTAGGCGCGTCGCGTACCGTCCAAGCTCTGGCCACGACGCTTGGCCGCAACCCAGTTGCCGACCGTGGCCACCGACGGTCGGCGACCACACGCGTGTTCAGCCCAGTCGCAGACCTCACGGGCAGACGACCCAGCCAAAAACCTCTCAACCGCACCAACGCGGATATCAGATGGAAAACCTGCGGGCATCGGAATACCTTCCAGCCCCCAACACTCCAACTTTTTGTCCGCGCTCCCAAACTCGGCTGGTAGCCGGTTGTAGGTAGCCGGTTTCTTCGTGCGAACGGACCGGTTCTGACGGGCTGGGCAGGGCTGGTCGGACCACCCATGACCCCGGGGGAATCTTTATCCCCACAAAAAATGAACCGCTTGGTACACTGCGCCCCATGCTTTCCCTGGCCGCAAAGGTAGTTTCCACCGTCCGCGAGGACCTGGTAAACGCGCGCGAGCACGACCCGGCCGCGCGCGGCGACGTCGAAAACGCTGTCGTGTACTCGGGTCTGCACGCTATTTGGGTGCACCGCATCTGCCACGCCATGTGGGAGCGGGACTGGAAGGGGCCGGCGCGCATCCTGGCGCAGCTGAACCGGTTCTTCACCGGCATTGAGATCCACCCCGGCGCGACGATCGGCCGCAGGTTCTTCATCGACCACGGCATGGGCATCGTCATCGGCGAGACCGCGGAGATCGGCGAGGGAGTCATGCTCTACCACGGGGTTACGCTGGGCGGGCAGGTGCTCACGCAGACGAAGCGCCACCCCACCATCGGCGACAACGTCACTATCGGCGCCGGCGCGAAGGTGCTGGGCCCGGTGACCATCGGCGCGGGCTCCGCCGTCGGCGCGAACGCCGTCGTGACCAAGGACGTGCCGGAAAACTCCATCGCTGTCGGCATCCCGGCCAAGACCCGCCCGCGCAAGACGGACGAGTGCGTCAAGCTCGTGGACCCCGACAGCTACGTCGATCCGGGCAGCTACATCATCTAGTTAGGCGAGCAGGTCCCGGTACTGCGGGTTCTGCTCGATGTAGCGCTCCACCGCGGGGCAGGACGGGGTGACCTGCATGCCGTCGGCGCGGGCGTCGTCAAGCGCTGCCTGGATCAGCGGCTTGGACAGGCCCTGGCCGCGGAACTTGGGGTCCACCACGGTGTGCGGCAGGTCGCGCACGCCGTTCGCGTCGGCGTAGGTGGCAAAGCCGGCGACTTCTTCGCCGACGAGGATTTCGTACTGGCCGTCCGTTTCATTCTTGCGCACGGATACTTCCGGGTTTTCAGACATGCGGCCGACTATATATGTGAAACCCCTTCCGCGTCGCTGCGGAAGGGGTTTTCGGGAGTGTGGCCAGAGCCAGGATCGAACTGGCGACCCCACACTTTTCAGGCGTGTGCTCTACCAACTGAGCTATCTGGCCGGAACTACTCGTTTGCCAAGCAATTCAGCGACCCTGACGGGACTTGAACCCGCGACCTCCGCCGTGACAGGGCGGCGCGCTAACCAACTGCGCCACAGGGCCATATTCTGTTATTTTCGTGCCGCTCGAGTGCGTTTCACACTGTCGCTTGCACGAGTTGATACATTACACAGCACCCTCATACGGCTACAAATCGCCAGCGTGTGAGAGGTATCTCCCGGTTTCGGACCCGGTGCTTTCATGCCTATCGACGAGCTGCCGCACCGTGCCCGCATCCACCACCTGCCCACCCGCGGAGCCGGCCCCGGGGCCCAGGTCGATGACGTAGTCGGCGCGGGACACCAGTGCCAGGTTGTGCTCCACCACGATGACGGTCGCGCCGGAATCCACCAGCCGGTCGAACAGCTCCACCAGGCGCGCGGTGTCGGTCAGGTGCAGGCCGGTGGTCGGTTCGTCCAGCACGTAGGCGGGCGCGGGCTTCTTCAGGCTGGCGGCCAGCTTGAGTCGCTGGCGCTCGCCGCCGGACAGCGTGGTCAACGGCTGGCCGAGCGTGACGTAGCCCAGCCCCACGTCGATGAGGTGCCCGCACATCTTCGCGGCAGCGTTGACCTTGTTCTCCTTCAGGTAGGGCTGCGCTTCGTCGGCGGGCATTGCCAGCACCTCGGCGATGTTCTTGCCGCCGAGGGTGTGCACGAGCACGGCGTCGCTGAAACGCTTACCCTCGCAGACCTCGCAGGGCACATCCACGCCCTGCATTATGCCGAGATCCACGTAGACCACGCCTGCGCCCTTGCAGTGCTGGCACGCGCCGGCGGAGTTCGGGGAGAACAGCGAGGACGGCTCCCCCGACGCCTTCGCAAACGCCTTGCGGATCGAGTCCAGCGCGCCGGTGTACGTGGCGGGGTTGGAGCGCCGCGACCCGGAGATGGGCGCCTGGTCCACCCACACCGCGTCCTCCAGCAGCGCGGAATCCTCAAGCGCGCGCAGCAGGGAGGACTTGCCGGAACCCGCCACACCCGTCACTGCGGTGAGCACGCCTGCGGAGATGTCCACGTCGATGTCGGCGAGGTTGTTCTCGCTCGCCCCGCGCACTTGCAGCCAATCGACGGGCTCGCGCGGGTCCTCCTTAAGCTCGACGCCGAGCTTCAGGCTCTCACCCGTGCGCGTGCCAGCCTCGCGCAGCTCCGCAACGGTGCCCTCGAAGACGATCTCGCCGCCCTCGGTGCCGGCGCCGGGGCCGAGTTCGATGACGTGGTCGGCGACCTCGATGGTCTGCGGGCGGTGCTCCACCACGAGCACGGTGTTGCCCTTGTCCCGCAGCGCGGTGAGCAGGCCGTTCAACCTGTCGATGTCGGCGGCGTGCAGGCCGGCGGTGGGCTCGTCGAAGACGTAGGTGACGTCCGAAAGCGCGGAGCCCAAGTGCCGGATCATCTTCACGCGCTGCGACTCGCCGCCGGAGAGCGTCGAACTCGGCCGATCCAGCGCGATGTAGCCCAGCCCGATGGCAACAAAATTCGCCAGCGCCTCGCGTATGGACGCCACCAGCGGCGCCACGCCCGGCGCGTCCACGCCCTCGAACCACTCGGCCAGGTCCTCGACCTCCATGGCGCACAGCTCGGCGATGTTCTTGCCGTTGATCTTCGACTCCAGCGCGTGCTGCGCCAGGCGGGTGCCGCCGCAGGCGGGGCAATCCACCTGGGTCACGGCGCGGTCCACAAACTCGCGGGCGGCTTTTTGCAGGCCCTCTTTTTCCTTGCTCAGCAGCGAGGACTCCAGGCGCGGGATGAGCCCCTGGTAGGTGGTGTTGAAGCCCAGGTACTGCACCTTCTCGGGCTCGCCGTAGAGCAGAGCGTGGCGCTGCTCGGCCGTGAACTCGCCGACGGGCACGTCCACCGGGAACTTCCCGGCCTCGGCGTAGGCGCGGAACTGCCAGGAGCCGGGCTTGTAGCCGGGCGCGAGGATGGCGCCGTCATCGATGGACAGCGAGTCGTCGACCACCTGCGCCTCGTCGAACTTGCTCGCGCGGCCGGTGCCGGCGCACTCCGGGCACATGCCGCCGGTGCGGGTGAAGTTCTTCACCACCTTCTTCTTGCCGGTCGCGTCCTTGATCGCGCCGCCGCCCGTCACGCTGGGGACGTTGAAGGAGTACGCGCCCGGCCCGCCGGCGTGCGGCTCCGCGATGCGCGAAAACAGCACACGCAGCATCGGCGTGACGTCCGTGGCGGTGCCGACGGTGGAGCGCACGTTGCTCCCAAGCGCGGACTGGTCCACCACGATCGCCGCGGTCACCCCTTCGAGCCCGACCACGTCCGGCCGCGCCATCGACGGCATGAAGCCCTGGACAAAGGACGAGTACGTCTCGTTGATCAGGCGTTGCGACTCGGCAGCAACGGTGTCGAAGACCAGCGAGGACTTGCCGGACCCGGACACGCCGGCGAACACGGTGAGGCGGCGTTTCGGGATCGTGACAGAGACGTCCCGCAGGTTGTTCTCGTTCGCGCCGGTAACAACGATTACGTCGTGGGCGTCAGCCTTGTTCTTCACGGGTGCCAAGCGTAGCCGTCGCAAAGCAAAAGGCTCGAGGCGTACCTCGAGCTAATGGCGACCCTGACGGGACTTGAACCCGCGACCTCCGCCGTGACAGGGCGGCGCGCTAACCAACTGCGCCACAGGGCCGTACCCCCAACGGGATTCGAACCCGTGTTGCCGCCGTGAAAGGGCGGAGTCCTAGGCCTCTAGACGATGGGGGCCTGTCATCAAAGACAGCCGTTGAATCATACGACACAGCCTTCGCAGCAACCAAACGAGCACTACAGTGGCCTACATGGCTGAAGCAATCATCTACGACGCGACCCTGTCCCCGACAAAAGATGAACTCCTTTCCGCGCACTCCCCCATCGTTGAATCCCTCGGTTCCTACCGTGTGGTGGACCGCGACGGCGAGGTGGGCATCGAAGTCCTTATCGGCCGCGATGTCAACGGCGCGCTGCGGCAGTTCGGTGTCTCCTACCGCGACGCGGGAGCCAAGCTTGACGACGAGCTCACGCCCATGAACCATTCCGTCCTCGGCGCCCGCTCCGTGGCGCCGCTGACCACGGATCCGGTGGCTGTGCGCGAGCTGATCCAGACGATACTTTCCGGCGGCGAGGGCGCGTCCTTCAGCACCGGCGAGCCGATCTTCGCGGTGCGCGGCACCGGCCAGACCCCCGACGTGGCGGTCAGTGCGGCGGAGATTGAGGACCACAACGAGTACACCAGCATCGGCTCAGTGGACATCGACGGCGAAAAGCAGCGCTACCAGCTGCGCATCACCCGCGAGATCCTCGACGCCCAGGTGGCGGAGCCGGAAGACCTCGCGCTCGTGCGCGCGGACGACGGCGTGATCCTCATGCGCCTCGAGGTCTGGAAGTAGGCCTTAGCCCGGCAGAATGAGCAGGCTGGCCGCCATGACGGCCATACCCGCGATGAGTCCGTAGATCGCGGTGTGGTGGCGGCCGGTATGAATTGCCGTGGGCAAAAGCTTGTCCAGGCTGACAAACACCATGATCCCGGCGATGGCGGCGTAGGCCACGCCGAGCGTCTCCGGGCCCAGGAAGGGGCGAAGCAGCACAAACCCGATCAGTGCGCCCAACGGCTCGGCCAAACCAGACAGCGTGGCCCAGCCGGCGGCCTTCCACTTCTTCCCTGTGGCCTGGCGCAGCGGCACGGCCACCGCCACGCCTTCCGGGATGTTGTGGATGGCGATCGCGATGGCAATCGGAAGCCCCAGCGCCGGGTTTTCCAGCGCCGCGATGAACGAGGCGAAGCCCTCCGGGAAGTTGTGCACCGCGATGGCTAAGCCGGTGACCACGCCGACGTTGCGCATGGTCTTTCCGCCCGAAGGGTCTTCGTGCGGGTTGATGCCGTCGGGCACAAACCTGTCGATCAACGCGATCACAGCGATGCCCGCGAAGAACGCGACGGTGCCCCACAGCTGCGCCCTGTCGTCGCCCCCGAGCGAGGCGACCCCCTCCGGCAGCAGCTCCACCAGCGAGATGTAGACCATCACGCCGGCGGAAAATCCCAGCGAAGCAGCGAGAAACTTGTCACTGGGGTTGCGCTTGAGCGCCACAAGCAGGCCGCCGAGGCCGGTAGACAAACCGGCGAACAGCGACAGACCGAACGCGAGCCCAAAGTTCATGCGGCAACTCTAGCCCGCCCAGCCGCCCCTGGATGCAACAAACCCCCGCCGCAATATAGCGACGGGGGTTGAAGGTGGGCCCTGCGGGGATCGAACCCGCGACCTGCGGATTAAAAGTCCGTAGCTCTACCAGCTGAGCTAAAGGCCCGCGGGGGCTAATGGTAGCCCCTGGGACCATTAGCCCGGAAATCGGGGCAGGGTTAGTCCTGCTTCATCATCGTGCCGGTCTCTTCCATGCGCAGGTGGAAGTCGAAGGCGTGGCGCAGATCGTGCGGGGTTGCCTGGTACTTGCACTTGGAAGCGAGCTCGACGTACTCCTCCAGCAGCGGGCGGTACGACGGGTGGGCGATGGAGATCATCTTGGCCACGCGGTCGCGCGGGGCCAGGCCACGCAGGTCGGCCACGCCGTACTCGGTGATGAAGACCATCGCGTCGTGCTCGTTGTGGTCGATGTGGGACGCGAACGGGACGATTGCGGAAATCGCGCCGTCTTTCGCCACCGACGGGGAGATGAAGGAGGAGATGTAGGCGTTGCGGGTGAAGTCGCCGGAGCCGCCCAGGGCGTTCATCAGACGGGAGCCGTTGATGTGGGTGGAGTTGGCGTTGCCGTAGATGTCCGCCTCGATCATGCCGTTGGACGCGATCAGGCCGGTGCGGCGGATGACCTCAGGGTGGTTGGAGATGGACTGCGGGCGCAGGATGATGGACTCGCGGTAGCGCGAGGCCTCGTTGTTCATCTTCTCCGCGTACTCCGGCGACAGGGAGAACGACGTTGCGGACGCCACGGTCATCTTGCCGGCGTCGATCAGGTCGACCATGCCGTCCTGGATCACCTCGGTGTAGGCCTGGATGTTCTCGAACTTGGAGTCCATCAGGCCCGCCATCACCGCGTTGGGGACGTTGCCCACGCCGGACTGCATGACGTAGCCGTCGTAGGCCAGGCGGCCGGCCTTGACCTCGTTCTCCAGGAAGTCGAGGAAGTTGCCGGCGATCTGCTCGGAGATCTCGTCCGGCGCCTTGAACGGGGCGTTGCGGTCCGGGGCGTTCGTCTCAATGACGGCGACGACCTTCTCCGGGTCGATCTCGATGTAGGTGGTGCCGATGCGGTCGCCGCACTTGGTGATCGGGATCGGGATGCGGTTCGGCAGCGGCGGCACGGTCCAGATGTCGTGCATGCCCTCGAGCTCCTCGGACTGCCAGGAGTTGACCTCGATGATGATCTTCTTGGCGGCGTTGAGGAACTCCACGGAGTTGCCCACCGAGGAGGACGGGACGATGTTGCCGTCCTCGGTGATGCGCACGGCCTCCACGATGGCCAGGTCGACCTCGCCGAAGAAGCCCTGCTCAACCATCATGCCGGAGTGCGACAGGTGGATGTCCTGGAACTTCATCTCGCCGGCGTTGATCTTGTTACGCATGGTCGGGTCGGACTGGTACGGCATGCGATAGCGCAGCGCACCGGCCTCGGCGAGCACGCCGTCGCACTCCGGTGCGGTGGAGGCGCCGGTGTACATGTCGATGGAGAAGTCCTGGCCCTTCTCATGGGCGGCCTTCGCTTTCTCCGCGATGGCGGCGGGCATAGCCTTGGGGTAGCCGGCGCCGGTGAAGCCGGAGGTGCCGACCTTGTCGCCGTGGTTGACAAACTGGACAGCCTCTTCGGCGGACATAACCTTGTCGCGCAGCTTGGCGCTTGCAATGCGGTCGCTCATGATGCTCCCTCAAATCGTTTCGTGCGGGTATATAACATTTCCCACCATATTGTGACGTACGCCCCACTGCCAGGATTCGGGCGGAGCTCGTCGAAAAGCAAGTGCTTAGCGACGGCCCCGTACCCCCGAACGGGCGTAAACCCGGCGATTGGACGGGACACATACTGCACAGGAAGAATGGGCGGCACTATGACTGCAGTTGCCCCCGCCCTGACAATCGGCGGCATTGATCTGAGCTCCCCCGTCATCCTCGCGCCGATGGCCGGGGTGACAAACATGCCGTTTCGCGTGCTGTGCCGCGAGATTGAAGAAGAGCTCACCGGCACCTCCTCGGGCTTGTACGTCTGCGAGATGATCACGGCGCGCGCCATGGTGGCCCGCAACCAGAAAACCCTGCACATGACCACCTTCGCCGACGTGGAAACCCCGCGGTCGATGCAGCTGTACACCGTGGACCCCAAGTTCACCTACGAGGCCGTGCGCATGATCGTCGAAGAAGACATCGCCGACCACGTGGACATGAACTTCGGCTGCCCCGTGCCCAAGGTCACCCGCAAGGGCGGCGGCTGCGCCATCCCGTACAAGCGCCGCCTCTACGGCAACATCGTCGACGCCGCAGTGCGCGCCGCCGAAGGCTCCGGCATCCCGATCACGGTGAAGTTCCGCATCGGCATCGACGACGAGCACCACACCCACCTCGACGCGGGCCGCATCGCCGCCGAGGCAGGAGCCGCCGCCGTGGCCCTGCACGCCCGCACCGGCGCGGAGCGCTACTCGGGCGAGGCCCACTGGGACGAGATCGGCCGCCTGGTCGAGCACATGGACGGCACCGGCGTACCCGTCATCGGCAACGGCGACATCTTCGCCGCCGACGACGCCGCGAAAATGATGGAACGAACCGGCTGCCACGGCGTGGAAGTCGGCCGCGGGTGCCTGGGACGGCCGTGGCTGTTCGCCCAACTCGGCGCCCAGCTGCGCGGCGAGGAGATCCCGCCGGAGCCGACGCTCGGCCAAGTTGCCGGCATCATCTACCGCCACGCGGAGCTGCTGGCCGCCCACGACGGCGAAGAGCACGCCTGCCGCGACATCCGCAAACACACCGGCTGGTACCTGCGCGGCTTCCCCGTCGGCGGCGAGTTCCGCAAATCGTTGGCCCAAGTCAGCTCGCTGGCGGAGCTGAAGGAGCGCCTGGCACCCATCGCCGACTCGGACGAGATGGCCCAGCACGCGGACGACGCCCGCGGGCGCCAGGGCTCCGCCGGCAAGATCGCCCTGCCCGAGGGCTGGTTGGAAGACCCGGAGGACGACACCGTGCCCGAAGGCGCCGAAATTGAAAATAACGGCGGGTAAACCCGCCAGTGTGCGTAGCATGAAACCCATGCTGCGCACCGTGTATAGAGAACATCTCGAGGCCTTCAACAAGGACGTTCTAGAGATGTGCGACGCCGTGCGCAAGATCATGGACCACGCCAGCGCAGCGCTTTTGGAACAGTCCCTGGAGGACGCCGAAGTCGCGCTGACGGAGACGGACGCGCTGAAAGAGATCAGCCAGCGCTGCGAGGAACGCAGCATGAGCCTGCTCGCACTGCACAGCCCCGTGGCGTACGACCTGCGCCAGGTGATCTCCGCCATCTACATCGTGGAAAGCTTCGACCGCATGGGCTCGCTGGCGAAGAATGTTGCCCTGCTGGCCCGGCAGCGCCACCCCTCCCCCGTCTACCCCGAACCGCTGCACGGCTACGTGCAAGAGCTCGCCCGCCTCGTCCACGAAATGGGCGCCGCCACCCGCAAGCTGCTCGGCGAGCCCGACGCCGACGCCGCCGTGGAGCTGCACACTATCGACGAGGGCGTGGACGACATGAAGGCTTACCTCAGCGCCCTTGTCACCGACAAGGATTGGCAATACACCAACCGGGAAGCCGTGGACGTGTCCATGCTGGCGCGCTACTACGAGCGCTACGCCGACCGCTGCGTCAGCGTGGGCCGGCGCATGGTCTTCCTCATCACCGGGCTCAAGCCCGAGGCATACGTGCAGCAGCGCGACGAGGTGGACTACGACCCGGTGAAGAAGTTCGCCACCATCGAGCGCAAGTTCCGCAAACGGAAGTAGGTCCAAAAAGGGCGGCGCCCCTTGCGGTGCGTGGGGCACCGAAGGGGCGCGTCGAAAAGCAGAATGCTTTAGCCGAAGCGGCCGGAGATGTAGTCCTCGGTCTCCTTCTGCTCCGGGTTCTCGAAGATGGTGGTGGTGTCGTTGAACTCCACCAGGTGGCCCGGCTTACCGGTGGCCTCGAGGGAGAAGAAGGCGGTCTTGTCGGACACACGCGCAGCCTGCTGCATGTTGTGGGTCACGATGACGATGGTGTACTCGTTCTTCAGCTCGTGGATGAGGTCCTCCACGGCGAGGGTGGAAATCGGGTCCAGGGCGGAGCAGGGCTCGTCCATGAGCAGGACCTCCGGGCGCACAGCGATCGCGCGCGCGATGCACAGACGCTGCTGCTGACCGCCGGAAAGGCCGCCGCCCGGCTTGTCCAGGCGGTCCTTGACCTCTTCCCACAGGTTCGCGCCGCGCAGGGACTGCTCGGCAACTTCCTTGAGCTTCTTCTTGTCCTTCTCGCCGGACAGGCGCAGGCCCGCGACGACGTTGTCCTCGATGGACATGGTCGGGAACGGGTTGGCCTTCTGGAACACCATGCCGATGGTGTTGCGCACGGCAACCGGGTCGACGTTCTTGCCGTAAATGTCGTTGCCGTCAAGGAGGATCTCGCCCTTCACGGATGCGCCGGGGATGACCTCGTGCATGCGGTTCAGGGTGCGCAGCACGGTGGACTTGCCGCAGCCGGACGGGCCGATGAAGGCGGTCACGGCCTTGGACGGGATCTGCATGTTGACGTTCTGCACGGCGTGGAAGTCGCCGTAGTAGATGTTGACGTCGTTGAGTTCGAGCTTGGTAGACATCTGGGTTTCTCCTGGGATGGGTGGGAACGCGGGTGGGTTACTTCTTGACCGAGTAGCGCTTCGCCACGAATCGAGCGAGCAGGTTCAGGGTGACAACGAGGATCACGAGCGTCAGCGCCGCTCCCCAGAGTCGGTCGTTTGCCGGGCCGGTCGCACCGGACTTCCACATATCCAGCATGAACAGCGGCAGCGAGGACTGCGGCTTGTCAAACATGTTGAACCAGTTCGTGGTCGGGGTGGAGCCGACGAGGATCAGCACCGGGGCGGACTCGCCCATCACGCGGGCGATGGCGAGCATGACGCCGGTGACGATGCCGGACAGTGCCGTCGGCAGCACGATGCGCATGATGGTCTTCCACTTCGGAACACCCAGTGCGTAGGACGCCTCGCGCAGGTCCATCGGAACCACGCGCAGCATCTCCTCGGTGTTGCGGACCACAACCGGGATCATGAGCAGGATCAGCGACAGGGACACTGCGAAGCCGGAACGCTGCTGGCCCAGGATGGTGATCCACAGGGCGTAGACGAACAGCGCGGCGACGATGGACGGCACACCGGAGAGGATGTCCACCATGAAGGTGGTCAGCTTGCCCAGCCTGTTGCCGTTGGAGTACTCCACCAGGTAGATCGCGGTGAAAATGCCGATCGGGATGGAAAACAGCGACGCGACCAGCGTCTGCATCAGCGTGCCGGCGATGGCGTGGAGTGCGCCGCCGCCCGGCTTGGAAGAGCGCACACCGACCATGTCCTGGGTCCACCAGGCCGGGTCGATCACGGCGCCCAGGCCGCGGGAGACCACGGTGATGAGCAGCCAGAGCAGCGGGATCAGGGCGAGGATCATGCACAGCCACATCAGGCCGCCCATGATCGAGTTGGTGGTCTTGCGGCTTGCGGCGATGTCGGTGAACGGGCTTTCACCTTTACGACGCGCCGGAGCGGGGTTCTTGGTTGCTACCTGGGAGGAGCCGTTGTTCGGTACTGCAGTAGACATATCTGCTTTCCGCTCCTTACTTGTTAACGATCGCGCGGGCGATCGAGTTGACGATGAAGGTCAGCAGGAACAGCACCAGGCCGGCGGCGATGTACGCGCCTGCGGAGACCGGGTTGTTGAACTCTGCGGCGGCGTTGGCGATCGCAGTGGCGAAGGTGGTGCCGCCGTCGAACAGCGAGCCGCGGAAGTCGTTCGCCGGTGCCACAGCCATGTACAGCGCCATGGTCTCACCCAGCGCGCGGCCGAGGCCGAGCATGGAACCGGCGATGAAGCCGGACATGCCGAACGGGATCACGGTCATGCGGATGACTTCCCAGCGGGTGGCGCCGAGAGCCAATGCCGACTCGATCTGGCCCGGAGGGGTCTGCACGAAGATCTCGCGGGCGGTTGCGGCGATGATCGGCAGGATCATGATGGCCAGGACGATGCCGCCGGTCATCATGTTGCGGGCCGTGGAGAACGGCGGGGAGTTCTGGTAGGTGGCGAACAGGAAGAAGTCGCCGCCCCAGCTGTTGACCCACTTGTAGAAGTCGCCCAGCAGCGGGCCGAGCACCTGCGCGCCCCACAGGCCGTAGACGATGGACGGCACGGCGGCGAGCATGTCCACCAGGGTGCCCAGCGGGCGGACCAGCTTCGGCGGGCAGTAGTTGGACAGGAACAGTGCCACGCCAAGGGCGATAGGCATCGCGATGACCAGCGCGATCAGCGAGATGGTCACCGTGGAGAAGAACAGGTTCGGGATACCGAACTTCATTGCGTCCAGGTTCGCCGTCTGCCAGCCGCCACCGTAGGTGAGGAAGCCGATCAAGCCGCGGTCGTTACGCATCAGCGGCGGGAGGGCCTGGATGAGCAGGAAGATACCGATCGCCGCGACCAGCACAGTGATCAGCGTCGCGGAGGCGGTGGAGAGGAACTCGAAAACGCGGTCACCCGGGCGCTTCACGCCGGAGCCCTTGTTTGCGTTGTCCGCTACCGGGGTGTTTCCGCCGTCGCCTTTTGTCAGGGTGGTGCCCGTTGAGTTCTGGATTACAGGATCTGTGGTGTTCGCGGGTCCTGCTCCGCGGTCGAGGTGATCGTTAGCAGCCATATGCTCGAATCCTTCGAAGATGAATCGTTGTGGACGGCGGAAACTGGGGCTTGCGCTCCACTTCTCCGCATAGAGAGACCCCCAAAGATCGGAATCTGAGGGGGTCTATCTGCCTACTGCGGCCTAAGACCGCAGTAGCCGATTGCCAGCAATTACTTGATGGCGTTGATAGCCTCGCGCAGACGCTCAGCGTGTGCACCCTTGACCGGGATGAAGCCCTCAGCAGCGAGCTCGTCGTCCTGGCTGTCCAGAGCAACGTTGAGGAAGTCCTTGACCATCTTGGAGGTTGCCTCGTCGTAGCCGGCGGAGCAGACGATCTCGTAGGTGGTCAGAACCAGCGGGTATGCGCCAGCAGCGTCGGTCTTGAACAGCTTGTCAGAGTCGACGACCATGTTGTGGCCCTCGGTCTTGAACTCGAGGCCGTCCAGGGTCTTCTCAACAGCCTCGTCGGTGAGCTCAACCGGGCCGCCACCGAAGTCGATGTTGGCCTTCTTGTCAGCGAAGCCAGCCTCAACGTAGGTGATTGCACCCTCGGTCGCGTTGACCTCCTGTGCCACACCGGAGGAGCCGTTGGCGCCGGTGCCCACAGCGTTCGGGAATGCCTTGCCGGTGGACTCCCACTTGCCGTCGGAAGCGGCAGCCAGGAACTTCTGGAAGTTGTCGGAGGTGCCGGACTCGTCGGAGCGGTAGAAGACGTTGATCGGAGCGTCCGGGAGCTCGACGCCCTCGTTGTTCTCGGCGATCTTCGGGTCGTTCCAGGTGGTGATGACGCCCTGGAAGATCTCGACGATGTTGTCGACGGTCAGGTTCAGCTCGTCCACGCCGTCCAGGTTGTAGGCGATTGCGACCGGGCCGATGACGAACGGCAGGTGCCATGCCTCGTTGCCGCCGCAGCGGTCAGCGGCTGCCTGGACCTGGTCGTCCTTCAGCGGGGAGTCGGAGCCAGCGAACACTGCCTGGTTAGCAATGAAGTTCTTCTGGCCAGCGCCGGAGCCGGACGGGGTGTAGGCCAGCTGCGCACCCGGAACCTCGGATGCGTAGACGGACGCGAAGTAGTCCATCGCGTTCTGCTGGGAGGAAGCGCCCTCTGCGACGAGGGTGCCCTCCTGGCCGGAGAGCTCGTAGTCGCCGGACTTCGAGTCGCTGTCCTTGCTGTCCTTGTCGTCGGAGGACACGGCCTCGGTTGCGGACTCAACAGCGTCGGTAGCTGCGTTGTCCTCGGAGTCGCCGCAAGCGACGAGGGAAGCGGAAGAGAGGGCAACGACGCCAGCGATTGCTGCGGTGCGCTTGAAGTTACGGATCACGGGATACCTTTCCGGTGCTAACGGGTCAGTTTCGAGTGTCGGAACAACTGTCCGATTACTCACGAGTGCAAACCTACGGAACCCTGGTTAATGGCCGGTAGCCAGTTAAGTGAATAACTGGTGAACTCCCGCCCATCACAACGTTTCCGCAGGTAAAAGCCAGGCTACCGGTAGACAACGTGACTTTCATCAACTTTGAATCCGAGCTGCGTATACCGCTTCACCGCGGGCTCATTGTCTGCCTCAACATAGAGGATGACCTGCGGGGATCCACCCTGGACCAGGTGCGCCAACCCCATCTGCATCAATGGTCCCCCCATTCCCTCCCCCCGATGCTCTGAGGCGAGCCCAACCACATACACCTCACCCGTCCCATCGGGGTGACGCTTGGTCCAGTGGAACCCAGCCAACTGTTCGCCTTCGTACAGCAGCTGCACACCCGCCGGGTCAAACCACTCAGCCTCCATCGCGCGGTGCAACCGCTCCACGTCCCAGCCTCCCTGTTCCGGGTGCCAGGAAAAGGCGTCGTTGTTCACTTCGAGCCATTGCTTCTCGACGGCGTCCCGTCCCCAACGCTCCACCGCCCCCACGTAGTCCAGGGCTTCAAACCCTGCCGGCAGCTCTGGCCCGCCGGCAGCGATGTCGTCGGCGGAAATCCCCATCACCAGCAGCTCCCGGACTACCTCGAGCCCCAGTTTCGCCGCGAGCGCCTTCGCCCCCGGAAGGTTGCCGTGCGCCCACAGCCCGGCGTCAGGGTTTTCGGCACGGACTGTGCGCGCCAGTGCTTCGCCGATGGCTTCGCGGCGGCGCTCCGGGTGCACGACCAGCTCGGCTGAGCCGTCCTCCGCCAGTCCCGCGCAGGCCACCACCTCGCCGTCGCGCTCGGCCAGGAAGTGGGCGTGGCGGAGGCGATCGTCGTCAAGCCCCTGCACAAAGCTTTCGGAGAAGGCGGCGATGCCGTCGTGGGTTTCGGCGGCCTCAAGCAAGGGTCGCACGCGGTCGCCGGGCAGGTGGGCGCTTAGGATATCGGCAGTCATGGCTCCCAAGGCTACGTGCGGGAAGGAGGGCGCGGTGAAGAAAGCGGTCGTGGTCGCGGCGGTACTCGTCGCCGCCCTCGGGCTCGCGGATACCGCGCTGGCCTCGCACGTGGAGCACGACCTCGCGCGCGAAGGTGTGGAGGCGGAGGTCAGCGCCGTGCCCTTTGTGTGGTCGGGCATCTCAGGCCGCGTCCCGCGTGTCACCGTGAAGCGCACCGACGCGGACATCCCCGGCCCCGGGGTGGGCACGGTGAGCGTGGAAATGTTCAACCTCAAGCTGGACACACCTTCGGATGCGCTGCGCGGCGAAGTCGTCGGCGCGGATGCCCGCCTGGTGCGCCGCCGCATCCGCCTCGACGGCGTGGGCTTCGGCGAGCTGCTGGGCATCACGAACCTGGACATGGCCAACCCCTACGACATCTCCCCCACCGGCGGCGTGGCCAGCGAGGCGCGCCTGACCGGCACCGCGCCCGACGCCCGCGAGCCCGCCACCGTGGTGGTGACGCTGCGGCTTGTCGACGGCACATTCCGCATGCGGCCGAGCCAGCTCCTCGACGTCGCGGACGGCGACGAACAGGCCGTGCTGGACGGATTCAGTCTCGACCTGGACACCCGGGAGCTGCCGCTCGGCGGGCCCGCGGACCTGGTGCAGCTTCGCGGGGGCTCGCTCGAGCTGTCCCGCGACCGGGTAAACACCGTGGTGGAGCCGGCGGATCTGGAGCCGTTGGCGGGAGCGTCTACGCTGGGGCAGCATGACTGATGAAAACAAGCTCAACGGCAACGACGCTGTGAACCTCGCGGCGGAGCAGTCCAAGAACACCGCGCACCGCAACATCCCGGAGCTGGGCTTCGAGGACATGCCGCTCGCGGCGGACACCGCAAACCTGCGCTACGGCCCCTCGCTTCACGACGGCCTGCTGGCCCTGCTGCCGCTCGTCGGCGTGTGGACCGGCTCCGGCCAGGCCAACGATCCGTCCGACCCGGAGGGCGAGGAGTACGCCTTCGGCCAGCAGCTGGTGGTTTCCCACGACGGCGAGAATTACCTACGCTTCGAGTCCCGCATCTGGCGCCTGGATTCCGAGGGCAACGCCACCGGCGCGGACCAGCGCGAGGTGGGGTTCTGGCGCATCTCGCTCAAGGACGAGATCGAGGTGACGCTGACGAACTCCCGCGGCCTGGTGGAGATCATGTACGGCGGGCTGGTCAACGAGCGCGCGTGGCAGCTCACCAGCGCCTCCACCATCGCCACGGAGACCGGCCCGGCCGCCCACGGCCCGGGCAAGCGCCTCTACGGCCTGATGCCCAACAACAACCTGGGCTGGGTGGACGAGCGCGCCGTCGACGGCGAAATGGTGCCCTACATGTCCGCCGAGCTGAAGCGAGTGGCGGGCTAAGCTACCGCGTTTTCTATGAGCTGCCTGATCTCCGCGGCGTTGTCGGGGGCGGGCAGCTTTTCGCCGTCGAGACGTTTCACGCGCGCGGCGATGCGGGTGGAGCTGACCAACCAGACGGACTCGGCTTTCAGCAGCTCGCCCAAGTAGATGTCCTTGGCCTTGCACTTCCAGCCGAGCTTTTCCGCGTGCTCGAAGACGGCGGCCTGGGTGGTGCCGGCCATCACGCCCGCGCCCGGGGCCGGGGTGCGCAGGCGGCCGCCCTTTTTCACCATGAGCACGCTCGACGTCGCACCTTCGAGCACGCGCCCGGTGTCCGGGTCGATGTAGATGATGTCGTCCGCGCCCTGCTCCCCCGCCCAGCGCAGGGCCGCCATGGTCAGCGCATAGTTCAGCGTTTTCGCGCCGTCGCGCATCCACGGCACGTCCAAGTCGATGGCGTAGCCGCGCGGGGTGGTCAGCACGCTCACTCCGCGTTCGCGCTGGCGCAGCACGCTTTCCGGCAGCGGCCGCACCGTGATCCAGGCGGTGGGCACCCCGGTGGTTTCGCGCCCGCGGGTCATGGTCCAAGTAACCTTCGCCTCGATGTCCGCGGCGTCCCCGCGCTCACGGTAGTAGTCGGCCACCGCTTCCTCGGTCGCGCGGACCCAGTGCTCCCGGCCCGGCTCCGGCAGGCCCAAAAGCTCCGCGGAACGTACGAAGCGTTTGAAGTGCTTGCCCAGGTTTCGCGGCTTTCCCCCGCGCACCAGGATGGATTCGAAGATGCCGTCGCCGCGGGTGACGGCCGCGTCGTCCCAGAACACGTGCGGCATGTTCGGGTTCTGGCGCCGCACCGAGCCACCGAACGGCTCCACCAGGTAGATCACGGGCGCGGGCGTTAGCTGGGGAAAAACCATAGTGCCCCTATGATAGGCGCCCATGGGTTACGCATCGGAGCTTTTGACACGTCCCGGCGCACAGGAGCTGCCCGGGGCCTCGCTTCTCGACGCCAAAGGGGTCCCCTGGCACTACGGCAACCCCCTGGTGGAGCAGCGCATCACCGAGCCGACGCTGGTGGACCGGTCCCACCGCGCCGTCGTGGCCGTCTCCGGGCCGGACGCGCCGACATTCCTCAACAACCTGCTCTCGCAGAAGCTGGATGACGCCGCCGACGGCTTCGCCGCTGCCGCCCTGGACCTGGACGCGCAGGGCCGCATCCTGCACCACGCCGATGTGGCGGTGGCCAGCGGCGTCTACTACTTCGACCTGCCGTCCTACCAGCGCGAATCCTTCGTGGACTTCCTGCGAAAGATGGTGTTCTGGTCCGAGGTGACCATCGAGGAGCCGGACCTGGCGGTGCTGACCATCCTGGGCCCGGTGGCGCAGCCGGACCTGGGCCAGGTGTTCACCCGCCGCCTGGACGGCTGGGGCGGGGTCGGCCGCACCGACATCGCGGTGCCGAGGGCCCGTATCACCGAGGTCGCGGACCAGTTCCCGCTCGCGGGACTGATGGCCTTTACCGCCTTCCGCGTCGCCGCCGGCGAGCCGGAAACGCGCGCGGACTTGGACGAGAAATCCATCCCGCACGAGGCGCCGAACCTGATCAACCGCGGCGAAGATATCCGCGCCGTCCACCTGGATAAGGGCTGCTACCGCGGGCAGGAAACCGTCGCGCGCGTGGAGAACCTGGGCCGCTCCCCCAGGCTGCTGGTCAAGCTGCAGCTGGACGGCTCCGCCCCGTCCGAGCCGGAGATCGGCGCCGAGATCACCGCCGGCGGGCGCAAGGTGGGCAGGCTCGGCACCGTTGTGCACGACGCGGACGAAGGCCCGGTCGCCCTCGCCCTGGTGAAGCGTTCGGCGCTGCAGGCGCCGCTGGACATCGGCGGCACGGCGGCGTCGGTGGACCAGTCGTCCCTGCCTGCGGATGAGGGCGACCACGCGGGACGCCGGGCCGTCGATAGGCTGAGGCGCGGACCTGAGAGCCAGCTATAAAAGCTGTTCAGACCCCCAAAGCGCATTTTTTCTGAGTGCAAGCTATAGTGTCCTACAGGAAAATATCGTAAATAAGTATGAGGCCGCCTCTTTAGAAGGCCGCCCAAGAACCACCTCAAGGGGGTCACGCCATGGGCCGCGGACGCGCAAAAGCCAAGCAGACCAAGGTTGCTCGCCAGCTGAAGTACAACACTCCTGAAATGGACCTGGATTCCCTGCAGCGAGAGCTTGCAGGCCAGGCCCCGCGACGCAGCTGGGACGACGACGAGGCAGAGGTGGACGACCAGTACGCGGAGTACGCGGACTGGGACGACGAGGACGACGACCGCTAGTCCACCGCCTCAATGAAAAAAGCACCCCTCACCGGGGTGCTTTTTACGTATTCCTAGTACTGCGGGTGCGAGCCGGTGAGCACGGCGCGGGCAGTATCGCCCTCGCCCGCGGCGCGGACCTCGCCGAGATCCCACGCGTCGATGTGACGCGCCGCCAGGATGGCCAGGGCGCGGTCCCGGTCCTCCGGGCTGACGATGGCCACCATGCCGACGCCCATGTTGAACGTCTTCTCCATCTCCTCGTCCGGAACCTGGCCGACGGACTTGATGGTGCGGAAGATCGGGCCCGGGGTCCAGGTGGTGCGGCGCATGTCCGCCACTAGCCCCTCGGGGATGATGCGCTCCATGTTGCCGGCCAAGCCGCCGCCGGTGACGTGGCAGAAGGTGCGCACCTCGCACTCCGCGGCCAGCGCCAGGCAGTCCAGGGCGTAGATGCGGGTTGGCTCAAGCAGCTCCTCGCCGAGGGTGCGGCCCAGCTCCTCCATCTCCGCGTCCAGGGGCAGCCCGGCGCGCTCCAGCAGCACGTGGCGGGCCAGGGAGTAGCCGTTGGAGTGCAGGCCGGAAGAGGCCATGGCGATGATGGAATCGCCCTCGCGGACCTTGTCCGGGCCGAGCAGCTCGGCGGCCTCGACGACGCCGACGGCGGTGGCGGACACGTCGTACTCGTCCGGCTCCATCACGCCCGGGTGCTCAGCGGTCTCGCCGCCGAGCAGGGCGCAGCCGGCTTGGACGCAGCCCTCGGCGATGCCGGAGACAATCTCTGCGACCTTTTCGGGCACGACCTTACCGATGGCGATGTAGTCCTGCAGGAACAGCGGCTCGGCGCCGCAGACGACCAGGTCGTCCACGCACATGGCCACCAGGTCGATGCCGATGGTGTCGTGCTTGTCCATGGCTTGTGCCACGGCGAGCTTGGTGCCCACGCCGTCGGAGCCTGCGGCCAGCAGCGGTTCCTTGTACTTGCCCAGGGCAAACAGGCCGGCGAAGCCGCCCAGGCCGCCGCGGACCTCCGGGCGGGTGGCGCGCTTGGCGTGCGGTGCGAAAAGCTCCACGGCCTTGTCGCCGGCCTCGATGGACACGCCGGCGGCTTCGTAGGAAACCGGATTCTGTTCAGTACTCATTTAGGCTTCTGCACCTTTCTGGATGCGTCGGACAAGGTCGGCGTTGGGGTTGCCCTCCGGCAGGCCCAGTGGGTAGTCGCCGGTGAAGCAGGCCGCGCAGAGGTTTTCCTTGGGCTGGTTCGAGGCGGCGATCATGTCGTCGATGGGCACGAATGCCAGCGAATCCGCCCCGATCATCGTGCGGATGGACTCGGCGACCGCCTCGTCGTTGTCGGTGCGGCCATGGTTAGCGATCAGCTCGCCCGGGCTGGCGAAGTCGATGCCGTAGAAGCACGGCCACTTCACCGGCGGCGAGGCGATGCGCACGTGCACCTCCGCCGCGCCCGCCTCCCGCAGCATGCGGATCAGCTTGCGCTGCGTGTTGCCGCGCACGATGGAATCGTCCACCACCACGAGCTTTTTGCCCTCGATGACCTCGCGCACCGGGTTGAGCTTCAGGCGCAGGCCCAGCTGTCGCAGGGTGTCGGAGGGCTGGATGAACGTGCGGCCCACGTAGGCGTTTTTCATCATGCCCTGCTTGAACGGGATGCCGGACGCCTCCGCGTAGCCGATGGCGGCGGGGGTGCCGGACTCCGGCACGGGCATGACCAGGTCCGCCTCCACGGGGCTCACCTTGGACAGGCGGCGGCCGATCTCGATGCGCGAGGCGTTGACGGTCTGGCCGTCGATGACGGAGTCGGGGCGCGCCACGTAGACGTACTCGAACACGCAGTGCGCCTTCGGGGTCTCGGCGAAGCGCTCGGAGTGCACACCGGATTCATCGATGGCGACCATCTCGCCCGGCTCGATGTCGCGCACGAACGAGGCGCCGACGATGTCCAAAGCGCAGGTCTCTGAGGCGACCACCCAGCCGCCGTCGAGGCGGCCCAACGACAGCGGGCGCACGCCGTGCGGGTCGCGCGCGGCATACAACGTGTGGCCGTCGGCGACCATGAAGCAGAAGGCGCCTTTGACGCGGGGCAGGAGTTCACGTGCGGCGTCGAGAAGCGTCTTGCCCTCGGTGACCAAATCCGCCAGCAGCGCGGAGACCACCGCGGTGTCCGACGACGACCCCTGGCCATTGACCCCGGCCGGCGGGATGAGCTTCTTCGCAATCGCCTCGTTCTGCAACTCCACGTAGTTGACCAGGTTGCCGTTGTGCGCCAGCGCGATGTCGGTGCCGTTAGGCGAGGTGCGGAACATCGGTTGGACGTTCTCCCACGAATTGCCGCCGGCCGTGGAGTAGCGGGTATGCCCGATCGCCACGTCGCCCTGCAGCGCCTCCAGCGCGGGTTCGTCGAAGACCTGGCTGACCAGGCCGGTGTCCTTGAACACCACCAGTTTGTCCGGGTCTCCCACCGCGATGCCGGCGCCTTCCTGGCCGCGGTGCTGCAGCGCAAACAGGCCGAAGTAGCTCAGCTTGGCCACATCCTCGCCCGGCGCCCAGACGCCGAACACGCCGCACTCGTCGCGCGGGGTGTCGCTATCGATGTCGAAGTCCTGACTTGGTTTAGGGCTCTCCGTAAGCACGCCCCTCACTGTATCCGAGTCCACTCAGCGCAGCGCAATCACGGGAAGACCGGCGGCGATTTCGGCGGCGCGGGACCCGGAGGCGTCGATAGTCCCCCGCTTCAGCTCCTCGTCGAAACTGGTCAGCCCGGTGGCAAGCCGCAGCCAGGTCTCGGGGTTCATCTCCACCACGTTCGGCGGGGTGCCGCGCGTGTGCCGCGGGCCCTCGACGCATTGCACCGCCACAAATGGCGGCACGCGCAGCTCCACCGAGTGGCCCGGGAGCTCTTCGGCGAGGGTGCGCGCGGTGCGCCTGCAAGCATTTGCAAGCTCGCTTCTCGACGGCTCCGCTGCCCCACCCTCCAGCCACCCAGCCACCTGCTGGATCGCCTCACGTGTCAGCGCCGGGTCTTGTTTCTGCACCATGACGCCCCATATTAAGGTGGCCCCATGCCGAATACCCCCGTCGCCGCCGAGCGCTCCCCGTCCGTGACCCTGCGATTCATGGCCTCCCCCACCGACGTGCTGCACCACGGCGCACAAGGTGTCTCCGGCGGCCGCGTGCTGGAGTGGATCGATAAAGCCGCCTACGCCTGCGCCGCGCAGTGGTCCGCCACCTACTGCGTCACCGCCTACGTGGGCCACATCCACTTCACCCGCCCCATCCCCTCGGGCCACATCGTGGAGGTGCGCTCCCGCATCGCCATGACCGGGCGGTCCTCCATGCACATCGTCAACGAGGTGCTCTCCGCCGACCCCCGCGAGGGCGTGTTCACCCGCGCCTGCGACTGCCTGGTCGTGTTCGTGGCCAAGGACCCCGACACCGGCAAGTCCATGGCCGTGCCGTCGTTCGTGCCGACGGACGACGAGGAGCGCCGCGTCGCCGAAGCCGCCAAGTCGCGTATCGGGCTGCGCCAGGCCATCGAATCCGAGATGGAGGCGCAAACCTACACCGACGACTCCACCGCACCGCGCATCGTGCACCGCTTCATGGCTAAGCCCACCGACGTGAACTGGGGCGGCAACGTCCACGGCGGCACCGCCATGGAATGGATCGACGAGGCCGGCCTGGCGTGCACCATGGAGTGGTCCGGCGAGCGCACCGTGGCGGTCTACGCCGGCGGCATCCGCTTCTACCACCCCGTGCACATCGGCGACCTGATCGAGGTGGACGCGCGCATCACCCGCACCGACTCGCGCTCCATCCACACCTCGGTGCACCTGCGCGCCGGCGACCCGCGCGGCGGGCGGGACAACCTGAAGGACGCCATCCACGCCACGTTCACCTACATCGGCATCGACATCGACGGCAACCCCCTGCCGGCGCGCAAGTTCACCCCGGTCACCGAGGAGGACCAGCGCCTCTGGGAGCACACCCAGACGCTCAAGGACCTGCGCGGGCAGTACGAGCCGGTGCCGCTGGTCCAGCCGCTGCCGCCGGTGCAGCGCACGTCCTAGGTTTTTTCCGGCCCCGTATATGCGTTTGGGGAATGTGGCAAATATTTGCCACATTCCCCAAACGCTTAGTTGGTGGTCGCGCTAGACCGCTAGACCGCCGCGTTCGGCGCCGTTGCGGCCGCGAAGTGCGACGGCATGGTCGCCGCCCACGCGCCGGCGAGCTCCGCCACCTGGATCTCCTGGCCGGCCACGCGCAGCACGCCGTCGTTAGTCGTCTCGCCCAGCACGGCAACCGGGATGCCCGCGGAGTTCGCTCGCTCCACGGCGGCCTCTGCGCGGTCGCTGGTCACGGCGACCAGGACGCGGGAGGCGGACTCGGAGAACAGCGCGGTGAACGCGTCGGCGTGCACGCCGTCCAGGTTCAGCTCCGCGCCCTTGTCGGAGCCGAGCAGCAGCTCGAACACCGCCTGGGACAGGCCGCCCTCGGACAGGTCGTGCGCGGCCGCGATGCCCGCGGCGTTGCCGGCGAAGAACTCCGCCAGACGCGCCTCGTTGGCCAGGTCCACCTGCGGCGGCAGGCCGGCCAGGCCCGCGCCGGAGATGTCCTGCCACACGGAACCGCCGAACTCGTCCTTGGTCTCGCCCAGCAGGATCAGGGTGTACTGCTCGTCCGCGGACGGCAGCGCGTGCGGGATCGACTTCTCCACGTCCTCCATCACACCCAGCACGCCGACCACGGGGGTGGGCAGGATCGGCGTCTCGCCGGTCTGGTTGTAGAACGACACGTTGCCGCCGGAGACTGGGATGGCGAGTTCAGCGGAGCCGTCGGCAAGCCCATGCACTGCCTCGCGGAACTGCCACATCACATCCGGGTTTTCCGGGGAGCCGAAGTTGAGGCAGTTGGTCACCGCGACCGGGGTGGCGCCGGTGACGGCGACGTTGCGGTACGCCTCCGCGAGCGCCAGGCGCGCGCCCATGTTCGGGTCGAGGTATGTGTAGCGGCCCGACGCGTCAGCGGAGACGGCCACGCCGCGGTTGGTTTCCTCGTTGATGCGCAGCACGCCGGAGTTGGAGTACTTGGCCTGCACGGTGTTGCCGCGCACGTAGCGGTCGTACTGCTCGGTGATGAAGTCGCGGGAGCACAGCGCGGGCGATGCGACCATCTTCAGCCATGCGTCTTTCAGGTCGCTTGGCTTCTCGACGTCACCTCCGGCCTGCACACCGTCCTGCCACTCCGGACGCGCGTAGGGACGCTCGTAGACCGGGCCCTCATCGATAGTTGACGGCGGGGCGTCCACCACGAGCTCGCCGTTGTGGAACACCTGCAGACGGTCCGCGTCCGAGGTGACCTCGCCGATGACGGACGCGAGCACGTCCCACTTGGCGCAGATTTCCATGAACTTATCCACGTCCTCCGGCGCCACAACCGCGCACATGCGCTCCTGGGACTCGGAGGCGAGGATCTCCGCGGCGGACATGTTCTCTGCGCGCAGGGGCACGTTGTCCAGGTTGACGGTCATGCCGCCGTCGCCGGACGCCGCCAGCTCGGAGGTGGCGCAGGACAGGCCGCCGCCGCCGAGGTCCTGGATGCCCTCGACCACGCCGGCTGCGTACAGCTCGAGGCAGCACTCGATGAGGACCTTCTCCGCGAACGGGTCGCCCACCTGCACGGCCGGCAGCTTGCGCTCCTCGCCTTCCTCGAAAGTGGCGGAGCCCAGCACGGACACGCCGCCGATGCCGTCGAGGCCGGTGCGGGAGCCGAACAGGATGACCTTGTTGCCGGTGCCGGAGGCGAACGCCAGGTGGAGGTCCTCCACTTTCAGCGTGCCCACGCACAGCGCGTTGACCAGCGGGTTGCCCGCGTATGCGGGGTCGAAGACGGTCTCGCCGCCGATGTTGGGCAGGCCCAGGCAGTTGCCGTAGCCGCCGATGCCGTGGACCACGCCCGGTAGGACACGTTTGGTGTCTTCAGCGTCGATAGGCCCGAAGCGCAGCTGGTCCATCACGGCGATCGGGCGCGCGCCCATGGCCATGATGTCGCGGACGATGCCGCCGACGCCGGTGGCCGCGCCCTGGTACGGCTCCACGAAGGAGGGGTGGTTGTGGCTTTCCACGCGGAAGGTCACCGCGTCGCCGCCGCCGATGTCCACCACGCCGGCGTTCTCGCCGATGCCGGCGAGGATCTTCGACGCCATCTCCTCGGTCATGGTCTGGCCGAAGTAGCGCAGGTGCGTTTTGGAGGACTTGTAGGAGCAGTGCTCGGACCACATCACGGAGTACAGCGTCAGCTCCGCGTCGGTAGGCCTGCGGCCCAGAATGGCCTTGATCTTGGCGTACTCGTCGTCCTTCAGGCCCAGCTCGGCGTACGGCTGCTCGAGCTCCGGGGTGTCGAAGGCGTTGTCGACGGTGTCGTTGTGCACGGTCATTTCGGGTCTACGCTCCGATCTTCGAAATCGCGTCGATGGCGGAAGTGAACAGGCCGAGACCGTCCGTGGACGGGCCGGTCAGCGTCTCAATGGCGTGCTCCGGGTGAGGCATGAGGCCGACCACGCGGCCGGTCTCGTTGGTCACGCCGGCGATGCCGTTGACAGAGCCGTTGAAGTTGTCCGTGTAGCGGAACACCACACGGCCCTCCTTCTCCAGCGCCTCAATGGTCTCCGGGGCGGCCTGGAAACGGCCTTCGCCGTGCTTGGCGGGCACGTAGATGCGCTCGCCCAGCTGGCTAGTCCACGCAGTGCCGGTGTTCTCCACCTCGAGGTAGGTGTCCACGCAGTGGAAATTCAGGCCCTGGTTGCGGGTCAGCGCGCCCGGCAGCAGGCCAGTCTCGGTGAGGATCTGGAAGCCGTTGCAGATGCCGAGCACCGGCATGCCCTTCTTGGCGGCCTCAACGACGGCACCCATCATCGGCGCCTGCGCGGCGATCGCGCCGGAGCGCAGGTAGTCGCCGTAGGAGAAGCCGCCCGGGACGACGACCGCGTCCACGCCGGTGAGGTCATCGTCCGCGTGCCACAGCTGGCGCGGTTCGGCACCGGCGAGACGGACGGCGCGCAGCGCGTCGACGTCGTCAAGCGTGCCCGGAAAAGTAATGACTCCGATAGTTGCGCTCATCGCACAACCTCGAAGTCCTCGATAACAGTGTTGGTCAGCAGCGTTTCAGCCATGCGCTTCAGCTCGGCGTCGGAGACCGAATCATCCACCTCAATTTCAAAGCGCTTGCCCTGGCGGACGTCGGTCACCCCCTCGACTCCGATCCGGCCCAGTGCGCGGAGCACCGCCTGACCCTGCGGATCAAGAATTTCGGCCTTGGGCATGACATTAACGACGACTCGTGCCATGAGAATCCTTCACGTTTCGGGAGGTTGATCGACCTTTGCGGTACGCGCGTCAGTATATCGGACGCCCCGACACGGCCCGAAACCCTAGCTGACCGGCAAAAAGTGAACGAATGGTGAATTCTCAGAAAATCCTGCCATCTCGCCGAGCGCAATCTGAGAAGGGCAGTTAGTTTGTTTTTGCTATTACCCATCTTCCCTTCAGTTTCTCCCGAGAGGTCACCATGCCCACTTCCCGCAAGAGCCTCGGTGCCGCGTTCGCAATCGCGTTGGCCGCAGGCACCGTGTCCGTCGTCGCCCCGACTGCGTCTGCAGCCCCGGACGGTTCCAATGTCGTCATCAACGAGGTCTACGGCGGTGGCGGCAACAAGGGTGCGACGTACACCCACGATTTCGTCGAACTGTACAACCCGACTGACCAAGAGATCGATCTCGAAGGCTGGACGGTTGACCAGTGCGCCAAAGGTGGCTCCTGCCACGGCAAGGCCACCCTCACAGGCAAGATTCCTGCGGGCGGCTACTTCTTGATCCAAGGCGCGCAGGGTAGCGGTGGTACGAAAGCGCTTCCCTCCCCGAATCATGCGGAGGATTCCCTGGCGTATAGCGGTACGGACGCCATTGCGTATCTCAAGGACGCAGCTGGCGAAACGGTTGATCTCGTTGGCTGGGGTAGCGCCAACAAATTCGAGGGTACTGCTGCACCAAGCACCACCAACAAGACTTCCGTCCAGCGCAAGGAAGATGGCAAAGACACCGACAATAACGCCCAGGACTTCTTCACTGGTGCCCCTACCCCTGGTTCTGCGAACGGAAAGCCTCCCGCTGAGACGGCACCGGAGGATCCAGCAGATCCGGCGCCTCAGCCCGAGCAGCCGCAGCCGCAGCCGGGTGAGATTACCCCGATCGCTGAGATCCAGGGCACCGGCGCTAAGTCTCCGCTGAAAGGTAAGACGGTGACCACCGAAGGCGTCGTCACGGCGGTGTATGACGAAGGTGGCAAGAAAGGCTTCTTCCTCCAGACCGCAGGTACCGGCGGAGAGGCGAAGAACCCGGGCGACGCATCTGACGGCATCTTCATCTACATGGGTGACAACCAGAACTACCCGAAGCGCGGGGATTCTCTGCAGGTCACTGGAGCAGTAGGCGAATACTACAACCAGACGCAGATCACCGCGTCGGCTATTGCACAGCTCGACGAAGCGCTTGAAGCTCCCAAGGCCATCGAAATCGAAACCCTTCCAGCTGGCGACGATGCTCGCGAGCCCTATGAGGGCATGCTCGTGCGACCGAAGAGCTACACGGTGACCGACAACTACTCCCTGAACACTCATGGAGACCTAGGGCTCGCTCCGGGCGATAAGGCGTTCCGCAACCCGACCGATGTGATCGCACCGAACAAGGCCAAGGTTGCTGAGATGAATGCCAAGCAGGCGGCAGAGGTTGTATACCTCGACGACGGCAGAACCAGCGATTACTTCAGTACAGACAAAGAAACTCCGCTTCCGTACCTGGTCACTTCCGACAAGGGCGTGAAGTCCATCCGCACCGGCGACCAGGTGGAGTTCCAAACCGACGTGGTGGTGGATTACTCCTTCGACCAGTGGCGCTTCCAGCCGCTGCAGCCGATCACCGGCAAGAATGCGGCGGAGGAACTGCCAATCACATGGAATGACTCCCGCAAGTCTTCCTACGACATTCCAGGCACTGTCGAAGGTGACTACTCCATCGGTTTCTTCAACGTGCTGAACTACTTCACCTCCTTGGGCAAGGACGAGTCGGGATGCAAGGCGTACACGGACAAGGACGGAACCCCGGTCGGCACCAACTTCTGCAACGTGCGCGGTGCGTACAGCCAAGATGCGTTCCAGGATCAGCAGGCGAAGATCGTCACCGCGATCAACAAGCTCGACGCGCACGTTCTCGGCCTGTCCGAAATCGAAAACGGTGCCCGCGTCACCGGCGATGTTGCGCAGCGTGACAACGCGTTGTCCAACCTGGTCAACGAGCTAAATGAAGCCGCCGGCGAGAACAAGTGGGACTACGTGAAGTCTCCGAGCGAACTCGGCACCGCCGAAGACTTTATCCGCGTCGGCTTCATCTACCAGCCCGCACAGGTCGAGCCGGTCGGCGAGTCCCGCATCTTCGACGACCCGGCCTTCACCCGCATGGCACGCCAGCCGCTGGCGCAGGAGTTCAACACCGTCAACCGTGACGACGACGAAAACTTCGTCGCCGTAGTCAACCACTTCAAGTCCAAGGGCTCCGTGGCCAATGACGACAAAGCCACCGGCGACGGCCAGGGCAATAACGCCAATGTCCGCGTTGCGCAGGCGCAGGCACTGCTCGACCACATGGACAAGCAGGACGACTGGCAGGAGCTGCCGACCTTCCTCGTCGGAGACTTCAACGCCTACACCATGGAAAACGCGTTGAACACCCTGCGCGGTAACGGCTACACGCTCGTCCACCACGAGAAGGATTTCCCCCAGGAGTCATACCAGTTCAACGGTCAGCTCGGCTCCCTGGACCACGTCTTCGCCAACGAAGCTGCGATAGCTCTCGTACAAGACTCGGCAGTGTGGAACATCAACGGCGACGAGTCTGTCGCGTTCGAGTACTCCCGCCGCAACTACAACGTCCAGGACTTCTTCGGCGACGGCGACGACCCGCTCTACGGCTACGGTAACCCGTTCCGCTCCTCCGACCACGACCCGGTGAAGGTCGGCTTCGGTGCCAAGCTCAAGGAGCAAGAGGACGCGGACAAGTTCGATCCTCAGGCCGGCGAGGAAGTTACCGTCGAGCAGGGCGCCGAGCTTCCCGACGCCAAGTCTGTGATCACCGGTGCAGACAAGCTGCCGGAGGGCACCACGTTCGAATGGAAGTCCCCGGAGAACACCGACACGGTTGGCGATGGTCAGAAGGGTGAGATCACCGTCACCTACCCAGACAAGAGCACTGACACCGTTGAGGTCGTCGTCAATGTCACGCAGGTGGACGATGAGGAAAAGCCCCGTTACATCGTGAAGGCTGAGGTGAACGACGCTGGCGAGCTGGTTGTGACCTACGACAACGGCGATACCGAAAACCTCGGCAAGGTCACTGGCGAGGACGGTACCGATGGCGAGCAAGGCCCGAAGGGTGACAAGGGCGACACCGGCGCACCTGGCAAGGACGGCAAGGACGGCGCCGACGGTGCGCAGGGCCCGAAGGGCGACAAGGGCGACACCGGCGCACCTGGCAAGGACGGCAAGGACGGCGCCGACGGTGCGCAGGGCCCGAAGGGCGACAAGGGCGACAAGGGCGACACCGGCGCACCTGGCAAGGACGGCAAGGACGGCGCCGACGGTGCGCAGGGCCCGAAGGGCGACAAGGGCGACACCGGCGCACCTGGCAAGGACGGCAAGGACGGCGCCGACGGTGCGCAGGGCCCGAAGGGCGACAAGGGCGACAAGGGCGACACCGGCGCACCTGGCAAGGACGGCAAGGACGGCGCCGACGGCAAGCAGGGCCCGAAGGGCGACAAGGGCGACACCGGCGCACCTGGCAAGGACGGTCGTGGTGTGAAGTCGTTCGAGGTCAACGACGCGGGACACTTGATCGTTACCTACTCGGACGGTGAGACCGCAGATCTGGGGAAGGTCACTGGCGAGGACGGTGCCGACGGCGAGCAGGGCCCGAAGGGTGACAAGGGCGACACCGGCAAACCTGGTAAAGACGGCCGCGACGGCATTGACGGCAAGGACGGCGTCAATGGCAAGCCGGGCAAGGACGGTGCCGACGGCAAGCAGGGCCCGAAGGGCGACAAGGGCGACAAGGGCGACACCGGCAAACCTGGTAAAGACGGCCGCGACGGCATTGACGGCAAGGACGGCGTCAATGGCAAGCCGGGCAAGGACGGTGCCGACGGCAAGCAGGGCCCGAAGGGCGACAAGGGCGACAAGGGCGACACCGGCAAACCTGGTAAAGACGGCCGCGACGGCATTGACGGCAAGGACGGCGTCAATGGCAAGCCGGGCAAGGACGGTGCCGACGGCAAGCAGGGCCCGAAGGGCGACAAGGGCGACAAGGGCGACACCGGCAAACCTGGTAAAGACGGCCGCGACGGCATTGACGGCAAGGACGGCGTCGATGGCAAGCCGGGCAAGGACGGTGCCGACGGCAAGCAGGGCCCGAAGGGCGACAAGGGCGACACCGGCGCCGATGGCCGCGACGGCAAGGACGGCACCGCAGGCACCGACGGTCGAGGCATCGCCGAGGCTGCCGTCAACAAGAACGGCGAGCTTGTCCTCACCTACACCGACGGCGAGACCCAGAACTTGGGCCGTGTTGTTGGTACTGACGGTGCTGACGGTAAGGACGGCAAGGACGGCGAGAAGGGCGCAGACGGTGCTGATGGTCGCGACGGCCAAGACGGCAAGCCGGGCAAGGACGGCAAGGACGGCGAGAAGGGTGCCGATGGCGCCGACGGCAAGGATGGCAACGACGGCGCTAACGCCCCGGCTGGCGAGGGCTCCAGCGTGAGTGACCGCTGCCTGCCGTCCGTGGGCATCATGGCGCTGCCGCTGCTGGCGCTGATCCCGCTCGGTCTGGCTGCAACCATGGACATCCCGGCGCTGGCGCCTGTGAAGGAGCAGGTCGATGCGGTTGGTGCATCGGTGCAGAACCAGCTGCCGATCTCCCCGGAGATGCAGCAGGCTGCGGGTGTGGCGCTGGCCGTCGCGGCGATCGCCACGCTGGCCACGCTGTGCTCCACCGAGGGTGGCTCCTCCAAGTAAGCGCGTAGGCTCGCGCAGCTAGCCCCGCCCCGGTCGATCCGGGTCGGGGCTTCCTGTTTTGAAAATGGTTTCCAGTAGTGGTTTAATTTCTCTTATGCGTAATCGTTTTCAATACAGTGTTGGTGTGGTGGCTGCGGTGGTGGCCGTAGGGGCGTCGATAAGCAGTTGCTCCACCGAGACCGCGGATAACGCGGAGATTGTCGCCACCACCGGCGTGTGGGCGGACGTGGCCTCAGCAGTCACGGGCAGCGACGTGGACGCGATCATCACCGGTGACGCGGTGGACCCCCACCACTTCGAGCCGTCGGCGAAGGACCTCGCGCGCATCAAGGGCGCAAACACCGTCGTGGCCAACGGGGGCGCGTACGACGCCGCCCTCTACACCGCCGCTGAGCAGGACCGCATCATCTACGCGATCCCGCTTCTCGACGAGCACGACCACGAGCATGCCCACGACCACGAGCACATGCCCGACTCCCTGGACGAGCTCGAGCACGCCTGGTTCGCGCCGGAGAAAATCCGCAAGGTCGCGGAGGACGTCGCGGAGCGCACAGGCGGAGACGCGTCAGACGTCAAGCAGCGGATCGATGACATCCAATCCAAGCTCAACGCGGTACCGCACGTGCACATCGGCATGACGGAGACGATCGCGGCCGGCCTGGTGTGGGGCACCGAGCTGCACGACATCACGCCCGAGGAGTACGTCAAGGCCAGCCTGAACCACCAGGAGCCGTCCGCATCTGCGGTGGCGGCGTTCCTGGAGCAGATCGAGCGCGGCGAGCTGGACATGCTGTTCGTGAACCCCCAGAGCACCAACAGTGCGACCCAGCGGTTGGCGGATGCGGCGAAGGCGCATAATGTTCCCGTTGTTGAAATCCGCGAGACACCGCCGTCCGGCCAGCGTTTCCTCGACTACTTCGAGGAGATCGTCGACCAGATTGCGGACATCGCTGCCCACGCTGAGCCGACCGGCCACCATCACTAGGAATTGCCAATTTGATCGCTGAGCTTCGCGGCGCCGCCGTCGAACCCCTGTGGCGCGACCTCACCCTCACCGTCGAGCCCGGTGAATTCATCGCGGTGCTCGGCCCAAACGGCGTAGGCAAATCCACACTGCTGGGCACGCTGATGGGCACGCGCAAGCTCACCTCTGGGCAAGCAAAAGTCCACGGGCAGATCGGCTTCATCCCGCAGCAGCACATGTTTCCGAAGGACCTTCCGGTGCGCGGGCGCGACCTGGTGGCGTTGGCGATGGGAAGGCGGGCGAGACCGGAGGACGTCGATAGGCAATTGGCTTTCGTGGGGGCGCAAACCTTCTCCGAGCGCCGCGTGGGGGTACTCTCCGGAGGCCAGCAGCAGCTGATCCGCCAGGCGCAGGCGTTCGCGCAGAACCCAGAGCTTTTGCTTTGCGACGAGCCCCTGCTCTCCCTCGACCCCGCCCGCGCACGCGACACCGTGCAGCGCCTCGCGGAACACCCGGCGGCCGTGGTGTGCGTGACCCACTCCATCAACCCTGTGCTGGGCGTGGTGGACCGGGTGCTGTACCTGGGCCCAGAGGGGCACGTGGTGGGAAGCGTAGGGGAAGTGATGCGCTCCGAGGTGCTCAGCGAGCTCTACGGCACCCGCGTGGACGTTGTCGAAGTAGACGGACGGATGGTGGTCCTGTGAGTGCGTTTTTAGCAGACACTTCGTACCTGCTCAGCCAAGACTTCGTGCAGACGACGCTTGTGGCGTGCGCGCTTCTGGGAGTGCTGTCCGGGGTGATGGCACCGCTGATCGTGCTGCGCCAGATGTCATTTTCGGTGCACGCGACCTCGGAGCTCGCGCTCATGGGCGCCTCCGCGGCGCTGCTGTTCGGGCTCAACGTCGGTTTCGGCGCCGTAGCGGGCGCGGTGGTCGCTGCCCTGGTGCTGGCGGCGCTGGGACTGAAGGGCCAGCAGGATTCCGCGGTAGGTGTGGCCATGAGCTTCGGCATGGCTCTGTCTGTGCTGTTCATCCACCTGTATCCGGGGAATTCGAACCGGGCGCTGTCGCTGCTAACGGGCCAGATTGTCGGCGTGTCGGCGCAGAACGTGGCGTTGTTGGCTGGTACCACCGTGCTGGTCGCTGGGGCCGTGCTGGTGCTGTGGCGGCCGCTGCTGTTCGCCTCCGCGGACCCCGTGATGGCCGCCGCGTGCGGGGTGCCCGTGCGCACCATGGCGCTGGTGTTCGCGGTGCTCGTGGGCATCGCGTCGGCGCAGTCCGTGCAGATCGTCGGCGCGCTGCTGGTGATGTCGCTGCTGATCACCCCCGGCGCGTCCGCCGCCCAGGTGACGGCGAACCCGAAGCTTGCGGTGGTGCTCTCCGTAGTGTTCGCGGAGGTCGCGGCCGTGGGCGGCATGGTGCTCTCGCTCGCCCCGGGCGTGCCGGTGAGCGTGTTCGTGGCCTTTATCTCGTTCGGGATCTACCTGGTGTGCCGGGTGGTCGGCAGGGTGCGGGGCTAACTACCGGTACTCCCTGTAGTCCGCTGGTACCGCGCCCTTTTCCGCCGCGGCGGCGGCTGCGGCAAGGAAGTCGCGGCGCACCTTCTTCTGCCCCAGCTCGCGACCGGAAACCGACAAACGGATCGTGTTGCCCTTCTCCGCGCCGCGCTCGGCGGCCTTGATCACGTTGCGGCGCCACCACTTCGCCGCACCGTACCCCTCACCCACCGACAAGTTGCGGGCCTGGGAAAACTCGCCCCGCTTAATGCGGTAGATGCCCTTCGTGGAGGCGGCGACGGTAAAACCGAACTCGTCGAGCACCTTCAACGTGCCGTCCGACATGCGCCAGCGCGGCGGGGCGAACATGTCCAAGTCGAAGCCGAGCGCGGACATCTGGCGCGTCGCACCTTTGAGACGAAGCCGGGCCTCGTGCTCCCCCAAGCTGGCGAACTCGCTGCGGCGCCCCTGCACCGGCTGGTCGAAACCGTTGAGCATGAGCGCGCGGTGTTCGAGCTGCTCGGTGAGCCAGGAGCGCGTGGCGCCGTCTTTAGCCAAGTGCCACTTCTTGTCGATGTGCGGCGCCACCAGCAGCGACACCGGCATCCCCTCGCGGTCCAGGTCGCGCACCATGCTGGCAACGTCCTCCAACGTCGCGTCGAAGATGGAGGAAATTGAGACAAGCACGCGCCCAGGCATAGGGGAAATTATCGCACACGTAGACAGTTGGCGCCGGGTGAAGTTGCTTACAGTGTTTCCGCTGGCAGATCACGGTGATTCGAACGGGTGTTCCCCTCTGCCCTTCTCGTGTCGGACGGGGTTCTACTATGCGTAGCCAAGTGCAATGAAAGGAGGTGCTCCAGATGAGCGCAGTGCTCGACCAAGCGGTCAACCAAATCGTCGCCGGGCTAAGGTCGCTTGCCGACGTCATGCGGGAACCGGACTCCCTCCACCTCGCCTCCACCCACGTGGCCATGGAGCGCCTCCACGCCTGCCTGCCGTTGCTGTCCAACGCGGACGTCGCGTTCGCCTTCCTCTGCGACCGGGACGGCGCCGGCGCCCTCGTCGGCGCGAACCACGCCGTGGAGTATCTGACACGGAGCTTGGGCTTGTCCCGTCGAGAAGCATTCGCGCTCCTGGAGCAGGGCAAGAAGCTCTACGGCGAACCCGAGGTGCCTGAGCCGGAGCCGAGCGAAAACAAAGAAGACCGCGAACGCAAGGAGCAGGAGGCGGAAGCGCGCCGCAAGAAGGCGCGCGAGGCGCAGGAGCGGGCGCGACGAGCTGCCGAGAAGGCCAACGCGGAGAAGAAGCGCATCATCACCGACGCACTGAAAGACCTCAACGAGCACGCCAACCCCGGCTACCAGGAGATCCTGGCCGAAGCGATGGAGGCGGCCGAGTCCCTCACCGCCGAAGAACTCCGGAAGTTCGTCCGCGACCAGGTCAAGCGCGCCAACAAGCGCGGACGCGACTACGACGGCGAGAAAGACCCCCTCGCCGCGTGGAAGAAGCGCGGCATCTGGCTCGGGGAACCGGACGCGGACGGCGGCTCCCCTTTCAGTGGCTACCTCGACGCCGCGTCACGGGCGAAGCTGGAGGCCTGCCTCGCCGCCGGCGACCACATGGGGTCCAACATGGAGGGCGAGGACGCGGCGAAACGGGACAGCCGACGGAAGCACCAGCGCCGCCTGGACCAGCTCTTGAACGTGCTGGACCGCTACGGCGACGTTGCCACGAAGTCCCGGGGCGGCGTGGGCACGGTGGTGATCACGCTGACCCTCGACGACCTTTTGGAGGCGGACGCCTTCACCGAGTTCCCCACCAACACCTCGGTGTCGCTGACCCCGCTCGACATTGTGCGTTTGGGGCTTGCCGGGGACAGCTTCATCCTCCAACTCGACTCCGCTACCGGCGTCCCGCTTTCCCTCGGACGCACCCGCCTAGCCTCCGTGGAACAGAGGCTCGTGCTGCTGGCCATGCAGGGCGTGTGCGCGTGGAACGGCTGCACCAAGCCGGGTGTCGAGCTCGAGGCCCACCACTTGGATTCCTACCTCAGTGGCGGACTCACCAGCATCGAAAACCTGGTGCTGCTGTGCCGCGAGCACCACATGTGCAACAACGACAACAAAGACGGTGCCGGAAACAAAGGCCATTTCGGCCGGGACCCCGACACCGGCGACGTGCACTACCACCCCGCCAACGGGGACCCACCCAGGCACACAACCACCTACCAGTACCGCAATTCACCTGGTCAGAGGCTTGCCAAAAAGGCGAGGTCCCGGCACGGCGGCAACCACAACCGCCCGCCGGACCCTGCCCTATTCGACCCGGACGGTTAAACCGCCTCGGCCTTCACCAGCGTCCACGCGTACTCGAACGCGGTCTGCTTCCACTTGGCGTAGCGGCCGGACACGCCGCCGTGCCCTGCGGACATCTCCGTCTTCAGCAGGATCTCGCCTGCGGTGCCCACCTCGCGCAGCTTGGCCACCCACTTCGCGGGCTCGACGTAGAGCACGCGGGTGTCGTTCAAGCTCGTCACCGCGAGAATGTCCGGGTAGTCCTGCGCGGTGATGTTCTCGTACGGGGCGTAGGTCGCCATGTAGTCGTACACCTCGGGGTCGTGGTACGGGTCGCCCCACTCTTCCCACTCCCCCACTGTCAGCGGCAGCTCGGGTTTGAGGATGGAGGTCAGCGGGTCCACGAACGGCACGATCGCGAGGATGCCGGCGAACTTCTCCGGGGCCATGTTTGCCACCGCACCCATGAGCAGGCCGCCGGCGGAGCCGCCCTCGGCCACCAGCTGCTTAGGCGTGGTCAGCCCCAGCTCCACGATGCGGTCGGCGCACGCGATGAAGTCCGTGAAGGTGTTGGTTTTGTGCAGCATCTTGCCGTTGTCGTACCACGCGCGGCCCATTTCGCCGCCGCCGCGCACGTGGGCGCACACCCACACCATGCCGCGGTCGAGCAAACTCAACCGCGACACCGAGAACCCGGGGTCCGTGGATGCCTCGTACGAGCCGTAGCCGTACAGCAGCGCGGGCGCGGGACCCTCGACGCCCTTGTGGCGCACAACCGAAATCGGCACCTGTTCGCCGTCGGGGGCGGTTGCCCACTCGCGGAACGCCTCGTACTCGTCCGGGTTGTAGCCGCCCTCGACCTCTTTTTCCTTCAGCAGGGTCAGCTCGCCGGTCGCCACCGTGTAGTCCAGCACCTGCGAGGGCTGGGTGTAGGAGGAGTACCCGATGCGCACCACCGGGGCGTCCCACTCCGGGTTGCCGCCGAGGCCGACGGTGTAGAGCTCCTCGGAGAATTCCAGCTCCTTGAACTCGCCGAAACCGCTGTCGAGCGACGCCACGGCCAGCCGCGGGATCCCGCCGCGCCTGTAGGCCATGAGCATGAAGTCGCGGTAGGTGTCGATCGCCTCGACGCGCACGGTTTCGGAGTGCTCCACCAGCACGGGCAGTTCCCGCAGGGGAGGCACAGCGCCGACGGGTGTTGTCGCGACGCAAAAGTTCGCTCCGTGGGCGTTGTGCGTGACCACCCACTGCTCTTCGCCGTCGACGACGCAGAAGTCCGGGTGGTACTCGATGCCGGCCTCGCGCTCCCACAGCACCTGGAACTCGCCGGTGGGATCCGCCATGTCGAGCACGCGGTACTCGGAGGTCAGCGAGGACGACGCGATGATCATGAGGAACCGCTCGGCACGGTCCGCGCCCACGCCGACACCGAACTTCTCGTCCGTCTCCTCGTACACCAGCACGTCTTCGGCAGCGGGCGTGCCCAGCTTGTGGCGCCAGATTTGGTGGGGCCGCCAGGCGTCGTCGCAGCGGACGTAGAACAGGTAGTTCTCGCCCGCCCAGGTCGCGCCGTAGAAGATGCCTTCGAGCTCGTCGTCGAGCAGTTCGCCGGTATCCAAATTCTTGATCCGCAGGGTGAAGCGCTCGTTGCCCTCGGTGTCGAAGGAGTACGCGAGCAGGCGGCCCGAGGTGGACACGGACGATGCCCCGAGCGAGAAGAACTCGTGCCCGTCGGCGAGCTCGTTGACGTCGAGAAGCACCTGCTCGCCCGGCATGTCCTCGGTGACTTCGGGCGGGGTCCACGGGTCTTCCGCGGTGGGGATGCGGCAGGAGATGCCGTAGTCCTTGCCTTCGATGGTGCGGCCGTAGTACCACCAGTTGCCCTGGCGCTGCGGCACGGACATGTCGGTCTCTTTGATGCGGGACTTAATCTCGCCGTAGACGTCGTCCACCAGCCCGGACCAGGCGGACGTCCGCTCAGAGGTGTACCCGTTCTCCGCCTCCAGGTGCGCGAGGACTTCGGGGTTGTCCTTGTCGCGCAGCCACTCGTAGTTGTCCACGAACTCGCGGCCGTGGAACGTGCGGACAATCGGGCGTTTGTCAGCTACGGGTGGGATCATGCATGCTCCCCCGGCCACTCGGAGAAGCGGCGGCCGGAAAGTCGCTCGTATGCCTCGATGTAGCGGTCGCGGGTGGCTTCCACGACGGAGCCGGGCAGCTCCGGCGGCGTGGTGCCTTCCTCCTGGTCCCAGCCGGACTTCGGGCCGGTGAGCCAGTTGCGCACGTACTGCTTGTCAAAGCTGGGCTGGTTGCGGCCTTCCTCGTAACCGTCGGCGGGCCAGTAGCGGGAAGAATCCGGCGTGAGCACTTCGTCGGCGAGCACGAGCTCGCCGTTTTCGTCCAGGCCGAACTCGAGCTTGGTGTCAGCGAGGATAATGCCCTTGCTCTCCGCGTAGTCGGCGGCGCGGCGGTACACCTCGAGCGTGGCGTCCCGGAGATGCTCGGCAAGGTCCGCGCCGAGCTTTCCTGCCATGTGCTCGAAGGTGACGTTGATGTCGTGGTCGCCCTGCTCGGCTTTGGTGGCGGGGGTGAAGATCGGCTCGTCCAGCTTGGACGCCTCGGTCAGCCCCTCGGGCAGCTTCACGCCGCAAACTCGGCCGGTGGCGTCGTATTCCTTCTTGCCGGAGCCGGTGAGGTAGCCGCGGGCCACGCACTCGAACGGCACCATGTCCAGCTTCTTCACCACCATGGCGCGGCCGAGGACGTCTTCGGGGATACGTTCGTCGTCGATCGGGCCGGCCAGGTGGTTCGGCACGTCGGAAAGCAGGTCGAAGAAGAACATGGAGGTGGCGGTGAGGATCCGCCCCTTGTCCGGGATTGCCGGTTCGAGGGAGAAGTCGAAGGCGGAGATGCGGTCTGTCGCGACCATGAGCAGGGTCTGCTCATCCACCTCGTAGATCTCGCGGACCTTGCCGCCGGAGATGTGTGAGTAATCTGAAAGCTCTGGACGCATGCGCGCTAGTATATGCGCCGTGAAAAACCGCGCTACCGTTGTCCTCCTCCCGCTCATTCTCGCAGCGTGCACCGCACCTTCGGAGTTCAGCGGGCAGATGCCGGAGTTTTATCCTTCGCGCGACGGCGCCACGTTCCGCTTTGGGCAGACCGCCAAGATCGTCACCGAGGACGTGCGCTACCACGTGCCGGTGCAGTGGGAGGTCACGGTGGATGAGCCCACCACCACCCGCGCGCCCCGCAGCGCCGAGCACGCCCGCTCCCTCGTGTGCTTCCCCGTCAGCTTCACCCCGGCTGCCATCGGCGAGTTCCCCATGGATGTCACAGTCGCCTTGCCGGAGCTTTTGCCTATCGACGGTCCCCTGGCCGCCAACGTGGCCGACCCGAATTACTGCGGCGACTGGGACATCACCGGCTACACCGGCGAGCTGGAAGCCAACGAAACCTACACCGGCTTTGTTGCTTCCTGGGCGGGCAGTGCCGACCCGGGAATTGTCGGCCGCGGCGTCGAGCTGAAAAGCCGCGACACCACCCTCACTTGGGAGTAGCTACAGGATGTCGCCCGGGGTGTAGGCGGCGGCCTGCGGATGCGCGTCGACAAGCTGTTGCACCCTCGCCAGCACCCGGTCCACCTGAGACTCGGCCGCGCCGATGAAAGCGTGGCGATCCGAAAGCGCCTCCTCCAACTGCGACTGATCCAGCGGCAGGCGCTCGTCGGTGGCCAAACGCTCCACCAGGTTCTGCTCCGCGCCGCGCTCGCGCATGTCCAGCGCCATGGCGACGGCGTTTTCCTTGATCACCTCGTGCGCCGTCTCGCGGCCCACGCCGGCGCGCACGGACGCCATGAGGATGCGGGTGGTGGCCAAAAACGGCAGGTAGCGGTCCAGTTCGCGGTTGATCATGGCCGGGAAGGCGCCGAACTCGTCGAGCACGGTAAGCATGGTCTCCAGCTGGCCGTCGATGGCGAAGAACGCGTCCGGCAGCGCCACGCGGCGCACCACGGAGCAGAACACGTCGCCCTCGTTCCACTGCTGGCCGGACAAATCCGCCACCATGGTGAGGTAGCCGCGCAGGATCACCTGGAAGCCGCCGACGCGCTCGCAGGAGCGCGCGTTCATCTTGTGTGGCATGGCCGACGAGCCGACCTGGCCTTCCTTGAAGCCCTCGGTGACGGTCTCGTTGCCGGCCATGAGCCTAATCGTGGTCGCCAGCGAGGACGGGCCCGCGCCCAGCTGCACCAGCGAGGACACGACGTCGAAGTCGAGGGAGCGCGGGTAGACCTGCCCCACCGAATCAAAGACGCGGTCAAAGCCGAGGCCGTCCGCGATACCCTGCTCGAGGCGGGAAAGCTTCTCCTCGTCGCCGCCCATCAGGTCGAGCATGTCCTGCGCGGTGCCCATCGGGCCCTTGATGCCGCGCAGCGGGTACCGTTCCAGCAGCTCCTCGATGCGCTCCACCGCGACCAGGATCTCGTCGGCGGCGGAGGCGAAGCGCTTGCCCAGGGTGGTCGCCTGCGCCGCCACGTTGGGGGAGCGGCCCGCCATGACCAGGGACTTGTACTCGCCGGCGCGGTTGCCCACGGCCTTCAGCAGCGCGATCGCCTTGTCGCGGGTGAGCTCGAGGGCGCGGCGCACCTGCAGCTGCTCCACGTTCTCGGTGAGGTCGCGCGAGGTCATGCCCTTGTGGATTTCCTCGTGGCCCGCCAGCGCGTTGAACTCCTCAATGCGCGCCTTCACGTCGTGGCGGGTGATCTTCTCCCGGGAGGCGATGGAATCCAGGTCCACCTGGTCGATGACCTTCTCGTAGTCCTCGATCGCGCCCGGCTCCACGGCAACGCCGAGCTCCTGCTGCGCCTTCAGCACCGCGATCCAGAGCTGGCGCTCCAGGATGATCTTGTGCTCCGGGGCCCACAGGGTGGCCATCTCCGGGGAGGCGTAACGGTTACTCAGAACATTCGCGTTATTCGGCTTCACGGCATTCATCATAGGGAGATCGCCCCCTCGATCGCGGGGCGGGCGATGTCCTTGCGGTAGAACGAACCGGGAAGCTCAATCCCAGCAATAACCTGATACGCCTCCGCAACGGCGTCCTCAAGCGTCGCGCCTTGGCCGACGACGCCGAGAACGCGACCTCCTGCCGCAACATACTCGCCGTCCTCCAACGCAGTGCCGGCGTGCAGCACCTTTGTCGGATCGTCTAGCGCCTCGCCGGTAATCACACCTCCAGTCTTGGCGGCCTGCGGGTAGCCCTCGGCGGCCAGCACCACCATGGCGGCGAACCCGTCGCGCCACTGCAATTCCCCGACCTCGTCCAGGTGGCCCTCGGCGACGGCGAGCAGCACGTCCGCCAGCGGGGTCTCCAAAAGCGAGAGCACCGCCTGGGTCTCCGGGTCGCCGAAGCGGGCGTTGAACTCCACCACGGCCGGGCCGTCCGGCCCCCAAGCGGCGCCGACGTACAAAAGGCCCTGGTACGGGGTCCCGCGGCGCACCATCTCTTCCGCCACCGGGCGCGCAATCACATCCACGATGGTCGCGACCCCGTCCTCCGGCAGCCACGGCAGCGGCGCGTAGGCGCCCATGCCGCCGGTGTTGGGGCCCTCGTCGTTGTCGTAGGCGCGCTTGTGGTCCTGCGCCGGCAGCAGCGGCACCACGGTTTCGCCGTCCACCAGGCAGAACAGCGAAACCTCGGGGCCTTCCAGGAAAGACTCGAACAGTACCGGGTTGCCAGCTTCAAGCACCGCCTCCGCGTGCGCCTTCGCCTCGGCGCGGTCCTCGGTGACCACCACGCCCTTGCCGCCTGCCAGGCCGTCGTCTTTAACCACGTAGCGCGGGCCGTACTCGTCCAGCGCGGATGCAATATCAACAAGCTTCTCGACGCGGGTCGCCGACGCGGTGGGCACCCCCGCCGCCGCCATCACGTCCTTGGCAAAGGCCTTGGACCCCTCGAGCTGCGCGGCGGCCTTCGTCGGGCCGAACACCGGCACGCCGGCTTCGATGAGCGCGTCCGCCGCGCCGGCCACCAGGGGCACCTCCGGGCCGATCACAACAAGTTCCGCGTTGGTCTCGCGAGCCAAATCCACGATGGCCTGGGGAGAGGCGACGTCGACGGGGCGCACCGTCGCTAAGCGGGTCATGCCCGCGTTGCCCGGTGCGACCGTGAGGTCGTGGCCTTGCATTGCGTTGAGTAGGGCGTGTTCGCGGCCGCCCGAGCCGATGACAAGGATGCGCATGGGCCCCAATTTACCGGTAGCGTCGAGAAGCATGAGCACCGTATTCAGCAAGATCATCGCAGGCGACATCCCGGGCCGGATCGTGTATCAGGACGACACCGTCGCCGCCTTCCTCACCATCGAGCCGGTCGCCTACGGCCACACGCTGGTTGTGCCGGTGGAGGAGATCGACAAGTGGACCGACATCCCGGCGGACCTGTGGGCGCACATGAACGAGGTCGCGCAGATGATCGGCAGCGTCATCGTGGACAGGTTCAACGCGGAGCGCGCCGGCTACCTCATCGCCGGCTTCGAGGTGCCACACGCCCACATCCACGTCTTCCCCGCGAACGACATGTCGGGCTACACGCTGTCCACCGCGATGCGTCACGACGAGACCGACGCAGAGAAGATGGACGCCGCCGCGGAAACCATCCGCGAAGGCCTTAAAGCGCAGGAAGCGAAATAGTAAACGTCGAGCCCTCGCCCGGTGCGGTGGCCACCTTCACGGTGCCGCCGTGCGCCTCAATGAGGGACTTGGTGATGGCCAGGCCCAGCCCGGAGCCGCCGGTGGCGCGGTTGCGGGATGAGTCGGCGCGGTAGAAGCGCTCAAAGATGTGCTCCGCGTCTTTCGGGTCTATGCCGCAGCCGTTGTCGGCGACGTCGATGACCACGCGGTCGAGGTTCTTGCGGATGGTCACGGTGACCTCCGCGTCCGCGCCGGCGTGCTTGTAGGCGTTGGTGATCAGGTTCACCAGCACTTGGTGCAGCCGGTCCGGGTCGCCGTTGACCTGCGCGATGTCCGGGGTGTCCTTGATGATTTCCACGGAGCGGTCGGGGAACGCCGCGTCGACGGTGCTCTTCGCGGAAAGCACCCACTCCAGCACGTCCATCGGCTTCTTCTCTAGGCGTGCACCTTCGGCGCGGGTGAGCGCCAGCAGGTCCTCCACCAGCAGCTGCATGCGGGCGGACTCTTCGTCGATCTTGCCCAGCACCATGTCTGGGTCGTTCGCCATGCCTTTACGGTACAGCTCGGTGTAGCCTCGCACGCTGGTCAGCGGCGTGCGCAGCTCGTGCGAGGCGTCCCCGACAAAGCGGCGCATCTGTTCTTCTTGGGTGCGGGCGTTGTCCAGGGAGTCCTGCAGCTTGGACACCATCGTGTTCATGGCGTAGGACAGACTGCCCACTTCCGTCTCGCGTGGCCATGCGGGCACACGACTGTCCGTCTCGCCGTTCGCAATCGCCAACGCCGTGTTCTCCACGATCTTCAGCGGCGCCAGCGCACGGGCCACCATGTAGTTCGCGGCCACGCCGATGCCGAACAGCGCCAGCACACCGACCCCGGCTTCCACCCAGGCGAGCGCGCGCAGCATTTTCGTCTCGGTTTCCAGCGACTTGGCCACGTACTGCACAGTGCCGTCGGACTGCTGGTGGGCCATCGCCCGCCACTTCACGCCTTGGACTGTGTCGTCGACGGACGGGATGGTGGTTGGTTGGTCGAGGCGCTTCACCTTCGAGTAGTCCGGCGGGTTCACCGATCCCCTGCGCGGCACCAGCTGGTCGTGGCCGGGGTACAGGGTGGCCTGGTTGAACTCACTGGGCAGGCTCAGGATGTTGAACTGCCAGGCGGGGGTTTGCTGCGCCCACGTTGCCATGCCCTCGCGCAGTTGGTCGTCTGCGCGGTCGATCAAAAAGTAGCGCATGACAAAGTAGATCAGCACCGAGCTCAGCGCGATGCCGATCGTCGATGCGGCCATCACCACCGCGACAAGCTGCCGCTTGAGCGGCTTTTTCGACGGCGCCGTCAACACCGAATACGGCATGGCACTACTGGCGCGGGGTGCGCAGCACGTAGCCGACGCCGCGGACGGTGTGGATCAGCTGCACGTCGCCGGTGTCGACCTTGCGGCGCAGATACGAGATGTAGGACTCGACCACGTTGCCGTCGCCGCCGAAGTCGTAGTGCCACACGTTGTCCAGGATCTTCGCCTTGGACACCACGACCTCAGCGTTGAGCATGAGGTAGCGCAGCAGGTTGAACTCGGTGGGCGACAGTTCCACGATCTCGCCGGCCTTGGTCACCTCGTGGGTGTCGTCGTTGAGCGTCAGGTCCGCGTAGCGCAGGGTGGTGTCTTCGTTGGCGTCCTCGCTGACGTTGCCGCGGCGCAGGATCACGCGCAGGCGGGTGATCACCTCTTCGAGGGAAAACGGCTTGGTCACGTAGTCGTCCGCGCCGATGGTCAGGCCGTGGATGCGGTCTTCCACCGCGTCCTTGGCGGTGAGGAACAGCACCGGCGCGTCCAAGCCTTCGGCGCGCAGCTTGCTCAGCAGCTCGAAGCCGTCCATCTCCGGCATCATCACGTCGAGGATGTAGGCGTCCGGCTTCCAGGAATGCGCGAGTTCGATGGCTGCGGGACCGGAGTTTGCGGTCTCCACCTCGAACCCTTGGAACTTCAGGGAAACAGTCAACAGTTCCACAATGTTCGGTTCGTCGTCTACGACGAGCACCTTCAGGTTCTGCGAGTTGTCTGCCATGTCAATCACTTTCCGTTTCGTCGCAATTTCTGCGTTGCTAACAAGATAGAGCGATTAAACCGCACAAGTCTGCACGTTTCCTGTACGTCCACTGAATGGCTCTCGCGGACTTCCCCCGAAATGGCTCCCCGACAACAAGCCCCACAAAAAGAATTGGAGCTGGAGACGGGACTTGAACCCGCAACCTACGGTTTACAAGACCGTTGCGCTACCAATTGCGCCACTCCAGCAGTGCAGCAAAATCTTACACACGCCCCGCACCTGCGACACAACTGCCCAACCGATAGTGTGAGCGTGTGGCAGAAGGTAACTCATTGTGGGAGAGGATCTCCGGCTCGCGGCAGCGCGTGGCAACGATTGACGAGGCCCGCACGTCCCCGCCGCCGTCCGTCCTCGCGCCCATTAACTTGGCAGATCCCGCCGAGGTCGCGGCGGTGATGAACATCGCTGCGCGCATCGGGGAGATCCTCATCGCGAACGCGACGACCTCCGCGGATGCGGCGAAGCAGATCCACACGGTGTGTTCCTCCTACGGCCTGCACTACGTGCATGTTTCGATCACGGTGAACACGATCACGCTCAACACGATCATCGGCGTGGATCAGCGCACCCCGGTGAATGTGTTCCGCGTGGTCACGATGATCAGCGAGAACTACCACAAGCTGCAGGAAGTCGACCGCCTGATCCGCTCGATCCGATCCGGCGCGACCCCGCCGGAGATGGCGGAGCGGATCCTCAACGACATCGACACCTCCCCGATCCCCCACCGCAACACCCGCAACCTCGCTGGCTGGACGGTGATGGGGTTCTTCGTGGCCATGCTGTTGGGCGGGGACCTGCTGATGATGACGGTCGGTGGCCTAACGGCCTTCCTCATCATGGGCTTCAACAAGCTGCTCTCGCGCGGCGGCCTGCCCGCGTTTTTCCATAACGTCATCGGCGGTTTCCTCGCCACGGTCCCGGCCGCAATCACCTACGACTTCTCGGCGTCGATCGGACACACAATTGTGCCCAGCCAGCTCATCGCGACGGGCATCATCGTGCTACTCGCGGGTCTGACGCTTGTGCAATCGCTTCTCGACGGCGTCACCGGCTCGCCCTTAAACGCCTCCGCCCGCTTCTTCTCCGCCATGCTGAACACCGGCGGCATCGTGGCCGGCGTGGCCGGCGGCGTGGCGGTCTCGGAGATGGTGGGCATGCCCCTGCCGCCGATCGAGCTTCTCCCCGGCAGCGCTGCGTATTCGAACGCGCTGCTCACCGTGGTCGGCGGCGGGATGGCCGCGGCAGCCTTTGCCGTGTGCTGTTTCGCGGAGCGCGCCGCGATCATGCTTTCCTTTGTCACCGCCGCGCTTGGCTCCGCCTGCTACTACATCCTGCTCGCCCCGCTGGGCCTGGGCAGGCTATCCGCGACCGCGGCGTGTGCGATCGTGGTGGGCCTCGTCGGCGGCCTGATTTCCCGCCGGTTCCTGATCAACCCTGTAATCACGGCCGTGGCAGGCGTGACCCCGTTTCTGCCAGGCTCGTGGATTTACCGCGGCATGTACGCATTGATGAACGAGCAGATGCTGCTGGGCATGATGAACTTGTTCACCGCCATCGGCACCTGCATGGCTTTGGCCGCGGGTGTGGTGTTCGGCGAGTGGGTCGCCCGCCGCATCCGCCGGCCACAGCTGTATGTGCCGTACCAAGCGTTCAAACGCGCTGGCCGCTTCACGTTCGAGCAGCTGCTCAGGGTGCGGCGACGCAGATAAGTTCATCGCGTAGGATGAAAACCCTTGACGCCTGATGCTAGGAGGAGACCGTAGTGCCACCCAAGATCACTGATTCGCGCCCTACCGCCGAGGCGATGCACGCTGTTGAGGAGCAGACGGCTTCGGGTGCCCGTCGGATCGTGGCAACCTACGCCGAAGATTTCCTGGACGGCGTAACGCTGATGTCCATGCTGGGGGTTGCCCCGAAGGGCTTCGTGTACAAGCGGTACGTCGAGGAGCTCGAGCAGGAGGCCGAGGAGGAGGCACCGAAGAAGGCCACCAAGAAGAAGGCAACCAAAAAGAAGGCCACCAAGAAAAAGTCGACCAAGAAGGCTTCCAAGAAGAAGGCGACGAAGAAGAAGGCCACCAAGAAGTCGACGAAGAAGACTGCCAAGAAGGCCTAGATGGGGGACAACGAGTTCGTCGTCGTGGCGAACCGCCTGCCGGTGGACAAGGTGGGAGACCACTACGAAGTCTCCCCGGGTGGCCTCGTCGCCGCCCTCGCCCCGGTGTTGCGTGCCCGCGAGGGTTGCTGGGTGGGGTGGCCCGGCAACATCGGGGAAAAGCTTGAGCCGTTCGAGTTCGGCGGCATTTCCCTCTTGCCGGTCGCACTCGACCAGGACGATTTCGAGGGCTTCTACGAGGGCTTCTCCAACTCCACGCTCTGGCCGCTCTACCACGACCTGATCGTCCAGCCGGAGTACAACCAGGCCTGGTGGGACCGTTACGTCGAGGTGAACCGCAAGTTTGCGGAGGCGACCGCGAAGGCCGCCGCCGAAAACGCCACGGTGTGGGTGCAGGACTACCAGCTGCAGCTCGTGCCGGGGATGCTCAAAGCAATCCGCTCCGACGTGACCGTCGGTTTTTTCCTGCACATCCCCTTCCCCGCCCCGGCGTTGTTCCAGCAGTTGCCGTGGCGCGACGAGATCCTCGAGGGGTTGAAAGGCTGCGACCTGATCGGCTTTCAGCGCCACACCGACGAGGACAACTTCCGTCTGCTCACCGACGACATCCGCACCGGCACCTTCCCCATTTCCATCGATTCGGGGGAGATCGCAACCGCCACAAACGAGCAGGTCGAGACGCTGCGAAACGCCGTCGGCAACCCGAAGCACCTCCTTCTTGGCGTGGACCGCCTGGATTACACGAAGGGCATCCTGCAGCGCCTGCTGGCCATCGAGTCGCTGCTGGAGGAAGACAAGCTCTCCGACATCGCTTTTATCCAGATCGCGACCCCGTCGCGCGAGCGTATCGAGCACTACCGCACCACCCGCAAGGAGGTCGAGGAGGCCATCGGGCGCATCAACGGCCGCTTCGGCGAGGTGGGCCGTCCGGTCGTGCATTATGTGCACCGCAGCGTCCCGAAGGAGCAGCTGGGCACCTTTTACGCGGCCGCGGACATCATGCTGGTCACCCCGTTCAAGGACGGCATGAATCTGGTGGCGAAGGAGTATGTGGCGGCCCACCCGGACGCGGACGGCGCGTTGGTGCTCTCCGAGTTCGCGGGCGCCGCCGTGGAGCTCAACCGGGCGTATTTGTGCAACCCGTTCGACCTGGAGTCCATCAAGGAGGCGATCCTCGCGGCCACCGACCCGGATCCGGCGCGCATGCGCCACATGCACAACTGGGTGATGGAGCACGATGTGGCCGCGTGGGCGAAATCTTTCCTGGAGGAGCTGTGAAGCGCGCTCTAACAATCCTGCCGCTATTCGCCCTGGCCGCCTGCGCGCCCGCCCCCACGTGGCAGGTTGTCTCGCTGCGCACCAGCGAAGACCAGCCCGCCACTGAGACCTCCGTTGCGCGCCTGCGTATCGACGGCCAAAGGTTCACCGGCACCACCGGCTGCTCTGACGTGTCCGGCTCGTTCGAGGGCGAAGACACCATCACGCTGACCGACCTCACGCTCAGCGACCCGGGCGATTGCTCCGGCTGGGCCCGCCACACCCACGACCAGCTCGCTCATCTCCTCACCGAAAGCAAATCCTTCCAGGTCTCCCGCCCCGCAGACTTCGAGATGATCCTCGTAGCAGAATCCGGCGAAACGATAAGGCTGATGCGATGAGGCTCCTCGTCTGCCTGGATTTCGACGGCACCCTCGCCGAGCTCAACCCGGACCCGTACGCGGTCCGCATCCACCCACAATCAGAGGCCGCCATCCGCCGCCTCGCCGCCATCCGCGACACCGAAGTGGCCATCCTCACCGGTCGCCACATTGCGGGCATCAAGCAGGTCCTTCCGGCGGACCTCCCAGTAACAATCATCGGCTCCCACGGCGCGGAGCCGGGGCCACAACTCGAAGACCAAGACCGCGCCTACCTCGACCACATCGAACACCAGCTCAACGCCCTCGCCACCGACGGCGCCTACGTGGAGGTCAAGCCGTACCAGCGCGTCCTCCACGTGGCGAAGGTACAAAACCCAACCGCAGCCAAAGCCATCCTCGCCGCCGCGAACGCCATCGACACGCAAGGCCGGCCGAAAACCCAGGGCCACAACGTGGTGGAGTTTTCCGCGGTGGAGATCACCAAGGGCACCTGGCTCAACGCCTACAAGCAAGCGTTCGACCGCACCATTTTCGCCGGCGACGACGACACGGACGAGCACGCGATGGCGGTGCTCGAGGAACACGACCTCGGCATCAAGGTTGGAACAAAGCCATCGCGGGCCACCCGCCGAGTCCCAAATGTCGACGCCATGGCACAATTGCTCACCCAACTCGCCGACGAAAGGGAAGCATGGAGCGCCACGCGCTAGTCCACCAGGGCCACGAGCGCCGCTGGATTGAAATCCCGGGGAACGCCGACGCCCTCCTTCTGGTTCTCCACGGCTCGTTGCAGTCCAGCAATGTGATGCGCAACTTCACCGACCGCACCTTCGAGGGCCTCGGCCCCACCGTGGTCTACCCGGACGGCATCAAGCACCACTTCAACGACCTGCGGGCGGGCTTCAACGAGGACGCGCGCCGCATGCGCATCGACGACGTCGGCTTCCTCACCCAGGTCGTCGAACACTACGGCCTGCCCACCATCGGTTGCGGCTTCTCCAACGGCGGGCAGATGATCATGCGCCTGCTTTTCGACGCCCCAGGCCTGCTCACCGGCGCAGCCACATTCGGCGCGTCGATGCCCACCGAAGACAACTCCCTGACCACCGCCGACAACTACCAGCCGACGCAACTCCTGGCCGTGCAGGGAACAAAAGACAAGCTCGTGCCTTACGACGGCGGCATGGCCGGCATCGGCGGCAACAACCGAGGACCCACAAGATCCGCCACAAACTCCGCCGAGTTCTTTGCGGAGCTGAACGGGTGCGTCGGCCACGAGACGTCGATAAGCGAGAAGCTCCGCGTCGACGATTGGGCCGGCGAGCACCCGGTCCGCCTCGTCTCCCTCGAAGGCGCCGGGCACATGGTGCCGGTAAACAAGGACCTCGACCCGCGCCTGGGCCACAACCCGAAGTCCCCTACCGGCGGGGAGCTTATCCGCGAGTTCTTCTTTGCCTAGCAAACTCGCTTAGCACCACGCCCGCCGCGACGGAGGCGTTGAGGGATTCCACCCAGTCCTCCATGGGCACGGACATGATGACGTCGCAGTTTTCGCGCACCAGGCGCGAGATGCCCTTGCCTTCGGAACCGACGACGATGACCACGTTGTCGGCTGCCTGGTCGAAGGTGTCCAGGGTGTGCTCGCCGCCCGCATCCAAGCCGACCACGGTGTAGCCGTTGTCCTTGAACTGCTTGACGGTACGGGTCACGTTGGTCACCCGTGCCACGGGCAGGCGCGCCGCGGTGCCTGCGGAGGTCCTCCACGCCACGCCGGTGACCTGCGCCGAGCGGCGCTCCGGGATGATCACGCCGTTTCCCCCGAACGCCGCGGTCGAGCGAATCACGGCGCCAAGGTTGCGCGGATCCGTGATGTTGTCGAGCACCACGAACATGCCGGGTCCGTCCACGGACTCGAGCAGATCGTCAAAGTCCGCGTACTTGTACGGCTGGATCTTCAGGCCGATGCCCTGGTGCATGCCGTTGCCGGTCATCGCGTCGAGCTGCTGGCGCGGCACCTCGTGCACCGGGATGCCCTTGGAGTTGGCCATCCCGACGGCCTCGCTGAGCCGCTCGTCGTGGCCGGTGCCAGCGACCACGTACAGCGCCTCCGCCGGCACCTTCGCCTTCAGGCACTCCACCACCGGGTTGCGGCCGACCACCATGTCGGCGACTTCCCTATCGTGGCGTCCCTGCGCGCGGCGCTGGCGGTCGAGCTTGCGCTTGTGGGCGGCGTGGTAGACGCGGTCCTCCGCCTTCGGGGTCGCACCCTTGCCGCGCAGCCCGCGGCGGCGCTGTCCGCCGGAGCCCTTCGTGGGGCCCTTCTTGTTCTTCTTCTGCTTGTCGGGCCGCTCGTACGGTTTCGCCATGATCTACTCCTTCACCTGCCACTGCGGCCCGTCGGCCGTGTCGGTCACCTCGATGCCGGCCGCGGCCAGCCTGTCGCGCACCTCGTCGGCAGTCGCCCAGTCCTTCTCCGCGCGGGCGACCGCGCGCCGCTCCAGCTCGGCGCGCACCAGCACATCGAGCGCGTTGCTATTGCTTGTCGACGACGGCCACGCCCCCGGATCCACACCCAACACCGCTGCCATCGCACGCACCTGAGCTGCGATAGGCGCGGGATCAGAAGATTTATTGCCCTCGCGCACCATGTTGTGGATCTCGGCGAGCGCCTTGGGCACCGAGAAGTCGTCGTTGAGTGCCTCGGCGAACCCGTCGGTCCAGGTTGTGGGCTCGGGCATGCCGGCGCGTTTGACGAATTCCTCGATGCGCCGGTAGCCGGCCGCCGCCTCCTGCAGCGCCTCCGGCGAGTACTCGAGCACGCTGCGGTAGTGCGCGGAGCCCAGGTAGTAGCGCAGCTCCACCGGGCGAACCTGCTCGAGCATCGCGTCGATGGACAGCACGTTGCCCAAGCTCTTCGACATCTTCTCGCCCGCCATGGTCACCCAGTGGTTGTGCATCCAGAAGCGGGCGAACCCATCGCCGGCCGCATGCGACTGCGCCTGCTCGTTTTCGTGGTGCGGGAATTGCAGGTCCAGCCCGCCACCGTGGATGTCGAACTCGGAACCGAGGTACCACGTGGACATCGCGGAGCACTCGAGGTGCCAGCCGGGGCGGCCCGGGCCCCACGGGGTGGGCCAGCTCGGCTCGCCCGGTTTGGCGGCCTTCCACAGGGCGAAATCCGGGTCGTCGCCCGTCATATCCTCCAGCTTGTTGCCGGAGATCGAGCCGTAGTCCCCGCCGGCTTTCACCCAGGCGTTCACGTCGAAGTAGACGGAGCCTTCGCGGGTGTAGGCGAAGCCTGCGTCGATAAGCCGCTGCATGTAGTCGACCATCTGGGTGACGTGCCCGGTCGCGCGCGGCTCCACGGACGGCGGCAGCACCCCGAGGGTGTCGTACGCGCGGGTGAACTCGCGCTCGTACGTGGAGACCCACTCCCACCAGGGGCGGTTGTGCTCGCGCGCCTTGGTCAGGATTTTGTCGTCGATGTCCGTGACGTTGCGCGCGAACGCGACATCGTAGTCGTTGGCCAAAAACCAGCGGCGGACGATGTCGAACGCGACACCCGAGCGCAGGTGCCCGATGTGCGGTTTGGCCTGCGGGGTGGCACCGCACAGGTAAATCGAGACGTGGCCGGGCCTAATCGGCTCGAAGTCGCGCAGTGTGCGGGTCTTGGTGTCGAAAATGCGTTGCTTCACAACACCGCAGTCTACAGAGACGACTCGTCCACCTTGAGCTCCGAGTAGCGCGCCTCCGGAACGCTGAACTCGTAGGGCTTACCCACCGGCTCCCAGACCTGGTCCGCGCTGCACTTCACGTCCTGCGCGTCGCCGTCGAGCATGGTGAAGCCCCACACGAGCCTGCCCTGCTTGCCGGCGTCGAGGGTGTACGGGCCGACCACCTGGTTCAGCGACCAGCTGACCTGGTGCACGTAGTTCCAGCCGTACGCACGGGAGACGTTCTTCACCAGGTCGCCCTTCGGCGTGAAGGTGCCGGAGACCTCCAGGGTCTGCACACGCTTCTCCTTCACGGTCTGCTCCACCGGCACCGGACCTTCGGTGTCGTTGCCCACGCTCGCGGCGTCGGTCTGCTTGAACCAGCGGCGGGTCGCGTCGACGTAGGTGTCGGTGAGACCCGGGGTGGCGCAATGGCTGCCCGGGGCGAGGTCCTCGTTCCAGCGCTGCGGGAGCTCGAAATCGTAGGACTGCGCGTTGGCGGGGGCAGCAAACAGCAGCATTGCCGCCAGCGCAGGGATCACCCGTTTCATTTACGCACCCCAGTCGATGTTGTCGCGGGTGCTCACGCGGACGTGACGCTCCTTCGGCATCGTCGCGGTGAACGTGTTGCCGGCAGCTTCCCAGGTGCCGTTTGCACCGCACACGGTCTCCTGGCCCTTGAAGTCGGAGACGATCCAGCCGGCCTGCAGCACGGCGGTCTTGCCCGGGGCGATGTTGTACGGGCCGACCTTCTCGCCGACCTCGTAGGACTGCTCGTTCGTGTAGCTGGTGGAGAAGGTGAACTGGATCAGCTTGGCCACGTCGAAGCTCAGGCCCGCGGTGACGTTCCACGTCTTGGTCTTGGTCTCGGTGATCGAGCGGGTCACGGGCAGCGGCTCGTCGTTGTAGTTGGCCACGGTCCAGGTGCCTGCGGAACCGTCGAAGTAGCTGCGGACGATCTCCACGGTCTGGCCGCGGTCGCCCGGGTTGGCGCACTTGTCGCCGATGGTGGTCGGGTTCGTCTCGTCGTAGGTGCGCTGCGGCAGGGCGTTGGCGGCCGGGGCGAGAGCGATAACAGCGGCGGTGGTGAGCAGAGCAATGGTGCGTTTCATGGTTATTCCTTAGAGGTAGGTTTGGGTGGGTACGGGGAGGTTGCGGTACTCGTCCGGGGTGACGTCGATGACCTGCTTGGTTCCGTCCTTGCTGGTCACGGTGGCTTCCGCCCAGAAACCGGACGGCGCCGCCGACTGCGGGTGCGTGACCACGCGGGAGTACTTGCCGTCGCGGCCGGCGGAGATTTCGCTGTAGTTGATGCGCGTCATCGTGGTGCCGTACTCGACGCGGACGCGATCGCCCGGCTTCAGGTCGATGGGCTTCAGCGGGGTGTTCACCGGCATGTAGGCGCGCTTGACCGCACCAACAGAGGTGAGCCAGCCTTCCGGCAGCCGACCGTCCTCGCCCATCCAGTTGAGGTACTGGTTGTTCTCCGCGCCGACGACGTAATCCGTCACCGGGCGGAAGGTGTAGTCGCCCTTGGACCAGTTGAGAAAGTCCTGCGAGTAGCCCGGCTTGCGGAAGGTCGGCGCCACCGCCTCGATGTCGTGCGGGTACCAGGACTTGTCGCCCTCGCGAGCGGGCTCGTTCAGCTTCGGCCACTCGTCGTCGCGGCGGAAGGAAGCATCAGGCTTTACGACGGCGTCCCGTTCCCCCGCCACCTTCTCCAAGCTCGGACCAGAGGTGGCGGTGTACGTGTCGCCGGCAGGCTTCGAGTTCGCGCCCTCAGCACGGGCAGGGATCTCCATGGCCAGGTTGGACACGGAGCCGTCTGCCTTGATGATGTACGCGAACGCGTAGCGCTCCGCCGGGCCGGTGCCACGGATGACGTTCGCGCCCGGGGCGTTGCGCAGCACGCCGTTGTCGCAGGTGACGAACATGGAGATGAAGTCCTTCTCCAGCACGCCGTAATCCACGCGGAACGACTCACCCGGGCCGAGCTCGATCGGACCGAAGGTCTCGCCCTCGATCCAGCCGTTGGACTCCTTCAGGCCGATGTCGGCCTTCGCGGTGGTGTCCCAGCCGCTGGGCAGGGCCGCCTTCGAGTTGGCCTCGATCTTGCGGTTCGTGCCCGTCTCCACCGTCGCCGTGTAGGGCACGGTCTGGTCGGTGCGGTTGGTGAACTGGAGAGTGCCGTCCGCGAGGTAGCGGCGGGCGGTCTCGCCGTAGCGCCACTCGGGCGTGACACCGGCGCTGCACTCCGTGTCCAGGTTCTCAATGGGGTACCCCTGCGGCATCGCCGGGACCGCCGCCGCGATGGGGGCGTGGGCCACCGCGACCGTTCCAAGCACCGCAGCGAGCGCTGTACGTGTTTTTCGCATGCGGTCACGATAAGCCGAAAACTCTCTGAACGGAAGCTAAAACCGCAGGTAGGGAACTTTAGTTACGAAATAGGGAACTTTCGTTCCACCAACGCCGTCGCAATGGCCGCGCGGCCCTCCCCGCTGCCGGTGAACCCCATGTGGTCCGTAGTCGTCGCCGAGACGGACACCGGGGCGCCGAGGGCCTCCGAGAGCACCCGTTCCGCCTCCTCGCGCACCGGCGACATCTTCGGGGTCTGGCCGATCAGTTGGGCGGAGACGTTGACGACGCTGTGGCCGTGGGCGTCGAGAAGCTCTTTGAGCTCCTGCAGAAGCTGGATACCTTTCACCCCGTCGTACTCCGGGCGGCCGACACCGACGAAGGAGCCCAGGTCGCCCAGGCCGGAGGCAGACAACACGGCGTCGACGATGACGTGGCTGACCACGTCGCCGTCCGAGTGACCCTCGCAGCCGTCCTGGCCTTCGTGGAGGATGCCGGCGATCCAGCATTCTTTCCCGGGTTGGATCTGGTGGGCGTCGAACGCCGTGCCTACTCGAAGATTTGTCATAGGTACGACGCTACTTCAGGGTCCGGCGGATAGTCGCGGATGGCGTAGTACTCGTGCATCTCCGCGCACTCCACTTCTCTCCAGTGCCATTCCAGCGCGGCGAGGATATCCAAAGGGTCCTCCGGTTGCTTTTTCGGCGGGTACTCGAATGTCATGCCGAACCGGTCCTCCAGGGCGTGGATGGTGGCCATGCATGCGTCGTAGTCGAGGTCGTTTTCGTACTTCTCCACCGCGGAGTGACACCGGTTGTAGAACTCGGCGCGGTCCTTGCGTTTCTGGCGGCGTTTCTCCAGCGTCGTCTTCCATCTCGGGTTCGTCGGCTGCAGGTAGTCGGTGATGAACCCTTCCGGCGCCGAGACCTGGAAGGTGCCGTCCGCGTGCAGCCACACAATTTCGCCGGTGACAGGGTCTGGCACGTAGTACACGCGACGATCGGTTTTGATGTTGTGGTGGTGTGCACACAGGCTGAACAGGTTGGACACGGTGGTCTTGCCGCCCTCGTCGTACGGGATGCGGTGGTCCAGCTGGCAGTTTTCGGCCTTCACGTTGCAGCCGGGCCAGAGGCAGACCCCGTCGCGGGCCTGCACCAGCGCGCGGATGGCGGCGGTGGGCACGTATGCCTCGGTTTCGGCGTGCTCGGCTTCGTCCAGGTCCACGATGTGGGGCGGGTTGTCCTCCAGCATCTGCTCCACCGCGGCGGTGCCGTCGGCGTCCGTCCAGCCGAAGTTGGGAATGTAGTAGGAGCTGCCCGGCGTTTTCGAGGTGAACATGTAGAGCACGACCTTGGGCGTCGCGCGAATGTCACCGGTGAGGATGGCCTTGATCGCGTCGTCCCGCGAGAGCTTGTGCTCGCGCGCCACTTGTTCGGTGTAGCGCTCCATCAGGCCGACCGTGGCGGGATCGCCCTCGACGTTCAGCCCCGCGTCGCCGTCGTCCTGGCCGTAGAAGTGGCTCCGGCAGGTGCCGAACGGCATGTCTTTTTCTTTCTTCCGCTCCTTGATCTTCTTTTGGTTCGGCGCGAGGTCGGAATCGATGCGCTGGATCCGCTCGCGCAGGCGGCGACGCAGCGAGCTTGGCGACGGCAACTCCGCCCCCACCCGCTTCGGCGTGAACACCTTGACCAGGTACTCATCCATGTCCGCGAGAATGTCTGGCGTGGCCAGGTCATTGAGACGGTTCAGTGTGGACTCGATGGCCGACAACCTCCGAACGTCCAACCTGCGGGTCTCCTCCTGCAGCGCACACAGCTTCGGCAGATCCGCCAGCACCGAATACCCGAGAATCCCGGATTCAGCCCAACTTTGGCTCTCCCCTACTGCCATCGCGATCGAATAGGCCTCCAGTTCGAAGTCCTCCACTTCCACCAACGGTTTGGCGTACCGGTGGAAGATTGCAAACTCCGCTTCCCGCATCGCCTGGCCTGCAGCTGCGACCGGACAACCTTCCTTCTCTGTGACAAATGTTCCGCTCATGTCTCACCCTCCTTCCCGAAACTACTATCGAACATAGTTCCGACCCACAACACATGTCAAGGGTTTTTCAAAACTTTTTTCGGCAATTTTTTCGAACGTCCGAAAATGCGAAAATCCCCCACGCGTACCTATAGCAAACGACCCCGACACGGGCCCTAGACTGCGCCGACCACGCTTTCCGCGAGCTTCAGGTCCAGCGGGGTGGTGATTTTGAACGCCATGGGATCCCCCTCTACAGACACCACCGGCACCCCGAACCACTCCATCAACGAGGCGTCGTCGGTGGCGACAAACGCTGGCTCTTCAGCGAGGTACTTTTCGTTCGCCTCTCGCAGCAGGCGCAGGTCAAAGCCCTGCGGCGTCTGGGCGGCGCGCAACGCGGACCGGTCCAGGGTTGCTTCGATAGTCTTCCCCGAGACCCGCTTAACCGTGTCCGCAACCGGCACCACCGGCACGACGGCGGGGGCGCCGCCCAGCACCGCGTCGACCACGCGCGAGACCATCGCTGCGGGGGTTAACGCGCGGGCGGCGTCGTGGACGACCACGCAGGCGTCGTCAAGCGAAATTGCGTTGAGCGCGGCGAAGATGGAGTCCGCGCGCTCCGCGCCCCCGTGCACGAACTGGACGTCGTAGCCGGCCAGAAGCTCGCGGGCGCGGGCCTCCATGGCCGGGCTGACCACAACGACAATATGGTCGACGACCTCGGACATCGTCGCCACGGAGCGCTCGAGCAGGGTGCGACCGCCGAGCTCCACATAGGCCTTGGGCACCTCCGCGCCCAGGCGGGTTCCCTGGCCGGCGGCGGCGACGACCGCCACAGTTTCGCGGCGCAATTTACTTGTCGTCGTCCTCGTCGTCGAAGGAGAGGTCGTCCAGATCCACCTCGTCATCGTCGTCGACCTGGCCCGGATCCTCGGAAATACCGGCCTTGACCTGCGCGTCGATGATGGCCTGGATCTGCTTTTCCATCTCCTCGACCTTCTTCTCGTCCACCGGCTCCGCCAGCGCGAGCTCGCCGACAAGAATCTGCCGCGCCTTGCCCAGCATGCGCTTCTCACCTGCGGAAAGGCCCTTACCCTGGTCGCGGCGCCAGAGGTCGCGGACCACCTCGGCGACCTTGTTGATGTCACCGGACGCGAGGCGCTCCTGGTTGGCCTTGTAGCGGCGGGACCAGTTGCCCGCCTCCTCCACGTCGGTCTCGCGCAGTACGGAGAACACCTTCTGCAGGCCTTCCTCGTTGACCACGTCGCGCACACCGACGAGCTCGGAGTTCTTCACCGGAACGCGCACTTCAAGGTCCGAGTGGAGAATCTGCAGCACCAGGTAATCGAGCGTCTCCCCGCGCATCTCGCGCTGCTCGATGTCGGCGATGCGGGCCGCTCCGTGGTGCGGGTACACGACCACTTCTCCGACCTTGAATTCCATTGCGGCTCCTTGCGTCGTTAGGCGAAGTTCAGACCCCAACACCCTACCACCGAGCATTTTGCTTATCGACGACCAAAGGTCGGCTCGCCCAATAGGGGGAGCAAGTGGGAAAACTTACTGTGCAGACGCTAGAGTAAGGCGGAGAAAACCCTCGAATGAGTTTGATGATGGAGGACACCCCCGTGAAGTCCCTGAAGCGCGTCGCTGCCGCCGCCGTCGCTGGCTGCGCAACCCTGGCCCTCGTCGGCTGCTCCGCCGGCCAGATCACCCAGACCTCGAACCAGGTTGCGGCCGTTGACGGCGCAAGCGCCTCCACCGAGGACGGCTCCGTCTCCGTGCAGGACGTGACCGTGGTGCTCGCTGAGGACGGCCAGGCCGCACTGAAGTTCACCGCCACCAACCAGGACACCTCCATGAAGGACCACACCTTGAAGTCCGTGGAAGTTGACCGCAAGCCGGCGACCGTTTCCAGCACCTCCGCAATCGCCTACAACTGCGCGCTGGTCGCGGATTCCAAGGACGGCCTGGAGCGCATGCCGCAGGACAAGAACGACAACTGCATCGAGTACACCGCCACCTCCCTGGTGAACGAGGGCTTCGCCTACGGCGGTAACGTCCCGGTCACCTTCAAGTTCGACACCGGCTCGGTGGACGTGGATGCGACCGTGTCCGCACCGACGTTGGCTTCCGGCCAGGTGGACCGCGAGGTTTAGTTCCTCTTTTAGAATTTGCCGCTGGTTTGACCAGCGGTTTTTTCGTGTTCGAACGCCGTGTCGGGGCCGTGTTATACGGTGTGGCGCATGGCAAAGAAACCCCGTGTTATCCACACCTGCACCGAGTGCGGCTACTCCTCCCCGAAGTGGCTCGGCCGCTGCCCTGAGTGCGGGTCCTGGGGCACGCTCCAAGAGGAGGCGCCGGTTGCGTCGGGCCCGGTGAAGACGTCCTCGCTGACGCCGTCCGCCCCCGCAAGCCCGATCACGAAGGTCGAGGCCGCGGCGACGAAGACGGTGAAGTCCGGCATCCTGGAGCTGGACCGCGTGCTCGGCTCCGGCGTGGTGCCCGGCTCTGTCGTTCTGATGGCTGGCGAGCCCGGCGTGGGCAAGTCCACCCTGCTGCTGGAAGTGGCGTCGCGCTGGGCGAAGCAGGGACGCAAGGCGCTCTACGTCACGGCGGAGGAGTCTGCGGGCCAAGTCCGCGCCCGCGCCGAGCGCACAGAGGCACTGGTGGACACGCTGTACCTGGCCGCCGAGTCCAACCTGGACGTGGTGTTCGGGCACGTGGAACAGCTCAAGCCCTCGCTGCTGATTGTGGATTCGGTACAGACCATGCACGCCGCCGGCGTCGAAGGCGTGGCCGGCGGCGTGGCGCAGTCCCGCGCGGTCACCGCGGCGCTGACCACGCTGGCCAAGACCACCAATATCCCGGTGCTGCTGGTGGGGCACGTGACCAAGGACGGCAACGTCGCCGGCCCGCGCGTGCTGGAGCACCTGGTGGACGTGGTGTTGAACTTTGAGGGGGACAGGCAGTCGTCGCTAAGAATGCTCCGGGGCATTAAGAACCGCTTCGGCGCGACTGATGAGGTCGGCTGCTTCGAGCAGACCTCCGGCGGTATCCGGGAGGTGCCGGACCCGTCGGGGCTGTTCCTGTCGCACCGTGGACAAACGCCGGACGGTTCCGCTGTGACGGTGGCGATGGACGGCGTGCGCCCCATCCTCGCCGAGGTGCAGGCACTGACCGTGGACCCGGTGAACAAGAGCCCGCGGCGCGTGGTCACCGGCCTGGATTTCAACCGGGTGCCCATGGTGTTGGCGGTGCTGCAAGCGCGCTGCGGGGAGCGCACGAACGACAAGGACGCGTACGTGGCCACCGTCGGCGGGGTAAAGATCACGGAGACGGCCACGGACCTCGCCGTCGCGCTTGCCACGTGGTCGAGCCTGCACGAGAAGCCGCTGCCTGCGAAAACCGTGGTTGTGGGCGAGGTGGGGCTGGCGGGCGAGATCAGGCGCGTGCCCAACCTCGGACGGCGCCTCCAAGAAGCGGCGCGCATGGGCTACACCGGCGCGATCGTGCCCGCGGGAGAGGAGCTGTCTATCGACGGCCTGACGGTCCGCCCCGTCTCCACCCTCGCGGAGGCGCTGTCCTTGCTACAGTAGGCGCCATGAAATCGGGGGAAATTCAGCGGGCTATTCACGTGCTCCGCGAACACACGGCAGATCCACACCACGTAGTTGCAGTCATCGAGACGGCGACGTTTCTGTTGCGGGGAGGGCTGCACGACCAGGCATTGGGCCTGGTCTCCGGCACCGAGCCGTTCATCGAGCATCCGGCGGAGGCGATGGGCGCGCTCGGGGAGTTCTTCGCGGCCGCGTTGGACGCTGGGCTGGGTGAGCGTCCGCTCGTGCGGTTCACCTCCCCGCGCTGGCCGGGCACGGACCCGCAGGTGGCGTCGCTGGCGGAGGCGTTCGGGGGGACGAGCAGGCGCGTGGATGGGTATTGCCTCGACCTGGCGGATTTCGCGGACACGGTGGTGTTTTCGTTGACGGCTCCAGTCGGGGCGCACCTGCCGGAGCCGGACCAGCTGGTGGAGCAGGTGATGGTGCTGCAGGACCTGGATCTGAGCACGGAGCAGGCCCGCAAGATCTTCGACGCCGCCGGCGCGGTGGCGTTCCACTTGTCGCTGGACTACGTGGTGGTGTTCCAGCTCGCCCTGCTTGCGGACGAAGCGCGGCGACCCCTGGACACCCTGGCGTTTCTGAACGCGCTGTCGCAGCTGCCGGAGCGCATGTGCCCCGGCATGGAAGAAGTAGATCTCGCACTGGTGAAGGCCGCGAACTACATGGACTTGGGCGCGATGCGCGACGCCGCGGCCTGCCTGCTGCTGGACACGGCCGGCAAAGAGCCTGACACCGCCCTGCGCCGGTATTCGCTGGTGATGCGCAGGCTTTTGAGCACCGACGAGTTCGACGCGGCGCTGTACCTAGTCTCCCCTACCCAGGACATTGTGGACGCTGGGCACGGTTCGCCGTGGTGGCGTCTGGAAGGGGCGTCGGCGGTGGCGCAGTGGGTCGCCTCCGCGGCCGATCCCGGGTTCGGGCAGCTCTGGCCGTCGGCGCGCGCTCGTCTTGAGCGCGCGTTTTCCGAGTACGTGGACAGCGGCGCGTCGGAAGGCTTGGGCGCGCAGTACGTCGGCAACGTGGTCACCGCGCTGCAGAAAACGCAGCGGGCGGAGGAAGCGGTGGACCTGTCGTCGTGGGCGCTGCCGGTCGCGGCGAAAACAAATAACCCGAAAGAGACCCTGTTTACGCTCTGCGACAATGCAGTGTCCCTGTTTTGCTGCGGGTGCTTCGAGGAATCCGCGATGGTGTTTGAGTCCGTGCACCAGCGGGCGCGCGAAGCCTGCGATGCCGAGGCGATGGGGTGGGCCGTTAACTACCTGCGCGACTTCGGGGTGTTCTCGGGATCGCCCGCGTATTCGCAGGCGCTCCAGCGGCTTAGGTGATGTTGAAGGGGCTGGCGTCGGAAGCGTTGTCCCCGATCACGCCGTGCAGGAAGTAGGAGCCGGCCTTCACTTCCGGGCGATTGTCGCACTGCCCCGGCTGCGATGCAGTGGCGGACCAGCGGGCCTCCCAACGGCGCTTCTCGCCCGGCGCGAACTCGACGTTTCCTGCGGCGACCGGCGGGTAACAGTCGGTGTCAGACCAGATGCGGTCGTTGGTGGCCATGTCGTAGACCTCGAAGCGCAGCAGGGCGTCGTCCAGGTTGATTACGCAGTCGGTGTCGGTGGGGTTTTCCACCTCCATGTAGAACACCGGCTGGACCCCAACCGCATACGAGGGCTGGTTGCTGGACGCGTGGATTTGCAGGTCAGCCAGTTCGCAGCTGCCCTTCTTCACCGGAGCGGCGGCGGTCTCCTCGCTCGGCTCGGTGGGTTCGGTGGGCGCCTCCGAAGATGACGGAGTCGTGCTCTCCTCAGAAAGCTGCACCGTCGGCTCGGTGGCCAGGGTGGTGGACGGGGCTTCCGCCACGGTTTCGGGGGTGGTTTCCGTCTCGTCCGTCTTTCCGCTGCGGGCGAACGCGGACAGGCCCCACACCAAAAGCGCCACAACCACCAGCAGGATGACGAGTGCCGCCACGCGGCGGCGCATGTAAATCTCTGGAGGCAGTGGGCGCTGGTTCGACATGCCTATAACTTAATCGCCGAAGTTTTCGTAGGTGGTCTCGACACGGCCGTCGGACAGGCGGTAACGCGCACCGACCACACCGACCGTCTTGTGCTCCAGCCCGGAAATGACGGCCGGGATGCGCGCCACCAGGTGCTCTGCGCCGTTGCGGGCGTGCGCCTGCTCCACCTGTTCGCCGCGGGTTTTCGCCTCCGCCACGGCCGGCGAAATCTTCTCCACGAACACGCGCGTCAGCCCCGGAGGGATGTCACCGGACTCGAGCGCGGACACCGCGGCGCCCACAGCGCCGCACTTCTCGTGGGCGAGGAAGAGCACCAGGTCCACCCCGAGGCCGTCCACTGCGTACTCGACGGACGCCGACACTGCGGAGTCCACGCAGCCACCGGCGGTGCGGATGACAAAGATGTCGCCGAAGCCGGCGTCGAAAAGCAGCTCAATCGGCACGCGCGAATCGGAGCAGCCCACCACGCACACTGCCGGGTTCTGGCCGGAGGTGAGCTGCTGGCGGGTTGCGGGGTCGCGGCGCGGGTCCGCGGTGTTGCCGGTGGCGAAGCGTTCGTTGCCGGCTTGAAGCAGCTCCCACACCTCGCGGGGTGTGGTGGCGGCCTGGAGATCGGTTACGTCAGTCATGACCACTATTGTTGCACGCATTGTGACGAAACTGCGCCCAAACAAGATCATCGACTGGTACCGAGCCAACGCCCGCGAGCTGCCGTGGCGAAACTCGTCAACGTCCGCTTGGGGCGTGCTGCTCAGTGAGGTGATGAGCCACCAAACTCAGGTCGAGCGGGTCGCCCCCATCTGGCAGGAATGGATGGAACGATGGCCCACCCCGGCGGCGTTCGCGCAGGCTGGCACGGACGAGATCCTGCGGGCCTGGGGCAGCCTGGGATACCCGCGCCGGGCGCTGCGCCTGAAGGAATGTGCGCAGGTCATCGTGGATGAGCATGGCGGGGAGGTGCCGGAGGACGTCGATAAGCTGCTGGCTCTCCCCGGCATCGGCGACTACACCGCGCGGGCGGTGGCGTGCTTCGCGTTCGGGAAAAACGTGCCGGTTGTGGACACGAACGTGCGGCGCGTGGTCGCTCGGGTGGAGCGCGGCGAGGCGCTCGGGGCGCCCGGCAAGAAGGAGATCGAACAAGTGGCGGCGCTGCTACCTGCGGAAAACGGCCCCGAGTTTTCGGTGGGTCTGATGGAGCTCGGCGCGCTCGTGTGCACCGCGCGGGCGCCGAAATGCGAAAAGTGCCCGGTGAGTTCTGAGTGCGCGTGGCTCGCAGCCGGCAAGCCTGAGGCCGAGGTGAAGAAGCGAACTCAGAAGTTTGTTGGCACCGACCGCCAAGTGCGCGGCAAGATCATGCGGCTGTTGCGCGAGTCTGAAAGCCCCGTTGAGCAAAAGCTTATCGACGCCCTCTGGCACGACCCCGCACAGCTTTCCCGCGCACTATTTTCCCTGCTCGAAGACGGTCTGGCCGAGCAGGACGAGAAGGGCTACTTCCACCTGCCGCGGTAGTGCAGCCCACCGGGTAGCTTCACGTACACGCCGCCGCGGGAGTTGAAGGTGACCGGCCCGATCTTCCGTGATGCGGACACGCCGGACTTGGAGTAGTTGAGCCAGCTGCCGTCGCTGAGCTTTTGGCGCTTGCGGTACTGAATTCCCATGGAGGGGAGCTTACACTGCTTCCCATGCGTAAACGGTGGTGTCTTTTTGCTGTCCCGCTCCTGATCTGCCCCTCTGCTCACGCTGAGGATTTGAGCGCGGAATCGTTGTCGTCCCTGTCGTCGGTTGGCTCGTCGACTTTCGAGGTCATCGGCGACGCGTCGTCGCTGTCTTCCATCCCGGAGCTGTCCTCGCATGCACTGGGCGGCGCGGCGGGCGACGCTGCCGGCGAGCTCAACGCGAAGAAGCGGGTGCCGGGCACCAACGGCAAGCGCATCCGCTACACCTCCGTCAACGAACGCGGCGAGAAAGTGCCGGTCACCGGCGCGTTGTACGACCGTCCGTTTGCGAAGGGCCTGGTTGTTCTCGCTCCGGGCACGCGCGGCCTGGGCGACCAGTGCGCGCCGTCGGCGGCGTCCTCCATGCTGTCTTCGCTCGGCCTCGACGGCACGGTGAACATCAACTACGAGGCACCTATGGTGCAGATGCTTCTCGACGACGGTTACCGCGTGGTCGTCACCGACTACATGGGGCTGGGCACCGACGGCCTGCACACCTACCTCAACCGCGTCGACCAGGGCCGCGCGGTCATCGATGCCGCCCGCGCCGTGTCCAAACGCGGCGAGAAGGTGGCGTTCTGGGGCTACTCGCAGGGCGGCGGCGCAGCCGCCGCGGCCGCGGAGCTCGTCGGCGACTACGCCCCGGAGCTCAACGTGGTGGGGACGTTTGCCGGCGCTCCCCCGGCCGACCCCCTGGGCGTGCTGCAGCAGGCGTCCGCGCCGATGCTCACCGCCGTGGCCGGTTTCGCCGCCGCCAGCTACTCGGAGACCTACCCCGAATTCCGCGACGCCATCCAGGAGTACCTCACCGACGACGGCAAGAAACTGTTGGAGGATCTGAAAACGTCGTGCGTGGTGGACGCGTCGATGCGCGCCCCGAAGATCACGGGCGACATCTTCGTCGACGGCAAGACCTTCGCGAAGATTGCGGAGGAAGACGAGCGGATTGGCAAGTACCTCGAGCGCAACAAGTTGGGCAAGGTGAAGCCGAACGCCCCGATTATGGTGCTGACCAACCCGGACGACGACCTCGTCCCGGAGCCGCAGGCCACCCAGTTGGCCGAGGACTACTGCGCGATCGGCGCCGATGTGGAGTACCGGCGCGTGGTGGTGCCGGGCTCGCCGACGCAGCCCTTGTCGTCCGGCCGCCGCGAGCTCACCCCGCGCGCGCCGGGTTCCGGCCACGCGCTGCCGCTGGTGCTGCAGACGGGCAACGTCTCGGACTGGCTGTCCGACCGCTTCAAGGGCAAGCCCATGAAACAGGTGTGCCCCTCCGACCACCCCGAGTATGAGGTGGTCGAGGGGCTCAACGCCGTGGAGATCACTGCGATCGTTGTCGCAATCCTCGGCGCCCTGGGCTTGTGGGCTTACGCTTACACCGGCTCGGGGCCGTTGCCCTCATTGCCGTCGTTGCCTTCCTTGCCCTCGCTGCCCTTCTGATCTTCGCGTTCATCCGGGAATTCTGAGGCCTCGGACTCCGGCTGGGTGCGCTCCGGCTCGATGTCGCGGACTTCGTCCTCCGGCTCCACGTCGAAGGCCTCTGCCGGCAGCGGGCGCGGGCGCGGCGTGAAGGTGAACTTCGCGTCCGGCGCAGCCTTGCCGCGCTCCTTGCGCGCAGCCTCGACGTCGCCGTCCCAGCCTTCGACGTCCACGGTGATGATCTCGCCGGCGCCGATCTCGCCGAACAGGATCTTCTCCGACAGGATGTCCTCGATCTCGCGCTGGATCGTGCGGCGCAGCGGGCGCGCACCCAGCACCGGGTCGAAGCCGCGGACCGCGAGCAGGTTCTTCGCGTTCTCGGTCAGCTCGATGCCCATGTCCTGCGCGGCCAGGTTCTTGTCTACGCGGCCGATGAGCAGGTCCACCATCTTGACAATTTCGTCCTGGTTGAGCTGCTTGAACACCACGATCTCGTCGATGCGGTTCAGGAACTCCGGGCGGAAGTGCTTCTTCAGCTCGTCGTGGACCTTGCCCTTCATCCGCTCGTACTGCGCCTCGGAATCCGCGGCGGTGTCGCCCGTGAAGCCCAGGCCGACAGGCTTGGAGATGTCGGAGGTGCCCAGGTTGGAGGTGAAGATCAGCACCGTGTTCTTGAAGTCCACATTGCGGCCCTGGCCGTCAGTGACGTGGCCTTCTTCGAGTACCTGGAGCAGCGTGTTGTAAATCTCCTTGTGCGCCTTCTCGATCTCGTCGAAAAGCACCACGCTAAACGGCTTGCGGCGCACCTTCTCGGTGAGCTGGCCGCCCTCTTCGTAGCCGACGTATCCCGGAGGGGCGCCGAAGAGGCGCGAGGCGGTGAAGCGGTCGTGGAACTCGCCCATGTCCACCTGGATCAGGGAGTCGTCGTCGCCGAAGAGGAACTCGGCGAGCGCCTTGGACAGTTCCGTCTTACCCACACCGGACGGGCCGGCGAAGATGAAGGAGCCGGACGGACGGTTCGGGTCCTTCAGGCCGGCGCGGGTGCGGCGGATGGAGCGGGAGACGGCCTTGACTGCCTCGTCCTGGCCGATGATGCGCTTGTGCAGCTCGTCTTCCATGTGGAGGAGACGGCTGGACTCGCTTTCGGTGAGCTTGAACACCGGGATGCCGGTCCAATTGGCCAGCACGTCCGCGATCTGGTCCTCGCCGACCTCGGCGATTTCCTCCAGGTCGTCGGAGCGCCACTTCTTCTCCTTGGCGGAGCGCTCCTCCCCCAGCTTGCGCTCGGTGTCGCGCAGGCCGGCGGCCTTCTCGAAGTCCTGGGCGTCGATCGCCGCTTCCTTTTCCTTGCGCACCTCGGAGATGCGGTCGTCCACCTCGCGCAGGTCCTCCGGGGCGGTCATGCGCTTGATGCGCATGCGGGCGCCGGCCTCGTCGAGAAGGTCGACGGCCTTGTCCGGCAGGAAACGGTCGTTGATGTAGCGGTCCGACAGCGTCGCGGCCGCCTTGAGCGCGTCGTCGGTGTAGGACACGCGGTGGTGCGCCTCGTAGCGGTCGCGCAGGCCCTTGAGGATCTGCACGGTGTCTTCCACGGACGGCTCGTCCACCTGCACCGGCTGGAAGCGGCGCTCGAGGGCGGCGTCCTTCTCGATGTGCTTGCGGTACTCGTCCAGCGTGGTCGCACCGATGGTCTGGAGTTCGCCGCGCGCCAGCTTCGGCTTCAAAAGCGAAGCCGCGTCGATGGCGCCCTCGGCGGCACCCGCGCCGACGAGGGTGTGGATCTCGTCGATGAACAGGATGATGTCGCCGCGCTGGTTAATCTCCTTGAGCACCTTCTTCAGGCGCTCCTCGAAGTCGCCGCGGTAGCGGGAACCGGCGACCAGGGAGCCCAGATCCAGGGAGTAGACCTGCTTGTCCTTCAGCGTCTCCGGGACCTTGCCGTTGGCGATGTCCAGGGCGAGACCCTCCACAACGGCGGTCTTACCCACACCAGGCTCGCCGATGAGCACCGGGTTGTTCTTGGTGCGGCGCGACAGCACCTGCATGACGCGCTCGATCTCCTTTTCGCGGCCGACAACCGGGTCGAGCTTGCCTTCCTTCGCCGCTGCGGTGAGGTTGCGGCCGAACTGGTCCAGCACCAGCGAGTTGGAGCGCTCGCCGCCCTGCGGGCCGCCGCCAGCGCGCGGACCCGCGCCCGCACCCGCGAAGCCCGGCTGGTTCTGCTGCGGGGACTCCGGGTTCTGGCCCTCGCCGCCCTCGTAGCCGGACAGCAGCTGGATAACCTGCTGGCGCACGCGCGGAAGATCCGCGCCAAGCTTGATCAGCACCTGTGCTGCCACGCCGTCGCCCTCACGGATGAGGCCGAGCAGCAGGAACTCGGTGCCGATGTACTTGTGGCCCATCTGCAGGCCCTCGCGCAGGGAAAGCTCCAGCACCTTCTTCGCGCGCGGGGTGAACGGGATGTGGCCGGTCACCGGCTGGGTGCCGTGGCCGATAATGTCGATGACCTCGCGGCGCACGTCGTCAAGGTTGATGCCCATGGACTCGAGCGCCTTCGCTGCGACGCCCTCGCCCTCCTTGATCAGGCCGAGCAGGATGTGCTCGGTGCCCATGTAGTTGTGGTTGAGCTCGCGCGCCTCCTCCTGTGCAAGGACGATGACACGACGGGCCCGGTCGGTAAACCGCTCGAACATGTGGCTGACCCCTTCTTTCCTAAATCAGTTGTCCACCACCATAACGCTGGGGTCCGACATCACTTCCCTGGTTTGTTCGCGCATACCCGCATGGTCGTCGATAAGCGCAGGTGAGAGGCGATGTTCACCCTTAGCGAACAGGCCGAAAATACACGTCCTCGTGGGCCTTGCAGCCAGGGTTGAAAGGGTGCCCGCAGGAGGGGCAGGACGCGCCGTATTCGGCATACGTCATCATGCGCCCGCACGCGCCGCACATCACGGAGGGCAGTTGCCTATCGACGGGCACGAACCCGTGATCGGCCAACTCATCGTGGCACAGCGAACAGGCCCACAATTTTTCGCATTCGCCGCACGTGTTCGCAACGACGTCGCGCTCGGAGTGCCAGTGGGCGCAACGCCCTTGCCCGTCGACGTCGACTCCGTGGATCAGAGCAGATCCTTCAGCACCGGATCGGCGAGGTTCAGCACGGCCTCGCGGGCACCCGCGGCGGTGCGGGCGTCGACGGCGAAGTTGGCCATCTGACGGCAGGTGTCGAAGTCGTGCAGGCGCAGTGCCGCGCGCACGGCGTTGACTTTGCCTGGCGCCATGGACAGCGACTTCACGCCGAGGCCCACCAGCACGAGCGCCATGAGCGGGTCGCCGCCTGCCTCGCCGCACACGCCGACCGGCTTGCCGGTGGCCTCGCCGCCGCGGCAGGTCTCGCGGATCATGGACAGCACCGCGGGCTGCCACGGCGAGAGCAGCTCAGCGAGTTCGCCCTGCATGCGGTCCGCGGCCATCGTGTACTGCGACAGGTCGTTGGTGCCGATGGAGGCGAAGTCCACCTCTTCCAGCACCTGCCCGGCGCGGATGGCGGCCGCCGGGGTTTCCACCATCACGCCGACCTTTTTCAGCCCGGCGCCGCGGGCGCGCTCGGCGAACCACTTGGCTTCTTCCACGGTGGCGACCATCGGGGCCATGACCCACAGCTCGGAGTTGGGGACGTTGTGAGCTGCGCTTGCAAGCGCCTCCAGCTGGGTGTCCAGCAGGTCTTCGCGCGCCTGCGACAGGCGCAGGCCGCGGCGGCCCAGCGCGGGGTTTTCTTCTTCGCCGAGGTCCGCGAACGACAGCGGCTTGTCCGCGCCGGCGTCCAGGGTGCGCACCACAACGCGCCGGTTGCCGAAGGCCTCGAGCACCTTCGTGTAGGTCTCGGTCTGCTCCTCCAGGCTGGGCGCTGCGTCGCGGTCGAGGAAGAGGAACTCGGAGCGGAACAGGCCGGAGCCCTCGAGGTCGTAGCCGGCTGCCTTCTGCGCGTCCTCGGCGGTGCCGGTATTGGCCAGCAGCTTCACCTTATAGCCGTCGCGGGTCGCGCCCTCGCCGGAGGAACCGGCCAGGGCAGCCGCGCGGCGGCGGGAGCGTTCCTCGAGCTCGTCCACGTCGGATGCGTTCGGCGCGACGATCACTTCGCCGACGCCGCCGTCGAGGGCGACCAGCGGTGCGTCCACAGTCGCCTCCGCGATGCCCTTGACCTGCACGGCACACGGGATGCCCAGCTGCGCCGCCAGGATGGCGGTGTGGGACGTCGCACCGCCCGCCTCGGTGACGATGCCGAGCACCAGGTTCTTGTCCAGCGTCGCCGTCTCCGCCGGCGCGAGGTCGTGCGCGATCAGGATGGACGGCTCGGTCAGATCCGGGATTCCCGGCTCCGGCAGGCCCCGCAGGCGCGCGGTGGCGCGGTCGCGGATGTCGTAGAGGTCGGTGACGCGCTCGGCCATGTAGCCGCCGATTTTGCGCAGCTTGTTGGCGTAGAGCTCCACCGCGTCGTGGATCGCCTTCGTCGGGCCGGTGCCCTTCTTCAGCTCCTTGTCGATGCCGCGGATTAAGCCCTTGTCGGTTGCCAAGGAAGCCGTCGCATCCATCACGGCTTTCGCCGAGTCCGAGTTGGCGTGCTCGGCGCGTGCGGAAAGCGACGCCGCGACGTCGTGAAGCACAGCGCGAATGCGCTCGCTGTCGGCCTCCGGATCGGTGGAGGCGGGCTCGTGCTCGTCGATGCCCACTGCGGGCGTGACCACGGCGATAGGTCCGGACGCGGTGCCGGCCGAAACGCCGATGCCGTGCAGGACGGTGCGGTTAGACATTCGTGTTCACCTCAGTTGTGACCTCGAGAATAGGATCGCCGGCGGCGACCGTGCCGTCCGCAACGTCATTGACGCCACCGAGCTTCTTCGAGTTCACCACTGTAGTGATAACCGTCGTGTCCACGCCGTGGCCGGCGATTGCGGCGAAGTCAACCTCCGCCAGCGGGTCGCCCGCATTGACCATCTGCTTCTTCTCTGCCAGCGGGGTGAAACCCTCGCCGCCGAGCTTGACGGTGTCCACGCCGATGTGGACCAGCAGCTCCACACCGTTATCGGTCTTGATGCCGTAGGCGTGACCCGTCTTGGCCACGGAAATCACCTTGCCGGCCGCCGGAGCGACCACGGTGAGCTTGGCATTTTCGGGTGTGATGCCGACGGCCTGGCCGAGGGCGCCGGAGGCAAACGCGGCGTCCGAAAGCGCTTCCATCGCAACAACCTCGCCCGCAACGGGCGCGAGCACAGTGGCATCCGCATCGCTTGCCGACGTCAGCTTCGCCGGGTCATCCGTGGCCGTGACCTCGTCCTCGACCAGCTCAGCCTCCTCGGCCTCGTCGGCATTGCGAGCGGCAGCGGCGCGGGCGAGCGCCTCCGCCTTCTCCTCCGGGGTGCGGTAGTCCGTGATCAGGATGATGAAGAACGCGGTGAAGAAGGCCACCGCGATGGCGAGCATGTAGACCCACTTCGGGTCGAACACAAACATGGTCGGCAGCGAAGTGAACACGAACGCGTTCGTCTTCACGCCACCGAACGGGGTACCCAGGATCGCGATGGTCAGGCCGCCGGCGAAGCAGCCCACGAGCATGCGCGGGTAGATCTTCTTGTAACGCAGGTGGATGCCGTAGAGCGACGGCTCGGAGATTCCGCCGAGCAGGCCGGCCGCGAGCGCGGAACCGGACGTCTGGCGCATGAGCGGGTCGTGGTCGCGGATGGACAGCGCGAGCACCGCGGCGGTGGCGCCGAAGCAGGCGAAGTTCCACGCACCCATCGGACCCTGGATGAAGTCGTAGCCGAGCGTGTCAATGTTGACCAGCATCAGCGCGTTGAGCGGCCAGTGCAGCCCCAGCGGCACGAGGAACGGGTACAGCATCGGAATCAGCAGGGCGAATACGAACGGCGCGTTGCCGTTCATCCAGGCCAGACCGGTGCCGATCCAGGCGCCGAGCAGGTAGCCGAACGGACCGATGAGGAACGCGGTGACCGGGATCATCACCAGCAGCGTCAAAAACGGCACGAAGACCATGTGCACCGCGGAGGGGATGATTTTCTGCAGCCCCTTATAAAGCAACGCAGCGACCGCGGCCATGATCAGCGGCACGAAGACGTTGCCGTCGTAGCCGTTTTGGATCATGGGCATGCCGAAAACGTCGACAACATCGGTCGGCTCGCCGAAGAGCTCCACCACGCGCGCTTCGGGGTGGTCGGCCAGTTCCATGAAGTTCGGGGTGAACAGCGCCAGCATGATCGCGGCCGGCACCCACGGGTCGATGTCCAGCTTCTTGCCCGCGTTGTAGGCCACCGCCACCGGCAGGAAGAAGAACACGGAGTTCCACATGGCATCCACGAACTGCCAGCCCGGGCTCTTCACTTCCGCGTGGAAGTTCACCAGTTCGAACGCGTCCAGCACCGCGGCGAACGCGATGATCAGCGACGCACCGAGCAGCACACCCAGAATAGGGCGGAAGGAGTCGGAGAGGTACTCGAAGAACGCGTCCAGCCAAGGGACCTTGCCCTTGGCCTTGTCGCGCTGCTGGGCCTTCAAGTCCTCGTTGGACACGTCGCGCCCTGCCAGCTCCGGCAGCTTGTTCATCGCGTTGTAAACGCTGGCCACGTCGCCGCCGACGATCACCTGGTAGTGGTTGCCGCCCTGCGGGACAGCACCCATGACCTTGGGGTTTGCTTCTAGTCGGTCCTTGTCGGCCAGGGAAGCGTCGTAAAGCTCGAAGCGCAAACGTGTCGCGCAGTGCGTCATGGACGCGATATTTTCTGCCCCGCCGACGCCGGCGAGGATGTCGGCGGCCTGATCCTGCAGGCTCGCCTTGGTGGTTGCCATGCTGATGCTCCTTTCAACCACAAAGATTGATCGCATCAAACGTTAGTTGGTTATAACCACCGCACACAACTGCGGATAATTGTTACTTCAGCGGGATACCCCGGCTGTCTCTGTCATAGCCTTCCGCGCCGACAAGCACGAAGATAAATTCCACGAGCACCCACGTGCTCAAACCAAAGAACACGAGTTGCCCGAGAAACATCCACAGGAGCGGCACCGAAAGCAGGAGCAAGAACACCTTGCACGCGCCGCGGGCGTACTGCTTGAGGTAGAAATTGCCCGCCCCAAAGATTCCGAGGAAGAAAAACAGCAGCGCCGCGGTGGTCTTGCTCTTGTGCGGCTCGATGAGCGGTTTCCCACCCTGGTCTCCCGGGTAGTTGGGGTACGGGGTCACACTCACGGCGTATCCGCTTCTATGCTTCCGGCTTCACCATCGGGAAGAGGACCGTCTCGCGGATACCCAGGCCGGTCAGGGCCATCAGCAGGCGGTCCACGCCCATGCCGCAGCCGGCTGTCGGCGGCATGCCCTGCTCCATCGCGGCGAGGAAGTCCTCGTCAAGCTGCATCGCTTCGTCGTCGCCGGCGCTGGCCAGACGGGCCTGGTCCTCGAAGCGCTCGCGCTGGATCACCGGGTCAACCAGCTCGGAGTAGCCGGTGGCCAGCTCGAAGCCGCGGACGTACAGGTCGAACTTCTCGGTCACGCCCTTTTTGCTTCGGTGGTCGCGGGTCAACGGGGAGGTCTCCACCGGGAAGTTGACCACGAAGGTCGGCTCGTAGAGTTGGTCGGAGCACAGCTCCTCCCAGATCTCCTCCACCAGCTTGCCGTGCAGCCAGCCGGCGTTCTCCGGCACCTTCAGGCCGATGGTTTCCGCGATGCCCTTAAGGGTGTCCACGTCGGTGTCGATGGTCACTTCCGGCTGGCCCGGGAACTTACGCTGCAGCGCCTCGTTCAGGCTCGGGTACATCTCCAGAACCTTCCACTCGCCGCCGAAGTCGTACTCCGTGCCGTCCGCGAGCGTGACCTTCTGAGAGCCGAAAACTTCCTCGGCGCAGAACTGCACAAGCCCCTTCATGGTGGCCGCGCCGTCCTTGTAGGTGCCCCACGCCTGGTAGGTCTCCAGCATGGTGAACTCCGGGGAGTGGGAGGAATCCACGCCCTCGTTGCGGAAGTTCCTGTTGATCTCGAAGACGCGCTCGATGCCGCCGACCACGGCCCTCTTCAGGTAGAGCTCGGGCGCGATACGCAGGTACAGGTCAATGTCCAGCGCGTTGGAGCGGGTGACAAACGGACGTGCCGCGGCGCCGCCGTGCAGCGTCTGCAGCATCGGCGTCTCAATCTCCACGAAGTCCAGGCCCGTGAGGTACTTGCGCACCGCCGCGATGACCTTGATGCGGGTCATGGCGTTAGTGCGCGCGTCCTCGCGCATGATCAGGTCGGTGTAGCGGCGGCGCACCCGCTGCTCCTCGTTCATGTCCGCGAACGCCACCGGCAGCGGGTTGAGCGCCTTCGAGGCCATGTGCCAGGACTTCGCCATCACGGACAGCTCGCCGCGCTTGGAGGCGATGACGCGGCCGCGCACGGAAACGATGTCGCCCAGGTCGGTGTCGGCCTTCCACTGCGCCAGCGCTTCTTCGCCGACCTCAGCCAGGGAGAGCATGACCTGCAGCTGGGTGCCGTCGCCTTCCTGCAGGGTGGCAAAGCACAGCTTGCCGGTGTTGCGCTGGAACATGATGCGGCCAGCGACGGCGACCTCGTCCTGGGTTTCCTCGCCGGGCTCCAGCGTGCCGTCGTACTTAGCGCGCAAGTCTTTCAGAGACGTCGTGCGATCGACTTCGACGGGGTAGGCGTCCCGCCCTTCGTCGATAAGCCTCTGCCTCTTCTCCCTGCGGATTTGCTGCTGCTCTGAAAAGTCCTGCGTAGTCACGGCGAATAATCGTAGCTTATTCGCACACCGGGAGGTCCAGTCGCTGGTTCTCAGCGTCGAAACCGTTGACGATGAACAGGTACTCCGGCTTGTCCTGCGGCGTCATCACGTACGCCGGCGGGTTCGCGTCCGGCAGCTCGTAGGAGTAGATCGTGCACTCGCCGGAGCCGAGGACCACGGCTTCGCTCGGGTCCGGCACCGCATCGTCGCGGTCGGACTCGGAGGCGTACTGGGCGACGGAAACGCCGAGCTCATCGTTGGCGCAGCGGATCTTGCCCACCTGGTCGATGTCCAGCGAGCCCGGCTCGCAGGCAAGGTCCTTCCAGCCCTTCTGGCCCGAACGCTCGGAGACGACCTTCGGGTAGTCCTCAGCGATCTGCGCCTCGGCGCCGGCCCAGTCCTCGCCGCGGTGGGTGCTCCAGTACCACAGCGCCGCCAGCGCGATGAGCAGCAGCGCGAGGATGGCGATGATCCACGGCCACGGCGCAGTCTTCTTCTGCTTCGTCGGGACCGTGCGCACGTAGTTGCCGTCGGTGCCGTAGGCGTAGGGCTCCGGCGGCTTGCGGTAGCCGTCCTGCGGGCGCGGCGCCACGGACTGGTCGGGGGATTCAATAGCCACATGCTCGGCAGGGGCGGTCTCCAGCACGCCAGCGCAGGTCCGCGCGCCGGAGCGCGGTTCGTCGCCAGTCATCAGCGCGACCACGTTGGCGAACTTTTCCACGTTGCCCTTCGCCGCCGCCTCGTCGCTTTGCGCCGGGTCGGTGCTCGGCCCTACCAGGGTGAGCTTGACCGGGGTGGTGGACCACTGCGGCTGCACCAAGAGGCGCTCCGGAGTGATGGAGCGCGAGACGAAGCCGGCCAGGCCCTTCAGGTCGTAGTCGTCGATCGCCTCCGCCACCGGCGCGAGCAGGTCGCGCACCTCCTGCGGGGTGAACGTCGCGCCCTTCTCCGCGATCAGGTCCGACAGCGGGGTGCCGGTGGGTGCCTCGCGCAGGACGAACAGCTTGCCGTCCTCGGTGGTGCCCACGCTGCGCGGCTGGAACGCGCCCGGGTGCGCCGCCAGCGCAAGGCGCGAGTTGAGGGTGTTGACTTCATCGCCGATCGCGGAATCCACGGCGGTGTCGAAGACTTCTACTTCCACACCGTGGCCTGTGTCGTCGGTGGCGGTGTAGAGCGTGGACGTCTCGGTGCTCCCGGTCTGTTCAACCTGCTCCGGGGTGAAGGTGAACCCGAAGCGTTCTGCGAGCATTCCGGCGATGGTGGCGTTGGACATGCGCGTGAGTCTACCGGGTGTCATGCTTCGACGTGTTTGAAGCCGACCCCCAGCGGCAGACCCACATTGTCCGTCAGGTGCACCCCGCCCAAATCCACAGCGCCCAAAAGCCGCGCGTCACCCTCCTCGGGCGCCTCGCGCATGGCCAGGTCGCGCAGCTCAAGGTACGTCGGGGCCACACCGGCGGCCTCGAGGACACCGCGCGCGGTCTCCAGGACTTTGGCCTTTCCATGCTCCGCGGCGTGCGCCCCGGCTGTGAGCGCGGCCGAGAGCGCGAGAGCAGCATCCCGCTTATCGACGGCGACAAGCGCGTTCCTGTTCGACAGCGCCAAACCGTCCGGTGTTCGCACCGTGGGCACGCTGTGGAGCTTGCACTCCATGCGCAGGCCGGACACCGCGTACTGGGTGGCCACCAGCACCTCGAAGTCCTTCTCTCCAAGCACCACGTCCGTGGCGTGGGTGGCGTTGATCGCGGCGAGGATCCGCGCGACTGTTTCCTGCGTGTGTTGTGGATCCTCCAGCGGCTCCACGCCGGAGTCCACGCGCACCGACGTTGCCAGCGCCCCGTGGAAGACCACGTCCACCTTCTCCCGGGCGAAGACCTCAGGGACTTCCTCGCCCGAGAACGTGACCACCACGTAGGAGCCGAGCAGCGACTTCGCCGCGCGGATGAGCTCCACGTGCCCGCCGTGGATGTCCGTGCCCAGCGGCACCACAACCACAGACTTGCCGATCTTGCGGAACGCGCGGCCGTAGGTGGCCAGCATCCGCTCCTCGGTGACCACCACTGCCTGGCCTGGTTCGAAAGCCATTTATCCTCCCTCGTATTTCTGAATCACCCACAACTCGGTGTCGGTGTCCTGGTCCACCTCGCCGCGCCTGCGCACCAGATCCACAAACAGGCGGCGAACGCCCGGATCCGGCAATGCGTCGACGAGCTTCTCCAGCTGCTGCGTGTCGTGGGCGTGCCGTGGCGCCGGCGGAGCGAGAAGGAACTGCTGCGCCACCGCGTCGAACCCCGGCACGGCCTCGGCGAGAATCGCCTGTGCGTCGTCGCGGATGACGGCCTCCATCGCCCGCAGCTCCTGGGCGGCGGCGATCGCGGGGCGTGCGTCGTCGTTAATGCGCAAGCTCACCCCGCCGATCTCCGCAATGAGCAGCCCCACCACCGTCTCGCCGAGTTCGTCGGCGGCCGAGGTCACCCACACGTTGTCGAAGATGTTGTGGGCGCACATGGTGATCGCCTGGGCGACCTCCACGTCGTCGAGCAGCTGCTGGCCTTCGTCCAGCGCGGTGTGCAGGAACATCTGCCGCGGGCGGGCGTGGTCGGCCAGGATTTCGCAGGCGGTGCGGATGTCGGCCGACGGGCCGTCGAGAAGCACAAGATCCACGTGCGCGACCGCACCGGGGTCATTGTCGATGTCCAGCGCGCGCACCGTGTGGCCGGCGCGCTCGAAGCGCTCCGCAAGCGGCGAGACGCCGAACACCGCCCCCACCAACAGGCGAGGCGGCATCTACTTCCCCTGGCGAGCGAGCAGCTCGGCGACGGAAACCGCGCCCTCTCCCCGCTCATCGGCGCGGCGGCGGCCAGAACGGCGCTCAGGCCGCGGCTCGGGGGTCGGTTCCGGCGCTGGTTCTGGGGTGGGTTCCGGCGCTGGTTCTGGGGTGGGTTCCGCCTTCGCCTTCTCCGCTTCCCGCTCGTTGATCAGGTCGGACAGCGGGTTGCGCGCCGGGTGGGCGGACGGCTGGGTGCCGATGCGGCCCGCGATCGCGTCCGAGCTCGGCGCGCCGGTCGGACGGGAGGGGCGCACGCGGCTGATCACGACGGTGTCGTCCGTGGACGGGCTGTGCGCCGGCTGCGGCTTCGGCTCCGGGGCGGGTTCCGGAGTTGGCTCTGGTTCTGGCTCTGGCTTCGACTCCAGCTCGCTGATGCGGCGTGCACGGGCTTGCACCGCGGCGGGCTCGTACTCGAAGACGCGGCCGTTGAGTTCCTCCAGCTGGGCGCGCAGCGCCTGGATCTGCTCCTGCAGCTCGCGCAGCGTCTTCACGTCCACGGACGGCGCGGTCTTGGCCTCCAGCTCTTCGCGGTGACGCTGCTCCTGCTCCTTGATGCGCTGCTCGGCGGCCGCAGCCTCGGTCGTGGCCGCGTCGCGGTCCCGGCGCACCTTGGAGTTGATCAGGATCCCGGCTGCACCCGCCCACAGCGCGAAGATCAGCGCGATCTTCAGCGCGTTAGCGGAGTTGGTGAACAGCATGACCACGGTGCCGATGACAGCGACCACAAAAGGCACGATGACCCACAGGCTCGCGCGGTCTGGGGACGCATTCTGGGCACTCATGCCCAACACTCTAGCTAACGCCTTGGCCCTCGTTGGGCGGCGACACCTCGCAGTTTTTCTCCAGCCAGATTCCGGCCGCGCACAGGGCTAGTCCGCCCAGGGTGCCGGCGACCAGCGGTGGGACGTCGCCAGGCGCCGCCTCGAGCACGCCGAGTTTGGTCACCACGTAGCTCAGCGTGCCGCCGTACATGCCGCCGAACACCGCGCCGGCCCAGGCGCTCGCCTTGCCAAAGACCATGAAGTTCGCCGCCTGCATGGGGTTGAGCTGGCTGCGATCCAGCCCGACCTTGCCTTCCTTGCGCCGCTTTCGCACCACGAGCGCGAGCCACGCGGCGATCACGGCCATCACCCACAGCGACAGCGGCACCACCATGCTCAAGGATTCCAGCAGGTTGTAGAACCTTCGCACCAAAATCACCGCTGCGGCGGCGAAGAACCCGGCGACCGCGATCAACCCCTCGTACGGCGTGCGCTTCATAGCTTCCGCACCCCCTGGTCCTCGAGGTTTTCGAGCAGCTCGCTTATCGACGCTCCGTTGAGCACCGCACCCGGATCCACCTCGAACCAGGGCTCGAGCACGAACTGGCGCAGGTGCGCCCGCGGGTGCGGCACGGTCAGCTCCGGGTTGTCAGAGGTGTAGCCCTCGACCCAGATGATGTCCACGTCCAACGTGCGCGGGCCCCACCGCTCCTCGCGGACCCGGTGCGCGCGCTGCTCCAGCTCCTGGCAGCGGGCTAGTAGTTGCTGCGGGGTGTCGTCCACATCCACCAAGAGGGACTGGTTGAGGAAGTCCGGCTGATTGGTGTTTCCCCATGGCGCGGTGGCGTAAATGGAGCTCGCGGCGAGAGTTTCGCCGGCGAACTCGTCGGCGACCGTCTGCAGGTGGGCGCGCGCGTCACCCATGTTGGACCCGGAAGACAGCACGGCACGCATTGGCTACATCCGCTTCCGGGAGCGGCGGGCCACCCCCGCGACGGCGTCGAACACCGCCGGGATCGGTGCGTGCGGCTTGTGCAGGGGAACCTCCACGGCGTGCAGCGCGTCGTAGCTGCGCATCGCCGTCTCGGCGATCTCCACCGCCACCGTCTCAATCAGCTGGCGCGGGGGGCCGGTGGCGATGCGCAACGCCGTTTCCGCCAGCTCCGCGTAGGTGACGGTCTGCGTCAGGTCGTCGTCCTTAGCCGCGCCCGCGAAGTCGAGCCAGCACGTGATGTCCAGAGAAAACGCCTGCCCGAACTCAGTTTCGTGGTCGAGCACGCCGTGGTTGGCGTGGAATGCGAGGCCTTTAAGCTCAATCCGGTCAGCCATTTCTCCACCTTTCTGCCACGTCTACTGCGTCGCGCGAGACCGCCACCTCGTGCACCCGCACGCACCAGGCACCAGCCTGGGCGGCAAGGGCGGTGACTGCCGCGGTGGCCGGGTCGGCGTCGATAGGCGAATGCTCGAGGCCACGCCGCTGGCGGATTTCCATGAGGAAGCGCTTGCGCGAGGCGCCGACGAGGATGGGAAACCCGCTCGCGATGAACTCCGGCAGCGAGTTGAGCAGCGCCCAGTTGTCCGCGGCCGTCTTGGCAAAGCCCAGGCCCGGGTCCAGGATGATCTGGCTTTCGTCCACACCCGCAGCGGTCGCCTTATCGACGAGCTCCGCCAGCACCTCGTGCACATCCCCCACCACGTCGCCGCCGTGGTCAGCCGCGCCGGAGGCGTTGACAAAGGCGTCCGCGCGCCAATGCATCAGGCACACCGGCAGCTGCGTCTCAGCCATCACTCGGTACATGTCGGCGTCCGCCAGGCCGCCGGAGACGTCGTTGATCAGGTCCACGCCCTCCTCGGCCGCTGCCAGGGCGGTGGCGGCGCGCTTGGTGTCCACGGAGGTGCGGATCCCGTCGGCGTGGAGCGCGCGAATCACGGGGCGGATACGCTTTGCCTCCACCTCCGCGGGGACACGGGTGGCGCCGGGGCGGATACGCTTTGCCTCCACCTCCGCGGGGACACGGGTGGCGCCGGGGCGGGTCGATTCCGCACCGACGTCGATGATGTCCGCGCCCAGGCGCACTAGCTCGTGGGCGTGCGCGATGGCGTCGTCCGTTGCGAGCCACTTGCCGCCGTCTGAAAACGAATCCTCCGTGACATTGACAATGCCCATCACACTCGTGCGCCCAGGCACGGTCAGATCGGCAACGGTAGTCATCTTCTATCCCCTAATCAGGCTCAGCACTTCCGCGCGCGAAGCCGCATTGTTCTGGAAGCCGCCGCGCACCGCCGAGGTGGTGGTGGTCGCGCCCGGCTTGCGGATCCCGCGCATGGCCATGCACAGGTGCTCGCACTCGATGACCACGATAACCGCAGAGGCATTGAGCTTGTCGACGATCGCGTCCGCAATCTGCGCCGTCAACCGCTCCTGCACCTGCGGACGCTTCGCGTACATGTCCGCCACGCGCGCCAGCTTGGACAGGCCGGTGACCTTGCCCTCCGGGCCCGGGATGTAGCCGATGTGCGCCTCGCCGTAGAACGGCACCAAGTGGTGCTCGCAGGTGGAGTAGATCGGGATGTCGCGCACCAGCACCAGCTCGCGATGGTTCTCGGAGAACGACTTCTCCAGGTGCACCTTCGGATCCTCGTGCAGGCCCGCAAAGACCTCCTCGTAGGCGCGCGCGACGCGGGCCGGGGTTTCCACCAGGCCCTCGCGGTCCGGGTCCTCCCCGACCGCGATGAGCAACTCGCGCACAGCAGCCTCTGCGCGCTCTCGGTCGAAGTTCGCGTTAGTCATCGTCCCTCCTGTGCTTCGGCGCGCGCTCCTCGCGCGGCAACTGGGTGGTCTCCGCATCCGGGGTGGTCTCCGGTTCCGGGCTGCGGGCGGCGTGGTCCGGCCGCTCGTTTTCCGGCAGACGGAAGCCGATCTGTTCGGTCTTTTCCGTCGGGTAGTTGCGGGTGCCCGGGTGCTGCTCCTTCGGCGCTCCCTTGTACGTCCAGCCCTCAGGCGGTTTCGGGCCACCGTATTGCGGCGGATCGGACTTCGGCTGCTGCCATCGGGTGGAGCCCTTCCTCGGCGCCGGGTTTTGCTCCGCCTCGCGTTCCTTCCGGCGGCGCTCGCGGGTGGCCTTGGAAGCCTCCAGGATGGAGAAGCGCTTCGGCGGCTCTTCGCCGCGCTCCTTGGCAATCTCCACCGGGGTCTTCACCGGCTCGCGGTCCGACTGGCGCCCGAAGCGCGCGTCGTGCGCCGGCAGCGGCGGGCGGACCGGCTCGACGGTGTCGAAGATGGCCTCCAGATCGCCGCGGCGCAGCGTCTCCTTCTCCAGGAGCTTCGAAGCCAGTGTGTCCAGCTCGTCGCGGTAGCGCTCGAGGGTGCTGTAGGCGACCTTGTGCGCTTCGTCGAGAAGCATCTGCATCTCCTCGTCGATCTTGGCCGCCACCGCCGGCGAGTACTCCAGGGAGCCGCCAGAGGCCCGGCCGGAGAAGGGATCGCCCTGCTCCTGGCCGTACTTCACCGGACCGAGCGCGGAGGTCATGCCGTATTCGGTGACCATCGCACGGGCGATTTTCGTCGCCTGCTCGATGTCGTTGGACGCGCCCGTGGTCGGCGCGCCGAAGACCAGCTCCTCGGCGGAGCGCCCGCCCATGGCAAACACCATGCGGGCGAACAGCTCGTCGCGGGTGTACATGCCCTTGTCGTCCTCGTCGGCAGTCATGGCAAAGCCGCCGGTGCGGCCGCGGGCGAGGATAGTCACCTTGTACACGCGCTCGATGTCCTTCAGCGCCCAGGCGGCGAGCGTGTGGCCGCCTTCGTGGTAGGCGGTGACCTTCTTCTCGTGCTCGGAAATGACCTTGCTGGAGCGGCGCGGGCCGCCGATGACGCGGTCCGTCGCCTCCTCCAGGGCATCCGCGGTGATCACGTTGCCGCCGATGCGGGCGGTCAGCAGCGCGGCCTCGTTGAGCACGTTGGCCAGATCAGCGCCGGACATGCCGGCGGTGCGCTTGGCCAAAGCGTCGAGCGAGACGTCGTCTGCAAGCGGCTTGTTCTTGGCGTGCACCTTGAGGATCTGCGCGCGGCCTGCGATGTCCGGGTTGGTCACCGGGATCTGGCGGTCGAAGCGGCCGGGGCGCAGCAGTGCCGGGTCCAGGATGTCCGGGCGGTTCGTCGCCGCAATCAGGATCACGCCCTCGCGGCCGGAGAAGCCGTCCATCTCCACCAGCAGCTGGTTGAGAGTCTGCTCGCGCTCGTCGTGGCCGCCGCCCATGCCGGAGCCGCGCTGGCGGCCCACCGCGTCGATCTCGTCGACGAAGATGATGCACGGGCTGTTCTCGCGGGCCTGCTTGAACAGGTCGCGCACACGGGAGGCGCCCACGCCGACGAACATCTCCACGAAGTCGGAGCCGGAGATGGTGTAGAACGGCACACCCGCCTCGCCGGCCACGGCGCGCGCGAGCAGCGTCTTACCGGTGCCGGGCGGGCCGTAGAGCAGCACGCCGCGCGGGATCTTCGCGCCGAGCTTTTCGTACACGGTCGGGTCGGTGAGGAAGTCCACCACCTCGTGCAGCTCGTCCACCGCCTCGTCGGCGCCGGCGACGTCCGCGAAGGTGTTGGTCGGGTTGTCCTTGGTCAGCTGCTTCGCCTTCGAGCCGCCGATGCCGAACGGCCCGCCACCGCCCGCCTGCATGCGGTACATGAAGTAGAAGATCAGGCCGAAGACCAGGATCATCGGCAGCATGAAGCCGAGCATGGACATCAGGAAGGATTCCTGCGTCACGTTCGTCTCGTACTTGTTCGCGCCGGATTCGCGCACCGCGCCGAAGATCTCCGGGGTGGTGCGTGCCGGGTACTGCGCGGAGATCGCCTCGACACCCTCGCGCTCATCCACGGTGATCGGCTCGCGCAGGTCGATGCGCACGCGCTGCTCACGGTCGTCGATCTGCACTTCTTCCGCGTTGTGGTTCTGCAGCTGTTCAAGCGCCACAGAGGTGTCCACACGCTGGTAGGCGCGGGAATCGTCCCCGATCAACGTGAGCAGATAGAGGACGATCAACGCGATGGCGCCAATGACGCCCCACCGCAAAACCTTTTTATTTTTGCTCATAAACCTTTGTTCTAGTCAGCGTCTGAGTACACGCGCGGGTGCAGCGTGCCCACGTACGGCAGGTCCCTGTAACGCTCGGCGTAATCAAGGCCGTAGCCGATGACAAACTCGTTGGGAATATCGAAGCCGATGTCCAGCAGGTCAATCTTGGCCGTCTGCACATCGGGCTTGCGCAGAAGAGTAACGACTTCGAGGCTCTTCGGGTTCCGGTTGCGCAGATTGCGCAGCAGCCAGGACAGGGTCAGGCCAGAATCGATGATGTCTTCCACCACGAGCACATCGCGGCCGGCGATCTCCTTGTCCAGGTCCTTCAAGATGCGCACCACGCCGGAGCTGGTGGTGGAGTTGCCGTAGGACGACACGGCCATGAACTCCATCTCCGCCGGGATGGTCAGTTTGCGCGCGAAGTCGGTGAGGAAGAACACCGCGCCCTTAAGCACGCACACCAGGATCAGGTCTTCGTCCGAGTCGCGGTACTTCTCCGAGACCATGTCCGCCAGCTCCTGGATGCGCTCCTGGAGCACATCTTCCGGGATCAAAATCGCCTCGACGTCATCGCCGTAGCGGTTCGCTGGGACGTCGAAGTCCTTTTTGTCGTGCAACTCGGTCATGGGCTGGCCCTTCCCTCTCGCGGTTCTAGCGCTTCAGTTTGCGTTTACGTGCGCGTAACTTCCACATCTTGCCACCTGCCAGGCGGTAGGTACAACCATCTGCGGGGTTCGGGTCAGCTAAAACGTTCCGATCAGTTCAGCTCGGTCTCGTCGCGGCTTAGCACCGCGTCATCGAAGAGCCCGTCGCAGTCTTCAAGGATGCCACCCTCAATGCCATGCGCAGCTTGAAATTCCCGCAGGCGACGCACCACATGTTCACTCTGAAAATCCCGTGTTGTTTCCTTGTCCATCAGCACCTCCCGTTTGTATGCAGACCATATACACAGCGGGTTTAATCCACAATGGTCAACTTTCCCTGCCGACGCACCACCGCGCGCCCGCCCGCGACAGCCACGGGCCCTTGCCCGTGCCAATCGACGACCAAGGCTTCCACCGCGTCGAGCTGGTCCCCTTGCACCGGCACGCCTTCCCCCAAGAGCCATGCTGCTAATCGACGCCTCCGGACCGGCTCCGCATCCGCCTTCAACTCCGCACAGCAGGTAGTCGGCGCGAGGTCGGTCAGCGACGCGATCAGGGCCTGGTCCGCCGCGATCCGGTCCGCGGTGGCCGCGAGCGCGGGGACGGCGTCGCCGCCGAGAAGCTCGCTGAGCAGGGGCAACACCTGGTTGCGCATCGCCACGCGGCGGAAGGCCGGGTCCGCGTTCATCGGGTCGTGCCACGGATCGAGGCCGAGCTCCCCGCAGGCGCCGACGGTGTCCGCGCGGCGGATGCCCAGAAACGGCCGGACGATGCGCCCATTGCGCGGAGCCATGCCGGACGGGTTGCCGCGCAGCGCGCCAAGCAGGAGCGTTTCCGCCTGGTCGTCGGCGGTGTGGCCGACCCAGACATCACTCCCGTACGCCAGCAGGGCCTCGTACCTGGCGCTGCGCGCGGCCGCCTCCAGGTTGCCCTCGCCCACCTCGACGCGGACGACTTCGGCTGCGAGGCCGAAAGCTTTGACTGTCTGTACCGCCCGTTCCGCCACCGCGTTGGAACCGTCCTGGAGGCCGTGGTCCACCACCACGCAGCGGACGTCCTTCTTCTCTGCCGCTGCCGCGGCGGCCAAGGCGAGCGAGTCGGGCCCGCCGGACAGGCCGATGATGGCGGGGGCGTCGAAGGGGCGGAGTGCTCGTCGGCAGGCAAGGAAGTGCGGCGAGCGGCGCGGCCAGAATGGGTCCATCAGAACTCGCGCAGTGCGGAGGTGAACTCGTCCATGGCGCGGCGCGCGGCGAGGACGTCGGCGTCGTTGCAGATCAGGGCGAACGTGTAGACGTTGCCGTTCACACTGGTCACGGTGCCGGCCAGCGACGCGGTGCCGTCGAGTGTGCCCGTTTTCGCGCGCACCCAGCCGCGGCCCGCGAGGTCGCTGTAGCGGTCCAGGAGCGTGCCCTCGCCGGCGGCCACGGGCAGCGCGGACAGCAGAGGACGCAGCGCGGGCTGGGCGGTGGCGTCGTACAGCAGCGCGTCCAAAAGCTTCGGCGCGATGCGGTTGTCCGCGGACAGCCCGGAGTTGTCGTGCAGGACGAGCCCGGCGGTGTTGAAGCCGCGCTCCTCCAGCACGCTCTGGGTCGCGCCCGGCGCGTCCGTGGTGCCGCGCGCCAGCGCCACTTCGCGCCCGATGGCTTCGGCGTAGACGTTGTCGGAGTTTTTCATCATCAGCTCGAGCCGCTCCACCAGCGTCGGCGACTCCACCGCGGCGACAACCTCGCCGTCGCCCTGGCCTTCACCGACGTTCTGCGCGCCGACGCGCTCCGCCAGCGCCTGCGCCACCTCGAGCGCCGGGGTGTGGGAGCGGGGCACGTCGCCGGAGGTCTCGCCGTTTAACCGTCCGCCGGACAGCATCGCGGGCTGCAGGGGCGCGACGAACCCGCCGTCGATGTCCAACGGGTCCCAGCCCGGCATGAGCTCCGGCATGCCGTCCCAGGCGGAGGTGTCGATGAGCACCGTGCCGGCCTCCCCCACCTGCGCCGCGAGCTCATCCAGAGCTTCACTGTTCAGCCACACGTCGCCTGCCGCCTTGATCACTACTTCCCCCGGGTTCGCACCGCGCACCACCTCCGTGGTGATGCGGTCCTGTGCGCCCAGGCTCAGCAGCGCCGCCGACGCGGTGAGCACCTTCGTCACACTCGCCGGCTTCAGCGCCTCGTCGGAGGCGCGGTCGAACACCGCCTCGCCGGTGCCAGCCTGTGTGACGTGGCCGTGGAACACGCCCAGGTCAGGGTTGTCGGCGAGTGTTGCCAGGGTCGTTCGCAGCGAAGCGTCGTCGATAGGCGAAGGCTCCGCGGGCTCCAACACGGTCGGGGCCGACTGCAGCTGGTACGGCGGCGCGTGCGTGATCTCGGAGAGCTGCTCGTGCGCCGCGATGCCGAAGCCTGCGACACCGCCGACCGCAGCGAGCGCGACGGCGCCTGCGACCCAAGTCCATACCTTCATCGGCCAAAATGGTAGCCGAAGTATGATGGCGTGCAGACATTCACCGAACAAAGGAGAAGTAATGGCTATCGAGGTCATCATCGAGATCCCCAAGGGCTCCCGCAACAAGTACGAGGTGGACCACGAGACCGGTCGCGTCTTCCTCGACCGCTACCTGTTCACCCCGATGGCGTACCCGGCGGACTACGGCTTCATCGACAACACGCTTGCCGATGACGGCGACCCGCTCGATGCCCTTGTGATCACCCCGGAGCCCGTCTTCCCTGGCGTGACCGTGATCGCACGTCCGATCGGCGTGTTCAAGATGACCGACGAGGCCGGCGGCGACGACAAGCTGCTCTGCGTCATCGACGACGTGCGCTACGAGTCCTACCAGGACATCTCCGACGTCTCCGACTTTGTCAAGGACGAGATCGAGCACTTCTTCGTGCACTACAAGGACCTCGAGCCGAACAAGGAAGTCACTGGCTCAGGCTGGGGCGACAAGGCCGAGGCGGAGAAGATCCTGCAGGCCGCGCTCGACGAGTTCAAGCGCGTCGGCGACAACTCCCGCGAGGGCCTCGAGGCCGACAAGGACGCTAAGACCGTCAACTAGTTTGCTTATCGACGGCTAAAGCCGGGCCCGCAATCATTCGCTGGCCCGGCTTTTTGTTGCGCTGCTAGAACCAGCTGCGCATGAACGCGAGACCGAGGCCGATCGCGGAGATCGCGGCCGCGGCCACCGGCAGGATGATCGCCAGCGGCGAGACGCGCTTCGGCTGTTCGGGGGTGGGCTCCGGCGCGACCGTAGTCTCGATGACGGTCGTGCGACGCTCGGTGGACGTCTGGCTTGTCGACGGCTGCGTTTTCACCGTCGTACGGACCGGGGTCGGGGCAACCTCAACGACCGTGGAGTTGCGCTCGCCGACCCACTCGTAAACGTTGCCGTTGTTCGCCGGGGTGGGCGTCGGCGTCGGGGTAGCGGAGCTCGTCGATAGGCGAGCTGCTCGCAGGTCGTTCGCCTGGATGAGCACCTGGGCATCCAGCGGCTGCGGGGTTTTGGCCACCTTGCCGCGGTTGGTGCCGTCCTTCATCAGCGCGCCGTCGCAGGAGTGCGCCAGGCCCATGGCGTGGCCGAGCTCGTGCGCGATGGTCATGACCAGGCTCTCGTAGTAGCCGCTGCGCAGAATGTCCGGGTTGAGCAAAAGCTCCATGTTGTTCACGTTGCCCTGCACGCGGCCGACGACGTAGCCGCCCAGGTTGGCCTCCCGCACGGTGACCACCTTGTAGCCGGGCTGGTCCACGTACTCGAAGCGCATCAGGCCGCCGGTGGCGCTGACCCACTGGTCCGTGGCCTGGGTGATGTACGGCTTGTACTTCGCCGGCGCGAAGATGCGCAGGACGCCGTTGTCGATGGCGTTCTCGTTGCCGCTGAGTAGGTAGTTGCCGATGTTCGGGATCGGCTGGCCCATGTTCGCCGCTGCGGTGGCGGCGCGGCACTCCCGACCAATCGGGTCGACGGCGGCCTGGGCCGGGGTGACGATCGTACCTGCCGCGACGGCGGCGGCACAGCAGGATGCGAGCAGATGTCTATAATTCACCAACTCAGAGAACACCATTCTCCAAGCTGGCGCAAATCTGCGCGGCTAGATCAGGCGGCGGCGGGCGAACGCGAAGAAGCCTGCGCCCAGTGCGCTTGCCAGCGCAAGCGCGAACAGCGCGCGGGCGACGGTGTTGGAACCAGTCTCCGCTTCCAGGCCACGGGCGGGTGCGGCGTACGGGGATGTGATCTCGTCGTTGACGGCAGCCTCTACAGCCTCGCCTGCAGCACGCGCGGCCTCAAGCCCCTGACGACCGATCTCGCCAGCGTTGGCCTGGATCATCGCCTCGGATTCCGCAGTCTCCTCCGGGGTGACGTCCGCGTTGACGCGGGTGACATCGGCGACGAAGGTGTGGCCGTCCTTGTTCAGGAAGTACGTCTTGCCGTCCAGCGTGAGCACCGGCGGGAACTTCACCAGGCCGTGGGCGACGGGGTTGTCGTCGGCGGGATCCACGTCCTCGGCGCCGAGCGGCTCCTCCGGCGCGTTTTCCGGAGATGGGACGGGCGCTTCGGTGGGCGTTTCGGCGGGCGTTTCGGTGGCTTCCGTAGCTTCCGGGTCGGTCGGCACCGGCTCGCCCGTCGGCTGGTCGGCGGGCTGGTCCCGAATCACACCGGAGCCGATCAAACCTGCGACCGCGGCATCCGCGACCGCGACCGCGCGCTCCTGCTGGCCGCTGTCCAGCTGCGCATACGGCTGCGCCGCCTCCTGGAGCGTGCGCACGTAGTGGGAGCCCTCCTCGTTGAGGAAGTACTGCTCGCCGCGTGCGTCGGCGGTCTCGGCCGGCAGATCCTGCGCGGTTGCGGCGACCGGCACAGCGAGCAGAGCTGCGGCGGCAGCAGTTGCGACAGCGGCGGCGCGGGTGGTGCGGTTCATGACGGACTCCTAGGAAGTTCGGGGAAGCTCGAGGGGTCAAACCTCAAGCGTTGGTTGAGAGTTTACACACTTTGCCCCCATTTTTCACTCCAGTAACAGCTGTTTTCTTCCTGCTTGGGACTAACCAGACCTCAGCAGCAAACCAGACCTCAGCGGCGGGCGCGACCAGGGGTTTTAGATACGCAAAACGCTTGAGGTCTGGTTACGCGAAAGTAACCAGACCTCAAGCGAAGAAGAGGGGGTCGCCTAGACCAGGAAGCGGCGGCCAGCCACGAACGCGGCAGCGCCCAGCACGGAAGCGATCACCAGCGCGAACAGGGTGCGCACGAGCGTGTTGGAGCCGGTCTCAGCCTCGACGCCACGGTTAGCGGCGGCAGCGACCTGCTGCGCTGCGATCTCGTCGGCGTGCTCAGCGCGGAGCTGGTCGGACTTCTCCTTCTCCTCCGGGGTCGGCTGCTGGTTCACGCGCTCGGAGGAGCCGACCAGGGTCTCGCCGTCCTGGTTGAGGAAGTAGGTCACGCCAGCGATGACGACCGGGATGCCGATCGCAGCGGCTGCGATGCCCGCGATCGCGCCCGGGGACAGCTCGGCGTTGGCCTCGCCAGCTGCACCGTTGGAGCTGCCCGCGCCAGCGCCGGCGCCGCCCAGGTTTGCATCCACAGTTGCGGAGACGGTGGTGTCCGTACCCGCCGGCACCGTAAGCGTGGTCGCGGTGGAAGTGGAGGTTGCAGTAGCGGCAGCCTCGCCGGTCGCCTTCGGCGCCGGGGCCTGGGGAGTGGTGGTGGTGGACTCAGCGGCCGGCTCGGCCTTCCCCAGCACGATCGTCTCACCGGAGCCGTCCGCAAGGGTGGCGACAATGTCACCGTTGTCTGCCAGGGAAACCTCCGCGGCGTTCTCTGCGCCGGCCGGGGTGGTTGCGGCCTCCTTGTATTCGCCGTTGACCAGCTCGTAGTACGTGCCGTTCGGGGCAACGATGACGGCCGGGAAACGAGCCTCGATAGCCTTCGTGGCGATCTCGGTCGGGTCGATGGTGGTCTGGGCGTCGGCGGCGGGGGTCACGGAAATTGCGATCGCGCCGGCCATTGCGGCTGCGGCGAGCGTGCGGACGGTGCGCTTCATTGGGGCTCCTATCGGGAAAGTCTAAACCTCAGGTCGAAGGTTACGCCACAACAGTAAACACGTTTCACACAAGTCTCAACTAAAACTTCAGACTTTTTGGACAACACCTGTAAAGCCGCAGGTCAAACCCCGCAAAAGAGACGCAAAAATCTTGACTACCGCGGCTCGAAGGCCGTCTCAACCTCGTCATCGGTCGCCGTTCCGGCCAGCTGCCACCCCACCACGGCGTTGCGCACGCTGTCCGCCAGCAGGTTCGCCGGCTGGATGCAGGAAATGGTCAGCAGCCGCCCCGGCATCGGCCCCGTCCCCCAGATCTCCGCGTTGCCCGCCAGCGCGCCCTTGTCCGGATCGTGCAGGTCGGTCGCGGTGTACTTCAGCCAGTCGTCGCCCGAGGTTTCCGTGCGCAGGAACAGCGTGTCGCCTTTGGCTACGGTGTGGCGTTCGGCTTTGCCGTCGTAAAGCTTGTTAAACACCGCATCCACGCCCGCGCCGGTATGCCCCGCCACGACCACGATGTCGCCGGCGTCCGTGCCCGGCAGCTCGTACGGGTAGCCCTCCCCCGTCAGCGCGCACGCCTTATCCATGCTTTTCGGGTCGATCTTGCCGTCCACCACGCGGCAATCCGCCTGCTCGAACCCGGCGCGCAGCCCCAGCACCGGCACCACCATCTCCACCGGCCGCCCCTGCGCGATCGAGGCAGCAGCTTGCCGACGGGGCTCCGCCGACACCGACGTCTCTGGTGCTGCCGCTGGGGGGTCCGAAGGTTCGTCGTGAAGCAGTGCCTTGAAACCTGCGCGCACCAGAAGGAACAGAATCAGCAGTGCGACGATGCGGCGGACGTGGTACTTCACGGCAGTTATCATACGAGCCATGAAGGAAGTTTCCGTAGATAAAGTCCCCGCAGGCGCGCAGCTTATCGACGTCCGCGAGCCCGACGAGTACGCCGCCGTCCGCGCCGAGGGCGCCGTGAACATCCCACTGTCCGAGTTCGTCGCACGCACCGACGAGATCGACCCGGAGCGCGACATTTACCTGATCTGCAAGTCCGGCGGCCGCAGCGCGCAAGCCGGCGAATACCTGGAGCAGGCCCGCGGCTGGGACAACGTCATCAACGTCGCCGGCGGCACCACTGCCTGGGTGGAGCAGGGCCTGCCACACCAAAATTAGGCAGTCTTAGGCGTTCCCAATTGTTGGGCGCCTAAACATAGTTATGATGAAGGCCATGCCCACGCTCCCCGAACTGCCGTCCACACTGGCCAAGTCCCCCCACTTCCAGGTTGAACGCGTGCGCAGGCACACCAAAGACGAGGTCGAGCGCACCCTGGCCAAGCACGACTCCACCATGCGCGAGTACTGGATCCTCACGTGCGTGGACGGGGAGCCGATGAGTCAGCGCCAGCTGTCGGAGCTGCTCACCATCGACGCGTCCGACATGGTCCGCCTCATCGACAACCTGGAGAACAACAACTGGGTCACCCGCGAGCGCGACCCGAAGGACCGACGCCGCCAGATCGTCGCCGCCACCAAGAAAGGCACCAAGGTGCTGGCGAAACTTGCCGCGGACGTGGCTGAGGCGGAGGACCGCGCGCTGGAGGCGTCTTCCAACAAGCAGCTGAAGAGCCTGCGCAAGCTCTCCCAGGCGCTGGACGGCGACGACTAGAACGTGGGCGGGCGCAAATAGTTGGCGTTTCCCATAATTTGCGGTTTTTCGTTGCGCTATTAGCCTTATCCGCATGTCTCAGCCCGACAACCCCCTCCTTCGCAGCCACCTGGCCCCGCCGGCGCGGACGCTCATCGACGTCCTCACGGCCACCGCCGCCGAGCACCCCGATGCCGCCGCCATCGACGACGGCGGCGCGAACTCCGCCGACGACGGCGTGCTCACCTACGCCGAACTGGTGGAGGAAATCGAGCGCCGCGCCGCCGACATGCGCAAGATGGGCGTGCGTGATGGGGGCCGCGTGGGGATCCGGATGACGTCGGGAAGCAGGGAGCTCTACCTTGCGATCCTGTCCACCATGCGCGCGGGCTGCGCGTACGTGCCGGTGGACGCGGACGACCCGGACGAGCGCGCGGAGACCGTGTTCGGAGAGGCGGACGTGGACGCGATCTGGACCGACGACGGCCTGCGGGTGCTCAAGCCTGCGCAGCCGACCCCGCTCGGCGAGGTCACCCCGGACCACGACTGCTGGATCATCTTCACCTCCGGCTCCACAGGAAAACCGAAAGGTGTGGCGGTGACGCACCGTTCGGCGGCCGCGTTCGTGGACGCGGAGGCGCGCCTGTTCTGCCAGGACAACCCGCTCGGCCCGGACGACCGCGTGCTGGCCGGGCTGTCCGTGGCCTTCGACGCGTCCTGCGAGGAGATGTGGCTGGCCTGGGGCCACGGCGCATGTCTGGTGCCGGCCCCGCGCGCGCTGGTGCGCTCCGGCCAGGACTTGGGCCCGTGGCTGATCCGCCGCGACATCACGGTCGTGTCCACGGTGCCGACGCTGGCCGGCCTGTGGCCGAAGGAGGCGCTGGACAACATCCGCCTGCTCATCGTGGGCGGCGAGGCCTGCTCGCAGGAACTGACCGACCGCCTGGCGGACGGCCGCGAGATGTGGAACACCTACGGCCCCACCGAGGCGACCGTGGTGGCCAGCGCGAAGCAACTGTTCCCGGGCGAGGCCGTGACCATCGGCTGGCCGCTCGACGGCTGGGATTTGGCAGTAGCCGACGACGGAGAACTCATCATCGGCGGCGTGGGCCTAGCCCGCTACCTGGACCCGGAAAAGGACGCGGAGAAGTACGCGCCGATGGGCGACTGGGAGCGCGCGTACCGCACCGGCGACCACGTCAAACTCACGGACAACGGCCTTGCCTTTATCGGCCGCGCGGACGACCAGGTGAAGATCGGCGGGCGCCGCATCGAGCTGGGCGAGGTGGAGGCCAACGTCGCGGCGCTCGAGGGCGTGTACAACTCGGCCGTCGCGGTGCAGGAGTTGCCGTCGGGCGACAAGGTGCTGGTGGGCTACGTCTCCCCCAACGACGGCACCGAGCTGGACGTGCAGCAGATGCGCGAGCGCCTCGCAGACACCATGCCCGCGGCGCTGGTGCCGCGCCTGCACGTGATGGACGAGCTGCCGATCCGCACCTCTGGCAAGGTGGACAAGAAGGCCCTGCCGTGGCCGCTGCCCGCCAGCGTCGACGCGGTTGGGCTGACCGAAACCGAAACGTGGGTGGCCGAGCAGTGGGTCGAGGTCCTCGGCCTGGACGTGCCGGGACGCGACGCGGACTTCTTCGAGCTCGGCGGCTCGTCGCTCGCGGCCGCCGCGCTGATCACCCGCCTGCGCGAGCGCGTGCCCACCATCGCGGTGCGCGACCTCTACGACCACCCCAGGCTAGAAACGCTTGCCTCGCTTATCGACGAGCTCACGCTTGCCAACCGCACCGCCAAACGCGAACGCGAGGTAGCGCCCGTCGGCGCCGGCACCCGCGTGGCGCAGACAGCGTTGATGGTGCCGGTGATGACGTTGAAGGCAGCCACGGCGGTGACCTGGGTGGCCATCGCGGCGAACCTGCTGGGCCTGACCGAGCTGAGCTGGCCCTGGCTCGCCGCCGCGTTCGTGGTGCTGTGCACCCCGTTCGGGCGCATCCCGATCGGCGCGCTGGGCGCCCGACTGATCCGCGGGCGGGTGAAGCCCGGCGTGTACACACGCGGCGGCGCGCAGCACGTGCGCCTGTGGGCGGCGGAGCGGTGGCTTGCGGCCTCCGGCGCGCTGAACATCTCCAGCGCCAACGCCGCGAAAATCACCGCCCGCATGTTGGGTGCCAAGATCGGCAAGGGCGTGGACATGCACGCCTTCGCACCGGTGACGGGCCTGCTCACCATTGGTGAAGGCTCCGCCATCGAGCCGGAAGTGGACCTGTCGGGTGTGTGGCTCGACGGCGACGAATTCCACGTCGGCGAGGTGTCCATCGGCGCGGAGGCGCGCGTCGGCGCGCGCTCCACGCTCATGCCCGGCACCGAGATTCGCAACGGCGCGCACGTGGAGCCGGGCTCCACCGTCACCGGCCGCAAGCCCGTGAAGAAGCGCTCGCGCTGGGCGGGCTCGCCCGCGCGCAAGGTGGGCCGCTCCAAGCACCGCTTCCCCGACGAGCGCCCGCCGCGCCGACCACTGTGGGCGCTGGGATACGGCCTGACGTCGCTGTTCCTCGCGCTGCTGCCGGCTACTGCCGGTGTCGCCGGCGCCGCCGCGACGGTGGGGCTTGCTCACATTGCGCATACCTCGTCGGTGTGGGGCCTGCTCGTGTTCGCCCCGGTCGGCGGCCTGGTCTACATCGGGGCTGGTTTGCTGTTGACGTGGCTGGCCGTGAGGGTGGCGTCGATAGGCGTGAAGCCCGGCGTCTTCCCTGTGCGCAGCGTGCATGGCTGGGCGCTGTGGACTGTGACCAGGCTTATGGACGACGCCCGCACCCGCTACTTCCCCATCTACGCAGGCCTCGCCACCCCGGTGTGGCTGCGGTCGCTGGGCGCGCAGATCGGCGAGCGCGCCGAGGTGTCCACCGCCGTGATGGTGCCGAAGCTGACCGAGGTGCGCGACGGGGCATTCCTTGCCGACGACACGATGGTCGGCACCTACGAACTCGGCGACGGCTGGATCCGCACCGACCACACCGTGGTGGGCAAGCGCTCCTTCGTGGGCAACTCCGGCATGGTCGCGCCCGGCCGCAAGCTGGCGAAACAGTCGCTGGTGGCGGTGCTGTCAGCGTCGCCGAAGAAGTCCAAGGCGGGCTCGAACTGGTGGGGCTCGCCGCCGGAGCGCATGCGCCGCGTCGAGGTGGAGGCCGCCGGCGAGGCGACCTACAAGCCGTCCGCGTCGCTGATGCGCAAGCGCGGGTTTGTGGAGACGCTGCGCCTGCTCGCGCCCATGACGCAAGCCGTGCTGGCGGCGGTGTTCGCCGCTGTTGTGGTGACGCTTCTGGAGCGCTTCGGCTTCTGGACGTACCTCCTCGGCGGCCTGGTGTGGATGGCCGTGGGCGTGCTGGCCGTGCTCACCGCCGTGGTGGCGAAGTGGGTGTTGGTCGGGCGGCACCGCGCGGGTGAGCACCCGCTGTACTCCTGGTTCGTGTGGCTCAACGAGCTGCAGGACCAGTTCGTCGAGGTCGTCGCCGCGCCGTGGTTCTTCAACTGGGCCTCCGGCGCCGGCGAGATGAACCTGGCGCTACGCGCCCTGGGTGTGCGCGTCGGCCGCGGCGCGTGGATCGAGTCCTACTGGTTCCCGGAGACGGACCTGTGCGTGGTGGGCCGCGGGGCGTCGGTCGGCCCGGGCACGGTGGTGCAGACGCACCTATTCCAGGACCGCGTGATGTCGCTGGACACAGTGTCGATCCTGGACTCCGCGACGCTGGCAGCGCATTCGGTGTCTCTGCCGGGGTCCGCGATCGGCGCCGGCGCGACGGTGGGCCCGGGCTCGCTGGTCATGCGTGGCGACGAGGTGCCGGCCATGACCGTGTGGCAGGGCAATCCCGTGGAGCCACAGTAGGGGTTTACGGCGCGGTTTCGTCCGCGGTCACCGCTCCCGGGATTCAGCTCGCGAAACTGAACGGTTTGCCGAACGGACTTTCTCCATCGAACAACTTCTGAAGTTTCGTCGTCGTAGCTGGCTCGTCCAGAATCTGCTGCACTTGGCGAAAGTCCTCTTCGGAGAGGAAAATCTGTTTCTCTTCCATCGTTGCCTCCTGTGTATGGCTGTTTCTTCGTCAGTTCCATGGCCGGTCATGGTCCTTGGCTGTACGGAGGTTGCCTTCCCCCAGACATACTTTCCTATCCCGGAACGGCGCAGGCGTCCTTTCAAGGTTAAAAGCAAACCTCGAACGCCTGCTTGTTGGGTAAAACCACTGCAGCGGAGGTTCCTCCTGCTCCTCAAACCATTCCAGTTTCGATCCCGCGAATCGGTCGGAGTACGTCATCTCAGCTGCAGCTCTAATTAATCGATCCCAATCGGTGTCTCCAGTCGATTGTGGAGCAGAGTGCGCGAGCAAAAACTCTTCGTCTTCAGGTATATCTCGGATGTCAGAGACCACCCGTTTGAGCACACGAACCGCGAAAGACGGGTCGTTCTCGGTCTGAATTTCGTTGCGCAACCAGTCCGCGAATTTGGGATACGAATAGTGCCGTTCCACAACCACACCTCCTTCCACCGAGGTCAATCAACCTAATGAGCAACAGATTACTTGGTTGGGCAAGCGAAGGCCCCGCCTTGCGACGAATCGCAAAGCGGGGCCGACGATCTCAGAGCACTTCGGCGCTATAGAGCCTTAGACCGTCTCGCGGCGGCTGAAGGCGTAGCCCGCAGCGCCCACGATGGACAGGATCAGCAGCGCGACCAGGCCAGCGGGCAGCTCTGCCACACCGGTGGAGGCGTTCATGCCGCGCTCGCCGTTCGCCGCAGCGGCGTTGCCAGTGTCGTTCGCTGCGGCGCCTGCGTTGCCGGCGGCCGGGGCGCCGCCGTTGGCCTCGACCTGCTTGGCGATCTCATCGCCGTGGTCCTTCTTCACCTGCTCAGACTCGGCCTTCTCTTCCGGGGAGGCCGGCTGGTCAACGCGGTTCGGGTCCTTGACCAGGTCACCGTCCTTGTTCACGAAGTACTGCACACCGGCGATGATCAGGCCCAGGCCGGCGAGTGCACCCAGGGAGCCGAGCACGATCGCGGCAGTGTTGTCCTTGGTGGTCGGCGTGGCGGTGGCAGTGGCGGTACCGGTCGCGGTCTCCGTCGCAGTTGCCGTCGCGGTGCCGGTGGCGGTGCCCTCAGTGCCCGCGGCAGCGCCCGAGTCGCCCGCCGTTGCCGTTTCCGTGGCCGTCGCGGTAGCAGTAGCGGTTTCGGTCTCGGTCGCAGCCTGCTCATTCGTGCCCAGGGAGTTCGACGAAGCCGGCTCCGAGCCCTCCGGGGCGCCCGGAAGCAGCTGGTCGTTCGGGTTTTCCGGGGCGTTGCCGGTCGCCTGCGCGGCGCCGTCGCCAGTGCCGTTGCCGAAGATGCTCATATCGGCATCGTTCGGGCTGTCGGTGGCCTGCTGCACGCCGTCGTCGAGCTTCGGCGCGTTGCTCTCCTGAGCACCCGCAGTCGGGATTACGCCAGCACCAAGTGCGGCGGCGGTCGTCAGTGCGATTGCAGTCTTGTTCAAACGCATTGTCTGCTCCTTCACTTTCGGTTGTTTATCCCACCCACCTAATGCATCGGCCAGGTGGCGCGGTTACGTTACAACCGGACCCTCCACACACCCTGTCAGTTCGATACGAAATCCACGCACGATGGGCGCCGCGAGCTATCCCCGGGGGATGGCGGGGGCGGGCTCGGCGGAGCCGTCGATAGGCCCGGCGACACCTGCAAACTGCCAGCCCACAACCGCATTTCGCACCGACTGCTGGTAGAACGGCGGCTGGATACAACTGATTGTCAGCAACCTTCCAGGGGTGGGGCCGTCACCCCAGATGGAGGTGTCGCTGCTGAGTGACGCTTTCACCGGGTCGTGAAAGTCCGTCGCCGTGTACTTCAGCCACGCCTCGCCGGAGGCCTCGGTGCGCAGGTACAGCACGTCGCCGGCGCGGACGGTGTGGTGGTCGGCGGAGCCGTCGTAAAGCTTGTCAAAGACTGCTTCCACCCCGGAACCTGTGTGACCCGCGATGACCACAATGTCCTCGGCCTGCGAGCCCGGCAGCGCGTACGGGCGGTCGGGTGAGGTGTACGCGCACGCGAGGTCGAGCGTGGCCGGGTCGATGGTGCCGTCGTGCGCGCGACAATCATTCGGCTCGAAGTCCGCGACCAGGCCAATCGCGGGAATGTACATCTCCAGCGGGCGGCTGTCCGCGATGAACGGCGCCTCTTGCTGCGGCGCCGGCGCGGGGGCCTCGGCGGCGGGCGGTTCGGGCGCGGGCTCGTCGGTGGGCTGGTCGTTGCCGGTCCACCACAGGTATACGAGGGCCAGCAGCGTGACGACGACCAAAGGTCCAATCACGGACCTGCCGCGCCGTGACGCGTGGGAATGGCGAGCCGCCATGACAGGCCTCCTTCCCGGTTCGGTGTGGGTGCGATCGTAGTGCGCGCGGTGAGAGGCCGGAAACCTAGGGCGGTTGTGTTCTTTTTATCGCCCAAGTGGCATCTCGGTCTGGAACAGTGGTGGTACCGGTATGACCCCCTGGGGCCGTAAACGTCTCATCTCTTGCAGCGCCTCGCCCCAATGCGTCTGATCAAGGGGCATCCAATTTTCAACCTCGGACAGGTACGAGCTCGAGAGGATCTTGTTTACCCCAGCGCGTTCAGACTTTGTCAGCTCTCGTTTCGCCTCAGTTCTATCCGCGCACGCGAGTAAGGCGAGCGCATCTTGGATGTGGCGCTCCCGGTTCGCACCGGGGAGCCGAAGGGCATGGCCCTTCATCGCCAGGGCGGACCAGACGTTAGGCAACCTGACCGTATGCGCCTCGCTGACCGAGACCTCAAGCACGTCTTTCGGCGTGCCGCTTGCAAATCGCCCGAGCGCTGACTTGGAACCAGGGCATTTCGCAACGTTGTATCCGCGCCATCGGTCAGGCGTGCGGTCGCTGTCGATTCCCATCACGTCTATTCGGGGTCGCTGTTCGTGACGAAACTGGTGGAGAAACCCGTCTCGCCTCAGCGGCGTGATTTGCTCGTATCCTCCCTTCTCCAGTGCTTCCGCCACGCCGACCAGCGTCGAATTGTTAATGGGATCAACGACGATGTCCACGTCTTCCGTGGATCTCCCGTAGCCAACATCATTTAAGGTGCAATGCAGCTGGGTCATTGCCCCACCTACGAGCAACCAGTCCTCACCATCCAACACAGCTGCGACCTGGTGTAGCCCGGGGTACACGCCGTTCATCATGCTTATGCCGCGCTCGCCGCGTTCTCCCTGATGTATGTCCGGACCGCTTCTTGTACACGTACTCCCCCGAGCATGTAGGCGTCTGCGAGCGCTTGCTTTTCTGAGCTATCTGGCTCTCTGACGAGGACACCTACGCGCAACGTCTGATCGCTCAACCCCAAAATTCCTGCGTTGACGAGGTCTTCCAAACCAGCTGCTTGAACGTACCTCCGGCCTCCTGGGGCAAGCCCCATCGCACGGGCATCTAGCAGTCCGAGTTCAGCCGGGAGCAGCCGATCAGCGCGGTCGAAGTACTCCGCTTCAACAAAGCCGATATCCCGGGCAACGAAGGCCTGATCCGTACCGAAAATCTCAACAAACTCGTCGGACACGTACCGCGCTAACGCTTGGGCAAGCATGAGATTGACAGTCCCCCGCTCATCGAGCGCTACGCAACCGCTTTTAGCAACACGCGCGATCTCATCAAAATCAGCGCGAAAGTAGTCGGCAGCTTGCGCCAACGTAACCCTCATCTCGCTTGCCCTCCTTTCAGGCGTCCCGGCTCAACTGGAGCTCAGCTTAAACGTTTGAGCTGCGCCTTTCTAGTCCCCACTGCTGCACCCACAGCGGAATCAAGCGGTCCGGCGCGGGGCCTCGGCGGTGGGAGGCTCGAGCGTGGGCGCGTCAGTGCTGGCCCGAAGCATGCCAAGCCGTTGCCCTAGACCGTCAACTTCTGTACCATAAATGATACAAACCGTGACAAGAAGGGGGAGTCCTGTGAGCGATACATTCAACGCACTGCTGCGGGCACAAACAGAGAAGGACCCAGCGTTTGCTGAAGTCTATGAGCGTGAGCTGAAACGGATCCAAACCTACGACCGGATCGTCAACACGATTGAGGAGCACCGCGAAAATCTGGGGCTCACCAAAAAGCGCATGGCTCAGGATTCCGGCATCCCCTACTCTTCCGTTCGCCGGTTGCTTACCTCGTCTGGGCGTGAAGTGAATCCAACTGTTGGCACGCTCGCGGACTTGGCAGCATCTGTAAATCTACGTCTCACGCTAGAGCCTGATGCTGAACGCTTGGAAACACATTCGTAGGTTCACGTCCGAGCAATATAACTCGCAACCAGGCTAGCCGGGGCAAGAGACCGAACTGGCCGACCGTTTTCGTCGGGCCTGAAGTACTCGTCTCGAAGCTCACTTAATTCCACATAACGGCTCTCCGCGAATACCTCGCCATTCGGCTTCGAATCTGCGTCGATGACGGTTAACAGTGGCCGGTCCACGTTCTCCGCAAGAACATCGAGCACGCAGAACAGGCGGTAGTGCACGCCGTCGATCCTCGCCCTCACCTCATACATCCCAGTGCAGGTGCCATGCATTGCTTCCCACTTACCACCACCAGCGAACTTTTTCGGAGGAGTCTCTGCTACAGCAGCGAGGACAGGTAAGAGCTTCCTCGCTGCTTTATTTGGCCACGCGGCAAAGGTTTCAAGAGACGGCACTGCACCATCATCAGGACGCATGAAGAACTCAACCGAGTGCGATGCGTCGGACGAAAGCCGCGGTGTAGCCCTTTCGCGCGATTTCAACCGTTTACGTTTCCCCACCATTCCCCCTTGATGTTGGGGCAAACTTTAACAAACGCTGCGTCGACGCGCAGCCGAGTGTTCCCCTCAGCGCTACCGGAGCCCCGGGAGCAACCCGCGCAGCTGATCGCCGAACTGCGAGGCGACGAACGCGAAGGCCCCGCCGAGCGCGGCCACGATGCCGATGACCAGGGCGGCCTTCGCACCGGCAGAGGATCCCTCCACCGAAACGGAATCAGCATCTGCCTCCGGGGTGGGCTCTGCCGGGGGCTGCACCGGAGGCGTCGATAGGCGGTGCTGCTTGGCAAAGTCCTGGTACTTAATCATCTTCGCCTCGCCGTCGGGGTTGAGCAGGCTATGGCCGTCCTTGAAGTCCCAGGCCTCGACGCGGATGCGATCGTCGTAGACCTTCACGCGCAGGCCGGTAGCGGCCTTGTCATCCACAATCTCCTCGTCGTGGTCGCCGTCCGGCAAGTACTCGTTGAGGATCGCGCCGGTGTTGACCACGGGAAAGCCGATGGCGCCTTGCGGGGTGCCGTCGTAACGCCTGGTGCCCCACCAGTTGTTCTGCTTCAGCGAGGAATGCGAGTGGCTGGTAAACGCCACGATGTCGTTGTACTTGGACAGCACGTCGGAGATGGCCTGCTCGTCCTCAAAATCGTTCTGGTACCAGGCGGAATGGCTCATGGACACCGTCCCCGGCAGCAGCGGGTGCGTGAACACCAGCGCGGTCACGCCCTGCTTATCCCAGTGCGCGAGGCGCTCGTCCAACCACTGCAGCTGCTCGGCGGAGATGCGCTGGAACGGCTCCTTGCCGTCGCGGTCGACGTCCGAGTAGTACTCCGTGTTGATGGAGATCAGCGGCGTGCCGTCCACCACCACCTCGTTCCACGGCTTGTCCTGCCCGGAGTATTTGAGGAAGCGCTGCATGTGCACCTCCGAGGATTCCTTGCCGTACATCTCGTGGTTGCCGATAGTCCACAGCTCCACGCCCGAATCATGCGGGACCTCCTTGCGCGCGGCGAGGAACTTGTCCCACTGCTCCTGGCTGCCGTTATCCACCAGGTCGCCGTTGATCACCAGCGCGCCCGCCTTCTCCGGCATGGCGTTGAGGCGCCGGACGGCCAGCTTGAAGTCCTCCGGGTCGTCCTGCGTATCGGAGATGACGTCGATGACGGTGTTCGGCTTCTCCGCGGCCTGGGTGAACGGCGCGCGCACCGCGACGTTGTCCACGGCCCACCAGTAGTCGTCGTTGCCGCCGAGGTAGCTAAACGTCACCTGCATCGTCTTCGCACCTTCCGGCACGTCGAGCTCGAAGTACTCGTGGGAGGAGTAACGGTTGCTAGTTAGCCTATCGACGACCTCCGGTTCCCCACCATCGAACCCCACCGCAACCAGTGCGGTTTGGCCCTTCTTACCCTGCCGGTAGTGCTGGTCGAACTCGAGGGCGACCTTGCTCTGGCCGGCGACGTCGATCGGCTCGGTGGTCATGCGCGCATCCATGGAGTCGCACTCGGCGAGGCGCTGCTGCTTCGAATCGATGATGGCGAACTGGTCGTGCCCCTGGGTGAAAAAGTGGCGCTCGTCGGTGCCGGCGGCCCAGGTCCAGTGGCGCACATCCGAGACGGTCCAGCCGTTCCAGCGGGCCTCGCCGGAGGACACGCCCTCGACGTCCTGCGACCAGCCGTCCGGCAAGTCGTGCGTGAAGTGGGCGGGGTTGTCCACCCCGTCGAAGCTCTGGAAATAAGTGAAGCGGGGCGCCACAGGAAGACGGCGCCAATCGATTGAACCCGAGCACGACAGAAGGCGCAACGAGCTGCTCGCCATGTGGGCACTGGGTTTGAATACTGTCGGTGGGTTACGTCAGGCGCGCTAGAGAGTTTCTCCTTGCCACAATCGCACCGATCAACAGGAGAATCGCGCCGAATAGCGCGTGAGCGCCGACCCCGTGCCCGCCCGTGGCAGGGAGATTTCCTTGCCTAACGTTGGCAAGTTCCATCGATGCTGAAAGTCCGTCAATCTTCACTGAAGGGACCGCGATCGGTGGAGTAGACGACCAGGATTCAATGCCGTTCCTGTCCTCGAGAAACTCGACGGATTTACCATCCTCCGCTGCACTAATGCGGAAGACTATGGGCGCGGTCAGAAGGCTATACCTAGAGCCGTCGGCGGCTAACGGGGATCGGGTCTCGAACAGACGGTAAATCCTTCCGATCTCCAACCCATCCACTGCCTTATAGATTCCTGAAGCACTGTCTTCGAAAATAAATACATTGGGGTCGGATTGCCACGTTGAGCGGTCCCAATTCATTTCGTTTTCATCTAGAACTCCATTATTGTCGGCTGTAACGTCAAACAGCACAAACTCCGCACCGTTTAAAGGCACTTGACCTCCGCCTGAATCGACTTTCTTGATTTCAAAAGCGACCTTTTCAGGTTCCGGCTTAGGGCAAGCTGCTTCCGAAGAGTTGTTCCCCGGGTTCGAATCCTTGTCGTTATTCACAATTTCCGCGAGATTCGGGCCACATTTGCCCGTCGTTGAGTTTGCTCGCACGTACAGCCTCAACCACGCATTTGGCTGCATTTCCGGCAAACCGATCTGGAATACGTAGCCTTCGCCTGCATACTTTCTGTAAGATTTCGGGTTTCTGATGTTTTGGCTTTGCCCTTCGGACGCCGCCGTTCCGACCAGGCCAAACGTTCCCGGCTCGTACACCTCGGGTAGGTTCTCGATGAGTGTAGATCCCGAATTGTATGTGCGACCATTTCTAACCTCAATACGCCAAATGTCGCTGTACTTTTCAGCGTCCGGCAGGTTACTCAATTGCGCGTAATCTTGAGCCGTCTCTGGGTCATCTGGTGAAAGTCGCACTTTCCTCACAGACAGATCGCTTTCAGGCGTGGGGTACTGCAGGCCGTTACTTGCCGCATCAGTGTTATACGAAAATGGGGCTTCATCGAGAAGCTGTTCGACTCGGATAACCGGATTATCGGGGTACTGAATACTAATCTGAACGGTTTTGACGGAGCTGTTGCTTTTTCCACCCACACCGAAACCTAGATTACCGTTTCCGTATGTCCAAGCTTTTCCCCAGGTGGTTTGAACCTTAAGTTTCTCTCCATTGAGAGCCTCTGCACGCTCACCCTTCACTTCATAGTAATCAATTTCACCTGTATCTAGATTGATTCGCTCCATAACGGGAACCCCGTTAGGAAGGCTAAGTCCGGGTTTGGCGTTGTACGCGCCCGTACTGACTAGACCCCAGGCATAATTTGGCGCGGATGCAAGCTGGGCATAGTCCTCGGAAAGGGCTAGCACTGCATTGCCATTGTTGGTCATCTTTTCCACCGGGGGTAGCCCCGTAGAAAATTTCTGGTTGTCGGGCAGGGCGACTCTGTAGAGCTGTCTAGTACCCGAAGTTGCGGAGTTTGATACGTACAGATAGCCGTTATAGATGACACCGGAGTTCAGAAGTTCTGCGTCGTTATTCTTGGTCGCGCCTTCATTCGGAAGAGTCACTCCGGTCAAGGGACCTAGATTGGTCACTGCACCCGACAGCGGGTTGATTTGAAGAAGGTGTGCAGCGGGGAAGCAATCTTTGTCGGCTCCCCGGTACTGACTGACCGCATAAAGCCAGTTATCCGCGGGGTTATAGGCCAGCGCGTTGTAGATCCACTCGCTCTTACCCAACTGCTGGAATTTATCGGATCCCTGCTTCTCAAGGTTTAGTACAGTTCGGACCATTTTCCCACGATCAGTTGTCCCTCCGTTAGCATCTTCCGACGTAGAAACGTAGATGCGAGTTCCCGCCTGCTCCTCGGGCGTCAACGTTCGAGCTGGTTTCGGGTCGTTCACGAAACTTTCTGCAGGGCACTTGTAGTACACTTGGTTGCCCCACATTCGTACATCGTAGGTCCCCTTTCCAGGTCCTGAAAGATCGAGTTGCACAACGTCCCCGGAGCTCAACACGACGTCTTCATAGTTAGGCACCAACTCAAACTCAGTCTCGTACGACTTGTTGGCAGAGTTAAGACGCCTGAAATCTAAATTGGCCTTATCAAGCGTTCGGGAATAGATAAGCTTTCCATCCCTGACGACACTCATCCGGAGAGGGCCAGCAATGTCAACGGTGTCTGAATTATCTTTCTTCTTGCTCACCCTTACCCTGGTTATTCTGTAATTTCGCGTACTTTCATCAATGGTGAACTCGAGATGCGGATTCGAATTCGGGAAAGTCACTTGCAGATTCTCGACGTCAAGCGAAGAGTCCGAATAGCCGCTAACGCTCGCACGCGCCATCCCCGCGCCCTCCGGATTCACGGTGGCGGCGGCTTGGTCGATGCGTCCGTACCCGGTCTCCGAAAGTTCGCGTGCCGTCGGAACCTCATCCGGTTCCGCAATCGCGTACTCGCCGGCCTCGGTGGTTTCGACCTCGATCTCGAGCTTCATCGGCGGAATCGTCCAGAAGGCGTCCTCGTCGATGCCGATGACGTCGAAGCCCTCGCCGTTGACGTAGCCGAAGTACTGCGGGTCCAGCTCCTCGCCGTCAGCGACAACCTTCACAATGCGGGTGATATCGCCGTCGCCAATGCGCTTCACACCCCAGATGTACTCGTCAGACGCCTTGCGCCCGGAGTCCCACGGGTTGTCGTCGGTGTCGCGGATGGTGATGTGGTCAACATCGCCGTCGCGCTCGACCGTCACAGAGTTCGGCTCGACCACGACCGGCTTAGGCGCCTCGGAAGACGCTTGAGCAGAAGTAGGCGTCTCCGCCGTAGTCGTCGTGGAAGCTACGGTCTCGGCCGTCGCACTCGTCGTGGTTTCGGCGCTGGTCTCCTGCGCGTCCACCGGGTACGAACCCAGACCAGCGGCAAGCGCCACGGAGGCAACCACGGCAGCGATGCCACGGAGCGAGCGACGCGTGCGCGAGCTAGCAGTTCGCGCTGCAGGCTTCAAGATGTTTCGCATAATCGTTTTCCTAAATCCGCTGTCTTACCGTGATTGCTCTTCGTTTTTGCTGCCTCGGGCCAGGAAGAACCCGACCAGGATCAGCAGGCCGCCCAGGCCCGCCGCCCACAGGACATTCGCGCCGGTGTAGGCCAGGTCGCCGCTGCGTTCCTTATCCGCCGGCGGCTGCGTCACCGTGGTGACAGAACCGTTCGGCTGGGTGGTCACGTACGTCGACGGCCGGGTGGTGATCACCGTGGTCGAGCCGTTAGGCATGGTGGAGGTGATCGTGGACTCGACCGGGGTGAACTCCGTGGTGCGCTCTGTGGAGGTCTCGGTGGTCTTCTCCGTGGTGTTCTCGGTCGTGCGCTCCGTCGTCGTCGACGTCGATGGTGACGGCGTCGGGGTAGAGGTCGGCGGCTCGCCACCGTCGCTGCCGTCCCACTTGGTCACCACCACGTTCTCATACTTGAACTGGGTGCCACGCACGTCACCGAGCGGGAGGATGATCAGCTGTGGGCTGGACACGTGGTACTCGTGCCCGTCGTCCGGGGCGTCTTCCTCCAGCAGGTAAAGCCCGGGCTTCAGGTTGTCGAAGCCGGCTGCACCCTTCTCGCTCGTCTGCGTGGTGGCGATTGGGGTGAGGCCTTTGGCTTTAGCGTCGTCAAGCGAAAGCTTCTTGGCACCCGCGCGCCCTTCATCCGTGGTGACATCCACGCCCTTGACCAACGACAACTTGAACGTCGCACCGGCGATGGCCGGCGGCTTCTCCCCTGCCGGCACATCGTCGTACGGGTTCGTCGCTGCTTTCTTCACCACCAACGAGATCGGCTGGGTGGTGTCCACGCTCGCTGCGGGGATGTCGCGGTCGTTGCCGCTGATCACCTTCGCATCGGCAGCGGGGCCGAAGAACCCGCACGCAAGGACTGACGCCGCGCCGAGCGCCGCCACAAACTTCGAAGTGCGCATTAGGACAGAACCTCTCTAGTCATGGCGTCCTTGCGGTCGCTTTTCTTCTTCTCGCGGATGATCCACCAGATCAGCGCCAGCAGCACCAGCAGGGAAACGCCGCCGAGGGCCCACATCCACCACTGGAAGGTGGACGTGGATTCGTCGAGAATCTGCGCTTCGTCCGGATCCATCGGCACGCGCTCGGCGTGCACGAGCAGGCGGTGGGTGTTGATGCCGTACGGGGTGCACGTGATCAGCGTGAGCAGGTCGCGGCCGGGCTCGGCACCCAGGCTGTCGGTCTCGTCGGGGAGGACGATCTCGATGTCGTACACCTTGTACTTCATGCGCTCGCCGAACGTGGAGACGTAGACTGCATCGCCGACTTCGACGTCCGCGAGGTCGTCAAAAAGCGATGCCGTAGTCAGCCCGGTGTGGCCGGTGATCACGGAGTGAAAGCCCTCGCCGCCGGTGGGCAGCGCCGAGCCATACAGGTGGCCGAGGCCCTTCTGCAGGGTGTTTTCGCTGGTGCCGTGGTAGACGGGTAGACGCACGTCAATCGACGGGATGGCTAACTGCGACATCGCTGACACCCCCGCCAACTGCGCCTCATACGCTTTGTACTCGGCGTTGTCTTCGCTGATGCGCGCAAGCCAGGGGTCCAGAATCGGACCGTCGGTATGCGCGCGGTTGTAGGCGACCGCAGCCTCGTACGCACGGTTGACCTGCTCCGGCGGTGCCGCCTCGAGCTGGTCTTCGTATGTTTTCGCTACTTGTTCTTGCACGCGGTTATTCAGCTGAGTAGCAACCACCGGGTACATCAGTACCGCCAGGCCGACGAGGATGATGAGGACAGGTAATGCGACACGCTGGAAGAACGACTTCTGCGCCGGCTGCTTCCGGTGCTTCGCCTTCACTGCTGTGGTCACGTTGTTGTCCTCTCTGGGGCCATCGCTTATCGACGACAACCCTTCCTATTCAAAACTGGAGCAGGAATTTAACGCCCTCCTGCTGGCGGGCGTGCGCCCCGGCGGGTCCGGGGCGCCTCCCGGTCAGCGGTTATGCAGACTGGGAGTTGCGACGTGCCGCGTAGACACCGCCACCGATGATCGCGAGACCAGCCAGGGCGATGATCAGAACACCCATGCCACCCGTTCCAGGCAACAGCGGCTTGGTGTTAACAACCGTCACGGTCTTCTGGACCTTTTCGTACTTAACGTCGCCTACCTGCAGATCTTCATTCAGGTCGCTGCGCTTGAAATCGATCACAACAGGCTTGTTCAGCTTCTGGTAGCCCTCTGGAGCCTGCGTCTCCACAGCGCAGTAACGCTTCGTTACTTCAGCGACTTCTTTATCGTCGATGTAGTCCGTAACGTGAAGCGACTTGTTAAACTTCACCAGACCGTCCTGATCAGAAACAATGCCAGTTTCGATGGCATCACCAGTAGTTTCACCGGACTCATCACAACGGAAGAGGTCGAACTTAGCGCCCTTCAGCTTGGTTTCCCCACCATCAGTCTTCACGAGTCGAAGCTCACCAAGGTAGGTCTTGACTTCATCCCAAGGGGTTTCCTTGGGCTTGTCGGTGGACTTGGTGTTCGGTCCGCGAACGATGGAGCGTGCATTGTTGACGATTTCGCCGTCGCCAATCTTCTGCATCGTTGCAGTGAGGTAGACCTTCACCTCTACAGCTTCTTGCTTGCTCACACGATCGAGACCGGCGTCCTTGAACTCGACGGTCTTCGTAGTGTCAGCATCAGCTGGTCCACCTTCGATGGTGCCGTCCACCACGTCGTATTCGGCGGGTGGGACCTCTTTCCCACCAACTTCAACCTTCGTAACCTTCACATCGGTCAGCTCGCTGCCACGGAAAGCATCCTGCACCGCAAAGGAGGTCAGCGTGTTACCGGCCGGAACCACCGGTGCATTCGCGGTAATGGTGTAGTCGATGGTATCGCCGGAGTTCTTGTCTTCATCCTCCACGGACTTCTCGACAGTCGTTTCCGTGTTCTTCGGGTACACAACCACATCATTGATGTTCTTGGTGCCGTCTGCGGTAGTTACCGGAACGCTGACCAGGAAGGCCGGACCGGTGATGTAGTTGCTGTCGGCTGGAACGCCAGCTTCCTTCACGCGGTAAACACCTTCAGGCAGGTTGGTGAACCGCACTTTACCGTCGGCACCCGTCGTGCCTTCTGCCGTTGCGCCACCTTGAACCGGGGTCGCGGCGCTTGCGTCATTAATGTTGTCGGGATCCGGCGTCACCTGTTCGATGGAGAACTTGAAACCTGCGCCGAGATCGGTACCCGGCGCTTCATCCAGAGCACCGCCGTTGTAGTTGCTATTCTCTTGCCAGTTTCCACCGCGCTTGTGCACGGTGAGCGAGTACGCGGTGGTTGCTTCGCCAACAGCGGCGTTCACGTCTGCAGCGAACGCATCTTGCGCCGCGATACCAGCGGAGCCGGCGAAAGTCAGGCCCGCGGCGATGGCGATCGCGGCGGTCTTCTTGATGGCAATTGCCATGGGAAATCCTTTCGGAGAATCGAAGTTCGCTGGGCCCGAGTAGCGGTCAGCGATGGGAGGTTGAGCTGGCAGACGACAAACTCGTCCACACCACCTCTGGGCCCAGCTTGGGCGCCAACGCTGACCATAACGGAACCGTAATTCGGTGTCCATACTCGCTTCACGCGAGCTGCCAAAACCATAAAACGCTGAGAAAACATCAGGTCAGGTTTGCTTATCCGCAAAAAGGTGCCACCCCAAGATTGCTTCGCGTCTACCTCTAGATTTTCCCACGCTTGCCAGCTGTACTGCCGTAATCAGGAAGCGTGAATCCGTCAAAAAGTGAGGTTCTCTCAGTATTCAGAGGCCGAAGGGGGTACAGCACGGGGGTGCACCGCTATCAGCGGGTTAACTGCCCATCCGATCAATGTCCCTGGGCATACTCGACGGGGGTAAGCATGCGGCCGCTGCCCCGTCCGGAATGTTACTAGCAAGATGCCGTTTATCGCCGTCGGGCCAGTGGATCAGCGGATCAGCTCCAAAGGCACTGCCGGCAGGCCGAGGCCACCCAATACTTCCTGTACACGCGGCGCAAGCACCGCGAACGCCCCGCCAATCGCGGCGAGAATGCCGATAGCTACCGCGATCTTCTCGCCGGTGGAGGAACCGCCAGCGGTATCCGTGGGCGTATCCGGGTTGGGCTCGGCTGGGGCGTTGGCCGCGGGCGCCGCCACGCGCTTCTGCTTGGAAAAATCCTGGTATTTGATCATCTTCGCCTCGCCGTCGGGGTTGGCTAGGCCGCGGCCGTCTTTGAAGTCCCAGGCCTCGACGCGGATGCGGTCGTCGTAGACCTTCACGCGCAGGCCGGTGGCGGCCTTGTCGTCCACGATCTCCTCGTCGTGGTCGCCGTCCGGCAGGTACTCGTTGAGGATCGCGCCGGTGTTGACCACGGGGAAGCCAATGGTGCCTTGCGGGGTGCCGTCGTAACGCCTGGTGCCCCACCAGTTGTTCTGCTTCAGCGAGGAATGCGAGTGGCTGGTAAACGCCACGATGTCGTTGTACTTCGACAGCACATCCGAGATGGCCTGCTCGTCCTCGAAATCGTTCTGGTACCAGGCGGAATGGCTCATGGACACGGTCCCCGGCAGCAGCGGGTGCGTGAACACCAGCGCGGTCACGCCCTGCTTATCCCAGTGCGCGAGGCGCTCATCCAGCCACTTCAGCTGCTCGGCGGAGATGCGCTGGAACGGCTCTTTACCTTCGCGGTCGATGTCGGAGTAGTACTCCGTGTTGATGGAGATCAACGGCGTGCCATTCACCACCACCTCGTTCCACGGCTTGTCTTGCCCGGAGTATTTGAGGAAGCGCTGCATGTGCGCCTCCGAGGTTTCCTTGCCATACATTTCGTGGTTGCCAATGGTCCACAGCTCCACGCCCGAATCATGCGGGACTTCCTTGCGTGCGGCGAGGAACTTGTCCCACTGCTCCTGGCTGCCGTTATCCACCAGGTCGCCGTTGATCACCAGCGCGCCCGCCTTCTCCGGCATGGCGTTGAGGCGCCGGACGGCCAGCTTGAAGTCCTCCGGGTCGTCCTGCGTATCGGAGATGACGTCGATGACGGTGTTCGGCTTCTCCGCGGCCTGGGTGAACGGCGCGCGCACCGCGACGTTGTCCACGGCCCACCAGTAGTCGTCGTTGCCGCCGAGGTAGCTAAACGTCACCTGCATCGTCTTCGCGCCTTCCGGCACGTCGAGCTCGAAGTACTCGTGGGAGGAGTAACGGTTGCTAGTTAGCCTATCGACGACCTCCGGTTCCCCACCATCGAACCCCACCGCAACCTGCGCCTGCTGGCCGTCCTTGCCTTGGCGGTAGTGCTGGTCGAACTCGAGGGCGACCTTGTTCTGGCCGGCGATGTCAATCGGTGCGGTGCTCATGCGCGCGTCCATGGAGTCGCGCTCGGCAAGGCGCTGCTGCTTCGAATCGATGATGGCGAACTGGTCGTGCCCCTGCGTGAAGTAGTGGCGCTCATCCGTACCTGCGGCCCACGTCCAGTGGCGCACGTCCGAGATGGTCCAGCCGTTCCAGCGGGCCTCGCCCGAGGTCACACCCTCGACGTTTTGCGACCAGCCGTCCGGCAGGTCGTGCGTGAAGTGAGCGGGGTTGTCCACCCCGTCGAAGCTCTGGAAGTACAGGTACGGACGGGTGGACTCGGGGAAGGCTTCCGGCTGGGCGGCGCCAGCGGGAGCGGCGAACGGGACGACGATGGCGAGGGCGGTAGTGGTGGCGACGACGAGTGCACGGCGGGAGATCATGCGTCAAAAACTAGCGCCACCTGAGAGGTCCCGCAGCGCGAACTCGGACCGCACCGCTGCCTAGTTACCGATCGGGCCGCGTCCGCGTTGGTTCTTCCGCCGGTCCCGCCAGCGCTTCCACAGAATCAGCAGGAGCACCAGCAAAACAAGCAGCAGCACCGCGATCATCCACCAGGACCACACAAAGGCATCCACGGTGGGCTCTGGCGTCGTGGGATCCAGGGGAGCTCGCTCAGCGTGGACGAGCAGGCGATCGGTGTTGAGCCCGTACGGGGTGCAGGTGATTAGGGTGATTTTGTCTTTGCCGGGCTCGTAGGTCACGGCGTCGTAATCGTCGGGCTTGACCACCTCGCGCGACGTCATGCGGTAGCGCAGGCGCTCACCGAGCACGTCGATGAAAATGTCGTCGCCGGGCTTGAGCATGGGCAGCTGGTCAAACATCGCCGCGTTGACCATGCCGGTGTGCGCGGAGATCACCGCGTTGGTGCCGTCGCCGCCGACGGGCAGGGTGGAGCCGTACATGTGGCCGGCGCCGTCGTAAAGTACGTCCGCCCTGGTGGTGTGGTACACGGGCAGGTCCACGTTGATGCGCGGGATGCGCACGCGCGCCATCACGTGGTAGCTCTCCGGCAGGGTCAGCTGGGACATGTAGTCGTCGAAGCCGGGGTCCTCGTCACGCGGAGCGCGCGCGTGAGGGCCAGCAGCCAGCAGCCGGTCGTTGTACTCGTGGGCGCGGGCGAGCTCGCGGGCCTTGGTGTCGTCGCTGAGCTCCTGCACCGCGCCCGCGTACTCTTCGTTCTGCTTGATCTGCCGGTACTGCGCGGACAGCGTAGACGCGATCGGGTACAGCAACAGCAGCGCCCCCAGGATCAGCACGATCCAGGAGACGACGTTGCTGCCGCGTTTACTCTTCTTCGCCATTACGCCTGCGCAGAATCAGTCCGAGGATGATCAACAGCACCGCCACGCCAGTGATGCCGATGACGCCCGCGCCGGTATATGCGAGGTTGCCAACACGCTCGCCTATCGACGGCGTCCCGTCTCCCTCATCTTCCCTCACCACGGTTTCAGTCACAGTGGCCGTGGACCCGTCCGCACGCGTGGTCTCCCGGGTGACCACCTCGGTGACGGTGGCGTCGGAGGGGGCCGAACTGGTCTGGGTTTGGGTTTCGGTCTCGGTCTCAGTGCTTTGTTCGTCGTCGGTGACGGTGGTGGTTGCCGCGGCAGCGTCGAAGCACTTGCCGCGCTGGACCACGTTGATGTGGTTGACGTGCTCGACTGTCACGGGCGCGCGGGTGGCGTCCATGCCGTCCGCCGTCAGCGTCGCGGTGGCTTCGAGGTCCCCGAGCGTGGCGTTGCGCACCGGGCCGCTGCCCCACGGCTTCTTGTCGTTCGCCTTCGCCGGCACCCAGGTTTCCACCGTGGTGGCCGGATCCAGCGACTTCGCGCGGGCTAGCTTGGCCAGGCCCGCACTGGTCAGGGTGAAGGTCGCCTCGTCGTTGCCCTGCTGTTGCTCGTTGTAGTCCTCGCCGCGTTTCAGCTCGGTGCTCTCGCCCGCCCCGTGAATGGTCAGGCGCGGGGCTTGCAGCTTATCCACCGGCTGGTCCTTGCGGGCCGTGCCCGGCGCCTGCTTCGAGGTGGCCGCCGCCACTGCGTCGAAGCGCAGCGCCTGCTCGCCTCGCGCCACCACGCTGCGGGGCCCGTCGTCGTCCCACTGCACGGTGTGGCCGCGGGAAAAATCCAAGGTCAGCGTGTACTGATTCAGCGTGCCGTCGGTGGACACGTTCGGCACGGTGGAGACGAAGTCGTACTCCACGTACGTCCCCGGCGCCGCAGCGTCGCGCCACTCCGGGGTGTTGCACGCTGTCAGCGGGTCCACGCTAATCCCCAGCTCCTGCGCCTTCGGCGCCACCACCTGCCCCGGCTTGTCCGGGGTCACCGCCACCACGAACGGGGCGTAGGACACCCGCGCGTCCTGCGTGCCGGGGTTGTCCGCCACCCGCACCAGGTACACGCCAGAGTCAAGGCCCGTGAAGGTGGCGGTGCCTTCCTTCGACGCATTGGTGTCCACCTTGCGCAGGCGCTCGGGGTGGTCGCGTGTGATCGCCGGGATGTCCAGGGATTGGAGGGTATCGGGGGTGGGCCGGAGGTCGTCTATAAGCAACAGCTCCACATCGCGGTCCCCGATGCGCGCGAACCAGTCCGCACCGACGCTCTCGCTCAGATCGACCCGGAGGTCTGCTGCCGATGCGGCGGGCGCGCAGGCAAGGAAGGCAGCGGCGAGCGCGGCGGCGAGCCTGGGTGCCGTGCGTGAGTGCATTATGTCCTTCCTTGTCATGGTGGGGGCTTGCGGGGGCCGCAGATGGTGAACGGCGGATGGTGAAAATGCGCCAATTCCGGGCATATTCACCATCGGTGATTCACCATTTGCGCGTACTAGGCGTTGCGGCGGCTCAGCTGGTACGCAGCGCCGCCACCGAACAGCACGAGGCCGAGCGCGAGGATGTAGAGCATGGTGCGCTCACCGGTCGCGGGCAGGCGGCCCCAGATGTTGTCCGTCACGTCGTTGGTGGTCACGGTGTACACCGGACGACCGTTCACATCCTCGCCCTTGACAAGCTTCTGCGGCTCCGGGTTGAGCAGGAAGCCCTCAGGCGCCTTGGTCTCCACGGCGCAGTACTCGGTCTCCGGGTCGAACTGGAGCGCAAACGCGGTCACGGACGCCGGGGTGGAGTCGTCGCCGCCGACAGTGGTGAAGGTGTTGCCGGTCTTGGCGTCACCGGCCGCGTTCGCAGCGTTGAGCGCCACAGCGTCATTGGAGACCTTGCCGTCCGCGCACGGCACAACCTGGAACTCGGCACCGGCGCCGGTCTTCTCGTTGTCCTTGTTCTTGTCGTTGACCGTCTTGGAAAACTGCACGTTCACGTACTGGGTCTTGGTGTCGTTGGTCTTCTTGTCGCCGTCGATCTTCTCCCGCTCCGGCACGGACTTGATCGGCTCCTTGCGGTTAGGCACGAACACCTCGGCGGTGTTGACCACGGTGCCGTTCGCAGGGATCGTCTTCACGGTGGCGCCGAAGACAACCTGGACCTGCAGCTCCGGGTTGTCCTTGCGCAGGTTCGCCAACTTCGTGCGGCCAGCGTCAGTGAACTTCACCACGAGGCGGTTGTTTTCGTAGGTGACGGTGTAGTCACCCTCGGCCAGGGTTTCAGTGCTGTTCAGGAGGGTGACCTCGGCGGAGCCGTCGTCAAGCGTGAATGCTTCGGGCACCTGGTCCTCGATGCGGTAGTCGGAGATGGTGCGAGATCCGTCCTGCAGCACGTCACCGGCCGGGACCGGGGCCTTGACGGTGTAGGTGACGGTGTCGCCGACGTTCTTGTTGGTGTCGGAGACGGCCTTGGTCGGGTTGATCAGCTGGTTCTTCGGCGTGATCGTCGGGTTGTAGTTGATCGTGCCGTCCTCCTCCGTCAGCGGGAGGGTGACCAGGAACGGTGCGGCGACGGTGTAGTCGCCGTTGACCAGCTCGGTGACGCGGTACAGGCCGACCTCGAGGTTGTCGAATTTGACGGTGCCGTCGGAACCGGTGGCCTTGGTGCCGATGGTCTCATCAACGGTCGCGGCAGTCGCGCCGCCTTCGACGATCTCGTTGGCCTCTTCCCAGCCCTTTGCGGTGTCCAGGCCGTTGGTCATCTTGATGCGCTCGACCTTGAACTCGGTGCCTGAGATGGCTTTCTGGTCCTGGCCCGGGGTGTTGTCCTGCTTGGAAATGGTCAGGCTCACCGGCTTCGACGCATCGATAGCGTTGTTGGCCTGCTGCGCGATGGCAACCGGCGCGAGGTCCGGGGCGACGGCGAGCGGGGTGGCGGTTGCGAACGCGGCCGCGGCGGCCAGCGCGAAGGGTTTCTTGGTCAGGTTCGACATGGTTCAGAATCCCTTTCTGGGAGTGGGTGGGTGTGTGGAGTTGGTTTTCGGAATTACGTGTGCCGGTTTAGGAAAGCCCGTACACCGTCCGCTTGTAGCGGGCGAATTTTCTACATCTCAACGAGCTCACCGCCTTCCGCGCGCTCGTCGCGCCGGCTGACCCGCCATGCGCCCCAGCCGAACAGGACCAGGCCGAGCAGCAGGAACAGCACGAGGGTCTGCTCGCCGGTTTCGGGGAGCAGCATGCTTATCGACGCCGAAGGTTTCAACGCCCCCTGCGCATCCTTCGCCGCCACCGTCTGGGTCGCCCCGCCAGCGTTCGCGGCGGCGGTGACGGTCACCGCGGCGTCGCCCTCGGCCGGGTAGCGCCAGGTCTCGTTGGCGCTTGCCGGGATGGAGACGTTGAAGGTGCAGGAGAAGTCCTCGCCGGCGGCCAGCTCGGTGGTCGGGCAGATGCTGTCCGGCACGGCGCCGTCGTCGCCGATGCGCGTAACCACCCCGCCGCGGGTGACGTCCAGGCCGGCGAGCGACGGGTCCGTCACCGTGAAGTCCTTCAGCGGGAACTCGCCGGTGTTGGTCACGGTGTAGGTCATCTGCATGGACGTGGCGTCGTGGCGCAGCAGCGTGGTGCCGAAGGCGTCGCCGGTGAGCTGGCCCAGCGGGGTGCCGTCGATAAGCTTCTGCACCTTCACGCCTGGGAAGGTGTTCTTCGCGGTGAGCGACCAGCGGTCGCCGGAGCGGGCGAGGTCTGTCGGGTCGGAGACCGGCTGCGCGGTGAACAGCACCGAATCGGTGTCGCCCTTGAGCGGCGTGATCAATTCACCGTTGGAGACCACCTGGAACACCGACACGGCGTCCGGGTTGCCGTCGTCGATCTCGTCCACGGCGCAGTCGCTGTCCACCGGCACGTCCGCGATGGTGTGCGTCTCGCCGGCGTGCAGCTGGAACTCCTCGCTCCGCGACGAACACGACTGGTGGAACGTGAACGTGCCGGAGTTCGGGCCGGCGGCAGTCTTGGTGAACGCGACGTCGTAGTGGGCGCGCGGGTGGTAGATGTCCGCGCCGACGGTCAGCGCGGTCTCCGCCGACGGCAGGTTCGCCGCGGTGGCGAAGGTGTACGAGTACGCCTTGTCGGAGCCGTTCACCTCGTCCGGGGCGAGGTTGGACAGCGAGCCGGTGGGCAGCGCGGGCGACCCGCTCCCCCACGTGGCGTACTGCGCCAGCGGGGTGCGTGCGCCGTCGGTCACCTCGAGCTGGCCGCGAGCGGCGAGCGCCGCGCTGCCGGTGAAGTCGAGAGTGCAGTTCGCCCCCACCGGCAGGTCCACGACCTGCCCGCCCGCCGGGGCTTCGAAACTGCGGGGCATCTCCGATCCGGACAGGGCGGTCAGCGGGAACTGCCTGGTCACGACGGTCTGCGCGGGGTCGTCGCAACGCAGCTGCGCGGTGTAGCCCGCCTCGTCCGCGCCGACGAGGTAGCCGGAGTTGAACACCGCCAGACGCACCGGGGTGGTGCGCCGCTCCACCTTGTTCACGAAGTGGAGGTCCGCCGGCGCGGTTTCGCCCGGGTTGGGGGCGTAGCCGCGCACGACCTTCTGCTCCGGGGCGATGGTCAGCGCCTCCGGCACGTTGGCCGCATCCTGCTCGTTGAACGTGCACAACGACCCGGCGGGGACCTTCGCCTCGCCGGAGACGAACGCGCTGTTACTGAAGTCGCCCTTGCGGATGCTCGCCGGGATGACGTAGCCATCTGCCGGGCGCAGCTTCTCCGGGATGAAGGAGGTCTCGCCCACCGAGCTGGTCTGATAGCCGATCGCCTTGCACTGCAGCGCGAAGTTGAACGTGTAATCGTCCGGGATCTCGTCGAGGTTGCCCGCCGCTCCGGCGAGCTCCTTGCTCAGGCGCACCTCGGAGGTTTCGTACTCGTAATGGTTGTCCAGGCGGACGTGGTTCTTCGCCGGGTCGTCCACGGTGAGGAACACCGGCGACGTGGTCGTGTCGTTGTCCAGCTTCTGGTCCGGGTAGGCGTTACCGCCTTCGCGGTCCACAACCCAATCCACAAAGGCCGGGCGCAAGAACGCTTTCAGGTCGTCCTGCCCGTCGTTCATCGCCAGGGCGAGGGAGCCGAACTTGTCGCCGGTGAGTTGGCAGTCGGCGCCGACCGGGACGCCGTCGAAAAGCGCAGTGCCCTCACCCTTGATGGACTTCTGCTGCTCCTGCAGCACCGCGGTGTCACCCGTCTCCGGGTCGCGGCACACGAGGGTGAACGAGTGGTTGTACAGCGCGTCCTGCAGGTCCTTTCCGGCATTCGCGTACTGGGTGCGGATGCTGTCGGTGGGCAGGATCGCTTTCTTGTCCAGCTGAATCTGGGTGACTCGGCGGGAGTAGGTGTTGATGAACAGCAGCGTCGTGCCGCCGTCGCTGACGACGAAGTCGGCGGAGCCGCCGTTTACCTGCGCACCGTTGACCGCCATGGACTTGTCCAACGTGATGCCCACCGCGGTGGAGGTCTCCCCCTCGGTGGCAGTACAGCTGGAGCCGACCGCCGCTGTCGTGCCGCCGGGCGCCTGGCCCTGCTGCACCGTGGTGGACAGGCGCGGGCCTTCCGTGCCGTCTGGGTTGGTGCACGTCAAGGTCACCGGGAACACGCGGTTGGTCTTGATGTCCCGGCGCGGCTGCGAGATCAGGTTGTTCGGGTCGTTGAACCGCACTTCCTTGGTTCCCTGCACCGGCGCCTGGATCAGGTCGTACTCGTGGTGCACGTCCATGGTGGACTGCTTGCCGATGGTGAACTGCCCATTCGCCCCCACATCCTTGCTGCCACCAGCGTCAGCGGCGTAGAGATACTCGGACGTGCTGCTGATCGGGTACTGCCGCCCGTCCTTCGTTGTCCGGGTCGCGCTGTCGCCGCTTTCCGCGAGCGTGCATTGCGTGCCCTGCGGCACCTGCCCGGCAGTGAACTCGGCGCTTCCGCCGGGTGCGAGGTCAAAGCGGTCGGTGAAGCCATTGTCGCAGGTGAGCTCATAGCTTAACGACGATGGCGCCAGCGTCGTCCGACCACCAGTGCGCAAATTGACCGTCAACCCATTGCCCGCCGGAGCGAACGTGTTGGTCACCGTGGCAGTGGTGGTGTCCTGGGAGATCGTCGGGGTGATGCTCTGCGCGTCCGTGCTGAACAGGATCCCGCCCGCGACCTGCGGGGTCTCCTCCGTGAAGGTGCACGTGTTGCCGTAAGGCACTCCCATACTACCGCCGAGGTCGTTTGCCGCGGCGTCGTCCGCCTTCAGCGTGACGGTGCCGTTCGCCGCGACGGTGGCGCGGCCGGTGAGCTCCACGGAACGGGACTGCCCCGCCACGCCCGTGGCAACATTGCGCGTCCCGCAGCGGAACGAGAACGCGTACGTGCTGGGGAGCTTGCCCGTGACGGTGGAGTTGACCACCTTGTTCAGCTGCACCGTGCCCAGCTTCGGGTCGAAGGTGTTGATCACAGTGACCAGGTTGCGGTCCGTGCCGGAAACCGGCCGGATGGTGTAAATGGCCCGGTTCTTCGCCTCCGCGTTGGTCAACGTGGTCACTTGGTCGCCAGCGTTGGACGCGCTGACCTGCGCACCGACGAACTTCGTGTTCGCGGTTTCGCCGGGTTCGTCCTCCCACACCTTGCACGCGGCGCTGGCTGGCACGCCCTCGACAACCGCTTCACCGTCGGAGCCGGTTAGTGTGACGGTCCCTTCCTTCGCCGGGTGGCCGGCGACCTCGCACCGGTAGTGCACCGTGTAGGTCAGCTTGGCCACATCGGGGTCGCCAGCGGCGAGACCGTTGACCTGGTTCCGGATGTGCAGGGGGAACGTGAGGTAGGCGTAGCTCGTGGTGAAGTGGAGCTCCGGCGTCGTGCCTTCGTGGAGCGTGAAGTGGTATTCCGCGCCCGACGGGTTCAGCGGCGCGCCGGCGAGCTGGGAATCGCGGCCGGTGAACTCGATGGTCTTTCGCTGCTCCTCGGTGAGGTCCGTCAGCGGCGTGATCGAGCAGTCCCGCTCCACCGGGATGTTGTCCAAGGTGATGGAGTTGGACGGCTTCGCCTGGGTCAGATCCAGCGTGAATTCTCGGCTGATGTTGGTCCCGGCGCACGTCAGGTTGAAGCGGTAGGTCCCGCCAACCTTGCCGTCTGTGACCGGGTCGCCGACGATCGTCTTGCTGAAGACGAGCTTGCCCGGCGTGTACGTGTAGGAGTTGTTGGCGTTTGCCGAGCCGATAGCTGTGGGAGCAGCCGCCGTGGTTGGCAGCTGGACCGTCACCGGTGCCGAAGCGGACGGCGCAGCCGTGCCGTTCCACGACAGGGTGAGTTTCGTTCCGGCAGGCGGCGCCGGGACCTTCTCCGTGATGGTGCAGGTGCTGCCCTGGGGCAGGTTGTCCACGCTGGCGGAGCGCCCCTTTTCCACAACAACGTCGTCTTCGAGCTTGACGCTTGGATATGCAGTTTCGAACCCCGTGGGCACAGTGCACTTGTAGTGCAGCGTGTACTTCTGCAGGCTGTTTTCCGCGAAGTTTGCGGCATTGCCGTCAACCGTTTTGGCGAGGTTGAGCTTGGCTGGTTTGAACCGGGATTCCCAGGTGACCGAGCAGTTTGGCACTCGAGTTTCGGCCGCGGGGATCAACAGCGTGGACGTTCCGGTCTTCGGGTTTTCTGAGAGCGTGAAACCAGCGGGGACGGTTCCCTTTCGGATCAGATACGTGTCGCTTGTAGTTCCGCCCGAGGTGAGGGTGCACTTCCACACTGGGTCGTAGCGGTCGAACGCGCGGTCTGCCGGGTCGAGCGTGGAGGTGTAGCCCAGCTGGTCAAGTGGGACGCCGTCGGATCCGACGCGGCGAAGCGCCGTGGTCGAACCACCCGCCGGGGTGGATAACGTGGTGCGGTTGGAGCCGTCCTGCAAAAACGCCGAGTAGCTGGCAGTTCGCGCGGTGGGGTCCGCCACCTTTTCAAAGGCGTTCTGCACCGTGGCGGAGCCTTCTTTGTCGAAGGCGATGCGGCTCAGCGCGATGCCGATAGCCACGCCCTGCGTTCCGGTGCTGTTGGAACCCATGCTGACCTGCAGCGTCTTCGGGTTGTCAACGCCAACCACCCACGTGCCGTACGTGCCGCTTGAGCGGGAGAAGCACACGAACCCGCGGGAGCGGCCGTCGGACATGCTGCCCCAGTTTTTCGGCTCGTTCCCGGGACCGAACTGCGGGTCCCTGCCGCCGGTGCAGGCATCTTTCGCGTTCGGCGGGGTGAGACGGACCGCCTGCCCCACTGTTCCGCCGTCGACGCTGATCATCTCGCCGTCTCCGCCGGCACCGGTGGACTCGCCGTCCACCACGGCGAAGCGGTACGACGCGAGCGGATCGGCCACCCCGTTTCGCTTCACCACAATGTCCGACAGTGTGAAACGGGCGAACGGGTCACCCGCACCTTCCATCTGCAGAATGTCCTGCGACGTCGAGCTTGGGTACCGCTCGAAGAACCCGGTGTTCGTTTTAGCGAATGCCGTGCCGGACCAGCTGGGGTTGGAATTGGCGGTGAACCGGGTGCTGGTGTTTTTCGTTTCAATCCCGAGGTTGAAGGTGATGGTGTAATCGCCCACCCTCTTCGTCTTTGCGCCCGGTGTGGTCAAATCCGAAACATCCAGCCAGCACATCTGGTTGGCCCATGTCTCGGCAACTCCCGTACCTCTGCGGAACGAGCAGTCCCCAAAGTTCACGCCGTCATTTGAGGTAGTTTGGGCCTCCGCCTGCTGCACTCCCGGGGACACGACACCCGCGACAAGCGTCAGCGCGGCAAGAATCAGCGCTGCCCAAACCGCCACTGCGCCATGCTGGCGGCGGCTGGATGTGGGGTGGACAGTCTGGGACATGCATCCTCGGATCATTGTGAACCTATTTATTGCGTCATGGATGCTACGCGGTAAACGTCAGGATGAAAACACAGCGAAACCAGCGTTTAAAAGTTGGACACACTGCCTGCCCACAGCCTTTCCCCAGCCTTCGCGTTGTCCAACCCGTTTCCGCACGTTAAAAGATTATGCAACTCATGTCAGGGCCTTGGTGCGAAAGCGAAAAGCTCTCCGCACGCACCCTCGCCGCCAACGTGTTTTCCGTCACTACCCGCTGACCACACTGAAGATTTCGAGTTCCACCTTTCGAGGATCAGCCCAATTTCCATGGTTTTCGAAATCCGCTCTTCGAAACCTTTGGGCAGCCGCCCCCACGGATAGACAGCAAAACGCCCGGCTGACGGAATCAGCCGGGCGTCGAAAAGCGATAAGCCCCTAGTCGCCGATCTGGTCGCGGCCGCGCTTCACAATGAGCGGATCCGGCTCGCCGACAACCTCGTGGTCCTTGTTCGTGTACTCGAACTTGGACAAGATGTAGCGCATCGCGTTGAGGCGGGCGCGCTTCTTGTCGTTGGACTTAATGGTGATCCACGGCGACTCGTCCGTGTCGGTGTAGCGGAACTGCTCCTCCTTGGCGCGGGTGTAGTCCTCCCACTTATCCAGGGACGCCAGGTCCATCGGCGAGAGCTTCCACTGACGCACCGGGTCCACCTGGCGGATGGCGAAGCGGGTGCGCTGCTCCTTCTGGGTCACGGAGAACCAGAACTTGGTCAGGGAGATGCCGGAGCCGAGGATCATGTTCTCCAGCATCGGCACCTCGCGCAGGAACTCGGCGTGCTGGGACTCGGTGCAGAAGCCCATGACGCGCTCCACGCCGGAGCGGTTGTACCAGGAGCGGTCGAAGAAGACGATCTCTCCGGCGGCCGGGAAGTGCTCGATGTAACGCTGGAAGTACCAGGAGGTGGACTCCCGCGGCGACGGCTTCTCCAGCGCCACGGTGCGTGCACCGCGTGGGTTGAGGTGCTCGTTGAAGCGCTTGATGGTGCCGCCTTTGCCGGCCGCGTCACGGCCCTCGAAGAGGATGATGTGGCGCTGGCCGGTGTCCTTGGTCCAGTTCTGCCACTTCAGCAGCTCAATCTGCAGGGCGCGCTTTTCCTTCTCGTAGTCGTCGCGAGAAAGACGCTCGTCGTAGGGGTAATTCTCGCGCCATGTCTGAATGGCGGTGCCGTCCGGCATGAGCAGGACGGGATCGTCCTCGTCGGTGTCGTCGACGACCCAGCCCTCGGTCTCGGCGAGGTCGATCATCGGCAGTTCGTCGTCTTTATTGTCAGCCATGACTCTCAGTGTATTCGGCGCGGGCGAGGTCTGCTCAGGTATGCAGGAATACAAAAAGGCCCCGCCGCTTTGCGACGGGACCTTCGGCTATGCGCGTTACAGTTACGCGACCAGGCCGATCAGCTTGGAGACAGCCTCAGCCAGCTCGCCGAGGTTGCCCAGCAGCTCAACGAGAGCGCCCGGAACCTTGGTGATGCCGTTGGCGCCGGTGCCGGAGGACAGTGCAACCCAGTTGGTCAATGCTTCCATGATGATTCTCCTTTAGAAAAGTTTGTGTCGAGTGAGGTGAAGGCTTACTTAGCCGGCGCGACCTTGGTAGCGAAGTCCAGGAGGGTCTTCGGGGTCTTGGTGAAGAGCTTGGAGAGGTTCTTCGCGAAGGTTGCGAACTGGTCCAGAGCCTTCTTAGCGGACTTGAGATCGAAAGGCATTGATTTCCCCTTTTCGATAGGTGCCAGTGATTGTCTGGCAAAACTTGACAGGTACTGACACCCGGTGGGCGTCACAGGAGGAATTTTGCCACATCGACCAGCTACGTCAAGCGCATTCTCAAAATAGGATTTGCACCACACAGGCAGCTTTAAGCTGGTATGCGTTCACCGAAACGTAACCTTTTCGCGACCGGGCCGATAACCTGCCCCGACTGACGGTCGAAAGTTAACACCAATTGAATTGGTCGCGGAACGTGTAACTCATTCGGTTGCGAGGACGATCTGTACACGCCCAAAACCACCGTCCCCCTGTGACTTTTTACACCAATACGGGGGTGGGGCGGAGCTGACGTCGATAAGCATGAAAAAAGCGCGCCCCGAAGGACGCGCTTTCGAGCCTTAGGGCTGATTTACATCATGCCCATAGCTTCCGGGTCCATGCCCGGGTTCGCAGCACCAGCCGGCTCCGGCTTGTCGGCCACGACAGCCTCGGTGGTGAGGAACAGCGCGGCGATGGACGCGGCGTTCTGGAGCGCAGAACGGGTCACCTTGGCCGGATCGGCGATGCCGCTGGCCAGCATGTCCACGTACTCGCCGGTGGCGGCGTTGAGACCTTCGCCGTCTGGGAGGTTGGCAACCTTGTCGGCCACCACGCCCGGCTCCAGGCCGGCGTTCAGCGCGATCTGCTTCAGCGGGGCGGACAGGGCCTCGCGGACGATCTTCACGCCGGTGGCCTCGTCGCCCTCCAGGCCGAGGTCGTCGGCGAGCTCGTTGGCTGCCTGCAGCAGTGCTACGCCACCGCCGGCGACGATGCCTTCCTCAACGGCAGCCTTCGCGTTGCGCACAGCGTCCTCGATGCGCAGCTTCTGCTCCTTCAGCTCCACCTCGGTGGCGGCGCCGACCTTGATCACCGCAACGCCGCCGGCGAGCTTGGCCAGGCGCTCCTGCAGCTTCTCGCGGTCGTACTCGGAGTCGGAGTTGTCGATCTCGGCGCGGATCTGCTTCACGCGGCCGTCGATCTGCGCCTGGTCGCCAGCGCCCTGGACGATGGTGGTCTCGTCCTTGGTCACCACAACCTTGCGGGCCTGGCCGAGCAGCTCGATGCCGGCGGTCTCCAGCGACAGGCCGACCTCCTCGGAGATGACCTGGCCGCCGGTAAGGATTGCAAGGTCCTGCAGCATCGCCTTACGACGGTCACCGAAGCCCGGCGCCTTCACAGCCACAGACTTGAAGGTGCCGCGGATCTTGTTCACCACGAGGGTGGACAGGGCCTCGCCCTCGACATCCTCGGCGATGATCAGCAGCGGCTTGCCGGACTGCATGACCTGCTCCAGCACCGGCACGAGCTCCTTGACGTTGGAGATCTTGCCGGAGACCAGCAGGATGTACGGGTCCTCGAGCACGGCCTCGCCGCGCTCCATGTCGGTGGCGAAGTATGCGGAGATGAAGCCCTTGTCAAAGCGCATACCCTCGGTGACCTCGAGGTCCACGCCGAACGTGTTGGACTCCTCAACCGTGATCACGGATTCCTTGTTCACGCCACCGTTGCCCACGGCGTACATCGCCTCAGCGATCTTCTTGCCGATCTCCGGGTCAGACGCGGAAATACCGGCGGTGGAAGCGATCTCCTCCTGGGTCTCAACTTCCTTGGCCTGGTCCAGCAGGTATTTGGACACCTTGTCGGTGGCGGCCTGGATGCCGCGCTTGATGCCCATCGGGTTGGAGCCAGCAGCGACGTTGCGCAGACCCTCGCGCACGAGCGCCTGGGCGAGCACGGTAGCGGTGGTGGTGCCGTCGCCGGCGACGTCGTCAGTCTTCTTGGCAACTTCCTTGACCAGCTCGGCGCCGATCTTCTCGTACGGGTCCTCGAGGTCGATCTCCTTGGCGATGGTCACGCCATCGTTGGTGATGGTCGGGGCACCCCAGGACTTCTCCAGCACCACGTTGCGGCCCTTCGGGCCCAGCGTGACCTTCACGGCGTCAGCCAGGGTGTTCAGGCCGTTTTCGAGGCTGCGACGTGCTTCCTCGTCGAATGCAATCATCTTTGCCATGCGAGTGTGTCACTCCTTATATATAGGCGTTCATGGACGATCACTCAGGTCGTCGGTGCAAGCAGGCGCCCGCGACGGCACGGCTGACGAGTGGTCTCAGCCTCACCCGCTTTATCGGTTTGTTTGGCACTCGGTTTGCGTGAGTGCCAGCCACATTTTTAGCACTCGACGGGGTTGAGTGCAAGGAACGCAAGGGGTGTGGAGGATGCCGGGGCGAGGATGCTTACCGCTAGATGCTTACCGGCCCGAGGATGCTTACTGCAGGATGCTTACTTCTCGAGTAGCACGGGCGAGAACGCCGGGGGTTACTCGAACAGTAAGCATCCTGGGGTAAGCATCTAGCCCGGCACCGCCCAGAAATTCCGCCGAGCCGGCCCCGCCAACGCTGCTAGCGTGGTGCCATGACTGACAACACAGCAAACGCCTCGTACACCCCGCAACGCGACCGCATCTTCAACGACCTGTCCAAGCTGGTCTCCTTCAATTCGGTGCACTCCACGCCTGAGCTGGCGGACCAGCACGAGGATGCCTGCGCCTGGACGGTCAACGCCCTGGAGGATCTTGGTCTGGACGTGACTCGCTACCCGACGGTGGATGACGCTGACACGATCGTCGCCAAGCGTGAGCCCAAAAACGGCGCACCGACGGTGCTGCTGTACTCCCACTACGACGTGGTCCCCGCGAACAACCCGGACGCCTGGACGAACAGCCCGTTCGAGCTGACGGAGCGGAACGGCCGTTGGCACGGCCGCGGCGCCGCGGATTGCAAAGGCAACCTGGCCATGCACCTGGAGGCACTGCGCCTGCTGGAGGAAAACGGCGGCACTGACCTGGGCCTGAAGGTCGTGGTCGAGGGCTCGGAGGAGCTCGGCGGCAAGGATGGGCTGGGCAAGCTCATCGTGGAAAAGCCGGAGGTGTTCGAGGCGGACGCGATCCTCATCGCGGACTCCGGCAACGTCGCCGCAGGCGTGCCTACGCTGACCACCTCGCTGCGCGGCGGCGCGCAGGTGAAGGTCACCGTGGAGACGCTGGCGAACCAGGTCCACTCCGGCAGCTTCGGCGGCGGCGCCCCAGACGCCGCGCACGCGCTCGTGGTGATTGCGAATTCGCTTTTCGACGAGCACGGCCGCACCACCATCGACGGCGTCGACACCACATCGAAGTGGGACGGCGACCCTTACGACCGCGAGTCCTTCCGCGCCGACGCCACCGTGCTCGAGGGCGTGCAGCTGCTCGGCACCGCGGACGACGACCCCGCCGACCTGGTTTGGGCGCGCCCGGCGGTGACCATGATCGGGTTCACCTCCACCCCGGTGGCCGAAGCGATGAACGCGGTGAACTCGCGCGCGGAGGCCCAGTTCAACCTGCGCGTGCCGGCCGGCCAGAGTGCAGCCGAGATCGCGCAGAAGATGGAGGAACACATCAAGTCCCACACCCCGTGGGGCGCGAAGGTCGAGGTTGAGGTCAGCGGGGTCAACGAGCCCTTTGCGACGGATCCGTCGGCCGGCGCGGTGGCCGCACTCGGCGAGTGCCTCAAGGAGGCCTACGGCGCCGACAAGCTGTCCGTGGTCGGCTCCGGCGGCTCCATCCCGCTGACCATTACGCTGCAGAACACCTTCCCGGACGCGGAGATCGCACTCTACGGCGTGGAGGAGCCCATGTGCGGCATCCACGGCGTCGACGAATCGGTCGATCCGACAGAGATCGAGCGCATCGCGGTGGCGGAGGCGACTTTTCTTCAGCGCTACGGCAAGTAGCATCAAAAATCGCTACAGTGAATTTCTAACGGCCGCGCCACCGGTGTTGACGCGTAGATACCCAGTTGTCGCTGGAGTGAGTATTTTCTGTGTGAACTCAATGAGCTGCCCCGCTTGAGGCGCGGTGTGCCCTGCACGCACACGACCAGAGGAGGGCCGCGCACCCCGTGCTGAAACTGCTCATCGCGCTCACCGCCGCCACGCTGGCCGCCCCTGTGCTCCTCCGCACGGTGGGCCGCGCCGCGTTCGGCTTACTCGCGCTGGTGCCGCTGGGCGGGTTTATTTGGGTGGCGCGCCTGTTCGCCACCGGGGTATTCCGCGACGGCGGCGAGGTCAAGGCGGCGTTCACGTGGATGCCGTCCACAAACCTCAACTTGGAATTCCGCCTGGATGCGCTCGCGGGGCTGTTCAGTCTGATCATCCTGGGTATCGGCGCACTGGTGCTGTTTTATTGTTGGGGCTATTTCGACTCCAACCCGCGCCGCCTGGCCAAGTTCGGCTTCGAGCTGACGTTTTTCGCCACGGTCATGTACGGCCTGGTCATCGCCGACAACTTCCTGCTCATGTACGTGTTCTGGGAGTTGACGTCGGTGCTGTCCTACATGCTCGTGTCCTATTACGGCGAGCGCGCATCTTCTCGACGGGCCGCCATGCAGGCGCTGATGGTGACCACCCTCGGCGGGCTGGCCATGCTCGTGGGCATCAACCTGCTGGGCTTCAAGGCACAGATTTGGAAGCTGTCGGACATCCCCCAGATCACCGACATTGAAAACACGCCGGCGATCTCCGCCGCCATCGTGCTAATCATGCTGGGCGCGCTGACCAAGTCCGCCCAGTCTCCCTGGCACTTCTGGCTGCCCGGCGCGATGGCCGCACCCACCCCGGTGTCGGCCTACCTGCACTCCGCGGCCATGGTGAAGGCCGGCATTTACCTGGTGGCGCGTCTGGCGCCGGACCTGTCCGCGGTGAACACCTGGCACCTGGTGGTGCTGTCCACCGGCGGGTTCACCATGCTGCTGGGCGGCTGGATGGCGCTGAAGCAGCGGGACCTGAAACTGATCTTGGCGTACGGCACCGTCAGCCAACTGGGCTTTATCACCACCGTCATCGGCGTGGGCTCACGCGAGGCCACCATGGCGGGGTTGGCCATCACGTTCGCACACTCGCTGTTCAAGGCCACGCTGTTCATGGTCGTCGGCGCGATCGACCACACCACCGGCACCCGCGACATCCACGAGCTGTCCGGGCTGGGCCGAAAGCAGCCGCTTTTGGCCACGCTGGCGATCATCTCCGCCGCCTCCATGGCGGGCATCCCGCCGCTGTTCGGGTTCGTGGCGAAGGAGACGGCGCTGGACGCCATCCTGCACGAGGAACTGCTCACCGGCATGCCCGGCAAGATCACCCTCGTGGCGCTTGTGGCCGGCTCGATCCTCACCATGGCGTACTCCCTGTACTTCGTCTACGGCGCATTCGCCACCAAGAGCCAGCCGTGGGAGGACGGGCAATCCGAGGCGGTGCGCGAGATGCACGCCATCAGCCCAAAGCTGTGGCTCTCCCCCGCCGTGCTCACCGCCTGCACCGTGGCCTTCGGCGTGGCGCCGGCGGTGCTGTCGGCGCCGATCAACGAGTACCTCAACGTGCGCTTCCCGGATGTTGCAGGCGCGGACCTTGCGCTGTGGCACGGGTTCACGGTGCCGCTGGTGCTCTCCGGCGTGATCATCTTCGCCGGCGCCATCATGTTCTGGCAGCGCGACGTAGTGGCCAAGGCGCAGTTCGAGCGCCCCGCGCTCGGCGACGCCAACGCGGTGTGGGACACCATCATGAACACGCTGCGCCGCTGGTCGCTGAAGCTGACGGCGTCCACGCAGCGCGGCTCGCTGACCATCAACCTGGCCGTCATCTTCACCTTCCTGGCCGTGGTGCCGCTGGCCGCGCTGATCCTGGGCGATTCCAACAACATCCGGATGCAGGTGTGGGACAACGTCTGGCAGGGCCTGGCCGTCACCGTCATGGCGGGGCTGGCGTTTTTCGCCGCCGTGCAGCGCAACCGCCTCTCCGGCGTGATCCTGGTGGGCCTGACCGGCTACTTCATGGCGCTGATCTTCGTGCTGCACGGCGCGCCGGACCTGGCGCTGACGCAGGCGCTGGTGGAGACCATCGTGATGGTGGTGTTCATGCTGGTGCTGCGCAAGATGCCCACGGAAACGGAGCAGCGCAACGAGGACAACCGCCTGCGCGCCTGGCTGGCCATCGGCACCGGTGTTTCCGTGGTCACGGTGGCGATGACGGCCATGTCCGCGCGCGTCGCCGAGCCGATTTCCAAGTACATGCCGGAGCTGGCCTACGAGATCGGCCACGGCCGCAACACCGTCAACGTGCTGCTGGTGGACCTGCGCGCGGCCGACACGTTCGGTGAGACGCTGGTGCTGGTGGTTGCCGCCACCGGCATCGCCAGCCTGATCTTCGGCACCTTCCGTTTCGACCCGGAGTCGCGCCGGCCCACCCTGTCCACCACTAAGGCGCGCTGGCTCGCCTCCGGCGTGGAGACGGAGACCGCTCAGAACCGCTCCATCCTGGTGGATGTGGTCACGCACCTGCTCTTCCCTTCGATGATGCTGCTGTCGGCCTACTTCTTCTTCTCCGGCCACAACGCCCCGGGCGGCGGGTTCGCCGGCGGGCTCGTCGCCGCGCTTGCGCTGACGCTGCGGTACCTAGCGGGAGGACGTCGAGAAGCAGAAGAAACGCTTCCGGTGCACCCGGGCAAGGTGCTGGGCATCGGCATCATGTTCACCACCGCGGCCGCGGTCGCCCCGATGTTCTTCGGGATGCCGCCGCTGACCTCCTCGTACGCCGAGTTCGACGTGCCGCTGATCGGCGACGTGACGGTGCCGTCCGCGCTGATTTTCGACGCGGGCGTCTACATCATCGTCGTCGGGCTGATCATGCACGTGCTGGCCTCCATGGGCGCCTACCTGGACCGCGAGGAGGACACTCGAAAGCAGCGCGCCCGCGACCGCGCGCGCAAGCTGCAGGCCAAAAACGAGCAACGCCGCAGGCTCATGTCCAGGAACCGCAGAGCCCGTTACAACGAGCGCAGGGCGGCGGCGGCCAGCGGATCGTCCATAAGCAAACGCGAAAGGAGAGGCGAGTAAATGGAAGCGAACCTGTTCCTGCTCATCGGCTCCGGCGTGCTGATCGCGTGCGGCGTGTATCTGATGCTGGACAAGTCCATGACCCGCATGATCATGGGCGTGACCCTGATCGGCAACGGCGCCAACCTGCTGCTTCTGCAGTCCGGCGGGCCCGCCGGCTCCCCGCCGATCATCGGGCGCGACTCCAAAGCGGCCGCCGACAGCGCGGACCCGCTGGCGCAGGCGATGATCCTGACCGCGATTGTGATCTCCATGGCCATGGTCGGGTTCATGCTCGCCCTGGCCTACCGCCAGTACCGCTACCGCACCGACGACATCGTGGAGCGGGACGAGGAGGATCGCGCAATTGCCGCGCGGCCGAAGTCCGCCTCCCCGGACCGCGACAAGTCCGACGACGCGCAGACCGGCAAGGCCAGCCCCTCCGGCGACGAGTTCGGCCCCAAGCCGTTCGAGGACCCGGTGAAGGAAGTCAAGGGAGGCCACGATGCGAAATAGTTTCATGGCCTTCGCCGACTGGGTGCTGCCCGCGATGCCGTACATGATCGTTATGCCGATCATCCTGCCCGCGTTCGCCGCCGGGCTGATCGTGCTGTTCCGCGGCGTGAACCTGCAACGCTTCATCGCCCTGGGGACCCTGGCGGCGCTGACCGTGATCGCCGCGGTGATGATCATCGTCGCCGACACCCACGGCATCCAGACCGTGCAGATGGGCGGCTGGGACGCGCCGGTGGGCATCACGATGGTGGCGGACCGGCTGAGCTCGATCATGCTGTTCGTCTCCTCCATCGTGCTGTTCGCGGTGATGTGGTACGGCATCTCGCAGGGGCTTCGCGACGGCGACGACGACGACCCAGTCGCCGTCTTCCTGCCCACCTACATGCTGCTCAGCATGGGCGTGAACCTGTCCTTCCTCGCCGGCGACCTGTTCAACCTCTACGTCGGCTTCGAGGTGTTCCTGGTGGCCTCCTACGTGCTGCTCACCCTGGGCGCGTCCCCGCAGCGCGTGCGCGCCGGCATCGGCTACGTCATGGTCTCCATGGCGTCGTCCATGGTCTTCCTGTTCGCCCTCGCGCTGGTGTACGCGTCGGTGGGCACCGTGAACATGGCGCAGGCCGGCATCCGCATGGAGGAGCTGCCCAACGGCACCCGCGCCGCCATCTTCGCCACCTTCATCGTGGCCTTCGGCATCAAAGCGGCGATCTTCCCGCTGGACGCGTGGCTGCCGGACTCCTACCCCACCGCTGCCTCCATCGTCACCGCCGTGTTCGCCGGGCTGTTGACCAAGGTGGGCGTCTACGCGTTTATCCGCGTGCGCTCCACCGTGTTCACCGACGGCGCCCTGGATTCCACGCTGATGGTCATTGCGCTTTTGACCATGATCGTGGGTGTGATGGGCGCGATCGCCCAAAACGACATCAAACGTCTGATGTCCTTTACCCTGGTCAGCCACATCGGCTACATGATCTTCGGCATCGCCCTCGGCTCCGTGGCTGGCCTGTCCGGAGCCATCTTCTATGCGGTTCACCACATCCTGGTGCAGACCTCCCTGTTCCTGGTGGTGGGCCTGGTGGAGCGGCAGGCGGGCTCCGCGCAGCTGCGCCGCCTCGGCTCGCTGCTCTACACCGCGCCCGTGATTGCGGTGCTCTACTTTATCCCCGCGCTCAACCTGGGCGGCATCCCGCCACTGTCGGGCTTCCTGGGCAAAGTCATGCTCATCCAGGCCGGCGCGGAGGACGGCTCCTGGCTGGCGTGGGTGCTCATCGGCGGCGCGGTGATCACCTCGCTGCTCACCCTGTACGCCATGATGAACGTCTGGTCCAAGGGGTTCTTGCGCGACCGGGCCGACGCCCCCGAAGGCGACGTCGTCCTGGCGCGCCCCGCGAATCTGGCCGCGCGCGACGAAACCGTCTCCTCCGGCGACCGCGACGACGTCGGCCGCGTGCCCACCGGCATGCTTTTGTCGACCGCGTTCTTGGTGCTTGCGTCGACAAGCATCACGTTCCTCGCTGGCCCGATCTCCAACATCACGGACCGCGCCGCGCAATCCGCCCAGGATCTGTCCATCTACAGAAGCGCCGTGCTTATCGACGACCCTTCGGCCCCCACACGCAACCTCGACGCCTTCCGCGAACAGACCGGCGCCGGCGGCGGCCGGGACTCTCTGGAACACAGGGACTCGTCCCGCCCCGCCGGGCCCACCAGCACCGGTGTGACCACCGAGGTCGTGCCGGAGCCCGTGGACGCTGAATCGAACGAGGTGACCCGCTAATGCTCCAAGGAGTCGCCCACCGCTTCCGCCCGCTGACCGTGGCGTGGCTGACGTTCATGTGGATCCTGCTGATGGGCCAGCTCAGCTGGGGCAACCTCGTCGCCGGGCTGGGCCTGGGGTTGCTCATCGTGCTGGCGCTGCCGCTGCCGCCGGTGCCGCGCAGCGGCAACCGGGTGAACTGGCTGAAGCTCGCCGCGTTCATGGTCGAGTGGTTCTTCGACCTGCTCGTGGCGTCCGCGAAGGTGGCGTGGCTGTCGCTGCGCCGCGCGCCGCAGCCGCGCAACGCCGTGCTGCGCGTGCCCATGCGCCTGAGCAACGAGCTGGTGTTGTACCTGGCCACCTGCGCCTACAACCTGCAGCCCGGCGGCACCGTCACCGACATCGACCTGGCCAACCGCGAATGGACCATCCACGTCCTCGACGCCGAAGGCGACGCCGCCATCGCCCGCGAAATCGCCAACGTGCAGAAACTGGAGCGCCAAATGATCGCCATCTTCGAAGGAGGCCGCTGACATGCACAGCACCGCCTACACCGTCTGCCTCACCGTGGCCGCCGTGTTCCTGGTCGCCGGGTTCTTCATCTTCGCCTGGCGCGCCATCGTCGGCCCCGACTCCATGGACCGCATGCTGGCCAACGACGGCATCACCGCCTCCCTCCAGTGCGCCCTGGCCCTGTACATCTGCTGGACGCTGGACACCACGGTGGTCAACGTCATGATCGTCATCGCCCTGCTCGGCTTCATCGCCACCCTGTCCGTGGCCCGCTTCCGCAAGAGGGACGGTTCCCTATGATTTCCGACATCATCTCGCTGGTGTTCATCCTCCCCGGCGCGTTCATGGTCTTCTCCGCCGCCGTGGGCACCGCCCGGTTCAACTCCACCCTGGCGCGCGTGCACGCCATCACCAAACCCCAAACCACCGGCCTGGTGCTGATGATCACCGGCACCATCATCCGCGTGGTCACCGCCGAGGAATTCAGCGTGCACGAACGCGGCGACATCGGCATGATGGTGCTGCTCGTGATTTTCGCCCTGATGACCAGCCCCGTTACCGCGCAGCGTCTCAGCCGCATCGCGCGACGCGAAGGCCTCTACGGCGACGACGAGCAGCTCACCCGCAACGACCGCCCCGCCAGCTACCACCCGCGGCGCGTCAACCCTAAAGGCTGAGCTCCCACATCTCCGCGCAGGTTGCGTCCACGACGTCCTTCCAATCCCCGGTGCGCTGGTAGATCGCGCGCTGGCGCTCATAGCCAGCGCCGCGCTCGATGATCTCGCGGACCAAGTTCAGCTCGTCGACGCAATCGAGGTCGGCGGCGACGGGCGTGAGCTCGTCGATAAGCAACTGCAACTCGTTTTTGATCCAGTCCTCGTCGGTGTCGCGACTCGTGATCACCAGGGCGTCCATGCCGTAGCGGGCGCCGCGCCACTTGTTCTCCGCGACGTGCCACTGCTGCAGCGTGGGCAACTTCTCGCCGCGCTCGAGCATGCGGTCGTAGTGGACGACCAGGCAATGCGTCAGCGCCACGACGGCCGCGAGCTCGCGTAGGTTACTCGTGGCGTCCGAGATGCGCACCTCGACGGTGCCCCACTTCGCGGCCGGGCGGACGTCGAAATGCATGGAGCCCGTGTGGTTGATCACGCCCGACGTCTGCTGGTCGCGCATGAAACCGACCCACTCGTCCCAGCTCTGGAATTGATACGGCATGCCCGCGGTGGGAAGCTGCTGGTACAGCATCGTGCGGTTCGACGCGTAAGACGTGTCGATGCCGTCCCACCCCGGGCTCGACGCGGAAATGGCCAGCAGGTGCGGGTACTTGGTCATCACCGCGTTGATGATCGGCCACACCTTGTCCTCGTGACTGATGCCGACGTGGCAGTGGATGCCCCACAGCAGCATGTGCTGGCCCCAGTACTGCGTGCGGTTGACGATCTCCTCGTACGTGTGCTTCGGACTCAGCGGATTCGTGCGGAAATCCGAAAACGGGTGGCCGCCACTTGCCCAGAGTTTCAGGCCCATCTCGTCGGCGACCTCCTTGACCGCGTTGAGGTCTTTTTGCAGGGCCTGCACCGCTTCCTTAGTGTTGGTGCAGATCGGCGTGACCAGCTCGATGGTGTTCTGCAGGAACTCCGGCTCGAGATGGACGTCCGGGTGGCGGGCCTGCACCTTTTCAATCACTTCGGCGGCGCAGGGCACCAAGTCGCGCGTGACCGGGTCGACGAGGCAAATCTCCCACTCGACGCCGAGGGTGGGGCCGTCGGACCTGGCAAAATCGCGGAATGGATCCATAATGGACGAGCCTATCCTCTGCGGCGGCTGGGGCGGGTGCCGGAGGCGGGTTTATATGCGCGGGGTGGGTTGGGCTTTCGGTGCGCTGGCTTGCGGGGGCGCGCCGCCCCAACCCGCCAATGCGCCGAAACCGGCTACCTAGAACCGGTTACCCGCTTGATTGGGAGCGCGGACAAAAAGTTGGAGTGTTGGGGGCTGGAAGGTATTCCGATGCCCGCAGGTTTTCCATCTGATATCCGCGTTGGTGCGGTTGAGAGGTTTTTGGCTGGGTCGTCTGCCCGTGAGGTCTGCGACTGGGCTGAACACGCGTGTGGTCGCCGACCGTCGGTGGCCACGGTCGGCAACTGGGTTGCGGCCAAGCGTCGTGGCCAGAGCTTGGACGGTACGCGACGCGCCTACGACGCTGAGACCATCGCAAAAGTTGTCGCACGCAGATTGACCTCGCAGGCGACAGTGCGTGACATTGCCGTGGAGTTCGATGTCCACGACACCGCGGCACTGACCTGGACGAAGCGGTTTTGGCCCGACGATGACGAACGCGATTCGGCAGCGTCGATGACTTTCGACGAGGCCTATGCGGCGACAATGGAACGCGTGAGCAAACACCGCAAAGTCCAACGCAACCATCAGCAGCAGCGAGTCGATGAGGCAGCCAATGCGAAGAAACCACCCCGGCCAGTCAACGAGTGGCTGCCAGGGCCTGGGCCGATAGACGATATCGCTGATTTACCCAGTGACATGGACGAGCTGAAAAAACTCGTTGTTGAGATGCGCGACCGGGAAACGGTCAAAGACGCCATTATCCACGTGCTCATGAGCGATGGTGAGCCACGGGGAAAAGACAACGTCCGCGACGGTGAGTCGCGGGGAAAAGACGACGTCCGTGACGGTGAGCTGTCCACCGCGGCGAAAGCCGCAGTGGTGGTTGCCCTCACGGACGCCCACGAGTTTTCCATCGCTCGAGCATGCGCGGTCGTTGGGATTGCGCAGTCGACGTTTTACTACCACCGACACAAACACACGCAGGTAGTGCAACAGCGCGAACAGCGCCACGCTGCACTCAAACCGCTGATCTTGCAGGCAGCCGCCGAATCCGGGCAAAGCTACGGCTACCGGCGCATCCACGCCTGGTTAAAGATCATGGGGCATACAGTGTCGGAAAAGATCGTGCGCACCCTCATGAAAGAGCTTGGGTGCCGCCCGCCGGCGAAGGCGTCGGGCAAGTACTCCTCCTACACCGGTGAAACCGACCACAAACCGGCAAACCTGCTGCTGATCACCCCACCCGACAGCAGCGACGGGGATGCGGATTCGGATGCGGCCCGGCCGGTTGTTGCACCGTCGCAGTATTTCATCGACCACGCCGACACTCAGGGGCTGACCCACGATTTCCACGCGGATGCCCCGTGGGAGAAAATCGGCACCGACGTCACCGAAATCCACTGCCCAGACGGGAAGTTGTTCCTGTCGGCAGCGATCGATTTCTACGACGGGATGCCGATTGCGGTCACCATGTCGACGTCGCCGAATCACGACTTGGTCGCCGAGATGATCGCGCGAATCGACGAGGTAAAACCCGACGGTGCGCAACCGATTATCCATTCCGACCGTGGCGGGCTCTACCGCAGTGAACGCTGGGTCAGCCTGATCACCGACCACACCCACAACATCCTGGATTGCCCCGACTGCCAGGCCGATGCGTGGTGCGACACCCGGTGGCGATACATCCCGTCACTGTCACGCAAAGCCACCAGCGGCGACAACGCGCGCACCGAAGGGTTCTTCGGCACGATGAAACAAGAACTGCTCAAAGGCAGGCCTGTGGTGTCAACGATGACGGTGGAGCAAATGCGCGACTATATTGACACCTACATCGACTTCTACATTCACAGACGATTGAAGTCGACACTCGGCGACGGCTACACCACCATCGCCGAACACCGACAAGCACTGAGTGCATAACAACGAGACAAAGTCCCCCAAATGCACTCCAAGAATTTGTCCGCATCCCCTAAAACGCCTGGTAGCCGGTTGTAGGTAGCCGGTTTAGCGGTGGGGGCGAGGAGGCGGAGGCGGCCGGGCCGGGGCACCACCGCGCACCACCGCGCACCACCGCGCACCGCGACCCCTACTGCAGCGCCGACGTCAGCTTCATCACGTTGTCCACGTACCGCCGGTACCAGGGCCTGCGCGCCCACCGCTCCAGCGTCAGCTCTCGCGAGACGGCCTGGTAGTTCGCGCCCAGCTGCTCCAGCGCCGGCAGCAAAGCGCCGGACGCGACGAGCAGGGAGGATTCGTAGTTCAGCGAGAACGAGCGGATGTCCATGTTGGAGGACCCGAGCACGCCGACGGCGCCCTCGCGCCCGGGATCGGCAAGCACGAACTTTGTGTGCAGCACGTACGGGGCGGGGAATTCCCAGATGCGCACCCCGGCTTCCAGCAGCGCCTCGTAGTACGCGGACTGCGCGTGCTGCACCATGAACTGGTCGGCCTTTTCGCCGACGAAGAGGTCCACGCGCACGCCGCGGTAGCACGCGGAGGTGATGGCCTCCAGCAGCGATTCCTCGGGCACGAAGTACGGCGAGCACAGCGTGAGCTGCTCTTTCGCGTTGTGGACGATGGAGTTGAACATGCGCAGGTTCGGCTCGGTGAGGTATCCGGGCCCGGAGGGGACAAGCTGGAGCACATCGCCTGTCGACGGCTCCGCCACCCCCTCACCAGCCCCAGCACCGGAACCAGCCACCACGTCGAGCGTCTCGCCGGATTCGGTGTACCAGTCCACGGCGAACATGGACTCGACGGACTCCACGATCGGCCCCTCCAGCTCCACGAAAGCGTCGACCCACTGGCGCCCGGCCTTCACATGGCCGGGCATGAGGTAGCCGCGGTCGATGAGGTTGAACGAGCCGACGAACGCCACCTCAGAGTCGATGACCACCACTTTGCGGTGGTTGCGCAGGTCGGGGCGGCGCCAGCGGCCGCGCAAGGGAGCTAGGGGCAGCATCATGTGCCAGTCCACGCCGATGTCGGTAAGCCGCTTCTTCAAAGCCCGGAAGCCGGGGTATTTGGCGGAGCCGATGTGGTCGAAAAGCAGCCGCACGTGCACTCCCCGCGCGACGGCGCGCTGCAGCGCCCGGAACACCACGTCCGTTGTGTCGTCCCAGGCGACGGCATAGATTTCGATGGAGATGGTGGCGGATGCTTCGTCGATAAGCTTGGCTATCCGCAGCATCGTTTTGCGGTAGTCCGCCCACAGCGCGCGCACCTCGCCGCGGACGGCGGGGTAGCCGGTGAGTTCGCGGTTGAGGCGCACCAGCGAGGCGGTTTCGGGCGGCAGGTGGGCGATGGTGTCGTCGGGGCCCGCCCACGCGCCGTCGAGCGCGCGGCGCGCCTGGACTTGGATGCGGTGGCGGCGGCGCGAGACGAATGTGGAGCCGAACAGCAGGTACAGCGGCAGGCCCACTACCGGCAGCAGCAGGATCAAAAGCAGCCAGGCGTTGGCGGAGGAGGGTTTGCGCCCGCCGGGGACCACGCCGATCATCACGAACTTGATGGCGTAATCCACCACCATGGCGGCGAACTGCCACCAGGACAAATCCAGGCTCATCGCACCTCGTCGTAGGCCAGGCCGCGGGTGTCGTAGTCCACGATCACGGGCGCGTGGTCGGACGCGCCCTTGCCCTTGCGCTCCTCCACGTCAACGAACGCGCGTTGGACCCGGTCGAACATGGGCTTGGTGGCCAGCTGGAAGTCGATGAGCATGCCCTCGTTCTTCTGAAAGCGCATGGCTTTGTAGTCCCAGAACGTGTACTGCTGCTCGTGCGTGACCTCGTGCAGCCCGGCCTCCAGCAGTATCTGGAACGCGGCGCGCTCCGGCTCCGTCACGTGCGTTTTGCCCTCGAACCAGGCGACGTCCCACACGTCCTCGTCGCGGGGTGCGACGTTGAAGTCGCCCATGTACACCTGCAGCTCCCCGGGGTCGACCTGGTCCGCCAGGGACCACAAAAACTGCAGCTTGTAGTCGTAGTGCGGGTCGCCGATGTCGCGGCCGTTGGGCACGTACAGGCTCCACACGTCCACCCCGCCGCACACCGCACCCACCGCGCGCGCCTCCACCGACGGGTCGCCCTTTTTGGCAAACGCGGGCTGGCGGGTGAAGCTGTCGCGGACGTTGTCCAGCCCCACGCGCGAGGCGATCGCCACGCCGTTCCACTGGCTGACCCCCACGTGCGCGACTTCGTAGCCTGCGGCTTCGAAGGTGGCGTAGGGGAACTTGTCGTCCGCGGTTTTGGTTTCCTGCATCGCCAGCACGTCCACGTCCTCGCGTTCGAGGAAGGCGGCGATCCGCTCGGCGCGGGTGCGCACCGAGTTGACGTTCCATGTGGCGATTCGCATGCGGCCTAGCCTAGCGCCAGCCGCCTACGGTGGTGCTCCAGCGCCCCTTCGGGCACTTCGCCTATCGACGCCACGCCAAAGGCCTCCCCCGCAACCCAGACAACCTGCTCGTCCCGGAGCTCCCATGCGTGATCGAGCACCTTCAGCGCCGGTTTGCCGATCCGCTCCGGGATGACCAGCCGCACCGGCAGGTCGCGCTGGTCGTAGAAGGACCGGATGGCGTCGATAGGCAAGGGCTCGAAGCCCGCCGAGGGGCCGAGCGGGACCGCGGAGTTGGCCTCCTCGGTGTCGCCGACGCGCATGAGCCAGCCGCCGGCCCACGCGGATTCGCGCACGTCGAGGCGGTCTGCGAGGCATTTTTCCAGCCCGCGGATCTCCGAGTTGCGCACGGTACGTGGGGAGAGCTTCTTGATGATGTGCAGGTCCGTGACCTCGATCGCCTCCTTGGAGGAGGGGAAGCCGCCGACCTCCTGCGGGCGTATCACCAGCGGGTCGAGGCTGAGGACGTGCCCGATGATGTCGCTGGCGTGCTCGCCGCGGCGCTGGCGCACCACGACGCGATCGCCCACCGCGACGTCGTCTGAGCGGAAAATCCGGGACACGCCTACTTGCGGGCCCCGCGCGGGCGGATCGCGCCGGTCAGCACCAGGGCAGCGCCGATCATCAGCGAGAGCATGCCGATGGCGATCAGGGCGCGCATCGGGGTGCCGGTGTCGGCGAGGTCGTCGTCGCGTTCGTCATCGTCCTCGGTCGTGGTGGCCGACGACGTCTTCGACGTGGTGGACGAGGATGAGGTGGGTGTGGTCGAGCTGGACGTCGCCGACGTGGTGCGGTTTTCCAGCACCGTGCGGCTGCTCGACGTGGTGGTCGAGGACGCGGTGGTGGTTGCGGAGGTGTCCGTGGTGGTGGACGAGGAAGAGCTGGTCGACGAGTCCGTGGTGGTGGACGAGGTCTCCGTCGTCGTGGTGTCCGTGGTGGTGGTTTCGTCGGTGGAGGTTTCGGTGTCCTGGAGACGCTCCACGCTGTGCGTCACCTCGGGGCCGAACGCGGGGGAGGTGCTGCTTTCGGTGCTGGCCGGCGCGCTGGTGGCCGGCGTAGTGACGACAGCCGGGGACGTCGACGGGGTGGTCGGCTCCTCGACCACCGTCGGTGTGGTCGCCTCCTCCGCATCGCGCGTCCGCTCCGCGCCGGGGATGCCGAACACGATCGGGGCGTCGCCGGTTTCGGAGCGCTCGAACGCGTCGATCGCGGTGGTGCCCAGGATCCCGCCGAGGCCCTCGATGGGGGCGGGCACGACCACGGGTTCGTCGTCAGGCAGAAGCTCCGCGCGCAGCTGGCGCACGCCGGCGCGCTCGCGCTTCAGCGTCTTCGCAGCCTCGTCGAAGGTGGCCTCCTCTTCCTCGGTCAGGCCGTCCTCGGTGGCGTCCTCGCGCAGCTCGGCCAGCTCGTCGGAGGCCGCGATGAGCTCCTTGCGCCAGGCGATGAGCACGTCTCGCACCTCGTCGTCGGTCTCTGCGCTGTTGATGGCGGTGATGGAGGTCTCGTGGGTGGCGGAGACGTCGTCAAGCAATTGCTCGACTGGCTCCGCGGGCGTCGCCGGAGCGAGGGTGAGCGACGCGGCGGCGATGGCGGCGGGGATACGCATGGCGATATCTTAGCGCGTTAGTCGTCGTGGCCGAACGGAACTTCGTCCGTGCCCGGAAGCCAAGTGTGGCCGGCTTCCTTCCAGCCGTTGTCGCGGATCACGCGCTTGGCCCCCTTCTTGTAGCGGCCCGTGAGCACGTCCGTGTACAAAAAGCCGTCCAGGTGACCCGTTTCGTGCTGCAGGCAGCGGGCGAAAAAGCCGGTGCCCTCGATCTCAATCTCGTTGCCGTTTTCGTCCAGGCCGGTCACTTTCGCCCAGTCCGCGCGGCCGGTGGGCCAGCCGTAGCCCGGCACGGACAGGCAGCCTTCGTCGTCCTCGCCGGTGTCGGCGGGCATGGTCTTGGGGATCTCGGAGGTCTCCAGCACCGGGTTGATCACGGTGCCGCGGCGCATCTGATCGCCGTCCGGGCAGTGGTAGACGAAGATGCGCAGCGGCACGCCGATCTGGTTGGCGGCCAGGCCCACGCCGTGGGCGGCGTCCATGGTTTCGTGCATGTCGGCGATGAGCTCCTGCAGCTCCTCGACGGGCTGCGTGACTTCCTTGGTCGGCTCATGCAGCACCGGGTCGCCGTGGATAACGATGGGTCGGATGGTCATGCCAATATATTAGGCATGCTTACCGAGACCGACCTTTCCGTGCTCCGCTTCGCCGCGCGCGCCCCCAGGTCGATCGGCGCGCGCGAGGATGCGGTGCGCGCTGAGCTGGGCATGCAGCCCATCCGCTACTACCAGCATCTCAACCGGTTGCTCGACTCGCCCGATGCGCTCGCGGCCGAGCCCCAGCTGGTGCGGCGTTTGCAAAGGCTTCGCGACGACCAAAGGTCCCCCAACCTCTAGTTCAGCTTTACGGTGTGTTGCGCCTGGATTCCGAGGCGGTGTGGTTAGAGTTGCCGATGTGACTAACGACAACTATGGCAACAACCGTCCCGACTTCGAGTTCGAGCCGGGCTCCGGCTCCACGCGCTACACCGGCAACTCCGACTCGTTTGGCGGCGCGTACGACGAGGCGTACGACGGCTCGTACGATGCCGAGCCGATCGACGCCGAAATCGTCGACGACACCGAGTACCGCGGCGCCCACCGCCGCGACGACGACTCCGAGTACATCGAGGACGTTGATTACGGTGCCGGTTACGGTGCTGGCCAGGCCGGGTACGCCGACGACACCCGCCACCTCCCCGGCGCAGGCGCCGCCGCGGCGGGCGCAGCTGGTGCAGGTGCCGGTGCCGCCGGCGCGCGCCGCCGCTCCCGCAACGCCGACGACGCGATTTACGACGAGCCCTACGACGGCGCCTACGAGGAGGATTACGACGGCGAGCCGAAGGGACGTCGTAAGGCAGCTGCTGCTGGCGGCGCCGCGGAAGGCGGCCTGCCGAAGCGCGGCCTGGCGATGATCCTGATCGCCGTGGCGGCGCTGCTGGCGCTGTGGGGGATTTGGAAGATGACGCAGGACGACAAGGGCGGCGACGGCGAAGGCGCCGCCCCGGCCTCGTCGACCGTGGTGGGCTCCTCCGCAGCCGCCCCCGCCGGCGACGGGGCTGGTCAGAACGGCCAGGGCGCTGACGGCGCTGGCCAGGGTGCCGAGGGCCAGGGCGGCGCAGCAACGGGCGCCGATCAAAACACCCAGACCACCGACGGCCAGCCGGCCCAGGATCCGAACGCGCAGGACCCGAACGCCCAGCGTCCGGAGGGCGCCGAGGGCCAGGGCGAGAACGGCCAGCCCGCACCGGCGCCGGCCCCGGCACCGGCGGGCGCGGGCCTCGACAACGCGTCGGCCCAGGTGTACGTCTACAACAACTCCGGCACCCCGGACCTGGCCAGCCGCACCGCGGACCAGCTGAAGGGCCAGTACAACGTCGCCAACAGCTCCCCCGACGCCGCGGTGATGAACATGCCGGAGCAGGTCTACGGCGTCTTCCCGGAGACCTACGTCTTCTTCGACCCGGCCGTCCCGGGCGCTGAGCAGGTGGCGGCAGACATCGCCCGCCGCGTCGGCGGCGCCGCCCGCGCGAAGGGCGACCTCCCCGAGGGTGCGACGAGCATCCCGGAGCAGGCCGCGAACAACAGCGCCGCCGTGGCGGTGGTCCTGGCGGGCTAGTCCCGCGCGCCCAGAGCGCCCCCTCCCAAAAACCGGCTACCTAGAACCGGCTACCAAGCGAAAATGGGGATGCGGACAAATTCTTGGAGTGCATTTGGGGGACTTTGTCTCGTTGTTATGCACTCAGTGCTTGTCGGTGTTCGGCGATGGTGGTGTAGCCGTCGCCGAGTGTCGACTTCAATCGTCTGTGAATGTAGAAGTCGATGTAGGTGTCAATATAGTCGCGCATTTGCTCCACCGTCATCGTTGACACCACAGGCCTGCCTTTGAGCAGTTCTTGTTTCATCGTGCCGAAGAACCCTTCGGTGCGCGCGTTGTCGCCGCTGGTGGCTTTGCGTGACAGTGACGGGATGTATCGCCACCGGGTGTCGCACCACGCATCGGCCTGGCAGTCGGGGCAATCCAGGATGTTGTGGGTGTGGTCGGTGATCAGGCTGACCCAGCGTTCACTGCGGTAGAGCCCGCCACGGTCGGAATGGATAATCGGTTGCGCACCGTCGGGTTTTACCTCGTCGATTCGCGCGATCATCTCGGCGACCAAGTCGTGATTCGGCGACGTCGACATGGTGACCGCAATCGGCATCCCGTCGTAGAAATCGATCGCTGCCGACAGGAACAACTTCCCGTCTGGGCAGTGGATTTCGGTGACGTCGGTGCCGATTTTCTCCCACGGGGCATCCGCGTGGAAATCGTGGGTCAGCCCCTGAGTGTCGGCGTGGTCGATGAAATACTGCGACGGTGCAACAACCGGCCGGGCCGCATCCGAATCCGCATCCCCGTCGCTGCTGTCGGGTGGGGTGATCAGCAGCAGGTTTGCCGGTTTGTGGTCGGTTTCACCGGTGTAGGAGGAGTACTTGCCCGACGCCTTCGCCGGCGGGCGGCACCCAAGCTCTTTCATGAGGGTGCGCACGATCTTTTCCGACACTGTATGCCCCATGATCTTTAACCAGGCGTGGATGCGCCGGTAGCCGTAGCTTTGCCCGGATTCGGCGGCTGCCTGCAAGATCAGCGGTTTGAGTGCAGCGTGGCGCTGTTCGCGCTGTTGCACTACCTGCGTGTGTTTGTGTCGGTGGTAGTAAAACGTCGACTGCGCAATCCCAACGACCGCGCATGCTCGAGCGATGGAAAACTCGTGGGCGTCCGTGAGGGCAACCACCACTGCGGCTTTCGCCGCGGTGGACAGCTCACCGTCACGGACGTCGTCTTTTCCCCGCGACTCACCGTCGCGGCCGTTGTCTTTTCCCCGTGGCTCACCATCGCTCATGAGCCCGGGGATAATGGCGTCTTTGACCGTTTCCCGGTCGCGCATCTCAACAACGAGTTTTTTCAGCTCGTCCATGTCACTGGGTAAATCAGCGATATCGTCTATCGGCCCAGGCCCTGGCAGCCACTCGTTGACTGGCCGGGGTGGTTTCTTCGCATTGGCTGCCTCATCGACTCGCTGCTGCTGATGGTTGCGTTGGACTTTGCGGTGTTTGCTCACGCGTTCCATTGTCGCCGCATAGGCCTCGTCGAAAGTCATCGACGCTGCCGAATCGCGTTCGTCATCGTCGGGCCAAAACCGCTTCGTCCAGGTCAGTGCCGCGGTGTCGTGGACATCGAACTCCACGGCAATGTCACGCACTGTCGCCTGCGAGGTCAATCTGCGTGCGACAACTTTTGCGATGGTCTCAGCGTCGTAGGCGCGTCGCGTACCGTCCAAGCTCTGGCCACGACGCTTGGCCGCAACCCAGTTGCCGACCGTGGCCACCGACGGTCGGCGACCACACGCGTGTTCAGCCCAGTCGCAGACCTCACGGGCAGACGACCCAGCCAAAAACCTCTCAACCGCACCAACGCGGATATCAGATGGAAAACCTGCGGGCATCGGAATACCTTCCAGCCCCCAACACTCCAACTTTTTGTCCGCGCTCCCAAATCGCCTGGTAGCCGGTTGTAGGTAGCCGGTTTGGGATGCACTGAGAGGCGCAGAACCCCCTACGCGTCGCGGGTCTCCAGCAGCACCACGCCGATGATCCACGCCGCCACGGCCCACACCGCGAAGATCAGAAGCGACACGGGCAGCGTCCAGTTCGCGGGACTGTTGGTCATAAACGCCATGAGGTTGCCAAACGGCAGGAACTTGGCCACGTCGGCGCCGTAGCGCGGGATGAACCCGACGATGGATTCGATCAGCAGCATCATGCCCATGCCGGTGACCACGGCGCCGGCGGTGTTGCGCGTGATCCAGCCGACGCCCTGCTGGAACAGGGTGATCAGGGCCATGCCGAGGGGGATGGCCCACAGGGCGCGTCGGGAGGCGGTGTTGCTCACCCAGTTCGCGGGCACGGGCGCGGGGAGGTCGCCGACCGTAAACGCGACGGCAAGCCCCAGGAAGGTCGCCAGCGCAGCCAAAACAGCCCCGAGCACAAGCTTTGCGACGGCCACCTGCCACCGCTTCGGCGCAACCCTGAAGTTCGTCGGCGGGATGCCGAACCGGTACTCGGTGGTCACGGCCATGGAGGCCTGCACGATCACGACGATCGCGGTGATCAGCGCCATCGTGGCGGCGACGGTCAGGGGCGCGTACGGCATGCCGCCGAGTTTGGAGGCGAAACCGAACAGAGCACCGAAGAAGGCGCCGAAGACGAGGATCAGCGCGGAGTTCCACCAGAAGGAGGCGGTGGAGCGCAGTTTGGTCCACTCGGCGGGGAACAGGTTAAGCATTACTACCTCCGGAGACGTACTGGGCGTGGCCCTCGGTGGATTGCATGTAGGCATCTTCGAGGGAGGCGCGGCGCTCGGACAGCTCGGACAGGGCGATGCCGGCGGCGAAGGCGACGCGGCCGACGTCGTCGGAGGTGCGGTCCGGGACCTCGAACACGGCGCGTCCGTCCCCATCGACCGCGCGCTTGAACGGCATGGCCACATCGGCGTGCTGCAGCGCGGCGGCCAACGCGGCCGCGGCGTCCTCGGTGGGGGTGCGCACGATGGTGGTCACACCGGAGTTTTCGCGGATGAACTCGGCCACGGACGTGTTGGCCACCAGGCGGCCGCGGCCGATGATGATCAGGTCTTCGGCGGTCTGCGCCATCTCGGCGAGCAGGTGGGAGGACACGAGCACGGTGCGCCCCTCCGCCGCCAGGGACTGCAGCAGCTCGCGCACCCAGCGGATGCCGGCGGGGTCGAGGCCGTTGACGGGCCCGTCCAGGATCAGGTACTCCGGGGCGCCGAGCAGCGCCGCCGCGATGCCGAGGCGCTGCCCCATGCCCAGGGAGAATCCGCCGACGTTCTTGCCAGCCACATCCGTCAACCCCACCAGCTCGAGCACCTCGTCGACGCGGGTGCGCGGCAGCCCGGCGGCTTGCGCTTGCCAGAGCAGGCTGGCGCGGGCGGAGCGGTTGGGGTGGACACCTTTGGCGTCGAGAAGCGCGCCCACTGTGCGCGACGGATTTTGCAGCGAGCGGTAGGGCACGCCGTTAATGTGCGCGGTGCCGGATGTTGGGCGGTCCAGCCCCAGGATCATGCGCATGGTGGTGGATTTCCCTGCGCCGTTGGGGCCGAGGAAGCCGGTGACGACGCCGGGTTTGACGGTGAACGTGAGGTCGTCAACCGCTTGGACGGCGCCGTACCGTTTGGTCAGGCCTTGCACTTCAATCATGCGGTTCAGTATGCACCATGGCTTTGGCGAGCACATTGCTTAGCGACGCCGCAAAGCCCGGGTGCAGCTCAAACCCCGAAACCTCCGCCAGGGGCACCCAGCGCAGTTCCTCCGACTCCTCGTTGGCGGTCACGGCCAGCGGTGCCTCGCACAGCGCGATGACGGTGGTGTAGCTCCACTCCGGCAGGTCCGTGGTGACCAGCTCTTCGACCACGTCGATGCGGCCCGGGTCGATGGCGCACTCCTCCACGGACTCGCGAACGGCCGCCTGCGCTGGGGTTTCGTGGCTGTCGCGGGCGCCGCCGGGGATGCCCCAGGTGCCGCCCTGGGCGGTCCAGCCGGCGCGGTGCTGCAGCAGCACTTTCGCGTCCGCTCCGTTACCGGCGACGAGGAAGAGGCCGGCGGCGCCGAAGCGCCCCCAGAGTCGTGTGCCGTCGGGTGTGGTGACCCAGCCGTTTCCGTCGCCAAGCATGGCCCCCACTGTAGGCGCGAACAGTTATTATTGCGGAATGGTGACGCAAAGCAGGCCGAGCGACGACGCGTGGCTCGACGAGCTTGAAGCGCGCCCTGCGCACCCGCGCCTGCACGGCGTCCTCCACGGCCCGCTGGCCGGTCCCGTTCGCATGGGCCGGCGCGGCCACGCGTTCGCGCGGACCACCCCCGGCAAGCTCATCGTGGTGATGGTGCTGCTGACCGCCATGCTGCTGGCGGCGGGGCTGTCCATGAGCCAGTCCATGGCCGGCCGCAACCAGGCGCTGGACACGGTGCGCGAGGCGACGGAGCCGATGAGCGCGGCTGCCCACCTGCTGTCCACCTCCCTGCTGCGCGCGGACACCATCGCAGCGGGCGGGTTTGTCCAGCCCGGGCCGCTGTCGCACGAGGACGTGCAGGCCTACTCCGCAGCACTGGACACGGCGGTCAGCTCCGCCGGCGAGATTTACAAGGGCGCGGTGGAGGCCGACACGGCCACCAGCGAGCGCATCGAGGAGCTGGTCAGCGACATCCAGCGGGACCTGCCAGTCTACGCCGGCCTGAACGAGCGCGCACGCGTGAACCAGCGCATGGGCAACCCTGTGGGCGTGGCCTACATGTCGGAGGCGTCCAGCATTATGCGCACCCGTTTGCTGGTGTCCGCCTCCGAGATCAACGCGCTGACCCGCGAGGACGTGGCCAAGGAGATGCGGCGCCTCTCCGAGCCGCAGTGGGTGCCGCTGTCCGGCCTCGTGGCGGCGCTCGGTTTCCTCGTGCTCACCCAGTGGTGGCTGTGGCGGGTATTCCGCCGCCGCCTGAACAAGGGCTTTATCGCCGGCACGCTCGCGGTGGTGGTGGCGCTGAGCTGGGCCGCGGTGTCGAACTACCAGTCCTGGCGCAACGGCTCCGTGGAGTACGAGCGCGCGGCGAAGCCGTGGGAGGAGCTCACCGCCGCCCGCTTCGACGCACTGGAGACGCGCACGGACGAGACGTTCGCGCTGCTGCGCCGCCAGTCCGTGGTGCATTCGTCGCGGGCGTTCGACGGCACGTATGCGTCGGTAAGCGCGGCGCTCGAGACCGCAGAGGAGTACGGCGGGGGGCAGCAACTTATCGACGACGCACGCGACGCCCTGCGCACCTGGGCCTACGAGCACAACGAACTCGTCGGCGCGCTGAACACGGGCAGCTACGAGCAGGCGGCGGCGCTGTTGGCCTCCGGCGGCGGGGCGGGCGAGGCGCCGTTCAGGGAGCTGGACGCGACGCTGTCCAAGCTCATCGCGTCGTCGAGGGAGGGCACGCAGGCCTACATCGACGCCTCGCTGGACGCGACGCGGCAGGTCTCCGCGTGGGTGGCGCTGCTGTCCGTTTTAGCCGTGGTCTGCACGTGGCTGGGCATCCGCAGAAGGCTGGGTGAGTACCTGTGAGAAGGACATGGACCGCGTGCGCGGCGGTGCTGGCGCTGGGGCTTTCGGGGTGCTCGGAGGAGCCGACCCCGGTGCGCGCCACCATCGCCCCAGAGCACGAAACCTCCACCACGCGCGAGCTCTTGCCGCTGCCGCCCGGCGCGGCCCTCGAGGACGCGCAAGGGGTGCCGGCGGAGCCGTACGTGCCGGCGAAGCTGGACTGGGAGGGCTCGCTGAACCCCCGCACCGCTGAAGACGACACCCCGAACGTGGACCGCATCACGCGCCGCGGCCGACTGGTGGTGGGCATCGACCAGTCCCTCTACCTGCTGGCGTTCCGCGACACCGCCAGCGGCGAGCTGCGCGGGCTGGAGGTGGATCTCGCCCGCGCGATCGCCGACGACATCTTCGGCGAGGAAACTGCCGGGGTCAACCGCCTGGACCTGCGGTTTGTGGACTCGGCGGCGCGCGCCGAGGCGCTGAACCACGGCGAGGTGGACATCGTCATCCGCACCATGTCCATCACGCCGGAGCGCACGGAGGCGATCGACTTTTCTACCCCGTACCTGACCTCGCGCGTGCGCGTTCTGGTGCCGCGGGACCGGGGCGTGGAGGACATCAACCAGCTCGGCGGCAAAACGGTGTGCATCGTCGACGGCACGAACCTGACCCAGATCGCGCGCACGTACACCCCACACTCGAACATTCTGCGCACCCGCTCCTGGTCCGACTGTTTGATGGCCACCCAACAGTTCCAGGCGGACGCGATCGTGGCGGACGATTCCATCCTGGCGGGCCTGTCCGCGCAGGACCCGTACGCGACGATCCTGCCGGGCACGCTGGCGACGCAGTACTACGGCGTGGGCATCCCGAAGGGCCAGACGGACCTGGTGCGGCAGGTCAATTCGACGCTGGAGCGGATGCGTAACGACGGCACGTGGTACGAGCTCTACTCCACCTGGCTCGGGGGCTCCATCGCGGAGTCCTCCCCGCCGCCGCTGATGTACCGGAAGGAGGAGCAGTGAGCACTGAGCAGGATTCGCAGGACCCGCTGGAGCAGCGCACCGAGGCGGTCGCGTTCGACCCGTTCGCGGATGATGAGGAGGAGGACAATCCGGGCACCGAGGCCGTCGCGTTCGACCCCTTCGCAGACGACGATGACGACGACGGCTGGGACTCCGACGGCGAAACCGACTACTCCGCCATGGGCGAGATGGCCGGCCTGCTCAAAGACTTGGACAAGCTGCGCAAGGGCGGCAACCGCGAGGACCCCTCGCAGCGCTCGCGCCGGCTCGCCCTGGACACGTTCCGCGAGCGCCGCGGCACCCGCCGCGCCACCCGTGTCGTCGCCGACGGCATGGTGGAGCTGCCCTGGGTGGAGCCCACCGAGCCGAAGGAAGCGCTGATCGACCCGGAGCCGGCCGTGGTGAAAAAGGGCATCGCCCCGCCGGTGCTCAACCCGGGCGACGTGGTGGCCAGCCAGTACGAGATCATGGGCGTGATCGCCCACGGCGGCATGGGCTGGATCTACCTGGCCCAGGACCACCACGTGGCGGGCCGCGTGGTGGTGCTCAAGGGCCTGCACTCCACGGACAACCCGGACGAGGCGGCCGCCGCCGCTGCCGAGCGCGAGTTCCTGGCGGAGATGACCCATCCCGGCATCGTGCAGATCTACAACTTCATCGACGACCCGCGCGTGCCCGGCGGGTTCACCGTCATGGAGTACGTGGGCGGGCCGAGTTTACGGGCATGGCGGAATGCGTCGACAAGCAAAGTGCTCCAACCCGACATCGCCATCGCCTACATGCTCGAAGTCCTGCCGGCGCTGGACTACCTGCACTCGCGCGGGGTGGTGTACAACGACCTGAAGCCCGACAACATCATCGTCACCGAAGACCAAGTCAAGCTGATTGACATGGGCGCGGTCTCCGGCATCGGCGCCTTCGGGTTCATCTACGGCACGAAGGGGTTCCAGGCGCCGGAGGTGGCCACCGAAGGGCCATCCGTCGCCTCCGACGTGTACACCGTGGGCCGCACCTTGGCGTCGCTGGTGGTGGACCTGCCGCAAACCGACGGCGTGTACGACCTAGGCATCCCCTCCCCCGCCGACGAGCCGCTGTTCCGCCAGTACACCTCCCTGTACCGGCTGATCACGCGCTGCTGCAACGAGGACCCCGCGCAGCGCTTCACCAGCCTCACCGAGCTGGAGGCGCAGATGCTCGGCGTGCTGCGCGAGATCGTCGCCGTGCGCGACGGGCGCACCTACCCCGCGCAGCACTCCCTGTTCTCCCCTCAGCGTACGACGTTCGGCACCAAACACCTGGTGTTCCGCACCGACCAGCTCATCGACGGCATCGCCCGCAGCGTGGACATCACCCCGCAAGAGGTCGTCGCCGCGCTACCGTCGCCGCTGGTCAACCGCGACGATGTCGGCGCCGCCATGCTCCAGGGCTCCTCGTATGCCGAACCACGCGAAACGCTGGAGACGCTGCGCCAGGCCATGACCACCCCGCAGTACGAGCACTCCATCGAAATCCCCTTCGGCGTCGTGCGCACCATGATCGACCTCGGCCTGACCACCCAGGCGCGCACCTGGCTGCGCTCGCTTTCGGAGCGCTTCGGCGACAACTGGCGCTACTCCTGGTACGCGGGCGTGGTGGAGACGCTGCTTGGAGACTTCGCCTCCGCGAAGGGTTCGTTTTCCCAGGTGCTCAACCAGCTACCCGGCGAGGCCGCCCCCAAACTCGCGCTCGCCGCAGTCAGCGAGCTCATCCTGCAGGAGGGCGGGTATCAATCGAGCGCACTGCTTCACGACGAGCTCTCGCCCGCCGCCGCCGGCCTCACCCACCACCTCCGCGACGTGCCGGACGCCGTGTTCGAGCGCATGGCCGCCGACGGAGCCACAGACAACACGTGGTCGCTGACCGTGACCGCCCCCGGAGGCCTGCGCTTCCACGCCACCCGCCTCTACGCCCTGGTGTGGATGACCAACCCCACCACCGTCTCCTCCGCGTTCGGCCTGGCTCGGATGCTCATGTGCGAAGGCGAAGTGGAGTTGGCGATCAAGGCCCTGGACAAGGTGCCCAACGCGTCGCGCCACTACCGGATGGCGCAGCTGACCGCCATTTTGTGCCTGGTTGCCGAGGGCGCCACCGAAGACCACATCCGGCTCGCCGCCCGCCGCCTCGAGCAGATCCCCTCCACCGAGCCGCGCTTCTTGCAGATCAAGGTCGCCGTCATCGAGGCCGGCCTGACGTACCTGCGCGCCCACCAGGCCTCCACCAACGTGGCGCTGTTCGAGTACCCCTTCACCATCCGGGGCCTGCGCCGCGGCCTGGCCCAGACGTTGCGGGACCAGGCCCGGGTGGCGCCGTACCCGAAACACCGGTACGCGCTGGTGGACCTGGCCAACAAGGTCCGCCCCGCCACCTGGTTTTAGGGGTTTGGGTTCGGGGGTTTGGGCGGCGGAGACCGAACGGAGCGGAGGCCCGCCGACACATCGCGGCGGAATCTGTCAGGCGGGCCTTATCGTCCCTGGTCATCGCAAACGGCCGCCGTAATCTGTCAGGATTACGGCGGCCGTTTCGGCGGGGGTGCTTAGATGAAGCCGCCCATCGCGGCTGCGGCGCCGCCGAGGCCGACGACCGCCAGGATCGCGATGATGATGCCCACGATCGCGCCGGTGCTGCCGCCGGATGCCTTGCCGCCCTTACCGGTCTCTCCGGTCTGGTTGTTCGGGGCCGGCTCGTTCCGGCTCGGGTTCTGCGTCGGGTTCGTGCCCGGCTTCGGCTTCGGCGCAGGCTGGGTTGCGCCGTTGAGCTCGGTCACGGCCGGGCGTCGATTGCCAGTCCGCACAGGCTGGTTGTTCTTGGTGGGCACCGGTGCCGGTTTGGCCAGGGTCGGCTTCGCCGGGTCCTTTTTGCCCACGGTGTCGCGCGCGGCCTGGAGGTGCTTGGAGTTCTTCTTCTCCAGGTCCTTGACCAGCTGGTCCATCTGCTCGGTGGTGTAGTTGAGCACGGAGAACTCGTTGGTCTCCTCGGCTACCAGGCGGCCGTCGGCGTTGAAGACGCGGAACTTCACCGGCATGGAGGAATCCTTGTAGCCGGCGGTGTTGGCAATCGGCACCTCGACGTTGTACTTGCCGTGCTCCTTGAGCACGCCTTCCACCGGGTAGGTCTTGCGGAACTTGCCGCCCGGGTAGTCCACCTGGAGGGTGAACTCGTGCAGGTCGATGCCCAGGTTGGACAGCTCCAGGTACACCTTGGAGTCGGAGCGGTTGGCGATGATGACGTTCTTCACGCCCTCGCGCTCGCCAAGCACGCGGATGCCGGCCTTGCCGTTGTTTTCCTCCGCTGCCATGAGCACGAGCTCATCCACTTGCGGGTGGCTGTGTCCGGACTCGGACGGGTCCTCGGACACGCCGGTGGAGCCGGTGGCCTTGGCGATCTCGCCGTTGACGATGTCCAGGTTCTGCCAGTCCGGTGCGATGTCGTAGCTGCCGGTGAAGCACTTGGCGGTGCCGTCGTAACAGGCCTGCGGAATGCTGGTGTTGTCGTTGTCTGTGGAGTTCTTGTCCGAGTAGTCGAAGTGGCTGAACTGGTACAGGTAGTTCATCACGGACTTGTACTTGGGCACGTAGGAGCTGTTCGGCTTGTCCACGTTGGACGCGCCAGAGTGGGTCAGGCCCAGGTTGTGGCCGAATTCGTGGAGGATGGTGTTGCGCATCTGCTCCTGGGACGTCATCAGGTAGTTCTTGGCCACGTAGAACGCGCCGTCGGAGATCAGGCCGTTGCCGGAGGACAGGTTGCCCGCCTCCTGCTGGTCGCCGATGATGCCCACGCGGAAGACGGACTGGCGTGCCCCGAGCAGGTTCTTGCGGTCCTTGACCAGGCGCACACCGGGCACCTCTGCGCGGCCGTTGCCGTCCTTGAAGTAGATCGGCGCGTACGGGATCGTGTCGCCGCCCTGCGGCGTGATGCCCGGGATGTTGCTGTAGTAGTCGCCGGCGTCGATGTGCAAGTTGTAGCCGCGGCGGTCGAACAGGTCCACCAGGTCGTTGAGGATCTTGCGCGACGGGCGGTAGACGTTCACGTTCGCGTCGGCGCACTCCAGGAACTCGCCGAAGTCCTTCTCCGTTGCCGCGTATTCGCGCTTCTCGGAGCAGCCCTTGGTCTCCCACTCGGACTGCATCCAGTTCAGCTGCAGGAACAGGTCCGGCTTGTTCGGGTCTGCGCCCCAGCGGTGCAGCGGGAACTCGTTGCCGTCGGCGTCGGTGTAGCCGTTGATCTCCCAGTCGTCGGGCAGGCCGTCGCCGTCGGAGTCCTTCAGCGCTTCGTTGGCGTCGCCGGCGATGGTCATGCGTGCGCTGAGCCTATTGTCGTGGCGCTGCCACACGCCCGCGTAGTAGCGGTCGCCGTCGTTCCTGCCGGCTTCTGCGGCCTGCTGGCTTTCACCGGTGCCGGTGGTGTCGGCGCCCTCGAACTTGGTGTTCAGCTTGTAGCGGCTGCCCACGTCGATGGTGTACTCGTTCGGGTCGGCTTCCTCGGAGCTGAACGGGTAGTCGTAGGACATCAGCCCGTCCGTAAGCACCAGCTTCAGGTCCCGCTTGCTGTCGCTTTTCAGCTCCACCCGCACGTCCACATTTGCGGGGGTGACGGTGAAGGTGCGCACGAGCTCCACGCCGAGGTTCGGGTCGGTGTGGGTGAGGGTGACCACGTCGCCCTCACTGTTGGAGGCGGGCTCCACCTTGGTCTTCTCGCCCGCGAACTCGACCTTCTGGCCGTCCGCGTAGGCGTCCAAGTAGAAAGCGGTGGGCATCAGGCCGTAGGTGAGGCTGTTGTACATCAGCCAGGACACTCGGCCCTTGTTCACGTCCACGTTCTGGAAGCCCTCGGCGGCGCCGGTGGTGACGCCGACCTGGTAGCTCTTGGACAGATCCACGGCCGCATCGGCCTGGACCGGCAGCGTGACGCCGGCGGTGAGGCCTAGCGCGACAACAGCCGCGATTGCTCTTTTACCTGTGTGCATCATGTGTCCCTACACCCACTGCTCTAAAAAGTGTTGAAATTTATCGCAATTATCGTACAGAACCTTGCCAGCTGTACCCAACAAACCGAGCACCGCCAGCGCCCACACCCACGGCGAGGGCTTCGAGGAGCCATTGCTTTGCGACGACCCTCCGGCCGCAACGCCATCCACTTCCACCGTCACATTGAACTGGCCCGTGGAGCCGTCGGCGAAGCGCACGTTCACCGGGATCTGCTTGACCTGGCCGGCGGCGTCGGCCGGGACGCGGAACTCGAGCACGCCGCGGGCACGGTCCAACGAGACTTCCCAGCCCTCCGCGTCGAACTCGCCCAAGCTGAACGGATAGTCCGCGGCCTTCTTGGGCACCGGCAGCGTGACTCGTGTGGTGAAGTCGGGGCGGCCGACAGCGGAGACGTCGTCAAGCAATGTGCTCTCGGCGAGCGTGCTCATGCCGGACTTGGTGCGGACCTCAACCCGCGCCGAGGTGATCGTGCTCGAGGAATCCTCGAACGTGACCTGGACCGGAATGTCGCGCGGGCCCGGGACGGTGCCGTCGTAGCTGACGACGGTGAGCTCGCCCGTCACCGGATCGATCTGCGTGCGCAGCCCCGGGATCGGCTTGACCAGGGAGAACGACGCCCCCGCGACGCTCGGCCGCAAAATTGCGGTCTGGCCAGCGTTGATGACCACACGCGGGTACTCCACATTCGCCACCGCCGCGGTGCCGCGCACGGTCGTTGCCGGCACCTCGACGACGCGCTGCGAACCGTCCGCGAACGTCACCACAACCGGAATCAGCGCCGCCTGCGGGTCGTCCTCGTCGCCGTTGCGGGCGACCGTGATCTCGCCCGTCTTCGGATCAACAGACACCTGCCAGCCCTGCGCGTCGAAGGACGCGGCCAGCGCGTAGGTCGTGCCCGCCGGGGCCTGGCTCGGCGCCACCGTGACCGGGGTGCCGGCCTCGGTGACCTTGACCGGACGCCAGGACACCACCTGGTTTGCGGCCTCCGACTTAGTGGACACCGGCACCGTGATCTCCTGCGCGGAGCCGTCCGGAAGCGTCAGCTTCAACGGGATGTCAAAGTTCGCGCCAACCGGAGCATCCTCCGACACCTTCACGGTGATCGCGCCCGTTTCCGGATCAACCTCCACCGGCAGCGCCGTCAGGCCGGTCTGCTCGAAGGTCGCACCCGGGGGCATCGAGCCCGTGGGGAACATGCGGATGTTGCCGTCCGCGTCGAAGAACGGCTTGCCGTAGCCCGCGGCCTCGGTGGAGTCCGCCAACGACTGCCCCTTAAGCGCCGCGATGCGGGCGAAAACGGTGGGCTCGTTGTCCTTGTCCGAGACCGTGCCGTCGGAGTACAGCACCGTCACCGGGACAGTAATCTGCTCCGGGTGCTCCTCCGGGGCGGTGGCGTAGATGTTGCCGGTGTCCGGGTCGATGCTGATATCCCAGCCGTTGTAGGCCTTGTCCGCGCCGAGCTCGTTGCCCTTGTCGTCGAACACCGGGGCCAGCGCGTACTGGCCGATGTTCTGGCCGTCCTTGTTGACGGGGAACGTGCCGTCGAGAAGCGGCACCACAACAGTCTTGCCCGGCTGCGCGCCGAGACCCTCCTGGTAGGCGGGCTTGTAGGCCTCGTTCTGCGCGCCGACGTCGACGTGGAAGACCGCGGTGGCCTTGCCCGTCGTGCCGTCCGGGTAGGTGAAGTCGACCGGGACCTCGATGGTCTCGCCCGCCGGAGTGCGCAGCGGCGCCTTCACAGTGACGACGCCGGTGTCCGGGTCAACGGTTCCCTCGGCACTCTTGGTGGAGAACTTCGTGCCGGCCGGAAGCGGCTGACTCTTGTACTCGATGCCGTCGCGGTCAATGGTGGCGATCGGCTGGCGGCTGGAGTTCGTCTTTCCCGCCTGGACGTAGGAGTCCTTGTACTTCACGCCGCTGATGCGGTCGGCGTCGCTCACCGGAGCGGTGACGTTGACCGTGATGATGTCGCGCTCCCCCGCTCCGGAAACCACGTCGACCGTGTACTCGCCCGGCTTGACGTCGCGGCCCGGATCGGCCAACACCTGACCATCCGACGCCACGGACAGCCACTCCGGCGCATCGCCGTCGACGCGCACGTTGACGGTTTCGGACGGCTTGCGGGAAGGCACGGTCACCTTGGTGGTGCCCGCCTGCACGGTCAGCTTGTCCCAGGCGAAGTCGTCGACCGACGGGGCCGGCTGCGCACTGGTCGTCGGTTGCGGTGCGGGCGTAGTGGGTCGCGCCGAGGTCGGCTTGGTGGTTGTCGGCTGGTCGGAGGTCGGCTGCGCCGCGGTTGTCTGGCCCGAGGTCGGCTTGGTGGTTGTCGGCTGCGGCTGAGTCGTCAGCTGCCCAGAGGTCGGCGTCGCTGCGGTCGGCTCAGAGGTAGCCGGGGCAGACGGCTCCGGCGCGGACGTGGTCCGGCCCGAGGTCGGCTGAGCTGTAGTCGGCTGGCCCGAAGTCGGCTGGCCCGAAGTCGGCTGACCGGACGTTGGCTGCGCAGTAGTTGACGTCGGCTCCGGCTGAGTCGTCAACTGCTCGGAGGTCGGCGTCGCAGAGGTCGGCTCAGAAGCAACCGGGACAGACGGCTCCGGTGCGGACGTGGTCTGGTCGGAGGTCGGCTGGTCGGAGGTCGGCCGCGCCGTGGTCGACTGACCGGACGTTGGCTGCGCAGTAGTTGACGTCGGCTCCGGCTGCGTGGGCACCCAACCAGACGTCGGGGTCGTCGAGGTCGGCTCGGAAGAACCCGGCGTGGACGGTTTTGTCGTCGGCTCCGGCGCGGACGTGGTCTGGTCGGCGGTTGTCGGCTGGTCGGAGGTCGGCCGCGCCGTGGTCGACTGACCGGACGTTGGCTGCGCAGTAGTTGACGTCGGCTGCGCAGAAGTTGACGTCGGCTGCGGCTGAGTCGTCAGCTGCCCAGAGGTCGGCGTCGCTGCGGTCGGCTCAGAGGTAGCCGGGGCAGACGGCTCCGGTGCGGACGTGGTCCGGCCCGAGGTCGGCTGAGCTGTAGTCGTCTGGCCCGAAGTCGGCTGGCCCGAAGTCGGCTGACCGGACGTTGGCTGCGCAGTAGTTGACGTCGGCTCCGGCTGTGTCGGCACCCAACCAGACGTCGGGGTCGTCGAAGTCGGCTCAGAGGTAGCCGGGGCAGACGGCTCTGGCGCGGACGTGGTCTGGTCGGTGGTTGTCGGCTGATCGGAGGTCGGCCGCGCCGTGGTCGGCTGGCCCGAGGTCGGCTGACCGGACGTTGGCTGCGCGGTAGTTGGCGTCGGCTGCGGCTGAGTCGTCAACTGCCCGGAGGTCGGCGTCGCAGAGGTCGGCTCAGAAGTAACCGGGACAGACGGCTCCGGTGCGGACGTGGTCTGGTCGGAGGTCGGCTCCGGCGTCGAGTCTTCAGGCGTCGTCGTTGCCGGTGTCGTCGATCCGCCTGCCTCCTCCACCTGGATGTCGATGGTGTCGGTGATCACCTTGGCGTCGTTAGTAATGATGTCGATTCTCGCCGTGCCCGACGTCGTCGGCTTACCGGTGATCTTGCTGTTTTCCTGGTCATAGGTCAAGCCTTCCGGCAGGTCAGTGACCTCGACGGACGATGCGTTCTCTGTGGGAATGGCGATGTTGACCTCCTCACCGGGCTTCACCGGTGCCGGATCGTCAACGATGTTTTGTGCGACCGGAGCCGGCAAATCTGCAGAGTCTTTCACCGTGATCGTGAAGGTCTGCTCGAGTGGCCCGTCGGCGCCGGCAACAACGCTTCCGCCCTCCACCAGCTGGGTTTTCACCGTGAAAGTGCCGGTTTCAGTCGGGGTGCCCTTCAGGAAGATGTGCTTGATATTGCCGAAGTTACGCAGCGTGGCGGTGACACCTGGTGGCAGCGTGGACTCATCGATGGTGAGCGCCGAACTCCGGGGAGCTTTGTTCACCCGGATGTCGATAGCGTTGATTGCTTTCCCAGTCCAGAACACCTTGTCGCTCTGGTCTACGTATTCCGGGTCGGGTTGCACGCTAACGGCGGCGTCGACGGTCTTGGTGGAGCCATCTTTGAACGTGAATTGAACTTCGATCTTGTCGCTCTCTCCAAGATCGGCGTCCGGGTCCGGAGTGATTGAAATTTCTCCGGACTCTGGGTCGATTGTGGCCCCCCAGCCCGGGTTAACGCTGTCGGCGAGCTTGTATCCGTTCGGTGGGTAGACAGTCAGACGGTTAACGTTCGGGCTGATTTTGGTTGTCTCACCGTAGTTCACGCTTGTGGAGGTTGGGTACCTCACCAACGACTTTTGCGCATCGGTCAGCAGCTGCGCCGACGCCTGCGAAGCGGTCTGCGGGGCTGCAACCGGCTGGACACCCGTCACCACAAGCGACAGGCCGAGCGCGCACGCGGCTACCGATGTCCCGCGCCGGCACGCAATCGCGCGGTCATGCTTTCCAGTCATTGCAAGACCCCTTTTCTGAATCTTTTTATCTACCGCCGACTCAATCAACAGCCAACAATACGGTTTTCTGCTTCTGTAAATCTATAGCGCGCAATCCCATGAAAACAACACAATTATGCTTTCGGGAGTTGCAAGACGCTCCGCCCGAGGTCAACGCAGACCTCTACCCTGCTACGCCCGAGTTCAAGAGAACTTTTGTGCAATCCATCACAGGGCTGGCAATCGTCATATTTTTAACCAAGGCGCGGTCGACGCGAAAACAGACCAGCCCACCAGTCGCAGATCGTCTAGTAGCCGCCTCGTCCTGCTATACGATCCGGCACCCCGCTACGCATTTCCCCAGGTGTTGATGGCATTGAGTTTCAGTATGGGGCTGATCGTCTAGCAGCACCGCACAACCTGCTAGACGATCAGATAAAAGCGCAGCAGAAAGCCCCGGCACCAGAACTCGCGAACCGGTGCCGGGGCTGAAAAGCCGCACTACCCCACGCGGGCGGCGACGGCGGCGGCCTTCTGCGCGATGGCCAGCTCCTCGTTGGTGGGCACGACCAGGACCTTCACCTTGGAGTCGTCGGTGGAGATGATGCGCGGGCCGTCGTTGGGCAGGGCGTTCTTCTCCGGGTCGACTTCGATGCCGTACATCTTCAGGTTGTCCAGGGCGTCCATGCGCACGTGCTGGTCGTTCTCGCCGACGCCGGCGGTGAACGTGATGGCGTCCACGCGCCCCAGCGCGATCATGTAGGAACCGATGAAGCGGCGCAGCTGGTTCAGGTAGACCATGTAGGCCAGCCAGGCGTTTTCGTTTTCTTCCTCGATCATGGAGCGCAGCTCGCGGAAGTCGTTCACGCCGGACAGGCCCTTCACACCGGACTGGCGGTTGAGCAGGTTGTCAATCTCGTCGATGGACATGCCGCCCTGGCGCACCAGGTGGAAGATGATGCCGGGGTCGATGTCGCCGGAGCGGGTGCCCATGGCCAGGCCGGCCAGCGGGGTCAGGCCCATCGAGGTGTCGATCGGGTGACCGTTGGCCACGGCCGACGCGGAGGCGCCGTTGCCCAGGTGCAGCACGATCTGGCGGGTGTGGTTCGGATCGCGGCCGATCAGCTCCGGCACCTGCGCGGAGACGAACTCGTGGGAGGTGCCGTGGAAGCCGTAGCGGCGGATCAGGTTCTGCTCCGCCACCTCGGCGTTAATCGCGTACAGGGCGGCGGCCGGGGGCAGGTCGCGGAAGAAGCCGGTGTCGAACACCGCCACGTGCGGGATGTCCGGCAGCAGGGCGCGGGCGACCTCGATGCCGTCGATGTTGGCCGGGTTGTGCAGCGGCGCCAGCGGGATCAGGTCGCGGATCATGTCCACCACCGGGTCCAGGATCAGCTCCGGCTCGGAGAAGACCATGCCGCCGTGCACGACGCGGTGGCCTGCGGCGACGATGTCGAGTTGCGTCGGGCCGATGCCTTTGGCGTCGAGAAGCTTGAAGGTTTCCTGCAGGCCGTCGGCATGGGTGGGCACTGCCTTTTGCACGACGAACTTCTGGCCCTCGTACTTGATGGTGATGCGGCCCTGCGGCTCGCCGATCTGCTCGACCAGGCCAGAGACGAACGGGTCCGCGGACGCGTCCGAGGTCGGGTCGACGATCTGGAACTTGATGGAGGAAGAACCGGAGTTAATGACGAGTACGTAGGACATTTACTTCGCCCCCGCCTGGATCGCCGTGATGGCCACGGTGTTGACAATGTCCGGCACGGTCGCGCCGCGGGACAGGTCGTTGACCGGCTTGTTCAGGCCCTGCAGCACCGGGCCGACCGCGAGCGCGCCGCCGGTGCGCTGGGCGATCTTGTAGCCCGCGTTGCCCGCCTCCAGGTCGGGGAAGATGAACACGTTGGCCTGGCCGGCGACCGGGGAATCCGGGGCCTTCTTCTTACCGACGCCCGGGTCGCAGGCGGCGTCGAACTGCAGCGGGCCGTCGATGGCCACATCCGGCGCGAGCTCCTTGGCCTTCGCGGTTGCCTCCACGGCGCGGTCCACGTCCGGGCCGGAGCCGGAGGTGCCGGTGGAGTAGGACAGGATGGCCACCTTCGGGTCGATGCCGAACTGCGCGGCGGTCTGAGCCGACACGGCGGCGATCTCGCCGATCTGCTCCGCGGTCGGGTTAGGGTTCACGGCGCAATCGCCGAACGCCCACAGGCGGTCCTGCATGACCATGAGAAAGACCGAGGACACCACGGACGCGCCCGGGGCGGTCTTGATGATCTGGAACGACGGCTTAATAGTGTGCGCGGTGGTGTGCGCGGCGCCGGAGACCATGCCGTCGGCAAGCCCCTTGTGCACCATCATGGTGCCGAAGTAGGAGACGTCCTTCATGGTCTCGCGCGCCTCTTCGATGGTCACACCCTTCTTTTTGCGCAGCTCCGCGAACTCGGCGGCGAACTCCTCGGCGAGCTCGGATTCGAGGTGGTTGACCAGGTTCGCGCCGGTGAGGTCCAGGCCCAAATCGGCTGCGCGGCGGTTCATGTCGTCCACGTCGCCGAGGATGGTCAGCTCGGCCACGCCCTGCTTGAGCAGCTGGTCTGCGGCCTGCAGGATGCGGTCGTCCTCGCCCTCCGGCAGCACCACGTGCTTGCGGTTGGCGCGCGCCTGCTCGATCAGCTGGCGCTCGAACACCACGGGGCTCATCACCTGCTGGGCCTCGACGGGCTCAACGTTGTCAAAATCGCCATTGCTTATCGACGCCACGGTCGCCCCCAACTCCCCAATCCTCGCTTCCGCGAGCTTGGCAGCCGTTTCGTCGCCTGCGGCGAGCAGCACCGGGGCGCCGAGGGCTGCGGCGAGCTGAGCGTCGAAGTTGTAGTCGCCGGTGCCCGCGTACAGCGCCGGCTCTTCGGTGATCTGCTCGGAGTTGAAGATTTCTGCCACGCTGTCACCCGAAAGCCGCACCAGGGGCAACTCCAGACGGCTTGCAAGCTGCTGCAGATCCAGTCCGTCGAAGGTGCGGTTTGCGAGGGTTACCAGCAATGATTGGCGTTGAGACATGGCTTCACCTTTCGTCGTGGGCAAACATGCAACAGTTTACCGGTGCGACCCCCGCCAAGACGAACTGAATGGTGTGATCTAATTCTCGCTGGGTTTGCCGTCGACGTTGTAGATCTCCCGGACGGCCTCGTCAGTGCGTTGGCGGGCCTCCGCCGCGGAATCGGCCGTGGCGAGGACCAGGGTGCCGTCGCCAAGCATTCGCACCGTGACCTCCTCGACCGCCATGGCCGCGGCGAGCGCGGCCTGCGACGGGTGGCCCTCCAAGAAGCGGACCGCACCCGGGCTGATCAGCGTCGAATCGATGGGCAGCCGCTGCGTGGCGTGCGCCTGGAGGTCGAACTGGTTGATGCGCTGGGTGACGAATGTGACCAGGCCGTCGCGGCTCGGGCGCGGCGTGACCTGAGAGAAATACACGTCGTCGCCCGAGACGAACATCTCCACCGAGAAGATGCCGCAGCTGGCCAACGCACCGGTGATGCGCGCCGCGATCGAGCGGGCGTTATCCATCGCCGCCTCAGGCAGCGGCGCGGGCTGCCAACTCTCGACGAGCCGGCCCTCCCTGTGGCGGGTGCCAATCGGCTCGCAGAACCACGTGGCCAGCTCGCCCGTGCTCGGGTCAATCGAGCGCGCCGCAAGAATGGTGACCTCGAAGTCAAAGTCGATGAAGCGCTCCACCACCGCGCCCTGCCCCATACCCCGATCGGCGGCGCGCCACGCGTCCGCGAGGTCCGCGTCGCTGTGCACGAAGCTGAACCCCTCGCCGTCCTTGCTGGTCGGCGCCTTGACCACGCACGGGTAGCCGATGCGCTCCACCGCGTCGTGCATCTCCTGCGGAGTCGCGGCGAACTCGTAATCCAGGACGGGGAGGCCCAGCTCCTCATTGGCCTGCTTGCGCACCGCCATGCGGTCCGCGGTGTGGCGGCACGCCTCCACCGACGGCGCCACCACAGCACCGACGCGCTCCGAGATCTCCTGGACCGTCTCGATCGTGTCCTCAGCGTCGCCGGAGGTGACGATGATGCCCGGGTAAAACGCCTCCGCAATACTCGCGGCGCCGATGCGGGTGTCAAAGCCCATGCGCTTGTAGGCCTGCTCTAGGTCCAGCGCCATCGCGGACTCGCCCAAGATCAGCGCGCGGCGCGGCATCTCCGCCGGTTCCTCGCTGGCAGCGGGTGCAGCGGGGACGGTGGGGATAGCGCCCGTGTCGTCGGCGGAGTGGTCGGTGGGGTGCTCTGCAGAGTGCGGAACAGTCATGGGAACGGATTATCCCACAGTTCCGAGTGCGGGCTGGTACGCAAACGCGTGAGCTGGGTAAATACCCCTCTAGTCCTGAGCCGGCGTCAACGCTCCCACAAGGTCAGACACCTGCTGTCGACGCCGGCGGAACGGGAGGGGGCGCTCGCCCTGCACCGTCAAGTTTTCTGCGAATCTATCCAGCTCGCTATTCGTCTCTTCCTCAAACCGATCTGCCAAAAACGCCGCAGCGGACGGACCGAGCAGCTGCCGGACCTTGCGCCCCAGTACAGCTGCCGCCATTCGGTCCGTTTCGCCGATTAGATCTTCATCTTCTACCTCGTCGAAATTGTCCCAGAGAAATTCATCCTCAGCTTCATACCAAGCAAGCACTAAAGCTAAGTCAGTCGCATCTTTGAAGACCCCACCTGAATGCCTGTCCAACCAGGCGTGAAGCTTCAACGCGGCAAACCCAGGCACGGTCGGAATACCAATCTTCATACCGTTGGAAAGAGAAAAGAACTCCCGAGCGTCAAAAACCTCTTGGAATCCGGCAACGTTCATCTCCCATCCTTTCCCCGACGCAACCGTCCCTGGCGGGCGTTCTACAGTCCCAAAGGGAACAACATCAACTGGAAGAGAACCAATGGTGAGCTTCTGCCAGGCATTCGACTTAGACGGAAAGAGTTCCCGCAATGTTTCAAACGGCTTCCATCCATCTACGGCGAGAGCGAGATCCACATCCTCGGTAGTTCTCGCCGGCAAAGTGTCGCGGTACCTCAGCTGGTGTATGTCACGACATTTAGCACCAATGAGCATCACGGCTTCTAAATCGACATGTTCGTTCAGTTCTTCAAACAAGACGCACAACTCTGCGTCTTCAAACTTCGTCACCAGTTCCCCCGATCGTTCATGCGCTGCCGAATCTCCTGAGCAATTTCAGCCAAACGCGGATCCCCCGCTGTCCACAGATCCGCATACAGCAGCGCAAGCGGGACCTGAGGCCGCCCACCTAAACTAGCGGATTCTTGCGCCACTACTAACGCTTGCTGCTGGACTACATCAAGATCCCAGAATGCCTGTCGTAGCGTAATAGTGCCTTCCGGGGAAGAACGGATCCTGCATGCACGTATGATTCGTGCAGCGTCATCCGGGTCTTCGAGGTACAGCTGCACTGATTCTCCGCCGCGAACCAGTTCCGGCACCGCCGCCTCGCCGCTTACCCAGACACCACCAAACTCTTCCTTCAAACGATGAATATCGCCGAACCCGCGGTAGATCTCGATATTCTTTCCTAACCCGGCCGGGAATGCGTCAGCCCACGACTCTGCAAAAGCGTCGAACCGATGACCGGCGAGGGCAAGCTCGGAACCGCGTGCGACCAAGTACCCAGTTTCCGCAAAGAGATTCAAAGCGTTGACAGTGGTTCCGAAAGAGACTCCGGATGCCTTTGCAATATCCCGCACCGACATCGACAACACTTCCGGATAGGACAATATGAGCGCGGCCACCTGCGCACGCTTGGGTGCAAACAGATTTACCGCACGTGTGGACCGGTTTGCTGTCTTCTTTCGGTCCGGCATTTCAGTGCGCCCACGAACATCGATCACCACCTGCCCTTCCCGAAAAAAACAATTCCCTCGGACATCGGCGAAAGCAGTTCCCGAACGCCTTAGGCGTTCTGCAACGGACGGCTGGATCTTCTCCGCAAGCACCATAAACCCGTCTCGCTCCAGGCGAGGCTGCTGCCGTGGACTAAATCCGCCCGTCGTCACAAATACGGGCAATTCAAAGGTCGACGAACCACCTTCCGTATCAACCGCGACGAGCGCATGTCCACACTGGCCACCTTCACAGGGGAAGGTTCTCAGCTTGGAAATACTCAACGGCAGTCTCTGACGCTCTAAAGCTTCGTTAATACGATGCCTCATATCCATATTGAGCAGCATACTTCACAAATAATGATCGATCATTAAAAGTGATCACACGGATCGGGGCGAGGAACTGCGGCGGCCCAACGACGAAGCGCCCCCGCCTCCCAGTGCGGGAAGCGGGGGCGCTCGGCTCGGCTAGGGACCGGGCCCTACTCGGTTACTTCTTCTCGGAAGAACCGGCGTAGGTCTTGCCGGTGGAGCCCTTCAGCTCGAGGTCCTGCACGGAGCTGCCAATGCCGCCGGGGGTGCAGTTGTCGTAGATGACCGTGCCGGTGAGGATGCCGGCGGCGATCAGTGCGAGGCCTGCGCCCACGGTTGCCACGTCCAGGCCGAACTGGCGCAGCTGCTTATTAATCACCTCGACCTGCAGCGCAATCTCCGGATTGAACACGCCCAGCTCCTGCTGGATCCGGGCGTTAGCCAGGCGGATCTGCTCGGAGTACTGCTCCACCACAGGGCTCAGGCCCGGGATGGCGGTCTGGGTGGCCAGGCCGATCGGGATCAGCGCCAGCAGCGGCAGACCGAAGCCGACGGAGGTGGCGATGCAGCGCTTGCGCTCGTCGTCGGTCAGGCCCGGCTTCTCCGGCTCCGGAGCCGGCTTCTCCGGCGCATCCTGGCCCTCGGACGGCGTGGAGTCCGCGTCGAACGGGTCGGACTTGCCCTCGATCTCGTCGCGGTTGGACACGCCGTCGCCGTCGAAGTCGCCGTTCGGGTCCAGGATGGAGCGGCCGTCCTGGCCCACCAGCTCGAACTTCGCCTCGCCGGTCAGCGGATCCTTCACGCCGTCGAGCGTGATGGTGCCGGTCGCGGACGGGTTGGCGATGCCGTCGAACTGCTTCACAAAGTCGTCCCAGGTGGTCTTGCCGTTCGGGAACTTCTCGGTGAAGGAATCCTGGAGCTGCTCGTTCGTCGGGGCCTGGCCGGTGATCACGCCGGAGGTGCCGTCGATAGTAAAGCTCCAGTTGTCCGCGCCCTTGGAGCCTTCGACCTCGGCGCCCACCACTGCGGCGGTGAGGTCCTGGCCCGCGAACGGATCCTTGGACGTGCCCTTCTCGCCCGGCTTCACCGCGGTGGCGTCGCCGTAGTTCGGGGCGACGATGTTGACGCGCAGGTCGTAGCCGTCCTTGTCGGTGACGCGTTTGCCGTCCTTGTCGCGCACGGCCACGAAGGCCTCGCGCGGGTCGGTGCCGGCCGGCACGGTCACCTTGATCTCGCCGGTCTCCGGGTCAATCTCGACGACGCCGCCCTCGATCTCCTTGCCAGAGCGGTCCACGAGCTTGCCGGTGTAGCCGCCGTCCTTGTCCGGGTTGTCCACGCGGCCGACAACGTGCGCGTTGCCGTCCGCCGGGACGTCCGGGGTGGTCACGGACGCGGTGTCGGAATCGTTGTCGTCACGGTTCTTCTCGTGGCCGTCCACCGGCACCTCGGCCTCGACTGCGCCGTTGGGCAGGTTCGGGTCGGTGACCGTGATCGGGCCGTCGACATCGGTACCAGGCGTCACATAAAGCAGTAGCCCCTGCCCTCCCATAAAGGGAGAACAGGGGCTACTTAGCCGGGCTACGCGAAACTACTACTTCTTGTCAGCAGCCTTCTCGCCAGCCTTGTCCTCCTTCTTCGAAGAACCAGCGTAGGTCTTACCGGAAGAACCCTTCAGCTCCAGATCCTTCACAGAGCTGCCGCCACCATTCGGGGAGCAGTTGTCATAGATCAGGGTGCCAGCCAGGATGCCGGCCGCGATCAGCGCCAGACCACCGGCAACGGTGCCGATGTCAGTGCCGAACTGCGCCAGCTGACGGTTCGCCGCATCAACCTGCGCGGCAATCTCCGGGTTGAACAGACCCAGCTGCTGCTGGATGCGGGTGTTCGCAGCCTGCAGCTGAGCGTTCGCGTCAGCCACAACGTTGGACAGACCCGGAATCTCCATCTGCGACGCCAGACCCAGCGGGATCAACGCCAGCAGCGGCAGACCAAACCCGAGGGACGTAGCAACACACTTACCGGTGTCAATACCAACCTGAGCCGGGGTCTTGTTACCAGCACCGTCGGAAACGATCACCTTGTCGCCCGGCTTGAGCTCAACACCAGCTGGAACATCAATGGTCCACTTGCCGTCCTTGTCGGTCTTGGTCTCGACCTTCTTGCCACCCGGCAGCTCAACGATGATGTCCTCGTTCGGACGATCACCCGTACCGGAGATGGTCTTATCACCCGGCTTGATCGGGTTCACGGTCGGCGGAGTGGTGTCCTTGACATCGTCGCCCTCAGAAGGCTTGGAGTCCTTGTCAGCCGGGTTGGTGCCCTTCTCGATCTCGTCCTTGTTGGTGTGGCCGTCGCCGTCGAAGTCGCCATTCGGATCCAGCAGGGACTTACCGTCCTTGCCAAGCAGGTCGAAGTTCGCGTCGACGCCTTCGTCCTTCGAGTCATCCTCGTAGGTGAAGTCCACCGTCACGGTCGGGCGAGCGTACGGGGTGAAGGTCTCAACGAACTTCTCCCAGCTCTTGTCAATGGTGGGCAGCTGCTCGCCGACAGCCTCGCCAACCTCAGCCATCGTCGGTGCGGTGGCCACGATGACACCGTTTTCCTGCATCTGGAACTCCCAATCCTGGGAGCCGTCCGATGCCTTGGAATCGATGTTCTTCAGCGGCGCATCTTCCCCGCCGAACGGGTTGTTGGTTGCCTTGTCACCGTCGACCGTTACCTGGGTGAGCTCCTCGTAGTTCGGGTCGAAGGTCTCGGCCTGGGTGGCATCCGGATCGGTGACCGTCACCGTGACGGTGTCGATGACCTTGCCCTCCGGATCCTTCACATCAACGACAATCTTGTCGCCCGGCTTCGCCTCATCAGACGGAGTCACCGTGATCTTACCGTTGTCATCAATCTCAGCGGTGCCCGGGCCATCAGTGACCTCAACCGTCGAACCCGGCGTGAAATCACCGGAGTTCGGATCCTTCTCGATCTCGACCGGCTCACCCGGAGTAGTGGTTTCGTCGTTCCAATCCGGGGTCTTTGCCGGCTCGTCGACGGTGACGGTGACATCAACAGTGTCCTTCGTGCCATCCGGGTAGGTCACATCCACCGGAACCGTGATCTTGTCACCCGGCTTCGCGTCCTGCGGCACCTTCACGGTGATCTCACCAGTGTTCTCATCAACGGTCACACCCTCCGGAGCACCCTCACCCGGAGTGAACTTCGTGCCGTCCGGAGCAGTGGTCTCCTTGCCGTCCTTATCCGTAAACGTCGGAGCCGGAACCGTCACATCCTCGCCCGGCTTACCAGAACCATCCTCGTACCCAGGCTGGTACTTTTCATTGTCCTTCTCGGCCGGAGCCGGAACATCCGGCTCATCGACGGTGACAGTGACATCAACAGTGTCCTTCGTGCCATCCGGGTAGGTCACATCCACCGGAACCGTGATCTTGTCACCCGGCTTCGCGTCCTCCGGCACCGGAACAGTGATCTCACCAGTGTTCTCATCAACCGTCACACCATCCGGAGCACCCTCCCCCGGAGTGAACTTCGTGCCATCCGGAGCAGTGGTCTCCTTGCCGTCCTTATCCGTAAACGTCGGAGCCGGAACCGTCACATCCTCGCCCGGCTTACCAGAACCATCCTCGTACCCAGGCTGGTACTTTTCATTGTCCTTCTCGGCCGGAGCCGGAACATCCGGCTCATCGACGGTGACAGTGACATCAACAGTGTCCTTCGTGCCATCCGGGTAGGTCACATCCACCGGAACCGTGATCTTGTCACCCGGCTTCGCGTCCTCCGGCACCGGAACAGTGATCTCACCAGTGTTCTCATCAACCGTCACACCATCCGGAGCACCCTCCCCCGGAGTGAACTTCGTGCCATCCGGAGCAGTGGTCTCCTTGCCGTCCTTATCCGTAAACGTCGGAGCCGGAACCGTCACATCCTCGCCCGGCTTACCAGAACCATCCTCGTACCCAGGCTGGTACTTTTCATTGTCCTTCTCGGCCGGAGCCGGAACATCCGGCTCATCGACGGTGACAGTGACATCAACAGTGTCCTTCGTGCCATCCGGGTAGGTCACATCCACCGGAACCGTGATCTTGTCACCCGGCTTCGCGTCCTCCGGCACCGGAACAGTGATCTCACCGGTGTTCGGATCAACCTCGACGCTCTCCGGAGCACCCTCCCCCGGAGTGAACTTCGTACCATCCGGAGCAGTGGTCTCCTTGCCGTCCTTATCCGTAAACGTCGGAGCCGGAACCGTCACATCCTCGCCCGGCTTACCAGAACCATCCTCGTACCCAGGCTGGTACTTTTCATTGTCCTTCTCGGCCGGAGCCGGAACATCCGGCTCATCGACGGTGACAGTGACATCAACAGTGTCCTTCGTGCCATCCGGGTAGGTCACATCCACCGGAACCGTGATCTTGTCACCCGGCTTCGCGTCCTCCGGCACCGGAACAGTGATCTCACCAGTGTTCTCATCAACCGTCACACCATCCGGAGCACCCTCCCCCGGAGTGAACTTCGTGCCATCCGGAGCAGTGGTCTCCTTGCCGTCCTTATCCGTAAACGTCGGAGCCGGAACCGTCACATCCTCGCCCGGCTTACCAGAACCATCCTCATACTCAGGCTCGAAGTCCAGGTTCTGGTTCGGAGCCTTCGGGTTGGTGCCGTCTTCCTTCTCCTGGTCATCCGGAATGCCGTCACCGTCATCGTCGGTGTCTTCATTATCCGGTTTGCCGTCACCATCGGTGTCCAGCTTGAACTTCGCTTTAACCTCTTTGTCCGTGGAACCATCCGGGTACGTCACCGTCACCGGGACATCGAACTCCTCAACGGTATCCGCGTTCAGCTTGGACTTATCCGGGAACGTCACCGTGATCTCGCCGGTGTTCTCATCAATCGCGACCTCGTAGCCCTCCGGAGCCTTAAAGTCCCCCGGAATCGCGAACTTCGAACCCTCAGGAGCCTCGACCTTTTCTTCAGTCGGGTTACCTTCCTCGTCCACCTTGGTGAAAATCGGCGTGGACTTCGTCTCCTCACCCGGGACAACAAACTTGTCCTCGTACGCAGGCGTGTATTCGTCCGAGTCCTTGGTGACCAGGACGGTCCACGCGGAAACGTCGTTGCCACCAGAAACCAGGACTACGTTGAAGTAATCGCCCTTTTCTGCATCCTCCGGGATGTCAAAGGTACAAGCTGCAACTTGAGCCTTAATGCCCTTGGACTGGTCAAGCTCGCAGGTCTTGAGAACCTTGCCCTGCTGGTCACGCCACTCAACCTGCGAGGGCAGCGTAGAGAGGTCACCACTGAACTCTGGGGTCACCGTAGTGCCCGGTGCCGCCGGCTTATCAGTGGCGTTGTAGTCAGCAACGATCGAAACCGGGGTGTACGGCATGAGTGCGTAGTTGACGTTGTAGATCGAATTGACCTGCTTGCCGTAGCGTGGCTTCCCCTGGTCTTCAACCCGGGAAGTAACAGTTCTGTTCCTGGCCGGGATTGCCGATGCACGGAAGTTTCCACCATCGTTGTACTTCTGGAAGACAGGAGTGTGGAAACCGGTGTAGCCGTTCTGAACCACACCATCCTCGTTCTCCACCCACACGAACACGTTGTCCTTGTTGAGGGAATCTTCGTTGGTCTGATTTGCATCAGTCAGCTCCCCGAACCGCAGCGAGTAGTACCCGTCTGGATCGGTCTTGCCGTAGACGGTCTTGAGGATGTACTCAGGGTTATCCTCAAGCATCTTCTTGGTCGCATCCGCCAGCTTGTTCGGGTCGTCCTTGAACTGCTCGTGCAGTTTCTGGTTTGCTGCGGCGCCGTCCTTGGTCAGCGTCGATGCGTACACCGTGTAACCGTCAGCGGGTTCGTCGATGGAGTTCATCGCAGGGCCAGTTGCCACAATGCCCTTATCCGGGCCACCAGTTTCAAGCCAAACACGGCCGGAAAGCACGTTGGATTCATTCAGCTGCGTAGCCGGTGCGTCGATCGGACCCTCCGGATCCTCAACGAGCTTGTCACCCTTGGCTGCCATCCAGCTGGTTTCGTGGTTCGGCGGAACCTCTTGGTAGAACGCGGCCGTCAACTGGATGTTGCCATCCGCAGCGGCGAACGAACCAAGGGGACCTTCAACGAGACCATTGAAGGAACCCGGGACGAAGCCGTTTGCCTGACGGAACATTACGACCTTGTTTCCACGGTCGTTGGTGTACGGCTCAACCCAGATGCGGTGCTTTTGATCCGTACGAGCAGCCCATGTGTGCTCAACGCCCAGCTTGTCGGTCCAAGTAATGCCCTTATCCTCGGTTCCGAAAGCGAACGTGCCTTTACCGCCGTTACCACCGACCACATTTGGCAGGGTGTGGGTCTTAGCGGAGAAAATCGGCGAGTAGGAGCCATCCTTGTCCTGGAACTGCGCGTAGACCGTGACACCATCGAGCGGAATGTTGCCGTTGTCAATGGTCGATCCCGGATTACCCTTCGGCCCCGTCATATACACGTGGCCCGAGATAAGCCCCTTACCGACGCCCTGCGCATCAGTAAGGTTTGCTGCCTTAGTAACACGCCCGCTTGCGATGGCGTCAGCATCAATAGTTTCGCTCTGATCGGCTGCTGAGGAAGCGTCGGCAGTCTGGTCAGCAACAGCAGCAGGAGTTTCCTGAGCAACAGCCACCGACTGCGCAAACGGCGCAACCAACGCAAACGACAGTGCCGCTGCAGCCACGGAGGTTCCACGGCGACGAGCGATGTAGTTCTTCTTCATAAAAGTCCCTTTCGAGGAATCTCTGAAACAACAGAACGCTGAGCCCGAGACATGTGTACAGCTAGGCAACTGTCCATAAGGGGCCAACATGGGCAAGCGTACGGACGCTCCAAGGACACTGCAATGACGTTTTTATGCATGTTTACGCATGTCAACCCACGTCCGCGGTTGACTAAATTGACATATGTCGAGCACAGCCCAACCAAATGTCGACGGTCACCCCGACGAAAAAATCAAAGCATTACAAGTTGGTCAACGTCCGGAAAACGCCGTTCTTAACAGACTGCTGAGGGGCGGCAATGGCGCATATATCCCGTCCGACCAAGCCGGGCAAACCCTCCACATACAGAACCGCAGCTAGAAAGTTCGGGACACAAAACTTCCTGGAAGGCAACTGTGCGCGCGCAGATCCTGGAGGCACTTGCAGGTGATGCGGAACGAGACGGTTCTTAATTTCGAGTAAGAATGTGACGCAGCGCTGCGTTTTTCACCCTTATGGGGGTGGCCGGAGGGGCGTCGATAGGCAAAGGCCCCCACCCTCCCTCGCGGGAGCGCGGGGGCCAACCTGGGCTTAGCCGAGGCTACTTCTTCTCAGAAGAACCCTGCTTCGCCGCCTTCTCCTCCTTCTTGGAGGAACCGGCGTAGGTCTTGCCGGAGGAACCCTCGAGGCGCAGCTCGTTCACGGAGCTCTGGGAGCCCTCCGGAGCACACGCGTCGTAGATGATCGTGCCAGCGAGGATGCCAGCCGCGATCAGAGCCAGTGCGCCAGCGACGGTACCGAGATCGGTGCCGTACTGAGCCAGCTGCTGGTTAATCACATCCACCTGGACTGCAACCTCCGGGTTGAACAGGCCGATCTGCTGCTGCAGCTGGGCGTTGACGTCGCCGACCATGTTGGAGAGACCCGGGAGCTCAACCCCAAGGAGTTGCTGAGACTTTTGCAACTACCGCCAACGGCGCTGAACCCCACTACCGCTGCATCACATCGTGGCGCACGATGGTCTGGTCGCGGCCCGGGCCGACGCCGATGTAGGAGATCGGCGCGCCGGAGAGCTCTTCCAAGCGCAGCACGTAGTCCTGCGCCTTCTGCGGCAGGTCTTCAAACTCCCGACACTCGGTGATGTCCTCGTCCCAGGCCGGCATGGTCTCGTAGATCGGCTCGGCGTGGTGGAAGTCGGTCTGCGTCAGCGGCATTTCGTCGAAACGCTTGCCGTCCACGTCGTAGGCCACACAGATGGGGATCTCCCCGATGCCGGTGAGCACGTCCAGCTTGGTCAAGAACAAGTCGGTGAAGCCGTTGACGCGAGAGGCGTAGCGGGCGATCACGCTGTCGTACCAGCCGGTGCGGCGCACGCGACCGGTGTTCACACCCACCTCGCCGCCGGTGACCTGGAGGAACTCGCCCCACTTATCAAACAGCTCCGTGGGGAAGGGGCCTGCGCCGACGCGGGTGGTGTACGCCTTAATAATGCCAAGCACACCGGTGATGCGGGTCGGGCCGATGCCGGAACCCACACAGGCGCCGCCGGCGGTGGGGTTGGAGGAGGTCACAAACGGGTAAGTGCCGTGGTCCACATCCAGCATCGTGGCTTGGCCGCCTTCCATGAGGACGTGCTCGCCGCGTGAGAGGGCGTCGTTAAGCACACGCTCCGCATCCACCACCATGGGCGCGAGACGCTCGGCGTAGCGGCCGAAGTAGTCCATGGTCTCGTCCACGGAGATCGCGCGGCGGTTGTACATCTTCACCAGCATCTGGTTCTTCACGTCCAGGGCGGACTCGATCTTCTGGCGCAGGATGGACTCGTCAAAGACGTCCTGCACGCGCAGGCCCACGCGCGCGACCTTGTCGGCGTAGGTGGGGCCGATTCCGCGGCCGGTAGTGCCGATGGCGCGCTTGCCCAGGAAGCGCTCCTGCACGCGGTCCAGCTGCTGGTGGTACGGGGCCACCAGGTGGGCGTTGGCGGAGACCTTCAGGCGGGACGCGTTGGCGCCGCGGGCCTCCAGGCCGTCGATCTCCTCGAACAGCGCCTCCAGGTTCACCACCACACCGTTGCCCAGGATCGGGGTGGCGTTCTCGCTGAGCACGCCGGCGGGCAACAGCTTCAGCTCGTACTTCTCCCCGCCCACCACAACGGTGTGGCCCGCGTTGTTGCCGCCGTTGGGTTTAACCACGTAATCAACCTTGCCGCCGAGGATGTCGGTCGCTTTGCCTTTGCCTTCGTCGCCCCATTGGGCGCCCACAATGATGATGGCGGACATCGCACACTCCTTATATATGGCGCAATAACGGCCATATTGTAGCGTGAGCGCCATGCGGCTCATCCACTGCGCGTGCGGCGACGCGCCCGTCATCCCCGGCGCCCAGCGCTTCGACCTTCCGCAGCACCCCAGCCAGCGTGACCTGAAGTTTTTGGTGGACATCGCGCGCGAGGTGATGCCGGAGGACCCCACGCCGTCCCTGGACGAGATCCAGGCCAGCCCCAACGTCTCCCACCTGGGCGAACCGTCGTTTGCGCCGCAGCAGCCCTCCGAGCCCGTGCGCGTGGTGGTCTCCGGCGACGACCGCGCCTTGGGGCTCGTCCTCACCCGCCTGATGCGCGCGGATGTGATGTGGGTGGAGGTCGGGTACGTGCCCGTCGATAGGCAATCGCCCGCGGCTGTGATGTGGGGCGCCGGCGATGCGGCGCTCGCGGTCGAGGGGGCGGTGCGGCCGATGCCCTGCATACGCACGGATTTCGGCGAGGTGGTCGCGGGTTCCGCCGAGCTATTTACTGGCGACGGCTCCGCGCCGTACGTGGGCGAAGTTGTGGTGGACTCCGACGTACTCGTCGGCGGCGGCGAGTACGGGGCGCGGCTCGTACCCACCGTAGACGCGCCCGGGCTGGTCGCGGTGCCGTTTGTCAGCCCGCTTGTGCCCACGCGCCGCTTCCTACGGCGACAGCCCGTGCGCCGCACCGACGCCTCCCGGGTCCTCGCAGGCCGCGCGCTGCAATCAGGGGGCGAGGAAATCGCCGTGCTTATCGACGGCATCCGTCGCCCCCGCCCCGTCACCCGCGTCACGTTCTACCGCCATCTGCGCGACATCCAGAGCGTCCGCGAGGGCTAAATTCTAGAATGTGAGTTATCTCACAGTGGGAATTTTGTGGCGTTTGGTTAGCGTTTCGTTACCTCGCCGGTACTGAGCCTTGTTGTAGGTTTTGGCGGTTTACGTGGCGTCGATAGGCAAAGGCCCACGTCAAAGGGGTGTGACTAGGGCTACCTGAAGTGGGCGGGTTTGTCGCTCGAATTTTTGTTCTAACCGCGATTTTGAACGGACGTCCAAACGCGCCGTGGAACTCTTCCCTACATTCGTTTTTGTTCCCGCAAGGACCGCTCCAGACGGAAACCGCGGTAGCAAAATAAATTTACTAGCCAAAACCTTTAAGGAGAAATCATGGCTGACTTCAACCGCATCGAGGACCTCGCAAACGCAACCGCATACGACGTCGACGGCGACAAGGTTGGCGGCGTCAAGGACGTTTACGTCAACGACACCACCGGCCAGCCGGACTTCGTTTCCGTCAACCACGGTCTCTTCGGTGGCGGCGACTCCATCGTCCCGCTGCGCGGCCACAGCCTGCGCGACGGCGAGCTGCACCTCGCATTCCCGAAGGAGCGCATCGAGGACGCACCGGACCTGGACGAGAACGGCCACCTCACCACCGAGGACCAGGACGCGTTCTACCGCCACTACGGCCTGGAGAACACCCAGGACGTGACCACCTACGAGACTGGTAACCGCTTCGCAGAGACCGGCGCTGCTGGTGCGGGCGCAGCAGGTGCTGCAGGTGCTGGCTACGCTGCCGGCGAGCGCCGCGACGTCGAGACCGACGTCGACGCTGAGCGCCGCGAGTTCGCCGACACCGACCGTCACGACGTCGCAGACAACGGCGAGATCATCCGCTCCGAGGAGCAGCTGAACGTCTCCAAGGACCGCGTCGAGACCGGCCAGGTCCGCCTGCGCAAGTACGTGGTCAACGAGACCGAGACCGTTGAGGTCCCGGTTGAGCGCGAAGAGGTCCGCGTTGTCCGCGAGCCGATCACCGACGCTGACCGTGCCAACTACGACGGCAACATCGGCGAGCAGGAAGCTTCCGTCACCCTCTCCGAGGACCGCGTGAACGTTTCCAAGGAGTCCGTCCCGGTGGAGAAGGTCTCCCTGGAGAAGGACACCGTCCGCGACACCGAGCGCGTCTCCGAGGAGGTCCGCAAGGAGCGCTTCGAGACCGACGGCGTCGTCGAGGGCGACGTCGAGGGCGACGTCGAGGGCGACATCAACAAGCGCTAAACACTATGCGCTAAGCGCCTGAGCGCTAGACGCCTCAAACCCCGGCTGGGTTTTCCAGCCGGGGTTTTCGCTGTGCGGGTTGGTTTGGGCTGCCAAACCCGACGCCCGCTAGTCGAAGTCGAACGATTCCGGCTCGACCTTGGGCGTCTTCGAGGTGGGCGCGAGAGCGGCGAGGGCGGACTCGTGGGACATGCCGCACACCATCAACAGGTCCACGATCAGTGAGCGTGTCTGCGCCAGGATGGCGTACGCGGACAGCACGCCGTTCTCCGGGATGACGTCCATGCCAGCTTCCTGAGCGGCCTGGCGCAGCTCGTTGACGCATTGCGGGATCACGGTGGCCTGGGCGACTCGGGAATTGACGTCGTAGACCTCGGAAAGTTCGAGGCACACCTGGGAAAGGGTGTCCAGGAGTTGGATTTGGGCGGGGGTGGCGGAATCGTTGTCGTTGGCAAGCACGCCCGCCCTGCGCGCCAACACACGAGTCGTGCGCACCGCATTATCGACGGGCGGGATCACGCGCGCGAGCGAATTAATGTAGCGGCGCGTGCCCCACAAAAACGGCGAGACCCGCGACGTTTCCTGGCCGGCCTTAATGGCGGCGGCGAGGTCGTCGATGCCGGTCTGGGTGCCGCGGATCAGGTCGAGAGCCTCGTCGATGCTCGCGGGGTCGTTGTCGCGCAGTCCGTCCGAGACGTCGTCGAGCACCGACGACATGATGCCCAGCACCTTGGACACCTCCGCGCGGGCCGACTGCATCGGCGCCTGCGGGATCAGCGCGATAGTAGCCAAGGCGACCAGGCAGCCGATGATCGCGTCCACGGTGCGGTCGATACCCGTAACCTCCGCGCCCGGCGGCATGATCGTGGCGATTAGGATCGCGCCGATCGCGGCCTGGTTGTTCACCAGGATCGAACTGGAGAAAAACGACGCAATAAGCAGCGAACCAGCGACGATCACGGCGATCTGCCAGCCGCCGTCGCCGAGCCGGTAAAAGATGAGGTCGCCAACCAGCACACCAAGGATGCAGCCGAGCGCCATATCCACAGATTTGGACACTCGGTCCCCGCCCGTCATGCCGATGATGATGACCACGCTGATCGGTGCGAAGAACGGGCGCGGGTGTCCGGCGACGTCGCGTGCCAGGAAGTACGCCAGTCCGGCCGCGAGGCCGATCTGCAGGATCGGGAGCAGACGCTTGCGCACGCGTTTCAGGCGCGCCTGCACCGATTTGTCCACCAGCTGAAGACGCTCCCGCGTACCCATCCTCTGCTTCGCCATGGTTAGACAGTCTAGGCGGGAGGGGAACCGGTCGGGCATGAGAACGGTTGAGGCCTAAACGAAACGTGCAAAAGTCGACATCCTGGACAGGTGCGCAGATTTACTGTTGCAGGTCAGGAGGCTATAAGACCTCGCGCATGTAATGTTTTACAAACACTGACCCGAGGCCTGGGGCGGGTGTGGCGCAGGAAGTTGTTGGGGCTGGTGTGGTTCGCGCCCGGGAAAGTTCGCACCAGACCGAAACAGGGCAAAAGGAAAACCTCCGGGGATGGCCGGAGGTTCGTCGAGAAGCAAATGCTTACTTGGACACGGACTTGCCCACGGAGTGGAGGTCCTGGCACGCCTCGATGACGCGCTCGGACATGGCCTGCTCGGCCTTCTTCAGGTAGGAACGCGGGTCGTAGGTCTTCTTGTTGCCCACCTCGCCGTCGATCTTGAGCACGCCGTCGTAGTTGGAGAACATGTGCGCCGCGACCGGGCGGGTGAACGCGTACTGGGTGTCGGTGTCCACGTTCATCTTGATCACGCCGTAGCGCAGGGCCTCCTCGATCTTCTCCTTCTCGGAGCCGGAGCCGCCGTGGAAGACGAAGTCGAACGGCTGCGCACCCTCGTCCAGGCCGAGCTTGCGGGCGGCGACCTTCTGGCCCATGTCCAAGACCTCCGGACGCAGCTTCACGTTGCCCGGCTTGTACACGCCGTGGACGTTGCCGAAGGTGGCGGCCAGCAGGTAGCGGCCGTTCTCGCCGGTGCCGAGGGCATCGACGGTCTTCTCAAAATCGGCTTCGTTGGTGTACAGGTTCGAGCCGGCGCGAGCCTCGACGCCGTCCTCCTCGCCGCCGACGACACCGATTTCCACCTCGAGGATGATGTTCGCCGCGTGCGCCTTAGCCAGGAGCTCCTGCGCGATCTCGAGGTTCTCGTCGATCGGCACTGCGGAGCCGTCCCACATGTGGGACTGGAACAGCGGCAGCTCGCCGCGGTCCACGCGCTCCTGGGAGATGGCGATGAGCGGACGGACGTAGTCGTCCAGCACTTCCTTCTGGCAGTGGTCGGTGTGCAGGGCGATGTTGACGTCGTAGTGCTGCGCCACCTCGTGCGCGAACGACGCCAGCGCCTTCGCGCCCGCAACCTTGTTCTTCACGCCCAGGCCAGAGCCGAATTCGGCGCCGCCGGTGGAGAACTGGATGATGCCGTCAGACTCCGCCTCGGCGAAACCCTTGATAGCCGCGTTGATGGTCTCCGACGAGGTGCAGTTGATCGCCGGGAACGCGAAGCCGCCCTTCTTGGCGGTGTCCAGCATCTGGTTGTAGACCTCGGGGGTTGCGATAGGCATGGAAATCCTCCTGCTAGGGGTTGCAGTTACGCACCCAGTATGCCCGTTTTACGCCTGCGCTGCAGCCACCCTCGCCGCCGCCTCCAGCAGCATCCAGCCGGAAAGTTGGACGGACAGGTCGCGCTCGTCGATACGCACGAGCCCCACCGCCTCGCTTATAGACGACGGCCCGAGCCCGTAGTTGTGCGGCAACTTCGCATCCTGGGTCCACTCCGCGGCGAACACCGGCAAACCGTCGACCTCCAGGCGGTGCGACCACAGCGACTCCGCCGACTGCATGACCAGCCGCGCCGCGATCTTGCGGGTGGCGACGTTCTCCTTCGAATCCTCCGGCAGCCGCATGGCAACCTCGGCCAGGTAGCGCGCGAGAATTCCCTTGAACAGGCCGCCGTCGCCCTCCCCAGACTCCTCCGGCGGGCTCAGCAGCACGCCCTGCGGGGTGGCCAGGTGCAGCGCAATCGCCTGCACAATCGCGCGGATGTGGGTGATGTAGAACATCGACGCGTCCGCGCGCTCCGAGTAAACGAAGGAATCGATCTGCTCGTCGTGCGCCAGGCCGACGTCCTCACGCAGCGCGAGCGCGATCTCGAGGCTGGCTCCGAGCGCGGTGCCCTGGTTGTAGGTGTACACCTTATCGACGACCTCCGGTCCGCTCATGCGCATCCGGATGCCGTCGTCAAGCAGGCCGTCCTCACGCACCAGGTTGTCGAAGATCCAGTCCACAATCTCGCGCGCCTTGTCTAGGCGGCCGGTGCGGGCGAACAGCAGCGCCGCGGTGGCGTTCGACGGCACGTTGTAGAACGTCTCGCCGCTTCGCCACGGCAGCACGCCCGTCACCGGGTCGATGCCCGCGAGCAGGTCAAACTCCAGGTCGTCCAGGTGGCGGTTGCGCTTGATCCCGCCGATGCGGGTCGCGCGGTTCCACGCCAGCGCCAGCCACGCCTTGTCGTCGTAGTGGACGTTGGTCAGCAGCTTGCCGCGGTTGCGGCGCTGCACCCCGCGCAGCGTGTCCGCGATCCGGCGGCGGCGCGATTTGGTCTCACGGCGGGTGGCGGCGTCGACCTGGCAGTCCAGGTACTGGGCCTGCCACCAGTAGTGCCAGTGCCAAAACAGGCGGTCCTTGGGGCCCGGCGGCCACGCCACCACCGCCAGGTTCGTCTTGGGCAGGCCCCAAAGCTTTTGCGCGTGGCGTTCATTTACGGCAGATTCAGCCAGGTCGGCGCGGTGCGCCCACGTTTCCGGCACAGGGGGACTCCTCAAGTTCAAACGGTTCGTACCTATATTGCCAGAGTGGCCGGATTCGTTTCACCGGTTCCGGCGGGTTGTGGGGGTGGCGGCGGGTTTTGGGCCTAGCCTCCTAAACGAAACGTGCAAAAGTTGACAATTGATACGGTCGTTCAACTTTAAACGTGCAGGTCAGAAGATTATAAGTTCTGACGCATGTAAAGTTTTGCGAAACCTGGGCGGGATGGTTACCACGCCTGGGAGAGGTCCGCGTGCAGGCGGATCCAGGCGTGCATCGCGATGCCGGCCGCGACGCCAGCGTTGATGGAGCGGGTGGATCCGAACTGGGCGATCGAGCAGGTCATCACCGACGCCTCCTGGGCTGCTTCGGTCACGCCGGGGCCTTCCTGACCGAACAGCAGGACGCACTCGCGGGGCAGCTCGGCGGTCTCCAGCGGCACGGAGCCGGGGGTGTTGTCGATGGCGACCACCGGGATGCCCTCCGCGGCGGCCCATTCCATGAGGTCGGCAACCGTTTCGTGGTGGCGGATGTGCTGGTAGCGGTCCGTGACCATCGCGCCGCGCCGGTTCCACCGCTTCCGTCCGACAATGTGCACCTCGCGGGCCAGAAAGGCGTTGGCGGTGCGCACGACGGTGCCGATGTTCATGTCGTTTTCGAAGTTCTCGATGGCCACGTGGAACGGGTGCCGGCGCTGGTCCAGGTCGGCCACGACCGCATCCAGCGACCAGTAGCGGTACGCGTCGACGACGTTGCGGCGGTCACCGTCGCGGAGAAACTCCGGGTCCAGGCGGGGGTCGTCGGGCCACTCACCTTCCCAGGGGCCGACGCCGTGGCGGCCTTCGTTCCATTCGGTGGGGCCGCGGAGCTCGTCTTCAGGCGAATTAGGCAAGGCCGAGGTCTTCGAGTCCGAGGAGGAAGCGGTACTCCAGGCCGGCATCGCGGAGCACCTTATCGGCGCCGGTCGCGCGGTCGACGACGGTGGCCACGGCGACCACCTCGGCGCCCTCCTCACGGCAGGCTTCGACGGCGGTGAGCGGCGAGTTGCCCGTGGTGGTGGTGTCCTCGACCACCAGCACGCGCTTGCCCTTGATGGACGGGCCCTCGATGCGGCGCTGCATGCCGTGCTTCTTGGCCTCCTTGCGCACCACAAAGGAATCGATCGGGCGGCCGGGGGCGTGCATGACGGCGGTGGCGACGGGGTCGGCGCCCAGGGTGAGGCCGCCGACGGCGTCGAAGTCCAGGTCGTCGGTGAGCTCGCGCAGCAGTTTGCCGATCAGCGGGCTGGCCTCGTGGTGCAGCGTCGCGCGGCGCAGATCCACGTAGTAGTCCGCCTCCTTACCCGAAGACAGGGTCACTTTGCCGTGCACCACTGCCAGCTCTTTGACCAGCTCAGCGAGTTTTTCCTTCATCGTTTTACTCCTTGTCGTCGAAAATTGAGCTCGGGCCCTGCATGCGGCGCACCCGGGTCAGGTCCACCACGCGGCGCTCGTCGCCGGCGATGGTTTCCACGTCGTCGCCGCCGATGGTGTGGTCGGCCACCTCGCCGCGCTCGCCGCCGGTGGTGCGGGTGGGCAGCTCCACGGGGTCTTCGGGGCGCTGCATCACCGGCTCGTCGTCTACCTCAGGTTCGGCCGCGGGGGCCTGGCCCGGGATGTCGCGGGTGGGGAATGGGAGGGTGAGCGGAGCATCGTCGAGAGGCGGGAGCGTCCGGGCCGCGTCCGCGAGCAACGCCAGGGGCGCAAGGGTGGCGTCCCAGTCCTGCGGGGTGGCGTCGCGGCCCAGCTGCGCAATCGCCCACGCGCCCTCGAACCAAACGGCCTGCACTGCGGCGGGCAGTTGTTCGAGCGCGGTGAGCACTCGCCTATCGACGAACCTCCGGCCCGCCCCCGCCTGCGTAGCAAAACACGTGAACCCGTGGTGCGTGTCCAGCTCCACCAGGTCATCGGAGCCTTCCGCCGCGAAATCCGTGCGGCGGAAATCCACCACCGCGCTGGTTTCCGCGCCGGTGCCCATGGCGATGACGGTGGCCTCTCCCAGGTCAGCCACGTGCGCGTCGTGCCCGTAGGCACTGCCTGTGGCAACGTTTCGGGCCGAGGCTCCCCCGGCGGCGGCGCCGCGCGACCACTCACCTGCCAGCATGTCGTCCCTGGACGCGAACGCGTAGCCGTGCTCGCGGGCCCAGGCGCGGCGGGCGCGCTTGCTGGGCTTGGCCGGTTTAGCGGGCTTTTCGGGTTGTGCGCTGCCCTCGCGGGCATCCGATGCGAACAGCGCCACGGCGGCAAGCAGCGCCGCGAGTGCGAGAACGAACAGCAGGATGACCATCGCGGCCTATGCTACCGCGCGGCCCGACACTAAATGTCCGTCGCCACCGGGTTGTCGCGGTTGCCGCTCCACTGGGACCATCCGCCCACGTAGTGCGTCAGCAGCGGCAGGCCGGCCTGCTCCATCGCGGCCAGCAGCAGGGCTGAGTGGTTGCCGGATCCGGAGTAGGTGATCACGCTGGCCGGGTCCGTGTTCTGGGTAACCCCCAGCTCGGAGAAGCGGTCGCGGATCTCATCGGTGCCCTTCACCTTGTGGGTCTCCGGGTCGAACAGGTCGTTCACCGGCAGGTTCCGGGCACCCGGGATGTGCCCGGCGCGCAAATCCAGGATCTCGCGGAGGCCCTGGAAACGGCGGGCACCTCTGGCGTCGATAAGCAATCCCTCAAATGCCCTGACGTCCTCCATGGTTGCGGACGGCAAGCTGCCCTCGGTGAGTTTGACGTCGCGCGGGACGACGATGCCGCCCGGGCCCGCGACTGTGGGGAAGCCTCCGCCGTCCCAGGTAGCGAAGCCGCCGTCGAGGATGTGCACGTCCGTGACCCCGGCCCAGCGCAGGATCCACCACGCGCGGGCGGCGAACAGTCCGTTGCCTCCGTCGTAAATGTACACCGGGCGGCCGTCCTCAATGCCCCAGCTCGCGGCGGCTTTACGCACCACGTCGATGCTGGGCAGCGGGTTGCGGCCCACCGCGCGGCCGGGCAAGCCGGCGAGCTGCACCGACGGGTCGCAGTACAGCGCCGTCGGGATGTGCTCAGATTGGAATTTGGACCACGCTTTGCCTGCTTTCGGCTCCCACAGCGCGGCGATGATGGTCTGCTTCTGGCCAGTCTGGATTCGCTCGTTGAGTTCAGCGGCGGAGACAAAGACGCTCATGGCCGCAAGTGTAACGGTGTTTTACGCCATGTACCCGGGAGCGAGCTGGATTGTGCCCTGCTCCTCTAGCCCGCTGAGCCACTCGGTGATCCCCTCGCGCGGGCAATCCGCGCCGATGCTGGCTGCGAGCATGCCGCCCGGCCCGAGCTCCACCCGGCACCCGAACGCCAGCAGGGTGCCGGCGATCTCGTCCGGGTCCAGCCCCTCTGGATCCTCCGGCAGCACGCGCACCGTCGACGCGCCGCCGCGCACCACAACGCGATCCACGTGGAACGCGCCGCCCACCGTCACGCACTCCACGATGTCGCCCATCGCTAGCGTCGTATCCACGAACGGCACGCTCGCCACCACAAAATGATTCGGCCCAATCTGGTGCGCCTGCAGCTGCTCGCTCTCAACGCCCGGGATTGCAACGCGGGTGAGGATCGTGGTGGTTGCCTGCATGCACGGCAGTCTAAACCCTTCCGCCGCCGATTTGGGATTTTTACGGTTGCTGCTGGCCTAGACTGCATGCGTGACTGGATACTTAGCCCCCACCAAGAAAATGCGCGTCGCGGACTTCGCGCGCAGAAAGTCTGACGGCGAGAAGTGGGCGATGCTCACCGCGTACGACTACGCCACCGCCCGCGTGTTCGCGCAGGCCGGCATCGAGTGTCTCCTGGTCGGCGACTCCGCGGCCAACGTGGTTTACGGCTACGACACCACCAGCCAGGTCTCCGTGGACGAGATGGCGTTCCTCGGCGCGGCCGTCGTGCGCGGCGCCGGGAATGCGCTGGTGATCATGGACCTGCCGTTCGGGAGCTACGAGGCGAGCGACGAGCAATGCGTCCGCACCGCCACCGACCTGGTGCGCCGCACCGGCGCCCACATGGTGAAGCTGGAGGGCGGCGTGCGGATCGCCCCGCGCATCCGGGCGCTGAAAAACGCAGGTCTTGCGGTATGCGCCCACGTGGGGTTCACCCCGCAGTCCGTGGACAACTTGAGCGGGTTCAAGGTCCAAGGCCGCGACGCTGGAGCGGAGCAATTGCGTGACGACGTCCACGCAGTCGTCCAAGCCGGCGCCGACATGGTGGTCTTCGAAATGGTGCCCGCGGATTTGGCGGCGGAACTTACCGCCTCGTGCCCGGTCCCGACCGTCGGCATCGGCGCGGGTGCAGGCACCGACGCCCAGGTGCTGGTCTGGCACGACATGGCGGACATGCCCGCCGGCGACCACCGCGCGAAATTCGTGCGCCGTTTCGGAACCGTCGGCGCGGACCTGGCCGCCGCGGCCGCGGACTACAAGCGCGCCGTGCACACCGGGGAGTTCCCGGCCGACGAGCACACGTTCTAGGAGGGCGCGGGTCGCTTGCAGCGCTAGAGCTCGATCGGGGCGTTGTCCAGCAGACGGGTCGCGCCGACCTTCGCCGCCACGAGCAGACGCGCCGGACCCGTGTACCCCTCCGGCAGATCTGACATGTCGGGGGCGGTGGCGACGAGGTAGTCGAGGTGGAGGCCTTTGGTGGCGTCGAGAAGCGAGCGCGCTTCGGCGAGGCTGCCGGTGGCCAGCGCCCGCGGGATGGCAAGGGCAATCTCGCGCTCCTCGGCGGAGAGGTAGCGGTTGCGCGAGGACAGCGCGAGGCCGTCGGTGTCGCGCACGATCGGGCAGCCGTGGATGCGCACGGGAAGGTGCAGGTCATCCACCATTTGCCGGATCAGCGCGAGCTGCTGGTAGTCTTTCTCGCCGAAGAACGCGTCCGCTGCGCCGGTCAGCGCGAACAGCTTCGCCACCACCGTGAGCACGCCCGCGAAATGCGTCGGCCTCGTCGCGCCCTCCAGCACCGCGCCGAGCGGGCCGGGCTGGATCGTGGTGCGCGGTCCGTGCGGGTACATCGTCTCCGGCGACGGCGCGAAGACGGCGTCGACGCCGAGGGCTTCAAGCTTTTCGACGTCCTCAGCCAACGTCCGCGGATATTTCTCCAAATCCTCTCCCGGCGCGAACTGCAGCGGGTTGACGAAGATGCTCACCACCACGGGGTTGCCCAACGCCTTGGCGGTGCGGACGAGAGCGAGGTGGCCGCTATGCAGCGCGCCCATGGTGGGGACGAGTGAGACGGGGCCGTCCGGAAGCGCGTTAGCCAGCGCTTCCGGGGTATGCACGAGTTGGGTCATGCACCCATTATCTACCTCGCGGTGACGTCCAGGCCCTCGCCACCGTCGGCGACGTCCACGTGGACCGTGTCGCCGTCGACGATCTCACCCGCCAGCAGCTTCTTGGCCAGGCGGTCGCCGATGGCCTGCTGGATTAGGCGGCGCAGCGGGCGGGCGCCGTAGGCCGGGTCGTAGCCGCGCTCGGCCAACCAGGACTTCGCGGAATCCGACACGTCGAGGGTCAGGCGACGGGCGGCGAGGCGCTCAGCCAGGCCGTCGAGCTGGATGTCCACGATGCCGACGAGCTGGTCCTGGCTCAGCGGGTCGAAGACCACCACGTCGTCGAGGCGGTTGATGAACTCCGGCTTGAAGTGGTGCTTCACCGCGTCCATGATCTGCTCGCGGTTGCCACCGGCGCCCAGGTTGGAGGTGAGGATGACCACGGTGTTGCGGAAATCCACCGTCCTACCCTGGCCGTCGGTGAGGCGACCTTCATCCAGAACCTGCAGAAGCACGTCGAAGACATCCGGGTGCGCCTTCTCGACCTCGTCGAAAAGCACCAGCGAGTACGGACGACGGCGCACGGCCTCGGTGAGCTGGCCGCCGGCGTCGAAGCCGACGTATCCCGGAGGAGCACCGACCAGGCGGGCGACGGAGTGCTTCTCGCCGTACTCGGACATGTCGATGCGGATCATGGCCGACTCGTCGTCGAAGAGGAACTCCGACAACGACTTCGCCAGCTCCGTCTTACCCACGCCGGTGGGTCCGAGGAAGAGGAAGGAACCGATCGGGCGGTTCGGATCCGCCACGCCCGCGCGGGAGCGGCGCACCGCATCGGAGACCGCGACCACGGCTTCCTTCTGGCCCACGACGCGCTCGCCGAGCACGGACTCCATGTTCAGCAGCTTCTCGGTCTCGCCCTGCATCATCTTGCCCGCCGGGATACCGGTCCAGGAGGATACGACGTCCGCGATGATGTCCGGGGTGACCTCCTCTTCCAGCATGGTCTTGTTGCTGGCCTCGGATTCCACCTTGGCTACCTCTGCCTCGAGCTCCGGGATGCGGCCGTAGCGCAGCTCGGAGACCTTGGCGTAGTCGCCCTCGCGCTCCGCGATCTCGGACTCGTTGCGCAGGCGCTCGAGCTCCTCCTTCGCGGACTGGACCTTGTTCACCTCCGCCTTCTCGTTCTCCCAGCGCGCCTTCATCTCGCCGAGGCGCTCACGCTGGTCCGCGAGCTCTTCGCGCAGGTGCTCCAGGCGCTGCGCGGAGGCGGCGTCGGACTCCTTCTGCAGGGCGATCTCCTCGATCTCCAGGCGGCGCACGATGCGCTCGAGCTCGTCGATCTCCTGCGGGGAGGAGTCGATCTGCATGCGCAGGCGCGAGCCGGCCTCGTCGACCAGGTCGATGGCCTTGTCCGGCAGGAAGCGGTTGGTGATGTAGCGGTTGGACAGCTCCGCCGCCGACACCAGCGCCGAATCCTGGATGCGCACGCCGTGGTGCACCTCGTAGCGCTCCTTCAGGCCGCGCAGGATGCCGATGGTGTCCTCCACCGTCGGCTCGCCCACGTAGACCTGCTGGAAGCGGCGCTCCAGGGCGGCGTCCTTCTCGATGTACTGGCGGTACTCGTCCAGCGTGGTCGCGCCGACCAGGCGCAGCTCACCGCGGGCGAGCAGCGGCTTGATCATGTTGCCGGCGTCCATCGCGGAGTCCCCGGAGGCACCGGCGCCAACGATGGTGTGCAGCTCGTCGATAAAGGTGATGATCTGCCCGTTGGACTCCTTGATCTCGTCCAGCACAGCCTTGAGACGTTCCTCGAACTCGCCCCGGTACTTCGCGCCCGCGACCATGGAGCCCAGATCCAGCGAGATCAGCGTCTTGCCCTTGAGCGATTCCGGCACGTCGCCAGCCACGATGCGGCGGGCCAGGCCCTCCACAATCGCAGTCTTACCGACGCCCGGCTCACCGATGAGCACCGGGTTGTTCTTCGTGCGACGGGAAAGCACCTGCACCACGCGGCGGATCTCCGAATCGCGCCCGATCACCGGGTCGATCTTGCCCTCGCGCGCACGCGCGGTCAGGTCCGTGGAGTACTTCTGCAGCGCCTGGAACTGATCTTCTGGATTGTCCGAGGTGACGGTCTTGCCGCCGCGCACCGAGGAGAAGGCTTCCTTGAGCGCCTCGAAGGTGGCGCCGCGCTTCGTCAGCAGCTCAGCGGCGTCGTCGCCTCCCTTTGCGATGCTGGCCAAAAGGACGTCGGCGGACACGAACTCGTCGCCAAGCTCGCCCGCGAGATCCTGCGCGTGTTGCAGTGCCGTCTGCAGGTCCCGGTTGATGCCCGGGTTGGCCATGTTCTGCCCCTGCGCGCTGGGGTAGGTGCTAATCAGCTCGCTGGCCTCGCGCGCGACGGTGTCTGGGTCCACGCCCGTGGCCTTGAGCACCGGGGCGGCGATGCCGTCCTCCTGCTTCAAAAGCGCTTCCAGCACGTGCGCCGGGCGCATCTCCGGGTTGCCGGCGGCAGAGGCGCGCATCTGCGCCTGCTGCAGGGCCTCCTGTGTCTTCTGCGTGTATTTATTCGCCATGATTCCATGGTCCTTTCTTGCCTAATGTTTGTTTCGCACTAGGTGTAACGCACAAGAAGTTGAGTCTGTTCCTGTCAACGGCAAAAAAGGTGCGCGGGGTTGGCTCAAAGTAGCATCGCACCAGATCACACGCGGGGGATACCCCCTTCAACAAAGAAACCCGCTAGGCGCGAAACCTAGCGGGGATTCTTATTGATACCGGATTTTAACCCGTCTTGTAGTTGCCAGTGTAAATATGAGTTCGTGCAAACGCAAACCACCTTGGCTATCACCAAAGCCTTGTCGGACGCCCGCTTCGATACATACCGGACCGTCGCTGGGGGCTCCGACGCGAAGGCACTTGAAATCTATTTATGGAATATTGGGGCGGCCGGTGCCGTCGCTGCGACCACCGGAATGGTCGAGGTGCAGCTGCGCAACAGTATCGACGCTCTACTTCAAGGGTGGAACGAGAACGAGCCCGTAAACGAGCCCGGTCGATCAGAACCGTATCCCCGCGGATGGCTTAAAGATCCTGCGCCGCGGCTCCGGCAGATTATCTCGCCCGCCAACCGGCCACCCATGTGGAAGAAGGCTGAACCCGCCCTTCTGGGCGAAGACGGCAACCCAACAAAGCCCAACCCAACGCATGACGATCTTGTGGCAGCCCTGCCGTTCGGATCCTGGTTGTTCCTTCTGCCACGCCCCGAAGTAACTTCCTCCCAGAACCCCAGGATGAGGATTTGGAACGAGGCTCTCAGTTCGGCATTTGCCCCTAAGCAGGGATCTTCGTTCCAACATGCGAGCCACGCCGTGATCTATAAGTGGGCGAGCACCGTGCGATTCGCCCGCAATCGAGCGAGCCACTTGGAACCGCTTTTGGAGCCAACCGAGCTCATGCGGTACCACAAAGTCTGTCTCCGCCTAATGAACTCGATGAATCCTGCGGCAGCGTCTTGGTTAGCCGGCCAGCAGTATATCCCTGCCGCTTTGCGCCGCCGGCCGTTCTAAGCACCAAGCTTTACGACGATCTCGCGACCGGTATCCACTTCATCGCGTAAGCAAGCACGACCACCCCGACCGCGATGGCGAAGGCGATCCAGCCGAAGACGGCGGTAAAGCCCGCGATGACCGCGATCGGCGCAATGATGGTGGTGCCGATTTCGAACGGGGCGAAACCGACGTAGGCCACGCCGTACTCGTTGAGCGTGCCGGACTTGAGCTTCGGGTCCACCATCTTCAAAAGCGCGATGCCGGTGGCCACTGCGGCGGTGGCCCAGCCCCAGCCGAACAGGCCGCGCTCGAGCCACTTGTCGCCGAAGAAGGTCGGGCCGGCCCAGAACATCCACACCACGCAGAACAGGGTGCCCAGCACGAAGATAAGCACGAGCGCCTGCCAGTAGCCGGCCAGCGCTGCGGGCACGATGGAGGCGATGCCGAAGGCGATCATGTAGTCCGTGGCCGCACCGGAAACAGAGTTGATGGTGGAGCTGTCCAGGTAGTTCGGGCGGCCGGCGAGCTTGAGCAGCAGGCGGCCGATAAGCCCGATGACGAACGCCATGGCGAACAGCGGGATGGACACGTTCGGCCACTGGCCCTTGATCACGCTGTTGACCATGTAGGCGATGAGCACGGTGAAGACGATGAAGCCGGCGTGCAGCGCCAGCGGCTCGATGGACGACGGGTTGGTGGTGGCCTTGCCGATGGAGGGGCGCTCGTCTTCGTTGTGGATGTAGCCGGTGCGCAGGTCGTCGGGAAGCGTGCCGGCGAGCTGGGAGGCCTTGCCCTTGCGGATACCCCAGTTGGCCATGATCACACCACCCACGATGGCCACCAGGGTGCCCACGGTGGCGGAGGTGAAGCCGATGGAGGACGCGCCCTCCACGCCGATCTCCTCGAGCGCGGAGCCCACGGCCGCCGCGGTGCCGAAGCCGCCGACGAAGCCGACCGGCAGCATCATGCCGAACCACGGTTCAGTGCCGAACACCGGCGCGAACAGGTACACGCCGAGCAGCACGAACAGGCCCCATTGGCCCATGAACATGGCGGTGGAGTAGCCCCACATGTTGCGGGCGCCGGAGGCGACGGAGCCGCCGAGCTCCATCGAGTAGGCCATGGACGCGAACACCACCGCGATCAGGAGCGTGGTGTAGGTGCCCACCTGGTCGGACCAGTGGATCACGCCCAGGATCTCGTCGCCCAGCAGCAGGCCGAGCAGTCCCGCGGTGATCGGAGCAGGCAGCAGCAGCGCCTGCAGCACCTTCAGCCGGTTGCGCAAAATGTTGCCGACGATGAGTAGGACCGAAATCCAGCCGATGTCCGTGAGCAGCGTATACGGGGTGAATTCCACCACAGCACCTCTTTTCTATCCACTTATCACATTCAAGCCGGGTGCAACTTTAGCCCACAGGCGCTAGGTAACCTGTTTTCATGCCTTCCGCCCACTTTGCCGAGATACTGCGCACCCACGGCCCGCAGGTCAGCCGCGCGTGGCGCGCCCGCTTCTCCGAGGCGTACCCGCAAGCAGAAATGATGCTGCCTCCTGGCGACGAGATGCCGCCAGTCCTCATGCGCGCCGCCCTCGCCGTGCTCGAGCGCCCCGCCGATAAGGTCCGCGACGATCTGAAGGCGTTGGCGCTGGACCTGCGCCGCACAGGGTTCCCGGCCGAGGAGTACCCCAATGCGGTGCACATGCTTATCGACGAAGCCGGGGCCGACGCGCCCGAACTGATCCAGGCGGCGGAGCTCATGCGCAATGCCGCCTCACAGGCGGACGTTGCTGGCGTGCCTGCCGCCACCGCCGCGCAGGTGACCAGCGTGGAGCGCCGCGGCGGGGTGCAGGTCGTGCGCCTGGAGGCCGGCACGCCGGTGCCCTACGCCCCCGGACAGGTCATCCCGGTGATGTCGCCGAATCGCCCCGGCGAGTGGACCGGCCTGGTCCCCGCGCTGCCGTCCAACCAGCTCGGGCAGCTGGAGTTCCACGTTCCCGACGAGATGCAGTTGCAGCCGGGCGACTGGTTGACGTTGGGGGCGGCGCGGGGCGGGGTACGCGGGGACGTCGATAGGCAATTGCTCCTGGTTGCCGCCGAGGGTGGGTTCGCGGCGGCGAAGGCGCTGGTCTTCCACTATTTGGAGCAGACCGATCCGCCGGAGGTGCACCTCGTGGTCGGTGCGAGCGGGCCGGAGGGGTTCTACGACACGGCGGCGCTGGACGCACTTGCCAAGGCGCAGGACTGGCTGGACGTGGCGTGGATTGCGCAGTCGCGGGTGGGTGCGCCGCTGGAGCAGGTGGTTTCCGGCGCCGGGATGTGGTGGGGCCGCGAGGTGATCGTGTGCGCGAATGAGGAGCGCGCGGTGAGCCTGGCCGCGGCGCTGGAGGTGGCCGGGGCGCGGGACGTGCAGACCGTCGCCCCCGATGCGGCGCCGGAGTGGTTTAGCGCATAGCGCTGTGCTGCCTAATCGCCTCTAGCGGCAGCTGCTTGCGTGCCTCGTCTGCGTCAGTCGGGTCGATCTCCACCACCAGGGTTTCCGGGCCGTAGCCGGCCTCCGCGAGGCGTGTGCCAAACGGGTCCACCACCACCGAATGCCCCGCGCCCGTGGGGCCTGAGGGCTCGCCGGCCTTGGCTTCGAAGTCCGGGCGCGCCTGGTCGGCCGCCGCGATGAACACCCCGGCGTCCAGCGCACGCGCGGCGGTGAGGATGTGCCACTGCCCCACCTTGCCCGGCCCGTCCGCCCAGCTCGTGGGTACCACAACCACCTTTGCGCCGCGTTGGGCAAGCTGTTGGAACTGCTCCGGGAAGCGGATGTCAAAGCAGGTGGCCACCCCCACCGTCACGCCGTCGTGGACGAACGTGACCAGCTCACCACCTGCGCGCACTGTGTCCGACTCCTTGTAGTTGAAGGCGTCGTAAGTGTGGATCTTGTCGTATCCCTTATGCACCCCGCCGCCGGTGATCAGCGCGGTGTTGTAGACGCGGTTGAGTTCCTTGCCGTCCACGGTGTTGGTGTCTGCGGGGCGGAACATGCCGGCGACGATGGTGACGCGGAGCTCGTCACTAAGCTTTTTGAGCCCTGTGGCGAACGGACCGTCCAGCTCTTCTGCCTGCGTATCCAGCCGCCCCTGCCCGAACGCCTGGCTGGCGGCCTCGGGCAGGACGATCAGCGTTGCGCCTTGGGCGGCGGCGTCGCGGACCAGCGGTTCGATGGCGGCCAAATTTTCCATCTTGTCGCTGCCGGAGGCGAATTGCAATAGCGCGATCTTCATGTGGATAACTCTAGGTGCGCCTCAAGGGAGTTATCCACAGATTTGGAACAGGGTATTGCGTCGGCTGTTGCGTTCGCGGATGGTTCGTTGCATGACATTTCTTCAACTGACCACAGAGACCGCACGTGCCGCCCGCAGCTGCATCCGCAGCTTCGGCGCCCTTCCCACCGCCCACCTGAGCCCGTCGCGCTCCGCATCCGCGCTCGCAACGTTGCAGGACACGGAGCATTTGCTTGTCGACGACACCACGTCCCGCCTTGACACCCACCTCCACGATGTCGCCGCGTTTGCGTCCGAAGTGGAGCAGGCAGATGCCCGATTCGGCAAGGAGCTCACGCCATGACATACAAACCAGCACTGATCGCATCCGAATTGTTCGCCGCGGCCGCCGCCACCAGATTGGCCGCTGAGGGTACGCGAGAGCGCGCGGAACACGCGCCGTTTTCAGCCGCTGTGATTGCGGATTCCGGGTTCCGCGGCCCCGCGTTCGAGGTCTCTGCGGCCAGGTTTGCGGACTACGGCTCGTCGCTAGGCGCAAGCGCCGAGCGGCTGGAGCAAGCCTCGGTGGCTTTGGTCGCCGCCGCCGCCCTGCAGCAGCAGTTAGACGAGGCCGCCCAGTTCATCGGCATGTACTCCCATTCCCGCGTCGTGCTGTGGCTCAACGGCATGTCCATGATGCTGGACCTGAGGCTGTCTCGGACCCTGCTGGGCGCATCTGGTAAAGAGCAGGACTACGACCCGCTGTTCGACCACCCGGACGAGTCCTTCGAATCCCTGCACGCCCGGCACGCGCAGACGGTGCCGGCCTCCACGCTGCGCGCGGTGGAGGACGCCGGCGGCGTTCTCCTGGAGGCCGGGCCGACGGCGAGCACGGTGCTCGTCGGCGACGCGGTGGACCCGGCGCGCGTGATCACCATGGTCGCAGGCGCGACCACCGGCAAACCATCGCAGCTGCCGGGCGAGCTGGAAAAGGCCCGGATGCTCTCGGAGAAAACCGGGGCCGCGGTGGTGGTGTGGCAGGGCTACGCCCCTCCCCCGCTACTCACGGACGCAGCCTCGCCCCACCGCGCCCACGCCGGCGCGGACGACCTCGCCATGTTCCAAGCCGCGCTGGAGGAGCGCTTCCCTGACGCGCAAAAGACCGTGGTGTCCCACAGCTACGGCACGCTTTTGGCCACCAAGGCGGCGCACCAGCACGGGTTGCTCGCGGACGACCTGTGGATCCTGGGCAGCGCTGGCGTGTCTGGCGAGCACGTCTCAAAGCTGACGCTCGCCGGACCGGAGGCGACGGTGCACGTGGTGGATTCCCCCGAAGACCCGATCCTGCTGCTGCGCTCCGGGCCGACGGCGGCGCTCGGCTCGTCGCCGTCGTACATCGGGTGGGGCGGCGAGCGTGTGCTGGGTGTGAGAGGCGACCACACCGACTACTTCACAGACCCCGCGTTCTTGTCTGCTTTGCAACAGCGCGCCGACCCGCCTGCGTAAATGTCGTTACCATGGCGCACGTTGAATGAAACCACCTATAAGGAGAATTAGGTAGACAATGCCCAACTTTGCAGAACAAGTAGTCAAGCGCCTAGAGGATCAAGGCATTAAGCGCATTTACGGCCTGGTGGGCGATTCGCTCAACCCGCTGTCCGACGCCGTGCGTCAAAGCGACATCGAGTGGGTCCACGTGCGCAACGAGGAGGCCGCCGCCTTCGCCGCGGGCGCCGATTCCCTCGCCGCCGATGAGCTCGCCGTGTGCGGCGCCTCTTGCGGCCCGGGTAACACCCACTTCGTGCAGGGCCTGTTTGAGTCCCACCGCAACGGCGCGAAGGTGCTGGCCATCGCGTCCCACATCCCCACCATGGAAATCGGCTCCTCCTTCTTCCAGGAGACCCACCCGGAGCTGCTCTTCCAGGAGTGCTCCTCCTACTGCGAGGTTGTCCACGAGGCAGACCAGGGCATGCGCGTGCTCCACAACGCCCTGCAGAACACCCTGGCCGGCAACGGCGTGTCCGTGATGATCGTGCCTGGCGACGTCTTCGCCGCCGACACCGCCGAGGGCCCGCACACCGCGGACTCCGTGTACGCCACCGGCGCCAACAAGCGCGTCTACCCGGACCCGCACGAGGCTGCCCGCCTGGTGGAGGCGATTAACAAGGCCGACAAGGTCACCCTGTTCTGCGGCTACGGCGCGCGCGACGCACGCGACGAGGTCTTCGCCCTGGCGGAGAAGATCAAGTCCCCCATCGGCCACTCCTTCCGCGGCAAGATGTACTTCGAGTACGACAACCCGTACGACGTCGGCATGTCCGGCCTGCTCGGCTACGGCGCCTGCCTGGACGCGATGGAAGAGTCCGACCTGTTCATCATGGTGGGCACCGACTTCCCGTACACCGACTGGCTGCCGGACGAGAACGTCGCCCAGATCGACATCGACGGCACCCACATCGGCCGCCGCACCAAGGTGGACTACCCGGTCGTCGGCGACGTCAAGAGCGTCATCGAAAACATCCTCCCGCACATCGAGGAGAAGTCCGACCGCAAGTTCCTGGACAAAATGCTCAAGCGCCACTACCAGCTGCTGGACCATGTGGTGAAGAGCTACACCTCCAAGGCCTTCGAGTCCAAGAAGCCGATCCACCCGGAGCTCGCCGCATCCGTGCTGGACAAGCTTGCGGACGACGACGCCTACTTCACCGTCGACACCGGCATGTGCAACGTGTGGTCCTCGCGCTACCTCACCCCGAACGGCAAGCGCGACGAGGCCGCATCGTTCCTTCACGGCACCATGGCGAATGCGCTGCCGATGGCGATCGGCGTGCAGGCCGCGTTCCCGGACCGCCAGGTCATCTCCTGGTCCGGCGACGGCGGGCTGGGCATGCTCATGGGCGAGCTGCTCACCATCAAGCTGCACCAGCTGCCGGTGAAGGTGATCTGCTTCAACAACTCCTCGCTGGGCATGGTGAAGCTGGAGATGATGGTGGCCGGCATGCCGTACTTCGGCACCGACCACGAGCAGGCCAACTACGCCGAGATTGCCAAGGGCGTGGGCATTAAGTCCTTCCGCATCGAGGACCCGGACGACCTCGAGCCGGTGCTCAAGGAGGCCCTGGCCTACGACGGCCCGGTGCTCGTGGACATTGTCACCGACCCGGAGGCACTCTCCCTGCCGCCGGGAATCACCTGGGACATGATGAAGGGCTTCACCAAGTCCGGCGCCCGCACCGCCTTCCTCGAGGGCGGCGTCGGCCGCCTGTTCAACCTGGCCAAGTCCAACCTCCGCCACATCGGCGGTGCCGCGGCCATCGAGTTCGGCGGTTAAGTCCGGCCCGGTAGCCTCCTCAATGCGGAAACACATCGGCGTATGTAGTGTTGTGGAGGCTTCAAAAAGCCCCTAGCCCTCCATGGCTAGGAAGCGTTTCGAATTTTTACAGCACAAACGCCCGCGCTCACGTGTTCATTGCGCGGGCGTTTTGTCATTCGGTGTCCGACTTCCACTGCCGGTATCCCAGAGCCCGCCGGATCAGCGCCGACCACCCGACAACCTGCAGCACAATGGATGCCGCACCAAATGTGGCGTTGAGCCAAAACTGATCCTCGTACGGAAACCCGGTCAGCCTCAGCACCAGGCCGACGACGTACGCGACGCCCAGGTAGCCAGCGTCAACAATGAAATCGTTCACCCGGCGGTTCTGCAGCGGAAGCCCGATGAGCAGCGCGGCGGCAAGCATCCCCAGCAGGGGGACGACAACGTGGCCGCCGAATACCGCCACGCCTGGAAACGCGACACACAAAATGGCGATCAGCAGAAACTCGGGGATGCGAAAACCCCACGGTCGCGTGTCTTTGAGCAGCGGCGGTTCGCTGACACCTACCATCATGCGGCCGAGTATACGAACTTCCGCGTCACTTCCTCTTCCACGCCAGGAGCGCGATCGCACGCCGCAGCGCCGCGGAGACACCAGTCAGGATTATGGCTGCGACGAGGTACGGCATGATGGCCGGCAGCGCACCGTACGGATTGTCACTTTTGGCCAGAATGACGGCGGCAAGAACGCCCACCACGATGTAGGCGGCATCTCCCCAAAACCTGTTCACCGGCTGGCGCTGCAGCGGAATGCCCAGCACCATGCACATCAGCAAGACACCCAGCAACATCGGAGCGACGAAAAACAATGCAAACCCAAAACCGGCGCTGATTTCACTGTTCGCGTCCTCAACCACCATCCACGCCAACGCCGCAACCAGCAGGATGACTTCCGGGAAACGGAACCGCCACGGACCGGTCTCTTTGAGCAGCGGCGGAGCGCCAGCCTTAGTCGTCATGCGGCCGAGTTTAAAACCCCGGCCGCTACCGCGCGCTGCGCCGGCGGCGTCGAGAAGCAGCTGGCTCTCGGCCCTTAGGAACAGAGCTTTCTAGGATTTCAGTAACCCCGGCGATGTGCTTTCGCAGGGATCGTTCCGGGGCTTTCGGGGGAGAGTAGACAGGGGACCTCCTCGACTCCCTCGCGCGACGTCTTAGGCTTGACCATTCTGGTGGCCACCGAGGCATCAAAGGACATTGGTTGTTTTGTGCCGATCGCTACGTATCAGATTGGATACGAACGATTTCTCAGTCCTGCATCAGATAACTGGCCGCCTTACCATTGCGGTGAATTTGTCGTAATTGCTGTACCTGATAGGAGACCGACAATTAATTTCTCGATGCAGGAATTTCTCGTCTATGCGATCCTGGCTTTCATCGTAATTGCGGTGATTTGGTGGGTAGTCAAAATTCTGAAGGGTTTCGCCAACGGGTACCGATCGGTGAATAAAGCGGATTTGCGTGCTGATACCGAAAAGCAAATGGACAGGATGTAGGGGGAGCTTGCTAAGCGAAAAAGGGCGAGGAACTATTGAAGTCCTCTCCCTTTTTGCAATTTCGCCGGCGGATCTCCCCGGCTAAGCCGTTCTGTGGGGGTTTTCGACCACGCCTTCGTCCAGACAATCACGCGTTGATGGGCTCCGAGCGCAACGCTTGTAAGGACCTACCGCGCGCTGCGCCGGTGGCGTCGAGAAGAAGCTGGCTCCCGCGTGACCACTGCTGAAAAAGGAAATTCAGTAACCCCGGCGATGTGCTTTCGCAGGGATCGTTCCGGAGCTTTCGGGGGGAGTTTACAGGACACCGTTAAAACGGCAGCTGTGGCATGCCGTTCGCGTTCACCCAGCCCCAGGCTGCGATACCGAGTCCGGTAAGCGTCATGATCAGCCCCACGACGATGGAGGCGACATTCGACGGGTTTGACGAACCGTCGCGCTGAGGCGACGCGACAGCCGGTGTCGTGGTTGTGGTCACCGTGGACGTGCGAGGCGATTCAGCAGGAGTCACCGGGCGTGTAGGGCTCGGCGACTCCGGTCGCGTTTTCAACGGGGTCGGCACCACTGGCGCGGGCGCTTGGGGAGCTGTGGCGTTGGAGGTCGGAGTGGCCGGCGAAGGAGTGGTTGTCGCTGTAGCGGTGAGAGCGGGCTTCAGCTTCTCCTCAACGGCTTTCTTCACATTTGGCTTGGCATCAGCCGGAATTTGGTCGATGACCTCGCGCAGCTCTTCCTTCGTGAAGTCCAGGACCGGCACGTTGAGGTCCTGGCTGTACTGAACCTCATTCGCTTCGTTGTACAGGCTGAAACGGATGGGCAGTAGTTCTCCCTTGTAGCCGGTAAGCCCCGTGATTGGAACCTCGATAGGCAGTGCACCTCCGGAGGGATCGTTCACGCCTGGAACGGTGTATTTCTCGGTGTAGGTGCGGCCGTCGTAGGTGTACTCCAACAGGTAAGTGTGCTCGTCTACACCGTGGTTACTCACCTCAGCGTGGATGACGTTTTCGGAGTTCGCGGTCACGATGCCATTCGGACGCTCTTCCGTATCTACCAACCGGAAGCCGCCCTTGCCGTTGTTCTTCTCCGCGGCGACGAGCACCAAATCGCGGGTGCTGGCATCCTCGTTCTTCGAGACTTCTGGGGTCTCAATGTGTCCGATCGCTTGCCCAACCTTGCCACCGGTGAAATTGAGGTTCTCCCAGTCAGAGCCAATCTCGTACTCGCCCACAAAACACGGATCCTCAATTTTCAGGGTGGCGCACCGTTCCTCAAGCTGCGATGGGTTGCGTGAAATCCCCTTTGTAAAACCGAAGTGCTCAAACTGATAGAGGTAGTTCATCGTGGACACATACCCGGGCACCCAGTTGTACCCCTCTGCGCGCTTGGGCTGGTTAATCGCACCAGAATGCCCGAGCCCGAGATTGTGACCGAATTCGTGGAGGATGGTGTTGCGCACCTGCTCGTCGCGATTCATCTGTTCGTACCATGCGACGTAGAACGATCCACCTGGCATTGACCCCAATCCGGAAGCGTCGTTACCCGGTGCCATTTCGTCGCCGATGACGCCAACGTGGAACACCGCCTCCCTGTCTTTCAGGAGCCTGGTGCTGTAGCCATCCAGAACCTCGCGTCCGCTCTTGCCGTTAAACGGGTGCTTCTCAAACTTGATGGGACCACCTTTGAGCTGCCCCGGTTCAGCAGAGACGAAATTCGAGTACCAGTTGCCCGCGTCGATGTGCAGCTTCACGCCGTTTTCATCAAATTCTTTGACCAATTCGTCCAAAATCTGTTTTGACGGCCGGTAGGCATTCTTGTTGGCCTCTGCGCATTCGACCCAGTTCATCGTCTTTTCGATGTTCTTAAGGAAACGCCCACTGACGTTGCATGCGTTGCTGTTGAGCTCCGGCTCCATCCAGTTGAGCTGGAGGAACACGTCCTTCTGATCGGGGCGCGCACCCCACTTCGCCAGGTCGAGCCTTTGCCCGCCTTCCGGTGTGAATGAGCCCCGCTCCCACTCGTCGGGAATGCCGTCTTCATCTATGTCTTGCGTACGCAGCTGCGGCGTGAGCTCGACGCTTATCGACGCCGTCACGGTCTCCCCCGACTTCCAGCCACGCCACCAACCCGCTCCCTGCGAGGACGCATCGCCATCTGGAGCCTGCGCTCCCTTCGGGCCATCCTGCCCCCAACTGGCGTTCGGAATGGCTTCACTGGGTTCCCCTGCGAACCCAGACGTCTGGTAGTCGCCACCGAATTCCACCTGCATGTCGTAGCCCGGAGTGACAGAACGGGCGATCATCTTTCCGTCTTCGACCTCACCCACGAACTGCGTTGGATCATCCATGGATGCGCGGACAAAGTGGCGAAGATCAAGTTGCAGGTTCTGCTGTCTAGGCGTGGTGTTCGTCGCCTCAATGGTGACGTCGACACGCGAGTCGTGCATTCGAATCGTGCGGACGACTTCAATTCCCGTCCCCGGGTCAACGCTCACCAACTCGACTGCGTCACCGGTTCGATTCACCTGTGCAGGTGTGGTGAACTGCGGCGCACCGCCGATGTACATCGACGTTTGGATGTCCGTACGCAGCCTTCCCGCTGCGGACAGCGGCGCGTTCCAGGTGAACTCCAACTGCGAATACTGATGAGTTGCGTCGAGGGTTGCGGCTGCAAGCGAACCAGCGCCATCGCGGGTGTATTTGGCAACCTGCCCCTCTATCTCGGTGGCTGCATTTGCGGGACTACCCGGAGCGACCGCGAGCCCACCCAGCGCAAGCGCAGTGGTGGCGGCGAGAGCAACAATTGTCTTTGGTTTACGCATGATGCCTTCCTAAAAGTTGATCCCGTTCTGGCGCAGTACATCGCGGATGAGGTCCTGGTTTTGTACGGCGGCGAAACCCGCACCGCCGATGAGAGCCAACGCACCAAGCACGAGGGCAAGAATGCTTCCGACACTCGATCCGCTGTTTTGAGCTGGCGGAGCCGGAGCGGTGACAGTTGTTGTCACCACCTTGCTGGTTGGTGGAGTAGGTGTCTGCGCAGTCGGTTTGGTCCGCTTGGCTGCCTTCGCACGGACCTTCACCTCCTTCTGGGAGTTATCTTCAAACGTGGCCACAACCGGGATAACAACCTCTTCGTCCACCCGCACGTTTTCATCTGCGCGAACGGTCAGCTCACCGGTGGCCGGATCGATGCTGACGTCCCAGTTTGGTGCCTCGAAGGTGTCCTTCAACGCGAAGGTGGTGTTGTCCGGCACGTCGCGCTTCGTGTCCTCTGAAGTCGTGTCTCCTACCGGGACCGACAGCTCGGCCCACTCCGGCTTTGCGGTGCGCGCGATGGAATCCGCCACTACCTCTGCGGTGATGAACTCGCTGGATCCGTCTGCATATCGAACCTCCAGGACGGGGAAGTACCTCGTCCCAGGTACTGCGTTCGCGGGCACCGTCGCCTTGAAGGTGCCATTTCGCTTATCGACGACTACGTCGGCCAACCCTGCGGCGTCGGCAAGCGCGAAGCTCGTGTTCGCTCCAACATTGCCGTGGCGAGCCGACGTAGCCTGCTCACCTGCCTTGGCTACAGCTTCGCGGTAGACGGGCTGGTACTGGTCAGCGTCTACGCGCGCCTCGGCGACGCCAATGATCGTGGTGATCTCCTTGGTGGAGCCGTCCGCAAACAACGCGACCGTGGTGAAGGACAACGGCGTGGCGTTCTCAGGTGCAGTAGCACGCAGATCACCGGTGTGCGGGTCGACGGAAACACGCCAACCGCGCAAGTCGTTCTTGTGCCCAGCGATAAACTCCACGTCCGCCGGCAGGTCACGGGTACCTGTTTGCACAATTTTCACCGCGCGGTTGGGCGCCGCTGCCTTGCCCGATTCGTAGCCCAGCGGTGTCTCATCGGCCTGAGTCTTTTCCACGATTTCGAACGGCACCAGCACTTCATCGACGGATCCGTCCGGGTAGACCACCTCAACGGTGACCTCATGTACCTCGCCCGGGGCTGCGTCAGCTGGCGGAGTGTACTCAACCAGTTGGCGAATGGTGCCGTCTTCCCCAGGAACCCGAACAATCTGCGTACCCGGAGTCTTCGCCTTCAACGTTGTTCCCACCGGCAGCGGCTGGTTGTCAAACATCTCGCCCTGGTCATGCAGCGTTGCCAGCGGATCGACCGAAAGGCTTGTCTTGTCAGCTCGGGCATACGCGGTTGGGAACGTCGGCGTGTACCGGTCGCTGTACCTCTCGGCTGAATCCGGCGCGACGCTCACCGTCGGACGAGCAAGCGACGGGGCTGGTGTGGTCGGCTTCGGTGTCGAAGGAGCGGTAGTCGGAGTGGGCCTCGCAATTACCTGAACAACGCCTACGGCAACATTGGAGCTTTCGTCCGTGTATATTGCTTCAACTGGCACCGCGATCGTAGTGCCTGGCACCGCATTTTCTGGGACCCGTACTTCGAATACACCCCCGCCGAGTGCACCTACTACTGGGGGCGAATAGCTGTAGCGAATGTTCGTCGGCTCGTCCACGACTTTGTCCGATGAATAGAAAATTGCACGCAGCCGTACTTTCTCACCGGGATAGCCAGAGACGCCCTCTTCAAAGTGAATCTGATTCCAATCTGCCATTGCTGGTGCCGAAATTTCGAGGGGCTCGGCTAAAATTCTGAAAGTCGTCTGTATGGCAAACCCGTCTGCGCCGAAGATAGAGGACCCGTCTTCATCAACGAGACTCACAGTTACCTCGAATTCAGAGCGCTCATTCACGACACCCACGATCCGCTGGCCGAGATCCGAATAGGACATGGTCTCAGGCAGGCCTCGTACCTCAATTCGGGAACCATTCGGCATGTTCGACACTTCAACGGGAATTGAGAGGTACTCACCCGTTGTCACTTGCTGTTCAGGAATTGGGGTGATTTTCGCGGGTTTGGAGTTCGAGTCGAACGGATTGGAGCCAGCTAATACCTCTGTAGCAGTATCAACCTCGTCGCCGTCAGGGTCCCCCTCCATGGCCCAAAATGTCCAACCCCCACCGTTGTCGCTAGGTCGATCCAGTTCGATCGAACTCACTACCCTGAGATCACGTTCCGACCCGTCCGCAAAACGGAAGGTCAGAACGGCTTCATCATCAGAGGGTGCTGCCTGGATGAATCGGTTCCAGTCAACTGGTTTTCCCTCAAAACGAGCATCATAAGATCTCGCCATATCTTCCAGGGACGGAACGTGAATTAGGTATTCACGAGTCAACGCATCGTATCCGTATTTCCACACTGAATGCTCAGCGAGAGAACGGTAGACGACTTCTACGGGATTGGGCTTATCGAGATCAGCTGGCGGCACAGGTTCACGCACAACACTCCCGATTTGATTCTCACGAAAAGTTCCGAAAGGCAGATAAGAGGGGGAGTAATCCGCATCCGAACCAGGCGTGATGAACAAAACCGGGAAGGGATCATCATGAATCCTATTTCCCGCGGAATCGAAGATCTCAATCGTGCCCCGAAGCGTTTGAGGGCTATCAGAAACCAAAATATCGTAGGTCCACAGCGTATTGTCTTCGCCGGACTTCCGAATGTCAGCAGAGATTTCTACGCCGTCGCCATCTCGAATCACAACCCAGACCGGCTCTTCTGGATCAACTAATTCCAATTTGAGGCGTTCCCAGCCACCCGTTCTAATCTCCAATGGCAGATCTGTATCAGGTAGCTTCACCTTCGTGCTCGAAGCGCGATCTGCGCTCACTTGTGCTTCGGCGAACTCAGGAGTGTCAGTCACTGCCTGGACTGCCGATACCACCAGCGCCAACGACACCGCAGCTGCCGCAATTGTTGTACCCCGCCTGCGCGAGCCGAGGGAACGTGGACCAGAAACAGAGCGGGATGCGCCCATAGGATCTCCTTTATCAGGACCAGAACTTGGCAGAAACTGGAGCGACCCTGTCCAAACCCTGGAAGTGTTACCAAAAGGAGAATATGGCGAAAGCCCGAGCCTTTCAACGGCTCGGGCCTATTTTATGCAGATTAAAGGCGCTGCTTAGACACCTTTTAGCTACACCACCCCCAACCGGCGGTGTGTACCTACCGCGCGGAGCGCCGGCGACGTCGAGAAGCAGCTGGCTCCCACGTGACCACCGCAGTGGAGCGGGGCACGTGCACGAGCTCGCCGCCCCGGCGAGAACCGGACTGCAACTTCTGGCGCAGCTCCTCGTTGTGGCCGCGCTGGGTTTCCAGCTCGTCTTGGAGGTCCTCGATCTGTTGGGACAGCTCGATGATCGTCTTGATGCCGGCGAGGTTGACGCCCTCCTCCTGGGAGAGGTGCTGGATGCGGCGCAGCATGGAGATGTCGCGGCGCGAGTAGCGGCGGCCGCCGCCCTTGGTGCGCATCGGCGTGACCAGGCCGAGCCGGTCGTAGGTGCGCAGGGTCTGCGCGTGCATGCCGGTCAGCTCGGCGGCAACGGAGATGACAAAGTACTCCTGTTTTTCATCCATCGTCTACACCTCCTTCCTGGGCTAGAGCCCGGCCCACCCGGCGCGCGGGTCGAAGCCGGAGTCCTTCTCAGCCTGGGCGTAGGCGCGCAGCGCGGAGGTGGCGGACGGATCCAGATCCTTGGGCACCTTCACCTCGACGGTGACCATCAGGTCGCCTGCGCCGGAGCGCTTCGGGATGCCGCGGCCCTTCACGCGCAGGGTGCGCCCATTCGGGGTGCCGGCGGGGACTTTCACCTTCACCGGGCTGTCCAGGGTGGGCACCGTGATGGTCGCGCCGAGGGCGACCTCGGAGAACGCGACCGGGACGGTGACCTCGAGGTCGTCGCCGGAGCGGGTGAACACCTCGTCGCCTCGCACGTGCACGGTGACAAACAGGTCGCCGGCGGGCGTGCCGTTCGGGCCCGCCTCGCCTTGGCCTGCCAGGCGCACCTTCTGCCCGTCGATCACGCCGGCGGGGATGCGCACGGTGATCGAGCGGGTGCGCCGCACGGTGCCGGTGCCGCCGCAGGTGGTGCAGGGGTCCTCGATGATCTCGCCGGTGCCGCCACAGTTCGTGCAGGGACGCGCCATGCCGAACGCGCCGGAGTTCTCGCGGATGAAGCCGGAACCGGAACACGTCTGGCAGGTATGCGTCTTGCCGTCCTTGGAGCCGGAGCCGTGGCAAGTGGTGCACGGCGCCTCGCCGGTGAGCTCGACCGGGATGGTCGTGCCCTTGGCTGCTTCGCGGAAGTCGAGGGTTATTTCCGTTTCGACGTCGGCCCCCCGCGACGGCCGAGCGTTCCTGCCAGCACCGCCGCGGCCGCCAAAGAAGCCACCGAAGATATCACCAAGGCCGCTGTCTCCAGCTTGTCCACCAGCGGCTGATCCGAAGATGTCGGAGAGGTCGAATTCCGCTTCCGTGCCGCGAAACCCGCCCGGAAAGCCGGACCCTCCTCCCCGCCCGAACCGGCCGAAGCCGCCCGAGCTGATCATGGATTTCAGCTGGTCGTATTCCTTGCGCTTCTGCTCGTCGCCGATAACGTCGTACGCCTCGGCCACCCGCTTGAACTTCTCCTCCGCCTTCTTGTCGCCGGGGTTGGAATCGGGGTGGTTTTCGCGTGCGAGCTTGCGGTATGCCTTCTTAATGTCGGCAGCGCTTGCCGACGAGCTCACGCCCAAGTCGCCGTAATAATCCTTATCTGCCCATTCTTGCTGCATAGCCATCTCGCACCCTCCTTTCCTCTACAAAGAGTATTGAGTCTGTCTCGCTAAAGTTTGTTCACTAATTTATCTAAGTACAAAGGCCGGGGACGAGGCCGCGTGGGTCTCCGCGCTACCTCATTCCCCGGCCCTGGCATCCGAGCGTGTTGGTTACTCGGTGGTGTCGGCTTCTGGCTCGCCGGCCGGCTCGGCGGGATCGGCTGGATCCGCAATGATCACCATGGCGTTTCGCACCAGGCGGTCCCCGATCATGTAGCCCTTGCGCAGCACCGTGCCCACGGCCTTGGTGTCGCCCTGGGACAGGTCCTGCACTGCCTCGTGGATCTCCGGGTTGAACGCATCGCCCTCGGCGCCGAACTCCTTGATGCCCTGGCCGGCAACGATCGTGCGGAACTTGTCGGCAAACGCCTTCAGCGGGCCCTGCTCCAAGTCGCCGTGCTGCTCGGCCAGATCCAGGTCGTCCAGAAGCGGCAGCAGCTGGGTGGCGAACTTCGCCTTCGCAGTGTTGGCCAGCTCGCCGCGCTCACGCTCGGTGCGGCGGCGGTAGTTGGCGTACTCCGCGCTGACTCGCTGGAGCGACTCGGTGCGCTCCGCCAGCTGCAGCTCGATGTCGCTGACTGCGCCATCCCCGTCCACATCCGGGTCGATCTCGTTCTCCGCGATCTTCGCGGCGTCCTCGAGCTCGGCGTCCGCGGCTAAGAGGGGGTCTTCGTCCGTGGCAAGCGCCTCGGACTCAGCGGCCTCGTCGGCGAGCGTTTCCGCCTGGTCGGGGGACACGTACTCGGGGTCCGTGGCCTCCGGAGCGCCCGGGTTGTCCGGCATCTGCTCATTGTGCGGGTTCGTCATCAGAGGTCGCCTCCTTTCTCGGTTGCTGGGCCGGGTCTACTTGTTGTCGGAATCGGTTGCGTCGTCGTCCTCGACAACCTCGGCGTCGACCACGTTGTCGTCGCCTGCGGCGGCGTCAGCCTGGGTTGCGCCCTCGTTCGCCTGAGCCTCGTAGAGCGCGGTGCCCATTGCCTGGGACTCGGTGTTGAGCTTCTCCACGGCGGACTTGATGGCGTCCAAGTCCTCGCCCTTGAGTGCCTCGTCCACGGCGTCGGCAGCCTCGGTCACGCGGCCCTTGATGTCCTCCGGCAGCTTCTCGCCGTTTTCATCCATGAACTTGCGGGTCTGGTAGGCCATGGTCTCCGCGTTGTTGCGGGTCTCCTGCTCCTCGCGGCGCTTCTTGTCCTCGTCGGCGTGAGCCTCGGCGTCCTTGATCATGCGATCGATCTCTTCGTCGGACAGACCGGAGCCGTCCTGGATCTTGATCGTGTTCTCCTTGCCGGTGGCCTTGTCCTTCGCGGACACGGACACGATGCCGTTGGCGTCGATGTCGAAGGTGACCTCGATCTGCGGCACACCACGCGGAGCCGGTGCGATGCCCGCCAGCTCGAAGGAGCCGAGCAGCTTGTTCGCGGACGCGATCTCGCGCTCGCCCTGGAAGACCTGGATCTGCACGGACGGCTGGTTGTCCTCAGCCGTGGTGAAGGTCTCCGAACGCTTCGTCGGGATGGTGGTGTTGCGCTCGATGAGCTTGGTCATCACGCCGCCCTTGGTCTCGATGCCGAGGGAAAGCGGAGTGACGTCGAGAAGCAGCACGTCCTTGACGTCGCCGCGCAGCACGCCAGCCTGCAGAGCAGCGCCCAGCGCCACAACCTCGTCCGGGTTGACGGACTTGTTCGGCTCCTTGCCGGTCAGTTCCTTGACCAGCTCGGACACGGCCGGCATGCGGGTGGAGCCGCCGACCAGGACCACGTGGTCGATGTCGCCGACGGACATGCCGGCATCCTTGACCACCTGGTTGAACGGGCTCTTGGTGCGGTCCAGCAGGTCGGAGGTGATCTTCTGGAACTCGGTGCGGGTCAGCGTCTCATCCAGGAACAGCGGGTTCTTCTCGGAGTCCACCGTGATGTACGGCAGGTTGATGGAGGCCTGCTGTGCGGACGACAGCTCAATCTTGGCCTTCTCCGCAGCCTCGCGCAGACGCTGCATAGCCATCTTGTCCTTGGACAGGTCGACGCCGTTCTGGGACTTGAACTTGTCCACGAGCCACTCGACGATGCGGTTGTCCCAGTCATCGCCGCCGAGCTCGTTGTCGCCGGCGGTAGCCAGCACCTCGACGACACCGTCGCCGATCTCCAGCAGGGACACGTCGAAGGTGCCGCCGCCAAGGTCGAAGACCAGGATGGTCTCTTCCTTCTCGTTCTTGTCCAGGCCGTACGCCAGGGCAGCCGCGGTCGGCTCGTTGACAATGCGCAGCACATCCAGGCCCGCGATCTGGCCGGCCTCCTTGGTGGCCTGACGCTGAGCGTCCTCGAAGTACGCCGGGACGGTAATAACAGCCTCGGTGACTTCCTCACCGAGGTACGCCTCAGCGTCGCGCTTCAGCTTCTGCAGGGTGCGGGCGGAGATCTCCTGCGGGGTGTACTTCTTGTCGTCGATCTCCACGGTCCAGTCCTCGCCCATGTGGCGCTTGACGGAGCGGATGGTGCGGTCGACGTTGGTCACAGCCTGGTTCTTCGCGGACTGGCCAACCAGGACCTCGCCGTTCTTCGCGAAAGCGACGACGGACGGGGTGGTGCGGGAGCCCTCCGCGTTAGCGATGACGACCGGCTCGCCACCCTCGAGGACGGAGACGACCGAGTTCGTGGTGCCAAGGTCAATACCAACTGCACGTGCCATAAGAGTTATTCCTCCTGTTGAGAAGTGGTTTATCAGTAAGTTGATGTGCTCCGACTCAACTTGACGGCCACCACTATAACACCGGCGGCGACGTTCTTGAGTCTGTCGCACTCATAGGTAACAACGGCACGTGCGGCAAAGTTGTTCCCACTTGACGCAACTTTCTTTGTTCCCGCAGCTCAACGCCAAGAAAAAGCCTCCGGTTGCGAGGGCAACCGGAGGCGTAAACGTCGAGAAGCAACTGCTTAGAACAGGCCAGTCTCCTGCTCGGAGTAGGACACCAGGAGGTTCTTGGTCTGCTGGTAGTGGTCCAGCATCATCAGGTGCGTCTCGCGGCCGATGCCGGACTGCTTGTAGCCGCCGAACGCCGCGTGCGCCGGGTAGGTGTGGTACTGGTTCACCCACACGCGACCAGCCTGAATGGCGCGGCCGGCCTTGTATGCCGTGGTGCCGGAGCGCGCCCACACACCCGCGCCCAGACCGTAGATGGTGTCGTTGGCGATGGAGATGGCCTCGTCGAAGTCCTTGAAAGTGGTCACGGACATCACCGGGCCGAAGATCTCCTCCTGGAAGATGCGCATGTCGTTGGTGCCCTTGAACACGGTCGGCTCGATGTAGAGGCCGTTTTCCAGGCCGTCGATCTTGTTCACACCGCCGCCGGTGAGCACCTCCGCGCCCTCCTGGGGCCCAAGCTCCAGGTAGGACTGGATCTTGTTCATCTGCTCGGTGGAGGCCTGCGCACCCATCATGGTCTCGGTGTCCAGCGGGTTGCCGGTCTTGATTTGCTTGACGCGCTGCACGCCGAGCTCCAGGAACTCGTCCGCGATGGACTCGTGCACCAGCGCGCGCGACGGGCAGGTGCACACCTCGCCCTGGTTCAGCGCGAACATGGCGAAGCCCTCGATGGCCTTCTTCTTGAAGTCGTCGTCCTTTTCAAAGATGTCCTCGAAGAACAGCGCCGGGGACTTGCCGCCGAGCTCGAGGGTGACCGGGATGATCTTGTCCGCCGCGGCCTTGTTGATGACCTTGCCCACCTCGGTCGAGCCGGTGAAGGCGATCTTGGCAATACGGTCGGAGCCGGACAGCGCAGCACCCGCCTCGTCGCCCATGCCGTTGACGATGTTCAGCACGCCCGCCGGGATAAGGTCGCCGACCAGATCCATCAGGTACAGGATCGACGCCGGGGTCTGCTCCGCCGGCTTGAGCACGATCGCGTTGCCCGCAGCCAGCGCCGGGGCGAGCTTCCACGCGGCCATGAGCAACGGGAAGTTCCACGGAATGATCTGGCCGACCACACCGAGCGGCTCGTTGAAGTGGTAGGCGACGGTGTCCTCGTCGATCTGGCTCAGGCGACCCTCCTGCGCGCGCAGCGCACCCGCGTAGTAACGGAAGTGGTCGATGGCCAGCGGGATGTCGGCGGCGAGCGTCTCGCGCACCGCCTTGCCGTTCTCCCAGGTTTCCGCCACGGCGAGCTCCTCGAGGTGCTCCTCCATGCGGTCCGCGATCTTCAGCAGCACCATCGCGCGCTCCGCCGGGGAGGTCTTGCCCCAAGCGGGCGCGGCCTTGTGCGCGGCGTCGAGCGCGAGGTTGATGTCGGCTTCCTTACCGCGCGCGACCTGGCAGAACACCTCGCCGGTGACGGGGGTGATGTTGTCGAAGTACTCGCCGTCCACCGGGGCGACCCAGTCGCCGCCGATGTAGTTGTCGTAGCGCTCGCGGTACTTGACGTTCGAGCCTTCAGTTCCAGGGTTCGGGTAAACGGTCATGTCCAGGCCTTTCTTACATCGAGTATTGTTTGTGGTTCACGCTACACTTTTATTGCCGTGTGGTCTAGGACATTTTGCCTATCGACGTCCCTCCGGCTCCCCACACATATGCATTAACCAGCATCTCTGGCACAATGAGCGCGTGACTAAACACGAAAACAACGACTACGTCGGCGCACTCGACACCGCCGTCGACGATGTCCGGATGCTGCCCACTCCGGCAGACGCGGCCCAGGAGCTCTCCAAGGAGCCCGTAGACCGCGGCGACATCATCGCCTCCGACGGCCGCACCGCCGCCGCATGGGCGCTGCGCTTCATCATCATCGTCGCCGCCACCGCGATCCTGCTCTACCTGCTCAAATGGGTCTGGATGGGCCTGCTTCCCATCCTGCTCGCCCTGATCCTGGCCACCGTGCTGTGGCCGCCGGTGCGCTGGATGCGAAACCACAAGATCCCCGCCGCCCTCGCCGTGTTCATCACGCTGATCGGCACCTTCGGCATCCTCGGCGGCATCATCGCCGCAATGGCGCCAACCGTGAAGTCGCAAGGCACCGAACTCGGCCACCAGGCGGAACAGGGCATCAACCAGATCATCGCCTGGCTGAAGGAACAGAACTTCACCTTCCTCGAGCCGGAACGCATCCAGCAGGCCGTGGACCAGGCCACCGCGTTTGTGAAGGGCCAGGCGTCGAACATCGCCTCCGGGGTGTTCTCCGGCATCGGCGCGATTACGTCGGTAGGCACGACGCTCGCGTTGACACTCGTGCTGCTGTTCTTCTTCCTCAAAGACGGCGACCGCTTCCTGCCGTGGGTCCGCAAGTACACCGGCGTGCGCGCCGGCTGGCACCTCACCGAGGTGTGCATGCGCTCCTGGAACACCCTGTCCGGCTTCATCCGCACCCAGGCCATCGTGTCCTTGGTGGACGCCATCTTCATCGGCCTGGGCCTGATCTTCCTGGGCGTGCCGCTGTGGCCGGTGCTGGCTGTGGTGACCTTCTTCGCCGGCTTCATCCCCATCGTCGGTGCGATCTCCGCAGGCGCACTGGCTGTGATCATCGCGCTGGTGTCCAACGGGTTCATGAACGCCGTGTTCGTGCTGATCCTCATCATCGCCGTGCAGCAGCTGGAGGGCAACGTTCTCTCCCCGATCCTGCAGTCCCAGGCCATGGGCCTGCACGCCGCCGTGGTCCTGCTCGCCGTGGCCGTGGGCGGCACCCTGTTCGGCATCGTCGGCGCGTTCCTCGCCGTGCCGGTCGCCGCCGTCGCCGCGGTGTGGCTGCGCTACTGGGCGGAGATGGTCTCGCTGCGCTCCGGTGAAATCACCGCAGACGAGATAGCCATGGCCACGCAACAGACCCAAACCATGGACTCGAAGTCTTCCTTCCTCGCCGTGCGCGACCACATGATGAGCATGGCGAAGCGCGAGAAGTCCAACACCAAGGTCCCCGTCAAGGAAGGCCTCGGCTCCACCCGCGTGCCGCTTGGCGACGCCGAGGGAGAGCCCGACGTCCCGGGCCGCACCCACGCCATCAACGACGAAGAATAGGTACGGTGGGCGCCACACTTACTCATCGACGAAAGGACGTAAACCATGGCCGACCTCAACGGCAAGAACATCGCGATCATCGCCACCAACGGCTTTGAGGATTCGGAGCTGACCTCCCCGAAGGAGGCCGTAGAGTCCGCCGGTGCGACCACCAAGGTCGTCTCCACCGAGACCGGTGAGATCGAGGGCAAGAAGGGCGCGAAGGTAGCTGTCGACGCCAAGACTGCCGACGCCTCCGTCGACGAGTTCGACGCGCTTATCCTGCCCGGCGGCACCATTAACGCCGACACCATCCGCACCGACGCCGACGCCGTCGCCCTGGTCAAGGCGTTCAAGGATGCCGGCAAGCCGATCGGTGTGATCTGCCACGGCGGCTGGATCCTTGCCGATGCCGACCTGCTCAAGGGCGTCAAGCTCACCTCCGTAGCCAACGTCAAGACCGACCTGGCCAACGCCGGCGCCAACTGGGTCGACGAGGAAGTTGTGGTCGACTCCGGCTTCATCTCCTCTCGCACCCCGGACGACCTGCCGGCGTTCAACGCCACGATCGTGGAGGAGTTCGCGAAGTAGGGCCCTGTTCCCTCCGCCCGCTGGGTTTGCCCCGGCGGGCGTTTTCTTTGCCTGATGTGGGAGTTGGCTTCAGCGCGGACCGATTCTCCGGTTCAGTGCTGTCGAAAGTTCGAATCGTCTAGCAACCTCAGCGAAACGCTAGACGATTAGGCCAATACCGGCAATCGTTTTCAACATCACCTGGGGAAACACCACCCGGCTTGGCTGATCGTCTAGCAGCGTTGGGTGGGCTACTAGACGATCCGCATTCTCAACGGAGTCGAGTCTGGAAAGGCCCATTGGAAGCCGGCGCCAGCGATCGAAGAATAGGCGAGTCCGTCGAAGTGATTGGATTACCGCAGGTGGTCGCGCAGCGCCTGCTCCAGCTCGACGCGGGCGCGCTCCAGGGCTGCCTCCCAGACCTCGGAGGCGGACTCGTCGGCCGAGTCGGAGACCTGCTTGAGCAGGGTCAGCGGCACACCGAACGTGGAGCACACCGCTGCCAGGGCGTAGCCCTCCATGTCCACGAGCTGGCACTCGCGGGCGAGCTCGTCGCGCAGGTCGGAGCGGTTCACAAACGCGTCGCCGGTGGCGAGCTTGGCCTTGGGCAGCTCGGTGAGCGGGTCGAAGGAGAACCAGCGCGGGTAGACAAAGTCGGTGATCTCGGAGGTGCCGCCGACTTTGAAGTCGTGCTTGACGGCGTCGGAAACCTCGTAGACGCCGGGCTCCAAGTCCACCAGGGCGCCGGCGGTGCCGACGTTGATCACGCGCGACGGCAGAGGGCCTTCGGATAGGCGGCGGGTCAGCGCGATTGCGGCGGGCAGGGTGCCGATGCCGGTGATGAGCACCTCGTGGTCGCCTCCGGACATGATGTCCGCGGCTTCTTCCTTCATGGCTGCGACGATAAGCAAGTCAGACATGGTTGCTTATCGTAGGCGCGCTGGCTCCGGGTCGACCACTGTCGCGCCCTCGCGCTCCCCGGCGGCCCTCGAGTTCTCCCGGGCCTTGAGCACGCCTCGCACGGATAGCGCCGCGCCCACGATCAGGACGGCAACGCGCACGGCCCACAGTCCGGAGTCCACGCCGAGGAACTTCAGCACCACCGGCAGGTTCAAGAACACAATCAGGGTGCCCACCACCCCGCCGAGGGCGATGGGGTTCATGCGGGTGACCACCCACGCGCCGATCGGCGCGGCGATGACTCCGCCTGCCAACAGCGCGAGCACCCCGGCGAGGTTGGCCATCAGGTCGTTCCACATGCCTACCGCGAAGCCGAGGGTGGCGGCCATGGTGACCAGGAACTCGGCCGTGTTGACGGTGCCGACGATGCGGCGCGGCTCCGAGCGCCCGGCGGACAGCAACGTTGAGGTGGTTACGGGCCCCCAGCCACCGCCCCCGGTGGCGTCCACGAAGCCGCCGAACAGGCCCAGCCCGGCCAGGAATCCGCGCGAGTGCGGCTTTTCAGCCAGCTTGCGCTGCGTCAGCCCGCGCGCGAAGCGCAGCATCAGGTTCAGCCCGATCAGCGCGAGGATCAGCGACATCACCGGCCGCGCCGCTTCGGTGGACAGGCGCACCAGCACCGTCGCGCCGAGGAAAGCGCCGATTGCGCCGGGGATGCCGATGGCGAACGCCGTGCGCCAGTCCACGTTGCCGAAGCGGGTGTGCGCGACGCCGGAGGCCAGCGTGGTGCCCAGCTCGGCGGTGTGCACGACGGCGGACGCGGCGGCGGGCGTGAGCCCGGCCAGCGCGATGAGCATGGTCGACGAGGTGGCGCCGAAGCCCATGCCGAGGCCGCCGTCGACAAGTTGGGCGGCCAGGCCGGCCACGGCGATGAGCAGCAGCGTCTCAATCTTGTACATTTCAGGCGTCCTTTTCGGCGGCGCGGTATCGGTTGGCAACGACGTCCGCGAGGTCTGTGGTTAACGGCCCAGAAGCTGACAGGTGCAGCGGGATCCGGTCCAGGAGTGTTCCGTGGGTGACAAACAGCGGCAGCACGTGCGTGTGCCTATCGACGAACCTCCGGTCGCCCCCAGTCGCCTGCACCACCGACACCTCGATCCCGGCCAAACGTGCCAGGTCAGATGCCAGACGTGTGTAGTTCGCCGCCTGTTCGGTATCTGATGTGCCGACGGGGAAGAGGGTGGCGTGGGGCGCCGAAGGGGCGTCGATAAGCAAACGCTTGTGCAGGACCTCGGCGATGTCGGGGCCGGTGCCCAGCGGCTCGGCGAGGGTGAGGTCGCAGTGGGCCCGCGCCTCGGCGAGGTGGGCCGGCACGTCCACCTTCGCGTGGAACGCGCGGGTGAACAGCAGCGGCACGACGATGGCGCGCGGGCTGTCCAGCGCGGCGGCTGCTTCGGCGAGGGTGGGGCGGTCGAACTCGAGGTGCGCGTCCGCCCACTCCACCCCGAGCGTTTCGGCCGCCGCTTCGGTGAGCGCGCGGATGCCCTCCTTGGCGCGCGGGTGGCGCGAGCCGTGGGAGAGGGTGATCAGCGCGGTCATGGCGGGTGCTCCTAGCGCAGGCGCTTTCCGACGAGACCCGCGGCCAGCGTGTTGCCGGAAGACTGGTCCACGAGCAGGAAGTTGCCCACCGCGCCGCGGGCGGCGTAGGGCTCGACCGGCAGCTCGTCGGCGGTCTGGATGGTCACGTGCGCGATCTCGTTGAGTGCGACAGCCTCGGGCGAGGTGTTGTCGCCGGCGGCGCCGTCAATGTCGAGGACGCGGTCCACGCTGGCCACCCGGGCGCGCACGAACGCGGTGCCGATGCGCAGCTTCACGGCCTGCCCGGCGCGCAGCTCCTTCTCGGTCAGCCCCACCACGGTGGCAGCGAACTCGCGCACGTCCTCCGGCCGAGATTGCGAGGCCAGAAGGTCGCCGCGGGTCAGGTCGATCTCGTCGGCGAGGCGCAGGGCGACGGAGTCGCCGGCGTGGGCGGTGTCCACTGGGCCGTCGGTGGAGTCGATGCCGGCCACGGTGGTTTTCCGGCCGTAGGGGGCAAGGATCTCGTCACCGACGGAGACGGAACCGGCGTTGACGCGGCCGGCGTAGGCGCGGTAGTCGGTGGCGTGCTCGCGAAGCACGTACTGGATGTTGAAGCGGAAGTCCAGGTCATCGGCGCGGCCGTGGTTGACCGGGATGGTCTCCAGCAGCTCCAGCACGGTCGGGCCGGTATACCAGGGGGTCTCCGCGGACAGTTCAGCCACGTTGTCGCCCTTGAGCGCGGAGATCGGCACCACGTGCGGGTCCTCGATGCCCAGCTCGGCGGCCTTGGCGTCGAATGCCACCTTAATCTCGTTGAAGGTCTCCTCGGAGTAGCCGACCAGGTCGATCTTGTTCACCGCCAGGATCACGGTGCGCACGCCCAAAAGCTTGGCCACGGTGAGGTGGCGGATGGTCTGCTCCACCACGCCGTTGCGGGCGTCCACCAGCAGCACGACCACCTGGGAGGTGGACATGCCGGTCACGGTGTTGCGCGTGTACTGCACGTGGCCCGGTGTGTCGGCGAGGATGAAGGTGCGCTTGTCGGTAGCGAAGTAGCGGTAGGCCACGTCGATGGTGATGCCCTGTTCGCGTTCGGCGCGAAGCCCGTCGACAAGCAAGGAAAGGTCGAGGCCCTCGAAGCCGCGGTCCGCGGAGGTGCGCTTCACGGAGGCGAGCTGGTCGGCGAGGACGGACTTCGTGTCGTGCAGGAGGCGGCCGACGAAGGTGGACTTGCCGTCGTCGACGGAGCCGGCGGTGCACAGGCGCAGCGTTTCGCGGTCCGCCAAAGCGGCTGCGGCGGAGGCGGCTGGAGCGGTAGTCGTAGTCATCAGAAGTAGCCTTCCTTCTTGCGGTCTTCCATGGCGGATTCGCTCAGACGGTCGTCGGCGCGCGTCGCGCCGCGCTCGGTCAGGGTGGAGTTGGCAATCTCGACGAGCACCTCGTCGATCGTGGACGCGTCCGAATCAACCGCGCCCGTGCAGGACATGTCGCCCACAGTGCGGTAGCGCACGCGGCGGGTCTGAAGCTCCTCGCCCTCGCGCGGGCCGCCCCACTCGCCCGGGGTCAGCCACATGCCGTCGCGGCCGAACACCTCGCGGTCGTGCGCGAAGTAAATCGACGGCAGGGCAATCCCGCGCGCGCCGATGTACTCCCACACGTCCGCCTCAGTCCAGTTGGAGATGGGGAACACGCGCACGTTCTCGCCCGGCAGCGTCGCGCCGTTGTACAGGTCCCACAGCTCGGGTCGCTGGCGGCGCGGGTCCCAGCCGCCGAAGGAGTCGCGCACGGAGAACACGCGCTCCTTGGCGCGGGCGCGCTCCTCGTCGCGGCGCGCGCCGCCCAACACGGCGTTGTAGCCGACCTCCGCGATGGTCTCCACCAGCGGCACGGTCTGCAGCGGGTTGCGGGTGCCGTCGGGACGTTCCTGCAGGTCGCCGCGGTCAATCCAGTCCTGCACCTCGGCCACGCGCAGGCGCAGCCCGTGCTTCTCCACGAGCTCGTCGCGGAACTGGATCACCTCCGGGAAGTTATGCCCCGTGTCCACGTGCAGCAGCTCAATCGGCATCGCCGCCGGCGCGAACGCCCGGCGCGCCAGCTCGAGCACCACGCACGAGTCCTTGCCGCCGGAAAACAGCAGGCCGATCTTGTCGAACTGCCCAGCCACCTCGCGGATGATGTGGATGGACTCGTTTTCCAAGTCCTTCAGGTGCGGCGACAGCTCAGTTGTCGTTGCTTGCGTCATCTTCTCTAACACTCCTTTTATTCGTGCAGGCCGCACTCAGTCTTGGATGCGAACGCCCAGCGCCCGGCGCGCGGGTCCTCCCCCTCGGCCACCGGCATGGTGCAGGTGGCGCAGCCGATGGAGGGGTAGCCCTGGCGGGTCAGCGGGTGGATGATCAGGTCGTTGTCCTCCTCGAAGGCCTCAGTGTCCTCCAGCGACCAGGTCACCAGCGGGGAGATCTTCAGCCGGCCGGTTCCATCCAGGCTCAGCGCGGGTGCCTCAGCGCGGGTGGGGCCGTCGGCGCGGCGCAGGCCGGTGATCCATCCGGCGTACGGGCTCATGTGCACCGCCAGCGGCTCCACCTTGCGCATCCGGCAGCACGCGCCGGGATTGCGCAGGTACAGGTTCGGGCCGTACACCTCGTCCTGCTCCGGGCGGGTGAGCTGGGCTTTCGCGCGCACCAGCGTGTGCGTCGGGTAGCGCGCCTCCACGGCGTCGGCCACCTCCAACGTCTCCGGGAAGTGGTACTCGGTGTCCAGGAACAGGAAGTCGGCGTCGGGCAGGTGGCGCTCGGCCAGCTCCGCCAGCACGGTGTTTTCCATGGACAGGGTCACCACCAGCTTGCCGGGGGCATGCTCGTGGGCCCAGCTCAAGATGTCGGCGGCGGATGCGTCGTAAAGCTTGGGTGCCCACTCCTCGACTAACTGGGCGTTTTGCTTCGCGACGTCCTCCGGCAACGCCGCCGTCTCCCTCGGCCCTGCCGGGCTGATCTCGGGGTCGCGGAAGTTTCCTCCCGGCTGGTTGAGCAGGTTGGTCATCGCTTCTCTTCCTTCACTACTGCGGTATGCCCGTGCCGCGCCAGGGAGGCCTGCAGCGCCTCCTCCGTCGACGGCGCGGGCGCGTGCGGGGTGTCCGGATCGTCCTGGCCGTGGTACTTCACCTCGAAAACACGCAGGCACTCCCCGCACTTCCAGGCAAAGTCCGTCTCCTCGTTGGGCCAGAGGTCCTCCCCGCCACAATAGGGACAAAACGAGGGGAAATTGCGGTTCGGATTCGGGGCCCGGCGAAAGCTCATCGCAGGTCGTCCTCGTCCGCGCGGGCGACCCATTGACGGAATGTCTCGCCGTCCTCGCGCTTATCCACGTAATGCTGCACCACGCGCGTGACGTAATCCGTCAGCTCGGTGGACAGCACCTTGTGGCCGCGCACCTTGCGGCCGAAGTTCGCGCCCTCGCCGATGGTGCCGCCGAGGTGCACCTGGAAGCCCTCGACCTTCTCGCCGGCATCGTTCGCCACCATCTGGCCCTTCAAGCCGATGTCGGAAACCTGGTGGCGCGCGCACGCGTTCGGGCAGCCGTTGAGCGAAATGGTGATCGGGGAATCCAGGTCGCCGAAGCGCTCCTCCAGCTCATCCGCCAGCTCGATCGCGCGGGACTTGGTGGTCACGTGCGCGAGCTTGCAGTACTCCAGGCCGGTGCAGCTGAGCAGGCCGCGGCGGAACTCGGAGGGCTTGGAGTACAGGCCCATCTCCTCCAAATCAGCCTGCAGCTTCTCGACGTCCTCCGGTGCGACCCCGAGCAGCAGCACCTCCTTGAACGGAGTGAAGCGCAGATCGGTCACGCCGTAGCGTTCTGCGAGGTCGGCCAGCGCGATGAGCTGCTCGCCGGACATGTGCCCCAGCGTCGGCTTGACACCGATGTAGACGTTGCCGTCCTTCTGCTCGTGCACGCCGATGTGGTCGCGGTCGACCAGGTTGTTGGGGGCCTTTGGTCCGTCCGCAAGCGCATAGCCCAAGTAGTCCTCTTCGAGGATCTGGCGGAACTTCTCCACACCCCACTCCTTGACCAGGAACTTCAGGCGCGCGCGGTTGCGCAGGCGGCGGTAGCCGTAGTCGCGGAAGATGCGCACCACGTTCGCCCACACCTCCGGCACCTGCTCGAGGGTGACGAATGCGCCGAGGGACTGCGCGAGCATCGGGTTGGTGGACAGGCCGCCGCCGACGTAGCACTCGAAGCCGGGGCCGAGCTCGGGGTGCTCGACGCCGATGAAGGCGAGGTCGTTGATCTCGTGGACGACGTCCTGGCGGGCGTTGCCGGAGATGGCGGTCTTGAACTTGCGCGGCAGGTTCTGGAACTCGTCGTTGGTGACGATCTTCTGGATCTCGCGGATCGCCGGGGTGGCGTCGATGATCTCGTCCTTCGCGATGCCGGCGACCGGGGAGCCCAGGATCACGCGCGGCACGTCGCCGCAGGCGTCCCAAGTGTTCAGTCCGTTGTCTTCGAGCTTGTCCCAGATCGCGGGGACGTCCTCGATGCGCACCCAGTGGAACTGGATGTTCTGGCGGTCCGTCAGATCCACGGTGGAGCGCGCGTAGTCGCGGGAGAGCTCGCCGACGGCGCGGGCCTGCGCGGTGGAGCAGATGCCGCCGTCGAAGCGGATGCGCATCATGAAGTACTTGTCTTCGAGCACGCTGTTGTCCTCGCCGGTGAACTCCCCGCCCAGGTTCTGCTTGCGCTGGGTGTATAGGCCGAGCCACTTAAAGCGCGGGTAGAGGTCCTCGCGGTCTATGGAGTCGAAGCCGCCCTTGGAGTAGACGTCGATCACGCGCTGCTTGACGTCCAGGACCGGGGATTCCTGTTTGATCTCCTCGTCGTGGTTCAGCGGCGTGGAGCCGTCGATAAGCCACTGCCCCTCCGGTTTTTTGGACCTGGGCTTCGTGGGTGCGCTCATCTGCTCTCCCTAACTAGACAACTCTGTACACATCCGGGCGGCCCGGAGCTATTGCTGGCCAATAGTGCCGGACTACTTGGTCTAAAACAACCGGACTGGCGAAAGTGCCGGTTAAGGCGGTGAATGTAAAGCTACTGCGGTTATGTTGGATGAAATTATTTGCAGGTTTAAGACCACTCGGTCTATACGCTATAGTGTCCAACATCAACACACCCTTTTGCGAAAGGACAACAAACTTATGAGCCTGCGCGTCGCCGTAGTTGGAGCCGGACCAGCCGGCATTTACGCCTCCGACCTGCTAATCCGCAACGAAGAGCACGACGTCCACGTCGACCTCTTCGAGCAGATGCCCGCCCCCTTCGGCCTGATCCGTTACGGCGTGGCACCCGACCACCCGCGAATTAAGGGCATTGTGAAGTCCCTGCACAACGTGCTGGACAAGGACAAGCTGCGCCTGATCGCCAACGTCACCGTCGGCCGCGACATCACTGTCGACGACCTGCGCGACTACTACGACGCCGTCGTTATCTCCACCGGCGCCGTGCGCGACCGCGAGCTGCTCATCCCGGGCGGCGACAAGTCCATCGGCGCCGGCGAGTTCGTCGGCTTCTACGACGGCAACCCGCGCTTCGAGCGCAACTGGAACCTCGAGGCCAAGGAAGTCGCCGTCGTCGGCGTGGGCAACGTAGCACTCGATATCTCCCGCATCCTGGCCAAGACCGGCGACGAGCTCACGGTCACCGAAATCCCGGACAACGTCTACGAGTCCCTGAAGAACAACAAGGCCGAGACTGTGCACATGTTCGGCCGCCGCGGCCCCGCCCAGGCGAAGTTCACGCCGAAGGAGCTGCGCGAGCTCGACGAGTCCGACACCATTCAGGTGCTCGTGGACCCGGAGGACATCGACTACGACGAGCTGTCCGAGCAGGTCCGCCGCTCCGACAAGTCCGTCGACCTGAACTGCCAGGTGCTGGAGCAGTACGCCATGCGCGAGCCGGACGACGCGCCGCACAAGATCCACATCCACTTCTTCGAGGAGCCGGTGGAGGTGCTCACCGACGACTCCGGCGCCGTGACCGGTATCCGCACCGAGCGCCAGGAACTCGACGGCAACGGCGGCATCCGCGGCACCGGCAAGTTCACCGACTGGCCGGTCCAGCAGGTCTACCACGCGGTGGGCTACCGCTCCGAGCCGGTCGAGGGCGTGCCGTTCGACCTGGAGCGCCACGTCATCCCCAACGACGGCGGCCACGTCCTGGTCACCGCCGAGGAAGGCGCCGCACCGGAGGACAAGCTCTACGTCACCGGCTGGATCAAGCGTGGACCCGTCGGCCTGATCGGCAACACCAAGTCCGACGCCAAGGAAACCACCGACATGCTCATCGCCGACGCGGACGCCGGCAAGCTCGCCGCGCCGACGCACACCGGCGCCGACGACATCTTCGACCTGCTGCGCGAGCGCGGCGTGGACTACGCCACCTGGGAAGGCTGGTACAAGCTCGACGAGGCCGAGCGCGCACTCGGCGCCGCCGACGCCACCTTCCCGCGCGAGCGCAAGAAGATCGTGGAGTGGGAGGACATGCTCGGCCACTCCCGCGCGCAGTAGTAGCAAGTGCAACAACAGCATGCAGTGGCCCGCACGCATCCTCGCCGCCCCGCTCGCGATGATCGCGGCGCTGGCTGCCTGGCTGGCGCTCGCGCCGTTCACCCCGCACGTCGCGTACTGGGGCGCGGCATCGCTGGTCAGCCCGCAGTACGCGGGCCCGCTCCTGCTCATTTCGCTGGGCGTGGCGGCGGCGTCTGCCGCACTCGCCCGCGCCTCGCGGGCGAACCTTCTGCCGGCGGCCCTCGGGGTGGTGGCCACCGCGGCCGCCGCGGCGCTTTTCGGCGGCCAGCTGCACGCCGCCCGCGCGCTTGGCACCGATGCCGACGCGTGGGCCGCGCTGAGCTGGGCGGGGTTGGACAAGACCGCCCAGGGGCCCGACGCGACCGTCCCGTTCGACCTCTTCGGGACCGACGAGCTGGACATGGACGTCTACCTCCCGCGGGAGGGCGGCCCGCGCCCCGTCCTCCTCTACACGCACGGCGGCGGCTGGGACCAGCTCAATAAGCGTTCCCAGGCCTACAACATGCGGCAGATGGCTGACCGCGGCTACGTTGTGGTGTCGATGGATTACACGTTGTCTAGCCGTGAGCAGCCCACCTGGGACGTCGCCGCCGGCGAGGTTGGCTGCGCATTTACGTGGGTGGGCGCGCACGCCGCCGACTACGGTGGGGACCCGGCGAGGTTCTTCACCTACGGCGAGTCCGCCGGAGGGCAGTTGCTTCTCGACGCCTCCTACGATGCCGCCGCCGGCACGCTTACCTCCGACTGCGGCGGCCGCGCCGCCGTCCCCCGCGCCGTCTATGCCGACTCCCCCGCTCTCGACGCCCGGGCCGTGTGGGGCGGCGACGACCCGTACGCCGGCCGCGGCGCGCGCGAGACGGTGGAAAAGTACCTGGGCGGCACCCCGGGCGAATACCCGGCGCGCGCCGACGCGGTGACCTCGGCGAACCACGTCACGGACCGCTCGCAGCCGACGATGATCGTGCGCAGCGCGGACGACCGCCTCGTCCCGCCCGGCAGCTACGAGGGTTTCCACGCCGCCGCGGCGGCGAGCGGCGTCGAGCTCACCGAGCAGGTACGCCCGCACGCCGACCACGCCTCCGCGCTGAGCGCCCACGGAGTGTGGAACCAGCACCTGCTCGACTCCATGACGACGTTCTTCGCGGAGCACGGGGCGGACGCGTGAGCGGCCAGCTGACCGGGCGCGCCCGCACCGGCGCGGCGGTGGCCTCGATCCTGCTCGGCGCGCTCTTCATCGTCGACTGGGTGACAGTGCAGTCGCCGGTCGGCGCGGCGGCAAAGCTGGCCGGGGCCGCCATCCTGGCGGGCGCGACCGCCTCCTGCGCCGCGCTGTGGGTCCCCGGCATCGCCGCGTGCGCCACCCTTGCCCTGGCGCTGCAGAGCCTCAGCGTCTTCCTCTACTGGGCCCCGCCGCTGGCGTTCGCCTCCTACCTGCTGGGCCTGTCCGCCCCGCGCAGGCAGCGGCCCTGGCTCGTGGCGTGGGTGCTGGGGGTCTCCACCGCCGGCCTCTACGCCCACCACCTGTTCTTCGACGCCGAGTGGCCCAGCGGCATGACCACCACCGAGGCGGTGGAGGCCGGGGTCGGCGCGACCGTGCTGTGCTGGCTGGCGCTGGGCTTCTTCTACCTGCTGGGCACCCAGGCGCGCCAGCGCCGCGAGCGCATCTCGGAGCTAGAGCAGCAGGTGGAGTTCGCGCACGTGCGCGAGCGCACGCAGATCGCCCGGGAGATGCACGACATCGTCGCGCACACGCTCGCGGGCATCACCGCGCTTGCCGACGGCGCCCGCTACGCCGCCAAGTCCAACCCGGAGGTAGCGGAGGAGGCGCTGGAGACCATCAGCCGGGAGTCGCGCACGGCGCTCGGCCAGATACGCGGGCTGCTCAGCGTGCTGCGCAGCGACGAGACCGAGCGCCCCGCCGGCACCGCGCCGAGCCGGCACGACTTCGAGGCGCTTTTCGACGACGCCCGCCGCCGCGGGACCGACCTGACCGTCGAGGGCCTCGACGACCTGCCCGCCGACCTGCCCGCGCTCACGCAGTTCACGCTCTATCGCGTTTGCCAGGAGGCAGTGACCAACATGCTGCGGCACGCGTCCTCCCCCGCCGGCGTGATCCGGTTTGTGGTGGGTGCCCACTCGATTGTGGTGGAGGCGGAAAACGCGGCATCAAAAAGCAAAAGCTCGACGGGGGGCTTCGGGCTGGTGGGCATCGAGGAGCGGGTGGCCGCGGTCAGCGGGCGGGTACGCTTCGAGCGCGACGGTGGCAAGTTTGTGCTGACGGCGGAGGTACCTCGATGATCACGGTTGCGCTTGTGGACGACCAACCGCTCGTGCGCGCTGGGTTTTCCATGCTGGTTGGCTCGCAGGGCGACATGGAGGTGGCGTGGCAGGCCGGCGACGGCGATGAGGTGCCGGGCCGAGAGGCCGCGGACGTGGTGCTCATGGACATCCGTATGCCCAGCGTCGGTGGCATCGAAGCCACCCGTGCGCTGCTTGCGGAGCACCCCGACACCCGGGTCATCATGCTCACCACTTTCGACGACCAGGAGCTGGTGCTCGACGCGCTCGATGCCGGCGCCTCCGGCTTCCTGCTCAAGGACGCCGACCCCGACGAGCTGCTCAGCGCGATCCGCGCCGTCGACGGCGGCGACGCGGTGCTCGCGCCGAAGGTGACCCGCCACGTCATCGGCGCGGCGCAGGCCCCGGAGCATCAGGAGGCGGCACGCAACGAGGCAATGCTCGAGCGCCTTACCCCGCGCGAGGTGGAGGTCCTGCGCTTGGTGGCGCTGGGCTACTCAAACGAGGAGATTGCCGAGGCCGAGACGCTCTCCCCCGCGACGGTGAAGACACACGTGCACCGCATTCTGTTCAAGACCGAGTCCCGCGACCGCGTCCACGCCGTCCTCTTCGCGTTCCGCGCGGGCTTGGTGGGCACCGGCGAGTTGCTGGGCCACTAGCCGCCTACACCCCAGGGTGTACGCGCCGATTTACACCCGCGGGCGGACGATTTCGCCTGCGCCACGCGCGATTGTGGGAACCATGATCGAAGTTCACAACCTGACCAAACGGTATTCAAGCTCCACCGCCGTCAACGCGCTGTCGTTCACCGCGCCGGACGGCGACGTCACAGGCTTCTTGGGCCCGAACGGCTCCGGCAAGTCCACGACCATGCGCATGATCGTCGGGCTAGAAACCCCAGACGAGGGCGAGGCGCTTATCGACGGCTCCACTTTCCGATCCCTCGACCAGCCCGCACGCGCCGTCGGGGCACTGCTCAACCCGGAATGGATCGCCCCGCACATGACTGGGCGCGGCCACCTGAAGATGGTCGCCGATTACGCCGGCGTGCCGGAATCCCGCGCCGACGAGGCGCTTGAGGCGTTCGGGCTCGCGGAAGCAGCAAAACGGCAAGTGAAAAACTACTCCCTCGGCATGCGCCAGCGCCTCGGCGTGGCCAGCGCGCTGATCGCGGACCCATCCAACGTCATCCTGGACGAGCCGGTCAACGGTCTCGACCCGCAGGGCGTCGCCTGGATGCGGGGGCGCATCCGCGAGATGGCCGCCGAGGGCCGTGCGGTAGTCGTCTCTTCGCACCTGATGAGCGAGATGCAGCTCACCGCGGACCGCCTTGTGGTGATCAACCGCGGCCGCCTCGCCGGCGAGGGCCCGCTCGAAGACTTCCTGGGCTCCAACCGGGTTGAGGCGACGTGCAGCGACCCGGCGCGGCTGGCTGAGGCCGTCGGCGGCCAGGTCATCGGCGACTCCGTTGTCGTCGACGACGCCACCGCCCGAGACGTCGGCGAGGCCGCCCAGCGCGCCGGCGTGACGGTGTACTCCCTCCAGGAATCCCGCCGCAGCCTCGAAGAAGTGTTCCTGGAGTCGACGAAATAGGACGTAGGAGGATTTTCCATGCACACACTGAAAGCAACGCTGCGGGAGATCTTTTCCCGCCCCGCGACGCGCATCCTGCTCGCGTTTGTCGCGGCCGCCCTCATTCTCGGGCCCATGGCCGTCGCGATGCTCGTCGGCCCCAACGGTACAAGCACCGCAGACCCTGCAATGCTGCTCATCCCGGCCGCTTTGATGCTCCCTGTGGCGTTCGCCGCGGGCGCTTTCCCCGCTGGCAGCGCGCACTCGCGCGGCACGATCGGCTACGCCTACCTCGCGTCGAACCACCGCGGTTGGGAGCTCGCATGTCGCGTCGGAATCGCAGCTCTCGCCTGCATACTGACGGCGTTTGCCGCGTCGGCGATCGGGCTCGGCGGCGCGCACGTGTTTGTCGACAGCGTCGCTTTGGGAGGCGCCGACAGCGCAGATATGGTGCGCAGCCAGGCCGAGCTGTGGATCGTGTACCCACTACTCGCGGCCCTGACAGCCGTACTGCTCGGTTCGGGCACCGCGTCCTTCTTCGTCTGGGTCGTAGAGTCGCTCATTGTGGAGACTGCCCTCGGCGCGATCAACCAGCCGTGGGCCGCGGCCCTGGAAAAGCTCCTGCCGGGCGGCGCGGCCGGGAACGGCACGGCCGGCGTGGTCACTCTTGCGGTCTGGGTCGCGGTCCTTGCCGCCGCCGCGTACGCTGCCGTGCAGCGGAGGGCCGTGAAATGACCCTAAAAGAGAGCACAAGACATGCCGGTGAGCGCACCGCCGCCCGTCGGCGGTTCGTGGCCCCCGACCTCGCCCGCGGTTTCGCTTTAGTCGGCATCGCGATGGCCAACATAGTCACCGACTGGGACCCGGCGGAGGGTGTCGACCACGCGGCGGGCCTCGGCGGCTACAACGGCGACGGCACCGCGTGGGAGAAGCTGCTCGTCTTCCTAGAGACGCTCTTCGTGCATGTGCGCGGCCTACCCATGTTTGCCACCCTCCTCGGTGTTGGCATGGGCATGATCTTTGTCAGCCTCGAACGGCGCGGCTACCCGCTGCGCGCCCGGCGCGGGGTGCTCGCGCGCCGCTACGGGTTCCTGTTTCTGTTCGGTCTGGTGCATAAGACGCTGTTTTTCACCAACGACATCATGACGGCCTACGGCATCGCGGCACTCATCCTGTGCTTGTTCATCGGGTGGAGCGACAAGGCCCTCTACGCCCTCGCAGGTGCTGCGTTCGCCCTGAACGCGGTGCTTCGGGCACCTGGCGTATTCGCCGCGTTTTCGTCGACAGCGGAACCAATAGACGGCAGCCCCGCGCGCATCGTCGACCTCAGCGACCGCATAGCCGCGGGCCTGACCAACTTCTGGGTGTACCCGGCAATGGGCGTGATCGAGATGCTCGCCTTCTTCCCGCTTGTCGTGGTCGGGTTCGTCTGGGGCCGCCGCGGTATCTTCGGCGACGTCGACGGCAACTCCCGGATGCTCCGCGGGTGGGCGATTCTTGCAGCCGTAGTTATCGCGGCCGTCGGCATCCCATGGGGCTGTGCGGAAATCGGCGCGCTCGAACCCAGGTGGGCTACAGGGCTCAATGCCACCAACGAGCTCGTCGGCATGCTCACCGGCCCCGGCATTCTCGCCGCAATCTCCCTCGCGTGCCGGCCGTTGCAATCGCGTATCAACGCCTCCGGCTCCCTCCCGCACCTAGCCCAACCGCTAGTGGCGCTGGGGAAACGTTCCATGAGCGGCTACCTTGCGCAAACGATCCTCTTCATCCTGACAACCCAGCCCGCGTTCTGGTGGGTGACTCGCGATGCGACGATCGCCGGCAAGCTCGGTTGGGCGCTGGTTGTCTGGCTGGTTACGGTGGCTGGTGCGTGGGCGCTCGAGTGGGCCGGCAAGCCGGGGCCGTTCGAATGGCTGCACCGTCGTCTGTCGTACGGCAAAGACGGCCTGCCCGAGCACTACCCTGGCTAGGCTGTCCGGAGCAGACGCAGCCGGAGATCGCACTGCGCCTGCGCTCCCTTCGGCCCGTCGTTTCTCCCCCACCGGTCTACGATTGCCCCGGACAAAAAGAGAGGGGCACTCATGGATCTCATCCGCCTCACCGCGCGCTTTGGCAGGCGGTACAGCGGCAAGATCGCACTGGTCATCGTGCTGCAGCTGGTCACCACGCTGGCCACGCTGTACTTGCCGGACCTGAACGCGGACATCATCAACAACGGCGTCGCCCAAGCGGACCTGCCGTACATCTGGCACACCGGCCGCACGATGTTGGTGGTGGCACTGGTGCAGATCGCGGCAGCGATCGCGGCGGTGTGGTTCGCCTCCCAGGTGGCCATGAACACCGGCCGGGACATCAGGGCCGCCGTGTACGACCGGGTATCCGATTTCGACAGCGAGGAGATGGCGCATTTCGGCGCCGCCACACTGGTCACGCGCGGCACGAACGATGTCCAGCAGGTGCAGATGACGTTCCTGCTGTTCATGAACTTCATGGTCGCGGCACCCATCATGGCTATCGGCGGCATCATCATGGCGCTGCGCCAGGACGCGGGCATGTCGTGGCTGGTGGTCACCGCGGTGCTCATTCTCGCGGTCGTGGTGGGGATCACCGCCGCGGTTCTGATGCCGCTGTTCAAGCGCATGCAGAAGAAGCTGGACGCGATCAACGGCCTGTTGCGCGAGCAGATCGCGGGTATCCGCGTGGTGCGCGCGTTCGGCCGTGAGGACCACGAGGCCGAGCGTTTCACGGAGGCGAACCACGACATCACCAGGCTGAGCCTGAACATCGGCCGGGTGTTCGTGACCATGTTCCCGGTGATCATGCTGATTTTGAACCTGGCCACGGCCGCAGTGCTGTGGTTCGGCGGCCACCGCGTGGACGAGGGCCTGGTGGAGGTCGGCTCGCTCACCGCGTTTATGCAATACCTGATGCAGATTCTCATGGCGGTGATGATGGGTGTGTTCATGCTGATGATGCTGCCGCGCGCCATCGTCTGCGCCGACCGCATCGAAGAGGTGCTCGGGCATGAGGTGAAGGCGCCGGTGACCGGAGGGGCGTCGATAGGCAAGGGCTCCGTGCGCTTCGAGGATGTCTCCTACACCTACCCGGGCGCGGAGAAGCCGGTGCTGGAGCACATCTCGTTTGAGGCGGCGCCGGGGACCACGACGGCGATCATCGGCTCGACGGGCAGCGGCAAGACCACGCTCGCTGGGCTTTTGCCCAGGCTGTACTCGCCGACTTCGGGGCGCGTGCTTATCGACGGCCATCCGGTCACCCACATCCCGCGCCAAGACCTGGTGGGGGCCGTCGCGATGGTGCCGCAGAAACCGTGGCTGTTTTCCGGCACGGTGGCGTCGAACCTGCGAATCGGCAACCCGGATGCCACGGATGATGAGCTGTGGGCGGCGCTGCGCGTCGCGCAAGCCGGGTTCGTGGAGGATCTGGACATGCCGATTGCCCAGGGCGGCACCAACGTCTCCGGCGGGCAGCGCCAGCGGCTGTGCATCGCGCGGATGTTCGTGGCGGATCCGAAGGTGTACGTCTTCGACGACTCGTTCAGCGCGCTGGACGCGACCACCGAAGCGAACCTGAATGCGGCGATGCGCGAGATCGTGCAGGACCGCACGGTGATTGTGGTGGCGCAGAAAGTGTCCTCGATCAAGCACGCGGACCAAATTTTGGTGATGGAGGCCGGGCGCATCGTCGCGCGTGGCACGCACGACGAGCTGCTGCAAACCAGCGAGACGTACCGGGAGATCGCGGCGAGCCAGGCGGAGGTGGACGCATGAGCAACCAACACGGAACTGAGCTGACAGACGACCAGCTCGCCGAATACGAAGAGAAGATGGCCGGCGACGACTTCTCCAGCAAGGCGCCGCGCAAGGCCAAGCAGTTCTGGCCGTCCGCAAAGCGCCTGCTGGGGCTTTTGGCGCCGTACAAGCTTGCGCTGGTGGCCGTGTTCGCCATGAACGCGGTGTCCGTGTTCCTGTCGGTGTACGCCCCGCGCGTGATGGGCCGGGCCATGGACGTGATCTTCTCCGGCGTGATGTCCAAGCACATGCCGCCGGGCACCACCAAGGAGCAGGCGATCGAGGGGCTGCGCGCCGCGGGCCAGGACCGGTTCGCGGACATGGCCTCGGCGATGGAGCTCACCCCCGGCTCCGGCATCGACTTCGACCGCCTTGGCCAGCTCATCGCGCTGGTGCTGGCGCTGTACGTGGCGGCGTCGTTGCTGATGTGGGCCCAAGGCGCGATTTTGAACCGGCTGACCATGCGCGCGGTGTTCAACCTGCGCGAGCGAGTGGAGGCCAAGCTCAACAACCTGCCGCTGCGCTACTTTGACACCCGCCAGCGCGGCGACGTGATGTCGCGCACCACCAACGACGTGGACAACGTGCAGCAGGCCCTGCAGCAGTCCCTGTCCTCGCTGTTCAACGCGATCCTGACTGTGGTGGGCATCCTCGTGATGATGTTCGCCATCTCCTGGCAGCTGGCACTAGTGGCGCTGCTGGCCATCCCGCTGACCGGCCTGGTCATGGGCCTGGTGGGCACGCGCAGCCAGAAGCAGTTCACCACCCAGTGGAAGGCCACCGGCGATGTGAATGGGCACGTGGAGGAATCCTTCTCCGGCCACGATGTGGCGGTCATCTTCGGGCGCACCGACGAGCTGCGCCGCACCTTCGACGAGCGCAACGAGGAGCTTGCCGGCGCGGCGCAGAAGGCGCAGTTTTTGGCCAACTCGATGCACCCGACCATGCAGTTCATCTCGTATTTGTCGTACGTGGCCATCGCGGTGCTCGGCGGCGTGAAGGTCGCCTCCGGCAAGCTCACGCTCGGCGACGCCACCGCATTCATCCAGTACTCCCGCCAGTTCAACCAGCCGCTGGGCGAGATCGCCGGCATGATGCAGATGCTGCAGTCCGGCGTCGCGTCCGCGGAGCGCGTCTTCGAGCTTCTCGACGCTGAAGAGGAACCCGAAGACAGCTCCCAAGCCCGCATCAACGGCCGCGCCGAGGGCCTGGTGGAGTTCCGCGATGTCTCCTTCTCCTACACCGACGAGCCTTTGATCCAGGACCTGAACCTGCGGGTGAAGCCCGGCCAGACCGCCGCGATTATCGGCCCCACCGGCGCCGGCAAGACCACGCTGGTGAACCTGATCATGCGCTTCTACGACGTCGATTCGGGCGCGATCACCCTTGACGGGGTGGACATCCGGGACTATTCCCGCGAGGACCTGCGCAACCAGATCGGCATGGTGCTCCAGGACGCTGTGCTGTTCAAGGGCACGATCATGGACAACATCCGCTACGGCCGGCTCGATGCCACCGACGAGGAGGTCATTGAGGCGGCGAAGGCCACCTACGTGGACCGCTTCGTGCGCTCGCTTCCGGACGGCTACGACACGGAAGTCGACCAGGACGGCGGGTCCGTCTCCGCGGGCGAGCGCCAGCTGATCACCATCGCGCGCGCGTTCCTGTCGCAGCCCGCGCTGCTGATCCTGGACGAGGCGACCTCGTCTGTGGACACCCGCACCGAGGTCATGGTGCAGCAGGCCATGAACGCGCTGCGGTCCAACCGCACCTCCTTTGTCATCGCGCACCGTCTGTCCACCATCCGGGACGCGGACGTGATCGTGGTGATGGAAGACGGCAGGATTGTGGAGCAAGGTTCGCATGCGGAGCTCGTCGAAAAGCAAGGTGCGTACTGGCGCCTGCACCAATCCCAGTTCAGCGGGGACTAAACGCGGGTAGCATCGGACGCATGACTGCAGAAAACGAAGGTCTGTACACCAGCATCGACACTCCGGCAGACGGCGCAGCTAACAAGGCTGCTTCAGCCGGTGCGGACAACCCGAACCAGGACATGGACACCAAGCCCCTCGGCGAGGGCGTGCACACCGTGGAAGAAGCCGAAACCCACGAGGACGACTCCCGCTGGAACGACGGCAAGCAGCCGCGCCCGCAGGACTAACCCCAATCCCCTCCCCGCGCCCCGGACGTGCATGACAGCCGTCCGGGGCGTTAGTATGTCCGGCGTGAGCACCCCATACGGCAACTTCAGAATCGGCGACCAGGAGCGCATGGACGCCATGGACACCCTCGGCCGCGCACTCGGCGAGGGCCGGCTCAACATGGGCGAGTTCGACGACCGCTGCCGGCAAGTCGCCGAGGCACAGGTCCACTCCGACCTCGATCCGATTTTGGGGGATCTGCCGCCGCAGCCGGCCGGAGGTGCCGTCGAGAGGCAAGAAGTGCACTCGGGCGATGTGTTTTACAGCGGCCGCGAGATCATGCAGGCGCGCCGCTCCGGCAAGCGCATGCGCGCAGGTGTCTTCTGGCTGGGCACGGTCGGCGCGCTCGGGCTGACCGCTTTGCACCCGGTTTTCCTGCTGATCATCCCCACCCTGTTCATCCTGCTGTACGTGATGAAGGTCGGCCCCGACTCCTGGTACACCCCCAGCCTGCGGCAGCTGGAGCAGCAGCGCCGCCAGGAGATCAAGCGCCGCCAGCTGGAGATCGAATCCGCCAAGGCGCACCAGCAGGCCATGATGCGGGTGCAGCGCAAGGATCAGTTCAACCAGCTGACCTCGGATGCGCTCGATGTCGCACAAAACACGATAAACCGCTTCCGCAAGAACTAAAGAGGCCTACAGTGGAGTGGCATGAGTGAGCCACTGCAGAAGCACCGTCATTTCGACCAAGCGGACAAGCTGAAAAACGTCTTCTACGACATCCGCGGGCCGGTGACCGCCACCGCGGAGAAGATGGAGCGCGACGGCCACACCATTTTGAAGCTCAACACCGGCAACCCGGCCGTCTTCGGCTTTGAGGCGCCGGACGTGATCATGCGCGACATGATCGCCAACCTGCCCACCTCCCAGGGCTACACCACCTCCAAGGGCATCACCTCGGCGCGCCGCGCGGTGGTCACTCGCTACGAGATGATCGACGGCTTCCCACCCTTCGACATCGACGACGTCTACCTGGGCAACGGCGTGTCCGAGCTGATCAGCATGACCACTCAGGCGCTGCTCAACGACGGCGACGAGATCCTCATCCCCGCCCCCGACTACCCGCTGTGGACCGCCGCGTCCACCCTCGCCGGCGGCAAGGTCGTGCACTACATGTGCGACGAGGAGGACGACTGGAATCCCTCGCTCGAGGACATCCGCTCCAAGGTCACCGACCGCACCAAGGCGATCGTGGTGATCAACCCCAACAACCCCACCGGCGCCGTGTACTCGCGCGAGGTGCTCGAAGGCATCGCCAACATCGCCCGCGAGCACGAGCTCATGGTGCTCGCCGACGAGATCTACGACCGCATACTTTACGACGGAGCTTCGCACACCTCCATGGCAGAAATCGCCCCGGATCTCGTGTGCATCACCTTCAACGGCCTGTCCAAGGCGTACCGGGTGTGCGGATACCGCGCCGGCTGGATGGTCATCACGGGCCCGAAGCGCCGCGCCACCGGCTTCATCGAAGGCCTGGATCTGCTGTCGGGCACCCGCCTGTGCGCGAACGTGCCGGGCCAGCACGCCATCCAGGTGGCACTGGGCGGACGGCAGTCCATCTACGAGCTCACTGCCGAGGGTGGGCGCCTGCACAAGCAGCGCAACGTCGCAGTGCGGAAGCTCCGCGAGATCCCCGGTGTGTCCGTGGTGGAGCCGAAGGGTGCGCTGTACTGCTTCCCCAAGATCGACGCGGAGATGTACAACATCCACGACGACGAGAAGTTCATGCTGGACCTGCTCAAATCCGAAAAGATCCTGATGGTCCAGGGCACCGGCTTCAACTACCCCACCCCGGACCACTTCCGCGTGGTCACCCTGCCGTGGGCGTCGCAGTTGGAAAACGCCATCGAGCGCCTGGGCAACTTCCTGGCGGACTACCACCAGCACTAGGGATTCCGACGGTGGCTTAGACGAGGTATCCTGCGCATATGACTTCCGTGCCCGTCCCGAGGGAGGCGTTCCGCGATAACGCGCGAACCCTCCGTCAGGCGATGCGCGAAGCAGCGCAAACATCATCGGCGAATGTTGTTCTTTCCCATCGCCAAGCAGAAATGATTCTGCGTGTGCTGGAGAGTGCGGATTCAGAATTCGAGCGTCGCCAGCATGTAGCTCGAAAACTTGCGGATTTCTCCAATGAAATCGGGTTCACCGAGTAGCGCGATCCCGCGACGAAGCGTGCCGGTCGCCTTCGTCGATGCCAACACTCTCTCTGCGTAGAACTCTCCGCTTCTAAGGACGGAGAGACGGTCCTCAGCCAACTAGAAAAAGCGACGAGCCCTGGCACGGCAGCCAAGGTTCGAAGGTTCGTACGCCCATAACAGTCAACTGCACTGCAAGGTCTCAATGGTGACTTCGCGGGTGAGACCTATTCGCGCACAGAAATCCTCGTCATGGCTGACCAGGACGATCGCACCGGCGTAGCTGTCCAGTGCGGAGACGAGCCAGTCCACTGTGGAAATGTCGATATTGTTGGTGGGCTCGTCGAGAAGCAATAGCTTCGGGGCTGGGTGAGAAAGCAGGATACGGGCGAGCTCAACGCGGAATCGCTCCCCGCCGGACAGCGTGCCAACGGGGGCGTGCACGGTGTCGTTCTGAAACAGCAGCTGCGCAAGTTGGTCGCGGATATACTGCGGCTCTGCCTCGAGGTTGGTTTGCGTCACCAGCTCCAGCACCGTCAGCTCTGGGTTGAGCGTAATGCGCTGGCGAAGGTAACCCACGTCGTCGATGACGTAGCCTGCCTGCCCACTCGCGATGGAGTTGAGCAGCGTAGTCTTGCCACTTCCGTTAGGACCGGTAATGCGCACCCGCTCGGGACCTACGACTGTCAGTCCGGGAATGTCCAAGACCCGGGTACCATTGGGCAGCTCGGTGCCGGGCAAATCGATAAAGACAGCTTGATCATCGCGGACTTTTTCCTGGGCTTTGTTGTAGGCGGCGAGCGCGCCCTCCACCGCTCCTGCGTGGTCCGACCCCCGTCTCGCCGCAGTCTTTTCAGACCTGTCCTTGTCCAATCCCATCGCCATGCCGGGCTTGCGCTTCGAGGCGGCGAACTTCTTTCCACGGCGCGCATCCCGATCGATGCGTGTCTGCATCGCTTCCCGCTCCTTGACCTGCTTGCGGTGGTTCGCTTTTGCGTCCCTCACCCCGCGTATCGCTGATTCCTGCTCCTGCGCGAGCGTCTCCTTGTATGCGGAAAAGTTGCCGGAGAACATTCGCAGCCGGCCGTCGTGCAGCTCAGCAATTTCGGTGGCGCTCTGCAGCAAGTCGCGGTCATGACTTGCGACGAGCACAGGTACCGACGCCGCCTCCAGCACCCGTATGAGCTGCTCTTTCGCGTGGTGGTCGAGGTTGTTTGTTGGCTCATCCAAGACAACGAAGTCGGGGGCGCCGGAAAACAACGCGGCCAACGCTACCCGGACTGTTTCACCGCCGGAAAGCGTATTCAGGGTTCTATCCAAAGGCAGGTCGAGTCCATGCGCGGACAGTGTGGCGGTGATCTCTGCGGCGATATCCCACCGGTCACCGATGGTTTCGAACAGCTGGGGATCGAACTCCCCGGCCTCCACCGATGCAATTGCGTTGAGGATTTCAGTGGCTCCAAAAACATCAGCCACGGTGTCATCCGCCCGCAGCGTGAGGTCCTGCGGCAAGTACGCGATATTCGTGGGGCGTTCCACCGATCCACTCGTCGGTTCGAGCTGACCGAGGATGATCTTGATCAGGGAGGATTTACCGGATCCGTTGTCGCCGATTAACCCGGTAAGCCGACTATCAAATACGGCGTTCAGGCCTTCAAAGCACGTGGTTCCATTGGGCCACTCGAGAGAAATGTTGTTCAGGGAAATAGGCATGCTCATCTGTCTTTCTGGTTCGTGTTATGCGGAAACACGGAACGTGAGCACTGCCTACTCCTTCCCTCGGGGACGCGGTCTGTTCAGAAACTACGGTGAACCAGTGTGCGTGTCAAGCACTTTGCGTCCAATAAGTGACCAGACATGACGCTGATCTGCTAGTTCGTCGGTGGTTGTCTCCTGAGCGAACTAGCAGATCCGCGTTTTGGGGCTGGGTGGGGCCGGTTGAGCTTGGTTGGAGCTGGGGCCTGGGAGCTGGCCAGCCAGCCCACCCCAGGCCCACCACCGGCAGCTACGCCACGGGGCGGAAGGTGTCCGGGGAGGCAGCTTTCCAGTCGGGGGCCCAGACCGACGGGGCGTCGTCAAGCAATTGCCCCGGGCGCAGCCACTCGTAGATGGAGGCGTAGGAGCGCGACTCCGTCGGCGAGACGCTGCGGCGCAGCATGTCGGGGCGAAGCTCCGACGGATCCGAGACGCCCATGGAGGCCATGAGGCGCACGGCGGTGCTGACGGTGGTCTTGTGGAAGTTGTAGACCGCCTTGGACTTGTCCTCCACCACGATGGCGCGGTTGCGACGCGGGTCCTGGGTCGCAACGCCCGTGGGGCATTCGCCGGTGTGGCAGCGCTGCGCCTGGATGCAGCCGGTGGCCATCATCATGGCGCGGGCGGAGTTGGTGTAGTCCGCGCCCTGGATCATGCGCATGACGATGTCGGAGCCGCCGGCGACTTTGCCGGAGGCGCCGATCTTGATCTGGTCGCGAAGCCCAGTGCCCACCAGCGCGTTGTGCATGAGCATCAGGCCGTGGGTCAGCGGCATGCCCATGTGGTCCTCGAAGTCGATGGGCGCGGCACCCGTGCCGCCTTCGGAGCCGTCCACCACGATGAAGTCGGGCGCGGTGCCGACCGCGCGGATGGCCTTGCAGATGGCGAGCACTTCCCGACGGCTGCTGACGCACATCTTGAACCCCGCCGGCTTGCCGCCGGAAAGCTCGCGCATCTGCGCGATGAACTCGATGAGCTCGACCGGGGTGCTGAACACGCGGTGGCCGGCCGGGCTGATGCAGTCCACGCCCATGGGCACGCCGCGGATCTCCGAGACTTCCTTGGTGATCTTGTCCGCCGGCAGCACGCCGCCGATGCCCGGCTTGGCACCCTGGCTGAGCTTCAGCTCCACCATCTTGACCTGGTCGTCCTGCGCCTTGTCGCGGAACTTCGCCGGGTCGAAGTCGCCGTCCTCGGTGCGGGCGCCGAAGTAGCCGGTGCCCATCTGCCAGACCAGATCGCCGCCGTTTTCCTGGTGGTACGGGGAGATGCCGCCCTCACCGGTGTTGTGGGCGAACCCACCCATGGCCGCACCCTTGTTCAGGGAGCGCACGGCGTTCTTGGACAGGGAGCCGAAGCTCATCGAGGACACGTTCAGCATGGAGATGGAGTACGGCTTGGTGCAGTCCTTGCCGCCCACGAGCGCGCGCGGCGGCTCGGCCGGCTCCTCCACCGGGGCGATGGAGTGCACGAGGTGCTCGTGGTTCGAGTCGTAGACGTCCTGGACGGTGCCGAACGACGTCTCGCTCTGCTTGCCCTTCGCGCGCTCGTAGATGGCGTTGCGCTGGTCGCGGTTGAAAGGGCGGCCGTCCCAGTCGCGTTCAATGAAGTACTGGCGCAGCTCCGGACCGATGTCCGTGAGCAGGTAGCGCATGTGCCCTAAAACGGGGTAGTTGCGCAGGACCGGGTACTTGGTTTGTGTGAGGTCGTGGATGGCGACGCCACCCAGCGCCGCGGCGGCAGCGCCCAGGGCGCCCTTGGCAAACTTTCCTGACTTCTCCTTGGACATGCGGACTATCATGCCCCACTCAGCCAGAATTACTAAGACGGGCACACCCTGCAGGTATGCCCGAATTAGGTACTACGAAACTACAGGCTCCGGCCGAGGGCGCGGAGCTGCCAGCCCGCCTGCTGCCACTGCTGGATGTTGAGGACGTTTCGGCCGTCGATGAGCAATTGCTTGTCGACGAGCCCCGCCGCCCACCGCGGATCCATCTCCTTGAACTCCTGCCACTCCGTGGCGAGGATGACCAGCTCCGCGCCACGCAGTGCGTCCTCGAGGCTGGTGGCGTAGTCGAGGGTGGGAAATACCTTGCGGGCGTTGTCCATGCCCTGCGGGTCGTAGACGCGCACAGACGCGCCGGCGAGCGAAAGCTGGCCGGCTACTGCGAGTGCGGGCGAGTCGCGCACGTCGTCCGAGTTCGGCTTGAACGCCGCGCCGAGGACGGTGATGTTGCGGCCGATGACGCTGCCGAGCTCCTCGCGCGCCAGGTCGATCACGCGCTGGCGGCGGCGCATGTTGATCGCGTCAACCTCGCGCAGGAAGGTCAGGGCCTGGTCGGCGCCGACCTCGCCGGCACGTGCCATGAACGCGCGGATGTCCTTGGGCAGGCACCCGCCGCCGAAACCGAGACCTGCGCCGAGGAACTTCCGGCCGATGCGGTCGTCGTAGCCGATGGCGTCCGCCAGCTGGGTCACGTCCGCGCCGACGTTTTCGCAGACCTCGGACACGGCGTTGATGAACGAGATCTTCGTGGCGAGGAATGCGTTGGCGGAGACTTTCACCAGCTCCGCGGTCTGCAGATCCGTCACGATGAACGGGGTGTTGTTTTCCAGCGGGGTGGCGTAGACCTCGCGGGCGATCTCCTCTGCTCGGGAGTTCTCGGCGCGGTGGCCTAGCACGATGCGGTCCGGCTCGATAGTGTCTTTGACCGCGTAGCCTTCGCGGAGGAACTCCGGGTTCCACGCGATCTCCACTTGGCCTTTGTTGCCGTTGGCGGCGGCGAGTGCGTCGGCGCGTTCCTGCAGGGCGGCGGCGGTGCCGACCGGGACGGTGGACTTGCCCAGGATCAGGTGCTCGCCTTCGAGCTGGGGTACCAGATCGTCGATGACGGCCTCAACGTAGCGGGTATCGGCCGCGTAGGAGCCGCGCTGCTGCGGGGTGCCCACACCGATGAAGTGGACGTTCGCAAACGCGGCGGCCTCGGCGTAGTCCGTCGTAAAGCCAAGGCGACCTGCTTCGATGTTGCGCTCGAGCACCTCGGGCAAGCCCGGCTCGTAAAAGGGCACCTTGGAGTTCTTCAGCGCCTCGATTTTGGTTTCATCAACGTCTACGCCCAGCACCTCGTGGCCGAGTTCAGCCATGCACGCCGCGTGCGTCGCCCCGAGGTAACCAGTGCCAATCACAGTCATCCGCATAAGAGGCCATTATGCCGTGGAGCGGCGAGGTCGGCAGGGCGAAGAACGGATTTACTGGAAGTTCAGGTACGCCTTCGACGGGGTGGGGCCGCGCTGGCCCTGGTACTTCGAGCCGAGCTTGCCGGAGCCGTACGGGGTGTCCGCGGGCGAGGTCATGTTGAACAGCGCGAGCTGGCCGACCTTCATGCCCGGCCACAGGACGATGGGCAGGTTGGCCACGTTGGACAGCTCCAAGGTGATGTGGCCGGAAAAGCCCGGGTCAATGAAGCCTGCGGTGGAGTGCGTGAGCAGCCCCAGGCGGCCCAGGGAGGACTTGCCCTCCAAGCGGCCCGCCAGGTCCGCGGGCAGTGTGAAGCACTCGAGGGTGGAGGCGAGCACGAACTCGCCGGGGTGCAGGACAAACGCGTCGCCGTCCGGCACCTCGACGAGCGTGGTCAGATCCGGCATCTCCTGCTTCGGGTCAATGTGCGTGTACTTCGAGTTGTTGAAAACGCGGAAGAACTTGTCAATGCGCACATCGATCGAACTCGGCTGAATGAGCTCGGCATCGAACGGCTCGATACCGAGGTGGCCGGAGTCAATGGCATCGCGGATGTCGTGATCTGAAAGCAACACGAATCAGAGTGTACTTCCCTGTTTTGGGCCGCGAATCCGTGGTGCTAAAGTTGGCAGAGCTGCCGGCGTAGTTTAGTGGTAGAACATCAGCTTCCCAAGCTGAGAGTGCGAGTTCGATTCTCGTCGCCGGCTCTCTTTTCTTTTTCGGGGTGCGGGCTACAAGAAGTAGCGGATCTTCCACGGCACCTCGGGGCCGTACACCTGCCTCGAACACGGGCGCATGTCCGCACGTGCGAGGGAGATGAACGGGTCCTTGATGCCGCTTTCCTCCGGAAAATTGCACTGCATTACGTTGTAGCCCACGCAGTACTTCACGGCGAACTGCATTGCCCACGGGTCGTGGTGGAAGACCTCGTCAACGCCCATTGGTGTGGCAATGACCGTGCGCAAACCGGTCTGCTCCACGACCTCCACGGGCTGCCAGTCCTCGTCGGTGTGCATGGTGGCATCCCATATCTCGCCGCCGAGCACATGGTGGCCGTTGCCCTCCACCTCGCACTCGTCCGCGTCGACATAACGGCGCGCCACCCACACCGGCGGCGCGGAAATCAGCTCGCCGGAGGAGTTGCGAAACGCGTTGCGCCCCGGCGAATACTCGAAAAGGAACCCGAGGCGGCGGATGCACTGCAGCGCCTCCTTCGAATTCGGGAACCGAAACGTGAGCAAGAGCTGTCCCACGTTCACGGTGAAGTAGCGGCCGTTTTGGAAATTACGGGTCGCGGTGAGGAAGGCGGTGGGGTCCGGGAGGTCGTCGAAAAGCATTATGCGTGGCTGCAGGGCCCGATCGGCTTCGAGGACACCACACTCACCGGGTAGCTGCGGCCGTTAAATTCGCCGCGCAACACGGGCCACTCGCGGTTGTAGGAAACGGCGTTGGCCAGGCGCTCCGAATCGTGGTGGTAGCAGGTGTACACGCCGTCTTCGGTGGAAAAGATCAGCTTGTTGCCGTCGTGCTCGATGATGGTGATGGGCAGCCAGTCTTCTTTGGGCCCGTTGGCGGCGCGCAGCACCGGGATCCAGTGCCCCTTGTGGCCGTTAGCAACCAGGTCGCACTGGTCGTGGCCGCACGGGATGCGCTCAGCGGGCCGCTCTGGCAGCGGGATGACGGTGCCGTTCTGGTCACGGATTGCCCCTTCGATGGCGGAGTACTCGAACTTTGGCCCGGTGCGGCCGACAAAGTCGAAGGCCTCCATTGCCGACGGGAATTCCGCGGTGACAGTGTCATCGGTGCCGTCGATGGTGAAGGTGACGGTGCTGATGTTGACGTTGCCCAGGGTTGCGGGCGCCCAGTCGTCGGCGAAGATGGGCATGTTGGACTGGTTGGACATTTCGGGCATGTCGTTCATGTCGGAGGACATGGTTGATCTCCTTTGAGAATCGCACTTCCGGCGCGGCGGTTGCACGTGCCGGCGGATCTTCTCCCGGGGGCACCGTGCGCGATGTGCGCGGTTGCCAGCCGACGAGCCGGGAGGCTTTCCCCTTATGCAGGGTGCGTCGGACTTCTTGATCCAGGAACAGACAATAACAGACCGCTTGGTCTACCGCAAGTGGGGACCGGAGGACGTCGATAAGCAATATGCTCAAAAGGATGAAACTCAGCAGCGCGATAATGACACTGGCAGCCGGGTACGGGGCGGTGCGCGGGCTGCAAAACCGCCCGCCGATGCCGTTCAACGACCGGAATTTTCAGCCCGAACACCCCACGCCGGTGATATACGTGCACGGGATCAACTCGCGCACCGCGGCGTTTGAGTCGAACGCGCAAAGGCTGAAAGAGCAGGGGTTTTGGGTGTGGGGCTACGACTACGGCGACATGATCGCGCCCGGCTTTTTCGGCGCCGGCGACTTGAATTCGATCGTGGGGGATGTGGAAGAGCACGTGGACCGCGTGCTGCGGAAAACCGGCGCGGAGCAGGTGGATATTGTGGCACACTCGCAGGGCGCGCTGATGACCAAGCTGTTCATCTCGCGCGGGGGCGCGGCGAAGGTGCGGCGCGTGGTGGCGATGGGCGGCAACTTCCACGGCACCGACTTCCGCGGGATGGCAGGACAGATGGGCGCGTTCACCTCGAAGCACCCGCACTTCACCGCCCTGGTCGCGCCGGGGGCGGCGCAGCAGCTCGCGGGTTCCGCCTGGCTGCGCGAGTTTGCGAGCGGCCCGGACACCGCGCCGGGGATCGTGTACACCTCCATCTACTCGTCGGCGGACACGGTGGTTACGCCGACATCCACGTCGATGCTCGAGGCCGGCCCGGATGCGGACGTGGCGAACATCGACTCCGGGCAGTGGTACGACGGCTACGCGCCCCACCATTCGTTGATGCCTCGCGATCCTCTCTATGCGGAGCTCACCTCGTGGGGGCTACTGCGCGAGGTGGGCGACCATGTGCCGCCTGCACATTTTGAGTGAGCACCTATTGCTTATCGACGAGCTAAAGTTGCTGGCCAGGCAGTTTTGTTCGAACGGGTGTTCGCGTTCTGGGTGGTCGTGTCGGAGGCGTGTCGTAGCGTGTGCATTGTTCATTCGTTGACGGTGTGACTTTGAAGGGAGGGATCCGGCCATGACCACGGTGATTGACCACCACGTGGACCAGCTCGTCGATAGCCTGAAGGCGCTCGAGGCGCTCATGATGCAGCCCGAATCCCTCCACCTACTGTCCACGCACCAGGCGATGGAGCGGCTGCACGCGGCGCTGCCGCTGCTATCCAACGCGAACATCGCGTTTGCGCACCTGTGCGAGCGCGACGGGGCGGGCAAGCTGGTCGGCGCGAACCACCCTGTGGAGTATCTGACCAAGCAGCTCGGGCTCCCCCGGGCCGACGCCTTTAGCCTGCTTAACCAAGCGAAGACGATGTTCGGCGAGGTAGAGGTGCCGACGCCGCCTTCGGACCCGCTCATGGACGAGGAAGACCGCAAAAAGCAGGCAGAGGAAGAGGAGCGCCGCAAGGAAGAAGCGCGCAAGGCCAAAGAGCGTGCCCGGAAGGCTGCCGCGAAGGCCAACGCGGAGAAGAAGCGCATCATCGAACGGGCGCTGATGCAGCTCAACGAGCACTCGGACCCGGGCCGCGACGAAATCTACGCGCAGGCGCTCGAGGCCGCGGAGACCATGTCCGCGGAAGAGCTACGGAAGCACGTGAACACACTGGTCAAGCGCGCCAACCGCAAGGGCCGAGACTACGAGGGCAGCAAGGACCCACTCGCCGCGTTTAAGAAACGCACCATGATCTTCGGTGAAGAGGACAGCGACGGCGGCTCCTGGGGGCAGATCTACTTCGACAAAGCCAGCCGCGCCGCATTTGAGGCCGCGCTGGCCGCCGGCGAGGCACCCGGGGCAAACCTGCCGCCCGGCGCCGAGGACAAGCGCACTCGCGGGCAACGGCGGGTCGACCAACTCATGGACATTGTTGGCGACCACGCGAACTCCTCCGCCGTGGCGCGCAAAGGCATCGGCACCGTGGTAATGACGCTGACGCTGGAAGACCTCATGGGGGCGGACGCCTACACCGAGTTCGCCACGAACACCTCCGTGTCCCTGACTGCCTTGGATATAGTCCGGCTCGGGTTGGCGGGCGATTCGTTTGCCCTCCAGCTGGACTCGTGCACCGGGGTGCCGCTGTCCCTCGGGCGTGCGCGGTTGGCAAGCGTGGAGCAGAAACTGGTGCTTTTGGCCATGCAGCAGGTGTGCGCCTGGACCGGATGCACCAAGCCAGGCGTGCAACTGGAAGCCCACCACATCCAGTCGTACCTGCACGGCGGGTTCACAGACCTGGAAAACCTGGTCCTCCTGTGTCGCGAGCACCACATGTGCAACAACGACAACAGGGACGGCGCCGGCGGCAAGGGCCATTTCGAGAAAGACCCCTCCACCTGGGACGTCACCCACCACCCCGCCGACGGCGGGCCACCGACGCCAACCACGACACGTCAGTACCAAGAATCGCCAGGTCAGAGGACTATCCGGCGGGTGCGGAAGAAATACCCCGCTTTCGACGACCCACCGAACCAGACAACCACCGACCCGCCGTTATTCGATCTCGGCGATGGTTCCAGGGCCGGCCCCGACCGGGGCGGCAACACAGCGTGAACATTGGACGCGCGGCATTCGGTGCCGCGCGGGTGTGGGGTGCGTGGCGGCTAGTTGCTAACCGCTAACCGCAGCGCACGATCGGCTGCGGGTCGTACACCGTGGTCTGGGTTTCCCGGCTGAGCTCGTTTCCGGCGAGGTCGTAGATGATGCGGGTGTCGGAGGTGGTGAAACCAGGCGCGCCCGAAGACGGCGCACAGTTCGAGCCGGAGACGTTCACCGGCTGGGGCTGCGTCTGCGCCCACCGGCCACCGTTGACGGACTCGACGGTCACGGTCTTGACACCCATCAGGCTCACCGTGACCTCACCGCCGCCGACGCTGGTGGCGATGCGCACCGGGTACGGGCTGTCGTTGCGGAACTGCAAGTCGATCGCGCCCTCGTACACGGTGGCCTCGCGGCCGGCCGGGTAACGGGAGATGTAATAGGAGTGCGGCATGTGCGCCACATCCGTCATGCCGGCAAAGTAGGAGGCGTTATACAAGGTGGTGGCGAACTGGGAGATGCCGCCACCGACCGCGGTGTCCGCGCGCCCGTTGAGGATGATGCCGGACTCCACATACCCCTGCGCGGGGCCGCGCGGTCCGGTGTAGCCGTTCAGAGAGAACGTCTCGCCCGGGTTCACTACCGCCCCGTTGACGGTCTGGGCCACCAGCGCAATGTTGGTGCCGGACGCGCCCGAGTAGCCGCTGGTGGTGAACGAACCGACAACGTCGTTGAAGGTGGCGTTCTGCGCCTGCTCAGTGGTGAACTGCGCGGGCACGTCCTTGTACACCGCGTCCCATTCGCGGGAAGCCCCGCCGGTCAGGCGCTTTTCAAAGTCGGCCAGGGTGGCGTCCCAGTCCACCACGGAGCCGTCCACGGACGGTTCGACGCCGCCTCCGGCCAACACGCGCGCGTTCTTGCCCTCCGCCTCGGTCTCCGCGAGCTGGTCGCCCAGGATTGTGCGCGCCGCATCCAGGTTCACCTCGGGCGCGATGCGACCTTCCACCGCGGGGAACTGCACGATTTCGCCGATGCGGTCCTGCGGCACCGCGGCGGCGACGCCGTCCTTGCCGGTGACGGTGATCGGTCCGTCGAGGGCCGCGCGCACGGGGCCGCCGAGCGCGGCCTTCATGGCATCGTCGTTGATGGCGGGCTGCACCTCTTTCGGCTCCACCTCAACTCCGTCCGGGTTGAGCCAGCCGGTGGTCACCTCGTCGCGAAGCGTCGCGCGGTCCACGTCCTGGCCGAGCTTCGGGTCGGTGGTTTCGGCCTTGCCACCCTGCACGCGGATAGTGCCGTCGACGGGGTCCACGTGCAGCTCTTCGGTCATGCGGTCGAGCTGGCCGCCCAGGGCTTTGTCGTCGACAGTCGGTACGACATCCACCTCGCGGGTGGTGAACAGACCGCGGAAGCGCTCGACGGGGTTAGCGGTCTCGATGCCGGCGGCGTCCACCGTGGCGTCGAAATCGATGCCCAGGCCAGACTTCGCGGGAACGAACTCGGTGGCCTTCTCCCCCGCCTTGACCGGCACGGCCTTGTCGGCGACGCCGCCGAGTTCAGCCTGGAGCTTCTCGCGCGCCTCATCAGGCACCATGGCACCAATGTCCACGCCGCCGACCTGGGTGCCGCGGGGGACGTTGCCGCGGTGGGTAGCCAGATCCGCCAGATAAATCGCGAGCGCCACGGCGAGGATGCCTAGGAGCACACTGAGCGTGATTTTGGCGCCGCGGCCCATCACGCCCGGCCCGCCCTTGGCGGTGCCTGCGCGGCCCTTCCTGTGCGAGGTTGCCTTCACCGTAGTCACGGGCCCCACAGTAATGCAGATCTTTGATCTCTCATAGCCGGAGAGACGCCTACAACCCCACGTCGATGAGCTGCTGCTGCGCCCTTGTGGCGGCCTCGTCCACGCGGGCTTCAGGGATGTAGCCGTTGTGCACGCACCACACGATGTGGTCGATGATGCCGGGCAGGTCCGCGCCGGAGGACCACAGCGCCTGGTCCGCGCCGGAGCCGATCGCCCTGGCCACGGCGTCGCGAGTGGGGGCATAGTCCAGAATGCCGCGCATGCCGGACAGGTCGTCGGTGACCACCACGCCTTCGAAGGGCACCCCGCCCGGGTAGTCGCCGGTGCGCAGCAGCCGGTAGGTGTCCGGGTTCATGGAGCTGGGCACGCCGTCCGGGCCAAGGCCGGGGACGATCATGTGGCCCATCATCACGCTCGCGCGCGGGTACTGTTCCAGCAGCGGGCCGTAGGGGCGCAGGTCCAGCTCGCGCATCTGGTCCAGCGGCGGGGTAACGGCCAAGTGGTGGTGCGTGTCCCCGGAGGCGCGCCCGTGGCCGGGGAAGTGTTTGAACGTCGGGGTCACCCCGGCGTCGATAAGCCCCTGCGAGAACAGCCCGGCGACGCGCACAACCTCGTCGGGGTTGCCGTGGAATGCGCGGTCGCCCACGATGTCCAGGCCGTTGACGTCCAGGTCCAGCAGCGGTGCGTAGTCCACGTTGATGCCGTGGGCGCGCAGGGATCGACCGATGTCGTAGCCGGTGCCGCGGATCACCTCGGGTGGCTGCCCGGCGAGCGCGCGCGGCGGCATAAATTCGCCGAGGACCTGCGTGTGCCGCTGCACGCGGCCGCCCTCGAAGTCGATGGCGACGCTGAACGGCCGGTGGTACTGGGCGCGCAGGGCGTTGATGTCGCGGCCCACCTCGGTCAGCAGCGCCGGGTCAGCCCAGCTGGGGATGATCAGCCCGCCGACACCCTGGTCCAGCGCGAACCGCGCCTGGTCGTAGTTGGCCACGCCGACCACCATGAGCGAAGCAACCTTTTGCCGCAGGTCGTCCGGCACGCGCTGCTGCGCGGGCGACAAGGGTGCGGGCGCGGCCGGGGGCGAAGTAGGCGGCACCATCTCGGGGGCTTCTTGCTTGTCGACGTCCTCCCGGCCCGCAACCGCAGTCTCCAAAACCGCCGACTCAGCAGCGTTGTCCTCAGACTGTTCGGCACACCCGGCGAAGCTAAACGTCGATAGGCAAACAAGTGCGAGCAGCGCCGCACCTGTCCGAGCCCGCATAAACCATTCCCCTTGTCGCCTGTTTCAAACCCTGTTTCAAACCACAGCCACTGTACCCGCTGCTGGTAGGCTTCTCCGACATGTCCCACCGAGTATTTGCCCTGCCGGCGTCGCTTGCCCGGCGCGCCACCGCGCCCGTTTTGGCCAGCACTGTCGTTGGCGTGGTGCTCGGTGTTGTGGGGGTGCTCGGCATCGCGTCCGTGTCCGGGCAGTCCGCGGTGCCGCAGGGTTCGGCGGTGCCGGCGGATGAGGCGGTTCTCGGCGGGCCGGAGTACGGCTCGAGGAAGTAGGCGCTGGTGCGGGGGATGCGCGCGCACCTCGCGGGCTGGCTGGTCCTGCTCGTTGTTGTGCTTGCACAGCCGCCGGGCCAGGTTGCGGCGGACACGAAATTCGACCTGGTTGCCGCCCCGGCGCGGTTTCTGCGCCGCGCGACGCACGCCTACACGGACGAGTTTCCGCTGGGCCAGGTGCAAAACCAGGCGTACGGGTATTTGTTTCCGCAGGGGCCGTTCTTCCTGGCGGGGGATCTGCTGCATGTGCCGGATTGGCTGATCCAGCGCGCGTGGTGGTGGCTTCTGCTGGGCTTGGCGTACTCCGGCGCGCTCGTGTTGGCGCGGCGAGTCGGTATCCGCGGCACGTTTCCGCAGGTCCTCGCGGCGGCGGTGTACGCGCTAAGCCCGCGCATCCTGACCACCCTCACCGCGATTTCCTCGGAGGCGTGGCCGGTGGCGCTCGTGCCGTGGACGCTGATCCCGCTGACGCGCCGCAACCCACAGGTGGCGCCGGCGGTGGTGGCGGTGGCGTGCATGGGCGCGGTCAACGCCACCGCCACCATCGCCGCGTGCCTGCCAGCCTTCGTGCTGCTCATTGCCCGGCGTGCTTATAAAGCCGCCGGCAAGTTCGCCGTCGGGGCGGCGGCGGTGTCGGCGTGGTGGATCGGGCCGCTGTTGGTGCTGGGGCGCTATTCCCCACCGTTCACGGACTTCATCGAATCCGCCGGCGTGACCACCGCGTGGCTCAACCCTGTGGAGATCCTGCGCGGCACCACCAGCTGGACCCCGTTCGTGGACACGGAGCGCGCCGCTGGCCACCTGCTGGTGGCGGAGCCGACGTTCGTCATCGCCACCTGCCTCGTCGCCGCGTTCGGGCTCGCGGGCTTGGCGCGCCGCGACATGCCGTGGCGCGGGCCGTTGCTTGCGGTGTTCGCGGTGGGGTTCTGGGTGCTCGGCTCGGCGCACATGAGCACGTCGCTTTACGACGGTGCTCTCGCCCCCTTCCGCAACCTGCACAAATTCGACCCCCTGGTCCATCTGCCGCTCGCGCTCGGCGCCGGGCACCTGGCCGCGAACGTGAACCGCCCCAAGGCTGTCGGCATCACCCTTGCCGCCGTAGTGGCGGTGGCGCCAGCGTGGTCGCTGCGCCTGCTGCCGGAGGGCACATGGAACGAGGTTTCCCAGGACTGGGTCGCCGCGGGCCAGTGGTTGGACGAGCACGCCGCCGGCACCCGCGCGCTAGTGGTTCCTCCGGCGTCTTTTGCGCGGCAGACGTGGGGGTGGACGCGTGACGAGCCGATCCAGGCGCTGACCCAGGCGCGTTTCGCGTTCCGCGACGCGGTGCCCCTGGTGGATCCGGAGGCGATTCGGGGGTTAGAGGGGCAGGCGGAGCTCGTCGATAGGCAAGCGCTGCGTTCCATCGGTGTGGGCGCGGTGGTGGTGCGCCGCGACCTGGAGCGCCAACCGCCGACACCGAACCTGGGCGAGCCGGATGCGAGCTTCGGCGAGGTGGACATTCACCTGCTGGATCCGCACGCGGACGTGATGGAGTCGGACCGCGAGCCGGTTGCGGTGGACGGCGGCGGCGAGGTGCTGCCGCTGCTGTGGCGCGAGCTCGGCTACTTCCCGGCACGCCTGACCGGCGGGGATGCCGATATTGTTACAGACACCCCGGCGCTTGCGGTGCGCAACTACGGCACCATCGACGGCCAGTCCGGCTATCTCGCCGCCGAGTGGGAGGACGGCACGGTGCGCAACCGGGTGAAGGACTACCCCTCCGCAGGCTCCCGCACGGCGGTGGCGGCCGACGGCTTCGCCCGCGCGTCGTCCTCGGCCGCGGATGCAGGCGCGTTCGGCGGTCCCGACGCGTCGAAGTCGCTCACCTCCGCCTTCGACGGCGTAAACGAGACCGCCTGGTGGCCCGCGCCCGGCGACCGCGACGCCTGGATCGAGTTCCAAACCCAGCAGGAGCACGTCACCATCGCCGCCACCGCGGACACCACCGTCCAGCTGTGCGACGGGCACAGCAACTGCCGCAGCGTCACCCTGGTCAAGGACCAGCCGCGCAGGCTCACCCGCGGCGACGCCACCATCCTGCAGCTGACCGAACCCGTGGGCATCCGCGAGCTCGACGTGGGCATCCACCGCATCGTCGAGGTGGAAGGCACCGCGGACCGCTACTTCTTCCAGCGCCACTTCCCCGAGCACACCGTGATCCAGCGCCGCTTCACCACCGCTGAGGACGCCACGTGGCAGCTCAGCGCGCCCGCCACCATCGACGGCGAGCGCCGCGTGGGCAGCGTCTCCCTCGAAGCCGGCACCCACGAGCTGTTCACCCGCGCGGACACGGTCATGCTCTCGCGCGCGCCGCTGCCCAACCTCACCGGCGACCGGCTGATCCTGACCACCCGCGCGTTCAACGACGGGCTCCGCGCCACCCTCGGCGGCACCGAGTTGGAGCCCCTGCGTATCGACGCCGGCGCCCAGGCCTTCCGCGTCCCTCCGGGAGCCGACGGCGAGTTCGCGATGCGCTTCGCGGGCGAGGGCGCTTACCGCTATTCCCTGATTTTCGGCGGGGCGTTCAGCCTGCTCGTGCTCGCACTGTGTTTGTGGGTGCCGTGGCGGCGCGAGGACGGCACCCCGTACGTGCCGAAAGCAGGCGCGAACTGGGCGCCGACCGTGGCCGTGATCGCCGCGTTCCCGTTCCAGGGCCTGGCGGCGGTGGCCCTCGCGTGGGTGGTGCGCCGCTTCACCGTGTTACCGATGCACCGCGTCGCGGCCGGAACCATCGCCATCTGCGGGCTGGTGCTGGCGCGCGCGGCGTGGCCGGCGGCGAACTACGCCGGTTCCTCCACTTTCTTGGTCGTGGCCGGCCTGTTCGCCGTGGCCTGCCTGACCAACCGCGCCCCCGGCACCTCCACCAGCTCGTAGGAGATGTACGCCACGGCCGTGCTCGCCAGCGCGGTGGCCGCGTACACCAGCGCGAACCCGCCCGAAAACATCGGCACCCCCAGCACGGGGAAGACGAAGTACAGCACCGCCATATGCCACAAGAACACCGAGTAGGACCAGTGGCCCAGGGTGCGCATGACATTCGACGACAGCACCGTGCCGCGCTGCCGCTGCCCCAGCGCGAACGGCGCGACCACCAGCGCCGCGAACACCGCGCCGAGCAGCACCCGCACGTTGAACTCGGCCGGCGAGGGGTGTGCCAGCCCTCGCGGGCCCAGCACCCCGCCGACCCACGCCACCGGCAGCGCCAGCGCCGCAACCGGCCAGCGCGGGCCGGTGTAGCGCACGCCGGCGCGCTCCAGCTCCGCCAGCACAAGCCCCACCGCGAACCAGGGGACGTACGACGGCGGCCAGATCTGCATGTTCACCACCGCCGGATCCGTCACACCCGACACCGCCCACGGCCACGCCAGGCCCAGCACCACGGCCCCCGCCAGCGCCGCGTGCCGCCCCCACGACCCGAGGCGCAAATACAGCGGCAGGACCAGGTAGAAGGCGGCTTCGACGCATAACGACCACATCTGCGTGAGCCCGTCGATAAGCGAATGCGGCACGTAAATCTGCGCAAGCAGCACATTCGCCGCGACCTGGCCCCACGTCACCCCCGCGAGCGGCGGTAGCGCGAGCAGCACCACCACCACGCACACAAGATACGCGGGTGCAAGGCGCGCCACCCGCCGCCCGTAGTAGCCCTCACGGAGACCGCCGCGCGCCAGGAGGAACGCCGAAAGCGCAAAGAAGACGGCCACGAAGTAGTCGAAGCGCTCCAGCATCGCGGAGCCGGTGGCGGTCTGGAAGGCGACGTGCGTGGCCACGATGCCGTAGGCGGCCACGGCGCGCAGGCCGTCGAGCTCGGGCAAAATGGCGGGTCTGTTCACGATGGCGCAAGTCTAGCCACCCGGTAGGGTGACACGGGTGAACCTGCGACGCCGACTTGCCGCCTGCCTAGGCATCATCGTCGTGTGCGGCGCGCTCAACCTCGCCTCCCCCATCGTGATTGCGCAGCAGCGCACCCTGGATCCGGGCGAGTACACCATGCTTTTCGACGGCACTTCGCCCCGCACCCGCACCATCGAGCTCACCAAGGCCCCGAAGAGCCTGGACGCGGTAGTCACGCTGGACGGCGAAGAGGTGGACGCGTTTCCCATCGACCCCTCCACCGCCTTCCCCGCGAAGGAGCGCGCCGGGCTGGGGCCGCTATTGCCCTACCGCCCGGAGCGGCGCACCTACCCGATGTTCGACTCCACCTCCGGCGACGATGTCGGGCTGGACTACCTGGGCCCCGGTTCGGTGCGGGGGCTGGACACGTACAAGTACTCGGCGGCGCTTTCGGACGGCTGCGTGCGCACCGTGGACGCAGAGCGGCGCACCGGCCGCATTGTTGACGAGGTGTGGGACTGCGGCGCCGACCAGTGGGTGCTGGCCGAGGAGACCAAGGCGGCGCAGGTGTCGGCGGCGGGGCGCGACGTGGCGTGGCTGCGGGGGCTGCAGGTGATGTCGGTGGTCACCCGCGTCGTCGCCGCGGCGGCGTTTGTGGCGGGCCTGGTGATGTATGCGCGCCGCCGTTAGCCGCTGGTGGGCGCCCGCGTACGGCGCGCTACTGGTGTTGTCGCTGACCTGGCCGTTTCTTATGCCCGGCGAGGCGTTCGCGCTGCGCGACATGATGGTGTTCGATGCTATGGCGCTCACCCGGGCGTCGCTCGGCTGGGGCGATCTGGCCGCGCGCAATGTGCCACAGGACGCGCTGTTGGGGATCCTGCCGTGGCCGGTGGCGTTCGTGCGGGTGTTCATGGTCGCCGCCGCGGGGTGCGCGGCGTGGGCGGGGTACCGGTTCGGCCGCTCCCCGTTCGGGCGGGCGGCGGCGATGGCGGTGGCGGTGTGGAACCCGTTCGTGGTGGAGCGGCTGCTGCAGGGCCAGTGGTCGCTGGCCGCGGCGGCGTGGCTGCTGCCGCTGGTGGCGTTGGGACTTGTTCCGGCATCAGGCCTGGCGCACTGGTTGGCGTCGCTGACCCCCACCGGCGCGCTAGCGGCGGCGTGTTTTTCGCGCGGGTGGCGCGGAGTTGCGGTCAGCGTGTGCACCTGCCTGCCGTGGGTGGTGGCGGGCGTGTTTGCCGGCACACCCGGCACGTCCTCGGCCGCGTCCGCCGCGGCGTTCGCCCCGCGCGCGGAGGCCTACGCCGGCACCCTCGGCTCCTTGCTGGGCCTGGGCGGGATCTGGAACGGGCAGGCGGTGCCGGCCTCCCGCGAGCTCGGGTTCGCGCTGTTCGGGGTGGCGCTTTGTGCCCTGCTCGCTTTGGCGTGGCACGAGGTGCCCCGCCGTTTTCTACTGTTGGCGGCGCTGGGCTTCGCGGTGGCGTTGGCCTCCTGGGCCGGCCTGACCACGCCGGTCATCCAGCACCTCCCGGGCGGCGGCCTGCTCCGCGACGGCCAAAAGTGGCTCATCCTCGCCATCCCCGCCTTCGTCGCCGCCGCCGGCGCGCTCGAGCCCCGGCGCGCGCTCGCCGCCGCCGCGTTCGCTCTGCTGCAGGTCCCGGACGCGCCGGTCGCCCTCGCGGCGCTGACCCCCACCTCCGTCGAGGTCCCCGCTGTCGACCACCGCGGCCGCGACGTCCTCTTCGAATCCCGCCCCGCGCTTGTGCCTATCGACGGCCATCCGGTCGTCGACCCCGCCCCCAAAGCCATGAACGTCGTCGAATCTGGCGCGCTGACGGTGGACGGGGTGGCGGTGGACCCGCCGTCGCTGCGGTGGACGGCGGCGCAGGCTGCCTTGAACGACCAGGAACGCCTGCGCGAGCTGGGCGTCGGTGTGGTGGTGCGCGGCGACGGTTCCGTGGCCGAGACTGGTGAGCCCGCGCGCCCGCTACCGCCTGCCGGGATCGCGTTGTTCGCTCTGTGGTGCATGGTACCATTGCTACAGTGTGTCCGAAATCACACGTGAGCGCACCGAACCCCCTCACCAGCACATTTCTAAAAATTAGTTGGCCCGACCAATTAATGACGACTTCCAATCATTGACCCTCTTGCATCGTTCACTTTTCGTCGCTTAAAGTGAACGCCAAGTTAACAACAGGTTACGTACATGCGTAACCCTGAGCCTAGAAAAGGAGCAGATACCGCTTCTGCAAGGAGGAACACAACATGGCTAACACAATTGACTTCAGCATCATCCGCGAGCGCGCACTGCGCAACATCCGCGAGGACCTGCTCGCCGAGTACGCCGGCAAGTTCGACGCACTCGAGATCAACGACGCGTTCGATGCTGTCCTGCGCACCCACCGCAACTCCGCTGTGATCGAGGACTTCATCCCGGTCCTCGTCGAGGCCGAGATGCGCGACCGTCTCCGCGACGGCGAGCTGTTCCCCTCCGCGGCGTAAACCCGCACAACCCCAACGCCCAGCCCTTCCCAGCGGCTGGGCGTTTTGCTATGTTAGATCGAAACTGTCGGTAGCGGAAAGCTCGCCGGCACCCAGCGAACGTCAACCCCACGCGTCCGGGGAAAAGGGCGCACTCATGGCGCCTTGTGGCCGTATCAGGGCTGAAGCGGTTCGATTCCGCTCACACGCACAACGCATGCGGCCTGCACGACGCACACGGGCACGACCCCCACCACAGGGTTGCACCGAGCACGCATTACTACCGCGACGTTGGGGGTGCCCCGGGCGGATCCGCGAGGGTTGGGAACGGGGACAGAAACGTACAAGGAGGCACTCATGCTGCTCGCAGAGGCACTGGCGCGACGCGCCGAGGCGCAAGACCGCCTGAACAAACTGCAGGACCGCCTGGTCCAGGGCGCGATGATCCAGGAGGGCGACACGCCCGTCGAGGACCCGGCAGCCATGCTCGAGGAGGCCGCCGCGCTGCTGCAGGAAATTGAGACGCTGGTGCGCCGCATCAACCACACCAACGCGCAGACCGCCTTCGAGGGCGCCACGCTCACCGACGCCATCGCGCGCCGCGACGCGCTGCTGCGCTCCCGCCGCCTCTACGCCGCCGTCGCCGACGCTGGCACCATGACCGGCTCCCGCTATTCCCGCTCCGAGGTCCGCTTCGTCCCCGCCGTGGACGTGAAAGCCCTGCGCGACATGGCCGACAGCGCCGCGAAGGCCTACCGCGAGCTGGATACGAAGATCCAGCAGCTCAACTGGACGACTGAGCTAATTTAGGGGCTCCAATAATCGTCGCGAACCTCCGGCCGGTCTCCTCCCAGGAGAACCGCGCCGCCCACTTTCGCGCCGCAGGAGCCATTGCCTCTCGACGCCCCAAGGTCTCCCCCACAACCTGCCCAAACTCCTCCCCGGGTTGCACTAGCCGACCAGTCTCGCCGTCGCGGATCGAGTCGGCCACCCCACCTGCGGACGCGTACGCCACGGTGGGCACCCCGTGCTGCGCCGCCTCGATCACCGCGATCCCCCAGCCCTCCTTGCGCGACGGCAGCAGGTGCACCGCGGCCCGCTCAAGCAGCGCGTGCTTGTAAGCCTCGGAGACGTGCCCGTGGAAGACCACCTTGTCGCCGTGCGGGGCGGCGTACTCGCGCAGCTGGTCCTCCCACCAGCCGGAACCGACCACATCCAGGACGGCGCCATCCATCCCCGCCACCGCGTCGATCGCCTCCTCGATGCGCTTGTGCGGCACCAGGCGGGAGAGGGTGACCAGGTGCAACCTTTGGTCGTCGTGAAGCACAGGCGTGTGCGCCGGCACCGGGTCGACGCCGTTTTCCACGATCTCAATGTCCTCCTCACGCACCCCAAGCGCCACCAGGTCGCGCTTCGAGGCTTGCGACACTGTCACGTACTGCGCGCCCCGGTACACCCTCGGCGCCACTTTCGACTCCAAGAACCACCCCAGGCGGCGGATCAGCGGGCCCGCCACCGGCCACTGCTCCTTGTGGCAGTGATGCGTCAGCAGCACCACCGGCCGTCGCGTGAACAGCCTGGCGAAGAACGGAATGCCGTTTTGCGTGTCCACCACCACGTCCGGCCGGTTGCGCCAGATCGACAGCGGCGCCGCCAGATACACGCCGAACTTCCCGCCGGCGCGCTCGTAGCGCACCCCGCCTCGCCGCGAGCGCCGCGGCGCGTCCGTGTGTGTTGAGGTGCGGTAAATCACCTCGTGGCCCTGCGACGCCAGGTACTCCCCGACGCGCTCGAGATAGCGCTCGGACCCGCCGCCTTGCGGGTGGGTGGAGTCGCGCCAGCACAGAAGCAGTATTTTCATGGCGCGATAACCTCGAGTCCCACTTCACGCGAAGCGTCAGCGAGGCGACTGTCATAGGTGAGCATCGCATCGGCCTCCAAGTCCAGCGCGGCCTGCAGATGGATCGCATCCAGCGTTCGAAGGTACGGCATGGGCAGCATACTCGCGCTGCGCAGCGTCGCCCGGTTCAGTTCCGCAAGCGAGATGCCGCTCAGGATCAGCGTGACCTCTCCCTGGGGCCTGCCCAAGCGCACAGCCAGCCGCCGCAGCTCAATCTCGAGCAAGTCCGACGAAACTACCTCGCCCTCCCCTGCCTCGAGCCACAGCCGCATCGCGTGCGTGTGCGGCTCCGCTTTCAGCAGGCAGGCGATGGCCGACGTATCCGCATACACCCGCCGCATCCTAGAAGCGGTCCTCGCGCATATCATCGAGCATCTCAGCCAACGGCTCGCCATCCGCCGGCTCCACCGGAAGGTCCAGCCATCCGCCGACACGGGTGGCGGGGCGTGTGATGGCCAGCCGCGGCTTCGGCTCGTCGAGAGGCACCAGCCGCCCCACCGGCTCGCCGTTGTTGGTGACAACGAAGCTGTGCCCCGCCCGCACCGCGCGCAGGATCCGCGCAGAGTCGTTGCGTAGTTCGCGCTGCGATATCCTGCGCTCGACTAGCGATTCGTCGTATCCCGGCGTGGCCATGCACCGCACTGTAGCACGGTTGCTACGGTATGCCTATGCACCGTACCCGCCGGATGGCCACCCTTTCCCGCTCGCTCCGGCTGTTGCGCGCGTTTTCCTACGAACAATTCCGCCCGTGCATCTTCTACTCCATGCTCGCCCGCGATACGCGTTCGCTTCTCGACGGCCTCTCGCACGACCTCCTTGACACCCCCGTCACCGGCCAGTCAGTGCTAGATGTCGGCGGCGGGCCCGGCTACTTCGCCGACGCGTTCTCGGACTGCTTCTACGTGGGCCTAGAGCCGGACGCCTCCGAAATGTCCGCCGCGGGGATCTCCGGCTTCGGCTCCGTGCGCGGCGACGGGGCCGCACTGCCCTTCGCCGACGATTCCTTCGACGTGGTGTACTCCTCCAACGTCGCCGAGCACATCCCGAACTGGCAGGCCATGGGCGATGAGATGCTGCGCGTGGCCAAGCCAGGTGGGCTCGTGGTGCTCAGCTACACGGTGTGGCTCGGGCCGTTCGGCGGGCACGAGACGGGTCTGTGGCAGCACTACGTCGGCGGGCAGTACGCGCGCCGTCGATACGCAAAAGTGCACGGCCGCGACCCGAAGAACATCTTCGGCGAGAGCTTGTTCGCCGTCTCCGCGGGCGAGGGCCTCGCCTGGGCGGAGGGCACCGGCCAGCTCGCGGCCGCATTCCCCCGCTACCACCCGTGGTGGGCGTGGTGGGTCACCCGCGTGCCGCTGCTGCGCGAGTTCGCGGTGTCGAACCTCGTGCTCGTGCTGCGCAAGGGTTAGTACTGGGGCTTAATATGCTTGGATCCGAGCACTGCTAAGGCTTCTTACAAGTTCCCCCGCCATACCGATGAGAATAGCGAAAGGCCTGCCAAACGGCAGGCCTTAAGCTTTATTAACAACAGATCCTGTCTGAAGTTCTCCAGCAGCAACGATACAACATCACTGCCGTGCTACTCAAGCGTCTACTTCGTCGCAGCGTGGATGCGCTCGTCCAGCTTCTTCAGCTGGTCGAAGATCTCCTGCGGCACGCGGGATCCGAGGCCTTCGAGGTAGCGGCGGGAGTCCGCGACGTCTTCCTTCCACAGCTCCGGGTCGGCGGTGAGAGCCTCGCGCACGTCCTCGATCGGGGTGTCCAGGCCGGTCAGGTCCAGGTCTTCGGCGCGGGCGGTGTAGCCGACCACGGTCTCGTCGGCATCGACCTTGCCCTCGATGCGGTCGATGACCCACTTGAGCACACGCGAGTTGTCGCCGAAGCCCGGCCACAGGAAGCGGTCGTCGTCGCCGCGGCGGAACCAGTTGACCAGGAAGATCTCCGGCATGCGGTCGCCGCCCTTTTCGCCCATGTCCAGCCAGTGCTGGAAGTAGTCGCCCACGTTGTAGCCCATGAACGGCAGCATGGCCATCGGGTCGTGGCGCAGGGAGCCGACCTTCGCCTCCGCGGAGGCGGCGGTCTGGCCGGAGGAGAGCATCGCGCCGATCATGGTGCCGTGCTCCCAGTTGTGGGCCTGGGTGACCAGCGGCACGGTGTCCGGGCGGCGGCCGCCGAAGAGGATGGCGTCGATCTTCACACCCTGCCAGTCGTTGAACTCCGGTGCGGCGGCCGGGCACTGCTCGATGGCCACGCAGTAGCGAGAGTTCGGGTGGGCGGCCTTGGAGGAGGATTCCGGCGTCCAGTCCTCGCCGCGCCAGTCGATGAGGTGGGCGGGCTTGTCGCCGTCCATGCCTTCCCACCAGATGTCGCCGTCGTCGGTAAGTGCGACGTTGGTGAACAGGATGTTGCCCGGCTCCATGCTGCGCATGGCGATCGGGTTAGAGGCGTAGTTGGTGCCCGGGGCGACGCCGAAGAAGCCGTTTTCCGGGTTCACGGCGTACAGGCCGTCCTCACGCAGGTGCATCCAGGCAATGTCGTCGCCGACGACCTCCGCCGTCCAGCCGTCGAGCGTCGGGGTGATCATGGCCAGGTTGGTCTTGCCGCAAGCCGACGGGAAGGCGGCGGCGATGTGGTAGGCCTTGCCCTCCGGGGAGGTGAGCTTGAGGATGAGCATGTGCTCGGCCATCCAGCCCTCTTCCTTCGCCATTACGGACGCGATGCGCAGGGCGTAGCACTTCTTGGCCAGGATGGCGTTGCCGCCGTAGCCGGAGCCGTAGGACCAGATCTCCTTGGTCTCCGGGAACTGGGAGATGTACTTGGTGTCGTTGCACGGCCACGCCGCGTCTTCCTGGCCCGGCTCGAGCGGGGCGCCGACGGAGTGGAGGCAGTGCACGAAATTCTCGCCCTGGATCTTCTCCAGCGCCTGGGTGCCCATGCGGGTCATGATGCGCATGGAGAGCACGACGTAGGCCGAGTCGGTCAGCTGGACGCCAAGCTTCGGGTCCGGGTCGGAGATGGGGCCCATACAGAACGGCACGACGTACATGGTGCGGCCGCGCATGGAGCCGGTAAAGTGCTCCAGCATCTCCTCCTTGAGCGCGGCCGGCTTCATCCAGTTGTTGGTCGGACCTGCGTCTTCCTCGTTCTCGGTGGAGATGAAGGTGCGGGATTCGACGCGTGCCACGTCGGACGGGTTGGAGCGGGCGAGGAAGGAGTTGGGGCGCTTTTCCTCGTTGAGCTTGATCAGGGTGCCTGCCTCGACAAGTTCGGCGGTGAGGCGGTCCCATTCTTCCTGGGAGCCGTCGGCGAAGACGACCTTGTCGGGCTGGAAGAGCTCGACCGCCTCGTTGATCCAAGCGATTAGCTTTTCGTTGTCGGTGGGGTTGGTCCCCTCCAGGCGCTTGATTTCGGCGGTCATACGTACTCCTTGTTCAACTGGTTATGGCCAGTGCGCGTGCGAAATTCATCGTTGTTGCGTCACAAGAGTATCGAAACGGGCGTTCATCTGGCCAAAAGTTCCGACCAATCCGCGCCCACTGGATATAACCAGACCGCCCGAGCACGACCTTTGCCGCAAGCGGGGGTGACGCCCTACCCCCGTCGCCCGTTCTTGAGCCTTCGCTTTACGACGCCTTCGGGGGTGCCCCGTGGAGCTTGCGTTTGCCCTGTTCATGTGGACAATAAATCTGATGAATAATACTGAAAATTTGCGTCCGGGAACGGGCGAATTGCCGGCGGGCCGCCCGCTGCAAACCGAGTTCGACACCGGCCTGGACTACCCGCGCCTGGGTTCCGTGACCTTCCGCCGCGGCACGTTGACGGAAAACCAGGAGGCCCTGTTCGACGAGCACTGGCCACGCCTGGGCCGCGTACTGGCGGAGGGCTCGGACGATCCCATCGACGTCGACGAGTGGTTCGGCCGCTCCGGCCACCCCACCATCGTCGAGATCGGCTCGGGCACCGGCACCTCCACCGCCGCGATGGCGCCGCTGGAGGCGGACACGAACATCATCGCCGTGGAGCTGTACAAGCCTGGACTGGCCAAGCTGTTGGGCTCGGTGGTGCGCGGCGACATCGACAACATCCGCATGGTGCGCGGCGACGGCGTGGAGGTCCTGGCCCGCATGTTCGGCGAGGAGTCCCTCGACGGCGTGCGCATCTTCTTCCCGGACCCGTGGCCGAAGGCGCGCCACCACAAGCGCCGCATCATCCAGTCCGGCACCCTGAACCTGATTGCCACTCGGTTGAAGCCGGGCGGTGTGCTGCACGTTGCCACGGACCACGCGGATTACGCCGAGTGGATCGACGAACTCGTGAACGTTGAACCCACCCTCGAGTACAAGGGTTGGCCGTGGGAGGATGCGCCGCTGCTCACGGACCGGCAGGTGATCACTAAGTTCGAAGGCAAAGGCCTGGACAAGGATCACGTGATCCGCGAGTACCTGTGGGAGAAGAAGTGAGCATGGATCTGCAAGCGCTGTCGCACCCGTATACCCCGGGCGCGCCCGCCGGCCCGGAAAGCTACCTGCTGGTGTGGGATGCGCCGAACTTGGACATGGGCCTCGGCGCGATCCTGGGTGGACGCCCGACTGCGGCGCACCGCCCCCGCTTCGACGCGATCGGGCGCTGGCTTATCAGCGAAGCCGAGGCCCGCGCCGACGCGCTTGGCCGCGACATCGAACCGGAGGCGACGGTGTTCACCAACGTCTCGGCGGGCGGCGCGGATTCCATCCGCCCGTGGGTGGAAGCGCTGCGCAACGTCGGTTTCGCGGTGTTTGCCAAGCCGAAGAGTGACGAGGATTCGGACGTGGACCAGGACATGCTGGCCCACATCGACCGCCGCCGCGACGAGGGCGTGCTCCAGGGCGTCGTGGTCGCCTCCGCTGACGGGCAGAACTTCCAGGAGCCGCTGCTCGAGCTGGTGGACGCCGGCATCCCGGTGACCGTCCTCGGTTTCCACGAGCACGCCTCCTGGGCGGTGAACTCCCCCGACGTGGAGTTTGTGGACTTAGAGGACATCCCGGGTGTGTTCCAGAACCCGCTGCCGCGCGTGAACCTGGACCGGCTGCCGGACGGCGGCGCGTGGCTGCAGCCGTTCCGCCCGCTGCGCTCCCTGCTGCACAACACCCGCGACTAGGAGGCCGGACATGTTTTACAAGTGGGGCCGTTTCGCGTTCCGCCACCGCCGGATCATCCCGCTGGTGGTCATCGTGCTCATCCTGGCCATGCAGGTGCTGTTCGGCTCGAAGCTGGGCGAGCGCCTCTCCCAGGAAGGCTGGGAGGACCCGGGCGCGGACTCGACCACCGCCGCCGCGATCGAGCAGGAGACGTTCGGCCGCGACAACTCGGGCGATGTGATCCTGCTGGTGAGCACACCCGACGACGCGGCAACCCCGGTCAGCATCGACGATCCGATGCTCGTGGACACGATGAACACCCAGATCAGCAGCCTGCGCAATCAGTTCCCCAACGAGATCGACCACATCACCAGCTACTTCGAGCGCCCCAACCCGCAGCTCGTCAACGACGACCACACCAAGGCGTTCGCGGTGATCGGCCTGAAGGGCGACGGCGAGCAGACGCTGAAGGACTTCCGCACCATCAAGCCCGCACTCGAGGCCATGGAGTCGCCGTACGGGACCGTGCAGGTCGCCGGCGCCACGGCGGTGGCGGACGCGCTGGATACCGGCATGGCGAACGACATCGCCCGCGCCGAGAAGGTCGGCCTGGTCTTCGTTGCCGTCATTTTGTTGTTTGTGTTCGGTGGCGTGGTGGCTGCCGCGATGCCGCTGATCGTGGGCATTTTGTCCATCATCGGTTCGCTGTCGCTGCTGTCGGTGTTGGCGCAGTACCAGCAGGTGAACATCTTCTCGCAGTCCATCATCACGTTGCTTGGCCTGGGCCTGGCCATCGATTACGGCCTGTTCATGGTCTCGCGCTTCCGCGAGGAGCTGGACCGCGGCGCGGACGTCGAGGAGGCGGTGGCGGTGACCACCAACACCGCCGGCAAGACCGTGTTCTTCTCCGCGCTCATGGTGGGCGTGGCCCTGTCCGGGCTGCTGATGTTCCCGCAGGCCTTCCTCAAATCCGTGGCCTACGGCGCAATGAGCGCGGTGCTGCTCGCCGCCGTGATCTCCGTGGCGGTGCTGCCGGCGCTGTTCGGCATGCTCGGCCCCAAGATCGACATGTGGTCAGTGCGTAAAGCTTCTCGACGTGCACGCCGCCTCCAAGACACCGTCTGGTACAAGATCCCGGCGTGGGCGATGCGGCACGCCAAGGCTGTCGTGGTCGGCTGCGCGGCACTGTTGCTCCTGCTCACCGTGCCGATCGTGGGCATCACGTTCGGCGGCATCAACGAGACCTACCTGCCGCCGAACCAGGCCACCCGCCAGGCCCAGGACGAGTTCAACGAGGAGTTCCCCGCCTTCCGCACCGACCCGGTCAAGCTCGTGGTCACCGGCGCGGACAACCAGCAGCTCGTGGACATCGTGATGCAGACCCGCCAGGTCGAGGGCCTGGCCGCGCCGCTCAAACCCGCGCACGCCACGCAGGACGGCACCACGGTGCTTTCCGCCCCGTTGGCGGATAGGGCCGGGGGCGCGGACGTCGTGAAGCAATTGCGAAACATCGACACCCCCGAGGGCGTCGAGACCTACGTCGCCGGCACCCCGGCGATGGAAACCGAGTCCATCGAGGCGCTGCTGAAACGCCTGCCGTGGATGGCGCTGTACATGGTCATCGCCACGTTCCTGCTGATGGCGCTAGTGTTCGGCTCCGTGATCCTGCCGGCGAAGGCCGTGATCATGAACGTGCTCGGCATCGGCGCCACGCTCGGCTTCCTCACCGCCGTCTTCGTCGACGGCCTCGGCGCCGGCGCGCTGAACTTCACCCCGGGCCCTCTGATGAGCCCGATCCTGGTGCTGATCATCTCCATCCTCTACGGCCTGTCCACGGACTACGAGGTCTTCCTGGTCTCGCGCATGGTGGAGGCGCGCCAGGACGGCGAAAGCACCGACGAGGCGATCAAGCGCGGCACCGCGCACACCGGCGGCATCATCACCGCCGCGGCGCTCATCATGATCGTGGTCGCCGCCGCCTTCGCGCTCAGCGAGATTGTGATGATGAAGTACATCGCCTACGGCATGATCTTCTCCCTTGCCCTCGACGCCACCCTGATCCGCCTGCTGTTCGTGCCTGCGGTGATGCACCTGCTGCGCGAGGACAGCTGGTGGGCGCCGCGCTGGGTCAAGCGTTTGGCCGGCGCGTTCGGGGAGGGCTCAAGCCTATCGACGCCACCGCGCACCGAAACCCCCATTTCGGACATGGTGCCCGACACCCAACCCGGCCGCGCGGGAGTGTCGGTGTCCGAGGACGCCTCGCTGGTTCCGTTTACCCAGCTCATGCGCGACCTGGAAGAGCGCCGCGCACGCCAGGCGCTGGAGCAGCTGAAGAAGAAGGAACTTGAGCGCTAACACGTGGCGCCAGTGGCTGCGCTGGCTCGCGCCCGTAGCCATCATGGTGGTCGTGCTGGTGGTGCTGCGCGACCAGCTGCCGTTTTTCGGGGAGGCGTGGAAGGCCGTTGGCGCGGCGTCGACAGGCCCGCTGCTTGGCGCTGTGGCTACGGCGGTGCTGTCGCTGGCGGCGATGTCCGGGGTGATGCAGATCCTGCTCAACGTGGAGGGGCGGATTACGGGGGTGGCGCGCACGAACGCGATCGTGTTCGCCTCCAACGCCTGGTCCACCACGGTGCCGGGCGGGCCCGCGCTGTCGGCGTGGCTGACGTTTAGGGTGCACCGGTCCTGGGGTGCGTCCGTGGGGTTGTGCGGCTGGTTCTTCGTGGTCTCAGGCGCGCTGTCGACGGTGTGGATGGTGCTCATCGGCGTGGTCGCCGTGGCGCTTTTGGGCGCGGAGCTGTCCGTGTGGTCCCTGGTGGCGTCGCTGGCAGTGGCGCTGGCGACGATCGGCGCGGTGTTCTGGGCGACCCTCCACCCTGCGGTGCTGAAGCGCTGGGTGCGGTTTCTGCCGGAGAAGGTGCGCGGGCGGGTCGTGGACGTGATCGACCAGGTCTCTGCGATCCGCATTTCCGCGCCGGCGTTTTTCGCGGCGGCGGGGCTCTCTCTTGCGAACCGGCTATTGGACCTGGCCACGATGGTCTTCGCCGTGTGGGCCGTGTCCGGCCAGGGCGCGCCACTTGCCGGGGTGTGCCTGGCGTTCATCATGACCAAGCTGGCTGGCTCCGCCCAGGTCACACCCGGTGGGCTCGGCACCGTGGAGCCCGTTGCGGTGGGCATGCTGGTCGCGGCCGGTCTCCCGCTCACCCACGCGACGGCGGCGACGGTGGTGTACCGGGCGGTGTCGTTCGTGCTCATCGCCGCGATCGGGTGGGTGGTCTACGCCGCGGTGTACGCCGGACGCGGCTTCATGGCCGGGCGTCCGGCCGCTGGCAAAGCCGTTTGAGCTGGCGTGACGTTTTATCTTGCGCGCGGCGCGCAACTTGGGTCTATGGTTGCACTACATGAGCGTTTCCCGCATGTTTTCCGGTCGCAGCGTCGATTTTGAACGCGTCGTGCCCATCGGCTGGCACGCGCACGAGGAGGGGGTTGCCGCGCTCCTGGATAGCTTCCGGCGGGTGCCAGACGGCCAGCGGGTGCGCTTGGCCAAGAAGACGTCGAACCTTTTCCGTTCCCGCGACGCGGGGAGCGCCGGGCTCAACGTGGAGGGCCTGCGCGGCGTCATCGCCGTCGACCCAGTGACGAAAACAGCCGACGTGCAGGGTATGTGCACCTATGAGGACCTCGTCGACGCCACCCTGCCGTACGGCCTCGCGCCATTGGTGGTGCCGCAGCTAAAAACTATTACTCTCGGCGGCGCAGTTTCCGGCATGGGCGTCGAGTCCACCTCCTTCCGCAACGGTCTGCCGCACGAGTCCGTGCTCGAGATGGACGTGCTCGTGGGCACCGGTGACATCGTCACCTGTTCACGCGACGAAAACGTCGCGCTCTTCCGCGCGTTCCCGAACTCCTACGGCTCACTCGGCTACGCGGTGCGCCTCACCATCGAGCTCGAGGAGGTCGAGCCGTTTGTTGAGCTCCAGCACATTCGCTACAACGACCTCACGGCCTTCCAGGACGCCCTCGCCGACGCCGCCGCCACCGGCCAATGGGCCGGGCGCGCCCTGCACGGCCTCGACGCCGTCGCGTTCTCCCCCACCGAGCAGTACCTAGTCTGCGCCTTCCAGGTCGACCAGGCACCGGGGACCTCCGACTACACGCGCGATGCCGTGTACTATCGCTCGCTTCAGCACCCGTCCGGAGTGCACCACGACTTCCTCACCGTCCGCGACTACATTTGGCGCTGGGACACCGACTGGTTCTGGTGCTCCCGCGCCTTCGGCACCCAGAACCCCAAGGTGCGCAAGTTCTGGCCGCGCGAGCTGCGTCGCAGCGCGTTCTACTGGAAGCTCGTGGGCCTAGACAAGAAGTACGACCTGGAGTACCGGTTCCTAAAGAAGCCGAAGGGCCTGCCGCGCACCGAGCGCGTCGTGCAAGACATCGAGGTGCGCGACACGCAGATCGCCGAGTTCCTCGACTGGTTCTTCAAAGCCAGCGATATCCAGCCGGTTTGGCTGTGTCCGATCCGGCTGCGGGACGGCGTCGATACGCTCGCTGGCGTCGGCCTCGACGAAGAGGCGCCGTGGCCGCTCTACCCCCTCGAGCCGGCGACGACGTGGGTGAACGTCGGCTTCTGGTCCGGCGTCCCGGAGGTGGAGCCGGGGGCCTTCAACAAGGTCATCGAGCGGAAGGTCTCAGACCTCGGCGGGCACAAGTCCCTGTACTCCGAGGCGTTCTACGACCGCGCCGAGTTCGAGCGCCTCTACGGCGGGGACCTGCCGGAGCGGATGAAAGCCCAGTACGACCCGGACCGGCGCTTCCCGGGCCTCTACGAAAAGACAGTGGAAAACGCGTAGGAGAATGACAATGCAGATGACCGTGGCGGATATCGTCGACACCCTCTTCCCTTCTGGCACCCCGTTCAAGTGGGAAGCTTTCGACGGCTCATCAACGGGACCGGCGGACGCCAAGCACACAGTGAAGGTGAACAGCCCCGGGGGTCTGTCCTACATAGTCACCCACCCCGGCGACGTCGGCCTCGCCCGCGCCTGGGTCACCGATGGCCTGACGGTTGAAGGCGCGCACCTCGCGCACCCTTACGACGTCTTCGATGACATGCGCACCCTCTACAACAACTACAAGCGCCCGAACCCGCGCGAGCTCGTCCGCATCGCACGCTCCCTGCGCTCCATGGGCGCACTGCAGATCCAGCCAATCCCGGAGGCGGAGCAAGCGTCCTGGCTCGAGCGCACCATCCGCCAGGGCCTCGCCCCGCACTCGAAGGAACGCGACGCCCAGGTTATTTCGTCCCACTACGACGTGGGCAACGACTTCTACGAGCTGTTCCTCGGCGACTCCATGGCCTACACCTGCGCCTACTACCCCACCCCGGACGCCACGCTCGACGAGGCGCAGGAAAACAAGTTCCGCCTCGTCTTTGAGAAGATGAACCTTAAGCCCGGTGACAAGCACCTCGACGTCGGCTGCGGCTGGGGCTCCATGGTGCGTTACGCAGCCCGCCAAGGCGTGAAGTCCCTCGGCGTCACCCTCTCGAAGGAGCAGGCCGAGTGGGCGCAGGCGAAGATCAAGGAGGAGGGCCTCGAGGACCTCGCGGAGGTGCGCTTCCTGGACTACCGCGACGTCACCGAGACCGGCTTCGACGCCATCTCCTCGATCGGTCTGCTGGAACACATCGGGGTGAAGAATTTCGCCTCGTACTTTGAATTTCTCGCCGACAAGCTGCGCCCGGGTGGCGTGATGGTCAACCACTGCATCACCTACCCGGACAACCACAAAACGTCGCAGGGCGACTTCATCAACCGCTACATCTTCCCGGACGGCGAGCTCACCGGCTCCGGCACGATCATTTACGAGATGCAGGACCACGGCTTCGAAGTCTTCCACGAGGAGAACATCCGCTTCGACTACATGCGCACGTTGCACGACTGGTGTGAGAACCTCAAGGCCAATTGGGACGAGGCAGTCGCGCTCGTCGGCGAGAACACCGCCAAGCTGTGGGGCATGTACATGGCGGGCTCCGAATGGGGTTTCGAGCACGACGTCGTGGAGCTGCACCAGGTCGTGGGCATCAAGCTTGCTAGCGACGGCTCCCGCGCCGGCACACCTGAGCGCCGGTGGTGGAACGACTCGGTGTTCTAGAGTGGCTGGCATGAGCAACACCATCTCCAAGCCCTACGCCATCGCCGCCGACTACGTCGCCATCGCTGCCTTCGCCCTCTTGGCACGCGCGGCGCACCAGTCCGACGACATGCCCTTCAACTTCTCCGGCTGGCTGTCCACCCTGTGGCCGTTCGCCCTCGGCGTGACGCTCGGCTGGCTGATCACGCGCAAAAACAAGGGCGGGCTCATCTGGATCATCACCGTGGTCACCGGGCTCGTGATCTGGGGCATCCGCAACGGCGACGTCCCCCACTGGTCTTTCATCGTCGTGGCCACGGTGATGTCCGCGCTGCTCATGCTCGGCTGGCGCGGCGTGGCCAAACTCGTGCGCAAAAACTAAAACGCACCCGCTGGAAAGGCGGGTGCGCGGGGCTTCGGCGCGGATTAGAAGCCGATGCCGAAGTTCCAGGCCGGGTTTCCGGTCTGGATGCCATTGATAAACCAGACCAGCATGCTGATCAGGTCGCCGACGATGTCAAGAGTGGAAGAAAGCATGGGGAGAAACCTTACTAGAGGGGACTAATGGTGTGCTTCTTAGGCAGGTCGAATTCCTGCTTGGAGGCTAGCTGCCGCAGGGCTCGTCGTAAAGCGATACGCGTTTGGCTCGGTTCAATCATCTGGTCGATGTAGCCGCGCTCCGCTGCGACGTACGGCGAGGTCATCTCAGCGTCGTAGAAGTCCATGAACATCTTCTTCATGGCCTCGCGCTGCGCCGGGTCCTCGATGGCGGCGAGCTGCTTGCCCTGCAGCATCACCACGGCCGCCGCCGAACCCATCACCGCGATCTGGGCGGTGGGCCACGCCAGGTTGATGTCGCCGTTGAGGTTCTTCGAACCCATCACCGCGTACGCGCCGCCGTAGGCCTTGCGCACCACCAGCGTGACTTTCGGCACCGTGGCCTCCACGCCCGCGAACGCGAACTTCGCGCCGCGGTGGATCAGGCCCTCGCGCTCCTGCTCCACGCCCGGCAGGTAGCCGGGTGTGTCCACGACGTAGACGATGGGGATGTTGTAGGCGTCGCAGGTGCGGATGAAGCGCGCACCCTTGTCGGCGGCATCCGCGTCGATGCAGCCCGCGGCGTACATGGGGTTGTTGGCGACAAAGCCGACGGCGCGGCCGTCGATACGCCCGAATGCGCAAATGAGGTTCTCGGCGTACCCGGACTGGACCTCGACGAGGTCCTCGTCGTCGCCGAGCTGGACCAATAGGTCCATCATGTCGTAGCCGGCGTTGGTGTCGTCAGGCATGAAGGTGTCCAGCGCGGAGTCGTCGAGCTCCTCATCGGGCTGCGCGGCGACGACGGGCGCGGCGTCGAACGTGGACGTCGGCAGGTGCGCGAGCAGGTCCTTGACGTAGTCGAAGGCGTCCTCCTCCGTCGCCACAACCGCCTGGATGTTGCCGGCTTGCTCCTGCACGCGCGCCCCACCCAGCTCGGCGGAGGTGATGTCCTCGCCGGTGACCTCGCGGATCACGTTCGGGCCGGTAACGTACATCTCGGACTCGCCGTCCACCGCCACCACGAAGTCCGTGGTCACGGGCGCGTAGACGGCGCCGCCGGCAGACTTGCCCAGCATGATGGAGATCTGTGGCACGCGCCCGCTCAGAGGCAGCTGGCGCTTCGCGATCTCGGAGTACATGGCCAGGGATGTCACCGCGTCCTGGATGCGGGCGCCGCCGGAGTCCTGGATGCCGATCACCGGGCAGGAGATCTTGATGGCGAACTCCATGACCTCGGTGACCTTGCGCCCGAACGTCACGCCGACGGATCCGCCGTAGACGGTCTTGTCGTGGGCGTAGACGGCGACGGGGCGGCCGTCGATGCGCCCGTAGCCGGTGACCACGCCGTCGGAGTAGACGGCGTCCGGGTCGCCCGGGGTGCGGGCCAGGGCGCCGATTTCGACGAAGGAGCCCTCGTCCAACAGCGCGTCGATGCGCTGGCGCGGGGTGGTGCGCCCGGCGTCGTCGCGGCGCTTCCGGGAGCGCTCGGAGCCCGGGTCCTGCGCCTTGTCCAGGCGTTCGCGCAGGCCGGCGAGTTTGTCTGCGGTACTCATCGCTTCCCCTCAATCCATGCGTTCATGTGCTGGCCGACGATCCCCACCGCCGGCTCGTCCACCACCGCGAGGTGGTCGCCGGGCAGGTGGACGATGGTCAGGTCGTCCACGATAGCGCCCCAGCCGCCGTCCTCGTCGATGTGCGCGTAGTTCGGCTCGAGCTGGATCGCGCCGTCGTGCATGCGCTCGGCGCGGAACAGCAGCACCGGCACCTGCACATCCGCCCAGCGGGTGAAGTCGAGGTGGTTGAGAATCTGGTTGTCCACGAAGCTCGCTCGCTGGTGCTCCAGCACACCGGCGGCCAGGCCGTGCTCGGAGGCGTCGGTGGTGGCCAAGAACTCGGTGAGCATCTGCAGCAGCGCGTCTTCGCCGGCGGTCTCCAGCAGCTCGTAGGGCACTTCGAACTCGAGGCCGTACGTTTCCTTGGCAAACGCGGCGTAGCGGCCCCAGCGCGCCTTCGTCTCCTCGAGCGTGTCCGGGATCGGCTCGGACGGCTGGGTGGTGTCCAAAAGCGCGATGTAGTCGATCTTGTCGTTGCCCAGCTGGTGCGCGACCTCGTAGGCCAGCGCGCCGCCGAACGACCAGCCGGCGAGCACGACCTTGCGCCCGTCGGCGATGCGCTCGATGTCCTTGACGTACTCCGCCGCGCGCTCCTCCAGGGAGCCCTCGAGGCGCTCCACGCCGTAGACGGGCACATTGTCGTCCAGGCGGCGTGCCAGCGGCGCGTACACCGACGACGACCCGCCGGCCGGGTGGAACACGAACACCGGGGAAACCTCGGCGTCGCCGTCGCGGAAGACGCGGATGTTGCCGTCCACAGGTGTTTCCAGCCCCTCGCGCACGAGGTTCGCCAGCGGCTCGAGCGTCTCAGCGCCCAGTACGTCGTCCGCGGTGACCTCGATGCCGGAGCGTTCGGTGAGGTGCGCGGCGATCTCGGCCGCCTGCTCCTTGCTAATCGACGGCAACTCCGACGTCACACCGGCCGCCGCCGCACCCGCGTACTTGGCCCAAGCGCCGAAGACCATGCGCTCGGAGGCGTCACGCGGGGCCACGCCCACACCCTGGGTCTTCTCGGCCGCCGCGGCCGGGTCGCGCGCCTCGTCGTTGTAGGCCAACGGCTGCGGAGCGTCCGTCTTGCCGGCGACGGCGTCTTCGACGATGCGGATCACGTCGGCGACGGAGGCGTCGCGAAGCGTCTGCACCTGCAGCGGCGGAATCTGGAAGTCGTTCTCCACGCGGTTTTTGATGCGCATGCCCATCAGGGAGTCGAGGCCGAGGTCGATCAGCGGCAGCTCGTCGGGCAGGTCCGCGGCGTCGTAGCCCATGGACTCGGAGACGATGTCGCGCAGGCGGTCCGCCACCGACTCGCCGGAGTTGGGGTCCCAACGCACGGCATCTGTCTCGGTGTCTTCCTCGGGGGCGTTGTCCACCGAAGGTTCGTCGTCAAGCGGTTGCTCCATCACGCCCTGCACCGGGGCGCGGTCGATGGTGGACGCGAAGCCCTCCGCGAGCAGTGTCGCGCCGTCGAAGACCTTGATGGACACCCCGCCGAGCGAGGAGGCGACGACGGTGGTCACTTCGCCGTCCGCGGGCAGGTAGCCGTGCTCCTCGGTGGCCACCACGCGCGCGTCGGGCGAGACCTCGGCGGCGGCGGACTCGATGAGCTGGTGCGGGCTGAAGATCTGGTCGGCGGCGGTGGAAAACGCCACCTCGCCGCCCGGCAGGCGCACGCGCGAGCCCAAAAGCGACGCGCGCGACGACGACGGCCGTGCCGGCGTCCAGTGGTCCACCTGTTTAAACACGGTCTTCGGCGCCTGGACCACGTCGCCCGCACCGTAGAACGCGCCGAAGTCCACGCCCATGCCGCCCACGTACAGCTTCGCGGCGAGGTCCAGCAGCGATTCGAGCTCGTCCACCTTGCGCTTGGTGGTGTAGAGCAGCTGCGCGTCGGGCTTGCCGGCGGCAAACGCGGTGTTCATCATGCCCATCAGCGCCACCGGGTTCGGCGTGATCTCCACGAGCGTGGTGTGGCCGGCGTTAAACGCGGCTTCGGTGGCGTCCTGGAAGTACACCGGCTGGCGGGTCATCCGCAGGAAGTACTGGTCGTCGTGGACGATCTGGCCGGGCTGGTACACCTCGCCGCGGTCCACGGAGGAAAACAGCGGTACGGTAAGCGGCCGCGCGTCAAGACCTGCGATTTCGCCAGCGAGGTCGCCCATGATCGGGTCGAGGGCGCTGGTGTGGCCGGCGCCGCGCACGTTGAGTTTGCGCGCGAACTTCTCCTCGGCCTCCAGCGCGGCCACCACGTAGTCGACGGCCTTGCCCGGCCCGCCGACGGTAGTCATGCCGGGCCCCGCGTACACGGCGGGTTCCACACCACGAGCCTGCTCATGCTTCTCCACGAACTCCGCCAACTCCTCGCGGGAGAGCTCCACCACCGCCATCGCACCTTCCTGCTCGGTGCCGGCGATCATGGCTTCGCCCTCGCCCATGAGTCGGGCGCGCGCGGTGGCGACCAGGATGCACTCCTCGGCGGACAGACCGCCGGCGCCGTAGGCCGCGGCGATCTCGCCCATGGACATGCCCATCGTGGCGGCTGGGGTGATGCCGGCGGCGGCGAGCAGGTCGGTCTGGGCGATCTGGATGGCGGTGATGGTGACCTGGCCGTTTTCGGTGTCGTAGGTCAGCTCGTCGTTCTCGATGATCTCGAGCATGGACCAACCGGCCTGGAACTGCACCATCTCGTCCAGCTCGCGCATGCGGCGCGCGAACAGCGGGGAGCGGGCAATGAGCTCCTTGGCCATCTTGCGGTGCTGGGAGCCGAAGCCGGAGTAGACGAAGACCGGGCCCATCGGGGTGGGCGCGTCGGCGACGGCGATGCCGGGGCCGATCTTGCCGTCGGCGACCTGGCGCAGGCGGCGCACGGCCTCCTCGACGCTAGACGCCTGCACGACGGCGGCGGAGCGGCCGTGGTTGCGCTTGGCCAGCGAGCGCGCGACCGGGATCAGGTCGGCGTCGGCGCGGCCCTCGAGGAAGTCCGCGAGCACACCGGCGGCTTCCTTGCGCCGCGACGGCAACAGCCCAGACACCGGCAGCGCCGCCACGGAAACGCCCTCGAAGGCGGGCTCATCCTCGACCACGTCGAAGTCGTAGTCGGCCGGGTCGAAGTCGGCCACGACCACGTGCGCGTTGGTGCCGCCGAAGCCGAAGCCGGAGATACCGGCGACGCGGCGGCCGGAGTAGCGCGGCCACTCGCGCGGGTCCTGGACGACCTCGATGCGCTCGGCGTCGAAGTCCACGTAGTGGTTCGGTGCGGCGAAGTTGATGGACTCCGGGATCGTGTCGTGCTTGAGCGCCTCGAGCACCTTGATCAGCGCCACCACGCCGGCGGCGGATTCGGAGTGGCCGATGTTGGACTTCGCCGAGCCCAGCAGCAGCGGCTGGTAAGCCTCGCGCCCGCGGCCGAGCACCTCGCCCAGCGCGGTGGCCTCGATCGGATCGCCGAGGATGGTGCCGGTGCCGTGAGCTTCGACCAGGTCCACCTGGTGCGGGTCCACGCCGGCGTCGGCGTAGGCGCGGCGCAAAACGTCCACCTGCGCCTCCGGGTTCGGGGCGGTTAGCCCGTTGGAGTGGCCGTCGGAGTTGGTCGCCGACCCCTTGATCACGGCCAAGATGTTGTCACCATCGCGCACGGCGTCCTCGACGCGCTTGAGCACCACAAAACCTGCGGCATCGGCGCGGACGATGCCGTCAGCGTCGTCGGAAAAGGCATGGATGCGCCCGGTCGGCGAGATCACGCCGAGCTCCGAAAACGCCAGCGACGCGAACGGGTTGGCCAGGATGTTCACGCCGCCGGCCAGGGCGACGTCGGCCTCGCCGTCACGAAGCGCACGCACCGCGTGGTGCACCGACACCAGCGACGACGAGCACGCGGTGTCCACGTTCATCGACGGGCCGCGGAAGTCGAACGCGTACGAGATGCGGTTCGGGATCACGGCGGAGGACGCGCCGGTCAGCGCGTACGGGTGCGCCTCGTTCGGGTCGGCGGCGATGAGCATGCCGTAGTCGTTGTTGGACGAGCCCACGAACACGCCCACAGGCTCCCCGCGCAGCTCGCTGGGCGCCAAGCCGGCGTCCTCGAGCGCCTCCCACGCCACCTCGAGCATGATGCGCTGCTGCGGGTCCATGTTCTGCGCCTCGAGCGGGGAGATGCCGAAGAACTCGTGGTCGAAGGACGCGATGCCGTCCATGTAGCCGCCGTCGGTGTTCTCCTCCGCCATCTTGGTGCGCACCACCGGATCGCCCAGGTACTCGTCCCAGCGGAGCGGGGGAAGCGGGCCGGTGGCGGAGCGGCCGTCGATAAGCATCTGCCAGAACTCGTCGTTGTTTTTCGCGCCCGGGAAGCGCCCCGCGGAGCCCACGATCGCGATGTCGTGGGAGCTCGTTGCTTCTCGACGTTCAACCTCCGGCGCTGCCTGCCTCTGCGCAAGGAGCGCCTGTGCCAGCGCCGTGATGGTCGGGTACTGGTAGGCGACGGTGGGATCAACACGGCGGCCGAGCTTCTTTTCCAGCTCGCCGGAGAGGATCACCGCATCGCGGGATGCGAGGCCGTAGGTTTCGAGCGGCGTGGTCGGGTCCACCGAGTCGACGCCGGTGGCGCCCTCGACCCAACTGGTGAGCCACTGGATCAGTTGATGCTCGTTCATAACAGTTCAGAGTATCGGCCCATCCGGGCTTTTCGTTACTCCGCTGCAGCGTGTTCGCGTTCGGTGAACTGCTTCGCATTGACGCGGCGGGCGATCTTGCCTGCGGTGGAGCGGGCCACACCGCCCGGCGCGCGGAACTCCACGACCTCCGGCGAGATGCCGTGGTTGGTGGTGATGGCGGAACGGATGGCGTCCTCGGCGGCGGCGTCGCCTTCCTCGGTTGCGCCGTCGGCGCGCTCGGCGAGGATGATCAGGCGCTCCACGTCGTCGCCCGGCACGGCGAACGCGGCGACGGAGTCCTTGCGCACGTGGTCGGAGGCCTCCATCGCGGTGGCCTCGATGTCCTGCGGGTAGTGGTTGCGGCCCGCCACGACGACGAGGTCTTTCACGCGCCCGGTGAGGTAGAGGTGGTTGTCCAGCACGGTGCCCAAGTCGCCGGTGGCGCACCAGTTGTCCTTCGGCAGGCCGTCCTGGATGGTGGCTCCGATGGTGTTGCGGAAGGTCGCCTCGGTTTCCTCCGGGCGGTCCAGGTAGCCGGCGGCGACGTTGTTGCCGTTGACCCAAATCTCGCCGATCTCGCCTTCGGGCAGCTCGTTTTTGGTCTCGGTGTCCACGATGGCGAAGTGCATCCACTTCGCCGGCTGGCCGATGGACGCCATGGGCACGCCGCCTTCGGCGGGCACGGCCTTGCCGTCGGCGAGTGCTTCGCGGTCGAATTCAATGAACTTCGGGCGCTCCTCGGTGCGGTCCGTGGACACCAGCAGTGTGGCCTCCGCCAGGCCGTAGGAGGGGCGCAGCACCGTGCGGTCCAGGCCGGACTCGCCGAACGCGCCGACGAAGGCCTCCACGCCCGGCTTGGTCACGGACTCGGAGCCGATGAGGATGCAGTGCACGCCGGAGAAGTCGTACTGGTCCGGGGTCTCCGGCGCCGCGTAGCGGGCGGCCAGATCCAGCGCGAAGTTGGGGATGCAGGAGTAAATGTGCACGTCGGCCGGGTCGTCGTCGCGCCGCGAAAGCATGTCCACCCAGCGCTTCGGGTTCTGCAGGAAGTCGCGCGGGCTCATGATCTCCAGCACCTGGCCCAGCACGACGCCGACCACGGCGACGATGACGCCCATGTCGTGGTGCTGCGGCAGCCAGGTTGGGATGCGCATGGGCGCTTCGAAGCGCAGCGCCTCGTTGATCTGGAGTACGTCGGTGACCAGCGCTTCGTTGGTGATCATCACGCCGGCCGGGTTGCGGGTGGAGCCGGAGGTGTACTGCAAGAAGCAGATGGCGCCGGCGGTGTCCTCGCCCTCTGCCGGGGTGATGGGCTGCCAGGACTCTGCGAGCGTGTCCGGCAGGGAGTCCGCGGCGATAATGCGGGGGCGCTCGGCAGCCGGGCGGTCGGCGAAGTAGGCGCGCACGGCAGGGGCGCCGGCGGAGTTGGTCACCACGAGCCGCGCGTTGGCGTCGTCGAGCACGGCGCGCAGGTGGGCCTCATGGCCGGGCTCGTTCGGGTCGTACAGCGGCACCGGAGCCAGGCCTGCGTACAGCGCGCCCATGAAGGCGAAGAGGTACTCGGCGGAGTTCGGGGCCATAATCGCCACGCGTTCCCCCGGCTCGCCTACCTGGGCGAGGCGCGCGGCGACGGCCTTGATGCGTGTGTTGACCTGCGTGCGGGTGAACTCGCGCGCCTCGCCTTCCGGGTTGGAGGTGAAGTCCCAGTCACGGATGTTCACCGCGTCGCCGCCGCCGGTGGCCAGGTGGGCCTGGTAGATCGTCTCGCTCAGGCGCGGGAGGGTGAAGTGCTCCGGGAGCGCGATTTGGCCGTCATCGTCGAAAAATTGCGCGATGAGCTGCTGAAGATCCATACCCGTAACTCCTTTTCAGGACAAAATGATTTTGGACTACAAACTGTCTACCACGTTCTGGACCCAACCTACAGTCCATTCCGGCGTGGTGGTCCCGGGGATGACGGCCGGATTGGTCGCGTACATGGCGTGATTGCCGTTCGCCGCAATGAGCGCGTGAGCCCGGTCGATGGCGTTACCCACACCCTTCGGCGCGTCGCAGACCGTGTCGTCCGGCGCGCAGATCTCAAACGCGCGGTCCTCAACCAGGCCGAAGCCGCCAGGACGCGGGCCGGTCATGGTCGCGCCCGGGGTGACCCGGTCCACAAGCCCCTGCAGCGGCTGCATGACAATTTCCGCGCCCACGCCGCCGACCTCGGCGCCCGGGTTGACGCCCACGCCGTTTTCACGCCGGCCGTCCGCGATCATCACCGCGCCCAGCAGCCGCTCCGGGTCGATCGGCCCTTCGCTGTTGCCGATCTTGGACGCCACGTCGCCCACAATCACCGCACCCTGGGAGAACCCGGCGACGATGAACTTTGTCGACGGGCACGTCTCCGCCACAAACCTCAGCTCGCCCGACAGTTTGGCGGTGCCCTCGGCGCGCGAGTCGTCGTAGGTCATCTCGGCGCGCCCGTGCGCCGTCTGGATGTTCCTGAACTGCGCGGTGTACGGCACCGTGAACACGCGCACGTGGTTGATGTCGTACATCTGCTGTAGCGGCTGGGTGATCGAGAGCATGAAGCTCGCCGGGTTGGCCGAGGGCGCGAACGGGTCATCGTCTGCCGCGGACTCCCAGGTGCCGGGCACGGAGACGAACTCGACCGCAGGGCACCAGTCCGGCTCCACCGCCTGCGACTCCGAGGGTTCCTCAGGCGCCTCGGAGGTCGCCAACGGCCCGTCCGCGGACGGCAGCCCGGTCTCGCCGGAACGCCACTGGTAGATCCCCAGACCGATCAAGGACAGCACCACAATCACTGCGGCGACGACAAATACGTTGCGCGATGCGCGCATGAGCCCAGGCTCCCTTCTGTACTGCTAGGAGCAGAGGTTGGCGCGTGCGGTGTCGCTGATCAGCGCCGCCACGCCCGCCGCATCCATGTCGGTGCGGCGCTGCTCCACAAGCTGGCCTGCCACCGCGTCGCGGGTGATCAGGTCGTCCGCGCATACGGTAGCCCCGGTGGCTGTGAGCTGGTCTTCAATCCCGTCGACGTTGACTCCGCTTTCCCTTAGGGTGGCCAGGTAGGCCTCCTCCTGCGGGGAGAATGCGCTGGCCTGCTCGGGCACGTCGGTCACCTCGCGGGCCGGTTGGTCGTCGGCGCGTTTGCCTTGCGACGGCACAACTGCCGACGACGACGGCGCCACCGACGATGACGCAGTTTCCGTCTCGGATTCAGTTTCCGCCTCAGTGGTCTCGCTGGCCACCGTCGGGGTCTCCGTCACGTCGTCGGAGTCCACAGTGGCGCCTCCGCAGGCGGCCAGGGCGACGGCGGCAGCGGCCGTCGCAAAGCAGAATGCAACCTTGCGCACTACTTCTTCCTCACGTTGACGTTGCCGTTGACCTGCTCAATCGTGCCGTGCTGGAAGTCGATGGTCAGGCCGCCGGCCTGGATCTTCTCCATGTCCTTCACCGGCCAGCCCAGCTCGCCCTGCTCGTAGCCGCGCCTGCCCCACTCGTCGAAGATGTCGCCGGTGAGGATGGTGTGCGCGCCCGTGGCCGCGGACCAGTAGATGTTGCCGTGCTCGAACGGCTGAAAGAAGCCGCCCTTGACCGCGATTTCGTTGCCGGTCGGGTACCCCAGCTCAGAGGTTGCGGTGCCGATCTCGCCGTACTTCTCCGCGATCGCACCGTGGACGATGAAGTGCTTGCCGTCCGGGTTGCGGGTGAGGAAGCCGCCCTGGAACTTCTGCACGTAGCCCTGGCCCACCTGGTTCGCCTCGGCCACCGGGTACTTCAGGTCGCCGCCCTCGTAGCCGTTCTCACCCCACGCGGCGAACATGTCGCCCGGGATGGCGTACGCGCCGGTCTGCGGGGTCCAGTAGACGGAGCCGTGCTGGAAGTGCACGAAGCGGCCCACGCCGTCAGGCGCCGGCGTCTCACCCGTGACCGGGAAGCCCAGCCAGCCCGCCGGGCCGCCGAGCGCGTTGTACTTGGCAAGGATCGCGCCGAACAGCGCGTGCGCGCCGGTGTCCGGGGACCAGAAGGCGGTGCCGCCGCGGAAGTCCTGGGCCTTGCCCTTGGTGTCCTTGCCCGCGTCGTACTCGTCGTTGACGCAGGAGCCGATCGTGCCGGACTTGGTGGCCTCCGCGATCGCGCCGACCGGGGTGCACTTGGAGCCGCGGTCCGCCTCCGGCACCTCCAGCGCGTTGGCCATGTACGGCCAGGCCTGCGCCATCTCGAACTGCCAGTACTCCCAAGAGTGCACGCCTGACGGGCGGAAGCGCACGATCGGCTTCACCGGGGTGCGGGAGGCGTAGTCCACGAACGTCTGGGTGGACAGGCGCGACAGCACCTCCAGGCCGATGCCGGCCGGGTTCGCCTGGCCCTTGGCCACAGACTCCGGGTTGCCAAAGTCGTCGCGGCCCGAGCCTGCGGAGACGTAGACCGTCATGTCCTTCAGGTTCTCGATGCCCAGCTTCGGGTCGTGGTCGATCCAGTCCTGCGAGCCCAGCGGGCCCCACATCGCCTCGGCGTTGTAGCCGCCGGCGTCCAACTGCGCCGCCTTGATCGCGGTGGGCATGCCGGTGGTGGTGGTGTCGAGGTAGCCGGAGAAGGAGCCGACGAACTTGAACAGGTTCGGATTACGCTCAGCCAGGTTGACCGCGGCGGTGCCGCCCATGGACAGGCCCACCACGGCGCGGGAGCCGTTGGAGCGGAACTCGTTGTTCAGCACCGGGATGAGCTCCTTGGTCAGGAACGTCTCCCACTTGTAGTGCTTACCGTTGTTCTCGCGCTGCCAGTCGGAGTAGAAGGAGGACTCGCCGCCGACCGGCAGGATCACGTTGACGTTCTTGTCGGCGTAGAACTGCTCGATGTTCGTCTCGATAGTCCAGCCGTTTTCGTCGTCACGCGCGCGCAGGCCGTCGAGTGCCCACACCTCGGGGAACTTCGCGGTCGGGTTGGAGTGCCAGTCGCGCGCCAGCAGGATCTGCACCTGGATCGGGTGGTCCGGCATGGACGGGGAGTTGATGAACACCGCCACTCGACGATTGGTGATCCACTCGATGCGGTCCACCTTCACGCCGTCCGGCAGGCCCGGGATCTGCGGGCTGGTCTCCACCTCGATCGGGGTGCGCTTCGGCGGGTCGTGCGGGCGCAGTCCGTCGGAGATGCCGCGGTTGGAGGACAGCTGCGAGGACAGGTCGCTCGGCAGGCTCGGCTGGGCGCCGGCGGCGGGCGCGGTGGCAACTGCGGGTGCCAGCGAAAGCGCAAGAGCGGCGGGCAGCAGCGCGGCGGCGATCCGCGTGGGGGTGGTTCGGTTGTCTCGCATGAGTCTCCTACCTCGTCTGGCTACTGGTGTCACAAGAGTATCGACCAAAAGCTTAAGTTTCACTTGAAGGTTTAGTCGTGTGCGACACGCGATGCGTTACGACGAGCCCCGCCCCTCGCCGCCGCGCCTGCCCCCAGCCCGGGCCCGGGGCCCGATCCAGCCCCCGATCCGCGCAGATCTTCACCATCTGCAGTTCACCATTTGCCCCGAAAAGGCTAAAACCGGCTACCTACATCCGGCTATGTGCTGGAAAGGGGATGCGGACAAATTCTTGGAGTGCATTTGGGGGACTTTGTCTCGTTGTTATGCACTCAGTGCTTGTCGGTGTTCGGCGATGGTGGTGTAGCCGTCGCCGAGTGTCGACTTCAATCGTCTGTGAATGTAGAAGTCGATGTAGGTGTCAATATAGTCGCGCATTTGCTCCACCGTCATCGTTGACACCACAGGCCTGCCTTTGAGCAGTTCTTGTTTCATCGTGCCGAAGAACCCTTCGGTGCGCGCGTTGTCGCCGCTGGTGGCTTTGCGTGACAGTGACGGGATGTATCGCCACCGGGTGTCGCACCACGCATCGGCCTGGCAGTCGGGGCAATCCAGGATGTTGTGGGTGTGGTCGGTGATCAGGCTGACCCAGCGTTCACTGCGGTAGAGCCCGCCACGGTCGGAATGGATAATCGGTTGCGCACCGTCGGGTTTTACCTCGTCGATTCGCGCGATCATCTCGGCGACCAAGTCGTGATTCGGCGACGTCGACATGGTGACCGCAATCGGCATCCCGTCGTAGAAATCGATCGCTGCCGACAGGAACAACTTCCCGTCTGGGCAGTGGATTTCGGTGACGTCGGTGCCGATTTTCTCCCACGGGGCATCCGCGTGGAAATCGTGGGTCAGCCCCTGAGTGTCGGCGTGGTCGATGAAATACTGCGACGGTGCAACAACCGGCCGGGCCGCATCCGAATCCGCATCCCCGTCGCTGCTGTCGGGTGGGGTGATCAGCAGCAGGTTTGCCGGTTTGTGGTCGGTTTCACCGGTGTAGGAGGAGTACTTGCCCGACGCCTTCGCCGGCGGGCGGCACCCAAGCTCTTTCATGAGGGTGCGCACGATCTTTTCCGACACTGTATGCCCCATGATCTTTAACCAGGCGTGGATGCGCCGGTAGCCGTAGCTTTGCCCGGATTCGGCGGCTGCCTGCAAGATCAGCGGTTTGAGTGCAGCGTGGCGCTGTTCGCGCTGTTGCACTACCTGCGTGTGTTTGTGTCGGTGGTAGTAAAACGTCGACTGCGCAATCCCAACGACCGCGCATGCTCGAGCGATGGAAAACTCGTGGGCGTCCGTGAGGGCAACCACCACTGCGGCTTTCGCCGCGGTGGACAGCTCACCGTCACGGACGTCGTCTTTTCCCCGCGACTCACCGTCGCGGACGTTGTCTTTTCCCCGTGGCTCACCATCGCTCATGAGCACGTGGATAATGGCGTCTTTGACCGTTTCCCGGTCGCGCATCTCAACAACGAGTTTTTTCAGCTCGTCCATGTCACTGGGCAATTCAGCGGTATCGTCTATCTGCCCACGCCCTGGCAGCCACTCGTTGACTGGCCGGGGTGGTTTCTTCGCATTGGCTGCCTCATCGACTCGCTGCTGCTGATGGTTGCGTTGGACTTTGCGGTGTTTGCTCACGCGTTCCATTGTCGCCGCATAGGCCTCGTCGAAAGTAATCGACGCTGCCGCATCGCGTTCGTCATCGTCGGGCCAAAACCGCTTCGTCCAGGTCAGTGCCGCGGTGTCGTGGACATCGAACTCCACGGCAATGTCACGCACTGTCGCCTGCGAGGTCAATCTGCGTGCGACAACTTTTGCGATGGTCTCAGCGTCGTAGGCGCGTCGCGTACCGTCCAAGCTCTGGCCACGACGCTTGGCCGCAACCCAGTTGCCGACCGTGGCCACCGACGGTCGGCGACCACACGCGTGTTCAGCCCAGTCGCAGACCTCACGGGCAGACGACCCAGCCAAAAACCTCTCAACCGCACCAACGCGGATATCAGATGGAAAACCTGCGGGCATCGGAATACCTTCCAGCCCCCAACACTCCAACTTTTTGTCCGCGCTCCCAAAAACAGCTGGTAACCGTTTGTAGGTAGCCGGTTTCGGCAGGATATGCCCGGCGGTCCGGGCGAGATAGCGCCCTACCAGGCGTTCATCACGTTCAGGATGCGCGGCTTGGTAGCCGCGAGCTGGCCGCCGAACTGGTCCCAGTTGTGCAGGCCGGTCGGGGTGAACACGGCGGTGTGCTGCACACCGGTCACAGTGGCCTTCGCGGACCACGCGCGGGTGGTAGCGTTCGCGACGTTTTCCAGCGCGATGCCGGCGGCGCGGTGCTGTGGCAGGTACTTCTGGTCTGCCGGGCCCGGCACGCCGGAGCCGGCGGAGACGTACACGTCGCGGCCGCGGAGGTTGCCCATGTTCAAGAACGGGTCGTTTTCAAAGCGGCGCGGGTTCAGCGAGGACCCCCACATGGCGTTGACGTTGTACATGCCGCCGTCGAGAAGCGCGGCTCGCAGTGCGGTCTGGCCGCCCGGCACCGTGGTGGTGAGGTAGCCCGAGAAGGACAGCACCTGGCGGAACTGGTTCGGGTGCAGCGCGGCGAGGTTGATCGCGGCGGTGCCGCCCATGGAAAGGCCGAGAATGGAGTTGTTCGTCGGCGAAACGCCGAAGTGCTGCTGCAGGTAGGGCGGCAGCTCCTTGGTCAGGAAGGTGTCCCACTTGTAGGTCACCGGATGGTTGAAGTCGTAGGTCGCCGGGGCGTTCCAGTCGGTGTAGAAGGAGGACTGGCCGCCGACGGGCATCACCAAGGTGATGTTGTTGTCCTTGAACATCTGGGCGGCGTTGACGTCGTTGACCCAGGCGTTGGTGATCTCGGTGGCGCGCAGGCCGTCGAGCATGTACAGGCCAGCGTTGCCGGCGCGCTGCGCGGGCTGGATCTGGACGGGGATGTGGCGGTTCATCGCGGGGGACCACACCGTGCAGCGCTGCACCCAGAATCCGACGCGGTCCCACTCGCAGTGGCCGGTGGAGTCGGGTCGCAGCCAGTCACGGTGCGCCGCCGACGCCTGCGGAGCGCCGATCACCGCTGCCAGGCCCGTGACCAGGGCCATGAGCAGCGCAGTGAGCTTGCGGCGCACAGAATTTTTGGAGTTCATAGATCCCCTCAAAACGTGTTTTCAGGCAAAAGACACGTTCACGTTACCAATTCGAAACGTCACCCGCTATTCCCCCTCGTGTGCCTGCACCGGCCAGGCGATCTGCGGGCCCTCCATCCCGGGGTTGGCGCCGTGGCGGATCGCGCGGCGGGTCTCGGCGTCGATGTAGAGGCCGGGGTCGCTGGAGAGCTGCAGCGTGCGGCCGTCGCCAAGCGAATAGCGCACGTTCTTCCAGAAGCGCTCCCAGCTCATCGGTTCGCGCGAGGTAGCCAACAGTTCGGAGATTTCGGGGCTGCGCAGTGCGGCGCGCGCCTGCTTCGCGCGCATGGAGCTGATGAACGGCGGCAGCCCGTCCAAGTAGGTGTCGGTGTCGGCGGCCTGCCAGGCAGGGTCGAGGAACTTGTCGTGGCCGACGCGGCCTTTCGGGTCGCGCGGCATGCGCGCGGCGATGGGGGTTGCCAGGCCTACGGTGTCCAGAATGCGCACGTCCAAAGGCGCGTTCATGCTAGTCATGCCCAGGTTGATCAGGTATGCGGTCAGCGGCAGATTGCTCAGATCCGAGGCATCCTCTTCGCGGTCGCGGTAGTACCAGCTGTAGATTTCCGGGTCGGCGGAGACGTAGGCGAGGTTGAGCTGCGCGGCGTTTGCGTCGATGCCCTTGTCCAGCGCATCTTCCCAGTTCTGCATGAGCTTGGAGCCGAGGAAGTCTTCGGCGTAGCGCGGCGGGTCGGTCAGTTCGCGGCCGACGGCGAGCGTCCAGAATTCGCGCTCGTCCACGATGCCGAGTTCCTTTTCGCCGGTCTGGTACGCCTCCCAGTCGATGGGGTGGGCGCGCACGATGGTCACACCCGCCCACACGGCCACGGCGGTCGCCAAAGCAATGCTGACGCGCGTAATCGGCACGGCCATCGCGGGCAGCAGCAGCGCGAACAGCGGCAACAGCCACATGCGCCCGTGCATGAAGTCGCCGCCGACGCGCAGGACGTAGAGGATGTGCGCGAGCGCGCAGCCGGTGACAAGCAAAACAATTGCTAATCGACGTCCTCCGGTCCCCCGCATCATCCACCCCACCAACGCGGCGGCGGCCAGCACGGGCAGCCAGAGCCAGTAGTAGCCCACAAAGTCGGCGAAGTACTCGAACCCGCGCGCCCACTCGGCGCCGGAGGCGGATTTTGCCACGGCGGTGTGCGGGGTGAGCAGGCCGTAGTAGCCCATGCGGAAGATTTGGTAAGCGGCTGGCACGGGCAGCGCCGCGGCGAGGATGCCTGGGGTCTTGCGGGGGTTGCACGCGATGAGCAGGATGCCGGTCACGCCGCCGTAGAGCGCGAGCTCGGGGCGCACGAGCCAGGACATGCCGCACCAGAAGGCGAGGAAGTAGCCGACCTCGGGCGCGCGACGGCGCAGCGGCTCGGCCCACGCGACCAGCGCGGCCCACCACCCGGCGATCCACAAAAGCGACAGGCCCCACTCCAGCCCAGAGGTGGCGAAGTCGCGCGCCGGCGGCAGCGCCAGGTAGATCACGATGCCCAGGGGCACAACGGGGCCCACCTTGCCCCAGAACCGGCCCGCGGCGAAGGTGGCCAGCGCGGCCGCCGTCACGGTGCAGATCAGCGCGAGCCACATGGCCACGTCCTCGAGCCGGGCTCCGGTGAGCCAGCCAAACGCGGTAATCAGGTACTGCCACAGCGTGGAGGTGTTGGCTTCGACGCGCTCGCCGGCGTTGAACACGGGCCCGTTGCCGGCGAGCAGGTTGCGCACGGTGCGCAGGACGATCAGGCCGTCGTCGGACATCCAGCGGCGGGTCCACCCGCCCCAGAACGCGAAGATGCCCGCGACTACGGCTGCGGCGAGCGCGGAGAGGCGGGCGTTCTTTGTCATTGCGACGATGTTAGTGGGTCAATGCCTACCAGCCTAAGTTCGGCACAACGTAGACGGCCATCGCGATGCAGAACAGCCACGCCGCGGCGAGCAGCTGCAGCACGCGGTCCTCCAGGGCGATCTCGTCGGGCGCGCCGCCCTGCCCGCCGTCGACCACGGAGGCGTAGCGCAGGATCGCGATGACAAACGGCACCATGGACACCTGGTACCAGATGGCGGCGGTGCCCTCGACGGAGTTGGACAGCTGGAAGCCCCACAGCGCGTACGACATGACCACGGCGGTGGCGGACAGCGTCCACACGAACCGCAGGTAAGTCTCGGTGTAGCCCTGTAGCGAGCGGCGGATCTCCGCGCCGGTTTCTTTCACCAGCAGCAGCTCGGCGTAGCGCTTGCCGGACGCCATGAACAGGGAACCGAACGCCGCCACCAGCAGGAACCACTGGGACAGGTCGATGCCCGCGGCCACGCCGCCGGCCATGGTGCGCAGCATGAAGCCGGAGGACACCAGGGCGATGTCGATCACCGGGATGTGCTTCCAGCCGAAGCAGTAGCCCAGCTGCAGCGCGATGTAGATGCCGATGACCCAGGCCAAAGACGTGCCGTCGGTAGCCAGAAGCGACAGTCCGAGCGCCAGCGCGATGAGCACCGCCGCCATGCCGTACGCCAGGTTGATCGGCAGCATGCCGGAGGCGATCGGGCGGAAGCGCTTGGTGGGGTGGCGGCGGTCGGATTCGACGTCGCGCGCGTCGTTGATCAGGTAGATCGAGGACGCGCCGAAGCAGAACACCACAAACGCCAGGAGGATGTCCACGGCGGTGCGGGAGTTGAAGGCGTCCGTGCCGGCGGCGAGGGGCGCGGCCAGCACGAGGACGTTTTTCACCCACTGCTTGGGCCGCAGGCCCTTGATCATCGCGTCCGGGAGGTTCTTCGGCGGCGTCTTCTTCATCACCTGGTCAACGCCGGAGGTGTGCGGCTCCGACTTGATCAGGGGCTCGTCCACGGGTTCACGGGTGTTTGCCACTAGATCCTCTTCTCAGCCTCGATTGCCACCTTCGCCGTCGCCGCGCCAAGGGCGGCACCGGCGAGGGTGTCGGTTGGGTAATGCACGCCGAGCACGTTACGCGACAGCATCATCACCGGCACGAGCAGCCACGGCCACTTCCTTCCGGTGATGTCCGCCAGGTGCGCGGCGGCGGCGCCGGTGTTCGCAGCGTGCGAGGAGGGGAACGACAGCTGCGAGGGCGTTTTCACGCCGATTTTCACGCGCGGGTCGTTCGGCCGCGGACGTCGCACGATGCGCTTGAGCACCACAGTCGCGGCGTGCGCGGCGAAGGTGCCAGCGCCGAGCGCGAGCCATTTGGAGCGATTTTGCTTATCGACGGCTCCGCCAACCCCCGCCACCGCCAGCCAACCGAGGTCGTGCTCGCCGAAGTAGCTCAAGCCCCGGGCGGCCCTCGCGGTTTCTGGGGTGTACAGCGCGTCCTGGATGGCGACGAGCAGGTCTACCTCTTTACTGCGCATCGAAGATCTTCCCCCAGTTCTCGTGACTGGTCAGCTCGCCGCGCGCGTCGCGGTACTGCTTCTTCAGCTCCGGCCAACGCTCCTTGATCTGGGCGCGCAGTTCCTTCTGCTCGCGCATCAGATCGTCGGCAAGCTTCTTGTCGCGCTTGCGGAAGGCCACGCCGGTGCCGCCGGCGGTGGACACGGTCGCCGAATCCACGCGGGCGAGCGTGTACCAGCGGGCCTCGTCGGCGGTGAGGTTGAGCTGCGGCGCGTCCCAGTGCGCGCGGTCCTCGTCCTTGCGCAGGTGCATCAGCGCCTTGACGGCCCACGGGATCTTCTTCACCTTGCCCAGGCGACCGCCGATCTTGTTGGTGGGCACGCCCGGCGCGCCGGTGGGCGCGGGCAGGTCGGTCGCGGACGGCAGCACCTGCGCGTCCGAGTACTCCTTGCGGATGCTCTGAATCCGCGGCAGCGAGGATTCGAGGATGTCGAAGAGCTGGTCCGGGCCGGCGAGGAAGTCGCGCATGGCCTCGTTCTGGATGGCGATGGTGGAGTACTCCATGCAGAAGTAGTGCTTCGCGGTTGATTTCTGCATGTTCTTCAGCATGGCCTCCGGGTTGTCCGGTCCGTAGATACTGGCCACGATGAGGCGGTTGCGCATGTGGAAATACGCCTGCCAGTCAATCGCGTCGTCCTTGTCCGCCCACGCCATGTGCCAGATGGCCACGCCGGGCCAGGTGACCGTCGGGAAGCCCGCTTCCTTGGCGCGCAGCGCGTACTCGTTGTCGTCCCACTTGATAAACAGCGGCAGCGGCAGCCCCATCTTCTCCGCCACAACGCGCGGGAAGAGGTTCATCCACCAGCCGTTGTAGTCCACGTCGATGCGGCGGTGCAGCGGGCGCGAGGTGGTCTTCTTCGGATCCAGGTCCTCTTCGTCCGTGCCCACGTACCCCAGCGGGTACTTGGCAAAGTCGTGGTCGTAGACGGCGTGCTTGGCGGCGGAGAACATGAAGATCTCCGGATCAACCGTCTCACCCGTGGTGCGCAGCTGCGAGCGGTCCTGCAGGTTGAGCATCTGCCCTCCCACCAGGATCGGCTGCGCTGCGTAGCGCGCGGCCTGCACAGCGCGGACGATGGAGTCCGGCTCGATGGCGATGTCGTCGTCCATGTACAGGATGAACGGCGCGTCGGTGCGGTTCAGCGCCTCGTACATGATGCGGGAGTAGCCGCCGGAGCCGCCCAGGTTGCCCTGCTGGAAAATCTCCAGCTTGCCGTTGAGGTTCTTCTCGGCATCGGCGAAATCCGGCTCGTCCGCCGGGTGCTGGTTGCCCTGGTCCGGCATGAGCACGTTGCTGATGCAGGCTTCCACGTACGGGTCCTCCGCCAGCGCGTGCAGCGCGTTGACGGCGTCGCGGGGACGGTTGAACGTGGGAATGCCCACGGCCACCTGTTTGGGCTGGGGCGGGACCACGGTGCCGTCGTCAAGCACCTGCTCTTTGGGCTCCTGCGGGGAGCACCACGCGGCGTCCGCGATGCGCGTGTCGTCCTCGGCGGTGATGTCGAACCACAGCCAGCCACCGTCCTCGAAGTTACTCAGTTTCAGCGGGATCTCGATGCGCCCGGTTGCCTCGACGTTGGTGATGCTCACGCGCGTGCCGTCGTGCTTGGACCGGTAGACGGAGATGGTCGCACGCCCCTCGACGTCCATGGCCAGGACCACCGTGTCCAGCTGCGACCAGCGGCGCCAATAGCTCGCCGGGAAGGCGTTGAAGTACGTCTCGAAGCTGACCTCGTTGCCCGCGGGGACCTCGAAGCTCGTGCGGTCGGACCAGCGCAGACGCTGCTTGTTGTGCTCCTGCTCGATCAGGTACAGCATGCGCACGTCGTGCGGCTCGCCCTTCTTCGGCATGAGGACGCGCTGCAGCGTGTCCACGGCGAGGGTCTTGCTCGTCTCCACAGCTCTCACTTTCTGTTGTGGGCAGTTGGAGCCAAGCGTAATCGCTCCAATGGTGATTCCTCGCTGTGGCTCGCGGTTCGGTGCGAGCTAGCTGGAGAAGAGGAGGCGCAGGCCTTCGCGGAGGTCGGCCACGATGCGGTCGGACTCCGATTCGGGAACCCGCAGGTTGTCCAGAGTGAGACCGTTGATCAGTGCGGTAACGAGGCGCGCCTTGGGCTTTGCATCCTCCTCACCGCCGAGCGCAGCGACAACGCTGCCCTGAAAGTCTTCAAGCACCTCGGTGTAGAGCTTCGCAATCCAGTCCCTAGTTGCAGAGGCGGAGCCGTACGTGACCCAGATCGCGGCATCTTCGGAACGCACCCCTCCGATCGGGAGAAGCTCGGCAAGCCTCGCCACCCAGGTTTCGAGCTCGCCTTCCCTTTCAGGCACCGCCGCCACCCGCTCGCTCTGGCGCTGGATGGAGCGGATGAACGCGTGAGCCAGCAGGGTGTCCCTGTTCGGAGCGTGGTACTGCACAGAGCCGGCGGCGAACCCGGATTCCTTCGCCACCTCCCGCACGCTCACGGCATCGAGCCCCCGCGACGCGATGATGCGGATAGTGGCGTCGGCAATTGTCGCGGCCGATTCTGAAAACTGATGGTCCAGGGAAAAATCGTTCATGGTTGCGTCCCAGTCTAGATTCTCGTACGTTCGTAAGTCGTAGTACGTTCGTACGAGAGATTCGGAGATCCCCATGAGCTCGGTCATCCCCGTTGTTGGCTTGGCGCTGCTTGACAGCCTGAGCCTGGGCACCCTTGTCATCCCCCTTGCGCTTATCGTCCACTGGCGCGCCGTCCGCGTTCCGGCGCTGACCACCTACCTGGTTACCGTCGCAGCGGTCTACTTCCTCCTCGGGCTAGGGATCCTCCTCGGATTCGCTGGCCTGGGCTCGGCCGCCGAACGGATCACGCAGACCGACGTCTTCCCATGGATCACGTTGATACTGGGCGCGACCCTTGCGATCTTCGGCATCTTCGCGCCCAACCCCAAGAAGCCCGAACCCGGGCAGTTGCCGAAACGCGCGGCCAGCGCAAGAAGCAGTGTGCCGAGCATGGTCGCCTTAGGCCTCGGCGCATCGCTTACCGAGGCGGCGACGATGCTGCCGTACATCGCAGCGATGGGCATCATCGGCAGCTGGGATATCCCATCCGTGTCCAAGGCCGGGGCCGTGGGTGTCTACTGCCTCGTGATGATCTTGCCGACAGTCATCCTCGCCACCGTGGCACTGCTCTTTGGCCAGAAGTTCTTCCCGCGGCTCGAACGCCTTATCCCCCGCCTCGAGTACGAGGCAAAGGTGACGCTTCTCTGGATCGCCGCCATCGTCGGCATCTACATGGTGGCGTACAGCTTTGCGACGATCCGCGGCGACCTCCCCGCCTCGTGATGAGGACCGGTTTCGCGCGGCGGCTGCATTGGCGCTTGATGCGCAGGACCGATACGGTAGCTACGTTTTCACGCCCTCGCCTGCCGGAGGGCGCAGTTTCCCGCGCATGTAGAACGGTAGATTCCATGGCTTTCGCTCACACCGAGATATCTCACGAACCGCCCGCTCCGACGGGGGTTGTGGAGTCCTTCCGCTACGCATTTTCGTCGCCCTCTCGCCTGCGCAAGGAGGTGCTGGCGGGCCTCACCGTCGGGCTGGCGCTCATCCCCGAGGCCATCGCGTTTTCCATCCTCGCCGGCGTTGATCCGGCGCTTGGACTGTTCGCCTCGGTGATCATGGCCATCACCATCGCGTTCACCGGCGGCCGCCCCGCGATGATTTCGGCCGCCACGGGTGCGGTCGCCCTGGTCATCGCCCCAGTGGCCCGCGAGTACGGGGTGGACTACTTCATCGCGACCGTCTTGCTGGCGGGCGTGCTGCAGATCGTGCTCGCGGCGCTCGGGGTGGCGAAACTGCAGCGGTTCATCCCGCGGTCGGTGATGATCGGCTTCGTCAACGCGCTGGGTATTTTGATCTTCACCGCGCAGCTGGAGCATCTTATCGACGTCCCAAAGGTCGTCTACGTCCTCGTCGCCGTCGGCATCGCGATCATGATCGGGTGGCCGAAGCTTACGGGCGCTATCCCCGCCCCGTTGATCACCATCGTCGTCATCAGTGCTGTCGTGGGGTTTGCCGGATTCCGCGTACCCACCGTGTCGGATATGGGGCAGCTGCCGGATTCCCTGCCGCGCCTGTTCGTCCCGGACGTGCCACTGACGCTGGAGACGCTGCGGATCATCGCTCCGTACGCGCTCGGCATGGCCATTGTCGGCCTGTTGGAGTCGTTGATGACCGCCAAGCTTGTCGACGACATCACCGACACCCACTCCGACAAAACCCGCGAATCCTGGGGCCAAGGCGTGGCGAACATCGCCTCCGGCCTGTTCGGCGGCATGGGCGGCTGCGCCATGATCGGGCAGACCATGATCAACGTCCGCGAATCTGGGGCGCGCACCCGCCTGTCGACGCTGCTGGCCGGCGTATTCCTCCTCGCATTCATCCTGCTACTCGGCGACGTGGTGGGCCAGATCCCGATGGCGGCACTCGTGGCCATCATGATCATGGTGTCCGTGGGCACCATCGACTGGCACTCGGTACACCCGCGCACTCTGAAATTCATGCCGCTGTCGGAGACCGTGGTGATGTTGGTGACCGTCGTAGCAACGCTTGCCACCAGCAACCTCGCAGTCGGCGTGGTGCTCGGCGTGATCACCGCGATGATCACCTTCGCCCGCCGCGTCGCACACCTCGCCTCCGTCGAGCAGGTTTCCGCCGAGGACACCACCAACGACGGGCAGGTGGACACCCGCACCTACCGCATCCACGGCCAGCTGTTCTGGGCCTCCAGCAACGACCTGGTCTACGCGTTCGACTACACCGACCCGGCAGAAAACATCGTGCTCGATTTGAGCGCGGCCGAGGTGTGGGACGCCTCCACCGTGGCCACGTTGGACTCCGTCACCCGCAAGTTCGAGGAACGAGGCAAGACCGTCACCATCGTCGGCCTCGACGGGCCAAGCAAGGACCGCCTGGACCGCCTGTCCGGAAAACTCAACAGCCAATAGCGGCGCTTCTCCCGTAGGCTGCGAATCATGCAGTTCAAGGGATACAACGACGACGGTCTCCCCCACGACCCCGCAGGTGGACCACGCAACAGCTCCGGTTCGCCAGCGCGCAACTACGCCATCGGCGCAGCCTGCATCGTGGTGGCCGTGCTCTCGTTCGCGTTCCTCACCGGCTCCACCGCCGTGTTCATCGGCATCGCGGGCGCGGTGACCGGTGCGGTGTTTCTGGTGATGGGGATCCAGGGCAGCGGCGACCAGCAGCCGGACACCTTTGAGCAGGGAAACTTCGGCACCCAGGACCCGGGCGCGGACTACGACTGGGACGGCAACTTCCGCCGCGAGTTCGGCGACGGTCAGCACCGCTAAAGCCCGGGCCACCTAGGTGTTGCCCGGTGGCGGCGGCGTACCCTAAGCTAGTCACGTTAGCTTAGGCACACCTAACCCAGGGTGCTTTCGTTCCCGACCGAAAGGGCGAACCTTGAAACGCACTTCCCCACTGTCGCTTCAGCGGCTGACCGCTACCTTCGCTGCGGCTGCGCTGCTGCTCACCGGCTGTTCCAGCGAGTCCGCAGACTCCGGCCAGCACACCGACGCGGCGGGGTCGAACGACCGCATTGTCACGCTGGGGCTTGGCGACGTGGACACCGTCCTCGCGTTAGGGGAGCAACCAGTCGGCTACGCCACCTGGGAGGCAGAGGGCTCGGGCGATCCGTCCGGCCTCGGACCGTGGGCGAAAGACAAGCTCACCGGCGAGCCGAACCCGATCCGCAACACCACCACCGAGTTCAGCACCGACACCGCTGAGCAGGTCGCAGCGCTCGATCCGACCAAGATCATCGCGGTCAACAGCGGTTTCGACAGCGACAAGCAGGCCCTGTTGCAGCAGATTGCGCCGGCGACCTTCCATTCCGACCAACACGAGGACTGGCAGGTGCCGTGGGACGAGCAGATTAAGGAGATCGCGGCGGCGTTGGGGCAGGAAGCTGAGGGCGACAAGCTCATCGCAGAATCCGAGCAGGCTTTCGCCGACTTCCGGCAGGCGCATCCGGAGCTGCAGGGCAAGACCGCGGTCATCGGGATGCCTTACGACGGCAAGCTCGGCGTGTACACGGCAGGCGACGGCCGCGGCTCCTTCATTGAAAAGCTCGGGTTTACCATTCCGGACAAGTTCAACGGTGACGGATCCAGCTTCTTCATCGATTGGTCCCCCGAGAACTACTCCGACCTCAACGACGTGGACTACGTGTTCATCCTGGACTACTACGGCGCGATCGACGCGCTGAAAAACGATGCCGCGTTTGCGAACCTCGACGTCAACACGCGCGGCGGCGTGCACTGGCTCGACACCGACACCGCCAACGCGATGAGCATGCCCAACCCGCTGACCATCCCGTACGTGATCACACAGATTGACCAGGAGCTCTAGAGCGCGCTAGCGGGGCACGATCAGCGGCCCTCCTGCCACCGGGTCCTCGGCGACCACGGCGGGCAGCGAGAATACGTCGGCAAGCAACTGCTCCGACACAACCTCGGCGGGCGTGCCCGCCGCTTGCACCTCGCCGCGTTTCATCACAACCAACTGGTCGGAAAAACGCGCCGCGAGGTTCAAATCGTGCAGCACCATGACCACGGTGCGCCCCATGTCATCGGCAAGACGGCGAATAAGTGCAAGTAACTCGACGGAGTGGGAAAGGTCCAGATACGTGGTCGGCTCGTCCAAAAGCACGAGCGGGGTGTCTTGGGCGAGCACCATCGCGATCCACGCGCGCTGCCGCTGCCCGCCCGAGAGCCGCTCGAGCGGGCGCTCCGCGAACTCGGCCACCTGGGTCAGCTCCATCACCTCGTCCACCATCGCGCTGTCTTTCTCCGAGGTCTGGCGCAGCCACGTCTGGTGCGGGTGACGCCCGCGTCCGACCAGGTCACGCACCGTCAGCCCGTCCGGCGCTACGGGGGTTTGCGGCAGCACCGCGAGCGTTCGGGCGATCTCGCGGCGTTTCATCTCCGCGGTGTTTCGGCCGTCCAGGACCACCTCGCCGCGCTCACGCGGGATCAGGCCAGCAACCGCGCGCAACAACGTTGATTTGCCGCAGCCGTTCGGCCCGACGATGGTGGTGACGCCGCCGCGCGGGACGTCGAGGGCGAGCCCGTCGATAATCGTTGCCGCACCGTAGCTGACGGTGAGATCACGCACGTGAAGCATTACAAGGTCACCTTTCTGGTCGCGCGCATCAGCGCGTAGAGCAAGGCTGCCCCGCCGAACGCTGACGTGGCCACGCCTACCGGTAAGTCTCCCGGCACAACGGTGCGCACCGCGAGGTCCGCACCGGCGACGATCAGCGCGCCGGCAATCATGGCGGTGCCAAGTGGGGGCGTGGGGGCATGTGCTAATCGACGGCCCACGTGCGGCGCCACAAACGCCACAAAAGCAATCGGACCTGAAGCCGCCACCGCCGTCGATGTCAACGCCACGGCAAGCACCATGAGCACAAGCTGGGTGCGGCGCGGATCGACGCCCAGCCCCGCAGCCGTGTCGTCCCCGAGAGAGAGGGCCTCGAGCTGGAATGACGCCCAGCGCAGCAACGGCACAACCAGCGCAAGCGCCACCAACACAGCGGCGGCGTCACCCCAACCCGAGGATCCGACAGAGCCGGTCACCCACGCCTGGGCTTTGCCCACATCGCGGTAGTCGGCGCGGACGAGGAGGAACGAGTTGTACGCCACCGCTAGGGCGTTGAGGATGATGCCGGCGAAGATGAGCTGAAACGAACCCAGGCCGCCGGCGCGGCTGAGCCACCACATCGCCACGGAGACCGCTATCCCGCCAACAAACGCGCTCAGCGGCACCCCGAGCGCGCTGAGCAGCACCCCGGTACCGCCACCCGCGAGCAGCGCTGTAAGTGCGAACGCCGACGCACCTGAAACAACGCCCAGGATGTCTGGGCTGGCCAGCGGGTTACGAGTGATCGTCTGAAAGATCGCGCCCGCGAATCCGAGCGCGGCCCCCACCGCCAGCGCCGTGGCAACACGCGGCAGGCGCCACTCGACGACCACGGTGTGGGCCATTCCGGTGGACTGTCCGGTAAGGGCGGCGAGGACGTCGTGAAGCCCAAGCCCGAATTCACCCACCATGATGCCTCCGAGCGCGACGGCGAGCCCACACGCCGCGAGCACGACATTGACTGCGAACGTGCGGGTCACAGCTTCGCCCCCTTCCGCAGCAGGTACAGAGCGAACGGGGCGCCGACGAAAGCAAGGGTGATGCCAACTTGCAGCTCACCGGGGCGGGCGATGACTCGGCCGGCGACATCCGCGAAGAGCAGCAGCGTCGCACCGGCAAGCGCCGAGCACGGCAGCACCAGCCGGTAATCCGGCCCGGTCAGGGAGCGGACGATATGCGGTACGACCAAGCCGACAAACCCGATCGGGCCCGCCCCCGCCACAGCTGCACCGGCAAGCAGGGCGACCAGCAGGATCCCCACCGCGCGTGCAGCCGCGACGTTGACGCCGAGAGAGTGCGCGACGTCATCGCCCAGGTTCACCATGTTCACCCGGTTCGCCGTGGCGAACGCAGCCACCAGGCCGACCAGTATGACCGGGGCGACGGCGGCGACGATGTGCATGTCCCGGCCCGCGACGGAGCCCGCCGTCCAAAACCGCATGTCATTGAGACTTTGCGTGCTGGTGAGCACGATGCCGCTGGTCAGCGCGGAACACACCGCCCCGAGCGCGGACCCGCCGAGTACCACCGTGATCGGAGTGGAACCGCGGCTTCGCGCGCTCAATACGAAGACGAGCGCTACCGCCATTGTCGCGCCGAGGAAACCGACCCCCACCGCGACGAGCACCGGCAGCGAGCCGAAGACGGCGGTTGCTGCAGCCACCGCAAGCGCCGCCCCCGGGGCGATGCCCAGCAGGTTTGTGTCAGCCAGCGGGTTGCGCGTGTGCCCCTGGAGCAGAGCTCCCGCTGTGCCTAGCGCCGAGCCAGCGAGCAGGCCGAGCAGCGTGCGCGGTACCCGCAGTTGGGCAACCACTTGCGCTTCCTCACTGACCTGCCCAGATTCGGCGTGGAACGCGAGGGCAAGCCCGTCACGCACAGCGCTGACGCTTTCGGCCACGCTCATCTGCCGCGCGCCGACGGCGAGCGAGAGCAACACCGCGACGACAGCCGAAATCCCGAGCACAATGGCGAGTCCCGCGTGTCTAGTCGCACTCATGGTCTGTCACCGCCAATACCCCATGAACGAGACATGCTGGCGCGGCAACCCCGCCTCCTTAACCAACAGACGGCGCATCGCTTTCACCGAAGTGTTCTTGCCGGCGATCCAGTAGTAGGTGTGGCCGGACACGCCCGCCCCACCGTTGATGGGTTCCCCGCTTCCTGAATACGTCGGGGTTTCCCAGACATTGTCTCGCTGGTCCTCACCGTCGTTATCGGGCTCATCGGTGGTGGGAGCTACTGGGCCCCGCAGCGGCTCAATGTCCTGTTTGAGCTGCGTGTAGAGCATGTCCCCATGCCCGGCTTCGGGCTCGGTGCGGAAGTGCCAGCGGACGTCAACGTGGGCAGGCGCATCGATTTGGAGGCTGTTGCCCGCCGGCACCTCAATGTCGGCGGAACCGGCGAGGTTTTCGGGCCAGTCCTCCAGCACTCGGGAGATCGCCGGGAGAGCAGTTTCATCGCCGTACAGTCGAGCTGCCGCGGCAGCGCCGGGAGCGAATTCGATGCCGACACCGGACGCGTCATCGCGGGTCGGCCCGATGATCCACAGCGCCTGCCCGGGCAGTGCGCTTTCCGCCCACGCGGAGGCCGGCCCAGCGTTGTGGCCGTGCAGCACGAAATCCACATCGAGCTCGTCCGGGTCACCGTCGTTGCGCCGGAGGTCGCGAATGGAGTAGGTGCGGAGATGCCCGCGCGTGTGTTCCGGCATAGTGCGCCAGAGGTCCCACCATCCCTCGGCCGGCAAATCAACAAGCCCTGCCGCCGACGGGATGATGAGCTTGATCCGCAGATCCATGATGGGCACAGCGGGGCCCATTTCGTCGACACCGGTGAACGTCACACGTTGAAAATTCGGTGCGATGCGCTCGCTGCGCACGACTGTTGCAAGGAAGGGCCGGAAACTCACCGCACGGACTATATAGGATTGCCTAACTTAACAAAAGTGGGGGGCTTGTCGATTAGCAAAGGTTCTTACTGCTGCCACACAAATGGGCCACTCCTCCGAAACTAGCATTTAGCTACGGACCCAGAGCCCCAATAGGAATTACTGCCACACCGTCGTTGCGGCGTAGCGCGGGGCCTCCCGAGGTGATCACCACCAAGGCTGGGTCGTCACTAAGGTGCCCTGCGAACCGCTTGAGTGTGTCGGCCGCATGCTCAATCACCTCTGGGGTGTAGCCCAGTTTCACTTCGACTAGCACGTCCCGGCCGCCGACGTTCGCGACCGCGTCAACCTCCAGCTTCGTGTTAAGCCGGGCGTGGTACACCGTTCTGCCCGTGAGCGCACGTAGTTCGTGCACAACGAGTGACTCAAAAAGTTGGCCGAAATAAGCCGGGTCCCGAAGTAGATGCTCCGGCCCTCGATCCAGCGCTGCCATAGCAAAAGAGGGGTCAGCGAGATGGCGCTTCGGCGCTTTCCTCAGCGTCGCTTTAGAGCGCAGGTGCGTGAACCACGCAGGCTGGTCCACAGAGACGAAGATGCTCGCGAGAGCATCGAGATAGTCCCGGGTTGTTTCCCGCGAGGTATCGGCATCGGTCGCGATGGTTTGCAGCTCGAGCTCGGTACCCACGCCACGAGCTAACGAACGGATCATCCGCCTCACCCGCTCTGAATCACGATTCACTCTGCCAGGGGCGTGGACATCCACGGCCGCAACGGTTTGTACGTAGTCTCGGACGTTTTCAAGCGCATCTTCAAACGGGAGACCAACGTTGTAAGGAAGGCCACCCCGGCACACTCGTTCCGCCAGCTGCGGCAGTGTCAAGGCCGGTGTCGAAAACGGCAACGGGTCCCCTGCAACTGCCGCGGCAAGCGAAACCGACCCATCCGATTCTCCGGTTTCAAAAAGGGTCATCGTCGACATCGTCATTCGTGCGAACCGGCCGGCACCCGAGTGGCTCGTCGCGTCCGCCCCTGGGGCCGTAGAACCGGTGAAGATGAACTGCCCCTTCGCCTGACGCTCGTCAATGGCGTGCCGCGCGAAATCCCACAGTCTCGGCTGCAACTGCCATTCGTCGATGAGGCGCGGCGTGGCACCTTCGAGCAGCAGCCGCGGGTCATTATCCATAGCGAGAGTGACGCCAGGGTCCGTTTCTACGTTAAGAAAACTCGCAGCTTGCTGTTTTGCCGTCTCAGTTTTCCCGCAGCCTTTCGGCCCCTGAATAAGGACACCGCCCTGCCTGCGGAGCGATCGCTCTAATTCAGCATCCGCCAGTCGTGGAATATACCCATTTTCCATACCGCTGCATATTACCAGCTAAACGATCTAGGTTGTCGTTTTGAAAACGATTTGGTTGGCATTTTGAAAACGGTTTGCTTGGCGTTTTGAAAGCGATCTGCTTGGCATTTTGAAAACGGGGTGGGTCAGGGCTCGTCGATAGGCAAAAGCCCCTTACTTCGGCTCCCACAAGCTGCTCGGGCCGGTGAGAGCCTTGCGGTCGCGCGCGAGGATGAGGCGGTCCAGGTCGGCGAGCACCGCGTCGACATCGGACGGGTTGTAGCGGCGCTCGCGGCGCGCCTGCTGCAGTTCGCGGCTGGCGGCGCGCAGGGCAACCTCCTGCATCTGCACCGCCCCAGCGCGGGCCCGCAGAAACGCCTCCTTGCGTTCCTCAGAGCCCTCCGGATCCTGCAAGCGCTTCTCCGCAATCGAGTCCAGCCACTCCTGCACCATCTTGTACGCCTCGGGCTGGTACTCCTCGCCGTGCTCGCGCACCGCCTTACGCGCAGCCGCGTACGCCCGCTGGTTCAGCTCCTCGAGCGCCTTGTCGGCGCCAGGCCCGTTTTGCAGGTCAAGCTTGTCCACGAGCCACGGCAGCAACAACCCCGGCACCACCATCGTGCAAGTGAGCACGGTCAGCGCGATGACCGACAGTTCGTGGTGGTAGCTCGTCGCTGATGCCGGGATTGCCAGCACGAGCGCCAACGTGACCAGCCCGCGCATGCCTGCCCACGCCATGAGCAGAACCTCCTGCAGCCGCAGCGGAGAGACGTTCGTTCGGTGCTTTTTCTCGTTGAGCTTGTACAGCACCCACATCCACACGAAGCGCACAGCAAACGCGACGACGGACAGGACAACGCCCACCTGCACCGCCTGCCAGATGTGCGTGCCGGCGGTGTCCAGCGCGTCACGCACGCTCATGCCGATCAGGCCGAACGCCACGCCGGTAAACAGCAGCTCCACCGTCTCCCAGAAGAAGTGTCCGGTCAGGCGGTCCTCGGCGGTCATGGTGGAGCGCGAGGACATCTCCACCGCGGCGATGACAATCGCGATGACGCCGGAGGCTTCGATGGCCTCGCAGCCTGCGTAGATGGCGAACGGGAGTACCCAGGTAAACGCTGTGCGGATCACGGAATCGGGCACGGAGTTGGCGAAGACAGCGGCCAACCTGCCCACAACCAGGCCGATCAGCACCGCGGCGATGGCGGCGTAGAGGAACTGCAACACGCCCTTGCCAAAGTCGACCTCGCCGTTCGCGACCGCGGCCGCCATCGCGACGTTGAAGGTCACGATGGAGGCGGCGTCATTGAACAGCCCCTCCGTCTGCAGCGTGCCGGTGATGCGTTTCGGGATACCGGCCGGGCCAGCCACAGCGTCCACCGCCACCGGGTCCGGCGGAGCAATCGCGGCGGCGAGCACCATCGCGGTGGCCAGGCTAAGCCCGGGCAGCATCCACATCGCCGTGGCGGTCAGCGCGGCGATGGTGAGAAACACCAGGATGATCGACATGGTCAGCACCACGTTGAGCTGCGAGCCGATCTGCCCCCAGCTCGTGCGCCGGGCCAGCGACCACAGCAGCGGCGGCAGGAAGATCGGCAAGATCAAGTGCGGATCGATGGAGACGGTGTCGATGCCGGGGATGAAGATCACCGGTGCGACCACCACGGTCAGAAGCGCCGGCCACGGCAGGCCGGTGCGTTCACCGATCGCGGCGACGAGGACGGTGGCCAGCAGCAGGCCGATAAGTGCTATGAAAGTTCCCACGATGGGTCAGTGTACGGGGCACCACGGGTGTTGCGACCGGCTAGTTGGTAGCGGTGTGGTGACTTTCGGGTAGCGGTTCAGTGGGTTTCCGGTAGCGGGGTTGGCGGTGGCGGGTGATGCTTTCGGGTGGTTGCGCCACAGGGGTGTAGCCGGTTACCGGAAGGAGTCCGCTGATGACGGATTACCGGGCGGTGATGAAGCTGCTTGTGCAGCAGCGTTCGTACCGCCAGATTGAACAACAGCTCGGGTGCTCGCACCGCACGATTTCCCGGTCGAATCAGGTGCTTCGATCCCTTGGGATTCGCACCGTCGACCAGGTTTTGGCGTTGACGGATGATGAGCTCGACGAGTTATTCGTCGATGGGCGAAGCACCGGCCAGGGCGAATTCGTCCCTATCGATTTTGATGCGGTGGTCAAAGCCCGCACGGGGCGTGACAAGCAGACACTGCAAGTGCTGTGGGCGCGCTACACCACCACACCTGCTTTACCCGGCCAGCTCCATTACAGCTACGACCGGTTCCGCCAGTTGGTGGCGTCTCATGTCGATGCGGCCGGTTTGACCGCACGCATCACCCACACACCGGGGCACACCATGCAGGTGGATTGGGCAGGCACCAAGATGCGCCTGTTCGACCCTTATGGCGCACCGGGGGTAAAGGTCAGCGTGTTTGTCGCCTCAATGCCGTATTCAGGGATGATTTTTGCCCTCGCATGTCCGGATGAGCGCCAGCATTCCTGGCTTGATGCCCACCACCACGCGTTCGCCTACTTCGGGGGCGTGCCTGAGGTTGTGGTGCCGGATAATGCCTCGACTGCGTCGAACGCGATCAGCGCGGCGGATCGAAACCGCAAGGTCAACGACACCTACGAGCAGTTTTTGGAGCATTACAACACCGCAGCACTGCCCACGAGGGCGAAACGGCCGAAAGACAAAGCCAATGTCGAAGCCGCAGTCAAGATCGTCACCCACAAGGTCATCCACGCACTCGATGGCCACCAGTGCGTCGACCTTGACGAACTCAACTCGCGAATTCAGCAGCTGGTTGACCAGATCAACCAGGCGGTACCGTTTCGTCACCAGCAGTCAAGCCGCAAAGACATTTTCGATGCGCATGAAAGGCACCTGTTGACAGCACTTCCCGATACCCCGTGGCAGCGCACCGAGTGGAAACGCGCCAAGATCGCCCCAGATTTCCACATCACCGTAGCCAGCGTGCGGTACTCCGTGCCGCACCAGCTCGTTGGCCGCACTGTCGATGTGCGCATCACCGGGCAAGTGCTCACGGTCTTCGATGGTGGCCGTGCCGTTACAACCCACACGCTTGCCCACACCCGCGGGGCGTATGTCACCGATGCCGACCACATACCGGCGAACATGGATCACACCCAAGGACTGTGGACGAGCGATTACTTCCTGCGCGAAGCCCAAAAGATCGGCCCGGCGACACGCGCAGTCATCGAGGAAATGATCACGGCGAAAGCAATCCCGGCCCAGGCGTACCAATCGTGCAGAAACGTGCTGTCAATGGGCAAACACGCCAACAAGCTCGTGCTGGAAGAAGCATGTAAGCGCTTGGTCTCCTCCGACGGGACCCGCCGGGCGGTGTCCTACACCGCGGTCAAAAACATGATGGCCGCCGTACGCAAAGAAGCCGCAACCCGACCACACGGCTTCGACCAACCGGCACCGGCCACACCTGGGCATCGGGCCCACGCACCCGCCGCTGCCACACGCGACACCAGCGGCGCCTACCTCGGTGGCGCAGCACAGTTCAGCCTGGACAACCTCATCAAGAAAGGAACCACAACGCCATGACCCCACCGACCCCGCCGCAAGAGCGCTTCCTCGACGAATCCGTCCTCGCGGACTTCACAGCGATGCGCATGACAGCCTTCGGCAAAAGCGTCATCGACATCGCCAACGACCCAGCCTTCGACACGTGGACCTTCTCCCAAAAGGTGCTCTACGCACTCGACAAAGAAGTCGCGGCCAGACGCGAACGCCGCATCAACAAACTGCTCAAGGCATCACGATCGCCAAACCCCGATGCCTGCCTCGAAGACGTCGTCTACGCACCTGACCGCAACATCAACCCAGAACAAGTCAGCCGACTCGCTCACGGACAATGGTGCCACCTGGGCCAAAACATTGTCATCTTGGGCAAATCCTCAGTCGGCAAGACCTACCTCGCCCAAGCTCTGATCACCGCAGCATGCCGCAACGACTACTCCGCCAGGTTCTACCGCACCGACATGCTTGCCGCGCACTTCGCAGTGATGCCGCTCGACGACCCAGCCCGGCTCAAACTCACCCGCGAGTTGATCAACGTCGACGTGCTAGTCCTCGACGACTTCCTCACCACCCCAGTCGACGCCGCCACCGCGCACCTGCTCTTCAACATTCTCTCCGAACGAGAAGGCAACCGATCAACAATCGTGACCTCACAGTTCACCCCGCAAGACTGGTACAGATCCATCCCGGACGCCGTCATCGCCGAGTCCATCCTCAACCGACTCATCGCCGGCGCCGAAATCATCACCCTCGAAGGACCAAACATGAGACTGGAAGCTAACCAGTAACACACAAAGCGCCTGAGCAGGGACCCGCTACCGGATCCCCACTCAAGCGCTACCACAAACTCACCACACCGCTTCCATTTCGATCTTCTAAACAACGGGCGGCAGCAGGTGTCGCCGAAGCTGATCCTCCATCTCAACGTTCGTCGACATCAACCGGTACCTCGTTTCGACCTTCGTCGCCCCGGCCCTGAGCGCCTAACCAACCCTTTTCGGAGTTGTTTGAAACAACTCCGAAACAACTCGCCGTAAAACTGACCCGAAATCAACCCATCTGAGCAGGTCAGGATAGTTGTTTGGAGTTGTTTAGAGGGAAACCCACCGAACACTCGGACCTCGAGTCGGGCTACCGTCGGCAATCTTCGCTTTACCCAAATCTCGAAGGTGGCGAAGGATTCGGCTCACTGATTCACGCTCTACGCCGAGTTCATTCGCAACCTCACGAGCGTTCAGGGACTGCCCCTCGCGCAACTGAGCAATGATCCAGTCCTCGGTAGTCACGGATGCAATCCCAGTAGATTCGTTCCCCTCAAAGGCCGTCCGAGCTCGAGCGGACAGTATCCACTCAGGAGCATCCCGCAAAGGTTCTAGGAAGCCCTGACTTGCGTACCACCCCAAGGTTTCTTGGGCCTGCGCTTCCGGGACTTGCATGAGTCGAGCTGCCGTGGACGTCATCAAAATCTGGTTGTTCGCTAGATGACGCGCAACCAAAAGCCCATCCACACTCTTGAAGATCGCTTCACCAAACTCAGTACGCAACAGGTACAGCGTCTTAATAAACGCCGAATCGACATTTCCGGCGGGCAACGTGACCTCAACAAACGGCCCATCGGCATTCAGACTGGGGGCTTGCCTACCACTAGCAAGCATGGAGACCCACATGCGATCGAAGCCTCGCGAAGATTCTTCAGCAAGTCCTAACTGTCGCAGTGCACCCATCAGAATCGGGTTGCGCGGAATCGATTGGGTGGTCAGAATCCTCTCCTCGGGCACGCCTACGGGGAGGCCACCAGGAGACCATACGGTCAGACTGGTCGGAGACTGATCAACGACGATTGCAGTGGTCGCTCCCCAGTCGCGGTGCGCGAATGCGTTAGAAACAATTTCATCTACAGCAGCCGCAGGAAACGCCGGAATGGGAAACTCTTGCCCGTTCGGGAGCTGCACTCGCGCAATCTCCTGCGACGTGTGAGCCTTAATCAACGCACGTAGCTGTTCTGACGCAGTAATCAACGGTGCGGAAATCTCGGTTACTTTCGGATCGCCACTGGGCACGTCGCGAAGCAAATGTCTCACGACCGTCCGGTTGTGCAGCGGCTGCATGAAGAGAATTTCTGCCGCAAATGTCAGCGCGCCATCGGCCGTAAGCAATCCCAACTCACTGCAGAGTTGAAGACTCGTCTGGGGTACAGGCGAGTCATCACCCAAGGCATGCTTCCGGTTGGCAAGGAGTGCTTTAGCCTGCTCGATTGCCTTAGGGTCGAGATCTTCAGGGCTTCGTCGAGACACAGTAGCGCTCAGGTCAGGGTTCGAACGGGACAGGTGAATACTGCGACGCTCATCCTCCCCTAAAGGAACACAGTTTTTCCCGACGCGTTTACTGGCCTGGCCTTTGGAACGCTGATACAACGCCATCCCCCGCGGGATGCGCAACGCAATCAAACGCTTGCCACAGCGCTCGATTTCAGAAGCTTCGACCTGAATATGAGGCTGCGTCTTGCTGTAAATCTTTTCCACCAACCAATCGCATGAGCGATCAGTACCAGTGAACGCAACAGGGCCTGCCTTCTTGTCATTGACGCCAAGGACAATGTAGGCAACTCCGCCGTCGGCGTTGGAGAAACAAATAACTTCGTCGATGAGAAACTCCACAAGACCCGCATCGGGGTTCTTGTTCATCGGGTGGACGGCAGGATCCTCCTTGAAATCCAGTACCTGGGATTCCCAGATATCAGCGCTATCTCCGGCCTCAATTGCCGACAGTGCTTCCTCCACACCCTCAAAACCCGAATCGAGCATGGGCTCAGAATAACAAAAGTTGTTTAAAAGTTGTTTGAAACAACTCCGAAACAACTTACCGCAAAAATCGCCTAAAATCAGTCCATCGACGCAGTTCAGGATAGTTGTTTGGAGTTGTTTCGAGTTGACTATAACTCGACCGGAGCTACCATTCTCGTTATAATCCCGTTCATCAGCTGGCCAGGAGGCGTGGTTATTTTCCACAACCTGGTCGGCGTTTTAATTGGTCGGCCGGGCAGCGGTGCCGGGCGGCCACGGCACCGCGCCGCCGTGGCCGCTACACCGCGTCGAAGAACTCCACCGTGGTGCCGTCGAGCACCTTCGAGGGCACCCCGATCTTGCCGGCGTCCCGAGCGGCGGCGTAACCGGACAGCCGGTCACGGTAGTGCAGGAAACGCTTCAGACTGCCGAGCTCGGTGACGTCGACAAGCTCCGCGTCGCCGAAGCTGTTCGGGTTGTCGTTATACTCGGCGATGACGCCCACGCAGTCCGGGCAGTCGGGGTGAACGAAAATCTCTTGCATTGCCATGCCGCCCCCCTAGTGCCCGCGCGGCTGGCTCAGCGGCTCGCCGTTTTCGAAGAACGGGCGCAGCTGGTTGTCAAACAGGGTCAGCGCTGCGGCGATAGCCATGTGCATGTCCAGGTACTGGTAGGTACCCAAGCGGCCGCCGAACAGGACGTTGTTTTGCTCGGCTTCGGTGGCGGCGAGGCGTCGATAGGCTTCGAGCTTCTGGCGGTCCTCGGGGGTGTTGATCGGGTAGTACACCTCGTCATCGTCAGAGGCGAAGCGGGAGTACTCCTTCACAATCACCGTCTTGTCGGTGGGGTACTCGGAGCGCTCCGGATGGAAGTGGCGGAACTCGTGGATGCGGGTGTACGGCACGTCGGCGTCGTTGTAGTTCATCACCGGGGTGCCCTGGAAGTCGCCGACCTCGAGGACTTCCTGCTCGAAGTCGAGGGTACGCCAGCCCAGGCGGCCCTCGGCGTAGTCGAAGTACTGGTCCAGCGGCCCGGTGTAGACCACGGGCGCGTCCGGGGATTCCGCACGGATCTCGTCAGCGACGGCGAACCAGTCGGTGTCCGTGCGGACGTCGATAAGCTCATGCTCCGCCATCTTCTCCAGCCAGACGGCGTAGCCGTCGACGGGCAGACCCTCGTAGGTGTCGTTGAAGTAGCGGTTGTTGAAGGTGTAGCGCACCGGCAGGCGCGAGATGATCTCCGGCGGCAGGTCGGTGGGGTCGGTCTGCCACTGCTTGGCGGTGTAGTGCTTCACAAACGCGTCGTAGAGCGGCTTGCCAATCAGCGCGATGCCGCGCTCCTCCAAGTTCGTCGCGGCCGTGGGGTCGAGGCCTTCGCGCTGCTCCTCGATGAGCTTCTTCGCCTCTTCCGGCGAGTAGTAGCGGCCGAAGAACTGGTTGATCAGGCCGAGCCCCATGGGGAACTGGTAGGCGGTGCCGTCGTGCATCGCGAAGACGCGGTGCTGGTAGTCCGTGAAGTCCGTGAAGCGGTTGACGTACTCCCACACCCGCTCGTTGGAGGTGTGGAACAGGTGCGCACCGTATTTGTGCACCTCAATGCCGGTTTCCGGCTCGTTTTCGCTGTACGCGTTGCCGCCGATGTGGCTGCGCTTTTCCACCACCAGCACGCGTTTGCCCAGCTCGCTCGCCGCCTGCTCGGCCACGGTGAGGCCGAAGAAACCCGATCCAACAACAATGAGGTCGTATGCCATGAGGCCTATTCTCGCACAGTTGCCTATCGACGGAGCTCCGCCACGACACGCCACAGAAGTCTCAAGTCTTTCTTGAGACTTGAACTTGCACTACACTTCGTTTCTGTCACATTTGCCACTGCTCTCGCAGCGAACCTCAAAAACCCCAGGAGTATTACTGTGCAGCAACGTCGCAGCATTCAGGGCGGCGCGGCCCGACCCGCCCGGGCCGCGATCATGCCCGTGATCGTGTCCGTCCTCCTCGTCACAGCACTTGTTGCCGCCAACGCGTTCAGCGGCAACCGCATCCTGCAGGTGCAGTCCCTCGGCGCAGGCGCCCCGGAGGTCTACACCACCACCTCGTCGTTCGCGGCCGGCGACAACATCACCGTCGACGACGCCGCCATCCGCACCCAGGGCGGCGAAGAAGATCACGTGCGCCGCGTGGTCAAGGAATTCTCCAACGACCGCGAGTTCTCCATCGTGGGCCTAACCTGGACCGGCGAACGCGACATCGCCGCGTACGTGCGCTCCCAGAAGGCCGATGGCGCCTGGTCCGAGTGGTTCGAGATGGACCCGGCAGACCCGCAGGCGGGCTCCGACAAGTTCGGCACCGAGCCGATCTACGTCGGCCGCACTAAGCGCATCCAGGTCTCCACCGGCAACGTGGACCTGCTCGAAGGCGGCCGCGCCGCCTCCGACGCCCCCACCACCGCCAACGACATTGAAGCCGTGTTCCTGGACGGCGGCACCGGCACCGCGCAAGGCGGCATCCAGCCGGTCGCCGATTCCTACACCCGCGGCATGCCCGAGGTGGTCACCCGCGCGCAGTGGGGCGCCGGCCGCAGCAGCACCCCGTACTACTCCGAGCCCACCACCGCCGCCACCGTGCACCACACGGCCGGTTCCAACAACTACTCCGAGGCCGAGGCACCGGGAATCGTGCGCGGCATCTGGAACTACCACACCAACAACCTGGGCTGGGGCGACATCGGCTACCACGCGCTCGTCGATAAGTACGGCAACATCTACGAAGGCCGCGCCGGCGGCATGGACCGCGGCCCGCAGGGCGCCCACGTCGGCTCCTTCAACCAAAACACCTGGGGCGTGTCCATGCTTGGCGACTACCAGACCGCCGAGCCCACCCCGGCCGCCCTTCGCGCCATGGGCGAGATCATCGGCTGGAAGGCCGCCGTCGCGGGCTTCGACCCCACCGGCTCCAGCTACCACTTCGCCGAGGGCAACTTCCGCGACTCCAAGTACGCAGCCGGCCAGGGCGCGATGTTTAACAACATCAACGCCCACCGCGACTTCCACTACAACACCTGCCCGGGCGACAACCTGTACTCCAAGCTGCCCGTGATCCGCGCGACCGCGGCCACGAAGTACCGCTCCCTGGGCGGCGGCCGCTCCGGCATCGGCTCCGTCTTGGACCGCTTGGGCAGCAACGACAACACGTCCACCACCACGACCCCTGCTGCAACGGCGACCGACGCCGCCACCGCGACGGCTACCGCCCCGGCGCCAACACCGAAGCACGAGGGCAGCCCAAGCAACGGCACCCCCGACGGCACCCTGGCCGCACTTTCCTCCGGCGACCCGAACACCATCGCCACCGTGGCAGGCACCGCCATCGGTTTGGTGCTGCTGTTCCTGGCCGCTCAGGACCAGCTGCCCACCGTCTCCAACGACGGCGACACCCAGGTCTTCGAGGGCTTGACGCTGGCGCAGGCAGCCAACCTGGCAAAGCAGATCAGCCCGGCCGTCGCGCCCACCCTCAACGCGTTCGGCTCCAGTGAGGCAGCCCAGGTCTGGACCACGCTCGAGCCCACCCTGGGCAAGCTCGTCGCCGGCGTCGGCGGCCCGACCGGCCCGGCCGTGGCGCTGTACTCCAACGGCATCGGCGCCCGCAACAACGAAGGCGAGATCATCGCACTGGTGGGCAAGATCGCGGAGGCCTGGCTGCAGCAGGGCTTGGACGCCGGCCCGCTGGGCATGCCGGTGACGCAGCAGTTCACCCCCACCGCCGACACCGTGCGCGTGGACTTCGAAGGCGGCTTCATCACCTACAACCCGTCCACCAACGCGGTGGACATCAACACGAACTAGGCCCTCGCAAGCTCGGGCCTAGGCAAGATCCAAACAGCGCGACACCGCGTCCTCCCACGCGGCGACAAGCCGGTCCCTTTCGGGGCCGGCCATTTCGCTTTCCCAGGTGGTTGCGGGGCCGAGCGTGAGCGGTTCGTCGATAAGCGAAATGCCCATGCCCGCCGCCGACGCCGCACCCATCACCGTGGTCTCCGTGTTCGCGGGGCGCTCGACGGTCAGGCCGAGGATGTCGGCCTGCATCTGCATGAGCAGGTCGTTCGTGGTCATCCCGCCGTCGACCTTCAGCGCTTTCGGCTCCCCGCCCATCGCGCCCACCACCTCGCGCGCCTGCAAACACGTCGCCTCGAGGGCGGCCCGGGCAATATGCCGCCTATCGACGAACCGGGTCAACCCCACGATCACCCCACGCGCATCAGGGCGCCACCTGGGCGCGAACAGGCCCGAAAACGCCGGGACGATCACCACTCCCCCGCTGTCCTCGACCTGGCTGGCCAGCGTTTCCGACTCCGCGGCGGTGCTCAGGATTCCCAGCTGGTCGCGCAGCCACTGGATCAGCGAACCGCCCACCGCCACCGAGCCCTCCTGTGCGTACACCGGCGGCTGGCCTTGGATCTGGTACGCCACGGTGGTGAGCAGGCCGTTCTCGCTGAACTTCGGCGTCGCACCAGAGTTGAGCAGCATGAATAGCCCCGTGCCGTAGGTCATCTTCGCGTCGTTTTCGCGGATGCCGCCCTGGCCGAACAGGGCGGCCTGCTGGTCGCCGAGCACGCCGGTAATCGGCACTCCTGCCAACGGACCGCGGGGGCGGATCTTGCCGAAGTTGCCCACCGACGGGCGGATCTCGGGGAGGATTTGCGGCGGGATGCGGAGCTCGTCGCAAAGCTGCATGTCCCACTGCAGCGTCTGCAAATCCATGAGCAGTGTGCGCGACGCGTTGGTCACGTCCGTCAAGTGCAGCGCGCGGTCCAAGTCCTTCGCGCCGCCGGTGAGGTTCCAGATCAGCCACGTGTCGATCGTGCCCGCGAGCAGCTCGCCGTTTTCCGCGCGCTGCCTTGCGTTTGGCACGTTGTCCAGGATCCACGCCCACTTCGGCGCCGCCGGGTACGAGTTGTGCAAAAGCCCCGTCTTGCGCAGATACTTCGCGGCGTCGCCGTCGTGGTTCGTGCGGGTGTCCTGCCAGACAATGGCGTTATAAATCGGCTTGCCGGTGGCCTTTTCCCAGATCACCGCCGTTTCTCGCTGGTTGGTCAGCCCGAGCGCGTCAATGTCCTGCTCGCTGATGTCCTCGTCCGCAAGCGCCTCGCTCAACGCCCGGCGCGTGTTGCGCCAGATCTCCATCGGATCGTGCTCCACCCAGCCCTTTTGCGGCATGTACTGGGTGTGCTCGAACTGCGACTGGGCAACAACCTTGCCGTCTGTGCGTGTGATGCACACGCGCGTCGACGTCGTGCCCTGGTCAATCGCCGCAATCAAAGCCATGCGCGCGATTTTACGGGTGGGGGTGGGGTGCGCTGGCTGTGGTGGGTGCTTGAGGGCAGGTTTCGCACCAAAACGTCTGCTCGGATCGTCTAGCAGCACGGATCGTCTAGCAATGTTATGTCTATGGACATTTTGGACGCGGAGTCTGGTCACTTATTGGACGTGGAGTCTGGTGACTTATTGGACACGGAGTCCAATGACTTTTTGGACTCCGCCTAGTGGTGGTCTTATTGGTCGGGTTTGTGTTTTTTCGGCCGAGGTTTGGATAGGTCTGGGCGCAGTTTCGGCGGTTGCCTGTGCTTCATGCCTTCAACGAGGTTGATGTTGATCTGCCCGCCGGCCGGGCGGTGCGTCAGCCTGATCGGTAGCGGCACGCTGAACAGGAACTCACCGTCGTGGGCGGTATAGAATTCGGCGACGTTATCGGGGGTGACGACGCTGAACAGCTTGCGGCTTTTAAACCGCAGGCCGATGTAGAGGCTGTAGCCGCACACCGGGACTGTCCCGTGCCGGTTGACTTCGAGTTCTACTGGCACGTCGAAGCGGTAGTTTTCCGCGGCGTCGCGGGGATCTATGGTGGGGGCATCCGTGTGTGATGTACCTGGTGTGGTGATTGCACGAACGGTTTCGACCTTGGGCGAAGTGGCAGCTTCCCCAGGGTCGTTTTTCTTCGCTGGTGGTTGCGCCAGCGGGTTGTGTGCCAGGTTGTAGTCGACCACGCGCTGCCAGATCACATCAGGATCCAGCGGATCGGTTGGGGATTCCGCCTGCGGGAAGCTCTCCCAGGCTTGTTGCGGGGTGATGTGCATTTTGCCGACGCGCAGGCTTTGGTGATGCCGCTGGGTGTTGTAGACCTCGCGGTAGATATCAATGGCGGCTTCAAGCTCGGCGAACGTTGTGGGTGTGCGCGCATCAAGAAATTGCACCAGGGTGCGGTGCGCGCGTTCATCCTTGCCTTGGGTCGTTGGCGCAAAGCCTGCAATAGCCATTACGCCTTGTTCTGCCAGCCACACTTCTGTGGCTGATAAACGACCGCGGTGATAGGTGGCAAACGCTTCGCTGTTGTCCGACAGGATCTCTTGGGGTTTGCGGTAGCGGGCAAACGCCTCGTTGAGTGTGGTGCGTGCGTCGGAGCCGTTTTCGGGCAGCTTAAACGCTTTAGTGCCGACATCGAATCTGCTGGCGTCGTCGATGACCTGGTAGATGGTGACCTGGGTGTGAGCAACGTCGAACAGGCGGTAGACCACCGCGTCGATCTGCCACAACTCGCACACATAATCACGGGCAAAACGCTTATACGAGCTGCGGGGGCGTTTGCGAGCATTGGCGTCGACCAGCCCGGCTTTATTCAGCCACGCTGCAATCGTTGGTCGTGACGGCGTGCGATCCGGTCCGACGGTGTCGAGCAAGTGGTAGTGAATCGAGATCGGCCCGTAGTCCAACCCCTGCTGCTTGAGTGCAACGCGGGCATCGAAGACGGCCTGGCGGTCGGCATCGGTGTACTTCCGAGCTGGGTTTTTCGGGGCGGTGCTGTCCGGCAAAATACCCGCCCGGCCGTGCTTGGCGACACGATCTTTCAGGTTGTGGAACGTCTGGCGTGAGATCCCTTCTTCCTTGCAGAACTGCGTGATGGTTTTGTCGTCGCGGACAGGATCGAAATCCGCGATCTTCCTACGTAAATGCGATGAAATAGCCATCCGGCTATTCCACCGCAGTGTCCAACAAGTCATCAGACATGATGTCCAATAAGTCACCAGACTCCGCGTCCAAAAACTCACCAGACTCTGCGTCCAAAAAGTGTCAAGACATGACACGGATCGTCTAGCAACAGCCGCAGCTTGCTAGACGATCAGCGTACTACTGGCACTGATGTTCATTACGAACTGGGGAAACGCGTGCGTCAAAAGCGGATCGTCTAGCAGCAGTTCCCACCGTGCTAGACGATCCGTACATCACCACCCCAGACACCCCACTCGACCCACGGCGCTCGCGTGGACGAGCAGCACAGACCGTGCAATACTCCCTGCCATGGGGGGAATTCAAGAGAAACGTCAGGCTGAGCTGGATCTGATCAAGAAGGTCGCAGCACAGTGCAAAACCGCAGCAATCACGGGCCCGGCCGCTGCACGGTGGCTCGACCTTTCCACATACAAATGGGTGACCACGGTAGATCTTGCGATGCCTGGGTCGTCCCGGGCCTGGGGCAAGAAGTACCCGGACAGGATCTACCGCAGCGGCCTCCTCCGCGACGCGGAGTTCGTCGAGCACAACGGCATCCGCACCGCGACAGCGATCCGTGCCATGTTTGACTCGTTCCGCTACTACGGCGCGCTCGAGGCGCTGGTGCAGATCGAGTCCGCGCGGTTCAAGCACGAGCATCTCACCACGGACTACCTGCTGGAAAAGACCGAGATTCTCACTCGCGCCCGCGGCATGAAGGCCTTCCGCGAGCTCATCTGCCACTCCGCCGACACGTCCGCGAGTGCGTTGGAGACCATCGTGCGCGATGCGATTCTGCGCGCGATCGCCGACGGCCGCCTCACGGGCGTGGAGACCATCGAGTTCCAGGTGGGGTTCCGCATCACCGAAGCGGATGGATGGCCCACCGTTGCCTGGGCGGACGTGCTCATCAACGGCTTCCTCGTGCTCGAGGCGGACGGGCTGGAGAAGAACAGCGGGGTGTTCGGGGATGCAGCAGAAGCTTTACGACGTGAACGCCACCGCGAAACCCAACTCCAGAATCAAGGCGCCGTGGTGCGCAGGGTGGGGTGGGATAACGCGCGCACCGACGGGTTCATCGCGCAGATCCAGACCGCCATTGACCAGCGCCCGGGGGTGCACCAGCTGCCCAACCGGATTGCCACGCCGTACCGCACCTGGCTCGCGGGCCTGGAGCAGCAGGCGAGCTAGAACCAGCGCTCGAGCACTTGCGCGACACCGTATTCGTCGTTGGTGGCGGTGACGTGGTCGGCTGCGTCGTGAAGCATGGGCGCCGCGTTAGCCATGGCAACGCCGCGGCCGGCCCAGCGCAGAAGCTCCAGGTCGTTGGGCATGTCGCCGAATGCGATGGCGTCGGCGGCGGTGACGCCGTAGCGCTCGGCCAGGTAGCGCGCGCCGGCGGCCTTGTCCACGCCGGGGCAGGACACCTCGATCAGGCCTTCGTCCATGGAGTAGGTCACGTGCGCGAGCTCCGGGTCTACCTCTGGCGCGATGAGTTCGAACATCTGCGCTGAGGTCATGGACGAGCAGCGCACCAGCAGCTTCGCGGCGGGCTGGCTGATCAGGGTTTGGGTGTCGGTGACGCCGAATTGGCTGTCCCAGGCGTCCCGGTTGTACTCGGGGGTGATGATGAAGCACTCTTCTTCGGGGTCGAGCGCGGACGAGCCGACGCGCTCCACGCCGTAGCCGTGCGGCACATCGGCGAGGACGCGCTCCGCCGCCTCGACGACCTCGGCCATCGCGGACGGGGAGAGCTCAAAGGCGTGCAGCACCCGGTCTGTGGCTGGGTCGTAGACCACGGCCCCGTTGGCGCACACGCACACCGGTGCGAGCGGAAGTTGCTCCAGCACGGGGATGAGCCAGCGGTGCGGACGCCCCGTGGCCAGGCCGAAGTGGGCGCCGGTTTCGACGGCGCGCACGATCACTGCGCGCAGCCTGTCGGTGACGCGGCCGGCGGAGGTGATGAAGGTGCCGTCGATGTCGGAGATGATCAGGCGCGGGGCGTCACCGGTGGCGTCGACAGGCATGAAGCATCAAACCTTCTTGCGCTGCTTCTTCGCCTCACGCTCGGCACGTTCCCGAGCGTAGAGCTCCTCGGCCTCCTCCGGCGTGGGCGCGGTGCCGCCGAGGGCGACCGGCATCCATGCCTCGCCCGCGCCGTCGGTGTAGAGGGAGGCGTATTCGGACCGTGAGGCGTCGAGAAGCAATTGCATCTGTCGCTTCAGCTCGGCGGTGTCCGCCTCGGCATCGCCGGTGAGGTGGACGGGCTCGCCGTAACGCACGATGACGGGCACGTTGCGGAAGTGTTTCGGCAGATCCTTGGTCCAGATGCGCTGCGAGCCCCACATCACGCACGGCACGAGCGGCACCCCGGCCTGGTGGGCGATGCGGGCAGCGCCGGTTTTGAAGTTTGCCAGCTCAAACGACCGCGAGATGGTGGCCTCGGGGAAGATGCCCACGAGGTTGCCTTCGCGCAGCATCTCCACAGCCGGCGCGATGGAGGCGCCGCCGCGGGCGCGGTCCACCGGCACGTGCTTCATCAACTTGAGCAGCCAACCCAAAACGGGCACCTCGAAGACGGATTTTTTGGCCATGAACCGCACCAGCCGCTCGCCGTGCAGATACGGGCCAGTGCCGAGCAGGATGAAGTCGGCGTAGCCGGTGTGGTTGCCGGCGAGCATCGCGCCGCTTTCCGCAGGGATGTTTTCGGCGCCGATGACCGTGACGTCGATGTTCGTCGCGCGCATGACGCGGCGGGCGAACCGGACGAGGCCCTGGTAGAACTTCTCCACGGCCTCGTCGCGGTTGGCGGAGATGCCTTCGTAGAGCCGCGGGACGGTGAAGCCGCGGTATCGGCGCGTATCCATTACGGCGTGAGCACTTCCTTGCCCACCCACGGGCGCAGCGCCTCGGGCACGCGCACGGAGCCGTCGGCCTGCTGGTTGTTTTCCAGGATGGCCACCAGCCAGCGGGTGGTGGCCAGGGTGCCGTTGAGGGTGGCGGCGGTCTGGGTTTTGCCGTCGGCGTCGCGGTAGCGGGTGTGCAGGCGGCGGGCCTGGAAGGTGGTGCAGTTGGAGGTGGAGGTCAGCTCGCGGTACGTGCCTTGCGACGGCACCCACGCCTCCGTGTCGAACTTGCGGGCAGCGGAAGAGCCGAGGTCGCCGGCCGCGACGTCGATGATGCGGTAGGGCACCTCCACGGCGCCGAGCATCTCGCGCTCCAGACCGAGCAGCTTCTGGTGCATCTCCTCGGCGTCCTCGGGCTTGCAGTAGGCGAACATCTCCAGTTTGTCGAACTGGTGGACGCGCAGGATGCCCTTGGTGTCCTTGCCGTAGGAGCCGGCCTCGCGGCGGAAGCAGGAGGACCAGCCGGCGTAGAGCAGCGGGCCGTCGGACAGGTCGATGATCTCGTCCTGGTGCAGGCCGGCTAGCGCCACCTCGGAGGTGCCCACCAGGTACATGTCGTCACGCTCGAGGTAGTAGATCTCCTCGTCGTGCTCGTCCAGGAAGCCGGTGCCCTGCATGACCTCCGGGCGCACCAGCACCGGCGGGATCATCACCTTGAAGCCGGCTTCGCGCGCCTTCTGGGCGGCGAGCATGAGCATGCCCAGCTGCAGCCAGGCGCCGTCGCCCGCCAGGTAGTAGAAGCGCGCGCCGCCGACCTTGGTGCCACGCTTCATGTCGATGATGCCGAGCGCCTCGCCGAGATCCAGGTGGTCTTTGACCTCGAAGTCGAACTCGGGCACTTCGCCGACGTGCTCGATTACGACGAAGTCCTCCTCGCCGCCGGCCGGCGCACCCTCGATGATGTTGGCGATGGAGTATTGCAGCTTCTCCAGCTTCTCCTGCGCGGCGGCCTCCTCCGCCTCGGCCTCCTTCACGCGGGCCTTGAGCTCGTTGGAGCCTTCCAGCAGCGCCGGGCGGTCCTCGGGGGCGGCCTGGCCGATCTTCTTGCCAAACGCCTTCTGCTCGGAGCGCAGCTCGTCCGCCTTTTGGATGGCGGAGCGGCGGGCCTCGTCGGCGGCCAGCAGCTCGTCCACAAGCGCAGGGTCTTCGCCGCGGGCCCTTTGGGACTCGCGGACGGCCTCGGGGTTTTCGCGCACACGCTTCAGATCAATCACGCTTGTTCACCTTACATTGTCTGCCGACCCTGCAACCGACCCTGAAACCGACACTGCAACGGCACAACGGCGTCCGGTCATAACCAGTGCGCTATGGTGGGCGTATGACACTCCCGATCGCAGACGGCCCTGTGCCCAAGCACGAGCAGCTCCGCTCGCTTTTGGAGTCCCGCATTGCCGAGGAGTTCTCCCCCGGCGACCCGCTCCCGGGCGAGCGCGCGCTGGAGGAGGAGTACGGCGTCTCCCGCATCACGGTGCGCCGCGCGATCGGGGATTTGGTGGCGGCGGGCCGGCTGCGCCGCGTGCGCGGCAAGGGCACGTTCGTTGCTCCGGCGCCGTTGGTGTCGCGCCTGCACCTGGCAAGTTTCTCGGATGAGATGCGGGCGCAGCGCGTGGAGGCGTCGTCACGCATCTTGCTGTGCGAGCGCACCACCCCGCCGGAGGAGGTCGCGCAGTTTTTCGGCACCGCCCCCACCGCAACGCACATACGGTTGCGCAGGCTGAGGCTTGGCGACGGCGAACCGTACGCCGTGGACGACGCCTGGTACAACGCCACCCTGGTGCCGGACCTTCTGGAAAACGACGTCTACCACTCCGTCTACACCCTGCTGGACAAGCATTACGGCCTGGGCGTCACGGAGGCGGAGCAGACCGTCACCGCGGTCACCGCCGGTCCGGACAATGCCCCGCTGCTAGACGTCGAACCGGACACAGCCCTGCTGCACATCGTGCGTTTCGCCCGGTCAGGAACGCACAACGTGGAGTTTTGCTCCTCGGTGTACCGCACGGATCGCTACCGGCTGACTACTCGGGTAGCGCGAGAAGTGGAATAATGGGCCGCCATGGCTTCGAAACAGAGCGCGCTGCGTTCCTTCCTCATCGCCGCACTGGCGGGTGCCGTCGGCGCGGGCACGTACACGCTCGCCGCCGACCCCTCGGAGACTGACACTGGGGACCAGGCCTCCTCCACCACCGCCAGCTCCACCGTCTCGCCCGACCAGGCGGCGACGTTCACCACCGCCGACGCCGGGGCCTGCCTGACCTGGCAGGTGGCCGAAGACGGCACGATCACCGGCTTCGAGCAGGCGGACTGCGAGGGCGAGCACCGCTTCGAGGTGTCCCTGCGCCAGAACCTGGCCACCTACCCCACCTCCGAGTTCGGCCCGGAGGCGCCGATGCCGAACCCGACGCGCCAGGCCCAGCTGCGCGAGGAGCTGTGCGGCGCCGGCACGCTGCGTTATCTGGAAGGCAAGTACGACCCGAACGGCCGCTACTCCATCGCACCGATCCTGCCGCCGGCGGACGCGTGGGCCCGCGGGGACCGCACGATGCTGTGCGGGCTGCAGGAGACCGACCGCGCCGGCGCGCCGATCCTGACGTCTGGGCGTGTGGTGGACCAGGACCAGGCCCGCGTGTTCGAGCCCGGCCAGTGCGTGTCCATCGACGCGTCCAACACGCTCACCGCGGTCAAGTGCGCGGACCCGCACCAGCTGGAGATCACCAGCACGGTCTCGCTCGATGAGGTTTTCCCGGACCACACCCCGGCCGTTGAGGAGCAGGACAAGCACCTCCAGGACGTGTGCACCCAGGCCGCGCAGGAGTACCTCGGCAGCGAGGAGAACCTCTACCAGATCGCGCTGCGCCCGTTCTGGACCACGCAGTCCCCCGCCGCCTGGGAGGGCGGCTCTCACAGCGTCAACTGCGCGTTGATGTTCTCACGCCCGGAGGGTGGCTTTGCCAACCTCACCGGGTCTGCGACGCAGGGCCGTGGGCAGTTGCTTATCGACGACGCTCCGCCCCCCGAACGCCCCCAGCGCCGCCCCTTGAGGGACCAGCAGACCCCGGCTGCCCCAGCGCCCACCGCCGGCGCGGCGCAGGACCCCGCCCCCGCCAACGCTGGCGCTGCGCAGGACCCGGCACAGGCTCCGGTGCAGTAGCCATGCTCCCGGTCAGCGACGAGGCGTTCGAGGAGATGATCAACGACGCGTTGGACACCATCCCCGACAACTTCGCCCAGCACATGACAAACATGGTGATCCTGGCGCGGGACTACAACCCGGACAATCCGGCCCTGCTCGGCCTGTTCGAGGGCGTGCCGCTGACGAAGCAGCACTCGAACCACTCCGGGTTCTTGCCGGACGCGGTGTTCGTGTACAAAAACGCCCTCGAGGCGATCTGCGTGGATGAGGAGCAGCTGCGCCACGAGGTGAAGGTGACCGTGCTGCACGAGGTGGGCCACTACTTCGGGTTAGAAGAGCACGAGCTCCACGCCCTCGGCTGGGGCTAACTCTCCGAAGCGAGCCCGCCCATCTCCTTGGCCACCCGCTGCACCTCCAGCGCGCGCTCTTCATCTCCCATGGCGCCGAGGCCGTCGAGGCCCCGGTACTGGATCTCGTCCGCGTCCGGGTCGTAGTGCACTGCAAGGCCCCAGCACGGGTCCTCGTCCGGGCGGCGCTGAAGCAGCACCTCGTACATGAGGCGGTGCAGCTGCTCCTCAAAGTCGAGCTCCACCAGCCCCACCTGGCCGTCGCTTTCCCCGAGGACGAAGAAGAACACTTGCCCTCTCGGGTTGCACCCCATGAACAAGCTCAGCGGGAACTTCTCCGACACATAGTGCATCTGGCTGCGCACTTCGTACTCGAAGCGCTCAACCGCGTTACCCGCCCATGGGTACCTGTCCGTCGGCATAGTAAATGCCATAGCTATCGTCCCTCCCGCGGCCAGGTGCCTAGCGGCCGCATCTCGGTAGTGCGTTCGGCGCCGGCCTCAAGCGCCGCCGCCACCGCCGCGTCGCTTGCATGGCCCGCCAGGTCCACGAAGAAGTCGTAGGTGTTCGGCTCTTCGCGCGTGGGCCGCGACTCGATGCGCGTCATGTCCACCCCGCGCGCCGCGAATTCCTGCAGCACGCGCACCAGCGCGCCGGGCTCGTTCTTCGTGCGGAAGACAATCGCGGTGCGGTCGTTGCCGGTGGGTTGCGGCGAAGCAGCCTGCTTTGCGACGAGCACGAACCTGGTCCGCGCCGTCTCCGCGTCAGCGACACCGCGGGCGTGCACCTCCAACCCGTGCAGCTCCGCCGCCCGCTCCGGAGCAACGGCGACGTCGGCGGCGCCGTCAGCCACCATCTTCGCCGCGGCGGCGTTGGACGGCGCCGGGATGAACTCCGCTTTCGGTGCGTGCGCTCCGATCCAGCGCTTAACTTGTTGGTGGGCGACGGGGTGGGTGGCCAGCCGGAGGGCGTCGTCAAGCTTGTGCCCCTGCCTGGTCATTACCGCGAACGCGATCGCGAGCTCGGTCTCGCCCACGATGCGCGCGCTTTCGGTGGCGGCGAGCGCGTCCATGGTGGTGGTCACCGCGCCGTCGATGGAGTTCTCGATTGCGCACACCGCGTACTCCGCCTCGCCCGCGTCCAGGGCGGCGAGAGCCGCGGCCGGCGACTCGACGGGCACGTACTGCGCGCCCTCGATGCCGAAGCGGCGCGCGGCTTCTTCCGTGAACGTGCCCGCAGGGCCCAAATAGGCGACGCGGGTCATGGCTGCCTCTGCATCAGCGGGTGGGTGTCGTTGGCCACGTCTCTCCAGTTCTCTGCGGTCGTGCGGATGCGCTCGGCCCAATCGTCCCAGGACACGCTGCTCGTGAACTCGCCGTTCTGCCTGTTCACGGTGATCTGCACCTGCGCGTGGTGGAACGGTTTTCCGTCCGCCACCGCGTCGATGTAGGCGGTGGCGAAGGGCTCAAGCTCGGCGCGGGAGAACACACCGTAGATGTAGGAGAGGTTCTCCATGTAAAAAATCGCGTCCACCTGCTCGAGCTTCGTGCCGTCTGGACCGGAGGAAAGCGCGAAGAAGGCGTTCAGCGCGGCCCAATCTGCGCCGAAGTACTTCGCCTGCTCGTTGACTTCGTAGCCGAGCCGGGTGAACAGCTCCTCGGTGAGGTGGGCGCCCGAGGGGCGGTACGCGGGCTTCATGGCTGAGCGCTCCATGAGGTGGGCGTGCACCATTGTGTTGATGTGCGCCCCGTGAAGTCCCTGGGCGAAGCGCTGCAGCGCAGCTGCGTCCGGCACGCCCTGGGCTGGGTCGTACGGGTGGCTGCCGTGGTAGACAAACGAGTTGGACTTGGGCGCGAAGCTGGCGGCGTAGATCTGCGTCGGCCCGCCCTGGCCGGTCTCCGCGACCTCCTGCCAGAACACCTCGTAGAACAGCTCGCGGTGCTCGTTCTCGTAGTCGATCGTCGCGGTCTGCGGCGGTTGGCCCGCAAGCTGGACCATCGCGGCGACGTAGGTTTTGCCCTCGTGGGCGATCACGACGGAGTAGAACGCCTCCACCGGGACGTGGTTGGAAATCTGCTCGACAATGGTGCGCACCAGCTGCTGGTACGGCTCTTTCGGGCTGCCCGCCCGGGGGTTCTCACCGGCTCCCATAGCCACGTTTGTACACGAATGTCACGCTCCCGGCGCGTCTTCGGCGAGCAGCGCGTAGGTGATCAGCCAGTGCGTGGCCATGAAATTCTGGCCGGTCAGGTGGGGCGAAGCTGCGTCGATAAGCTGCTGTGTACCTTCCGGTTTCCCAATTTCGCGCAGCAGCCACGCGCGGGTGAGCATGAGCCCGATGAGGTGGGCCTGCTGGCCGTCCTCCGGGTCCGCGACCGGAATCGGCGCGGTGTAGAACGCGAACGCCTCTGGCGTGAGGAAGCCGTCTAGCCAGGCGGCGAACTCGCCGGCAGGCAGCACGCGGCGCATCAGGGCGGCCTCCGCCAGGCCGTTGGAGACAAAGTCGTGGCCCGAAACTTCCCAGGTGTGCGGGTAGGCGCGGTCGGCGCCGAACCAGGCACGGGCGGTGCGCTCCACCGGCTCGCGCAAGGCCGGTGCGGCGTCGTGGATGAGCAGCAGCGCCAGCGCCGAGTTCGAGTGCACGCCGTGGCGCACCGGCCACTGCTGTGTGCTCAGCCAGGCGGCGATGCTGCGCTCCAGCTGGGCCTCAAGCGGCGCGAGCGCGTCCTCCCACCTCGTGCCGCGGCACACCTTGACCAGCTGCATCGCCCACGCCCAGCCGTAGGGCCGCTCATAGACGGGGTGGGCGCGCAGATACTCGGCCTCGGCGGCGATGTTGTCTGCGGTCAGGCGGGCGTCGAGGAGGTCGGCGAGCCTTTGGTCGTCGATACGCACATGCAGCTTCACCGCGGTACAGAGCATGTGCACGCACGAGTGCCAGTCGTACGAGCCCCAGAACGCCGGATGCAGCACCCGCGGGTCGGGGTGGCCGGGGCCGGCCTGCTCATGGTGCATGGCGGCGGGGTACTCCTGGCCGACAACCTGCTCGATAGTGCGCGCCCACGAATCCTGCATGGCGTTAAAGTTAGCGCATGACTCGGCGCCTGAAGCTCGAAATCGTGCTCGTCCTCGCGGTCACCTTCGGCACCGCGGGGCTGCGCGCGGCGCTGCGGCTTGTGGACTCGCTGTTGCAAGCCCCACTGAACCAGCAGAGCACCACCATCCACGACGCGGCCTCGACAGTCCCCTGGCTGGACCTGGCACTGCAGGCGACTTCCGCGCTGACGCTGTTCGCGTGGGGCGGGCTGGCGTGGTTCCTCTTGGACGAGCGTTGGCGCTGGCCCCGCTGGGCCGACGCCGCGCGCGGGGTGGGGTTCGCCGCGCTGATCGGGCTGCCCGGCCTGGCGTTGTACGTCGCCGCGGTACACCTGGGGCTATCCAAGGTGGTGGTGCCGACCACCGCCGCGGTGCAGATCCCAACGTCGCTGCTGTGGTCCTTCGCCAACGGCTTCGGCGAGGAGATCGTGGTGGTGATGTACCTGGTCACGCGCTTGAAGCAGCTGGGGTGGAAACCGTGGCAGTTCATCGCGGCCTCGGCGGTGCTGCGCGGGTCCTACCACCTGTACCAGGGGGTCTCCGCAGGCTTCGGCAACATTGTCATGGGCGTGATCTTCGCCTGGTATTTCCATAAAACTGGCCGGGTGTGGCCGCTGATCCTGGCGCACTTTTTCATCGATGCCGTGGCGTTTATCGCCTATCCGCTGCTGGACCTGTCGTGGCTCGGAATCTAAACACTTCCGTCACACTGGTTACACTAAGCGCATGTCTACTACGCCCCATTCCAACGACCCCCGCGATAACGCGGGCGAGTTCGTGCTGGGCAAAGACGGCAAGCCCCTCGTGGACCGCTACGGCCGCCCCATTCGCCGTCGCACAACTGCTTCTCGACGCGATCCCGCTCCCCGCCACCCCGACGAATTCACGCGCGTAGAACCCCGTGCGCGCGGGGGTTCCCCGCGGGTCGAGCCGGGCCACACCGTTTACGAACCCCCGGCCGCGTACGAGCCACGGCGCGCGCCGGAGCACCCGCGCAGCCGGCCGGTGCAGCAGCGTCCCGTGCAGCAACGCCCTGCGCGGCCTGCCCCGGAGGACGTCCCGCTGCAGGTCTCGAGGGGGAGACGGCGGGGGCCGAAGGTGCGTCGCAAAGTAAAGCTCCCCGGCTGCGGCGCAGTGCTCGCCCTGATCATCGCCTTGCTGATCGGCTCGGTGCTGGTCGCGGACGCGCGCCTAAACCGCACTGCCGCCATGCCCGACCAGCAAATCTCGAACACCTCGGGGACAAACTGGCTGCTCGTGGGCTCCGACTCGCGCACGGGCCTGAGCGAAAAGGACGTCGAACGCCTCGGCACCGGCGGCGACCTGGGCACCGTGCGCACCGACACGATCATGCTCATGCACCTGCCGCTGCGCGGAAAGCCGACGCTGGTGTCCATCCCGCGCGACTCGTACGTGACCGTGCCCGGGTACGGCTACGACAAGGTCAACGCCGCGTTCTCCATCGGTGGGCCGCAGCTGCTGGTGGAGACCGTGGAGCAGAACACCGGGCTGCATGTGGACCGCTACGCGGAGATCGGCATGGGCGGCCTCGCCGGGGTGGTCGACGCAGCCGGTGGTGTGGAGATCTGCGTCGCCGAGCCTATCGACGACCCGCTGGCCAACATCAACCTCCAACCCGGCTGCCAGGAGATGGACGGCCCCACAGCACTGGGCTACGTGCGTACCCGCGCCACCGCCCAGGGCGACCTGGACCGAGTGGCGCGCCAGCGCGAGTTCATGACCAGGCTGGTCACGCGCGTGCTGTCCCCGTCCGTGTATTTGAACCCGTTCCGCATGGCGCGTCTGCTGTGGGTCACGCCCACCCTGCTGACGGTCAACTCCGACGACCACGCGTGGAACCTCGCCCGCATCGTCATCGCGCTGCGCGGCGGCCTAGAGACGGAAACCGTGCCCATCGGCGGCTTCGCCGACACCGAAGTGGGCAACGTGGTGCTCTGGGACGACACCGCGGCCGAAGCGCTGTTCGCTTCCCTGCGGTAGGGCGCCGAGCGGGGCGGTTGGCGCAACAAGCGTCCACAGGCGGAAAACCGGCTACCTAGATCCGGCTACCAACCGATTTGGGAGCGCGGACAAAAAGTTGGAGTGTTGGGGGCAGCACCGGTTGATGTTGCAGGTGGGGATGTGGTCAAGGTTGTTCAGTGGCGCGATCTTTTCGACCAGCAGCAACAGTGGCCATCAACCCGATCATGTCGCCGCCAGCAGCAGGACTCCGAAGCCTCCAGCCGGCAACAGGGGCGGTCAGAGTGGCCTGGCCGCCGTTCTCGACGGGGGTGTGGTGGCCGGGTCCCGGCCTGTCACCGGGCGAAACGGGCGATAGCGTCGGTGACTTCCTGGAACTTGGCGTCGGCCTCCTCTCCTCCTAACTTGGCGGCGTCACGGACGCAGTGTTTCATGTGGTCATCGAGTAGTCCCAGGGCAACGCTGCGTAGGGCAGCATTGACCGCGGAGATCTGGGTAAGGATGTCGATGCAGTACTGTTCCTCGTCGACCATGCTGTGCAGGCCCCGGGCCTGTCCCTCGATGCGCTTGAGGCGGGCGAGATAGCGATCCTTGTCGTTGATGTAGCCATGGGTGGTGTGACAGGTGTCGGCCCCACCCGAGGAAGAAGCGGCCTGATCAGGGGTGCGAGTATCCACAATGGTCTCCTTGCTGAAAAAAGGGGGCAGGTATGTCCTGAGTCAGTTGCGGGTCGATCAGGATGGAAAGCCCGAGGGCATGGAATGAGGCATGAGGACCTCATGGTCCCCACGCCCTGTGGCGTTATTCGGATAAGTAGTCGGCAGATTGTCGGCCCGGAGGGGCCTGCCGGGTGGGGCCGGGGAGAGGTCAGGAGCAGGTACTTGGGGACGGAGGTCTGAGTGTGATTGGAGGGACTCAGCCACAGGAGGGGGACACGGGGTTCCTTATCGCTAGAAAAGGATGTGGATTAGGCGGTGACCGGCTGCCGCACGGAGGGGCGAGCGGGCTGCGGTGAGGAACTTGTGTTGTCGTGGGAGGACTTGAATCTACGCAGCGTGAGGGAGTTGGAGACCACGAACACCGAGGAGAAGCCCATCGCAATGCCCGCCAACCCCGGGTTGAGGAAACCGATCGCGGCGACCGGGATCAGCACGACGTTATAGGCGAACGCCCAGAACAGGTTGCCCTTGATGGTGCCCAGCGTGCGACGTGACAGACGGATGGCATCGCCCGCGGAGCGCAGGTCGTTGTTCATTAAGGTGATATCGGAGGCCTCGATGGCCACATCCGTGCCCGCCCCCATGGCCAGACCCAGATCGGCCTGGGCCAGGGCGGCCGCGTCATTGACGCCGTCGCCGACCATGGCGACCTTCTTGCCCTCATGTTGTAGCTTCTCGATGACCGCGACCTTGTCCTGCGGCATGACCTCGGCACTCACGTTGGCCGCATCGATGCCCACCTCTTGGGCGACGGCGGCCGCGGCCTTCGCGTTATCGCCGGTGAGCAGGTACGGCCTCAACCCCAGCCTGCGGAACTGGGCGACCGCTTCCGCTGAGGAGTCTTTGATGACATCGCGCACCACGACCACACCGGCGGGCTGGTCATCGACGTAGACGGCCACCGGGGTCGCGCCCTGCGACTGTGCGTGGTCGAAGGCGGTGGTGAGGTCACGGGGCAGCTGGCCGGCGGGACGGCCCACGGTGACGACGTGACCCTTGACGGTGGCCGTGACGCCCCGGCCGGCGGTGCTGTCGAAGTCGGTGGCCTCCTGGATGTTCCCGGAGCGCTCGGCCTCGGTGACAATCGCCTTGGCGATGGGGTGCTCGGAACCTGCTTCGACGGCCGCCGACAAGGCGAGGACCTCGTTGTTGGTGTAGCCGTCGGCGGCGTGGACGCCGGTGACCGACATGACCCCGGAGGTGACGGTGCCGGTCTTGTCCATGACGATGGTGTCGACCTGGCGGGGGGATTCAAGGACCTCCGGGCCCCTGATCAACAAGCCCAGCTGCGCGCCCCGGGAGGTGCCCACCAGCAGGGCGGTCGGGGTGGCCAGTCCCAGGGCGCATGGGCAAGCGATGATCAGCACCGCGACTGCGGCGGAAAAGGCCCAGTTCGCCCCGCTGCCGGCGGCGAGGTGGACGATCAGGGTGATGATGGAGACGACAATGACCGTCGGGACGAAGACCGAGGAAATCTTATCCACCAGGCGCTGGACCGGGGCTTTTTTCGCCTGGGCGTCAGTGACCAGCTTGGCCATCTGGGACAGCGTGGTCTCCGAACCTGTGCGGGTGACTTCGACCAGCAGTCGACCGGAGGTGTTGATCGTCGCGCCCGTGACCGGGGTGCCGGGGGCGGCCTCGACGGGAACGGACTCGCCGGTCAGCATCGACTCGTCGATGGCCGAGGTGCCCTCGATGACACGACCGTCGGTGGCGATCTTCTCACCCGGGCGGACGACGAAGACGTCACCGACTGTCAGCTGGGAGACCGGGACGCGGACTTCCTCACCGTCGCGGATCACCGCGGCGTCTTTCGCACCCATGTCCAGCAGGGACTTCAGCGCCGCGGAGGACTGGCCCTTGGCGCGGACCTCAAACCACCGGCCGAGCAACAGGAAGGTGATGACTACGGCGATGGTCTCGAGGTAGATGTGGTCCATGCCGTCATCGCGGGGCAGCAGGCTCATCTCCATCACCATGCCGGGGTGCCCGGCGTTGCCGAAAAACAAGGCCCACAGCGACCACAGATACGCAGCGGTAGTGCCCAGAGACACGAGTGTGTCCATCGTGGTCGAGCCGTGACGCAGGTTGGTTAAGGTCGCCCGGTGGAACGGGGCGCCACCGTAGAAGTAGATCAGGGTGGACATGACGAGCAGGGCCCACTGCCAATTCATGAACTGCAGGGACGGGATCATCGAGATCGCGACCACCGGAACGGAGAGGATCGTCGACCCGATCAGACGCGTCTTCAGGTCTGTGGCCTCGGCCTCGCGGGCCTGTTCGTGGCGGTCACCGACCACCTCGGTGTCCTCCTCCGGACCGCTGTCCACGGCGGAGGCGTGTTGATCCCCCATGGTGAACGCGTCGTACCCGGCACCCCGCACGGTTTCGATCAGCCGATCGGCGTCGACTTTGGTGGGGTCGTAACTGACGGAGGCGGATTCGGTGGCGAAGTTAACGGTGGCCTCCACGCCATCGAGCTTGTTGAGCTTGCGTTCCACCCGCCCTGAGCACGACGTACAGGTCATGCCGGTGACGCCCAGATCGACCTGGAGTAGGTCAACCGACGGTTGAGTTTGAATCATCAGTGATCAGTCCTTCAGTAAACAGTCGTGAGGTGCATCTCCGAGGTCCCAAAAGGCCCGCCCACAGATGCACCGTCGGGGATATCGAACCGGCATGGCTGGGCCTGATGGGCATATCCAGCAGGGTTGGCCCGGCCGTGTCTACGCGAGGCGGGGACCGGGCCCAGGGATTAGGGCTTGACGGTGTAGCCGGCTGTCGTGACGGCGGCGACAACATCGTCGTCGGTGAAGTTTTCACCCGTGACGGTCACCTGCCCGGTATCCACGGTGGCCTCCACCATGGTCACACCGGCGACCTCGCCGATCTCCTCCTCCACGGAGGACTTGCAGTGTCCGCAGGTCATGCCTTCGATGATGTACTTCTTTGTTACGGCGCTCATCAGATGATCCTTTCCTTGATGTCCTGAAGGGCAGGAGTGGAGATGCCCAACAACCTTCAACCTATACCCATGGGGGGTATCAGTCAAGGAGGTGTCTGCCCCTAAGCGTCCCGTTCGGCGGGCAGGACTTCCGGAACGGCCGCGATCGTTGCTGCACTTCTTGTACAAAATGTACGTTAAAGGGTATGGGCATCACGGTCACCCTCAGTCAGTTCCGCAGCGAACAAAGCCACTATCTTGATGCCGCCCAAGGTGAACCGGTCACCATCTCCAGTCGCGGGCCCCGCCGCCGGGCGGTGGTGGTCTCCCCGGACTTCTACGACCGGGCGGTTCAGGCGCTGGAGGATGGCGAGGATATCCGTGCCGCAGCGGCTACCCGTCAGGAGGCGGGCGGTGTCTCCCACAAGGAGTTCACGTCCGACCCCAAACTGGACTGACCTGCCTGTCCATACCTGTGCCGCGGTATCTGATCATCGATAAGCTTTCAACTGCGACAGCCCTTCGCACGCTGGCCCGGCAATGGCAGCAGTGATTGCCACCGCCATCGACGCCCTGGCCCACGTTCCGCCGTCTCGGCGGAGTGGAAAAGTTGCGGGGCGACGACGGGGAGTGCTGTAGCTGGGTAGTCCACGGCCGTCAATGACGGTGAGCTGATCAGCGTCTCGGTTCCAAGCCCCGGCCGAGGTCGAGGCTCCGGTCTCCCCGGAGGCTGCCACCGTCGAGGTGGATTTGGCCACCAACGACACGGCCCTGTCCTCGAGTGGGACGCAGGCCGCACCGCAGATTCTCGCGATCTCCGAATTCAAGCCGGTCGCCAACATCGACGAGCAGCTGGACAAGGCCATCCAGTACAACGCCGAGCGGGCCGAGAAGGAGCGCGCTGCCCGCGCGCCCTCGGTGGTCAAGCCCGCTGAAGGCACCTTCACCTCCGGTTCCGGCGTGCACTGCGGAACCCTCCACGCGGGTATCGACATCGCCAACGTCGTAGGTACCCCGATCCTCGCGGCGATGGGCGGCACTGTCATTGACTCCGGCCCGGCCTCCGGTTTCGGGCAGTGGATCCGCATCCAGCACGATAATGGCTCGATTGCCGTCTCCGGTCATATGGAGACTTTCGACGTGACCGTTGGAAAACGCGTCACCGCTGGTCAGAGGATCGCTGGCATGGGCAACCGGGGGTTTTCCACCGGCTCTCACCTGCACCTCGAGCGTTACCCGACTGGCAGCGGGGCGGTCGACCCGTTGCCCTGGTTCGCCGAGCACGGCGTCACCTTCTAACCTTCCCGCACTCACCAGGACCGGCCCCGACACCGGAACCGGCGACAGTGACTGGGCGTGAGGCACCCGCCTCAGACCGCAGAGACGCTTCTCACTCATCGCCGACACAGCCCGGACTTGATAGCTTCTCCAGGCAGGCCAGACCGGGGCACAGGGGAGGCAGTCCGTGCTCGTCATATATGGGGGCGGCGAGCGTCCCGCCAACGAGGAGCAGGTGCCGTAATCCACGTTTAGTGGGATATTCCCGTAACCTGCCTTCTCCTGCGCCAGCTGACGAGGCCGGTAACCGCAGGCCATGCAAGAGCCAGCATCGCGAGAACCAACAGGGGTGTATCCCCCATGCGCGCATACGGCATCAAACCAGTATGAAGGGGAACGGTTGCCGTCAGCAGTTCGTTCGTGCCCAGGCCACTGAGTTGTGAGACTATGCCGTCGGGCTGGATAACTGCGGAGTATCCGGTGGGGGCAGCCTGGAGAACGGTGCGGCCAAACTCGCGGGCACGCATCCGGGATGCGGCCACTTCAATTGCAGGTACTTCCTCGGTCACAAAAGACGCGGCGTTGGTCGGTGCGAGGAGTAGCTGCCCACCATTGCGAACGGCATCAGCGACCCGGTCGGCGAAGAAGACCTCATAAGAAATGACGATCCCCAATCGTGGTGTCCCGCTGGGATCGAGCACCGCCGGTCCCTCTCCGGCAATGGCGTCGCGGGGGATGAACCGTGCGTCCTCGCTGAGTCGTTCAATCAGATTGCGCATAGGGATGTACTCGCCGAACGGCACACGATGATGCTTCTCATAGCGTCCTAACCGGGTCCCGTCCGGCCCCCACACTATGGATGCGTTCCTGAAATGTTGATCCTCAGATTCGGTAATTCCGACGACGATGTTCGTGTCGAGTTGCCTGGCCAGTTCAGCGAAAGCTGCATCAACGCGCGTCCCGTCGATTGAGCCGTCGATATTGACGACGTTTTCGGGCAGCAGAACCAGATCAGGGTCCCCGGTGATATCGTCGGCAGCCTGTAGGTGCCGGCGGGTCGTATCAAACGGATCGGTATTGACCGCGCGAAGCCCACGGGGCCTCCACCCTGCACGAGCACGACGTCAAGGCTGCCTTCTGCCGTATCATCTACGATCGTTGACGCGAACGCCGGTACCGCGAGTACCACGACCACTGCGACCACGGATGCTGCACGGGCTCGTCTCGGCCCGAAGATGACAGCGGTAACAACGGCCCCCGCAACTGCGGCCAACGCGGTCACCAGGAGAGTCCCTCCCAGGGGCGCTGCCGCCATGAAAGGACCATCGGTCTGGCTGTATCCGAAAGCGGACAACGGGAAACCGCCGAACGGGAACCGGTGCTGCACAGCCTCCAATAACACCAGGGCCGCAGGGGTGAGCAGCCACCAGCCCGACCAGCGGCTGCGAAAAGCCGCCTCGTTAGACGATACCGCGGCAACCAGCATTAACAGTAGCGCCTGAACGGCAACAACAGCAGCATACCCGGCAGTGTTGAAGTCGGTGAGCCAGCGCAGAGCAAGAGCGTAGTGCGCCACAGATACGCAGCCGCTGGGAAATATGTACGAGTACATCTCCATGATCTGCGTGGACAAGCTGCAGGTTATCGACTTCCGCCCGACACGGTGCACACCACTGGCCCCAAGCGTTGAGGACGACGACCTCGCCTTCAAAAACAGACAGGCTGATCTCCTCACCCTCCTCCATCAGCGACGGGCCGGAGAAGTCCGGCAGCGGGGCACGTTCCTCCTCTGCGTAGATAATCTCGGTTTTCCGGGGCGGTGGGGAAGAAGACGGTGTTCTGGTTGTCCCGGAAGACCACAACACCGAGGGAGGTCATCGTGCTGCCCGGTGGGTGGTCTGCAGCGACTCTGCCCACCTCGGCACTCCACCCCTGCTGTGGGGGTTATTCGTAGCGAAGCGAGCTGAGCATCCCGGTTTCCATGTGATAGGCGTTATGGCAGTGAAATGCCCACTCACCGGGGTTGTCAGCGATCAGGTCGGCGATCATGGTTTCACCGTGGCGGAGAAGGACAGTGTCCTTGCGTAGCCCGTCGCTGCCGGGTAGCGCCCACGTGTGGCCGTGGATGTGCATGGGATGGGGCATCATGGTCCTGTTGCGCATGACCATCCGCAGGCGCTGGCCCTCCTGCACGGTCGCGGAGGAGGATTGGCCGTCGGTGAGAATGCTCCATTCATACGGCATCATCTGCCCGCCCAGGTCGATGCTAACTTCTCGGTCTGGTGTGCCCTCGGGCAGGAGTGCACGGTCTGCTGGCTTTAGGGAGGACAGAAGCAGTCCGGTGGACGACAACTCGGGGAAGTCGACATCGGGGCGGGGGGCCTGGCCGCCGGCGGTGCGGATGACGGCGAAGGCGCGGTCGTCCTTACCCACCGCCAAAGCCGTGAGCGGGAAGATGCCGTCGCCGAGGATGACCTCGACGTCGACACGCTCGCCCATCGACAGGTAGATCGATTCGGTCTCCCAGGGCTGGACAGGGAAGCCGTCGGTGTGGGTGACGGTCATGCGGTGACCACCGAGAGCCACCTTGAAGATGGTGTCACCGCCGGAGTTGATAAACCGCAGGCGGGCCTTGTCGCCCGGGCGAGCCTCGAAGGTCCGGTGAGCACGGGGGATACGCCCGTTGATGAGGTAGTGCGGATACATCACATCGCCGGCATCCCCGCCCAGTACCCGGTCCGGGGTGCCGTGCATCATCTGGCCGTGACCTCCCATTCCCATCCTCCCGTCATGGTCGCCCGAACCCATTCCGGTGAGCTTGTCGAGCTCATCGTCGGGAGTGCTGCCGTCGATGCCATCGACCCAGTCGTCGAGCACGATGGTCCACTCGACGTCCTGATCCTCAGCGTCGTCCGGGTCGCGGACGATCAGAGGGGCGTGCAGACCCCGGTCGAGTTGCAGGCCGGTGTGGGAATGGTAGAAGTAGGTGCCACCGTGGGGGACTTCAAAAACATAGGAAAAAGACTCGCCAGGTTCAATGGGGTCCTGGGTCATGCCGGGCACACCGTCGGCTGCGTTGTGGAGTGCGATGCCATGCCAGTGGATGGAGGTGCTCTCAGGCAGTTCATTGGTGATATCGACCTGCAGGACGTCGCCGGCGGTGGCCTCAATGGCCGCATCCCCGGTGTCAGAGACGTATCCCCACGTCTTGGCTTCGATGCCGCCGATATCCAGGGAGAGGGGCCGGGCGGTCAGTGTCCGGCGCACCGTCGGCTCACCGAGCGCAGTGGGGGTGGGAGTGGGGCGAAGGGAGGGACCTGGTGCCGAGGCAGCGGGTCCAGGGTCGCTGGTGCAGGCGGCCACGGCCCCGGTGCCGGCGAGGACGAGCCCGCCGAGCAGAAACTGTCGTCGGGAAAACGCGTTCGTCATGATTTAACCTTCCTTGGTGCAAGATTTCAGTGATACGGGAGACAGTCGCAGGTGAGGATCCTGCTGAGCTATCACGTCAGGCGCAGGTCTGTGACACAGGTGGCACCGTCGTCGGTGGTGGAAAACTCCGTGGAGCCGGTATGCCCCTGGTAGCTGACCTCAATCAGGCCGGTGACATCATCGGGAAGCCAGAAGCCAATAAACCCGTTGTCGAAGGTGGTTGTCGCCTCGTCCACCAGTACCTCACCGGTCGCCTCATCGGTGATCGTGACCTGGATATCCTCATTGTCGAGTTCCCCCTGGCAGGTCGTGAGGCTGTGGTAGAAGCAGTCGTGGGTGGAGGTGAGATAGGGTGCGATCGAGACATACGTCTGATTGTCGGGAAGATCGAGCGCGACTTCCTGGTCATCGCTCGAGAGCAGTAGTTCATCGGCACGCACTGAGGCGATCAGATCCGTGGGACGCTCAGTGACCTTCTGCCGGTCGAGGTGATCAATGATCTCCACCGCGTCCATGTCGGCCAGGCCATGGGTAGTCAGGAATGTGTCCTGGGACTCCGTCCCGTCGGCGGTGGGTTCCGGGTCGGCGGCCGAACACCCCGTGAGGGCGAGGGCAAGGGCCGCGGCTGCGATCGCTGCTCGTTTCACGTCAATCTCCTTGGATCGTGGTAGGACCGTGAGAAGACACCGCCTCAAGGTCGATGCCATACCTTTATCTAGCACGGGTGCCTGACGGACTAGGATTCAAAAACCCTGCTCACAGCCTTATAACAGGGCGAAAAGGGGGTGAATTCGGTGGGCTGGGTCACCACCGGAACACCACCTCTCAGCCGTGGGCGATGTCGTTCTACCCGCCCCGGGTATGCGGTGCAGGCAGTGAAATCCCTGGTGGCGCCTGCTGAACCGACGAGGAGAGGCGATGCCGCCGGCCCGGGGTAGGGCACAGGGGTGACGGCGGTCGAAGGGTGATGTTTGAAGATTTGATGAAGATTTCCCCGCCGGGCACTGAGCGAGGGTGGTATTCCCCCTTGCCGGAGCGATACTGGGGTCTATGGCTGACCACACACCGACCACCGCCACGCCCCCGGGGCGGGTGCTGGTCGTCGATGATGAACAACCCCTGGCTCAGATGGTGGCCTCCTACCTCATCCGGGCCGGCTTCGATACCCGCCAGGCGTACACCGGCACCCAGGCCGTGGACGAGGCCCGTCGCTTTTCCCCCGATGTTGTGGTACTGGATCTGGGGCTGCCCGAACTCGACGGCCTGGAGGTATGCCGACGGATCCGCACCTTCTCGGACTGCTACATCCTCATGCTCACCGCGCGTGGCAGCGAGGACGACAAGATCAGCGGTTTGACCCTGGGGGCGGATGACTACATCACCAAACCTTTTAGCATCCGGGAACTGGTGACCCGGGTGCATGCGGTGCTGCGCCGCCCGCGCACCAGCACCACCCCACCGCAGGTGACCACCCCCTTGATCGTTGGTGACCTCATCCTTGACCCCGTCGCCCATCAGGTGCGGGTGGGGGAGACGACCGTGGAGCTCACCCGCACGGAGTTCGAGCTGCTGGTTGCCCTGGCCCTGCGCCCCGGCCAGGTGCTGACCCGCCACGACCTGGTCGCCGAGGTCTGGGACACCACCTGGGTCGGTGATGAACGCATCGTCGATGTCCACATCGGCAACTTGCGTCGCAAGCTCGGCACCGACACCCGGGGCCGGGGGTTTATTGACACCGTGCGTGGCGTGGGCTACCGGGTGGGGCAGCCATGAATCACGGACCCGGCCTGACCTTCCGCTTCCTGGCCGCCCAGGTGTTGGTCGTGGTGATTAGCCTGCTGGTGGCCGCGGCCGTGGCCACGGTGGTGGGCCCGACCCTGTTTCATGATCATATGTCGATGGCCGGCCGGGAGGACCCCTCGCTGGAGCTGTTCCATGCCGAGCAGGCCTACCGGGACGCCAACCTGATCACCCTGGCCGTCGCCCTGCCCACCGCCTTGATCAGCGCCCTGCTGGCTAGCCTGTGGTTATCGCGTCGCCTGCGCACCCCCCTGCAGGATCTCACCCGCGCCGCTACCAGCCTGGCGGCCGGCAACTATCGTATCCGCGTGCCCGCCGGAGAAGCAGGCCCCGAGGTCACCACCCTGGCGCATGCCTTCAACTCCATGGCCGACCGGCTGGAACACACCGAACAGGTCCGCCGCCAGATGCTCTCTGATCTGGCCCACGAAATGGGCACGCCCTTATCGGTGCTCACGGTCTACCTCGATGGTCTCCAGGACGGGGTCGTGGACTGGGATAATGCCACCCACGCGATCATGGCTGACCAACTCACCCGCCTGACCCGGTTGATGGAAGACATTGACGATGTCTCCCGGGCCCAGGAACACCGGATCGATTTGGACCTAGCGGAGGAGAGGCTCGGGGATCTGCTCCATACCGCCGCTGCTGCCGCGGGGGAAGCTTATGCCGACAAAGGCGTCGATTTACAGGTCGAGACCATTACGGACACCGCCCGGGTGCTCGTGGACCGGCAACGCTTCGGCCAGGTGATGAGCAATCTCCTGTCGAACGCGCTACGGCACACCCCGGCCGGCGGGCAGGTCCGGATCAGCGTCCACCGACAGGGGGCGTCCACCGCGCTCATCCACGTCGCCGATGACGGCGAGGGCATCCCACCTAGCCAGCTCGGACACATCTTCGAACGCTTCTACCGGGGGGATGCCGCCCGCAGCCGGGATAACGGCGGGGCCGGTATCGGTCTGACTATCTCCAGGGCATTGATCGAGGCCCACGGCGGCACTCTCACCGCCACCTCCCCCGGACCCGGTCGCGGAGCGGTGTTTGCCCTCCGCCTCCCGCTGTCCCCTCCCGACAGCGAGGAGGCTGCTCGGTGACCACACCCTGCCCCGCGTCAGGGCCGTGCCCTCCGCCCCTTGAAAATGTACCCCGGGGGGGGTATATGCTAGCGAGCGTTACCGCATCCCACCGACCCATAGGAGCTTTCCCATGACCAACCCCCCGCCCCGCCTCTTGCCAATGGCCTCCCATGGCTGCAGCTGTTGCGGACCTGCCTCACATGTCGACACCGCCTCCATCCCTGCCGCCAGCGACTCGTCAGCAGGAGGATCCTCCCCTAGCTACCAGGTCACCGGCCTGACCTGCGGGCACTGCGCGAAAAGCGTGACCCAGGCCCTTCAGGCCCTCCCCCAGGTCGACGACGTCCAGATTGATCTCGTTGCTGGTGGTGTTTCCACCGTCACGGTCACCGGTGTCGTACCTCCGGAGATGGTTCGCCGGGCCATCGAAGAGGCCGGCTACACCGTCTTATCCTGATCAGTTTTACCCATCATCCCGACCCCGACCGGGTTGAGCGGAAGGAACGTCATGAGCACTCCCCACCATTCCGGTGATCACCATGGTGATCACCCCGCTCCGGAAACAGACCACACCCACCACCCGGATCATGCCAGCCACGACAGCCGGTTTGATTACGGCGGCAGTAGGTAGCCGGTTTGATTACGGCTAGATGTTGCGGGTCGTGGTGACAACCTTGCCCTCAACACCCGGCCAGGTGCCGGCCTCGATCATGCGGTTCTTGCGCTCCACCCAGAAGTCGGCGTTCTTGATGCCCAGCGCCTCGGGGTCGAAGTGCGGGTCAATGCCAGCTTTCTTCTGGCGGCGGTAGTCCCACAGGCACTTCAGCGCTGGGACCTGCAGGAAGATGATCGCCACGATGTTGAGCCACGCGGTCGCGCCGACGCCGATGTCGCCGAGCGCCCAGGCGGTGCCCGGGGTGGTGGTCGCACCGATGAAGACAGCCACGAGGATCAGGGCGCGCAGGATCCAGATGATGGCCTTACGTGCGCCTTCGTTCTTCACCCAGCGGTTCAGGTAGGTGAAGTTGGTCTCTGCCATGTAGTAGTACGCCAGCACGGTGGTGAAGGCGAAGAACATGATTGCCAGGGCGATAAACGACGGGCCGAGGCCGGCGGCAAAGGAGTTCAGGCCTTCTTGGACGTAGCCGGGGCCGACAGGGATGCCGTCGGTAAGCGAGCCCTCGTAGATCACCGCGCCGTCTTCGGACTGGCCCTCGAAGACTTGGTACATGTCGGTGGAGATGATGATGAAGGCGGTGGCGGAGCAGACGAACAGGGTGTCGATGTAGACGGCGAACGCCTGGACGAAGCCCTGCTTCGCCGGGTGAGAGACTTCGGCGGCGGCCGCGGACTGCGGGCCGGTGCCCTGGCCGGCCTCGTTGGAGTAAATGCCGCGCTTGACACCCCACATGATGGCGGCGCCGAGCATGCCGGAGAATGCGGCTTCCTTGTCGAAGGCGGCGCGGACGATGGTGCCGAAGACCTCGGGAATCTGGGAAGCGTTCGCGAACAGCACCACGATGGCAATGATGATGTAGATGCCGGCCATGAACGGCACCACCATGGAGGCGAAGTTCGCGATGCGCTTGATACCGCCGATGATGATGAACGCGAGCAGCACGGTCATGATCGTGGCGGAAACCCAGATATTGATGCCCCATGCATTATCGACGGCCGCAGCCACGCCGTTGGCCTGAATCCCTGGCAGGAAGTAGGACGTTGCCAGCAGCATGCACACCGCAAAGATAATGGCGTAGACCAGCATGAACGGGGCTGCGGCAGTGTGCTTGTACGCCTTCTCAATGTAGTAGGCGGGACCACCGCGGTACTCGCCGGTGTCGCGGTCGGTCTCCTTGTAAATCTGGGCGAGGCAGCACTCGATGAACGAGGTGGCGGAGCCGAGCAGGGCCACCAGCCACATCCAGAACACCGCGCCCGGGCCGCCGAACGCGATGGCGGTGGCCACGCCGGCGATGTTGCCCACACCGACGCGGCCGGCGAGCGAGATCATCAGGGATTGGAACGAGGAAATACCCTGCTCAGAGCTTTCTCCGGACTTGAGCTGGCGGATCATGTCCGGCAGGCAGCGGATCTGTAGGAACAGGGTGGCGAGCGTGAAGTACGCACCCGCGCCGAGACACAGATAGACGAGTGCGTTGGACCAAATCACACCGTTGAGGGAGTCGATAAAACCTTCCACGGGACCCTCCTAAAGGGGTATGCGCTGGGAGTTTTCAGGGAAACCTTGCAGGTAACTAGAGAACATAGGACATCTAGTTGTGCTTTGCGTCACTTTTCGTGTAAAAATTATGCGCCGACACCGAAAAATTCCGTTCTGCGCAATATCCGCAGGGTTTTGCGGTGCTAAACGCACGAGATGGAAGGACACCATGAACGAGACTGCGAAGCCGGTGAACTCTCGGCGCAGGTTTTCCCCCGCCTGGCCGGTGAAGAACTTGCCGGCGGGTGCGGAGGCGCTGATCCCGGAGCTGGACAATCCCCGCTTCGAGGGCATTGAGGACCCCACCGACAACACCGAACACATCACCCGCGCCGAAAACCAGGGCCAACCCGCACCACAGAGCACCGCGGACGAGGCTGACCCGAAACCGAAGGCGGTGTGGCGCTTCTTCGTCTACAGCGCCATCGGCATCTTCGCGTTCTTCGTGCCGTTTACCATCGGCGATTCCAAGTCCACGATCCTGCTCGACCACATCGTCAGCTGGATCACCACCACGCTCGGCGAGGGCACCCGCTACCTGGCGCTGTTCGCCATTATCGCGGGCACGATCTACCAGTTCGTCTCCGGGCGCTGGAAAGAGGATTACCCGCGCATGGTGTTCGCGGGGCTGTCAGTGCTGGCAATCGTGCTGTGCGCGATGCTCACGTTCGGCTTCGGCCCGGCGTGGCTGTTCAACCCTGACATCGGCCCGTTCATCCTGGACAAGCTGGTCATCTCTGTGGGCCTGCTCATCCCGGTGGGCGCGATCTTCCTCGGCCTGCTCGTCGGCTTCGGCCTGATGGAATTTATCGGCGTGATGGTGCAGCCGATCATGCGCCCGGTGTTCCGCACCCCGGGCAAGTCCGCGGTGGACGCGGTGGCGTCGTTTTTGGGCTCATACTCCCTGGGCCTGCTCATCACGGACCGCATGTACAAAAACGGCAGCTACAACGGCCGCGAGGCGTCGATTGTCGCGTCGGGATTTTCCACCGTGTCCGCGACGTTCATGGTCATCGTGGCGAAGACGCTGGACATGATGGAGCACTGGACGGCGTACTTCTTCATCACGTTCATCATCACCTTCATCGTCACCGCGATCGTGGTGCGCATCCTACCGATTACCCGCATCCCGGAGGACTACTACCCGGGCGCGCAGCCGCACCCGGAAAAGGAGATTCAGGGCAACCGTTTCAAGGCCGCGTGGCGCGAGGCGAAGCTGGAGCTCAACCGCGCCGAATCTCTGGGCAAGGTGCTGTGGGCGAACTTCCGCGACGGTTTGATCATGGCCGTGCAGGTCACCCCGGGCATCATGGCCGTGGGCACGATCGGCCTGGTGTTGGCCACCTACACCCCGGTGTTCAAGATCCTGGGCGTCGCGTTCTACCCGCTGGTGTGGGCGCTGCGCCTGCCGGATCCGTGGGCGACGTCGGGCGCGCTCGCGTCGGGTCTGGCGGAGATGTTCCTGCCGGCGACGCTCAGCGCAGGCTCGGATGACATGGTGCTGAAGTTCACCATGGCGGTGGTGTGCGTGAGCCAGATCTTCTTCTTCTCGGCGATGGTGCCGGCGGTGCTGGCCACCGACATCCCGCTGAGCATCTGGAAGATGGTGCAGATCTGGTTCATCCGCGTGGTGCTCACCGTGCTGATCACTGTGCCGGTGGCGCACCTGCTCTTCTAAGAAGCAGCTGCCTATCGACGCAGCTTCGCCCCCACAACCGCATCGTCAATCAGCCGCGCGGCAGCTTTGGCGGTGCGGTTGTCCACGTCGAAGTCGGGGTTAAGCTCTACGACGTCCAGAAGCGCGACGCGCCCCGTCGCAGCCACCGCGGCGACCATCGCGCGCAGCTTGGCGTACTCCACGCCGAACCCGGCGGGCGCGGACACGCCCGGCGCGACCGCCGCCGGCAGCACGTCCAGGTCGATGGAGAGATGAATCGGCTTGTCGCCGGCCACCGCCTCTACGGCGCGCTCGGCGGCTTCGCGCACGGTCATCTCCGCCAGCTCGGTGTCCAGCACGGTGGTCACGCCGAGCTCGTCGGCGGTGTCGAAGAGCACCTTGGTGTTGTTGGGCTTGGAGATGCCGAAGACGCTGTAGTCGAAGTCCTCGCCCACCAGGCCGGCGATCTGCTTGAACGGGGTGCCGGAGGTGGGGCGGGTTTCGGTGCGCAGATCGAAGTGGGCGTCGAAGTTGATCACCTGCATCGGCCCGATCGCCCCGTAGGCGCCGCGGTGGGTGGCAAAGGAGGTCTCGTGCCCGCCGCCGAGGACCACGGTCATCCCGTCTGCGCCCTGCGCCGCCACGAGGTCGCGCACCCGGTCGGACAGCTCGCGTTGGGAGCCTTCGAGGTCGGTGTCTTGGGTGGTCACGGTGCCGGCGTCGAGAAGCGATGTGCTCTCGTGAACCGCGAGCGAGCCGAGGGCCGCGCGCAACGCCTCCGGGCCTTTCGCCGCGCCCTGGCGGCCGCCGTTGCGTTCGACGCCTTCGTCGGAGGCGTAGCCGATCAGGTGCACGGCACCCTCGGTGGGCTGGGCAGTTGTGTCGATGACGCTGTGCCAACGGGCGTGCTCAGGGCCGGGGCCGTCGTTGCGGCCGGTCCAGTTGGAAGCGGGGGTGAAAAGCGGTGCAGTTACAGTGTTCATGCCCTCCGAGGGTAGCGCCGAGGGCATACTATGTGCGATGACTAAGCCGCAGGTTCCCGCCGCGCACAACGTGTTGCGCATCCTGGCGCTGTTGTCCACCACGGACGCGCCGATTTCCGCCACCCGCATCCAGCGCGAGCTGGACCTGCCGCGTTCCACCACCTACCACCTGCTGCGGGAGCTGGAGGATTCCGGGTTTGTGGTGCACCTGCGCAAGCCCGGCACGTACGGGCTGGGGCTGGCGTCGTACCGCATGGCGCAGGCTTACACCACGCAGCAGCCGCTGGTGCGACTGGCCACGAAGCCGCTGGCGCGGATCGCGCAGCTCGCGGGCGGTTCGGCGCACTTGACGCGCCTCGCCGGCCCGGAGATTGTGTACCTGCACGAGGTGCGCGCCCCCGGTGCGGTGTCGCTGGTCACGGAGGTGGGCGTGCGTTTGCCGTCGCTGAAGACCGCCTCGGGGCGCATCATGCTTGCGCAGCTGCCGGAGGCGGAGCTGCGCGCCGCGTACAACTCCTCGGGCGAGCGGCGCCGCTACAGCGAGGTCAAAGAGGAGCTTGCTGCCTATCGACGCCAAGGGTTCGCCACCGAGCGCGAAGCCATCTCCCGCGGCCAGGAGTCCGTGGCGGTGGCGGTGCTGGACCACCTTTCGCGCCCAGCGGCCGCGCTGGCGGTGACCTTCGCCGTGGACAGCGCGGACACGCAGCAGCTGGTCAGCGCGCTGCAGACCGCCGCCGAAGGGTTGCGCGCACAGTTCTTCGGAAACGTGTGACCGGACGCACTTTTGTGGGCTACTATCACGCCCATGACACACGCAGTTTCAGTTGGTATTGGGGCCCTGTCCGTCGAGGACGTTGTGGCCGTCGCCCGCCACGGAGCCGAGGTCGCCATCGACCAGGCCGCCCTGGGTGAGATCGCCGCGACCCGCGAGCGCGTCGAGGAGCTCGCCGCGGACCCGACACCGGTCTACGGCGTCTCCACCGGCTTCGGCGCCCTGGCTACCAAGCACATTCCGGAGGACATGCGGGCCCAGCTGCAGGTCTCCCTGGTCCGCTCCCATGCCGCGGGCACAGGCCCGGAGGTGGAAGAAGAGGTCATCCGCGCGCTGATGCTTTTGCGCCTGTCCACGCTGTGCACCGGCCGCACCGGCGTGCGCCCCGTGGTCGCGGAAACGTACGCCGCCGCACTCAACGCCGGGATCACCCCGGTGGTTCGCGAGTACGGCTCGCTCGGCTGCTCCGGCGACCTGGCGCCGCTGGCACACTGCGCGCTGGCGCTGCTCGGCGAGGGCGAGGTCCGCGTCCGCGGCGGCGAGATCGTCCCTGCGACTGAGGCGCTCTCCGCTGCCGGCATCGAGCCGCTGGTCCTGCGCGAAAAGGAGGGCCTGGCGCTGATCAACGGCACCGACGGCATGCTCGGCATGCTCTGCCTGGCCATCGCGGACCTGCGCGAGGCCGCCAAGGTTTCCGACATCGCCACCGCCATGAGCGTCGAGGGCCTGACCGGCACCCTGTCCGTCTTCGACGAGGACCTGCAGGAGCTGCGCCCCCACCCGGGCCAGGCCGATTCCGCGTACAACATCCGCACCGTCGCTGCCGACTCGCCGATCCTCGCCGCCGCCCTGGACAGCTTCAAGGCCAACGACGTGCAGGACGCCTACTCCATCCGCTGCACCCCGCAGGTCGCCGGCGGCTTCCGCGACACGCTCACCCACGTCACCACCGTGGCCAACCGGGAGCTCGCCGCCGCCAACGACAACCCCGTGGTGGCCAAGGACGGCCGCGTGGCCTCCAACGGCAACTTCCACGGCGCACCGGCGGCTTACGTGCTGGACTTTTTGGCGATTGTCGTGGCCGACCTGGCGTCGATTAGCGAAAGGCGCACCGACCGCTTCCTCGACCCCGCCCGCAACCGCGGCCTCAACGCCTTCCTCGCCGGCGACCCGGGCGTGGACTCCGGCCACATGATTGCGCAGTACGCGCAGGCCGGCATCGTCGGCGAGCTCAAGCGCAACGCTGTGCCGGCCTCCGCCGACTCGATCCCGTCCTCGGCGATGCAAGAAGACCACGTTTCTTTGGGCTGGTCCGCCGGCCGCAAGCTGCGCCGGAGCATCGACGGCCTGCAGCGCGTGCTCGCCGTGGAGATCCTCACCGCCGCCCGCGCTCTGGACATGCGCGACGGCGAGCCCTCCGCAGGCACCGGTGCGGCCGTGTCTGCGCTGCGCAAGCTTGTCGACGGCCCCGGCACCGACCGCTACCTCTCCCCCGAAATCGAGCACTCCGTGCAGCTGGTCAAGGGCGGCGACTACGTCGAGGCCGTCGAAGCCGCGGTGGGCCAGCTGCGGTAGGCGGTCTGGGCTCGCCCCTGGGGCCTGCCCGACACGCCCCCACGGCATGCCCCCGGAGCAATGTATTCACTCACCCGTGAACACATCCGGCGATCGGCTTTCCTGACCTGGGCAAAGTGAACAAATTACCCGCCCACCAGGAGGTTTGTTCACTCGGACTGTCCTGTCGGGTGAACAAACCCCCACAGCGCCGACACTTCGCGGCGCGCGCCACCCCACCGAACCCCACCCCGCAGTCTCGGATCCAAGACAACTCGCGCGGCAAGCCAGATGTGACCTCCCGAAACCTCCATACACTGTCGCGCACACCATAGTTTCGCGTCGATTGTGATTGGAGTCTCATCATGGCTGGACGGTACCCGAACGGCGATTTCTACGATTTTGAGTCCGAGCTGCCCGCGGAGGAAAAGGACATCCTCTACAACGTCCGCGATTGGGCTAACGAGAAGGTGTTGCCCATCGCCGTGGACTATTGGAACCGCTCGGAGTTCCCGCACGAGCTGCTGCCGTCGATAGGCGAGCTGAACATCATCAGCCTCGTGCGCGGCCAGGGTCGCTCCCGTCTGCTGGCCGGCCTGGTCGCGGCAGAGATCCACCGCGCGGACGGCTCCGTGGGCACGTTCTTCTCCGGCCAGGACGGCCTGTTCACCGGCAGCATCGAGCTGCTTGGCTCCGAGGAGCAGAAGGAGCGCTGGCTGCCGGATTTGTACGCGGTGCGCAAGACTGGCGTGCTGGCAATCACCGAGCCGGAGGCCGGTTCCGACGTCGCGCAGGGCATGCGAACCACCGCTACCAAGGTCGACGGCGGCTGGATCCTCAACGGCGCAAAGCGCTGGATCGGCAACGCCACCTTCTCCGACTACGTTGCCGTCTACGCCCGCGACCCGGAGGACGATCAGGTCAAGGGCTTCATCGTGGACACCACGGCGGAGGGCTACACCGCCACGCTGATGGAAAACCGCATCGCCATCCGCGCGGTGCAAAACGCCGACATCACCCTGGACAACGTTTTCGTCCCAGACAGCGACAAGCTCGAGGGCGCGAACTCGTTCAAGGACATCAACAAGGTGTTCAAGAGCGCCCGATCCACGGTGGGCTGGCAGGCCGTCGGCACGCAGATGGGTGCCCTCGACGTCGCGCTCGGCTACGCGGACGAGCGCATCCAGTTTGGCAAGAAGATCTCCTCGTTCCAGCTCAACCAGAACAAGCTGGCCACGATGCAGGGCAACCTGGTCGCCTCCGAGTCCATGATGGCGCAGCTCGCCCGCATGGAAGACCGCGGCTCCGCCCGCAACGAGCAGTCCGCGTTGGCCAAGGCGTTCACCTCGAAGCTCATGCGTGAGACGGTCGCGCTCGGCCGCGAGATCCTAGGCGGCAACGGCCTGATCTCGGACTACCGCATGGCCAAAATCTTCAACGACGCGGAGGCGATCTACTCCTACGAGGGCACCTACGACATCAACCAGCTCATCGTCGGCCGCTCCATCACGGGCGAGTCGGCGTTCGTGTAGTTCGGGCAGGAGGAAACACCATGCATGCACCACTTTCCGGTATCCGCGTCCTCGATCTATCCCGGGTGCTCGCGGGCCCGTTCTGCTCCATGATCCTGGCGGATCTCGGCGCCGAGGTGATCAAGGTGGAATCGCCCTGGGGTGATGATTCGCGCCAGTTCGGCCCGTTCGTGGACGGCACGTCCGCCTACTACCGCCTGTTCAACCGCTCAAAGATGGGCATCACGCTGGACTTCAAAAACGACGACGACAAAGAGGTGCTGCGCGACTTGGTCCGCCGCGCCGACGTGGTCGTGGAGAATTTCCGCCCGGGCGTGTTGGAGAAGCTCGGTTTGGGCCCCGAGGAGCTGTTGGAGGTCAACCCTCGGCTCGTCGTCACGAGCATCTCCGGCTTCGGCCAGACCGGGTCTTTGGCCAAGGAACCCGCGTACGACCTGGTCGCCCAGGCGATGAGCGGCCTCATGTCCATTACTGGCTGGCAGAACGGCAAGCCGACGCGCGTCGGCATCTCCCTGGGCGATCTCATCCCGGGCCTCTACGCCGCCATCGGCACCGTCTCCGCGCTCTACCAACGCGAATCCACCGGCCGCGGCCAGCATCTGGATCTTGCTATGTACGACTCACTCATCTCCGTCATGGAGTCCGTGGGCATGCGCGCGCTTTACGACGACGTCCCGCCCACCCGCATCGGCAACGACCACGGCCTGTCCGCGCCGTTTTCCACGTATGCGACCAAGGACGGCGACGTGGTCATCGCTATCACCACGAACCGGCTGTTCGAGCGCCTGGCAAACGCGCTGGACATCCCGGAGATGGCCACTGACCACCGCTTTGCCGAACCAGTGGCCCGCTCCGAGAACCGCGTCGCGCTGCGCGAGCTGATCGAGGAGGCGCTGAGCACCAAAACCCGCGCCGAGACAATCGCACTGTTTGAAGAGCACGGCGTGCCCACCGCCCGCGTCTACGACCTGGACGAGGCGCTGCGCAGCCCGTTCGCGGAGGAACGCGGCGTGATTGCTGAAGAAACGGATGGGTTCCGCACCCTCGCTTCCCCGCTCAAGCTGGCCGGCATGGAAGGGCCAACGCCGGCGCCGGAGCTGGGGCAACACAACGACCGCATCGAGTCTTGGCTGAGCGAAGACCCGCGCTAAGTTCCGCGAAGGAGCAGCACCATGGAGGACCCCCTCAACACCCGCCGCCGTGGCGGAAGCACCCGTTGGATCAAGGGCGAAGGCATCGCCCCCGTGCCCTCAATGCCCGAGCCGCACGAGGTTGACAGTATCGACCCAAAGCAGAAGTGGCGTTTCTTCGTCTACAGCGCCATCGGCTCGTTCGCATTCTTCGTCCCCTTCACAGTGGGCGAGAAGAACACGATTTTGCTGGACCACATCGTCGGCTGGCTGCAAGAAGGGCTCAGCGCCGCGCTGCCGTACATCACGCTGGTGATGATCACCGCCGGCGCCGTCTACCAGTTTGCCACCGGCAAGTGGCGCGAGGACCGGGCGCGCGCGGTGTTCGCGTTCCTCTCCGCGCTGGCCGTGCTGCTATGCGCGATGCTGGTCTTCGGCTTCGGCCCGGCCTTTCTTTTCGACGAACGCCTCGGCCCCTTCATCCTGAACAAACTCGTCATCCCCGTCGGCCTGCTCATCCCGGTGGGCGCAATCTTCCTCGGCCTTTTGGTCGGCTTCGGCCTGATGGAGTTCATCGGCGTGCTGGTGCAGCGCTTCATGCGGCCCGTCTACCACACGCCGGGCAAATCCGCTGTGGACGCGGTGGCGTCGTTTCTGGGCTCGTACTCGCTGGGCCTTTTGATCACTAACCGCGTGTACCGCACCGGCGGCTACACCGCCCGCGAAGCGTCCATCATCGCGGCCGGGTTCTCCACCGCCTCGGCAACGTTCATGGTTGTCGTCGCCCGCACCCTGGACCTGATGGACATCTGGGGCGTGTACTTCGCCGTGACGTTGATTGTCTGCTTTCTGGTCACCATCGTCGTGGTGCGTATCCCACCGCTTTCCACCATCCCGGACGAGTACTACCCGGGCGCCACCCCGCAACCGGAAGAGCAGGTGGGAGGCAACGTGTTCGCCGCCGCGTGGAAGGAAGCGATGGCGTTTTTGGCGCAGGCTGACTCGCTGTCGAAGACGCTGTGGCGCAACTTCAAAGACGGCGTGATCATGACCATCCAGGTCATCCCCGGCATCATGGCTGTGGGCATCATCGGCCTGGCGCTGGCCTTTTACACCCCAGCGTTCAAAATCCTCGGCGCGGTGTTCTACCCGCTCGTGCTGCTGTTCCAGCTTCCCGACCCGTGGCTGGCCTCTGAGGCCTTCGCCATCGGCCTGTCCGAACTGTTCCTGCCGGCAACTCTGGTATCCGGCCACGAGTCGGAGGTGCTGCGCTTCACCGTCGGAGTGGTCTCCATCAGCCAGGTGTTCTTCTTCTCCTCGATGATCCCGGCGGTGCTCGCCACGGACATCCCGCTGAAGATCAGCCACATGGTGATCATCTGGTTCCAGCGCGTGGTGCTGTCGATCATCCTGACGGTGCCGATCGCCTACCTGATCTTCTAGCGCCTGGTACATCAAACCCTGAGCAAGCGACCCAGATTTTGCCCCAAATCCGGGGGCGGGATCAAGCGGTTAATGCGCCACGTTTGAATATTTGCTCGAGTATTTCACGTGGTGTTGCTCCGCCGAGGACTTGTCGTGGTGTGTCGTTGAGTTCGTTTTGTACCCAGGCGACGTGCTCGGGGGTTACTTCGGCGAAGTCGGTGCCTTTCTTGTAGAACCGGCGGCGGATCTCACCGTTGGTGTTTTCGTTGGTGGGCCGCTGCCACGGCGAGTGCGGGTCGCAAAAGTACACCTCGCAGCCGTCTTTGATGCGCACACGTGCAGTTTCAGCCATTTCCACGCCTTGGTCCCAGGTGATGGTCTTGAGCTGTTCGGCGTTGAGGTCTTTGACCATCTGCTGGATCGTTGCAATCACCGTCATCGATGTGTGTTCGGTGGGCAGATGTCCAAGCAGGGTGTAGCGGCTGGTGCGCTCAACTAGGGTGATCAGCGCGCTTTTGCCGCCTTTGCCGATGACAAGATCGCCTTCCCAGTGCCCGGGGATTGCCCGGTCGTCGGCTTCTGGGCTGCGCTTGGTGATTTCAGCACCTTTGATCCACGGCTTGCCGGTGAGCAGACCTGCATTGCGGGGCCGGGTTTTTCGGCGTTTCCCGCCGCGGATGAGCACATCTTGGGTCTTCATCACCGCTTCAAGCTCGGCGCGCAGGCTGCCTTTGCCCTGGATGTATAAGGCGCTGTAGATCGCTTCGTGGGAAATACGCATGCTTTCATCATCGGCGAAAGCATGCTGAAGCCACACACTGATGCGCCCGGGTGACCACCGGCGGGCAAGACATTCCACCACCACAGCGCGAAGCACCGGGTTGTCATCAAGCTTGCGCACCTTCGGCCGGCACGCACGCGCCTGAGCACCCGTGTGGGCACGCCGGGCGTTGTAGAACACCTTGACCTCACCGCTGTCATCGTCGATGATTTCCCATCCGTTGCGGGCAATCTCCCGGCTGATCACGCTGTGGTGGCGCCCCAGAAGTGTGGCGATCTGTCTGGCTGACAATCCCTGGCTGCACCCATGTTGGATCGTCAGGCGGTCTTCAAACGACAGTTGGACCCCGCGGCCGACGTTCACACGGTCCTCGGCATGGTCGGCAGGCGCGCTACCTGCCTGTGTTTTCATTGGTGCTGGCACGGAATCAACTTTGCTGTGCGCAGGTGGTTTTACCGTGCAAGCCTCCGGCGTGTTGGCCGGCTGCACCCCATCACGGTTTCCGCCCGCTTTCTCCTGGCGTGCTTGCTGCACCCAGCGATACACCGAATTAGTCGACATGCCATATGCATCAGCAACGCGTTTCACCGGCTCACCATCCAACACCCGTGCGACCGCGTCTTCCTTTTGCTGCGGGGTGATGCGCGGCTTTTTCTGCAGTTCGGTCAGCACACCGACTTTCGCCAACCTCGGGTACAACACCCCTGGTGACGTGCCCAACGTCGCAGCCACATCCGGTACCGACATCCCTGACATCACCAACGCCACCGCATCGCCGATAAGTTGGTCGCGTGCACGCGCCAACGCCTTCTTCGGCGAAAGCGCGCCAGCTTGCTTGACCCATTCATAAACCGTGGCCTCTGCCACTCCGGCATCACGAGCAATCTCGCCGACATCATCGCCTGCAACAAGCCGCGCCACAGAAGCAGCCTTCACATCCTTCGGAGTCCAACGACCAGCCACAACAACCTCCAAGTCGAGGTGGCGCATTCACCCACTGACAACTCCGGGCATGCTCTGGGTCGCTTGCTCTGGGTTTGTGCTCGAGCACGAACGCCCCTCCCCCAAAAAGTCTCATATCCGAGACAAATCGCCCAAAACCGACCAACCCAATCCGTGTGACGGGCGTTACTGTCTATCCGATACCTCGATTGGGCAACAACAGAAAGGAATTCCCATGGCGAAGAACTGGTCCGAAGGCGCACGCGAGGTCCGCTCCCCGCGCGGCACTGAGATCTCGGCGAAGTCCTGGCAGACCGAGGCGCCGCTGCGCATGCTGCAGAACAACCTCGACCCGGAGGTTGCGGAGCGCCCGGACGACTTGGTCGTCTACGGCGGCACCGGTCGCGCTGCTCGCAGCTGGGAGGCCTTCGACGCGATCGTCGATACGCTCAAGGACCTCGAGTCCGACGAGACCCTGCTGGTGCAGTCCGGCAAGCCGGTCGGTGTGTGGAAGACCAACGAGTGGGCGCCGCGCGTGCTCATCGCCAACTCGAACCTGGTGGGCGACTGGGCGAACTGGGAGCATTTCCGCGAGCTCGAGGACGAGGGTCTGATGATGTACGGCCAGATGACGGCCGGTTCCTGGATCTACATCGCCACCCAGGGCATCCTGCAGGGCACCTACGAGACCTTCGCGGCTGTTGCGAAGAAGCGTTTCGACGGCACGCTGGCCGGCACCCTCACCCTGACCGGCGGCTGCGGCGGCATGGGCGGCGCGCAGCCGCTGTCCGTCACGCTCAACGGCGGCGCCTGCCTGATCGTGGATGTTGACGAGGGCCGCCTGAAGCGCCGCCAGGGCAAGCGCTACCTCGACGAGGTCACCACCGACCTCGAAGAGGCAATTAAGCTGGTCACCGAGGCGAAGGACGAGAAGCGCGCCCTGTCCGTGGGCCTGGTGGGCAACGCCGCTGAGGTGTTCCCGGAGATGCTGCGCCGCCACCGCGCCGGCGAGTTCACCGTGGACATCGTTACCGACCAGACCTCCGCGCACGACCCGCTGTCCTACCTGCCCACCGAGATCCCGTTCGAGAGCTGGCACAACGAGGCCGACGCGGATCCGACCACCTTCACCAAGAAGGCCCGTGAGGCCATGGCCGCGCAGGTCCAGGCGATGGTGGAGTTCCAGGACGAGGGCGCCGAGGTGTTCGACTACGGCAACTCCATCCGCGACGAGGCCCGCAAGGCCGGCTACACCCGCGCCTTCGAGTTCCCGGGCTTCGTCCCGGCCTACATCCGCCCGCTGTTCTGCGAGGGCCTCGGCCCCTTCCGCTGGGTTGCCCTGTCCGGCGACCCGGAGGACATCAAGGTCACCGACCAGGCCATCAAGGAGGCCTTCCCGGACAACGAGCACCTGCACCGCTGGCTGGACGCGGCCGAGGAGTACGTCGAGTTCGAGGGCCTGCCGGCGCGCATCTGCTGGCTTGGCTACGGCGAGCGCGCCAAGGCCGGCGTGATCTTCAACAACCTGGTCAAGGAAGGCAAGGTCAAGGCCCCGATCGTCATCGGCCGCGACCACCTGGACTCCGGCTCCGTGGCGTCGCCGTACCGCGAGACCGAGTCCATGCTCGACGGCACCGACGCTGTCGCGGACTGGCCGCTGCTCAACGCCATGACCGCTGTTTCCGGCGGCGCGACCTGGGTGTCCATCCACCACGGCGGCGGCGTGGGCATGGGCCGTTCCATCCACACCGGCCAGGTCACCGTGGCTGACGGCACTGAGCTCGCGGAGGCGAAGCTCAAGGCTGTGCTCACCAACGACCCGGGCATGGGTGTTATCCGCCACGTGGACGCCGGCTACACCCGCGCCAACGAGGTGGCCAAGGAGCGCGGCGTGCGCATCCCGATGGAGTTCAAGGCGCGCGACTAATCCACACCCCAAGCGCTGACGTTTCCCCCTCGTGGGCGCGTCAGCGCTTTTCATTACCCTGGGCCCTGCAAAATCCCCGAAGAAAGGCACTTATGAGCACCTTCATCACCGGTATTTCCGAGCTGCGCACCGTCTCCGAGCTCGGCACGATCAAAGACGCCGCAATGCTTATCGACGACGGCGTGGTCACCTGGGTCGGCCCCGCCAACGAGGCGCCGGCTGAGGCGGCGAAGGCGGAGGAAACTGTAGACGTCGAGAAGCGAGCTGTGCTCCCCGGCTGGGTGGACTCCCACTCGCACATGGTCTTCGACGGCAACCGCGCCGAGGAGTTCGAGGCGCGCATGGCCGGCAAAGGTTACGCCGCCGGCGGCATCGCCGTGACCATGGAAGCCACCCGCTCCGCCGGCGAGGAGCGCCTGGACAAGCTGGTGGCGGAGCGCATCGCCGCGGCGCAGGCGCTCGGCACCACCACGTTTGAGACCAAGACCGGCTACGGCCTGAACGTCGAATCCGAGGCAGAGGCGGCGCGCGTGGCAGCCCGCCACGTCGACGAGGTCACCTTCCTCGGCGCCCACCTCGTGCCGCCGGGGGCGGATGCCGAGGAGTACCTCGACGAGGTCGTCGGCCCGATGCTCGACGCGGTGAAGGACCACGTGCAGTGGATCGACGTGTTCTGCGAGCGTGGCGCGTTCAACGAGGAGCAGTCCCGCCGCGTCCTCGAGGCCGGCAAGGCGGCTGGACTGGGCGTTCGCGTGCACGGCAACCAGCTTGGGCAGGGCCCGGGTGTGAAGCTCGCCGTGGAGATGGGCGCGGCCAGCGTCGACCACGTGAACTACCTGTCCGATGAGGACTTCAAGCTGCTGGCGGAATCGGAAACCGTCGCAACGCTGCTGCCCGCCTGCGACCTGTCCACCCGCGAGGAGCTCGCCCCGGGCCGCAAGCTCATCGACGCCGGCGCCACCGTCGCCATCGCCTCCAACCTGAACCCGGGCACCTCGTTTACGTCCTCGATGAACTTCTGCGTCACCACCGCGGTGCTGCAGCAGCGCCTCACCCTCGACGAGGCCATCGAAGCCGCCACCACCGGCGGCGCCAAAGCCTTGCGACGCCACAACGTCGGCGACGGCAAGGACCCCCAGGGCCGTCCGGCGAAGGGCACGCTGGTGCCGGGCGCGGCCGCCGACCTGCACATCCTCGACGCCGAAAACGCCATCAACCTGGCGTACCGCCCCGGCATGCCGATCACCTGGCAGACCTGGGTCGCCGGCAAGAAGGTCTACGGCTAAATGCCTCGCCCGCTTTTCGACGCGCACTTCCACGTCATCGACCCCACCCACTCGCTGGTGGAAAACAACGGGTTCATGCCGGATGCGTTCACGGCCCAGGACTACGTCGCCCGCGTCGACGGGCTGGGAGTGGGCGGAGGTGCGGTCGTCTCCGGTTCGTTCCAAGGGTTCGACCAGGGCTACCTCACCGAGGCGCTCGCGGTACTGGGCCCCAACTTCGTCGGTGTCACGCAGCTTCCGGCGGACGTTTCGTCGAAAAGCATTTCGGAGCTTGACCGCGCCGGTGTGCGCGCAGTGCGCTTCAACCTCAAACGCGGCGGCTCCGCGGGTGTGGACGACCTTGAGCTGCTGGCTAACCGCGTTTTCGACGTCGCCGGTTGGCACACCGAACTCTACGTCGATGCCCGGGAGCTTCCGGATCTCGAGCGGGTGCTGACCCGCCTCCCGCGGGTGAGCATCGACCACCTGGGCATGCACGAAGACGGGTTGAAGGCGCTGCTGCGCCTGGTGGAACACGGCGCGATGGTCAAGGCAACCGGGTTCGGCCGCGTTGAGCTCGATCCCGCCAGCGCCATGCGGGCGATCCTCCGAACCAACCCTGGTGCGCTTATGGTGGGCACGGATCTCCCGTCCACCCGGGCGCGCCGCCCCTTCGCGGTGGCCGACCTCGCCTTGGCCGAAGAAGTGGCTCTGGAATTGGGCGGCGAGCAACTTGCCGACGACGTGTTCTGGAACAACGCCGCTGGGTTGTACCGCTTGGCAGCGCAGTAACAGCGGAGCGTTCAGAGCGTCCGGAGCGTGAAGCGCGCCGCCAGCGCCCCGGCACCCCGCCTCAGCGCAGGCGCGGGTCCAGCGGTTCAGCTTCTACAGGTAGTCGTAGTTGATCTCGGTCTCCGGGTCGAAGAAGACGACGCCGCCTTCCATCGGGCGCAGGTAGATGGTGTCACCGTGATCGACATCGATGCCGCGGGGCACCTTCACCGTGATTCGGTCGCCGCGGACCGCGATCACTTCGTCGGCCTGCTCCTGACGGTGCCCGTAGACGTATAGGTCAGAGCCGAGATGCTCAACGATGTCTACCTGAACCGGCAGACCGTAGTGTTGGCCGGGCTGGTTCACACCCACGATCTCCCAGTTCTCCGGGCGCACACCGACGATCACGCGCTCGGACTCCACCTTGGCTGCTAGCTCGCGGGGGATGAAGTAGTCCATGGCGTGGCCCTTGCCGCCAACGACGTGGCCATCGATGAAAGGCACGTTCTCAATCAGCGTCATCGCGGGCGAGCCGATGAACGACGCCACAAACGTGTTGCCCGGATTGCTGTACAGGTTCGCCGGAGTGTCCACCTGTTGGAGAATGCCTTTCTTCAGCACACAGACGCGGTCGCCCATGGTCATCGCCTCAGTCTGGTCGTGGGTGACGTAGACCGTGGTTGTACCCAGCTTGCGCTGTAGCTGCAGAATCTGCGCACGGGTGGACACGCGCAGCTTGGCGTCCAGGTTGGACAGCGGCTCGTCCATAAGGAAAACTTTTGGCTCCCGCACGATGGCGCGGCCCATTGCGACGCGCTGACGCTGGCCACCGGACATAGCAGCCGGTTTCTTGTCCATGAGGTCTTCCAGCTCGAGCATCTTCGCCGCGAAGTCCACCCGCTCCTTGATGGTCGCCTTATCCACCTTCGCGTTTTCCAACGCGAAGGCCATATTCTGGCGGGCCGTCATGTTTGGGTAGAGCGCGTAGGACTGGAACACCATGGCAACGTCTCGGTCGCGCGGGCGCGTCTCGGTCACGTCTACGCCGTCGATGAAGATCTGGCCTTCATCCACCGGTTCCAGCCCAGCGAGCATGCGCAGCGTGGTCGACTTGCCGCAGCCGGACGGACCGACGAGAACAAGGAACTCGCCGTCGGCAATGTCGAGGCTGATGCGGCTAACCGCAGGTGGACGTGACGGGTCGTAGATGCGGGACGCTTGACGGAATTCAACTGGTGCCATGTGCGACTCCTTTTCGTGCTCGAGCCAGTCCGGGCTACTTATCCAGCTTCGGGGCGATGTCGCGGTCGATGACCTGCTGGGTTTCGGTGTCCAGGTCAGCGAAGACCTTTTCCACGTCCTGGCCACCAACGGTGATCTTGTCCAGTGCTCCGCCGATACGCTTGCCGCCACCCGGAACGAACACACGCGCGTAGTCCTGCGGCTTCGTGTTTTCGTTCAGCTGCTTGATTGCGGTCTCGGCGTTCGGATTCTCGTCCAGGAACTTGCGCTCCTCCGGGTTCTCCAGCGCGTCCTTACGCACCGGCATGTACCCGGTCTTCTGCGAGAACTTGATCGTGTTCTCGGTGTTGGTGATGAAGTCGATGAACTTCACCGCGTTCTTCTTGCGGGCATCCGAGATCCCGTTCGGCACGGCCAAGCCAGCGCCGCCGGTGGCCGCGGACGGGCCGGGGCCCGGCAGGTAGGTGGTGATGAACGGGATGGTCGCGGAGTCTTTCAGGCCGCCGAGGGAGCCAGTGGACTCCAGCAGCGCCGATGCATTGCCGTTGCCGAAAGCAACAGTTGGGTCGGTGCTGATCTCAATGTGGCCCTTCTGCACCTGGTCCTGGAGGAACTTCGCGGCCTCGATGGTCTTCGGGTCGGAGAACGTCGGCTCCCACTCATTGGAGTATGCGCCACCGAACGCCCACACCATGCCCTGGAAGTACCAGTCAAGGTAGCTGGAGCCATCCGGAATGGTCAGCGCCGGGTGGCCGGTCTTTTCCTTGAGTTTGCCCGCCCACTCATCGAACTCCTGCCAGGTCTCCGGGCCACGATCCGTCGGCAGACCCGCAGCAGCCAGGTCGTCGGTGTTCCAGTACATGAGGTTGGTGGAGCGGGAGTAGGGCACGCCGTAGTGCTTCCCGTCGTAGAGGTAGTCGTCGCGCAGGGTATCCACGTAGGAATCGGAGTCGATGTTTTCGGACTCCCACAGCTCGTCCAGTGGGGTCGTGGCGTCGTTCAGCGCAAAATTGAACCAGGTCACGTCCGAAGCGACGATGACGTCCGGCAGGTCATTGCCAGCAAGCGCGGCGTTGAACTTCTGCGCCAACTCCTCGTAGTTGGCACCACCGTCGACCAGCTCGACGGAAAGGTCCGGGTTTTCCTTCTCAAACGCGTCGATGAGCTCCTGCTCCAAATCACGGGACTTACCCGGGTGGTTGGACCAGAAGACAATCTTGTTCTCGTCGCCTGCAGCGTTTCCGCCTCCGTTGCCGCCATCGCTGGTAGACCCGCCTGCGCAAGCAGTGAGGGAAACAGCGGTCAGAGCAGCAAGAGCTGCGGCGCCGAGACGCTTCGTCAGGGAACTGGTGGACATGGGGTTCTCCATTCTTGAATTGGTACGGGGAGTTTGAAGCGGGTCAGCCCTTGACGGCGCCCGCGGTGAGGCCCTTGATCATCTGCTTCTGCAGGAGGATGAACACGATGATCATGGGAAGCGTGGTCAGCACCGTGCCAGCCATCACCGGCGCCCAGTTGGTCAAGCCTTCCGCGTCCTGCAGCCGGGTCAGGCCGACTGGCAGCGTGGCTGCGGCCGGAGTGTCAGTGATGAGGAACGGCCAGAGGTACTCGTTCCACTCGTTGACGACAGTAATGAGCAGGAACGCCGACAGAGTCGGCCAAGACATCGGCAGGACCACCTTGAACAGCCGGGTGAAAAAGTCGGCGCCGTCCATTTCTGCTGCTTCCATAATCTCGGCTGGCAGGGACTGGAAGTGGTTGCGCATGAGGAAACAGCCGAACGCCACACCAGCCAGAGGGACGATGACACCGGTCCAGGTGTCGCGCCACCCCAGCGAGGCAGCCAGGGCGTAGTTGGAAATGATGGTGATCTGGTTGGGCACCATCAGCGCAGCGATCACCAGAAGGAAGAGCAGATTTCGCCCCGGGAATCGCAGAAACGCGAAAGCGTAAGCCGACAGCACCCCGAGGACGACCTTGATCACGGTAAGGATGAGGGTGATGCCGATGGAGTTGCGCAGATACTGCGGGAACCCAGACGTCTCCCACACACGCGCGTAGTTTTCCGGCACCAGAGGGTTGGGCCAGAACGTGATCGGATCCGAGTAGACATCCTGGTAGGTCTTAAACGAGGTGATCACGATGAAGTACAGCGGCACCAAGATCATGAGCACCGTGAGCACCAAAGCGGCATACCCCAAAAACTTCATGCCTTTTGAGCTAGCTTCGGCTGGCGCGCCTTTACGCTTGCGCTGCGCATCGGTGATCACAGGTTCGCTAGACCCCTGGCTGCCGGGCACCGGCGGCAAGGAATCCTCATCGCGCACTATCGCCGCCGGGCGCTGCTGCGCCGGCTTCGCGGACTTGCTGGATTCAGCTGAGAACTGCGTCGACATCTACTTGTCCAACCTCTCCTGCAGCTTGATTTGGAGCACGGTGATAATCAGGACGACGAGGAACATGATCGTGGCTACCGCAGCGCCGTAACCTGCGCGGCCGTTCACGAAGGTTTCCGTATAGACCTGGAACACCATCGTCGTTGTGCCATAGGTGAATGGACCGCCCCTAGTCATCGCGTTGATGACATCGAAGACCTGGAACGAACTAAGCAGCACTGTGATAAGGAGGAAGAACGTGGTGCCTCGCAGCTGCGGCAGCACAACCCGAAAGAAGTGCCGCGACGCGGACGTGCCGTCAATCTCCGCCGCCTCATCAAGGTCGTGCCGGCGCCCCTGCAGCGCAGCCAAGTAGATGACAAAGACGTAGCCGACGTTCTTCCAGATGTAGGTCACCGTGATCATGAACAGCGCCCAACCGGAGTTCTGGTAGAAATTCGGCACCGGAATGTGCAGAAGGTTGAGGAAGTACTGGATCAATCCGTAGCGGGGATCGAACACAAACTGGAAAGCCACACCGATGGCTGCGCCTGCGATGACATACGGGGCGAACACCATGGAACGCACCGCCGCACGTCCGAACAGCTTCTGGTCCAGCAGCACCGCGAGCGCAAGCCCGATCACCATCGATCCCGCCACAGCGAAGAACGTAAAAATCAGTGTGTTCCAGACGATGGTCTTGGTCTCCGGGGCTTGGAACCAGTCGATGTAGTTCTGCAGCCCGACCCACGTCATCGACGGGGAGGAGATGTTCCAGTTGTAGAAAGAGATGCGGATGTTGTCCACCAAAGGGCGGTAGGTGAACAGAATCAACAACAGGAGGTTTGGGCCGACCAACAGCGTGGCCAGGCCTACCTGGCGCCAGTCAATCTTCCGGCGGCCTTTCCGACGGGATGCCGCGTACTCCGCGGAGACCTCTGGCTCCACGGAGATTGCCGGAATTGTCGTACTCATGGGGAGCACCGTAAGCCCCGTCCATGAACGCACAGTTAACTGAGAGTTGTATTAAAGAGAACGTTGCGCCAACGGATCGTGCGCGTCACAAACACCAATATCGTGCGACAACAGCACAATCCTGGCCGCCCCGTTTGGCGCTACATTCTCAGCCTGCGCAAAGAAAGCAGTCACCCGGGGCGTTCAAGAATCACGCACGCGCTAGATGGTCACCTGACGGGACCTGATGTTGTCCAGCTGCTTGCGCTCGTCGGCGGTCAACGCGGCGTCGTTGCTGTACTCGGCCTCGATCTGCCTGTTCAGCGCGGCCAGCGCCTCCTCGTAGGAGCCTGCGTCCACGGACGGGTCGAGGTCGAACACCGGCACGACCAGGCCGTGGGTGCGGAAGGCGCCGGCGAACTTGGTGCCTTCGCCCAGGTTCAGCTCGCCGCGCGCGGCGATGCGGGCCAGCGCGGAGAGCATCTGCGCCTCGTTGTCCTCGGTGCGCACCCAACGGATGTGCGCCTTGCCGCCGCCAGGGTTGACCCACCAGATCGCGCCCGGCAGGTCCACGCCGACCTTCTCGGACGGCAGGACAGCGTCGTTGGCCTGCTGTAGCGCCTGCTGGATCTGCGGCGGAACGGCGGCACCTTCGGGGAACCACCAGGCAAAATCGTCGTAGGTGGTGATGTCGGGCACCACGGAGGTGTCGATAAGCGAAGCGAGCTCCGGCTGCGAACCATCGGCGACGGTGGACTGCAGCGTCTCACCCGGCGCCGCATCGACGACCCAGTTCAGGGCGTACGCGAGGTCGCGGCCCGGGTTCTGGGAGTGGGAGGTGACCTGCAGGGCAACGAAGCGCTCGCCGCCCTCGGACTCCTCGCGCACCAGCGCGGCGCCGGCTCCCGGCAGCACGGTGACGATGTTCACCGGGGTGCCCTTGATGTCAAACTTAGCCACGGCGGACGGCACGAACTCCTGCAGCGCGACCAGGTCGGCCTCTGCGGCCAGGCCGCCGAACGGGCGGGGGTCCTTCTGCAGCTTCTCGCGCTCGGCTGCGCGGGCGGCCAGCTTGGCCTCGCGGCGGGACATGCCCTCGGGCAGGTCCTCGCGGTTCTTCTTCTTTTTCGGCTTGCGTTGCACCATGCGCGCAATCGTACCGGCCACGCTACGGCCGCGAACGCTACGCCAAGGTCTCTAACGCGATATGCGGCAGGTCGGTGCCGATCAGCGACGCGCCGTGTTGCTGCAGCCAGATCATGTCCTTAGGCAGATTCACGGTCCACACGTAGGTGCGGAATTCTCCGCCGAGCAGCTCGGGGTGGGCCTTCGCCATGCGTACGCTCGGCCCGGCGCCGCAAGCACCCACTGGTTCGAATGCCTCCTCAACAAGCAGAAACGTCTCAAGTTCCGGCAAGAGACGCTGGAAACGTTCGACCGCCTCCGGGTTGAAAGAGATCAGGTGGACGCGCGGATCACGTTCCATGCCTCGGGAGCGCAGCACGTCGGCCACGGCCTCTTCCAGCACCCCGCCGAACGGCGACGGGTGCTTCGTCTCAATGAGAATGTGCTTGCCGGGATACTGATTCAGCAAAGTCAACAGCTCGTCCAACAGCATGATCTGCTGCGGATCGTCCTCGGTGCCGATGTTGAGTTGGCGGAGCTCGTCGAGAGGCATCTGCGCCACCTCGCCAGAGCCGTCAGAGGTGCGGTCTACGGTCAAGTCGTGGATGACCACCACCTGTCCGTCTGCCGTCAGGTTTACGTCGCACTCGATGCCGGCGATGTCCAGCTTGAGCGCCTCCTCGAAGGAGCGAAGGGTGTTTTCCGGGTACAGGCCGTTGAAGCCGCGGTGCGCGATGATTCCAGTCATATTTCCTCCCTACCCCGCCACCGCCGCGGCCGGCACCTGCCCGTACGCGGCCAAAGCGACGTCCGGCAGGTCGGTGGCGATGACGTCGACGCCGTTGTCGGCGCACCAGCGCATTTGGCGCGGGGTATTCACGGTCCAGGTGTAGGTGCGCAACCCCCGGTAGCCCAGCAGCTCTTGGCGCAGTTGCAGGTGCTGCAGCGCAGGCCCGACGCCGTAGGGGCGGGAGAGCATGCGGCTCTTGCGGTTCCACCGCATCTCTTTCAGGCGGAACAGGTAGAAGGTTTCCAGCTCGGGCGCCATTTCGGTGAAGTAGCGCACGGCGCGGTGGGAAAAGGAGATCACGTGCACGTTTTCGGATTCGTGCAGCCCGGCGTAGCGCAACGTTCGCAAGGTCTGCTCGTCCACCTCGGGCCCGTAGATGGTGGGGTGCTTCGTTTCGATGTAGATGTGCTTGTCCGGGTAGTCCTGCATGAGTTCGAGCAGTTCTTCCAGGCACATGATCTGCTGCGGCTCGTCTTTGGTGCCGCAGTTGAGCTCCCGCAACGCCGAGAAGTCCAGGCAGTCCACGCGGCCGCGGCCGTCGGTGGTGCGGTTGACCGACGCGTCGTGGAAGACCACCACGCGCCCGTCGCGGCTGAGGCGCACGTCGCATTCGATGCCGTGGATGGGCAGCTTCAAAGCTTCTTCGAACGCCCGGCGCGTCAGCTCGGGGTGGTGTCCGGAGAATCCGCGGTGCGCAACAATCTTGGGCATCTTCTCGCTCACGGCTGCGAGGCTACCCGCGCGCAGCAGCCCCCGCGACCGGAACATTTTTGGAACAATCGCTTCCGTGCCTTCCAATTTCCTCGTCAAAGCCCGCACCGCTTTAGATCAGCTGCCGGACGCGCTGCAACGCGCGCGTTCGCGCTATTCCGTCAAGCGCGACGGTGTGCTGGCGTTGCCGATGGGCGTGTTGGAGGTGCTGGCTGACATCTCCCCGGGCGTGCGCATGGGTGGTCTGCGGCGCTTGCCTCCGAGTTTCCGCGCGGGGCTTGCGGGGGCTGAGGTGGCGACGTGGGGTGCGGTGTCGCCGTCGCTGCTGCCTCACAGCTGGTGGGCGACTGCCGCGAACGTCGGTGTGTTGCAGGGCCTGGGCCATGGCTTTGCGACGGTAGCTTCGCAGGCCCTCCGCCCCGTCCGCTCCGACGAACCGCAGAGCTTGCTTCCCGGCCCGGTGCGCCTGGCCATGACGGGTGTGACCGCCGGCGTGTTTGTCACGTCGCTGCACCGCCGCGCTCACCAGGAAAAGCTGGTGGAAAGCGACGAGAAGTTCAAGGTCAGCCCGCAGATCCTCGGCATCACGGTGGGCACGCTGGGCTACGGCGTGGTGCTGCTTGTCGGCGATGCGATCCAGACGTTCATCGACGCGATCAACGAGCTGCTGGGCAAGAAGCTGCCGCCGGTGGCGTCGTGGCCGCTGGCGATCGCGGGCGGCGGCGCGCTGCTGATTCTGGTTGGCGACCAGATGGTGGTGCGCCGCTTCGCGGTGCGCGTGAGCCGCCAGGCGCAGGAGCTGGACCGCGAGTTCATGCGCGGGGCGGACCAGCCGAAGCGGCCTGAGCGTTCCGGTTCGCCGGAGTCGCTGGTGGACTGGAACACGATGGGCCGCCAGGGCCGCGCGGTGGTGGCCGGCGGCCCCCGCAAGGAGGACATCGAGCGCCTCGTGGACGGCGGGGCGATGGAGCCGATCCGCATCTTCGTCGGCCTGGACACAGAGCGCGACCAGGCCCCGGACTTCGAGGAAATGGCCGCCGTCGCGGTCGAGGAGATGCACCGCACCGGCGCGTTCGAGCGCAGCCACATCGCGGTGATGTCGGCGGCGGGCACGGGCTGGATCAACGACTTTCACACCTCGGGTTTCGAGTTTGTCACCCGCGGCGACTCGGCCGTGGTGGCCATGCAGTACTCCTACCTGCCCTCGGCGTATTCCTATTTGGCGGACCGCAAGAACCCGGTGAACTCCTCGCGCGTGCTCATCGAGGCAATCCGCAGCGAGCTGGAACAACTCGACCCCGAAACACGCCCGAAGCTCTACGTCGGCGGAGAATCGCTGGGCGCGTACGGCGTGTCGGACGCGTTCGAGACCGTCGAGGAGTTCCTTGAGCAAACCTCAGGCGGCGTGTTCACGGGCACGCCCGGCTTCGCCAGCAACCACAGCTACCTCACCCGTCACCGCGAGAAGGGCTCCCCGCAGCGCCTCCCGCTTATCGACGGCGGCCGCCACGTCCGCTTCACCGCCCACCCCGCGCACCTGCGCCACGACTTCCGCGGCCATTCCTACGCCAACACCTGGGTCGAGCCCCGGTTCGTCTTCGCCCAGCATGCCTCTGACCCGGTGGTGTGGTGGGAGCCGTCCCTGGCGTGGAAGGCCCCGGACTGGCTGCGCGAACCCGGATCGCGTGGCGAGCCCGCCGCCCGCCCAGCACTTGGACGCGCTGGACACGATGCGCTGGATGCCGCTGGTGACGTACTGGCAGATCGGCATCGACCAGCTGCCGTCGAAGGACTACCCCTCACCCCACGGGCACAACTACCACGACGAAACCGTCGCCTACTGGAACGCGGTCATCCACGGCGCGGGCGACGACGCGGATGAGGCGGCGCTTTCCCGCCCCGAGCTGGTGCGTGTGGCGCGCTGGATCCACAACGACGCCACGAAGACCCGCATGCCTAAAGGCGGGTTCCCCTCAAAGCACGGCTACTAGCTAGATCCCGCAGGCCACGCCGGTGGAGTGGTGCGGGCAGTATCCGTTGGGCACCTTGTGCAGGTACTGCTGGTGCTCCTCCTCAGCGAGGTAGTACTTCACGCCGTCGGCCTCCACGGATTTCACCTCGGTGGTGATGTCGCCGTACCCGGCGCTTTGCAGGTCCTGCTCGTACTGGCGGATCCACCCGCGGACCTGTTCGGCCTCCTCCTCGGTGTCGGTGTAGAAGGCGGAGCGGTACTGGGTGCCCACGTCGTTGCCCTGGCGGTAGCCCTGGGTCGGGTCGTGCGCCTCCAGCGCGGTCTTCACAATGTCTTTCAGCGTGATCACCTCCGGGTCGTAGACCACCTCCACCGTCTCAACGTGGTTGGTCTGCCCGGAGCACACCTCGCGGTACGTCGGGTTCGGCGTGACGCCGCCGGCGTAGCCCACCGAGGTGGAGTTCACGCCGTCGAGCTGCCAAAACATCTTCTCCGCGCCCCAGAAGCAGCCGATGCCCACGAGCACGCGTTTCTGGCCCTCGCGCCACGGCCCCGTGGTGGGCGTGCCCAGCACGGCGTGCTCGCGCGGGTTGGCCAGGACCGGCTCGGGGCGGCCGGGGAGGGCGGAGCTGACATCGACAAGCTTTGGCGAAGGTGCGAAAAGAAATCCCATGCCCTACACAACGACTTCGGCCACAACACTGTTCCCAAATTTTCTCTACCATGGGGTCCGCAACTGATTCGCAGACGAAAGGAATCAATCATGGCTGTTTACGAGCTTCCCGATCTCCCCTACGCATACGACGCGCTGGAGCCGCACATCTCCGAAGAGATTATGACGCTGCACCACGACAAGCACCACGCGACCTACGTCGCTGGCGCGAACGCCGCGCTCGAGGCCCTCGAGGCCGAGCGCAACGGTGAGGCGAACCCGGACCGCCTGCGCGCCCTGTCCAAGAACCTGGCGTTCAACCTTGGCGGCCACACCAACCACTCCATCTTCTGGAAGAACATGGCACCGAACGCCGGCGGCAACCCGACCGGTGAGATCGCTGAGGCCATCGACCGCGACTTCGGCTCCTTCGATGCCTTCAAGAAGCAGTTCGCTGGCGTGGCCACCGGCCTGCAGGGCTCCGGCTGGGCAGTGCTCGGCTACGACCACATCGCTGGCCGCCTGATCATCCAGCAGCTGACCGACCAGCAGGGCAACATCTCCGTGGACTTCACGCCGGTGCTCATGCTGGATATGTGGGAGCACGCGTTCTACCTGCAGTACAAGAACGTCAAGGCTGATTACGTCGAGGCTTGGTGGAACGTTGTCAACTGGGACGACGTCAACGAGCGCTACGCAAAGGCATCTGCCTAACGACGGCTCCGCCTCCCCTCACACCAGCGCCCGCCACCTCCGTTTTGGAGGCGGCGGGCGTTGGCTTTCCCTGTGATACGTCGAGTCCCTGCGAACTCAGAACTGATCCTAGGTTAGGCTTACCTTATCCCGCAAGAGGTTTTGCGAAATTCCTGCTGCGAATTTCCTAGCATGGTGGGCATGCAGAAAGGCAGCCTGGAATACCGTCGCGCAACGTGGGCCATGCTGGCGTTCGGACTAGCCATCTTCAACGCCTTGTACGCAACACAAGCACTGCTGCCCACCCTCACTACCGAACTGGCAGTGAGCCCGTCCACCGCTGCCCTGACCGTCTCCGCTGCCACCGGCGCCCTGGCGCTGTGCGTGGTGCCCGCCTCAATCCTGTCGGAGAAGTACGGGCGCGGACGAGTGCTGGTGGTCTCGGCGCTCGGCGCGACCGCGCTCGGCCTCGCGCTGCCGCTGGCGCAGACCGCGGGGCAGCTCATCGCCCTTCGCGCAGTGCAGGGCGCGCTCATCGCCGGCACCCCTGCGGTAGCCATGACCTGGCTGTCTGAAGAACTGGACCCGAACGATCTGCCCGGCGCGATGGGCCTGTACATCGCCGGTAACTCCATCGGTGGCTTGAGCGGGCGCCTTATCCCGGCCGGGCTTCTGGAGGTCACCTCCTGGCGCTGGGCCATGTTCGGCAGCGCCATGGTTGCCTTCACGCTGGCGGCGCTGGCGGCGTGGGCGTTGCCAGAGCAGCGCAATTTTGTGCCGAAGGCGTCGATACGCCCCAGCGTGGAGGTGCGCGCGATGCTGGGCCACCTGAAAAACCCGCGGCTGGTGGGGCTGTACGCCACCGCATTTATCGCCATGGGTGTGTTCGTCTCCATGTACAACTTCTTCGGCTTCCGCGCGGTGCTGGACTACGGGCTGCCCGCGGCGCTGTCGGGCCTGGTGTACGTGGTGTACCTGTCCGGCACGTGGTCGAGCGCGCGGGCCGGCGCATTCTCCAAGCGCTACGGCCGCGGCCTGGTGGTGCTCGCCTCCGCGCTGCTGATGCTGGCGGGCGCGCTCGCCGTGGCCGCACCCAGCCTGTGGGTCGCGCTCGCCGGACTGCTCGTGTTCACGGCGAGCTTCTTCGCGCTCCACTCGACGGCCTCCGGCTGGGTCGGACTCATCGCCGAGCACGACCGCGCGGAAGCGTCCAGCATGTACGTGTTCTGCTACTACATGGGCTCGTCGATCCTGGGGGCGGCGACCGGCTGGGCCTACGAGGGGCTGCCGTGGGCCGGGTTCGTCGCGGTGCTCGCCGCGATGCTCACTGCACTAGCGCTGGTGGCCGTGGCGCTTTGGAAGGCGGAGCGGTAGGGCCGCTACACCGCGCCGAACTCCGGCACGCCCGGCGCGCCGGCGGCGAGGAAGTCGCGCACGGCGCGGGTGGCTCGGCAGTCGTCCTCGTTGTAGCGCAGCAGCATGTCGCGGGCGGCCTGGTCCCCGAACCGGGCGGCGCGGCGCAGCGCGACGGAGCGCTCGCCGTCGACGTCGTCGTCCTCCCACTCAAAGCCCACGACCGGGCCCAGCGCCTTCAGCCCCAGCCCGTCGGTGCCCACTAGCGATCGGCGCACGTGCGCGAACACGTCCACCCACTCGTCGGAGGCGATGAACGCGGCCACCTCGGCCTCGTCCACCGAGCCGAACCGCCTCGCGGAGGAGCGCAGCCAGTGGTTCTCCCCGCCCGCGGCGTAGCAGTAGGCGCGGAAGGTCTTGCCCTCGGCGTGGGCGGCCGCCCGGCGCGCCATCAGCCAGGACCAGAACGCGGCGAAGTTCTCCTCCTCGGCGTCGCCGCCGACATCGTCCCAGGTGACAAACGCGCGGTAGTCGGCGCCGTCGAACGTGCCCCACAGGTAGGCCCCCTGGTCCAGGTAGGCCTCCATATCCACGTCGACCTCCACGTCGGCGCGGGGCGCGGGCGCGAAACCGGGGCGCCGCAGCACGGGGATGCCTGCGCGCCAGGCGCGGGCCAGGGCGGCGGGTTCGGGCGGAGCTTCGTCGATAAGCTGCTGCACCGTATCGATCCCGCGCTCGCGCCACACGTCGCCGCGGCCGCCCGGAAGCAGCAGCGAGATGTCGTCGAGCTCGACCAGGCGCGGCTCGCACAGCGGCCAGAAACGGCAGGTGGCGCACTGTTTCAGGCGCTTTGGCTCGGTCGGCAGCGGCGCCAGCAGCGCGGCCACGAGCGGCTCGATGTAGCGCGACGGGTCGCACAGGTACGCACGCGTTCGGTCCTGGCCGATGACCGCCCCGCGGCCGTCCGCGCGCCCGCCGAGCAGCAGGTGCGCCAGCGTGACGCGGTAGCCGTCCACGGTGTGGTGGCGCGCCTTCGCCCCCACCACAAGTGGCTTGCCCAGCCCGAGCCGGCCGGTGGGGATCATCTCCAGCTCGGCGCTCGGGTGCGAGCGGGCGACGCGGTGGTTGGAAATCACCACGGGCAGGTACCCGGCGTCGGTGCGCACGAGGATGTCCACATCGGCTTCCGCGTCCACGCCCTCCACCGCGCCGGTCAGGGTGGCGTTGGTGATCAGGTGCGCGCGGCGTCGTAAAGCATCCTGCGTTGCTGCCACACGGTCTGAGCCAGGGTCGATGTCCACCCGCACAAACGCCTTGCCAGCGCCGTCGCCCAGAGCGCGCTTGACGGGCAGCAGGTCGAACACGGCGGCGCGGGCGGCGTCGATCTGCGGCTGGCGCAGCAACGCCTCCGGCAATTCGGGTACGTCCGGGTGCGCGCGGCGCTGCCGCTGGCGGAAGCGGCAGCCCACAAGGTCCGAGGCGCGCACAGGTTCGTTACTCACAATGCCCCAAACGATACCTGGGCAGGGGTAGTGCCCCGGAAGGTAGAGTGAATGGGCGTTAGAGCGAACGATTAGAGGAGATACAACCATGGGTGTTTTCGAGGCCATCCGCAAGTCCCGCGCGAAGACGAAGGCCGAGGTCAAGGCGGCGCAGACGCACGCGCGCCAGCTGGCCAAGCAGGAGGCGAAGGCCGACGAGCGCGTGGCCAAGCTCCTGGACAAGGCGGAAAAGCGCCTGCTCAAGGAGGAGAAGAAGGGCCTGAAGCGTAAGCAGAAGCATGAGAAGGACCTGGCCAAGGCGCACCTGAAGCGCATCCAGGAGTCCGGCGTGACGCAGAAGAAGGCGAAGCAGTGGGTCTCCGCCGCGCGCATCCTGGTGCCGGTGCTGCTGCCGCTGGTGTACAAGGCGCTGACCTCGTTCCAGCAGGGCCAGGTGAACAACCGCGCCGCCGGTCTGGGTCTGACGTCGCAGGATCTCGCGCGCCACTCCGGCCGCGGCGCCGAGCTCAAGGCGCGTATCGACGCCGTCCGGCAGAACATCGACCAGACCGACAACCTCGGCGAGGGCTTCAAGGGCGACGCGCGCGTGCGTCTCGACGAGCTGGAGCAGGCCGTGCGCAACGCCGAGCACGCCAACCCGGAGCAGCGCCGCCTGGCGCACAACTCCATCGACGAGGACCTGAACAAGCTGGCGGCAGAGGTGCACGCCAAGCTGTCGAAGTAGCGCGCTACAGCACGCCTTGCTCGCGCGCGGACGCCACGGCGGAGGTGCGCGAGCGCACGCCCAGCTTGTCGTAGATGTGCACGAGGTGGGATTTCACGGTCGCCTCGGAGAGCATGAGCTGGCGGCCGATTTCGCGGTTGGAGGAACCGGCCGCGACTAGCTGGAGCACTTCCAGCTCGCGCGGGGTGAGCGAGGAGCGCGGGGTGCGTTCCCTGGATTCGAGCCGGTTGCGCACGACGGGGGACATGGTGGCGTCGCCGCGGGCAGTGGAGCGCACGGCTGCCACGAGTTCCTCCGGCGGCGCGTCTTTGAGCAGGTAGCCCACGGCGCCGGCTTCGATGGCGCCGAGGATGTCCGCGTCCGTGTCGTAGTTGGTCACCACCAGCACCTTGGGCGGGTTGGTCATGTTGGCCCGGATCGCGGCGGTGGCCTGGGCGCCTGTGGTCACGCGCTGGCCTTCCGCGCCGGCGCCGAAGCGCAGGTCCATGAGGATGACGTCGATGCCGCCGGCCTGCGCGGTGGCAATCGCGCCTTCGGCGGTGGCTACCTCGGCCACCACTTTGATGTCCTCGGCGGCTTCCAAAACGGAGCGCAGGCCGAGGCGGACAATCTCGTGGTCGTCAGCCAGCAGTACCCGGATCAACGTCGGTCTCCTCGTCAGAGTCAAGGTCAGTCTTTTGGTTGATACTAACCGGCACTGCCACGGTCAGCGCCGTCGGCCCGCCGGGCGCGGACTCAATCTCCAACTTTCCGCCCAGCTCCGCGGCCCGCGAGCGCATCGCGTCCAGCCCCAGGTGGCCCAGCCCGCTGGGTTTGAGCCCCTGCGCGTCCACGTCGAAGCCGCGGCCGTTGTCCACCACGTCCAGGCGCACTTCCTCCGGCGCGTAGGTCAGGGTGATGCGGGCGGCACTCGCCTCGGCGTGGTTGACCACGTTGGACACCGCGCCCTGGGCGATGCGCAGCAGCCCGGCCTCCACCCGCATGGGCAGCGGGACGGCCTCGCCGTCGACTTCCACCCCGATGTCCAGGCCGCCGGCCTCGCCGAAGTCCCCGGCCACCCGCGCCAGCGCGTCGCGCAGCGAGGACTCGGTCAGCGGCGCCGGCGCGAGCGCGGCGATCATCGCGCGGGTTTCCGCCAGGTTATTCGACGCCGCCCGGCGCGCCGTCTCCATCTTCCTCAGCGGCACTTGCGCAACCCCCTCCGGCAGCCCGCTTGCCCGCACGTCCTGCTCCGCCGAGTGCAGCAGCATCTGGATCGAGGAGAGGTTCTGCGCCACCGTGTCGTGCAGCTCGTGCGCGAGGCGTTCGCGCTCCTGGGCCACGCCGGCGGCGCGTTCGGTGTCGGCGAGGCGGTCGCGTGTGGCCAGCAGTTCGTCGATAAGCTGCTGCCTCTCACGGCTGACCCGGGTGATGGTGTCGAAGGCGTACGCGATCGCCACCACAACCACCGCGGACAGCGCCGGGCCCATAATCCCGCCCAGGGTCAGCCCCGCCGGGATCTGCATAGCGATAGAGATGCCCAGGCACGCCACCACCCACGCGTAGCCGACCCAGTTGTCGAAGGCGCGCAGCGCCACGAAGAACAGCACGAACACCCAGTACACGGCCACGGGCGAGACGGTCATGTCCGCCACCCACACCGCCGTCGCCCCCAGCATCCAGGCCACACGCCCCCACGCGCCCCAGCGGTACATCTCCACCATGCCGTAGAACAGCAGAAACGCGAACGCGGCGGTCAGCACAATGTGCAGCAGCGCCTCGTTGAGCGGCATGCGCGCGAGCGCACCGAAGGAGACGAGCATGAGGCACACCGCCAGCACCGTGATGCCCAAATCGAGCGCCCGGTAGTCCGCGGTCTTTCCGGGATGCTGCTCCAACAGCACTAATCTGGAGCTCATGCGTCTGAGAGTACCCACCGCCCTGTTCGTGCTCGCCCTCGCCGGGTGTTCGCAGGAGCCTTCGCCTATCGACGACCCTCCGGCCGCCCCCACACCCGAACCAGCCCTGCCAGTAGAAGCACTCCCCGACACCCCGCGCGACAGCTGGACCGAGTGCCCCTACCTGGACACCGAGTGGGTCGCGCAAACCAACGGCCAGCGCGTCACCGGCGTGGGCACGGACACCCGCTTCGACCCGCCGGCGTGCCAGTTCTGGTCCTACCCCGAGGAGCCGCAGCTGACCGTGCTGGTGCGCCACATGGACTCCGTGGAAGACGCCCGCGCCGTGGTGGACTTCGTCGCCCCGGTGGACCTGACCCAGCCGGCGGCGCTGCCCGGCGGGTGGGACGGCGGCCGCCACGGCGGCGGCGATGTGCCCGGCCGCATCGGCGCAGCGTACGCCGTGGCCAAAGGCGCTACCGCGGTGGCGGTGTTCACTAACCAGCACGAGTCTGTCAAGGCCGAAACGGTGGCGAAGGAAGTAATCGCTAACCTGGCCCTGTGAATACTCCCGTGATGATCTCCGTAGCCGCCATCGTGTTCACCGACGAGCAGGGCCGCGTGCTGTGCGTGCGCAAACACACCAGCCCGCGCTTCCAGCTGCCGGGCGGCAAGCCGGAGCCCGGCGAGACGCTGGTGGACACCGCGCTGCGCGAGACCCGGGAGGAGGTTGGCCTGGACGTCGACGCGGAAGATCTGAGCTACCTGGGCCAGTTCAGCGCGCCGGCCTCCAACGAGCCGGGCTGCACCGTCACCTCGACAGTGTTTTTGCACCCCGGCGCCGGCCTGTCCCCCGCGCCGGCAGCGGAGATCGCCGAGGCCCGCTGGATCGACCCCACGGCCCCCGACGCCGAGCTCGCGCCGCTGCTGCGCGGCGAGATCTTCCCGGCGCTGAAGTCCCGCGAGATCGAAGCCATCGCGGTCTACGCCGGGGCGCGCGAGGGCACCAACCCCAACAACGCCGCGTTGGCCAGGTCATTCGGCGAGGCGTTGGCGGAGGCCGACATCACCTTGGTCTACGGCGGGTCCAAATTGGGGCTGATGGGCGAGGTGGCCGAGGGGGCGTCGACAAGCATTGGCATCCTCACTGAACACCTGGTCAACTACGAGCTACAGTACGAAGGCCTCGAGCGCCTCGAGGTGGTGACTACCATGTCCGAGCGCAAGGCCCGCATGAGCGAGCTTGCCGACGCCATCGTGGCCCTACCCGGCGGCGCCGGCACCCTGGACGAGCTGTTCGAGGAATGGACCAGCCAACAACTCGGCCTGCACAACAAACCGATCGGGCTGTTGGGCAGCGAGTTCTGGGCGCCGCTGGTGGCGATGATCGACCACATGGTGGAGCAGGGCTTCATGCGGCGCACAGACCGCGCGCACATGGTCGTCGCCGACGACCCGCAGGAACTCCTGGCCAAACTGCGCGCCTGGGCGCCGCCGGTGCCGCGCTGGCTCTAAGGGGTTACACCGCGACGTCGTTGTAGGGCATCATCGACGACACCCACGGGTAAACAACCTCCATGAGCAGGAAAAACACGCCCACCAGAATGATCAGGGTGAGCAGCCACTTCACCGGAGCGGGGCCGGGAAGCTTGCGCCACAGTGCCGCATACATCGCTATCGCACCTCTTTCTTGGCTTTCATGGCGGGCGGCAGCGCGCCCGACGGGTCCTTCGGCTGCACCTCCGTGCGCACCGCGTGGATGATCATGCGCTCCGCGTTGGAGAACTGCGGATGGCACGTGGTCAGCGTGATCAGGCCCTCCATGCCCGGCTCCACCTTCGTCGAGCGGTTGCCCGGGATGGGGTTGACCACCTCAATGTCACCCGGCAGCGTGATCTCGCGGCCTTTGACCTGCGCGTAGTCGCCTGCCGCGATGCGTTCGTTGAGCTCGCCGGGCAGGCAATCGATGCCTTCCCTGCGGCGCTCCCCCGGGTCTAGCGACATCGGCAGCACGCGGTAGGTCACCCACTCGGTCTGCGTTTCCACCACGATGGCGTCGCAAGCCTTCAGCGCACCTAAGTCGTTGAACGGGGCGCCCTTGCCCACGCGGTGCCCGGCCACGGCGAAGTTGCCGTCCTCGCCCGGCATCTGAGTGCCCGGGTAGCGGCCCGGGCCGGTGAGCAGCTGGTGCTCCTGGACGCCCTCGACGATGGCGAACTGGTAGTCCTGGCCGAACGCCGGGATGTACATGCGCGCGAACGCGTCGCCCAGCTCCGTGGCCTTGGCCTGGCGGGGGTTGACCCACTGCTCTTCCAGACGGGTCTGCACCTCGTCCTGCATTTTGGCCGAGGCGATGTTTGTCCAATAAGACTCGTAAAACGCGAACAACAGCAGTAACACGCCGAACGTGAGCAGCAACTCGCCAATCACCTGCGAAGCGGTAACGCGGCGCGGCTGCGTGTGCATGTGGGCCGTGGTCATGCGGCTCAGCGTAGCGCCGGCGCGCTAGATGGAGTAATCCGGCGGCGGCGCGCCCAGCGTGTTCTCCGCCAGGGCGCGGGCGGTGCGCAGCGGCTCGACGCTGTGCAGGATCCTCGCGCCGGACAGCCCGCCGTCGAGGAAGATCAGCAGCTCATCCGCCAGCGCGGAGGACTCGTAGCCGTTCTTCTCCGTCAACAGCGCGGTGATCGTTTCGTGCATCCAAGAGCGGTGCGCCATGCACGCCGCGATGATGCGCTCTTCCGACTCCACCTCGGGGCGCGGGTATTCGCCCGCGGCGTTGAGGAAGGGCGAACCGCGGAAGTCCTTGTCCGGCTCTTCGTCGATAGCCATGTCGAAGAATGCGAGGATCTTCGCGTCCGCGTCCGGCGCCTTCGCGGCCCGCTCGCCCCACCGGGCGCGGAACTGCTCGTCCAGCTGCTCCAGGTAGGCGATGACAAGGTTGTCCTTCGAGCCCAGCAGCGAATACAGCGAGGCCTTCGCCACGTCCGCCTCGCGCAGAATCCGGTCGATGCCGATGACGCGGATGCCTTCTTCGGTGAACAGTTTTGTTGCAGCGTCCAGCAGCCTTTGGCGCGGGCTCGGCCGGTCGCGGCGGCGTTGCGCTGGCTTCTTCTTGCTGGTGGTGGCCAAGGAATACTCCTTCTTGGGTTGGTCGCCTATCAATATAGACAAACCGGTACGTATATTCCACCGGGCACGAAAAAATCCCCCGGGTTCCACCCGAGGGATTTCGCGCTTGTGCCTATCGACGCTTGCTGGTCACCAAATTGATGATCCACAGCAAAATCACCGCGCCGAGCAAGCAGGTGAGGAAGCTGAAGAACAGCCCGCCGCCGGCGACGTCCACGCCGAACACGGACAGCAGCCAGCCGCCGAGCAGACCGCCGATAACGCCGACCACGATATTCAAGCCGATGCCCATCTGTGCGTCACGGTTCTGAATCTTGGAACCGATCCAGCCAGCAAGGCCGCCGATAACAATCCAACCGATAAGACCCATTGCAGGTGCCATAGTGTTTCAAACCCTTCTAATTGCTTTAATCATTACGGGAGCCATTATGCGCCTCTTATGATTTGGGCGAGCAACGCATCGCATGCAATTGCGTAACAATTCGCTTACGAATCTTGTGTACGCACGACCATCATCGGGCACGGCGCTTCCTGCAGCAGCGCGCGCGACGTGGAGCCCAGCAGCATGCCCTTGAAGCCGCCCCGGCCGTGGGAGCCGGTGACCAGCAGCTGCGCGCCTTCGGCGGCGCTGGCCAGCGCACGGACCGGGCGGTCGCGCGTGATGGTCTTCTTCACCACCACGTCCGGGTACTGCTCCGCGAGCTCGTTCAGGTAGCTGCCAAGCAGCTCTTCTTTCTCCGCCTGCACAGCCTTCCAGTGGTCCTCGGAGACCGCATATCCTGCGCCCGGGCCCTGGATTTGAGTGTCAACCCAGGTGTGCACCGCGTGCAGCTCAGCACCGCGCGCGGCCGCCTCCTCGAAGGCAACTTCGGTGGCGCGGCGGGACACCTCAGAGCCGTCCACGCCGACCACGACAGGGCCATACTTGTTCGCTTCAGTCACCGCGTTGTCTTCGCGAACAACCACCACCGGGCAGGACGCGTGCGAGACGACGGCGCCGGATACGGAGCCGAGCACCATGCCGGAAATGCCGCTCAGGCCGCGCGAGCCCATGACCACCATGGTGCATTCCTTCGACATCTCCAGCAGCATGTCAATCGGAGAGCCCTCCGCGACCGCGTGGCCGATGTGCAGGTCCGGCGCAACATCGAGCGCGATTTCGCGCGCGCGGTCAACGGTCTGCAGGGTCTCACGCTGCAGCTCGTCAAAGACCTCTTGTGGCGGCACCATGCCCTCCGCGTACAGGAACTGCGGCATGGAGTAGGCCGCCGCGAGCCGCAGCGGGATGTTGCGCTTCATCGCCGTATTTGCGGCCCACCGGACCGCATTGTCGGAGGCGGGGCTGTCGTCGACGGCAACAACAACGATATCTTCCTGGGTCATGTGCAAACCTTTCCTAGGATCGGCTGGTTATATCCCCATTCTAGTGCCGTCCGCGGGGTTAGCGCGGCAGTTCCTGCGGCGTCGCCGCCGGCGCGTTCGCGGGGAACAGCACCTGGTAGATCACGCTCAGAACGTCCATGATGGTCTTGCCGATGCCGTCCGAGAAGAACGCCACCAGCGGTTCAACCAATGCTCCAAAATCCATGGCGGCTAATCTACTACACAGCATGGCACGGAAGAAGACTCAGAAGACGGGGCCGCTGCCGCCCCGCGACGGCCTCGGCGCCTCCCGCGCGCGTGTGCCAGAAGGCCCAGGCATCACGGCCGCCGACTTCATCTGGGAACTGGTGTCCACCCAACGCCACCGCCACCCCGAGGACAACGTGGATGGGGTGCTGGCGAGGTTCACCGAAGGTCTCGTCGTAAAGCGAGATGGGTCCCCCATTGCAGCGGATGACCTGCTGGAACCGGGCACCGACGTGTTCTTCTACCGCCGCCCGGCCCCCGAAAAGCCCGTCCCCCACCAGATCACCACAGTGTTCGAGGACGACGACCTTCTCGTCGTGGACAAACCGCCATTCATCGCCACAATGCCCCGCGGCTCCCACATCACCGAAACCGCGACCGTGCGGCTGCGGCGCGCCACCGGGAACGAAGAGCTCACGCCCGCGCACCGCCTCGACCGCGCCACCTCAGGGCTCCTTCTCCTGACCAAACGCCGCGCCATCCGCGGCGCCTACCAGGAGCTCTTCGCGCGCCGCGAGGTACGCAAGGAGTACCAAGCAATCGCATTGCTTCACGACGTCCCTCCGGCCACCCCCTGGCACCACCACCTCACCAAACAGTCCGGCGAACCCGCAGCGAGGCTGGTGCCCGGCGAAGAACCCAACGCCACGACAGTGGTTGACAGCGTTTCCCGCCTCGACCCTGACCTGGAGGCGTCGTTGCAGAAGCGCTACGGGGTTGCAGGCGCCCTAGGGCGGTATGTTTTGCAGCCAGAAACCGGACGCACACATCAGCTACGCGTGCAAATGATGGCGGAGGCCGCCCCAATTCTTGGCGACCGCATCTACCCCACACTGTTGCCCGCCGACGACGAGGACTTCGCCGTACCGATGCTGCTCAGGTGCACCGGCCTAGAGTTCACCGACCCATTGAGCGGGTGCGTTCGGGACTTCAAGCTCAGCGACGACTGGCCTGTGCTGTAGCTGCGACTCCTCCGCGCCGGAAGTTTTGACTTGCGTTGGTGGGTGTCGACCCATTGTTGGTGGGGCCGTGGTTGTCCGCAATGCGGAAGTCCGCACGGCGGATTTCCCAGGGGCGCCGGCAGCCTGGGGGGTGGTCTCCGCTGCTCAGCTAAGGGGCCCCTGCGGCGACGTGCGGCGTACCGGTTGTGCACGAATCGACAGCGCTGCCACGTTTGCCCAGGTGAATTCTGGGGAGGCGGGTTGTTTCGTCGATTCGTACAATTCGTGGGTGCGGGCCAATGATGGGTGTGTGCGGGGTTGTCCGCAATGCGGAGTCCGCAATGGCGCCGGCAGCCTGGGGGTGGTCTCGTAGAAGTTGACGACCGGCCGGTATCCGGCGACCGTTTCCCCAGGTCGCAAATCGGTGTTGTCAGCTTTTGCGAAACCCCATCTACCGGACAGCAAGTTCGTTGGAGTGCACCCATAGTTGGCGGCACCGCCGTTGTCCGCAATGCGGAGTTTGGTGCCAATGATGGGTGCGGGTGTGGTTGTCCGCAATGCGGCGTCCGCAAGGGCGCCGGAAGAGGTGTCTCGCAGAAGTTGACGAGCGGCCGGTTTTCACCCCGTGTTTCTCCAGGTTGCAAAACGCTGTTGTCAGCTTTTACGAAACCCCGCCTACCGGACGGCAGGTCCGTTGGTGTCCACCCATTGTTGGCGGTGTCGCTGGTGTCCGCAATGCGAAGTTTGCTCGGGTACGGAAATTCGTGGGTTCCCGCCAATGATGGGTGCGGGCGGGGTTGTCCGCAATGCGTAAGTCCGCACGACACCGGGTGCTTGTGGGTGCACACCAATTGTTGGTGTCGGTCGTGTTGTCCGCAATGCGCAACCCCGCAAACATGCAACACCAAAAGAAGGCACCCGCCACACAAATGGTTGTGTGGCGGGTGCTTGTTGTGTGAAGTTGTTGGGTCGGCGGTAACCTACTCTCCCACTCCCTCCCGGGGGCAGTACCATCGGCGCGGGCGGGCTTAGCTTCCGGGTTCGGAATGGGACCGGGCGTTTCCCCGCCGCCATCAACCACCGACACACCTGTGGGGGCGTGTACGGCTGATCATGTCAGCAGTATGTAATTGTGTCGGCCAACACTGTGTGTGGTGTTGGTGTGTTGTGTCAGTGACTGCACAGTGGACGCGGAGCATGTTGCTCTTGCTTGTGTTTGTTTCGCGGTGTTCACACCCTTGGTTGGTGTGCGACGATGCGTGTGTTTATTGGTGTATTAGTACCGGTCGCCTCCACACATTACTGTGCTTCCAGGTCCGGCCTATCAACCCAGTCGTCTTCTGGGAACCTCAAATGAAACCTCATCTTAAAACAGGCTTCCCGCTTAGATGCTTTCAGCGGTTATCCCTTCCGTACGTAGCCAACCAGCCGTGCTCCTGGCGGAACAACTGGCACACTAGAGGTACGTCCGTCCCGGTCCTCTCGTACTAGGGACAGCCTTCTTCAAGTTTCAACGCGCGCGGCGGATAGAGACCGAACTGTCTCACGACGTTCTGAACCCAGCTCGCGTGCCGCTTTAATGGGCGAACAGCCCAACCCTTGGGACCTACTCCAGCCCCAGGATGCGACGAGCCGACATCGAGGTGCCAAACCATCCCGTCGATATGGACTCTTGGGGAAGATCAGCCTGTTATCCCCGGGGTACCTTTTATCCGTTGAGCGACACCACATCCACAAGTAGGTGCCGGATCACTAGTCCCGACTTTCGTCCCTGCTCGACTAGTCAGTCTCGCAGTCAAGCTCCCTTGTGCACTTACACTCTGAACACCTGATTGCCAACCAGGCTGAGGGAACCTTTGGGCGCCTCCGTTACATTTTGGGAGGCAACCGCCCCAGTTAAACTACCCACCAGGCACTGTCCCCAACCCAGATCATGGGCCAAGGTTAGATATCCACTACGGTCAGAGTGGTATTTCAACAACGACTCCACACACACTAGCGTGCATGCATCAACGTCTCCCACCTATCCTACACAAACCGCACCGAATGCCAATACCAAGCTATAGTGAAGGTCCCGGGGTCTTTTCGTCCTGCCGCGCGAAACGAGCATCTTTACTCGTACTGCAATTTCACCGGGCCTGTGGTTGAGACAGCAGGGGAGTCGTTACGCCATTCGTGCAGGTCGGAACTTACCCGACAAGGAATTTCGCTACCTTAGGATGGTTATAGTTACCACCGCCGTTTACTGGGGCTTAAATTCTCCGCTTCGGACATGACGTCCTAACAGGTCCTCTTAACCTTCCAGCACCGGGCAGGCGTCAGTCCGTATACATCAACTTAACCGTCTTCGCACGGACCTGTGTTTTTGATAAACAGTCGCTCCCCTCTCTTCTCTGCGACCCACACCAGCTGCCGCACGTGAAGTGCTTGACTAGTGCGGGTCCCCCTTCTCCCGAAGTTACGGGGGCATTTTGCCGAGTTCCTTAACCACAGTTCACCCGCTCGCCTGAGTATTTTCTACCTGACCACCTGTGTCGGTTATGGGTACGGGCCGTATACGCACATCGCTAGAGGCTTTTCTCGGCAGTCCAGGATCACCAACATCACCCAAGCAAGGGCTACGCATCACGCCTCACACAAAAAACACCAGGATTTACCGTGGTGTCGTGCCACACGCTTGCACCGCAATCCAATCAGCGGCTCGGCTACCTCACTGCGTCACCCCATCACTGACCTACAACGGATCAGGCCCCACGCATCACCACCAACCAACCATCCCGAAGGATGGCAACGGTCGGCGGGTCAGGGTGGTTAGTATCACCGCTTCGATACTGGGCGCGCATATACGGGTACGGGAATATCAACCCGTTAACCATCGACTACGCCTGTCGGCCTCGCCTTAGGACCCGACTCACCCTGGGAAGACGAACTTGACCCAGGAACCCTTAGTCATCCGGCGGGCAAGATTCTCACTTGCCATTCGTTACTCATGCCTGCATTCTCACTCGCATGCAGTCCACCGCTCCTTCCGGTACGGCTTCACCCCACACACGACGCTCCCCTACCCAAACAAAAATGTTTGCCGCGGCTTCGGCGGTGTGCTTGAGCCCCACTACATTGTCGGCGCGGAACCACTCGACCAGTGAGCTATTACGCACTCTTTCAAGGATGGCTGCTTCTAAGCCAACCTCCTGGCTGTCTTCGCGATCCCACATCCTTTTCCACTTAGCACACCCTTAGGGGCCTTAACCGGCGATCTGGGCTGTTTCCCTCTCGACTATGAAGCTTATCCCCCACAGTCTCACTGCAATGCACCACTATAAACCGGTATTCGGAGTTTGGCTGACGTCGCTAAGATGATAGTCCCGCTCAACCAACCAGTAGCTCTACCTCCGGCAAGCTCACATCACGCTGCACCTAAATGCATTTCGGGGAGAACCAGCTATCACGGAGTTTGATTGGCCTTTCACCCCTACCCACAGCTCATCCCCTCAGTTTTCAACCTAAGTGGGTTCGCGCCTCCACAACCTCTTACAGCTGCTTCACACTGGCCATGGGTAGATCACCCCGCTTCGGGTCCAGGACATGCCACTTGCCACCCTATTCGGATTCGCTTTCGCTACGACTACCCCACAATCGGGTTAACCTCGCGACATGCCGCTGACTCGCAGGCTCATTCTTCAAAAGGCACGCCATCACACACAAAAAAGTGCTCTGACGGATTGTAAGCGCATGGTTTCAGGAACTCTTTCACTCCCCTCCCGGGGTACTTTTCACCATTCCCTCACGGTACTTAATTCACTATCGGTCACACTGAGTATTTAGGCTTACCGGGTGGTCCCGGCAGATTCACAGCAGATTCCACGAGCCCGCTGCTACTCGGGGAAAACACAAACCACACAACCACACACACCTTCACGTACAGGACTTTTCACCTACTCCGGCGCACCATCCCAGATGCTTCCGCTGATATGTGCGCATTGCGCGTGCAGTTGACAGCCTGCACCATTTGCGCCCCACAACACCGCACACGCAACCCCTGCCAGGTATCACACGCACACGGTTTAGCCTCATCCGCTATCGCTCGCCACTACACACGGAATCACAATTGTTTTCTTCTCCTACGGGTACTGAGATGTTTCACTTCCCCGCGTCAACCCCCACACAGACTATGTATTCACCTGCGGGTAACACCACACAACTGGTGCTGGGTTTCCCCATTCGGACATCCTCGGATCAACGCTTTGTTGGCAACTCCCCGAGGCATAACGCAGCCTCACACGTCCTTCATCGGCTCAGCATGCCAAGGCATCCACCATACGCCCGTAACAAAACACACGGACACACAAACAATCAAGGTACAAACACCAAAACACAAAAAAGAAAGATACTCGCGTCCACTATACAGTTCTCACACAACACAACCCCCACACACAACCAACCACAACACAGTGGCCGATCCACGCAAGGGCCCAACAGGAACAACCTTGTGCTGCCCCAGACACCCAACAGTGCACCAACGCATAATCTTTTGTCACGCAAACCGGATGCATCCACCCACCAGGCACCACGCGGCGCACAACCCCTTCACAGGCCAGCCGCACCACCATCCAGACGATGCCACCATGACCTTGAAGGTGTGTCTCCACCCGGCAAAAATACTTCCGTGGCAGTCGCACACTCGGCGACTCAACCACACACACTTGGCCCACAACTGCGGGCGAATAATAAAAGCTCCTTAGAAAGGAGGTGATCCAGCCGCACCTTCCGGTACGGCTACCTTGTTACGACTTCGTCCCAATCGCCGATCCCACCTTCGACAGCTCCCATGACAGGCCACTGGCTTCGGGTGTTACCAACTTTCATGACGTGACGGGCGGTGTGTACAAGGCCCGGGAACGTATTCACCGCAGCGTTGCTGATCTGCGATTACTAGCGACTCCGACTTCATGGGGTCGAGTTGCAGACCCCAATCCGAACTACGACCGGCTTTACAGCGATTAGCTCACCCTCACAGGCTCGCAGACGCGTTGTACCGACCATTGTAGCATGTGTGAAGCCCTGGACATAAGGGGCATGATGATTTGACGTCATCCCCACCTTCCTCCGAGTTAACCCCGGCAGTCTCTCACGAGTCCCCACCATAACGTGCTGGCAACATAAGACAAGGGTTGCGCTCGTTGCGGGACTTAACCCAACATCTCACGACACGAGCTGACGACAACCATGCACCACCTGTACACCAACCACAAAGGGAAACCGTATCTCTACGGCGATCTGGTGTATGTCAAGCCCAGGTAAGGTTCTTCGCGTTGCATCGAATTAATCCACATGCTCCGCCGCTTGTGCGGGCCCCCGTCAATTCCTTTGAGTTTTAGCCTTGCGGCCGTACTCCCCAGGCGGGGCGCTTAATGCGTTAGCTACGGCACGAACCCCGTGGAAGGGACTCACACCTAGCGCCCACCGTTTACGGCATGGACTACCAGGGTATCTAATCCTGTTCGCTACCCATGCTTTCGCTCCTCAGCGTCAGTTACTGCCCAGAGACCTGCCTTCGCCATCGGTGTTCCTCCTGATATCTGCGCATTCCACCGCTACACCAGGAATTCCAGTCTCCCCTACAGCGCTCAAGTTATGCCCGTATCGCCTGCATTCCCGCAGTTAAGCTGCGGGCTTACACAAACGACGCGACAAACCACCTACGAGCTCTTTACGCCCAGTAATTCCGGACAACGCTCGCACCCTAAGTATTACCGCGGCTGCTGGCACGTAGTTAGCCGGTGCTTCTTCTCCAGGTACCGTCACTTGCGCTTCGTCCCTAGCGAAAGGAGTTTACAACCCGAAGGCCGTCATCCCCCACGCGGCGTCGCTGCATCAGGCTTGCGCCCATTGTGCAATATTCCCCACTGCTGCCTCCCGTAGGAGTCTGGGCCGTATCTCAGTCCCAATGTGGCCGTACACCCTCTCAGGCCGGCTACCCGTCGACGCCTTGGTAGGCCATTACCCCACCAACAAGCTGATAGGCCGCGAGCTCATCCCACACCGAAAAACTTTCCACAATGGCATCCAAACCATCGTCCTATCCGGTATTAGACCCAGTTTCCCAGGCTTATCCCGAAGTGCAGGGCAGATCACCCACGTGTTACTCACCCGTTCGCCACTCGAGTACCCCTGCAAGCAGGAGCCTTTCCGTTCGACTTGCATGTGTTAAGCACGCCGCCAGCGTTCATCCTGAGCCAGGATCAAACTCTCCACAAAAAGTTTCAGAAAGAAACAGGCCGTGAAAAGCCCAAACCCAACCAAAAACAAACCAACCAACACCCAAAACCAGGGCATCAAGTGACTGGCAAAAATCCAAAAATTACAAAGGTTCAACAACCAACCCCCAACCCGACGGGGTCGAAAACACAGGGGTCGGCCAAAAATACGTGAAACATGTTCAACCACACCCCACGCACACTGAACCAAACAGATGACGCGATCCATCATTGGAATTCAACCACGCCACCACCGGCACACACCCACAACAGGGCGCACACCACACAGTGCACAAAACGAGGCAGGCAAACACACCCACGCAACAAAAGTACATTGGCACACTATCGAGTTCTCAAACAACACCAGCACACCCAAACCAACCCACACAACAGTGGACCAGCCTCAAGTGACTTTGGAATCTGCCAGCGATTGTTTTCCTGCCCGCCACACAAACCGGAAAGAATCTCACTTTCCAGCGGGGCGTTGTCGGTCTCGCTGACTCGATATAAGTTACACACACCCCACACACAACACAAACCCGCAGCGCACAGACTGTTTTCTACCTGTTCTTAAGCGCTTGTTTGGGGTTCATATAGCCACCCAAATACGCCACCTGCATCACTACACCAACCAACAACAGCGCTCCGGCGACGACAAGGACGTAAACGGTCTCACTGTCCGTGAAGCTTTCCACTTCAACGGCTCGCGAGATGGGGATAAATAGGAATATCGTTGGATACAGCCCCATTTCGCTGCGCCGGGCTTTCAAGACCGATCCCAGCACCGCGCAGGCGAACGCACCCGCCGCCCCGACCACCACCGCGGCCCAGCTCAAACTCGAGACAACACCAACAACGACCATATAAAGCAGCACTGAGACAACTGTTGCCGCGAGCGATACTCCAAGCCAGCGCCGACGTGGCACCCCGTAGCTGGCGCCCACGTCTGTTCCGGCGATTGCCGAGCCGTGCATGCAATACATGCCGTACCAAACCAGCAGCGGCAAAGCCCCAATCCACACTCTGAGCGGCTCCGAACCAATGAAGCTTGCCAGGTACAGCGTCACGCAATGCGCCGCCGCGATACCGAATGCCCAGAGCAGCTGAGGTGTCCACACCAGCTCCACAAGGAAGCCGCGCGAGCCTAAGCGCGGCCGAACACGCTCACTCGCTTCGGGCACCTCGCCGGTGACGTAGCGCTGCCCCATGAGCAGGCCCATCGCCACAGCCCCCAAGGCGCCCACAACTCCAAACCAATCAGGCCGCAGCAGCAACGCGACGGCCGCGCCAATCACCACCGCCGGCACCACCGACATCGCGGCCAGTCGTAGCCGTCGACCCCGCGGCATGCCGTAGGCCGCGTACGCCGTCTTTTCCATTGAGAGCGCGCCGATGACAAACAAGGTCACAAATGCAGGCGTCATCACCGCAGTAAGCGGGTGGTCCGTAATCGTCGCGCCGAGCGCGAACATCGCCGCCAGCGGCACCATCCACAGCAACCTGTACAGCGAGGGCGCGACGAACTGGTGGCGAAAGAATCCGGGCAAGGTCGTGTTCATCAGTACACCTCCAGGTAGTGCTCGATGAGGTCGTCGAAGCGGGCGGGGCGGGCGTGGCGCGGCGCGGCGTCGATAGGCAAAAGCTCCCCTCCCACAACCGCGAAGGCGTCGGCGACTTCAGGGGCACATTGCTTTGCGACGGCCCCCTCACGCCCCAGAATCACTGCCGTATCCAGCACCTTCGCGGCGTCTTCGATGTGATGGGTGGCCATGACGATGGTGCGGCCGGTGTCCGCCTGGTCCAGCAGGTGGCGGTAGAACACCTCGGTGTTGTGGGTGTCCAGGCCGACGTAGGGCTCGTCCAGGAGCAGAAGATCGGTGCCGGATGCCAAGCCGATGACGATGGCGACCATGGCCCGTTGGCCGCGGGAAAGTTTCTCGTAACGGGTTTCCAGTGCCTGGTCCATGGCGAAGTCGGCGGTCAGCGCGTCGGCAAGCTGCTGGTCCCAGGTGCGGTAGCGCAACCGCGCACCCTTGATCACGTCCGCGCCGGACCACGTGCCCGGGTAGGCGGTATCAACGCCGGTCAGGCACGTGTTGTCCATGACGAAGGCGTTGTCGAAGGGGCGCACGCCGAACACCTCGACGGTGCCGGAGGTGGGTTTGAGTTGACCGGAGAGGATGCGCAGCAGCGTAGATTTTCCCACGCCGTTGCGGCCGAGCAGGCCGTGGATGCCGGGGCCCAGATCCAGGTCGACGCCGGTGAGCACGTCCTTGGAACCGAAGCTGCGGGTCAGGTCGCGGGTGTGGATGGTCATTGGTACATGCCTCTGCTTTCTGCGACGCGGTCGATTAGGTCGTGGAGGTCGGAGCGGGTGTAGCCCAGGTGCAGGGCTTCGTCGATGAGCGGGGCGATGTAGTCGCCGGCGAAATCCTCGCGACGCTTCGCCAGGATCTGGTCGCGGGCCCCGTCGGTGACGAACATGCCCAGGCCGCGACGCTTTTCCAGCACGTGGTCGTCGACAAGCAATGCAAGGCCCTTGCGCGCCGTCGCGGGATTGATTTCGTGAAACTGGGCGAGCTGATTCGTCGACGGTGCTTGCTCGCCGGGCTGCAATGTGCCGTCGACGATGAGGTCGGCGACGAAGCTGGCGATCTGCACGAAGAGGGGCTCTGCTTCTGTGTTCATGCCCTGCCCTCCGGTTGATTGGTTAGTTACTCGAGTAACTAACTGACTATCACGCAGCCCGGGGGAGCGCAACCAGTTCGCAGGAAACCGTGACAAATACGACGTGGAATGACTGAGCTTTTTCAGGCAAGATGGTGCGTGTAACGCAACTTAGCAACGAAAAAGAATCGGAATTTAGGAGCCATGCTTGAACGCACACTTGTGTTCGTCGACACGTCATACCTTCTCGCGAGCTTTTACAACTCGTGGGAAATCGGCGCCCGCGCACAGTTAGAAATTGACCTGCCGGAGGTTGTGGCAACCCTCGGCAAAATGATCACCAACCAACTCAACCAACCCATCCACCGCCAGTTCTGGTACGACGGCATCCCCGACTCAGGCCCGCACCGCTACCAGCGCGCGCTGCGCACCTGCGACGGCGTGCAACTGCGCACCGGCCAACTCATCGAGTGGGGCGAGCGCCGCACCCAAAAAGGCGTGGACACCCGCCTCGTCGCCGACCTTGTGGTCAACGGCGTGAGCGAAAAATTCACCGATTTCGTGCTGGTCTCCGGCGACGCGGACATGATCCCCGGCGTCGAGGAAGTGACCAGCCGCGGCGCGCGCATGCACCTCTACGGCTTCGGCTGGGACTCCATGTCCTCCGCCCTGCGCCACGCCTGCGACAGCACCACCATCCTCGACCCGCGCGAAGACTTCGCCGACGCCATGCGCCTCCAGGTGCTCGAGGGCCCGCTCCCGCCCAGCATCAGGGAGCGCCCGCTTAACGACGCTGCTCCGCTCGAAGAGGCGGACGGCCCCACCGCGGTTCCAGGGCTGGGCCCCGACCCGCTCCGGCCGGACGCCGGCGCTGCGGGGGACAACTCGGATTCGGACGCTACTTCGGATGCCGCCTCTGCGGGTGCTTCGTCCGCCCCGAAGCCGGGACAGGCGCCTGCTGCCGCACCCGCCGCCCCTGCCGCCCCGAAGCCGTCGGACATCGTGGGCACCCCGACCTCGCAACAACGCACCCACCGCCCGGACGAACCAGAGATGGACGAGCCTTCCGAGGCACAGGTGGAGGCCAACAACGAGTCGAACAAGCCCGGCAACCAGAACGTCTCCAGCGAGCCCGACCGCCCGTCGGCGCCCGCCCCGTCGGCCCGGCCCGTCGGCACCCGCCGAAAGCGCGAAGCCGACGCCCGCGTCGCTCGCTTAGACCAACTCGGATGCGTCTGCGAGCGCGCCGAAGCCCGGCCCCAAGCCTGCGCCGAAGCCGTCGATGATGGCTCCGCGCCGCAAGCTGCGCTCCCGCTACGTGCCGCTTCCCGAAGAAGTGTGGACCTCCGCCGGCTTCCAAACCCCCTATGACGTGGGCCAGCAGTACGCCAACTGGTGGTTTGAAAACGCCGCCTCCAGCGAACAGCGCGACAACGCCCACCTCCTCTCCGGCGGCGGGCTGCCCCCGGAGATCGACCGGCCGCTGCTGCAGTTCGCCTGCGAAACCCTGCACGAGTACACCCTGTCCGAGACCCAGCGCGTCAATCTCCGCGACGGGTTCCACTCCGGCATCCGCGGCGTACTCATCAACATCCGCCGGGAGAGCTAGCGCGCGGTCCCGGCGTTTCTACGGCGCCCCCGGGGGCTTCGGCCCTTTGGGGCGCCTTTTCGCCCCTCTTGCAAGATAGTTCACTCGCTTGTGAACTAATCGGACTGCGGGCTTCCAGCGTCCTGGGGATATTGAATTATTCAACCGCCCAAGTGGAACTAATTCACCAAACCGCTCCCGGCGAGTGAACAAACTTGCCAGAGGGCGCCGACACTTCGTGGCGGAATCTGTCAGGCGGCCCCTCGACCCCCAGGTCAGCACAAACGGCCGCCGTAATCTGTCAGGCGGCCGTTTGTGATCTGCTAGTTGGAGGCGGTTAGTCCTCGTCGCGCATGTACTTCTCGGCGTCGGCGAGGATGTCGTCGGTGTTGTTGGCGTTGTCGGTGCTGGAGGTCTCCGGGGCGTCGGCGGCGACGCGGCGGGAGCTGCCGGACGGCTTCTGCTCGGCGGCCGAGTCGGTGGCCGAGTCGGCGCCCTCGCCCTGCGAGCCCTCGCCCTCACCAGAGCCCGCCTCGAGCTGGCGGTCCGCGTCACCGGCGCCCGCGCCGGAGCCGGCCTCGAGCTCGCCGGACATGGACGCGCGGATCTGGTCCAGACGGCTGGCGGCGGCAGCGTCGGTGGAGCCGGACTCGATCTCGGCCATGCGGTCGGTCATGGAGTCCTTCATCAGCTCCTGCTGGCCCAGGGCGTTGGCGTAGCGGCGCTCAATCTTGTCGCGCACACCGTCGAGGGTGGGCACGTTGTCGTCGTTGAACTGGTTCATCGAGTCCATGGTCTTGGCCGTCTGCTCCTGCATGCGGGCCTGGTTGAGCTGGGACTCGAGCTGAGAGACCTGGGAGAGCTGCTCCTTCAGGTGCGCCTCGGACTGCTGCTGCTTCTGCTGCGCTTCCTTGGCGGCGTGGTCGGCGGACGCGTAGGCCTGCTTGGTCTGCTCGAGCTCCTGCTCCACGGACACCAGCTGGGTGGCGATGACCTCGGCGGCGTTGTTGAACTGCTGCGCCTTCTCGGCGTCGCCGGCCGCCTCCGCCTTCTGCGCGGCCTGCAGGGCGGTGCGCGCCTTGTTCTGCAGATCCTCCTGGGACTTGATCAGGCGTTCCATCTTCATCTGCAGCTGGTTCCGGTTGCCGATGATGTTGGCCGCGTGCTCGGAGATCGCCTTGTGCTGCTCCTTCGCAGCAGCGACGGCTTGCTGGATCTGCACCTTCGGGTCTGCGTTCTGGTCGATCTTGGTGTCGAACGACTGCATGAGGTACTTCCAGCCCTTGCTAAACGGGTTCGCCATTGGAGTGTCCTTCCGGTGGTGGGGTTCGTCGTTAGGCAAGTGTACGCATGAAAAAAGCGCCCGTCTCGCGGGCGCTGAATAAAAAGGCCTACTGCTCGGAGGCGTTCTGCTCGGCAATCTGGCGGCGGACGTCATCCATGTCCAGGTCCTTGACCTGCTGGATAAGGTCGTCCAACGCGGCCGGCGGCAAGGCGCCAGCGTTCTGGTAAATCAGGATGCCGTCGCGGAACGCCATCAGCGTCGGGATCGCCCGGATGTCCAACCCCCTGGCCACCTGCTGGTTGGCCTCGGTGTCGAGCTTGGCAAAGGTGACATCGGTGTGCTTTTCAGAGGCCTTCTCGTAGGTCGGCGCGAACTGCTTGCACGGGCCGCACCAGTCCGCCCATGCGTCCACAAACACGATGCCGTCTTGGGTAACGGTGTCCTGGAAAGTGTCATCGGTTACATCGATCGTGCTCAAAGTACGCTCCCTAAAGCTTTTGGTTATTGTTGTAGAGATTGCAACGGGTACAACCCTAACAATGTCCGAGCTATTCCAAGCCGGGCTGGAACGAGTGGAAACCAGGAGGCGTGCAGCAGCCATGACGAAGACGTACCGGATCTCGGGCCCGAAGGACGAAGTCGCGGTCGATTCGCTCAAAGACGAGCTGTCGCTGGTGGACGGCACCCACGAGGTAGATGTGGACCTCGAGGCCGGGCACCTCACCGTTGTCGGCTTCACCTTCGCTGACGAAGATATTGTGCAGGCGGCGAAAAACGCCGGCTACGTAATCGAGATATAAGGAGGACACACCATGGCTGAACGCGAGTTCAACGTTGAGGGCATGACCTGCGGGCACTGCGAAATGAGCGTGCAGGAGGAGATCTCCGAGGTCGCCGGTGTGACCGCTGTGAAGGCGGACCACACCACCGGGACTGTCACCGTCGAGGGTGACGGTTTTTCCACCGACGACATCGCGGCCGCGGTGAAAGAAGCTGGTTACACACTGGCCTAACGCTTAGGCCCGGCCCGGGCCTAAAGTGGGGGTTATGACTGAAACCCCCATAGCATTGCAGCACGTCGAGCTAGGCGTGACGGGGATGACCTGCTCGTCGTGCTCTTCGCGCGTGCAGCGCAAACTGAACAAGCTCGACGGCGTGGACGCCACGGTGAACTACTCCACCGAGACGGCCGCCGTCGATTTCGATCCGGCGAAGGCGTCGTCGCAGTTGCTTATCGACGAAGTACGCTCCGCCGGGTACGACGCGTTTGAAATGACTGATGACGCGGTGGGGGGTGACGCGGCGGCGGCCGGAGGGGCGTCGACAAGCGAGAAGCTCGAAGGCGCGCGCCTGGAGGAAGCCGAGAAGCTGAAACGCACCACGATTTGGGCGGCGCTGGTCTCGCTGCCGGTGATGGTGGTGAGCATGGTGCCGGCGCTGCAGTTCACCAACTGGCAGTGGGCGGCGTTTGCGGCGGCGACGCTGGTGTTTTTCGCCGCGGGCAGCGTGTTTCACCGCGCGACCTGGGTGAACCTGAAGCACGGCGCGGCGACGATGGACACGCTGATCACGCTGGGCACGTCCGCGGCGTACCTGTGGTCCGTGTGGGCGCTGTTTTTCGGCAACGCGGGCGAGCCGGGGATGACCATGGAGATGTCCATCTTCCCGTCGCACGCGGGCATGGACGAGATCTACCTCGAGTCCGTGTGCGTGGTGATTACGTTCCTGCTGCTAGGCAGGTGGTTTGAAACGCGGGCGAAGGGGCAGTCCTCGGAGGCGCTGCGCGAGCTTTTGGACATGGGCGCCAAGGACGCCGCCGTGATCCGGGGCGGCAAGGAAGTGCGCGTGCCGATTGCCCAAGTGGCGGTGGGCGACACGTTCATCGTGCGCCCCGGCGAGAAGATCGCCACCGACGGCCGCGTGGTCTCCGGGCACTCCGCGGTGGACGAATCCATGCTCACCGGCGAGTCCGTGCCCGTGGAGGTCACCGAGGGCTCCGCGGTCACCGGCGCCACGCTGAACACTTCCGGGCGCCTGGTGGTGGAGGCCACCCGGGTCGGCGCCGAAACCACGCTCGCGCAGATGGGCAAGCTCGTGCGCGACGCGCAGGCCGGCAAGGCGCCGGTGGAGCGGCTGGTGGACAAGATCTCGCAGGTCTTCGTGCCCGTGGTGGTGCTGGTTGCGCTTGTGACGCTGGCCGGACACCTCCTGGTGGGCCATAGCGTTGCCCACGCGTTCACCGCGGCGGTGGCGGTGCTGATCATCGCCTGCCCGTGCGCGCTTGGGCTTGCCACCCCGACCGCGATCCTGGTGGGCACCGGCCGCGGCGCCCAGCTGGGGCTGCTGATCAAGGGCCCTGAAGTGCTCGAATCCACCCGCCAGGTGGACACGGTGGTCATGGACAAGACCGGCACGATCACGTCGGGCGAGATGGGGGTTGCGGACGTCGTCGCAGCGGACGGCTTCGATGCCGACGAGGTACTGCGGCTCGCCGCCGGCGTGGAGGCCGGCTCCGAGCACCCGATCGCCCGCGCGATCGTGGAGGCGGCCAGCGAGGTGCCGGCCTCGGAGAACTTCCAAAATGAGGTGGGCAAGGGAGCGTCCGCGCTTATCGACGGCCACCCGGTCCGCGTCGGCCGCCCCTCCGTGCCGCTTGGCGGTCTGGCCAGCGCCTTCGAAGACGCCGAACGTGCAGGGGCGACCCCGGTGGCCGTCGAGGTGGACGGCGCCCTGGCCGGGTTCGTCGCGGTGCGCGACACCGTGAAGGCAGATTCCGCCGACGCCGTGGCGCAGCTGCGGGAGCTGGGGCTGACGCCTCACCTGCTCACCGGCGACAACGCCGGCGCGGCAGAGGCCGTCGCGGCGGAAGTGGGCATCGACCCGGCTAACGTCACCGCGGGCGTCCTGCCGGAGGACAAGGTGGAGGTGGTCAAGCGCCTCCAGGCCGAGGGCAAACACGTGGCCATGGTCGGCGACGGTGTCAACGACGCCGCCGCGCTCGCCCAGGCGGACCTGGGCTTGGCCATGGGCGCGGGCACGGACGTGGCCATCGAGGCCGCGGACATCGCGCTGATGCGCAACTCGCTGACCTCGGCTGCGGACGCGATCAGGCTGTCGCGCAAGACCTTGAAGACGATCAAGGGCAACCTGTTCTGGGCGTTCGCCTACAACGTCATCCTCATCCCGGTGGCGGCGCTGGGCTTTCTCAACCCGATGCTCGCCGGCATCGCGATGGCGTTCAGCTCGGTGTTCGTGGTGTCGAACTCGCTGCGGCTGCGGGCGTTCAACTCCGTGTCGTCGGGAGCAGGTGAATAAAAACTGCCAACGCGCGGGCGAGCGCGCCCTACACTCCCCGCATGAACTCTTCTGCGCAGCTCACTCGCACTGAGCGACTGGACCGCCTGCCGGTCACCCCGAAACACAAGCGCCTGCTGGTCGGCTCCGGGATCGGCTGGGCCCTCGACGCGATGGACATCGGCCTCGTGTCCTTCATCCTCGCCGCGCTGGCCGCGCAGTGGAATTTGGACAACACCACCACGGGGTGGATTGCGTCGGTGGGGTTCGTGGGCATGGCCATCGGCGCGAGCCTGGGCGGGCTGCTCGCCGACAAGATCGGCCGCCGCCAAGTCTTCGCCGCAACGCTCTTGCTCTACGGGCTGGCCACCGGTGCCTCAGCGCTGGCGTGGTCCGTGGCGTCGCTGATGGTGTTCCGCTTCCTGGTGGGCCTTGGGCTTGGCGCGGAACTGCCGGTAGCCTCCACGCTGGTCAGCGAGTTTTCGCCGCGGAAGGTCCGGGGGCGCATGGTCGTGCTCTTAGAGGCGTTTTGGGCGGTGGGGTGGATCATGGCGGCCGTCATCGGCACCTTCGTGGTGGCGCAGAGCGACAACGGCTGGCGCTGGGGCTTCGCGCTCGGCGCGGTGCCAGCGATGTACGCCATCTACGTGCGCATGGGACTGCCGGAATCCGTTCGCTTCCTCGAGTCAGCGGGGCGGCACGACGAAGCCGAACGGATCGTCCGCGAGTTCGAGGCCGAGGCTGACCCCGCGCAGTACGACACCGCCGCGCCAGCCCAGGAACACCCCGTCGATGGCGGTATCTGGGGCCCGGAGCTGCGCGGGCGCACCGCCGCATTTTGGGCTATCTGGTTCTGCGTGTCGCTGTCCTACTACGGCGCGTTCATCTGGATCCCGTCCCTGCTGGTGGAGCAGGGTTTCTCCCTGGTTCGCTCGTTCACCTTCACGCTGATCATCACCCTGGCGCAGCTGCCCGGCTACGCCGCGGCCGCCTGGCTCATCGAGCGGTGGGGCCGCCGCACCACGCTGGCGAGTTTCCTCGCGGGCTCGGCGATTGCTGCGTTCGCGTACGGCATGGCCAGCACGGAGTGGCAGATCATCGCTGCGGGTTGCCTGCTCAGCTTCTTCAACCTTGGGGCGTGGGGTGCGCTGTACGCGATCGGCCCGGAGCTCTACCCCACCGCTATCCGCGCAACCGGCACGGGCGCGGGCGCGGCGTTCGGCCGCATCGGCTCAATTCTCGCGCCGCTGGTGGTTCCGCCGGTGCTCGCCTTCGGCGGCTCGACGGCGGTGTTCGGCGTGTTCGCCGCCGCCTTCGCGCTGGCCTGCGCGGCGGCGTTTACGCTGCCTGAGCAGCGTGGGGTGGCGATTGCGTAGTTCAGGCGGAGCCCGTCGCTAAGCAAAGAAGCGCGTGATGCGCGACAGCAGCGACTTGTCCTCCGTCGCCTTGTCGATCTCCTCGATGTTGCGCGGCAGGTTGAGCAGGAGCGTGTTCTCCCCCGTCTTGGCGACGGTAATGCTCGGGTCGAGCTTGGCCACCGTGCTCGCGCAGGCGGCGGGGCCGTTCATGGAACGCACGGTCATGGCTTTCTCCTTTGCAGCTTTTGCGTTGTGCTGTTGAAGCATAAACGCGTTTCCGCAGCGTGTCACCGTTGGAAAGCCATGCCTAACTGTTCATAGGGCAGGTTAACTAGCCGTGCGCCATGTTGACGAAGCGCGAGTAGTGCAGCTGGTGCGCCACCGGAATGGTGTCGATCGGGCCGCCGCGGTGCTTCGCCACGATGATGTCCGCCTCGCCCGCGCGCTCGTCGTCGCGGTCCTGCGAGTCCGGGCGGTAGAGCAGAAACACCATGTCGGCGTCCTGCTCCAGCGAGCCTGACTCGCGCAGGTCAGCCAGCTGCGGGCGCTTGTCGGTGCGGGCCTCCGGGCCACGGTTGAGCTGAGAGATGGCGATCACCGGCACCTCGAGCTCTTTGGCCAGCAGCTTCAGGTGGCGGGAGAACTCCGAGACCTCCTGCTGGCGCGACTCGACCTTCTTGCCGGAGCTCATCAGCTGCAGGTAGTCCACCACAATCAGGTCCAGGCCGTGCTGCTGCTTCAGGCGGCGCGCCTTGGAGCGGATTTCCATCATGGTGAGGTTCGGCGAGTCGTCGATAAACAGCGGCGCGTCCTGAATCTCGGTGAGGCGGTGGGTGAGCTTCTCCCAATCACGCTCCTCCATCTGGCCCGAGCGCATCGCCGAGAGCTTGATCTCCGTCTCCGCGGACAGCATGCGCATGATGATCTCGGAGGCGCTCATCTCCAGCGAGAAGATCACGGACGTCTTGTTCTGGTGGATCGAGCACGAGCGCATGAAGTCCAGCGCGAGCGTGGATTTACCCACACCGGGACGCGCCGCGATGATGATCATCTGGCCGGCGTGCAGGCCGTTGGTGAGCTTGTCCAGGTCGATGAACCCGGTGGGCACGCCCGCCTCGAGCGCGCCGCCGGAGGCGATCATGGTCAGCTCGTCAATAGTGGGCTTGAGCAGTTCCGACAGCGGGCGGTAGTCCTCGCCCGACTGGTTGCGGGTGATGTTGAAGACCTTCTGCTGGGCATGGTCGACGATCGCGTCGACCTCCATGCCCTCCTCGCCCTCGTAGCCGAGCTGCACCACCTGCGTGCCGGCGTTAACCAGCTGGCGCAGGATCGACTTTTCCTCCACGATCTCCGCGTAGTAGCGGGCGTTCGCCGCCGTGGGAACCTCGGAGATCAGCGTGTGCAGATACGGCGCGCCGCCGACGCGCTCGAGCTCGTTGATGCGGTCCAGCCGCCCAGCGACAATGAGCACGTCGACGTTGCTGCCCTGCGCGAACAGGTCCAGGATGGCCTGGTAGATCAGCTGGTGCGCCGGAAAGTAAAAGTCGTCCGGGCGCAGGCTTTCCGCCACATCCAGGATGACGTCGGGGTTGAGCAGCATCGCGCCGATGACGGAGCGCTCCGCCAGCTCGTCGTGCGGCGGCGTGCGGTATTCCTGCAGCTCGTTGTTGCCGCGGTTGAAGTTGGAGTAGCGGTTGCTTCTCGACGAGCTACCGCCCCTCCCACCTTTCCCCCTCGAGTTACCGCTGTTGCCTTGGAACGCGTCAAAGTCGGAGTCGCTGAAGTCCCCGTAGTCCGCGGCCGGTTCCGGCGGCGGCACGTAGTCGTCGAAGCTGTCGTCTGCACCCATGGGCTCCCCTTTCGCTGTGTGTATGAGACTACCCCGTAATGCAAACCGCAAACCGAGTTATCCACAGGGGGTGTGGACAATTGGGGAATGTGCGGGTGAGTTTTCCACAGGGGTGGTGTTTGCGGTGTGGAATTCGTGTGAATTCGAGACTCCAAGCCACTGGACAACGGTACATTTCCGCAGTTCACCCTGTATATTTTCAAACTCACGCCGAGTGACGTTTTAGGTGGATAACTCGGTTGACCACGGCGTTTGACAACCGCGAAATGTCCACTCGAGTGGACAATCTAACCCCTACCCAGGCTGTATAACCCACCACTTATCCACATTCCGTCACAGGGGCGCACCCGGTGTGTTTTTGTTACCGTCGTCGCATGTCCCCACGAGCAATTCTCTGGAGTTACCTCGTCTTTGCAGTGGCGTTTCCAGCAGTGTGCGTGGCTGGGATGCGAACGGTTGGCGGCAATCTCGACTTCGCGGCCTACCGCCTCGCCTTCGCCGTCCTCGCCGTGCTTGCGGCAGCGGGAGCGGTCGGATGGGCTGCCACCTACACTGCGGCAGCGCGGCGGAGTGGCCCTGCGCACGGTGTGGCCGTCTGGATCGCCACAGCGTGCCTTGCCGTGGGCTTCGGCTCTGTCGCCGACTCGAGCTGGCAGGAATACCAGGCGGGCATGGATCTGCCCACCATCAACCTCTTCCTGTACCTTCTCCCGATCGGCCTGTTCATCCTGCTGGGCACGGCCGTTGCGCAGACCGTGGCGGCGAGGACCTCACGCGCGTGAGGCGAACGCCAGCGGTAGCACCTCCACACCGAAACGCTCGGCGATATCGGCTGCGGCGACGGTGACCGACCAGCCGGAGTCCACCTCGCCGGTAAGCAGCAGCACGGGTCCTTCGGCCATGGCAAGCCCCGAGTAGTCGAAGTACCTATCCAGCGCGTTGACACGGAAGGCGGAGTTGCGCGCCTCCACCTCTGCCCCGCCGGCCTGCACTGCCCCGCCGTAAGCCATTTGCCCCACGCGGGCGAGCGCCTCCGCAGTGGAGGCGACCATCTCCGCCCGTGCCGGGTCCGCCGAGCCGAGTGCCACCACTGTGGCCGGGCGCGTGTCCCAGTCCCAGTCCGCCAGCACGGCGACGAAGCGGGTCAGCCACTGGTCGTCGCGCCAATTCTCGGCGGGGCGGTAAGCGTTGTCGCGCAAGAGTTGGGCCAGGGCGGGGCCGCGGGCGACGTCGTTGAGCCGGCCCAGCGCCTTGCCGCCGAGTACGCCCTTGATTTTGCCGCGGCGCGCGGAGCCTGTCGGCCACATCTTGCGCTGGGAAAGCGGCACACCGGGGGCCTTCAGGCGGGCGTCGATGCGCTCGGCGAGCGCCGGGTCCACGTCGGTGGGCAGGTGGTTGCCGGTGCAGTTGTCGCAGCGCCCGCAGCGCTCCCCCTCCCCGATCGTCGGATCGTCCAGCTCGCTGCGCAAAAACACCATGCGGCAGGCGTCCGTGGACTCGTAGGCCAGCATGAGGTTTTGTTCGCGCTCGCGGGCGTCCGCCAGGCCGTCGTAACGCTTGTGGTCGTAGGCCCAAGACTCACCGGTAGCAACCCAGCCGCCCTTGACGCGTTGCACCGCGCCGTCAACGTCCAGCACTTTCAGCGCCTGGTCAATGCGTGTGCGCGACAAGTCCACGGCGTTTTCGAGTTTCGGGGTGGAGATTGGATCATCGCCGAGCGCGCCCAGCAGCTGCTGCACCACCGGCTCCTCCGGCATGGACACGGACGCGAAGTACTCCCACACGCGTTGATCCTCCGGGCCGGGCAACAGCACCACCTCGGCGTGGTCGGTGGCGCGCCCGGCGCGGCCGATCTGCTGGTAGTAGCTCACCGGGGAGCTCGGCGCGCCCAGGTGCACCACGAAGCCGAGGTCCGGCTTGTCAAAGCCCATGCCGAGCGCCGATGTGGCCACCAGGGCTTTGAGCTCGTTGTGGATCAGCGCCTGCTCGAGGCGCTCGCGTTCCTCCGCCTCCGTACGGCCGGTGTAGGCGGCCACGTTCCACCCAGCGGTCTCCAGCGCCTCCGCCAGGTCGTGCGCGGCAGCCACGGTGAGGCAGTAGATGATGCCGGAGCCTTCCACCTGCGCCAGGTACTGCGCGATCCAGGCGGCGCGCTGGGTGGGGTCACCCAAACGCACCACGTTCAGTGACAGGGATTCGCGGTCCAGCCCGCCGCGGAGCACGCCGGTGCCTTCGCCCAGCTGAGCAACAACGTCGGCCACCACGCGGTCGTTCGCCGTTGCGGTGGTGGCCAGGACGGGGGTGTTGGCCGGGAGGTCGTCGATAAGCAAAGAAATGCGCCGGTAATCCGGCCTAAAATCGTGCCCCCAGTCGGAGATGCAGTGGGCCTCGTCCACAACCAGCATGCCGACGGACCGCGCGAGCTGTGGCAGCACTTCCTCGCGAAAGCCCGGCGCGTTGAGGCGCTCCGGGCTGATCAGGAGCAGGTCCAGCTTGTCGACGTCTGCCTGGATCTCCTCCCACTGCGTCATGTTCGCGGAGTTGATCGTGGCCGCCCGGATGCCGGCGCGTGCGGCCGCTTCGACCTGGTTGCGCATGAGCGCGAGCAGCGGCGAGACGATAATCGACGGACCTTCGCCCGCCTCGCGCAACAGCTTCGCGGCGATAAAGTACACCGCCGATTTTCCCCAGCCCGTGCGCTGCGCCACTAGCATGCGTTTGCGCTGGTTAACGAGGGAATCGACGGCCGTCCACTGGTCGTCGCGCAGGGCGGCGTGGGGCCCCGCGATGCCCTTGAGAAGTTCGTCCGCTTGTTCGCGTGTCGCAGTCATGGCGCACACCATATACCACGGCCCCGACACGGGTGTTCGAACAGTGGTACCGTCCGCAACATGCCCGACAAAGAACCCGAAGAACCGCTGCAGGAGACCGTGGACTTCGAGTACACGCGCCACAGCGCAGAAGTGGAACTTGACCGGATTTATGCGCAACGGAAAGAACTCATGCGACGACTTGCAGAGTCCTAGCTAACCCAGCTCGTCCTCCGCCCAGTCCGCCATGTACTCGGCGATGCCGTGCGGGTCCGCCAGAAAGTCGCGCATCGCCCGGAACGCGAGTGTGTCTTCCACCGCCAGGCCGCGGTCCACGCCGTGCTCGCCGACCTCCACGATCTCCGCGCCAGGGATCCCGAGCACGATCGGCGAGTGCGTCACCGCGATCACCTGCGCGCTTTGCTCGCCGATTGCGTGCAGCTGCGCCACCAGCGCCATCTGCGCGACGGCGGACAGCCCCGATTCGGGCTCGTCCAGCAAGTACAGCGCATCTTTGGCAAACCGCGAGGTCAGCTCCAACACTGACTCCCCGTGCGACCGTTCGTCGAACTCCGTGACGCGCGTGTGCGTCTCGCCGCGCAGGAAATACCCGGCCTTGGCGCGCGCCCCGGTCCGAAGCCGCAGCGCGCCAAACATCGGGTCGTGGGCGTCAGGCTTATCGACGCCCCACGGCCCGCCCTCGACCTGAAACCCCCACGCGCGGGCAATCCCCTCCAACAGCGTGGACTTTCCCACGCCGTTGCCGCCGGTGATCAGCGTGACCGGGTGTGTCAGCGGGAAGCCGAACTCCGCGACGTGCTCGACCGCCGGCGCGTCGAGGGCCCACGGCGGGGCCTTCGACGCGTCGACGGAGACGTGCTGGATGAACATGGGGCTCATCCTACGGCGGGATCGATACGTTGAGGTCGATAGCCCCATGTCGATAGTTGCAGGTCAGCGCCTCTTGGCCTGCCGGGCCTCCAAAATCAGAAAACGCTGTAACCAGCGACTATCGACCTCGAGATATCGACATGGGCGCTCAGGGGCAGGCTCCCTAGCCGTCCACCAGGAATCTCGCCGTGCCGGCCGGGTCGTCGATGAACTCTCGGGTGGCGGTGACGGGCTCGCAGTCCTCGAAAGGCATGTGCTCCAGGGTGGGCACGGCGAGGATGCGGGCGTCGGGGACGGCGAGCAGCACCGGGGAGTGCGTGGCGATGAGCACTTGCGCGCCGCGGCGGGTCAGCACCGCGAGCAGGCCGAGCAGTTCGAGCTGGGAGAAGACCGAGAGGCCGTCTTCGGGCTCGTCCAGGATGATCAAAGAGTCCGGGCCGAAGCGTTCGTGGGCCATGCGCATGATGCCTTGGCCGTGGCTGCGGCGAGTGAGGTCTTGCAACGGGTCTTCGATTCCGAGGCTTTCATGGTATTCGGCGAGGTCGAGGTATGTTTCGCCGCGCAGGAAGTACACGTCGCTCGGGTTCGCGCGGCGGGTCAACGTGAGCGAGGCGTGGAGCCGGGAATGGTCCGCTGCCTGGAACTGGGCGTGGCGGGAACCGCCCGCGGCGTTGGCGCCGGCGGCCATAGCGATCGCCTCCACCAGCGTGGACTTCCCCGACCCGTTGTCGCCGGTGAGGATCGTGGTTTGCGCGAGCTCGAGGGGCTTTTCAGCCAAGCGACGCACCACCGGCAGGTCGCGGGCGTAGCCCTCCACCGGCGCGTCGATGCGGACCTGGGTGACGAACATGGCTACCGCCAATTCTCCAGCTTCAGGTTGGGCACGCGCGCAAACTCGCGCTCGTTTGCAGTCACAAGCACTAGATCATTTCGGATCGCCTGCGCCGCGATCCAGAGGTCGTTCGAGCCGATGACCTGCCCCCGATTCAGGAGATCAGACCGGAGCTTGCCGTATAGGCATGCGGACTCCCGATCGACCTCGAACACAGGGCAACCGTGCAGCAGGAGGTCGTACACCCGCCGCATAGCTTCTGGCCTGCGGGACCTCTCGATTCCGGCCTGAATTTCGCCAAGAACCACAGTTGATAAGCAAAGCTGCGCACTAGCTAGCTCAGAACTTTTGCGAACAACCTCTGGATGGTCACCACGTTCAATATCGATCCACACATTTGTATCAAGGAGGTACCGCACCGAATCTCCTATCGCTCGTCGCCGCGGTCAAGATCGGGGGGAAGGTCCTCCGGCAGATCATCAACTTCTTCGACCAGCCCAGGTTCAATACCGTTTACGCGCTGGAACTCGCGCAACCTCGCCACCACATGCCCGAACGATTCTTCCTCCGGCCGCAGCAGCAAACCTTCCGGCACACGTTCGATCATCACTCTGTCCGAATCAAAGCGCAGTGCCGCCGGAATCCTGACGGCCTGGCTGTTTCCCGACATGAACACTGTCGTGCGGACTGGCCCGTCCTGAATTGGTTCGGCCATAGCAATCACCCCTAGTTCAAGTGTATATCCAAGAGGATATACACACCCTGACAACTACCGCAATCCGGCGGGCAGCGGCAGCAGTCCGTCCACCGCGAGCAGCACGCCGAACGCCGTGCCGGAGACCACGCCGATGATGTTCGCGCTGCCATCCGGGTTGACGGTGTAGACCGGCCCGCCGGAATCGCCGTGCAACGCCAAGATCAGCACTGCCAGCTCGCCGGTGTCCGGGTTCACCTTCAACACCGGGCCGCAGGTGCGCGAGGTGCGCGCGCCGTCCTTGCACACAATCTGGCCCGGCTTCACCGCCGTCACCGGGTGGTAGCCCGCAACACGGCGGGTGGGGTTGATGCGCTGGACTGCGTCCGACAACGGATTGACCGCGCCGATGACCGGGATGTCGACGGCCCCACCGCGGGCGGCCGCGGCGTTGGTAACGCCGCCGGCCAGCGGGAACCAGGCGACGTCTCGGAGCGGGCTGCCCAGCGTATTGTCGCCGCGCATCTCGTAGCCCGAATCCCGCAGGTCGCCCGAGATCTTCGTGCGGCCATCCGCCGCGTACACCGCCACCGGCACCGCGCCACCAATCGGCGCCAGGCAGTGGCCCGCCGTCACGCCGTAAGCCTGCCCGTCGCGGTGCGCCACCGTATTCAGCGAACAGCCGTAACGGGAACCGTCGCTGTACGCGACGCGGATACTGTCGCCGGCGTACATCGCCACGGCCTGCGCCGGCATGGCGAACCCGGCCGCAGCAGCCGCCGCGAGCAGGAGGGACACAGCCAAAGTGCGCACGCGGCGCGCCACGGAAAACGTCATGGGCGGTATTGTATCGGCACACAAAAAGCGCGGGCCCCACTCCTCACAAGTGGGACCCGCGCTTTTAAATGCTGTTGTCGTTGGACTGCAGTTTTCCGTTCTCAGGCGGAGCAGTCGTCGATAAGCGTTATGCGCTTACGACCTCGAAGTTCACCTTGCCCTCCACGTCGTCGTGGAGGTTGACCTTGACCTGGTAGCCACCGGTCTTGGTAACAAGGCCCTTCGGCACGTTGATGCGGCGCTTATCCAAGTTCGGGCCGCCAGCGGCCTTCACAGCGTCGGCGATGTCGCCGGCCTTCACAGAGCCGAACAGCTTGCCGTTGTTAGCGGTGCGCACAGCAACCTTGACGCCCTTGAGCTGGTCGAGCTGGTCACGCAGTTCCTTCGCGTGATCCAGGTCGCGGACCTGGCGCTCAGCCTGGGCGCGCTTAATGTCTTCAATCTGCTTCTCTGCGCCGCGGGTAGCCGGGATAGCCAGGCCGCGCGGGAGCAGGAAGTTGCGTCCGTAACCGTCCTTGACCTCGACGACCTCTCCAGGCTCGCCAAGCTTCTCGACGGCAGCGGTGAGGATCAGCTTCATAATCCTAACCTTCCTTATGGTGAAAAATGCTTGATGTGTGGTTGTCGTTTAGAACGGTGGCTCATCGCCCGCGCCGCCGGAAAAACCGCCGGCATCCGGAGCGGAACCCCACGGATCATGTTGAGGCTGGGACTGGTTCGGGTTGCCCTGGGTCTGGCCCTGGCTTTGGCCGCCGAAGCCGCCGTTCGCCGGGTTGTAGCCGCCCTGGCCCTGATTCTGGCCCTGGCCGCCCTGGCCACCCTGGTCGAAACCGCCCTGGTTTCCACCAAAACCGCCGCGCTGGCCGCCCTGGTTGCCGCCGCCGTAGCCGCCCGCACCGCCCTCACGCGGATTGCGGGTGACAGACGCGCTGGCGTACTTCAGGGACGGGCCAACCTCGTCGACCTCGACCTCGAACACGGTGCGGTTTTCGCCCTCTTTGGTCTGGTAGGAACGCTGACGCAGCTTGCCGGTGACCACGACGCGCATGCCCTTGGTCAGGGACTCCGCGACGTTCTCCGCCATCTGGCGCCAGCAGTTGCAGGTGAGGAACAGGGCTTCGCCGTCTTCCCACTGGTTCGTTTCCCGGTTGAACGTGCGGGGCGTGGACGCGATGCGGAAATTCGCAACGGCAGCGCCGCTCGGGATGAAGCGCAGCTCCGGGTCCGCAACCAAGTTGCCGACAACGGTAATTGGGGTATCGCCTTGAGCCATGTCCTAAACCTTCCTACCTGCTGATCGTGTGGTTTCTGAGCCTACCGGTTCTTACTTGTCGGTACGCAGAACCTTGGTACGCAGAACGTTCTCGTTCAGGTTCAGCACGCGGTCGAGCTCCTTGACCGTGTCTGCCTCGCAGTCGAGGTTGACAACGGCGTAGATGCCCTCTTCCTTCTTGTTGATCGGGTAAGCAAGACGCTTCTTGCCCCACACATCAACGTTTTCCACCTTGCCGTTTTCCTTGCGGACGATCTCCAGGAACTTGTCCAGGGACGGGGCAACGGTGCGCTCATCCTGCTGCGGATCGAGGATGATCATTACTTCGTAGTGACGCACGGACCTCATCACCTCCTATGGTCTTGGTTGTTTCGGCCATCACCCTTGTGGTCATGGCAGGAGGGTCGTTGCGTCAAGCAACCCGAACAGACTACCCCACGGTTTGACCAGCTCAAAACCTTGGGTTTCGGGTGCGCTCGTGTGGACTCCGCATTGCGGACAATCCCGCCACCACCAATTATTGGTGCGGACCCACGTTGTGCACGAATCAACGCGGCAAAATGCTGACCTGGGCGTTTGCAACGCCAGAAGCGGCCCAAATGTCGATTCGTACAAAATCCGCCTAGTGCGGGTTGGGCACCGCGGAGAAGAGGGCGAGGGAGACCGGGATCACGGTCATAAAGAGGAAGGCGATCAAGCCGAAGCTTATCGACGCTTGCTTCCGCCCCTTCACCGCAAAATAGAACGAGGCGCAAAACAGGAAAAACGCCACCACGATGGAGGCAATGCCCAGGATTGTGGTGGCGTTCATCGGCTAGACCTTGGCGACCGTGGAGCCGGCCGGCTCGGCGTCGGCGGGTTCGGAAACGGGGTCGGCCGGAGGGGCGTCGATAGGCAAGGGCTCCTTCCACTGGTACGACAGCGACATGAGGGGGTCGTGGCCGTTGTGGGCGTCACGGACCTTGTCGCGGCGCTTGCCCAGGATCTGCTGCACCACCAGCACCATAATGGCGATGATGAAAGCGTCGCGGGAGATGATCACGATGTTGAGGAACCAGCCCGGCACGCCCATGTTGTCCGCGCCCATCATGTGCCACATCAGCACCGGCCAGACGGCCATGTCCACGACCATCCAGGACAAAAGGAGGCGCCAGTACGGCAGCGCCAGCACCGCGGGGACGACAAACCAGAGGGAGTACTGCGGGCTCCACACCTTGTTGAAGATGAGGAACAGACCGACGATCAGCGCCACCAGCTCCGCGATGCGCGGGGTCTGCGGCGCCTTCAGGCCCAGGATGAGCACGCCCAGGCAGCCCAGCAGGAACAGGATCAGCGTCACGGCGTTGAGGATCACCGGGGCGCCCTCGCCGGAGTCGAAGCCGGTCCAGCCGGTCATGCGGGAGATGACCGCGTAGATGGTGGTCCACTCCCAGCCGCGGTCGGTGTTGAGGCGGTTGAACTCACCCCAGGCATCCGGGTTGCGCAGGTAGACCGGCACGTTGACCACGAGCCAGGACACCACCATGGCGGCGAGCATCTTGCCGAACGGGACGAGGTCGCGCTTGCGCAGCGCCACGGTGAGGTACGCGCCGAGCAGGAAGATCGGCCAGAGTTTAAACGCGGTGCCCAGGCCGATGAGCACGCCGGCGAGCCAGAATTTCCGGTTGCGGGCGGCCAGCATCGCGGCGACGGCGAAGAAGATGGACGGGATGTCCCAGTTGGTGAACGCGTGGACGATCAGCAGCGGGGAGCCGGCGACCAAGAGGGTGTCCCAGACACGGTTGCCCGCGAGCTCGGCGACCATGCGGATGGTGATCACCCAGATGATGGACATGAGCAGCGCGGTGACGTAGAAGTACCAGCCGGAATCCGGCACGAAGTTGTCCACCAGGAAGTAGGTGCTGCGCGACAGCCAAGCAGACAGCTGCTGGAACAGGCCGGCGAGCACCGGGTACTCCATGTAGCGGGTCAGGCCGTCCTCCACCCACGAGTAGTCGTAGACAAAACCGCCCTGGTCCAGGCCGCGGGCGCCGTAGAGCGGAATGATGTCGTTGTAGCAGGCGGCGGTGTACTGGCGGTTGCCGTCCCAGTTGAGCTGGATGATGCCGTTGTCGTCGGCCTTGCCGCCGGCGCAGTGCGCCTTCTGCAGCAGGCCGAAGGACAAGAAGACGTATGCGACGGCGAGGATGGAGCGCAGCGGCGTCCAGAACCGGGCGCGGCCGATCTGGGCGAAGCGGCCCATCGGCCCGCCGAGGAAGTCCACCCAGCCGCGCGCGAGCGGCTCGGTGCGGCCGGGCTGGACACGGTCCGCCGGGTCCGGCCAGGTGACCTGCGTAGTCTGCGTCGGCTCAGTCATTTATTGGAACGCTCCCTGGAATTGATCGAGGACGTCGTTGATCGTGTCGTTGAGGTTCGGCGCTGGCGCCGGTGCCGGCGCGGGGGCTGGCGCGGGTGCCGGGGCTGGCGCCGGTGCGGGTGCGGGCGCCGGTGCCTCCTCCCCGCCCGGCGCCTCGGGCGCTGCTGGGGCCGACGGGTCCGCCGGTGCCGCGGAGCTCGGGGCGGACGGCGCCTGGCCGGTGCCGCCGGTGTAGCTCGGCGTCGGGTTGGAGTAGTAGCCGCCCAGGCCGACACCGCCGGAGTACGGGTTCACGCCCCAGTAGACGGGGTTGGCGTTGGGGAAGCTCATGAACTCCTGGCCCTCCAACTCGGTGTCCAGGAACTGCTTCCAGATTTGGGACGGGGTGTTGGAGCCGTACATGATGCCGCCCCACTCGTTAAAGATTGGCGAGGTGTTGTCGGCGGTGCCCACCCACACGGCCACGGCGAGCTGCGGGGTGGAGCCGACCATCCAGGCGTCCTTGTTGTTGCCGGTGTCGCCCATCTGGGCGGTGCCCGTCTTGGACGCGGACTGGCGGCCGCCGGCGAGGACAGCGTTGGAGTAGCCGGCCACGCCCTGCATGGCCTGGAGGGTGTTGTCCGCCACCTGCTCGGCCACGCGACGCTCGGTGTAGTCGTTGTCCACCTGGTAGAGGACCTCGCCGTTGGCGTCCACGATCTTGTCCACGAAGTGGGTCGGGTGCATCAGGCCGCGGTTGGTCAGGGTGGACATGGCGGTGGCCATGTCCAGCACGCGGGACTGGTACTGGCCCAACACGATGCCCTCGTAGGGCTGGCCGCCGTTTTCGCGCAGGGTCACCGGGATGCCGGGGATGGACTTGGCCACGCCCAGGGCGTGCGCCATGTCGGCGGTGTCCTGCGTGGTGTTGTCCAGCTCGTCCTGGATGCGCATGAAGGCGGTGTTGGAGGACACGGTGGTCGCCTGAGTCATGGACAGCATGCCGCCGCCGCCACCGTCCCAGTTCGTCACAGTGATGTTGCCGGGCAGGTGTACCGGGGAGGAGTCGAACTGGGCGGTCAGCGGGATGCCCTGCTGCAGCGCGGCTGCGAGGGCGAAGATCTTGAACGTCGAGCCCGTTTGCAGGCCGGCGTTGGCGTAGTCCCAGCCGGAGGGGTCGTCGCCGCCGTAGTACGCGCGCACTGCGCCTGTCGACGGATCCACGGCCACCGCACCAGTGCGCGCGTCCTCCTGCAGGTTGGTCAGGCGCTCGCGTGCGATGCGCTCCATGTTGGCCTGGGAGGCGGCGTCGATGGTGGTGGTGATTTGCAGGCCGCGGTTGGTCAAGTCGCTTTCGGTGATGCCCAGTGCCTCGAGCTCCTGGATCACCTGGTTCTTGATCAGGCCGTTCGGGCCGGTGGCTTCGGTGTATGCGGAGTAGGAAGCCGGGTCGCGGGTCTCCGGGTACACCATCCCGGCGCGCTGCTCCGGGGTGACCTTGCCCATCTCGACGAGGCCGTCCATGACGTAGTTCCAGCGCTGCTCCGCCGCCTCGCGGTTCGTCCACGGATCCAGCTCGCTGGGCAGCTGGATGGAGGCGGCCAGCACGCCGCCCTCCTCGAGGGTGAGCTGGGACGCCGGCTTGTCAAAGAAGGCGTGCGCGGCGGCCTCGACGCCGTAGGCGTTGCGGCCGAAGTACACAGTGTTCAAGTAGGCGCGGAGGATGTCCTCCTTGGACCACTGGTTGGTCATCTTCACGGAGTAGACCAGCTCATTGGCCTTGCGCTCGTAGGAGTGCTCGTTGCCCACCAGCGCGTTCTTCACGTACTGCTGGGTGATGGTGGAGCCGCCGCCTGCAGAGGTGTTGCCGGTGATCTGCCCCAGCGCCGCGCGGGCGAAACCGGTCGGCGAGAAGCCCGAGTTGGTCCAGAAGTCGCGGTCCTCCGCGGCCAGCACAGCATTCTGCACCTCCTCGGGCACAGATTCGAGGGGCACCTGCTCACGGTTGCCCTCGGGCGGCACGAGGCGGGCGAGCTCGTTTTCGCCGTCGTTGAAGTAGATCGAGGAGATCTGCGCCGTCTCAATCTCGCCTGGTTCCGGGACCTCGGCCTTGGAGTACTTCCACATAAACCAGCCGACCGGCACGCAGGCGAGCAGGAGGAGGAACAGCAAGAAGGCAAGCACCCACTGCCACGCGCGGGACTTCTTCTTTTTCTTCACGGCCGTGGTGCCGCTGGAGCCCTTCGCCTTCGCCGTATTCTTTTCAGCGCTCTGTTCAGTCACACGTTTTCCCTGCACAATTGCACCCGCCGCGCCCGCGGGGAGGGCAAACGGGCGAGCTACCTACTACATTCCTACCGGACACCCTACCTGCCCAGTTCGGATTCACACTACTGGTACGGCTGTGACTTCTTGTAACAGATGGTTCCACTTGCACGACGGGCAGACCTCCACCACGTGGACGGTCAGCGGCCCCACCTCAGCCGCAAGCCGGTCTATCTCCTCCTCGCTGCGCGCGGTGCCTGTGCGCCTGCCCAACTTTTCGGAGTAGACCCAGCGCACGTCACGCATCACTTCGCCGCACACGGGGCAGGGCCGGGCGGAATCCTCGCCGTGGTGCTGCGCGGCGGCGCGGAGCAGGAAGTCGGCGTCGCACACCTCGTCGATAGGCAAATGCCCCCGCTTGAGCTCGCGCAGCGTCTGGCGGCGCTGCCACTCGTGGGACACCTCGTGCTCGTACGTGAACATCCCGGCCATCATAACCCCAGTCCTTGCTGCTAAATTTTGAAAAGTACTTGGAAGAAAGAGGTGCACAGTGGCGGCGCACGACGAACCCTCCGCGGAAGCCATGCGGATCGCGGCGGACATCCGCCCCGCGATGACCAGCCTGTACGTGGCGTACTTCCGCAACGCGGAGAACTCCGACCTCACCGGCCCGCAGCTGTCCGTGCTGCACAGACTGGGTTTCAGCGGGCCCACGCGCATTAGCAAGCTGGCCGCAGAGGAGGGCGTGCGCCTGCCCACCGCTTCCAACACCGTCAACCAGCTGGAAAAGCGCGAGCTCGTGCGGCGCGTGCGCTCGGTGGACGACCGCCGCGGGGTGTCGGTGGAGCTGACCGATTTCGGCCGCGACGAACTGGAGCGCGTCGGCGCCGAGCGCACCCGCTCCCTCGCGCAGATGCTCAGCGCGCTCGACGCGGAGGCGCTGGAGAAGCTGGACTCGCTGACCGAGGTCCTCAACGACCTAGCCCGCGCATACGCCACGGGGTCCGCGGACTAGCCCCTTTTCCCGTGGCAGGGGCACATGTTTATGATGTGTTCATTACCCGAAAACTCGCATACGCGGACACGTGCCAAGGAGGAAGGCCCTGAGCAGCTCCCCAAGCGCTGACAGCGCCCATCTTGCGGACCTTGCCTTTCCCCTGCGCGTGCTTGTGGGCTGGGACGTGGCAAACACCGAGGCAGTGGAATTCGCCGCCTGGCTCGGCCGCTCGCTGCCGGTGACCGTGCAGGTGATGTCCAGCACCCAGTCCAAATGGACAAAATCCCTGGCCAACGCCACCAAAGGCCGCAAGAAGCGCATGAAGGAGGCGCAGGCCACCTTCGACTCCCGCGTGGAGAAGGCGCTGACGGAGCACATCCCGCGCGAGCAGTGGTCAAAGGACGTTTCCCGCCTCGTGGACAGCAAGGACAGGGTGCGCTCCCTGTACGAGACCGCGAAGGACTTCGGCGCGGACCTGATCCTGATGGGCTCTCGCGCGAAGACACCGAAGGGCCGGTTCCGCCCGTCCAGCGTTGCGGACGAGATGATGCGCTCCTGCCCCGTCCCGCTGGGGCTTGCGCCACGCGGGGTGAAGCTCTCCAAGAAGGGCATCACCCGCGTGACGTACGCGATCGTGGCGGAGGACGACCCAGCTGAGCCGGAGTTTTCCGGCCTGGACTACGCCACCGCTCTGGCCTGCAAGTTGGGGCTGCCGCTGCGCATTATCGCGTTTTCCCCCACCGCCTACGAGAAGCACACGTCCACCTGGAACGAGCAGACGCTGGGCATGCTCGACCACGCCCGCGACTACGCGTGGGCGCTGGCGGCGGAGGTCGCGCCGGACGTGTGCGACACCTTCCACGTCACCAGCTCCGTCTCGGCGGCGAAGAGCTGGAAGCGCTCCATTGATTCGGTGAAGTGGAAAAAGGGCGACATCATGTTCCTGGGGACCCATCCGTCGCCCCAGTTCACCAGCGTGTTTGTGGGCACGCTGGAAGGCGAGTTCATCCGCTACGCCTCGGTGCCTGTGGTGGTGTGCCCGCACTCCCCGAAGGCGCAGTAGGTTGGGCTCCATGGAGCACCCGGAGAACGACCTTCACTCCCCCGCCGACCGTTTCTCGCGTATGCGGCCCGAGCCGCGCTCCTTCGACGAGCTCGCGGACCAGCCGGATCCGCTGGAGGTGGACCGGAAAAACCGCCGCTCCACCCGCCAGGCGATCACGTTCGCGATGAGCACGGTAGCCGTGACCCTACTGCTGGCGTTCATTCTTGCGGTGATCTCGCGCGCGCAGGGCGGTCCGCTTTGCGACGGCAGCTCCGCCTGGCTCTGCACCGAGTCCTGGCGCACGTGGTGGGCCGTGACCACCTCGATCCCGCCGGTGGTGGGGCTACTGACCTGCGCGGTGATCACCGTGCGCAAGCTCAACCGCTACGAACGCTGGATCCCCTGGATCGGCGTGTTCTGGATCCCGCTGGTGCCCTTCACCATGGCGTGGTTGATTATCACGCTGGGGATCTTGGCTACGCAGTAGCGCGCTGGGCGCACTCCCCGCAGTACGGGTTGTTTTCGCGGCAGTCCTCGCAGCTCAAGTACTGGCGGCGGCACTCCGGCTCGTTGGCGCAGTTGTAGAACTGGTTCGTGGCCGCGCCGCAGTGCACGCAGTGGCCGAGCTGCACGTAGTCCGGGTCGCCCGGCGCGCCGAACTCGGTGTGCATGCGGTCGTCGAAGACGTACAGCGAGCCCTCCCACAGCCCCGAGTTGCCGAACTTTTCGCCGTAGCGGACGATGCCGCCGTCGATTTGGTAGACCTCCTTGAACCCGCGGTTGATCATGAGGCTGGAGAGCACCTCGCAGCGGATCCCGCCGGTGCAGTACGAGATGACGGGCTTGTCCTTCATCCAGTCGTACTTGCCGGAGTCCAGCTCTTTGATGAAGTCGTGGGTGGTTTCCACATCCGGCACCACCGCGCCTTTGAACCTGCCGATCTCTGCTTCGCGGGCGTTGCGGCCGTCGAAGAACACGGCCTCGGGGTTGTCGGCCACCAGCTCGTTGACCTGTTCCGGGCTGAGGTGCACTCCCCCGCCGACCACGCCGTTTTCGTCCACCTTCAGCTCGCCCGGCGCGCCGAAGGAGACGATCTCCTCGCGGGCCTTGACGCTGAGCTTGGGAAAGTCTTCCGCCCCGCCCTCGGACCACTTGAACTCGATGCCCTTGAAGTACTCGCGGGTTTTCTTGGCGTAGGTCTTGCAGGCGCGGATGTCGCCGCCGACAGTGCCGTTGATGCCGTCCTTGGACACGATAATGCGCCCAGTCAGCCCCAGGCCTTCACACAGGTCCCGCTGCCACAGGCGCACCGCGTCCGGGTCGGCGATGGGCTGGAACTTGTAGTAGAGCAGGATCTTGCTGGTCATGCCTGGCAGTCTATGTCCACCCAGGCCAGCGGGGAAAGTTAGAGGTCGAAGGCTTTGAACGCGATAGCCAGCGGCACTCCCAGCGCTTCCCCGCCCTGCGTGGCCGCCCCGCCGACGATCTCCGCGCCGCTGGGGTGGTCCGGTAGCGCCTGGAAGTACGCCTCGTGGGCGTCCAGCGACTGTGCGCCTTTCTCCACGTGCCGCTGCTCCACCACCACCGCGACGTCCGGCTCGTGGGCGCCGCTGACCAGCAGTGTTTCCGCCTGGTGGCGCGGGCCCAGCTCCGGGAAGAGGAACTCGTTTCCGGCGTCGCGCGCGGCGTCCACCGCCGCCATGCCCGCCACCCGGTGGTCCGCCTGGTTCAGGCCCCACGGGGCGACAACGCTCCAGTCCTGGGTGAGCACCACGGTGGGTTTGAAGGTGCGGATCTTTCCGGCGATTGCCTTGCGCAGCTCGAGGGTGTGCTCGAGCAGGCCGTCGGTGAAGTCGAGCATCTCCAGTTCCCCTGCGCCGACGATGTCGCAGGCGCGGCGCTGCTCTTTTGCGCGGATCTCGCGCACCTGCACAGGATCCCCGCCCGCGATGCCGTGCTCGCCGTGTGTGAGCAGCAGGTACGCCACCTCAATACCGTCTTCGGCCCATTTGGCCACGGCGGCCGAGGCGCCGTACTCCATGTCGTCGGGGTGGGCGACGACGGCGAGGACGCGTGCGCCGTCGCTAAGCGAAAGCTCCCGCACCTTAACCCCGCTTTTCCTTGAACGCGTGGGCGTCGCGCGTGTACACGCGGCGGTGGGTGCCCACCTTGTGGCCGGGCAGCTTGCCGTCGTCAATGAGCTTGACCACGAACGGGCGCGAGACGCCGAGCAGGTTGGCCACCTGCTGGGTGGTCATCTCCTCGTCCGGTTCGGGCGGGCGCACCAGGCGGCCCTCCGCGAGGTCCTCGAGCAGGTCACGGACCCACACGGCGGTCTGTTTCGGCAGCGTGACGTGGTCTTCTGCGCGCGTGCGCGCCACGGCAAGGTTGTTGTTGAGCTCGGCTAATGCGTCTTCCACCGGCGATTGCTGTTCCCGCATGCGCTCGACAATAAACCATAACCGAAACGAGCGCAATAGTTAGTATTGGAAAACTTAGCGCTTGTGGTACAGCGCCTTGCGCCAGTACTGCGGCTCCGAGGTGGCCAGCACGCCCAGGTTGCGGAAGATGCCCTCGTCCACGGACCCCAGGATGGTGGTGATGTGCGCGTCGCACCCGCGCAAACTGCGCAAATGCTCCAGCGCCAGCGCCGCGTCCGGGTTGCCGGACGCCGACACGGACAGCGCGATGAGCACCTCGTCGGTGTGCAGACGCGGGTTCACCGAGCCCAGGTGGCGGGTCTTCAGCGTCTGGATCGGCTCGATGGAATCGGGGGAGAGCAGGTGCACGTCGTCGTCGATGCCGGCCAGCAGCTTTAAGGCGTTGAGCAGCACCGCGGCGGACGGTCCGAGCAGGTCGGAGGTCTTTCCGGTGACGATGCGCCCGTCCGGCAGCTCCAGCGCCGCGCCCGGCTTGCCGGTGCGCTCCGCCACCTCGAGAGCGGGCGCGACCACCACGCGGTCCTCCACGGAAAGGTCCGCCTTGCGCATGACGTTGAGGTTGCGGTCGGAGATAGTGGAGTCGGCGTCGGCGCGGCGTTCGTCCACAAGCGCCGCGTAGTAGCGGCGGATGATCTCCTGCTCGGCGGCGTGGCGGCACGCGGCGTCGTCGGAGATGCAGTAGCCCGCCATGTTCACGCCCATGTCGGTCGGCGACTGGTACGGGTCCGCGCCGGTGGCCTCCCGCAGCAGCGTTTTCAGCAACGGGAAAACCTCGATATCGCGGTTATAGGAGGAGACCTTCTCCCCGTAGGCGTCCAGGTGGTACTGGTCGATGACGTTGATGTCGTCCAGGTCCGTCGTGGCGGCCTCGTACGCCAGGTTCACCGGGTGCGACAGCGGCAGGTTCCAGATGGGGAACGTCTCAAACTTGGCGTAACCAGCGTCGATGCCGCGTTTGTGCTCGTGGTACACCTGGGAAAGGCAGGTTGCCAGCTTGCCGGAACCGGGCCCCGGCGCGGTCATGACCACCAGGTCGCGGGAGGTTTCCACGTAGTCGTTGCGGCCGAAGCCTTCCTCGCTGACCACCTTCGCGGTGTCGTTCGGGTAGCCCGGGATCATGTAGTGGCGCGCCACCTTCAGCCCCAGCCGGCCCAGGCGCTCCACAAAGGCCTCCACGTTCTGGTTGTGGCCCTCCAGCTGCGTGACCACAACGTTTTCCACCAAAAATCCGCGGTCCCGGAACACGTCCACGAGCCGTAGCACGTCGTCTTCGTAGCTGATGCCCAGGTCAGCGCGCATCTTCTGGCGCACCACGTCGCCGGCGTTGAAGCAGATGACAATCTCCACTTCGTCCTTGATCCGGTCCAGCATGGCGATCTTGTTGTCGGGCGTGAATCCGGGCAGGACGCGGGAGGCGTGGTTGTCGTCGAAAAGCTTGCCGCCCATTTCCAGGTACAGCTTGCCGCCCACCTCCGCGCGCCGTTCCTGGATGTGCTCGGACTGCATTTGGATGTATTTTTCGCGGTCGAACCCGATCTCATACGGCATGGGTGCAATAGTACAGTCAGCGACCGTGCCTGAGGGTCATGTCATTCACCGGCTTGCGCGCCGCTTCAACACGGATTTCCGCCCCGCGCCGGTCTCCGCGAGCTCCCCGCAGGGGCGCTTCGAGCCTTCGCTTATCGACGGCACTCCGCTCACCCACGCTGCAGCCCACGGAAAGCACCTGTTTCTGCAGTTCACGGACGCGATCGTGCACGTGCACCTGGGTCTGATCGGGAAGTTCTCCTTTGAGCCCGCCGACACGCTGCGCGGCCAGATCCGACTGCGGCTCGTGCCGGACGGGGGAGCAGGGGATATAGCCGCCCACCTGCGCGGACCACAGACATGCGCCTACATCACCCCGGCGGAGCAGCAGGCGATTCTGGACGCCGCCGGCGAGGACCCGCTTTCTCCCGCCGCAGACCCGGACGCACTGTTCGAGCGGGTGCGGCGCTCCCGGCGCGCCATTGGCTCGCTGATGATGGACCAGGCGTACTTCGCCGGGGTGGGCAACATCTACCGGGCCGAGCCGCTGTTTCGCCAGGGCATCTCCCCGTTCACCCCTGGCCGGGAGCTGGGCCGTGAGCGTTTCGACGCCATCTGGGCCGACCTGGTCGCGCTCATGGCCGACGGGGTGGCCACCGGGCGCATCGACACAGTGCGCCCCGAGCACTTGCCCGAGGCGATGGAGCGCGCCCCGCGGGAGGACGACCACGGGGGAGAGGTCTACGTCTACCGCCGCACCGGCGAGCCTTGCCACGTGTGCGGGCACCCGGTGGACAAGCAGCAGTTTGAGGGCCGCAACCTGTTCTTTTGTCCGTCCTGCCAGGCACTTTAGGGCGCGGGTAGTGTGGTGCGCATGCACGCCACGACTTTCACCGCAGACCAGGTCCGGGCCGCGGAAGCACCGTTGCTGGATTCCCAGTCGCACCCCGACGAGCTCATGCAGTCGGCGGCGCACGCGGTGTTCGAGGCGGCGAAGGCGATGCTTGCGGACGGCACGGGCGGCCGCACGCTCGTGCTCGCCGGGCCGGGCGGCAACGGCGGCGACGCGCTCTACGCCGGCGCTGAGCTGCTGCTCGCCGGCCACAACGTGGATGCGTTGCTGACTGCCGGACACGCCCAAGAGCGGGCCCTTTCGGCGTTCACCAACGCCGGCGGCACCGTGCTGGAACGGCTGCCGGAAGGTTCCGCGGAATACGCCCTTGCCATCGACGGCATCACCGGCATCGGCGGATCCGGCGGGCTGCGCGGGGAACTCGCAGACGTGGTTGCATGGCTTCAGGGCGTAAAGGTTTTGGCCGTGGACGTGCCCTCTGGCGTTGACGCGGACACCGGCGAGGCTGGCGAGCTGCACGTCGCCGCCGACGCCACCGTCACGTTCGGCGGGTGGCGACGCGCACACGCGCTTGCCCCGGAGTGCGGGGTGCAGCTACTCGCGGACATCGGCCTGCCGGGGCGCCCGCTGCACAGTGCGCTGTTGGAAACCCTGCCGGAATGGGCGCATGAGGGCCCTGAGCTCGTGCTTGCCAACCGGGCCGTGCCAGGCCCCGGCCAGTGGCCTAGCTCCCTGATTCCGCTGCCAGCCGCGCCAGTCCAACCCGTCGAGCCAGGTCCGTACGACGACAAGTACAGCGGGGGAGTAGTGGGCGTCCGCGCAGGTAGTGACGGATATCCGGGTGCCGCGCTACTCGCCGTGTCTGGTGCTGTACACGCCTCGCCGGCAATGGTGCGCTACGCCGGTCCGCAGGCCGCTGAGGTGGTGCGGGCACATCCGGAGGTCGTCGTCACGCAAACGCTCGAGGATGCGGGACGGGTGCAGGCCTGGGTGTTCGGCCCTGGCGCCGGCACCGACAAGGCGGCCGCCGCTGAGCTCTCCTGGATCTTGCGCCAGGAGGTGCCAGTGCTCATCGACGCCGACGGCCTCACCCTCCTCGCCGAACACCCTGACCTGCGCCAACAGGTGGCCAAACGGCAGCAGACTACAGTGCTCACGCCCCACGACGGCGAGTTCGCGCGCCTCCAGAAAGCGGCCGGAGTTGCCGCGGGAATCCGCTTCGAAGAGACACTCGCCCTCGCTGCAACGCTGTGCGCGACCATCGTGCGCAAGGGCCGAATCACCCTGGTCGCGCCGGAGGACGAGCCGCACCTGATCCACGCCGTCGACGCCGGCCATTCTTGGGCTGCGACACCCGGCTCCGGCGACGTGCTCGCTGGCATCATGGGTGCGCACCTGGCGCTGGCTGCGGCACGCACCCCATACGCCGACGCCGCCATAGCCGCCACAACCACCGGGGCGGTGACCGTCCACGCGCTCGCAGCGTCACTCGCCGCCGAGACCCCGTTCGGCCCCGCCACCGCGCCGGCTAGCCGCATCGCCGAATTTGTCCGCCCCGCGACCGCGCTATGCACCCGGGACACCCATGCTTGACGCCGTCGTTGTCGGCGCCGGCCAGTCCGGCCTGGCCGTGTCGTACTACCTGCGTAAATATGGCGCTTCGTTTGTTGTTCTCGACGCCTCCGATGAGCCCGGCGGGGCATGGCCGCACTACTGGGACGCACTGACTCTGTTCTCCCGCGCGGAGTTTTCTAACCTGCCCGGCTGGCCCATGCCCCACTACGACGGCTACCCGCCGCGCGATCACGTCGTTGAGTATTTGTCCGACTACGAGCAGCGCTACGACCTGCCCATCCGACGAGGTGAGCGCGTCAAACACGTGCTTCACGACGGCTCCGCTTTCCACCTCAACGGCCACTCCACCCGCAATGTGGTGATGGCCACCGGCATCTGGTCCGCACCGTTTGTGCCCTTCATCCCCGGGTCGTTCGCGGGGGAGCAGGGGCACTCGGCTCAGTATCGGCGGCCGGAGGATTTCGCCGGGCAGCGCGTCGCTGTCGTCGGGGGCGGAAACTCCGGTGCGCAGATCGTCGCGGACCTCGCACTCGGCGGGGTGGACGTGCAATGGTTCACCCGCCGACCGCCCGCGTTCATGCCGGAGGATGTCGACGGCGAGCAGCTTTTCCGCCGTAACCGCGAGCGCTTCGTCGCCATCTCACGCGGCGAGGACGATCCCGGAGGCGCCGATTTCGGCGGCGACATCGTCCTCGTCCCCGAAGTCCGCCGGGCCCGATCACTCGATCTGCTGGACGCCGAACCCATGGTCGAGTCGTTGGACGAGCTCTCGGATTTCGACGCCCTGATCTGGGCCACCGGCTTCCGCCCCGCACTGTCTCCCGTGCGGGGGTTGGAGCGCGGCCTGGACACGCCCGGCCTGTTCGTCCTGGGCTTCGACTCGCTCAACGGCCCCGGCGCCGGGACCATCGGCGGTGTGAGCCCCTTCGCCCGCAACATCGCCCGGCGCATCGCGAGCAAGGGCTAGCGCGTCCGCCCCATAACCGCGGATCCAGTTATCAGGTCCTCAACAATCGCTGTTTTACGCCGAATAGCTGGGCCCTTGTAGCTGGAAACAGCCCACCGACCCAGACATCCCGGCTCGAATTTGGTGGGTGCGGACCAATAGTTGGTCCCTGCTTGATTGTCCACAATGCGGAGTTGTGGAGTCCGCAAGCTCAGCACCGATGACACCAACATCGAAACCGCCATCCGCGCCTTGCTCCTCAAATCGTTTGTCCGCAACCAATAGTTGGCCCACCTCCAGTTGTCCGCATCCCCTTTTATGCCGAATAGCTGGAACCTTGTAGCTGGGAACAGCCGACTGGACCTCGGCCCCCACAGTAGCCGGGCCCCCCGGCCGCGGCCTGCAAGCGCACGCCGTGGGCGCCGGCTCGCCTGGCCCGTTGAGCGAAAGTGGGCGCATCGCGGGCGGACGGCGTGTCGGTGAGGATCAGGCGTGGAGGGCGTCGTGAGGGCTTCCCGCCGTGTCCTGGAACGCGGCCTCGGGGTCCGGGATTAGGAGCGGACGAGTCGGTTGATGGCGTCGGTGGCTTCCTGTATCTTCTCGACGGCCGCCTCGTCGCTGAGCTTCGCTGCGTCGAGCACACAGTGCTTGAGATGATCGTCGAGTAGACCGGTCGCGACCCCCTGGAGGGCGCGGGTCAGGGCGGATACCTGGGTGAGGATGTCGATGCAGTATTTCTCTTCATCGATCATCTTCGCGATCCCTCGGGCTTGACCCTCAATGCGCTTCATACGGCCGAGGTAGCGCTCCTTGTCGTTGATGTATCCGTGCTGATGAGAATCGGTGTCGACAGACATGGGCATGTCCTTACTTCTGGCGTTCCAGGACGGAACGCGTGCTGGCTTCGGGTGTGAGGTCGATGCGCCGCAGGAGTTGGGCGTTGAGCGCGACGACCACGGTGGAGGCCGACATCAGGATCGCGCCGATCGACATTGGCAGGACGAATCCCACCGGTGCCAGGATGCCGGCCGCAAGCGGCACGGAGATGAGGTTGTATCCGGCGGCCCACCACAGGTTCTGCTTCATCTTACCGTATGCGCGTCGTGAGAGCTGGATGATGGAGAGCACCGACCGGGGGTCGGAGCTGGCCAGGATCACCCCGGCCGAGGCGATGGCGACATCGGTGCCGGCGCCGATCGCGATGCCGACGTCGGCCTGGGCCAGTGCCGGGGCGTCGTTGACGCCGTCGCCGACCATGGCGACCTTCTTGCCCTCGTGCTGCAGTTGGGCGACCTTGGCGGACTTGTCCTCGGGGCGGACGCCGGCGAAGACGCGGTCGATGCCGAGCTCCCGTCCGACCTCGTTCGCCACGGCCTCGGCGTCGCCGGTGATCATGACGACCTCGACGCTCAGGGCGTGGAGGGCGTCGACGGCGTTGCGGGATTCGGGGCGGATCTCGTCGGCGAGCTTGAGGCCGCCGACCACCTGGCCGTCGCGGAGGACGTGCAGGATGATCGCGCCCTCAGAACGCCATTCCTCGGCTGTGCCGACCTCGTGCTGGCCGGTCTCCTCAAGCAGCCGGGGGCCGCCGACGCGGACCTCCTGGCCGGCGACAGTCGCGGTGACTCCGACGGCGGGCGAGGATGAGAAGCCGCTGGCCTGCTGAAGGGCGAGGCCCTTGTCCTTGGCGGCGGCGACGATGGCCTTGGCGAGCGGGTGCTCGCTGTCGGCCTCGGCCGAGGCCGCGAGGGCGAGGACCTGGTCGGCGTCGAGGTCGCCGGTCGGTTCGACGCCGGTGACGGTGGGCTCGCCCTTGGTCAGTGTGCCGGTCTTGTCGAAGAGCACTGCGTCGACCTGCCGCATCGACTCCAGGGCGAGGCGGTCCTTGACCAGCACGCCGCCGCGGGCGGCGCGCTCGGTGGCGATGGAGACCACGAGCGGGATCGCCAGGCCGAGGGCGTGGGGGCAGGCGATGACGAGTACGGTGATGGTACGGACCACGGCCTCGTCGGGCATGCCGATGAGCGTCCAGACGACAGCGGTGACCAGCGCCGCGCCGAGAGCGAACCAGAACAGCCAGGCCGCGGCCTTGTCGGCGATCCGCTGGGCGCGGGAGGAGGAGTTCTGGGCCTCGGTGACGAGCCGGTTGATCCCGGCCAGGGCGGTGTCGTCGCCGGTGGCGGTGATTTTCACCCGCAGGCCGGAGTCGGTGGCGACGGTGCCGGCGGTAGCTGTCTCGCCCTCGCCCCGAGAGACCGGGCGGGACTCGCCGGTGATCATGGACTCGTCCATGTCGGCGCGGCCGTCGACGATGGTGCCGTCGGCCGGAACGCTGCCGCCGGGGCGCACGATCACGACGTCACCCACAACGAGGTCGGCTGGGGCCACCTTAACGACGTTCTCGCCCTCGACGCGCTCGGCCTCGTCGGGCAGCAGTGCAGCCAACGAGTCGAGCGCCGAGGTGGTCTGGGCCAGGGAGCGCATCTCGATCCAGTGGCCCAGCAGCATGATCACGATCAGCAGCGCCAGCTCCCACCAGAACTCCAGCTCGTGATGGACAAGCCCGAGGGTCGCGGCCCAGGAGGCGAAGAAGGCCACCGTGATCGCCAGAGCGATGAGCAGCATCATCCCGGGCTTGCGGGACTTCAACTCGCTGACGGCGCCGGTGAGGAAGGGCCTGCCGCCCCAGACGTACATGACGGTGCCCAGTACCGCGGCGACCCAGCCCGCCCAGCCGGGGACCTCGTAGCCCAGCAGCATGGAGAACATCGGCGAGAGGGTGACCGCGGGGATGGCGATGACGAGGTTGATCCAAAACAGCCGGCGGAACTGGCCAACGTGGTCCCCGTGGCCGCCATGGCCGCTGTGATCTCCGTGGCCGCCATGGCCGCTGTGATCTCCGTGGACACCGTTCTCATCGAGGCCCGTGTGGTCTGAGTGCTGCCCGTGGTTCATGGCGTGGCCCTGGTGTCCAGTGTGCTGGCCCTCGTGCGTGCCGTGCGCCTCCGCCGAGGCGTGTGCGGACACAGACCCGTGGTGATGCTCGCCGTGAGCGGGTGCATCGGTTCCGTGACCGTGGTGCTGGTGTGAGTTCGGGTCCGTCATCGTTCTTCTCCTTCGTCATCGAGCCATGCCGCTCACCCGGTCGCCGGGCAAGCGAACGTCGGCTCAGGGCGCTGGTTGGATCTCGCTCTCGACGACCCACTTGTGGTTCGTCATCTTCATGCCGTCCGTCTCGTAGTCGACCATGTAGACCGTCTCATCGGTGGACGAAGCGATGGTGGCCCTCGCGCCCTCCATGCCCTCCATGTGCTTGGCGAGCAGCGTCACCGCTGTGCCATCGGTCAGGCGCTCGTCGCCGGCATCCTCGATTTCTTCCTGCACGACCCACTTGTGGTCCGTGACGGGGTCGCCGCCACCTGCGTTAGTGTAGTTCACGGAGTACGTGTACGTGTCGAATGCGCCGGAGATCGTCGCTGTCGCACCGTCCATGCCTTCCATGTGGTCGGCCGTGAGCTGTACCTCTGTGCCGACCGGGTATGTGGGGTCACTGGCTTCGGCGATACCCTCGGGTGCCGGTCCGCCGTCCATCGGGTGCTCCATCGAGTGATCCATTTCCTCATCTCCGCTTTCTGCATTGTCGCCGCCGTGGCCCTGCTCCTCAGTAGCCGAAGGGTCGGTCTGCTGGTCTTCGTCTGCTCCGCTGCTGCAACCGGCGAGCACGAGTGTCACTCCGAGCACTCCTGCTGCCAGCCCTGCTCGCAGTCTCCTCTGCATGTCAGCTCCTTTCATCATGACACCTACCCTATACCCCCCAGGGGTACTAGTCAAGGATTGCGCGTTGTACCGGCGTGAATCGATCGAATTGTCCTTCTCAGAGGGACTGCTCATGTTGGATGGGCAATGCGGCGATGAGGGGATGGTCGAAGCCCGCCGGTCCGATCTTCGCGGCTCCACCGGGAGAACCAAATTCGTCGAAGAACTCGACGTTGGCCTTGTAGTAGTCAGACCATTCGTCGGGCAGGTCGTCTTCGTAGTAGATGGCCTCGACGGGACAAACCGGTTCGCAGGCTCCGCAGTCAACGCATTCGTCGGGATGGATGTAGAGCGAGCGTTCGCCCTCGTAGATGCAGTCGACAGGACATTCGTCGATGCAGGCGCGGTCCTTGACGTCCGCGCAGGGAAGCGCGATCGCATAGGTCATGGCTGCTCTTCTTGGTCGGGTGCGGTTCGGCGGCGAGAGTCGGTGGGGAGTTCGGAGAAGTCGTCAGTCTCTGCCGGATCTGCGGCCGGCTAAGGAATGCGCAGGCGTAGGACGGTGGCTGCAAGGCTGAGGGCGATGATGATCGCACCGAGGACTGTCATCGTTCCTGACAGGGTGAGTACCGGCACGAGCAACCCGGCGACGATGGTGGGCACGCCGAATGCCAGGTAGGCGACCGTGTAGATCACAGCCATCACGGCGGCGCGTTCCGACGATGCCGTGTGGGGCATGAGTGTGCGCAGCACCCCGAGGAACGCTGTGCCGAACCCGGAACCGACGATCGCGACCGACACGACGTAGGCCGGGTAGGAACCGAGTGCGAGGGCGACGATGCTCGCTGCGGTGCCGAATGCCAGGGCGCTGGTCGCATACAGGCTGATGGTGCGGGCGGAACGCCGCTGCAGGACGGACGAGGCGGTGATTCCGGAGATCGCCAGTGCGAAGATGACGATGCCCGCGTGGGTGTGCGTGGAGCCCCCGAGCTCACTGCCGACGAGGCCGGCTCCGAGCGCGAGGAAGAGTCCGTTGGTCGCCCACCCGGCGATAATCGCGGGCACACCGGCGGTGAACATGCGGCGCAGGTGCAGTGGCACCATAAACCGCGGGCGGAGGTCGCCACGTCGTATCCGGGTCTTGGGGACCAGTTCCGGTGTGCTCCACACCGTCGCTGCCACGGTGAGGAAGGCGAGCACGAGCGGGCCGAAGACCGCAGCTGTCGGTTCGGGGGTGAGATCGAGGAGCAGCGCAGCACCGAGTGCCCCGGTCCCGAGACCGATCATCGGCCCGATCGTGTTCCACAGGGCTGCGATGTTCGGATGCGACGGCGGCTCGAAGTCGATCATCATCGCCGACAGGGCCGGGATGAGCAGACCCGCTGCGAGTCCTTGCAGAGCGCGGGCGACCAGGAGTGTCGCGAGGCTGTCGGCGAACCAGAACATGGCCAGGCTGAGTGCCAGCGCCAGGGAACCGGCGGTTACGACCGGACGTCGGCCGATGTGATCGGAGAGCGGTCCGAGGTAGAGCAGCGCGGCCAGGAGGGTGAAGGTGTAGACCGCGAATACGAGTGTGGTGGCGACGGGGACGAGTCCGAGCTGTTCTGCGATCTGGGGGTAGAACAACGACGGCGCGCTGGCAGCCGCCATCATGAGAATGGTCGCTGCCATCGCGAGCGCGAAACCCCGCCGCGGGATCTGCCTCGTATAGTCGCCCGCCATCGTCTATGCCTGCAGGCCGTGGAGCTGCTGACCCCACTGGTAGACGGTGCCGACCGCGTCGATGCCGGTGACGCCGACGACGGTGCCGTCGGTCTCGTGGCGCACGATGAACTCCTCGCCGGCTTCCACCTGGGCGTCTGCACCAGCGGTGTACCCGACTCCGGAGATCATCTGACCGTAGACCAGCGCCATGTAGGGGCTGCGCGGCAGGTAGGTGCCCGGATCGTCGCTGATGTCGAGGTCGTGCAGTGCGGCCTGTGCGGCGTGCGTGCCCTGCGCGGCGGCGTCTTCCCAATGGTCGATGCGCCAGACGCCCAGTGCTTCGTCGTGATGCGTAGCTACACCTCCGGCGGCGTAGACGTGGTCTGCTGCGGCACGGAGGCGATCATCGACGTCGATGCCGTTCGTCCACGGCGACGGGGCTGCGGGCGTCGTGCCGAGCGCAACGAGGAGTAAGTCGGCCACGATGCGTTGATCGTCGTCGAGGGTGATGGCAACACCGGATTCTGTTTCGTCGACATGCTGGAGAGTGCGACCGAATCGAGTCTGCACCTTGGCGGCATGGTCAGCGGCGAGGCGCTCAGCCACCGGCGCCCCAAACGCTCCGATGCCGGGAACAGAACTGCGAGAGACCAGCATGACCATGTGTCCGTCGGCTTGCAGCGACGAAGCGGTCTCGGCTGCGATGATTCCGCCGCCATAGATCGTCACTCGCGCCGGCCGTGCCAGGCTGGTCAGCAGATCGCGGATACCCATGGCATCTTCCAAGGAGTGCAGAGCAGTGACCCGGCCTTGTCCGACGTCGTCGCCTTCGAGTACACCCGCGGGCAGAGAGCGGGGCACGCTCCCTGTCGCGACAATGAGCGCGTCGTAGGAGACCTGCGCGCCGGAGGTCAGTTGGACCCGCTTCGCCGTAGTATCGACATCGAGCACGGTGTCGGCGATGACCTCAATCTGAGGTAGCGGGAGCTTGATCATCTCCGGCGGGGTCGGGCCGAACGCGATTCCTTTGATGAGCATTCGCGTGTAAGGCGTCTCCCCGGTGCGGGTCACCATCGTCACCCGGACGTCGTCACGTGTGGCGAGAGTGCGGGCGGCTGCGGCTCCGGCTGCTCCTGAACCGAGGATGAGGACGTGTTGTGTGGTCATAGGGAAACTCCTGGGCTGCAGGTCGTGATCGATTTGGTGTGCGGGCGTCAGGAGCGAACGAGACGGGCGATGGCCTCGGATGCCTCGCCGAGCCTCTGCTCGCTGACTGGTCCACCGGCGAGGGCGGCGTCGAGGACGCAATGCTTGAGGTGATCGTCGAGCAGTCCGAGGGCGACGTTTTCGAGTGCCCTGGTGGCTGCGGAGATCTGGGTGAAGATGTCGATGCAGTAGCGGTCCTCATCGATCATCCGATCGATGCCGCGGATTTGGCCTTCGAGGCGCCGCAGGCGATTGCGGTACGTCGCCTTGTCGCTGATGTATCCGTGGACGGACGGATCGCCGTCGCCTCCCGCCGGGCAGGTGTCGATGTGAGGTTCGGTCATTGAGGTCGGGGTGGTCATGTCGGTTCGCTCCGATCAGGTGCCGGGGTGCCGCAGCGGTGCCGCGGCACCCCGGCACGCTGGTGGATTACGCCATGTTGGCGGCGTATTTGGCGGGGTCCGAATCAAATGCGGGGCCGCAGCCGGCGCAGCAGAAGTAGTAGCGCTCGCCCTTGAAGTCGCGGTAGAGGCCGGCGGCCTCGGCGGTCTTCTTGCTGACCGGGGTGCCGACCATGACCGGGCAGGTGGTCATGTCATCGGCGCCCCCGCCGAGCAGGTTCTCGCGTCCACCGTTCTCGGCGGCGGGGTTAGTCTCGTTCGTGCTACAGCAGTTGCTCATTTTCTGGTGTTCCTTCTGTATCGGATTCGTATGGATGGGTGGGTTCTGTATCGGATTGGTATGGATGGGTGGGTTCTCGTTCGTCACTTCGTGGCGACGCTCTTGAACCCGCGCAGGCGGAGGCTGTTGCCGACGACGAAGACGCTGGAGAACGCCATCGCCGCGCCTGCGAGCATGGGGTTGAGCATGCCCAGCGCTGCGACTGGGATCGCGGCGGTGTTATAGGCGAATGCCCAGAACAGGTTGGTCTTGATCGTCGAAAGTGTCTTCCGAGACAGACGGATCGCGTCGACCGCGGCCCGCAGGTCGCCGCGGACCAGGGTGATGTCGGAGGCCTCGATCGCGACGTCCGTGCCGGTGCCCATCGCCAGGCCCAGATCGGCCTGCGCGAGCGCGGGGGCGTCGTTGACGCCGTCGCCGACCATCGCGACGATCTTGCCCTCGCCCTGGAGACGGGTGACGACGTCGACCTTGTCCTTGGGCAGCACCTCGGCGATGACCTCCTCGATGCCGACCTCGGCGGCGATCTGGCGGGCCACGGCCTCATTGTCACCGGTGAGCAGCACCGGGGTCAGGCCGATCTCCTTGAGCCCGCGGATCGCCTCCGCGCTCGTGGGCTTGACGGTGTCGGCGACGACGAGGATGCCGCGCGCAGCACCGTCCCAGCCGATCGCGACGACCGTCTTGCCTTCACCCTCAGCTTGAGCCTTCGCCCGTGCGACCTCCGGAGAGAGCTTCTGTGACCAGTCGGCCAGCAGCGACTCGCGTCCGACGACGACCGGGGTGCCCTCGACGATGCCCTGCACGCCCTTGCCTTCAACATTGGCGAAGTCCTCGGGCGTGGGCAACTGGCCGACTTCCTGGGTGGCGCCCTTGGCGATCGCCTGCGCGATCGGGTGCTCCGAGGAGTCCTCCAACGCACCCGCGAAGCGCAGCAGCTCGGCACGGTCCACACCGGATTCGGTGATCACATCTGTCAGGGTCATCTTGCCGCTGGTGACGGTACCGGTCTTGTCGAGCACGACGGTATCGACCTTGCGGGTGGACTCCAGCACCTCTGGGCCCTTGATGAGGATGCCCATCTGCGCCCCGCGGCCGGTGCCGACCAGCAGCGCGGTCGGAGTCGCGAGTCCCAGCGCGCAGGGGCAGGCGATAACGAGCACGGCGACCGCTGCGGTGAACGCGGCGGCGACGGGGAATCCGGCTCCCAGCCAGGCGCCGAGGGTGATGAACGCGACGACGATGACGATCGGCACGAACACGCCGGAGATCGTGTCAGCCAGACGCTGCACCTCGGCCTTGCCAGTCTGCGCATCCTCGACGAGCTTCGCCATCTGCGCAAGCTGCGTGTCCGAACCGACACGGGTCGCCCGCACGACAAGGCGGCCGCCCGCGTTGACGGTGGCACCGGTGACCGAGTCGCCCTCGCGGACCTCGACCGGTACGGACTCGCCGGTGAGCATGGAGGCGTCCACCGCGGAGGAGCCGGAGACCACGATGCCGTCGGTGGCGATCTTCTCACCCGGACGAACGATGAACTCGTCGCCGACCTGGAGGTCAGAGGTGGGGATCTTCACCTCAACGCCGTCGCGGAGCACGGCGACTTCCTTCGCGCCGAGCTCCAGGAGGGCGCGCAGCGCGGCCCCGGCCTGGCGTTTGGAGCGCTTCTCGAAGTAGCGGCCGGCGAGGATGAACATCGTCACGCCCGCGCCAACTTCGAGATAGATGTTCGCCGCGCCATCCGAGGGAGCGATCGTGAACTCGAACGGGTGCGTCATCCCGGGTGTGCCAGCGGTTCCGAAGAATAGTGCGTAGACGGACCACAGCAGTGCGACCGAGGTGCCCATCGAGATGAGTGTGTCCATCGTCGCGGTACCGTGCTTGAGGTTCGTCCATGCGGCCTTATGGAACGGCCAGGCTGCCCAGATGATCACCGGGGCGGCAAGCGCGAGTGAGGCCCACTGCCAATATACGAACTGCAGTGCGGGGATCATGGCCATGGCGATCACGGGAACCGTGAGCACAATGGCGCCGACTAGCCGATGGCGCAGCGAGGTGAGCTCAGTGTCTTCCTCCTCCCCGGCCTCGGTCTCCGACGTGTTCGCCGTGGTGCCCTTGGGCTTGGGCAGCGCAGCCGTGTAGCCGGTCTTCTCGACCTCGGCGACCAGCAGGCCCGGATCGTAGCCGGCAGGCACGGTGACCTTGGCCTTCTCGGTGGCGTAGTTGACCGTGGCCGCGACGCCCTCGAGCTTGTTCAGCTTCTTCTCGATCCGGTTCGCACAGGAGGCGCAGGTCATCCCGCCGATCTCCAGCTCGATGTCCGGCCCACCGATGGGGGGCGCTAATGTACTCATCCTCTTCCTTCTCTCTTCATCTCTCGTGCGACGCCAGGCCCTGCGGGTCAGTGGCCGCCGGTATGCGAATCGTCTGTCTGCGAGCCGTCACCATGCTCGGCGTCGATCACGAACTCGGCGGTGTGCACCTGCCCATCGACCTGGAAGTCCAGGTAGAGCAGGTAACGGTCGGCGGTCGGGGCCTCCGCTGCGAATCCGATCTCGGGTCCGGCCGTGTCCCTGGCCTGGGGCTCGTCGCCCTCGGCGTGGACGTGCAAGTAGGCGAGGTCGCCTTCGCGCAGCGCCACCAGGTGGCCAAACGCGCCCAGGTAGGGCTCCAGCGTGGTCACCGGCTGACCGTCGCGCTCGACCGAGATGGTGAGCTCGCTTGAGGTGCCGGCGGTAAGGTCGCCATTCAGGGAGACGGTGTATCCGTCGACCTCGTCGGTGGTCTGTGACTCGGTCTCAACAGGGGCGAAGTCGCCCGCCACCTCGACGGCGCGAGTCAGGGTGATCCCTTCGGCTCCCTCGCCCTCGGGTGTGAAGTCGGCGTACACGCGGTAGGTGCCCGCCTCGTCCCAGGTCCACGGCACCGACCAAGTGCCTGTGCTCGTGTCAAGCTCGGGGTGCACGTGCTGGAAACCAGTACCATCGGTGCGAACGGCGATCAGATGCAGGTCCTTCTCGTGCGCGGTAGTGTACTCGGTCACCGCTTCGCCGGACTCGTCGAGGATCTGGAAACTCAGGTCTCCATCCTCGCCTGCAGCCGTGGGAGCCTGGACTGGGGAAAGTACGAAGCCGTCCGCGCTTGCGGAGACCCCGTTCAGAGTGGGCTCCGCAGTTTCTTGCGCAGCGCCGCCGTGTCCTTCACCGTGTGTGTTCACGTCACTTCCTTCTGCCCATGCTGCTACGAAGCTGTCAGGAATGACGGCGCCGGCAAGGCCGAAGGCCCCGCCGAACGCCACCACCAGCCCGGCCCCGTAGAGCGCAAGCCGTCCTCCGGCCTTCATCAGACACGCACCGCCGAGTAGCCGGCCTCCTCGACCGCCGCGAGGACCTTGGCATCGTCAATCTCGCCCTCGGCGGTGACGTTAAGCTTGCCGGTCTGCGCGCTGACCTGGATGTCCTGGACGCCGGGGATCTCACCGACTTCCTCGCGGACCGACATCTCGCAGTGCCCGCAGGTCATGCCCGTCACCTGGTAATTGTTCGAAGCCATTATGTATCCTCCTTGTGTCTCTGTAGTACCCCTACCGGGTACCTGTACAAGTCAACAGTATACCCCTGGCAGGTATTCCGCAAGAAGGGGGTGGTCGTATGAGCCACATCGCACGCGTGCTGCAGACGATGGCTGGAGCGTCCGACATGCGCCTCGTGGCGAAACGATGCTGCGGGGCGACCCGCTGGACGGTGTCGCTGCGCGTCGGAGAGTAGTGGTCCCGGTCTAATGAGAACCGTGGACTTCCTTGCCACGTCGGCGAAGGCAGTGACGACCGGTACGGGCCGGACACCACCAAACACCGATCAGTCGCTGGTGCTCATGGTACGAAGCCGGCCATGTCAACTGGATTCGCAGGCGTTCGAGATTGGTGAGTGGAACAGACGAATCCCAGCTGGAGTGCTCAGTTACGCCGGAGACAGTTAGCAGCCCCTGTGCAGGCATTAGTCAGGAAAAATAACCCCTCACAGGTTGCTGGCACTGACGCTTTTAAAAACAAAGGGTTCGGCGCACTCGTGCAGGCGGCCCGGGAGTCTCAGGAAGTCTTCGAAACCATCACGGCAGATCCAGGCAACCTCAATAAGTTCCTGGAGGTGCTAGCGCACATGATTGTCGCCGCCAAGGACGAGCAGCAGTCAAAGTAATCATCACGATAGGCACCCTGTATTAGTGATTACCGGTAGGGGTGCCCTCATCTAGTAGTTACGTGGCGAGAACGGATGATTACCGTAGGAGTTGCACTCTTAGTACTCTGAAGTGTTCGTATTCGATTGACTCAGAAATCATTAACGAGTTCTAGCCCTGCCTGAGGGGCGAGAGGCAGGGCTAGAACTTATACATAGTGGCCGTTCGGGGGGAAGCAGCCTATAACCATTGTGCGGAGCTTCGACAAAAGTCACAAGGGATTGTTCACTCCAGTGAGCATTGGCAGTGAGGAAGAAAGTACTGGGGTTTATCTATGTGGTTTCTCTTTAAAGGCTCTTTGGTTATCTGTAGTCCTGGAGGCTGTGGTGCTTGGAGTAGTCCTGGTTGCCTCGGTGACAACCAAGCCTTTGATTTGGACGGCAGTACACATGAGTACCGCTAACCCCTATGATCCATAGTCGATGTCTTGTATCTATGCAGGATACTCTGCGGTTTTAGCATTTGTTGCAATATATTTCAAACACTGTTACTGCAGGTAAAACATATCTTTATGTGTGTCTCGCACAAAATGACAGTCATGTGTTTTACAGTTGAGAGATACTAAAGACGAAAGAAGGCCACTCGGCGGCAACCAAGTGACCTTCGCTTATCACCCAGTAGTAGCTGGGGGAAAGCATGTGCATGATTCTATCTAATGATTCCTCTCCGGGCACTTTGACCGGTGCGCGTGTTGGTACGCCATCTAGAGTGCGCCAGGATTGCGCAGGTCTAGATGATACTCCGGCAAGTCAGCTTGACCGGGAAAAACTTCTCCAGCATCTTGGGCGTGATGCGCTACACGGTTCTATCAGCCGTGACTTTCAAAGTGCTTACCGTGTCGTGGTAGATGAAGAAACCGGTAAGAAGCGCAGCGTTCCGAGACTTTATCGCACTGATTCGGAGAAACTCGGTCGATGTGAATACGTCATGCTGACGAATAAGCAATATTCTGCGGTTATGGTTATTGATGTTGACCAGCCCGGAGAATCTGGAGGCCATCCAGTTCATCTCAATGCTTATGTTAAAAGCGTTATCTTCGCCCTTGTCCAGCGAGGCATTGGGCCAGCATGGGCCGGGATTAATCCGCTAAGTGGTAAAGCTCAGTTTATTTGGCTGATTGACCCGGTGTATACCGGCAAAAATAAGCATTCCAGCAATATGGAGCTGCTAAAAGCTACGAGCCAGGAGTTAGGCGCTCTTCTCGCACATGACCCGCACTTTGCGCACCGTTTTAGTCGTAGTCCTTTTTATACTGGTAAGTCAGTAGAGACCAGCTACCGCAAACAGCAGAAACCGCAAAAGAGAACGCCCCCCCCCGACAGCCACCCCAGACGCATAAAAAACGTCGATACCTTTGAATTACAAGCGTGTAACTTACCCACTGACAAGCGCAAATGCCCCTTAAAGGGCGTATCAAACCCCAAAACTTACCTTTTATTTTGCTTAGAAAGTTGAGTTAACGTTCCGGTAACCTGCACTTTCCCCGAATTTAAACGGGTCGAGCCGTTTAAGAGAGCCACGTCACCCCTCTCTCGGATACTGAAATGTTGTTCCTCTGCGCTACGCTATCGGTATGTTAAAAAATCGGAGGATAGCAGCGCTCACATGCGCAGTCGCAACTGCAGCGGCCGCGTTTGTCGTGCCTTCCGCCGGTGCAGCTACCGTGGGCGAACCCAGCGATGGCGTGTGCTCGCTGAAGGTGAATGACGCTGAACGTAAGTACATTGATTCGCTCGACCGCAGTGTCGGCGTCGGCGCATCTGATGAGCGGGCCCGCTGGGCGTCCGCGTTTGAGCAGTTGTACCCGGCTGCTCCGGACACCGTCGCACCGTTTTTGGAGTTGTTCACCGGCTCGTACGTGACCTACTTCAACAGCAACCTTGAGGCCAACATCGAGAACTGGGCTCAGCGAGTCGCTGAGGACACTGGGGCGGACATCGATTCTTCCCGCGCGTACTTCACGCAGGTGTGGAATTCGGCGGCGGTCAGCGACCACCAGGCGTTCGACATGACCAAGTACTGGAACATCATTGATACCGCTGTGAGCAACGGCGAGATCACTGTGCCGGCTCGCGACGGCTTCGCGGAGTTCGCGTTGATCCCGGACCGCGAGGGGCTGGTTGAGCAGCAGTCTCGCGATTACCCGGCCATGCCGAAGGACCAGGTCGAGGCGTGGGTTGATGCGTATGAGCAGCTGCCGGACGTGAAGCAGGCTCGTCGTGTGGCAAGGTTGATGGTGGCGTTCGAGGAGGCTCGTCAGACTTGTGCCAAAGGTGGCGGCAACGCACTGCTGCCTACCGACGGCCCGAACCCGGACGCCCCGACCACCACGCCGACGACAAGCACCAACGCGGTTCCGAGTGGGCAGGAAGGCAAGAGCAGGGACACAGTGACTCACACGGTCACCAACGGCAACGTCACCACTTCGGTGACCACCGACACTTTGACCAGCCTGACCGTATCCCAGACCACCCACAGGACTGAGCAGACCATGGAAGCCGCGTCCGGCGGCTCTTCCGCGAGCACGGGTACGATCATCGGTGTGATCGTGGCGATCCTGGTGGCCCTTGGCGCCGCAGGCGCAGCGTTTGCGCTGTCTGACCAGTAGCCGTATCTTGGCTCGGTGCGAAACACGCAGCAATCTCCGCAGCAAGCAGCGAAGTTCCCCGTCGTCCCGCTGACGGCGATGAGCTTCGCTGCTTTCGTGTACGTCACGTTCGAGATGTTCGCCATCGGCCTGATTTCTCCGATGGCGCGGGACCTGAACGTCTCTGAGGGCCAGATTGGCCTGCTCATGAGCGTCTACGCCGGTCTGGTCGCGGTAGTGACCATTCCGCTGATGCACGTCACGCGGAAGGTGAACAGGCGCTACCTGCTCATCGCCACCCTGGTTTTCCTGCTGGGCGGCATTGTCCTGCAGGCCACGGCCACGAGCTACGCCACGCTGGTGGCGGGGCGTGTGACGGCGGCGTTTACCCACGGGTTGTTCTGGTCGCTGGTCAACCCGGTCGCCGCGCGTATTGCGCCGCCGGGGCAGATGGGCAAGGCGGTGGCTGCGGTGTCGTTCGGGTCCACCCTGTCGATGGTGGTCGGCTCGCCGCTGACCACGGCGATGGGCTCGGCGATCGGCTGGCGCGCTTCCACCTGGGTGCTCGGCGCCGCGGTGGTAGGCGCACTGGTCATGATGGTGATTTCCCTGCCCAGCCTGCCCGCGAAGCCGCCGGCCCAGCAGGCTGACGCGCAGGCGACGAAGTCGGCCATTCCGTCTCTGGTCATCTACCTAGTGCTGGCCGTGATGGCGATCTTTGTCACCTTTACGTACCTGGCCCTGCTCATTGAGGCCACGGCCGGCCACCAGTTCGTGCCCTACGGTGTGGCCATCTACGGCATCGCGGGCCTGGTCGGCGTGACCCTGTCCGGCCGCCTGGTGGATGCGCGCATGATCCGCCTCAACGGCATCGCCACTGCCACGCTGGTGGCCTCCGGCATCGCGGGCCTGCTCGCGCTGCACTACAACACGGGGATCGGCATGTTCGCGGTGATCGTAGTCTTCGGCATCGCCGCGGGCGCGCTGCCCACGGTGGCCACAACGATCTTCCTGTTCGCCGGCCAGCGCAACCAGGATCTGGCCAGCTCGGTTTACGTGGTCACGTTCCAGGTGGGCATCGCCTCCGGCTCGGCGCTGGGCGCCGCCACCGTGGACCTGGGCTACTTGGGCGGCACGCTGCTGTCGACGGCGGTGCTCGGCGCGTTGGCGTTTACCGTCATGGCCACGCGTTCCCGGTCCCTCCTGCGGTAGCGCGCGGGTTCCACGAACCGCCCGGCTGCCTCCAACTCCAGGTAGTCGCGGAAAAACGTCGCGGTCTCGCCGGCGACATACGTGCGTTGGCCCCACTCGGGGACGCGGAAAATGCCGTGTGGCACGCGCACGAGGTCGCGGCCGCGCAGCATGGTCGCGCCGATTTCCTGCAGCGAGGTCACAATGAACGCCTCGCCCACCGCGTACGCGACCATGTTGCGGTCCAAAGCGCGAAGCTTATCGACGGCGCTCCGCCCCGCCAGCCAGTAGCCATCGCCGGCCACGAGGGCGTCGTCACGCAATTGCGGAAGAGTGCGCACCTGGGGCCCGCACGACGAAAGCCCCGCCCTGCGCTCGATCTCCCTGGCCAGCAGTGCGGGGTCGAGCGGGCGGGGCCGGGGGCGCAGTAGAACACCCGCGCCAGTTTAGACGTAGGCGGGGGCGTTGACGCCGAGTTCGAAGACTTCGTCGCTGCTCTCGATCAGCGACCGGTCGTGGGTGACAAAGCCGCAGGCGATGCCACGTTCCGTGGTGAGCTGGCGCAACAGTGCCACGATCTCCTGGGAGCGGTCGGCGTCGAGGGCGGCGGTGGGCTCGTCCGCAAGCAGAAGCGACGGCTCGCCCATGAGCGCACGCGCGATGCCGACGCGCTGGCGCTGGCCGCCGGACATCTCGCCGATGCGGCGGTCGCCCAGACCCTCCAGGCCGACGGTGGCCAGCAGCTCCTCGGCCCGGCCGCGGCGGGGTTTGATGCCCCGGATGTGGTCGGTGACCAGCAGCTGGTCGCGCACGTTCAGCGCGGCGATGAGGTTTGCCTGCTGGAAGATCATGCCGATCTTGTCGCGGCGCACGTCGTTGTCCACGATCTGGCCGTTGAGCTTCGCGGTGCCGGAGTCCGGCTGAATCAGGCCGGCCGCCACGGAGAGCAGGGTGGACTTGCCGGAGCCGGACTCGCCCACGATGAAGGTCATCTCGCCGGGCTTGGCGGTGAACTCCAGGTGGTCCAGCACGGTGCGCATTTCCTGGCCGTCCTTGAATGCGACGGTGACATCGTTGAGTTCGAGCATTATGCGACACCTCCAAGAGCCGCCTGAGGGTTAACTTTCGTGATGGAACGGGTGGCGATCAGGGCGCCGACCATGCCCAGGGCCCAGATGGCCACCGGGGGAGCGACCGCCGTGAGCGCGGTCAGCGAGAACGGCGCGCCGCCCTGCATGAGCAGGCCCAGGCCGAAGGCGGCGACGCCGCCGATGAGCGCGCCGAGCCCCAAAATCACCGCGGCCTGGCCGAGGGCGTCCTTGAGCAGGTACGTGTTGGACGCGCCGATGGCCTTCAGGATGGCCAGGTCGCGGGTGCGCTGCATCGTCCACACGGTGAGGAAGGCGATGATCACCAGCGCGGCGATGGCATAGAGGAAGCCCTGGATGAGCTTCAGCGAGCCCTGCTCCGAGGAGTAGGCCGGCAGGCCGTCGAAGGCCTCCTTCAGGCCCACCCCGCCGTCGACCTCGTGGTCTGCCAGCAGAACTGAGCCGTCGGCGTCGGTGTGCATGGCCGCCTGCCAGAAGCCGGTGGGCACCCACAGGACGGGGGAGTGGGAGAACGCGAGGTCCTCGCCGATCGCGCCGACGGTGATCTCGTTGCCGGCGACGGTCACGGTCTCGCCCTCGCCGACGTCGAGGGAGGGTGCGGCCACGGCTTCGTCGGAAAGCGTCTGGCCCCCTGGAAGTTCGGTGCCCTTAGGCAGCGACAGGATGGCCACGGCCGCGTCCTCGCCGTTGCCCTTGGTCATGAGCATCTGGCTGGCGCCGAGCGGGGTGAGCCCGTCGCGCGCCTCGACGCGGGAGGTGGTGAACGAGATGTCCTCCGGGTCCTGGAAGACCACAGACTTCGGGTCCAGCGCCTCCAGCGCGGACGTGTTCTGCTTGCCCAAGCCGGCGGTCAGGCCAGTGAGCACGACCACCAGCAGCGTAATCAGCGCCACGGTGCCTGCGATCAGCCCGAAGCGCCCCTTGGCTGACGTGATTTCTCTGATTCCTACGAACATGGTGTAAATCCTGCCGTTGACCTGCACCTTGATACATCGCGCTGGCGGTTGAAATCCCGCTCAACCGATCGGTTGATCTACGCTCAGACGCATGTTGTCCACCACCCGCCTGCTCGATTTTCTGCGCGTGAGCCTGCACGTGCTCGTCGCCGTGCTGCTCGCGGTGGGGCTCGTGGGGCAATTGCGTAGCGACGCCCCCGTGACCGCCCTCGCCCTGCCCCTGGCGTTCGCCTGCGTGTACATGGCGGGCACCGTCTGGCACTTCCACGGCAAGGACTACCCGGCGTGGGCGCCCTACGCGTGGCTCGCGGTCGTGGCGGCGCTGTGGGTGGGGCTGGTGCAGATGTCCGAAGAGTTCGTCTGGCTGGAGTTCCCGCTGGTCATGCTGGCCTGCGTGCTGCTGCCCGCGTGGTGGGAGCTCGCGGCCGCGGCGGCGTTTCTGGCCGTGGCGCTTTCCGCCACCGCCCCCGGCGGCGGGCCCGGCGCGGTCATCGGCCCCACCATCGGCACCGTGCTGGCGGTGATCATCGTGCACGCCTACCAGGCGCTGCGCGCGGAGGCGGACCACTACCGGCAGATGGCCGAGGACCTCAAGGCCGCCCAGCGCGAGGCCGCGAAGGCCGAGCACGCGGCGGGCGTGGCGGAGGAGCGGGCGCGTCTGGCGCGCGAGGTGCACGACACCATGGCGCAGGGCTTGAGCTCCATCGTGCTGCTGGGCCGGGCGATGGACAAGCAGCTCGGCGAGGGCGACCCGGCGCGCGAGACGCTGGGCGTGATCCGCTCCACCGCCTCCGACAACCTGGCGGAGGCGCGTCGTTTCGTCGCGGAGAACTCCGCGCAGCCGCAGGCCCCGAAGCGCGAGACGCTGCCGGTGCGCCTTGAGCGCCTGGCGCGTCACGCCCAGGACCGCCAGCGCGCGCTCGGCGAGCAGCTCGGGGTCCGCGTCCAGGCCGTTGACCTGCCGGAACCGTGCGCGTCGGTGGCGGAGCGCGTTGTGCGGGAGGGCCTGAGCAACATCGTGCGCCACGCGGGTGCCTCGTCGGCGGTGGTGACCGTCGATAGGCTTGGTGCGACCGCAACCATCGACGTCTTCGACAACGGCCGCGGCATCACCGGGCCCGAGGGCTACGGCCTGAAAGGCCTGCGCGCCCGCGTCGAGGAGGTCGGCGGCGAGCTTACGGTGGAGGGCAACGTCCTCGCCGCAACCCTGCCTGTGGAGGAGAAATGACGCTGAACGTCATGCTTATCGACGACCATCCGGTCGTCCGCGCCGGCCTGCGCGCCGTCCTCAATTCCTTCGACGGCGTGGAAGTCGTCGCCGAGGCCGCCGACGGCAACGCCGAGGTGCCCGAGGGGGTGGACGTGGTGGTCTCCGACATCCAGATGCCCGGCGCGGACGGCATCACGCTGACGCGCCGCCTGGTCGCCGCCGGCGGGCCGCCGGTGCTGATCCTGACCACCTACGACACCCAGGCCGACGTGGTCGCCGCGGTGGAGGCCGGCGCCATGGGCTACCTGCTCAAGGACGCGCCGGAAGATGAGCTGTACGAGGCGGTGCGGAGCGCGTCGCAAGGCAAAAGGGTGCTCTCCCCGCAGGTGGCGAACGTGCTGGCGGACCGCCTGGTCAACCCGGCCGAGGCGCTGTCCGCGCGCGAGATTGAGCTACTGCGCGCGCTGCAGACCGGCGCCTCCAACAAGGAAATCGCCCAGCAGCTGTTCATCTCGCAGGCGACCGTGAAGACGCACCTGATCCACATCTACGCCAAACTCGGGGTAGACAACCGTACCGCGGCCGTGGAGGAAGCCCGGCAGCGCCGGATCATATAAGCTTGCCGCCATGTCATTCATAGAGCTGAACGCGGGCCCCTGGCGCGGGGTCGCATTCCTCAGGGGCCTCGGCGGCCCCGACGACACCCCCGCAGGCTGCAAATCCTTCGCGTGGCGGCACGACGGCACCGCGCGCCTCGGCGGCGTGCTCGAACGCGCGCAGGTGCAGGTGCTAATCGACGCTGAAGCGGTCCCCGACAAGATCCAGCGCGCCCAGCCGGACGCGTTCGGCCTGCGCAGCGTGACCACCGAGTCCGCTGGCGAGGCCTTCGTCTTCGCCGGGCGCATGTTCGGCCGCACCGGTGCCGTGGAAACCGACGAGCCCTGCGTGGCGGCGCAGCTGACCATCGCGCCGGAGACCGAACTGGCGGTCACGGTCTACGAGGAGTTCGAGTACGCCGTGGTCGCCCCCGACGGGGACATCACCGTGAACAACACCCCGGTGCCGCCGCACTCCGCCGGCATGCTGGACGCCGGCCACCGCACCCTGGGGCTGAAGAACCGCTCCGAGAACATCGCTCACGTGCTCATCCTGGGCGGGCAGCCGGCTTAGCGTTTGCGGCGGGTTTTCGCCGAGAGATTTGCCACACCTTACGCATTCGCCCAGCGGGGTGTGGTTTCGCACTGCATAATCGCAGCGTGCTTTATATTTTCTTTGCCATTCTCGCCGTCATTGCCGTCGGCTACTTCATTGCCAAGAAGGTCCACGCGGCCTCCTCCATTTTCGCTGTCGGCGTGCTGCTGCTGATGATCGCCGCAGCCACCGGGCGCATTGACCACTCCACCGCGGACATCGAGTCCTCCGGCAACGCGTTCTACGACGAGCTGCTGATCATCGAGTCCCTGTTCAAGTCCCGCTTCGCCGGCACCGGCATGGCGATCATGGTGCTGTTCGGCTTCGTCGGCTACATGCGCCACATCGGCGCCGACGCCAAGACGGTGGTGGCGCTGTCCAGCCCGCTGCGCCGCTTCCACGGCTCCTACTGGCTCGTGCCCATCGGGTTTGCCGTCGCTACGCTGTTGTCCTTCGTCGTGCCTTCTGCCAGTGCGTTGTCGCTGCTGCTCGTGGCCACGCTGATGCCGGCGCTGATCGCCGCGGGGCTGACGCCGCTGACCGTCGGCGCGATCGTGGCCACCGCCTCCACCATCGCGCCGTCGCCGCTGGAGGCCGGCCTGATCCAGGGCGCGGAGCTGACCGGCATGACCGTCACCGAGTTCACCTTCGGCAACGTGGCCAAAGCCACCATCCCCGCGCTGGTGGTCATCGCGTTTGTGCACATGTGGTGGCAGCGCCACTGCGACAAGAAAGACCTGGTCAAGTCCGGTGCCGGCGCGTCGGACGCCGAGCTTGAGGCGGCCAAGGACAGCGAGTCCGAGCGCCGCATCCGCGAAGCCGTCGAGCGCGCCGAGGGCCTGCCCGGCTTCTACGCCATCCTGCCGCTTCTGCCGCTGCTGTTGATCATCGTCTCCGCCGCCCTGAACCGCCTGGGCGTGGTTTCCTTCGAGGCCGGCATCCTGCCGGTGACCGTGGTCTCGCTGATGGTGACCATGATCATCGAGGCCATCCGCCTGCGCGACGTCAACTACGCCACCGACTCCCTGCAGGAGTTCTTCAAGGGCCTGGGCGAGGGTGCCGCCGGCGTGGTCTCCCTGATCGTCGCCGCCGCCATCCTGGTGGAGGGCATCACGCAGATGGGCGTGATCGAGGCCCTGACCAACCTGGCCCAGGCCTCCTCCGGCGCCGCCGTGCTGATGGTGCTGGTGTTCGTGCTCGCCACCGCCGCGATGGCGCTGCTCACCGGCTCCGGCGTGGCGCCCTACTTCGCGTTCTCCGAGATGGTGCCGGGCATCGCGGCGGATTCCGCCGTGTCCGCCCCGCAGATGCTCACCTCCATCTGGGCCGCCTCCAACACCATGCGCCAGGCCTCCCCGGTCAACGCCGCGGTGCTCATCGTCGCGGGTGCGCTTCAGGTCAACCCGATTGACGTGGTCCGCCGCACCGCCGTGCCGCTGACCGCGGGCGCGGTGACCGCCGTCGTGTGCGCCTTCCTGTTCGTGGTTTAGGCCGTAAGGTTGCCGGTATGACCGTTTCAGTGCTCATGATCGTGGAGGGCACCTCGCCCGAAATTTCCCGCTGCGTAAACGTCGAAGAGACCATGACGCTGGGCGAACTCTCCCAGATCATCGACGCGTCCCTCGGTTTCACCGGCGCCGCCACCCACCTCTACGTCAGCCAGGAGGGCACGCAGCGCTCCGTCTTTACTGCCGTGCCCGGCCCCGGCGAGCACCAGGAAAACGAGCTCACAGTCGCCGAGATGCGGCCCATGACCTACGTCTACGACCCAGCCGCCAACTGGAACATCCACGTCGAGGTCCTCGGCCCCTCCAACATCGAGGGGCCTACGCCCATGCTTATCGACGCCGCCGGGCCCGACGTCGTCGAAGCCTGCTCGGGACCAGAGCTGATGACCACCTTCCGCAACCAAGCCCGCCTGCTGGCCGCCGGCATCGAGCCGGACTTAGAGACCATCACCCTGATGTTCTCCTACCTGCCCGTCATGCCGCCGGAGCGGATGCTCGACCGCATGACGCAGGCCGACCCGGTGTCCGTGGCCACCCGCATCGGCAACGTCGCCGAGGAGATGTTCTTCGACGAGGTCGCCGCCGCCGACGAGCACGGCGACGGCCCCGGCCTGGCCCAGCACTTCGACGACTTCCTCCAGTCCCGCCCCGACCTGCTCCAGATCATCGACATGGACCCGCACCCGGAGCGCAACCCCACCATGATCAACGCCGTGACCGAGTTCTTCGGCGACATGCTTGGCGGGCCGGGCGGGGTAGAGGTGCCGGGCTCCTTCGACGATTTGCCCCCGCTCACCCTCACCGGTGTAGTCGAGCAGCTCGTGGAGCTGTTCGCCGACGGCGTCACGCTGAAAAGGGGACTCCTGCCGCTTGAGACTGCGCGCGGGATCGTCGCGATCACCGAGCTACGGGACCCCGACGAGGTCTCGGACGTGCTCGTGGAATCCGGGCTGCTGAAAAAGCGCAAGGGCGTCATCACCCTCACCAAGGCGGGCGAACAGTTCCTGGCTGACGATTCCACCCACAGGTTCTACGTCGAGCACTCGCTCCGCCTGTTCGAAGCACTGGTGGGGTGGGAGCTTTGGGAAGCCACCATCGAATGGTTCATCGGCGACGGCGGCGCCACGCCACCCGAGTCAATGGACTTCCTCATCCCCTGGCTCTACGCCTTCAACGTCGTGGAGGAAACCTCCCCCGGACACTCCCACCTTTCCGACCAGGGCCGCGCGATGATGCGCGTCCACCGCAATAACTACCAGCAGACAAAACGCTTCCGTAACGGCTAACCGCGCGGCCCGCCCCTCACCCCACCACCAGGTACAGCCCCAGCCCGCCGGTGCCGAGCATCATCGCGGTCAGCAAAAACACGGCGGCGGCGTTGGGGGCGCTGCGCTCGTCGGCAAGCGCGGAGGCTTCGAAGCGGTACGCGCGCCGGTTCAGCGCCACGATCACCAGCGCGCCCGCCGCCAGCACCACCGACGCCACCACGATCAGCGCCGGGTAAGCACCGGCCCACCGCAGCAGCGTGGCCGCGCAGACGAGCATGGCCAGCGCGGTGCGCGTCCAGCTCATGGCGGTGCGCTCCGGCTGCAGGCCGGGGTCGGCGACGGCGATCATGCGAGCAGGCTCACCGCCACAACCATCGCCGCGACGAACACCACCACGCACAAGACGGGGATGATGGCGGGGGCGGGCAGCGGCTCGTCGTGACGCAAGGCCCGCTCGATGCGCACCCACCGCACCGCCGCACCTGCGGAAATGGCCATGGCGATCAGAATGACCGCAGCGGCCGCGACCTTGCGCACGCCGGGTTCGATGCCGGGCAGCTCAAACGCCTCGAGCGCGATCCCGCCCGCGAGAAACGCCAGCGCGGTGCGGGTCCAGGCGAGGAAGGTGCGCTCGTTGGCCAGGGTGAAGCGCGGGTCGGGCTCCCCGCCGTCGGGGAAGACCCGCCTGGTAAACCATCCGCGCTCACTCATGCGCTCAACCCTAGCGCCGCCCACACAACCAGCACGACCGCACCGGCCGCGGCGATGCACCACAGCACCGTTGCGCGATTGCCTCTCGACGTCCCTCCGGCCGCCCCCGCCCCCAGCCACGCACCCACGACGTTGCAGAGCACGTCGTCAGTGTCGCTGTAGCCCCACGAGAACACGTACTGGGCAACCTCGATGCCGAGGCTGCACACCAGGCCGAACAGTACCGCCCGCCCCACCGACCCCCGGTACGCGACGAAGCCGACCGGCAGAAACAGCGCAATGTTGCCGAACAGGTTCAACCACGGGCCCCACCACACGCGCGCGTACTCGAAGGTCTCCAGCGGGTTCAGGCGGATCTGGCTGACCTGGTGCGACTCCGCCGACCACAACCCTGGGATGGACACGAACGCCTTGCCCACCGTGAACGCGAGCACGACCAGCGCGGTCACCACCGCCGCGACGTGGGTAGCGGCGTCGTTGGTTTTGCTCGTTGATTTCACCCGGCCCACCGTAGGCGCAGATTCTGCTTGCGGCTTGGATGGTGCATATGAAGTGGATAACCGTGGGGTTGCACTTCCCGCCGGCCCGCAGTTACAGTTATTACAGATGAACGATGGAAGGAGGACCCCATGTCCAACGCACTGCTTGGTCAGTTGGAGGGGAATTCGCTCGGCGAGGCGGAACTTGAGCGTCTGCGCGAATTCATACGCAAGGAACAAGATTCCCCGCTGGGTGTCCTTCTTCAGCGGGTCGCGGAGGCAAACGAAGACGGCATCACCGTGAACTTGCTTGCCGACGATGCGGAGCTCTCCCCGAACCAGGCTGCAAAGCTCATGAAAATGAGCCGCCCGCACCTGCTAAAGTTTATGAGGGACGGTGACCTTCCCTTCCACCTCGTGGGCAGCCACCAGCGCCTAAAGATGTCCGATCTCCGCGATTTCATGGCGACTCGTGAGGCTGGGGCGGAGTTCGTCGCCAACGCGTTGCACGACACCCATGATTCTGCGCATTCCAAATACTCGGGCGATGCCCTGTCGGAGCTGGAGGACCTCTAGGTGTACTGACCGAAGACGTTGGTCGAAAACTGGCGGCCTTGGGTGCGTTGGGTCTCAGGTCTAGTCTTCTAGCAGTGCCACCGGAGCGGGAACACCGCTGCGCCTGTCAACCAGTCAAGGCAGTCTTCGCGTTTGCAGCAGTTCGAAGACGGTTCGGGCGAAGTGTCAGACGGAGCTGATAAGCATGGCTCGTCCGGGACGCTCTGGCCGCAGGGAAAGGAAGGCGCTCGGGAATCATGGCTAAGTCCGTCTTCTACTCGTTCCACTATCTCCGCGACGTTCACCGCGTCCAGTTGGTGCGCAACATCAACGCCTTGGAGGGGCAGCCACTGCTGAACGCTCAGGGATGGGAATCAGTTCGCCGTCAGGGCGATCAGGCGATCAAGAACTGGATCCAGAAGGAGATGGCATACAAGAAGGCAGTGATCGTGCTCATCGGTCAAGAGACAGCCAGTCGCCCCTGGGTCAAGTACGAGATCAAGAAGGCATGGGCCGACAGGAAACCCCTTCTTGGCGTCCATATCCACGGACTGTCCTCGATGGGAAGCGTGGATTCCCTGGGGCGGAGTCCCTTCAATCCCGCTGCTGGCATCCCGGTCTTCGATCCGACCGTCCTGAGTTGGACCGGTGGCATCGATTCGAAGGCCACGTACGGCAAGTTGGTCGACAACTTGGAACGGTGGTCTGCGCAGGGGGTTGTGCGGCCATGATCGACGTTCAAGAGTGTCCCTTCTGCGAGATCGTGCAGCGGGAGGATCCGGATGCGCGGGAGGTGTATCGAGACGAACACGTAGTTGCCTTCTTCCCGCTGGAGCCTGCCACACTGGGGCACACCTTGGTGGTTCCCCGGCACCATATCTCGGACATCTGGAGTCTCGACGACGAGCTCGCGCGGCACCTAGGCGTTGCGACCACCCGATTGTCTCAAGTGGTCAAGCACGTGCTGCGTCCTGAGGGCCTCAACGTCATCCAGTCGAATGGGAGAGCTGCCACGCAAACTGTGTTCCACCTCCACGTTCACATCGTCCCTCGATGGAGCAACGACTCCGTTGGTCGCATCTGGCCGCCAATAACGAACTACACCGAGGAGCAGAAGGACGCTGCATGGGAGAAGCTGCGAATCGCTTGTCGACAGGTGCCGCCCTCATGACGGCCGCCGAAGGTGGTTCTGCGAAGGCCGAGGACGTGCGCAAGCACCTCGACTTCATCCAGGCGGTGGTCACCAGGATGTCAGCCGCCTCCGCGAATGCCAAGGCGTGGCTTCTCCCTATTGTGACTGCGACATATGGCTACGCGTTGACTCAACATGCAGGAACTGTCGCGCTCTTGGGGGTATTGGCGGCTGGACTATTCGGCTTCCTCGACGCGAACTACCTCCGGCAGGAGCAGGCGTATCGCGCGCTCTACGACGCGGTGGCAAATGGAACTCGCGATGTACCGCTCTTCTCCTTGGATGTTGCGCACGCTTCCGATCCGACTCCTGAGCCCGTTACCCGATGGGAACGCACCTTGGCGCGGCTCCACTGCTGGATCCCTCGCGGGCGCGTGTGGGCTTCATGGTCGATTGCACCCTTCTACGGGGTCCTTCTCCTGGTCGGCATGGCGATCTTCATGGCTGCCTAGCAGTTGACTTGGCCTCAATGCCCGTCAATCGTGAGAAGGGTGGCTGGTTGCCGCAGGCGGTGTGGGGGCGGTGGTGGTTGTAGTAGTGGAGCCAGCCGTCGAGCTCTCCGCGGCGCTCGGCCTCGGAGGTGTAGCAGCGTGCGTAGGCCCAGCCATCGGCCAGGGTGCGGTGGAAGCGTTCGATCTTCCCGTTGGTCTGGGGTCTGTAGGGCCGGGTCCGCTTGTGTTTGATGTTCTTCACCAGCCCAACCCGGTCAGCGTGTCGCAACCCGGCTACCACACTTGGTGAGGAAGAGCTGCTAAAGTGGTTCGGCGATGGCCCGAGCACGTCCTTGTTCCTAACCGTCGTGCGCTGGGGTCCGCGTGGACCGCTCGGCCAGCGTCCATCCAGTCAGGAGGCAGTCAGCAGATGTTCGACGACAACGGCTCATTCCTACTCGCCATGTTCGAGTTCTTCATCTTCTTCGCATGGCTCATGTCCCTGTGGTGGATCTTCGGAGATCTCTTCCGCAGCAAGGACCTCGGCGGCTTCGCGAAGGCGCTGTGGGTGGTGTTCATCATCGTGCTGCCGTTCATCGGAATGCTCGCGTACCTGCTTGTTCGAGGTCGGGGGATGACCGACCGCGCGGTCGAGGCGCGCCAGGAGCTCCAGCAGCGGCAGGATGAGTACATCAAGTCCGTCGCCGGCGGCTCCGCCGGATCGAGCCCGACCGATGAGATCGCCTCGGCGAAGGCCCTTCTCGACTCGGGAGCGATTACCCAGCAGGAGTTCGACCAGATCAAGGCAAGGGCGCTCTCCTCGGTCTGACCCTGGTCCGCTCCCTCGCCAGCCGCAGCGTCGCGGTCCGAGGGCGACCATCCGGCGCGGCCTTGTCGCGGGGCGAATTCGCGGTTCGCCGGACGCTGGCCAGCTTGGCTCCTAGGCTCCGGGTGCCGCGCCGCCATCGAGGGGGCGCCACCTGACCTTGGGGGTCACTCGATGGCTCTGGTTGTGCACCGGTTCACAGCGTAAGGTCGCGCCCGCCACCCGCGGCGCCGCTTGGTCCAAGTGTGCCGGCCCGCCGCATACCTTGCAATGCAGCTTTCACTTCCGAGTGGAAGTGGTCGTGGATTGCCACATAGACAAGCCAGGCATACTCGCCTCCCGCGTGCACTACAGCGCCGCGCCAGCTGGCCGCGCCGTGTCGCGCGACTCGAAGATGGGATCCGCGAAACTGCGGTGCCGTTCGAAGATGCCCTGGTCGAATCTCTTCTGAATGTAGGTGGCTAATGCGAGCTCCTCTTGGGCGTGTGAAACCGCCTCCCGCAGGTAGTTGACCTGCGTATCTGGATCGTCGACTCGCGTTGCACATCGGTACGCCGCGGCAGTTCGCGGGGGAAGTTTGTCAGATCCGTTGAGCGTCTTCAGCACCCTAGTCGTCGGCCGCACGGAAACCATGACACCAGATTAAACTGTCCGCAGACATCAGCCTGTGCGCCTATGCTGGCGGCCATGAATCGCAGCTTGATTGTCACTGAAAATGGACCGGAGATCATAGAGCCGCAAGCGGCGTTCGCGGGTGAGGGCGACACCCTGATCAACGTGAGCCACTCGTCGGTGAACTACAAGGACGCGATGGCGCTGTCCGGCAACCGCGGCATCCTGCGCGAACTGCCGACGGTGCCGGGCATCGACGCGGTGGGCACCCTCGAGGACGGCACGCTGGTCACCGTCAACGGCCGCGGCATCGGTGAGCGCCGCCACGGCGGCTACACCCCGCAGATGCGTATCGACGCTAAAGACATCACCCGCGTGCCCGAGCGCTTCTCCGCGTTCGAGGCGGCCGCGATCGGCACCGCGGGCTACACCGCAGCACTTTCGGTCGCAGGTCTGGAGCGCGTCGCGCTTTCGCCTCTCGACGGCCCCGTGCTCGTCACCGGCGCCACCGGCGGCGTCGGATCTATCGCGGTGCAGCTCCTGGCGGCGCGGGGGTATGAGGTGTGGGCGTTGACGGGGCGCGTCGATAAGCATGGCGCCTGGCTGAAGGAGCTCGGCGCCGCTGAGGTTGTGGACCGCGCCGAGTTCGCCGAGGCCGGCAAGCCGCTGCAGAAGGCTCGCCTGGCCGGCGTGGTGGACACCGTCGGCTCCCCCGTTTTGGCCAACGCGCTGTCGCAGCTGCAGTGGGGCGGCGTGGCCACCGCCTGCGGCATGGCCGCCGGCAACGACCTGCCCGCCAGCGTCCTGCCGTTCATCCTGCGCGGGGTGCAGCTGGTGGGCATCAACTCCGTCGACGCGCCGAACAAGCTTCGCGACGAGGCGTGGTCGCTCCTCGACGAATCCGTAGACACCAACGCCATCCGCACCGAAGAAGTCGGATTGGACGGCGTTAAAGAAGTTGGGCGTTCGCTGCTCGATGGTGGGTGGAGCGGACGCGCCGTCGTTACGCTGTAGCTTCCTTGGGCACCGGACCGCCGGAGATCTGGCGGTACGCGTGCGCCGCGGCGAGCATGGTGCCGGGCATCGTGACAATCAGGCCGACGAAGAACAGCGCCGCACCAACGATGTTGATCAACCCGGCGAGCACCACGAAGCCCAGGATCTTCAGGTAATTCGACGCGCCAGCCTTGAACCCGGCGGAAATAGCGTTGCCGAACGAGCCGTTATTATCCGCCGCGTACCACGCCTGGAACGTGAAAAACGGCAGCACCAGCAGGCCAATCACACCCGTGACGGCCAACGCGCCCAGAATCGGGCGGACGATGTTCCACATCTCCTCCGGGGTGAGGTTTTCCAGGTTATCCGGCAGCGTGGACGGGTCGATGGTGGTCAGCGCGCCGAACGCGAGCACCATGAGCAGGATCATGGAGACGATAAAGGCCAGCACGCCGAGCAGCGCCGTCACGCCCAGCGTCTTGCCGTACGCCGGCGCCTTCGCCTCGTTGTACGTGAACTGCTTCACCAGCGTCTGCTGCAACGCCACGCCAACCATCCACGGCGCGAGCAGCAGCATGCCGATCGAGCCGATGGCTGCACCCGCGCCCGGCAAGAACTGGCCCAGCACCGCGAGCACCGTGCAGGCCACGCCCAGCGGGATCCACAGCTTGGCGTTGGCGAACAGCGCCTTGCCGCCCCAGCTCAGCGCCTCCATGACCTCGAGCTTGCCGGTGCCCTTCACGTGGAACCAGCCGTTCGACGCCGGGTCGTTGATCGGGTGCGGGGACACGCCGTCGCCGGGGGCGTTGTCAGTGAGCTGCTGGCCGTGGAAGCGCAACGCGGAGGCGCCGGCCATCGACGCCGCCGAGTTCACCTCGAACGCGTCGTAGGTGCTTTCGGTGTTCGGGCTGCTGTAGGCCGGGTAGTCGCCGGCCCGGTCGCCGGTGTCGCCGGTGCCGTTTTCCGGGTGGCTGCCTTCCGGGTGCTCCGGGTACGGCTCGTACCCGCCGCCGTTATAAGGGGTGGACATGCACTCATCCTTCGTGATCGTGGGTTCCGTTCACTTGGGACTTTATCAGTCACACCAGTCACAGACCCGGGCGGCAGGCGGGGCCGGGCCGGCCGGGCTCCTGACACATCACGGCAGCCGTTTGCGCCGACCTGGGGGTTTGCGGGCCGCCTGACAGATTCGGCCGCGATGTGTCGGGAGGGGTCGCGGGGCAGGGCCCGGCCCGCCCGACTTTCGCCGCCCGGGCAAATTCATTCACCGCGCGATGAATAGATCACTCTCGTGGGCGTAGCGACCTGGGGAAAATGAACAATTCAACCACTCAAAAAGGGATTTGTTCACCGAGGAGGCCCCGGCGGGTGAATAAATTGGGGTCGGGCGGGCCGGGGCCGGGCGGCCCCCGCCCCAAAGCCCAAGCCCCCTACTTCACCACCAGGTTGACCATGCGGCCCGGGATGGCGATCACCTTCACCACGTTCTTGCCGGCCACCAGGTCGGCGACGCGCTCGTCGGCAAGTGCTGCGGCCTCGAGGTCGTCCTTGGAGGCGTCGGTGGCGACGTCGATGTGCGCCTTGACCTTGCCGTTGATTTGGACGGGCACTTCCACGGTGTCGTCGACAAGCCATTGCTCCTCGAACTCCGGGAACGGCTCGAACGTGATGGTCTCGGAGTGGCCCAGCACCGACCAGAGCTCTTCGGCGATGTGGGGTGCGAGCGGCGAGACCATCTGCACCAGCGGCTCGACGGCGGCACGCGGCGCACCGTTCGGGTAGGTCTTGGTCAGGTAGTTGACGTACTCGATGAGCTTGGCGGCGACGGTGTTGTCGCGCAGGTGCTCGTAGTCATCGCGCACGCCGGCGATAGTGCGGTGCAGGGCCTTGGAGTCCTCGTCCGTGAGCGCGGTGTCCACGACCGACGTCTCACCGGTGGCCTCGTCGACGGCCAGGCGCCACAGGCGCTGCAGGAAGCGGTGCGCGCCGACGACGTCCTTGGTCGCCCACGGGCGGGAGGTGTCCAAAGGCCCCATGGACATCTCGTAGACGCGCAGCGTGTCGGCGCCGTACTCTTCCACCACATCATCGGGCGCGACGGAGTTCTTCAGGGACTTGCCCATCTTGCCGTACTCGCGGTTGACCTCTTCGCCCTGGTAGAAGAACTTGCCGTCCTTTTCCTCCACCTCGGCGGCCGGCACGTACACGCCGCGCGAGTCGGTGTAGGCGTAGGCCTGGATGTAGCCCTGGTTGAACAGGCGGCGGTACGGCTCCTGGGAGGTGACAAAGCCCAGGTCAAACAGCACCTTGTGCCAGAAGCGGGCGTAGAGCAGGTGCAGCACCGCGTGCTCCACGCCGCCGACGTAGAGGTCCACGCCGCCCGGGTCGCCTTCGCCGTGCGCGTCGGGGCGCGGGCCCGTCCAGTAGCGCTCGTTCTCGATGTCCACCAGCGCGTCGGCGTTGGTCGGGTCGATGTAGCGCAGCTGGTACCAGGAGGAACCGGCCCACTGCGGCATCACGTTGGTGTCGCGCCAGTACTTCTGCTTGCCGTGGCCCAGGTCCAGCTCGACCTCGACCCAGTCGGTGGCCTTAGCCAGCGGCGGGGCGGGCTCGGAGTCGGCGTCGTCGGGGTCGAAGGCGATGGGGTTGTAGTCCTCCACCTCCGGCAGCTCCACCGGCAGCATGTCCTCGGGCAGCCCGTGCGCCTGGCCGTTCTCGTCGTACACAATCGGGAACGGCTCGCCCCAGTAGCGCTGGCGCGCGAACAGCCAGTCGCGCAGCTTGTACTGGATCTTCTCGGAACCCCTCTGCCTATCGACGAGCCAAAGGATCGCCCGCTCAATAGCCTCACCCTTGCCCAGGCCGTTGAGATCCAGGCCGTCCTCGTTCGCGGAGTTGATGTGCTCCGCGTCGCCGGTGAACGCCGCCTCGGAGACATCGCCGTCCAGCACCGGGGTGATGGGCAGGCCGAAGACGGTAGCGAACTCGTAGTCGCGATCGTCGTGCGCCGGCACCGCCATGATGGCGCCGGTGCCGTAGCCGGTGAGGACGTAGTCGGCGATGAAGATCGGCACCTCTTCGCCGCTGACCGGGTTCACGGCATACGAGCCGAGGAACACGCCGGTCTTTTCCTTGTTCTCCTGGCGCTCCACGTCAGACTTCGCGGCGATCGAGCGCAGGTAGGCATCGACTGCCTCGCGCGGGGTGTCGGTGCCGCCGGTCCAGCGGCTGTCCACGTCGGAAGGGTAGGAGGCGGTGACCAGCTCGTCGACAAGCGGATGCTCCGGCGCAAGCACCACGTAGGACGCGCCGAAAAGGGTGTCCGGGCGGGTGGTGAAGACCGTGATGTCGCCGGCGGGGGAGGCGAAATGCACGTCCGCGCCGCGGGAACGGCCGATCCAGTTGCGCTGCATGCTCTTGACCTTTTCCGGCCACTCGAGCAGGTCAAGGTCGTCGAGCAGGCGGTCCGAGTAGTCGGTGATGCGCATCATCCACTGGCGCAGGCGCTTGCGGAAGACCGGGTAGTTGCCGCGCTCCGAGCGGCCCTCGGCGGTGACCTCCTCGTTCGCCAGCACCGTGCCCAGGCCCGGGCACCAATTGACCATAGAGTCGGAGAGGTAGACGAGGCGGAACTCGTCGATAGCCTTGTGCTTCTCCTCCGTGGTCAGGTCGCGGAAGTTGCGGCCGTCCTTCGTCTGACGCGCGCCGGACATGAGGTCCTTGACCAGGTCCTCGATCGGGCGGGCCTTCTGCAGGTCCTCGTCGAACCAGGCGTTGTAAATCTGCAGGAAGATCCACTGCGTCCACTTGTAAAACTCCGGATCCGTGGTGGCCACGGAACGGCGCGGGTCGTGGCCGAGACCCAGCATGGCCAGCTGGCGGCGCATGTTCGCGATGTTCGCCTCGGTGGTCACGCGCGGGTGCGTGCCCGTCTGGATGGCGTACTGCTCCGCGGGCAGGCCGAAGGCATCGTAGCCCAGCGTGTGCAGCACGTTCTTGCCCAGCATGCGGTTGTAGCGCGCGTAGACGTCCGTGGCGATGTAGCTCAGCGGGTGGCCCACGTGCAGGCCCGCGCCAGAGGGGTAGGGGAACATGTCCTGGACGTTGAGCTTGTCTGTGGGCAGCTCCTCGCCGGTGGCAAGGTCGCCGACCGGGTTCGGGGCATAAAACGTCTGGTTGTCGCGCCAGTACGCCTGCCACTTCTGCTCGATGGTGTTGGCCAGCTCGGCCGTATAGCGGTGCGGGGTCGCCTCAGTCATGGTTATGCAGTGTAGTTAAGGGCGTTTGGATGCAGGCGCCCGGCGCGGGGCCCGGGGCGGAGCAGGTTCTGGGTGGGCTCTCGGTGGGGGCGGGTTCTAGGTGGTTTTGTACGAATCGACAATTAAGACGAGCGTCCAGATTTAACACCGCAGGTAGCGAGCTTATGCACTGTTTCGCATGTAAACTTTTACAAAATCACAGTTCCTGCCGCTCGAGTTCCGACAGTCTCGACCCACTTTTCGTTGGCAATTACCAATAGTTGGTCCACCCGAAATTGTCCGCAATGCGGAGTCCGCAACCGCGCCAACGTACCGCGAGCCGCACCGCTATGGTCGCAAACATGCAGCTCTACACCATCGGTTACAGCAAGAAGACCGCGGAGGAATTCTTCAGCATTCTCCGGGACAATGGCGTGAAGCAGGTCGTGGATATCCGGCGGCACAACACAAACCAGCTCGCCGGCTTTACCAAGGAGTCGGATTTGCCGTGGTTCCTCGACACCATCGCGGGCATCGGCTACTCCCACGAGCTAGCACTCGCGCCCAGCGAGGACCTCATGCGCGCGTACCGCAAGGAGGGCTTGCCGTTCGACGAGTTTGCGAAGCAGTTGCGCGCCGAATATGCCAAGCGCACAATGCCCAAGCTTATCGACGGCTCCGCCTTCCTCTGCTCAGAGCCCGACCCCGGAGTTTGCCACCGCTCCGTGGCGGCGGAGTACCTCGCCGAGCACGGCGACTTCGAAGTCGTGCACCTCTAGGTGATTACCCCGCGAACATCTGCCAGATGGCCACGCCCATGATCACCACGCCCAGCACGAACACGAACCAGGTTTCGGGTTTGTTGGCGTAGCGCTGGTAGTCCTTGGCGTAGCGGAATAGCAGCATCGGCACGATGTACACCAGGAAGGTGATGAACACGCCGCCGACCACGGAGATGAGGTCCAGGATCGAAGGGTTGAGGATGCCGGCGATCACCGTGGTGACAAAAATGAAGACGTAGATGCCCCAGCGCAGCTTCTTCGGGTCCATACGCTCAGCGACGCCAGGGGCCACGGCACGCACCAGGTACGTGGTGCCTTCCTCGGCGCCCATGACGTGGCCGAAGTAGGACGACGCAATCGCGCAGAGGGCAACGATCGGGGAGAGGATCGCCAGGAACGGCGTGTGGGTCTCGTTGGCCAGGTAGGACAGCACGGGGATGTTCTGCTCACGGGCGGCGTCCATGCCGTCGGCGCCCAGCGCCAGGGTGCAGGACCACACGAAAAACATGGTGAACACCACCAGCAGGCCGGTGGTGATGAGCTCGGTCTTCGCCACGGCCTTCTTGGTGGACTCCAGGTCATCCGGGTACTTCTTCTGCACGTCCAGAGCGAACTGGGACATCGCCGGCATGTGGTTGAAGGAGAACACGAACACCGGCAGGATCAGCAGCATCGCCTTCCAGAACGGCACGTCGGACTCGTAGGAGCGGAAGCTGGCCAGGTCCCACTGGGGGATGAGGTAGAACGACACCGCGGCCAGCGCGATGATCAGGGGGTAGACCAGCAGGTTCGCAAAGGCCAGGGTGGCCTTCTTGCCCAAGGCGTAGGCGCCGGTGAGCACGCCGACGCACAGGATGGCCATGAGCCAGCGCGGTACCTCGGGGCCGTGGAGCTGATTGACCACGAAGCTGTCCATCGTGTTGGTGATACTCACGCCATAGATGAGCACGATGGGGTAGATGGACAGCCAGTACATCAGGCCCGTCATCAGGCCGCGGTTGCGGCCGGCGAGCGCGGTGACCACCTGCAGCACGTCCAGGCCCTTGACCGGGGAAGCGGCCACGATGCGGGCGTAGGTGCGGTGCGAGAAGAACACCATCGGGCCGATGAACAGGGTGATCAGCAGTAGGGGGACGAAGCCGAAACTGCCGGCGTCGATAGGGAGGAACAGGATGCCGGCGCCGACAGCGGTGCCGAACAGGGTGATAGCCCAGGACAGGGTGCCGCCGTCGGGGACGGCGCCGGACCGGTTTTCCTCTACCTGCCGTTTGTCGGCGACGGTGAGGTGGTCCAAATTGAACTCTTTGCCCGCTGTGGTCAAAGGTACTCCTTAAGATGTGAGTGGTTTAAGCCACACGGAATCATAAAACACCACGACTCGCAGCAATAACTGGGGAGACCACGGGTGTACACCACGGCCTCTTGCGGACAGCCGTCTCGGCGCAGGATATATTGACTATTGTTGTTTCCCGCCCCTGAACAGGAGTTTCCCATGAAGAAGTTCACCGCCGCTGCGGTTGCCGCCACGATGGCCGTTTCCCTGGCGGCCGGCCCCGCAGACGCCGCGTCCAACACCATGGCCGGCAGCAAGAACACTCCGGTGTGCAAGCTTGAGCTCGACGGCATCGGCTCCAAGAGCGTCACCCAGGAAATCGTGGCGGAGAAGGGGATCGAGGGCGTGGAGCTGAACAAGCTCACCGGCATCCAGCGCACCGCCGCGGCCGTCGGCGAGGCATTCGGTTCCACCGACACCGCGGCGCAGCAGAAGGCGAACAACGCCCAGGCTGTACAGGCGTGCCTGGACGGCGAGGACTACAAGTCCGAGCCGCTGGAGGCGGGCATCAAGGGCGGCATCATCGCCACTGTTGTGCTCGCGGTGCTCGGCCTAATCGCGAACTTCGCGCTGCAGTCCGGCGCAATCCAGCTGCCGAAGCTCGGCCGCTAATACGTGGTGTAGAAGACGCTGGTCATAGCGCTATTTTACGGCAGGAACGGGCGAACAGCAGGCTGTCTTACGTGCTAACAGGCAGTCCCGCGCGCCGCCATGCGGTAAGGAACTGATCAGTCTCTGCCTCGTCGGTAATGCTCACGCGCGCTCCCGAATCTGGGTAGCTGCGGATGATGATGCCCTCGGCACTGATCTTCTGCTCAATCTCAGCGCCGTTCACGCCTGGAATCCAGACGAAGTTTCCGTGAGAACGCTGTACGCCGAGCTCCTCAGAGACCCGGTCGCGCTGGGCTTGAGTCTCTTTAACTCGCACCATGAGTTCATCATGCGCCTCCAGCGACGCGACGGCTGCAAGCTCCGAAAGTTCGGTGACAGTGAGCGGAAGCGCAACTAGACCGAGCGAGCGAATCAGCTCCGGGTTGCCGAAGCCGTAGCCGACACGCAACCCCGCCAAACCGTAGGCCTTAGAGAAGGTACGCGCACCGATAAGGTTTGGATACTTCGCGATTTCCTCGACGCCGTCCGGAGTGTCCTTGGCATCGTTGAACTCGTAATACGCCTCATCCAACACCACCACGATGTCTTCCGGAACCCGCCGCATGAATTCAGTGAACTCGTCTTTGGTGATGGTCAGGCCGGTGGGGTTATTCGGGTTGCAAATGATGATGAGGCGGGTGCGGTCTGTGATTGCGTCTGCAACCGCATCCAAATCAATCGCCTCATCCTCGCCGAGTGGGACCTGGACCGGGGTGGCCCCGCCGACGCGAGCGTAGAGCGGGTATGCCTCGAAGCTGCGCCAGGGAAAGAGGACCTCATCGCCTGCCGCACACGTCATCAGTACGGCCTGCTGGATCACCGCCGACGCCCCGGGCGCGACCGCAACCTGCTCTTCCGATAGACCTAGGCGATCAGCCAACGCCTTTCGCAACACCGGCGAGCCGGAGATGGGGTACCGGTTCGCCCGCAACGCCGATTCACGGATCGCTTCTAGCGCGGTAGGCAGGGGCCCGAAGTTCGCCTCGTTGGCGGACAACTTCAATTTTGTTTCGTCGGACTTTCCGGGCTTGTAGTCCGGGAAGAGGGAAAGATCTGCACGAAGCACAAGCGGTCCTTTCTTAGAACATTTGCCAGATAGTCACGCCCATGATGATCAATCCCATGATGAGGACGAAAATCGTGTCTGGACGGCGAGCGTAATGCTTGAACGCGGTGGCCTTGTTAAACAGCAGGTTGGGCACGATGTAGACGAGGAAGGCGACGAAGATGCCGCCGACCGCGGAAATCAGCGTCAGAATCGACGGGTTGAGCACTGCCACCAGAACCGTAGTCACGAACACGAAGACGTAGATGCACCAGCGCAACGCCTGCGGGTTAATCCTGTCCGCTACGCTCGGAGCCGCCACGCGGATGAGGTAGGACGTTCCTTCCTCGGTGCCCAGCATGTGGCCGAAGTAGGAAGATGCGATCGCGCAGATGGCGATCACCGGGCTGATCACCGCCATGAACGGGGTGTTGGTGACATTGGCGAAGTAGGACAGGATCGGGATGTTCTGCGCGCGGGCCTCATCCATGCCCTCCGCACCGAGGGTGAGCGAGCAGGACCACACGAAGAACATGGTGAAGAACACGAGCATGATCGCGGTGATCAGCTCAATCTTGGACACTTCGCGCTCGGTGGCCGCGACGTCGCCCTTCTTCTTCTTTTGCACGTCGAGGGCGAACTGGGACAGCGCCGCCATGTGGCTGAAGGAGAACACCATCACCGGCAGAAGCAGCAGCATGGACTTCCACAGCGGAGTGCCAGATTCGTACTCCATGAAGCCGGCGAGGTCCCATTTAGGAATGAGGTAGATGGACACCGCGGCGAGGGCGATGATGAGGGGGTAGACAAGGATGTTGGCCAGCCACAGGGTTGCTTTCTTGCCCAGGGCGAACGCACCCGTCATCAGGCCCACGCAAATCGTGGCGAGCACGACACGGTTCACGTGCGGCCCGTTGAGTTGGTTGACGATCATGCTGTCCACCGTGTTGGTGATGGAGATGCCGTAGATCAGCACCGTCGGGTAGATGGCGAGCCAGTAGAGGATGGCTGTAGCCAGGCCGCGCTTGCGCCCGGTTAAGGCTGTGACGACCTGCAAGACATCCAGCCCTTTTTCCGGGGACGCGGACACAATGCGCGCATACGTGCGGTGGGAGAAAAACACGAGCGGCAGGACAAGGAACGTGGCGAAAAGTAGCGGCCAGAAGCCGAAACTTCCGGCATCAATGGGCAAGAACAGAATGCCGGCGCCGACAGCGGTGCCGAACAGTGTGATGGCCCAGGACAAGAAGTTTCCGTCTGGTACGTCACCGGCCCGGTTTTCTTTGATCACCTCAGCGTCAGCCGCTGAGAGCTGGTCCATCTGGAACTCGGCGCGGGACTGCGCGATGTGTTCGTCGCTGTGCAGCTCAGGCAGACCGCCATGTATCTTTTCGCCGGAAGAAGACCGGCTAAACGTAGTGGACATAAGTGTGGATCCTTTTCGTAGGGGCTATTGCCATCTGAATTGGTTGGTTTGAATCAGGTGAGCATCAGCGTTCATCGGGTGCGAGCTTGCCAACCGCCAACTCTTCGACCACCCGGGTAAGCAAAGCCAGTCCGGTGAGGCAGTCTTCATCCGTGGTGTACTCGGCCTCGTTGTGGGAAATGCCGTCGACGCTGGGGATGAACAGCATGACGGTGGGGTAGTGCTCCTTCATGTTCGTTGAGTCGTGGCCCGCCACCGTGAAGATCTCTTGGTGGGACAGTCCGAGTTCCTCTGCGCACGTGCGCGCCAGCTCTACGCCGGCCTCGGGGTAGGGGTTGAGCGCCCATTCGTGTGTGAGCTCGAGGTCGACATCGACCTTTGCCTCGTCGGAGGCGGCGGCAACGATCTCGTCCACACGCGCCCGCGCCTTCTCCAGCACCTGCGCGGAAGGGGAGCGCAGGTCGACGTTGAAGCGGACCTCGCGCGCGATGGTCACCGGCGAGTTGGGCTCCAGCGTGAGCTGCGAGACCGACGCCTGCAGCTGCCCTTCCTCAAACTCTTCTGTCAGGCGGCGCACGCCGGCAATCACCAACGAGGCGCCGAACAGGGCATCGCGGCGGTCCCGCATCATGGTGGATCCAGTGTGGCCCTGCTCGCCGCGAACTGTGGCGGCGAACTTGCTTGCGCCCCAGGTGGCGGTGACCAGGCCGATTTGGTTGCCGTTATCTTCCAGCTCCCGGCCTTGCTCGACGTGGATTTCGGCGTAGGTGGCTACCTTTGGGGCGTCGATAAGCGGCGCCCACTTCGCCGCATCAATGGCCTCGCCCGCTGTAACTCCCTGCAGGTCTGTGGCTTCACGCGCCACCCCGAGGTCGAGGAAGCCGGTGAAGACTGAGCTGCCCATCATCGACGGGGCGAAGCGGGAGCCTTCCTCGTTGAACCAATTCACCACCGCGAGGTTGAACCGGGGTGTCAGCTCGCCGCTTTTCGCTTTCGCGGCCACACGCGCGGCGGCGTGGGCACCGGCGAGCACGCCGTACGCGCCATCGAAGCGTCCTGCGAGTGGCTGCGAATCCAGGTGCGAGCCAACAGCGACGTAAGGGGCGCCCGGCACCAGCTCAAACAGGCCGTACTGGTTGCCAATCTCGTCGAAGCCGACTTCCGCGCCGAAACCCTCGAGCACGCCGGTGAACCAGGCGCGGTTTTTCACGTCGCCCTCGCTTGCGGCCTGGCGCTCCACGCCGCCGCCGGGGGTTGCGCCGTTCTTGCTCATCGCCGCGAAATCCGAGAGGAACCGCTCATCTGTTGGCTGAATGGTCTGCATTGTGTTCAAGTCCTTCCTAAAAGCTGCCGTGGACGAGTTGCCCGCCCAGCACAGTGGCCTCAACGGGGATGTCGCCGATCTGGCTGGCCGGCACTTCGGCTGGATCGGCTCCCAGGACCACAAGATCTGCGAGCTGGCCAGGCGCAATCTGCCCCTTTTTCCCAGCCCAGCCTGTCGCCGCGGCGGATCCCGCGGTGTAGGCGTACAGCGCCTCGTCGACGGTGATCCGGTCCTCCGGCCCGTACTCTTTGCCCGCGGCCGTGGTGCGTTCGACAAAGCTCTGCACCACGGCGAGCGGGGTGCCCGTGGCCACTGGCCTGTCGGAGCTGCCCGGCAGCACCACGCCGCGCTGGAGCAGCCGCTTCGCCGGGTAGGAAAGTGCTGCCCGTTCGGCGCCGATCGCCTCTGCCATCGCGTCTCCGAATTCCGCGATGAAGCGCGGCTGTGGCACGAGCACGACTCCGGTCTTGGCCATGCGCTCGATTTGGTCGTTCCGCACCACTCCGCCGTGCTCGATGCGGTGCGGGACCGTGCGGGGCCCATGCTTATCGACGGCTTCGCTGATCACGTCCAGCGCAAAATCCACCGCTTTGTCTCCGATCGCGTGCAATGCCAGCGACCACCCGCCGGCCGCTGCCGCGAGCGCACGCGAACGCATCGTTTCGGTGTCGCCTTGGAAGTACCCGGCGTGGCAGCAGCAGGCGTAGTCCTCGGTCATGGCCGCTGTCTTTCCCAGCAAGGATCCGTCGGTGAAAATCTTCACTGGCCCGATCTGCAGCAGATCGTCTCCAAGTCCAGTGCGGATGCCGGCGTCGAGGCCGTGCACCTCCGGGTCGCCCTCGTGGCCGTCGATGCCGTGCAGCGCGTCGAGAGTGATCATCGCCTGCGTACGCACGTGGAGCTTTCCCATCTCGCGCGCCCGCTGGTAGAAGCCGAACTCCTGGGGGCTGTGTCCGATCCAGCCGCCTGCGACGCCTGCGTCCGTCACCGAGGTGATGCCCTCGCCGAGGTAGTGCCGCCCGGCGCGGTCAAGCGCGTCGGTGATGTTGCTTTCGCTTTCCGGCTGCAGCACATCGTTGATCGGGCGCATGGCGTTTTCGTCCAGCAACCCAGTGGCGTTGCCGGTGTCGTCCACGACCACTTCTCCGCCTTCTATCTGCGGCGGGTTCGCCGGATCGATTCCGGCTCGGCGCAGCGCCTCGCTGTTGACCGTGTATGCGTGCCCGGAATTGTGCTTGATCAACAGCGGTTTGCCCGCGGTTGCGTGATCGAAGTCGGCGATCGGCACCGGCCCGTCTGTGAGCAGGTTCGGATTGAATCCGCTGGCTACGACCCAGTCGCCAGTGCTTCCCGTCCGCAGTGCCGCCAGCACGTCGCCACGCGTGCGCGCGCCACCGAGGTTGATTTCCCGCAGTGTCTGGCCGAACCACACGCTGTGCGCGTGGGCGTCGTTGAACCCCGGGATGACGGTGCGGCCGCGTGCATCGATCACCGTGTCGCCGGGCGCTGGCTCGCTGTCCACCTCCAGGATGCGGCCGAAGCCCATGCGTATCGACGTCGCGGTGCCGCCCGCCCCGTCCATAGTTTTTGCGCGCGCGTTGATGATGGTGGTTGCGTTCATAAGCCCGCCTCCTCCGTGCAGCTCTAAATTGTGTCCCCTGACACTATTGGGTAACCGCCGTGATCGGCACCTCTTTGCGGACATCTGGCACATCTCATAACCCGCGCTTGTAACGTTGTGCACATGCACACTGATTCGACGGACGGCTGGAACGACATTGTCCAGCAGGTTCGTGAGGACTTACCCGAGCTCGTCGATGCTTTCCTCGAGCAGTTCCACGACTTGGGCTACTACCGCGAGGACATCGTGGACGACGCCGAGCTCCGCTCGACAGCCTCCAGCATCCTGGGGCTTTTCCTGGTGCAGCTCGAATACGGGATGGATGAAGACTCACTCGCAGCGCACGCCCGCCAGCTGGGCACCAAACGAGCGCACCAGGGCGTGCGCCTGTCCGCGCTGGTAGATGCCATCCAGATCGACTTCACTGTGTTGTGGGACCACTTCCGCGCAACGGTTTCCCCGGAACAGCTGCCTGTGCTGGTGGAGCACGTGGCGGACATTCAGAAGCTGGTGTCGCGCTACACGGTGCATATCCGCGGCGCGTATGCGGCCGAGCAGGCGCGGGCGCGGCACGACGCCCGTTTCGCCCACGCCCGCCACATTGAGCGGCTCTTTTCCGCCGAGCATTTGGGGGAGCAGGCCATGGGGGCCATCTCCAGGGCACTGGGGATTGCGGAGGGCACCGCCATCGACCTCGTGGTGTTCCACCCCAGCGAGTGGGCCCCGGCCCAAACCGTGCTGGAGCCTCTCGCCGCCCGCGGGGAAATCTTCGGCCACGGATACCACGGCCTGTACGCGGCCTTCTTTCCCGCCAGCACACAAGCCCAGGATTTCATCCGGGATCACACAGACCACCTCGGTGCGGTGACGTTCAACCAGCTCCCAAACTTGGCGGCGGTGCGAGCCGCTGTGCGTGCGAGCGTGAGCATGTTCGACGCCGCGGAAAACCCCGGCCGCCTCATCCCTGTGCAGGACGTGGCCTGGGCGTTAGCGGCGCAGCAGATCCGCCCGTTGCTTCCTGTGCAGCTTCACGCTGCGCACGCCGGGGTGGTGGAGCTGCGCAAGAGTGCGCCGGATGTGGTGGATACCGTGGAGGCGTACCTGAAAAGTGGATCCACCAAAGATGTGGCAGCGCTGCTGCACTGCCACCGGAACACGGTGGTCAACCGCCTGCAGTCCTTCAAGGCGCACACCGGCCTGGACGTCACCGTCCCGTCGCAGGCGGCGCTCGCGCTGGCCTCGCTACCGTGGAAGGGCGCTATTCCGGCAGCCCCAGCTCCTGCGCCACAATCACATTGACGATGGCGGGCACGCGCTCCTCGCGCACCTTCCGCAGTGCCCGCTCGATGGCACCGGCGGCCTGGTCGTCTGCAGTGACCAGCTCGCCATGGCCGCCAAACGCTTTCGCCACCTCGGCAAAATCCGGATTGACCATCTGGGTTCCGCTCACCCTGCCCGGGAAGTACTTCTCCTGGTGCCCGCGGATAGTGGAGTACTGGCCGTTGGTCACCGTCACCGCCAGGAACGCGGTGCCCTCCTGCACTGCGGTGGCGAACTCCTGGCCGTTCATCAGGTATTCGCCGTCGCCGGCGATCGTAACAACGGTGCGTTCCGGGAACTCCAGCGCGGCGGCAACCGCCGCAGGCACCGAGTACCCCATGGAGCCGTTGCGCATGCCCAGCTGGGAGGGGAACTGCTCGGTGCGCAGGAAACGCTGGGCCCAGATGCAGTGGTCGCCGGCGCCGAAGGTGTAGATCCCGTCGTTGCCAACCTGCTCCTGAAGCTGCCGGAACACCTCCTCAAGGTGGGCGGTGCCTTCAGGTGCTTTACGCCAGGTATCCGGCTGGCTGATCGCGGCAAAGTCGAGGTGCGCCTGGTGCGCGGCGGCGTAGCGCTGCTCGTCCGCCACCGGCACGTCCAATGTGGCCAGCGCGTCCACGAACTCCGCTGGCGAGGCCACGATGTGTTCGGTCACCGCGCCGGAGTGGCCGCGCAGCGCTGTGTCCATCAGTGCGATGATGTTCACCGCGTCCGGGCTTTGGCGCAGGGTGTAACCGTCCGTCGGGACGTCGGTAAGCGCCGCGCCTACCTGCACCAACACATCGGCGTCGTCCAACAGGCGCGCGACGTTCTCGTCGCGGCCGTAGCCCAGCCAACCGGCGTTGGCGGCAGCGGAAAACGCGATGCGGTCCGTTGCGCGCCAGTCGTGCACCACCGGAATGTTGTGGGCGTCCGCGAACTCGGCGAGTTTGCGCGAGGTCTCCTGGTCCCACCCGGGGCCACCTGCGTAGATCAGCGGCCGTTTCGCGGAAGCAAGCTGCTTTTCGACGGCGTCCCGTTGCCCCTGCGACGCCCCTCCCCGCGACACCGGGCGGGGAGGATACACAGTGCCTTCGAACTCTTCGTAGAGCACATCTTCCGGCAGACCGACCACTACCGGTCCGGGGCGGCCGGTGGAAGCCTGGAAGAACGCGTCGGCCACGACGCGGGATGCGGAAGACGGGTCGTCCAAAACGAACACCTGCTTGGCCTGCGTCCCAAACCACGCCTTCGGGTCGAACTCCTGGAAGGACTCGCGGTCCCGGTCCGAAAACGGGATCAGTCCGACAAACAGCACCATCGGGGTGCAGTCCTGCCATGCCGCATGAATGGCCACGAAAGCGTTGGACGCACCCGGGCCGCGGGTGACCATGGCAACGCCGGGCTTGCCCGTCGCCTTGCCCTGGGCTTCCGCCATGTAGGCGGCGCCGCCTTCCTGCCGGCAAACCACTGTGTCGATGGAAGAATCGTGCAGCCCGTCCAGCACCGGGAGGAAGCTTTCCCCAGGGACGATGAACGTGCGCTCGACGCCCTGCGCCTCCAGCGCGTTCACGATTTCCTTGCCGACATGGACCATGCGGGTGCCACCTTTCTCAATCGGTTATGCCTCCTCGGGAGCGTTTCCCCGAGCGTATTTGAGACGCCGCAGCCAAAAATGTGGTTGCGGAGATCCCGTGCGAAACGTCAACGGCTATGTCAGGAGCGTATGCAAATGCACACTCACCCAGCACCGCCGTCTACTCGGCCACGTAGTAGAGCTGCTTGTTCACAAACTCATCCATGCCCACCGGGCCGAGTTCGCGGCCGTAGCCCGATTGCTTCACGCCGCCGAAGGGCAACTCAACCCCCTCGCCGGCGGGAGTGTTCACGTTGGCCATCCCAACCTCCAGACGGTCTGCGACGGCCTTTGCCCGGTCCTCGTCCGTGGAGAACACCGCACCACCGAGCCCGTATAGGGAGTCGTTTGCAAGGGCGACGGCTTCCTCGTCCGAGGAGACCTTGTACACCTCGGCGACGGGGCCGAAGAATTCCGCGTAGAAGGGCTCAGACCCCCGGGGGATGTCCGTGATTACAGCGGGGGAGACGTACGCGCCGGACTCGCTGAGCTCTCCGCCGACCCGCAGGTTGGCGCCGGCGGCAACGGCCTCGTCGAGCTGCTGGCGCAGCCCCTCTGCCGCGCCTCGCGACGACAGCGGGCAATACGTGCCCTCTTCCACCTTGTCCCAGGTCGTCGGCCGCATCGCCTTTGCCAGCTCTACCAGCTCAGCCACGAACTCGTCGTAAATATGCTCCATCACAATCATGCGCTTGTTGGAATTGCACGCTTGGCCGGTGTTGATCATTCGGGTGGTGAAGGCCAGCTTCGCCGCCGCGGCCACATCGTCCGTATCCAGCAAGATGTAGGGGTCTGTGCCGCCAAGTTCCAGCACGACTTTCTTCAGCTTCTCGCCGGCTTGAGCCGCGACGGCCGCGCCGGCACGCCCGGAGCCAGTAAGAGAAATCCCCTGGATACGCCTATCCGCGATAATGTCCGAGACCTGTTCATGCGAGGCAAAGACGTTGACGTACACGCCGTCGGGGATCCCGGCCTCGCGCGTGAGTTCCTCGAATCGCAGTGCGCTGCGCGGGCAGATCTCCGCGTGCTTGAGCACGATGGTGTTGCCCAACATCAGGTTCGGGCCCACAAAGCGTGCGACCTGGTAGTAAGGAAAGTTCCACGGCATGATGCCTAGCAAGGGTCCGAGGGGCAAGCGGCGCATCACCGCTGTGCCGCCTTCGGTTGGTAGCTGCTGTTCCGCCGCGAATTTCTCGCCGTTGTCTGCGTAATAGTCGATGATATCGGCGGAAAACTCGATCTCCGCCACCATCTCCTGCAACGGCTTGCCCATCTCTGTGCACGACACTTCTGCGAGCTCGCGGCTGTTGCCGCGGAGAAGCTCCGCGAGCGTTTTCAAGCGCTCCGCACGGTAGCTGTACGGTTGCGCGGACCAGCCGGCAAAAGCGGCGGCGCTCGCTGCGATCGCGTCCTGGACCTGCTGATCAGTAGCGCCAGTGAAGGTCTCCACGACTTCGCCGGTAGCCGGGTTGGTTACTGCGTATTGGGACATGGTTGTGATTCCTTTCTGGTTACAGCGCCAGGTACTTCACGTTGAGATACTCGTCGATGCCTTCGGCGCCGCCCTCCCGGCCGAAGCCGGATTGCTTGATACCACCGAAGGGGGCCGCGGCGTCCGAGATGGCGCCGCGGTTGATGCCCACCATGCCGGCCTTGAGCTCTTCGGCGAGACGGTGGCAGGTATGCACGTTCTCGCTGAATCCATACGCCGCCAGCCCGAACTCGGTGTCGTTGGCGGCAGCGATGCCCTCGTTGAGGTCGGCGAAGGTGGTCACGGTGGCCACCGGACCGAAGATCTCTTGGCGCAGGATGGGGGCGTCCGCAGGGACGTCGATGAGGACGGTGGCCGGGTAGAAATAGCCCTTGCCTTCGGGGACCTCGCCGCCGGTGGTGACGGTGGCTCCGGCCGCAACCGCCTTATCGACGAGCTCCGCTATCCCGTCGCGCTGCTTCGCGGTGATCATCGGGCCGAGCGTGACGCCGTCGTCAAGGCCGTTGCCCATAGTCACCTCCGACATGCGCTGGGTGAGGCGCTCGGTGAACTCCCCGGCCAGAGACTCGTGGACGATAAAGCGGTTCGCCGCAATGCAGGCCTCGCCGCCGTTGCGCATCTTCGCCTGCATGGCGCACTCCACAACGAGATCCAGGTCCGCGTCCTCGCAGACCACAAACGGCGCGTTGCCGCCGAGCTCCATCGAGGTGCGCAGCAGATTGTCTGCAGACTGCTTGACCAGGATCTTGCCCACTGCGGTGGAGCCGGTGAAGGTGATCTTGCGCAAGCGCTCATCCGCCATCAGGGTCTCCGACAAGCCGGCGGAGTCGGTGGTGGTGAGAATCTGCACCAGGTCCTTCGGGCCGCCTGCCTCCGCAACCGCCTCGCCGATGACGTCTGCGACAAGCAACATTGTCAGCGGGGTCTCTGCGGCGGGCTTGACCACGATTGGGCACCCCGCCGCCATCGCCGGGGCGATCTTGCGGGTGGCCATGGCCAGCGGGAAGTTCCAGGGCGTAATCGCCAGCACGGGGCCAACCGGGACGCGCGTGACCGCAATGTCGCCGTTTCCCGCGGGTGCTCGGCCGAGGCGGCCGGGGATGCGCACCGCCTCTTCCGCAAACCAACGGAAGTACTCGGCACCGTAAGCAACCTCGCCCTTGGCTTCCGCCAGCGGTTTGCCCATCTCCTTGGTCATCGTGCGCGCGAACTCGTCGGTGCGCGCGGTGATCTTCTCGTACACAGCGCGCAGCACCTCAGCGCGTCCTCGCGGCGAGAACTCCGCCCACGCCCGCTGCGCTTCAACCGCACGGCCGAGAGCCGCAAGCCACTCGTCCTTGCCTGTGTCCGGTACTTGGGCGATGACGTCCTCGGTGGCGGGGTTCAATACGTCGAACTGTTTCGCCATTTACGCCACACGCTCCTTAATCGCGCCAGCGAGGATCTCCAGCCCCTCAACAAGTAGGTTCTCGGGGATCACCAGCGACGGCAGCAACCTGATCACGTTGCCGTCCATACCGCAGGTGAGAATCAGCACCCCCTGCTCCTTGCATGCGGAGGCAACGTCTGCGGTGGCCGCGCCGTCCTCAAGCTCCAGCGCGATCATCGCGCCACGGCCGCGCAGCTCCCGCACTCCGTCGAGCTCCGCCAAGGGTTCTAGGTGTGTGCGCACGATTTTCTCGATCTCGCGTGCGCGGCCCGGCAGGTCGTGCGTTTCCATCTCCTCGATGGCGGCCAAGGCGGCGGCACAGGCAACGGGGTTGCCACCGTAGGTGCCGCCAAGCGCGCCGGGAATGGGGGCATCGATGATTTCGGCGCGGCCCGTGACACCGGACAGCGGCAGGCCGCCGGCGATTCCCTTGGCCGTGGTGATCACGTCCGGCACCACGCCCTCGTGGTTGACGGAGAACCACTCGCCGGTGCGGGCGAATCCGGCCTGGATCTCATCGGCGACGAAGACGACGTCGTTGTCGCGGCACCACTGCGCAATCGCCGGCAAGAACCCTTCCGCGGGGACGATGAAGCCTCCCTCGCCCTGAATCGGCTCGATGACCACGCAGGCGAGGTTTTCTGCGCCGACCTCCTGCTCGATGGTTTTGATTGCGCGGTCGGCGGCTTCTTGGCCCGTCAGGCCGTCGCGAAGCGGGTAGGAGCCCGGCACCCGGTGGACGTCAGAAGCGAAGGGGCCGAATTTGGTCTTGTACGGCTTGTTCTTCGCCGTCATGGCCATGGTGAGGTTGGTGCGTCCGTGGTAGCCGCGGTCGAACACCACTACCGCTGGTTTTCCGGTGTAGGAACGCGCCACCTTCACAGCGTTTTCCACCGCCTCTGCTCCGGAGTTGAGCAGGAAGGACTTCTTGGCAAAGTCGCCCGGGGTGAGCTCGTTGAGCTTCTCACACACGGCGACGTAGGACTCGTACGGCGAGACCATGAACGAGGTGTGGGTGAACTTCCCTGCCGCGTCTGCAACCGCCGCAGCAACCTTCTCGTTGGACGCGCCGACCGAGGTCACGGCGATGCCAGAGGCGAAGTCGATGAACGCATTGCCGTCCGCGTCCACGAGCACTCCACCGTCACCCTCGACCACATAGCCAGGCAGCCCGGGGGAGAGGGCGCGCGCCACAGCACTCTGGCGGCGAGCGTCCAAATCCTTGCTCTTTGGCCCCATCCCGTCGGTGCTCACGCGGCGTTCTTGGGGGAGGTGGTACTTCAGATCCTGCATGCTGTGCTCCTTGTCTCCTTGCAACCATCGTTTCAACGTGTTGCAGCACAGTATGGGGACTCGGTGTGACCGGCGCCATGTACAGTGTGGCGATATTGCATCGACGTGATGTACGGAATGGAGCCCAATGGATCTGACCTTCACCTGGCTCACGCACAAACCAGAGCTGGCATTGCGCCAAGTTGTCGCCCCCTCTACCAGCGGCTTCGCGCTTGCGCAGACGAACGAACTCGAGGACGCCACCGAGTTCATCCAACCCGATTCGCTTGTGCTCACCGTGGGCATCGCCTTCAAGGACAACCAATCGGACCTGGGGCGCTACATCGACCACCTGGCGGACGCCGGGGCCGTGGCGATCGGCTTCGGCACCGGCCTGACGTTTACCACCATCCCCGAGCAGGTGGTCACCACGGCCCGGCGGCGCGGCATCGGACTGTTCGAGGTGCCGCGCCACATTCCGTTCATTTCGATCCTGACGGCGATCCACCAGGAGCAGCGCCGCCGCGCCCAACTTGAGCAGCAACGCCTCATCGACGACCAGGAACGCCTCACCCGCGCCGCCATCCCAGGCTCGTTGGACATGCTGGTCAGCACGGCTGCTGAGCTGCTGGATGCCAGCGTGCGCATCAACGGGCCCGGCGCGGCGCCGGTGGCCGCCGCCGAGTCCGCCGGGTACACACGCGCCGTGGACGAGGGCGCGCGCCTGCGCAGCTCAACGCACCGCCTGGTGTCGGGGCCGAAGCGCCCGTACTCGCTGGAGGTTGCCTCGGCGCAGCGTCCCCCTGCCGCGCTGCTGCGCCACTGCGCTGGTCTGGCAGACATGCTGCTGGCACGCCCCGCGGAGCTGCGCGCGGCACGCAACGAGCTCAACGCTTTCGCACTTTCGGCACGCTTCGGACTCGGCGACGGGTCCACGCTGCTGCCCCGGGGCTTCGACACGCCTATCGACGACTCCGGTCTCACCCGCCCAGCCGTCATCACCGCCGATAGAACGCGTGCACTCGAACAGGCGCGCAACGCACTAGATACTGCGGCCGACGCACAAGGGCACTTTCTGTACGCGGCGCCCCTCGACCGGCTGAGCATGGTAGTGCTGGTCCACCCCGACCAAGACGGCGCGGACTTTCTCGCCGCTCTCGGCGCCACCGCTCAGCGCGTGCGCGTCGCCGTCAGCCGCCCGCTGCCTGCGGCAGATCTCGATGCAGCCCACATCCGTGCGTTGAAATCGCGGTGCGGGGTGCTCGCACTCGGCGACAGTTCTCTTCCCGGTTCTTCGCGCGCGAGCTGGCTGACCGAACCCGCGGTGGCGGAGGCTCTGCGAGCACAACGCAAGGAACTACTCGGCGTGCTTGAGACGGAGGACGCCGAGCGCCACACCGACTACGCCAGAACTCTGACCGTGTTCTTGCAGCACGGCGGGCAACTGGCCCAGACCGCAGAGGCGCTAGGCATCCACCGGCACACCGCCCGCTCCCGCATTGCACGGATCCAGGAGCTGTGCGGCATTGACCTTGCTGATCCAGCGACGTTCGCGGAGGCGTTCTTCGCCGCAACCAGCGAGGTCTAGGCCGCAAACCTACATCTGAGGCAGGAACGGGCGCAGCTGGTCCACAATCCACTGGAGCGTTCCGCCCGCGCCGGCGAGCACCGCCACGAGCAGGCCGAGCACGCCCACCAGCACGCCGCCGGCGAAGGCGCCGACGCTGCTGCCCACGTTGGAGGAGCCGTCGCTGGAGGAGCTGTCGTCGGTAGGCTGCGGCTCGGCGGTGACAGTGGTCGGCACGGCCACGGTCGTGGTCGCGGTAGTCGGCGTGCCTGACACAGTGCTGGTGACGGTGGTCGGCACGGCCACGGTGGTCGTCACCGGAGCAGGCGCGGACGAAGGCGCAGCGGAAGAGGGAGCAGCGGTGGTGGTCGGCGCCGGGGCCTTGCCGCGGGCGGTCAGCCACTGGTCCGGGCCGATCGGGTGGTCCACCATGCGGATTTCGCCGATGTTGCCGAACCAGCCGTCGACCTTGTCGTTATCCCAGGCGGAGGTGCCCAGCAGCCACTTGTCGCCGTTGCCGCCCATGCCCAGCGGGCCGTAGCCGTCGCGCAGGATCGGGGAGCCGTCGACGTACATGGTCACGGACTTATCGGCCGGGTCGTTGACCACGGCGATGTGCATCCACTTGCCCTTCGGCACCTCGTGGGTCCAGTTGGAGAAGCCCTCGCCGTTTTCGCCGTAGGAGTACCACCGCAGTTCGCGCAGGCTGGACACGCCGAGCATCTGGATCGGGTCGCCGTCCTCGTCCTCGGGGTGGGTGATGGTGCCGGAGGCGTCGCGGATCAGGGCGTTGGACCACTTGTTGTTGTCGGCGTTCCAGTCCTCGTCGAGTTTGAGGAACGCCTCCATGGTGTAGCCGTCCTTGAACTCCTCCGAGTTGATGTCCGCGCCGGTGGCGGTTTCGAACCAGGCGGTGGAGTGCTTGAACTTCGGGTCCTTCCAGCGCAGGGAGCCGCGGTCCGCGGACAGCGGGTGCTTGTCGTCGGAGAAGGTCACCGCGTCTGCGCCCGCCGCGATGCGGTGGCGTGCGCGGGTCATGTCGTCGCCGTTTGCGACGTCGGGGATGACGGCGCCGGCGGGGGCAGCTTCGCCGTCGTTAAGCAAAGTGCCCTCGACCTTCGTCTGGCCGGGGCGCCAGTGCACGACGGTGCCGTCCACGTACGCGTAGTCCTGCTCGTTTTTCGGCTCGTCCTTTTCGGTGACCTCGTAGGCCTTGTAGCCGTCGGTGATGGTCTGCTTCAGCGCCTCGTTGTAGTCCGGGTCGTTGGCGTCGCCGGCCGTGAAGTCCGGCGCGAACGCCTTGAAGCGCTCCGCGAAGTCCAGATCGATGGTGTAGGAATCGCCCTCGCCCTCCATGATCAAGTGGTCGAAGGAGGTGAGCTGCTCGTACTTCTTGGACTTCACCCACGGCGAGTACGCGAGCATCTCCAGCTGGTTGTTGGTCAGGTCGAACTGCAGCTGACCCATCAGACCGTTACCGCCCAGGTAGGCCATCTGGTAGTCCTGCAGGATGTTGATCACGTCGTGGCCGGCATCGTTCTTCTCCACGTGGTAGCCCGCGCCGTGGTGGTGGCCGGCGATGGTGAGGAAGATCTGGTCGTTTTTACGGATCAGCTTGTCCCAGAGGTGCTCGCCGTACTCCTTGGTGAAGTAGGTGGAGCCATCACCGTTGATACCCGAGATCTCGTGCGTGGTGAGGATCACGGGCAGCTCCGGGTGCTTATCGATGACCTGCTGCGCCCACTCCAGCGTTTCATCGTTGGCGCGGAAACCGAGCGCGAGCACCAGGTACTTCTGCCCCTCGGCTTCGAAGATGTGGTACTCCGAGTCGACGCTCTGGCCCGGGAAGGCGTAGCCGTCGCCGCCGTTGTGGATCTCCGTGGAGGCGGTGCGGCCCATGTAGGTGGAGTTCTTCTTCGCGCGCTCCTCCGGGAAGTACTCGGTGAACGCGGATTTCCCGTCGAACATGGTCAGGTCGTGGTTGCCCGGCAGCACGGAGTAGTTCACTCCGGCGTCCTCGAGCTTTTTCATCGCGCGGTCCGCGATGTCCCAGCTGGCGCGGTCTTCCGGCTGGTCCACCACGTCGCCCAGGTGGGTGACAAACTGTGTGCCGAGCTTCTTGTGGTTTTCCGCCAGGAACTCGGTCTGCACATCGAACGGGTTGGTGCCGTAGCGGTCGCCGAAGATGTCGCCGGCGGCCTCGGTGCCGTAACGGGCGTAGAACTGGGTGTCCGGCATGACGCCGAGGGTGAAGCGGGAGGCGAGATCCTCCGCGTTGGCGACAGGAACTGGGGTGAGCAGGGCAAGGGCGGTGATTGCGGCTACGTGCTTGCGCATGGCGGTCCTTCGTTTCAGGCAGTTGCGGTTGAGCAGTTAGAAACGTAGCGCCCTCAGGTTTCGCTGAGGTGAAATTCAGGTGAAACTTAAGCTTATCGACGTTCAGCTCCGCCCTGCCGCCGTTTCCCGCCGTTTCCCCAGGGATTCTTTTCGGGACCGTTCTTCGGTTCCGAAAGATATAGGAAAGATATGGGGGGCGGTTTTTACTATTTTACCTGGTCAGCGAATTGTTCCGATATCTTTCTATATCTTTCACGCCCGGATCCAGCGGGTGCCGCGCCCACGCGGGGGACCTTCAGGGTCAATCTGTGCGCGACCAAGGCTGCGCAGGTGGCGGAGAATCCGCCCCGCCTCGGCGACGCTGACGCCGGTTTGGTCTGCGATATCGGCGGACCGGAGCGATTCGCCGTCGACAAGCTTTGCTTCTATCCACTCTTGGATGCTCACCGTTGCTAGGTCGCCTGCCCGCCCGCGCCCGAGCAGCTTGCGCGCTTCGCCGCTGAGCGTCCACTCGCTGGCGTCCGCTACCGAATCGAGTAGTCCAAGCTCGACGAGCACGCCCATGAGTTCTTCCACCTCGAGGGCAGTGAGCTGCGTTTTGTGGGCTGCAGTTGCCGCAGTGATCAGAGGCGCGGAATTGAGGTGCCAAAGCACGATCAGCGTTGCGACGCTGCCAATAACCGCCTCGCCGTAGAGTTCCGACAGTTTCCTGAGCCCCTTGATAAAGGTCGTGTCGGGCTGCTGCGCGGCCAGGACCACCTGGACATGGGACCCGGTGGCAAAAACCTCCGGGACGTTTCGCCCAGTGCGGATCATCGTGGCCCACATGCGGTCGAAACCGCGCGAGCTTTCCTCCGCCAGACCGAGCGTCCGCATCGCCGCCATGAGCCGGTTGTTCCTCGGAACAGATGTGGTGGTCAGCAGCTTATCCACCGACACTCCCGGCGGCAGGGGACCGGGCGAGGTGATCTTTAGCGTGCGGTAGGTCTGCTCAACCACAACCGGGCCGGGCAGCCGCCAATCGCGGTGAATGAACGCGTTGGAAACCACCTCATCTACAGCCTGCTCAGGGAAGCGGCTGATGGCGATCTCTTCACCGCCGTCGAACTGCACCCGTTCGATCTCCCTGTCCCCATTTTCCGCAATCAGGCGCCGCAGGCGGGGCAACGCCAGCAAAACTGGATCCGAAATCAGCGTGGCCTTCGGGTCTTCCCCCGGGATACTGCGCCACAGGTGCCGGACTACAACGTCTGTGGGGTCAGGATCGGCGAGGAGAATCTCAGCCGCCTGCTTGAGCTGGCCGTCATCGCGCACCAGACCAAGTTCGCGCAGCAGCCCGGTCGTTGTTTGCGGAACCGCGGCCTCAGAACCGCGCGCCCTTCTGTGCTCGCGGAGCATCCTCCGCGCCTCTTCAATCACAGCCAACGGCAGATCGTCCACGGAAATGTCCGCGGGGCCGTTCGAATAATCGGGATTGCGCCGGGCCTCGTCGATCGAGCGGCGCATTTCCTCAGTCATCGGCTGGCAGGAAAACTGGGCATCTGCCGTACGACGTTTCGCAGCACCGTCACCCCGGGTGTAGAGCGCCCGCGCCTCCGGCACATGGATAACCAGAAGCCTCGCTCCCCACGCTCGTACTGGCGTGATCTGCACATTCATGTTTGGCTTCGTGCCGTTGAATATCTTCTGAGCGAGCTTTTCTTCGTCCATCTGCGTACCGGTGAATGCGGCCTCGCCCGTGGCTTTATCCGCCACTCCCACAACAATGTGGCCGGTCGCAGCTTCACTGTTAGCCATGCAGATGGCTTCATTCAACAGCTTCTCGACGAGCTTCGCCTTCGCCCCCTTTTCCCCCTCCCGGGAGGCAGGATCCTCCTTGAACTCCAGGATGAGCGACTCCTGCGAGTCCGCCGTCGCCCCACCATGGATCGCCTCGAGAGCATCGCGGACGTGAGGGGCAAGATCATCCCAGGCAGACTCCGTAACCATGCCGCTGATTATACATTTCCCCAGGGAATTCTTTTTGGGACCATTTTTCGACCACGAAAGATATAGGAAAGATATGGCGCGGTGGATACAGGTCAAAATCTACCGTTTCCGCTGTTCAGCGAATTGTTCCGATATCTTTTCTATATCTTTCCGCACGCGAAAACCCGGGCCCGCCCCACAAGAGGGGATCGGGCCCGGGCTGTCACGACGCTGCTTTAGGAACGCGCGTCGACGTGCGGGAGCACGGCCAGCGGTGAGAGATCCGTCAGAGACGCGATGCCACGCTCCTCGTCGCGGAACCATGCGCGGACGTTGTTGATGAAGCCCTTCATGGCTCACCTCCTTTCGTTACCAGGGGAAGGTTGTTAACCTTCCGTTCACTTCGCGGTAACTCTAGGTTCGCGCAAATAGTTTGTCAACACCAACGATTGGCGCGCGTCCACGAAAAGGGCCCTGGCACGTGCCAGGGCCCTTCGGAAACTAGGGATGAGCTAGAGGAACGGGTACGGATCCCACCCGGTGAAGTACTCGATGCGCTCGCGGGCGATAAGCAGGATCGCGGCGATAACGGCAACGAACACGATGGCCAGGAAGATCCATCCCAGCACGCGGCGGCCGCCTTGCGGAGCGGAGCCGTCGCTAGCGGGAGAGAGGAAGTGGATGCTCAGGGCGTACAGGGCCGGCAGTCCGGCGCCGAGCAGGATGCCGACGGCGACAACGGAAAAAAGCGATTTCAGCAGTTCAAGCATGCGGGTTGTCCTTTCCGGCTAGCCGCGCGGGTGGTGGTCGTGGGTGGCTGCGGTGGACCCCGGCGCGCGCAGGCCGACGGAGGTGTCCACGAAGTCTGCGGGCTCGCCAGAGTCGCGGTGGGGCAGTTCGCTTTCAGACGCCCCTCCGGTGGTCTGCGCCGGCGAGTTGGAGTCGCCGTCCCAGTCGTCGTTGACGTTGTCCTTGTGCACCGGCTTCTGCGATGCCTGCCAGAACATGTAGCCGCCGCCGATGAGGATGATCAGCGCCAGGGCGACGCCGCCCCACACGAGGTCGCCGCCGAGCTCAGCGGCCCAGTGGCCAATCCACCAGGTGATGAAGGACACCAGCGCCGCAATGGGCAGGGTGGTGATCCAAGCCAGAGCCATGCGGCCGGCCACACCCCAGCGGACTTCGCCCTTCGGGCCGGTCAGGCCGGAGCCGAGGATGGAGCCGGTGGCCACGTGGGTGGTGGACAGCGCCATACCCAAGTGCGAGGAAGTAAGGATGATGGCGGCGGAAGACGTCTCAGCGGCCATGCCCTGCGGCGGGTGGATCTCCACCAGGCCCTTGCCCAGGGTGCGGATCACGCGGAAGCCGCCGGAGTAGGTGCCGATAGCAATCGCCAGCGCACATGCCAGCTGGATCCAGAACGGCATGGGGTGGTCGGAGCCGAACTGGCCTGCCGCCACCATGGCCAGGAAGATCACGCCCATGGTCTTCTGCGCGTCGGAGGTGCCGTGCGCCAGCGCCACCAGGGAGGCGGTGCCGATCTGGCCCCAGCGGAAGTAGTTGTCGCGGTGGTCCTTTTCCGCATTGGCGGTCAGTTTGTAGACCAGCCAGGTACCGATCGCGGCGATGAGGCCAGCAACAAACGGGGCGAACAGGGCGGGGACGATGATTTTGTCCAGCACGCCCTGCCATACCACGCCGTCGAAGCCGATGGCGGCGATGGCCGCGCCGATCAGGCCGCCGAACAGCGCGTGCGAGGAAGAGGACGGGATGCCGAACAGCCAGGTAAACAAGTTCCACATGATGCCGCCGGCCAGGCCGGCGAACACCACGAGGAGAAGGCGCTCGGAGTCAACTGTGTCGTTGAGGTCGAACAGATCGAGCTTCACAATGCCGCCCGCGACCGTCTTGGCCACGGCGACGGAAAGGAACGCGCCGATCAGGTTGAGTATGCCGGCGAGCGCCACAGCCACCTTGGGCTTGAGCGCGCCGGTGGCGATGGAGGTGGCCATCGCGTTGGCAGTGTCATGGAAACCGTTAGTGAAGTCGAAGAACAAAGCGACGACAATGATTAGTACGAGGAGAATTGTGATACTCACGCGGGAGATTATGCGCCTGTGCGGGCACAACCGAAACACTCGGAAGACAATGTTCGCGCAAAGTTCACCTACACGTCACCGGCACCTATCCGACGATGATGTTGCGCACCGCCACGCCCATGATCACTAGGCCCACCACCAGCACAAAGATGGTGTCCGGGCGGCGGGCGTAGTGCTTGAACGCCGTGGCCTTGTGAAACAGCAGCGCCGGCATGATGTACACCAAAAACGCCACGAACACGCCGCCGACCACGGAGATCATGTCCAGGATCGAGGGGTTCAACACGGCGACGATCACTGCGGTGACAAACACGAAGATGTTGACTGTGAGGCGAAGCGTGGACGTCGAAAAGCGAGCTGCGAAGTTCGGCGCCACACTGCGCAGCAGGTACGCGGTGCCCTCCTCCGTGCCGAGCAGGTGGCCGAAGTAGGAGGTGATGATCGCGCAGATGGCGATGATGGGGCTGATCCACGCCATAAACGGCGCGTGCGTCTCGTTGGCCAGGTACGACAGCACCGGCACGTTCTGCTCGCGCGCGGCGTCCATGCCGTCGGCGCCCAGGGCGAGGGCGCAGGACCAGACGAAGAACATGGTGAAGGTGACCAGCATGATCGCGGTGACCAGCTCCACCTTGGACACTTCGCGCTCCGTGGCAGCGACGTCTCCGTCCGTCTTCTTCTGCACGTCCAGCGCGAACTGGCTCAGCGCCGCCATGTGGCTGAAGGAAAACACCAGCACTGGCAGGATCAACAGGAGGCCCTGCCACACCGGGTAGGAGGACTCGTAGGAGCGGAAGCTGGCAAAATCCCAGCTCGGGATCAGGTACAGCGACACCGCCGCCAGCGCGATGATCAGCGGATACACCAGCACGTTGGCCAGCCACAGGGTGAGTTTCTTGCCGAAGGCGTACGCGCCCGTCATCAACCCCGCCGACGCCGTAGCCAGCACCCAGCGGCTCACCTCCGGCCCGCCGAGCTGGTTCACGATGAAGCTGTCCAGCGTGTTGGTGATGGAAATGGCGTAGATCAGCACCGTGGGATAGATGCCCAGCCAGTACACCAGCGCCGAGGCGAACCCGCGCTTGCGGCCGGTCAGCGCCGTGATCACCTGCAGCACGTCCAGCCCCTTCACCGGGGAGGCGGAGACGATGCGCGCGTAGGTGCGGTGGGAGAAAAACACCATCGGGCCGATCAAAAGCGTGGCAATCACCAGCGGCCAAAACCCGAAACTGCCTGCGTTGATGGGCAGGAACAGAATGCCAGCGCCCACGCCGGTGCCGAACAGCGTGATCACCCAGCGCATGAACGAACCGTCGGGTTCGTCGCCCTCGCGCTGCTCCTTGATCTGCTCGATGTCCGCGTCCGAGAGGTTCTCGCGGTCGAACTCTTGGCGCGAGAGCTCGAGGTGCTCGTCGCTGTGTTGCTCAGGTAGCTGGGCGTTAGTCATGGTGATCTAGATTACTCGCGGTGCCTTTGGGGCCGGTGTTTTGCATTCGCTTATCGACGACCCTCCGGTTGTGCCCGATGTCGCAGCAGCGGCGGCGCGATTCCCGGCGCGGCCGCGCCAGCAGCGCCGGCGATCCCGCAGATGGTGAAAGGCCAATGGTGAGAATTCGAAAATTTTCGCGGATTCACCATCCTCCATTCACCATCTGTGCGGTTTACCGTTTGAGAGGGAGGATCTGCGGTACCGGCGGCAGGCCGAACTGGGTCGTGTCCACCACCTGGGTGGCCAGGAAGCCGAGACCGACCAGCACCAGCGGGATCAGGATCGCCGCGATGATGCCGCCGGTGGAGCTGCCGTTCGCCGAACCGTCGTTGCCATTTCCTGCCTCCGGCTCGCTAACGTGACTGTCCTCCGCCGGGGCGACGTTGCTCTTAGCCGGGGTCATTCGGGTGGTCGAGGCCGTTTCTGTCCGCGGGGTTGCAGCAGTCGGCTCCGCAACGGAAGTCGTGGACGGCACGGTCGTCGTCAGGGTCGCAGGCACGGGCTGCTCAGAGGACGGCGCCGGTGATGTGGTGGAGGCAGGCGACGGAGAAGGCGCCTCGGTCGGGACCGGAGTGGGCTTGGGGGTCGGCTTCGGCGCTGGCTTCTTCGGGAAGGGCACCGTCATGCCGTCCAGGTTCTCAACGTTGAAGAAGTTGGCCGGGACCTGCTGGTAGTAGGTTTCGTTGCGGTCGTGGGCATCCGCCACCGCACGGAAGTTGGTGGCGGGGTTGCCGCGGGTGATCATGTCGATGCGGGCGCCGGTGTGGAAACCGTCAACCTCACCCGCGTACACAGCAAGGAAGCCCTTGCCGGGGATCCAGACCGGGGCGCCAATGGTGCGCGGGTCGGCGTGATCGGCAGAGTCAGTGAGGCCGTCCGAGAGCACGACCGCGGAACCGTCCTGGCCGAGGTAGGTGCCGCAGCGCTCGCCGGACGCGGTGGAGACGCAGACCTCATCGCCGGGGTTGGCGTCGGACCACTCAACGACGTCATCGCCGGTAACGCCGTTGGAGCCGGGCTGCACGAACGGGGTATCCAGCTCGACGTAGGCGAACTTGTTGCGCGTCGTCGTGTCAGCGGCGGGGACGGTCAGCTGGCCCAGGGGCTCGCCGAACTCGGAGTACAGGGTGTCGCCGGAGGGGGCGCAGTCGGGGGAGGTGAACAGCACGTCGTCCTGGATCAGGGAGATGCTGCAGCGGGGGTCACCGGAGGCGTCGTAAAGCAGATCGCCCTGGTTGATGCGTGGGTGGCGTTCGAAGGGGACCTCGCCGCCGTAGTGGTTGGGGCTCCAGAAGTTGGCGGATGCGCGCTGGTAGAAGCGCACGCCGAGCTCGTGGGCGCGCTTGACCGCGGCGGCGGAATCGGTCGGCGCCTCGGAAGTGAGCATGTCGATGCGGGTGGCCTCACCGCCCGCGCCGGAGACGCCGACGAAACCCTTCTGCGGGTTCCACAGCGCCGCACCGGGCTGGGCGGGCACGGGTGCGTCGTGGATGATCTGGGCGCCGTCGAGGCCGAAGAACGTGCCGCAACCTGCGTCGGAACACAGCTCGTCGCCGGGCTGCAACTCGTCCCACGCGGCGTGCTCGAGGTGGGTGTTGGCGCCCGGCTCCATGCGGCGGCCGGTCACCGCAATAATGCCTGGCGACGTCCTCTCCGTCGCCGCAGCCGGCACCTCCAGGTCACCCACGTACTCGCCGGCGGCGGTGAAGAACCCGTCGGACTGGCAGTTCGCCGAGACGTAGAGGTGCTCATCTTCGACGCGGCCGATGATGCAGGTGGGGGCACCGGAGGCGTCGTAAAGCAAGGTGCCCTCATCGAGCTTGCGGGAGGGGAAGGGGACCACCGCGCCTTCGCCGCCGGCCCTGGACCAGAAGTTGGCGTCATTGTGGGCGAAGAACTGCTCGCCTTTGCGGCGCGCCTCGCGGATCTGCTCGGTGTTGGGGCTGGCCCAGCCGTCATCGATCATGTCCGTGCGGGAACCGATGCCGTCGCGGTGGTAGACGCCCGCCAGGCCCTTGCCCTTGACGTGCAGGCCCGCGCCGGGGAGCACGCCAGGGAGGTCGTCGACGAGGACGAGCTTGGAGCCGTCGTAGCCCGCGAACTCGGTGCAGGCGTCGCCGGCGCAGACCTCGTCGCCCGGGGTCAGGTCCGTCCAGGGGATGAGGGCGGTGGTGGAGTTGTCGCCGGCAGACATGAAGTTACCGGTCACGGGGATAGTAGCAACCTGGTCGCTCACGGTTGAGGGCTTTTCTAGCTGGCCGACCAAATCGCCGAGACGGGTAAACACGTCCCATCCACACTCCGAGGAGACGACGAGATGCCCGTCTTCCACACTCGTGATCTCGCAGATCGCGTCACCGTACCAGTCGTACAGCGTCTCGCCCGCCTTAAACGTGCGCTCTGGGAATGGGACCGGCTGCGTCGGCTGCAGCTCCGCATCCACGAACATTGCAGGAGTCTTCTGGTAGTAGGGCTCATCCAGGTCGTAGGCGAGGGCTACCTCCGCAGCGTGGGAGAACTCCCGGCCTTGTACGAAGGTCATGTCGATGCGCATGCCACGGCCCCACTGATCCCTGCTGCCGGTGTAGACGCCGGCAAAGCCCTTCCCAGGGATCCACAGCGGGCCACCCGGAATGGCAAAGTCACCTTCGAAGGGACGCTCGAGCACCAAACGTGGGCCGTCGAAGCCCAGGAGCGTGGTGCACGCCTCCTCCCCGCTGGTCTTACCGGTGGTGCAAATCGGGTCTCCCGGAGCAAGCTCATCCCACGGGACGATACGGTCCGCGCCGGGCAGGTTCTCGCCCTCTCCCCAGTAGGAATCCACCAGCGTGGTGGTCGCGGTGCGGTGGTTTTGGTATGCCCCACCTTCGACCACCGCAACCTCTCGGCCCAACACCGTGTAGAGGTACTTGTGCCCGCAGTCAGTTGCGAAGTAGAGGCGATTGTCGTCGACGTAACCGACCCGACAGACCGGTTTCCCATCAGCGTTGTAGAGGAAATCGCCCTGCTTGATTACTTGCGCTGGCACCGGGATCGCCTCGCCCCGCAGCCCCAGAAGCGTGCGGTACACCGCAAAGATGGAGTAGTACGGAACGCCAAGTTCAAACGAGCGAAGCACGCCCTTCATATCAAGCGAGATTCGGTTGTTGTTGTCGGTTTCGGCGTAGGGGTAGGACGCAGACGCGGCAGTTTCGTCTTTCGCTCCACCCGAAAAGATGCCGACGAGCCCGCTGCCGTCTTTCGCCCACACAGGCCCGCCAGAGTCTCCAGGTTTGCCTACAACGCTGTCGGTCATGACGATGTCGGCCCCATCAACACCCCTGACCTCGCCACACCGGATGCGGGGTTTCGTGGTCTGCCCGTAGGCGCACACCTCAAGGCCGGGTGTGATGTCTTCATACGGCACAACGGAGTCGCCGGAGAAGGTGTTCTCACCGAGCTTCACCCACGGGCTGTCCACGGTGATGTACCCGTGGTCGTTGCGGATCTTCGTGCGATCATCCTCCGGCAGCGTCTCGTCTTCCTGGTATTTCGTGTGGAAGGTGCCTATACGCTCCAGAGGCCGGAAATCGTCGTTCCCCAGCCAGATTTCGTCCCCTTCGGAACCACAGTGGCCGGCCGAGTAGACCACGCCATCTGCAAGGAAGCCGGCCGTGCAGCGCCCCTTGCCCACGTTGATAATCGGCATACCCTGGTCAACTGCAGCCGGCCCGGGAAACACAACCTGCTCGCCGACCCCGGCTGCCGGGGAAAACTCCCGCACCTCTGCGTGCTGCGCATCGCCGTACCGCGCTTCAATGTAGGCGGGATCTACCGCATGCGGGCTCTCTACGATGCGGTCCGGACGGGTGATCAAGGAGTAGCCGCCCATCTCCCCAGTGAAGAGTCCCGCAAGACTTCTGCCGTTGGCCAGGACGGGCTCGCCCAACACCGGCGATGCTGCAGCGATGTCGTTGTCCGCCACAACGGTGCCGCCGTCAAAGCCGTAGTTCCAGCTCACCGCGAGCGAACCATCAGGCGCCTGCCGGGACAGCAAGACCGCCCCGCGCACCGCGTCGAACTCATCCAGCTCGTACTCGTTGTCCCCCTCGGCCACGTCCATGTCCAGCTTGATCCAGCCGAAGTCGTTGCGCCGCGTCTCGGGGTCATAGAGGGTTTCGAAGCTGCCCAGGTAGTTGTTATCGATGTCGCGGAACAGGTCGCCGTCGGAACCGCATTGTCCGGCGGTGAAAGCGTAGCCGTCGCGAAGCCAGCCGACCGCACACTCCTGACCATTGGAGACGTTGTAAATCAGATCGCCCTGATTCAGGTCCGCTACCGGGGCCGCCTCGGCAGCGGGTGCGGGCACTTGGCTTATCTGCGCAACCACGGCCACCGCCGTCAGCGCAGCAAGGGAACGAGAGGAAACACGAACGGACATAGACAGACCTTCGCTCTTAGTAGTGATGACAAGTTGAGATTACTTCGGCTTTCACGTGTCCCCAAGCGGTCTTGCAGGTTTTGGCCAGCTTCTTAGCAAGTCCTTACCTCCGTTGCCCCCGCGCTACCCCCCCGGGGGGTTCCGGCGCTTCCGCCCGCCTCTTCGTCTGCGCGTCCGTTCCAGTAGACATCGGGGTGAGGGTTCCGCAACTGCGGAACCTCCTCAACACCTACTCGAGGGTTCAGCCGCCTCCGACCACCCGTTCCGCTGTCGAAGCCCCAGCGCAGCCCTATAGTTCTGACTATGTCACGTTCCCGCATCGCGCCCGCCGCGCTGGCCTGCGCCCTCGCCGTCAGCACCGTTCATCTCCCCGCCGCCGAGGCGCAGTCCTCCGGCAGCTCCACCAGGACCGTCAACCAGCAGGGCTTCGACGAAGCCACCGCGAAGTGGCAGCCGCTTTTCGACGCCGCATCCGCCGCCCTCACCAAAGCCGAGCAGGACTCGAAGGCTGCGCAGTCCCAGCGCGACTCCGCCCGCGCCGAGCTGGCAAAGGCAGACGCCCAGGTGGAGTCCGCACGAAGCGAGGTGGAGCTCCTGAAGGGGCGGCTGGAGCGGGCGGACGTGGAGGGGCGTCAGCTTGATGTCGATAAGGCGCAGCGCGCATTGGAAGCCGCGCGTGCCGCGCACGAGGCCAAGGCGGGGGAGCTAGCGCGAGCGGAGGAGGCGGCACGCGAGCGGGCGGAGGATACCGCGAAGGCGCAGGCCAACGTGGACGAAAAGGCGACTGCGGCGCGCGGCGTCCGGGAGGAGTTGGACGCGCTGGAGGCGAAGCAGCACGCCGCCGCGAACGCCCTCGCAGACGTTGATGCGCGCGAGGCCGCGGGCGCGGACTACACCCAGGAGGACTGGGAGCGGCTGGTCGCGGACGCGGTTGTGGAGATCACCAACGAGTACCGCGCGCGCCACGGCATGCACCCGCTGGTGAGCCACGACGTTTTCAACGACAACGCCCGCGACTGGAGCGGCGTGCTAGCCGCCGACGTGAACCGTGGCATGGATCCGAAGAACGTGCTGCGCCACGCCAAGTTCGAGGACTACGGCTTCAGCGGCGAGAACGCCACGTACGATTGGCTCGGCTGGCCCAGCGTGAGGCCGGCAACCGCCACGCGCGCGGATTGGGCGCACCTTGCCGAGGACTTCTTCACCTCCTGGCGCAACTCCACCAGGCACAACCGGGGCATGCTCGCCTCCGGCATCACCGGCATCGGCGTGGGCGTGCGCACCGCAGCCGACGGCACGGCGTTTGCCATCATGCAGTTTTACGAGCTGGGCACCCCGGACGGCGACTACATGCTCGGCCCGGACGCCGGTTCGAGGAAGGCGAAGGCCAGCGGCAAGGGCTTCTACGTCTCTACCGGCGCGCGCGAGACGCTCGGCATCGCGCCGCTGACCGTGGACCTCAACGACCGCAGGGACGCCAACCCCAGCTACGGCGACTTCAACCGCCGCGCCCTCGAATCGGTGTCCGAATCGGCACCGCGCGCACTGGCTGTGCAGGTTTCCCACGACTACGCGGCGGAGCGCGCGGAGCACGTCGAGGCCAAGCGCACGCTGGATGCGCAGGTGGCGGCGCAGACCGAGCGCGACACCGCCGCGCAGGAGGCCCTCGCCATTGCGCGCAGGCAGCTTAACGACGCAAGCTCCGCCCAGCACACCGCCGAAGCGCGACGCGACCGCCTGTCGGAGGAGGCCGCCGCACTTTCCGGCAACGTCACCGCCTCCCAGGCAGCCCTCGACGCCGCCGCCGAGGAGCTGGAGTGGGCGAAGTCGGTGGACCGCGAGAAGCTCGAAGCTGATATCGCCGCAGCTGAGGAGCGTCTCGCCGAGGCGGAGCAGGCAGCGGAGGATGCGTACCTGAGCTACGGCAACACGCAGCAGGCCTTGGACGAGGCGGAGGACGAGGTTGCCGAAGCCAAAGCTGAGGTCGCGCGCGTGACCGCGCAGCGCCCGACGCTGACGCAGTACACCACCACCGAAACCAACACTGCGGCGGTCGTGCTTGGTGTGCTGGCCGCGCTGGCGGTCGTGGGCATCGGCGTGGTGGCGTTGGCGCCGCGCCTCGGCATCGAGCTGCCCTGGCAGTAGCGGTTCAGCCCCGGCGGCCGGCGGCGTCGGCGAACTCGTCGAGCAACGCGAGCACGTCGGGGGAGCGCCACCCGCGCTGGCGTTTATCCAACTGCGCGGAGATGACGAGGCCGTCGTCTTCCAGCCTGTCCAGAGCATTTCGAGCCGTCTCCGCTGACACGCCAAACTCCGCGGACACCGCAGCAGTGGTCAACACGGGCCGTTGCAGCAGCAGGTCGAGCACCCGCCAGGCCAGCGCGTCGGCGCGGGCGGTGAGCTGCTCGTTCCACTCCGCACGAACGGCACCAAGCTCCGCTGCCAGCCAGGATCCGCGCTCGGCGGCATCGATGGCGGCACGGGCGAACAGCTGCACGATCCGGTCCACATCGCCGCCGCGGTAGGCATCGAGCGTAGCGAAGTACCCCGTTGTGTCGGTGAGGAGGCTGGCGGAGAGGGGGAGGGCGGAGCTCGTCGTTAAGCTACGCTCCCGCAACACCACATGCACAAGCGCACGGCCCGTGCGGCTGTTGCCGTCGGCGAACGGGTGGATCGTCTCAAACTGCGCGTGCGCGATCGCCGCCTGGGCGAGCGCCGGGAGGTCATCGCGCGCCATGAACTCGCCAAGATCCGCCATCAGCTCCCCAAGATGGCGCTGGTGGGGCGGCACGAACATCGCCCCGGCGGGGGAGTAGTCGCTGCCGCCGATCCACACCTGAGCGTTACGCAGCACGCCCGCGATCTCTGGAGCGGAATCCGTAAGCAGGATCCGGTGCATCTCCACGATGCCATCCACGCTCGCGCGGGCCCGCTCCACCGCGGCCTCCATCTGACGAGTGTTCGCCGCAATCAGCGCCGCATTTCCCCGCCCGCGGCCAGTGACCTCCGCCTCCAGCACCTTGCGAGCCGACGACGTGAGCTGCTCAATGCGACTAGACGCGGCCGACTCACTGCGAAGCAGCAGCGGGGTAAACGGCACGACCCGGTGCGCGTCCGTCGTATCGAACCGCACGGCCGCGACCGTCGCCTGTTCCACCAGCGCACGCGTCTCCTCAGCGAGCGCGAGCTGCTGGTTCGCAATCTTCGGGACCACTGCGGCCTCATACTCGCGCGGCATCCTCTTCGCCGCCCGCCGCGGGTACGAATCGGGCGCGGGCGACCACGGGAGCGTCTCAGTTTCCACCCGCGGCCAGTTCATACGAGGGAGACTACCAAACTTACGCCGTTATCTTTGGTGGTTGCCCACGAACACCAAACTTATCGACGGCTAAAGCGCTCCCACACCCGGTACGTGTCCTGCAGATTGAGCCACAGCTCTGTCGAGGTACCAAGCGCTGCCCCGGCCAGCTCGGCGGATTCCCGCGTCAGCTCCCGCTCGCCCGAGATGAGCTCTTCAACAAAGCGCGTCGACCGTCCCATGATCGCGGCGAAATCTGCTTCGCTCCAACCACGTTCTTCTAGTTCCTCCGCGAGGAAGTCTCCCGCCGGGAACGCTTCGGCCAAGGGTTGAATAGCCATTGTTCACTGACGATACCGCCGCTACGCGGGCCGCGTCCCCCAACTGCGGAACCGGTGCCGGTCTACCACCTCCTCCACGGCATACACCATGTCCCGAAGGGCACCGTACCCCGCGAGCTTCGCCTCCAGGTCCACGATCAATTGCAGGCCATCGACCCACATCTCCATAACCACGCGCGGTTCCGCCGTCCCCGGCGCGAACAGCGGCAGCGGGAAGTACGCTGAGCCGGAGTCTTTACCGATTTCGCTGCCATCCACCTCGCTGCATTTGTAGTTTAGGCCTATCTCCGCCAGGCCGTCGCCAGCCAATTCAGCGCTAGGTTCTGGGAACTCTACCTCCCGGATTTCCACCCGCATCGCGCGATCCGCTTCGCCTGCGTGGGAGAGAGGTTTCGGCAGCACGCTGGAGATGGTGTCGCAAAGCGGCCCCATCATGTCCAGACGGCCGGCGTCGGCGCATTCCCGGGCGAAGATCGCGAGCCCGTATACGCCTGCAAACCGCGGTTCCCGCGCGAGCGCCTCCCCGCTGATCTCCACCATCAACCTGGCCGCCGAACCCGCTGATTCGACGGTTGTCGCTTGCCGCATCAGCAGCAGCGGCAAGCCAGCCATCAAGGCGATGCCTGCGAGGTGCTCAGCCACCTCACCTGCTTCCGGCTGCTTCATACTGACCGTCCGACACTTTGTGGCCGCCCGATTTAGTCCGGCAACAACCGCTTGCCCAAGCTCCCGCCCGGAAGCGTCAATCTCACCGAAACGGTTCGCAACAATTACCCGGCCCCCAACGTGCGTTCCCGCCGCCTTGGCCCCAATTTTCCAAGTTTTCATCCCCATGCCCAGCAGCCTACGTCGCACCCGGCGCAAGCACAGCCCCTCACGTGCTCATTTCAGTGGACATCCGCCTATCGACGCACCAAAGGTTTCCCCCAGAAACAGTTGGTGCGCACCCAGTTGTCCGCAATGCGGAGTCCGCAAGGGGCGACGCTCAAAATCGCCCCAACTCGTCAGCTCTATGCACGACGGGTTCAAGGTCGTACCCGAGCACGGCAAGAACGTCGATCACCTTGCCAAGCTCGGCCGTCGGCTTACCGTACTCCAGCTCCCGAAGGAACCGGTCCGACACGTCGGCAAGCTCGGCGACCTCCAGTCGGGTCAGCCTCCGCTCCTTACGCTGGGCGCGCACAAAGCTGCCGAGTGCCTCTATGTCCACGTGTCACGTCTCCTCGCTGACCGTATGCTGTTACGGAACGTTCGCACCGAATCTGTTCCTATAGGCCGTGAGGCTAGCGCAAAACAGCGCATTTCGGTGCGTTCGATCCGACTTGGAGGCACGCTCCTTCAATTTCAGATCGACACGTTCGTTCCGCCGAGGGCAAGCTGGCAGGGTGGTCTCGGCCGCATACACGCAGCGATCTGCCTATCTTCGCACCGGCTTAGCCCAGCGGCGCGTAGCCAAAGTCACCGCGCTGCACCTGACTGCGGGCATTCGGGTCGAAGGTTGCGCACAGGGCTGCCGCCACGTAGCGCACACCGCCTGCCGGCGAAGAGGAGCCGACGCGCTCGGCGCAGTTCTCCAGGGCTGGCAGGCCGATACTCTCCCCGGGCGAAGTCATGGAGAAGAAGGACGCGGCCATCATGGTGTTGCCATCGGCGCGCACGTATTCCGAAGAGCCCTTAATAGCTTGCCAAGCAATCGCCCCGACGGGATCGGTGCGGAACTGGTCCCGCTCAGTTGGGGTCAGCTCGGCGTTAGCAGCAGGCGCGGACAGTGTTGTGATGAGTAGTGCTGCTGTTGCAGCAAGGAGAGGAAACTTTTTCATAGGAACACTCTATCTCCCACGCCACAGTTTTCCTCGGCATTGCCGACCCCGGCTTAACTGATGGCGCTGCGCAACTGTCGAATCTCGGCAGGCCCCACACGGCGCAATGCGGAGTCGGCACGGGATGACGCATCGACGACCTCCACCACCTCAAGCTGAGTCAGCCTGAGTTTCGGATTACGCTCAACCGTATGGGTTCCCCGAAAACGCTGCAGCTTTTCATGATGGGACGGCACTGCCGCCGGGCCGATCAAGGCCTCGATTAGAAATTGGGTCGGCCGAGTCTATTCAATCCCGCGCACCGAGCTCAATTCGGAGGAGTTGCGCCGCCGCCCTGAGCTCAACCACCCGGCGGTGTACTTTCTGGTGGGCACAAACCCGGAGACGGATAAGCCACGGATCTACATTGGGCAGACCGCACCACGGCAGAACGGGGTAGCGTTCGCCCGCGCCGCCGAGCACGCGCGCAGTGAAGACAAGGACTTCTTCAACCGCATCATCTACGTAGTTGTTGTGGATGACTCCTGGGGTGCCACCGAGATCACCTTCCTGGAAAACGCGTTCCACCAGCGCGCTATCAGAGCAGACCGATATGAGGTAGCGAACGGCAACACCCCGTCCGCCGGCAGTGTCAGCGAGGAGACGCAGGCAGAGCTCGACGAGTTCATCGAGAACACCAACCTGATCATCAGCGCATTGGGCATCTCCGCGTTTCAACCGAAGGCGACCGCGGGGAAGTCGTCGGCTGTGCACTCCTCAGGCACAACCCTGAATCAACAAGCAAAAGAGGAAGAACCGACGTTTGAACTCACCGTTCCACGGCATGGAGTACAGGGCCTGGGCCAACGCACCGCAGACGGCTTTTTAGTGCTGGCAGGTTCGACGCTCCGGAAAGAGCTTCTGCCCAGCGCCGCGCGAGGTGTCCACGCAACCCGGGACCGCTATGCGGACCAGATTCAAAACGGCACGTTGCTCTCAGATCTCGAATTCACAAGCCCATCGGCTGCTGCATCGTTTCTCGTCGGCGGTGCTGCGAATGGGCGAAGGCTTTGGCACCTCCAAGAGGAGCCAACCACCACGCTGGCGGATTGGGAGGACCGCGAAGGCGACGAGGCAGACCACCAGGCAGCGCAGCCCGAAACGCCCTAACCCTCCGGCAGCAGCTCCGACCGCTCGCCGACTGTGGTCACTACCAGCGCGTCGCGGGCGCGGGAGGCCGCCACGTACAGCGCGAGCGCTCACGTTGCAGGGCGGCGCGGGCGTCTTCCTCGGACAGGTTCTTCAGGCGGAAGCGCAGCGGCATGATCTCCTTGCCCACGCCCATGAGGATCACGTGGGTGGACTCCATGCCTTTGGCGCCGTGCATGGTCATCACGCTGACCTGCTCGTGGGAGGCCAGCTCCGCATTCTTGGTCTGCACGGCGTCGATGCCGTGGTCGGCAAGACCGGAAACCACGCGGGAGAGCTGCCCGCGGGTGCGGCACATCACCCCGACTCGCGCTTCCTTGTTCACCCCCTCCGCGGCCGAACGCTCGGCCTCCCCAAGCCAGCCGTTGATCAACGCAGCCGCAACGGCGAATTCCTCGTCCTCGGACGCCGCGGTCACGATCATCGGCGCCGGGCCGGTACGCGCGGAGCGGTAGTGCTCAACCGAGCCGGTCTTACCTTCGCCGTCCAAGAACTCCATGTCGCCGCCGACCAGAATGCGCAGCGCGTAGTCCAGGTTCTCTTTGGTGGTTCGGTAATTCAGCGTGAGCCGTCGAGAAGCGCGGCCGCGAGTAGAAATGCCAAAGTGCGACAGCGTCAGCGGGTTGCCGTAGATGCGCTGGTGAGAGTCCTCGGCGATGAAAATGTCGTTCGGACCCGACGCAACGCATGCCCGCAAGAACCGCCAGTGCCCAGCGTTGAAGTCCTGTGCCTCGTCCACCACAACGTGGTTGAACTCGCGCTGGCCATCGCGCTCCACACGCACGTTGAGCATCTCCGCGCCCACGGCGGACATGGTGGGCCAGAACAGCTGGCCGTCGATGGCCTGGGTCTGCATGATCGCGGCAGGTGCGCGCGCTGCCCGAACTCCAGCACCGCGTCCAGTTCCAGGCGCTGCAGCTCCGCACGGGTGGCTTCGCTCCGGGCGTTCTCGTCCGCGTCCTTGGACCAGAACGGCACGAACGTGGGCGCGTCCGCGATCTTCGGCGGCAGCAGCTCGAAACGCGCGCGCGGCGGTGTCCTCGGCGGCGTCCGCGCGCTCCAGGATCCGCAGCGGCATCTGGGCGACCGCAACATCCTCGTCCCCGACGACGCTGCGCATGAGCGTACGAATCCCGAACCCCCTCGACCGCGACTGCACGAACCCCGCCCGGTGCGCCGCGTTCTGCACCGAGTCCGCGAACACGAGCGTTTTCTTCTCCTCCTGAGCCAGCTGCGGCATGCCGAAGAGGTTGGACAGCCCCACCGAGAGCAGCGTGGCCACGCGCGAACCGATGTAGCGCACCGCGTCCGACTCCCCGCAGTTCGGGCACACCTGCTCACGCGCGTAGTCCGCCGCGTTCAGCCCCGCGTACTGAGCACGGGCACCGAGCGCCCCTCTGCGCGATCCTCATCGCTCGGCTCGGTGGTGCTCAGCGTGCGCGTGGACGTGTGGAACCACATCAGCGCGCGTTTGCCGTCCTCGCCATCGAACGCGCCCGGCTCCATGCCTTCGGCCACGGCGCGCCGGTACTCGTTCGTTGCATCGATGAGTGGCCGCGGGAGCTCAGGCTTATCGACGCTCGCCTTCCGGATCTCCCCACCATTGAGCACCACCGCATCGGTGCCCGGCTCATGCGCCGTCATCCACCCAGCGCGGCCGCACTCGCGGCAGTAAATGGCGGGCAGCCACACCGCGGAGTCCTCCGCGCCGATGTGTCCGTCGTCGGCAAACCGGAACACCTGGCCGTCCTCGGTCGGGGTGACGGCGCGCTCGATACGGGAGACCTCGCGCACCCACAGGTGCGTCTCCACACCGGGCAGGCGCTTGCCACAAAACCCGTACGCCTCGCCGGCGAGCGCGCGCAGGTGCGCCACCGCGGTGAGCAGGTGGGTGACGAACTCCCGCGCGGTGTCCTCGCCCAAGCTGCGTAGCACGATCGGGTCGAACATCTCCTCCGGCAGCGTCTTCGCGTCCTCGCCCTCGTGCTTGATCAGGGGGTTGGCGTTCCCGGCGCCGCCCAGCAGCGCCTGCGTAATCGGGTGCACCGAGTACACCGCGATCGTTGCGTCGAGGTCCGCGCCCGCATCCACACCCCACAGCTGCGTGCGGAAGATGTCCAGCACCACGTCCGCGTGACCGCGTCCGGAGGTGTCGTCCACGACCGCGTCCACGATCCCGCGCAGCTCATCAATATCCGGCGGCAGGGGAGTGGTGCTACGCCCATAGGTCTGCGCGATCTCCTCAGTCCACTCGGTGTATGTGAGTGTCTTCTCGCTCACCATCGCGTCCGGCGTGAACGCTTCGCCGAAGATGGTGCCCGCGAACTCGAGCACCTTCGAGCGGTCGTCGTCACCGCCGAGCGTTGCGAACGTTGCCACCGGAGTGACGCGACCCAGCGGGTTCGACGCGTACTCGCCCAGGAACCCCTCGGGCTGGTGCTCCTTCAGCTTCAACCCGAGGCGGCACAGCAGCTGCGCGACGTCGGTGCCCTGCGCGCCGTCGTACGTGTGGAACTCATCCTACACCAGGTACTGCAGCGATGTCGCAGACTTGCGCCAGATCTCCCGGTCCTCCGGGCGAAGGAGCAGCTGGTCCAGCATCTTGTAGTTGGTGAGCAGGATGTCCGGAGGGTTGAGGCGAATCTCTTCGCGATCATTGATCAGCGACTGCGCCGTCACCTTCTTCACACTGCCCCTGGCTTCACCGGTGTAGATGCCGGCCGTGGCACCTGCCAACGCCGGTTCATTGGCGATCAGCTTGGCCAGACGATCCGCCTGATCATTGGCGAGCGCGTTCATCAGGTACAGCAACAGCGCCTTCACACCGGTATGGCCCTCCGCACGGGCACTCGCCGCATGGTCCAGGACCGGGTAGAGGAAGGATTCCGTCTTACCTGAGCCGGTACCCGTGATCACCAGCGTGGGATCCGGGCGACGCTCCCCGTGCTCGTCCCGGCTGCGCAACCTGCGGAACGCCTCCGCCTGGTGGTGGTACGGCGTGAACCACGACGGCATCCAGTCCAGGATCCCGTCCCACCCAATCGCCCGCGCGTAGGGGAGGCGCACCCGCACATACGGCCCGTGGAACATGCCGCGCTCCGTGTCATCCAGGAACGCCTTCAAGGCGTTGGACGTCTCCGGGTTCCTCAGCGAGAACGCGGAAGCCAGGTACTCGGAGACACCGCCTAAGACGTGCTCGGATGCGTGGACGGGGATAAGGGACGACACAGGGGAGAGCTTATCGGTGACAACGTCATCTGGTTGTGAGTTGGGCGCCAGGGCATTGCGGGATTTATACCGACCAAGAATGTGCTGCCGAGTCCGATGAAACGGGCTAATCTAGGGGCTGCCTTGCTGTAATCGTATCGAAGGAATCAAATGGATGCTCAGTCTCTTTACCGGGTGGACCGACGTACCAATCTAAGCGAAGAGGACTACGTCGACGCCGTAGACGCACTTGATCTCGATCCCGATACTTGGTCGCAACGGTACATGGAGGATCAAAACTCCGACACCGATTTTCCGACATGGGCCGCGATCATCTATGAACGCATTCGTAACTACGGCCCACGCCTGTCCTGGGACTACATCGACGAATGGTGGGAGCGATTCGCGGTGGACCGAAACACGGAAGTGTCGTTCCCGGAATGGCTCCTCGACATCTACGAACGAATCCGCAACTACGGCCCACGCCTGTCCTGGGACTACATCGACGAATGGTGGGAGCGATTCGCGGTGGACCGAAACACGGAAGTGTCGTTCCCGGAATGGCTCCTCGACATCTACGAACGAATCCGCAACTACGGCCCACGCCTGTCCTGGGACTACATCGACGAATGGTGGAGCCGATACACCGAAGAAACCAAAACGGAACTTTCGTTCCCGGAATGGCTCCTCGACATCTACGAACGAATCCGCAACTACGGCCCACGCCTGTCCTGGGACTACATCGACGAATGGTGGAGCCGATACACCGAAGAAACCAAAACGGAACTTTCGTTCCCAGAATGGCTCCTCGACATCTACGAACGAATCCGCAACTACGGCCCACGCCTGTCCTGGGACTACATCGACGAATGGTGGAGCCGATACCAGAGGGATCGATTTACCGATGACCCGTTCAACGAATGGCTCCTCGACATCTACAACCGCATCCGCGATTACGGACCAAGACTATCTTGGGACCAGATTGATGAAGTGTGGGAGCAGTATGTCAGCAGCTTCTCTGAAAACTCTTTTGTTGATTTCGCGTTAGATAGATAGCTCTGCAAGGCTTCCCGAATCAGGTCCATTTAGACTGGTCAATCCTGCCTGAGTGAGCAAACGCCCGTAGATCTTATATGCTCCAGGAAGGCCGGCGCGTGGACGCGCGAAGAGTGGCGAGATAGTCCCGCTTGGCCGGGGATTTCTCGTTGTTGGTGTCTGTGATTTTGACTGCCAAGTAGATCAGCTCAACTCGCTAGTAGAGGTTTGATATTTTGCTCCGCACGATGTCTTACGACGCGTCCGGAGCCCCCGCTGGCTCAGGGACAATACCCTAGATCGCTCTCGTCGTCACAGGTCCCAGCACTTCCGAAACGGACTCGTTTATCTCAACATTCTGACGCTCTGCCGAGTCGTAACGGGGACGAATACCAAGTCCTTCAAGGCGGTTGACGACACGTTGGATCTGTTCCTCCGGGTCAGGTAGAAATCGGATTCGACGATGCGAATAATCACCCAGCCGAGGCGCACCAACTCTCGCTGTCTCGCTTGGTCTGCAATCGCGAATTCTTCACTCGGTGTCTTGGAAAGCGAGGCATAGCTACTGCACCCAGGTAGCGTTCCGCATCTCTTTCCGTGATCTGCCCATGGCTCCAGGCGCGGGTAACCGTGCCATAGAATCGGCCGCCGACGCGCGAGCGTACCAATACGTGAAACGGAGGAGCGCCACCGTTTTCGCGCGGTTCAGAGCGGCTTGCTTTGACCAGTTCGATCACGCCTGAAGCCTCTTCGCGTGAGGTGAAGCCCAGCTCAACTAGCCGCCAGAGCATCGCTTCCCGGCTCAGACCGAAACGTTGCGAAAGCCGGTTAACGGAATCCAGCGAGTCTGCGTCGGTGAAAAATCGCTCCACTGCCTCCGCCGGAGTGTTTAGACCACGTGTTTAGTAACGGTGTGGTGAGTATCGGGTAACGCCCGGGTGAGTATCGAGTAACACCCGGGCGTTTTGGGGTTTGGCGGGGTTATTGGGTCAGTCGCATGTTGGTGCCTTCGAGTGTGATGATTTCGGCGCCGGCGACGAGTCGGTTGAGGATGGATTCGGCGATGACGGCATCGGGGATGGATTTGTACCACTCGTCGGGTGTGAACTGGGATGTCACGATGGTGGATCCGCGGGGTTCGCGTTCTGCGAGGATATTGAGCAGTTGGTGTGCGGTAGCGGCATCGATTGGGGTGGTCAGGAAGTCGTCGAGGACTAACACGTCTGTGTTGTGTAGGTCTTCGAGGAATGTGATGCGGGCTGGGTCGTCGTGTTTGAGCACGGCGAGGTGGTTGGCGAGTGTGTCGGTGCGGAAAAAGCGCGCGGAGTAGTCGTTTCGGCACGCCGCGGTAAGCAGTGCTTGGGCGAGGTAGGTTTTGCCGACGGAGGATTTGCCCAGGATGACAATGTTTTGTGCGCTTTGGCACCATTGGCAGTGAGCGAGTCGGGTGATTTGCTCTTTGTTGATGGTGCGGCCGGGCGTGTAGGTGATGTCTTCGATACAAGCATCGGGATTTGGCGATCGGGATGCTTTGAGCAGTTTGTTGACTCGCCTCTCACGCTTGGCCGCTACCTCTTTGTCGAGTGCGTAGAGCACCTTGTCGGAGAAGCTCCAGTCGTCGAAGGCGGGATCGGCGGCGATGTCGATGACGCTTTGTCCGAAGGCGGTCATGCGCAGGTCGGTAAAGATCGGCAGGACTGATTCGTCGAGGAAGCGGGCGGATGATGATGCTGGTTGCGGGTGGGGCATGGGTTATGCAGATCCTTTCTTGGTGAGGTTTTCGAGGCTGAACTGGGCAGCACCACCGAGGTAGGCGCCGCGGGTGTCACGCGCTGTCGGGGCAGGCGCACCGTCAGCGGGTCTGCCAGTTGGTTGACCGATTGGTACATCGGTGCCTGTGGGTCGTGTGGAGGTGTCTTTGCGCACGGCGGCCATCATGTTTTTCACCGCGGTATACGACACAGCACGCCTGGCGCCGTCGGTGGACACCAAACGTCTGCAGGCTTCTTCGAGGATTGGCTTGTTGGCGTGTTTGCCCATGTTGAGCACGTTGCGGCACGCTTGGTACGCCTGGGCAGGGATCGCTTTGGCTTCGATGAGCTCGGCAATCACCTGGCGTGTGGCCGGCCCGATCTTGGCGGCTTCGCGCAGGAAGTACTCGCTTGTCCATAACCCACGGGTGTCACCTATGTTCGCCGGGATGTGGTCGGTGTCGGTGACATACACCCCGCGGGCACGTGCGCGTTGGTGGGTGGCCACACGCTGCCCGGCGTCGAAGACGGCGAGACTGTCACCGGTGATGCGCACATCCACGGTGCGGCCCACCAGCTGGTTAGGTACCGAGTAATGCGCGTTGTGCACTCTGATGTGGAAATTGGGCGCGACTTTGGCGCGTTTCCATTCGGTACGCTGCCACGGTGTTTCAGGCAGCGCGGTGAGCACGTCGCGTTCGAACTGATCGAACAATGCGCGTCTGCTCGTCGCATTGCCGCGAAACGGCGTGGCAGCGTTAATCCCATCGACCAGGGCGGTGATTTTTGCGTTGAGCTCGTCTATCCCAACGCACTGGTGGCCATCGAGTGCGTGGATGACGTTTTGGGTGACGATCTTGACTGCGGCTTCGACGCTGGCCTTGTCTTTGGGTCGTTTCGCCCGAGCCGGCAACGCGGCGGTGTTGTAGTGCTCCAAAAACTCCTCGTAGGTGGAGTTGACCCGACGATTTTTGTCCGCGGCACTAATCGCGTTCGAGGCTGTCGAGGCATTATCCGGCACGATGACCTCGGCAACCCCGCCGAAGTACTCAAACGCGCGGATATGAGCTGCAAGCCACGCGTCCTGGCGCTCATCCGCGCACGCGCAGGCGAACACCATCCCCGAATACGGCAGCGAGGCGACAAAGATACTGACCTTCGATCCTTGTCCGCCGGTGGGGTCAAACAACCGCATCTTTGTGCCTGCCCAGTCCACCTGCATCGTATGGCCCGGGGCATGGGTGATCCTGGCGGTCAGCCCAGCTGCATCAACGTGTTGGGCCACAAGCTGGCGAAACCGCTCGTAGCTGTAATACCGCTGGCCTGGGTCCGCAGGCTGTGCGGTGTAGCGACCCCACAACACCTGCAGGGTCGCCTTGTTGCGCCCGGTGCGTGCCTTGGCGACAGCGTCGAAATCGATCGGGACGAAATCGCCCTGAGCATGGCTGCGCCCGTCGACGAACCAGTCCACCAGCTCATGATCCGCAACCCCACGAAGTTGCTCACGGGTTGTGATGTTGTGTTCCACCAGCGCATCGCGTGCTTTTTGCACGGTGGTGTGCGAGCACCGCAAACTCGAACAGATTTGGCGGACAGACCAGCCTTTGAGCACTTGATCCATTACCGCCCGGTAGTCAGTCACAGTCAGACTCCTCTGGTAACGCCGCGTGCCCTGAAGTCACGCGGTCACCAGAATCCTCCCCCGGACTGTTACTGGATGCTCACCAATGCGTTACTCGATACTCACCACGGTGTTACTAGATACGACCGCGCAACAGCCGGAGCGATAACCGCAGCCGCGAACCTGTTGCACCAACGCCCGACGCCCGCATGTTCAGAGTGATCAGAAATACCGGTGCGCCCAACAACAACGTGGCCCAATTCGTGGGCCAAGCTGAACAACTGGGCAGTTTTGGCATCCGCGGTGTTAACAAACACCAAGACGTAACCGCCGTCTTCGATTGTGAAGCCTCGGAACTCGCCGACGCTGAGCCTTCTCGAAGTTGTGTTCCCGGCAATCGAGTTTCTCGCCACCAGGATTCCGTCTTCCTCCATGGCCGCAGCGAGTTCGGCTACGTTGTCGCTTCCCGGGAGTGCCTCTCTCGATACCAAGAAGTTCCCTGGTTCGCTCTGCCGTTTCAGCCGGATCCTGCTCGATCGTGGCCGAGGCATACATCTTCGGTGGGGCGATACCCTCTTCAGCAGCGAAATCGGCGTACCAAGCGAGCCTGCTCTGACTCGAACGGATAGTCTCCCGCAAGTTGGCACTCACGGTGCCCACCGCCTTGTTTCCGACGGTCCAAAAATCCGTCACACCTACTCGTTCGCCCGACGGCTCGTCCAATAGCAATCGGCCAAATGGAATGTGGGCGAGCTTCGCGAGTTCCCTCGCCTGCTTCAGCGTTGGGCGAGTCTCACCCGAGTGCCACTGTGGAAGCTTGGGGAATCGCTTCTCCAATTCAGCTTCCGGCAGGCCAGTGCTATCCAGCGCCCACGCAAGCATGTGAGGCTGGATATTGACCCGGACAACGCTCATCCCGAAGTTCCCGTTTACGCGTTCGCGAGCTTCTGCGTCACCCAAGCGTTCAAGGACACGCCCTCCCGCGCGGCATCCATGGCAAGACGGCGGTGGAGGGAGCTGCTGACACGCACGTTGAACCGTCCGGAAAAATCGCGCTGACCGAATGGTTGGGGGATAGGTTCCCCGGTTTGCTGCATGTCTGCGATTACCTCAGCGACAAGCTTCCGAAGTCCAGCACTTGACCGCTGGGCATCCTCATCGAGCCAGCTCAAGGACGGGAACTCGGCAACGGTGGACACGTACTCACCGTCCTCCTCAGACCAGAAGGTTTGGTAAGTGTACTTATCCGACAAGCGTTCAGTCATCGTCTACTCCTGCTCTTCTAGCTTCTTCACCGCTGCCAGCACCTGTTTGACCTGGTACGGCTTCGCCTTTCCGCGGCGGTTCTGGATATTGACGCGCGGATCGCCAACCCAGGGTGTCTTGTATGTGTCGTGATCTCCGCCGCTGTTGGGCCGCTTCTCAAAGAAGTGGTCGCACACCTTGCGGAGATCGGCGTAACGAATGTTGTTGCCGGAACGCTGCATCGCGTCCAGGATCTTTTGGATATCGTCCCCCATGGGAACCATCAGTACCACACATAGTACTACTCCGCAGTGGGAGCACAAGGCCCCCACACCGCCGCAAACTCCGGTATCGCCAACGCCCACTCCAAGGACACGCGCTCCTGCTCCAATCGCTTCGCACCGGAGGCGACCAGGAACCGGCGGGCGCGGTCCTCGTCGTCGGTGAGGTGGGGGAGCACCCGAGTTGTGTCGCCGGGGTCGGCCACGGCGAGGTGCAGGAAGCGCTCCACCGTCTCCACATCCATGGCCACGCTGACGACGGGGACGGGGGCGCCGTCGGCAGCCAGGCGGGTGCGCAGCGCGTTCAGGATGGCGTAGCCGTCCGCATCCGCGTCGCCCCAGTACAGCACCCGGCGCGCCCCGCGCACCCACGGCAGCTCTGGAAGCGCGCCTGCGGTGTACCCGGATCCCCACACCAGCACCGCGCCCGAGCCTTCGGGAGCCTGGGGCAGCGCCAGGAACGTCTCCTTGTTCTCCACCACGATCACCAACAGACCCTCCGGCAAATCCAACGACCCGAACGGCACGGCCACGTCAACCAACCCTGGCGCGGGCGCAAGCGCGCCGTCCAAGAACCGCACGCGCACCATCCTGTCGCCCTCAGCCAAGCCCAGGTCAGACACCCCGAGCAGGCGTTGCAGCAGCCCCCGGTGGGCGGCGATCCACTTGGTGTCCAGCCCTTCGATCGGTACGGCGCGGGCGCGCAGACCCGAGGAAGGTTTCACGTGAAACCATCGCAGAGCGAGGCACAGGCGGGTGAAGTCGTCGTCCGACAACGCCAGCCACGCCGACCACGAGCGCGCCGCCCGCTCCCGGAACTCCGGCCAATCCGGGAACAGCTCAACCAACACCGCAAACCGCTCGCGGGCCAGCGCAACCTCCCCGGCGCGCCCCGCCACCTCCGCCACCCGGTCCCACCCGGTCAGCGTCACGCGCACGGGCACGTCCTGTTTGCCCAGGCCCGCCCAGGACCGGGTGGCCCATTCCACCTCCTCGGCGGGCTCCCAGGCCTGCCAGGCGCGGACGAACTCGCGGGCACCGGCCTCGTCGGCAAGCACCTGCGCGCGTGTTGGGGGATGCAAAGGAACGGAGACGGCCGAAGGTTCGTCTAGAAGCAAAAGCTCCATGTTGAACTTCACGGGCAGCTGGTCAGGCAGGCGCATGGGTATCAATGAACTCGAAGGTGGAACGCGCGACGGGGTCTTCGGTGTAGTGGACCACGATGGTGCCGTCGACGTAAGGGGAGAGGGTCTTGATTAGCTTCATCGGCGTGGCCAGCACCATGTGGAAGCCGAAGCTTTCAAACACGTCCATCGCGGTGCGGGTGAACACGGGGTCGGCGCGGTCGAAGGCCTCGTCGAGCACCACGGTGGCGTAGCGGGGCACGTCCGCGTCCACGCCCGCCAGGCGGTAACGCAGCGCCGCGGCGAGGCAGAAGAACACGAGCTTCTGCGCCTGGCCGCCGGACAAGGACGCGGAATCCACGTGCGTGTTGTGCACCGTGCCGTCGGCGTCCACCTCGTTGCCCACGAACTTCACATGCCTGCGGGTGTCCAGCACGACGGTGCGCCAACTGCGGTCCGCGCGCTCGGAGGAGCCGAGGCGGTCCATGATCTTGGCCAGGCGGTGGTAGCGCTCGATGGCGGTCTTCTCGTCCGCCTCGCTCAGGCTGCCGGCGGTCGCCTCGCGCAAGTCCTGCAGGAAGTCGCGCACGACGCGGTCGCGGTTGTCGCGGACCTCAATCTGCAGGTAGCGCCCCTCGGTGTAGGGGGAGCGACGCAGCGACGCGTTGATGGGGCCCAAGTTGGTCTCAATGTCGCCCTTCGCGCGCTGCAGCTCCTTGTAAATCGTGTTCAGGTGCATCACGGACTGGCCGTTGAGCAGGTCCAGGAAGCGGCCGCGGAACTCCGGCAGGCGGTCCGAGCGCAGCATCTCCAGCCGCGCGATGGCCTCGCCGGCGAAATCGGCCGTGGCCTGCAGCTCCGCGGACTCCGCCGACCACTGGGACTTGTAGTTGGACAGGAGGTTCACGACGGCGTTGCTGGACTCCGTGATCGTCTTCGCCGCCTGCTTCGCCTGCGCATCCAGCTGCGCGGTGACCTTGAAGGCGCTGTCGCTTAAATTCTCCGGGGTCAGGCGGCGCGTGGTGGCCGCAAGCATCGCCTCGAGCTGCTCCGCCAACGAAGGCTCAACGTCCACGTGCTCCGACTCGATCCGCTTCAGCCGCGCCTGGTCGTCCTGCAGCGCCCGCTTGGCCACGGCGAGCTCGTCGCGCACCTCGCGCAACTCCTGCTCGGTGGCCTTCAGCGTTTCAGCCGCCTCACGCCACGCCCGCTCCAGCTCCTTGGCCTCGGGGGAGGAGGTCAGCCGCTCAAGCTCCGCGCGCAGGCCAGCCAACTGCTCTTCGACGCTCGCGGTGTCCACGCTGGCCCACTCCATGCCGGCAATATCCCGAGCCTTAGCAACGTCGCTGGCCAGCGCCTCTTGCTTGCGCTGCACCTCCGCCAGGCGGTTGCCCGCCGCCGTGGTTGCGCGTTTCGCCTCCGCCAGCTCCGCGCGCAGCGCCTCCACCTTTGCGTGGTTGGATGAGCCGAGGCGGTAGTTGCGCCGCTCGCCCAGACGCAGCCGGTCGTTCTTCACGTACCGGGCGGAGCCGGTCTTATCGGCCGGGTTGCGCTCCAACCCGTCGATGGTGGCCGCGCGCTGGTCTTGCCGCTCCAGCTCGTCCACGGTGCGTACCAGGGCGTAGTCGAAGGTGCTGGCCAGCATGCGCATCAGCCACGGGCGCATCGGGTGCTCCACCACGCGCACCTTATGAAACAGGCTGAGCGGGTTCCTCGGCCCGCGCGGCACTTCCACGCCCTCGGGCACGGTGCGGTACTCGAGCCGCATCCCGAGGTGCCGCCCGTTGACCCAGCTGCTCACCTCGCGCTCGCGCTCCGCCGGCACCAAAAGGGTCGCGGCAAACCCGCCGAGCAGGCGCTGGATCACGGGTTCCCACTCGGCCTGCTCGGGCAGCACGTCGATAAGCTCGCCCACATACGGCAGCTCGCGCACCGTCAGCCCGGTATCCGCGCACAGCTGCGCGCGCACCTCCACGTAGCGCTGGTCAATGTTGGAGGAGCGGTTGCCTAACGACGCCAACTCCGCCCCCACCGACGCCTCCGCGCCAGCAAGCCTCTCGTGTTCGCTTCGGGCCTTGAACCACTCTTCGCGCAGGCGTTCTTCCTGCTCCGGCGCGGCCGCCAGCTCCGCCGATGCCTGGGCCTTCAGCTCCGCGAAGCGCTCGGTATCCAACGCCCCGTCCAGCTGCACCAGGGCCGCCAGTTCGCGCAGCTTCGCGCTCCGTACAGAAAGTTGGTGTTCCTCGCGGGCGATGTTGCGCTCGATCTCGCCCAGGCTCTGCCCGGCCACCTGCTCCCGCTGCACCGCGGCGCGCTGCACCGCCTCCTGCTGGACTTCCTTCCTCGCAGAAAGGGATTGCGCCTGCACTTCGAGGGCGGCGAGTTGGGCGGAGCTGACGTCGATACGCTCGCGCAGCTGCTTCGCCTCAATCGCGCGCCGCACGTTGGGCAGGGCGGCAGACAGCGCCGCGGTGTTCTCCTGTGTCGCCTGCGCATTCTTGAGTTTGGTGTTCAGCCCCGGCAGGGGAGCGAGCGTCTCAATCTGCTGGTGCACGTCCTCGAGCCGCTCGTACGCCTGGCGCAGGTCCTCATGCGTGGCCACGGCGTCCTCCGCAACCTGGAACGTGCCCGGTACGTCCAGCATGTAGTTGCGGAACAGCTCGTCCATGCTGGACAGGGACTTCGCGGACTGCGTGCGGTGCAGCAGCATCTGCGCTTCCTCGCTGCCGATGCCCAGCTTGGAACGGAAGCGGTTGGCAAACACGGAGTACTGCTCCGTGAACGTCACGCCGGCGGTCTTGTACTTCGCCTCCAGCTTGCGTTTGTCCAGGGAGTTCTGCAGCAGCGGCACAAACCCGTCCACGTCCACCTCGCTGGGGAAGATGCCGTAGAGCGTTTTCACCTGCGCTTCCTGCTGCTGGCCCGCGTTTAAGCGGTAGATCGCGGCGAGCGTGAGCACCTCGCTGCCGGCGCGGTAGGTCAGCGCGACGATGCTGGCGGTCGCCCCGGAGCGCAGGTACTGGCTGCGGATCTCGCCGGTGGCCGGGTCCTCGCTGCGCCGCCACGCGCCGCGGATGTAGGACACGCGGCTGCGCCCCTTGTCGCGTCCCGTTTCCTGCTGCGCCGCGGCGTTGAAACGCAGTTTCCCGGGAGGGACGAGCACGGCGGAAAAGGCGTCGATAAGCGTTGACTTGCCCGAGCCGGACGCGCCGGTGATCAAAAACCCGCGCTCGCCGACCGGGATGTCGTAGTAGCCGTCGAACGTGCCCCAGTTGACCAGCTGCACGCGCGCCAGACGGAATTGTGCTGTCACTGCTTATCCCCTTCCTGGGCCAGGCGCAGGTACTCCTCGCGCAGCGCGTGGACGGTGTCCGCGTCGAAGATGTGGCGCAGCACGGGGGAGACCTCCCAGCGGCCCTCGGTCTCCGTGTCGGTGAGCAGGCTGTACTTGCGGATGGTGTTCACCGCCGCGGTGAACCGCTTCTTAAACCCGGACTCGTCCCGGTTGTCCACCGCGCGGACGTAACTGATGGCGCCGTACAGCTCGTCTTCGCCCACCACGACGCGCTCGCCCGGGGTGGACATGCCCAGCTCGTGGCGCAGCTGCAGCAAAATCGCGGTTTGCAGGTGCGTCAGCGCCTCCGTGCGCAGCACCGGCGGCACCTTCACGTCCTCGTTGTCCGGGCGGACGTGGCGCGTGAAAGCGATGCCGGCGTCCTCGTCCACCACCAGCTCCAAGAACACGTCGTGCAGCCGCGAGCGCAGCGCCTCCGTGTCGGTGGTGATGGCGTGCCACGTCTCCTTCTTCCGGTCAGCGGTGATCAGCGGGCCTTTGAGCAGGTCCACCAGTGCGCGCCGGGTTTCCTCGGACAGGGTGCCTGTGTCGCCCGTCCACAGCGGTTCCGTCATTGCATCTCCTTTACTGCTGCCGGGTCGAAGTGCCACCGCGGGACCGTCGCTAAGCGAATGCTCCCATCCTCTTCCTCAAAGCGCACCTCTTCGCTGCCGTCCTGGCGCACCCCGTGCTTGAGGGCCAGGTACACAAGGCCCACCACCGACCCCAGGCCCTGGGTGGCGGGGTGGCGCTCGAGCACCTTGCCTATCGACGCTCCTCCGGCCCGCCCAACCGTCTCACCCACCGCCGCAATCAGCTCCTCCAAATCGATCTCGCTTTCACGTACCGCCTGGTAGAGCGCCTCCGCGTCGCCCTTTCCGGGCTCGAACGCCTCCACCTCGGTGGTGATGACCTCCGCGCCGGGGTCTGCGAGCTTGATCTGCGCCACCGAGGCGATCTGCATGCCGATGCGCTGCAAGGGGGTGTCCATCTTGTGCGTGGCCGAAAGTTCCTCGCGCTCCGCGGCGTCGGCGGCGAGCTTGCGGGTGTCGCGCAACAGCTCGATCATGCGGCGGTCCTCGGCGAACTGCTCGCTGGCCACGTAGTTGCGCAGGTTGCGGGCCAGTCGCGTCATCATGCGGTTGACCTCGTAGCCGGCGTCCTCCATGTCGCGGAACAGGGTACGGAATTGCGCGCGCTCTTCTGCCGTCATCGCCGCGTTGTCGGCGCGCTCGAGCACCTGCCCGATCCACGTGTCCAGCCACGCGCCGCGCTCCGGGTCCACCACCAGCGAGTAAAACGCGTTGAAGCTCCTGCCCGCGTCGGATTCGCCGATCAGGTCCACGCCGGCGAAGATCTCGTCCAGCACGTCGCCTCTCGAGCCCTCCGGATCCAGCAGCTGCCGGCGCAACTGCGAATTCAGCGCTTCCAGCTCGTGGCGCACGCGCGCGAAGTCGCCGGGGATCGCGCTCGCCTGGCCCAGGATGTCGCCCACCCGTTCGCGCACGGTGGCGGGGGAGGGCAGCTCGAACTCACCGCGCTCCACCTGCGCAATCTCCGCCTCGATGCGCTCACGTTCAGCCTCGAGGTGCTTCAGGCGCGAGTCAATGTCCGGGTCGGTGTCCCGCGCGAGCGCTTGGAGGGCATTGCTTATCGACGCCACCCGGCTCGCCGTCACCGCCGACCTCGGCGCACTGACCCTGTCCATCATGTGCAGGGCGGTGAGCGCTTGCTCGCTGGGCTCGAGCGTCTCGCCCGTTTCCTTGGTGCCGGACTTGCGCACCAGCCACCCGGCCTTCACCCAGTCGTTGCAGTACGCCTGGGGTGTTTTCGGCAGCTCGAAGGTGCCGCGCAGCACGGCAAAGTCGTCCGCCATGAGCTGGTAGAGCTGCTCCGCCGGCCTCGCCTCAGCGCCGCGCGGGAAGTGCTCCGCCACGACCGCCAGCAGCACCGGGGCGTTGTCCGCGTGCAACAGGCGGATCGCCGCCGACTGCTCCTTCTCACGCTTGTACGTCAGCGCCCGGGCCTGAATGGTCATGCCGGCTATCATCCCATAACCCCCTCCCACCTGCACCGAGAAACTTTTTCGCTCTACATGTAGACACACTGGGGGCGATAGTCTATATTCGCTTTTGGGCCCCTCCGCCCACGGTCCATCCCCCCGAGACCGGTTGAGCACTCACCCACCCCCCCATTTAGAGTGCGAGCAGGCGGAGGGGTTTCCGCTTGCCCAAAAACTTTCGCACCCACACAAATGGAGTGGCCCGCCACCTCGTGTTCTTAGGTGGCGGGCCGCGCTTCGAATTTCTCCGTGTCTAAGTATAAACACGGATTGATTAAAGGAAAGTTCAAATTCAAAAAGTGTGTTAAATCACACCTTTAGAAGCTGGAGCTGCCGCCCCCGGCGCTGAATCCCGAGGAAGACACGGAGCTGCTGCTCGAGGATGCCGCCTGATCCGCCTTCACGTTGGACTCGTGCCAGGCTTGCATGTGCACGTACGGGACGTACCCGCCGTACCAGAACCCGGATTCGTAGACCGCCGGCGCGGTGAGCTTCTCGCGCTGCTTGACGTCGCTGAACTGCTTCTTCCTCACCTGGTCCAGGATCACGCGGTAATCGCCGAGCACGCGCACGAAGTCGTCCACGTAGGTGGGGGAGGAGGGGTTGGCGTCCAGCGCCTCGATGCGCTGCATGAGCAGGTCCAGCTCCTGGCGCAGCCCGCTATCTTTCACCTCGCTGCGGGCGCGAAGCACGTCCTCGCGGATTGTGCTCAGGTCCGCCCGGCGCGTGGCCGGATCGCCGTGCTCGACACCGAATAGGCGGTCGATGTTGTCCTCGGCGTTGGAGACGTGGTCCACGGACTCGGCGGCGTCCGCAAGCTGTTTGCGGTGCTTGTACACGTCCTTGTCGTCGTCCATGTTGATCGTGCTCAGCCCCTGCGCGCCGTGCACCAGCTCGTTCATGCCCAGGAAGCGGTCGCGCACCTCGGCCCACTGGCGGCGCAGCGTCTCGTCCGCAAACGCCGAGGACAGCGAGTTCGCCCGCACGTCCACCTCGTCCAGGCGGCCTGCGAGGCGGGTGTACTCGTGGGTGACAAGCTCGTAGTCCTCGCGGGCTTTCGCAATTGCCTTACGACGATTGCTCCGCACCGCCACCACACCCGCACCAACCGCGGTAGCAGCGCCGAACCCGCCCATGCCAGCGCCGACGATCGCTCCGCCTCGGTCATTTTTCGCGTCGTTGAACTTCCGGTCCGAAAGCCCGTCCGCGTCCATGGCCAAGTTCGCCGTGCGGAACAGGCCGGATGGGATGTTGCCTTCCTTCACGCCGGGTTTCATGGCATCCAGCAGGGATTCGCGATACGAGTCGTCGTCAAGCATGAGCTCTTGCGTGACATCGTCGCCTCCGTAGATGAACGCCTGGCGCGGATCCAGGCCAACGCCCACAATGAGCACGCCGTCGGCGGGGCGGCCGTTTTCACCCTTGGACTGGTCGATCAGCTCGGGGTACTGCGAGCGCAGCAGCTCCTCAACGTCGTCGAGGATGTTCTCGTGGTTGGTTTTGAACACCATGTAGTGGAAATCCGTGACCACGTCGGCCGCGTTGATGTTGGCGGTGTCGCGCTGCAGGCGCTGCTCGTCCTCGGGGGTGAGGACGTCCTGCGGGTCGTCGATAGTCGCGCTCGGCGCACCGGCTGCCTGGACGGTGTAGTGGTCGCGCTCCGGGACGTCGATGGCGTTGTAGACGGCACCCGCGCCACCAAGGCCCACAAGTGTGGCGACGCCAAAGATAGCGGCAATCTCTTTCATCATTCCCATGTGTTCAGGGTAACCCCGTGTAACGCAATGTGACTGGTGGGCGATACGCTCTTTACACGTGTCAGATCACTGGCAGGTACCCGATTTACTTAAGGAGATTGCCATGAAGCGCATCGCCACCGCTGCCGTCGCAGCAACCCTGTCCCTGTCCGCACTGTCCGCCACGGCATTCGCAGCCGACGCTGACACCACCCCGGCCAAGGAGAACCAGGGCAGCTCCGCCCAGGCTGAGGGCGACCAGGCTGGCGAGAAGGTCGGCTCCTCCGAGGTGTACAAGAAGTGCAAGGAGGAGAAGAAGGCCGAGTCCGAGAAGGGCAAGGAAGCCACCGCTGGTAAGGCCGCCACCGGCAAGGACGGCGACAAGGCCGAGCCGGGCAAGGAGAAAGGCTCCACCAACGCCACCGGTGAGTGCATCCAGCAGCTCATCGACAACCCGGACACCAAGCCCGGCATCCTGGGCCTGCTGATCGGCGTCCCGGTTGCCCTCATCGCCCTGATCGGCGCAGCAGCAGCGTTCTCCGGCGCTATCCCGGGCTTCTCCCTCCCGGCCCTGCCGGGCCTGCCGATGTAATTCGGCTCGCCTGAGCTTCTTACGGTCCGCTCCCATCGTGGGGCGGGCCGTTTGTCATATCTCGGTTTGGACACATTCTGCTGAGTTGCCCTGCAGCACTTCATGGATACGTGTTCTTCTTGCTCAAGGTAACCCAACCAACACAAGGAGAACCCCATGAAGCGCATCGCCATCGCGACTCTCGCAGCAACCATGCCCCTGTCTGTCCTGGCCTCGCCGGCACATGCGGCGGAGGACGAGAAGACGTCGTCTGAGGTCTACCAGCACTGCCGTGGTCTGGTGGGCTCCGCTAATGAGAAGGAGAAGGAAGAACTGCGACAGAACGGCGGCTCCTCCAATCCGGACGCCGTGTGCATCAAGAGCATGCTCAACAGCCCGAACTACCGCGGCGGTGTCATCGCTGTCTTGGTCGGTGTCCCGCTCGCCCTTGTGGCGCTACTTGGCGCAGCATCCGCGGCTTCAGGCATGGTCCCGGGCGTTTCCCTCCCGAATATGCCGAAGCTGCCGGTATAGGGGCCCTTCTGTCTGTCCCGTCCCTGCTGGGGTGGTGCCCCTTTTTGTCTCATTTTGAAAACGATTCGCCGAATCGGTTGAAAGCGTCTTTTAGACATGTGTTAACTCTTTGACAGGTAACCAAACCTACACAAGGAGAACACTATGAAGCGCATCACGTCCGCTGCTCTCGCAGCAACCATGTCCGTGTCCGTCCTCGCTGCACCGGCGTTCGCCGCTGAAGGCGACGAGAAGATGGGTTCCTCCGAGTGGTACCAGAAGTGCCTTAAGGAGCAGAAAGAGATCCAGCAGGAGATCGACAAAGCCCGAACTCCAGAAGAGAAGGAGCGTCTCGAGAAGGCTGTTAACAAAGTCTACGAAGAAGCGGGCATCGGCAGCTCCACCGATTCCGGTGTCTGCATCAAGGGCCTGACCCACGAGGACAGCGAGTATCGCTCCTCCGCCCTGGGCGTCCTGATCGGCGTGCCGCTCGCCCTCGTTGCTCTGCTCGGCGCGGCAGCGGCGTTCTCCGGCTCCATCCCGGGCGTTTCCCTCCCGGCGATCCCGGGCCTGCCGATGTAAATCGCGCCCCCAAATAACCCGGTTCCTGCAGCGCAGGGACCGGGTTATTGTTCTGCTACGAAGCAGTACGTCAGTTCCCCCTCCGCTCACAAGCGTTTCGCAGACAGGCTCCGTAGAAAGTTTGTGATCCGGGCGAGACACCCCGGGATAAATCCGACACGAGAAGGAGAATTATGTCTGCAAACACTCGTATTGCCGCATCGGCTACCGCACTCGTGCTGGCTGCCGCCGGCCTCACCGCCTGCAACGACAGCGACGGTGACACCGACACCACCAAGGAGGTCAGCTCCTCTAGCGCCGCCACCTCCGGCGGTTCTTCCTCCGGCAGCTCCAAGTCTGGCTCCTCTGCAGGCGGTTCCTCCGCGGGTGGCTCGGTTTCTGACGGTTCCGCGGGCGGCTCCATGTCCGGCGGCTCTTCCGCGGGCGGTTCGTCCGTTGGCGGCTCCGGCGACACCGGCCTAGGCGGCGCCGAGATGACCGATTCGCCGCTCGGCGGCGCCGAGGTCTCCGACTCCCCGTTGGGCGGGGCAGAGGCTCCGGAGCAGGTTGATCCGCTGAGCCCGCAGATGACGCCGTAAGCGCGGCACCCTAAAAGGCACCGGCCCGGAGTTTCCCTTCCTCCGCGCCGGTGCTTTTTCGTATCTAGAACGGCTCCTGCACCGCGCGAGTGATCACCACGGCGTCGGCGTCGATGCGCTCGTGCAACTGCCTATCGACGTCCTCCGGTCCATCCGACGTCAACAACCACCCCGCCCACGCCTCCTTGCCGGGGGAGAAGTACCCGTCGCCCTTGCCGATGATGTTCAGCGTGGCATCGCGAAGCCACAGGGGACCGACCAGCCCCGCGTGCTCCGTACCCTCCAACGGGGCCACGTATGGCTGGTAGGCGACGGCGTTGAGGTCGGCCACGGTGTCGTCGAAAAGCTTCTGCGCAAGCAGCATGTGCTCGGGTGAGCCGAGGTAGACGATGGTGGTGAGCGACAAGGTGCCGTGCGGCTCGTCGCGGAGCGTGAGGTCGGTCAGGCCGCCGAGGCTGGCGGGGAGGTGCGTCGGCGCGTCGTGGTCCTCGAAGAAGAATTTCTCGAAGGCGTTGTCGCGGTTGGTGGTGGCGAAGTCCACGAGCGCGTTGAGCTCGTACAGCCGCATCTGGTCCGGGGCGGGCAAGTTGTCGTAGGCCGCCTGGCAGCGCAGGTCCCAGAGGGTGAACTCGTCCTCGATGGGGTGCGGGCGAGGGGAGACCGCCGAAATGACAGCGCCGCTCGTTTCGATGCGCTCGCGGTAGAGCTCGTACGCCTCCTCGAGGTCGCGCTCGTGGGCCACGAAGTGGGTGGTGACGATCTCGAAGGGCATGCGCAAGAGGGTAGTCGATTGCGCCGGGAGCGGGGTGGTGCGGGAGCCGACGATGTTTCACGTGAAACCTAGTCGGGAAGGCGGTACTTTCGGTTCCTGCTCGTCGGTGGCGCGGTAGGGACAATTTCCTCGGCGTCAACCAGGTTTCGGAGCCTGGGGCGCAAGGAATTTACACTCACTCCGAGATGGTCCGCGATATCGCGTGCTGCAGCTTCCCCAACTTCCGTGAGATAGGAAATCAGCTTTCGATCGGCTTCGTCGACTTCAGGTTCGCCAACCGCAAGGACGAAAGTGTCGCTGGAACTACCCGCCCTGAGCAGATTGCGATCGGCCAAGTCACCCAGCAGATCACGTGCATCATCACTGTCGAGCCCGATATGTTCCCGCAACTCCTTGACCGACACACCACCGAGCCCTTGAGCGATAGCCAGGGCGATCTGCTCCTGTCGCGTACTTCCTGGCGCCACGGAGGCCAGCCATTGCGAAACCTCCGGATTGAGAATTCCGAAGCGATACAAGGTGACGGTGAACTCACCAATCCTCGCATCGAATTGTGGCTGAGGCAGGCCGTAGCGTTCCATGCCCTTACGCATTCGTTGGATGCCGCTCCCTTGATTCTCCGCCACACGCATCGACCCTGAAGGAGTGGGCAGGTTGCTAAGAAGATTGGCGAGCGATGGGTTACGGCTGACCGAACGATTTTCATCGATGTTGTCCACCGTCCGGTCACTCCATAAACCACCCGGACTGTTTACCTCAACTCGATCGGGGTACACATCCACCTGGACTTGGCGACCTTGAACTTGGGGGCTGTAGTCCCTGTGCATCACCGCATTCACAATCGCCTCGCGTAACGCGATCTCGGGAATCTCGGGCTCGTCGACCATGGTCGATCCCACTTCCACTGAACGTGTTCGAAGGTTGCGCATTACCGCCTTAATTGCGTCCTCCACCGCGAGCGGCAGGGGACCGTCGCAATGGGCTCGATCCACAAACCTGGTTTCCGAGACGGACTTCTCTGGTGAAGGGTGCACAGCCACGTCGATAAACAGCTGCGGGAAAAATTGTTGAGGGTAGCGTCCGAGAGCTAAGGCGCCAGCCAGAGTTGGGAGGCCAGCCCCGTCAAGTACGTGGAGACGTTCCAAGACTTCAGCGTCACTGGTCGTCCCAAGACGGATACGAGAACCGCGTTTCTCCAGCGATTCAATTAGGCCCCTCCATGCCTGCCCATCTAAGTCGTCGAGGCCAGCCTCACTGATGGGTGAGAGTTCCGAGAGGTCTGGCGTGTACAGCGTCGTGAGCTGAAACACCTCGTAGCTAGACAGTCTCTGGTCCCCATCCAAAACCCTCTTGTACGCGCCATCCCGCAGGCCTTGAGCTGTGACATAGCAGGGCATCTGCTGGCCCAATTGTGCGTCACCCCGCATCGGATGGACCCAAACTAGGATCACCGGAGAACCATCGACCTCGTCAGTCTCAATGTCGAAACGGGGGATGGGTGTCACAGGAGGCTTCTCTTGCCCCTGGCGCAGCGCACTTATGAGTTGGTCGTTCATGCGGGCAGGATCAAACCCCGGCGCCGGACTGAAGCTACCGTCACGTTGATTTTCCTGGATACCGAGAAGAATTACTCCGCCTTTGGTGTTGGCAAAAGAGCTCACCGCTTTCCAAAACGCGGTATCGAGTTTCCCCGTTCCAGACTTCGCCTCGATACAGTGATCATCGTTCCGTTGCCGTCGCAACCGGGCCATGATGTCATCCATGCGCTGACTCATACCCTCACTTTAGCCCTACCCTTACAGTGAGGCCCCGGTTCTCCGTCTCTTTTTACAGTGAGGGCCCATTTTCCCCTCACTTTTTACAGTGACGCCGTCTCTTTTTACAGTGAGGACCCTCCCAATACAGTGACAGCCCATAGTTTCACGTGAAACACGGGCAGAAGAAAACCGCCCCGGAGGGCGGTTCAGCGCGGCAGCAGGGGACTGCTACACGGCGGTGGAGCCGGATGCGGGGGCGACCGAAGGCTCGTCGATAGGCGACTGCTTGTGCAGCTTGCCCGACGCGAACTTATTCACGATCAGCGCGACCGCGCCGTCGCCCGTGACGTTGGCGGCGGTGCCGAAGGAATCGACGACGATGTAGGACGCGATCATGAGCGAGAGCATCGAATCGTCGAAGCCGAGGTTGGACTGCAGCAGGCCCGCGGCCGCCATGATGGCGCCGCCCGGCACACCCGGGGCCGCGATCATCATGATGCCCAGCAGGAGGATGAAGCCGAAGATCTGACCGCCCGAGATGTCCAGGCTGGCCATGTAGACGATGGACAGGGCGTAGAGCATGATCTTCATCATCGAGCCGGACAGCTGGATCGTCGCGCACAGCGGGACCACGAAGCCGGCGACGTCCTCGTCCACGTTGTTCTTCAGCGTGGACTCGTAGGTGACCGGGATGGTCGCCGCCGACGATGAGGTGCCAAGCGCGGTGAAGTACGCCGGCAGCATGTTCTTCAGTGCCTTGAACGGGTTCACGCCCGCAACCACACCGGCCACGAGGTACTGCAGCAGCACGACGACCAGGGTCATAACCACGGACAGCAGCAGCACCACACCCATGGCGGCCATGGTGTCGCCGAAGTTCTCGTTCATGCCCAGGCCCAGGAAGGTGCCGAAGATGTACAGCGGAAGCAGCGGGATCACGAAGGTGACCACGACCTTGAGCACGACGTCGTTGAGCTCCTCCAGCACGTTGTAGAGGTTGTCGGACTTCACTGCGGTCATGGCCAGGCCCACCACGAACGCGAGCAGCAGCGAGGACATAATCGCCAGCGGCGGCGGCATCTCCACGGTGAAGTAGGGGGTCAGGCCGCCCTCGTCGGGGTCAGCCACGTTGGTGATCAGGTCCTTGCCCGACAACAGCTTCGGGTACAGCGCGCTACCGGTGCCCCAGGCGATCAGGCCGGAGATGACGGTGGAGCTGAACGCCACGCCCGCGGTGATGCCCAGCCACTTGCCGGCGCCGCGGCCCAGGCCCGCAATCGCGGGCGCGATGAGCGCGAAGATCAGCACCGGCACGAAGAAGCCGAGGAAGTTGGAGAACAGGCCGTTGAAGGTGATGAAGACACGGGCGAGCCAGTCCGGGAAGAACAGGCTGCACAGGAACCCGAGAATGATGGCGACAACTACCCAGAAGAGTAGCGACCCTAAGAGCTTACTTTTCATGTGTCCAGAGTAGCCGGTAATTATACAGCACAGTGCATTTTTGGGCGCTTTTCTTTCGCTTCTGCCACCGCCGTATGCTTGGAAGCCATGAGCCCGTTTGAAAATATGAGCACTCTCAACGTCGTTGTCGGCATCATCTTCATCCTGCTGACCCTGCTTCTGCTCATCCCCGGCGCGCTCGCCGCCGGAGGCAAGCTGCCGGGCAACAAGTGGTTCGGCCTCCACGTCCCGGCGGTGCGCAAAGACCGCGCGATCTGGGACCAGGCGCACAAGGTCGCTGGCCCGTTTTGGGTGCTGGCGGGCGTGGCGCTGGCGTTCGGCGCCGCGTTTTCCTTCATCGCGTCCGGCTGGATGTGGCTGCTGCCGGCGGTGGCGCTGGTGGCGGCCGTCGTCGCGGCGTCGCTCGGCGGCAACTTCGGCGCGCGTGCGGCCGCGGCCGTGGAGCAGGCGCGGGAGCAGCAGGCGGAGGAGCCCAAGCCCGCGGTGAGCATTGATGCTTTACGACGAGCCGCCGGCCACGCCGACGACCAGAAGTAGGTGCCCATGACTTGGCAAGAAGCGATCCTGGATGTGTTGCGCGAGGCGGGGGAGCCGATGGCGTACAAAGACATCGCCGCCGAGATCGTCCGCCGCGCCCTGGTGGACGCCCCGCACACGAACCCGGAGGTTGCCACCCACGCCGCCATTACCGGCCTGAAAGTGGACGGCCTAGTCGCCGCCGCCCCGCGCGGCCAATATCGCTTGCCTGAATAAATATCCCGGCGGAATTTCGGTTCCGCTATAGTTGTCCCTTGTGACGTACACGACTTCTTTCAACTGGTGGTGGCTCGCCTAACTGGCGCGCCACCTACGAAGTCACGGCCCGCCAGCTTGCACCCCAAGCGCCGCGGGCCTTTTTTCACCCTCGGTGCGACGAATACGACAGAACCGAGGACCACATGCACTACACCCACCGCGAGGTGCGCTACCACGAGGACGTGGCCAGCCTCTTCGCCCACATCGGCGGACTCGACGCGGACGATTCCGTGCTGCTCGAGTCCGCCGACATCACCACCCGCAACGGCCTGCAGTCCGTGGCGGTGCTGCGCGCGTCGGTGCGCGTGACCTGCACCGGCAACCGCGTTGAGGTTCAGCCACTCACCCCGTCGGGCAAGGTCATCGCCGCGGATCTGGGCCTGGAGGACTACCGGGTGGGGGAGGGCGTCTACGAGTTCCCCGCCTCCCACGCCGCGGACGAGCGCGAGCGCCTCACCGCCCCGTCCACCGCCGACGTGCTCCGCGCGCTGACCACCCGCGCAGGCTACGGCAACGAGGACTTCCCCTTCCTCGCCGGCGGCTTCGCCTACGACTACCTGGGCACGTTCGAGGAGCTGCCCGCCGTGGAGGCAGGCCCGAACACCTACCCGGACTTCCAGTTCGTCCTCGCCGAGGTGCTCCTGCGCGTCAACCACGAGACGTCCACGGCCTACCTCGCGGGTGTGGACGCCGCGGGTGAAGGCATCGACCTCGAGCCGCTCGCATCGCTTATCGACGGCCCCGTGCCCGCCTATCAGCCTTCCACTGGGGCGGCGGAGCGTGCCGTCGTCAAGGCGACTGTGTCCGACGCCGAGTTCCGCGCGCACGTGGAGGGGCTCAAAGAGCACATCGCGGACGGGGACATCTACCAGGTGGTGCCGGCGCGCGCGTTCACCGCGGAGTGCGCGGACGCGTTCGGGGCGTACCGCAGGCTGCGCGAGTCCAACCCTTCGCCGTACATGTTTTACCTGCGCGGACCCGGCTACGAGCTGTTCGGCGCCTCGCCGGAATCCAACCTGAAGTTCGACCACACCACCCGCCAGGTGGAGCTGTACCCGATCGCCGGCACCCGCCCGCGCGGGCTCAACCCGGACGGGACGGTCAACCACGAACTGGACACCCGCATGGAGCTTGAGCTGCGCACCGACGCCAAGGAGGTCGCCGAGCACACCATGCTGGTGGACCTGGCCCGCAACGACATGGCCCGCGTGGCCGAGCCGCGCACCCGGCGTGTGCGGGAGCTGCTGCAGGTGGACCGCTACTCCCGCGTGATGCACCTGGTCAGCCGTGTCACCGCGACGCTAGCTGAAGACCTGGACGCGCTGGACGCGTACCGCGCCTGCATGAACATGGGCACGCTCACCGGTGCCCCGAAGCTGCGCGCCACCGAGCTGCTGCGCGGGGTGGAGGGCACGCGCCGCGGCTCCTACGGCGGGGCGGTGGGCTACCTGCACGGAAGCGGCGACTTCGACACCTGCATTGTCATCCGCTCCGCGTTCGTGGCCGACGGCGTGGCCACGGTGCAGGCTGGCGCGGGCGTAGTGCGCGATTCCATCCCGCAGACGGAGGCGGACGAGACCCTGCACAAGGCCTACGCGGTGCTCCAGGCACTCGCCGCGGGCCGCGAACTGGAGGTGCACAAATGATCGTTTTGCTGGATAACCAGGACTCTTTCGTTTACAACCTCGTCGACGCGCTCGCCGGCTTCGACACCGTGGTCTACCGCAACACCGTTTCCGCCGACACGGTGCTGGGCGCGGACCCGGAGCTCATAGTGCTCTCGCCCGGCCCCGGCTACCCCGCGGACTCCGGCTGCATGATGGAGGTCATCGAGCGCGCGCAAGGCCGCATCCCCATCCTCGGCATTTGCCTGGGTTACCAGGCGCTCATCGAGCACTTCGGCGGCCGCGTCCAACCATGCGGCCCCGAGCACGGCACCTCGGTGCCCATGCGACTCACCGCTTCGCACTCGCTTTTCGACGGTCTCACGGTCGGCGGCGCCCCCGGCCAACCCGGCCTGGACGTGCCGGTTGCCCGCTACCACTCCCTGGGCGCCACAGACGCGCCTGCAGGGATCACGCCGCTGGCCTGGACGGACAACCAGATCGGCGAGGTGATCATGGCCGCCGAGACTGACGACGGCTACTCCATCGGCTTCCAGTTCCACCCCGAATCCATCCTCACCCCCGCGGGCCCGCAGCTGCTGGAGCGCTGCGTTGCCCAACTCGTACAGAAAGGACGCGACAATGGCTGAGCACGTAGAGATTTTCCGACGCTTCATCAACAACCCCGAGCCCACCCTGGAGGAGGCTGTTGAGGCGTTCACCCCGCTGACCGTCGGCGACTACGACGACGTCCACATCGCGGCGCTTCTGGCCACCATCCGTACCCGCGGCGAGACCTTCGCCGACATCGCGGGCGCGGCCAAGGCGTTCCTTGCCGCGGGCCGCCCGTTCCCGGTGACGGGGGAGGGGATCATGGACACCGCGGGCACCGGCGGCGACGGCGCGAACACCATCAACATCACCACCGCCGCCTCCCTCGTCGCGGCCGCCGGCGGGGTGAAGATGATCAAGTGCGGCAATCGCTCGGTGTCCTCCAAGTCCGGCTCGGCCGACGTGCTGGAGGCGCTGAACATCCCGCTGGATCTGGATCCTGATCGCGCGGTGCGCCAGTTCGAGTCCTCGAACTTCACCTTCCTGTTCGCCCCGGCGTACAATCCTGCTATCGCCTTCGTGCAGCCGGTGCGTAAAAAACTCGGCGTGAGCACGCTTTTTAACACGATGGGCCCATTATTGAGTCCCGCACGACCGGAGTTCCAAATTATGGGTATCGCAAACCCTGGGTTGGGACCAACTATTGCGGAGACCATGAAAACGCTCGGGCGATCCCGCGCGCTCGTCGTCCACGGCGCCGGCACCGACGAGATCGCGGTCCACGGCAACACCCTCGTCTGGGAGCTCAAGGACGGCGAGATCTCGCACTATACGGTGGCGCCGGCGGAGCTTGGCGTCGATAAGCATACGCTCGAGGACCTCCGCGGGGGCGACGGCGAGGAGAACGCCGCGGCCATGCGCGCGACGTTTGCGGGGGAGGGGCCGGCCGCGCACCGCGACGCCGTGGCCGTGAACGCCGGCGCGATGTTCTACCTCTACGGCATGGCGGACTCGCTCGCCGAGGGCACCGCGCATGCGAAGCAATTGCTTGCCGACGGCTCCGTGTCCCAGTGGCTGCGCACTCACGAGGAGGCGGACTACAGTGGCTAGAATTTTGACTGAAATTGTGGCGAACCGTAAACGTCACATTGACGGAATACGTGAGCGTGTGGGTCACGTTAGTTTCGACACGTTACGGTATTCCGAGCGGTCGCTATACGATGCCCTGGCCGCCCCCGGCACCTCCTACATCATGGAGTGCAAGTCCGCCTCGCCCTCGCTCGGCACCATCCGCGAGGACTACAAGCCGGGGGAGATCGCGAGCGTGTACTCGCGCTACGCCTCGGCGATCTCCGTGCTGTGCGAGCCCGACTACTTCGGCGGGGACTACGACCACCTCGCCACCGTCGCCGCCACCACGCACCTGCCGGTGCTGTGCAAGGACTTCATCGTCGACGAGGTGCAGATCTACGCCGCCCGCTACTTCGGAGCGGACGCGGTGCTGCTGATGCTGTCGGTGCTGTCCGACGAGGAGTACGCGCACCTCGCGTCCGTTGCGGAGTCTTTGCGCATGGACGTGCTCACTGAGGTCATCGACGAGGACGAGGCGGCACGGGCCTCGCGGTTGGGCGCGAAGATCTTCGGCGTGAACCACCGCAACCTGCACGACCTATCCATCGACCTCGACCGCTCCGCGCGCCTGGCCGCGCTCGCGCCGGACGGGGCAGTGGTGGTTGCCGAGTCCGGCATCCGCGACGCCGCGACCGTCCGTAGGCTCGGCGGGCACTCCGACGGATTCCTCGTCGGCTCGCAGCTGACCTCCCAGCCGGACATCGACCGCGCCTGCCGCGAACTGGTCTACGGGCCGAACAAGGTCTGCGGCCTGCGCTCGGCATCCGCGGCCCAGACAGCGAAGGCGGCGGGCGCGGTGTACGGCGGCCTAATCTTCGAGGAGGCCTCTCCGCGCAATGTTTCACGTGAAACGGCCGCAGAGATCATCGCCGCGGAGCCGGGCCTGGACTACGTTGCGGTGTCGCGCCGCACCGAAGGCTACGACGAACTGGTCCAGCCCGGCATCACCGCCGTACAGGTCCACGCCCCGTACCAGGGCTCGCTCGAGGCGGAGCGCGCGTTGATCGAGCGCGTCCGCGGCGAGCTCGACGTCCAGGTGTGGCGCGCTGTCGACATGACGGGGCCAAACGATGCGGCGGGGGTGGCGGAGCTCGTCGACAAGCTAGTGCTCGATTCCGGCGCCGGCGGGACGGGGGAGCGGTTCGACTGGTCCCGCATCCCCACCACCGGTGCGCTGCTCGCCGGTGGGCTGACGCCCGACAACCTCGCCGACGCGCTGCGCACCGGCTGCACCGGCCTCGACCTCAACTCCGGCTTCGAAGACCCCCGCGGACACAAGGACGCCGCCGCATTGCGACGCGGCTTCGCCACCATCCGCGACTTCCACAATTAAGGACTGACACAATGACCCTGCTCCCTGCCTACTACGGCGAGTTCGGCGGACAGTTCGTCCCCGAATCGCTCATCCCGGCGCTCGACCAGCTCGAGCAAGCCTTCGTCGACGCGTTCAACGACGACGCGTTCATGGACGAGTACCGTAGCCTGCTCCGCGATTACCTCGGCCGGCCCACCCCGCTGACCGAGTGCCGCAACCTGCCCCTCGAGGGCAACGCGCGCATCTTCCTCAAGCGCGAGGACCTCGTCCACGGCGGCGCGCACAAAACCAACCAGGTGATCGGCCAGGCGCTCCTTGCGAAACAGATGGGGAAGACCCGCATCATCGCGGAGACCGGCGCGGGCCAGCACGGCACCGCCACCGCGCTCGCCTGCGCGCTACTCGGCCTGAACTGCGTGATCTACATGGGCAAAACCGACATGGAACGCCAAGCGCCGAACGTGTACCGCATGCGCCTGATGGGCGCCGAGGTCGTCGGTGTGGAATCCGGCGCGGGCACTCTGAAGGACGCGGTGAACGAGGCGCTGCGCGACTGGACCGCCACCTTCCACGAGTCCCACTATCTCCTCGGCACCGCCGCCGGGCCGCACCCGTTCCCGAAGATTGTCAAGGAGTTCCACCGCGTCATCTCCACCGAGGCCCGCGCCCAGATCCTCGAGCGAACCGGGCGCCTGCCGGACGTGGTGGTCGCCTGCGTCGGCGGCGGCTCCAACGCGATCGGCACCTTCGCGGACTTCATCGACGACACCAGCGTCGAGCTCGTCGGCGCCGAGCCCGGGGGAAAGGGGTTCGGCCTCGGCGCCCACGGCGCGGCCATCGCCCAGGGCACGACCGGACTGCTCCACGGCACGTACTCGTACCTGATGTGCGACGGCGACGGCCAGGTGGAGGAGTCCTACTCCATCTCCGCCGGCCTGGACTACCCCGGCGTGGGCCCGGAGCACGCCCACCTGGCCAAGTCCGGCCGCGCTTCCTACGTGCCCGTCACCGACGACGAGGCCCTCGACGCCTTCCAGGCCCTGTCCCGCCACGAGGGCATCATCCCCGCGCTCGAGTCCTCCCACGCGCTCGCGTACGCGCTCAAGCGCGCCGCCGAGCACCCGTCCGACGCCGAGCCGCTGCACATCCTGGTCACCCTGTCCGGCCGCGGCGACAAAGACATCGCCCACGTGCGAGCAACGCTCGAAGATAGAGAGGAGAAGTAAATGAGCCGCTACGAGAAACTCTTCGCCACCGGCAAAGGCGCGTTCGTGCCCTTCATCATGCTCTCGGACCCGAACCCGGAGGACGCGGTGGAGATCGTTTCCGCCGTCGTCGACGCCGGCGCCGACGCCGTCGAGCTCGGCGTGCCGTTCTCCGACCCCGTCGCGGACGGCCCAGCTATTCAGGGAGCGCATGTGAGGGCGTTGGAGGGCGGAGCGACCGTCGATAAGGCGCTCGCGCAAATCCGCACCATCCGCGAGCGCTACCCGGACCTGCCCATCGGCATGCTGGTGTACGGCAACGTCGCGCACGCGCGCGGCCTCGAACGCTTCTACCGCGAGTTCAAGGAGGCGGGTGCAGACAGCGTTTTGCTTCCCGACGTCCCCGTGCGCGAGTCCGCCCCCTTCAGCGCAGCCGCCACCGCGGCCGGCATCGACCCGATCTACATCGCCCCGGCAAAGGCGTCGGAAGCCACGCTCGAGGCGGTGGCCGCGAACTCGCGCGGCTACATCTACGCCATCTCCCGCGACGGGGTGACCGGCGCGGACAAGGAGGCGACGGTGGAGGGCCTGCGCGAGGTCGTCGATAATGTGCGCAAGTTCGGCGGGCCGCCGGTGCTGCTGGGCTTCGGCATCTCGAAGACGGAGCACGTGCGCGACGCGATCGCCGCGGGGGCCGCGGGCGCAATCACCGGCTCGTCGATCACCAACATCATCTACAAGTACATCGACGGCAACCGCGTGACCGATATGGACGCGCTGAAAACCGAGCTGACCGAGTACGTCCGGGCCATGAAGGGCGCTACGATCACACCATGACCTGTTCACGACGCATGTTCCTGCTCGGCACCGCAACCACGTTTGCCGGTGCGTTCCTCGCCGCCTGCGGAGAAGCGGCCCCCGAAGAAGTTGCCAAGACCGACGTGCCCGTCGGCTCCGCGGTGATCCTGGACAAGTTCATCATCGCCCAGCCCACCGCCGGCACCTACGTCGCCTACTCCAGCGTGTGCCCGCACCAGCAGAAGAAGATCACCAAGGTTGAGGGCGACACCGTCAAGTGCACCGCCCACGGTTCGGTGTTCAGCATCGCCGACGGCGCCCGCGTCTCCGGCCCGGCTGTCACCGGCATGCGCGAAGTACCCGTGACCGACGCCGGCGACAAAGTCTCGGTTGCCGAGTAGATGACAAAGCTCGACCCGCTTCTCATCGGCATCGTTCTCGCGGCGGCGCTCGCGTTCGTCCTGCCCGCCCAGGGCGCGTTCGCGGACGGGTTCGCCGTCGCGGTGAAGCTGGGGATCGCGCTGCTGTTCTTCCTCTACGGCGCGCGCCTGTCCACCCAGGAGGCGCTGAAGGGCCTGACCAACTGGCGCCTGCACGCGCTGATCCTGGCGTTCACGTTTGTCATCTATCCAGTGATCGGCCTCCTCGCGCGGCCCACCACGGCATTCATGTCCGAGGAACTGTACCAGGGCCTGCTGTTCATGTCGCTGGTGCCGTCCACCGTGCAGTCCTCGGTGGCGCTCACCGGCGTGGCACGGGGCAACGTCTCGGGCGCGGTGGTGGCGGCGTCGGTGTCCTCGCTCATCGGCGTGGTGGCCACGCCGCTTTTGGTGATGTGGCTGATGGGCGCCGGCGACGGGGTATCCGTGGACGCGTCCGTATTCGGCGACATCGCCCTGCAGCTGCTCCTGCCGTTCATCCTTGGCCAGCTCGCGCACAACTTCGTCCCGCGGGTGGGGGAGCTGGCCAAGTCGAAGGCGACCAAGCTCGTGGACCGCGGCTCCATCTGGATGGTGGTCTACTCCGCGTTCTCACGTGGCGTCGTCTCCGGCGTCTGGTCCAACGTCTCCGCGTGGGAGATCGTGTTCCTCACCGTGTTTTCGTGCGTGCTGGTCGTCGCTATGCTGTGGCTCACCCGTATCGTCCCGGAGGCGCTACGCTTCCCGCGCGAGGACCGCGTCGCCATCCAGATGTGCGGCACCCAGAAGTCACTCGCGACCGGCCTGCCCATGGCCACCGTCATCTTCGGCGGCGCCTCGCTCGGCGTGCTGATCATCCCGCTGATGATCTACCACATGTCCCAACTGGTCATCTGCTCCGCGTACGCGTCCCGAATTTCCTAGGAGTTTCACGTGAAACATTTCGTCCGCATCCACTACAACGTCCCCGAACTCGGCGGCGAGCTACTCAACATCGCCGAGCTCGAGGAGATCTCCGCCCACGAATGCACCATGATCCGCATGATCGAACTCGACCCCGCCGAGACCATCACCGGAATCTACGTTGACGGCCGCGTCATCGGCCAGGCAAACCAGCCCATGGGCACCGTCCCACACCCGCGCACCTACGATTCCATGGAGGGCATCACCGCCACCCACCTCAGCGAGGAGGAGTTCGAGGGCCTCTGGTCAGAGGCTCAAGCAAAGTTGCAATAGCCTATCGACGAACCTCCGGCCCGCCCCGCCACCGGCGCGGGCCTTTTCGTTGGTGGACCCCAATAGTTGGTGGTGTCGGAGTTGTCCGCAATGCGGAGTTGCGGAGTGGCCTGAGGGGCGGGCATGGGCGGAGCTGACGTCGATAAGCAATAGCCAATAGTTGGTGAGCCCCCACTTGTCCGCAATGCGGAGTTGCCGACAAGTTATAGCAATCGCTATAAACCGCATTACCGCAGGTCAGAGAAATGTCGGGGGCGAGTTTTATAATGTCCGCAATCGAACTCGCATTCGCCTCAAGGGGGCCCGAAATGACCGCCGCAGTCGCCACAGAATCCAACCCACTCGCCATCGCATTAAGCCAGCAAATTGAAGACTCTCACCGCGCAATGACGCAGAGCAAAGCGGAGCTGTTGTCCGCAATTCAAACGTTTGATGAACTCGCACTTGCTATCGAATGTGGCTCCACGACCACCGCGCACTTCCTCATGCGCCGCCTGGGCGTGTCATCCTCAACCGCCCACGAGTACGTCAGCGTCGCGCATCGCCTGCGTCCCTTCCGTTACCTGCACAAACACTTCACCGCCGCTGCGCTGAGCTACTCGGTGGTGCGGTTGCTTCTGAAGTACATGACTACCGAAAACGAGCGTGAGCTGGTCGATCTCGCCCTCGGGATGGGTTTCCACGAGCTCGAATGCGCGCTGGCGGGGAAAAAGCCGCAGGACGGGAAGGGCGAGGATAGCCCGCAGTGCTACCTGAGCCTGCACAAGCGCGATAACGGCGATATCGCGTTCCACGGCAAAATGAATGCAGCGGACGGTGCCGCGTTCATCGCAGCATTGAAGATCGGCGAAATCGCGTACTGCAACCTCGACGAGGTGCTCGAGGACCTAGACCCCGAGGTCAACGAGGAAATCAACATTGCCCTCGAGCGCGCCGAAGAGGTGGAGGAGAACCGACCCGCGCGGAAGACGGTCTCCGGCTACGGGCTGCCCATCGGGCGCATGCTGCTGCGGGCGCTCATGGGCATCGTCCACATGGCACGCACGACGCCGCGCAGCACCCTGACCACGCCGGGTGCGCACGTGAACATTCTGGCCACTCCGGACGGGCGCGGGTATATGCCCAACAACGTGGGCGCGCCGTCGAAAGCTATCGCAAGCTTGCTGGCAAATGCGGACATACGCCTATCGACGGTCAACTCCAACGGCCTCGTCATCAACACCGGACGCAAACAGCGCCTGGCCACAAACGGGCAGGTCAACGCGCTACTGGCGATGTGGGGCGGGCAGTGCGCGGCACCGGGGTGCACGCACACGCGCTTCATCGAGATCCACCACATCGAGGACTGGGCCAGCGGGGGCCTGACCGACCTGGAGAACCTCCTGCCGCTGTGCTCCGCCTGCCACTCCCTGGTTACGGAGGGGTATCTGCAGACGCTGAAGGAACACTCAGACATCCACTTCGTCTACCGCGACGGGACGCGTTTCGTCTCCACGAACTACTCCCTGCCGCGGCGCGACGACATCAGGCGAACCATGGAGGAGTGCAACTGGTCCTTCAACGACTAGCGAGGCTTAGAAGAACTGCTCAACGGCCGGTACACCCGGGACACCCGGGATCTTGCCCGCTGCGGCAGCGGCGGCGCCAACGAGTGCCAAGACGCCTGCGGCGATGCCGGAGCCGACGAGGATGTCGTAGGTGGTGCCGAGCTTGTAGCCACGTGCGACGTCGTTCTTCAGGGAGGAGGTGGCGCTCTTCGGCACCAGGTTCTTCTCGGAGGAGCTCTTGTACGGGCCGGAGTAGCCAGTACCAGGGTTCAGACGCTCACGGGCCTCGGCCTTCACCTTGGCGCCAGCGAGGTGCGTATCGGTGACGTCGGAGGGGCGATTCGGGCTCACGATTTCGGAAAGGTCCTTCTGGTTACCTTCCTCAGCCTGTGCCGGGACGGCCGCCAGGGACAATGCGGTGGTTGCGGCGAGGGCAGCTGCGGTGATGCGCTTCATTGGAAACTCCTTTGTGCGAATCTGACGTTAAATCACCCGGGATCGGGGTGGCGCAAGTAAAACACACGTTTCCGCAGGTATTCAAGCTCGTTGGGCGATGTAACGCAGAGGCGTCCAGTGACGATATACAAGGCCCCGAGACGCAAAAACTCCCCTCCCTAGCAGGGGACTAGAAAGCGACGTTCACCAACACCATGTACAGCGCAGTGCCGGCGAAGATCGACAGGTCGGCGCGGCGCTTCCACCAGTGCAGAAGCAGGGTGGCCGCGAGGGCGATGAGCGCGGAGGCGAGGTTGGTGGGGGAGCCGGCGTAGCCGACGAGGGTGTAGGCGACCAGCACTGTCATCACGCCGACGGGCATGAGCACGGCGAGGAAGTCGATGAACGGGCTGCCTTTGAGCACACGCAGCATGGAGAAGGGGAGTGCGCGCAGCAGCACGGTGACGATGCCGACGGGGATAAGCACCGCGGCCACCATGCCGAGGGTGACGCCGTCGGGAAGTCCGTAGTTACTCATGGCAGCTGCCAGGTAAGCCGGTCGTCGACGCGCGGGGCCCAGAAGCGCAGCACGAGGACGAGGAAGTAGGACACGAGCGCCACGAGGATCACCTGGCCGGGCAGCACGACGGCCGCCGCCAAAGCGAGGCCGCCGGCGATCAGGGGCGCGGACAGGTCGCGGCTGGCTTGGAACGCCTCGAACGCCAGCACGGCGAACAGCGCGGTCAAGGCGAAGTCGAAGCCTTCCACGCCCGCGGGGATCACCGCGCCGGCCAAAGCACCGACGATGCCGGAGGCCACCCACGCGATCTGGCAGACCACGGTGATCGTCATCAAGCGAGTGCCCGAGGGGCGGTCGCGCAGGGTGGAGGTGATGGCGTAGACCTCGTCGGTGAGCGCGTAGGTGGCGTACGCGGATGGCACACCGCGGCGGATCTCCGAACGCGGGTACGTCAGCCCGTAGAACAGGTGGCGGAAGTTCACCATGAAGCCGGTGATCGCGCTGGTCACGGGGCCGACGCCAGTGAGGACCATGTCGATAGCCAGAAACTCCATGGACCCCGCGTAGATCACGGTGGAGAAGATCGGGGTCCACCACCACGCGAAGCCGGATTGAGTCATGAGCAGGCCGAACGCCAGCCCGAGCGGCACCAACCCGAGGGCGACCAGCCAGGTGTCGCGAAGCCCCAGCCGAATCTCCGTCGATGTTTCACGTGAAACGGCCACTAGTTGTCCTCGACGTTCGCGGGGAAGGTAGCGAACAGGGGCAAAGGCATTGCTTGCCGACGCATCACGTCACCCCACAGATCCGCACCCGCGGGAGCGACGACGTCGCTGGGCAGGGCGGGGGTGACAAACCAGTCGCCGCGCAGGATCTCGTCGTCGAGCTGCCCCGGCGCCCACTCGGCGTAGCCGGCGAAGATGCGGATGCCGTCGAGAAGCTCGCTCACCTCGAGGGGAGAGGCGTTCAGGTCCACGAGCACGAGGCGGTTGGCTAGGCGGTTGAGGTAGGGGTTCTCGGGTGCGCCGGCCGCGGTCACGCCAAGGCCCACCGCGGACTCGGGGCTGACCGGCCCGCCGATGTGCACGGCCTGCGGCTTGGCGGCCAGCTCGGCCCAGCCCGCCTCCATCACGTTGGCGACGGCGACCTCACTGCGGCGGTTGAGCACCACGCCGAGGGTGTGGTCCGCGTCGTGCTCGAGCACCAGCACCACGGTGCGGGCGAACTCGGGGGAGAACATGCCGGGGGCGGAAACGAGCAGCATGCCCGGCTCAGGCTCCACGCGTTCGAGCGCGTTGAACAGGCGGTCTGCGTAGAAATACTCAGGCATTTTCCCTCTCCCACCAGGCTTTCAGCTCGGCGACGGCTTCGTCGTGGTCCAGCTCGCCGCGCTCGAGGCGCAGCTCCTTGAGATACTTCCACGCCTTGCCCACCTCCGGGCCGGGTTTGAGCCCGAGGATCTGCATGATCTCGTTGCCGTCCAGGTCCGGGCGCACGCGCGCGAGGTCCTCCTTGGCGGCGATGTCGGCGATGCGCTCCTCCAGGTGGTCGTAGGTGCGCTGCAGGCGCGCGGCTTTCTTGGCGTTGCGGGTGGTGGAGTCGGCGCGGACGAGTTTGTGCAGCTTGGGCAGCAGTTCGCCGGCGTCGGTGACGTAGCGGCGCACGGCGGAGTCTGTCCACTGGCCCTCGCCGAAGCCGTGGAAGCGCATGTGCAGGAACACCAGCTGGCCCACGTCCGAAATGACGTGCTTCGGGTACTTCAGGGCCTTCAGGCGCTTGCGGGTCATCTTCGCGCCGACCACCTCGTGGTGGTGGAAGGTCACGCCGCCGCCCTCCTTGGGCGCGCGGGTGGCGGGTTTGCCGATGTCGTGCATCAGCGCCGCCCAGCGCAGCTTCAGGTCCGGGCCCTCGTCCTCCAGTTCGGTGGCCTGGCGCAGCACGGTCAGGGAGTGGCGGTAGACGTCCTTGTGCTGCATGTGCTCGTCGGTCTCCAGCTGCAGCGCGGGAATCTCGGGCAAAATATACGAAGCCACGCCGGTGGACACCAGCAGGTCGATGCCCTCCCAGGGACGGGCGCCGAGCATGAGTTTGTCCAGCTCAGCCTGCACGCGCTCGGCGGTAATCCGCCCGATCTCGCCGGCCATGTCGCACATCGCGTCGAATACCCGGTCCGCCACGGTAAAGCCCAGCTGGGAGACGAAGCGGGCGGCGCGAAGCATGCGCAAGGGATCGTCGCGGAACGACACCTCGGGTTCCTGCGGGGTGTCTAGGACCTGCTCCACAAGGTCGCTCAACCCGTCGACGGGGTCGTGGAAGGTGGGGGAGAGGCGGAGCTCGTCGTTAAGCGAAAGCTCAATGGCCATGGCGTTGCAGGCGAAGTCGCGGCGCACGAGGTCGCCCTCGAGTGTGTCGCCGAAGGTGACCTCGGGGTTGCGCGTCACGCCGTCGTAGAGGTCGGAGCGGAACGTGGTGATTTCGACGGTTTCGCCGTGGCGGATGGCGGAGACGGTGCCGAACTCGATGCCGGTGTCCCACACTTTTTCGCCCCACTCGTCCAGGATCTCCTGGATCACCTCGGGGCGCGCGGAGGTGGTGAAGTCGAGGTCGTGCACCCCGCGGCCGAGCATCGCGTCGCGCACCGAGCCGCCGACCATATATAAGGTCTCGCCGCGGCCGGAAAACAGTTGCGCGAGGGGCTCAAGCAGAGCAGCATGCTTGGCGACGACATCCTGCGCCCGCGCCATCAGCGCAGGGGCGGCCAAGGGGTCGGTCGGGTCTGGCATATCGAAGAGCTTCTGCGTCACCCGGGACACGATACCCGCCACCCCCGCGCGGGAAGTACCACAACCGGCCGAAAGACCGATAGCATGACACGAATGAGTGACAACCAGCGCCCGGTTCCGGGGCCCTCCAACGGCAAGGGGGGCTCCGGCGGCGGTAAGCGCCGGCCGCGGCGCCGGCGCGGGGGCAAACCCGCCGAGCAGCAACAGCAGCAGGGAGACAAGCCGAAGCGGAAGCGGAATAACCGCCGCGGGAAAAACTCCCGCGGCGGGCGCAAGCAGCACAATCGCCGCAGGTCGCAGTACCAGCAGCACGACTCGTCGATAGAGACGCGCGACGAGACCTCGGCCGGCGGCCTGGTGGTCTCCGGCATGGCCGAGGCCGTGGGCAAGGACGGCAAGGTGGACATGAGCCGCATCTACGTCGCGCTCATCGGGCGCCTGGACCGCCGCGGGCGGCTGCTGTGGTCCATGCCGAAGGGCCACGTGGAAAACGGCGAGCACCAGTGGGTCACCGCCGAGCGCGAGGTGTGGGAGGAAACCGGGATCACCGGCGAGGCCTTCGACACCCTGGGCACGATCGACTACTGGTTCGTCTCCGACGGGGTACGCATCCACAAGACGGTGCACCACAACCTGCTGCGCTACGTCGACGGCGTGTTCAACGACGAGGACCCGGAGGTCACCGAGGTGGCGTGGGTGCCCATGAGCGACCTGATGGAGCACCTCGCCTACGCCGATGAGCGCAAGCTCGCCCGCATCGCGTACGACCGGATGCCGGATCTGGCCAGGAAGGAAAAGAAGGCCGGAAGGGCAACTCCGCGATGAACCGGTACGCCGCGCTGGCTGCCGTCGTGCTCGCCGCCCCCGCCGTGCCGCTGGCGCCGGACAACCCGGAGGTGACGGAGCAGTGGGCGAACCTGACCGTGCGCCCGTCCGAGGGCGAGCAGGCGAGCGTGGAGGTCGTTGAGGCCCCGCGCGCCATCTCCGCGCACGATCCGTTTCACGTGAAACTTCGCGTGACCAACCACTCCGACGAGACGCTCGAGGGCCTCAGCGTGGTCCCGCGCCGCGCCTCGGCGGTGGCATCTGTCATGGAGCAGCGCTACGCCACCATCGCTGGCCCGCAGGAGTATCAGGTGGTGGGGGACGCGCGTGACGTCGATAGGCAATTGGCCCCCGGCGACTCGCTGGAGATCGAGATGGACCTGGGCCTCGACCTGCCGGATGTGGGCACGTACCCCATCATGCTGCAGCTTCTCGACGCCTCCGGTGCCCCCCTCGACACCGACCGCTTCCATATGGGTGTCAGAGGCGTGCGCGACAACATCCGGGCCGCGGAGCTGACCGCGCTGTACCCGGTGACCGCACCCGTGGACATCCTGCCCGGCGAGACCGGCGAGGCGCCCGAGACGCAGCCGTTGGTGCTGGCGAACGACTCGCTGGCCGGCCAACTCGCGCCCGAGGGGCGGCTGAGCAAGCTGGTGGACCAGTACATCGAGGCCGCGCAGACGCCCGAGGTCGGCTACGCCACCTGTGTAGCGCTGGACCCCGCGCTGCTAGACACCGTGGACCGCATGCAGCACGGCTACACCGTCGACGACGAACGCCCCGCCGTGGTGGAAGAGCCGAAGCGCCTGCGCGACTCCTGGGGAGGTGAAGTCGCCCCCGACGGCGAACCCGGCGCCGGCGCGGACGACGCGAAGGTGTGGCTGGACAAGGTGCGCCACATCGCCGCCACCGGCTGCGTGGTGTCCCTGCCGTGGGCGAACGCGGACCTGAACGCCGTGGCGCGCACCGGCGATAAGTGGCTCATGCGCGAGGCCGTGGAGCGCGGGCCGTTCGTGCTGCAGCGCGTGCTGGGCACCGCCGGCACGCTCAACACCGTGGTCACCGGCACGGGCTACGTCGAGGACGGCACCGCGCCCGCGTTGGGTTGGGCGGACCACTCGCGCTCCACCGTCAGGGACGAAGGCATGCAGGCCGCATGGGAGCGCGCGGAGGCGGCAGGCGTGCAGGAGGAGCACGACGGGTCCGAAAGCGCCCTCGAGCGCGCCGACATGGCGGACCTCGCCGGGGCCGCCGCACCCGCCCCGCAGCAGCCCGTGCGCGTGCTCAGCGCCGCCCCGGGCAGAGACACCGGCTGGATCGCGCCGGGCGTGATGACGGTGGGCTACCAGTCCTCCCTGGCCACCGTGCTGGCCGCCACCGGCGTGGACCCCGAAACCACCGGCTTTTCAGAGGAGAACCTGCGCTACAACTACGCCGTGGACTCCAAGGCCGCCCGCGACACCAACGCCGCCGCCGCGGTGCGCCTGGCCGCCCAGTCCGCCTGGGTGGCGGGGGATGCCGAGGAGCACCCGGATCCGATCCTGGTCAACCCGCCGGCGAACTGGGACGCGGACACCGCCGCCGCCGTGCTGGGCACCGTGGCGGAGCTGGTCACCGGCGCGGGCGCGCACCCCATGGCGTTCGGTGCCTACCTGGACGCGCCGGTGGATGCCGCGCCGGCGGGCGAGCCGGCGGAGCACACGGACCCCACCGCGTTCACCGACGCGGAGGTGCTGCAGGTGACGCAGCAGGCCGGGTTCATCAACGACCTGACCGGGCTGATGGTGCCGGATTCCAGCATCGCGCTCACGCGCTACGGGTTTACCCTGCCGCTGCGCCGGGACCTGCTGCAGGCGCTGTCCATCGGCCAGCGCCGTGCAATGTCGCGCTACAGCGACGCGGTCCAGGCCACCAGCGAGCGCCTCGGCGCCTCGCGCGCCGCGTTGGGCGACCTTCGCTCGGCAGTGGACCTGATCCCGCCCGGCAACGTCTACACACGCACCTCAAACTCCAGCCCGCTTCTCATCGTGGCCCGCAACGGGCTGCCGCTGCCGGTGGAGACCTCCATCAACTTCTCCGGGCCAGCGGACGCCCGCCTGCACGTGCCAGACGTGCTGCGCATCCCGGCTCGCGGGTCGGTCACCGTGCAAATGACTGCGGATTTGCCCGAAACCTCCCGCAGCACCGACCTGAACCTGTACCTGGCCAGCACAAACGGGCAGCCGATCTCCCAGCCGGTGGACATCGCCGTGCGCACCACCCGGTTCACGGTGGGCCGCTGGCTCGCCGTGGCGGCGCTGATGCTGGCCGCGATGCTGGTGGTGATCGCGGTGCGCGGCGCGCGGGGCAGCCCGCCTTCCGGACGCGAACGGGAACGAGCCACACAACGTAAGAATCGGAGAACCAAGTGACGGAACAGGGACTGCGCCGGCGCATTGTCGCCCCAGCGCCGCCAGCGCCGGTGCCGGCACCGCGCGAAACCAAGCCGGCGCGCGAAGAGCTCGAGGACGGCGCGCCGGATAAGTCGCTGCTGACCACCAGCCCCAAGGGCGAGACCATCGCGCCGCCGGAGACCGCCGACACGGTAGCGGCTGGCGCGGCGGGCACGGCGGCGGTCGCTGTCGCCGAGCCCCAGGCAGCCGAGGAGGAGCAGCCCGCCGAGGGCGGGGAGAAGGTCGTGCGCGCCACCGGCTCCATGGCCGTGGCCACCCTGATCTCGCGCATCACCGGGTTCATCCGCACCGTGCTCATCGGCGCGGCCCTCGGCGAGGTTGTGGCGGCGTCCTTCAACACCGCCAACACCCTTCCCAACCTGATCACGGAGATCGTGCTCGGCTCCGTGCTCACCGCCCTGGTGGTGCCGGTGCTGGTGCGCGCGGAGAAGGAAGACGCCGACAACGGCGCGGCGTTCATCCGCCGCCTGTTCACGCTCACCCTGACGCTGATGACGGTGGTCACGGTCGTCGCCGTGGCGGCCGCGCCGCTGTTGACCAGGATGATGATGGACGAGGACTCGCAGGGCAACCTCGTCCAAACCACCTCGTTCGCGTATCTGGTGCTGCCGCAGATCTTCTTCTACGGCATGTTCTCCCTGTTCATGGCCATCCTGAACACGAAGGAGCACTTCCGGCCCGGCGCCTGGGCCCCGGTGGCGAACAACATCGTCTCCATCGGCGTGCTCGTGGCGTATATGGCGCTGCCGGGGCAGCTGAACCCGGCCGCGCCGACGTCGATAAGCAATCCGCACGTGCTCCTGCTGGGGCTTGGCACCACGGCTGGTGTGGTGGTGCAGTGCCTGATCATGCTGCCCGCGTTGCGCAAGCTGGGCATTGACCTGCGGCCGCTGTGGGGCATCGACGAGCGCCTGAAGCAGTTCGGCGGCATGGCGCTGGCGATCATCACCTACGTGGCGATCAGCCAGTTCGGCTACGTCATTACCTCCCGCATCGCGTTCAACGCGGACGCGGCGGCGCAATTCATCTACCAGCAGCACTGGATGCTGCTGCAGATGCCGTACGGCATCATCGGCGTCACGCTGCTCACCGCGATCATGCCGCGCATGTCCCGCAACGCCGCAGACGGCGACGACGCCGCCGTGGTGGCGGACCTGACCATGGGCACGAAGCTGACGTTCATCGCGCTGATCCCCATCATCATCTTCATGACGGCGCTGGGCCCCGACATCGCCCACGCCCTGTTCGCCTACGGCTCGTTCAGCCCACGGGCCGCGCACCTGCTCGGCATGACCATCTCCGCGTCCTCGTTCACCCTGATCCCGTACGCGCTGGTGATGCTGCACCTGCGCGTGTTCTACGCCCGCGAGGAAGCGTGGACGCCCACGTTTATCATCGCCGGCATCACCGGCACGAAGATCCTGCTGTCCGCCCTCGCGCCGTACATCGCGCAAGACCCCAGCCACGTGGTGGTGCTGCTCGGCGCGGCCAACGGCTTCGGCTTCGTCGCCGGCGCGCTCATCGGCGCGCTGCTTCTGCGCCGCAAGCTGGGCACCCTGCGCGCCGGCGACGTGCTGCGCACCTCCATCTGGGCGGTGGCAGCGGCACTCGTGGGTGTTGCGGTGATCTTCGGTGTGCGCTGGCTGCTTCGCGACGTCGCCGGCCTGCACCTGCCCGAGGCCCTCGGACGCGTCATCGGTGCCCCCAGCTTGGGCAACCTCATCGAGGTGGTCATGCTCGGCCTGCTGTTTTTGGTGGTCACCGGCCTGGTGCTGTCGCGCTCCAAGCTGCCCGAGGTGCAGAACCTCGGCCGCGCGCTGCAGCGCATCCCGGGCTTGAGCCGCTTCATCCGCCCGGACGAGGACCGCGCGCTCGAGGTGGGCGAGGCGGACCCGCGGGACGTGTCCAACCAGTTCCTCGCCGCCGACACCTTCAACGCCTCCCCGGTGCCGCCGCCGATGTCCGCCGGTGTGGTCCGCGGTCCGCGCCTGGTGCCGGGCGCGGGGGTGTCCGACGGGCGCTTCCGCCTGATCCGCGACCACGGCGCTAGCACCGGCGCGCGCTTCTGGCAGGCGCGCGAAGTGGCCAGCGGCAGAGATGTGGCGCTGACGTTCGTGGATACCACCGGCGCCGCCCCGATGGCCCCGGCCACCCCGCGCGAGGCGGCGCTGAAGGCCGCCGGCGTGGCGCGGCGCACCCGCAAGATGGCCAAGCTGCACCTGCCCGCGGTGGCCGAGAACATTGAGATCCTGTCCTACCGCTCCGGCGCCCTGGTGGTGGCGGACTGGGTGGAGGGCTCTTCGGTCAAGGCCGTGGCGGAATCCGGCCAGACGCTGCACACCGAAGCCGTGGCAAACGCGCTGGCACCGCTAGCCGGCGCGATGGCGGCGGCGCACGAGGCGGACGTGCCGCTGGGCCTGGACAACCGCCAGCAGCTGCGCATCGACCACGAGGGGCACGTCCGCCTGGCGTTCCCGGTGGTGCTGCCGGAGGCCACCCCGGCCACAGACGCGGAGTCCTTCGCCTCGGCGCTGACGCTGCTGACCAGCAACGTCAGCTCCGACGACCTGGACGACGTCACCGCCCGCACCCGCGCGCTCGTGGACGCGGACGCCGTGGACCAGGCCGCCTTCCGCGACATCGAACGCGCCCTCTACGCAGCGGCGAACCTGCCGGTGCCCAACGAGGACGCGCCGACGGACGAGATCCCGGTGGTGGAAATCTATGAACCTGTCGAGCCGGTGGCCGAGCACGTGGAGGACCCGGACGAGCTGCGCGGCGGCTTCGGCGGACGCACCATGGGTCCGGTGACCATCGGCCTGCTCACCTTCGCCGCCGTCATCGCGGCGGTGCTGGTGGGCGTGCTCACCACCTACCTGGTGGACTTCGTCTCCGGCGAGAACGTGGTGGACCGCCCGTCGGCCGCGCCCACCACCACAACGCGCGACGCCGGCATGCCGGTGGTCATCGGCCCGCTGGACATGGAGGTCCTGGACGACAGCTCCGTGCAGTTCACCCCCGAGGACGGCTCGACGTTCACGCTGGAGCAGGTGCTTATCGACGCCTCCGGTTCCGCCAACTACACCCTCTACGGCGTGCCGGCAGAGCAGGAGACCGCGCACCCGCCCGTGATCGCGGAAGGCAAGCTGCGCGGCGGCCAGATCAGCGCCGACGTGGAGACCACCGAACCGCTGTTGCGCGTGGTGCTGAAGGTGGACGGCGAGGCGGATGTGAAGAACGTCTCGTTGGTGGGCCACGTGGTTGTCCACTGAAATGCGCACCCGGCCCTAGTCAGGGGGACTAGGGCCGGGGCATAGTGGGGGCAACTGAAATTTGGGGGGACAATGGACTACATCAACGACCGGCAGCTGGTGGCGAACTACCTGGGAGGGGACCGGCAGGCCTTCACGCTCATCGTGCGGCGGCACCGCAAGCGCATGTACTTCGCCGCCCGCAACTTCGCGCGCAACGAGCAGGACGCGCAGGACATCGTCCAGGACGCCCTGTTCAAGGCGGCGCGCAGCCTGCACACCTACCGCGGGGAGGCGAAGCTGTCCACGTGGCTGCACCGCATGACCATCAACGCGGCGATAGACCACCAGCGCAAGGACGGCCGCGCCGGCGCCCAGTACAGCCTGGACGACAACGACCACGTGGACATCGACGCGAACAAGTACCTCGCCTACAACCCCATGGAGAACATGGAGCGCACCATGGCCATGCGCCAGGCCCTGGCGGTGCTGCCGCAGGCGCAGCGCAAAGCACTGTGGCTCATCGATGTCGCGGGCATGAGCGTCGGCGACGCCGCGGCCGAACTCGGGGTGCAGCCGGGCACCGTGAAGTCGCGCCGCTACCGGGCGCGAGAGGCCGTCGCCGCGGCGATAGGGGAGGCGGCGCCGGCGCGCTAAGATCTGCAACCATGACTTCCCCCGGCTTCAACTTTGTCACCCCGCAGACCGATGCGGCACCCGCGCCCGCAGCCGCTACCACCAGCACCGACGAGGTACACGACCTGATCATCGTCGGCTCCGGCCCATCCGGCTACACCGCCGCCCTCTACGCCGCCCGCGCGGAGCTGAAGCCGCTCGTGTTCGAGGGCTACGAGTACGGCGGCGAGCTGATGAACACCACCGAGGTGGAGAACTTCCCCGGCTTCGAAGACGGCATCATGGGCCCGGACCTCATGGCCAACATGCGCGCCCAGGCGGAGAAGTTCGGCGCGGACCTGCGCCAGGAGATGGTGGACTCCGTGGACTTCTCCGGCGACATCAAGAAGGTCGTGGTGGACGGCGAAGTCTTCCAGGCCCGCGCCGTCATCCTCGCCACCGGCGCCGCCCCGCGCCACCTGGGCATCCCGGGGGAAGCGGAGCTGACCGGCCGCGGCGTGTCCACCTGCGCGACCTGCGACGGCTTCTTCTTCAAGGACCAGCACATCGCCGTCGTCGGCGGCGGCGACTCCGCCATGGAGGAGGCCACCTTCCTGACCAAGTTCGGCTCCAAGGTCACCCTGATCCACCGCTCGGAGAACTTCCGCGCCTCCAAGATCATGCTCGAGCGCGCCCGCGAGAACGACAAGATCGAGTTCCTCACCGACACCGTGGTGGACTCCGTGGCGGAGGCGGACGGCAAGGTCGGCGGGCTGAATATCCGCAACACCGTCACCGGCGAGGAAAGCGTGCTGGACGCCACCGCACTGTTCGTCGCCATCGGCCACGACCCGCGCTCCGCGTTCCTGGACGGCCAGGTCGCCGTTGACGAGGGGGGTTACGTTGAGGTGGCGGAGCCGTCGACAAGCACGAGCGTTCAAGGCGTGTTCGCATGCGGCGACCTGGTGGACAAGACCTACCGCCAAGCCATCACCGCCGCTGGCGCCGGCTGCCGCGCCGCGCTGGACGCACAGCACTACCTGGCGGCGCTGTAGACTGTCCGCATGAACGCACCAGTTGATGTGACCCAAACAACCTTCAAAAACGAGGTCATCGAGGCGGACACCCCGGTGCTCGTGGACTTCTGGGCGGAGTGGTGCGGGCCGTGCCGCAAGCTCTCCCCGCTGCTCGACGAGATCGCCCAGGAGATGGACGGCCAAGTCAAGGTAGCCAAGGTCAACGTGGACAACGAGCGCGCGCTCGGCGCCATGTTCCAGGTCATGTCCATCCCCGCCGTCATGCTGTTCAAGGACGGCAAAAAGGTCGACGAGTTCGTCGGCGTGCGCCCGAAATCCGAGATCGTTTCCAAGATTCAGGCGCAGCTCTAGCGGCGCGTAGACTGACCCTGTCCATCCAACTAGAAAGGCCCGCATGCAAGACATTTTGCGCGTTGGCGACTCCAGCACACGGGTCGCCGAGGTCCGGATGTCCTTAGCCCGCCTGGGCCTGATAGACGGCTACGAGGGCGACATCGACTCCACCCGGCGCTTCTCCGAGAGCGAGATGCTTTACGACGACATCCTGTGCGAAGCCGTCAAAGCCTTCCAACAATCCCGCGGCATCGTGCCCACCGGGACCATCGACTCGGCGACGCTGCGGGAACTGCGCGAGGCGTCCTACACCCTCGGCGCGCGCGTGCTGAGCTACAAGCCCGGCCAGGAAATGGTCGGCGACGACGTCGGGCAGCTGCAGTCCCAGCTGCACGAGCTGGGCTTTTACCCGCACCGGGTGGACGGCCGCTTCGGGCCGCGCACCTACGAGTCGCTGATGAACTACCAGCTCAACTCCGGGCTGGAGGACGACGGCGTGTGCGGCCCCGACACCCTCCACGCCCTGTCGCTTCTTGGCCGCCGCATCACCGGCGGGTCCGCGCAGGCCATCCGCGAGCGTGAGACCGTGCGCCAGGCCGGCCCGAACCTGACCGGCAAGCGCGTGGTCATCGACCCGGACCTCGGCGGCGCCGACCGCGGCCTGGTCGTCGACGGCCCGTACGGCCCCATCACGGAGGAGGAGATCCTCTGGGATTTGGCCCAGCGCATCGAGGGCCGCATGGTCGCCGCCGGCATGGAAACCATCCTGTCGCGCCCCCGCGGCGACAACCCCTCCAACAAGCAGCGCGCCGACCTGGCCAACGGCTTCAAGGCGGACCTGCTTATCTCCCTGCGCCTGGACTCCTACCAGAACGAGAAGGCCAACGGCGTGGCCACCTTCTACTTCGGCTCCGAGAAGGGCAGCTCCTCGCTGACCGGGGAGACGCTATCCGGCTACATCCAGCGCGAGGTCGCCGCCCGCACCCAGCTGCAGAACTGCCGCAACCACGCCCGCACCTGGGAGATGCTGCGCATGACCCGGATGCCGTCGGTGGAGCTGGTGGCCGGCTACCTGACCAACCCGGGGGACCTAGCCGTGCTCACCGACCCCAACGAGCGCGACGCCATCGCCGAAGCGGTCGTGGTGGCCGTCAAGCGCCTCTACCTGCTCGACCACGACAACCGGCCCACCGGCACATACTCCTTCAAGGAGCTGCTGCGGGAGGAAAAGCACGCCTAGCTAGTCGGTGCCCTGGATGAGCCCCATGATGCGCTCGAAGTCGTCCTTGTCGCCGAACTCCACCACGATCTTGCCCTTGCGCTTGCCCATGGTCACCGACACCTTGGTGTCCCAGATGTCCGCGAGCGAGTCGGCGGCGCGGGTGAGGTACTCCGGCTGCGGGGCGGGCTGACGCTTCGGCTTGTCCGGCACCTTGCCGCCTGCATTGATCAGGGACACGGCCTCTTCCGTCGCGCGGACGGACAGACCCTCGGCGACAATGCGGTCGGCGAGCTGGGCTTGGGCGTCGGCGGTGCCGTCGCCAAGCTTGATGCCCAGCAGCGCACGCGCGTGACCTGCAGAAAGCACGCCGGCGGCGACGCGGCGCTGCACGCCCACCGGCAGGTTGAGCAGGCGGATCGCGTTAGTGATCACGGGGCGCGAGCGGCCCAGGCGGTCCGCGAGCTGCTCCTGGGTCACGCCGAATTCGTCGAGAAGCTGCTGATAGGCGGCGGCCTCTTCGAGCGGGTTGAGCTGCACGCGGTGGATGTTTTCCAACAGCGCGTCACGCAGCATGTCCTCGTCGGAGGTTTCGCGCACGATGGCCGGGATGTGCTTCAGGCCGGCCTTGGAGGAGGCGCGCCAGCGGCGCTCGCCCATGATCAGCTCGAAGCCCTCGGGCGTGTCGCGCACGACGATGGGCTGCAGCAGGCCGAACTCGCGGATGGAGTGGACCAGCTCAGCCAGCTCGTCCTCGTCGAAGACCTGGCGCGGCTGCTTCGGGTTGGGGATGATCTGGCCGACCGGGATCTCCTGGTAGCGCGCGCCCACCGGCACGGGCTGGATCACCTTGTCGCGCTTGGCGGACACTGTCGGGGCGCCCTGGACTTTCTTTTTGGGGGCGCCCTTTGGTGCGTCGTCAGGCAATTGCTTGCCGAAGATCACGTCGGAGGCGCCCCCGCCGATGCCCGGGGTCTTGCCGTTTTTGTCGATGTCCGACGGCGCCGACGGGATGAGCGCCGCCAGTCCGCGGCCGAGGCCGCCCTTGCGTTCTGCCATTGATTACTCCTCCTCGAGCTGGTTGTAGACCTCGGGGCTCACGCCGATTGGGCCGGTGGTGGGGTGCGGCTGGTAGTCGCCGCGGGTGGCCAGCTCCTTCGCCGCGTCAAAGTAGGCCAGGGCGCCGCGGGATCCGGGGTCGTAGTCGATGACGGTCTGGCCGTAGCCGGGCGCCTCGGAGACCTTCACGGAACGGGGGATGACGTTGTTCAGCACCACTTGGCCGAACTGGCCGCGCACCTCGTCCGCAACGTCGGCGGCCAGGCGGGTGCGGGCGTCGTACATGGTCAGCACGATCGCGGAGATGTGCAGGTTGTTGTTCAGGTGCTCGCGGATCATGCCGATGTTGCCCAGCAGCTGGCCCACGCCCTCGAGCGCGTAGTACTCGCACTGGATCGGGATGAGCACCTCGTCCACCGCGGTCATCGCGTTGATGGTCAAAAGCCCGAGCGACGGCGGGCAGTCGATGAACACGTAGTCGAAGGCGTGCTCGTCCAAAAAGCCGCGGCGGATCTGGTCGTGCAGGCGGTACTCGCGCCGCACCATGGACACCAGCTCGATCTCCGCGCCGGCCAGGTCGATGGTGGCGGGGATGCAGAACAGGTTCGGGTTGTCCGGGTGCGGCTGCACGGCGTCGGAGGCCTCGGCCTCGCCGATGAGCAGCTCGTAGCTCGACGTGGTGCCGGAGGTGTGCTCCGCACCCAGCGCGGTCGACGCGTTGCCCTGCGGGTCCAGGTCGATCACCAACACTTTCAGGCCCTGCTTGCTCAGCCCGGCCGCCAGATTCACGCTGGTGGTGGTCTTGCCCACGCCGCCCTTCTGGTTGGCCACGGTGATCACGCGCGGCTGGTCCGGCTTCGGCAGCGCTTCGCTTCTCGACGTCACCCGCGCCGCGCGCATCGCCGCCTCCATCACAGGAGTCTCGTCGTAGTTTTCCATCTACGCCCCCTTCTTTCTGCGCTGGATACGGATCAACGTGGTGGGCTGCTCCAGCACGGACTCGCCCACAGTGAAGATCTCCGCCTCAACGCCGCCGGCCTTCGCAATGGCCTTCGCGTCGCGCTCGAGTTCCTCCGCCACGGATTCGCCCTTCATCGCAATCATGTGCCCGCCGCCCTGCAGCAGCGGAATGGACCACCCGGCGAGCTTACCCAGCGGGGCGACGGCGCGGGAGGTGACGGCGTCGAAAGCCGCCTTGGGCTGCTCCTCGGCGCGCCCGCGCACCACGGTCACGTTGTCCAGGCCCAGTTCGGAAACGACCTCGCCCAGGTATGTGGAGCGCTTCAGCAACGGCTCAATCAACGTGATGGAAAGGTCCGGCCGCGCGATCGCCAGCGGGATACCGGGAAGGCCGGCGCCTGAGCCGATGTCCGCCACCTTCAGACCAGGCTCGAACGCCTCCGCGATCACTGCGCAGTTGAGGATGTGGCGCTCCCACAAACGCTCCACCTCTTTGGGCCCGATGAAGCCGCGCTCGGCGGCCGTGGTGGCCAAAGAGCGGTGGTAGGCCTCGGCCAATCCGAGGCGTTCTCCGAAAACTTGGGCTGCGGCTGCAGGGGAGGTATCCGACATGCACAACACTGTAGTCGGCCCGCCGACATGAAAAAGTCCCGGCCGAAAACGGGCCGGGACTTGTTCGTCGATAAGCAGAAAGTTACTTACCTTGCTTCCGCTGCTTCTTGGTGCGGCGGTCCTTGGTGCGCGCGCCCGGGGCGGGGGCGGTGGTGCGCTTGAGCTCCACCTTGCGCGCCTCCTCGGCGGCCTCTTCTTTGTCCATCTTGTTGTTCAGCCACATGGTCTGGAAGAACGTCCACAGGTTGTTGGTGAGCATGTAGAACAGCAGGCCGATGTGCCAGATCACGCCGGTGGCAAGAATCATGACGGGGAAGAACCACATCATCATCTTGTTCATCAGACCCATCTGGGACTGCATCATCTCGGCCATCTCGCCCTGCGGCTTCGGGCCCTTGCCGGCGGCCTTGCGGGCCTCCTGGCGCTTGACCATGAGGCGGGCGTTGAGGTGCGTGAACGCCGCACACAGCAGAACCAGCGGCAGGCACACGGCGATGATCTGCGCGCGGGTCAGATCCGCGTTGCCGAACGCGGCGAAGGCCTCCTGCGGCATGGACATGTACGCGGACAGCGGCACGCCGAAGAAGTCCGCGTCCAGGAAGGACTGCACGTCTTCCACCGGGAAGGCGTAGTTCGCGGTGGAGCGGTTCTCCTCCACGGACATGCCCAGCTCACTGGTGCGGTTGAAGGAGCGCAGCACGTGCAACAGGCCGATGAAGATGGGCAGCTGCACGATCGGCACGATGCAGGACGACAGCGGGTTCGTACCGTTTTCGCGGTAAAGCTTCTGCGTCTCTTCGGCGATCTTCTGCTGGTCGCCCTTGTACTTCTCGCGGATTTCCTGCATCCGCGGCTGCATCTCCTGCATTTTGCGCGTGGAGCGCATCTGGTTGACCATCGGCTTGAGCAGCAGCAGGCGCACCGTGCAGGTGAGCAGGACGATGGCCAAGATCCAGGAGATGCCCGAATCCTTGGGGATGACAAAGCCGAGAACCTCGTGCCAGAACCTCAGCACCCAGGAAATCGGCCAATAGATGAAATTCAGCACGTTTCGGTGTTACTCCTCACTCATTTCAATGCTGCCCGGCACTGGGTCGTAGCCGCCGGGGTGCCAGGGCCCGCATTTGCACAGCCTGGCCGCGGCCATTGCGCCGCCGCGCACCGCTCCGTGGCGTGACACGGCTTCGAGCGCATACGCACTGCATACTGGCATAAAACGGCACGTCCCGCCCATCTTAAGGGGTGAGATGTACTTTTGGTAACCGCGAATCAGCCCCACCAGCAGTTTCGCCGCAGGCCCCTTCGCGGCGGGAATTTCGCCGCCGGCGAAGTTGAAGTAGGCCATTATCGCTTCTTTTGCGCTTTGTCCAGGGCTTTTTCCAGATCGCGCGCGAGCTCGTCGGTCGTTGCGGCTGCGGCGGGCGGGAGGGCGCGGATCACCACATCGACAGAGCGCTCAAGCTTATCGACGAGCTCCCGCTCCACCACCACATGCCGCAACTTCCTCGACACGGCATGGCGCGTCACGGCGTTGCCCACCTGCTTGGACACCACCAGCCCGAAGCGCGGCCCGCCCTGGATGACGGGGTCTTTCCGGTGGTGCACATGCACCATTAACGTGCGAGACCCCGCGCGCACACCCTTCCTCATCGCAACTTTGAAGTCTGCGGAGGAAGAAAGTTTGTGCGGGCGGGGTAACACGCTCGGGTTGAAACTATGCCGTCAGCTTTGCGCGGCCCTTCTTGCGGCGCGCGGAAACGATGGCGCGGCCAGCGCGGGTCTGCATGCGGGCACGGAAGCCGTGCTTGCGTGCGCGGCGACGGTTGTTCGGCTGGAAAGTCCGCTTAGACACGGTGGACTCCTTGTGCAGTCGTGAACAGCCGGCGGCTCGTCAAAGCCTCCCGGGGAAGTGGCCGTTCCAGAGTTGAAACGTTGCGTTGAGATTGCGGCTCGGCTCCAGAGGTGGAGCGCAGTTCGCGTGCAGCGCCTTCGCCAGCTCGCCTTGATTCAAGCGGCCCGGTGCCCGGCGGGGGCGGTGCTCTCAGATGTACGCCGGTGCAACCGACGTAAAGACGGGGTTAAGACTACGCGAATTTGTGCTCCCCGGCCAAATCAACACGCGCACTTTTTTCCAGGGGCAATCGGGTACCCCCGTAATTACAACAATGTGTTTTTTCGCAGGTGGGGCGGGAAATCCTCCCCGCACCCTGCGAGAGGGCTGGCAGTATGTGGACAGCTGTTCGACGCGGCGGTTTATCCACAAAAACCGGCCCTGGCGAAGTTTCGACAGCCCAAGGTCGGAGCGGGTAACAATAAAGCAATCACCACAATCGCACAGCCCGGGGATGCACAGGGCTGTGGATAACTGTGAAGTACCGGTTGAGACTTTCGCCAAAAACGCGTTGTTTGCGCAGGTCACGGCGGTGTAAATCTTCACACACAGTTATCCACAGGCCGCGCGGACCTTGTGGACAACCCTCGCTGCTAAAGTATCCACACCTGTGGATAACACTGTGGAACAGCAGGTGGCAGCGCGCCGAGCGGGCGAGCGAAGTTGTGGATTGCACAGTGAAATCCGGTGAATTACACCGAATGTAGACAGGAACAGACTGGAGACGACGTTGGCGGACCAACACCTCGAGGACCTGTGGCGCGGCGTCGTCGACGAGCTGCTGCGCCTCTCGGAGCAGGCCACCTCGTCCGTACCCACGCTGACCCCCCAGCAGCGCGCATACCTGCGGCTGATGAAGCCGGTCGTGCTTGTCGACGGCTACGCCCTACTCTCCGCACCCCACCAAGCCGCCAAAAATGTCATTGAGGAGTCACTGGCTCCCCACATCACGGCACTGCTGTCCTCCCACACCGGCCAGCCCTACGCCCTGGCCGTCTCCGTCGCCGCACCTGAACCGGAGCCGGAGCCCGAACCTGTTCAGCAGCCGGCGCCGACGCCGGAACCCAGCTGGCAGCCCACCCAATCCCACGTTGAAGCGCCGGCGGCGGGGGAGCAGATCCCCATGGGCCTGGACGAATTGGCGCAGATGCATGCTGCACAGGTGGCGGGGCGCCGTCGAGAAGCAAATGCGCACCCCACCGTGGACCGCCGCATCCCCCGCGAGAAGCCCGCGCACGACCCCGACCGCGAAGCCAGCCTGAACCCGAAGTACACCTTTGAAAACTTCGTCATCGGCTCGTCCAACCGCTTCGCCAACGGCGCCGCCGTCGCCGTCGCCGAAAACCCCGCCAAGGCCTACAACCCCCTGTTCATCTGGGGCGGCTCCGGCCTGGGCAAAACCCACCTCCTGCACGCCGCCGGCAACTACGCACGCGTGCTGCAGCCGGGACTGCGCATCAAATACGTCTCCTCCGAGGAATTCACCAACGACTACATCAACTCCGTGCGCGATGACCGCCAAGAATCCTTCAAGCGGCGCTACCGCAACCTGGACATCCTGATGGTCGACGACATCCAGTTCCTCGAAGGCAAAGAAGGCACCCAGGAAGAGTTCTTCCACACCTTCAACGCCCTGCACCAGGCAAACAAGCAGATCATCCTGTCTTCCGACCGGCCGCCGAAGCAGCTGACCACGCTCGAAGACCGGTTGAGGACGCGCTTCGAAGGCGGCCTGATCACCGACGTGCAGCCGCCGGACCTGGAAACCCGCATCGCCATCCTGATGAAGAAGGCGGCAGCCGACGGCACCCAGGTCGACCACTCCGTGCTGGAGCTCATTGCCTCCCAGTTCGAGTCCTCCATCCGCGAGCTCGAGGGCGCGCTGATCCGCGTGTCGGCCTACTCGTCGCTGATCAACGAGCCGATCACCATGGAAGTCGCCCAGGTCGCACTGCGCGACATCCTTCCCGACGAAGGCGACGTCAACATCACCGCCGACGCCATTAAGGACGCCGCCGCGGAGTACTTCCAGGTCTCCCTGGACCAGCTCGTCGGCGCCGGAAAGACCAGGCAGGTCGCCCACGCGCGCCAGATCGCCATGTATCTGTGCCGCGAATTGACCGAACTGTCCCTGCCCAAGATCGGCGACGAGTTCGGCGGCAAGGACCACACCACCGTCATGTACGCCGACCGCAAGATCCGCAAGGAGATGACGGAAAACCGCGGCACCTACGACGAGATCCAGGAGCTCACGCAGGTGATCAAGAACCGCGCCCGCACCCGCACGCGGTAGTTCGTGCTTTAGGCGGCGGACCCACTCCCATCTCCACAGACCCTGGGAGCCAAAGCCTGGGAATGCGCGGAGTTGTCAGTGGGTGAATGCGCCACCTCGACTTGGAGGTTGTTGTGGCTGGCCGTTGGACTCCGAAGGATGTGAAGGCTGCTTCTGTGGCGCGGCTTGTTGCAGGCGATGATGTCGGCGAGATTGCTCGTGATGCCGGAGTGGCAGAGGCCACGGTTTATGAATGGGTCAAGCAAGCTGGCGCGCTTTCGCCGAAGATGGCGTTGGCGCGTGCACGCGACCAACTTATCGGCGATGCGGTGGCGTTGGTGATGTCAGGGATGTCGGTACCGGATGTGGCTGCGACGTTGGGCACGTCACCAGGGGTGTTGTACCCGAGGTTGGCGAAAGTCGGTGTGCTGACCGAACTGCAGAAAAAGCCGCGCATCACCCCGCAGCAAAAGGAAGACGCGGTCGCACGGGTGTTGGATGGTGAGCCGGTGAAACGCGTTGCTGATGCATATGGCATGTCGACTAATTCGGTGTATCGCTGGGTGCAGCAAGCACGCCAGGAGAAAGCGGGCGGAAACCGTGATGGGGTGCAGCCGGCCAACACGCCGGAGGCTTGCACGGTAAAACCACCTGCGCACAGCAAAGTTGATTCCGTGCCAGCACCAATGAAAACACAGGCAGGTAGCGCGCCTGCCGACCATGCCGAGGACCGTGTGAACGTCGGCCGCGGGGTCCAACTGTCGTTTGAAGACCGCCTGACGATCCAACATGGGTGCAGCCAGGGATTGTCAGCCAGACAGATCGCCACACTTCTGGGGCGCCACCACAGCGTGATCAGCCGGGAGATTGCCCGCAACGGATGGGAAATCATCGACGATGACAGCGGTGAGGTCAAGGTGTTCTACAACGCCCGGTGTGCCCATACGGGTGCTCAGGCGCGTGCGTGCCGGCCGAAGGTGCGCAAGCTTGATGACAACCCGGTGCTTCGCGCTGTGGTGGTGGAATGTCTTGCCCGCCGGTGGTCACCCGGGCGCATCAGTGTGTGGCTTCAGCATGCTTTCGCCGATGATGAAAGCATGCGTATTTCCCACGAAGCGATCTACAGCGCCTTATACATCCAGGGCAAAGGCAGCCTGCGCGCCGAGCTTGAAGCGGTGATGAAGACCCAAGATGTGCTCATCCGCGGCGGGAAACGCCGAAAAACCCGGCCCCGCAATGCAGGTCTGCTCACCGGCAAGCCGTGGATCAAAGGTGCTGAAATCACCAAGCGCAGCCCAGAAGCCGACGACCGGGCAATCCCCGGGCACTGGGAAGGCGATCTTGTCATCGGCAAAGGCGGCAAAAGCGCGCTGATCACCCTAGTTGAGCGCACCAGCCGCTACACCCTGCTTGGACATCTGCCCACCGAACACACATCGATGACAGTGATTAAAACGATCCAGCAGATGGTCAAAGACCTCAACGCCGAACAGCTCAAGACCATCACCTGGGACCAAGGCGTGGAAATGGCTGAAACCGCACGTGTGCGCATCAAAGACGGCTGCGAGGTGTACTTTTGCGACCCGCACTCGCCGTGGCAGCGGCCCACCAACGAAAACACCAACGGTGAGATCCGCCGCCGGTTCTACAAGAAAGGCACCGACTTCGCCGAAGTAACCCCCGAGCACGTCGCCTGGGTACAAAACGAACTCAACGACACACCACGACAAGTCCTCGGCGGAGCAACACCACGTGAAATACTCGAGCAAATATTCAAACGTGGCGCATTAACCGCTTGATCCCGCCCGCGAAAATCGCACGATCCCAGGCTGTGGATCCCAGGGTCTGTCGTTGTGCTGCCTGGTGAGGGGCACCGGTAAACCACTTCCGTACCACTCTCCACAGCCCTATCCACATCTGTGTAATTACACCGATGTAGTTTGGCCAAGTGGATCACAGTGTAACCGGAGTCACACACCCGGAAGCTGGGGACAGAATGTGCATAACTGGTGGAAGAACGCGGTTCCGTTTGTGTAATTTCAAAGACCGCGAAAATCTATCCACAGGGGTCCCGACTTATCCACAAGTTATCCACAGCCCAAATCACACAGGTGACACGCCGTGCGACCGGCGCAAAACCAGTCCAATCCACAGTTTCCCCAACACCTACTGTTGTTCCCCTCTTTACTTCTTGTAATTCAATCTGGAGAAAGAGAGGGTGTGCAATCTCCGGCCCGGCCCTGAATGGCGGCGGTGATCCGGGAGGTGGGCCGTCGATAGGCGGAGTGCGCGCAGGCGAATCACAAATGTAGAGTGGTGTCCGATCTGGCTCTGCCCAAAATGCCAAGAATGCCTAAGGAGACTGCGCTGTCATGGACAACAATGTGTCGTTTCGCGTCCATAAGGATGAGCTCGCGGACGCCGCGGCGTGGGTCGCGCGCAGCCTGCCCACCAAGTCGACGCAGCCGGTGCTGCGTGCGGTTGTGATTACGGCCGACGACAACGGCCTGGAGTTCGCGGGCTTCGACTACGAGGTCTCCACCCGCGTGCGCATCGGCGCCGAGGTGAACGAGCCGGGCCGCGTCGCGGTCGCCGGCAAGCTGCTGGCGGACATCGTGGGCACCATGCCGAACGACGCCATCGAGGTCTCCACCGACTCCAAGGTGATGACGCTGAAGGCGCGTTCCTCCCGCTTCGAACTGCCGCTGATCGCGCTGGACGATTACCCGCAGCTGCCGCACCTGCCCGAGGTCACGGGCCGCATCTCCCCGGCGGCGCTCACAGGCGCGGTGACCCAGGTGGCTTCCGCCGCCGGCCGCGACGACACGCTGCCGATGCTCACCGGCATCCACATGGAGATCGACGGCGAGAATGTCACCCTCACCGCCACGGACCGCTTCCGCCTTGCGCAGCGCCACCTGACCTGGGAGCCGACCAGCCCGGACGTGAAGGCCGACCTGCTCGTCCCGGCGAAGACGCTGCTGGACAACGCGCGCACGCTGGACACGTCCATCGACGATCCGGTGGAGCTCGCCGCGGGCGCGGCCGACAACATCGGCGGCGACGGCCTGTTCGGCCTGCACACCGGCAACCGCGAAACCACCACCCGCATGCTGGATGCGGATTTCCCGAACGTCGCGCCGCTGCTGCCGAAGACGCACACGGCGATCGCCTCGGTGGAAGTCGCGCCGCTGCTGGAGTCCATCCGCCGCGTGAGCCTGGTCGCGGACCGCAACGCCCAGCTGCGCATGCACTTCAAGGAGGGCGAGCTCACGCTCTTCTCCTCCGGCGCGGATTCGGGCGCGGCCCAGGAGACGCTGCAGGCCGCGTTCACCGGCGTGGATGAGCTGCTCATCGCGTTCAACGCGGGCTATCTTCGCGACGGCCTGTCGGTCATCGGCACCGACCGCGTCGTGTTCGGCTTCACGGAGGCCTCCCGCCCGGCGATCATGATCCCGCAGCCGGAGGAGCTGCCGGAGCGCGGCGAGGACGGCACGTTCCCGACCCCGGACACGCACTTCACTTACCTGCTCATGCCGGTTCGCCTGCCGGGCTAGCCCATGCACGTCCGCGAGCTCGATCTGCGTGATTTCCGCTCGTGGCCCGAGCTGAATCTCAAGCTTGAGCCGGGCGTGACCGTTTTCGCGGGCCGCAACGGCCACGGCAAAACCAACATTGTGGAGGCGGTCCACTATTCGTCGAAGCTGTCGAGCCATCGCGTATCGACGGATGCTCCGCTGATCCACGCCGGCGCCGAAAACGCACGCGTGTCCGCCACCACCGTCAACGACGGCCGGGCGCTGACCACGCACCTGCTGATCAAGGCGCACGGCGCGAACCAGGCCCAGATCAACCGCACCCGGCTAAAGTCCGCCCGCGAGCTGTTGGGCGTGCTGCGGGTGGTGATGTTCTCCCCGGAGGATCTGCGCCTGATCACGGGCGAGCCGGCGGAGCGCCGCAAGTTCCTGGACGACCTCGCGGCACTCAGAACACCCCGCCTCGGCGGCGCCCGCGCGGACTACGAGAAGGTGCTACGGCAGCGAAACGCGCTGCTGAAGAGCTCGAACATGGCGCTGCGGCGCGGCTACCAGGACGAGGACGGCGCCAGCGCGCTTTCCACCCTGGACGTGTGGGACGGCCAGCTCGCCGCACTTGGCGCGCAGGTGGTGGCGGGAAGGCTCAGCCTCGTCGACGAGCTCGCCGAGCGCATCACCGAGGCCTACCAGTCCGTCGCCCCGGAGTCGCGCCCCGCGTCGGTGGCGTACAGCTCCACGCTCGACCGGGCGGTGACCGAGCTCAACGGCGGGCCGACACGGGACCCGGCGGTGTTCGAGGCCGCCATGCTCGCTGAGCTGGGGCGTCGCCGCAGGGACGAGATCGACCGCGGCGCCACCCTCGTGGGTCCCCACCGCGACGACCTGGCGCTCATGCTCGGCGACCAACCCGCGAAGGGCTACGCCTCCCACGGCGAAACCTGGTCCTACGCGCTGGCGCTGCACCTCGCCGAATACCAGCTTTTGGCCAGCGACGGCACCGACCCGGTGCTGATCCTCGACGACGTCTTCGCCGAGCTCGACGCCAAGCGTCGCGAGCGCCTCGTGCACGTCGCCGCCGACGCGGAGCAGGTGCTGGTCACCGCCGCGGTGGGCGACGACCTGCCCGGCAACCTCGACGACGCCGTCGCCGCGCGCTACGCCGTGACCATGCAGGACGGGGTGAGCGCCAGTGAGCGATCTGATTAAGCGCAGCTTCGACACAGTCCGCGCCACCGCGCGCAAACGCGGCCGCCCCCTGCCGGACCTCTCCCGCCAGGGCACCAGCACCATCCCCAGGCGCAATAAGCCATCGCTTCACGACGGACCAAAGGCGGGCATCACGGTGCCGGGATTAGACGTGCCGGAGGATCGTCGTAAAGCAAATGTGCGGGGCATCCCCACGGGCCTGGACGGGCGCGCATTGCCGCGCAGCTACAGAGTTTCCTCCTTTTCCAACCTGCTGGGCACTGAAATCCGCAAGCGCGACTGGACCGAGAAGATGGCGCACGGCTGGGTCATGGGGCACTGGGCCGAGCTGGTGGGCGAGAAGATCGGCCAGCACACGCGCGTGGAGATGATCAAGGGCGGCGAAGTGCACGTCAGCTGCGACTCCACCGCCTGGGCCACGCAGATGAAGTACATGCAGCGCGAAGTGCTCGCGGCGATTGCGGCGAAGGTCGGTCCGGACGTGGTGACCAAGCTGCACGTGTACGGGCCGAAGACGAAGAGCTGGCGCTACGGGCCCCTGCACGTGAAGGGCCGCGGCCCGCGAGACACGTACGGGTAGGGGTGGGCGAAAAACGCGCGTGAAACGCCCTCTCGCGCGTTGGACACCTCCCCGTTATGGCCCCCTCACCGTGTAATATGGGACAGGTTCAACGGGCCTGAATTACACATTCGGCCCACATTCACGCATGGAGGAGCTTCCCGAAAGTGGCAGAGCAGCAACCCCATTACGACGCGTCATCGATCACCATCCTCGAAGGCCTCGAGGCGGTGCGCAAGCGCCCGGGCATGTACATCGGCTCGACCGGTGTGCGCGGCCTGCACCACCTGGTGTGGGAGGTCGTGGACAACTCGGTCGATGAGGCGATGGCGGGCTACGCCGACCGCGTCGACGTCACCCTGCTGGAGGACGGCGGCGTCGAGGTCGTGGACAACGGCCGCGGCATCCCGGTGGAGATGCACCCGTCCGGCGCCCCGACGGTGCAGGTGGTCATGACCCAGCTGCACGCCGGCGGCAAGTTCGACTCGGAGTCCTACGCGGTCTCCGGCGGCCTGCACGGTGTGGGTATTTCCGTGGTCAACGCGCTATCCACCCGCGTCGAGGCGGACATCAAGCGCGACGGCAAGCACTGGTACCAGAAGTTTGAGATGGCCGTGCCGGAGAAGCTGGAAGAGGGCGGCAACGCCCGCGGCACCGGCACCACCATCCGGTTCTGGCCGGACGCGGAGATCTTCGAGACCGTCGATTTCAACTACGACACCATCTCGCGCCGCCTGCAGGAGATGGCCTTCCTGAACAAGGGCCTGACCATCACGCTGACGGACCAGCGCGTCACGGACGAGGAGTTGGAGCTCGAGGCGATCGCTGAGGAGGGCGACACCGCAGCGGCTATCGACGGCGACTCGTTCGACGACACCACCGAGACCGTCGACGCGTCCGAGGTGGACCAGGACGGCGACGGCGACACGGTGGAGCCGGGCGACGAAGTCGCGCCGGACGTGAAGAAGAAGCGCGAGAAGAAGGTCACCTTCTACTACCCGGACGGCCTGGTCGACTACGTCAAGCACCTGAACAAGTCGAAGACGGCCATCCACCCGACCATCATCGGCTTCGACCAGAAGGGCGACGGCCTGGAGGCCGAGGTGGCGATGCAGTGGAACGGCTCCTTCAAGGAGTCCGTGCACACCTTCGCCAACACGATTAACACCCACGAGGGCGGCACCCACGAGGAGGGCTTCCGCGCCGCGCTGACCAGCTTGATGAACCGCTACGCGCGCGACCACAAGCTGCTCAAGGACAAGGAGCCCAACCTTACTGGCGACGACTGCCGCGAGGGCCTCGCCGCCGTCGTCTCCGTGCGCGTGGCCGACCCGCAGTTTGAGGGCCAGACTAAGACCAAGCTGGGCAACACCGAGGTCAAGGGCTTTGTCCAGCGCGCGGTGAACGAGAACATCTCTGACTGGTTCGACGCCAATCCAGCCGAGGCCAAGGTCATCGTGAACAAGGCGGTGTCTTCCTCCCAGGCCCGCCAGGCGGCCCGCAAGGCCCGCGACCTGGTGCGCCGCAAGTCCGCCACCGACCTGGGCGGCCTGCCGGGCAAGCTCGCGGACTGCCGTTCCAAGGACCCGTCCAAGTCCGAGCTGTTCATCGTGGAGGGCGACTCTGCAGGCGGCTCCGCCAAGGGCGGCCGCGACTCCATGCACCAGGCGATCCTTCCGCTGCGCGGCAAGATCCTGAACGTGGAGAAGGCCCGCATGGACCGCGTGCTGAAGAACGCCGAGGTCCAGGCCATCATCACCGCGCTGGGCACGGGCATTAACGACGAGTTCGACATCGCCAAGCTGCGCTACCACAAGATCGTGCTCATGGCCGATGCGGATGTGGACGGCCAGCACATCGCCACCCTGCTCTTGACCCTGCTGTTCCGATTCATGCCGGAGCTGGTGGAAAACGGCCACGTCTACCTGGCTAACCCGCCGCTGTACAAGCTGAAGTGGGGCAAGGGCGAGCCGGGCTACGCCTTCTCCGACCGCGAGCGCGACGCGCTGCTGGCGGAGGGCCTGGAGGCCGGCCGCAAGATCAACACCGACGACGGCATCCAGCGCTACAAGGGCCTCGGCGAGATGAACGCCAAGGAGCTGTGGGAGACCACGCTCGACCCGGAGACCCGCATTCTGCGCCGCGTGGATATCGAGGACGCCCAACGCGCCGACGAGCTGTTCTCCATCCTCATGGGGGACGACGTTGCGGCCCGCCGCAGCTTCATCACCCGCAAGGCCAAGGACGTGCGCTTCCTGGACGTGTAAGCGCCCAAAAAATCAACGCCCCGGCGAATGGTTTCGCTGGGGCGTTGGCGACTTTAGACGTCGTTAAGCAAAACGCTCCACGATCTCGCCGAGCTGCGGCAACGACGGCCCCACGATCTTCGCGGCCTTGCCGCGCAGGGTCGAGTACACCTTCTTGATGGCGCCGGGCATGGAATCCGCCTGCTTGTCGCCTGCGTCGAGCATTGCCTTGACGACGTCATCCTCACGGCCCGCCAAGAACTGGCCGAAGTCCTGCTCGCCACTGTTCTTGTAATCGGACCAGTGCGGGTTCAGCTCGTCCACGATCTGCGGGAGGAACTTGTTCACGCCCTTGGAGATTGCGTCGGCGTCGGCCTTCTTGCCCGCGGCGACGGCGGACTTCAGGGCCATGCCGGTGAGGCCGGACTGGCGGGCAACGGTGTCGTCGACCAGGGAGGTGATCTCCTGGACGACCTGGGGGCGCTTGGCTGCGTCGAGCAGCTGGGAAAGATCAGTCATGCCGGCCAGTTTAACGGGAAAAACGGCCGGTGCGGGACCGGCCGTTTTCGGTTGCAGCTCTTCCACCGCAGCACCTCTCTTGCCACATTAGTCACATGGCTCTCATGGGTTCACTGCAACCACAACGGGCACAACCGTAACACAGGCTATGTGGCGGAGCTAACGCTGGGGGAGGTACTGGTCCGCGTAGGACTGCACAAACGCCGTGATCTCCTTCGCAGGAATCAGGCGGTTGCCTTCCGACGAACCCGGCACCTGCGTCAGATTAAACTGCTCCGCCAGGTTGTCCACCGCCTCGCGCGCCTGCGGCACAAAATCCACGATGAGCTGCACAGTCACCGCCGTCGCGGCCAGCGCGATCGCCAGCGAAATCGGCGCCGAACCCGTGTAGGACCCCTCCAGCGGGCGCTTCTCGGGCGCGGTCACGTCCTTGTCGTAGTCCGGGTAGTAGTTCGGCTTGGACGAACCCTTCGAACTCGTCGAGGACAGCTGCGAAATGGCGGTGTCCTGCGCAAACGCAGGGGAGGGGGCGGCGAGCAGGGCGGCGGCCGCCAGCGCCGCGACAGTTTTCTTCATGGAGAACATGTTAGGCGGTGGGGGTTCGTACGGGCCTTGTACCGGGGGATTTTTGTAAAACTCGTCCGTTCTCCGGGCGGTCAGGTACATAATGCCTGGTCGGGGGAGGGTCGCTCGCCGACTTTTGCAAAACTGGCGAAAACTTTCCCCATCCAGGGATCCAAACCGCCATTTTCACCGTCCAAAAGGCATGGGCCTTTACAACGGTATGAACATCACATTTGGGCACGCGATCATGCGGGACCCTCTGCCTGGGATGCCGACACACCCCGTCAACCAGCATTTTTCCGTGCCAACAGACATGCTCATTCCGGGCCCCATTGCCACAGCGGCAGCGTTTTCCCATCCCAGGCGCGTGGTCTACCGTGTGCCTGCGAGTTGCCGCGCCGCCGCGCACGCACTGTCTCACCCGGGGACAACGCTCTCCGGTTTCGGGGCGCTGGCGCTGTACGGCCTTCCAACCTTGGTTGATACGTGCGACACCGTTCTGATCAACCCCAAGGTCGGCCGAAAAGTCCTGGGCACCAGCACAAGGCCGGGGATGGTTCGCGGCAGCCCCAAACCCCAAGACGTTTGGCGGGTGTTCTTCAACGGCGAGGTGGTGCAGCTGGCCACACCCCCTTTGGCGACTATCCAGGCGCTGAAGGCGATCCGCCGTGGTGAAGCTGTGTGGGAGGTCGAAACGGTCGAGGACGACCCTGTCTTTGTCAGGGCCGTGCAGCTCGTGGACGGCGTCCGTCGGTTTCTTGCCATCTCTCCAGAGTCGCTGATTCTTGCAGGCCACAAGCTTATCGACGACCGATGGTTAGCCTCCGTCATCAGCACCTCAAGCGCCCTGGCAGACTCCCCGAAAGAAACAGAGATGCGCCTGATACTGAAGAGGCTCGCGGACAAACACGGCCTCACTTTCCGGGAGCAGTTGCCGGTACGCCGAGGAAACAGGCTTGTCACCACCCTGGACGCCGTACTTCTGGAGCCCCGCTATGGGTTCATGTACGACGGCATCCACCATTGGACAAAGCAGCAGCGGGTCAAGGATGCCGAGATCAACATCGAACTCCAGTTGTTGCAGATCCGTCCGCTGCGCTTCGCCACCGGCACGCTGTGTTCAATCCCGGCGGTGACGGAAGACCTACTTCGGCGGGACGGCTTCATCTGATTGTGTAAAACTCGGCGAAGCGCCTAGGCGCGACCTGCAGGTATCGACATCGGCGCACCCCGATCGGCCGACTTTTACAAATCCTCACTCAGCCCAGCGCCGGTACACCTCGCCGGCGACGTCCGAGAATCCGGTGTTGGACCCGGACAGAGGCTCGAGTGCCCGGATGGTCTCGGCCAGCGCCGCAGCGGCCGCCTCCACCGAGTCGAACACCGGCACGCCGTGGAGCCGGGCGCCAGGCACCGCGGCGCAGGCCGCCAGGGAGGCAAACGAACGGACGTGGCAGCCGTGGAAGGCGCAGTACTCGTCGGCGACGGCCAAGAGCTGCTCGCCGGAAAAACCCCTCATGACCGGGCCTGACGGATCCGGGATTCCATACTGGCGTAGGAGGGGACGAGGGTGCGGGCGAGGTCGGTGACGTGGGCGTCGTCAAGCAATCGCGATGCTGCGGTGACCACCGCACGGCGCGCGGCCTCCTGCTTCGAGCACCCCCATGCGGACGCGAGTAACACGAGCGCCTTGTCCTCGTCTGCGGTCAAGCGGAGCGTCATAGCCATACCACTTTGATACCACGTCGCAACCGGGAGAACCCGGAGAAGCCCGCTAGACTCATTCACATGGCTGATGACACCACTGGCGGTTTGGACCGCATTCAACCAATCGACATCAACGAGGAGATGCAGACCAGCTACATCGATTACGCCATGAGCGTGATCGTGGGCCGCGCGCTCCCCGAGGTGCGCGACGGCATGAAGCCGGTGCACCGCCGCGTGATCTACGCGATGTACGACGCCGGTTTCCGCCCCGAGCGCTCCTACGTCAAGAGCGTGAAGGCCGTCGGCGAGACCATGAGTAACTACCACCCGCACGGCGACATCGCCATCTACGACACCCTGGTGCGCATGGCGCAGCCGTGGGCGATGCGCTACCCGCTCGTGGACGGCCAGGGCAACTTCGGCTCGCCGGGCAACGACGGCCCGGCCGCCATGCGTTACACGGAGTGCAAGCTCACCCCGATCGCCATGGAGATGGTCCGCGACATCCGCGAAAACTCCGTGGACTTCGCCCCCAACTTCGACTCCAAGACCCAGGAGCCGACCGTCCTGCCGTCGCGCGTGCCGAACCTTTTGATGAACGGCTCCAACGGCATCGCCGTCGGCATGGCCACCAACATCCCGCCGCACAACCTGAACGAGCTGGCGGAGGCGATCTACTGGATCCTGGACAACCACGACGCCGAGGAGAAGGAAACCCTCGACGCCGTGATGGAGCGCGTGAAGGGACCGGACTTCCCCACGGCAGGGCTGATCGTGGGCGACCAGGGCATCAAGGACGCCTACACCACCGGCCGCGGCTCCATCCGCATGCGCGGCGTGACCGAGATCGAGGAGATTGGCAACCGCCAGGTCATCACGATCACCGAGCTGCCCTACCAGGTCAACCCGGACAACTTCATCCACAACATCGCCGAGCAGGTCACCGCCGGCAAGATGGTGGGCATCTCCAAGATTGAGGACGAGTCCTCCGACCGCGTGGGCATGCGCATCGTCGTCACGCTGAAGCGCGACGCTGTGCCGCGCGTGGTGCTGAACAACCTGTACAAGCACTCGGCGCTGGAGACGAACTTCTCCGCCAACATGCTCAGCATTGTCGACGGCGTCCCGCGCACCCTGCGCCTGGACCAGATGCTGCGCTTCTACGTCAAGCACCAGATCGAAGTCATCGTCCGCCGCACCCAGTACCGCCTGGACGAGGCCGAAAAGCGCGCCCACATCCTCCGTGGCCTGGTTAAGGCGCTGGACATGCTGGACGAGGTCATCGCCCTGATCCGCCGCTCGCCGACCGTGGACGACGCCCGCCAGGGCCTGATCAACCTGCTCGACGTCGACGAGATCCAGGCCAACGAGATCCTGGCTATGCAGCTGCGCCGCCTGGCGGCCCTGGAGCGCCAGAAGATCATCGACGACCTGGCCGCCATCGAAGAACAGATCGCGGACTACAAGGACATCCTGGCCAAGCCGGAGCGCCAGCGTGCAATTGTCGGCGACGAGCTCAAGGAGATCGTCGATAAGTATGGCGATGAGCGCCGCACCCGCATCGTCGCCGCCACCGGCGACGTCACCGAAGAAGACCTCATCGCCCGCGAAAACGTGGTGGTCACCATCACCTCCACCGGCTACGCCAAGCGCACCAAGGTCGACGCCTACAAGAGCCAGAAGCGCGGCGGCAAGGGCGTGCGCGGCGCCGAGCTGAAGCAGGACGACGTGGTGAAGAACTTCTTCATCTGCTCCACCCACGACTGGATCCTGTTCTTCACCAACTTCGGCCGCGTCTACCGCCTCAAGGCCTACGAGCTGCCGGAGGCGGGCCGCACCGCCCGCGGCCAGCACGTGGCCAACCTGCTGGAGTTCCAGCCGGAGGAGAAGATCGCCCAGATCATCCAGATCCAGACCTACGAGGACGCCCCGTACCTGGTCCTGGCCACCCGCGACGGCCGCGTGAAGAAGTCCCGCCTCACCGACTACGAGTCCGCTCGCTCCGCCGGCCTGATCGCCATCAACCTCAACGAAGGCGACGCGCTCATCGGCGCCTCCCTTGTCGGCGAGGACGACGACCTGCTGCTGGTGTCCGAACAGGGCCAGTCCATCCGCTTCTCCGCCGACGACGAGCAGCTGCGCCCGATGGGCCGCGCCACCGCCGGCGTGAAAGGCATGCGCTTCAAGGGCGACGACCAGCTGCTCGCCATGACCGTGGCCAAGGACGGCGAATACCTGCTCGTGGCCACCTCCGGCGGCTACGGCAAGCGCACCGCCATCGAGGAGTACAACGCGCAGGGCCGCGGCGGCATGGGCGTGATGACCTTCAAGTACAGCCCGAAGCGCGGCAAACTCATCGGCGCGCTCTCTGTCGCGGAGGACGACCAGATCTTCGCCATCACCTCCGCCGGCGGCGTGATCCGCACCGAGGTCGACCAGATCCGCCCGTCCTCGCGCGCGACCATGGGCGTGCGCCTGGTGGACCTCGCCGACGGCGTCGAGCTGCTCGCCATCGACCGCAACGTCGAGGACGAAGGCGAGGAGGAAGCCACCGCAGTCGCCACCGGGCAGAAGACCCTCGAGCAAGCGCTTAGCGACGACAGCTCCGCCAGCGCAGGCGAGGACAAGGAGTAGCCCGTGGCCGTCCGCAAAGTGACCGTGCGCCACATCGGCGCTGGCTCCACCTTCAAAGTGGCAACGCTGCTGGCCTTTCTGGGCTTCATCGCCTGGATGGCCGCCTGCCTGCTGGTCTACTACGGGCTGGAGCGCGCCGGGGTGGTGGATTCAGTGAATTCGCTGATCGGAGGCGTCGGCGGCGACCAGGTGGTGGACATGAAACTGGCCATGTCCGCCGCGGGCCTGTTCGGCCTGGTGGGCTTCCTGTTCCAGGTGATCATGGCCCCGCTGACGGTGATCATGTACAACGCCATCGCGGACCTGGTCGGCGGCATCAACTTCACCATGTCCAACCGGGCGAAGTAGGGGCTGGTCTCCGGGGCGGGCCCCTCAAAACCCCATGTCGATACCTCGATGTCGATAGTTCCTGGTCACAGGTTTGAGCCCTGTTCCGGCGGCTTTTCGTCGAAAGGCCCTGACCTGCAACTATCGACCTCAAGGTATCGACTTCGCCATTCCCGCCTTCATCGCTCGCGGACTCCGCATTGCGGACAACCCCGGCGACCCCAACTATTGGCCAGCACCCACGAAAAAAGCCCCGGCGGAACCGGGGCGTTGGGCTAGAAGGGGAGCAGGCCGTTCATGGCGGCGAAACCTGCACCCGCGATGCCCAGGACGGCCAGGGCCGCAACCACGGAGCCGACGATCGCGGCGACGTTCACGTCTGCGGCCTTGGCCGGAGCGGCCTCGGCGGGCGAGTCTTTAGCGGGCGTGGCCGTGGCCGCCTGAGAAGCCTGCGCCTGTGAAGCCGCAACCGCCGGCGCTGCGCCGTGGGAGACGGTGCGGGCGCCGAGCTCGAGGGCGTCGTGGCCGATGCGCGGGGTGTCCAGGACCAGGGAGTCCCAGTCGGCGGGCACCTCGACGGGCCCGTTGGGGCCTTCGGCGGTGTAGCCCTCCTCGGAGTAGTTGAAGTGGGTGAACTCGTGGTCGTAGTTCATCACGGAGAGGTATTCTGCCGGGGTGGCCTGGGTGCGCGGCAGCTTGCGGGTGATGTCCGCGGATCCGTTGTGGCGCAGGCCGAGGGTGTGGCCGAACTCGTGGAGGATGGCGTTGCGGAGCTGCTCGTCGGTGTCGATCTGGTCGTTGTTGGCCACGAAGAAGGCGCTGTCGCCGACGAGGGCGACGCCGGTGGTGTAGTCGCCGCGGTCGATCTGGTCGCCGATGATGCCCAGGCGGAAGGCGTTGGAGCGGTCGCCGAGGTAGGTGTCGATGTCCTGGAGCAGGCGCACGCCGGTGATCTGGTCGGCGAAGTAGTACTGCGAGTAGGCCACGGTCTCGCCGCCGTGGAACTCGGTGTAGTTGGGGATGTTGGTGTAGGTCTCGCCGGCGTCGATGTGGAGGGCGATGCCGTGGTCGTCGAAAAGCTTGACGATGTCCAGCAGCGCCTCCGCGGACGGCGCGAAGGACTTGCCGTTGTGCTCTTCCATCCAGTTGAGCTGGATGAACAGGTCGGGCCGGTTGGGGTCGACGCCCCAGTCGGGGAGGGCGAGCTCGGTGCCGTCGTGAAGCACGACGCCCTCGGTTTCCCAGTCGTCGGGGAGGCCGTCGTTGTCGGAGTCGATGGCGTATTCGGCTTCCTCGAGGTCAACGAGTGCGGAGGCATCCGCGGCTGCGGCCGGCTGGAGGCCGGTGAAGGCGAGTGCTGCTGCAAGTGCGGCGGCGAGGGCCTTGGTCTGTGCGCGCATCTCGTTGCTCCATTTTGCGTTGTGGTGGACATGGGCTGCTTCGATGTCCATGATTTTATGCAAGGAGTTTGCGCAGGTAAACCGGGGTAAGATCGTTCAACACTTGGTTCGGATTGTTCAACGTTTGCGGGCCCGCACGGGCGCGGATTGTTCACCAATCAGCCCCTGCCAAAGCACCCCCCGAACCGGAGAACAACCCGCTCACCAGCAAAGACGCACAAAACCCCAGGACAGCCCGGATTGTTCACCATTTTCCGCCGCTCCTACCCCCGCCTGTTACCCCTGCTTACCGGGAGGGTGGAACGTCGATAAGCAAATGCCTCTTTTATGGGCCGTACGCTGGCGATTTGGAGCTGTTATGGGTGCTCTGTAATATTCCTATTCGTTCCAAGGGCCTATAGCTCAGTCGGTTAGAGCGCATCGCTGATAACGATGAGGTCGCAAGTTCGATTCTTGCTAGGCCCACGGTACCCTTGGGTACGCGGGGCATTAGCTCAGTTGGTAGAGCACCTGCTTTGCAAGCAGGATGTCAGGAGTTCGATTCTCCTATGCTCCACAGATTGCTCCCTCCGGTTGCGGAGGGAGCTTTTTGCTTTGCGACGGTTGCTCCGTGGCAGCACTTTCACACTTTCCGCCCTCATACTGCGAATCAAACTGTGAAACCGCAGGTAGACAAAGTGCGAAAGTGAGAATACACTCACAACCATGACTTGGACTGAGGGGCAGTTGCGCGAGACGCTCTCCCAGTTGCGTGCGTTTGGAGATGACACCACGCTGGTTGAGTGCAAAACCGCAGGTGGGGGAGTCCCAGAAAGCATTGGGGAAACGCTGTGCGCGTTTGCCAACATGCCGCAATCGGGCGCAATTCTCCTCGGGGTGAGCGAGCGCAGGGGCTTTGAGGTCACCGGGGTTGACCACCCAGCGCAGATGGAAAAGAAGGTGACCAGCGTGAACCGGGCGGCGGTCAAACCCGCGCCACAGTTGGAGTTCACGCACCTGTCCTTGGAGGGGAAGAACGTGGTGGTCGTTGAAGTCACGCCACTGTTGCCCTCCGAGAAGCCTGCGAACTACGACGGCAAACCGTATCTGCGGCAGGCAGACGGCGATTACGTGATGAACTCCAACGACCTGAAGATGCTGGAGCTCTCGGCGCTGGCCGAAAGGCAGCAGTCGCACTTCGATTTCGAGTCCGTGCCGGGAACTGATGCTGGAGTCCTGGACAATGAGGTGCTCACGGGGTTTTTGAAGGCTGTGCGGGGCTCTCGCTCTCGCATCTCCAAAATCGACGACGATGCTCAGCTGCTGCAGGTCACCAACGTCACCGACAGTGAGGGCAACGTCCGCTTCGGCGGCCTGTACGCACTGGGGTACTTGCCACAGTCTGTTGAGCCGGCACTCGGCGCCACGGCTGCGGTGCGCCTTTCCCGCGGTGAGGGCGTGGGCCGGAACAGGAATCTCACAGAGATAGAAGGGCCTTTGCCGGTGATGCTGACGGAGGCTATGGAGTGGATTCGGCAGAATTCAGACACCGTCAGCCGGTACACGAGCAGCGGGCACCTGGTGGACGAACCAGAGTTTCCTCCCAGTGCGATCCGCGAGGTGTTGGCGAATGCCCTGGTGCACCGGGACTTGGGTCCTTCGGTGGATGTGGGCAAGAAGGTTGAAATTCGCATCACGGAGCGGATGCTCATCGTGGTCAGCCCGGGTGGGCTGCGCGGACTGTCTGTGTCACAGCTAGAGAGCCCCGCTCTGACAAAATCGCCGGTGAACAAGAGGCTGTACGAGATAGCGCGCTACCTCCGAACAGAAGATGGTGAGCGCGTCATCGAAGGCGAGGGCGGCGGCATCCAGGAAATCTTGGCTGCGACGCGGGAAGCTCGCCTGCCAAAGCCGCGTTTCATTGACAACGGCGTGGAGTTCAAAGTGCTCTTCCCACGCGGTTCGCGTTTCACGGAAGAGCAAAACTCCTGGCTGGAAGGGTTGCAAAGCATTGGCGAACATTTCACGCCGACAGAAGAGGATTTGCTTGTAGAGCTGCAGAATCATGGAGCCGCCTCTTTCCAAGCAATAACGCAGCGCTACTCGCCACTTGGAGCGCAGTCCTGCAGAAACATGCTGCGAAAACTTGTAGGCGCTGGCGCCATCGTGGAGTCGGACGGGGTGTTCTCCTTGCCCGGGCAGTCCACGGGACAGCACCGGGAGCTCGCCGATCCGACCGACAGTCTCGCCGCACTTGGAAAGAATGTTCCTGCTGTTTACGAGGCGATTCCGCCCGCCGGCGCTGTCACACTCAAGGAACTCCAGGCCACCACGGGGTTGTCGCCGGCGCAGTTGCGTTACGCGTTGGAGCCTTTGTTAGAACACGCCCATGTGGTCATGCTCGGTGGCCAGGGGCAGCGTAGTACTACCTATCGGCGCACGTAATTCACACGTTCCGTCCCCACACTACGAATCAAACTTCGAAACCGCAGGTAGACAAAGTGCGAAAGTGAGAATCCGTGTGCGACCAATCCCGTTGCACCCCCACGGTAAGCTGCCAAGGCGTGAACACCTACCTCTCCCGCTTCGACGCCATGGCGGACAAGGCGGCGGCGCAGGTGATCGCGCAGTATTCCACGAGTTTTTCCCTGGCGGTGCGCACGCTGCCGAAGCCGGAGCGCACCCACATCCGGAACCTGTACGCGGTGGTGCGCATCGCAGACGAGATCGTGGACGGCACCACCACCCAGGCCAACGAGTGCCCGGAAACCGCACTCGACCTGTATGAGGAGCAGGTGCTGCACGCCCCGGCCCACCGCTTCCAAACGGATCCGGTGCTGCATGCGTGGGCTCGCACCTACCGCGAGTGCCACCTGAATCCCGAGCATATACAGGCCTTTTTCGCCTCCATGCGCGCGGATCTGACGCAGACGGAATTTACTCCGCAACAGCTGGATACCTATATATATGGCAGCGCTGAGGTGATCGGCCTGATGTGCCTGGACATTTTCTTGCGCGGCCGCGACACCCCGCACCGCCGCGAGCTGGAGGAGGGCGCCCGCGCGCTCGGCAGCGCGTTTCAGAAGGTCAACTTCCTGCGCGACCTCGGGGAGGACAGCCGCGCACTCGGCCGCGCGTACTTTAACGCCCCGCTTGACGACGATCTAAAGTCCTCCCTCACCAGCCAAATCGCCGACGAACTCGACCGCGCCCACACGGTCATCCCGCTGCTGCCGCCAGCGGCCCGCGGGGGAGTGGCTGCCGCCGAGGCGCTGTTTCGGGAGCTCAACGCCCGCATCGCCGCCACCCCGGCAGCCGAGCTGCAGACCACCCGCGTCCGCGTGCCCAACCACCTCAAAGTAGCGCTCACAGCAAAAGCGCTCGCGAATTCGAGGAAGCCATGAACGAGCAACCGAAGTCAGCCATCGTGATCGGCGCCGGCGTGGCCGGCATGGCCACTGCCGCGCTGCTCGCCCGGGAGGGCATCGACACCACCGTGGTGGAGAAGCTGCCCATCCACGGCGGCCGCGCCGGCAACGAGACCATCGACGGGTTCCGTTTCGACACCGGCCCGAGCTGGTACCTCATGCCGGACGCGTTCGAGCACTTCTTCGGGCTTTTCGGCAAGCGCACCGAGGACCTTCTCAACCTGAAGCCGCTCGTCCCCGCGTACCGCCTCTTCCCGGAGACCGGCGAGCCCATCGACGTCCACTCCGGCCGCGACAACGCCGCCAAGCTCTTCGAGCAGCTCGAACCCGGCGCCGGTGCGAAGCTGCTGGAATACCTGGACAGCGCAGAGGAAACCTACGACCTGGCCATTCAGAACTTCCTGTACACCAACTTCCGCTCGTTCGAGCCCCTGAAGCGCATCCGCGGCCAGTACGCCCGCCTCGCGCGCTACCTCACCGAACCCTTGGACAGGTTCGTGGCCAAGCGCTTCACGGACACGCGCCTGCGCCAGATGCTCACGTACCCGTCGGTGTTCCTCTCCTCGCACCCGAGCCGCACGCCAAGCATGTATCACCTGCTCAGCCACACCGACCTGACCCAGGGCGTGCTGTATCCGCAGGGCGGTTTCGCCGCGGTCATGGACGCGCTCTACGCGCTCGCCGTCGAACACGGCGCGCGGTTCCGTTTCAACTCCGAGGTCGCGGCCATCGAGGACAGGGGCGTAATGCTTATCGACGGCCAAAGGCTCCCCGCCGACCTCACCATCTCCGCCGCGGACCTCCACCACACCGAAACCCGCCTGCTGCCGAAGAGTAAGCGCACCTACGACGAGTCTTGGTTCGCCCCGCGCGACCCCGGCCTGGGCACGGTGCTGGTCATGCTGGGCGTCGAAGGCGAAATCCCGGGGCTGGCCCACCACAACTTCCTGTTCAGCGACGACTGGTCCGACGACTTCGATGCTGTATTTAATGGACCGGTTGCTAGCCGCCCACTGGGCGCGTCGCAGTCCATCTACGTGTCCAAGCCGTCGGCGACGGATCCGTCTGTGGCGCCTGCCGGCCACGAGAACCTGTTCGTGCTGGTGCCGGTGCCCGCGGATCCGTCGGTGGGCCACGGCGACATGTACCGCGGCGAAGCCTCGGAGCAGGTGCAGCGGATCGCGGACGCGGCGATCGAGCAGATTGCGTCACGGTGTGGGGTTGCGGGGCTGGGCCGGAGGATCGTCGTAAAGCAAACGCTCGGGCCTGCGGACTTTGCCGAGCGCTACAACGCCTGGTCCGGCGGGTCCATCGGGCCCGCGCACACGCTGCGGCAGTCCGCGTTCTTGCGCGGGTCCAACACAAGCCGGAAGGTGGAGTCGCTGATGTACGCTGGAGCGACCACGACGCCGGGGGTGGGCGTGCCCATGTGTTTGATTTCCGCTGAGAATGTGCTCAAGCGGGTCCGCGGCGACAGAAGTTCGGGCCCGCTGGACCGCTGACCGTCGGTTTGTTGAACAATTGCGGGTTTTGTGGTGAAGATCACTCGATTTTTTTGTGTGGAAAAGTTGGACAAAGGTCGAGGTCAGCGGGGTGGAGTTATGAGTTTTGTCTTAATATCTGGACTTTTATGGCTTTCAGTGGGGTTAAGGACTTCTTTTCGTCGGTTCATTGCGATTGAATAGGGGTCTGTCAGTTTTGGGGTCCGTGTTCAGGAACTCTCCAGGCTGCTTCGAATATCTCCCTAGACGTTGAAGGACTATGACGTTGCATAACGCAAACCTGAAAAAGCGCATCATGGCCCCCCTGGTCTCCGGTGCAGTTGCATTCGGTGGTGCAGCCGTTGTCGCTCCCGCCGCAGACGCAGACTCGCGTATTACTAGCCAGTACTCCGCCCTCGACTCCTCCGTTGAGCAGGTCGCTGTCGACTACAACCTGAAGCAGGAGTGGAACCGGGACTCGGGCCAGTACTGGACCCCGCTCGGCCCGGGCTGGTGCATCGACCGCCACCTCGATGTCCCGCGCACCAACACTGCATATGAGGTGCGCAAGCTCGACGGCACCTCCGGCTTCTACGGCTTTAACGGCGACATGGGTGGCAACCTCAAGATCGACGAGGACATTGAGCGCGCCGCCATTAACCTGACCAAGCTCATGCTCACGGACGTGAAGCAGGGCAAGAACGCCGACGCAATGTCCAAGAACGTGGCACTGCAGGCGCTGCTGTCCAACAACAAGGAGACCCTGAACCTCCTGCGCGGCTGGGTTGCCGGTTCCCGCAACGTCCAGGTTCCGGGCGTGAAGCCGATCTCCGCGCAGCAGTTCCTGCAGTGGACCGGCTTCGAGGTGCGCAAGAGCTACTTCGAGCAGAGCGGCCAGGCCAACTACTACCTGGCTCTGGACGACGCTGCTTCTTCCCGCCTGAACGTGAAGGATGGCGAGTACGTCACCATCCTGCTGCCGCGTTCCTACAACGTGTACGAGGACCTGTCCAAGGAGCCGACCAACCAGCGCATCATCACCATTGCGCAGCCGGGCCTCGAGGGCTTCGAGCCGGGCGTCAAGGAAGGCCAGACGGTCAAGACCGAGTGGGTGACCGCACCGGCCACGACCAAGACTGTCACCGAGCGCCCGACCGTGACCAAGACGGTTGAGGTCGGCTCCCCGGACTACATCAAGGAAGAAACCGTCCAGCCGACGGTGACCAAGACGCAGTACGTCCAGCCGGTGCAGGAAGAGATCGCCACCGTCACCCAGGCGGAGAAGACGGTCACCACCACCCGCCGCCCGGAGGTCTCCACCGTCACTGAGACCAAGAAGGAGTCCGCACCGGACGTCACCATCACCAAGACCGCCCCGGCCCGGACCGTGACCCAGACCGTCGTGGGCGAGCCGGAGTACGTCACCGAGACCAAGACCGTCACCCCGACGACCACCGTCACCGGCGCGAAGCAGACCGAGTACGCCACCCGCACCCTTGAGCCGAAGGTTGAGACGGTTACGGAGACCAAGCCGGCCGTGACCTCCACCGCTACCGTCACCGCTGCGCCGGAGACGAAGTACGTGGCTACCACTGTCACCAGCACCCAGCGCGAAGAGAAGACCACCACCAAGGAGGTCGAGCGCTACTTCCGCCACTACGACTACGCCTTCGACTTCCGCACCGGCGAGAAGACCGAGGAGATCGAGGTCAAGAACCTCGGCTCCTGGGACATCGACTTCGTCGACGATTCCAACGGCCTGGTCGAGGTGACCAAGGAGGTCCGCGAGGACGGCACCGCCATCCTCAAGATCACCCCGAAGAAGGAAGGCCGCGGCAAGGTTCGCATCGTTGTCGTGGACAACGAGGGCAACCGCCACGAGTACGTCATCGACGTGGTCAACGATTCCACCACCGTGGAGACCACCGGCGAGGTCACCGTGAACAACCACTACTTCAACGTGGGCGTTTCCGGTGTGAACCAGAACATCGACATCCCGGCAGGCTGGGACTACGAGATCGTCGAGGGCAAGGGCCTGGTCACCACCGAGGAGAAGGACGGCAAGCTCAACGTCAAGATCAACGACGGCGTGCTCAAGGGCAACGTCAAGATCGAGGTGTTTGAGAAGAACGACAAGGGCGAGAAGACGGGCAACAAGAACGTCTACGAGTTCAACATCGACGCCACCTCCGACAAGTACACGCAGACCCGCGTTATCGGTAACGCCAACTCCTACAAGCTGGAGATTGAAAACGTTGAGAACAAGCCGGAGATTGTCTCCGGCGAGGACCTCATCGAGTCCATCGAGAAGCGCGACGGCTTCTGGATCATCACCCCGAAGCCGAACGCCGAGGGCAAGGTTGTGCTCAAGGCTGTGGACGCCGAGGGCAAGTCTCACACCTACACCCTGGACATCAAGCCGGGCGTCAACGTCCTGGTCGACGTTGAGACCCACCTCATCGAAGAAGGCACGGATGTCGACGTCAAGACCTCCGGCGACGGCTGGAAGCTGATCCAGACCGGCGGCAACGAAGACAACTGGGACATCAAGCCGACCGATAACGGCTTTAAGATCCACAACGAAAACAACGGCACCGGCATCTTTAACCTGTACGCTCCGGACGAGAACGCCAAGGACGGCCGCATCTTGGTCGGCGTCTACACCATCGTGGCGAAGCCGAAGGATGCCACCGAGTACGAGGTTCCGAAGTTCACGCAGGATATCGTCGACCGCAACACCGCCGAATTCAAGCCGGGTAACGAGGGCAACACCTTCGAAATCATTGAGGGCAAGGACAACGCCACCCTGATCAAGACTGAGGACGGCAAGTTCCGCGTAATGCCGAACCCGGGCTTCGTTGGCGAGATTGTCGTCGCTGAGAAGTCACCGAACGGCAAGACCATCGCCGAGTGGACCCTCAACGTCACCAAGGGTGACGTTCAGGAACGCACCTTGGAAGCTGAGTCCAAGGATGAGCTCAACATCTCGGTGAAGAACCAGCGCATTGTCAAGGGCGAGCACCTCATTGACCGCATTGAGGACGGCAAGGTCTACTTCAAGGAAGGCGCTGAGGGCCAGGTCATCATTGAGAACCTGAACTCCCGCGATCTGCCGTTCCAGCGTTGGATCATCGATGTCACTCCTTCGACCCCGCGCGAGGAGAACATCACCCTCAACCCGACCTCTAAGCTGACCCTCACCATTCCTGAGGGTTCCGAGTATGAAGTCACCGACGAGTCCCTGGTTGACGTGAAGAAGGATGGCAACACCATCATCGTCACGCCGAAGGACGGCGCTGAGCGCAAGACCCAGCTCAAGGTCAAGAACGACCGTGGCGTCTACGTCATCTACAACATCGATGTTGTTCCGGGCGAAAACGGCAAGGGCGGCAGCTCCGAGTCCCGCGAGCAGAACTTCAAGCTCACCGAGGACGGCAGCTTCACCATCACCCGCATCAACAAGAACGAGATTCGCGTTGATGAGGGCGAGGAGTACGTCAACGTCAAGATCGACGAGAGGACCGGTAAGTGGATCCTGACTCCGAAGGGCAAGGACTCCATCGGCAAGACCGTCACCGTCGTCGAGGTGGACAAGAACGACAAGGTGGTCAAGCGCCACACGATCGAGATCGTGGAGCAGCCGACCCCGCTGAAGTTCGTTGAGGAGCGCGTTGTCTACAAGCGCGACTTCAACGACAAGATCATCCCGGGCAAGGGCAACACTCTGCACGTGGTCCGCGGCAAGGACCTGATCACCAACGCGGCGCCGGACTCGAAGGGTCAGCTGTTCATCCAGCCGACTGAGAACAAGTCTGGTTCCATCCTTGTCGAGGAGCGTGATTCCGAGGGCAACCCGGTCCGCCTCGTCGAGATGGAGATCCCGGGTACGGCTGAGGGTCTTACCCCGCCGGACGTCAACGCTAATGGTTCCCGCGACAAGGGCTTTGACATCAACGTCAAGGGTGGCGAGAACTCGGTCGAAGTCTACGTCTGCTACAACGATGATTGCTCCAAGAAGAAGCGCCTTGAGCCGGGCAAGGAGATTGAGGTCTCCGAGGGTGGCAAGCTGCATGTCCTGCCGGGTGCTCACCTGGACGGCGGCGTCAAGCTCATGGTGGTTCCGGTTGAGAACGGCAAGCTCAACGACAAGGAAAAGGTGATCATCAACATCACCCAGCAGAACACGACGGTCCAGGAGAAGGGCTCCTCCAGCGAGCTTGACGGCAAGTGCATTGCTTCCCTGGTTGGCCTGTCCGCTCCGCTGCTGCTGGCTATCCCGGTCGGCATCCTGTCTCAGGTCCAGATCCCGGGCCTGGAGGGTGTCTCCGCGCAGATCAACGGCGCTATCCAGGATGCGAACAACCGCATCCAGCAGGGCCTGGGCATCTACAACGAGGATCGTGCGCAGCGCGCCGCTGACCTCCAGGGTGCGTTCCAGGGCGTGAACACCGAGCAGCTCGGCATGGCTGCCGGCGCTCTTGGCGCGATCACTGTCGGCCTGCTCATCGTCGACCAGGTCCTGCGTGCCTGCGGCAAGGAGGAAGTGACCTCCTCCTACCAGCTTGGTAAGGCAACTGACAGCGAGTTCCTGATGTACGGCTCCTCTGGCAAGCCGTCCCAGGCTGAGGCTGATAAGGGCGAGGGCGAAAGCTCTTCCTCTTCCTCCTCTGAGAAGCAGGATTCTTCCAAGTAAGAACCGCCTTTAACCTGTGAAACCCGGTGCCAGTACGGCACCGGGTTTTCGGCGTTTCAATGCCGGTTTGTTGAACAATTGCGGGTTTTGTGGTGAAGATCACTCGATTTTTTTGTGTGGAAAAGTTGGACAAAGGTCGAGGTCAGCGGGGTGGAGTTATGAGTTTTGTCTTAATATCTGGACTTTTATGGCTTTCAGTGGGGTTAAGGACTTCTTTTCGTCGGTTCATTGCGATTGAATAGGGGTCTGTCAGTTTTGGGGTCCGTGTTCAGGAACTCTCCAGGCTGCTTCGAATATCTCCCTAGACGTTGAAGGACTATGACGTTGCATAACGCAAACCTGAAAAAGCGCATCATGACCGCAATGGTCACTGGTGTTATGGCTACGGGCGCGGTCGTATCCGCTCCGCTCGCAGAGGCCGCAAACGAGAACACTTCCAGCCAGCAGATCGTTGGTGCTTACGAGAAGCTCAGCGGCGCGGATCTGGCCCGCTACGACCAGATGCTGAAGCAGGCCCCGAAGGACGACCAGTCCATCGACCTGCTGCCGTCCAGCGCTGGCCCGGGCTGGTGCATCGACTGGGGTCTCGGTAACCCGTGGGATACCGGCAACTACCAGGTCCGCAAGCTCACCGGTGCTTCCGGTCGTGTCGGCAACGGCGATGCCATTAGCGAGGATGTCCGTATCGCGGCCATCAACGTGGTGAAGGAACTGCAGAAGGACTACAAGGCCTACGCAAACGGCGATCAGTCCAAGGCTGGCGCCATTTTGACCAAGAACGGCATTCTGCGCGCGCTGCTGTCCAACCAGCTGGGTTACCTGAACCAGGCTCGCGAGGATGTCGTCAACGGCAAGGTGAGCCAGTCCGCGTTTGAGAACCTGACCGGTTTCCGCATTTTGCACCACCAGGCACCGAAGGGTCAGCCGAGCTACTACCTGTCCAAGCTCCCCCGCCACGACGAGATTGCAAAGACTGTGAAGCCGGGCGAGTACGTCACCGTCCTGGTGCCGCTCGAGTACGACTACAACATCGTGCCGCGTAAGTCCTTCCAGCGTCTGATTCCGGTCCCGCAGCCGGGTCTGGATCCGAACCCGCCGAAGACCCCGCCGAGCATCGTGGAGACGATCCCCACCACGCCCGAGGTGACCACCACGGTGACCCGCCCGCAGGAGATCACCACCACGAAGACTCTGCCGAACACGACCTACACCACGACGCGGACCAAACCGGCCACTACCGTGACCGAGCGCTCCACGCTGCCGACGGCGTACACCACCGTGAGCACCCGTGAGGTACCAGGCAAGGTTGTCACTACGACCGTCACCCCGGAGCCGCACGTCACCACCGTCAACGAGACCGACTCCAACCCGCCGAAGTTTGTCACCAAGACTGTAACCCCGGAGCCGCACGTCACCACCGTGACTGAGCCGGGCAATTCTGAGGTTGTCACCGAAACTGTCACCGACACCCCGGTTGTCACCACCAAGCCGGGCGAGGTTGTCACCGAGACCGTCACCACGCAGCCGGTCACCACCGTCACCTCCACCAACACGGCAAAGACCGAGACGGTTACCAGCACCGTGAAGCAGCCGGAGACCACCGTGACCACCACGGTCACCGACGTGGAGAAGTACTACGTTGAGAAGTACTACGAGCGTGTGAAGGAAGTTTCGGAGTACTACTACTTCGCAGGTTTCACCTACGGTGAGAAGTCCAAGGTCATTGAGCTGCCGGAGAAGATCGGCAACAAGTGGTCCTTCGAGATCATCAAGGGCTCCGACATCGTCATCGTCGAGCGTTCCGAGGACGGCAAGCTCGTCATTACCCCGCGCGAAGACTTCGAGGGCGAGGGCGAGGTCGAAATCCTCATCACCGATGAGCAGGGCAACCAGCACATCTACCGCATCAAGGTCACCGACACCGTTGCGGTCAAGGATTCCCTGAACGTCAATGTGAACAACTACTTCTACACCCTGAACGCCGGTAGCGAGGACCGCGTCACCACCATCCCGTGGAAGCCGGGCGAGGAGATCGACTGGGGCCTGGGCTACGACGAGAACGGCAAGCTCATCAAGCCGAAGCACGGTGAGGTTGATGTTCTCGAGGACGAGGAAAAGGGCACCCTCACCGTCAAGGCTGGCGAGGACTACACCGGCCCCGTCATCGTGCGTATCACCGAGGACAGTGGCGAGGTTCGCGAGAACATCGTGACCGTGGAGAACAAAACCTCCAAGTTCGATGTCACCCGCGAGATCCTGAACACCTCCACCGCGAAGATCGAGTACCGCGGTGGCGACTACAAGATCCTGGGCGACGGCGACAAGAAGGTCACCATCGAGCGTGACGGCGACGTCTGGGTTGTTACCCCAAAGGAGAATGCAACTGGCGACGTTGAGATCGTCTTCACTGACGAGAACGGCTTCGAGTACAAGTACACCCTGAAGCTGATCGAGGATAAGAACGCTGGCCCGACTATTTACAACCGCGAGCTGGAGTACAAGTCCGAGAAGCCGGAAACCCTTGAGATCGAGTACGTCAAGGACTACACCGCAGAAATCGTCGCGGGCGATGACGTGGCGAAGCTCGAGAAGAAGGGTGACAAGTGGATCGTCACCCCGACCAATGAGAAGGGTGGCCAGGTCACCGTCCACGTCAAGGACGAGAACGGCCGTCTTGCAGCTGTCTGGATCATCGACGTTTCTAAGCGTGAGGTCGAGGAGCTGGAGAACCAGGAGATCGAGCGTACGGTCAGGGACCGTGCGACCGTTGAGATCACCCGTGGCTCCAAGGAGTTCAACTGGCTGGTCGTCGAAGAGGGCGGCGAGTATCTCACCGAGGGTACTGACGGCTCGAAGCTCGGCGACAAGGATAATCTCAAGCTGAAGTTCAAGCCGGTTCCGGAAGGCGAGACCCGCACCGTGAAGGTTGTGGAGTACGTCAAGGGCAAGGTCGACCAGACTGACGCCGATGGCAACCCGCTCTTGGACGAAAATGGCAAAAAGCTGCCGCAGGTCGAAGGCGATCTGCCGATCAAGACCTACACCTACACCGTCGAGCCGTCCCCGGTCCGCGAGATGAACTACACCATCACCGCGGACAACGAGCTGAAGCTCTACGGCACCAAGTTCCAGGTTGCCGAGGGCAAGGACCTGCTGGCTGAGCAGCCGGCGAAGGACGCTTCCGAGATCAAGGTGACCCCGAAGCGCGACGCCAAGGGCACCCTTGTCATCGAGAACGTCTCCGAGGACGGCTACGTCTTCGAGCGCTACACCTTCGAGATCACCCCGGGCCGCAGCGCTGAGGTGACCCCGGAGAACACCACCATGGGCTGGAACGCCGAGGCGACCATCGCGTCTGAGGACGGCGAGAAGGTTGAGGTCCTCAAGGGCGAGGAGTTCGTGGACGTCAAGCGCGACGGCGACAAGCTCATCGTCACCGGCAAGGAGAAGGCTGGCAAGGCTCTGATCCAGGTCAGCGACAAGCGTGGCGCGTACGCGCAGTACGAGATCACCCTGGTCGAGCCGAAGCGCAGCGGTCTGTACACCTACAAGATCTCCACCTCCACTGAGTTCCAGGCGACCCTGGTCAACGAGGAGAACAGCTTCCGTGTGGTCAAGGGCGCTGACGCGTTCGAGGCTCCGGAGGAGAGGAACGGCCAGTGGGTCCTGCGTCCGAAGGCTGACAAGGTTGGCGAGACCGGCATTGTCGCCGAGTTCAACAAGAACGGCCAGGAGATCAACCGCTACAAGCTGGAGATCGTCGAGTCCAAGACCACCGGCGCACGTCAGCAGACCGACTTCCTCATCGAGGGCGACGCCAAGGAGCTGAAGAAGCTGGACGAGGGCAACAAGGTTGTCGTCGTCAGCGGCAACGACCTGGTTGACCTCAAGGACAACGGCGGCTCCGTCGAGCTGACCGCGAAGAAGGGCTCCGCCAACAAGGTGGTCCGCGTCGAGGAGCGCAACTCCAACGGCGACCTGGTCCGCGTCGTCTCCTACGGCATCTACCCGGAGGGCACCCGCACCGCCGAGGGCAATGTGATCAGCGAGAACCACGACCTGCCGGTGATTGACACCAGCATCAAGAACAACTCCCCGGTTGATGTCACCTTCCCGGACAACGTGAACGACATCATCTTTACCAAGGGCAAGGAGTACTTCGAAGAGGTCAAGAAGACCGACGAGGGCGTCACCCTGGTCCCGCGCAAGGATCTGAAGCCGGGCACCTACAAGGCGACCTACCTCCTGGTCGGCCCGGATGGACAGTCCTACGGCGAGCGCGAGATCGAGATCACCGTCAACGTTGAGAACAACACCCGCACCGAGCAGAAGGGCTCCTCTGGCGAGCTCGACGGCAAGTGCATCGCCGGCATCGTGGGCCTGACCGCTCCGCTGCTGCTGGCTATCCCGCTGGGCATCCTGTCCCAGGTCCAGATCCCGGGCCTGGAGGGCGTCTCCGCGCAGATCAACGGCGCTATCCAGGATGCGAACAACCGCATCCAGCAGGGCCTGGGCATCTACAACGAGGACCGCGCACAGCGCGCAGCTGGCATCCAGGGCGCGTTCTCCATCGAGAATCCGGAGCAGCTCGGCATGGCAGCTGGCGCCCTGGGCGCCATCTCCCTGGGTCTGCTGGCAGTCGACGGCGTCATGCGCGCCTGCGGTGCGGAGGAGTACACCTCCTCCTACATGATCGGCAAGGCCACCGGCAGCGAGACGCTGATGAACGGTTCCTCCGGCAAGTCGGACAACAAGTCCACCGACAAGGCTGAGGGCGAGGCTGAAGGCTCCTCCGACAAGGAGAAGTAAGCCCCCGAAGAGCTAATGCCCACCAGGTCCACCCTGGTGGGCATTTCTCTTGCCTACTTCCCGGCAACCCCCTCGACCACCTCGCCGAGCCAGCCCAGCGCGTAGTCGTAGCCGGTGCGCCCCTCCACCGAGTACCCGCCGGGGATGTCGGTGTAGCCCAGCTTGTAGTACGACATGTGCCGCGGCCCGAAGTCGCCCGCCAGCTTCGCGGATGCCACCAGGTTGGCGTTGGCGGGGTGGTCGTAGGCGGCGCGCAGCCCCGCGGCATCCACTGCCTGAGCACTCAGCTTTGCGACGAGCTCCCGCACCACCACCTGCCTCCCCTCCGTACCCGTGGGCGTGCGGGGAACCACGCCGAAGCGCTCCAACCACCAGTACATCTGCTCCGCAGCCTGGATCGCGCGGAACACCTCGAGCATGGCGTCGAACCAGGCGGCGGCTGGCGAGTCACCAAGCGCGCCGCGCAGCCCATTCAATCCCTGGAGCATCCACTGCCAGGTCACGCCCTCCTTCGCCAGCTCCGGCGCCGCAGCCGCGAGAGCGATGGCGGCTTGCTGCTCTACAGGCGTGGGGCTCGCGGCACTCGCGTGGCGCCCGGCGGCGGAGAGGATCAGGTGGAGTTCGTAGAGGATTTGGGGGGCCACGGTGGCGTCGAGAAGCGAAAGCCCCGATTCTTTGACTGCCTCGCGCGGGGGCATGCCGCTAGCCCGCAGCTGCTGGAAGCGCGCCACGTGCATACCGGTGAAGGCGTTGAAGGGGCCGAGCAACACGTCGCGCGCGGCCACGTCCGCGACCGCGCGCAGAACGGAATCCGGGTCCGTCGCGCACGCCATGTCAGCGCCGTTGCACAGGGAGAGCACCTTGCCCTCAAGTCCGTTAAAGCTGGCGCTGCGGGTGCCGGCCAGGCCGACGCGGGTGGGCTCGAGGGTGGTGCCGCCGGTCTGGACCGTCTCAAAGTTTGCGCCCCGCACGCCCTTCGGTGCGGCCGCGTAAAGGCGCGATTTGCGCGCGGACTCGGCGGGTTCGCGCACGGGGGCGCGGGCGGGGTCGGCGAACAGCAGCACCGCGGCGATGTCGTCAGCGCCCACCCCGCGCACGCGCCCGGCAGCGGCCTCCGCGGCGGCGTCGCCGATCAGGTGCGCGCCCTGCGAGTAGCCGATGAGGATGAAGCGGGTGCCGGGGCAGTGCCGGGCCACCGTCTCCATCTCCAGGGTGGCCACGTCGCGGCCGTAGCGCACGGACTCGCCGTAGGTGGCGGCCTCCGTGCCCTCCAGGCCGTTGCCGGCGCTGCCCAGCGCGCTGAACCTGCCCAGCGAGGCCGGGTACTTCACGGTGTGGGTGGACACGGTGCGGGCGCCGAAGCGGCGTTGGAGGTCGTCGGCGGGGGAGGACGCGTCGTCGAAAAGCGTCTCGCGCGCGGACGGATCCCAAGAATGCGAAAACCCCGTGCCAGCCGCCTGGATGACGTGCACGGGGTGGCAGCGCAGCCTCACCGCCTCCGCCTTCGGCGCGGCCACCGCCGCCGGGATCAGCGCGGCGGCGAGCGTGAGGGCGAGGGCGCGCTTCACGGCTACTTACGCGGCAGGGCAGCCAGCGCGAGGCCGATGCCCACGAGCCAGGAGTCCTTCGCAATGGCAAGGCCTGCGCTGGACGGGCGGATGCCGTCGTCCTCGGTGTACTGGTCGCCGCCGAAGTACATGGTGAGCAGGCCAGCGCCGAACGCGGTCAAGCCCAGGCCGGCGAGGCGGTTCGGGATCAGCGGGCACAGAAGCGCCGCACCCAGGGCGGTTTCGGCGGAGGCGAGGCCGGTGGCGAACGTCTCGGCGTCGACCTGGCCGAGCTGCGGGATGCCGTCGGTGGCCATGTCGCGCAGGCCCTCGGCGCCTTCCTTGTCCACCTGGAACTTGCCCAGGCCGGAGTTCAGGATCAGGGCGCCGGTGGGGATGCGCAGCGCCGCAGACGGCAGACGCAGGTTGATCTTGTCCTTGTTGGATTTCTTGAAAAACATGGGTGGGGTCCTTCGATCTATCGGGGAAATGTTGTGCCCCGCCCATGGTAGGGCTAAACCGTCAGCTCGGGGTGGAGATCCTTCATCCGCCAGGTTCGGCGGGCGTACAGAGCCGCGCACGAGATGGCTACGGACATCGCGCCGACGAACAGCAGCACGGTCACGGCGGTCCACATGCGCGGGTCGTACGACTGTGTGCCAAACAGTGCGTAGCGCACCAAATCCACCGAGTAGTGGGCATCGCCACCCTCTACCGTCACTTTCCCACCCGCGCCGCGCTCTACGACGCCTGCGCGATCGTCTTCCTCGAACGCATCGAAGCACTCCTCGACGACACTCTCGACGGCTTCGAGGACAACCCCGTCGAGCACTTCGAATCCTTCGTCTGGGCGCTCGTCGAATCGGGCGTGGGCATCCTCGCCGCGACGTCTTCATGGGCAAGGTGCAATTGCTTATCGACGCCGCCGCCCCCCACGGCATCATCGCCCCCGGCCAGTCACCCATGCAGCTGGCAACCGAGCTCGTCGTGGCGACGCGGCCGCTCGCCGACATTCTCCCGGACGTGCGCGACCGCCTGGTGCGCCACCTCATGGCGGGCTGGCGCACCACGGCGTGATTTAGTCCTCGCGCAGCTCGTGGCGGCCACCGTCGATGTCGTCCTCCGCGGAGTGCTGGGGGTCGGTGGCCTTGCGCTGGTCGTCCGCCAGGGTGTCCAGGGTGGTCAGGCCCTCCCCGCCGAGGTCCTGGGAGCTGGTGGCGTCGGTAAGCAGCTGCTCCTCACTCGGCTCATTCGGGAACACGCCGCCCTCAACGCCCTCCTCACGACGGGTGCGATCCCGGTCGTCCTCCGTGCGCGTCGAGTACACGATGGTGGAGGAACCGCGCGTATCCGTCTCCGTGCGGGTCGGCGCCGGGCGGTACGTCTTCGCCGGCTCATCCTCGCCCGCGAGCTTGTCCTTGAGGAAGAACTCCCAGGCCGCCCACGCGCCGCCCGCGAGCGCCGCGGTGGCCAGGGTGGTGCCGATGACCTTGCCAACGCCGCCCTTCTTCTTTTTCTTCGCGCTCTTCTTTGCGTTCTTCGCGTGCTTCTCCAGGAACTCCTGGCGCTCCTTGCGGCTCGGGGCGGCGGCCTCGAACTGCTTGCGGCGGCGGTCCAGGCGGTCGTGCGCGTCACGAGTGATCTCGCCGGCCTGCGCGCGGGCGGTGCCGTAGAGCTCCTCCAGCTCGTCGATGTCGAACTTGTCGTGGATATCGTCCAGCTTGCCGTCCTTCAGGTTGTCCAGCAGGGACTGGTAGATGTCGCGCTCGCGCTTATCGTTCTGGTCGCGCAGGTACTTCCACGCCTGGTTGGCAAAAGCGGCGGCGAAGCCGATGTTCTTCAGGTTCACGGGTGTCTCCTTGTGTTGCGTTTGAAAGTTTCGGGTGGTTACGCGGCCCAGGGTAGCGAAATCCGCGGGGCTCGCCGTTTTCCGCCGCCGCGCCACCCACACGCGTACCAAGCGTTACGCAAAAGTGAACAGCTTGGTCCATTTTGCGCGATTAACATTCACGCCAAATAACCGCGTGCGCAGCGGAAACGCCGCCCAAAACCGGTAGCGCATTGTGGCGGTTACGTGGCGTCAATAAGTTTCAAGGCACCGTTTAACCACGGTGCAACGAAACACATCAATCCAGCCGAGAAAGGTCCTGCCATGTTCGAAGCCTCTCCTTCGACCAGGCTTTCCGCCTCGGCACCGCTGGACCGCGAGGGCGCGCCGCTGATCCGCCGCCCCCGCCCGAAACGCCAGCGCACCGCCTTAAGCTTCGAGATCATCCCGCCGCGCCCCACGGACGACGCGGAGAAGATCGAGCAGCTCATCGCGGGCCTGGCCGAGTACAAGCCGGACTACGTCTCCGTGACCAGCTCGCGCCGCAGCGAGTGGCTGGAGGGCACCGCCGCTGTGATCTCCCGCATCGCGGAGACCACCGACCTGCGTCCCATCGCGCATCTCGCCTGCACTGCGGGCACGCGCGATGAGATGGCGGAGTGGGTGCGGGTGCTTATCGACGCCGGCGTCCGCGGGTTCCTCGCCCTGCGCGGGGACCTGCCGGAAACCGGCCTGCCGGCAGACCACCTCCAGCACGCCACGGATCTGCTCAACCTGATCCAGGACGTGCAGGAGGAAGAGGCGTTCCGCCTCGCCGCCGGCAAGCTCGCGCTTTCCGTGGCCTGCTACCCCAAGGGCCACGCGGAGTCGCGCAACTTCGACCACGACCTGGACGTGCTGCTAGCCAAGCAGCGCCTGGGCGCGGATTTCGCCATCACCCAGCTGTTCTTCGAGGCCCAGGATTTCCTGGAGTTCGTCGAGGTGGCGCGGCTGGCGGGTGTGCGTATCCCGCTCATCCCTGGCATCATGCCGATGACCTCGCTGAAAAGGGTCCGACGCATGGGGGAATTGTCGGGGCTGGAGGTGCCGGTAGGCGTCGAGAAGCAATTGCTCGAAGCTGACGACGAGTACGAGGCCGGCATGCAGCTCACCGCCAACCTGGCGCGCGAGATTTTGGATGCCGGCGCGGGCGGGCTCCACGTGTACACGCACAACAACCTGGACGTCACGCGGGACTTTCTGGACCGCATCGGAATAGATAAAGGACAACAATGACCACCTTCCCCAAGGCCACCATCGAGGGCTACCCCCGCATCGGCGCGAACCGCGAGCTCAAGCGCGCGCTGGAGAGCTACTGGGCGGGCCGCATCGACGCTGAGACGTTCCGCTCCACCGCACGCGCCCTGCGCGTGAACAACTACAACCACCTGCGCGACCTCGGCCTGACCGAGGATTACGCCATCCCGGCGGACGTCGCGCTCTACGACCAGGTGCTCGACACCGCTCTGACCGTGGGCCTCGTGCCGGGCGGCGTTGACCTGGACGAGGAGTTCGCGCTCGCCCGCGGCAACGACACCCGCGTGCCGCTGGAGATGACCAAGTGGTTCGACACGAACTACCACTACCTCGTGCCGGAGATCGAGGCTGGCCAGGAGATCAAGGCGGTGCCGGAGCGCATCCTGCGCATCGTGGAGGAGGCCGCCGAGGCCGGCCACAAGGTCCGCCCGTTCCTGGTCGGCCCGGTCACGCTGATCGCGCTGTCCAAGCCGGCGGAGTGGTCGCTGCTGCCGTCGCTGGTTGAGGCGTACGCCGAGGTCTTCGCTGCGCTGAAGGAAGCCGGCGTGGAGTGGGTCCAGATCGCCGAGCCCGCCGTGGTGGCCGACCTGTCCACCCCGGACGCGGAGATCGCGCAGCACCTGCGTTCCGCTTGGTCTGCTTTGCTGGGCCGCGAGACCCGCCCGAACGTGTACCTGACCACCCCGTACGGTTCCGCCCGCGAGGCCCTGCCGGTCCTGGGCGAGCTGGGCGTGGAGGCGCTGCACGTGGACCTGTCCCCGTGGACGCTTGAGGCCGACGCCGGCTACCCGGAGCGCGTGCGCGCCGCCGTGCCTGACTCCACCCACCTGGTGGCAGGACTTATCGACGGCCGCAACGTCTGGACCGCCAACCTGCGCGAGCGCACCGACGTGCTCAACTCCCTCGGCCGCGGCGCCGACGCCGTGTCCGTGTCCACCTCCACCTCCCTGCAGCACGTGCCGCACACCCTGAAGGCCGAGCGCAACATCCCGGTCGAGGTCGCCCCGTGGCTGGCGTTCGCCGACGAGAAGCTCGCCGAGATCCAGGCGCTTGTCGCAGGTGAGGAGGGCGCCAAGGAGGCGTTCGCGCAGTCTGACCGCGCCGTGCGCACCCGCGCCGAGTCCACCACCATCCACAACAAGGCCGTCGTGGACCGTGTGGCGGCCCTGCCGGAGGGCGCCGTCAAGCGCGAGCCGGCGTTCAAGGAGCGCAACAAGGTCCAGCGCGAGGAGCTCGGCCTGCCGACGCTGCCGATCACCACAATCGGCTCCTTCCCGCAGACCACCGAGATCCGCAAGGCCCGCGCGGACCACCGCGAGGGCACCCTCTCCGACGCCGAGTACAACGAGGCGCTGAAGGCCGAGATCAAGCAGGTCATCGAGCTGCAGGAGGAGATTGGCCTGGACGTCCTCGTCCACGGCGAGGCGGAGCGCAACGACATGGTGCAGTACTTCGCCGAGCTTCTCGACGGCTTCGTGGTCACCGAAAACGGCTGGGTCCAGTCGTACGGCTCCCGCTGCACCCGTCCGCCGATCGTGGTCGGCGACGTCTCCCGCCCGGAGGCCATGTCTGTGGAGTGGTCGGCCTACGCCCAGTCGCTTTCCGACAAGCCGGTCAAGGGCATGCTCACCGGCCCGGTGACCATCCTGGCCTGGTCGTTTAAGCGCGACGACGTGCCGCTTTCCGTCTCCGCGGACCAGATCGGCGTCGCCCTCGCCGACGAAGTCGCGGACCTGGAGAAGGCCGGCATCAAGGTCATCCAGATCGACGAGCCGGCCCTGCGCGAGCTGCTCCCGCTGCGCCAGGACGACCGCGCCGCCTACCTGGAGTGGGCCCAGCGCGCGTTCCGCCTGGTCTCCTTGGAGGCGCAGCCTTCGACGCAGATCCACACGCACCTGTGCTACTCCGAGTTCGGCCAGATCATCGACGCCGTCGCAGGCCTCGACGCTGACGTCACCTCCATCGAGGCAGCCCGTTCCAAGATGGAGCTGCTCGAGGACATCGACGAGACCTTCCACTCCGAGATCGGCCCCGGCGTGTGGGACATCCACTCCCCGCGCGTGCCTTCGGCCGAGGAGATCGCCGGCCTGCTGCGCGCCGCTCTGAACCACGTGCCCACCGAGCGCCTCTGGGTCAACCCGGACTGCGGCCTGAAGACCCGCGGCTACAAGGAGGTCGAACCCTCCCTGCGCAACCTGGTCGCCGCGCGCGACGAGGTCGTCGAAGGGCTCTAGGCTCGGCTCTAGCGCGCCGGGCGGGGCGGAGCTGACGTCGTAAAGCAGTAGGCCCCGCCGCGCCCGCCCCCCCGCCCTGCTCGCCCCTGCCTTTGCCCCGCGAAAGTCGAGTACGGGAGGTCGAGTACGCCCTCTATTTGGGCCGGACTCGACCTCCCGTACTCGACTTTTGGCGGGGCCCTTTCGTTCTCGCCAGTAGCCATGTACTCTGAGCGAAACAAACAAACATCGGGGGGAAATATGGACAGGAGAAAGCTAGCGCAGCTGCTGGTCAGACCGGGGGAGTCGGACCGTCAAACGTGCATCAAGTTATCCGCGAACAAATTCATCGCCCAGGCAGAATGGTCGCGGCTGAAGCACCACGAGCGGGAGTTTCTCAGCAGCTATGCCGTCGGCGCCGCGAGCCGGAAAGCGGTGCTGGTGGGGCGCTCCGCCGCAGTCGTGCACGGCCTGTGGACGCTGCCCGCCCCAAACGCGCCCGTCCTGCTGGCCATCCCAGGACAAAAACCGCCCGCCAGGGCAAGCTGGCCGGAAGGGGTCGAGTACCGCAGCCTGCGCATCCCCGAAGAGGATGTGGTGGCCATCGAGTGCGCGACGCCTGGCGACGTCCTCCGGTTAACCAGCCCCGTCCGCACAGCCGTCGACGTCGCGCGCCTGCACGGGGTGAGGGCAGGAGCCGTCGCGATGGATTCCCTGTTTGTGGGCAAGCCACCGCTGGAGCAGGAACGCATCCAGGCCGAACTCCACGCGACGATCAAGCGTCTGGCCGGCAAGAAGGGGATCGGGCGGGCACGGCAGGCGTTGCGCTGGTCGTCCACCAAGTCCGAATCGCCGTACGAGTCCCTCCTGCGCGTGATCCTGCGGGAACGCGACATCATCGTCCGCGAGCAGATGTGGATTGGCCGTTACGTGCGCCCGGACCTGCTGTGGGGGCAGGTGGCGATCGAGATCGACGGGCTGGTCAAGACGGCGAAGAAAGACGAGGAGTTGGCGAAGAAGGTGTCGCGGGACCAGCTCCTGCGTGAAAACTGGTTGCGGAAGCAGATCTACGAGGTCGCCCGCTTCGAGCCGTCGGAGATTCTCCGGGACGAGGAGGCCTGCGTCCGGGAGATCCTGGAGCTCAAGGCCCGCTCCGGTCTCCTCGGCGAGCCGAAAGTACCGGCCACGGTGTTCAGACCGGTGCACGGGGAACACTGGCGGAGGTAGGGGCGCTATACGCCGCCGAAAGTCGAGCGGCGGAGGTCGAGTACGGCACCGAAACCGGGCGTACTCGACCTCCCGGACTCGACCTTTAGGGCCGTGAGCCCAACCCCGCACCCGCCCGCACCCCGCGCGCCGGAACCCGCGTACCCTAGAGCGCATGACTCAGAAGACTCAGACCATGACTCTGCACACGAATCACGGCGACATCGTGATCGACCTGTTCGGCAACCACGCGCCGAAGACGGTCGAGACGATTACGGGCCTGGCACAGGGCACCACCGATTACTCCGCCAAGAACGTCAAGGGCACCACCGAGGGCCCGTTCTACGACGGCGCGATTTTCCACCGCATCATCCCGGGGTTCATGATCCAGGGCGGCGACCCGACCGGCACCGGCACCGGCGGCCCGGGCTTCCAGTTCGCCGACGAGTTCCACCCGGAGCTGCAGTTCGACCGCCCGTACCTGCTGGCCATGGCTAACGCCGGCCCGGGCACGAACGGTTCCCAGTTCTTCATCACCGTCGACGCGACCCCGTGGCTGAACAACCGCCACACCATCTTCGGCGAGGTCACCGACGAGGCGTCGAAGAAGGTCGTCGACGAGATCGCGAACGTGAAGACCGGCCGCATGGACCGCCCGGTCGAGGACGTCGTGATCGAGTCCATCGACATCGCGTAAGCCAAACAAGCCAAAGCGCCACACGCGCCGCGCCCCCGCCACCGTGCGGGGGCTTTTTCGTACCCTGATCCCATGCCCACTCTCCGCAACCTGCCCCGCACCGCCCCCGCCACCACGGCGATTACGGCGATCTGCACGCTCGTCTTCCTGGTCGCCGCGCTCCAGGCCCGTTCGGTCACGGACGTGGTGTGGGATTCGCCGGTGGGCACCCACACCATCCTGTACGGCCCCGAGGTCTACGGCGCGGGCTACCTCCGCGCGCTCACGGCCGGCTTCATGCACTTGGACATCACGCACCTCTTCCTCAACATGTTCATGCTGGTCCTGGTGGGTGCGGAGGTGGAGCGCTTCCTTGGCTCTGGCCCGTTTGTGGTGGCGTGGGTCGCGGGGGTCCTTTGGGCGTCGGCAAGTGTGCTCGCATTTAGCTTCACGACGCCCACCGCCGGCGCTTCCGGCGCCCTCTACATGCTGATGGCGCTTCTGATCGCCATTGCTTTTCGACGTTCCACGGACCTGCGCGCGCCACTCGCCCTGGTGGCTGTGAACGTGGCGTACACGCTGCTCAGCCCGGGTGTGTCGCTGTGGGGGCACCTCGGCGGCCTGGCGGCGGGGGCGGTGATGGCGTGGCCGTTGACCTCGGAAAACGTGCGCACCCGCTGGATCACAGCGGGGGTCGCGGCCGCGGCGGCGTGCGTGGCCATCTGGGCGCTGACGATTCCGTCGACGGTGCCGGTGTACTAGGGACGGCGCTCAAAGGGGAGGGCTAGATCTGCCAGACGGTGCGGGGTAGTCTTTCTCTCGCAGAGCCGCGGAGGATCGTGGGCGTCTAGCCTCCCTCTCGGACGATTGATTGAGACCCTAGCCAGCGAAAGCCCGGCTAGGGTCTTCTTTTTGGGTTTACACGCGGGCTGAGTGATCAAGCTCTACCAGATCGCCGCCGCAAACCGAGAATTTACAGTCCGAAAGGAAGGCGGAAATTCCCGAACCATATATTTTCCTGAAACGCCGAGGTCAAGCCCCAGAAATCGCCGATTCCAGACACACTTTTTGACCTTTAACCAGACCTTTCAAGTTATCCACAGCGGTTGTCCACAGTGTGGATAACTACACGCGTGTAACTCGTCGAACGACACGTCGAACAGCGAAAATGACACGCCGAAGGAACGTGGCGTTTTCGAAAGCAAACCAGCACATTCCACTGCCCTGTGGAGTTGTGCACAGAGTTATCCACAGGTGTGGATAGATATCGTTCGAACAACGGCGAGTTGGTGTCTGAGCCGTTGGCTAGGGTCGAGTGAGTGAAAGGAAGGTGAGTCTGATGAAGCTTCAGGTGCGCCGCTTTACCAATACGGAGCTGCGAGAGCGTCGACGCAGCTTGCGTGCACAGTTGGCGGAATCCTTGGGAATGGAGGAGCCAACTGATGATGCGTTGAAAGAGCTGGCCTGGTCCGGTGGTTTCACCTATGACCAGCGGGACGTTTACGACGAATTGCGCAGGGTGGAGTCACTTCTCGGGGAGCGGTAGTCGTGGAAACTCGCGCGCTCGTGAAAATGCCTAGGGTGGGGACGTACGCAACCAACGATCCAAGGAGTGAGCAATGGCTGATCAGAGCAAGGCGGATGAGATCGTCTCCAGGGGCGAGCGCCCCGCGGGCAAGGGCCGCACCACTGAGCTGGGCGGGCAGCCGGTCGCCTCGGAGCACATTTCGGTCACTCAGGGGCGTCAGGGAGCGAATGTGCTTAACGACGTCCACATGATGGAGAAGCTCGCCCACTTCAACAGGGAGAACGTGCCCGAGCGCATCCCGCACGCGAAGGGCCACGGCGCGTTCGGCGAGCTGCACATCACGGAGGACGTGTCCAAGTACACGAAGGCGAAGCTGTTCCAGCCGGGCACCGTCACCCCGATGGCGGCGCGTTTTTCCACCGTGGCGGGCGAGGCTGGTTCCCCGGATACGTGGCGCGACGTGCACGGTTTCGCGCTGCGTTTTTACACGGAGGACGGCAACTACGACATCGTGGGCAACAACACCCCGACGTTCTTCCTGCGCGACGGCATTAAGTTCCCGGATTTCATCCACTCCCAGAAGCGCCAGCCTAACTCGGGCCTGCGCGATGACGAGATGCAGTGGGATTTCTGGACGCGCACGCCGGAGTCCGCGCACCAGGTGACCTACCTGATGGGCGACCGTGGCACCCCGAAGACGTCGCGCCACCAGGACGGTTTCGGCTCCCACACGTTCCAGTGGATCAACGAGGAGGGCACTCCGGTGTGGGTGAAGTACCACTTCAAGACCCGCCAGGGCTGGGAGTGCTTCACCGATGAGGAGGCCACCGAGAAGGCCGGCACCGACCCGGACTTCCAGCGCGCGGATCTGTTCAACGCCATCGCGGACGGCGACTACCCGATTTGGGACGTCAAGGTGCAGATCATGCCGTTCGAGGAGGCGAAGGATTACCGCTTCAACCCGTTCGACCTGACCAAGACGTGGTCGCAGAAGGATTACCCGCTGATCCCGGTGGGCTACTTCGTGCTCAACCGCAACCCGAAGAACTACCACGCGCAGATTGAGCAGCTCGCGCTCGATCCGGCCAATCTGGTGCCGGGTGTGGGCCTGTCGCCGGACCGCATGCTGCAGGCCCGCGTGTTCGCGTACTCGGACCAGCAGCGCCACCGCATCGGTGCGAACTACAAGGATCTGCCGGTCAACCGCCCGCTCAACGACGTGAACACCTACTCCGAGCGTGGCAACATGGCCTACTTCTTCAACGAGGAGAACGAGCCGAACTACGTGCCCAACCGCACCGAGAAGGGCGCCGGCTACCTGGACAACAACGAGGATTCCTCCTCCAACTTCACCGACTACGGCCAGGCGGAGAACCTCTACGTCAACCCGGATCCGGAGGGCACCGACCTGGTGCGCGAGGCGTACGTCAAGCACGCCGAGGACGACGATTTCGGCCAGGCTGGCACGCTCTACCGCGACGTGTTCGACGACGCGGAGAAGGAGCGTTTCGTCCACAACATCACCAACAAGATGATGGCGATTAAGCACAAGGACGTCGAGGAGCGCGTGTACGAGTACTGGGGCAAGGTCGACGCTGACCTGGAGACAAAGGTCCGCGAGTCTTTCGCCAAGAAGCGCGCTGAGCAGGACAACTAGTCCCCGCACATAAAAAAGCCCGTTGAGTCCGCAACAGACTCAACGGGCTTTCGCGCTATTCAGCAGTGTTTTAGAACACGCCGCGGATCTTCTTGCCGAAGTCGGAGACGGTCACGTCGCGGGAGTCCACGTCCTGGTCGTTGTAGAACGAGGTGTCCTCGGACAGACGGCCGGTCTGGGTGACCTTCATGTAGTTGTACAGGCGGCCTTCCTTGGTCTTGCCGTCGCCGAAGGAGAATGCGCCCAGCAGCATCTCGTCGCCGGCGAGGATCGGGTTGGACAGGGTGACCTCGAAGGTGCGGATGCCGCGGTCGAAGTCGTAGCCCAGGTCGCGGATGTGGGTGCCGTTGTACTGGGTGGTGGTGATCAGGCGGTCAACGCCCTCCGGGCCTGCCTCGGTGCCGACCTCGACGCGGAAGGTCAGGGCCGGGAATTCGCCCCAGTAGCGCTTCGCGCCGGTGTTCTTCACGCGCAGTGCGACGGAGCCAGCGGCGCCCGGCACCTTCCAGGAGGAGGTGGTGAAGTACGGCTGGAGGTCCAGGTCGCGCTGGGCATCTGCCTGCTTATCGACGACTTCGTTGACCTCGTCAGCAGCCTTTTCCTCGACCTCGGTGATGACCTCTGCGCCTTCGTTCGCGATGTCGTTGTTGGTCACGTCGGTGGCTTCGTCGTTGTCGACCACGGTGACGTCGTCAAGGTTTGCGCCCGTCTCGATCTTCTTGACGTCCTCGTTGTACGCCGGGTTGGGGTTCTCCACGGTGTCGGTGACCTGTGCGCCCTTGTTCGGCGCCCAGGAGCCGGCCGGGGTGGAGTAGTTCTTGACGCGGACCTCGTTCTTGATCGGCATGTTGGCGATCCACGCGGTCGGGGTTGCCCAGGTGCCGTTCGGGCGGCAGCGCTGCTGGGTGCCGGTCATGGTGATGGTGCGGAAGCCGTAGGTTGCTTCGCCGGTGTTGCCGGCCGGCACGTCGTACGGGCCGATCTTCTGGCCGACGGACCAGGACAGGGAGCCGGATACGTCCCAGCCCAGGGACTTGGCCAGGGAGTAGCCGATGTTGCCCTGCAGGCCGTCCTTCGAGCCGGAGCCGCCGAGCGTCAGGGTCTCGGTCTTGGAGCCGTTGACGGAGGCAGAGATGGTCTGGGTGCGGGACAGGTCCTGGGACAGCGGGATGGAGCTGTCGGACAGGTTGGTGGTGGAGATGGTGCCCACCGGCAGGAAGTTGTCCTTCACCTTGTACACGATGGTGCGGTAGTCCTCGGTGGAGTTGCACACCGGGCGCGGGTTGAGGATGTTCGCCTTCAGGTGGTCCGAGCCGCGGTAGGTGTGGATGATCGGCAGCGCGGAGTTGGTTGCCGGGGTCTCCGGGTAGGACTCTTCGAAGGTCTGGGCGGTGGCGGTGATACCGGAGCCTGCGATTGCGACAGCGGCGACGGCTGCGATCGCGGCCTTGGCGGCACCAGCGATGCGGAATGCGCGCATTGGCGTTCCTTTCGGGGAAACAATTGTGGGATTTTTCTAGGGGCGGGCTCTTCAGGCTGTCAGCGAGGAGCTCTCATATAACACCTAGTCACTTGCCAAGGAAGAGTCATAATATTGTTGAACAATCCACCCAATCCGGGGTCAAACTAAAGTAATTGACATGTCGCGAAAGCCAGCTCACCAGTATTAATACTGTTATTTGTGGGTAAAACCCCGGCGCAATCTATCGCGCTATTTAAATACAGTGATGTGTCGCATAAATCGGCTTCTCAGGTCCCTCTAGGAATGCGTTCAGCCTCGAACCCCCGCCAAAGCAAAAATCGGATTGCGGCAAATATTTGCCACAATCCGATTTCACACAACCCCCAACTCAAAACCCCCGAAGAAGAACTACCGCCAACCCATCGTCATCAGCAGACCAAGGATCATCCCAGAAAACCCGATGGCGTAGTTCCACGGCCCGAGCTGCCCGAGCCACGCAAGCTGGTCGCCAGCGAGGTAGTAGAGGATCAGCCAGGCCAGGCCGAAGATCATCAGCCCGAACATGATCACCTTGTACCAGACTGGGGTGCCGCCGGTGTTGACCTTCACCGGCGTGCGCGTGGTGCCGGCGGAGGTGCTGCTAGCTGGGCGGATGGGGTCTTTGGTTACTTTTGCTTTAGGCATGTGCGCTCCCTTGGTGTGTGCGGGCCAATGCGTCGTGCTTATCGACGTCTAAAGCCCGAGCCCGCGCTGCACATTCCGCAGCGCGTTGTTCGCGTTCTGGGGTTGAACTGTATCAGCCTGCGGCGCGGCCGCGTTATTCTGCGGGATGAGTTTGCCAGCGTCGAACTTCCACAGGTTGTAGCCGATGGCTTGGTCCTTGCGGATGGTTTCGCCGGCGGCGACTTCCTGGTGGCCGATCAGGCCGTCGTCCACAAGCGCGCCGGTGGGCACCGTCGGGCCGGGTACGAAGCGGCCGTTCCAGCCGGCGTCGCGGAGCGCCTTCTCGGCTTCCTCGGGGCTTTGGCGGGTGATTTCCGGCATGTTCATGAGCATGCCGTTGGACACGCGCAGCTCGATGGTGGTGCCGGATTCCACGTCGGTGTTTTCACCGGCGACGGCGAGCACCTGGCCCTCCGGTTTCTGCGAGTCCACGCTGGTGACGGTGGAGCGCAGCTGCAGGGAGGACAGGGTGGCGGTGGCCTGCTCGACGTTCAGCCCAACCAGGGACGGCACCTGCACCATCTCCGGCCCGGAGGAGACGGTGATGGCGATGCGCGAGCCCTTGGCAATCTGGGTGCCGCCGGCGGGCTGCTGGGACAGGATGATGCCTTCGTCGATGTTGGCGCTGGATTCGCGGCGCACGTTGGGGTTGAGCTCCAGCCCGGCCTTCTTCAGCTCTTCGATGGCTTCTTCGGCGGTCAGGTTGGTCACGTCCGGCACGTCGGTCATTTCCTTGCCGGAGGAGACGGTCAGGGTGATCTGGGTGCCGCGCTTGAGCTCGGAGCCGGCGGCGGGGTTGGTGGAGATCACGTTGCCGCGTTTGATGTCGGGGCTGGGTTCTTCCATGACGGAGACGGCGAAGCCGAGGTGTTCGAGTTCGCGGACGGCGTCGTTGCGCGGCATGTCCGCGAGTTCGGGCACGGGGACCATTTCCTCTTGGGTGATGGCCGGGTCGTTGTTGTCCTTGTTCACGGAGAAGTAGTCGTAGACGAACCAGCACACCGCGGCGGCGAGCAACAGGCCCAGCAGCGCGGAAAGCCACTTCAGCCAGTTGGAGGAGGTTTTTTCGTTGGCGGCGCGGTGGTCCGCGTAGCGCGTGTGCCCGGAGGAGGCGGCAGATGCTTCTCGACGCACCACAGGTTCGCGCACCACATCCCCAACCACGGCGGTGTGGTCCTGGGACGGCGGGTACTGCGCGTCGATGGCGTGGGAGCCGGCGTCTTCCTCCGCGGCGGCGAGGTGGTTGCGGGCGGCGGTGGTGACGTTGCCGCGCTCCAAAAGCGCGAGGTCCGCGCCCATTTCGTCGGCGGTCTGGTACCGGTCGGCGGGGTGTTTCGCCATCGCGGTGAGGATGACGGAGTCGACGTTGACGGCTTCGTTGTCCGACAGCGGCGCGTTGATGCGCTCGGACGGCGGCACCGGGTCTTCCTGGACGTGCTGGTAGGCCACGGCGAAGGGGGATTCGCCCTCGAAGGGCGGCACGCCGGTGACGGCTTCGTACATCACGCAGCCGAGCGCGTAGATGTCGCTGCGCGCGTCGGCGGCCTTGCCGCGGGCCTGCTCGGGGGAGAGGTACTGCGCGGTGCCGATGACGGCGGAGGTTTGTGTCATCGCGGAGGTGGAATCATCCAGCGCACGCGCGATGCCGAAGTCCATGACCTTCACGGCACCGGTGTTGGTGACCATGATGTTGGCGGGCTTGATGTCGCGGTGGATGATGCCTGCGTCGTGGCTGGCCTGCAGTGCCCGGGTGACCGGCAGCAGCAGCTTCGCGGCGCGCTCCGGGCTCAGGGGCCCTTCGTTGCGCACGATGTCGCGCAGGTTCATGCCGTGGACGAGCTCCATGACAATGTAGGGCACGTCCACGCCGGAGGTTTCCACGGAGCCGGTGTCGTAGACCGAGACGATGTTGGGGTGGTTCAGGCGCGCCGAGTTTTGCGCTTCGCGGCGGAAGCGTTCGCGGAAGTTTTCGTCGCGCGCCATGTCGATCTTCAGCATCTTCACGGCAACTTCGCGCCCGAGGGACACGTCGGTGGCGGCATACACGTCCGACATGCCGCCGGTGCCGATGATGTCGCCGAGTTCGTACCGGTCCGCGATGAGCATTTACCTGCCACCTCCGAGCAAGCTATCAAGGTTGGGCAATTCTACCGCAGGGGCCGGTGAGTTCGTGACCTCGGGCTGATTGCCTATCGACGGCTCACCTGCCGGCGCCCCACCCTGCTGCGTCGGAGTCGCCGCGGACGGCTGCTCCGGCGCGGAAGTTCCGGGGGCGGGCGGCTCGGCGGACGGCTCCGCCGGGGCCGGTGCGTTGTCGGCCTCGGACTCCTCGAAGCGCAGGGTGCCCGGGTTGCGCGGCTCCGTGATGGTGGTGCGCTCGCGCTCGGTGGTGGTCTCGGTGACCGGATCCTCCGTGTCTGCCTCTTCCTCCGGCGTCGGGGTGGTCGCGCTCATGGTGGGCCGCGGGGTGGTGGGGGTGCCGCCGCCGGTGAAGCGGTCGAACACGCCCTCGGTGTACGCCCAGGCGGCGCCGCCGGCCAGAAGCGCGAGCAGCAAGATCGCGGAGATGACCGGGCCTGCCTTAGACGACTTCTTGTCCGCTTCGTGTTCGCGCGGCGCTGGTGTCGCCGCGGACGGCGGGTAGGCGCCCTCGGGGCGGGAGGTGCGTTCCTCGGCGACGCTGGCCAGCATCTGGGTGGACGCGGTCGCGGACGGCTCGGTGGCCACGACCTGGGTGTGGCCGCCGGGCTGGGCGGGACGCAGGCCCTGGCGGACCTGGGAGATGGCCAGCTGGAACTCGTTGCCGTCGCGGAAGCGCTGGCCGGGGTCCTTGCGCAGGGCGATCTCGATGAGCTCGCGCGCCGGGGCCGAGACAGAAATGGGCAGCGCGGGCGGCTCGGCGGAGACGTGCGCCAGCGCCACGGAGACCGACGAGTCGCCGGTAAACGGGCGCTTGCCGGAGAGCAGCTCGTAGCCCACCACGCCGAGCGAGTAGACGTCGGACGCCGCGGTGACCTTCATACCCTGGGCCTGCTCGGGGGAGACGTACTGGGCGGTGCCCACCACCATGCCGGTGCGGGTCAGGGGCACGGCCGCGGCGGCTTTGGCGATGCCGAAGTCCGTGATCTTCACCTGCCCGTGCTGGGTGAGCATGAGGTTGCCCGGCTTGATGTCGCGGTGCACCAGCCCCATGCGGTGGATCACGGCCAGGCCGTGGGCGGCCTGCTCCAGGACGTCGAGAGCCAGCGCCTCATCCAGCTGGCCCTCGCGGGCGATGAGGTCCGCCAGCGACTCGCCGCGGATGTACTCCATGATGATGTAGCAGACGGTGAAGCCCGCGTCGGTGTCTGCTTCGCGGTAATCGTAGGTGGCCACAACGTTGTCGGAGTTGATGCCCTGGGCACTCAGCGCCTCGTTGCGGAAGCGGGCGAGGAACTCCGCGTTGGAGCTGAACTCGGGCCGCAGCACCTTGATGGCCACCTCGCGTTCGTTGGCCAAGTCGTCTGCCAGCCACACGGTGGACATGCCGCCGTGGCCGATGATCCACTGCAGCTGGTAGCCGTCGCCGACGAGCTGTTGCAGGTCCTCGCGGTTTTCGGTGTTCATCTACTGTGCTCCTTCCACGGGTGCGGGGGCGGCGGGTGCTGCGCGCAATACGGCGCGTCCGATTGGTCCGGCGACTTGGCCGCCGTAGGCTGCCTCGCCCATGTTGCCACCGTTTTTCACCACCACGGCAACGGCGACGTCCTTGGCCGGGTCGAAGGCGACGTACCACACGTGCGGGGCGGCGCCTTCGGCGTGCTCGGCCGTGCCGGTCTTGGAGGCGAATCCGTTGCCGTCGTAGCCGAAGGTCCACCGCTCGGACGCGAACATCAAGTCCGTGATCGTCGCGGCTTCCTCTTCCGTTACGGCCTCGTTGAGTTCCACCGGCTCGGTTTCGTGCAGGACCTTGCCGTCGGCGTTGCGCACTTGCCGCACCACGTGCGGTTCCATGCGCTTGCCCTTATTTGCGATGGTCGCAGACATCATCGCCGCCTGCAGCGCGGTCATGGTCACGTCGCGCTGACCGATGGTGGACTGCGCCAGCTCGGCGCCGCCGGGCAGATCGCCCAGCGAGCCGGCGGCATTCGGCAGGCCCAGGTTGTAGCGCTCGCCCACGCCGAAGCGGGCGGCGGCGTCGCGCAGCGCATCCGGGCCCATGGCGAGGCCCATCTGCACGAACGCGGTGTTGCAGGACAGGGCGAACGCGGTGCGCAGCGGCACCTGCCCGCCGCCGGCGCAGGGCTGGCCGCCGTCGTTGGTCAGCGGGATGTTGTCCGTGCCCGGCAGGATCGTCTGCGCCTCGCCGGTCAGCGGCGACTCCGGCGTGAAGCCGTTTCGCAGACCCGCGGCGGTGGTGATGATCTTGAAGATCGAGCCCGGCGGCAGCTGCTCCTGCGCCGCGTGGTTCAGCAGCGGGTTCGCCGGGTTGCCGGTGGCCTCGGCCCAGGCGCCCTCGGCGGTCGCTGGGTTGGCGATGCCGTTGGGGTCGTAGCTGGGGGTCGAGGCCATGGAGAGCACCTCGCCTGTCGACGGCCTCACGGCCACCACCGCACCATCAAAACCCGGCTTGGCCAGCTGGTCGTACGAGAAGGCCTGCAGGTTCGGGTCCAGCGTCAGGTCGACGGTGTCGCCCTTCTTGCCGTCCTCGAGCCCGGTGCGCAGGAAGCGCGAGGCGGTGCCGGAGTCGCCGGTGAGGTCGCCGTTGTGGGTGGCCTCCAGCTGGGAGGTGCCGAACTGGTCGGAGACAAACCCCACGATCGGCGCGAACGACCACGGCATGTTGGGGTAGGTGCGCTGGTAGAAGCCGGTCTCTTCGTCGCGGTGGCTCTGCGCCAGCACGGTCCCGCCCGTGACGATGTCGCCGCGATTGGTGCGCTTGAGGTCCATGAGGATGCGCGAGTTGTGCTGGTTCTGCGCGTACTCGTCTTCGCGCATTCCCTGCACCACGGTGAAGTTGACCAACAGCGCCGCGATCATCAGCAGCGCGACCACGGCGCCGTAGCGGATGGACTTGTTCATCGTGCACCCACCATCTCAGGGCGCGCGGTGCCCGCGGCGACGGCGTCGTAGTCCGCGGGGCGGTTCGCGCTGTTGGAGATGCGCAGCAGCAGGCCGAGCAGGATGTAGTTGGCCATCACGGACGAGCCGCCGGCGGACATGAACGGCGTGGTCAGGCCCGTCATGGGCATCATCGCGGACACGCCACCGGCGACCACGAAGATCTGGATCACGATCGTCAGCGCCAACCCGGATGCGAGCAGCTTGCCGTAGGAGTCGCGCGCCTGCATGGCGGTGCGGAACCCGCGGGTGATAAACACCGCGAACAGGCACAGCACCGCCGCGATGCCCACAAACCCCAGCTCCTCGCCGATGGCGGCGAGGATGTAGTCGGAGTGCGCCACGGGCACCAGCTCCGGGTGGCCGTAGCCCAAGCCGGTGCCGGTGATGCCGCCCCAGCTCAGGCCGATCAGCGCGTTGGCGGGCTGGTTGCCAATGCCGTCGAAGTCCGCGAACGGGTCGATGAAGTTGGACACGCGCTCCTGGATCTTGGAGCTGACCTGGTAGACGGCGTAGCCGCCGACGGCCACCAGGCCGACGCCGATGAACAGCCAGGAGGCGCGGCTGGTGGCGAAGTAGACCATGCCCAGCACGGTGGCGAACAGCAACAGCGCCGGGCCGAAGTCGTTGGAGATGCCCATGATCAAAATGGCGATGGCCCACACCATGAGGATCGGCGCGAGGTCGCGCAGGCGGGGGAAGGTCATGCCCAAGAAGCGCTTGCCGGCGACGGTGAACAGGGCGCGCTTCTGGGCCAGCAGCTGGGCGAAGAAGATCAACAGCAGGATCTTGGAAAACTCGCCGGGCTGGATGGAAAACGGCCCGAGCCACAGCCAGATGCGCGCTTCCTCATACCCCGGGGGCTGCGGCCACACCAGCGGCAGGGCCAACAGAATCAGGCCAACCAGGCCCAGCAGGTAGGAGTAGCGCGACAGGGACTTGTGGTCGCGGATGACAATGAGCGTGAGCACCATCAGCCCCACGCCGACTAAGGACCACAGCATCTGGCGCTCCGCCAGCGGCCCGTAGCCGGGGCGTTCTGCCAGGTCAAGGCGGTAGATCACCACCAGGCCCACGGCGTTGAGCAGCGCCACCACGGGCAGCATCACCTGGTCCGCGTGCGGTGCCAAGAACGCGATGGCTACGTGTGCGATGGCGTAGACGCCCATGAACCCGCCGATGATGTAGAGCATCTCGGTGGACAGGGTGCGCCCTTGGCTCGTCTCTAAGCCAAAGAGCATGAGGGCTAGCAGGCCTGTGGTGAACAGCAGGAGGAGCAGCTCGCGGCTGCGGGATACTAGGCGGCTCATCGCACCTCCCGGCACTTGCCCTCGTCGGCGCTCTTCTTGTCCGTGCAGGCCGGCAGCGCCTGGTCCGCCAACTCATTCAGCTTGGCTAATACGTCGTCGTAGGAGCCGGTGACGTCTTCGACCTCGCGCTTGTCCTTGGGCAGGTCGGAGGTGGTGAAGATGCTGCAATCGCCCGGCTTGCTGTCCTTGGAAATCACGCGCAGGTCGCCCTTGGTGTTCAGGCAGGCGCGCTGGATGTCCTCGGTTTTGGTGTCCGCGAACAGGTTGTCGCGTGTGGTGTGCTGCACCACAAACTCGCCGGAGTCCTGCACCTTCAGCGCGTACTCGTCGGTGGCGCGGGACTGCGACCACATCACGCCCGCCACCGCGAGCACCAGCAGGAGCACTAGCGTTGCGACGACCCAAGGCCACACCGACGACGGCTGCTTCTTCCCAGCGCCGCTAGTGTGGCCCTCCTCGTCGTCGGAAGCATCCGCGTCTTGAAGTTTTGCCCGGTTGTGGTCCGGGGTGATGGTCTCGGACTTGCGCAACAGCGCTGCGGCGCGGGAGGCGGCGGAGTCCGGGTGGGAGGACTCGTAGCCCGGGTCCAGCGCACCGGCCTTGACCGCGGCGCGGTTCTCGCGGGCGTTGTTCTCGGTGGCCTCAACGACCTCCGCCACCACCACGGTGACGTTGTCCGGCCCGCCGGAGCGCAGCGCCAGCTCGATCAGGCGGTTCGCCGCCATTTCCGGGGTGCCGTCGCCGAGCGCGAGCTGGATGGTCTGCTGGGTCACCGGGTCGCTCAACCCGTCGGAGCACAACAGCACGCGGTCGCCCGGCTGGACCTGGATCAGCTCCAGGTGCGGCTCCACGTCCCGGCCGGTGTACGCCTTCAAAATCAGGGACTTCTGCGGGTGCGAGGAGACGTCCTCGGGCGCGAGTTTGCCGTCGTTGACCAGCGACTGGACGAAGGTGTCGTCGACGGTGAGCTGCCGCAGTTCGCCGTCGTGAAGCAAATAGCCCCTGGAATCGCCCACGTGGATCAGGCCGAGCTCGCGGCCGTTGAACATCGTCGCGGTCAGGGTGGTGCCCATGCCGGCCTGCTCGGGGTGCTCGGCCACGGACGCCTCGATGGAGGCGTTGCCGTCCTCGGCCGCCGCGCCCAAAAGAGCGAGCATGTCCGCGTCCTCGGGGTCGCGGTCCAGGTGCTCGAGGTGCTCGACCATGAGCTGGCTGGCCACCTCGCCGGCGGCGTGGCCGCCCATGCCGTCCGCAAGCACCAGCAGGTGCGGGCCTGCGTAGGCGGAGTCCTCGTTGTTGCCGCGGACCAGGCCCCGGTCGGACACGGCCACGAAATCTAATGCGAGCTTCACGGCATCAGCCTCACAATCGTGCGTCCCATCTTCATGTCCGTGCCCACGGTCACCCGCTCAGGCTGATCAATGCGCACCCCGTTGACGAAGGTGCCGTTGCGCGAATCCAGGTCCTCCACGAACCAGTCGCTGCCCCTGCGGAACAGGCGCGCGTGGCGCGAGGAGGCGAAGTCGTCGCCCAGCTGGAAATCGTTGTCTCCCGCTCTGCCGACAGTCAAGTCTTCTAAGCTGGCAATTTCCATGTGGGAGCCTTGCAGCGGCCCCTCAACTACCGCAAGGGTGCGGGCTTTCTCCCTGGGGGCGGGGGCGGAGGCACTTGCTTGACGACGCACCGCGCCACCCGCCGACACCACATCCTTCCTCTGCGTCCACATCACCAGGAAAATGAACACCCAGAGCAAGGCCAGAAGGCCGAAGCGGGCGCTGAGGATCATGGTCGAGTCCATGGCAAACCCTTCTTACGGGCGGAAGTATTCGGTGCTGGGGTGCGCCACCGAGTCGGTGAACTCCGGCTGGTTGGCGCTGGCCTGCGGCTGGTCCTCGCCGCCGATGATGCGGACCTCAATGCTGGAATGCCCCAGCGTGATCACGTCGCCGTCTGCCAGCATCCAGTTTTCCACCGGCTCGTCGTTGACCGTCGTGCCGTTGGTGGACTGCAAATCCACCAGCACCGCCACCTGGCCGTCCCAGGTGATCTCCGCGTGCTGGCGGGAAACCCCGGTGTCCGGCAGGCGGAAGTCCGAATCGTTGGAGCGGCCCAGGATGTTGGAGCCCTCGTGGACCAGGTACGTGCGCGACGAGCCGTCCTGAAGCAGCAGGCTCACCGTGGTTGCCTCAGTGTTGGCAACAGCCTGGGGGTCCTGCGGCTGGTTGGCGTTAGGTTCGGACATTGCATCCTCCTTCAATTGCGAGCGCGAGGCCTTGCGCTTCTTCGGCTCCGCCACAATGGCGTCGAAGCCGCTGACCACATCCGGCATGGTGTCGATGTAGCTAGACACCCGGAGCTGGCCAGTGCGCAGACCCGACTCCTCCGCGATACGCACAACAACAGGGCCATCCAAAAACCATTGTTTGTTGCGCACGTAGCGCATGAGTTGATCGGCGAGGTCCACAGGAAGATCGCGGTTCTGCGACAGGTTCTCCAAGTCCTTCGAAGACACACCCACCGCGTACACGTTCGGGGCGACGTACTCGTCCTTATCCGTGACCACCAGCGAGTCCTGGGCTTCCTGCTTGACCAGCTCCTCAATTTCTTCAGGCACAACCTTGCCGCCGAACAGCGCCGCCATGGAATTGTCCAAGCCGCGCTGCAGAGAACTGTCCAGCTTTGCCAGCCTGTCCATCACTGCCATTTCCTGCGCACCTCCTTTCTTCACATCAGAATTTAAGTAACCCGGACAGTATAGGTGCCGCACCCGACACCACCTATCCGCGCAGCGTGTCGGCCCCGTTGCAGACGCGGGATAAAAGGCGGTGTGCGCTGGCGATTTGTAGTTTTTGTGAGCTGCGTTCTATATTAATCAAGTCGCCCGCCCGGGTGGCGGAATTGGCAGACGCGCTGGCTTCAGGTGCCAGTGTTCGCAAGAACGTGGGGGTTCAAGTCCCCCCCCGGGCACAAATAAGTCTCGAGACATCGTTCCTACGGTGTCTCGAGATTTTTCTTTTTCTGGTTCGGGCTGGGGCGATTTGTGGGGTTAAACGACAAAAAGTGTGTCTGGCTCGGCGTGTCGTGGGTGTTTAGAAGATCGGAATGGTAGCGGTGTGGTGAGTTTGTGGTAGCGCTTGAGTGGGGATCCGGTAGCGGTCCCTGCTCAGGCGTTTTGTGGGGTTACTGGTTAGTTTCCAGTCTCATGTTTGGTCCTTCGAGGGTGATGATTTCGGCGCCAGCGACGAGTCGGTTGAGGATGGATTCGGCGATGACGGCGTCCGGGATGGATCTGTACCAGTCTTGCGGGGTGAACTGTGAGGTCACGATTGTTGATCGGTTGCCTTCTCGTTCGGAGAGAATGTTGAAGAGCAGGTGTGCGGTGGTGGCATCGACTGGGGTGGTGAGGAAGTCGTCGAGGACTAACACGTCGACGTTGATCAGCTCGCGGGTGAGTTTGAGCCGGGCTGGGTCGTCGAGTGGCATCACTGCGAAGTGCGCGGCAAGCATGTCGGTGCGGTAGAACCTGGCGGAGTAGTCGTTGCGGCATGCTGCGGTGATCAGTGCTTGGGCGAGGTAGGTCTTGCCGACTGAGGATTTGCCCAAGATGACAATGTTTTGGCCCAGGTGGCACCATTGTCCGTGAGCGAGTCGGCTGACTTGTTCTGGGTTGATGTTGCGGTCAGGTGCGTAGACGACGTCTTCGAGGCAGGCATCGGGGTTTGGCGATCGTGATGCCTTGAGCAGTTTGTTGATGCGGCGTTCGCGTCTGGCCGCGACTTCTTTGTCGAGTGCGTAGAGCACCTTTTGGGAGAAGGTCCACGTGTCGAAGGCTGGGTCGTTGGCGATGTCGATGACGCTTTTGCCGAAGGCTGTCATGCGCATCGCTGTGAAGTCCGCGAGGACGGATTCGTCGAGGAAACGCTCTTGAGGCGGGGTCGGTGGGGTCATGGCGTTGTGGTTCCTTTCTTGATGAGGTTGTCCAGACTGAACTGTGCTGCGCCACCGAGGTAGGCGCCGCTGGTGTCGCGTGTGGCAGCGGCGGGTGCGTGGGCCCGATGCCCAGGTGTGGCCGGTGCCGGTTGGTCGAAGCCGTGTGGTCGGGTTGCGGCTTCTTTGCGTACGGCGGCCATCATGTTTTTGACCGCGGTGTAGGACACCGCCCGGCGGGTCCCGTCGGAGGAGACCAAGCGCTTACATGCTTCTTCCAACACGAGCTTGTTGGCGTGTTTGCCCATTGACAGCACGTTTCGGCACGATTGGTACGCCTGGGCCGGGATTGCTTTCGCCGCGATCATTTCCTCGATGACGGTGCGTGTCGCCGGCCCGATCTTTTGGGCTTCGCGCAGGAAGTAATCGCTCGTCCACAGTCCCTGGGTGTGATCCATATTCGCCGGGATGTGGTCGGCATCGGTGACATACGCCCCGCGGGTGTGGGCAAGCGTGTGGGTTGTAACGGCACGGCCACCATCGAAGACCGTGAGCACTTGCCCGGTGATGCGCACATCGACAGTGCGGCCAACGAGCTGGTGCGGCACGGAGTACCGCACGCTAGCTACGGTGATGTGGAAATCTGGGGCGATCTTGGCGCGTTTCCACTCGGTGCGCTGCCACGGGGTATCGGGAAGTGCTGTCAACAGGTGCCTTTCATGCGCATCGAAAATGTCTTTGCGGCTTGACTGCTGGTGACGAAACGGTACCGCCTGGTTGATCTGGCCAATCAGCTGTTTAATACGCGTGTTGAGCTCGTCAAGGTCGACGCACTGGTGGCCATCGAGTGCGTGGATGACCTTGTGGGTGACGATCTTGACTGCGGCTTCGACATTCGCTTTGTCTTTCGGCCGTTTCGCCCTCGTGGGCAGTGCTGCGGTGTTGTAATGCTCCAAAAACTGCTCGTAGGTGTCGTTGACCTTGCGGTTTCGATCCGCCGCGCTGATCGCGTTCGACGCAGTCGAGGCATTATCCGGCACCACAACCTCAGGCACGCCCCCGAAGTAGGCGAACGCGTGGTGGTGGGCATCAAGCCAGGAATGCTGGCGCTCATCCGGACATGCGAGGGCAAAAATCATCCCGGAATACGGCATTGAGGCGACAAACACGCTGACCTTCACCCCCGGTGCGCCATAAGGGTCTAACAGGCGCATCTTGGTGCCTGCCCAATCCACCTGCATGGTGTGCCCCGGTGTGTGGGTGATGCGTGCGGTCAAACCGGCCGCATCGACATGAGACGCCACCAACTGGCGAAACCGGTCGTAGCTGTAATGGAGCTGGCCGGGTAAAGCAGGTGTGGTGGTGTAGCGCGCCCACAGCACTTGCAGTGTCTGCTTGTTACGCCCCGTGCGGGCTTTGACCACCGCATCAAAATGAGAGTGTCCGATTCTTTGTGTGCGGGGGTTTGGTTTACAAGTAGTCCGCGAATCGGTCGGGGTAAGCCACGGCTAGTTGGTTGATGGCTTGTTTCCACCCGGTGGCTGTCGCTCCTTCAATATAGCCGTTGCACTCAACGTCGCGCTTTGCTTTCTTCGCTCGCTGCGCAGCGCGCTTGTCTTCGATGTTGCAAATCATCAGCCAAAGCGTCTTCAGCGCCGCAGTATCGTTCGGGAACTGGCCCCTGTTGCGGGTAGCTTTACGCAGTTCAGCGTTGAGCGACTCGATCGAATTGGTGGTGTAGAGCACCCGGCGTGCCGCCGGCGGGAACTGCAGGAACGGCACGAACCGCTCCCAGGCGTCGCGCCAGACTTTGACCGACTGCGGGTATTTCCGGCCGAGTTCACTGGCCTCGAACGCATCCAAGCTGGCACGTGCGGTGTCCTCGTTGGCGGCCGTGTAGACCTCACGCAGCGCCCGGGAGACAGATTTGCGGTCCTGGTAGGACACCCACCGGTTCGCAGCCCGAATCAGGTGCACAATGCAGGTTTGCACCATGGAATTCGGCCAGGTTGCCTCCACGGCTTCCGGCAGGCCTTTGAGCCCGTCGCAGCACACGATGAACACGTCCTGGACACCACGGTTGGCCAGGTCCGCGCACACCGATGCCCAGAATGCAGCGCCTTCATTTTCCGCGATCCACAATCCCAGGATGTGCTTGATGCCGTCCATGTCGACACCAACCGCCATGTAGCAGGACTTGTTGACCACGCGGTGGCCGTCACGGATCTTGACGCGTAGCGCGTCGAGGAAGATCACCGGGTAAAACTCGTCAAGCTGGCGGTTTTGCCAGATCATGACCTCGTCTAACACCGCATCGGTAATGGTGCTGATCGTATCCGGGCTCATATCCACCCCGAGCGTGGTCGCGAGATGGTGCTGAATATCACGCACGGTCATCCCGCCGGCGTACAGCGAGACGATCATGTCATCGAGCTCAGTCAGTCGGCGTGCACCCTTGGGCACCATCTTCGGAGCAAACGTGCCGGCACGATCCCTGGGCACAGTCACTTCCACTGCGCCGTAGCCAGAATTGACGGTCTTGGTATACGACCCGTTGCGGTGATTGCTGCTCTGCGCGGTTTCCACCTGGGCTTTGGTCTTGCGGTCAGAATGGCCGTAGCCCAAATGCGCATCCATCTCCGCCTGTAGACCAGCGTTGATCGATGCCTGCAGTAGGCCTTTGACCAGCTCGCTGGCATCATCAGCGGAGGTCGACAGCTCGCTTATCAAGCTGGCAAGCTCAGGATTTTCCATCAGCTTCTCGCTGATCTCGTTGACCTTTGCCGGGTCATGGTTTTTCTTCGGTGACACCGTAGTCATTATCGGTGAAACTCCTTCTAGATCAGAGCCTCACACACAAACTTCCTGACACCCTCCATCAAAATCGATAGGGACGAAATCGCCCTGGCCGGTACTGCGCCCATCTACGAATAACTCGTCGAGCTCATCATCCGTCAACGCCAAAACCTGGTCGACGGTGCGAATCCCAAGGGATCGAAGCACCTGATTCGACCGGGAAATCGTGCGGTGCGAGCACCCGAGCTGTTGTTCAATCTGGCGGTACGAACGCTGCTGCACAAGCAGCTTCATCACCGCCCGGTAATCCGTCATCAGCGGACTCCTTCCGGTAACCGGCTACACCCCTGTGGTGCAACCACCCGAAAGCATCACCCGCCACCGCCAACCCCGCTACCGGAAACCCACTAAACCGCTACCCGAAAGTCACCACACCGCTACCAACTAGCCGGTCGCAACAGTGGGGGTTAGATTTGGCCTTTTTGGATGCCGATTGAGTGGGTGTAGTCGGTGTCGATAGCGTTGTCGTAGAGGGCTGGTCGTCCTGTTTCGTGGTCGGCTTGGTCGTCGGTGTGGGCTAGGGGGCACTTTGTCGAGCTGGCCCCAGTCGGGCTGCCTAGCGATTTCTACTGGATAGTTATGCAGCTCCGGCTCGAGGCAAAGCCTCCAATCTGGAAGCGTCCTGGGTTTGATTCCAATCGTTTTTCAGAGCGTGATCAGAATCATGCCGATGAAGTTCGGCGATGCTCTCAAGGGCATTGTGCTTCGTTTGGCGGACAACCTCATAGCGAAGGGCGCTCAGCGCTGGGTGCGGCGGTAGGGAGCGGTGAAAAGCTCAGCCTTGCACTGAGCACGCTCAACGATTAGTTGAAATCGAATGGGGCGATGTCCGATGTCGAGGCTGGCACCGGAAAGTCAGCGGTCCGAGGAAATGAGGCCTTTGCGATGAGAAATACGGGGCAAAGCTGGGTCGATTTTGCGCCAAAGCTCGGGGTCTACCCAAGTTAGACCTTCTGAGAGGGTCAGGTTTTTAGGGACGCAGGGTCACTACTTCGATCTGTAAATGTCTCGCGGCTAATGGGTTCGGGGAACGCGCCTAGAAAATAGCCTGATCCTGAGTTTAACCTTAGACCCGAAAAAGTATACAGCGGTGAAACTAACCAGAATGTAGGGTAAAAACATCCTGCCTACTTTTGTAGAATTGAGAGGTTCGCGGCTATGACAAGGCGAAATAACAGATATATCGGTAGAAGAGTGTTGGCTGCGTTTTCCACCGTAGGAATCGTAGTAGGTGCTGAAACAGTAGTATCGCCCATCGACGTAAGTACTGGAATAGAGCCAGCTTGGGCAAATGCACAAACTAATCCGCGATCTTCAAGCTTCGGCATAATTGATGACGATATAGTTCGGATTAACTTGTTCAATGCGACAGGGTCCCCGATAACTGGAAACAGGTTTATTGTTAACCTTGGCGATTCAAGACTCACAGATCCTGTCTCCCAGTTAAGTTTCACCGCCGCGGTAGTCGGCCACGGCAGAACAACCCCGTACACTGTAACCGGTGTCAGCAAGGTAGACGAGAGCTCAGTTTCTTTCCAGTTCTCTTCGAACGTGACAATTGCTGCTGATGATACATTGCAGCTCACAGCTACTACGCCTAGCCCGGAACTAGATGACAGGAATGCAAGTGGCTCGTGGGATGCGACCTATGCGCCGGAATTGACTTTGGACGCGGTCGATGGGCCGCGTGATCCTCTAAAGCTGACGGAGAACCAGGGGCGTTGTGCACTTGAGGTGTCTCGAAATGCGGGGGTGAGCACGTGGATCGCGGAAAGCTACTATCAGTCGAGTGATGTCGCCCCGAACGGTGTTGGGCCTCGCAACACAATGCGTAATCACACTGTCTTGCAGTACAGGGTAGACGGAACTCAGGGCGCGGAGGCATTCAAACCCATCAGTTCCTCGAAGTGGGTCTATAACGGGCTGGCATATAACCCGGCGGACGGCTACCTATATGCCGTTTCTCAAGATCGACCACTTAACGACGGTGATCAATCTGGGCTAAACAACAATCCAAAGGATCCCAAATACCCAGCTGGATACCTACTACGCATCAGTCCTGAGACTGGTGGCGTAGCGAAGTTGGGCAAGATTGCACCTGCGGGGGATGCCGGTTCGTTTAGTAAGGATATCAACTCTGGTATCACCAACGGTGCATTCGACCGCGCAGGGAATTACATTTTCTCGAACAACTCGGTAAATGGGTCTGGTGACATTTACACTATTAAGTTTGAAGGGGGGAGTGGTACAGAGCTTTCCCTACCGGTGACCTCTCCAGACGATACGCAAATCCAAGCGGTCCGGCGCCAGCATGATCCGCTTATAAATGCTAACGACTGGGCGTACTACTTCGAAACCCGGTCTGAAGACGGCCGGACGTATATCGAAACACCGAGAGACAAGAGCTTTATATGGTCGCTTAACTCGAGCGATGGGCGCGTCTACCTGCACAGAACTGACGTTTCAACTGGTAACGTGCTTAAGCTCGATGTAACGGGAATCTCGACACCCACCGGCCAAAAGTTAGAGCCGGGCGTCACCTACGGCAACGCGTGGACGTACTCGAATGGAAACTTGGGATTTAGTGCTAATCAGAAAAATCTCGCTTATCAGCTATCGATTCAGGACCCCTTCGGCACACATCCTCGAGTAGGTCTGATATCCGTCGAGCAGGTGCCCACGTCCTATAACAACGATGCCACCTCAAACGCGTTCACCGTAGCCGAGTTTGAGAAGGCTGGTGTTGATCTCGGGGTTGAGAAAACGCTCGAAATGGTCGACGGGCATCCAAAATGGACCATCAAGGTAACAAATAACTCTCCCTGTGCGTCGTCGGGATTCACAGTACGAGATCTCATTTCAGGCGATCTTTCGAACGTAAAAGTTTCGACTGAAGATTCGGGGTGGACTCAAAGCACTGCGGAACGCGGCGACAGCCTCAACTGGGTACATGGTCCTCTTGGAGCTGAACAGTCGACATCTCTGGTCGTGGAGGCCGATGTCGCTGACGGAAAGTGTGCTATTAACAAGGTTTCCGTAATCGGAAATGAGCCTGATCCTGTCTCGGAAAACGATGTCGCTGCCGCTGGTGACTGTGATCCTGCGCTGTCTATCAAGAAGTACATCAATGGCAAGGATGCTCAAGATGCTGACAGGGATAATTGGCCAGAGATTTTCCCCGGCGACACTGTGAACATCAAGTATGTGGTCAAGAACACGGGTAGTGGCGAAGTCACGGGTATCAAACTGGAAGATATCGTTGACAAAGGTGAGAACCCGTCGAAAATTCAGGACCTCATCAAAAAAGAACTAGAAAAGGTCAAAATATTCTCTCTGGAAGGCAGCCAGGAGACAGAGATCCCGATCAATTTTAGGATGCCCGAGAGCATCGGTTCCGACACGTATGAGCACCGGAATTATGCCAAGGCCGCAGGTGTTTTCGACCCGAACGCGCAGGATTTCCCGACGTTTAATGGCGGCGACGATGAGGTGGGTTTTGACCCGTTCCCGCAAACCCTCCCAGCCCGAAAGGTCGAATCCGAACCAGATGAAGCGAACGCGTACTTCCGTCCGACACCGCCCGTCGTTGAGAACCCGCAGTTCTCGGTTGAGAAGCTGAGCAACCAGTCTGCCATCAACCTGGAGCGCAACCAGGACGGCAAGTACGCCTACACGGCGGAGTACACCATCATCGTCAGGAATGATGGCAAGGGCGACGGCGAGCACGCAGCCATCTACGACGTGCCGCTGCGCGGTGTCGGCTTCGAGCTGGACTCTGTGCAGGTCGATGGCCAGGACGCGCAGCTGCAGAACGGCCGCTACAAGATCGCTGACAGCGCAGCTCTCGCAGCTGGCGAGTCCAAGACGTTCACCGTCACCGTCTCCGGCACCATCTCCGACGCCGCGGCGGGCAACCTGCCGGCTGCGTACGGCCAGTGCGACGCCACCGGCGCGGACGCCACGAAGAACTCCGGCCTGCTCAACGTGGTCAACATGGACGGCGATTCGGACGGTCCGGACAACAACATTGTCTGTACGCCGGTTGAACTGCGTCGTCTGAACATCGAGAAGCGCATTGATGGCCGTGAGGAAGCCATCGTGAAGCCGAACGAGCCGATGGACATCTGGTACCGAGTCCGTAACACCGGCAACGTCACGCTCCACGACGTGAAGCTGTCGGACAACGTCCAGGAAAACAACGACGCGCTGCAGCAAGAGATCACCAAGCAGCTCAACGGCCAGGACACCTTCGATCTCGAGCCGGGCGAGATCCGCGACGTGCACATCTCGGTTAAGGCTCCGGAGGGCGAGCACGTCAACGAGGCTCGCGCCGACGTCCCGCCGACCACGATCCCACCGGTGACGCTCCCGCACACCACGGTCCCGGGCAAGCCGGTGCCGTCCACCGCCGTGTCCACCACGGCGAAGGCGAAGTCGCCGAAGATCACCATCAAGAAGTACGTTAACGGCTACGACGACGGCACCGCCGTCACACCGGGCGAGGATATGGAGATCCTCTACCGCGTGGTAAACGAGGGCAGCATGCCTGTCGACGGCATCCGCGTCGTCGACCAGGTCACCCAGGCCACCGATAAGCAGGGCCTGCAGGCAGCCATCAACGCCGAGCTGGCAAAGGAGCCGGCGTTCAAGCTGGAGCCGGGCGGCGTGAAGGAGATCCGCATTACGGTGCCGGCGCCGGCAGGCGGGCACGTGAACGAGGCTGTCGCCACCGCGCCGGTGACCGTGCCGGGCACCACGGTGCCGCCGGTGACGGTCCCGCCGATCACGAAGCCGAGCACCACCATCCCGGGCTCTACCGTGCCGGGCACCACCGTTCCGTCCACCGTGGTCACCGTGACCGCGCCGCCGGATGAGGGCCGCTCGGAGTCGCCGCAGCTGGAGATCACCAAGTACATCAACGGCCGCGACGAGGGCGATGTCCTCGCGGCGGACGCCGAGACGATGGAGATCACCTACCGCGTGCGCAACACTGGCGTCGGTGAGGTCAAGGGCATCACCATCGCCGACGAGGTCACCGAGGGCGCGGAAATCCCGGACCTGGCAGACAAACTCGCTGCTGTCGAGCCGTTCCACCTCGCGCCGGGCGCGTTCAAGGACATCACCATCGAGGTGACCGCGCCAAAGGGCGGCCACGTCAACGTGGCTAAGCCGGTCGTGCCGCCGGTGACCGTTCCGGCCACGACCATCCCGGGCACCACGAACCCGAACACGACCATCCCGCCGACCACGGTCCCGGAGCGCGAGGTGACTCCGACGACAACGCCGTCCGATGATGCGCGTTCGAACGTCGTGAAGCTGGAGCTGCTCAAGGACATCTGGAGCAACGACACCAACGACTGGAAGACCGCCGACAACGTCGACGAGGCTTCCGACGCCGCTGTGGTCGACGCTAACGGCAAGATGCGCATCCGCTACACGGTGAAGAACACCGGCTCCCTGCCGGTGTCCGGCATCGGCATCGTCGACGAGGTCACCGAGCTGACCAAGGGCACCGACGCGGACAAGCAGGCGCTCACCGACGCGATCAACGCCGAGCTGGAGAAGTACGGCAAGGACTTCACCCTGCAGCCGGGCAAGTCCCGCGCAGTGGAGATCACCGTGGACGCGCCGAAGCAGCGCCACATCAACGTGGCAAAGGTGACCGCACCGCCGGTAACCACGCTGCCGGGCTCCACCATCCCGGGCACCACGGTGATGACCACCACCAACGGCTCCACCGTCCCGGTGACCACTGTGACCCCGCGTGTGGTTGAGCCGTCCACCGTCACCCCGAACACCCCGTCCAACACCGCGCACGCGACGCCGACCTCCTCCACAACTCCGGTTGTTCCGGAGCCTGTGAACCCGCAGTTCTCGGTGGAGAAGCTCGGCAACCAGGCCGGCATCGAGCTGAAGCGCAACGAGGACGGCCAGTACGGATACTCCGCCGAGTACACCATCCGTGTGCGCAACACCGGCCCGATTGCCGGTGAGCACGCGAAGGTGTGGGACGTGCCAGTCCGCGGCGTTGGCTTCGACATCGACTCCGTCACCGTCGACGGCACTGAGGTCAAGCCGGAAAACAGCCGTTACCTCATCAGTGAGGAAGCTGAGCTCGCCGTCGGTGAATACAAGGACTTCCAGGTCGTGGTCAACGGCACCGTCTCCGATCAGGCCGCGAACGCGCTGCCGGCAGCCGTCGGCCAGTGTGACGCCGTCACCACGCAGAACCCGGGCGCGGGCTCCGGCCTGGTCAACACCATCGAGATGGAAGGTGACTCGGACGGCCGCGAGAACAACATCGTCTGTGAGCCGGTTGAGCTGCGCCGCCTGAACATTGAAAAGCGCATCGACGGCCGCGAGAACGCCCCGGTCACCCCGGGCGATGAGATGGAGATCTGGTACCGCGTCCGCAACACCGGCAACGTGACCCTGTCCGGTATCACGCTGGCGGACCAGATCAAGGAGGACAACCCGGACCTCCAGAAGGAGATCGACGCCGCGATCGCCAAGATCGAGGCCTTCGACCTCGCGCCGGGCGAAGTCAAGGACATCACGTTCCCGGTCACCGCCCACGCTGGCGAGCACACCAACGAGGTGCGCGCCCAGGTGCCGGAAACCACTATTCCGGGTACGACCCGTCCGGAGACCTCCATCCCGGAGACCACCGTCCCGCCGGTGACCGTCCCGGGCACCACCAACCCGGAGACCACGGTGCCGGGCACCACCATCCCGGGCTCGACCGTCCCGGCGACGACCATCCCGGGCACCACCGTGCCGGGCCGTTCGGTCCCGCCGACCACGGTCACTGCCACCGCGCACGCGGGCTCCCCGTCGCTGGCCATCAAGAAGTACATCAACGGCTACGACAACGGCACCCAGGTCGCGCCGGGCGAGGACATGGAGATCCTCTACCGCGTCTCCAACACGGGCTCCGTGCGTATCGACGGCATCCGCCTCGCCGACGAAGTCACCGAGGCCGCCGACGAGAACACCTCCAAGGCGCTGCAGCGCGACATCGACGCCAAGCTCAACGGCATCGACCAGTTCGCGCTGGAGCCGGGCGAGGTCCGCGAGTTCCGCATCACGGTGCCGGCGCCGGCTGGCGGCCACGTGAACGTCGCTAAGCCGATCGTGCCTCCGGTGACCGTGCCGGGCACCACGATCCCGGGCACGACGAACCCGAACACCACCATCCCTGCCTCCACCGTGCCGTCGACCGTGGTCACCGTGACCACCCCGTCGGACGATGCCCGCTCGGATTCGCCGATCCTGGACATCAAGAAGTACATCAACAACCTCGACGACGGCGACATCGTCAACCCGGGCGACGACATGGTGATCACCTACCGTGTCTTCAACAAGGGCAACGTCGACGCCAAGGGCGTGACCGTCGCCGACGAGGTCACCGAGGGCTCCGACGAGACCAAGACGGATCTGACCAAGCAGATCGAGGCCGAGCTGGCCAAGGTCGAGCCGTTCGACGTCCCGGCCGGCGGATTCCACGACGTGGAAATCACGGTCAAGGCGCCGGCAGGCGGCCACGTGAACGTCGCAAAGCCGAACGTTCCGCCGGTGACCGTGCCCGCGACCACGATCCCGGGCACGACGAACCCGCGCACCACGATCCCGGAGACCACCGTCCCTGAGCGCGTGGTCACGCAGACGACCACCCCGTCCGACGACGCCCGCTCCGACTCCCTCAAGCTGGAAATCCTCAAGGACATCTTCAGCCTGAAGGACAACACGTGGCACGCCGCGGATACCGAGGACGACGCCGCTGTTGTGGACGCCAACGGCCAGATGCGCGTGCGCTACACGGTCACCAACACCGGTTCCGTCACGCTGGGCGGCATCGACATCGTCGACAACGTCACCCGTCTGGACGGGGGCGACCAGCAGGCGCTCACCGACGCGCTCAACGCCGCGCTCGAGGCAGAGGGCCGCGGCTTCACCCTGAAGCCGGGCGAGAAGAAGGTCGTCGAAATTACTGTCGACGCACCGAAGGGCTACCACGTCAACGAGGCCATCGCGACGGCCCCGGCGGTGCCCACCACCCAGACGCAGGTCTCCTCGGTACCGGGCACCACCGACGCCACGACGACGGTGCCGGGCTCGCTGACCACCACCGTGGTCACCACCGAGAAGACGCCGAACGTGCCGACGAACACCGCACAGGCAACGCCGACCACCTCGGCGACCACCCCGGTGCCGCCGCCGGTCACGGAGACGACGACTGCGCCGGCGCCTGAGCGGCCGCAGTTTGCCGTCGAGAAGCTTGGCGCCCGTGCGGGCAACGTTGCGCTGACCCGCAACGACGAGGGCACCTACGACTACTCCAACGAGTACGTCATCCGCGTGCGCAACTCCGGCCTGGTCAACGGCGAGCACGCCACCATCTGGGATGTGCCGCTGCGCGGCGCCGGCTTCACGGTCACCGAGGTGGCCGTCGATGAGAAGGCTGTGGCAGTGGAGAACGGCCGCTACAAGGTCGCCGACGCTGCAGAGCTGCCGGCCGGCGAATACAAGGACTACAAGGTCACCGTCACCGGCACGCTGGCTGAGGCCGCGGCGAACAACCTGCCGGAGGCTGTCGGCCAGTGCACCGCCGAGGGCGCGAACCCGGGTGCGGATTCCGGCCTGGTCAACGTCGCCAACATGAACGGCGACTCGGACGGCCCGGCGAACAACGTTGTCTGCACTCCGGTTGAGCTGCGCCGCCTGAACATTGAAAAGCGCATCAACGGCCGCGAGGACGCTTCCGTCACTCCGGGCGAGAAGATGGAGATCTGGTACCGCGTCCGCAACACCGGCAACGTGGAACTGAACGACATCGCACTCGCGGATCAGATCCGCGAGGACGACCCGGAGCTGCAGGAGGAGATCAACGCGGAGCTGGCCGAGAAGGCCAAGCCGTTCAACCTCGCGCCGGGCACCTTCCAGGACATCCGCATCGAGGTCACCGCGCCGGAGGGCGAGCACGTCAACGAGGCTCGCGCCGAGGTGCCGGAGACCACGGTTCCGGAATCCACCCGTCCGGGCACCACGATCCCGGGCACGACCGGCCCGTCCACGTCGGTGCCGCCGGTAACCATCCCGGGCACGACACTGCCGGGCACCACCCGTCCGGGCACGACGGTCTCCACCACCGCGCGCGCGAACTCGCCGCTGCTTGAGGTGAAGAAGTTCATCAACGGCCGCGACGAGCACGCCCTAGTCAACGCCGGCGAGGACATGGACATCACCTACCGGGTGACCAACAAGGGCACTCTGCCTATCGACGGCATCCGCCTCACCGACGAGGTGAAGGAAGACAACGCCGAGCTGCAGCAGGCCATCGACGCCCAGCTGGGCAAGGTCGCTCCGTTCGCGCTCGAGCCGGGCGAGTCCATGGACGTGACCGTGACGGTGAAGGCCCCGGCCGGCCGCCACGACAACGTCGCGGGCGTGACCGTGCCGCCGGTGACCATCCCGGCCACCACGATCCCGGGCACCACGAACCCGCACACGACTGTGCCGGGCACCACGGTGCCGTCGACAGTGGTGACCGTGACCGCGCCGCCGGATGACGCCTCCTCCGACTCCCCGCAGCTGGAGATCCTCAAGGAGATCAAGCGCGCGGATGAGGGCGACGACGCATGGCGCGACGCCGAGACCGAGGGCGACGCCCTGCCGATCGGCGAGGGCGAGACGATGGAGCTGCGCTACACGGTGACCAACACCGGTTCCGTGAAGCTGGACGGCGTCGACATCGTGGACAACGTCACCCGCCTGGACGGCGGCGACGCCGACGAGTTCACCGCCGAGATCAACAAGGCGCTGGAGTCTGCAGGCCGCGGCCTGTCCCTGGAGCCGGGCGAGTCCGTGGAGATCGTGATCGAGGTCTCCGCGCCGGCGGGCTACCACGTCAACGAGGCGATCGCGACCGCACCGCCGGTCACCGCCACCGAGACCGTGGTGTCCTCCGTGCCGGGCACGACCAACGAGACGACGACGGTTCCGGGCAGCTTCGTCACCGAGACCACGGTGGTGGAGCGCACCCCGAACACGCCGACGAACAAGGCGCAGTCCACCCCGACCACGGGTGTGGCACCGTGCGACTGCGAGGTCAAGACCACCACGATCATCCCGGCGCCGGTGACCACCACCGTGTCCGGCGAGGTCACCACGGTCACGCCGGACCCGGTCACCTCCGAGGTCACCATCACGGAGACTCCGGAGCCGGTCACCTCTGAGGTCACCACTACGGAGACCCCGGAGCCGATCGTCACCACTGTGGTGCAGACGCAGGATCCGATCACGGTCACTCGCACCACGCCGGTCACCACCGTGCAGACGGTGACGCCGGAGCCGCAGACGGTGGTCACCACCGTTGAGGGTCCGGAAGTGACCACCACGCCGGATGTTCCGGGCCAGGTGGTTGTGGTTGTGGACGACTCCGGCAAGACCGTCACCGAGGTCGCACCGACCCCGGTGGATGGCTACACCCCGCCGGTGACCGCGACGGCAACGTACACGCTGCCGCCGGTGGTCACGGAGACGCTGCCGCAGATCACGGTCACCGAAGTGCCGACCACCCTGGTCACCACCAAGGCCACCGTGGATGAAGGCACCGACATCCTCGGCCGTTGTGTCGCCAACGCGGTGCGCTCGCCGATCCTGTACATGGTGCCGCTGCTGCTGGCGGGCCAGGGGCTGGGAGAGGTCGCTGCCCCGTACGTCAACGCGGTGAACGAGCAGTTCAACCAGATCTCCGCGGAGATCCAGGATGAGATCCGCCGCAAGACGCCGAACTTCGGTTACGGCCGCCGCGGCCAGGAGAACGAGCAGGTCGCCGAGCTGCGCGCGAAGGCCGAGGCCGCGAACCGCATGCTGCAGGAGCTGGCAATGCGTCCGGACGTGCAGCAGTACGGCCAGTGGGCAGCTATCGCCGCCGGCGTGGTTGTCGCGGGCTCCGTCCTCTACGACTGGTGCTCCAACGAGGCCGGCGAGGCGTTCACCGCCATCGGCCCGAAGAAGTCGACCTCCGTCGACGAGGTGCGCGTGGGCGGTTCCTCCCTCGGGGGTGACCGCGTGACGACGGTCGTCCCGCCCGTCACCAACACCCCCGGCCGCGACGAAACCGCCGAGGACGCAGGCGAGGCCGCTGGTGAGGCTGGCTCCGAGGCCGGCTCCGCTGACGGCTCCTCCGCGGGTTCCTCGGAGGGCAGCTCGAACTAACGCTCCTCTGAGCTAGGCGCGAAACCCCGGCAGGCTGGAACCCCAGCCCGCCGGGGTTTTCCGCTGCGCGGCCAGTCGAAAAAGTTTAAGCCCCGGGCGCATGCTTTCGCAGAGGCGACACCGAGGCGTACGGCTCCCTAGTGTACTCGCAACCTCGACGGCAAGGCGTATCTCTCGGAGATGGGAGCGTCTCACCTGTTAGCGACTCGACTGGCGGGCGTCGGGACATACCCCGAGTAACAAACCCCTATTAAGGCCCAAAAATGGCCATACTAGGGAGGGCTTACTAGGGGTTTGTGGAGATGGGGGACAGGGCAGGCAAAACCAGCCGCCAAAACCACCCACCCAGAACCAGCCACGCCCCGTTAGGGTGGTGGTGTGTTTAGGGAACGTGAGATCGTCGTAAGGCAAACGAAGGCCCTGGGCCGCGACACGTTCGCGATCGAGGGCCCGGGCGGGGAGCTGCTGGGCACGGCCAGGCAGACGCTGAAGATGAGCGACCTGGTCAAGGCGTCGCGCGGGGTGGAGGTGTTCGACGCGGCCGGCGCGCACGTGCTGAGCATCGAGGACCCGGTGAACTTCATCCGCGACAAGTACGTCGTGCACCAGGTCAACCCGCCGCTGGAGCTCGCGCGGCTGACGCAGCGGTTCGCCTGGATCGGCGCGAAGTTCGACGTGCAGGTCGCGGGCTTTCCGGACGTGCAGATCCAGGGCCAGGCGTTCCAGCTGAACTACACGCTGACCAGCCAGGGCCGCCCGCTCGCGACCGTGGACGCGGAGTATTCCGGCATGGGGCGGATGCTGATGGGCAAGTCCAGCTACCGCGTGCGCATCGAGCCCGGCCTGGACGAACGCCAGCACGCGGCGGTGATCGGCATCGCGTTGGCCATTGATATGCGCCGCGCGAAGATGCGCAGGAACTCGGGTTAGAGGGGGCTTTTTGCTTTGCGACGGCCCCTTGCCGCCGCATCGGGGGTAAAAACGGGGGTAGTGGGGGTTTCCGGATTGCTGAACAATCTGTGGATCTTTGAACAATCCAGGGAGTTTCGGGGGTTCCTGAGGGAAAACCACCGAATCTGAGAGTGTATGAATTGTATGGTTAACCGGAACATGCAGGTAGATGCGGAATTGCCGGGATCCATGCTGGAAAACACCTTAAGGTGCATAAAATGCGGTGATAGTGGATTGTTCAACCATCCGCGAGCGTTGCCGGATTGATCGTTGAACAATGCTGACGAAACCCCGGACCGCGCCCCCGGATTGATGAACAATCCGCAGGCCAAAACGGGTGGAAACGTTGAACAATCCGGACGGAATGTTCAACGATTTAGGGTATTTTTCAGCCTGGGCCAAAGCGTTTTACCTGCGCATACTCGGTGCATAAACTCATGGATGTAACAAAGAGAAAAACACACACCAAGGAGTCACCGAGATGCGAGCAGCATTCCGAAACACCATCGCCGCAGCAGTTGCCGCCGCCATCGCGGTTTCCGGCGCGAACGTCGCACACGCCCAGCAGGACGTTGAGCTGGCACCGGTGCTGACCAACACCGCCACCCTCGTTGACTCCGACGGCGACGGCCTGCCCGACATCTGGGAAGAGCAAGGCGTCGTCCTCGCAGACGGCACGGAAATCCCCCTGCCGGACTGGGGTGCCGACCCTAACCGCCCGGATGTCTTCCTCCAGCTGAACTGGATGGCCTCCGAATACGACACCCTCGGCTGCGACACGTCTGCTGCCCGCGAGTGCGCAAACGCCAACCGCACCTCTTACGCCCCGTCGACGCAGAGCCTGGATGATTTAGTGGACCTGTTTGCTGACCACGGCATTAGCCTGCACATCGATGCCGGCGAGCACTACACCAACATCCCTAACTACTCCGACGTCCACGGCGGCGAGACGCTGGAGTACCGCGACTCGTACTTCGACCCGAGCAAGTTTGAGGCGTTCCAGCTCATTAACACCATCAACAACCTTGGTGACCGCGCCAACATCTTCCGCCCCGGCGTCCTGGGCGACCGGATGCGCGCCGGCTCCAACGCCACGGGCCTGTCGCTGGTGGGCGACAGCTCCTTCTACGTTGCCAACCCCGGCGGGCGTGCGAACGACGAGCAGGTGCGCAACACCATCCTGCACGAGTTCGGCCACACCCTGGGTCTGCGCCACTGGGGTGCTCAGCAGTACGTCACCGACATCGCTGAAGGCTCCCCGATGCAGGCCGGTTACCAGTCGGTGATGAACTACGACCGCCAGTTCGACTACTTCAACTACTCCGAAAAGCCGTACTTCGCCGACACCCCGGCGGGCAAGGTCCTCGTCCCCGCCGACTGGGACTCCCTGGTACTCGACAACCCGCGTATCGGCGCGTACGCCGAGTCCATCGGTGCCCGCGCAAAGGCTGAGGTCGAGGAGATCGAGCAGCCGGAGGAGGTCGTCGAGGTGGAACAGCCGGAGCCCGTCGAGGTCGCCGAAGAGCACCCCCTGACCGCGCTCGTGCCGGCGGAAGAAATCCCCGCCCAGCCGGGTGAAGTCCCCGCCGAGCAGCCCAAGGCTGAGCAGAAGGTGGAAGCCAAGGCCAAGGCCGAGGCCCCGAAGCAGGCTAACAACCAGATCAACATCGCAGCCATCATCGGCGGCGTCGTCGCAGCCCTGGCAGTCCTCGGCATCGGCGCAGCATTCCTCGCAATGCGCTAAGCCCGCCAACTAAACACAGTGCGTCCCGCAACCGGGGCGCACTTTTTGCGCGCGGTACCATCTGCCCATGACTAAGGCGCAGCGCTGGGGATTTTTCGCGGTGGTCTCGCTCGGGCTGCTCATGATCGGCCTGGACAACTCCATCCTGTACACCGCGCTGCCGGCGCTGGAGCATTCCCTTGACGCCTCCCCGGAGCAGGGCCTGTGGATCATCAACGCCTACCCGCTGGTGCTCGCCGGACTGCTTTTGGGCACCGGCGCGCTGGGCGACAGGGTGGGCCACCGCCTGATGTTCATCGTGGGCCTGGCCATCTTCGGCCTGGCGTCGCTGGGCGCGGCGTTCGCGCCCGGCCCCTTAGAGCTGATCCTGGCGCGCGGCATGCTCGGCATGGGCGCTGCGGTGATGATGCCGGCCACGCTCGCGCTGATCCGCCTGACGTTTCCGGACGAGCGCGAGCGCAACACCGCCATCGGCATCTGGGGCTCGGTGGCGGTGGCGGGCGGCGCGCTCGGACCGGTGGTCGGCGGCGCGCTGATCCAGCATTTCTGGGTCGGCTCCGTCTTCCTCATCAACGTGCCCATCGTCATCGTCGCCCTCGTGCTCACCATCGCGCTCGCACCGGAAAACCTGCCCAACCTAGACAAACAGTGGGACGTGGTCTCCTCGTTCTACGCTCTAGTCGCGCTGTCTGGCCTGACCATGGCCATCAAGCAGGCCGCCAACAGCCCCGCCATCACCCTCGCGGCACTCGCCGCCACCGCCGTCGGTTCCTGGCTGTTCGTGCGCCGCCAAAACCGCCTGGACGACCCGCTGCTCACCTTCGACATCTTCCGCTCCCGCCTGTTCACCGGCGGCGTCCTCGCGGCGGCCGGCGGCATGTTCGTCCTGGCCGGCGCCGAACTCATGACCACGCAGAAGCTGCAGCTTGTCGACGAGCTCACGCCCCTTCACGCCGGCGCCACCGTCGCCGTGATGGCCCTGTCCGCCATCCCGGCCTCCACACTCGGCGGGGCATATCTGCACAAGGTCGGCTTCCTGCCGTTGATCGCCGGCGGGTTCCTCGGCGCGGTAGTGGGGGCGGTGGCGTTGGCGGCCGGATGGACGTCGATAGGCATGGTGCTTCTGGGCCTGTCCGCGGGCTCGGTGATGAGTGTCTCCTCGATCGCGATCATCGGCTCGGCCCCGATGCACCGCTCCGGGATGGCCGCGGGTGTGGAGGAGGTGTCCTACGAGCTGGGCACGCTGGTTACTGTGGCGCTGACGGGGTCGCTGCTGCAGGCGGCGCTGGACCGCGGGGTGGACTACACGGACGCCTACAACGGTGTGATCGGCGTGCTGGCCGCGGGTGCGGCGTGTTTTGCTGCGGCCACCTGGTGGTGTTTCCGCGACAACCCGAAGTCTGGAGGAGTCAATGCCTGACATGAACCCCCGCGCGTGGCACCGCAAAGCCTCGCGCCCGGTGAGCATCTGGATGGCGGTGTTCATCCTCGCCGGCCTTGCGCACCCGTTCATCCCGGACGGGTCGTGGCTGCTCATCCACATTTTCACGCTGGGGATTTTGACCAACTCGATCATGTTGTGGTCCCAAAACCTTACCGAGCGCTTCTTGGGGCACAAGCTTGACGACGCCTCCCGGCCCGCCCAACTTTCCCGCACCTACCTCCTCAACGCCGGCACCGTCGCCGTGCTGGCCGGGCAGCTGATCCGGTGGTACTGGCTGACGTGGGCGGGCGCGCTGGTGGTCGCGGTGGCGCTGGCGTGGCACGCGGCGGTGCTCTTTAAACAGGTGCGCTCGGCGCCGCGCCGTCATGCCGGGGTAATCGGTTTCCTCGCCTCCGCGTGCTGCCTGCCCGTGGGCGCGCTGTTCGGCGCGGCGCTGTCTGCAGGCCTGCCGGGGCAGTGGCACGGTGCGGTGCGCCAGGCCCACATGTTCACCAACGTGGGCGGCTTCGTCGGGTTCGCGGCGATGGGCGCACTGAGCGTGCTGTTCCCGGCGATGTGGCGCACCCGCGGGCAGGACCGCGTCGGCGTGGCGCTCGCGCTGGCCGGCATCGGTGTTGCCGTGGCGGTGGCCGGTTCGCTGCTGCGCCTGCCCGTGGTGGCGGGCGCGGGCACCGTGCTGATCCTGGCGGGCTGGGTGTGGCTCTACCAAGGGTTTGTGGCCAGCGCGCTGACGGTGATGAAGGATCCCCGCGGGCGCGTGACCTACCCGGCGCTGTCCGCACTGTTCGCGGTGACCTGGCTCATCGGCGGGCTGACCTGGTACGCGGTGCGGATGTTCGGCGGGGCAGGGGAGATCCCCACGCTGCCGTTGTTGCTCGGGTTCGCGGGCCAGCTGCTGATTGGCACCATGAGCTACCTCATGCCCACCACCATGGGCGGCGGCCCGGCGGCGGTGAAGGCGGGTCTGCGTGAGCTCAACCGGGCCGCCTACCTGCGCGCCGGGCTGTTCAACGCGGCGCTTCTGGCCTGGCTGGTGGTGGGCAACTCCTATGCCCGCATCGTGCTGTCCTTTATCGCGTTCGGCGTGCTGGCGGCGTTCCTGCCCCTGATGGCGCGCGCGGTGAAGGCCCAGGTGGCGGTGATCAAATCACATCGACCTTAAAGGTCATGCCCATCGTCTTGTGCCCGGCGATGGTGCACCACCCGCGGGTGTCCTTGTTGAACTCCCCGAAGTAGGCCGTGCTGGTCTCGCCGGGGGAGAGCCGGCCGGAGTTGGCCTCCCCGATTTTCAGGTCGTGTTCTTTCTCGCCGTCGTTGACCAGGTTGACCACCAGCTTGGTGCCGCGCGGGACCTCGATCCGGTCGGGGATGTAGCGCATGCGCTCAATGCGCACGTCGGCGGTGACGACATCGTCACCGGTGGGTAGTTCGCCCTCCTGGGACTGCGTGAGCGCGGAGGCGGACGCTACCCCGATAATGCCGGCGGCGACGATCGCCCACGCAGCAGTCTGTATCCGGCGGGTCATGGGCCTCACTCCTTTCCCCTCCACCTTAAGTCACGGGTTGAGAAGCCCCGCTGTTTATGGGCGACACCTGTGGATATGGTGATAGGATTCCCGTGTCTTACCCAGGTTGTCGCAGCGTAGGGAGTAGCAGGTGGCCGACACTTTCGACCCTAACGGTCTAAAGAAGTACCTCAGCAATTCATCGGTGGCGCAAAAATGGAACAAAGTCGTTGCAGCCGTCGCGCAAGACGATGAGGCGGCGGTGGATTCCGCGCTGGTAGATGCCGAAATCCATGAGCTGTTCCAATTCGACACCGTCCCCGCCGGGCGCGAGGTGTTGCAGCAGCGTTTCGACGAGCTCCGCAACGCCACCACCAAACAACTGCGCCACGCCCGCCTGGGCAGCAACGCTGAGGCAGTGCGCGCCGGACTGGAAAAGCTTGCCACGGCGGACACCAACATCAACCCGACCATGTCTAGCGTGTGGCAGCGCTACTTCCACCGACTCACTGCGCACGAGGCTGAAAAGATTGAACGTGTATCCTCTCAGGTGATCGCCTCCGCAGGCGCGGTTGGCGCGGTGGAGGCGCAGGATCTGTACCGACGTCTAGACGGTATGCAGTTGAGCGAATCCGGCAAACAGTCCGTGATTGCCACCCTGCGGGACAACGACGTGCGCGTGGTGGGGGCGCCGGCGCCGGACGTGATGGCGAAAATTGAGCACGCCAACGCGAAAAACATCGTGGCACTGGTACGCCCGCGCCCGTGGCTGAATAACGAGGACCTGGGCTACTCCGCGTTCAAGGCGCAGCCGGAGGGCCAGGCGCCGGTCAAGCGCGCGGAGCTGGAAGACGCGATCTCGTTCTACGACTCGCGCAACCAGCAGGCCAACAAGGACGCCGCGATCAAGCTGCTCAGCCTGTGCGACACGGACGCCCAGCTTCACGACGTCATCCTGGCCTACCACCTGCACAAAGTGAACCAGGCGCGCCTGACATCCTTCCCGGAGCCGGTGGTGGACCAGTTCGTGCTCAACGGCCTAGACAAGGAAGAAGGCCACAAGCTCCTCGGCAGCGGCGGCAGCACCGCAGCCCCGCGCGTGGATGAGGAGGCGGAGCGCCGCGCCTCCGCCCACCTGGGACTGGAGGAGAAGGCGTTCGGCGAGGTCGAGCGCATGATGGAGCGGCGCGAGCTGTACGGCGCTTTCGATCGAATGCACTCTATCGACGGCTGGCAGAACCCGGTCAGCGACCTTGGTAAAAAGGTCTTGCCTGAGATGAGAAATCGACTGTTCCAGCTGAACACCGCAGTGGACAAAGGTCTAGCGGCCGTGAACAATTGGGACCTGCCCACCGCCGAGCGCGAACTGGAAAACGCCACAAACCTCTCCTACGATGCACCGCAGTTGCAGGACCTGCAGCAAAAAATGGTGCAGCTGGTGCACAACCCGCAATACATCGACCGGGAACTCTCCCGCGTGGGCCTGGACCCGGAAGGGGAGCGGGCCGACGACAGCAACGGGGTGAATAGTCCGCCGTTTTGGTCCTACGTGCTCAAGATTATGGGGCCAACCACCGTGGTGGATTACCTCAGGTCCAGCACTCGCGACAAGGGCTTCGGCGATTTCATAGATACTTACCTCGTCATCCTGATTGGTATGGGGCTGCTGTACTGGGTGGCTCGTGTGGGGCTGAAGCGTGGCAAGAAGTGGCCACTCGTTGTGGCGGCAATCGTCGTCTTTATCGCACTGTTCTTCCAGCTCTCCGGCATCGCCATCGCACCGTTCGGCTCCGAGTTCCGGCTCTCCGGCATCGCCGCCGTGGTGTACGCGTTTCGCATTAACAGCTTCCAGGGCCGGCGAAACCCCGCTTCCAACGCCGAGCGAAAGTCGTTCATCTTCCGTGCCCGCGACTACTTTGCCAACCAGGGCCTGACCCCGCAGAGCGGGTTGATCGTGCGCTACATCGGCGACGGCCGAGGCCAGATCATGCTGCCGCCCACCCCGAACAGCGACTTCACCATCAACGGCAAAGTGGAGTTCGCTGGCGACACCCGCACCCCGGAACCGGGCGACCTGTACCTCTTCGACGGCGGCGGCAACATCCAAGCAATAGCGAAGTCCGTCGGCGGCGAAAACTCTCTGCTGACGACTAAACCCAAAGAGCTGACACAGTAACTACAAAGCAGACTTACGGAAGAACCAAACAATGAGCATTCGTCAGTGGGACAATATCGCGGACACACACGTCGCAGACGAAGCCCCGGCCCAACCAGCACCCCCTGAGCCGACAGCACCGGCCGCACCCGAGAACACCAGCACCGAGCTGCGTGAACTTCGCGAGTCTCTGGACGCCCTGCAAGCCATGATGGTGCCCAAGCGCCTCATGCAAGACGTCATGGAAGGCCTCGGCGCGCTGAGCGCCCAGGTGGAAACCCAGCAGGCGGAGCGCGCCCAGCTGCACGGGGATTTGCAAGAGGCGCGCCGGGACCAGGTGGCGTTGCTGCTAAACCCGGGCGTGAAGCGTCTTTTAGCATTGCAGGCGTTTCTCAACGACCTGCCGCAAACCCCGGAGCTCGAACACGCAGGCGAGTTGCTCGTGGATGCGATCGAGGCCTTCGGCTACGAGCCCGTCGAGGCCGATCCGGGCACGGACTTTGACAAGAAAGTGCACAACAGCGTGGGTGTTGAGGAAACTGACGACGAAGCGTTGGACGGCAAAGTGGTCCGCGAAGTCAGCCCCGGCTACATCTACGCCAACGCGAAGCGGGCAGCGTTTCCCGCTCGTGTCGTGGTGCACAAGTACGTTTAGTGGTTGGTTTAGCCAAGGGGAAGGAAGAGCATGGCTGACAATAAGAAAGTCTTTGGCATCGATCTGGGCACCACCTACTCGGCTGTCGCCCACGTGGACGAGTACGGCGTAGCGCAGGTCATTGAAAACGAGGACGGCCAGCCCACCACGCCGTCTGTGGTCTACTTCGAGGACGACAGCAGCTTCGTCGTGGGCCAGGAGGCCAAAAACGGCCAGAAGCTGTACCCGGACGACACGGTCTCTTTGATCAAGCGCAACATGGGCGACCGCATCACCCTGAACTTCCACGGCAACGACTACACCCCGGAATCCATCTCCGCGCTAATCTTGCGCCAGCTGGTTGAGGTGGCGCAGGAGATGGAGGACGAGGACACCAACGCGGTTGTCATCACCGTCCCAGCGTACTTCGGCACTGTGCAGAAGCAGGCCACCAAAGACGCAGGCGAGATTGCAGGCCTGGACGTTCGTGGCATCATTGCTGAGCCGGTGGCCGCAGCCTTGTCCGCAGGCTTCGAGCCGGGCGAGCACCAGACCATCTTCGTCTACGACTTAGGCGGTGGCACCATGGACTGCACTGTCATGGAACTCAACGAAAACGGTGTGGAAGTCCTAGCCACGGACGGCGACCGCAGGCTCGGCGGCGCGGACTGGGACGCGGAGCTTTTAAACATGGTGGCGGCGAAGTTTATGTTGGAGACCGGCCTGACCGAGGACCCCACCTTCGACGACGAGTTTTACCAAGACCTGCTTTCCAACGTGGAGCAGGCGAAGATTTCCCTGTCACGCAAGAAGAAGGCGAAGATCCGCTGCTCCTACCGCAACGAGGCCTCCGCCATGATCGAGGTCACCCGCGAGGAGTTCGAGGAACGCACCCGCGACAAGGTGGAGCAGACCCTGCGCATCGTGGACCGCACTCTGGAGAAGGCCCGAGAGAAGCGCCCGAACCTGGAGATTGAGAAGTACCTGCTGGTCGGCGGTTCCTCGAAGATGCCGATGATCCCGGCGGCGCTGGAGGAGCGCTACGGCTGGGAGCTCACGCCCACCGAATACGACCTTGCCGTGGCCAAGGGTGCAGCGATCTACGGCCAGGGTGAGATGGATTTCGCCGTGGACAACGAGGAGGGTACTGAAAGCACCGACGCCGCCCCGGAGCCGAGCTCGAAGCACTTCGTGCTCGGCGGCAGCGCGGGCGGCGCTGCCACCACCCAGACCATCACCAATGTGCTGCCGAAGTCTGTCGGCGTGCTGTTCTTCGACCCGAAGCGCCAGGAAGAGTACGTCGGCCACATTCTGCACGCGGGCGAGTCTTTGCCTGCCGAGGGCACCACGCAGGCGAGGACGGTGCAGGACGGGACGACATCGCTACGCTTCCGCATCTTCGAGCAGCTGGGCGAGGTGGAGTCCCGCGACCTTGAGGCGAACGAGGAGATCTCGCCCGAGGGTGGCGCGCTGCTGGACAACCTGCCGCACTTGCCCGCGCATTCCGAGGTGAACCTGATCATGTCCGTGGACGCGGACGGCATTGTCACCCTGCAGGGCCACGAGCCGAAGTCCAACCAGTTCTTCCGCCTCGAGGCGCAGGTTTCCGCCCTGGACAAGGAAGAGGTCGCCGCAGCGAAGCAGCAGGTTGGCCTCATGATGCGCGGGGACTAGGGAATGTCGCTGGCCCCCTTCGACCAAAGCCGAATTGCCAGCTACGCCTCCCGCCCCGACATCGCGCGGACGTGGGATGCCATCCAGCGCGCCCAGGGTGGCGAGCTGGAGCGATTGCTCGTCGAGGCCCACCTGGACGACCTGCTCCAAATCACCGCAATGCCTGCCAACTCCGGCGAGGCGGGCGAGCGCGTCCGCGAGGTGACGAACGTGCTGGCCAAGCGCCGCAACCGCCAGTCTTTCGACGCCATCCGCGCAGGCCTCGAGCGCTTGGACCGCGAGGCGATGCAGCTCAACCCCTCCAACCTGTCCTTTTGGGGCTGGTACCTGCCGCTGCAGGCGGAGCAGGCGAAGCAGCGCAACGCCGGGATCGTGGAGGCAATCGTGGCGCACGCGGGTGCCCGTGGCGCGATCACGGACGCTGAGCTGCGCAAACGCCTGACGCGCTACCGCCTCAGCGACGCGGAGCTGGACCAGGTGGCGAACGAGCTCGCCGGTAGCGGCATCCGCGTGGTGGGGGAAGTGCGCAGCGACGTCACCCGTCTGATCGACGCTGCAACCGCGCCCAACCTCGTCGCCCTGTTGCAGCCCAAGGCGTGGCAGGACGGCGCCGAGTACTCGGCCTACGACGCTGCGGTGACCGGCCGCACCCCCGTCACCCTGGCGGACGCGGAGCGCGCCATCGCGTTCTACGACTCCCGCAACGACCAGCGCAACAAAGACGCCGTGGTCAAGGTCGCGGCGGCCGCACAGTCTGACCAGGAGCTTCGCGACCTCGTGCTGGCTTACCACCTGGAGCGAATGACCAGCGAGGAGCACATTCCAGCCGAGGTCGCACGCGGCTTCGTCGACGCGGGCCTCGATCCCGCCGAGGCGACGAAGCTGCAGGGTGGCGGCACTGGTTCGAGCGTCCAGGCTTCTGCGGGCCCCGTTGCCGGTTCCGACCGCGAGCACAAGATCTACCAGGAGATTGAGTCCTTGCTGGAGGAAGGCCAGCTTCGCGCTGCGCTGGTCGAGCATGATCGGGTTGTTGCCGCTGTGGGCAAGCCTAATGGTGACTATGCCAAGGATGTCGTGTTACTTCTCCTTGGAAATACGCGTCGTTTCGAGGATCTTGTCGCTGAGACAAGGAGCCACCTGAAGGAGAAGAACCTTTCTGCGGCACAGGTAAGTCTTCAAGCGGCGGAAAACATTGGGGCGGACAGGCCCGAGATGAGGTCGTTGCGTGAAACCGTCGGACGTGGCATGCGTGCGTTGGAATTCGATCGAGCAGACCAGGATTATTACAGTCCGGCGCTCGACGCAATTAATAACAAGGACCTGTCAAAGGCACGCAACATACTCGAAGTAGCGAAAACCAACGGTGCTCCCTCTACTTCTTTGGGTGGCACAGTCCTTGATTATTATCAGACCGCAAGCAGAGACGCAGCCGAAGCGCACGCGCGGATCCTTGACGGCTTACAGAAGCGCGACTTTTGGCGTGCTTTTGATGGGGTCGAAATGCTGGAAGCAGTCGATCTCACCAGCACTGACTTGGCAGGACTAAGAGGTCGTGTTGACGACTTGGGACGTGATGAAGACGTCATCCGGGATGCGATTTTCGATCAAGGTCTGGGAGAACGCACAGTTGCAGTTCGAGCTCAGGCATTAGCTCCCGCAGAGGCCGGCCCTTTACTCTATTTGTTGACGTTTTTCCCTCTGGGATTGCTGGTAGACCTTTGGCGCACCGAAAACTTCAGCAGTCCACTTGCCCCCGCAATCGCGGCCGTGGGGGTTTGGTTCGTGCAAGCCTTAGTGGCGTGGAATCTTTCTACTCGCGGCATCGCAATATCTATTCTGGCGTTCTTAATTAGTTTGGTGCTTTGGATTGGGCTTGCGCTTGATGGGTTCTACTTCACGGCAATTGCCGCAGTACTCCTATACGCGAGCGGCGCTGCAATGAGAGAGAACCACGATACCGCCAATGAACTGGAAGACTTCGTTGCGGGCCGTGAATCTCTCGTACAACAACTACGCAATGATGGCCTAGCTGGCACCACACTAGAGCTACGAGGAGAATCATTCCGACTGGGTAAATCGGAGGGCCCGGACCTCGACAGCGTCGCGGGCCGGGTAATCGTTCGAAATGCTCAGGGGAAACGAGTAAGCACTATTGACCTTGCCTCCGCCAAGGGACAGGGGGCGCAAAAATGAGAAAGTGGAACGCTTACATTCGAGCGGTTCTCGCTATAGCTATAGCGGCCTGTGTGCTGAATTCAGCCGTCATTTTCGGCAAGGAGGATTTGGAGCAGGGCGGGCCACTCGAGCGAGCAATCTTGAGCGGGGACAATTCCCTTGTGGAATATGGTAATCCTCCATATACACCGTGGGAGCTTGAAAGCGGCGAATTTCGCATCGTGCCGGGCACCGAAGGGATTGCTGCAGATCCGACTTGTGAGGATCGAATCGCCGTTGGCACTCACGTGTCGACGGAAGCTTTTGCTCAACGAGTTAGTCGGATAACCGACTCGGAGAGTCTTGTTATGCCCGAACTGGACGGCATGCTCTCAATAGGCATATTAGCGTCACCAGAGGCGGGGTCCAGTAACCCAATTGGTTCGTACCTCAGCGGGTTAGGTCATGCCTGCAAGGGAGTGGTGATGAACCCTGGCAGTGAAACGCCTTTTACCGGCATAGCTGTGAGCGAGCACGAGTTTGGGACAGTGGCGCACACGGAGGCGGGCGATATAGCCGATTATTACTCCGCTTATGCGGTACCGGGCTACATCGTTCTGGTGTACGGCTTTAATACGTCGCCCGAGTATGTCCGCGAGGTTTCGGCAGCGCAGAGTAAGGCGGTCGAGGAGTCGATTTGGCTCACTCCAGAGGGGCAGACCAGCCCGTGGACCTTTGGAATCGTGAGCTGGCTGCGTCACTTCCTGGGTGACGGGGCGAGCGAAACCGCCTCCGCCTAAACGGCCGGCTCGCCCTCCGCCGGGGCGTCCACGGTGGTGGTCTCGTCCACGATGCTGGTGGCCACCGTCGTCTCGGGGGCCGTGGTGCCCTCCGGGATGTCCGGCACGGTGTTCCACGGGGCGCTGGTCCACAGCCAGATCATGCCGGCGACCACCGCGGCGATAGCCAGGATGATGGTCACAATGCCGGTGATGATCGCGGTGCGGCGCTTCTTCGCCCGGCGCTCGCGCTCAGCCAGCGCCTCCTGCTCGCGCTGGACGTGATCCTGGGAGACCTGCTGCTGCGGGTCAACAAAAGGTGAAGCCATGATTTCAGTCCTTAATCTTCCTAGAACAAGCCGTAGTTGTTGAATACCCGGCGCATCGGGTCGAGTACGCGGAACGGGGCGATGCCGTAGTCGCTGATGGAATCGCCAGAAGGCGGCGCACCTAGCGACGACACCACGTGGCAGTGGTAATTGTGCGGCGGGCCGAGCGGCTGCTCCAGCGCGTTGAACATCTCCTGGGCGCCCAGGCTGTGCAGCATCGAGCGGGTCTCTTCGTGCACGAGCTCGGAATCAGCGCGGTCGAAGGGGCGGGACGCGCCCGAGCCGGCACGCCGGAACGCTGCGCCCAAGTTGTTCATCACCTCAGGCCAGGAGGTGGAACCGGAGCCGGTGGCGGCAAACCCGCCGGTTTCCAGGCGGTCGATCTCCTGCAGGATGTCGAACTTCGCCAGTGTCAAAGAGATGTCCGGACGGGCAGGGCCGAGGACTTCGATGACGTTCTTCAGCACGTCGGCAGGCGAGGCTTCCGAACGCGAATCGGTGGGTACCAACCCCTCCACCAGCGAACGAATCTGGGACACCGCCAGCGGGTCGTACAGGTAGATCACCGAGTCCGCGTGCTGCAAAAAGTCCAGGTGTTCGGACTTGGCGCGGATGTCGCGGGCCTCCAGGTCCTCGCCGGCGATGTCGCGGAACACCACGAAAATTTGCTGCGGGTTGGGCTGGTTAAAGCGCTTCGGGCGGCCCAGGCGGTAGATCAGCGGGCGACGCTGGTAGGCGTCCGGGTTATCAATCGGGGCGGTGGGGCTGAGCACGCGCGGGCGGGACTCGTCGCTGCCGAACAGGGGCACTTCGTAGTTCTCGCGGAAGGAGTTCTCGGTGAACTCGTCCGCCGGGTCGAACGTGCCACCGAAGTTGATGGTCAGCTGCTCCAGGAGCTTGATCGCCATGGCGATGTAGATGCTCTTGCCGGACGTGCGCGCGCCAGCGAGGGCGAACGTGATCACGCCGGAATTCTGCCAGCCGGCGGGCAGCTCGGCGCCGGGCGGGGCGAACTCCGAGTGCTGCTGGTCCGGGTCCATCTGCCGGAAGCTGTACGGGCACTTCGTGGGAATCATGGGGTAATTCGGTTGCGTCATCGTCTTCTCCTAGCTGCGCGCCGTCAGTGCGTTGTACATGGACTCGGTGGCTTTGCGCAGCTGCGTGCCGTCGCCACGCAGCACCTCGCTCACGAATGCGTCGTTGAACTCGGTGTAGGTGACGTTGTCCGGCAGCGGGCCGGCCGGCTCGCGCGTGGCCAGGATGTGCATCGGGCGTGGAAGCTGCGCCAGCTGGCCGGGCAGGTCGTCGGAGACGACCAGCACGGCGTTGGCGGCTGCGAGGCCGTCGGAAATCAGCTGGTCAGTGCTGCGGGTCCAGTCCACCTCGGCGAGCTGGGCGGCGTCCTCAAGCGCGGCCTTGAAGTCCGAGGCGCTGGTGAAGTTCTTCGCCTGGCTGCCTGCAGAGGTGCCCACGATGCGCGTTTCAAACTGCGAGCTGCTGAACAGCCCGGCCACCACCTGCGCGATGGCGTCGCGCTGCTGCTCGGTGAGGTTGCGCTGGAAGGACGCGGAGTGGTCCACAACCACCACCACCTTGCGCGGGCCTTCCTCCTGCGCGGTCGGGACGGCGGACTTCTGCAGCGACTTGGTCACCGAATGCACCGTCGAAGATGCGCCGTCAAGGTGCTCACTGCCGGTCGCCTCTGGGGCGATGATGCGTACGGACGCCCCTTCGGGCTGCAACCGCAGCACCGCAGCATTCGGCTGCTCACCAACCGCCAGCGGCGGCAGAGTGATGCGCTTGCCGGTGTCCTTCGAAACCACCGTGGCGTACACCAACGCGCCGGAGGGGAACCGCTCCTGGCCCTTGGGCGCAACGCTGATCTCGGTGGTGTCGCTCACGTCGCGGACAAGCACCGTGCCCTGGAAAACGCGCATCTTGGCACCCGTCGGTTTCTTTGCCGGGTCCAGGTCCCATGCGCAATCGGGGCGAAACTGCAGCTGCACCTGTAGGTCCAGGCCGTCTTTGGCGAGGTCATGGCCCTCGCCAGGTGCCAGGCTGATCTGTTGGCTCATGACTTAAATATTCCTTTGCTGGTTGTGGGGGTAGTCGGGCAGGGGCTGAGTGGGGCGGCCAAGCACGTTGAAAACGCGCTGCGCCCGCGGGAATTCTTGCGGCCAGCCGGACAACGAGCGGATGCGTGACTGAGCAACCTCATCGGTGGCAAAATCGGCCGGCACCCGCGCTTCTAAGGGCGTGCATCCGGCCTCCTCCTCGAGGGTGAGCAGCGCCTCCAGCACCGACAGCAAGCTCTTCGGCGCTACGCAGCGCACGTGCATCATTAGATCGAGCACGCGTCTCGACGCCTTCTGCAACACCGCCGCATCCGCAAACATCTCGTGGAAGTAGTCAGTGTCCAGGATGTCTGCGGTCGGCATTGCGGGTGCTCTGCGGTTCAGGAGTTTGGGAAACCCGGACGGGTCGTTCAGCACCAGAAGGTAGGAGAACATGTTCTGGTGCACACGTGCCTCGAAGCACTGGCGCTGCAACTCTGGGTGGCGCGGAGCCCAGCCCTGCCGCAACGTATCTGCAAACGCGCGGTTGGGAAGCCCGTTGGCTTGCAGGGTGTAGCGCTCCACGACCTGTAAATCGCCTGCGCTGGCTTCGTTGGTGATCGCCTGCGCGTCGATACGACGCAGGTCCGCCTGGAGGTCGGTGGACTGGCGCAAGATCCCCGCGACCTCATCTGCGAACGGCGCGGCGGCCTGTTCGCTGGGCAGCGGCAGGTCCAACTCCGGGCTGATCAGCCCGCCGAGCTCCTGTTCATCTGTGCCTTCCTCGATGAGCTGTGCGGTGCGTACCGCCCACCACGACTGGGGGCCTTCCGCGGTCGGCTCGGCCGGGTCCACCACGCACCCCGCGAACTGGGCGGGGACTTCGGCGCGCTGGTCCTTCGGCATCGCCACCACCGTGCACACCTCGCCGATGGGAAACGCCTCAAGCTCGGCGGCGCGCAAATAGGTGGAAAACTGCAGCGACGTGGCAGCCTGCTCGCGCGACATGGTGGACGACAGGGCGGCGATCCACCGGGCGGCGTCATCCGTGACGTCCACAAGCAAAATTGCCAAACGTGGCGGTGCGGACAACAGATCCTGGACCCGCAGCAGCACGTCAAGCTTGTCGCGGTCGTCCTCGCCGCCGCTCATGCCGCGCACCATCATCCAGGCGACAAACAGCTCTCCGTACTGGTTCGGCTTCGGCTCCGCCAGCCCCGCGGGCAACGACGAATCATTCACCGCCCGGTGGCCAAACGGCTGCAGCAGGTCGTCCGAGCGGTACCACTGAATCGGGTGCGCCTCGGCCGGTTCGGCGGGGGAGTGGTCGATGACCACGTGCGAAAACACGTTGCCCGGGCGCTTCGTGGCATCACGGCCGGAAGGCATCGCCTGCACGAACACACCGCAGCCACTATCAAGCACATAGTCGCAGCGGCGCGGCAGGTTGTTGATCTCCTGCGCGGAAAGAAAGACGTCAATTTCCTGGGGCGTAACAAGACGAGTAACCGCGTGCTGCTTCGCCATCTCGCGGTCCTTCTGGGACGCATGCTGCGCATCGCCCACCTGCCAGCCGCCACCCGAAGCCGCCTGGAAGGACGAGTACGTCAGGTGCGCCCAACGGTTGTCGGTCATACCCCCATCACTTCCCAAACATCCTCTTGAACAGGCTCTTCTTCTCCGGCTCCGGCTGCGGGGCCGGGGTTGGAGCAGGCTGCGGCTGGTTTTGCGGGAGGAACTCCACCAGGGACAACTTCCTCGGGTGCGGGTCCAGCAGAGCGCGACGCGGCATGTGCTCCGGACGGTGTTCCTGCTGCAGGAACAGGCGGATGAAGTCCTCATGGAACGTGAAACGCTGCCAGAGGGAAGGATCCAGCTTGTACCACTGGGAATTGCCGTTTTCGTCGAAACGCGGCGAGATACTCGTCTCGCCCTCCGACGCACCAACTGGCTGGTTCGGATCCATCCGCATAGTCAGCGACACAAACTGGCCGTCGGACTGGGAAAGCGGCAGGCGGCCGGAACAGTGCACGAGCACGAAGTGCGGGTTGTTCTCTTGGAACGCGTCGTGTGGCTGGTGCGAATGAATCTGCAGGAAAATCTCGCCTCTGTCCAGAGCCAGGTCATAGGAGTATTTCTCCAACCCGGGGTAATCCACCACTGCGGGATCACCGACGATCGCCTTGCCCTCTTGCATCCGCTGCGGGTACAGGGCGAGCGACGCCGCCCCGGCCTGCGTCTGCGTGCGATGCAGGTTTAACGGCAGGTTGCCTGTCTTCTTAAAGTCCTCGGCCGAGATCACCGTCTTGCTTGCGGTGGGCTGGTACTCCGTCTCGTGCGCGCCGTTGGGCTCGCCGATGAACACGTGCACCGAGCTGGCGTGCTTGGGCCAGCCGAAGCTGAGCACCTGCTCGTCCACACGCTCCAGCAGGCGCGGGTTCTCAATCTCACCCACGCGGGTAAACGGCACCGAGTTGCCGATGCGGGCGTGGCCACCGACCACACTCACCGCAGTGATGTGCATCGTGTACCAGTCATCCGGCCACGTCACATCAAACTCGTTTTTATCGGTGCTGGTGCTGTTCACCCACGCCTGCTCCGGCAGGCCGTACTGGTCTAGAAGCTCCAGGTCCAGGGTGCGCTGCTTGTCCGCGCCGTCCTCGATGCGGGACTCGGTGCGGTAAATACGCACCGTCCCGGAAAGCGGCGCCGGCCAGCTCACGTGCACCGTGCGCGGGGAGGTCTGCTCCGTCGTGGCAAAAATATCCTCGAGCTCCGCGCCGACTTCCACGGTAGCTTCTTCGGACAGGGCAGAGCCGACCAGGTTGCCGTCAACAAGCACAAAGCGCTTCGCAGCGATGCGGTAGGTGTAACCGCGCTCCTGCGGCACGAAGCGCACACCGGAACGGTTGCCCTCCTGATTCACCACATTCGCGGAGACATCGAGCTTGCCGCGCGGCTTGATGGAGCGGTACACCTCCACCTTCTCTGTGCCATCCAGCCCGGACCACTGTGCAGAGATGTGGGCGCCATCGTAGACTGGGTTTTTAATCTCCACCGGCTCAATGAAGTAGGTCTGGCCCAGCAGCCGCGGCTGGGTCTGCTTCGCCTCCTCCTCTGTCGCGCCCGTGTGCACCCACACCTGGTAGAAGCGGGCTGCGGTGTATAGCGGCTCGTCATCCACGAACGAGGTGCCCGTGGTGATCTCACGCAGCGCATCCGGGTCCAGAATGTCCGGCCACGGCGTCTCCGAGCTGTATATGCGGTAGATGCGCGCGCCGCCGCGTGGCATGGACCACTGCACGTTCAGCTGCTCACCGTCCTGGGCGACGCGGATTTCGCCGCACGGCTCCTCGCTGTCGATGCTCCAGGGATCAATCTCCACCAGCTGGTCTGCGGTGAAGGAGCGTGCTGCTTGGCGACGCACCTCCGGCCGCTCCGGTTCTGGCTTCGGCTCCTGCTCCGGTTCGGTGCGGCGCGTCGGCTTGGACTTGCGGCGCAGCTTCATCGCGTCGCTGAGCGGCTTCTTCGGCTCCTTCTCCGCGGCGGGAGCGGGCTTGGTGGAGGCGTCGAAGTGCGCTTCGGTAAACGCTTGGCCCGGGCGCAGCTCGCCCGCCTCGTACAGGGAGCGGATGTGGCGCAGCACCGACGCCCACTCAACCAGACCCGGGTAGTTGGAGTCGGTGTCCAGGTCCGGGTTGGTCACGTACTGGGCGAGCTGGATCGGCTCCGGCACCGGACGGTCCGGGAAGCGGGTGCGGGCGTCCGTAGTCCAGTCAAGAAAGATCTGGTAAAGCTCTTTTTTGTTCATTAGAAATCACCGCCCTCGTAGAAGTCAGACAGCTTTTCCTCCGCGTTAGAGGCCGTCGACTGCGCGGCAGTGGGGGCGCTGGAGACGAGCTTGATGTCTTCCAGCGACGCACCCGGGCTGCCGGCGTGCAGGGTGATAGAGCTGCTGCTCAGATCCTGGCCGCGGGCAGATTCCGCGTGCACGGTGGTGTTTTCCACCACGTCGTGCAGGTTCCGGTTCACACCCAGCGGGGTGAGGATGTCCTGGCGGAAGTAGCCCGGGGACTGCAGCTTGTGGCGCGGCTGCAACTTGGCCTTCACCGCGTCGTCTTTACGCAACGCGTCCACGACCTCCGCCCAGGTGCGGGTGGAACGGTCCTGGTTGAGGAAGCTCTCATCCGACACGCGCGATGCCAGGCGCGACAGGCTCGACGGGCTGCCCAACACGTCGTCCAGGTCGATCTGCAGCGGGTTCACCGGGTCGTTGGCGATGTCGCGCGCTGCCTGCTCCAGGGTGGTGCGCAGTTGCTCGGTGAGCCAGCCTTCGTCGAAGAAGCGGCGGCGGTACACGGACGCGGTGTGGTCGATGTCCTGCTTGTCCACCTCAACCTCGCCCAGGTTGATCGCTTCAGGCAGCGCGTTGGTGGGCTGCAGCGTCTGGGTGGCCACGTTGGAGATATCGCCGAACGGCTTCTCTAGCAGCGCACCGTAGAGGTCAGAGACCTTGATGAACTGCGGGTACGCAACCTCGATGCACCGCAGCGCAACCTGCGCCTCCGCAACGGCGCGCTCTGCATTCTCGATCTTTTTTTGCTGGTCCATCCGCAGCTTCTGCGAGCGGATGGAATGCAGCGTGGAAACCAGGATCTGCAGCATGTAGACGATCAGCCACAGGGCAAACCAGATGCCGAACATCCAGCCGTAAGTCTTGCCGGAAGCGTTGTTGAGGTTTTCCACCCACTGCCAACGCGGCGCAGCGTCACCGGAGTTGCCGATCCACCAGGCAATGAGGAACACGGCCAGCGACCAGAACGTCACCCAGCCCAACCAGCGCAAAATGCCGTGCCACGGGGACATCTGGCTCGCCTTGTGCTCCTGCGCTTTTAGGTGTTGGAGCTCCGCCTGCTTCTGGTTGAGAATGGTCTGCTGCTCGTCGTACAGGCCGCGCAAACCAGCGCCGACGTTCGCAGCAAACGAGTGCTGGTGCTTGCGCTGCCAGCGCTCGAAGTTCGCCTTCGCAGTCATGAACTCCGGGTCCGCGGCCTTGGCGTTCAAGTCGCGGTAGACCTCGCGCTGACGCTCAATGTCGTAGGGAGCGACGTTCTCGCTGCCCAGCACTTGACGCACCTTGAGCGTCTCCTGCGGGCCGAATCTCTCGCTCGGGCCCGGGATGGAATCGCTGGGAGACTGCACGATTGTGAGCCCATCCTGCTTCTGCATCGCGTTGGGGCGCTCACCGCTGGCGCGGTACGGCTTCGCGTCCACCAGCCCGGAGGCGATGCCGGCGTAATCGCTCCACAGCGGGCGCAGACCGGCGGTCAGTTCATCGTCGGACTTGTGCACCACGGTGACAGCCCGCTTGCCCTGGTCCTGGGCTACGTCGACGCGACCCACGGTCACGCTCGAATCGTTGCCGTAAATGCTGGACTGCACCGCGGCATCTGCAGAGGCGGCAAGGTCGGAGCCCAGCTCGGACCAGAACTCGCCCATCCTGCCAAACAGGTTCTTTGCCCACTGGCCGAACGCATTGCCCAGCGCCTGACCGCGGGTCTGGCGCTCGTTGCGCTGGACCATGGTCTCGCGCGGCTTGGTCACCAGGTGGTCGCGAGCGTGGGTTTCAATGAACTCCTGTGCCGCGCGCTGCGGCAGCGTGCCTCGCTCCGCGTCGCGGGAGACGTTCACCGGAGTCTTATTCACCACCACCTGCGGCAGGGGAGTGGTGGACAGATCGAAGATGGCGTTTTGCAGCTCCTGCTGGAACTTTTCGCCGGACACGCGCTGGGTGTAGCAGCGCACCAGGCGCGCAGACGAGTTTGGCTCCAGCTGCGCTGCCGGGGCGGCGTCGAAGCCGACCCACAGGCCCGCCAGGCTGGCAATGGAGGTTGCCACCCACAGGGAAAAGGATGGGCCAGCGTTCGTGGAATCGTCCGCATGGAAGATCGTCGCGCCCGAGTCCGGGGACTTCGAATCCTCCGGCGCCACCAGCAGGTTGCGGTAGCCGTTGAAGGTTGGCAGCGACTCCTCGTCGAACGACGCGTTGACCTCCGTGAACATGAGGTTATTGGCGGTGCCTGTGGGAGCCGCGTTGACCGCGTGCAGTCGCTCGGTGACCTCGTTGACGTTCCTGCTAGTGAGCAGGCCAGACTGTTCGCTTTCGCCAATGATGTTGATGCCATGCAGCTGCACCGCAGCGCCCTCTCGCGCACCAACCGCCTGCTCAAGGCGCATCTGCTGCGGTGCTTCACCGCAGCGCACCACCGTGGCCTTCGGGTCGGAGCCGCTCAGAACGTCAACGTCGATCCAGATGAAGTCGCGCAACAGGTTCAGCGCGGCCAGGTCTTCGAGCGCTTGGCGTGCCATGCGAGCGTTCGTGCCGCGCGCCGCAAAAATCGGAAAATCCATGGTGTACCCGCCTGCCTTTTAGAAGCCGCCGAAAATATCGTTGATCTGGCCGTTTGCGGAGCTGGAGCCGCCAGTGTCCTTCGAGTCCAGGAAGTCCAGACCGGTCTCGCCGTACACGGTGTCCTGCTCCGGCGGGCCAGCCTCGTAGGCCTCGCGGACCGCACCGATCAAGTCCTCGGCCATCTTCAGCACGCCGTTCGCGATGTCGATCAAAAGCGGCACACGCATAGCCACGTTGCGGTCGGAGATGTCCGCCAGCTCGCGCTGCGGGCCCCCCGGAGGGGTGGTGGAGGGCAGCCACTTCGTCGGTACCAGCTGCAGGGCGCGCTTGCCTTCCTCCTGCAGCCACGCAATTGCAGCGTCTCGACGTTCCTCCGGCGAAACCTCGGGCCCAGTGCCCTTCACGAGCGTGTGCTTGGTCTGCTCGCCGCCGATGCGGATGCCGTCGAAAAGCCACTTGCGCAACAGGTCGTAGCCGCGCGTAGCGTTGATGGCAGCCGCAGGCTCGCTTTCGGTGGCGTCCCAGTTGCGGCGCAGCGCGCGGTAGGGGTTCAGCGAGGACAGCGCGGGCGACTCGTCCGCCTTCGCCCACGCCATGGGCAGCGACTCCAGGATGGCCGGGAGCCAGTCGTAGTTCGTGCGCATCTTCGACGGCGGAGTGAGCAGCGGAGTATCGAAATCCTCCCAGCTCTGCGTCACCGGGTCGAACACGTGGATGCTATCCTGGCCGGTTGCGCGGTTCTTGTCGCCCGGGAAGATGGTGGTGCCGATCAGGCGGCCCACGTACCAGCCGTTGATCATGGCCTGGCGTTCCTCATTAGTCAGCGGGATCGCCGCGTTGATCGGGCGTGCGCGGCGCAACTGCCAGAAATTCGTGCGCGCATTCGGCAGGGTCAGCTTGTCCCACTGACGCGCCGCGGACGGCAGAATCGAATCGAACACCACCGGCAGGTAGTTCGGGTAAGCCCCGTAAATGCTAATCTCGCGCTGCTCACCGTTGGTTTCCAATGCGCCGCCCAGCGGGTTTTTCGGGTTGGAGTACGCGTTGGGGTAGTCGCGCTCCACGCGCGCCAGGCGGTCCGCCATCGCGCTATCGCCCGCGAACGGCACGGTGGAGAAGTTGAACTTGTATTTCGCGTTCGAGTCGTCTGGATACAGTGCGTGCAGCAAGCTGGAGTTGATCTGTGCCAGCGGCAGCGCCTTCGTCATCGCCTGGGCGAACTTGCCGGCGATATCCTCGCGGCGGGCCGCGCGGGTCGGCTCGTCCGGCGCGTCCAGGATGTAGGAGCGCAGCGAAGTTTCAATGAAGCGGGAGAAGGAGAAACCGGCGCGGCCCACGAACTTGCGGGAGCGGTCCAGCACGTGCTCCGAGCGGATCTTCAGCTCTACCTTGCCGTTGGTCTCATTGCGCAGGTCTGCAGAGTCCGGCACGGATGTCAGTGCGCGCGGCACCCACGGCTGTACCAGGGTGAGCAGGTCACGCGGGGCGTCGTCGGCGTCCGCTTCGGAGCGCCAGTCGCCGGCCACAATCTGGCGGGCGGCTTCCACCAGTGCTTCGTCGAAACGCAGCTGACGGTTCTCGTCCGTGATCACGGATTGGATCACGTCTTCCTCGAACTGGCCGGGGTAGTGCTTCGGCTCCGTGATCATGACCTCGTTGGCCGCGTTGCTGAAGCGGTCCGGCACCACGTCGACCCCTTCGCTCGGCCACATGCGCGGCACGTTTGTTTTCATTTGTGCTACGCCCACGTCCGGGTCGTTGTCCACGCTCAAATCGTGGTTGAGGTTGCTGTGAGCCGCCTGAATCTCCTTGTCGAAGTCCACCAGGAAATAGCGGGCGAAATCCTCCAGCACGTTACCGGCCAGGCGCGCCATGTTGCCCATCGCGATTGACCAGAGCTGTTCGCGCACGCTGCCGTAGATGCGGTCCCGGTAGCCGTCGCCGACGATCTTGCCGCGCTGGCCGCGGATCTCCGCGCCGAGCTGGCCGTCCAGGAACAGCCCCTCAGCCGGCTGGGTCTGACGCAGGCGGGCAGCAGCGTCGGAGACGTGCTGGCGGATGGTCTTGAGCAGCTTGGAGCCGAACGCCACACCGTAGCGGCCGATCTCCTCCGAGAGCACCTCGAGCACCTCGCGCTGCAGCTCATCCGCACCAGCCCATTGGTACACGGCGCGGTAGAGCGGGCCGCTGCCGTTGGTGACACCCTGCACGTCATCTGCCACCAGCTGGCGGTTGCGGTACGCGGTGGACAAGCTGGACTCCACGTCGTTTGCCCACTCCGCGCCCTTGCGGCTTTCCGGAGCCGGGACAATGTTCTTGCTCTTCATCATGTCCACGCGGCTCTGTGCCCACGCCACGGCAGTGTCGCTGAAGCGGTTTGACGCCCACGTGTGGTCTGTCTCCGTGGCGTTGGCTGCGGTCTGGTGCTCGTCCGCCGGCAGCGGCAGCGTGTTGGCCAGGCGGCGCTGGATGTTCTTCCAGGACTTTTCCAGGCGCTGGTCCAACTGATCGTCGTCGGAATCGGCGCTGCCTTCGAACTTGAAACCGCTCTTCAGAGTGTTCACGGCGGAGGAAGCGAGGCGCTGCGCGGCGTACTCGCCATAGCGGTCGCGGCCCATGGCAAGACGTCCGTAGCCGAAGGTGCCCCACGGCGCAGTATTGGAGCGGTCCTCGCTCAGACCCCAGCCGTAGAAGTCCCGGTCGTAGGGCAGGCTGCCAGAGTTGGTGAGTTGATAGGAGACGAAGTTACCCATCATCTTGGTATCCGTGGTCAGGGCGGCCAGGCCGCGGCCGAGCGCGCGGTACACCGTGGAGGAGTCGGCACCGTCAGAGATGGGGACGGCGTTCACACCGGCCGAGATACCCACTGGGAACACGCGGGTAACAAGAGTCTCGTTTAGATTGCCCTGGTAACCCAACGCTTCGTACAGCAGCTCGTCTGACTTCAGACCCGTGCCGAACTGGCTCGCCGCCAGCTCGCCGAACATGGCCAGCGCGTTCGGGCTCGTGCCCCCGAAGGAATCCGCAGAACCCGTGGTCTTGAACACGTCAGGGGTGACCATGAACAGTGCGGAACGGCCCTGGTAGTTGTTCAGGCCCAGGCCGGACAGCAGACGGCATACATCCAGCGCCATCGACGCGCCAGCGCCGCCGGCCATGGAGGAGACCACGAACACGATCGGGTCTGCCGCCTGCTCGCCTTTCGCAGGGCCCTGGCCCATTTCTCTGCGGATCGCGTCCAGCTGGGTGGCGGACCGCGGGCTGTACAGGCGATCCTTCGCCTGCTTGAGCTGGTCTTCCACGTCCGTGAGCTTGTTCAGGATCAGCATGCGACCCACGCTGCGAAACTGGCCCGCACCGGCGTCCACACCGACTTCGATATCTCCCGGGGTCGGAGAGACCCACGTAGCGATGGACCCCAGGGCCCTGTTGCGGCTGAGCTGCACGGACACCGCGCGGTCCACGAAGGAGTAGCTGGAGGAAGCACCGGTGGAAATGTACTGCCCGCCTGCATTCGGCACGTTCGGTACCGGCTCCTTATCCTCAGGCTCGGTGGGCACGTCGATGGAGACGAACTGCCACGCGTCCGGCAGTTTGCGGCCGTTGCCCTCGAACCAGACCGGAGCGTTCTCCGCGAGCGTAGTTTTGATCTGGTCCATCATGTAGGCCAGCGACTTTGCGCCAGATCCGCCACAACCGACAACGAGAACTTTATACATCAGATTGTTTCCTTTGCGTGGTGGGAGTTACTTACCGCTAAACGGACTGTTGCCAGGCCCGAAGGGGGAATTGGTGTTACCGGGACCGAACGGGGAATTGGAACCACCGCCGAAGTTCGGGCCGAAGCCCTGCGGCTGCTCCGGCGCTGCAGGCTCAGACGCTGCAGGCGCCGCCGGTTCCAGCGACTTCAGCTTTTCAATGCGGCTGAGCATCTCGGTGGAGATCTCGCCTTCCAGGAGGGTCTTCTCCTCCTCGCTCATGGGCAGGCGCGGCAGCGCGATGACCTCGTAGCGGTCGCCGCCGAGGCCTGCGACCATCCACTCGCCCTGCACCGCCAGCGGCAGCTTGGCCTTGCCCTTGATGTGGGCGCCGTCGCCACCGCTTACAGACGGCGCAACGTCCGCCACCACCGGCGACGCCGCCAGCGGGTTGGGGTTGCCGTTGCGCACGCTGAACTGGCGGCCGCCAGCGCTGAAGGAGCGGGTCGGCTCCGGGATGGAGTTGGAGTTGACGTCCAGGATGTTGATGTTCGGCTGCGGTGCGCCGTCGTAGGTGAGGCGGCCGTTGTGGTCGTCCACCACCATGCGGTAGTAGCCGAAGCGCTGGCGCGGGATGGTGCTGGTGATCCAGCGGATCGCGTACAGGATCGCAAGCGGGATCAGCAGCGCGCCGAGCAGCGCCAGGATGAAGCCGAGGGCGAAGCCGCCCTTGCTCAGCGGCACGGTGTAGGACCCCTCTACCGGCACCGCCACCGACGTCTCGTCCGCACCGTCCAGGGCAGAGATGCTCAGCGGCACGGAACCGTTGACCAGGCCGTCTGACAGCTCGTTGATAGACAGCGTCACCGGCAGGGTCTTCTCCTCGCCGGCCTGCAACTCAAGGGCGTTGTCCGGGGAGTTGTGGTCCGAGGCCACCTGCACGGTGCCGATATTGTCCGGCAGCTGCTCCGCGGCGACGGTGGAGCCTTCCGGCAGCCACACCTTGCCCGGGCCCTTCACCGGGACCTCCGTGGTCACGGTGGTCTCTTCCGCGTTGTAGGCGATGCCGCCGTTGATCTTGGGCAGGTTCTGCAGGCCCACCGACAGGGCAGAGGCGTTGAGGAACGGGGTGAGCTTGGTGCCCGGCTCACCCTTCGTGGTCACCGCGGTTTCCACCTCGAGGCGGCCGAACGCCGGCAGCTTCGCAATCTTCGCGGCCGGGATCGCCGCTGAGCCGGAGGAAAGATCCAGGTTCTCCTCCAGCACCTGCGGCTCCCCGTTCTCCGGGTGGAAGGTCACGCGCGAATTTGCGGTGCCTTGCATGGGGCGGGGGTTTCCGGAGGCGTCGACAAGCTGCAGCTCAATGTCCTGCTCGTTGTTGCGCTCGACGGTGCCTTCCTCGCCGCCGCCTACGCGCACCGCAAGGCCCGGCTGCAGCTCAGCGACGGTAAACACGTCCTGGCCAGCGGCGTTCGGGTCGATGTCCGCGAACTTCAGGGCCCAATTGCCGGCCCAGGACTGGCCGTCCGCGAGCGTCATGCGCGCGTTGGTCTTCAGCACCGGATCGGTGATGGTTTCCCACTCCACCTCAGCGCCCTGGAGGGTGGCGGAGCCGGACTCGCTCAGCTTCAGCTCCTCGCCGCTCGGAGCGGTAAGGGTGAGCACCGCGTTGTCGCCCAGATCCTCCTGTTCGATTGCGGCGAAGCGTAGCTGGCTGATGGAATCGTCGAGAGCGATGTTGAATGCGTCGTCCGCCTTGGACATCGTGCTCACAGCGTTGCCGGTGGAAAGTGCGCTGTGGAACGCGGCGAACAGGCCGCCGACATTGGAGGCTTCGAAGAACGCACCGTTCGGTGCTGCGGTGCCGCACGGGCCGCCACCCTGGGTCAGGGAGCGGAACAGCGAGAAATCGCTGGGCAGATGGGGCGCGGAAAGGCCAATGCCCACGTTGGTCACTCCGGCGGCGCGGAGGCGGTCCGTCACACCGCCGGGACGGCACAGCTCCTCCTCGGCGCCGTCGCGGCCGTCCGCCGCGGTGAGGTCGCCGTCGGTGAATGTGACCACCATGCGGCACGGGTCCTGGCTGCCGGAGCGGGTCAGGTCCTGGTACGCACCGGACAGGGCGTTGGTGTAGTTGGTGTAGTCCTCGCCCGTGCGTTCTTTGAACGCGGCGATCTCGTCCTTCGCCTTGGAGGCACTGCCACCGTCCAGGTTGATCCACTCGCCGTACTCGCCGGGCAGGGTGGCGCCGGACTTGTAGTCCTGGCCGAAGCCGGCGATGCGCACGTTCACGTCCACGCCGGTGTCTTCCTGGCGAGTGACCAGCTCGTCGATAAAGCTTTGCGCGGCGTCCACGCGGTTGCCCTCAACGTCGGTGCCCGGCTTGTTCTTGTCCACTTGGCCGTCTTTGGCCTCGTACTCCAGGCTGCCGGATTCGTCCATGAGCAGCACGATGTCGAGGGTGTTCTTCTGCGCCAGGCAGGAGCCGAGCTGCGGTAGCGAGCTCTCCTGCGCTGGGGCCTGCGCGGCGGCGCCGAGTATGCTCGTGCCCGCCACCAGGGCTGCGGTGGCCGAGGCGGCCAGGATGCGGTTGATCTGCATAGTTTTACTCCCGCTCTCCTAGAAGTTCTTGCCCACGTACAGGCCAGCGTGGATGGCGGAGAGCAGCACACCCAAGCCAAGCACCACGATGGTGGCCCAGTACAGCGCTTCTTTCCACCCGACGGAGACGAACATGCCGCTCGCGCGGGCGTCGGCGTCACCTTTGAAGTACATGCCGAGTGCGCCGATGCCCAGCACGCCGGCGAGCACCCAGGCAACCAGCGTCAGTGGCAGGTAGGACGAGTCCGTGGCCGTAGTGGAGGAGAGGAACAAAAAGACGGAGAGCACAACGCTGATAACCCCCATGACCAGGCTTGGCACCAGGCGGGCAACGGGAGCGGACGTAATGGCCAGCGCCGTCGTGCCGGCTTCGGGGCCGGTGGGTGCAGGGGGTGCGAAGGGGGACTGTGTGCCGCCGAAAGGTGATTGGGTCATGAGCCGATCTATCTTCTGTAGCTGGTAGGGGGCCTTTAGTCGCTATTACTGTATCGTCTCGCGCGACATCCGTCTCCGAATGCTGTGAAATACCTGGTATTGGCCGGAATTAATGTGTTGTAGCAGCGTATTGAGGTCAGCTTCGTTGTTTCCAAGTTGTCAAGCCTTTAAAGCTGAAATATAATCCTGATGTAACCAAGACACTTCCAGGAGAACGCGTATGGAACGCCCTCACGCGCCCCGTCCCGCCGGTGAATTGCTCAACGCGGTCGGCCACCTCAGCCTAAAGCAGCTCGAGGTGTTTCACGTGATCCAGGAAAACCCGGACGGCATCCAGGTCGCAGAGATCGGCAAAGCCCTGGGCATGCACCCGAACACCGTGCGCGGGCACTTGGAGGAGCTCCTGTCCGCGGGTGTGGTCTCCCGCCGCGTCGCCCCCGGCACCGGCCGCGGCCGCCCCTCGCACATCTACACCGCCCGCGTGGCGCGCACGAACCTGGCCTCCCACTCCATGATCGCCCTGGTGGAGGTGCTGGCCAGCACCCTGGCCGACCAGGACACCGACAGCGCGAAGCGCCTCGGCCGCCAGTGGGCGGAGCGGGTGAACACCCGCCGCCACGACAACCTGCGCGTGGACCTGGACACCGCGGAGCGCCACACATGCCAGACCCTGCGCGAGATGGGCTTCGACCCGGCGCCGCGCCCAGACGCCGCCACCGCCAAGGTGCGCGAGGTGGGGCTCAACGCCTGCCCCTTCATCGCCGAAGTGGGCACCCGCCCCGCCCCAGTGGTGTGCGCACTGCACGAGGGCTTCTTGGACCAGGGCGCCGGCGACGTGAAGGTGCAGCTCATCCCGCACGACCGCCCCGGCCAGTGCGGGGCGCGCCTGACCAAGCAGGAGGGTTAGGCAACCAGCCAGTCGTTCGGGCTGAACAGCTCGTAGTACACGTTGGCCGGGGCCTTGTCGGCGGGCAGCTGCGCGAGGTCGTCGCGCAGCGACTGGAGGAAGCCGGTGCCGCCGCAGAGGTACACATCCGCGCCGGCGACGTCGAGCTCGCCGACGTTGACGCGCTGGTCATCGCCGCGGAAGTAGGTCTTCAGCGCCCCGTCGCCCAGCTTTTCCACCAGCTCGCGGGTTTCCTGCGCCTGCGCCCAGGAGTCCTCGGTGGCGTCGGCGTGGACGTACGTCACGCGGCGGGGATCATTGTTCTGCGCCAGGTGGCGGAGAATGCCGGTCAGGGGAGTAGAGCCGATGCCGGAGGAGATCAGCACGACGGGGCGCTCGCCCGGCTGCAGCACCAGGTCACCCGCGGCCAAGGTGACGTCCACGGTGTCGCCGACGTCGATACGCTCCTGCAAGAAGGAGGAGACCTCGCCGTCTTTCTGCACCGCGATGCGGTAGCGCGACGCGTCGCCTTCGATGATGGAGTACTGGCGCAGCTGCCGTGCGCCGTCGTCGAGCTTGACGCCTATGGACGTGTACTGCCCCGGCCTCGGCTGCGTGAATTCGCCCTCCACGGTGAAGGCGGTCACCGCGCTGGAAAGCTCCGTCTTCTCCACGACCTTGCCGCGGCGGAACACGTCGCCGTCCGTCACGCCGTCGGAGGCGTAGAGGTCCTTCTCGGCCTTGATCAGCACGTCCGCCATGAGCCAGTACACCGCGCTCCAGGCCTCGGCCACCTCGGGCGTGACGGCGTCGCCGAGCACCTCTGCGATCGCGGCCATCAAGTTCTCGTACACGATCTTGTACTGCGCCTCGGTCACGCCGAGGGAGACGTGCTTGTGCGCGATGCGGTTGAGCATGATCACCGGGTCGGGCGCGGAGTCGTCCACAAGATGCGACGCGAACTTCACCACCGAGGCCGCAAGCGCCTTCTGCTGCGCCTGCTGCTTCTGGTTGCCGCGGTTGAACAGGTCGGAGATGAGCTCGGGGTGGGCGGCGAACATCTTGGAGTAGAAGGTGTTCGCGATGGTCTGGATGTTCTCGCCCACCGGCCCGAGCGTCGCCTTGACGGTCTCGGCGTGGGCGTCGGAGAGGTGGGTGTTCTTGGAATCGGGGAGCGTGTCGTTGTACATAAATCCGATTATATCCGGTGTAAATGGCTTCGCAGCGCACACCTCTACACTGGCACCATGCTCTCGTCAGTGACCGAACACCTCCAAGCCATCGTGGACGACGTCCGCGACCAAGACAGCGGCGAACTCGCCGACTACATCGACGTGCTCAAAAACGCCGACCCGGACAAACTCGCCCTGGCCATGTGCACCACCGACGGCCACCTCTACACCGTCGGCGACGCAGACTACGAGTTTTCCATCCAATCCATCTCCAAGCCCTTCGTCTACGCGCTCGCACTGGACATGTACGGCCCCGACGAGGTGCACAAACACGTGGGCGTGGAGCCTTCCGGCGAGGCATTCAATGAGCTTTCGCTTGACGACGACGGCCGCCCCGCCAACCCCCTGATCAACGCCGGCGCCATCACGGTGAACCAACTCATCGGCGGCCCCGACATCCCGGTGGAGCAGCGCAGCGAGAAACTGCGCGACTACTTCTCCCGCCTCGCTGGCCGCGACCTTGCCGTGGACCAGCGCGTGCTCGATTCCGAACTCGACAGCGCCGACCGCAACAAGGCGCTCGCCCACATGCTTCGCGACGGCGGCATGATCACCGACGACGCCCACGACGCCGTGGCCAGCTACATCGCCCAGTGCGCAGTGCTAGTCACCGTCGGCGACCTCGCCGCCATGGCCGCCACCCTGGCCAACGGCGGCACCCAACCCGTCACCGGCGAAAAGGTGCTCTCCACGGAAGCCGCCCGCCTCGCCCAGGCCGTGATGGTCTCCTCCGGCATGTACGACGCCTCCGGCCAGTGGATGGTCAACGTGGGCATCCCCGCCAAGTCCGGTGTAGCCGGCGGGCTGATCGGCACGCTGCCCGGGCAGCTCGGGATCGCGTCGCTAAGCCCCCGCTTGAACAAACAAGGCAACTCCGTGCGCGGCGTGAAAATCTTCCGCGAACTGTCCAGCTCGCTGGGGCTGAACCTGCTGTCCTCCAACTTCTACATCGCGCCGGGCATCAAGTCCGTGCAGCGGCGCGAGGGCGCGGACGTGGTGGAGCTGCAGGGCATGATCAACTTCACCGCCGCCGAGAAGATCCTGCGCGGGCTGGCGCAGCGCCGGCTGCACGGCGATAAGCTGATCTTCGACGTCTCCGGCGTGACCGGCTTCAACAAGGCCGGCCGCGACCTGATCAAGGACGGGCTGATGAAGTACAAGGACGACGGCGTCGAGGTGGCCATCTACGACCCGGACCACACCCTGTCCGACTGGACCTTCGCCGACGGCACCACCGCCCAGGCCATCCGCGACTTCACCGCCTCCTTCTCCGTGCCCGCCACCCGCGAAGAGGTCTACCGCGCGATCACCAAACCCAACAGCTGGTGGGACCAGAAAGCGGAAGGCAACGCCAGCGAGAAGGGCGGCGAGTTCCACGTCGAGGACCGCGACTTCTCCGTGCGCGAAGCCGACGACGGCAAGCGCGTGGTCTGGAACGTCGAACCCACCGACGACAACGACCACGAATGGGACGACACCTCCCTGATCTTCGACATCTCCGAGGACGACGACGGCGAAACCAAGGTCAACTTCACCCACCGCGGCATCCGCCCGCACGACCGCGGCTACGACGAGATCGCCAAAACCTGGAAGGACCGCATCGCCAAGGGCTTGCAGCCTTTGATCAACCGTGCGGAAAATTCGTAGCGTAGGGAGCGGAAAAGTCGACCGATAGCGAACGTTTTCGCAGCTAGGAGGTAGGCTCGGGCGCATGCTGGACCGCACAATCTGGTGGCACGTCTACCCGCTGGCCGCCCTCGGCGCGCCGATCCGCGAGGAGCATGACACCGCCCACCGCCTCCGCACCCTTGAGCCGTGGCTGGACTACCTGGTCGAACTCGGCTGCAACGGGCTGCTCCTCGGCCCCATCTTCGCCTCCGCCACCCACGGCTACGACACCCTCGACCACTTCCGCATCGACCCCCGCCTCGGGGACGAAGAGGACTTCGCTTGGCTTATCGACGAATGCTCCGCCCGCGGCATCCACATCATGTTGGACGGGGTCTTCAACCACGTCGCCCGCACGCACCCGTGGGTTGAGCAGGGGCTTGCCGGCGACACGGACTGGGAGGGCCACGGCGAGCTGGCCGCCCTGCACCATTCGGACCCCGCTGTCCGCGACACCGTGGCGGAGATCATGCTGCACTGGCTGCGTCGCGGCATCGCGGGCTGGCGCCTCGACGTCGCATACGCCGTGCCCGCCGACTTCTGGGCCGACGTGCTTGCGCGGGTCCGTTCGGAGTTCCCCGACGCGATGTTCTTGGGGGAGGTCATTCACGGGGACTATGCGTCGATAGGCAAGGCAGGCTCCCTGGACGCCGTGACCCAGTACGAGCTGTGGAAGGCGACCTGGTCCTCGCTGGTGGACGTGAACTTCTGGGAGCTCGCCCACGCGCTGGAGCGGCATCCTATTGATGTTTTGCCCAACACGTTTGTGGGCAACCACGACGTGGACCGCATCGCCTCCAAGGTGGGGCCGGAGAAAGCCGTCCTGGCCGCGGCGGTGCTGATGACGGTGCCGGGCATGCCGTCGATCTACTACGGCGACGAGCAAGGGTTTACCGGCGTGCGCGGCGAAAGCTGGTCCGCCGACGACGCCGTGCGCCCCGCCCTGCCCGCCTCACCTGCGGAACTGTCGCCTTTAGGGGGCTGGCTATTCACCGAGTATCAGCGGCTGATCGGGGTGCGCCGCCGCAACGCGTGGCTCACCCGCGCGACGGTTCAGGTGCTGGACAAGACCAACGAGACCATCTCGTTTCTGTGCAGCGACGGCGAGCACTCGCTGCAGACCGATATGTGGCTCACGCCCACCCCCGGCGTGCGCATCCACGCCAGCGGGGAAGAGCTCTACAGCTGGATGTTGAAGTAAGCCAGGATCTGCGCCAGCGCCTGCTGGATCATCTTGATGATGTCCGGCAGCTGCAGCGTGGTGATATTCGCCACCGGCACGTCGAAGCTCGGCGCACCCGCCGGGGCGAGGTTGATCCGCTCCGGGAACTGCGGGCGGACGTTCAAGTTCTGGGGGTTCTGGTTGTTCTGCTTCGGCTGCTGGTTCTGTGCTGGCTGGTTCTGCTTCGGCTGCTGCTGGGGCTGCTGCTGGTTCTGCTTCGGCTGGGTGTTCTGGGCCGGCTTCGCGCCGCCTTGGGTGCCCTTGAGGCCGCAGCGGTTCGCGGCTTCGTCGACACGCGAAAGTGCGTCGAGGATCTGCGGGCCGCGACGGTCGAACGCGGCGACCGCGCGGGCCTGGCGGACTTTCTGCTGGTAGTCGGCGTCGTTGGTCCAGTAGCGGGAGGCCTGGTCGCAGGAGATCGGGCCGGACGGCAGCTTGGCCAGGGTGTCGTCGATGGCGTCGGCGCCAGCGGTCGGCGCAAGCGCGACGGTGCCGGCGAGGGTGGCGGTCATTGCAAGGGTGCGGATCTTCATGCAGGCCAGTATGTCACGGATGGGGCAATTGTGACAGGTGGGATTTGCCGTGGGTTATTGACACTTCTGCAAAATTCGGGAGCGTAAGTCAGCGAGCTTTGCGGTTCTGGCTCTGAAAGACGGAACCCCGACCGCATCGACGCAATTTGGGTCTGCGTGTTTGCGAATCGGGGGCGGATTAAAGGCTACTTCGGACGCTTCTCGCAGCCGACTCCGTCGCCGTCCCGATCTAGGTGTGGGCCGTAACCAGCGTCGCCGCGGTGAATCGGGCCACCCAGGTCGTTCCACACTGCGCGACAGTTGGGGTACGTCTTAGCGGCGGGAGCAGGCCGCGGTGCGGGTGCCGGTGCCGGAGCGGGGGCTGGGCGCGGTGCGGGTGCCGGTGCCGGAGCGGGGGCCGGGCGCGGCGCGGGAGCAGGCGCAGACTTCGGTGCTGGGTTGCACGGGATGAGTTTTGGTGCGGGGTTCGGGATGAAGCCCTTCTGCATTGCCCAGCACGCGCCGCCAGCCGCCACTGCGACAAAAGCGAGCGAGCCGACGATAGCGCCCACAATCTCCAGGGTGGACGGTTCATCTTCCCGAGTCTGGGGCTGTGCCTTGGCGGGCGACGTCGTCGTGGCGGTCGTGGGTTCCGCCGCGTGGGTGGCGGGCACGGTCAGTGCCCCGGCAGTGACCGCGATGGCGGCGGTCGTAGCTACGAAGGTCTTCCTCATAAAGCAAGTATTGCACAGTTAATTGCAAGGTTTTACTACGCGCCCACGAAGCGGCGGATCAGGGAGCGGTACGCGCGCACGGTGAGGTCCACGTCCTCCACGGCGACGGATTCGTCGTGGCTGTGCAGCTGGCCCAGCACGGACCCGAGCGTCTCCTCGCGCGCGTGCAGGGCGAACCCGTAGCCGACGCCTCCCTTGCGGCGGGCAAAGCGCAGGTCCGACCCGCCGGCCGCAATGGTGGGCACGACGGGGACGCCGGGGAAGAATTCGTCGAAGGTCTGGCAGATGGCGTCGTAAAGCGGGCCGGAGGTGGGGGAGACTGTGCCGTCCTCGGTGATGAGGTGGGTGATCTCCACCTCGTCGGCGAGCTCGCCCAACGCAGAACGCAACAACGAGTCGATCTCCTCCTGCGTCTGGCCGGGAAGGGGGCGGATGTCCAGCTCCAGCCACGCCTCGGACGGCAGGACGTTGATGCCGTTTCCGGCGCGCAGCACGGTCGGGGAGATGGTCAGGTGGCTCATGGCGTGGGAGTAACTCTCCAGCTGGCCGAAAGCCTCGTAGCCTTCGCCGCGCAACAGCGCCTCCTCGGTCGCGGGGTCGAACTTCCAGGCGCGGACATAGCCTTCCCAGATCTCGTCGGCGCGCACCTCGGGCTCGATCGCGGCGACGCGCCGGGCCACCTCCGCGATCTTCGCCACGGCGAGGTCCCGGCCGTACGGGGCGGAGCCGTGCCCGGCGTCGCCGTGGACGGTCAACCGCCGCTGGCCTGCGCCCTTTTCGCCGACGACGACCGCCAGCGCGTCGGAGCCATCGGCGGCAGGGATGTGGGAGCCGCCTTCCTCGGACAGGCAGTTTTTCCAGGAGAACTTCCCGTGCTCGGCCAGCCACTTTGCGCCGAGCCCGCCGCGGGCCTCCTCGTCGGCGCAGCCCACAAACGTCAGGGAGCCGCGCGGCCGCTCCCCACGAGCAACGTCGCGCACGCACGCCGCCATCGCCGCGGTGATGTAGAGCATGTCGGTGGCGCCGCGGCCGAACACGCGCCCGTCGATAAGCTCGCCCCCAAACGGGGCGGTGGTCCACTTGTCCTCGTCCACGGGCACGACGTCGGTGTGGCCGAGGAGCGTCAGCGGCTCGGCGGAGGGGTCGGTGCCCTCCACGGTGAAGCTGATGGACACGCGTCCAGGGTGCGGCTCATAACGCTCCACTAGTACGTCTGTACCTGCGAAGAAGGCCTCCAACGTGTCGGCGTTAGTTGCCTCCTGTCCAGAATCTGCCGAAAAATAGTTGACGCATCCATTCTGGATGAGGTTCTGCAATAATGCGATGGTGTCATCAGTTAGGCTCATATCACAAAAGCCTAACGTCCAAAGTCTTTGGAGAGTCCAGGATGAACCACGACCTGCCCGGCCGCCGGTCTGACAGCACCGACCCGCGCGCCCTTCGTACCCGCAAGGCACTTGTCGACGCAGTGCTCCGCCTCCTCAACGACCATGAGGTGTCCGACCTCAATGTGTCCCAAATCGTGAAAGAGGCTGGGGTGAGCCGCCAGGTGTTCTACCAGCACTTCGCGGACCGCGACGCGGTGATCCTCGCCGCCGCCATGGACTGGGTGCTGGACGCCTACGAGCACTTCGCGGAGCGATTCAGCATCGACAAAAACTTCGAGGCGTCCGTCGTCGAGCTGGCCAGCGTCGTCGACGGCAAGAACGAGGCCGCCGTGCGCCTGATCGACTCCCCGGTGCACACCGTGTTCGACAACGAGGTGCAGCGCGTCATGAAGGACACGATGCGCGAGCAGCTGCTGCCGCGCTCGAAGGAGTGGGGAGACGCGGACGCAGAGCTCATCGACGACATGTCCCGCGTCTACGTCGCCGGCATGCAACGCCTCATTGAGCAGTGCGTCCGCGAAGGCTGCACCGCGGAGGAAATCGGCCGTCGCGCCGAAGCCGTGCGCCGTGTGCTCATTCGTGAGTAGCCTGGCTGCATGTGTGAGGTACCGGAGGTCGTCGCAAAGCTAAAAGCCCTCTACGAGCAGTCGTGCGAAATCGCGCGCTCGGGGGAGTTCGACCGGTACGGGGAGGTGCGCTACCCCAAACTCACGGTGGAGGTGGAGCAGTGGCGGCCGATCGACCGCTCCGAGCCCTTCGGCTACGTCGACGAGGCCGGCACCTACTCCGCCGTCATCTCGCGCCCGGACCTCATGGAGGGCTACCTCACGGCGCAGCTTGAGGCGCTGACCTCGAACTATCCATGTTCGGTGGATGTCGGGTACTCCGATGTGGCGATCCCGCCCGCCTACATCAAGGGCATGCCGCCTATCGACGAAACCGCGAACCTGCCCCGCCCCACCCTGGATGAGGTGCACGACGCGATTGTCGACGGCCACTGGGACGCGTTCAACGGCGCCGAGAAGCCGTTGTTCCACTTCGGGCCGCAGCGCTTCGACCTCGCGCTGGCCCGGCTGGAGCACTACACCGGCATCGAAGCCGACTCGCTGCAGCGCTTCATCCTGTTCACGAACTACGCCATGCATGTGACCGAGTTTGTGAAGTTCGGGCTGCGCGAGCTGTCTGATCCTGACTCGCGCTACACGCGCCTGGTGCTGCCGAGCGGGGAGACCGTCTCCGACACGGTCGCGCTGGAGGACCTGGAGCTGGGCTCGAAGTTCCAGATGCCGCGCTACGACCTGGTCACCGAAAACGGCGACGGCATCACCATGATCAACATCGGTGTCGGGCCGTCCAACGCCAAGACCATCACCGACTCGCTGGCGGTGCTGCGCCCGGAGGCGTGGATCATGATCGGCCACTGCGCCGGCCTGGACGCCCGCATGCGCATCGGCGACCTGATTCTGGGCAACGCGTACGAGCGCCACGACCACGTTTTGGACGACTACCTGCGCCGCGAGCTGCCCATCCCCGCCGTGCCGGAGATCCAGCGCACCCTGGAAAAGGCGGTGTCCAAGGTCTACGGCTCGGATGCGTCGCTGATGCGCACCGGCACTGTGCTGTCAACGGGCGACCGGAACTGGGAGTGGAAGGACCCGCGCGATTTGTGGGAGTGGCTGCGCGGCTCCACCGCGGCGGCCGTGGACATGGAGTCCTGCACCATCGCCGCGAACGGCTACCGCTACCGCGTTCCTTACGGCACCCTGCTGGCGGTGTCCGACCTGCCGCTGCACGCCGTGCCGAAACTGCCCGCCGGCGCCCAGGCGTTCTACTCCAACTCGAAGGAAGCCCACGTCATGTGCGCCGTGAGGGCCGTGGAGAAGCTCGCGCGGCACCCGGAGAGACTGCGCACCCGCAAGTTGCGCCGCGCGATCGGCGAGGTGCCGTTTAGGTAGGCCCTACCAGCGGGACTCGTCGAGGATCTTCTCGCGCTTCGCCACCACCGTCGCCACGACGGACTGGCCGGTGACGTTGACGGCGGTGCGGCCCATGTCCACGATCGGGTCCACCGCCAGCAGCAGGCCCACGCCGGCGAGCGGCAGGCCCAGGGTGGACAGGGTCAGGGTGAGCATGACGGTCGCGCCGGTGGTGCCGGCGGTGGCCGCGGACCCCAGCACGGACACGATGACGATAAGCACGTAGTCCGAGATGGACAGGTCGATGCCGTAGAACTGCGCCACGAACAGGGCGGCGATGGCGGGGTAGATGGAGGCGCAGCCGTCCATTTTGGTGGTTGCGCCGAGCGGGATGGCAAAGGAGGCGTACTCGCTGGGCACGCCCATGGCTTCCTCGGTGGTGCGCTGGGTTACCGGCATCACGCCCATAGAAGAACGCGTGGCAAAGCCCAGCGTGGTCACGGGCCACACGCGGCGGAAGAACTCCAGCACCGGGATGCGGTGCGCGGCCAGCACAATCGGGTAGAGCACGAAAATCACCAGCGCCAGGCCGATGTAGATGGCCAGCACGAACTTGCCCAGTGAGCCGAGCGCGTCCCAGCCATACGACGCCACCGCGTTGCCGATCAGCGCGGCGGTGCCGATCGGGGCGAGGCGGATGATCCACCACAGCACCTCCTGGACCACCTTGAGCAGGGAACCGGAGAACTCGATGAACGGCTCGGCGGCCTTGCCCACGCGCACCGCGGCGATGCCGAGCAGCAGGGAAACCACCAGGATCTGCAGCACGTTGAACTTCACGGACTCGCCGGAGACACCCAGGCCGAGGATGTTTGCGGGCACCACGGAGTTCAAAAAGCCCATCCACGAGCCTGTCGACGAAGGCTCCGCCGCCGTCGCCGCATCCACCGAGGTGTTCGCGCCGGGCTTGATCACCAGGCCGACGAGGATGCCGATGACCACGGAGAAGAACGCGGTGATGGCGAACCACACCAGGGTCTGCACGGCCAGGCGCGCGGCGTTGGTGACCTGGCGCAGGTTGGCAATCGAGGTGACCACCGCGGTGAACACCAGCGGCGGGATCAGCAGTTTGAGCAGTTTGACGTAGGTGGATCCCACCCAGTCCAGGGTGTCGGCCAGGGGTTGAACGTCCACGGCGATAAACCCGAGGATGAGGCCGATGATCAGGCCGTAGATGACCTGCGCGCCGAAGCTTGTTGCCCACTTAGGCATGAGCGGCTCCTTCTAGACAGAATTGTTCACTTGTGTAGTAAAGACGTGGATAAACTACTCCTTCGGCCTGAAAACGCAAACCGGATATATAGACAACACGGTCTGTTGTGGTGCTAGGGGATACACTTCCGGTTTAATGGAACCCCACTTCGACGACCCCGCAATCGCCATGGCGCACCGCTCCGCCGTGCGCTCCATCGAGCGGGTCGTCACCGAAACCACCCCTCCCACGCCAGACGCAAAAGAGAAAATCCTCGAGCAACTAGGAAACCCGAAAACGCTCATCATCACCGGCGCGGGCATCTCCACCGATTCGGGGATTCCGGATTACCGCAGCAAAAACGGCCGCCTGACCAAGGGCCGCCCGATGACGTTCCAGGAGTTCGCGCATTCGCCGAGACAGGTGCACCGCTACTGGGCCCGCGCATTCGTGGGCATGCGCTACATGCGCCAGGCGCAGCCCAACCGCGCGCATTTCGCGCTCGTCGAGCTGGAACGCGCGGGCCTGATCCGCGGCATCATCACGCAAAACGTTGACGGGCTGCACACCCAGGCCGGCTCCGACAACGTCATTGCGCTGCACGGGGACATGGAGCATGTCGTCTGCCTCGACTGCAAGACGCTGCACGAGCGTTCGCTTATCGACGCCCTCCTCACCGCCGCCAACCCCACCTACTTCGACTCCGTGGAAGTGGAGGGCTCCATGTTGAACCCGGACGGCGACGTGGAGCTCAAACCCGACGACGTCGCCCGTTTCCGCATGATCGCCTGCCCCACGTGCCAAAGCCACCGGCTCAAACCGCATGTGGTGTACTTCGGCGAGGGGGTGCCGAAGAAACGCAGACAGGCTGCAGATGCCTGGCTGCGCGAATCGGAGAGCGTGATCGCGATCGGCACCTCGCTGGCGGTGATGAGCGGCTACAAGTTCATCCTCGACGCGAAAAAGCAGGGCAACCCCACCGCCGTGATCAACGGCGGGCCGGGCCGCGCCGACGCCAAAGTGGATACGCTCTGGCGCGCACAGGTCGCCGACGCGCTCGACGAGATCCTGGACGGGCTCGACCTGTGATCGGCCTCATTTTCCTGCTGGCGTTTGCGATCTGGCGCTACATCGACACCGGGCTGCCCAACGCGTTCACCACCGCCTTCCCCAGCGACCTCAAGGTCTACCTCCTGGGCGGCGAGAAGGTCGCCACACACCAGCCGCTCTACGACGCCGACTTGCTTCCCGGCCTGCCGTTTACCTACCCGCCGTTCGCCGGCGTGGTGTTTTCGTGGCTGACGGAAAGTGAAACCCTCGGGGTGGTGTGGAAGCTACTCTCCGTGCTGGTGGTCCTGCTCGTGGTGCGGGCGTCCACAAGCAAAGATGCCCTCCTGCTCACCGCCGTGTTCGTGCTGTGCCTCTCGCCGGTGCAGGGCACCCTGTTTTTCGGCCAGATCAACCTGCTGCTCATGGGGCTGGTGTGCCTGGATTTCCTGCCGCGCCACAAACTCCCCGGCATCGGCGTCGGGCTCGCCGCGGGCATCAAGCTCACGCCGGCGTTCTTCGTCCTCCTGCTCATCCAGCAGCGCCGCTGGGGCGCGGTGTTTATCGCCGCGTTCACGTTCCTGTGCACCGTCGCCACCGGTTTTTCCGAGGTCACAGACGCGAAAAGCTTTTGGACCGACGCCATTTTCACCACCACCCGCATCGGCGCCGACGACAACCCGGGCGCGCAGTCCATCCGCCAGGTCCTCGCCCGCGCCGGCCACGACGAGCTGTGGCTCTGGCTTATCCTCTGCGCCCTGGTCACCGCCCTTGCGCTTTTAGCTTCTCGACGAGCTCCCGCCCCGCTTGCCGCCTCCTTCATCGGCATGACGGCCTGCCTGGTCAGCCCGTTTTCCTGGTACCACCACTGGGTGTGGGTCCTGCCGATGCTGGCCTACGTCTACAGTCGCTGGGGCGCGATCGTGCTCGCGCTGTTTATGGTGCCGTTCGCCTCGGTGAACATCTCGTTCAGTTTGTTCCACGTCCCGGAGCTGCTGTTCACCCTGGTCCCAGTCGGCTTTATGCTCTGGTACACGCTACGCTCAGGTTATGCGTACCCGTTTACTCGCCGCGACGACCGCGGCCGCCACAGCTCTGACCCTCGCCCCGTTCGCCGCCGCTGACCCGGCACCCGTCACCGGGGTGGAGCTGAACCAGCCCGCCGACCAGGTCATCGCCGTGGAGGCGAAATTCAACCTCACCTCCGACCAAGAAATCGCCATGCGTGAGCTGCGCAAGCTGCGCGGGGACATGTGGGACCGCAACGTGCCTTTCAACGGCACCACCCTGCGCCAGGCCGCCGCCAAGCACGGCCTGACCACCCGCGATGCCTATGTGGGCGCAGCCAAGTACGACGCGGGCCTGTCCCGCATCGCGCTGCAGCGCGGCGCCGAGGCTGCGAAGTTCTTCCGCCACGAGCGCCCGTACAACTCCACCTGCACGAACAACTGCGGCGACATCAAAACCGCCACGTACAAGGGCAAGGCCGCGCCGGGGGAGAACCTGCACTCCACCGCCAGCATGGACAAGGCGATGCAGGGCTGGGGCTACGACGAGGTCAACGACCTCGTCCGGGCGAACGGTCACTTCAACAACAGCAACGGCCACCTGTACAACCTGCTCAACCCGCGCATGCGCTACTACGGGTTCGCCAGCGTGGTCACCGCTGAGGGTGAGGCCAGCGTGACCTCCACCTGCGGCGTCGGCGCCGGCAACGAGGGCATCGAGGGCGAGCAGAACACCGTGCTGCACCGCCCAGCGAACGGGCGCGAAAAGCCCAGCACCACCCCGAAGAAGCTCATCTTCGGCGGTGCCGGCTCGTCCTCCTCACCCAAGGAGATCCTCAGCATCATCGCCACCGTGCTGACGGTGCTGTCAGTGCTGCAGACCCTGTACAAGTTCGTCGAGCCGCAGATCCAGCAGTTTCGCCACCTTGTCTAAGGCGTCCATGGTGTCGTCGTAGCTGCCATCCTCGCTGCGGGCGCCGATGGCCACCCCGTAGCCGTCGAACCAGCCGAACTGGCGGGTGTGCCATGAGCCGTCGGTTTTGTCGTCGGACCAGCCGCCCTTGAACGGCACGGTCTCCAGCGTGCCTAGCCCGTAGGACTGGTCTTCGGCGATGTGGTGCATCTCCATGATCACCGGGTCGTCCTCGTCCTGCTGGCTTAGGTAGTACGCGTAGCGGGCCTGCCCGGGGAAGGACCAGCTCGTGGTGCCGAAGGCTCCTTCCACTTTCACCTGGGAGCCGGACTTGGCAATCTCCTCGCGGACCATTTCTCCGGCCTTTTCGTCGCTGCCCATGCAGTCCCACAGGGCGCGGGCGGAGTCGTTGTCGGACCACTCGATGGAGGCTTCGGTCAGCTCCTCGACGTAGTCCGCGCCGTAGTCGCAGTGCTCCACCGCCGCGCGGGCGATGGGGATCTTGATGGTGGACCAGGCCGGCAGCGCGTAGAGGGAGCCGGATTGCGTCATCTCGGAGCCGTCGAAAAGCGCGACGCCCACCTCAGTGCCCGTTTCCTCCTCGATGGCGGCCACCGCCTCGTCCAGACCCTCGAAGGGGTCGGGCGCGGGCTGGGTGGTCACCTCGGTGTGCAACGGCTCGGCCTCCTCCTGGGCGGCGCAACCGGCCAGGAGCAGCACACAAGCCCAAGCGGCGCGCTTCATCTACGACCCCGCCACCTGGAGAGGCTCGCGCAGCACGTGGTCCAGGGCCACGGCGCGGGCGATGTCGCGCACCACCTCGCGGTGGGTGGGGATCAGGCGCAGCTCCGGGCTGCAGTTCGCCTCCGAGCGCACGGTGCGGGCGAACGGGGCGGAGGCCAGCGGATCGTCGATGAACGCGCTGCCCGCCACCACCACCGTGGCTGGGGAGTAGTTACTGCACAGCCCCGCCACCAGCGCACCCAAGCCGCGGGCGCGGCGGTCCAGCGCGTAGCGGGTGTCCTCACGCGAATCGGTCACCGCGTCCTTGAGCGTGCGGATATTCTCCACGCCGATGGCGTTGATCAGGCCCTGGGTGGTCAGCTCGCCCTGCTCCACCTCGATCGGCTCCACCCCGTCCGGGTGGGAGATGGCGCAGGCGATGGAGTCGTCGGCGAACAGCGCCATCACCGACGGGTTGTTCAGCGAGGCGGCGGACTGCATCTCCGAGCCCACGATCGCGCTGGAGATGGAGGAGACCTCCACCGGCACAGAGAACTGCTCGCGCAGCTGGTCGCCGATGTCCACGCCGTCCCACCCCAGGTTCGGCGCGAAGACTTTGCCGCCCTCGCGCACCGTGCCGGAGGTGGTCACACCCACGGTGCGGATGGGGCGCTCCAGCTTGGTGGTCATCTGGTTCAGCTCCGCCATCATGGACTGGATGAAGTCGTCCTCGCTGACCTTTTTCACGGTGATGTCCATGTCGCGGCACAGTAGCGTACGGCCCTTCAGGTCGAACAGCGCCACGTAGGTGGACTCAGTGCCCACCGCGACGCCCGCGTGCACGCCGGGCATGTCCGCCAGTTCTAGCGGGATGGTGGGCCGCCCGCGCCCCTTCGACTGCGTCAGGTCGTTGCGCTCTGTGACGTAGCCGGCGTCCACCAGCGCGGAAATGGCGCGGGTGACGGTGGGTTGGGACAGCCCGGTTGCCTTCACAAGATCGCTTCTCGACGTCGTTTCTTGCAGCCGTATCAGGTGCAGACACTTGGCTGCCGGTGTGCGTGGACGCGAGAAGATCATATGAATATATTTACCTGGCCCTTGATAGAATTGTCCATTTGGCCAGGTCGGATACAATCGTTCGGCATGACCAACGAACGCTGGCGCGAGCCGTCCCTTTTGGACGCTACCTGTGAGGATTTCGTCTACGACCTCGCGGAGATCAGCCCCACCCTGGCCACCCAAATCGGCATTGACGGCCACGACGGGGAGCTGCAGGACTTTTCCCCGGACTACTGGGGGCGCCTGGCGGACAGGATGCGCGACCTGGTCGCTGACGTGGACGCGCTCAACGACTCCACGGACGCCTCCGACGACGAGGACGACTTCGACGACGTGGACAACCTCACCGCCGCGATCCTGCGCGACCGCATGAGCGCGGAGCTGGAGTTCCACCACCGCGGCGAGCTTCTGTGCCGGCTGAACAACATCGATTCGCCGGTGCAGACCATCCGCGACTCCTTCGCCCTGATGCCGAAGGTGACCGAAGAGGACTTCGACAACATCGCCTCGCGCATGTCCCGCATCCCGAGTGCGTTGGCGGGCTACCGGGAGTCGCTGAGCGAGGCGGCGTCGACAGGCGATGTTGCTTCCCACCGCCAGATCGACGCGGTGATCAACCAGTGCGAGCTGTTGGGCGACACCGAATCCCAGCTGGACCACCTGGGGCTGTCGCCCGATTCGCACGTGGTGGGGCACGCCAAGGAGGCGTTTTTGCAGATGGCGGACTGGCTGTCCACCGAGCTGTCGCCGCAGGCCTCCCACAACGACGGCGTGGGCCGCGAGCGCTACCAGCTGTTCGCGGAGTTCTTCCACGGCCGCGAGGTGGACTTGGACGCCAGCTACGAGTGGGCGCAGGAGGAACTGGCCACGACCGTCGAGGAGCAGCGCGCCATCGCGCACGAGCTCTACGGCGACGTCTCCGTGGCGGGCGCCTACCGCAACCTGAACCAGGACGAGCGCTACATCCTCCACGGCACCGACGCGCTGATCGAGTGGATGTCCGGCATCAACGACAAGGCCGCCGACGCGTTCCACGTGCCGGACGGCCTGCACAAAGTGGAGTGCGACATCGACCGCGCCGGCTCCGGCGGCATCTTCTACACCCCGCCCAGCGACGACATGATCCGCCCCGGCACCATGTGGTGGTCCGTGCCGGAGGGCCAGGAGACGTTCCACACCTGGCAGGAGCTGTCCACCGTCTTCCACGAGGGCATCCCCGGCCACCACCTGCAGCACGGCTACGCCCTGCTCAACCGCAGCGAGCTGAACCTGTGGCGCCGATCCGTGTGCTGGAACTCCGCCCACGGCGAGGGCTGGGCGCTCTACGCCGAGCACCTCATGGAGGACCACGGCTTCTTCGAAGATCCCGGCTACCGTATGGGCCTGCTCGACTCACGACGTCTCCGCCTCGCCCGCGTGATGGTGGACATCGGCGTCCACCTGGGCAAGACCACCCCGGAGGGCACCGGCACCTGGGACGCCCAATACGCCAAGGCCTTCCTGCGCGACAACACCGCCATGCCAGAGGCGAACCTCGCCTTCGAGCTGGACCGCTACATGGGCTGGCCGGGCCAGGCGCCGTCGTACGCCCTGGGCTACAAGGACTGGGTGGACCTGCGCCGCCAGGCGCTCGCCCAGGGAATGAGCGAGCACGAGTTCCACGTCAAGGCGCTCAAGCTCGGCTCCATGCCTATGGACATGCTCACCAACGAGGTGCTGCACCACTAGAGGCGCTTGAGGATTCTGGGCAGCCACCCGGCGAACAGGATCACCATGATCAGCCGGATCACCTGCAGCGCCACCACGGCCGGGCTGGTCGCCAGCACCAGCACGGTCTCCAGCGCGCCGGGGCTGGTGGCGAGGTAGCCCTCGTAGAAGCTCAAGCCCAGCCATTTGGCCATGAGCCACCCCATGCCGGCGCACGCCAGCATCAGCCCGGCGATGTACGCCAGGGTGGCGGGCAGCAGGCGGGAGAACCGGCGCAGCGCGGGCACGTTCAGCCCGCCGCCGCACATCCATCCGATAGCCAAAAAGCCCACGATGGACAGCAGCCGCGGCGGCACGATGGTCACGTCAACCAGCACGCCCACCAGCACCGTCAACGCCATCGGGCCAAACACTGAGGGGTTGGGGAACTTCAACAGCTTGCCCGCGAACACCCCGGCGACAATCAGCGCCGGGACCAGCAGCCACATCCACCAGTAGGGATCCAACTCAGTGCGGGTCACTGAAGTAAACTGCGACGCCACCAGCGGCAACGACACGGACACGATGAGCAGCCTCAGGTACTGGCTGAGGCTGACGTAGCGGATGTCCGCGCCCACGTCGCGCGCGATCGCCGGCATCAGCGACGCCCCGCCGGGCAACAGCGACAGCACGCCTGTTTCCCGTGAAACGCCGTGGTTGGCCAGAATTAGGCCGCCAACAAACCCCATGCCGATCACCACCGCGCCCGCCACCACGCCCGGCAGCAGGTAGGGCAGCGGGTTCATCCCCACCAGCGGCAGCGCCGCAAACACGCCGACAGTGCCGCGGGCGAAGGTGAACAGGTGCTCATTGACGGGCAGGTCTTCCTCCGTCACCAGCGCCACCGACCCGGCCCCCAGAATCCCGGCCAGGATCCACGCTGCCGGAACCCCCAGAAAAGAAAACAGCAGCCCGAGCGCCACCGAGAGAGGTGCAGCGACAAGCCAACGGTTCATGTGGGGCATAGTAGTCCCGTGATCGTTTTCCTCCTCGCCGCGTCCGCGTTCGCCGGCTGGATCGACGCGGTGATCGGCGGCGGCGGGCTCGTGCTCATCCCGGTGCTGATGTCGGCCACGGCGATGCCAGCGGCGTCCGTGCTGGCGACGAACAAGGTCGCGGCGATTTCGGGCACCGCGTCCGCCGCCGCCACCCTCGTGCGCCGCGTCGGGGTGCCGCGCATCACGTGGGTCTACGCGTTCATCGCGGGGGTCGCGGCAGCGCTAGGCGCCAGGGCGGTCTCGCTTATCGACGACTCCGTGGCCACCCCCATCATCCTCATCCTGCTCGTCGGGGTGGGCATCTTCGTGGCGCTGAACCCGAAGTTTGGGCAGGAAGGCGCCGGGGTGTTTTCCGGCAAGCGCCTCGCCCTCGCCGCGCTTGTTGTCGCCGTCATCGGCGGCTATGACGGCGTGTTCGGCCCCGGCACCGGCATGTTCCTCATCATGGCGTTCACCGCCGTGTTCACCCAGGGGTTCGTGCGTTCGGCGGCGAGGGCGAAGGTGGTCAACACCGCCACGAATTTAGGCGCACTGTTCGTGTTCGGGCTCGGCGGCTTCATCAACTGGAAGCTCGCGCTCGCGCTCGCAGTCGCCAACGTCGTGGGTGCGCAGTTGGGTGCGCGGACGGTGCTCAAGGGTGGGTCGACGCTGGTGCGCGTGGCACTCCTTGGGCTCGTCGTCACGCTATGTGCGAAGTTGGGCTGGGAGTTACTCCAAAGTTAGAGACCCGTTGAGCAACCCAAAGATGGCAATCACCGCCGCGACCAGCACCACCGTCACCACGACCCACTCGAAGGCGTTGAAGAGCTTGTCGCCGTGCTTGCGGCGCGTCCAGATGTAGGGCACCAGGCCCGGCACCACGGCAAGGGCGCCGAGCAGCACGTACACCGGGTCCGCGGCGTAGATCAGCCACAGCGAGTACACGGAGCCGATCAGGCCCACGAAGAGGTGCTTGCGGTTGTCGCGGCGGGAAACTTCGGGCCCGGAGTCGTCGAAACGCGTGCCGGCGTGCGGGTGGGTCAGGCCCTTGCCCCTGATTGCCAGCAGCACCAGGTAGATGGAGGAGAAGATGTAGGGCAGCAGGTACATGATGGTGGCCAGCTGCACCATGGCGTTGTAGGACGCGGAGGAGAGGAAGAACACCACCACGAAGAACTGGATCGCCAGCGTCGATAGAAGCTGCGCGCGCACTGGGGAACCGTTTTCGTTGTGGCTGCCCATGGAGTGCGGCAGCAGCCCGTCCTGCGCCATCAGCACGATCGGCTCGGCGCACAGCATCTGCCACGAGACGTACGCGCCCAAAACAGACAGGCACAGGCCGACGGAGATCAGCACGCCGCCCCACGGGCCGACCACTTCCTCGAGCACCGCGCCCATGGAGTTGTCCGGCAGCGCCGCCAGCTCCTCCTGGCTGAGCACGCCGTAGGACAGGGTGGACACCGCCACCAGCAGGCCCAAAACAGAAAGGAAGCCGATGATCGTGGCCTTGCCCACGTCGCTACGCACGCGCGCCTGCTTCGAGTACACCGAGGCGCCCTCGATGCCGATGAACACCCAGACGGTGTAGAGCATGATGCCTTTGAGCTGGTCCGCAAACGGCAGGTTGGAGCCCCAGAAGTCCATGGTGAAGCGGTCCCAGGAGAAGCCGAGGAACGCCACCAGCACAATGAACGCCAGGATGGGCAGCAGTTTTGCCACGGTCGTGACCGCGTTCATCACCGCCGCCTGCCTCAGGCCCCGCGTCAGGCCGAAGAAGATCAGCCAGCTCAGCGCACTCACTGAGATAGCCAGCACCCAGCGGTTGGAAAAGGCCGGGAAGTAGTAGCCGAGGGTGTTGAAGAACAGTGTGGCGTACCCCACCTGGGCCATCACCGAGCCGAGCCAGTAGCCCATGCCGGAGGTAAACCCGATGAAGTCGCCCAGCCCCGCCCGGACGTAGGAGTAGACGCCGGAATCAAGATGCGGTTTCCTCACCGCCAGGATTTGGAAGACGAAGGCGACGGAGAGCATTCCCACGCCCGCGATGGCCCAGCCGGTGAGCATGGCGCCCGGGCTGGCCACGGATCCGATGTTTTGGGGCAGCGCGAAAATGCCGGACCCGATGGTGGATCCGATAATGAGTGAGACCAAGGTCCACACGGAGACAGTGCGCTTTGACATGGCGAGTAACACTACATCAGGAGTTGTCTACTACAATCATCCATTATTCAAAGCCATATAAACATCTACAACTGAGGGAACCGTAGAAATGCGCACCAAACTTATTGCACTCACGAGCGCCATCGCGCTCGCCTGCGCGTCCGTTTCCCCAGCTCAGGCCGAGGATGGGTACGAGCCCACCACCGTGGTTCCGGGGCTGACCGCCACCGTCGAACCCCCGCTGCCGCGCGGCGCGGCGTGGTACGAGGCGGACTCCATGCCTAGCTGGGCGATGATCACACCAGACGGCACCATCCGCCTCGAACCGGGGGAGGACATTACCCCCGGTGTGTACGAGTGGCCGGTGACCGCGACGTTTTCGGACGAGACCACCCAGGTCTTCCCCGTCCACGTCACCGTGGGAACTGAGACCGAGGATGAGGCGTCCCAGGAAGGCGCCGTCATCGACGCGTTTGTCCAGTACGCCCCGGAGGTCTCCCACCGCTGCTCCGCCACCGCCCTCGGCGTCGGCCTGCCGCTGCTGGTGCTGCTGCCGCTCGGGTTCGCGTCCCAGATGAGCATCCCGTTCGTGGCGCGCCAGAACCACCTGCAGCTGCAGGTGGACGGCATTCCGTTCCAGTTAGACGTGAAGCTCCGCGACCTCAACTCCAGGGACGTGGACATGGGCATCGCCGCCATTCTCGCCGCCGCGGGTCTCGCCGGTGCCGGCGCCATCATTTCCCAGTGCCAGTAGGGTCCTCCGGCCACGCGTGCTTGGGGTAGCGGCCCCGCATCTCCTTGCGCACCTGCTGGTACGGCCCTTCCCAGAAGCTATCCAGGTCGTCCGTCACCGCGAGCGGGCGCCCGGCGGGGGAGAGCAGGTGGTACAACACCTTCACGCCCGAGACCGTCTGCCCCCTTTGGCCGAACATGTGCTGCAGCTTCACGCGCTTCACCGGCCTGCCACTGTCGTACTGGTACTCCTTCGGCGCCGCCGCATCCAGCTCCGCCACCTGCTGCCAATCCAGTTGGCGCAGCATCGCCTGCCTCATGTCGCAACTGCCTATCGACGCACCTTCGGCCACCCCACGCACCTCCGGCGAATAATCGCCCTGGCTGACATCCGGCCAACCCAGAGTCTCGTGCAGGAAGTCCAGCCGCTCTTTTAGGTGCTGCTCCTCCTTGGTCAGCGGGAAGCTGGCGAAGTCCACGTCCGTCAGCGCCTCCGCCGCCTCGTCCGGGGTGAGTTTGACCGGCGTGGAGCTGAGCTCGATCGCGCCGATCCTGGCCACCTTCCGGCCCCTGACCTTGCCGTCCTCCAGGTAGGCCACCTTTTCCTCCACCACGCGGTGCTCCGGGAACGCGATCGGCTCCGCCTCGCGGATGACCGCCCCGTTGTGCGTCCGTTGCACCTCCGCGGCCGCGATCCACTCGGCGTTCGAGTTGAACTTCGCCCTTGTGCCGGACGCCAGCTGGTATTCCTCGCCCACCTTCTTGGCTATCCACTGCGGGAAAGCAGACGCGATCACCTCGCCCGGGTCCACCGGGCCCTTGTCTTCCACCAGCCTGCGCAGCCTTTTGGCGTCAGCTTCGCCCGCAAGCCTCGCGACGATCGGCGCCGCCTGGGCTCCCCACTCCAAAAGCGCCGCGCCGAGTCTTGGGTCCAGGGGCAGGCTCGCCAGTTTCTTGCCGAAGTCCGTGATCGTGCCGTTTCGTGTCGCCCCGAGCTGTTCGAGGTTGGTTTCGGCTTCGGTGAGGTCCTTTGGTTCGTCGATAAGCGGTAAGTCCGGCGACCCCCACGCCTTCATGGTCAAAAGCGCGCCGGTGAGGTCCGCGGTGAGGATTTCCGGGGTGATGTCCGGCTGCATTTTCGCGTACTCGTCGCGGGTGAAAACGCGCACGACCTCGCCGGGGCCCTCGCGGCCCGCGCGGCCCGCCCGCTGGTCGGCGCTGGTTTTCGCCTCCGAGACCGTGACCAGGCCCGTCATGCCCCGGTTGTCGCGCTTGGGCACCCTGGACAGCCCGGCGTCCACCACCTTGCGCACACCCGGCACAGTTATCGACGACTCCGCCACCGACGTCGCCACCACCACCCGGTTGTCGCCCCTCAAGGCTTCGTCCTGCTCCTTGCTGGTCTGGCGGCCGTGGAGCGGTCTCGCGTCATCCAGGAACCCGCACACCAGATCCACCTCGCGCACCCCGGGCACGAACACGAGCGTCCGGTGCTCGCTTGTGGTCTGCGCCGCGACGTGACGATAAAACTCCCTCGTCCCCTGAATCCTTTCCGCGTGAGGCGCGTACTGGATGTCCAGCGGGTGCGTCACCGCCTCCGTCGACAGGATCTGCGCGCCCATGTGGTCCGCGAACTTTTTGGCGTCGAGGGTGGCAGACATGGCGGTGAGGTACAGGTCATCGCGCAACAGGGCGACCTCCATGCACATCGCCAGCACCAGGTCGGTGTCCATCTGGCGCTCGTGCACCTCGTCGATGACCACCGCGTTGACGCCCTCGAGGCCGGGGTCCTTGAGCAAGCGGTTGAGCAGCACGCCCGGCGTGACAAATTCGACCAGCTCGCCGTCCTTGTGCTCGCCGCGGATGCTGTAGCCGACTTTGGTGCTGTCGCTCAGCTGCGCGAGCCTGTGTGCCGCGGACCGCACCGCCACCCTCCTGGGGGCCGTGACCAGCGTTTTTCCCACCTTGTTCGCGATCGCCGGCGGCACCAGCGTGGTCTTGCCCGTGCCGGGCGGCGCCTCCACCACCAGCGGGCCTTTGTCCGGCAACTGGTCGATGACGCGCGACACGGGCAAATCCCGTCCGATTTTCGCGAGGTCAAACATGGCAATTAAGGGTAGCGTGTGGGCCATGAGACGCCTCTTCGCAGCGATCGTCCCTCCGGCCGATGTTCGCGAACACCTCATCACCGCCCTGCGGCCCATCCGCGACTTCTCGGGCACAGAAGTGCGCTGGGTCGACCCCGACAACTGGCACATCACGGTCGCCTTCTACGGGTCACAGCCCAACGACGCCGCCGCGGTCACCGACCACCTGGCCCAAGCCACCGCCTTCACCCGGCCCCTGAGGTTGCACCTCCGAGGAGCCGGGTGTTTTGATCGGCGCACCATGTGGATCGGGGTCGGCGGCGACAAGGCGCCGCTGAAAGACCTGATGGCGGATTGCCAGCTCGACCCGGACATGCGCCGCCGCCAGCGCGCGCACCTCACCGTCGCGCGGACAGGCACTCGCACAAGGGATCCATGGCTTCTCGACGACCACGCCCACGCCCTCGCCATCTACACCGGCCCCGAATTCGCGGCCGATGAAGTGCTGCTGCTGGAGTCGCACCTGGGCAAGGGCCGAAGTGGCGGCCCGAAGTACGAGGTGGTGGACAAGTTCTACCTGCGTTAGTGTTCCTCCTCTTCCGGGTCGGGGAATGGGGCGTCAACCGGTTCTTCGGGCAAGGGTTCCACGTACGGCATCTCTGGGGTGAACCCGAACTTCATGCCGTATTCCTGCTCCAGGTCGGCGATTGCGGCGGTGGCCTGTTCGAGGTCCAAGTCCTGGTCGAAAGTGTCCAGGATTTTGTGGCCTTTGGCGAAAAACTCCGCTGCGCGCGCCCGGTTTTTGCGCACGGCGGACATGCTGGACTGCCACCTGGGGCCGTCAGGCGTGAACTGGTCGCGGAGGAGGCCATCTTCCACGGTGACCACGTAGGAACCGTCGGCGAACAGCCAGATGATGTCCCCGGTGTACGGGTCTGGGATGTAGAACGCCGTCCGGTCGGTCTTCATGTTGTGGTGGTGCTGGCACAGGGGGAACAGATTGTCCGCCTCTGTTGGTCCGCCCTCGTCGTACGGGATGCGGTGGTCCAGCTGGCACTGCTCGGCGGGGCGGTTGCACTCCGGGTAGATGCAGGTGCGGTTGCGGGCGTACACGGCGTGGCGCATTCCCTCGCTGGGGACGTAGCCCCGCAGTCGTTTTTGCAGTTCGGCGTCGAGGTCGCGCTCGTCGATGAATGTGTCGGCGATCCAGCGCTCGAAGGCGGTGGCGGCCTCCGGCTCGGTCCAGCCGCAGCCGGGGATGAAGATCGGGTCGCCGTTTCCGCGGTTCTTCGGGCTGTACACGTTCAGCACCGGCGTGATCTCGATGCCGATGGCTTCTCCGGAGAGCAGCTTGATGGCAGCGTCGGAGGTGCTGATGCCGAGTTCGCGCGCAACTTCGGCGACGTTGGCTTGGATCCTCCGGCCGTCCAGTGAGTTGGTGTCCAGCTGCACGATGGCGCGATCGCGGTACTCGTGGACGCCGAACTTCTCTGAGTTGTCCTGCTCGCGCTTTTCTCGTTTGCGCTTGTCGTAGGCGCGGCCTTTGTCCATGCGCTTGATCGCGGCACGGATGCGGTCTGTGACGGTTTTACGCTGGGGAACAGCCTGGTCGTGGCGGGTGGGGGTGAACGTGTTTACCAGGATGCCGTCGATAAGCATGAGTGCTTCCTCGTCCACATCCTCCCCGAGCTCCTCAATCGCGGTGTAGACCGCGGTCAAGTGCCCCACATCCATCAGGCGTGTTTCCTGCTGCAGCTCGCGCAGGCGGGGGAGGTCCTGCAGTGCGGCGTGGCCGAGGATAGCGTTTTTGACAAACCCCTTGTGCCAGCCGGTGGCGAGCTGCAGTTGGGTCACTGTGGCGTCGAAATCCTCGACATCGAAACCGGGGTACGCGTAGTGCCCAAACATGGTCCAATACGTGTCCCGGATGGCCTGGGCACATTCGCTATCCGGGTCGTGTTCTCGCTGGTTACGGAATCTTTTCGGTGCTGTGGTGGCGGTGGTCACGGGCGCCCCTCTCGTCGTGGTACGCTCCACAATATAGAACACACGAACGACTGTCAAGGGGTATGCCAGGGAAAAGATAAAGAAAACCACTTACAAATTCGACAGTGACGGGCCAATGCGCTACATTATTCCCGTGCTCGTCATTCCGCGGCCGCCCGCCCGCATCATCCCTGGTGCGGTCCATTTGCCTGCCTTTTTCACGCCGGCCGAGCAGGAGGAACTGGTCAACCAAGCGCGCGAGCTGGTCAGGAAGGCGGCAGGGACGCCTGTTGCTATGCGACGACCAAAGGTCGGCCACGGCCAAATGGATGCCTGGCTGCTCTCGCTGGGCTGGTTCTGGGCAACGAACCCGTACCGCATGGTCAGGGAGGTCGACGGCCACCCGGTGCCGCAGATCCCGGAGAACTTCCAGGTCATCGCGGATAACGTCATGGCGAAGGCGCGGGAAATAGACCCGCTTGTCGGTCCGACCCCGAGGATCGAGACGGCGCTGGTGAACTTCTACCCGCCGGGTAAGGGCATGGGGCAGCACGTGGACGCGGAGGAAGATTCCGAAAACGCGGTGGTCAGCCTGTCGTTCGGTCAAGACACGATCTTCCGCATCGCAGGGCGCGATACGCTGCTGCTGTCCGGCGACGTTGTAGTCTTTGGCGGGCCGGCCAGGAGGGCGAAACACGGCGTGCTCGGCGCGAGGAAAGGCACGTCCGACCTGCTCGAAGGCCGGCTGAACATCACCATGCGGCAAATGGAGGCGACATGATTGCGCTACTCGGCGTGTGGCTGGCGGCGATCGCGAGCCCCGGCCCGGACCTCGTGCAGATCATCCGCGTGGGGTCAAAGGACCGTAGAGCCGGCGTGATGTGCGCGCTAGGCATCATGCTCGGCAACACCATCTGGATTGTGGCGTCCCTGGCGGGGTTAAGCGCGCTGATCCAGGCATTTCCGCAGGTCCTGTCAGTGCTGCAGATCGTGGGCGGCGCCTACCTGCTGTGGATGGGCATCGGCGCCATCCGCGCCTCCGACCCGGAAATCCCCGCCACGCAACAGGTGCCAAGGCCGCTGCTCACGGGCCTGCTCACCAACCTGTCCAACCCGAAGGCGATCCTCTTCTTCGGCGCCATCTTCGCCCAGTTCGCGCACCTCGGGTGGGTCGCAGCACCGGTCATGGTCGTCACCGGCACCATCTGGTTCGTGGGCTTTGCGCTGGCAGTCCGTGCGATGTCGCGGGTGATCACCAAGTACAGCAAGCTTATCGACGTCATCACGGGCAGCATCTTCATCGCGTTAGCCATCTGGATGCTGTGGGAGGGCCTACACTTCGGCTCATGAGCGAGCAGAAGGTAGCAGTAGTCACTGGCGGATCGGCAGGCATCGGGGAGGCCACCTGCAGGGCGCTGGCCAAGGACGGCTGGAAGGTCGTCGTGGCGGCGCGTCGCCTGGAGAAGTGCCAGCAAATCGCGGACGAAATTGGTGGGGTGGCGATGGAGTTGGACGTGGTGGACCGGGGGAGCGTCGAGAAGCTTGCGGCTCTTGAACGCGTGGACCTGCTGGTCAACAACGCCGGCGGCGCGAAGGAGCTGGACTTTCTGCGCGACGCGGACGACGCGGACTGGGAATGGATGTTCCAGACCAACGTGATGGGCACGATGCGCGTCACCCGCGCGCTGTACACGCAGCTCAAGGCGTCGAAAGGCCTGGTGGTCAACATCGGTTCGGTGGCTGGCACGGACGCGTACAAGGGCGGCTCCGGCTACAACGCGGCCAAGCACGGGCTCCGCGGCGTGACCAGGGCGTTTCGGCGCGAGGAGGCGGAGAACGACATCCGCGTGTGCGAGATCGACCCCGGCCGGGTGAAGACGGACTTCTCACTGAACAGATTCAAAGGCGATGAGGAGCGCGCGAGCAAGGTCTACGAGGGCAAACAGAACCTCACCGCGGACGACATCGCCGAGGCGGTCCGGTGGGTGGCCAGCCTGCCGGCGCACGTGAACATCGACACGATGAGCATCATGCCGGTGGACCAGGCGGAACGCTAGAGGTAGTCCACCACCTCGACGTTCAGGCGCTCGTGCAGGTCCGCCATCCATCTATGAACATCCAGGTACTCGGCGGCCTCCACGAGCGGGATCACGTGGTGGTCGTAGCTGATCGGCGGGCCAACGGTGTAGGTGGGCATGAACCGGGCGCCGCTAAACGTGAACTCGCCAATCCCGCCGACCTTGGTCGGCTCCTCCCACTGGCCGTGCAGGAAGTTGCCGTGGGAGTACCAGACGGGCCCGGCAAACGGCTCCACCACGTGCGGATGCCCGCCGAGCACCAGGTCAGCGCCGGCGTCCAAAGCAGTCGCGGCAGTCTCCTCCTGGAAGTCATTGGGCAGGGGCGCATACTCGTCGCCCATGTGCAGCATCACCACCGCGACGTCGACCTGTGAATCGAGGGCGGCGACTTGGTCGGCCAGGGTGTCGTCGATAAGCGATGCGAAATGCTCCTGCTCAACTGGCAGGCCGTTGGTGCCGTAGGTGAAGCCGAGGAAGCCGACGGTGATGCCGTTGGCCTCGATGATGCGGGGGACGGATTTGTCCTGATCAGAGGCGTAACTGCCGGTGTAGAGCATGCCGCGCTCGCGCATGTTGCCTGTCGACGCCACCACGCCCCCGCCACCCCCTGTCCATCGAGTGGTTCGTGGCGTTGTTGACGATGTCCACGCCTGCTCCGGCGAGTGCATCGATGATCTCAGGCGGGGCGTTGAATTGGGGATACCCGGACAGCCCGAACTCCTCGCCGGCGACCGGGACCTCCATGTTGGCGGTGGTGATGTCCGCGTCCTGCATGTATTCGCTGACCGGCTCGAACATGCGCGAGAAGTCGAAGCCGGTGTCCGTGCGCGCGGTGGTGTACACGTCGGAGTGGACCAGGATGTCGCCGATGGAGCGGATGGTCACGGTGGACTCTTCTTCAACGACCTCGACTTCCTGTACACAGCCAACAAGCAGGAGGGGCAGGGTAAACGCCCAGATTCTTCGCATGCCTTAGACTAACCGCTATGCATATCGACGTGCCCATTTCCGGCGACACGATCAAACTCGGACAATTTCTCAAACTGGCCAACCTCGCCGAATCCGGCGGCCACGCCAAGGAGGCCATCAGCTCCGGCGAGGTCACCGTCAACAACGCGGTGGTCACCTCGCGGGGGCACTCGCTTATCGACGGCGATACCGTCGGCCTTGGCGCAGATTCAGCCACGGTAGTAGTCGACGGCGACGACGGCGACTACTTCGACGAACGCACCGCCAACGACGACTTCGACCCCGAGAAGTGGAGGAACCTGTAATGCCCGCATTCGAAGGCAGGGAAGGCATGCCGTTCTGGCAGGACCTGGTCACCCAGAACCAGCTCAAGTCCACCCACTTCTACTCCCAGCTTCTGGGCTGGGAGATCGTGGACGGCACTGCCCGCAAGGAGGGCCTGCCGGTGGCCGGCATCGTGCCGGCACAGATGGACATGTGGGTGACGTCGTTCATCGGCAGCCCGGAGAACGTGGAGAAGCTGGGCGGCAAGGTGCTCAGCTCGGACGAGACCGTGACCCTGTGCCAGGACCCGGCCGGCGGCCTGTTCGGGCTGAAGGACCCGGAGGAGCGCTTCCTCGCCGCAGGTGAGCCGGGTGTTCCGGTGTGGTACGAGTACTCGGCTCCGAGCATGGACGCCATCGACTTCTACGGAGAGCTCTTCGACTGGGAGATCCGCGAGGAAGACGGCTACTTCATCGCCGTGGAGGACGGCGCGCCGTTCTTGGGCATGTTCGTCGGCGAGCACGCCCAGTGGTTCAGCTACTTCGGCGTGCGCGACGTGGACGCGGCCTGCACACAGGTGGAAAACCTCGGCGGCGGGGTGGAGTTCGGCCCCGAAAATGGCACCGCGGGCGTGCACGACGCCAACGGCGCCCAGTTCTTCCTCGCCGAGGTGGACGAACCCACCTTCGACGAGGTCGACGAAGCCGATTCCGTGCTGGGCTAGAGGGCGTCGGCGGCGTCTGTGACCCGGCGGCGGATCTCCGCCGGCGTGGAGATGAACCCGTCGGCGTGGTACTCGGTGCCCTCGAGGCCAGAGCCTGCCCTGACCTGGATCAACCCGTCCACTGAGGGCTGAGTGGTGGGGAAGGTGACGATGTAGCGGTCTGCCTGCGGCAACTCTGCATCCCCGAGCGCCCACACCACCTCGGCGCCGGTTTCTTTCACTGCCTGAGCAGCATCTGCCACTGAGTCCACGTCCAAGATCGTGGTGCCGGACAGCTCCGCGGCGGCGGCGACGTCCGGGCGCCAGAGCATGTCTTTGGCGTTTGCGGGGCCGTCCCAAAGCGAGACTGCCCACCTGCCGTTCGGCTCCGACGGACGGAACACGACGCCCAGCTCGTGGGGCTCCACCGTGACTCCATCGGCCCACTTTGTCGCTGGCAGGGCGTGGTCGACGGCAGTGCCGAGCATGAGCATCGCCGCGTGGGTGATGCGGTCCGGCAGCAGCGCCAGGTAATTCGGCCCGTCCTCGTAGGTGGCGTGCATGTAGGACGCCAGCTGCTCCAGCTGCAGCTCCGGCGGCATGTCGCGTTTGATGCCGCCGACGTTGAAGTCCGGGTCGCCCTGCTCGTTGATGTGCTCTACCAAATCGTCACCCTGTCCTCGGGGTCGATCCACATCGTGGAGCCCTGCTCCACCTCGAACGCCTCGTAGAACTCGGCGATGTTCGCGGCGATGACGTTGCAGCGGAACTCGTTCGGCGCGTGTGGGTCAATGGCCAAGAGTTGCGCGGCCATCTCCGGGCGTGCCTTGGAGCGCCACACCCGCGCCCACGCCAGAAACAGTCGCTGGAAACCGGTGTACTCAGAGTTTAGGTCGCCGAACTTCTGGGGTTTTTCGTCGTCGATGCCGTTATCCTCCAGGTACTTCTTGTACGCCACCACGGCGATGCCCAGGCCGCCGAGGTCGCCGATGTTCTCGCCGAGGGTGAACTCGCCGTTGACGCCCTTCGTCTTCGTGCCCTCCAGCACGGACGGCACCAGGCCGTTGAACTGGCCGACCAGCTTGGCGGTCAGCTGCTCAAAGTTGGCGCGGTCCTCGTCGGTCCACCAGGAGTTGAGGTTGCCCAGCCCGTCGTAACGCGAGCCCTGGTCGTCGAAGCCGTGGCCGATCTCGTGGCCGATCACCGCGCCGATCGCGCCGAAGTTCTCCGCGGCGTCAGCGTCCGGGTCGAAGAACGGCGGCTGCAGGATCGCGGCGGGGAAGGTGATGTCGTTGACCACCGGGTTGTAAAACGCGTTGACGGTTTGTGGGGATGACACCCACTCCTCCCGGTCGGATGCCTTGCCGATCTTGGACAGCTGGTAGTCGTGCTCGAACGCGGCGCCGCGGCGGACGTTGTCCACCAGATCCTCGCCGAACTCCAGGCCCGCGTAGTTGCGCCACTTCTCCGGGTAGCCGATCTTGGCGTTGAACTGCGCGAGCTTCTCCAGCGCGCGCTGCTTCGTCGGCTCGCTCATCCACTCCAGCTGCTGGATGCGGGAGCGGTAGGCGGCGATCAGGTACTCCACTAGCTCCAGCATCTTCTCCTTGGACGAGGGCGGGAAATGCTTATCGACGTAGCTCCGCCCAATATCCTCGCCTACCAGGCTCTCCGCGAGTCCCACACCACGCTTCCAGCGGTCGCGCTGCTCGGTAGCGCCGCTTAACTTTTTTCCATAAAACTCGAAGTTGGCCTTGCCGATCTCCTCGGAGAGCACGCCGGCGCGGGAGCGCAGGATGTTCCACGCGGCCCACAGCTGCCAGTCCGCCAGTGTTTCCCGGCGCAGCATGCCGTCCAGGTCCTCAGTAAACGACGGCATCATGTTGACGACCTTTCCGGAAAGACCGGAGGCGTCGAGAAGTGTGCGCACCAAAGGCGGCAACTCCTCAAGGTCGGTGGGGTTATAGGTGGCCACCGCGTCGCGCGCCTTGACCACGTCCCAGTGGCTCGCCGCCAGCTGGGTCTCCAGGTTGACGATGCGCTCGGCGGCGATCTCAGGAGTCAGGCCCTGCAGGTACTTCGGCTCGAGGAAGCCGAGCATCTTCGCCACGTGCGCCTTGTAGGCGGCGAGGGTCTCCGCGTGGTCCTCGTCGCGGTAGTAGGCCTCGTCCGGCAGCCCCAGGCCGGACTGGAAGATGTAGGCGACGGAGTTCTCGCCCTGCGAGTCCTTCTCCACCCAGTAGCTCACCGGCCCGCCGACGCCGACGCGCTCCAGCTCGCCCAGGCCGCGGACGAACTCGTCGACGTCCGCGACCTCGATCTTGGCCAGGTCCGGGTCGAGGGAGCTGATGTCGCCGGGGTTGTCCATGAAGGACCTAAACAGGGCGCCGCCCAAACCGGCACCGTCTTCCAAGATCGCCCGGACATCTTCTTCGGATTTGTCGCGCAGCATGTAGAACGCGCCGTCGATGCCGCGGTCAGCGGGGATTTCGTGGGTTTTCGCCCACGTGCCGTTTACAAGCTCAAAGAGGTCATTCATGCCCCAACTCTACCGCCGGAACGGGAATTTGGATGGGGGCTTGGGACTGCTCGATAATCCAGTTGGAAGCCTCGCGCTGCTGCGCCAGGGTGTAGCCGCCGTGGGAGCCGATGTCGGAGAAAATGCCCAGCGACTTCAAACCCATCGCGCGGAACAGCACGTTGAACTCGGCGAGCGGCACGCGGCCGGCCGCCAGGTTGGTGCGCATGGCGGGGGCGACCAGGCCGCGGTGCGATTCCTGCATGGAGCACACCAGGTCGTCGACGCGGCAGATCTCCAGCACGCGCGGGCCGAGCACGCCGTAGCCGCCCGGTAGCGAGCCCAGCGAGCCGCGCGAGTGTGGGGACGTGCCGGCGGAGAGCACCGCGCCGTTGCCGCCCTGGTGCGGGTTGGCAAACAGCGCCACGCCGGAGACGCGCTCCGGCTCGATCGGGCCGCGGCCGTTGGCGATGTCGCTGGTGATGGTGGCGGCGATGTCCGCGCCCAGCGAGTAGCCGGTAAAGCTGAACTTCGCGTCCGGGCACGCGTTAGCCAGCCGGGACACAGTGGATCGTGCGCGCTTGAGCCCGCCCGCCTTGGACTTCTCGTACTCCGTGGTGGCGAACGGGGTGGACCGGTAGGACACCCACAGCGGGTGGATCTCCCCGCCGGTGCCCAGGCGGGTGAGCACGCCGGTCATGAACACGTTGCCGCCGTGCGGCACATAGTCCGGGATGCCCTCTGCCGTGTTGGCGCCGCCCGGCACCGCGACCAGGTAATGCGCGGCGCAGCTCTGCTGGGCCTGGGCCTGAACAGGGGCGGCGACCAGGGAACACAGCAGGGCAGCGGCAGCAGCAATTCTTGGCAGTTTCATAGCGAGGGGATTGTACCTTTTATTCCTCCGGGTCGCGCACCTTCATCGGACCAGGAGTGTACAGGCCCCACCTAGTGTTCTCAGCGATGTCCACCTGCGCCAGCGCCGGTGCCTCGCCTTCGGAGTTGGTGCGGCGCTCGTACTTGGCTACAGAGCCCCAGTCGCGCTGCCAGTCGCCCTTGAGGTAGCCCGGCACCTCGTAGGAGGTGTTCACGGCCTCCACCGGGGCGAGCGAGCCACCGCCGAGGAAGTCCATGAAGCCGGACAGCTTCGCCTTGCCCGGGGCATCCGGCATGATGCGGTACTCCGGGATCTCGTCCACGCCGGCGTGGTGGTAGAAGGGGCGCTGGCAGGGGTACTGGAACGCCACGGTCCAGTCCAAAAGACCCGGGGTCTCGGAGTCGAACATGGTGTTCAGCTCCACCAGCTTCGGGTTGCGCAGCGGGGTCACCGCCACCCAGTCCTTCTCAGCCAGGGAGGTGTCCTTGGCCACCAGGCGCACGACGTCGGCGTCCTCGGGCAGGTCAGCGATGGGATAGCGCAGGTTGCGCCACTGCGGGGTCGGGCCCTGGTCCAGCATCTCCACAGCACCGAGCTTCTGTACGCCGCCATCGGTTTTTCGGCCGTACTGCAGCTCCAGCTCGTTGCCTTCCTGCTCGATGCCGTTGATGTCGTGGTGCTTGATGCGGCCGGCCACGGACGCCACCAGCAGCGGACGCTCCTCGGAAACCTCAGGCAGGTCGAACCAGGAGGTCTCCAGCTCGGCGGACTGCGTCGGCTCGTCCTCGAACGTGCCCAGCACCGGCACACGGGTGTAGTCCAGGCCGAACGGCAGGCGCACCGTCGAGCCGTTCACGCCGCGCATGGAGCGCGGGCGGTTGCCCTGCGTGTTCACGCGGGAGGTGGACTGCGCCTCGTCGGAGCCCGGGTCCACGTCGGCGGTGTCGTCGGACTGCACTTGCTGGTTGCTCGAGTCCGACGTGTCGGCGTTTTCGCTGGCGATAAAGGCGGGCACGCCGTCCGGGTGGAACCCGTGGTTGTCGCCGGAATCTAAGGAGCGGCCGAGCGGGACGCCGTCGATAGGCGAAAGGAATGCGTCGTTGGTGTCCTCCTCCAGCAGCACGTCCGCGCCCTGGGCGCAGCGCTCGCCCGCAAACGTGCGCACGTTGCCCATGCCCACGGAGTAGTCCGGCGCCTGGGAGATGAAGGACTTCACAAACGTCAGGCAGGACAGCGCCACAATCAGCGCCGCCGCCACGGCGATAGGGGCGGACATGACGCCGGCCCAGCGGGAGGCGTCGACAGGCTTCGGCGGGCGCATGGACTGCACCACGCCCACCACAAACACCACGAGTGCGATGGCCAGGACGACGGTGTTGAACTCCACGGCCTTCAGCTGCGGGGTGCGGTCCCACCACGGCACCGCGTAGGAGGACACGTACCACCAGCCGTTCCAGCCCGCCAGCGTGAGGGCCAGCAGGAACAGCACCGCGGCCGTGGCAAAGGAGCGGTTGCGCTTCGACTGCAATGCGATGCGCGAAAGCACCACCGAGCCGTAGGCCGCGATCGCCGCGCCAAGGCCGGCGTAGATGCCGAAGTGGTGCGTCCACTTCGTCGGCGTGAACATGAGGAAGAAGGTGGAAAAACCGATGATCAGCATCATGCGCTGCGCGGTCTTGGTCCTTTCGCCGCCGCGGGCGAACCACCACAGGGTCAGGCCGATGCACATCAGCAGCACGAACATGGGGAAGCGGCGCGCCAGCGAACCGTCCACCGTCTGCTCGAACAGCACGGAGTAGCGGCTCCACTCCTCGAACCAGTGCATCGCGGGGCCCACCTCGGAGCGCACCGCGGTCGCCTCCAGCACAGTCGCCAGCGTCTGGTCCTTGAACACCGGCACCATCACAGCCATGCCGGCGCCCATGAACGGCGCGATCGAAGCGAGCTTTGCCTCTCGACGCCCAATGGTCCCCAACACCCAGGGCAAAGAAATCAGGAACACGCCCACAGCGGCGAGGCCGGTCGGGCCGCACGCCAGGGTCAGCGCCGCCACGACGGTGCCCCACGCGGCGGGGACCAAGCGGTCGGTCTCCATGGCGCGCTCGAACAGCGCCCAGGTGGCCATCAGGCCGAACGCGATGATCGGCTCCGGGCGGGTGCCGTTGTTGTACGGCAGCCAGAACGTCAAAAACACCAGCGCCGCGGTCCAGTGGGCGACGCGCCTGTTTGCAATCTCGGGGCCGAGCTTCGGCAGGATCTCGCGGGAGAGCAGCCACCACGTGCCCAGCCCCGCAAACAGCGCCGGCAGGCGCATCCACGTCGACGCCGTGGTGACCTGCGACATCAACGCCAGCAGGTCGTAGAACGGGGAGCCGAACGGGGCCTCCGGCACGCCGTACCAGCGGTAGTAGTTGGCCATGTAGTCCGTGTTGGCGGCCACGCGCGCCATGGTGAGCAGGAAGCCGTCGTCGGAGGTGTTAGCGCCGAAGATGTGCCAGAAGCCGAGGACGGCGGCCACCAGGCCGTCGAGAGGCTTCAGCCCCTGGCGGCGCAGGCGCGGGGCGGGCTTATCTAGCTTGCGCAGCGCGGCCAGGGAGATCAGGGCGCTGATCAGGCCGAGCACCATCGCCAGCGTCTTGATCAGCGTCGGCTTCGAGGTGAATCGCGAGTTGATGTCGACGTGGGCGGACAGGCCTGCGTCGATAAGCTTTTGCTCATCCTTGAGCTCGGTGTAGATGCCGGTGAGCTGCGGGCGGTAATCCTCCTCGTCGTCCTCCTCGGCGTAATCAGTGCCAGGGATCTCCACGGTGGTTAAGTCGTGCGCGAGGTGGGCCTCGAGCTTCGCATCGTCGGGCAGCTTCTTCACCTGCGCCGGGGTGAGCTGCAGCAGCACCTCGTTCAGGGAGCTGACCACCAGGCCGCCGTCGGGGGAAGTGACAAAGAAGCCGCGGTCGCTGGCCTTCGGGGAACCCTCAGGCAGCGTGCCAAGGAGCAACGACTGGTCCTCGCGGAGCTCGTCGATAGCCGAAAGCGGCACGGTGACATCGAGCTGCTGCGGCGCGAGCGAAATCAGCGGCGCGTTCACGGACGCCACCGAGCCGTTCTGCGGCCACGCCACGGACGATTCCGTCTGCTTGACCGGCAGGAACGGCACGAGCAACAGCAGGACAAACGCGATCAAACCCGCGACAGTCGCGGTGGTCTGGACTCTTTTCACAGCGGACACCTTACTTCCTCACCGCCACAGCGAACGGGCCGAACTGCTCGAGGTCCCAGTCCTGCTCGAAGGCCTCCGGGTTGAAGAACAAGCCCTCGTAGCGCACGTTCGGCTGGCTCGGGTAAATGTCGTGCGCGATGTGGGTCTTCAGCCCGTCCTTGCCGTTGTCACGGAACACGAACGCGACCGGCGGCTCCCACTGCGAATTGTCCACCGCCTCGGTGAACTTCTCCGGATCCTCGTAGGAGAGCTCCGCCCACTGCTTCAGCTCGTCGTTGCGGTGCTCGAACTCGCCCAGCGGGTTGGCGTAGTGGCTGGTGTAAGCGTTAAACGCGTAGAAGGGCTGGAAGGCCATGAAGTTGATCTCGTCGGTGTAGATCACCGCGTCGTTCTTCATGTGGCCGTGCTCTTCGATGAAGTCGGCCATCTCCTGGTAGTAGCGGCCCGCGTCCGGCGGGAAGCGGTCCGCGCGCTCGCCGTTGCCGTCAGTGTCGGCGTAGGCCTGGTCGATGTAGTCCTCGTTTTCCACCGGGATGTTCTGCACCATCTGCAGCGCGCCCACCGCGAGGACCGCGGCGACGGCGGTGGTGTACTTGTTCAGCCCGAACTCGGAGATCGCAATCACGCCGAGGGTGGCAAACAGCGCCACAATCAGCACCTCGAGGCGGAAGCCCAAAAGGGAGGTGCCCAGCAGGGTGACCGCCATCGAGGCCAGCGCCCACAGGTAGCACACGCCTATCGACGCACCAAGGGCCGCCAACTCAGGCTCCTTGATCCTGTAAATCAGGTAGATCAACCCGATCATGGACAAAAGCCCGATCAGCGAGAACGACAGGAACGGCAGCGGGAAGTACGTGCCCTCGATGGGCAGGAAGTGGTTCGCGGTGGACTCCAGCGGCTCGTCGCCGGTGATGACCCGCCAGACGTACGGGCCCCAGGAAACCGCGGCGATGGCCATTGACCCCAGGCCGGTGACCAGCAGGTGCACCAGCGGTTGGACCGAGCGCTTGGTGAAGGTGTAGACGACCGCTAGGACAACTATGGTCAGCGCCGCAATCGCAGTGAACAGCGTGTAGAAGCTGGCGGAAATGCCCAGGTAGATGGCCAGCGCAATGGTGGATGCCCAGGAGCCGTTCACCGCCCGGTACGACAACACGGCCGCGGCCGGCACGAACATGGCCACCACCGCCGCGTAGGGCTCCTCCGGCACCTCCGTGAGCACGACAGCCGTGGTCACGGTAGCGATGGCGAGGGCAGTGGGCAGCGAGCCGGTGAGCCGGCGCCACACCGGGGTGAGCATCGCCGCGGCCGCCGCCAGCGTCGCGATCGCGAACGGCTGGTACACCTCCCAGCCCTCCATACCCAGCACGTTGGCGGTGCGCCCGCCCAGCCAGAACCACCCCATGGGGTAGAAGGTGGGTAGGTCCTTGTACGCCATGTCCGCGTGGCCGAGGTTTTCCGTCATGCGCGACAGGAACTGGGTGCGGAAGCCCTGGTCCACCTGGATGCCGTCCAGGTAGAGGCGGGTCGCGCCCAGCGGGATGCCGATAGACGACACCACCAGCCCCGCCGGCACCAACGACATCATGGCCGAGGAGATCCAGGGTTTCTTGCCCTTGGTCCACAGCACGGCCAAAACGACGCCGACGCCGATGCAGACGAAGGACGCGGCGGTGGCCAAAGACCTGGTCACCATCGACGTGTTAAACGCCGGCAGCGAGATCTTGTGCAGCACGAACCAGGCGGCCAGGGCGATCACGCCGCCGGCGAGCCCGGCCGCGACAGTCCGGGCAGCGGTTTGCCCGACCGACAGCTCGTCGGGGTGGTAAGCGGTAGTCATACGTAACAGTTTCGCATACGCTATCCAACTCCACGTTCTGCCAGGTACATCAGGATCGCGCGTACTCGACGGTTGTCCTCGTCGGGGGTGAGCCCCAGTTTGGAGAAGATGCTGGAGACGTGCTTCGCCACCGCAGCGCCGGAGAGGTAGAGCTGCTCGGAGATCTGCGCGTTGGACAGGCCCTCCGCCATGTGTTCGAGTACTTCCGTCTCGCGCGGCGTGAGCGTGGTTAGCCAGCGCGAGCTCGCGGCCATGAGCGCGCTCGCCACGTCCGGGTCGATGACCACCCCGCCGGACGCCACGGTTTCGCACGCCTGGATGAAGTCTTTCACTTCGGCGACACGATCCTTGAGCAGGTAACCGGTGCCGCCGTCGCCACCGGAGAACAGTTCCCGCGCGTAGGCGGGCGCAACGTACTGCGAGAGCACCAGCACGTTAACCGGGCCCTGCTTGCGTAGCGCCAGCGCGGCTTGGAGGCCGTCGTCACGCATGTTCGGTGGCATCCGCACGTCTGTGATCACCAGGTCGGGCACATGCGTATCGACGACTCCCTGTACCCGATCCGCACTGTCCACCTGCGCCACAACCTCGTGGCCGCGCCGGGTGAGCAGGCCGGCGACGCCTTCCCGCAGCAGTGCGGAGTCGTCCGCGATGACAATCCTCATGGCGCAATCCCACTTTCTCCCCGGAACAACAGCAACGGAATACGGGCGGTGACGGTGGTCGGCCCACCGTCGGGCGAGGTCACCTCCATCGTCCCGCCGAACGCCGCGATCCGTTCCTGCATGCCGTCGAGCCCGCCGCCGGAGGTGATGTGCGCGTTGCCGCCGCCCTGGTCGGTCACCGAGATGTTCAGAGTGTGGTCACAAGTCACGAGCACGCTGACAGGTTTTTGGGGTGCATGCTTCGCGGCGTTGGTGAGTGCTTCGGCGGTGAAGAAGTAGGCGGCGGCGGTGACGGAGCCGTCGATACGCGGCAGCTCGTGCGGCGCGCGGACCGTGACGTGCGGGCCGTACTGCGCGGCGGCCGTCTCGATCGCGGCGATGAGCCCGTGGTCCGATAGCTCGCGAGGGTGGATGCCGCGCACGGTTCTCCTGAGTGCGTCGAGGCCGTTGTGGAGGTCGCGGGCGGCGTCGTCGAGAAGCGGCGAATCGACATCCAGCCTGGCCTCGCCCAGCTTCATCGCCGCGGCCACGAAATGCTGCTGCGCGCCGTCGTGCAGGTCGCGCTCGATGCGCAGGCGTTCCACCTCGTAGGCCTCCGCAATCTTGCGCCGCGATGCGGTGAGCTGGTGAATTTTTGCCGCTGCCCGCTGTTCGTGGTTTATTCTTCGCCGCATGTCCGAAAGCGTAGCGGGGTAGAGCTAGCACTACCCATATTCGGGAGTCAGGGCCATAGTGCTTAGCGACGACCACCTGTGAAATGGAAACCATGCTTGAACTCAGAGACATCACTAAGTCATTCCCCCAGCAGCGGGTCCTCGAAGGCATCAGTCTGACGGTGGGCGACGGCGAATCCGTGGCCATCATGGGGCCTTCGGGCTCTGGTAAATCGACGCTGCTGCACTGCATGTCCGGCGTGCTCGTTCCCGACCAGGGCGAGGTGCTGTTCGACGGCCGCGATGTAGCCGCAATAAGCGACGCCGAACGCTCGCGCCTGCGCCTGGAGCACTTCGGCTTCATCTTCCAAGACGGCCAGTTGCTGCCGGAGCTGACCGCCACCGAAAACGTCGCGCTGCCGCAGATCATGCGCGGGGTGTCGCGATCTCAAGCGCACAAGGATGCGGTGGACATGCTCACACGTCTGGGTCTGGGTGCCTATGTGGACCGGTACCCGGGGCAGCTCTCCGGCGGGCAGGGGCAGCGCGTAGCCATCGCGCGTGCTTTGGCCGGGCCGCCGTCTGTGGTATTCGCTGACGAGCCGACGGCGGCGTTGGACCAGGCCACCGGCCACGAAGTTATGCAGCAAATCGTGGCCGTGTGCCAGAAGTTCGGTGTAGCACTCGTGGTGGTCACGCACGACCCGAAGATCGCCGACTGGTGCAGCCGCCGCGTTGAAATCCGCGACGGCCTGATCCACTCGGAGGTGGCGCTATGAGTTCGGTGACGTTGATGCGGTCGGCGGTGTCGCAGACAAGCGAAGGGCGCTCGCAGCGGCAGATCGGCGAGCGCTGGGTTCGTGCGCTGTCGCTGGTTGCGGTGACGGTGGCGAGCTGGATGATGTGCACCCTTATGGGCGGCACCTGGATGTTCGTGGCGCGCGACAGACACCCGCACGAGGCGCTCGTGGAAGTCTCGAAAGACCTGGGCGGGCCGATCTCCATCACGTATATCTTCCTCGCGCTATTCGCGTGCGTGCTGCTCGTGCCGAGCCTGTTGGGTCTGCTCACCCAGGCCGCGCGCGCGAACCTGGGCGGGCGCGAGGAGCACCTGGCGGTGCTTCGCCTCATCGGCGCGACCGCCGGCGAGGTACGCGGGATGATGATCCTGGAATCGCTGCGCCAGGCGCTTGTCGGGTTGGTGCTGGGCTCGGTGCTGTACATAGTTACGTGCCCGGCGTGGAGTTTGCTGACGTTCCAGGAAAAGCGCGTCGACACCTGGGAAATGCTCACCTGGTGGGTCATCCCCATCGCCTGGATCGTCGTGCTGGTGTTGGCTGCGTGCTCAGTGTGGCTTGCTTTGCGACGAGTCTCCGTCACCCCACTCGGCGTCACCAAGAAAATCCCACCAAAGGGACAGAACATGATCACGCTGGTGCTCTCACTGGTTGGTGCGGTGGTGCTGTACCGCTACCTAAGCTCGCTGAGCATCGCTCCGCAGGCAGACGCGTTGGAGTTCGTGGTGGTGCTGGTCGTAGCCGGCGGCATTCTCAACGTCAACGCACTGATCGCCGTCGGCGTGATCCAACTCCTCGCACGCCTGAGCTACCGGGTCCCCGGGGCCGCAAACTACGTTGCCACGCGTCGGGTCGGCCGAGGCGCGAGAACCACCTGGAAGCGAGTGACCGCCCTGTACTTCGTGGCGTTCATTGGCGGTATTGGCGCCTGGATCTCCGCAGTACCGGAAGTCGAGGAAGAGCCCGTCCTGAAGATGATCACGGGTGATACTCCCCCCGGTGTGGCTATCACCGCCGTCTTCGCGGCGGTCTTGCTGGTGTCATCCACCCTGCTCACTCAGGCACTGGCCGTGGTGGAGCAGAAGCAACTGACCAAATCGCTCTACTTCATTGGCGCGCCGGCCGCGTTCCACACCAAGGTGGCCGTGCGCGAGGTTGGGGTTCCAATGCTGGTGGTGGCCCTGCTGGGATTCGGCATGGGCAGCCTGATGGGCACCATCATGGTCATGATCCACGTCAACGTGCTGGACAAGGTGGCCCTGTTCGGCGGGCTTGTTGCGGTCGCGCTGGTTGGCTGTGTCCTGGCGGTGGTGGGGACCGGTCGGCTTCGCGAGCAGGTGCTGCTCGGCATGGGCCGCGCCAAGGACTAGGTGGTCCTGATACTTTCAGACAGAAAAGTCAGGGTCCTGGGGATATAGGGCCGGTCTGACAAATTCAGCCGCGATCCGTCAGCGGGGACGGGTCGCGGCTGAATTATGCGCGCAGTACTAGAAGTTCAGCTTGCTCATGATCGGCGCCGGGATGGCCTTCAGCACCAGAGAGATCGGGCCGAAGAGCTTGTGCACAAACACGGAGGGTTTGCCGGCCAGGGCGGCGTCGACGGCGGCCTCGGCGACGTCTTCCTTGTTCACGGTGAGCGGGGCCTCGTCGAGGCCGTCGGTCATCTTGGTGCGCACCTGGCCGGGGCGAACCACGGTGACGGTCACGCCGTCGTCCTTCAGGGCCTCGCCGAGCTGCAGGTAGAACCCGTCGATGCCCGCCTTGGAGGCGCCGTAGACGAAGTTGGAGCGGCGCACGCGCTGGCCCGCCACGGAGGACAGGGCGATGATCGTGCCGTGGCCCTGGCGCTTCATGTGCTGGCCCAGCAGGACGCCGACGGACATCGGGGCGGTGAAGTTGGTCTGCGCGGACGCGACTGCCGCCGCCTGGTCCTGCCAGAGCTGCTCCTGGTCACCGAGGGTGCCAAAGGCGACCACGGCAACGTCGACGTCGCCGTCTGCAAACGCGGCGTCGATGACGGCCGGGTGGGAGGCGAAATCGAGCGCGTCGAAGTCCACGAGACGCACGTGGCCTGCGCCGGCGCGCTGGACGGCCGAGATCGCGCCGTCGATACGCGGGGAGTCCTTGCGCGCACACAGGGTGACGGTGGGGTTGCCGCCGCGGGAGGCGAGCTCGGCGACGATGGCGAGGCCGATCTCGCTGGTGCCGCCGAGGAGCAGGATGTGCTGGGCTTGGCCTACTGCATTCAACATGGTCGGTTCTCCTTAGTTCAGCTCAAGTCGGCGGGACATGTCGGACGCGAACACGCCGGTCGGGTCGATCTCGCGGCGGGTCTTCAGCCAGCCGGCCATCCCCGGGTACATGGCGTGGAACTTCTCGGCGGAGGTGCGGGACTCTTTGGCCAGGTAGAGGCGGCCGCCGAACTGCATGACCTGGTCGTCCAGGCGGTCCAGGAACTCGTTCAGGCCCGGGCGGATGGGGAAGTCCACGCACACGTTCCAGCCCTTCATCGGGTAAGACAGCGGCGCCTGGTTACCCTCGCCGAACAGCTTGAACACGTTCAGGGCGGTGTAGTGGCCGGAAGACTGGATGTCGTAGATGATGTCCTTGAACGGCTCCACGGCGTCGGTGGGTACGACGAACTGGTACTGCAGGAAGCCGGCCTTGCCGTAGCCACGGTTCCACTCGCCGATGAGATCCAGCGGCTGGTAGAACTGCGTGAGGTTTTTCACGTCGTTGCGGGAAGGCGAACCCATCAGGTAGTACGCCTCGCCGATGGCCATCAGCGACAGCTTGTTCATGGTCCAGGACGGGAAGATGTCCGGCACCGTCATCAGCTGCGGGGCCTTGAACTTCAGCGGGTCCTTGGCCAGCTTCGGCGCGTACTCCTTGAGCTGGTCCAGGGTGGCCAAGGAACCGCGGGAGATGGTGGAGCGGCCGGTCTTCGGCGGCGCGGAGATCGCGTCGAACCAGGCCGACGAGTAGGTGTAGTTCACCTCGGAGCCGTCGGAGTGGGCCGCGATCGTCTCGTCGAGCGTGTCGGTGCGGTCGGTGTCCGCGATGAAGTAGGCGGTTTCCGTGAACGTCATCTGGATGCGGGCGCGCAGGATGATGCCGGTCAGGCCCATGCCGCCGACGGTGGCCCAGAACAGCTCGGCTGTCTCGCCGGTCGGCTCCAGGTGCAGCACGCGGCCGTCCGCGACGAGAAGCTCCATGGAGAGCACGTGGTCGCCGAAGGAGCCTGCGGAGTGGTGGTTCTTGCCGTGGATGTCCGGGCCGATGGCGCCGCCGATGGTCACCTGGCGGGTGCCGGGCAGCACCGGGACCCACAGGCCGTAGGGCAGCGCGGCCTTCATCAGCTGGTCGAGGGTGACGCCGGCGTCCACGTCGACGATGCCGGTGTCCGGGTCGATGGAGTGGATGCGGTTCAGCGGGGTCATGTCGACGACGAGGCCGCCGCCGTTTTGGGCCGGGTCGCCGTAGGAACGGCCCATGCCGCGGGCGATGATGCCGCGGCGCCTGTGTTCTGGAAGCTCGGAGTTTTCGTCTGCCACCTGCTTGACAGCCTGAGCGATGGTGTCAACGTCGGCGGTGGAGAGGACCTGCGCGGTTGAGGGGGCGGTGCGGCCCCATCCGTAAAGGGATTGGGTTGTCAGTTCCATGCCCTCAACCATAGTCATACTAAAGGTCCATAATCGCGCGAATCTCCGCGGGCAGCTCCTCCTGACTGGAAATCACAGGTTTGCCGGCTGCCTTGTGCTCGCGCAGGATCTCGTAGATCCGGGTGCGGCCTTTGGAGTCCACGAAGGGCAGTTCCTCTGCCATGAGGCGGACCATGAAGTCGGACAACGGGGCGTCGATACGCTGTGCTGCCTCGTGGATCGCGTTGGGGTCGTCACCTTTGTAATGCTTCCTCATGGAAAGAAAGCCTATATTGGGCGCCATGTCCAGCACCCTCTACCGCTCAGACCACCTCGCGCCGGTGATCCGCCTCACCGAGCGCCGGGCTGGTGCGACGCTGCTTGTGCGCGTCGGCCTGGTGTCGGATGAGGTTGTGTACCGGTGGGTGGGCATCGACGAGGACGCGACCATCGCGGATTGCTGCGAGATCGTGGGGGAGGTCTTCGGCGTCGAGGATGTGGGTGCGGATGCGCCGCAGGGGCGTTTGCTTTGCGACGTCCTAAAGTCCCCCGGCGATTCCACCCACTTTTCCCACGGCTTGTGGTCCTTTGAAATGCAGTTGGCCAACGTGTACCCGCGCGACGAGTCCACGCCGCCGTCCGTGTGCGTGGCGGGCTCCGGTTCGTTCGGGTCCCATTCCTTCGACATCGGCGCAGTCAACGCCCGGCTGATGGGGGAGGTCGAAGTGCCGGGGCTGCGCGCCGAGGTGCGCGAGTTCATGGCGCGGGCGCGCGGCCACGACTTCGCCCCGCTGCTGCAGGCCCTGGATGTCGGTGCGGGGGAGCGGATCGAGGCGCTGCCGGTGGAGACCGGGCGCGTGGAGAGGGACGCCTTTTGGTCCCTGGTGTTCGCCCTGACCTGCTGCGCGGGTGCGGAGACCGCGCACATCGCCGAGAGTATCTTCGCCTCGCTCGGGCATGAGGAGTTGGGTATCGGGGAGATCCGGGGGCTGTGCGCGGAATCGCTGGCTTCGCTGGATGAAATTGGCGGCGAAAGGACCCCGGCGGAGATGTTGGATATCTACCGCCAGCTCATGCGCGGGTAGGGTATTCGCCCGTGGCTTCAAGTTCTACCCTGAAACAGCAGCTCGTGCCCTTCCTCTTGGTCGGCGTCGGCTGCGCCGTCCTCGACTTCGGCATCACCTACACCCTGGACGTGCCGTTGGGGTGGCAGCGCGACGTTGCCAAGGCCGTCGGCTGGGTCTTCGGCACGCTCGCCGCGTACGTGCTCAACTCCAAGTTCTCCTTCCAATCCAAGATCAACGCGAAGAAGGCCGGGGCAGTCTTCGTGCTCTACGCCGTGACGTTCGCGGTGCAGATGGTGCTGTGGCGCGTGACGGACTCGCCGCTGACGTCGCTGGGCCTGGTCAACCCGTGGAAGAACGTCGTGTCCTTTGTCATCGCCCAGGGCGTGGCCACCGTAGTCAACTTTGAGCTGCAGCGGCACCTGATCTTCCGCGAAGCCAAGAAAACTATGGCCGCCTAAAGTCCTCTTTGGCTCCCCGCCGAAGTAGCTTCAGCCACTCGATGAACGCCTTCGGGTCCTTCTTCTCCAGCAGGAAGAACCAGCCGAAGCGCACCACCTCCTGCAGCTGCATCTTCTTCATGCCGCGCTGGTTAATGATGTAGCCGCGGTTCCGGTACGTGAAATACCGCTTGGTGGGGTTGTCCGGGAACTGGGCGTGGGCGCGGCCGCCCATGATCGGGTGGAACTCGCCCGAGCCGTCCGGGTGCAGGTAGAACGTGGTCAGCGCCGTGCCGTAGGGAAGTCCGGATTGTGCCAGACGACGGTGGTACTCCACCTCGTCGCCCCGGATAAACAGACGGTAATCCGGCACGCCGATGCGCTCCATCGCCTTTGCCGAGATCAGCGCGCCGTTGAACAGGCTGGCGTACTGGGGCAGGAAGTCGCCTTCGAGCTCATCGACGCGGCGGTGCCAGGTCGTTCCCTGGCGTAGCGGGAACGCCAGCTTCTCAGGGTCGTCGATGTTCGCCACCACCGGGGAGACCTCCGCCAACTGGTGCTTTTCTGCGACCCGATACAGCTCTTTGAGCACGTGCTCATCCTTGGGGCGGCCGTCGTCGTCCGCGCACCAGATGGCGTCCGCGCCCAGGGCCAGGGCGTGCAGGAATCCGTAGGCGAACCCGCCCGCGCCGCCCAGGTTGGTTTTGGATGGGAGGTAGACGGCGCGGTCGGCCGCGAGGTCGTCGAGAAGCATTTGCACCTCGTGTTGCGCCCCGTTGTCCACCACAATCACCCAATCCACCGGATGCGTCTGGTTAACCACCTGCTTCAACGAGTGTTTCAGCAGGTCAACGCGGCGGTGGGTGACAATCACGGCGGCGGTCGTGCCGTTCGGATTCAACGCAGTCATGCTTTTTATTGTGCCCGAGGGATCCAAACGCGCATTCTTCACGTCTAAGTAGGCATGGCGAATTTGTATGACGGGATGAATGTCGGTCCAGAGAACAGCCTGCTCCCCGCCGGGAACCTGCCCCAGGGGATGCAAACGGTGCAGGTGAGCGTGCGATTCCACATGCTCGCGCGGGAACAGAGATCCTACGAGCTAGCCCGGGCGGACTCGCGAAGCCACCCGCGGGGAGTGATCTACCAAGTCCCCGCCGCGTACCGTGCCGCCGCCTTCGGGATAGAGAACCCCTCCAACGTGGTCCTCGCCCATGGCGCGCTTGCGCTGTACGGGCTCAAGTACCGAGTCGAGGGCAAAGACACCGTGCTCATGGACCCATCGGCGGAACGCAACTCACACGGCAACATCTACAAGCCGTCGATCGTGCGCCGCGGATGCAAGCCTGAGCACGTTTGGCAGGTCCGGCACTACGGGCATGCGTTTCAGGTTGCTAGCCCGGCGGCGGCGACGGCGCAGGTGCTGAGGGAGATCCGGAGGACGTCGCAAAGCAATGGCGCCACCTTCGCCGGCCACAGCATGGACCTTGTGGAAGCGGTCACGCTCATCGACTGCGTGCGGCGCCACCTGGGCATTGACCCGGTGGACATCCTGCAAGCGAGCTCAGGGACGGTGTGCCAGCGGTGGCTCACCCGCGCGCTTGCGAAGTCGAGCAAGCTGGCGGACTCGCCGAAAGAGACCGAAATGCGCCTGCTCGCCCAGATGGTGTGCGACAAGTTTGGGTTGCGGCTGGAGGAGCAGGTCGTTGTCCGGGACGGCGGCAAGATCGTGACCACGTTTGACCTGGCCATTCCGGAGCTCGGGATCGGGATCATGTACGACGGTGCCCACCACGGCGAGGCGAAGCAGTGGCACAAAGACACGGAGATCAACACCGACCTCACCATTTGTGGGTGGCGGGTGCTGCGCTTCACCTCGGCGTCGTTGCACAAGTTTGTGGAGAAGCTCGTGGCGCTGATCCACAAGCTCCAGTCCTGACAGATTACGGCAGCCATATGTGCCGACCTGGGGGTTTGAGACCAGCCTGACAGATTCGGCCACGATGTGCCGGGAGGGGAGGGGTGCTCCTGACAGATTACGGTGGCCGTTTGGGGCGACCTGGGGGTTTGAGACCTGCCTGACAGATTCGGCCACGATGTGTCGGGAGAGAGGGGGGCTAGGGCTTTTCGACGTCAGCGTCGCCGTGGAAGCGCTCGACCAGCTCCGCGACGTACTCGCCGGTCTCGGGGCCCTCGTAGGCGCCCACGACGTCGGCGACCAGGCCGGCCTCTCTAATTTCGCCCTTGTCCACCCACAGGGCGGTGTTGCAGAGCTGTGCCAAGAAGTCGTTGGAGTGGGAGGCGAAGACCAGGATGCCGGAGCGCTCCACCATCTCGGCGAGCCTCACGCGGGCTTTGGCCATGAAGGCGGCGTCGACGGCGCCGATGCCCTCGTCGAGCAGCAGGATCTCCGGCTCGATGGAGGTGACCACGCCGAGTGCCAACCTGACTCGCATGCCGGTGGAGTAGGTGCGAAGGGGCATGCTGAGGTAGTCGCCGAGCTCGGAAAACTCGGCGATCTCGTCCATCTTCGCCTTCATCTGTTTGCGGGTCTGGCCCAAGAACAGGCCGCGGATGATGATGTTTTCGTAGCCGGAGATCTCCGGGTCCATGCCCACACCCAGGTCGAATACGGGGGCGACGCGGCCGCGGACGTCGGCGACGCCGCGGGTCGGCTCGTAAATGCCCGAGAGCAGGCGCAGCAGGGTGGACTTGCCGGCGCCGTTGTGGCCGACCAGGCCGACGCGGTCGCCTTCCCGCAGGTGCAGGTTGATGTCGCGCAGCGCCTCCACGACCACGGTGTTGGAGGCGTTCTGGCCGATCTTGCCGCCGGCGGACGACATCACGGCCTTCTTCAGGGAGCGGGACTTGGCGTCGAAGATGGGGAAGTCGACGCAGGCGTTGTAGGTGTCGATGGAAACCATGTGAAACTCCTAAACTCCTAAACCCAGTACGGCACGCGGAAGCGCCAGCGCTTCATGGCAAGCAGGGTGATCAGGACGCCGGCGACGGTGCAGGCAAGGACGATGCCCCAGTGGTAGGCGGCCAACGGTTCGTCGATAAGCGGGGCCCTCACGATCTCAAGGTAGTGGTAGAGGGGGTTGACCTCGGCGAGCATGGCGCGCTGGGCGACCTCGCCGCTCTGGTCCTTGAGGGTGCGGGTGGTCCAGACGATCGGGGTGACGTAGAACAGCAGCTGCACCAGCGCTTCCAGCAGCGGGGCGACGTCGCGGAAGCGGGTGGCAACCATGCCGAAGAACATGGCCACCCACACGCCGTTGACCACGAGCAGGGCCAGGCCGGGGATGAACAGCAGGGTGTGCAGGGTCAGCGGGATGCGGAAAATCAGCACCAAAAGCAGCCAGATCACCATGTTGTGGGCCAAAAACAGCAGCTGGCGCCACACCAGGCGGTACACGTGCACCGACAGAGCAGATGGGAGCTGTTTGATCAGGCCTTCGTTTTCGATGAAGACGTTCGCGCCGTCCTTGATGCAGCCGGAGATGAAGCCCCAGACGATGAAGCCGACGGTGACGTGCGGGAGGAACTCCGCGACATCGATTTGGAACAGCATGGAGTACAGCAGGCCCAGCGCCAGCGACATCACGCCGGTGGCGATGGTGATCCACAGCGGGCCGAGGGTGGACCTCCGGTACCGCTGTTTGATGTCCTGCCATCCCAGTTGCAGCCAGAGCTCGTGTTGGCCCCAGCCGCGGATGAGGTCGTCGAACGCGCGCCGGAAGGTCTTGGACTTCGACGGCGGCGTGTCTTCGCCCGGAGGGCTGGTCATGCGGGCGACGTCTTGGCGCAGCTGATCTTCGTTGTGCACGCAGATCACCCTAGTGCACTGTATTTGCGCACCCGAGCTGGCGGTGTGCGCCGTGTCGGACGGGCGTGCATAATTGGGGCATTCTTGCCTGAAGGGAGGTCGGCCGTGGCGTATGACGTGTGGGGAGTGCGTGGACTCTACACATCGCTCGGTAGCGGCTGGACGTACCTGAACGCCCACACGCAGCCGCAGGTGCCGGAGAAGGTGGCGACGGCGGTCTCGCGAAGCTTCCGCAGCGCGGCGCTGGTGCCGCCGCCGGAGCCGGTGCTGGGATCGCACTCGAAGGAGGCGCTGGGCCAGCCGGAGGGCGTGCAGTACCCGGAGATGGCGCGGGTGGCCATCGCGGACCTGACCGGTGTGGCGGCGGACCAGGTGGTGCTGGGCCCGAGCGTGCCTGCGCTGTACTCGGCGCTGGTCAACGCGATGAAGCCGATGCTGCGCCGTAATTCTTCTATCGTGCTCAACCCGCTGGACCGGCCGCATTTGACCAAGCGGCTGCAGCGCGCCGGGCTGGATGAGGTCTGGGCGCAGGCGGATCTGGCCACCGGCGATCTGCCGGCGTGGCAGTACAGCGAGATCGCGGACGGCTCCACCCGCCTGGTGTCCGTGCCGGCGGCGCACCGGGAGCTGGGCAACGTGGTGCGGGTGGCCGACATCGCGGAGGCTGTGCGCGCGAAGTCGAGGGCGTGGGTGCTTGTGGACACCACCGCGTACGCCCCCTACCGGCCCGTAGACCTGGAGGCCTGGGGCGCGGACGTGGCCGCGGTGGACATCGCCCAGCTGGGCGGGCCGGACATCGCCGCGCTGATCTTCCGCGATTCCGCCATGTTCAAGCGCCTGGACATGGAGGCGCTGGACCTGGAGGTTTCCCAGGGGCTGGCGGGTGCGGTGCCGGCGGTGGTGGACCACTACGCCTCCCTGGTCGAGGGCTTTACCGGCCGCGCTACCCGCCGCAACCGCCTGAAGTACTCCCTGGACGCGACCACCGCCTACCTCAACGGCCTGCGGGATGACCTGCACACGTTCTTGGGCACCCTGCCCGCCGTGCACATCGTCGGCGTCAGCGGCGAGGCGGCCGAGGACGCGCGCGTGGAGCGCATCCCGCGCCTGGCGTTCGGCGTGACCGGCGTGCCGTCCGAAACCGTGCTGCGCCGCCTGTTGGCCAACGGCATCGTGGCCACCCAGACGTGCGCCACACCGCTTCTCGACGACATGGGCGTCGCCGACATGGGCGGCGCCGTGACCATCGCCATGTCGCCGTTCAACACCCAGAACGACATCGAGCAGCTGGTGCGCACCGTGGCGTCGCTGGCTTAAACCACCAAAAGGATCTTCCCGGTGTTGTCGCCGGAATCCAGGTGCTCGTGGGCCTTCTTGGCGTCTGCGAGCGGGAAGCGCGCGGAGATGTTCGGGGCGATCTTGCCGGACTCGATCAGCGGCCACACATTTTCCACCGTGGAGGCGACAATCGCCGCCTTCATCGGCCGGGGGCGTGCGCGCAGGGTGGTGGCGGTGACGGACAGGCGCCGCGGCATCATCCGGCCCAGCGACAGGGTGCCCTTCGGCCCGCCCTGCACCGCGATGACGATGAGGTGCCCGTCCGTGTTCAGCGTCTTGATGTTCTGCTCCAGGTACGGCCCGCCAACCACGTCCAGGATCGCGTCCGCCCACCCGGGCAGCTCCTCAGCGAAGTTCTGCTCCTTGTAGTTGATCAGGATGTCCGCGCCGAGCTCGCGGCAGTACTCGAGCTTCTCCTGGCTTCCGGCGGTCACCGCCACCTCGCAGCCGAGCGCCTTGCACATCTGGATGGCGAAGGAGCCGATGCCGCCCGCGCCGCCGTGGATGAGCACTTTGTCGCCCTCAGAGATCCCGGCGATCATGCCCAGGTTCGACCACACCGTGCACGCCACCTCGACCACGCCCGCGGTCTCCTCCACGGTCAGGCCCGACGGGATCGGCGTGAGCTGGCCTTCCGGCACCGCCACGTACTCCGCGTAGCCGCCGCCGGCGAGCAGGCAGCCGACCTCATCGCCCTCCTTGCGGCCAGTCGTGCCCGGATCCACGATCACCCCCGCGCACTCCAGCCCCATAATCTCGGACTCGCCCTTCGGCGGCGGGTACTTCCCGGCGGCCTGCATCAGGTCGCCTCGGTTCACGCCGGCGGCCACAACCTTGACCAGGACTTCGCCGTCTTGCGGGGTGGGCCTTTGGGCGTCGTAAAGCATGAGCTCATCATTGATTGCTTTCATGCGGCAAGGCTACGTTAGACTGCTCTGAGTTGGAGACGTGGCAGAGCGGCCGAATGCACCGGTCTTGAAAACCGGCGAGGTTAATCCCTCCAGGGGTTCAAATCCCCTCGTCTCCGCCAACTTCTTTTCGGGGGCATTTGCTTATCGACGCCTCCGGTTTCCCTCCCTTCCTTAAATCTCGGTGAATTTATTGGGAGGGGGTTTGGGCTGGGTCGTGAGGCGGCGTAACAGCTAGGTGACACACGAAAAACCGGTCAGGTTATCCATCTGGTCGGTTTTGCGTTGCGGATGTCGTACGGCCGATTTCTGATAAGTCCAAACAGCTGCTGAAACTTTGGTAAATAAATCAAAAACTCTGACAGCAAGCTTATTGACGCGTGTAGTGTGCGAACCATCCCTGCCGTCGTAGCGTTGCTTTTCCTGGATGCTGAAGGCGGGATTTCCCTTTATCAACGCTCTCCACGCGGAGGTACATATGAGCGAAAATTTGACCAGGAAAAACAGTTTGCGCCGCAACATTGCGGCGGTTATTGGAGCAGTATCGCTAGCGTGCGGGAGCGTCGCGGTGCCAGTGGTGGCACCGGAGTACGCGCCGGTGGCGCGTGCGGCTGATACGAGTGTGAATTGGGATTCGGTCGAGGCCCCGAGCTACAACCCGAAGATTGAAGTAACCGTCGATGAAACAAATCCAACTGGGGATTTTAATTACCTGTTAACTTTCGACGCTGTTCCGCCGAGGCCCACATCGCGCCCCAGCGAAGCAGGGCAGTCCAATCTTCGCAACCTTAAGGTCTGGGTTATTCCCGATGACGGGAAGACGGAACTGAGGCGAGATCCAGAACCGACGGACTTCAAATGGGCGAGCAGGCAAACACACCCTATCTACGACATCCAACACATAGGTAAGGAAACGCTGATCCTTTTCGGTGAGCCCGCCGGAGTAGATGGAGATGGGAATACCATCCTGGAGATTCCAGATGGTGATTACCCGATTAGCGCAAAACTGCCTGCGCGAGTTTCGGAGGGCAGTTCCGTGCCTTTCCACGCGTTCGCTGGAATGTATGCGCAGCTTCGACCGAAGGTGGGTTGGCAAAAAGACTTTACTTACCTGCTCCGAGAGCCGGAGAAAGACTCCCAGTTCCACACTTACCCGGATGCCTGCAGGTCGGAAAACTGGAGCAAGTATACGCTCCACGGTGACGGTTACGGTCAGCAGTTGGTCCAGTTATATGTGGGTACAGAATTGCCGTGGATGGCTCTAGGGGCAGAGCAGACGAACCTTGCCGCAGATAAAAGGCAAGAGCTCGAGCAGCAAGGATTCTTTTTTGGGCCTGGCTACAGTATCCGAATTACGGATCCGAACGGAAATGTCATCACTGAAGAGGTGATGGATAAAGCTTCCGTCGGCGATCCCAAACAAGATCCACGGGACCCTTACCCCTATTCCGTCAACCAGAACTGGTTGCAGGCATGGGAGTGGAATTTTAATGCGACAAGCATCGCGGACTCCGATCAGATCGATGAAAGCGAAGTTTGGCTCCGTTCTGGAACTACGATCGAGTTCCACCAACTCAACCTGATCCAACCGGATGAAAACGGCGAATGCAGCCTGGGCAGCAAGGACGAAGCGCAGGCATGGGCCAACCGCTCACTCACGCACATCGTCAGCTATCGCAAAGATGTGGAGCGAGAAATTGAGGACGAAATTCAATTTGGTTCCCCGTTCATCGGCGACCGCGTCTGGGTCGACGCCAACGGCGACGGCATTCAAAACGAGGATGAGACCACCGGCGTCCCCAATGTCAAGGTGATCGTTTCTCGCGAGGGCGAACCGGATCGCACCGCTACCACGGACGCTGATGGCAAATGGCTTGTGCAGGACTTGACTCCTGACGCCCAGTACAACGTGCGTTTCGTCTTGCCTGCAGGTGGTGACTACAAGGATTACTTGGTCACCAAGACTGGTACGGGTGACGGTGACGTCGACTCGAATGGCTTGAGCTTTACGACGGATCCGGTGCCCGCGACAGGCGATCTCACCTACGACCTCGGCATTACGCCGCCGGCCTCGGTTGGTGATTTCGTGTGGGAGGACACCAACGGCAACGGTATCCAGGACGATGGTGAGCCGCCGGTGCCGAACACAACCGTTCGAGTGAATGGTCCGAACGGTGAGGAGCACACGACCTCGACTGACGAGGACGGTAAGTGGAGTGTGGACGGGTTGACTCCGGGTGTGGAGTACACCGTGGAGTTCACCCCGCCGGCTGGGTACCAGGTGACTAAGACTGAGCAAGGTGAGGATCGCGGCAAGGACTCGAACCCGCAGTCTTCGAAGGTCACGTTGGAACCGGGCGAGAACAACACCAGCTACGACCTCGGACTTGTGAAGGCAGCGTCTGTTGGCGATCGGGTGTGGCTCGATTCGAACAATAACGGTGTACAGGACGAGGGCGAGACGAACGTCGCTGGAGTGACCGTGACGGTGACCGGCAATGGAGAAACTCACACTGCCACAACGGATTCCAACGGCCAGTGGCGTGTTGATGGTCTGACTCCGGGGGTGGAATACACCGTGGAGTTCACCCCTCCGGCTGGGTACCAGGTCACGAAGACGGGGCAGGGCGATGAGGCTACGGACTCCAACCCGCTTTCGTCCACAGTGACTCTGACGACTGGGGAGTACAACGAGACGTATGACCTTGGGCTCGTCGGAAAGCCCGCTTCTGTTGGTGATCGCGTATGGATCGATGCGAACCGCAATGGTGTGCAGGATGAGGGCGAGGAGAATCTCGCTGGTGTGACTGTCACCGTCACCCCGCCTGCTGGTTCGGACGAGCAGCCGCGTACTGCGACGACGGATGCGGACGGCAAGTGGCGCATTGACGAACTGACTCCGGGTGTGGAGTACACTGTTTCGTTCGAATTGCCCGAGGGGTACAAGGCCACGGATGCGTTGGTTGGCGAAGACCGCGGGGTTGATTCCAACGGTTTGCGTTCGACGGTGACGCTCAAGCCGGGTGAGTACAACGACACCTACGACTTGGGTGTTTACCAACCAGCATCGATTGGTGACTTCGTGTGGGAGGACACCAACGGCGACGGCATCCAGGATGAAGGCGAACCGCCGGTGCCGAACACTATCGTTCGAGTGACTGGCCCGAATGGTGAGACGCACACGACCGCGACCGACAAGGACGGTAAGTGGAGTGTTGATGGGTTGACTCCGGGTGTGGAGTACACCGTGGAGTTCACCCCGCCGGCTGGGTACAAGGTCACGAAGGCGGAGCAGGGTGAGGATCGCGGCAAGGACTCGAACCCGCTGAGTTCGACGGTTTCGCTGAAGCCGGGCGAGAACAACACCACCTATGATCTCGGGCTCATCAAGCCTGCCTCCGTCGGCGACCGCGTCTGGGTCGACGAAAACGCAGACGGTATCCAAGACGAGAATGAAAAGAACGGCGTGCCGAACGCCAAGGTCACGGTGACCGCGCCGGAGGGCGTCGATGAGCAACCGCGCACAACCACCACGGATGACAAGGGTAACTGGCGTATCGACGGGCTGACACCGGGTGTCGAGTACACAGTCACGTTCGAGCTCCCCGAGGGCGTATCGGCCACCAAGTCACTGGTTGGCGATGATCGCGGCGTGGATTCCAACGAGCTTTCGACCAAGATCACCCTCGAGTCTGGCCAGCACGACCCGACCATCGACCTCGGTGTGGTCCCCGCATCGATCGGCGACCGCGTGTGGCTGGATGAAGGCGACGAAGAAAAGGTCGGCAGAGCCGACGGCATCCAGGATGACGGCGAGGGCGGCATTCCAGATGTCGTAGTGCGAGTCTCCCGCCCGGGTGAGGAAGTCCGCGAGACGAAGACCGGCGCAGGCGGTACATGGAAGATCGAGGGCCTTACACCTGGAGTGGATGACTACCGCGTGGAGTTTGATGCTCCAGACGGTTTCCGCATTTCGCCGACGAAGGCGGGCGACGCCGCTGTGGACTCCAACGGTCTGTCCGACAAGGTTGCAGCTCTGAAGTCCGGTGAATTCAACGACACGTACGACCTTGGGCTGTTTATTGACGTGCCGGAGACTGAGACGACCACCGTTCCAACCCCGGTTACCGTAGAGAAGACGACTACGGTGTCAACTCCGTGTGATTGCTCGTCGACGACGGTGCCGACAACCACTACCCAGGTCGTGTCGACGACGAAGACCCAGTCGGTGCCGACGACGCTGACGACTCAGGTTCCGGTGCCGACGACCACTACCCAGGCAGTGCCGACGACGCTGAAGACTCAGGTTCCGGTGCCGACGACCACTACCCAGGCAGTGCCGACGACCACTACCCAGGCAGTGCCGACGACGCTGACGACTCAGGTGCCTGTGCCGACCACGGTCCACTCCACGACCACTGCTGAGGCGCCGAAGCGAGGCACGATCGGTGATCGTGTCTGGGTTGATGAGAACGGTGACGGCAAGGAGGACCCGGGTGAGAAGACGGGTGTTCCGGGTGTGACTGTGATTGTGAAGGATCCGGAAGGCAACGAAGTCACCCGCACTGTCACGGATGAAAGCGGCAATTGGAAGGTTGACGTTGAGCCGGGCGAGTACACCGTCCGCTACGAGCCGGGCGATCGTACTCCAAGTGATCCGGAGCTGGTCGAGCGCACGATCGTCATTGAGCCGGGCGAGGAAAACTTCGAGGTTGACCTTGGCATCCTGCCGTCTGGTTCCGTCGGCGATCGTGTCTGGAATGATGAGGACGGCGACGGCGAGCAGGGTGAGGACGAGAAGGGTCTCGAGAACGTCGTGGTGTTGGTCTCCCGCGAGGGTGAGCCGACCCGTTCCGCAGTGACCGATGCAAACGGTGATTGGAAGATTGAGGGTCTGAACCCGAACGCTGAGTACGACATCCGCTTTATCAAGCCTGAGGGCTGGGAGGTCACCGGGAAGGTTCCGGGTTCGGATGAGTCTGGTCTGGTTTCGAAGGTGACGGTGAAGCCGAACGAGTACAACGACTCCTACGATCTCGGTTTGAAGAAGGTCGATCCGGGTTGCGACTGCGAGCCGGTGAAGCCGGGCACGATCGGTGATCGTGTGTGGGTCGATGAGAACGGCGACGGCAAGGAAGACCCGGATGAGAAGACGGGTGTTCCGAACGTGACTGTGATTGTGAAGGACCCGGAGGGCAATGAGATCACCCGTACGGTGACCGACGAGAACGGCAACTGGAAGGTTGACGTGGAACCGGGCGAGTACACCGTCCGCTACGAGCCGGGTGAGCGCACCCCGAGCGACAAGGAGCAGGTCGAGCGCACCATCGTCATCGAGCCGGGCAAGGACAATTTCGATGTTGATCTTGGCATTCTGCCGTCTGGTTCTGTCGGCGATCGCGTCTGGCACGACGAGGACGGCGACGGCAAGCAGGGTGATGACGAGAAGGGCCTTGAAAACGTCGTGGTGTTGGTGTCCCGTGAGGGTGAGCCGACGCGTTCTGCAGTCACCGACGAGAACGGTGACTGGAAGATTGAGGGGTTGACCCCGAACGCTGAGTACGACATCCGCTTTATCAAGCCTGAGGGCTGGGAGGTCACCGGCAAGGTTCCGGGCTCGGATGAGTCTGGTCTGGTCTCGAAGGTGACGGTGAAGCCGAATGAATACAACGACTCCTACGACCTGGGTCTGAAGAAGACCGACGTGACGTGCGACTGTGAGCCGATCAAGCCGGGCCGCATCGGCGACCGCGTGTGGATCGACCTCAATGGCAACGGCAAGCAGGATCCGAACGAGACTGAGGGTGCACCGGATGTGACCGTGATCGTCCGCGATAAGGACGGCAATGAGGTCACCCGTACCGTCACCGACGAGGACGGCAACTGGAAGGTCACCGTCGAGCCGGGCGACTACGAGATTGAGTACCGTCCGCGCGACTGGAAGCCGACTGACCCGAAGCGCGTGACCCAGAAGGTCACGGTGGAAGAGGGCAAGGAGTACCTGGACCTCGATCTCGGCGTGCAGAAGCCGAAGCCGGGTGAGCCGACTCCGCCGACTGGTGAGCCGCAGCCGCAGCCGGAGAAGGGCTCGTCGACTGAGACCCTCGACCGCTGTGTGGCTAACGCGGTGCGCTCGCCGCTGCTGTACTTGGTGCCGGTGGCACTGCTGGGCGCGTTCGGCGGCGAGATCGCCCGTCCGTACATGGGTGCGATCAATGAGCAGGTCAACCAGATCAACGCGCAGTTCCAGGAGGCCATGCGCCGTAACAGCCCGGATTGGGGTCAGGGTGGCCGTGGCGGCCGCGATGATGACCAGTTCGCTGAGCTGCGTGGCCAGATCGACGCGGCGAACCGTCGCATCGCGGAGCTTGGCCAGGACCCGAACGTCCAGCGCTTCGGCACCGTCGCCGCTGGCGTCATCGGCCTGATCGCCGCTGGCGGCGTGCTCTACGACTGGTGCTCCAACGAAAAGGGTGAGGCCTTCACCTCCATCGGCGGATCCTCCAGCAAGGACGCGGCGTAATCGCTAGCTAATCGACGAAAACCGGCCAGGTTATCCACCTGGCCGGTTTTTTCTATTGCTGGTGTTGGTTAGGCGATCTCGTCCGGGAAAAGCTCTGGCATGGTGTGGAATTGGCGGGTGCCGGGGAAGTCCGAAGGGACGTCGATAAGCAAATCCTTTGCTCGCTTCGTATCCGGACGATTCTGGCCGGCGACGACCTGCACCTTCTCAATCGGGAACTCGCCGCGCAGCTGCACAACCGCGGCGCCGTCGTTGCGGTACGCGAAGTTCTCGCCGAGCAGACCGGCGATCTCCGAAATGGACTCGGCGGAGCTGCCGAGGTTGTCCGCGCGCCACGAGCCTTCCAAATCGCCGAGGGGGACGCCGAGGAGGACAATGCCGTCCGCGGACTTAGCCAGCGCGGAAGTCTTCGGGGTGAAATAGAACGGCACGGACGCGCTCTCGCCGACCAATGGGCCAACAGTGAGCGAATCCAGCTTGGCAGGGAACCAAACTAGGTAATCAGACGGGTCATTCGAAGTGTCGCGGGCGGCGAGGCCGGAGGTGAGCCAGGTGTGGATTTTCATGTGGCCGAGTATACGGATTTCGCCCAGGGCGTTTCGGGGTGTATTTGGACGCGCGGGGCCGACAGAGTAATGTGGAGCAAGGTCTGGAGATGTGCCAGAGTGGCCGAATGGGGCTCCCTGCTAAGGAGTTGCCCCCTTGACGGGGGCCGCAGGTTCAAATCCTGTCATCTCCGCCACCGCGCCCGTAGCTCAACGGATAGAGCATCTGACTACGGATCAGAAGGTTGGGGGTTCGAATCCCTCCGGGCGCACTCTAGTTTTTGTGTGGAAACCCCTGCTTGTCGAGGGTTTTCGGCGTTTGTGGGGAAAGTTCACTCGGCGGGGCGGCGACGGTGAATTTTTCCGCACGGGGCTTTGCGCGACTTGCGACGAACGAATGATTCTGCAGGCGGAGGTAGGGAGATTCATTCGGTAGTGAACTTTGCCGCACGGGTGCCGATCCTGACAGATCACGGCGGGCGTTTGTGGCGACCTGGGGCGATGGGGCGCTCTGACAGATTCCGCCGCGATGTGTCGGGGGATATAGCGAAAAAGCCCCGCCGGCGGGGCGGGGCTCGGGTGTTGGGAGCTTAGGCCTGGCGGGTGTCCACCACCGGGGCGGCGACGGTCTCAGCCGGCTTGTTGTTGCCGTTGCTGCTGCGGCCGATGGTGACATCGACGCCGTTGACCTGCGGGATGCAGGTGCGGACGGCGCCGGTCACAAGCAGGGCCGCGACGACGCCAACGGCGGCGCCACCAGCGGCGGTGAGCTGCGCGGGCTCGACGTTGAACTGACGGGCAGCGTCGTTGAATGCGCGCTCAGCCTGCTTGGCGGTGTCGTTGAGGCCCGGGACGTTCACCTGGCCGGCCAGCGCGAGCGGGATCAGAGCAACCAGCGGCAGGCCCAGGCCCACCAGGGAAGCGATGCAACGCGGGTCGGAGGAACCGCCCTCGATACCCACGGTGGCGTCCAGGAGGCTGGAGCCGCCGTTCTCGGCTTGGCCTTCGTTGCCCGGGGCAGGCTCGCCGTTCTGGCCACCACGGCGGGAGGAACCGACGCCCACCAGGCCGCCGTTGGCGTTTCCGGTGACCACCGGGTTGGCATTGCCAGTGATGAGCACGGACGGGTTCGCATTACCGGTGGCGACGACGCTGTTGTTCGAGCCGTTGTTGTTGCCGATGTTCGACGGGTTCGCATTGTCAGTGATGACCACGGACGGGTTCGCATTACCGGTCACCACCGCGGAGTTGTTCGAACCAGCCTCGCGGAGGTTGTCGTTGGCGTTGCCCGTCACCACCACGGAGTTATTGGACCCGTTGTTGTTGGCATTGTCCGTGACTACGGGGTTTGCGTTGTTGGTGACCACGACCGAGTTGTTCGATCCTGCCTCGCGGAGGTTGTCGTTTGCGTTGCCGGTGATGACCGGGTTCGCATTGCCGGTCACGACTGCGGAGTTGTTGGACCCGTTGTCGCGGAAGTTGTCATTGCCGTTGTTGTTGGCGTTGTTCGTGACCACGGGATTCGCATTGTCGGTGACCAAGACAGAGTTGTTCGAACCGTTGTCATTCGCATTGCCCGTAATCACCGGGTTCGCATTGCCCGTGATGACCGGATTGGCATTGCCAGTAATCACTGCGGAGTTGTTCGAACCGTTGTCGGAGATGTTCACCGTCGGGTTCGCATTGCCCGTGATCACCGGGTTGGCGTTGCCGGTGACGACCACGGACGGGTTGCCGTTATTGGACAGGTTGTCCTTGATTTCGACGGTCGGGTTGGCATTGCCGGTGATCACCACCGACGGGTTCGCATTGTTCGTGACAACCACGGATGGATTGCCATTATTAGAAAAGTTGTCCCGCGGGTTGACGTTGTCGGTGATGATCACGTTCGGGTTGGCGTTATTCGTGATGATCACGTTCGGGCTGCCATTGTTGTTGCCGATGTTCGACGGGTTCGCGTTGTTGGTAATCACCACGTTGATCAGGCGACCAGCACCGCCGCCGCCACCGTTGGTTCCACCTTCACCGCCACCGGTTCCGCCGTCGCTACCGCCGCTAGTGATACCGCCGAGGATGTCGCCCAAGCCACCAAGCAGACCGCCGCCGGTGCCAGCACCGATCAGGCTGCCCAGGATGGGGCCGAGGATGCCAGCGACGGTGCCCGCCGTTTCTGCGGGGGTTTTCGACGGGTTCTTGGCCGCGATCTTCAGGGTGGCATCGAACGTGTCAGTGCCGTCGTTCACCTTGATGGGAAGGTCGAAGTCGCCTTCCTTGAACGTGGTCGGCGGGGTGACGCGGATGGTGGTGCCGTCGTTGGAGACGGTCCAGCCAGTGGGCAGAGCGGCACCGTTCTTGGATACAGTGACGCCTTCCGGCAGCGTGATTCCCTCGACGGACTGCGCGGACGTGGACTTCTCAAAGTCCATCGGGTAGCGGGTGGTCAGCTGGTTTTCCCATTCGGCGCCCGGACGCTCGTCGATGATGTTGACGCGCAGCGTCGTCTCAAAGGTCTTTCCCGCGGCGGTGGTCACGCGCACCGGGATGTCCTTTTCGCCCGTGGCGAAGGCAGTCGAGGACTGCGGGCGGATCAGGGTCAGCGTGCCGTCGTCGTTGCGGAAGTTCCAGTTGAAGATGGTTTTCGCGCGCGGGGCGACGGTGTCGCCGGGCTGAAGCTGCAGCCCTTCAACTACAGCTTCATCGGCGTTCCAAAAGTTCGCGGTGTCGAAGCGCGGCTCGAATGTGGCGGCTGTGGTGCCTTCGCTTGTCGACGGCTGCTCCGCCGGTTCCGGTTCAGCTTCACTCGTCGGCGTGGTGGTCTCCTGGGCCTGAACCGGGGAGATGAACGGGGCCACGAGGGCAAGGGATAGGGCGCCCGCCGCGATGGCGGTGCGGCGGGAACGAACGGGCTTTGCCATGGTGGCTCCTTTTAGGATTCAGCGGATTGTCAGCGATGTATGACATCTATCGCAGAATACGCGTAGATCTTTACATACAACCGCCAAGAATCTGCCCTTTCTCGCGCAAAAATTTTCAGCCTGGGTACCCTCGCCGTGTGACTACGGCCAACGCGGCGGCGATCGCGCACCTGGAAAAGCAACTGAACCGGCACCGGTTGGACTCCGACGACTTGGACGGGCTCCACGAGGAGCTGGCGGAAATCCCGTTGCACGATGTGGTGCACGTGGTGGAGCGGCAGCCGTCGAAACGCGGTGCTGTGCTTATCCGCCTGCTGCCGCCGGAGCGCGCGGCCGCGGCGTTTGATGCGCTGGATCCCGCCCACCAGGCGGAAATTGTGGAGGCGCTCGGGCGCGAGGACGTCGCCGGGCTGTTCAGCGCGCTGGGTGCCGAGGACCGCGTGCGCATGCTGGACAACCTGCCCGCGGAGATCGCGGAGCGGTTCCTGGGGGATCTGGACGAGGATGCCCGCGCGGACACCGACCTGATTCTGGGCTACGAGAAGGGCTCGGTCGGTCGCGCGATGAGTCCCAACGTGGCGGCGGTTGGTCCTGGTGAGGGGGTGCGGGAGGTCGTCGAGAAGCTTCGTGCGAATGCGGACCGCTTTGAGACGGTGTACACCATTGCCGTGGTGGACCCGGAGCGCACGCTGTGCGGCGTGGTGGGGCTTCGCGACCTGTTCAAGGCGGCGCCGGACGCGCGCGTCGGCGACGTGATGCGCGAGCGGCCGTCGGTGCAAGTCAGCGACGATGCCGAGGACGCCGCGCGACGCCTGCTCTCCTCCGGGCTGCTGGCGTTTCCCGTGGTGGATGCCGGCAACCGTGTGGTGGGCATCTTCACCCACGACGAGGCCGCCGACATCGTCGAGCACGCCGACAGTGAGGACACCGCGCGCCAGGGCGGCTCCGAGTCCCTGAAGCAGCCGTACCTGTCCACCCCGGTGCTGAAGCTGGTGCGCTCGCGCATCGTGTGGCTGCTGGTGCTCGCACTCTCCGCGATCCTGACCGTGCAGGTCCTCGGGGTGTTTGAAGGCACGCTCGCACAGGTGACCGTGCTGTCGCTGTTCATCCCACTGCTCACCGGCACCGGCGGCAACACAGGCAACCAGGCGGCAACGACGGTGACAAGGGCACTTGCGCTTCACGACGTCACCAAAGGAGACATCCTGAAAGTGATGTGGCGCGAATTCCGCGTCGGCGCGACACTCGGAGCAGTGTTGGGCGTGCTCGGATTGGGCATCGCGTGGGCGGTTTTCGGCCGAGAAATCGGGATTGTGATAGGAAGCACACTATTTTGTGTCTGCGCCATGTCCGCGACCGTGGGCGGCATGATGCCGATTGTTGCCAAGACCGTCGGCGCGGACCCCGCCGTATTTTCCAACCCGTTCATCTCCACCTTCTGCGACGCGACCGGTCTGGTGATCTACTTCGCGATTGCCAAGGCGGTGCTTGGGTTGTAGTTGGGGTTCGGTTTGGGCGATGTTTGCCGGTTTGGCCTGGGGTTTTGGCTGTGAGTTCACCTGGGTGTAATGTTCTTTTTCGTTGTCCGCACGGCAACGAACTGAATACGCGCCCGTAGCTCAACGGATAGAGCATCTGACTACGGATCAGAAGGTTGGGGGTTCGAATCCCTCCGGGCGCACCAATTTTTAACGCCCCGAGCGTACCGCTCGGGGCGTTTTGTGTTTCTCTCAGGATTAGGTGGCGCCTGAGCGCTCATTGTTAGGAACTTTAGAAAACCTTTTAAAACTGGAAAAGGCCTGATTAACTGCGTTTTCAAGGTTGGTGCTTGCTTGAAAGCGACTGTCCAAATTGGTAGGTTTTACGGCAGTTCCGCGGGAGAAGTGTGTTCTATGTACTTCTTCCTCGAATTTCTCCCATTTACAAAAACAACCATTGGAGCCATCTTGAAGAACGCTTCCTCCCCGTTCGAGTTCAACTCGGACTCTGCCGCCCAGGGACCCTTGAACCCTGGGCGTTACAACGCAATGTCCTCCGCGGACCGCAACCCGCGCCGCCACTCCGGCAAGCGCTCCGTCATCGCCGGCATGACGTCCGTCTCCCTGGCGCTGGCCGGTTTGACGGTGCCGAGCGTTGTTGGGGGTTCATCGCCATTTGCCGTAGCTCAGGTTGCAGTTCAGGTCGCTAACACTTCCAATCTTGAGGCTCTTTCCTATTCCCAGGAGCGAAAGGAAAAGGTAGGGGGGGAAACTATTGAGCACGATGACTGGCGCCATGTGATACGTTACCGAGGTTCTGGCGTTAACCAGCCATTGAAACTTCAGGGCTACACGATGCGCATTCTCGAGAACCCTGGTACGTCGGTCACGGGCGATCGGAAATTCGAAGATGCCAAAGTGGTTGCAACCGTTTACAAGAGCGGAGCTACCGCACCGGAAAACGTGGTCGAAACAGTAGGCGCCACCTTGACGGCAGACCCCAATAACCCTCTACGTGTGGCTGTAAGGCTGGACCGTGAGGTGACTATTCCTGCATCCGGGCGCCTCCAATTTGATGTTGCGGACAAGGGGGGCGCCTGGCCATTATCGGGAGACAGTGAAACTCATGCTCGTCGTGACGTAGGAAACACTGTCATTGAAGACGCAACCGGCATATCTACTGGTTCGGTGTCTGGTCGTGTGATTGATCCGGACGGCAGTGGTGTTGAGGGTGTCACTGTCGAGGCTGGCGGCAAGACTGCTGTGACTGACCGCGGTGGTGTGTATTCGATTGCTGGTGTGCCGACGGGGGATACTGAGGTCAAGGTTGTCGATGGTGTGCCGGCTGGGTACTCGGTGTCTGGTGCGCAGCAGAAGAATGTGACGACGTCGGGTGTGACTGGGGTGGATTTCGCCACGACGCGTGAGACTGGTTCGGTGTCTGGTCGTGTGATTGATCCGGACGGCAGTGGTGTTGAGGGTGTCACTGTCGAGGCTGGCGGCAAGACTGCTGTGACTGACCGCGGTGGTGTGTATTCGATTGCTGGTGTGCCGACGGGGGATACTGAGGTCAAGGTTGTCGATGGTGTGCCGGCTGGGTACTCGGTGTCTGGTGCGCAGCAGAAGAATGTGACGACGTCGGGTGTGACTGGGGTGGATTTCTCCACGACGCGTGAGACTGGTTCGGTGTCTGGTCGTGTGATTGATCCGGACGGCAGTGGTGTTGAGGGTGTCACTGTCGAGGCTGGCGGCAAGACTGCTGTGACTGACCGCGGTGGTGTGTATTCGATTGCTGGTGTGCCGACGGGGGATACTGAGGTCAAGGTTGTCGATGGTGTGCCGGCTGGGTACTCGGTGTCTGGTGCGCAGCAGAAGAATGTGACGACGTCGGGTGTGACTGGGGTGGATTTCTCCACGACGCGTGAGACTGGTTCGGTGTCTGGTCGTGTGATTGATCCGGACGGCAGTGGTGTTGAGGGTGTCACTGTCGAGGCTGGCGGCAAGACTGCTGTGACTGACCGCGGTGGTGTGTATTCGATTGCTGGTGTGCCGACGGGGGATACTGAGGTCAAGGTTGTCGATGGTGTGCCGGCTGGGTACTCGGTGTCTGGTGCGCAGCAGAAGAATGTGACGACGTCGGGTGTGACTGGGGTGGATTTCTCCACGACGCGTGAGACTGGTTCGGTGTCTGGTTCGGTTAAGGGCGCTGATGGCGAGCGGGTTAAGAATCCGACGGTGACGTTGGAGGGTATTAACGGCAATGATGATTCGTTGGAGGTGCCGGTCAAGGCTGACGGTTCGATTGATACCTCGAAGGTGCCCACTGGTGATTACAAGGTCACGGTGACTGCTCCTGGTTATGACGACAAGGTGCTTCCGAAGGTCACGGTGACCGAGGAGGGGCCGAACACCATTGAGGTTGAGCTGGATCGTTCGACTGGTTCGGTGTCTGGTTCGGTTAAGGGCGCTGATGGCGAGCGGGTTAAGAATCCGACGGTGACGTTGGAGGGTATTAACGGCAATGATGATTCGTTGGAGGTGCCGGTCAAGGCTGACGGTTCGATTGATACCTCGAAGGTGCCCACTGGTGATTACAAGGTCACGGTGACTGCTCCTGGTTATGACGACAAGGTGCTTCCGAAGGTCACGGTGACCGAGGAGGGGCCGAACACCATTGAGGTTGAGCTGGATCGTTCGACTGGTTCGGTGTCTGGTTCGGTTAAGGGCGCTGATGGCGAGCGGGTTAAGAATCCGACGGTGACGTTGGAGGGTATTAACGGCAATGATGATTCGTTGGAGGTGCCGGTCAAGGCTGACGGTTCGATTGATACCTCGAAGGTGCCCACTGGTGATTACAAGGTCACGGTGACTGCTCCTGGTTATGACGACAAGGTACTTCCGAAGGTCACGGTGACCAAGGAGACACCGGGTCGCATTGACGTGGTGCTTACCCCGGCGGAAGCACCGGCCCCAGAAAACCCGGCAGAGCCGACAACTACCACGCCGAATCCGGCCACGTCGACCACGACGAAGGTGACCACCTCGAAGCAGGTCACTAAGCCGTCCGAGCCGACGACTATGACGCCGAATCCGGCCACGTCGACCACGACGAAGGTGACCACCTCGAAGCAGGTCACTAAGCCGTCCGAGCCGACGACTATGACGCCGAATCCGGCCACGTCGACCACGACGAAGGTGACCACCTCGAAGCAGGTCACTAAGCCGTCCGAGCCGACGACTATGACGCCGAATCCGGCCACGTCGACCACGACGAAGGTGACCACCTCGAAGCAGGTCACTAAGCCGTCCGAGCCGACGACTATGACGCCGAATCCGGCCACGTCGACCACGACGAAGGTGACCACCTCGAAGCAGGTCACTAAGCCGTCCGAGCCGACGACGCCGAAGACTGCCGTGCCGGCAACGACCGCGCCTTCCTCGACCCCCAAGTCGGATGAGAAGAACCCGAGCATCATTGGCACTGTCACCGACCCGGAGGGCAACCCGCTTCCGCCCACGAAGGATAAGGACGGCAAGCCGCAGCCGCCGACGGTGATCGTCAAGGACAAGGACGGCAACCAGGTTGGCGACCCGATTAAGGTCGACGAGAACGGCAACTTCGAGGTGCCGGAGCTGCCGAAGGACGGCGACTACGTGGTAATCGTCGACGCGCCGGACGGCTTCAACGATCCGAAGCCGCAGGTTGTGCCGGTAAAGAAGGGCGAGACCTCCAAGCTGCCGCCGATCGAGGTGACCAAGCCGAACGCTGATCTGGATAAGAACAAGCCGGCTGCGAAGCCGGGCTCTGTCCACGGCTGGTTGGTCGATGAGTCCAACCGTCCTATCACTGGCTCTGACATCAAGCTGGTGAAGAAGGGCGTTACCGACCCGGAGACCGGTGAGACGTTCGATTACGAGGTCCCGATCGAGGTCGACGCGGATGGCTACTTTGTCACCCCGCCGATCGACTTCAAGTACTTCCCGGAGGGTGTCGCCGACTTCGATCTTGAGGTCACCCTGCCTGAGGGCTGGCCGGATGTCGACATCAAGGGCGACAAGATCAACCGCACCGTGACTGTCAAGCAAGGCGAGTCCACCCCGGTTGAGATCAAGGTTGAGGCACCGAAGACGCAGTCCATCGTCGGCCGCATCGACGACGGCAACGGCAAGGCTGTGCCGGGTACCACCGTTGTGGTGACCGATCCGCGCGGCAACTCCCGCGTCATTCCGGTCGAGGATGACGGCTCCTTCGCGATCGACGACGTCATTCCGGGTGTCCACGAAGTGGAGATCCTCACCCCGGGTCGCGGCAACGATGTTGATCCGATCAAGGTGCCGGTCCGCGCTGGCGAGGATGTCGAGCTGCCGGAGATCCACCTGACCCAGAACAAGTCCCTGAAGCTTGAGAAGCGAGTTTGGGGCCGTGACGCCGACAACAACGGCAAGGTCAAGAACAAGGACGGCGAGCTCGTCGACGATGTGATGACCGTCAAGGACGGTGAGGACCTCCTCTATGCCCTGATCGTCACCAACGATGGCGACGAGCCGATCAAGAACATCACGTTCGACGATCCGGAGCTGGATAAGCGCAACATCGAGCTGACCATGCCGGAAGGCTGGACCGCTGAGTCTGAGCTGGCCCCGGGTGACTCGAAGGTCTTCAATGCCAAGATGAAGGCGCCGGAGGACGCGTTCGACTTCAACAACGTCGCAACCGCAAGTGGTGTCACCTCCAAGGGTGAGAAGGTCAGCTCCCTGCCGGATTCCGCCTACACCAAGTTCCTGCGTGGCGCTGTGGAGAAGAAGGTCAATGCCCGCTTCGCCACCAACAAGGACAAGCCGGTGAAGGCATCGGCGAACTCCCCGCTGGGCTTCACCTACGAGGTGAAGAACACTGGTTCCACGCCGATGGTCAACGTCAAGCTCACCGACATCGTCTACGAGGACGGCGTGGATGAGGACAACTGCAAGCCGGTCAAGGCGTCCGAAAAGGCAGAGGACGGCCAGTGCTACCAGCTCGACGTGAAGGAGCCGGAAGGCTTCACCGGCACGCTGCTGCCGGGCGAGCGCGTCGTCTTCAGCGCTGAGTTGCCGGAGGGCCTCAACCCGGGTGCGAAGCACCACAACGCCGCTGAGGCTCGTGGCGAGCTGCCGGCACGTCCGGGCCGCGGCGACGGCTACACGGGTGAGCCGGAGTACGGCGAGGATCCGTCGTCCGTGCTGATCATCTCCCCGAAGGACAACATCAAGGGCAACGCCCACGTTGTGGTCTCCGAGGGTGCAGAGCTGGACGCTAGCGATGTCCAGGTGGTTGCTTGGGTCGACGAGAACGGCAACGGCAAGCAGGACCCGGACGAGGGCCTGTCTGGCCTGAAGATCTCGCTGGCACCGACCGACGGCACCCCGTCCTTCGCCGGTGAGTCCAATGAGGACGGCAATGTCCTGTTCGAAGGCTCGCCGTACGGCAAGTACACGCTGAAGATTGACAGCCCGGGCAACCTGCGCCTGGTCGATCCGAAGGATCCGGAGAACAACTCCTTCGATCCGGGTGCGGTCCTCGAGTCCAAGGAATTCGAGGTCAACAAGGCCGAGCAGGTGATCAACCTGCAGCTTGAGACCCCGCGCACCGCTGGTATCTCCGAGGGCGGCGCTCAGGGCGAAGAGGAAGACAGCTCCCTGGGCAAGTGCCTGGCGTCTGCGTCCTCCGTGTCCAACCCGGTGGCGTGGTTGGTCCCGCTCGGCCTGCTTGGTGCCGTCATGGGCGGCATCGGTGTGATGTTCGAGGACGAGCTGAACCAGATTTCCGCTCAGGCCAACGCGGCAATCCGCGAGGCTATGCCGAACGTCGACCTTGGCATCGGCTTCCAGCAGCCGGAGTGGGTCACTGAGATCCAGGGCCAGTGGCAGGCGCAGATCGACCAGGTGAACCGTCAGCTGGCACAGATCAACCCCGCAGCCCCGGCTGCTGCGGGCGGCGTCGCTCTGCTGGCTATTGCTGGTTTGCTTACCGGTATCTTCTACGCCGGCTGTGAGGCTGGCTGGTTCGAGCCGAGCGAGGAGGGCAGCTCCGCTGGTAGCTCCTCCAAGGCAGACGCTGAGGGCACTGAAGATGTTGCTGGCTCCAGCAGCTCCAGCTCCGAGGGTGGCAGCTCCAAGAAGGCTGAGGCCGACGCCCAGCCGGAGGCAAAGCCGGAAGAGGCCGCCAACTAAGGCCCCGAGGGCTCTAGTCCATGGCTGAGTTATAGAACGTGCCCCGGTCTCGTCGATACGCATCGGCGAGACCGGGGCGCTGTGTTTTTACAGGCAATAAATATTGAGACAGCGCGATGAAACGTATACATTCGTAGGTGCTTTTTGGGCTTTCGCGCGCTTTTTCACATTCGAGAGGTAATAATGGCTGCAAACTCCAAGGTCAACCGCATCGCCGGGCTGTCGCTCGCCGCTGCTGTCGCGGGCACGCTGACGCTCGTGCCCGTTGCGAAGGCGGAAACCACGTCTCCGTCCTCGGAGTCCACGACGTCGAAGGCTCCGGTCGTCTCCACGGAGGACAAAAGCTCCGCCGCCCCGGCATCCTCTTCCACCGCCGCGCCGGTAACGACGTCGGTGAAGTCGGCTGAGGGGTCACCGAAGGCGTCGGCAAGCAATGTTGCCCCCACGACCAAGGCGGACACCACGCAGGAGTGGGCCGACATCCTCAAGGGCTTCGCCTCCCTGATCGTCTCGGCGACGGCCGCCGGCTCTGGCACCTCGGGTGTGCAGCTCACCTCTGACAACCACACCTACAGCGCCATGGCCAGCAACCCGACCAACGGCCGTCTTTACGCCGTGTCCGACGAGGGCCACCTGCTGCGCATCCACCCGCAGACCGGCAACCTGAAGGACCTGGGCGAGATCCCGGGCGTCGAGGCGAAGGAGATCACCTCCGCAGCCTTTACTCAGGACGGCACGCTCGTGCTTTTCGACGGCGAAACCGTCTACGCCAAAGACCTCGCCGACGACGAAACCGGTCCGAAGAGCAAACCGGAAAACCTCGAATTTGTGAAGAAGCCCGTCGAGGGTGTGCGCGACCTGCCGGAGCTTGCGTGGGCTCCGACCGACAATGACGGCGAGCTGGTCGCCCTGGCCACCAAGGACGGCAAGGCGACGCGCTACACCCTGAACGTGAAGGACGCGAAGGTCGCTGAGGCTCCGGCGGAGGTGAGCAAGGGCGTCGACCTGGCCGACGTCGCCGCGTTCGAGTATGCCTACCTCGCCGACGACGCCACCTTCTTCGCTGACGGCGAAGGCAACGCTGTCAAGCTTGTCGACGGCAAGATCGTCGACGTTGAGACCGACCGCACCGAAGAGGACAACTACAAGGCCGTGGCCGGCCTGGAGGCGAAGCCGGAGTCCGCCGCTGGCGAGACCCCGGCCTCCGGTGAGCCGACCACCACGGCTGCTGATGCGTCTGCCGGCGCTGGCTCCGCGACGGTTTCTGCTACCACCACCGCTGAGCCGACTCCGTCCAAGAAGGCCCCGAGCGTTGGTCAGCGGGACGCTGAGGTCGTCGAGCTTGACGTGGAGGTTGTCACCGCGGATGGCGGCCTGGTGCGGGACGCCAGCTTTGTGAGCGCAGACGGCACCGTCGACGGCGCGACCGACGAGTCCGGCAAGGGCAAGGTTTCCCTGAAGCTGGACGATGCGTCCCGCGGCAAGGACACCTTTAACCTGGCGATCGACCAGGCGCCGGAAAACTGGGGCGTGGCTGTCGCCGAGGTTCAGCGCGGTGCCAAGTCCGTGAAGTTCGTCCTCCCGAAGGGGGAGGATGCTTCCGCGACCACCACCGTCGCGGCGCCGAAGGACACCACGTCCTCGACCACTACGAAGACCGCTGCGCAGGGCGATGACGGCCTCATCGAGGTGGACGTCCTGGTCAAGACCGCCGACGACAAGCTCGTCGAGGGCGCCGAGTTCAAGAGCGAGGATGGCCGCGTCTTCGGCACCACCGATGCGAACGGCCGCGGCAAGGTCACTATCGACCCGAAGAAGGACAACGCGAAGCTCGTCCAGCTCACGCTGAAGGAAGCTCCGAAGGGCTACAAGAACGCTGACGTGGTTATCCGCCGCGGCGACACTGAGGCCGAGCTCGTCCTTCCGCGCGACCCGAACGCGACCCCGTCCTCCACGCTGAGCAAGCCGGACCAGGTGCTCAAGGTCCTCGACCAGGTCCGTCCGGTGGCGTCGTCCTTCCTCGCCCCGGCGGCCGCTCTGGCTGGCGCTGGCGGACTGGCGGGTGCCGCGGGCGCGGGCGGCTCGAAGAGCACCAAGAGCACCAACACCACGTTCGGCGGCACGAAGGTCACTTCCAGCAGCACCACGGGTCGTTCCACGGGCCGCTCCACCAGCGTGACCCCGTCCGCGAAGGTGGTCACCCGCAACGGCAACTCCACCAAGGTGGCCAAGGCGAACACGTCCACCCGCGCAACCTCCTCCGACGAGGACACGGAGCGCGACGGTGATCTCGCGGATACCGGTACCCCGATGCGCGCAATTATCGCGATCGGCGTGCTGTCCGTGCTCATCGGCGGTGCTTACCTGGCCCTGGGCCGTCGCCGCGAGAACCAGTAAGCCCGCGTAGAACACAAAAGGCGGCTCCCAAACACAGGGGAGCCGCCTTTTGCGTTGCTACGTCAGCCGAAACTAGAACACCTCGACGCGCCCGCCCACGGACTCGATCTGCACCAGCTGTTTCTCCCAGCCCGGGGTGCCCGGGTGCACGCGCATGATCGGGCGTGAAGAGATCTCCACGGGCGAGACGGACTCGCGCCGCGCCCCCTTGCGCGCCGCCATGCGCAGGTGGGCGCGGTGGCCAGACTTGGTCAGGTCCTCGAGCGACCTGCTCTCGCCGGACAGGGAATCGCGGGCGCCCTGGAGGAGGTCGATGAACTCATCCAGCACCGGCACCAGGGATTCCGCGTTGGTCTCGCACATGTTGCGCACGAGCTCCGGGTCGGTGCTGGCCACGCGCGTGGCGCCGCGGAAGGACCCGGCGGACAGGGATTGCGCCAGGGTGCCGCCGTGGTCGCCGACAAGCGCCAGCGCCTCGGCGATCACGTGGGGCAGGTGGGACACGCGGGCGACGGCCTCGTCGTGGCGGTCCACGGACACCGGCACCGCCTCCGCGCCGACCACCGCGGCCATGCGGCACACCACGGTGAACAGTGAGGCCCACTCGGGGTCGCCGGGGTGCTCGCGGGCGTAATCGAAGGTGACGGCCCACGCGGCGCTTGCGAACAGCCCTTCCTGGGAGGCGGTCCACCCGGAAAACTCAGTGCCGGCCATGGGGTGACCGCCCACGTAGCGCGACTCCATTCCGCGTTCGACCACCAGGTCGTAGACCGGCTTTTTCACGCTGACCACGTCGGTGATGCCGCACGACGGCGCGAGCTCGGCCACCTGGTCCAGCACCGAGGCCACGGCCCGCATGGGCACGGCCACGACCACCAGGGCGCCGTCGTCTTCGGCGCGGCGCAGCACTTCTTCCACGGAGTCGGACACGTCGAAGCCGTCCCTGCGCGCGGCACCCGCGCCGTGCAGCGTGAACCCGTAGACGCGCTCGCCGCGCGAGTGCAGGTCGCGCATGAGCGATCCGCCGATGAGTCCGAGGCCGACGATGCACACTGGGGGCAGCTGATGTGTAGTCACCGCACACAGTCTAGTGACACCTCCGCGGACGCGGACTACGCTTCGACACCATGAGCCAGGATTTCCCGGACGGGTACGCAGTCACCGTCGAGCGCACCGGCGGCACGTGGCGTGTGCGCGAGTTCGACGACGATTTTTCGGACCTTTCCACATCCGTCACCGCGGTGCGCAACCTGCGCGCGGAGGGGCCGGCGTTTGCGCTGCTCAATGTGGAGGAGGACTACCTGGTCATCGTGCGCCCGGGGCCGTCGCAAACCCGCGTGCTCATCTCGGATGCGACGATGGCGGTGGACGACGATTTCGCCGCCGACATCTTGGATGAGGCGGGCGCCGAGATCCCGGACATCGACCCGGACGAGCTGGACAATGTGGACGCGTGGGCGGACGGGGACTTCGACATCCTCACGGACCTCGGCCTGTCCGAGGAGCAGATGAGCATTTTGCTTGACGACGACGCGGACCCGGCCGACCTCGCCCAGTCAATCGCCGACGAACTCGGCTTCGGCGACGAGTTGGACGACGTTGTCGGCTAGCCTGCGGCGCGCCGAGGAGCGCATGCGCGTCGCGCTCGAGACCGCCAAACAGACACCCGCCGGCGACGTGCCGGTGGGTGCTGTCGTGTTTGATGCTGGCGGGGAGGTGGTGGGCAGGGGCGTGAACCGTCGAGAAGCGAACTGCGATCCCACTGCCCACGCCGAGGTGGAAGCGATCCGCGACGCCGCGCGGACGTTGGGGACGTGGCGGTTGGACGGCTGCGAGCTGGTGGTGACGCTGGAGCCGTGCACGATGTGCGCCGGCGCGATCCTGGGGGCGCGGGTGTCCTCGCTGGTCTTCGGTGCGTGGGAGCCGAAAACCGGCGCTGTGGGCAGTGTGCTGGACGCGATCCGGGACCCGCGACACCTGCACACCCCGGAGGTGCGAGCGGGCGTGCTGGAGGCGGAAGCTGCCGGAATGCTGGGCGAGTTCTTTGAAGGTCTGAGGAGTAATTGAATCGTTACCCAACGCCGCGCCGTTCGCACCTATAGTGGGGCACCTAACTGATTCCAACGAACAAAGGAGAACATCATGGGTATTGAGGACAAGGCAGACCAGCTCAAGGGCGGCGCTAAGGAAGCTCTGGGCAACCTCACCGACAACGAGAGCCTGGCCAACGAGGGCAAGGCTGACCAGCTGGCTGGCGCAGCCAAGGAGAAGCTCTCCGAGGCTGGCGACGCGATCAAGGACAAGGCCAACGAGGTCGCGGCAAAGGTCGAGGACAAGCGCGACGAGGCTGAGAACGAGGCTGACCGCTAATTTGGTTATCCGGCAGCGCTGCCGTTAATCTGTTCGGCGGTAGCGTGTCCGAGCGGCCGAAGGTACTCGCCTCGAAAGCGAGTGTGGGTAAAACCACCGCGGGTTCAAATCCCGCCGCTACCGCCAAAGTGTCAAGCCCCCGGAAACGGGGGCTTTTCGCATGTCGGGGGTGCCCACTAGGATGGGCCGGGTTACGCTCGCGCGGCCGCGGGCGGGAAGGAACGGGTCTTTTACGTGGCGAAACTGCTGTACAAACTCGGGCGCTGGTCGTACCTGCACAAGTGGCGGGTGGTCGTCGCCTGGCTGTTGCTGCTCGGGGCGACGGCCGCCGGCGCGTTGTCGCTGATGAGGCCGTTCACGGACGAGTTCGCCATCGAGAACACCCCGGCCATTGACGCGCTGGACACCATGGCGGAGAACTTCCCCGACGCGGGCAACGTGGCCACCGCGCCGAGCGTGAACCTGGTCTTCGCCGCGCCGGAAGGGCAGCGGCTGGACACCCCGGAGCACATGGCGGCGATGGACAAAACCGTCGACTACATCCGCGACCACCTGGGCGTGGAGGGGCAGCGCTTCGGCAACCCGGTGCAGGTCAACGATGAGTTGCAGCGCACCATCATCGACCAGATGTCGCAGATGGGCATGCCGCCCGAGCGCGCTGAGGCCGATGCGCACAACATGCGGATGCTTTCCGACGACGCACGCATCGGCTACACCACCTTCGACTTCGATGCCCCGTCTTCGATGTCCGTGGACCAAGCGGACCGCGACGTGGTGACAGAGGCCATGCAGCTGGGCCGCGACGCCGGGCTGCAGGTGGAGGCCGGCGGCGCCGGCTTCGGCGACCCGATCGCGGTGAAGACCACCTCCGAGCTGGTGGGCCTGGGCGTGGCGTTTGTGGTGCTGGTGGTCACGTTCGGCTCGCTTGCCGCGTCCGTGATCCCGCTGATCTCCGCCGTAGTGGGCGTGGGCATCGGCGCACTTTTGGTGCTGTTGACCACGCACTGGGTGGAGCTGAACAACGTCACCCCGGTGCTGGCCGTGATGATCGGCCTGGCCGTGGGCATCGACTACGCCCTGTTCATCCTCTCCCGCTACCGCCAAGAATCGCGGGACCTGCCGCCGGACGAGGCCGCGGGCATGGCGGTGGGCACCGCCGGCTCCTCCGTGGTCTTCGCCGGCACGACCGTGTTTACGGCGTTGGTTGCGCTGGCGCTGGCGGGCATCGAGTTCCTCACCTGGATGGGCCTGGCGGCCGCGGCCACCGTCGCGATCTCGGTGCTGGTGGCGCTCACGCTCGTGCCCGCGCTGCTGGGCCTGTGGGGCTCGAAGGCGTTCGCCGGCAAGATCCCGGGCCTGGCCGGCAACCCCGGGCCCGGCAAGCGCCCGGGCAAGGACCTGGACGAAAACTCCATGGGTCGGCGCTGGGTCCGCTTCGTGGAAAAGGCCCCCGGCCTGGTCATGGCCGTGGTCGTGCTGGGCCTCAGCGCCCTGAGTATCCCGGTGCTGAACCTGGAGATGGCGCTGCCGTCTGACACCACCTCCAACCTGGACACCACCCAGCGCAAGTCCGCCGACCTGATGGCGGAGGGCTTCGGCCCCGGCGTCAACGCCCCGCTGCTGTTGGTGGTGGACGCACACAGCGTCAACCCGGATTCGGAGATCCTGCAGCCGTACATGGACGCCATCCCGGACGAGGCCGGCGGCGACGCCGAGAAGGCCGCGATGGCCAGCTTCATCTACACCGTGGGCGAGGTCGGTGCCGTCGGCGGCATCACCCACGCCCAACTCATCGGCGCCAACGATGACCTCACCGCCGCACAGATCCTGGCTACCCCGGACGGCGGCCCCGAGGAGCAGCGCACCCTCGCCGTCGCCCACGGCGTGCGCGACGTGGTCGGCCAGGTGGAGGATGCCACCGGCACCGACATCGGCCTGACCGGCCTGACCGCGGTGCAAATGGACATCACCGAAGAGCTCGCCGAGGCTATGCCGCTGTACTTGACCATCGTGGTGGGCCTGGCCATCGTGCTGCTGATGGTGGTGTTCCGCTCCATCCTCGTGCCGCTCGTGGCAGGCTTGGGCTTTTTGCTCTCGGTCGGCGCCGCGTTCGGCGTGACCGTCCTGGTCTTCCAGGAGGGCCTGTTCGGCCTGGTCAACACCCCGGGACCCATCCTGTCGTTCCTGCCCATCTTCATGATCGGCGTGACCTTCGGCCTGGCCATGGACTACCAGGTCTTCCTGGTCACTCGCATTCGTGAGGCGTATCTGAAACGTGGAAACGTCGATAAGCTTCGCGCCGTCCACGAATCCACCGTCGACGGCTTCGCGCAGGGCGCACGCGTGGTCACCGCCGCCGCGATCATCATGATCGCCGTGTTCATCGCCTTTTTGGACCAGCCGCTGCCGTTCATCCAAATCTTCGGCTTCGCCCTCGGTGTCGCCGTGCTTTTCGACGCCTTCTTCATCCGCATGGCGCTCGTCCCCGCCACCATGTACATCCTGGGCCGCTCCACCTGGTGGATGCCCACATGGCTCGACCGCCTCCTGCCCGAAGTGGACGTCGAGGGCACCGATCTAGAAAAGGAACACGCATGACCGACGTGACGTTTGAGGCCCGCACCCAACTCGAGCCCGCGCCGGGCCGCCACGGCCGCACCGGTGTGATCCACACCCCGCACGGCGACATCCAGACCCCGGCGTTCATCCCCGTGGCCACGAAGGCGACCGTGAAAACGCTCACGCCGGAGCAGATCCGACAGACCGGCGCGCAGGCGATTCTGTCCAACGCGTACCACCTGTACCTGCAGCCCGGCCCCGACATCGTGGACGAGGCCGGGGGCGTGGCCGCCTTTGAAAACTGGCACGGGCCCACATACACCGACTCCGGCGGCTTTCAGGTGATGAGCCTCGGCGTCGGCTTCAAGAAGGTCCTGGCCATGGACACCGCCGGGCTGACCGAGGGTGATATCCGCGCCGCCAACAAAGACCGCATGGCGCGCGTGGACGACGACGGCGTGGACTTCAAATCCGTCATCGACGGCTCGTCCCACCGCTTCACGCCCGAGGTGTCCATGCAAATCCAGCACCAGCTGGGCGCCGACATCATGTTCGCCTTCGACGAGCTGACCACCCTCGTGGATACCCGCGCCTACCAGGAACATTCAGTCGAGCGCACGCGCCGCTGGGCCCGCAGGTGCCTGCTGGAGCATGACCGCTTGACGACGGCACGTTCCGACAAACCCCTCCAATCCCTCTGGGGCGTGGTCCAAGGCGCCCAATACGAGGACCTGCGCCGGCAGGCGGTGCGTGGTTTGCTGGACCTGGATAAGGAGGCCCGCGACGAGGGCCGCCGTGGCTTCGGCGGCTTCGGCATCGGCGGCGCGCTGGAGAAGGAGAACCTGGGCACCATCGTCGGTTGGGTCACCGATGAGCTGCCCGTTTCGATGCCGCGGCACCTGCTTGGCATATCCGAACCCGACGACATCTTCACCGCCGTCGAAGCCGGCGCCGACACCTTCGACTGCGTCGCGCCCACCCGCCTGGGCCGCCGCGGCGGGGTGTACACCCTGGACGGGCGCCTGAACCTCGCCGGCGCCCGGTTCAAGCGCGACTTCGCCGGGGTGGACGAGGAGTTCGGCGGCTACGTCTCCGAGAACTACTCCCGCGCCTACATCCACCACCTGCTCAAAGCAAAGGAGTATTTGGCCGGCACGCTGTGTACCATGCACAACCTGGAGTTCATGATCCGGCTGGTGGACAACATCCGCGCCGCCATCGACGCCGGCGACTACGAGGCCTACCGTGACGAGTTCCTTGGCCGCTACTACGCGGGGAAGTAGCAGACACAAAAGCGGGCCCTTCCCTTTTTCGGGAGGGCCCGCTTGTTGGTTTATACCTACCTGCTGGCCTTAGCTTTCAAGCCTTAGCGCATTGCGAGGAATGCTGCGCCGATGCCGAGGGCTGCCAGGGCCGCGACGACGCCGCCGATGATGGCCGCGACGTTGACCTGGTTGTTAGCCTGCTTCGGGGCCTCGGCCTTGGCCTTGGCTTCCACCTTCTGCTCGGCCTTGGGCTGCTCGGCGGGGACGACGCCGGGTTGTGCCTCAGCCTCTTCAGCCTCGTCGACCTCAGCTACTTCTGCTTCGATCTCGGCGGGGACTTCGGGTTCTGCGACCTCGACGGGTGCCGGGGTTTCGATTTCGATGTCTTCTTCGACCTTTTCGGCTTCGACTGGTGCGGTGACGCGGGCGCCGATGGATTCGGCGTAGGCACCGATGCGCGGGTTGTCGAGTACCAGGGAGTCCCAGTCGGCGGGGACGAGGACCTTGCCCGCCGGGGTGTCGGCGAAGTACGGCTTTTCGGAGTAGTTGAAGTAGTCGAACTGGCGGTCGTAGTTCATCACCGACTGGTAACCGGCCTGCATCGGGGAACCTTCAGCGATGTCGGTGACGTACTGCTGAGCACCCCAGTGGCGCAGACCCAGGGTGTGGCCGAACTCGTGCAGGATGGTGTTGCGCACCTGCTCCTCGTTGGCGCGGCCATCCGGGTTAGCCACGTAGAAGGAGTTATCGCCCACCAGCGACAGGCCCGTGGCGTTGGAGCCAGCGCGCATCCTATCGCCCAGCACGCCGGGGCGGAAGATGTTGGCGCGGTCACCAAGGTTGTTGATGGTGTTAATGAGCTGGAACGCCTCAAACTTGCTCGGGTCAAAGTACGAATCGCGGTACTCTAGCGTCTCGCCGCCGTGGGCGTCGGAGTAGTTGGGGATGTTGGTGTAGTGCTCGCCAGCGTCGATGTGCAGGCTAATGCCGTGGTCGGCAAACAGGTCCACTAAATCGTCCAGGCTCTGCGTCGACGGGGCGTAGGAGGTGCGGTTGGCGTTGGCGCACTCGCGTGCCGCGTGGGTGTCGCACTTCAAGGTGTCGTATTCCGACGACATCCAGTTCAGCTGCATGAACAGATCCGGGCGTTCGGGGTCCGCGCCCCAATCCGGCAGGGGGATCTCGGTGCCGTCGGCGAGGACGACGCCTTGCTCTTCCCAGATGTCCGGCAGGCCGTCGCCGTCGGAGTCAACGAGGGTGGCGGTGTTGGTGCGCACCGGTGCGAGCTCGATCTCTTGGGCGGCGTGTGCGACGTCGGCGCCGGAGATGGCGATGGCTGCGGCAACTGCTGCGGCGATGGTGTTTCGGAATGCTGCTCGCATCTCGGTGACTCCTTGGTGTGTGTTTTTCTCTTTGTGACATCCATGAGTTTATGCACCGAATATGCGCAGGTAAACCGCTCGCCGCCAGGCTGAAAAATTCCGTAAATCGTTGAGCATTCTTTCCGGATTGTTCAACGTTTCCACCCGTTTTGGCCTGCGGATTGTTCATCAATCCGGGGGCGCGGTCCGGGGTTTCGTCAGTATTGTTCAACGATCAATCCGGCAACGCTCGCGGATGGTTGAACAATCCACTATCACCGCATTTTATGCACCTTAAGGTGTTTTCCAGCATGGATTTCGGCAATTCCGCATCTACCTGCATGTTCCGGTTGACCATACAATTCATACTCTCTCAGATTTGGTGGTTTCCCCCCAGAAACCCCCGAAAACCCCTGGATTGTTCAATGATCCGCAGATTGTTCAGCAATCCGGAAACCCCCACTACCCCCGTTCTTTACCCCCGCTGCGGCGGCAGGACGCCGTCGCAAAGCAAAAAGCCCGCAACCACAACGGCTGCGGGCGGAAGAAGCCTGGTTTAAACGGACGCCTCCGCGCGGCGTACTGCCGCGATGGTCGGGTAGGTCACCGGCAGGAGGAGCACTTCCATCAGCGTCTTCCACAGGAAGCCGACCGCCACGTAGTTCGCAAACGCGCCGGCCGAGTCGATGCCAATCACAGCTGCGGCAATCGAGCAGAACAATAAGGTGTCCGCGAATTCGCCGACCACGGTGGAGCCGATCAGACGAGCCCACAGATGCCCAGCACCAAACCGGTCCTTCATCCGCTGCAGCACCCACGCGTTGAGCAGTTGCCCCACCACGTAGCCGGTCAGCGAGGCCACCACGATCCGCGGAAGCAGGCCGAGGACGGCGGCGAAGGTGTCGTTCATGTCGTAGAAATCCGCGGCCGGCAGCCAGATCGCTATATAGAAGGACAACACTGCAATGACGGCGATGGCGAAGCCGGTGAACACGGCGCGCCTCGCCGCGCGAAACCCGTAGACCTCCGCGATCACGTCGCCGATGACGTAGGAGATGGGGAAGAGGAAGAACGCGCCGTCGGTGATCAGCGGCCCGAGCGCGACGCCTTTTTGCGCGGTGATGTTGGAGATCAAAAACACTGCGCAGAACAGGGCGAGCAGGTACGGGTACGGGGAGCGGGAAACGCGGGGTGACATGCGCTTTATCATGGCACACATGTCTGATTTTCAAGCTCCCGCCGGCCGTTACGCCCCGAGCCCCAGCGGTGATCTCCACTTCGGCAACCTCCGCACCGCGGTGTTGGCGTGGTTGTTCTCGCGCCACACCGGCCGCAACTTTTACCTGCGCGTGGAGGACATTGATTCGGAGCGCTCGTCCGCGGAGTCCGCGCAGCGCCAGATCGAGGATCTGCAGATGCTCGGCCTCGACTTCGATCAGCCGGTGATGTACCAGCACGACCGCGGCGACGCGTACGCCGATGCGCTGTCCCGCCTGGATACCTACGAGTGTTACTGCACGCGCCGCGACATCCGCGAGGCCGCTTCCGCGCCCCACGCCCAGCCCGGCATGTACCCGGGCACCTGCCGCGATCTTTCAGAAGAGCAGCGAGCTTTTCGACGCTCCGAGCTCCACGCCGAAGGCCGCCTCCCGGCAATCAGGCTGCGCGCGCACGTGAAAGAGTGGACGGTGCGCGACTTCTACCAGGGTGAATACACGGGTCCGGTGGACGATGTGATCTTGAAACGCGGCGGGCGCATCGACCAGGCGCAGGCGGGGGATTGGGCGTACAACTTGGCCGTGGTCGTCGACGACGGCTACCAGGGTGTGGATCAGGTAGTGCGCGGAGACGATCTGTTGTTTTCAGCGCCGGCTCAGGCGTACCTTGCCGACCGCTTAGGGCTCACAGTTCCCGTTTATATTCATGTGCCGCTCGTGGTGGGGCCGGAGGGGCGTCGATTGGCAAAGCGCGATGGGGCGGTGACGTTGCGGGAGATGCTTGCCGGGAAGAGCGTGGAGGATGTTGTGTCGCAAATCGCGGAATCGCTCGGCTACGTGGGCGTTTCGAGCGTCCAAGAGTTACTGGAGGAATTTGATCCGGCGCAGCTTTCGCGCGAGCCATGGTTGTGGACACCTCAACAACCTGAGGGTTTCTAATATATAACCTGACAATTATATCAAAAAATGTTGCAGAATGCCTGAAGTTTCTTCATATTGGGCGAAACCCTTTAGTTAGCCTTTTGAGGAGATTTCAATGAACGCGAAGAAGATCGCCGCGAGCGCCGTCGCGCTGGCTCTCGGCACCTCCGCCATCGTCGCGCCGCAGGCGACTGCGCTGCCGGAAGAGTTTGTCAGCCCGCCGGGTGTGCTCGGCAACCCGGAGCAGGATGACTGCCAGATCACCATGGAGGACAACGTTTCCACCTCCCAGCCGGGCGAAGCCAGGGAAGCGGACCAGAACGGCGTTGCCGCTGGTGTCGCGCTCAACGAGGCCAACACCGAGTACCTGGCGTGGGTCACGCTGGACAGCAAGGGTGAGCGCATCTTCAAGCGTGCCGTGGCGAACGCCGAGATCGCGAACAAAGCGACCAAAGACGTCACGCAGTCGTTCACGGTGAAAGAGCAGCAGTCGGGCGCGCTCGCGTTCGATGCGGAACTCAAGGACAAGAAAGTCAACCTCGACGTTACCGACATTGTCCCGGTGAATAACGACAGCTTCTCGGTGAAGCCCGGCGATGAGCAGAAAGTGTCCGCGAAGCTCGGTCTGAACAATTCCCTGGATAAGCAGACGTGGGCGTGGAAGATCAACCAGCCCACCTCCTCTGGTCAGTCGGTCACCCGTGTGAACACCTGGGCGACCGTCGACGTTGCGCCGTGGCCGATTGAGACGGACAACTGCCTGCCGATTACGGCGTCGTCCACCAAGTCCAAGGCGATCATCGCCGACGGCAACGAGTACGACACCGGCATCACCGTCGCCAACGCCGAGAACGACTTCGAGCGTCTGACCGGCAACGTCACCGTGGGCGGTAAGGCTGTCGCCGACGCGAAGGTGCGCGTGGACGCCGACGGCAAGGTCTACGTCACCCTGCCGAAGAACGCGACCGGCGGCGTCGATAACGACAAGCCTGCCAAGGTCGACGTGCAGCTGCTCGCCCAGCCTCGCGAGGAGACCAAGGACTCCAAGTTCGAGGCCTACAACTCGCCGCAGGCGCTGCGCGTGGTGGACGACCTCGGCCGCGTTACCCAGGATTCGCCGGAGTTCACCGGCGAGGTCCCGGTGCAGAAGTTCGCGCCGGAGTACAAGTCCCCGGCGACCGTGAAGCCGGGCAAGACCGTCAACGTTGCGCTGAAGACCCAGCCGGGCGACGTGCGCGGCAAGGCCGTGGACGCCACCTACACCGTCAAGAACGCCCCGGAGGGCTGGACCGCCGAGCCGGCCAAGGACGGCACCCTGAAGGTCACCGCACCGAAGGGCGCGAAGGGTGGCGACACCGCTGAGTTCACTGTTGAGGTGGCGTACCCGGACGGTTCCGTCGATACGCTTAAGCCCGTTGTCAACGTCAAGGACTTCGACACCACCGGCGCCACGCCGGGCTACGGCGAGGAGAAGGGCAAGCGCGGCACCGAGGTCACCCTGACCCAGAACGAGAAGCTGCCGAAGGGCTCCACCTTCACCATCACCGAGGACCAGGACCTGGGCGACTGGAAGCCGCAGGTTGACCCGAACACCGGCGAGATCACCGTCACCATCCCGAAGTCCGCGAACCCGGGCGACGAAAAGACCATCCTGGTCGACGTGAAGTACCCGGACGGCTCCACTGACAAGAAGGTCCCTGCCAAGGTCATCGTGCTCAACGAGCCGAGCTACGGCGAGGTCACCGACAAGCCGGGCGAGAAGGTCGAGCTGCCGCAGACCGGCGACGTCGTCGACGGCTCCACCTTCACCATCAACCCGAAGCAGGACCTGGGCGACTGGAAGCCGGTTGTGGACGAGAAGACCGGCAAGGTCACCGTCACCATCCCGGAGAACGCGAAGCCTGGCGACGAGAAGGAAATCCTCGTCGACGTCAAGGACCCGAAGTCCGGCAAGACCGACACCGTCCCGGCGAAGGTCATCGTCCACGGCGCACCGGAGTACCCGGCAGTGGAGAAGACCCCGGGCGACAAGGTGACCCTGCCGCCGAAGACCGACGGCGTGCCGCCGAAGTCCACCTACGAGATCACCCCGGACCAGGACCTGGGCGACTGGAAGCCGGAGATCGACCCGAAGACCGGCGAGATCACCGTCACCGTGCCCGAGACCGCCAAGGACGGCGACAAGAAGACCATCGACGTCACCGTCACCTACCCGGGCGGCAAGACCGACAAGGTCCCGGCCGAAATCACCGTGAAGGACCCGAAGACCCCGGGCAAGGACGACGAGCCGGGCACCCCGGGCACCGAGACCCCGGGCACCCCGGAGAACCCGGACAACAAGGGCCCGAAGGTCATCGTCATTCCGGGTGAGACCAAGGAACTGAATCCGGAGGTCATCGGCGACAAGAACGGCGACCCGACCTACAAGATCCCGGACGGCTGGAAGATTCCGGACGGCTGGAAGATCACAGTCGACCCGAAGACCGGCGACGTCAACATCACCGCACCGAAGGACGCCACCCCGGGCACCAAGATCGAGGTCCCGGTGGAGATCACCTTCCCGGACGGCGAAAAGAAGACCCAGGAGATCCCGGTCGAGGTCGGCGAGACCTCCGAGGGCACCATCCCGTACGTCCCGGGCCAGAAGAACCCGCTGGTGATCTTCGTGCCGAAGGACGCGGACAAGGGCACCGACCCGAAGCTGCCTGAGGGCTGGACCATCGTCGAGCGCGGCGACAACTCCTTCACTGTTGAGGTGCCGGAGGGCACGAAGCCGGGCGTCTACGAGGTCGTATTCCCGGGCAAGAACGGCGAGGTCAAGGTGCTGGTCGAGGTCAAGCAGGCCGTGACCGAGCAGGGTTCCTCCGAGAACCTGCAGAAGTGCTTCGCCAACATGTCGTCCGAATCCAACCCGCTGCTGTGGCTGGTCCCGGTCGGCCTGCTCATCGCCATCGGCGCTCCGCTGGCCGGCCCGCTCGGCCAGGAGCTGGGCAAGGCTGCCGCGAACGTGTCGGCGCAGATGAACATCCCGAACCCGCTCGAGCAGTTCGGCATCGGCGGCAACACCAACCGCCGCCCGCAGCCGGAGTGGGTGACCCAGCTGCAGGCTGAGGCTAACCGCATCCAGGCGCAGTTCGGCCCGCAGGTCACCCAGGCCGCCGCAATCGGCCTGTCCCTGGCCGGCCTCGCAGCGGGCCTGGGCATCCTGGCCGCGCTGTGCAAGGACGGCGAGCTGCCGGAGTGGGCGGCTTCCTCCGCCAACGTCGAAGGCTCGTCCGCGAAGAAGGACGCTGAGGGTTCCTCCAAGGAGGAGAAGCCGGCTGAGGAGAAGCCGGCTGAGGAGAAGTAACTCCCACCGCTAGAACGCCCAGCCGCCCCCGTGAGATCAACCGGGGGCGGCTGGTTTTTCGTCGATAGGCTATTGCCCGAAGCCCTCGCCCTTGCGCCACGTCAAGGCCGCGCCGGGGGAGACGGGGGAGGCTGGGTCCAGGATGTTGTGGACGCGAAGCCACTGCATGTCCACCTGCTCGGGCGTGATGGCCACGATCGTGTAGCCGTGCGTGTCCAGCGCCACGTGGTGCAGGCTGGGGTTCGCGGCGCGCAGGTAGCCGCACGCCGCGCTGAAAACGGGGTGGCCGGCGCGGATCTTCGTCGACTCCGCCACGTTCGGCGCGGTGATGGACGAGCAGACGATCTCGCAGCCGATCTCCTCGCCGCCGTGGGTGATGGTGTGCGCCCACTCGGAATGGATGTCGCCGGTGAGGAAGATCGGGTGCTTGCCCAGGCGGCCCAGGGCGTTGATCAGGCGGCGGCGCTCGAAGTCGTAGCCGTCCCACTGGTCGCCGTTGAGCGGCATGTCGTTGAGCTCGGGCAGCGGCGCCTGCGCTGGCACGATGTTCGCGCTGAGTGACTTAGCGACGGGACGCGTGGCCGCATGGTTAAACGCCGCGCCGATGTGCAGCGGGGAGAACATCACCGAGTTGCCCAGCGCGTTCCACGTCGCGGTGGAGCGCTCGAGGGTGTCGATGAGCCAGTCGTACTGCTCCGAGCCCAGCATCGTGCGCGCGTCGCCGGTCTGGCGGGCGCCGCCGCGCCAGAACTCCTTGTCGCGGTAGGTGCGCAGGTCCATGATGGTCAGCTCAACCAGGTCGCCGAATTGCAGGGAGCGGTAGATGTGGCCCTCGTCGGAGGTTGCGGTCAGGCGCACCGGCATCCACTCGTAGTAGGCGCGCATGGCGGCGTCGCGGCGTGTGTGGAAGTCGCCCTCGTCCGCGTTGTGGTTTTCGGCGCCGTCGCGCCAGTTGTTGTTGGCGAACTCGTGGTCGTCCCACACCACCACCCACGGCAGGGCGGCATGCGCGTCGCGCAGGTTGGGGTCGGTGCGGTAGCGGCCGTAGCGGGTGCGGTAGTCCGCCAGGGTGACAATTTCGTGGGCGGGCTGGTGCAGGCGCACGGGCCCGTAGCCGGCGTATTCGTACTGGGCGTACTCGTAGATGTAGTCGCCGAGGAACACGGTCAGGTCCAGCTCGCCGTCCCAGCCGCGCGCCGCCATGTCCTTGTAGGCGGGGAAGAAGCCGGATTCCCAGTTGGCGCACGACGCGACGGCCCAGCGCTGCCGGTCCACGTGGCCAACGGGTGCGGTTTTGGTGCGGCCGAGCGGGGAGGCGGCGCCTTCGTGCGGGCCGTCTGCCACGGTGAACGCGTAGTAGTAGACGGTGTCCGGCTCCAGGCCGCGCACGTCGACGTGGATGGTGTGGTCGCGCTCCACGCGGCTTTCGGTCTCGCCTTCGGCGATGACGTCGCGGAGCTGTGCGTCGCGCGCGACCCGCCAGCGCACCCGGGTGTTGGCGCCGCCGCCGGAGCCGGGCATCGCCTGCTCGTCGGGGGTGATGCGCGTCCAGATCACCACCGCGTCCGGCAGCGGGTCGCCGGAGGCCACGCCGTGCACAAACGGCAGGGGTGGCAGCTCCATCTCCACGGGCACCGGCTTCGTGGGCAGCGTGCTCTGCGACTGCGCACTCGGCACCGCCACCGCCGCACCCGCCGCCGACGTCGCCACAGCGGCGGTGCGCAGGAAGTTGCGGCGGGAGACTGTGTGCGGCGAGTTCACGCCCATATCTTGGGCCGTGGATGGCAGTCCCGCGACCCGAGTGGCGCGATTTTGCGGGGATTTCAGCTCGAATTTTCGCGCTGTTTACCCTTTACGCGGATGGGGTCGCGATGTCGCGGTTGCCCAGCCGGGCGTCGATACGCAGAAGGCCCGAGCCGTCATCGCCGACGAGGTTGAGCTGGTCGAGGATCTCACCGACGGTGGCCTCCTCCTCGACCTGCTCGTTGAGGAACCAGTTGAGCAGGGCGCGGGACTCGAGGTCACCGACTTCGTCGGCAAGCCGGGTGATGGTGCGGATCTGCTCGGAGACCTTCCGTTCGTGGGCGAGCGCGGCCTCGAATGCCTGGCGCGGCGTGTTGATCTCCGGCGCGTTGATCTCGATGGTCTTCGGCACGACGCGCTCACCGCGGTCGATGAGGTGCTGGGCGAACTTCAGTGCGTGCTCGCACTCCTCCTTTGCTTGGGCGACGAACCACTGGCACAGGCCCGGGAAGGACAGTGCGTCCATCTCGTTGGCCAGGTGGCGGTAGGTGTAGGCGGCTGCGTACTCTTCGGTGACTTGCTGGTTGATGGCGTCTTTGAGCTGTTGGTCGATCATGGTGCGCAATCGTACGCGAAATTTTGTAGCTAGGTAAGCCTTGCCTAAAAATTTTTAGGAGGAGCCCTATGGCGGTGAGTGGGTGTGTTGCAACGGCATTGATGACAGATCTGTCGTTTAACCCCAATTCCCCCACGCGTATATGCGAAAACCGGCACCCACGCAGGGCACCGGTTTCGGATTTTGCGGAGGATGTGGGATTTGAACCCACGAGGGTCGTGAAACCCGCACGCGTTCCAGGCGTGTGACATAGGCCGCTAGTCGAATCCTCCAGCGACACTCGAAAGCGTCTTGCGATATATTAGACCACCCGGCGCCCAAGGCCAAAACCGCAGCGCATCCGGCTTATGCGTCCTTGGCTTGTTTCTGGAGGGGCAACATGACTACAGTATCGGGCAGGATCCCACGCGGTGTTATCTTGTGAACTCCCCCAGGGCGGGAACGCAGCAAGGGTCAGCGAGCTCTGGCAGGTGCGTGGGGTCCCCTTTTATTGCGCTGTACGATGTAACCCATGTCTCTTTCGGATCTCGATCCCGCACAGTTCTCCGAGCTGGCCCAGCGCACCCGTCAGCAGTATGACGAGCTCAAGGCCCGCAACCTCAACCTGGACCTCACCCGCGGCAAGCCGTCGAGCGAACAGCTCGGCTTCTCCAACGCTCTGCTCTCCCTGCCGGGGGAGGGCGATTACACCGACAACACCGGCGCGGACGTGCGCAACTACGGGGGCCTGACCGGCATCCCCGACATCCGCGAACTGTGGGCCGAGGCCCTGGGCATCGACCCGGACAACCTCATCGCGGGCGACTCCTCCAGCCTGAACATCATGTTCGACCTGATCTCCTGGTCGTATATCTGGGGCAACAACGACTCGCCGCGCCCGTGGAAGGATGAGGAAACCGTCAAGTGGATCTGCCCCGTGCCGGGCTACGACCGCCACTTCTCCATCACCGAGCACTTCGGCTTCGAGATGGTCCAGGTGCCCATGACCTCGACCGGCCCGGACATGGACGCCGTCGAGGAACTGGTCAAGGACCCGCAGGTCAAGGGCATGTGGACGGTGCCGGTGTTCGGTAACCCGACGGGGGTGACGTTCGCACCGGAGGTCGTCGAGAAGCTTGCTGCGATGGAAACCGCGGCGCCCGACTTCCGCATCGTCTGGGACAACGCCTACGCCATCCACACCCTCACCGGCGCGCAGACCGACAACCCCGACGTGATCGCCCTGGCGGAAAAGCACGGCAACCCCAACCGCTTCTGGTACATGTCGTCCACCTCGAAGATCACCCTCGCGGGCTCCGGCGTGGCGTTCTTCGCCTCCTCGAAGGCGAACTTGGAGTGGTACGCCTCCCACGCCTCCATCCGCGGCATCGGCCCCAACAAGGTCAACCAGCTCGCACATGCGCGTTTGCTTGGCGACGTCCAAGGGTTGCACACGCTCATGAAACAGCACGCGAGCTCGCTTGCGCCGAAGTTCGAGGCCGTCGTCGGGATTTTGCAGGACCGCCTCGGCGAGTTTGGCGTGACGCAGTGGACCGAGCCGGAGGGCGGCTACTTCATCTCCCTCGACGTGCTGGACGGCTCCGCCACCCGCGTGTGGGAGTTGGCCAAGGACGCCGGCATCACCCTGACCAAGGCCGGCGCGTCCTTCCCGCACGGGGTGGATGAGAAAGACCAAAACATCCGCCTCGCGCCGTCGCTGCCGCCTCTCGACGAAGTGCGCACCGCCATGGACGGTGTGGCCACCTGCGTGCTGCTCGCCTGCGTGGAAGCTGCGGAGGCACAGGCGGGCTAGACTTGCCCGCGTGGCTCTGTACAGGAAATACCGCCCCGCAACGTTCGGCGAGGTCATCGGCCAGGAGCAGGTGACCCGCCCACTTTCGACCGCCCTGGACAACGGGCGGATCTCGCACGCCTACCTCTTCTCCGGCCCGCGCGGCTGCGGAAAGACATCCTCGGCGCGCATCCTGGCGCGCTCCCTGAACTGCGCCGAGGGGCCGACTTCCACCCCGTGCGGCGTGTGCGAATCCTGCGTTGCGCTCGCGCCGGGCGGGTCCGGCAACCTGGACGTGATGGAGCTCGACGCCGCCTCCCACGGCGGCGTGGAGGACATGCGTGAGCTGCGCGAGCGGGCGCTGTTCGCGCCGGCGGAGTCGCGCTACCGCGTCTTCATCATCGACGAGGCCCACATGATCACCAAGGAGGGCAACAACGCCCTGCTGAAGATCGTGGAGGAGCCGCCGGCCCACCTGATTTTCATCTTCGCCACCACCGAGCCGGAGAAGATGCTGGGCACCATCCGCTCGCGCACCCACAACTACCCGTTCCGGCTGCTGGCGCCGCAGGCGATGCGCGAGCTGGTGCAGCACGTGGTGGAGGAAGAAGGCGTCCACGTCGACGAGAACGTCTACCCGCTGGTCATCCGCGCAGGCGGCGGCTCGCCGCGCGACACCCTGTCGATTCTGGACCAGATGCTCTCCGGCGCCGGCGAGGACGGCCTGACCTACGAGCTGGCGCTGCCACTGCTGGGCGTGACGGACCTGACGCTTCTCGACGCCGCCGTCGACGCCCTTGCCGACCGCGACGCTAGCGCGATGTACCGCACCATCGACCAGGTCATCGAATCCGGCCACGAGCCCCGCCGCTTCGCCCTCGACCTGCTCGACCGCATGCGCGACCTGCTGCTGATCCGCACCGTCCCGGATGCCTTCGGGCAAGGGCTTGTCGACGCCCCTTCGGACCGCGCCGACATCCTCACCCAAGAAGCCCACCAGTTCTCCCCGCAGCACCTGGCTTTGTTGGCGTCCGAGGTCAACGACCGCATCGCGAGCCTGCGCGGCGCGACCTCGCCCCGCCTGCTGCTGGAGATCATGGCCGCCCACCTGCTGACGTTGCAGCCGGGCGGCGGGGCCGCCCTGCCCGCCCCGGCCACCGGTGCCGGCGCTGCTGGTGCTGTCCAGCCCCAGGCCGCTCCTTCATCTGCGCCGTCACCGCAGCAGCCCCAAACGTCGCAACAACCCAGCTCTGTTCCCGCGGGTGGTGGCGCGGCCGCGGCGGCCGCCGCAGCAGCCGCAGCCGCGAGCTCGCGCAACCGCCAGCAGGAGGCGCCTGCGCAGCCCGAGCCGCAGCCAGCGCAACAGCAGGCAGAACCCCAGCAGCCGGAGCCCAAGCCTGAGTCCCAGCCGGATACGGACGAGTTGTTCGAGCGCATCGACAAGGACTGGACGCGGCTGCGTCAGTCCGTCGGCGAGCGCAACAAGGTCGCCGAGATCATGCTCACCGAGGCCAAACCGCTCGGCTTCGACGGCGACGTCCTCGTGGTCGGCCACCACACCGGCGCGCTGGCCGAGCGCATCAACGCAGAGAAGAACAACGCCGACATCGCCACTGTGCTTTCGGAGAAGCTCGGGGCGAAGATCCAGGTCCGCTGCGTCATCGGCACCGACCCGTCTACCGCGAACCTGCGCCGCCCCGCCAAGCGCGAGGTGTGGAACCCGGGCGCTGAAACCAGCAGCGAGGACGGCTCGAGTTCCGACAGCGCCGAATCCGACGACCCTGCGCCTGCCAGCGGCTGGGACTCGCCCGCCCAGATCGGCGAGTCCGCCGCGGAGCAACCCGCCCCGCCGCAACCACAGGCACAGCAGCAACCGCAGCAGCCAGCCCAACCAACGCCCGCCAAGCGCGAGGACGACTGGCGCAGCGCAGCACTTGCCGCCAGCCAGAAGGCCGCCGAGAAAGCCAAGCGCGAACGCGACGAAATTCCGCCGCCGCCCGAGCCGTATGACTATGACGAGGGGGAGCCGGAGGCGTCGATAGGCAATGTGCCCGAATACACCCGCGAGGACGAAGAACGCGACATGGCTGACCAGGCGCGCGACGAAGCCGGCACCGCCGACCGCCGCGACGCCACCGAAGTCGCGATGGACCTGCTTGCCGCCGAGCTCGGCGCGAAGCCGTTGTAGACTGGCCCGAGAACTATTAGCGAACGAAAGGGGACAACCATGACCCAGCCGCAAGACATGCAGGAACTCATCCGCCAGGCCGCCGAGGTGCAGGCCGCCCTCCAGCAGGCGCAGATGGAGCTGCTGCAGACCGAGGTCACCGGCACCGCCGGCGGCGAACTCGTCACCATCACCATGACCGGCGGCGCCGAGATCACCGACATCAAAATCAAGCCGGAGGCTGTCGACGCCGACGACATCGAGTCGCTGCAGGATCTTATCCTCGCCGCGTACCGCGACGCCCACAACCAGGCCGGCAAGCTCGCCGAGGAGAAGATCGCCCCGCTGACCGGCGGCGCGATGGGCGGCGGCGCACCGCAGGGTGGCGCACCGCAGGCAGGCCCGGGCGAGATCCCGTTCGGCGGCATCATCTAACACCCGCTTAACCGCGTCCGGCCCCTTGCGGTCGGGCGCGTTTTCTTTTGTGAAAGGACGCCGTGTTCGAAGGACCACTGCAGGACCTTATCGACGAGCTATCGCGCCTCCCCGGCGTCGGACCGAAGTCCGCGCAACGGATTGCGTTTCACCTTTTGAAGGAGGAGCCGGAGGACGTCGATAGGCTGCGCGCCGCGTTGGCCGCCGTGCGCGACGGGGTGACGTTCTGCCGCATCTGCAACAACGTCTCGCGCGAGGACGTGTGTCGCATCTGCGCCGACTCGGGGCGCGATAAGGCGCTCGTGTGCGTGGTGGAAGACGCGAAAGACATCCAGGTCATCGAGCGCACCGGCGAATACTCCGGTCGCTACCACGTGCTGGGTGGGGCGCTGGACCCGCTGGCCAACGTCGGGCCGAAGGATCTGGCGATTGCGCCGCTGCTGCAGCGCATCGGTGGGGTGCTTCCGGACCTGGAGGGCGCCGGGGCGCCGGCGGTGTCCGAGGTCATCTTGGCCACCGACCCCGACACCGAGGGCGAGGCGACCGCGTCGTACCTGGTGCGGCTTTTGAAGGATTTTCCGGACTTGACCATCTCCCGTTTGGCGTCCGGCATGCCGCTGGGTGGGGACTTGGAATTTGTCGACGAGCTCACGCTCTCCCGGGCCCTGACCGGCAGACTGCGGTTGTAGCGCCGCGGTTCCCGGGTGGGGGCGGCTGTGGACAACTTTGGGGCTGGTGTGGCGAGTTATCCACAGATTTCGTTTCGGGGGTTGTGCGGGGTTGTGTGCTGTTTAGTGTTCGTGGCATGAACCCGTTCGACGCGTTTATCGAGGCGATGGCCGCAGCATCCATGGAGACGCTGCGGCACTTCGACCTGTCGGTTGCGCTTTCGGCTGGGATGGCGCCGGATCGGGCGCGCGCGTGGGACGGGATGCAGAAGGTGTACTACGGGCCGACGAAATTCACCCGAAAGCAAGCGTTGGCAGTACAGAAAGCCCGCGGGTTCTCCCTGGACGAGCTCGCGTTGATCGAACGCCGCGTCGGCGGCGTGAAAGACGCCGGCGAGCGGTGGCGGCTTCGCCTGGCCTTGTTGGATGTCACCGGCGGGTACCGCGCGATCGAACGCGCCGCACGAGAATTGGTACCCCGCGCGGATAACGCTCCGAAGAAGAAACAGGTCGCGTTCTCCGCGCCGAAGAACGGCCGAGCACGCATCACCATCGACACCACCGACCGCAAAGCAGCAGACCTCGAACACCGCCTGCGGCAAGACATCGACGCCACACAGCCAGCAGCACCCCAGATGGAGGAGGCGCTCTGGCGCATCGTCGAAGGCAAAACCGGCGGGGTCGTCGCTGCCGCGCCACGCCCGATCGTGATGGTGCCGATTTCCGAGCACGCCCGCATCATGGCGGGTAATGGCGACGACATCATCCTCACACTCACCGACGGCACCATCATGACCGGGGCGGAGTACATGCAGCAAGAGTTCGGCGAAGCCTTGGAGGTCGCCGCCTTCCACCCGGAGGAAGGGGCGGTGAACCTGTACGACACCGAGCGCTTCGCCAACCAGAAGCAGCGCGACATGGCCTGCATGGTCTCACCCGTGTGCGCGTTCCCCGGCTGCCGCCACGGGGCGTACGGTGCGGAGATCCACCATGTGGATGCGTGGAAGCACGGCGGCTACACCAACATGGACAACCTCGTGCCGCTGTGTAAGTACCACAACCGCATCAACGACGACGACCCCTGGCGCAAATCCCGCGGACGCATCGCCATGATCAGAGGCGCACCCTGGTGGATCTCACCCCGCGGATACCACCTGAGAAACACAGACCGCGGAGCACTCGACCAACTCTTCGGACCACGAAGTACACCCCTGCACTGACAACGCGAAACGCCGCCGCCCAATCGGACGACGGCGCTCACGCATGCGGTTTTTAGCGCAGGCGCTCCTCGCGCAGCTTGGTTACCGCGTCGAGCTCAAGCGGCTCCAGCTCCGCCAGCGGGATGTCCAGGGCGCGGGCGATGAGCAGGTCCGCCAGCTGCGGGTTCCGGGCGAGTGCCGGGCCGTGCATGTAGGTGGCGATCACGCTGCCCTGCACGACGCCGTCGACCTTTTCTTCGCCGTCGGCGCCGTTGCCCACGCCGCGGGTCACGCGCCCCAGCGCCGACGCGTCCGGGCCGAGCACTGTTGCGCCCATGTGGTTTTCGAAGCCGGTCAACGGCTCGGAAAGCTCGGCGGTGATGCCGGCGCGGGTGGGCTCGGAGGCGAGTTCGCCGGTGGCGCGGCGGGTCAGCGGGGCGGTGGTGACGTCGAGAAGCCCGACGCCCTCGACCTCGTTGCCGTGGGCGCGGAAGGTATGGCCGAGCACCTGCAGCCCGGCGCACACGGCGAAGATGGGCCGGCCGTCGGCGGCCGCGGCCTGCAGCCCGGGGGATGCGCTCAGCCGCGCCGCGGCGAGCAGCTGGGCGGAGTCTTCGCCGCCGCCGAGGGTGTAGAGATCGTGGGAGGGCGGGACGTCGTCGTGAAGCATGATGCGCTCGATGGACGCGTCGATGCCGCGGCGGCGCGCACGCTCGCGCAGAACGAGCGCGTTGCCGTCGTCGCCGTAGGTGCCCAGCACGTCGGGCAGGACGAGGCCGATGGTGAGTTTAGGCACGGTAGTCCTCCTCCTTGGTCAGCGCGCGGCGCAGGTTGAGTAGCGCGGTGTAGTTGGCCAGCACCTCGACGCGCCCGGGCGGGCAGGCGCGGATGGCGGCGATGGGGTCGTGGACAGTGTCGTGGCCGATGCCGCCGTAGGTCAGGCGCACGGCGAGGTCGGTGGCGCGCTCGCCGGCGGCGACGACGTGGGTGTCGCCGAAGTCCTCGAATTTCACGTCCCACAGCCAGGAGACGTCCTCGCCGTCGCCTTGTTGGGCGTTGACGGCGATGACCACGCCGTCGGCATCGCGGTCGACCATGGACAGCGCCTCTTGCCAGCCGGCGGGGTTTTTGGCCAGGAGGAGGTGGACGTCGTGGTCGCCGAGGTGGACGGTGGTGTAGCGGCCGGCGACGTTGTCCACGTCGGCGGCGGCGCGCACGGCGGCGTCGAGGGGGACGTCGAACGCTTCGACAGCGGCAGCGATGGCTTGGGCGGCGTTGCCCCGGTTGGCGCGGCCGGGGAGTTTGAGCTCAAGCTTTGCGACGCCCTCCGGTCCCACCAACGTCTCCCCCTCGACCTTGTACGTGGGGGTGGGGCGGCGGAATTCGCGGCCGTCGGGGAGCGGTTCGACGGCGTACCAGTCCGCTTCCCCCTCGTGCGTGACGGAGGAACGCACGACGTGGCCGCCGGAGCGGGGGTTGGTCACGGAGTCGCCGGTCCAGCCGGCGCCGGCGGAAACCCAGACGGCGTTGGGGTGGTCGTAGGCGATGGAGGTGATCAACACGTCGTCGCAGTTGGCGACGACGGTGGCGTCCGGGTGCGCCATGACGGCTGCGCGCAGGGCGCGTTCGATGGAGTTGATTTCGCCGACGCGGTCGAGCTGGTCGCGGGTGAGGTTGAGCAGCACGAACGCGGTGGGCTGCAGGCGTTCGGCGACTTTGGGCACGTGCAGCTCGTCGCATTCTAAGACGATCGCGTCGGCGTCTTTGCCGGCGAGGAGGGCGGAGATGATGCCGGCGTCCATGTTGTCGCCGCCGTCGTTGGTGGCCACTTTGTGCTTGGCGCCGACGGCTCCGGCGAGCATGCGGGTGGTGGTGGATTTGCCGTTGGTGCCGGTGACCAGGACGGTGGGGCGGCCGCCGCCGAGGGAGGCCATGATGTTCGGGTCGATCGCCGCGGCGACGAGGCCGCCGATCATGCCGCCGGCACCGCGGCCGGTGGCCCGCGAGGCGGCCGTGGCCAGGTTGGCGGCGGTGGCGGCTACCGCGGTGCGGAAGCGGGAGATGGGTCCTTGCATGCGGACAAGGCTACTCCGCGGATTCCATCTGTCCGACTAGCCGGGCGAATTCGTCGCCGGAGACGATGGGGATGTCTTTGCGGTGCGCGTGCATGGCTTTGCCTCGCAGGTCGGCGCCGCGTTGAATGGCGTCGGTGACGGTGACGGACGTTTCGCGGGTGACTTTTTCGCGGTAGGTCAGGCCGGCGCGCACGCCGGCGTCGATGAGCTCGTCGGGGTCGAGGGCGATGTCGTCGGAGACGACGAATTCCATGCCGCGCAGCAGCCCGCCTTTGCCGAGGTGGCCGGGGTTCGCGCCGACGGCGGGGGCTTTTTCCGCATCCACGCGTATCGACGAGCGCTGCAACCCGAACGCGTCCGGCGCCAAATCTTCGGGGTTGAGCTCGACCAGCCCGCCGGGGGCGAGTTGCAGGTACATGGCCACGAGTTTCAGGGTTTGCCCGCGCGAGAAGTCGGCCTCGGGCTCGCCGATGCGCTCGGTGGAGGCGGTCGGCGGGGTGGAGGCGACGCCGACGAGGTTGGCTACAGCGTTGATGCGGGTGTCCACCGGGATGTGGCCCTGCCTGCGCGCACTCGCCAGAAGGTCCACGATCGCAGTTGGCTTAGGGACGTGGCCGACCCTCTGGCGGCGCCTGTTGCCGCGGCCGCGGCGCGAACGGTTCGCCCGGGCCGCGGCGTTCATGGCTCGGCGCGCCTCGGAGACGAGGAAACCCCAGGTGGTGGGGGAGTCGTGGGTGACGAGCACGCGGCCGTCGAGAAGCTTGTCCAGCGTGCGCAAAAAGCGCGAGAACCGCGGGGCTTGGGCGAAGTCGTGCGGGGTCAGGCCGTGGGTGTGGG
>NZ_JACDTZ010000002.1 GCF_013978595.1 Corynebacterium haematomassiliense
GTCTCGGGCGGGGCGGGGGCGTCGCGGGCATGCGAAAGGCGGCCGGCCGGGCGCTGGGTCCGGCGGGCCGCCTTTGGTGACGTCGAGAAGCGAAGGCTTATGCGCCTGCGACTGCCTCTGCGAGGGAGTCGAGGGACTTGGCCAGGAAGTCGTCGTCGAACTTCTCGGTCATGGCGAGGAGGTTCTCCTCCAGCTCATCGCGCTGGTAGGTGAGGGTGACGCTGGTGTTGTCAGCGTCGATCGGCTCGAGCTCGTAGAGCCACTTCGCGCCGACCTTCACCTCTGCGGTGGTGTTCTCCACGTTCTTCCAGCCGATGATGCGGTCGTCCTGGATGGCGAAGACCTCGTTGACGGTCTGGTAGTCGCCGTCCTCCTTGGTCATGTTCATGGTGAAGGTGTCGCCGACGTTCTTCAGGCGCTCGCCCTGGTCCGCGGAGACGACCATGCCGGAGTTGTCCGTCTCGGCGTGGCGCTCGGGGTTGGAGAGGATGTCGAAAATCTCGGCTGCGGGAGCGTCGATCTGGCGGGTTGCTTTGTTTTCAGTGTTCTTGTCGATAGCCATGGCAGCCAGGGTACCGATTTTCGGCTCATAGGGTCGCGCTGGAAGTAAGGGTGAACTAACCAACCAATGATTGACACTTAAAGGGGTGGAGAATGTGGGGTCTAAGGTGGATCGGCAATGCGGTGACGAAGGTCACATTCAATGTGGTGCGCTGGATGAAGGGCTCAAGTGGGGGTTGAGGCTAGGGGGTGTCTCGGGCAACCTGGCAATCCGGTGTGTATGAGCGGGGGCTATCTCTTAGAGTATTAGCGACACTGGAGGTGCCATGACTGTACAAAACGCAGACCGTGAAGCCATTCGTCACGGAAAAATTACTGAGAAGCCGCTGCGCGAGCGGCCGTCCTACCCCACGTGGGCCGTCAAGCTGACCATGGCGATCACTGGCCTGATCTTCGGCCTGTTCGTCCTCGGCCACATGGTGGGCAACCTGAAGATCTTCATGCCGCTGAACGCCGACGGCTCCGCGCCGATCGACGACTACGGCGAGTTCCTGCGCACGATCGGCGAGCCGCTGTTCCCACGCGAGGGCTTCCTGTGGATTCTCCGCATCATCCTGCTGGCCTGCCTGGTGCTGCACGTGTGGGGCGCATTCACCCTGCGCGCCCGCTCCAACGCGTCCCGCGGCCGCTTCAAGCGCACCAACCTGATGGGCGGGTGGCAGTCCACCGCCACGAAGTCGATGATCTGGACCGGCATCATCCTGCTGCTGTTCATCATCTTCCACCTGCTGGACCTGACTCTCGGCCAGGCTGTCGCCTCCGACGAGTTCGTCCAGGGTGCGGTGCGCAACAACCTGCTCGCCACCTTTGCCCCGGGCCGCTGGTGGGTCACGCTGGTGTACGTGGTTGCCAACCTGGCGCTGCTGCTGCACCTGACGCACGGTATCTACCTTGCGGTGTCCGACCTCGGTTGGCTGGGCAAGCGCGGCGAGGGCCTGATGGTCATCCTCGCGTACATCCTCCCGTTCATCGTTGTCGCAGGCAACGTTGTCATGCCGCTCGCCATCGCGTTCGGCTGGGTCCCGGATTTTTCCAGGTAACGGCTTTTTAGGAGAACAACTATGACTACCTCTATTTCCGGTCTTTCCGGGGCCCAGGGTTCCAACGGCGGGGAGCAGACCTCCGCTGAGGCACAGGGCCCGCAGAGCACCGGCGGCTTCCGCCAGCCCGAGTCTGCAGCTGCAGGCGTGACCCCGGGCAACGTCCTCGAGTCCAACGAGCCGAACCGCGACGAGGTTCGCATGAAGGACATGTGGCAGCACCAGAAGGACCACATGAACCTGGTCTCGCCGCTGAACCGCCGCAAGTTCACCGTCCTGGTGGTCGGCACCGGCCTCTCCGGCGGCGCCGCGGCCGCGGCACTGGGCGAGCTCGGCTACAACGTCAAGGCCTTTACCTACCACGACGCCCCGCGCCGTGCGCACTCCATTGCGGCCCAGGGCGGCGTGAACTCCGCCCGCGGCAAGAAGGTGGACAACGACGGCGCCTACCGCCACACCAAGGACACCGTCAAGGGCGGCGACTACCGCTGCCGCGAGTCCGACTGCTGGCGCCTGGCCGTCGAGTCTGTCCGCGTGATCGACCACATGAACGCCATCGGCGCTCCGTTCGCCCGCGAGTACGGCGGCACCCTGGCCACCCGCTCCTTCGGCGGCGTGCAGGTCTCCCGCACCTACTACACCCGCGGCCAAACAGGCCAGCAGCTGCAGCTGTCCACCGCGTCTTCGCTGCAGCGTCAGATCCACCTGGGCAACGTGGAGATCTTCACCCACCACGACCTGATGGACCTGATCATCACCGAGAAGGACGGCAAGAAGCACTGCGAGGGCATTGTCACTCGCAACCTGATCAACGGTGAGATCGCGCCGTTCACCGGCCACGCTGTCATCCTCGCCACCGGCGGTTACGGCAACGTGTACCACAAGACCACGCTGGCGAAGAACTCCAACTCTTCCGCCATGATGCGCGCGTACGAGCGTGGCGCGTACCTCGCGTCCCCGTGCTTTGTGCAGTTCCACCCGACCGGCCTGCCGGTCAACGCGAAGTGGCAGGCGAAGACGACGCTGATGTCGGAGTCCCTGCGTAACGACGGCCGCATCTGGACCCCGAAGGAAAAGGGTGACGACCGCGACCCGAACACCATCCCGGAGGAGGAGCGCGACTACTTCCTGGAGCGCCGCTACCCGGCCTTCGGCAACCTCGTGCCTCGCGACGTGGCTTCGCGCGCGATCTCCCAGCAGCTCAACGCCGGTTTCGGCGTGGGCCCGCTGCACAACTCCGCGTACCTGGACTTCAAGGATGCCATCGAGCGCCTCGGCGAGGACACCATCCGCGAGCGCTACTCCAACCTGTTCGAGATGTACGAGGACTCCACCGGCGAGGACCCGTACAAGGCTCCGATGCGCATCGCCCCGACCGTCCACTTCACCATGGGCGGCCTGTGGACGGACTTCAACGAGATGACCTCCATCGACGGCCTGTTCGCCGCCGGCGAGTGCTCCTGGACCTACCACGGCGCGAACCGCCTGGGCGCGAACTCGCTGCTGTCCGCTTCTGTGGACGGCTGGTTCACCCTGCCGTTCACGGTGCCGAACTACCTGGCCGACCACCTCGGCGAGGAGAAGCTGGCCGAGGATTCCCGCGAAGCCCAGGACGTGGTGGCTGACGTCACCGAGCGCATCGAGCGCATCATGTCCATCCGCGGCCCGGAGCCGCACGGCCCGGAGCACTTCCACGAGCAGCTCGGCGACATCCTCTACGAGCACTGCGGCGTGTCCCGCACGGTGGAGGGCCTGCAGGAGGGCATCCGCAAGATCCGCGCCCTGCGCGAGGACTTCTGGACCAACATCTCCATCCCGGGTTCCCCGAACGACATGAACCAGACGCTGGAGGCTGCACTGCGCCTCGTCGACTACATCAACCTCGGCGAGCTCATGTGCATCGACGCCCTGGACCGCGACGAGTCCTGCGGTGCGCACTACCGTATGGACCACCTCACCGATGACGGCGAGGCAGAGCGTGACGACGACAACTGGTGCTTCGTGTCGGCCTGGGAGCCGGCCGGAGAAGGCCAGTTCATCCGCCACGCAGAACCCCTGCACTTTGATTCGATCCCGCTGATGGCAAGGAACTACAAGTAATGAAACTGACACTTGAAATCTGGCGCCAGGCTGGTCCTGACACCGAGGGCAGCTTCGAGACCGTTCAGGTCGATGACGCTGTGGAGCAGATGTCCATCCTGGAGCTGCTCGACCACGTGAACGAGACCTACGTCGAGCAGGGCAAGGAGCCGTTCGTCTTCGCCTCCGACTGCCGCGAGGGCATCTGCGGCACCTGCGGCCTGCTGGTCAACGGTCGCCCGCACGGCGCAGGCCAGAACACCACTGCCTGCCTGCAGCGCCTGTTCAACTACAAGGACGGCGACACCCTGAAGATCGAGCCGTTCCGCTCCGGCGCGTTCCCGGTGATCAAGGACCTCGCCGTGGACCGCTCCGCGCTGGACCGCGTGATGGAGCAGGGCGGCTACGTCTCCGTCAACGCCGGCACTGCACCGGACGCTGACACCCTGCTGGTCAACCACCACGACGCGGAGACCGCGCTCGACTACGCGGCCTGCATCGGCTGCGGCGCGTGCGTGGCTGCGTGCCCGAACGGCGCTGCGCACCTGTTCACCGGCGCGAAGCTGAAGCACCTGAAGCTGCTGCCGCTGGGTAAGCAGGAGCGTTCCCGCCGCGCCCGCAAGATGGTCGACGAGCTGGAGACCAACTTCGGCCACTGCTCGCTGTACGGCGAGTGCGCCGACGTGTGCCCGGCTGGTATCCCGCTGGATGCGGTCGGCGCAATCAATGCCGAGCGCGCCCGCGCCGCCTTCAAGGGCGGCGACGACTAGGGACGACCACGCGTCCTGTCGTATACTCGAACCATCGCAGCAGCTCACGCTGAAGTCACACCGAAGCTGAAGAAGGAAACAAGAACAATGGGTTCCACCGCAGTTGCAGATATCCGCAACGAGTCCTACCCGGAGTACGTCGGCCGCATCGATGACACCTACATCGACGGCTACGACCCGGTGTCGCTGAGTGCTCCGCACTCTTCCCTGACCCGGAACTCCACCTGGGTTGCAATGGGCCTGATCCTGTCCACCCTCTTCGGCATCGGTCTGGCCGTGTGGGGTGCCGGCGCGATGGTCTACGGTTTCGGCTCCCAGACCCACGACCTGGCCCAGCGCCTGCTGATCCTCGGCATCGTCGAGGCAGTGGTCACCGCCATCCTCGGCGCCATCCTGATCGTCGTGGGCCGCAAGGACTACAAGGCCTACCGCAAGCGCACCGGCCGCGTGAACTAGCCGCGTAGCGCTTCCCGCAAAATGCCCTCTCCACCTGCGGAGGGGGCATTTTTCGTGCCCGTGTCGGCACGCCTGCTTTAATCATGGGCATGAGCGAGCAGCTTTCCATGATGCCCACCCCCACAAACGAGGACGAGCGCCGCCGCGTGCTGCGCAAGCACAAGATCGCGGTGACCAGTCTTCTGGGCCTGATGGCGGTGGTGTTCCTGTCGTGCTCGTGGGCGCAGTCCCAGGGCAACGGCGCGGCCTGGATCGGCTACGTCCGCGCCGCCGCGGAGGCGGGCATGGTCGGCGGTTTGGCGGACTGGTTCGCCGTCACCGCGCTGTTTACGTACCCGATGGGCATCCCCATCCCGCACACCGCGATCATCCCGCGGAAGAAGGACCAGGTCGCCGGGGTGCTCAGCGACTTTGTGTCCGAGAACTTCCTCAACGCCCGCACGATTACCGACAAGGTCATGGCTGCCGGCATCCCGGAGCGGGTGGGGCGCTGGCTTGCCAAGCCGGAGAACGCGGAGCGTGTCAGCGAGGAGGCCGGCAAGTTCACCGTCCGCATGGTCGAGGGCATCGATCCGAAGGAGGCGGAGGCGTTCATCAACACCCAGCTCATCGACCGTTTGGCCGAGCCGATCTGGGGCCCGCCGTTGGGCCGCACCCTGGAGGGGCTGATCGCGGACGGCAAGGTGGATCCGGTGGTGGACGACATTGTCGCCTGGGGGCGCCGCAAGGTCGACGGCATGGAAGAGACCGTGGTCACCATGATCGACGAGCGGATGCCGCGCTGGGCCCCGCGTTTTGCCAAGGAGCTGGTGGGCCAGCGCGTCTACGACGAGATGGTCGCGTTCATGGAGGACGTGGACACGAACCCGCACCACGAGGCGCGCCGGGCGATCCGCCGCCAGATCAACCAGTTCGCCCAGGACCTCCAGTTCGACGGCGAGATGATCTCGCGGGTGGAGGCGCTCAAGGCCGACATCATGGGCTCCGGCGCGGTCACGTCCGCGGCGGGCAGCATCTGGGAGCAAATCTCGGCGTCGATTGTGGCGCAAGCGTCGGATGGGCGAAGCGGGCTTCGTCGTAAAGCTGCTGCTTCGGCGCGCGAGTGGGGGCGAAAGCTTGTCGACGACCCTGCGGTGCGCGCCGACGCAGAGCGGGCCCTGGAGAAGGCCACGCACTTCGCCGCGGACAACGGCGCCGACCAGATCGTGGGCATCATTGCGGAGACCATCGAGCGCTGGGACGGCGAGGAAGCGGCGGAGAAAATTGAGCTCATGGTGGGCAAAGACCTGCAGTTCATCCGCCTCAACGGCACAATCGTCGGTGCACTGGCCGGGCTAGCTATTTACACTGGTTCGCAACTGATCTTCTACTAGCGAAGGAGCGAATGATGACCGAGAACACCAACCTCAACAACAACACCGAAAACAACACAGGCGACGAGGTGCGCAACAACCTCCGCGAGGCCGGCGACGCGCTGCTGTCCGCTGGCTCCGCTATCGGTGCGGCGCTGACGAGGGCCACCGGCGAGCTGTCGGACCGCTTTAAGACCGCCACGGAGGACGCGCGCCAGAACCTGAGCAACGCGAACACCGAGGGCGAGGTGCGCGGCGCCGCCACCAACTTCACGGACGAGGCGGAGAAGCTCTTCAACAGCCTGCGCGAGCGCGACCTGCAGTTCACCGACGACGTGAAGGCGAAGCTGCGCAGCACTATCGACGATGCGCGCGCCGCGTTCAACGAGCGCCTCGACAGCACCCAGGCCGAGGGCATTGAGGGCACCGTGGACGACCTGCGCGCCCGCTTCGAGGGCCTGGTGCAGCGCGTCCAGGACCAGTTCGCTGGCGAGAAGACCGGCGGCGATATCATCGACGGCGAAGTTGTGGACAACACCAAGAACGACACCACCGTCAACGTCGAGGACCTGAAGTAAACGCCATGGATACCGCCGCTGTCAGCCAAATTCACCAGATCATGATGCTGCCGTCCCGCGTCGGGATGGTGCTGATGGTGGTGGTGGGCATCGCCGGCATCGTCGGGGCTGTCATGGCGGCCACCACGCGCGCTGACGCCTTCGAGGCGGCGAACCGTCAGTCCAAGGGCGCCTGGGTGGGCATCCTGGTGCTGGCGGCGTTGGCGTGCCTGCTGCGCTTCCCGTTCATCGCGTGGTTCGGCGCAGTGGCCATCGGCATCTACTTCTTCGACGTACGCCCGCAGATCCAGCGCATCGTAAACGGCGACTACGGCTGGTAAAGCGCGCCGCAGCGGCGGTTACGCCGGCTGCGACTCGGGTTGCTGGGGCTGCTGGAGCGCCTGCTCCGGCTGGCCCGGCAGCTGCTGGGACTGCTGCATGTCCTGCAGCTCCTTGAAGTTGACGTTCTCGCCCGAAACCGTGACCCGGAGGCCACCGGGGATGACCGTGAAGTCTTCCACGCTCATCCCGCCGGTGGCCTCTTGCGCGACACCCTGGGACATGGCGGAGCTGATGGCGTCGGCGACGTCGCCAGGCAGGGCGAAGCCGAACAACTCGGTGCTGCGGGCCTTGAACGTCAGCTGGCCGTCCCGCATCTCCGGCTGCAGCTCAATCCCCGCCGCGCCTGAGGTGAACACGATGGAGAACGTGCCGGCGTCCTCGTTGGACACCACGTCGGAAACGGTGATCACGTTGGCGAGGAAGTTGTCGCCGATCTGATCCTGGATCTGCTGGTTCAGCATGGCGCGCACGAAGTCGTTGGGCAGCTCCGTGGTCAGGCGCACGGACTCAGCCACGGGTTCGCCGTTGTTGAGGCGCACGTTGTCCATGTCCACCACGGACGCCGGGTTGCCGGTGATCTGGTCGCCGTTGATCTGGAGGTCGGACTGCTGGTCCACCGTCATGTGGGGGAACTTGCCGCCGAGCAGGCCGATGGTCACGGGGCTGGCGCCGAAGGACACGGACGTGCCCTCCGGGGCCTGGGAGGTGACCTGGTGGGCGACGAACGCCCGGATGCCTGCCTCCGCCACGATGAACAGCAGCAGCACCGCCACGATGATCGATAGGACAACTCTCCACGCAGTTTTCATGCGGGCCAGTTTACGAAGCAGGAGCGACTGCCAGCCAATCCACAGTGACAAAGTTGTCCGCCAGGCGGCGCCGCTGGGGGTGCACCGGCCAGTCCCGGGCCAGGTCTTCCAGCGCGTGGCGCCACCGCACGCGCGGGCCGTGCGGGTCCCAGCCGCTGGCGCGCTCCCAGGCCGCGTCCGCATCAACCAGGAACTGGTGGATCGGCTCGCCCGGCACGTTGCGGTGGATCAGCGCCTTGGGCAGCCGCTCCGCCACGTCCGAGGGCTTGACGGTGTGGAAGGGGGCCCAGGACAAGGTCAGCGTGCGGGGACCGGAGGCGTCGAGAAGCAGCCATGCGCAGCGCCGCCCCAGCTCGTCGCAGGTGCCCTCGATGAAGAGGCCGCCGGGGGCGAGCCCCGCGCACACCGTGCGCCACACGTCCGGGACCTGGTCTACGTCGTATTGACGCAGCACGTTGAACGCGCGCACGAGGTGGGGGCGGTAGCCGGCGAGTTCGAAGCCGCCGAGTTCGAAGCGGACGCCGTCGCGAGGCGGCAGGACGCGCTCCGGGTTGATCTCCAGCCCCACGACCTCGATGTCGGGGCGGATTTGGCGTAGCCACCCGGCCCACTCCACGGTGGTGGTGTGCGACGCGCCGTAGCCCACGTCCACCGCCAGCGGCGCGGCGGCGGAGCGCAAAAGGGACTGGACCCGCGGGTTAAAGCGGGTCCAGCGGTCTGACCTGCGCAAACGATTCACCCCGGTGGTGCCGCGGGTGATCACCCCGTAGGGCTTGCCGGCGGCACCCGGGGTGGCGCGCAGGTTGTGGTAGTGGGGAATTAGAGGTTCTCGCTAATCCACTGTTCGGTCAGCTTCGCCTCGTTTTCCACGATTTCCTCGAGCGCGTCGGCCACCTTCGGCTCCAGCGCGGCACCCATGAACGGGATGTTCACCTTCGCCTCGAGTTCGTAGTCCAGCTTGGTGTTGTCGCCGTCGCGGGTGGCGGTGTACTCGGCGCCCAGGTCCACCGGGGTGCCCTTCACGTCGCCGGTCATGGTGTGCTTGGCGGTGTCGCCGTCCAGCTCGCCGACGGTAACCACGCGCTTGAGCTTCAGGTCCTGGGAGACCATGGCCTGCGCGGCCTCCGGGAGGATGGACTTGGGCAGGATCTCAAACAGGGTGGCGGTGTTGTCCGCGAACTCGTTGAGCTCGCCCGGCTCCGGGGAAAGTTTCTCGGCGATGAACTCCCAGTATTCGCGGGTGCTGTAGGCCTGCGCGACCTTCTCGATCGGCTGGTTGATGGTCACAGTGATCTCACTACGTGCAGTCATGGCTCACAGACTACCGTTGTGGACGTGATTGCCCCATCATTCGCCTCCCTGACCACGCTGCGCGTCGGCGGTACCCCGGCCGCGGCCTACGAGTGCCATAGTGCCGACGAGCTCGCCGAAACCGTGGCCAAGCTCGACCGCGACGGCACCCCGCTGCTGGTCGTCGGCGGCGGCTCCAACCTGGTCGTCGCGGACGGTGATCTCGACCTCGCGGCGGTGCTTGTGCGCAACGAGGGCATCTCGCTTATCGACGACCTCCGGTTGCGCGCCCAAGCCGGCACCGAATGGGACGCAGTTGTCGCCTACGCGGTGGAGCACGGACTCGGCGGCATCGAGGCCCTGTCCGGCATCCCTGGCTCCGCCGGGGCGACCCCGGTGCAGAACGTGGGAGCCTACGGCGCGGAGATCGCCGACGTGCTCACCCGCGTACGGCTGTGGAACCGCGAGACGGGCGTGGACGAGTGGGTGCCTGCGTCCTCGTTGAAGCTGGCGTACCGGTACTCCAACCTGAAGTTCACCTCGCGGGCCGTGGTGCTGGAGATCGAGCTGCAGCTCGAGCGCACCGACGAGTCCATCCCCTTGCGCCACCTGGGCGGGGCGCGCGTGCCGCTGGCCGAGGCCCGCGAGTCCGTGCTGGAGACGCGCCGGGCAAAGGGCATGGTGCTGGACGCGGAAGACCACGACACGTGGTCCGCCGGCTCGTTTTTTACCAACCCCGTGGTGCCGTCCGCGCTTGCCGACGACATCGCCGCCCAAGTCGGGGAGGAGGCGATGCCGCGCTTCGTCGCCGGCGACGGCAAGGAGAAGCTGTCGGCGGCCTGGCTCATCGAGCGCGCCGGCTGCCACCGCGGCTTCCCCGGCGAGGATGCCCCGGCGCGCCTGTCCACCAAGCACACCCTCGCCCTGACCAACCGCGGCAACGCCAGCGCCGCCGACATCGTCGAGCTCGCCCGCCGCGTGCAGGCCCAGGTCCGCGACGCCTTCGGGGTGGAGCTGCACCCCGAGCCCGTCTGGGTCGGCCTCTAGGCGTCGGGCCCAGCCCGCTCCGTGCTCCAGCCCCGCCTCCGCCGCGGCCGCGCCGCTGAAGCGCTAGCGCTCGGCGAGCTTGGACAGCAGGTCGTCGCGCACCTCGCGGCGGCGGATCTTGCCCATCTGGTCCTTCGCCAGCTCGTCGAAGTGGTAGAACGTGCGCGGGACCTTGTAGCGGGTGAGGCGCTCGCGGGCGAAGTCTTTGAGGCCGTCGGGGTCGAGGGCGGAGCCGTCGTTAAGCACGATGCATGCGACGACATCCTCGGAACCGTCGGCGCGCGGGCGGCCCACGACCGCGACATCAGCGACGTCCGGGTGGGTGCGGATGACTTCCTCGACCTCGGCCGGGTAGACGTTGAAGCCGCCGGTGATGATGAGCTCCTTGATGCGGGAGACCAGCTTGATAAAGCCGTCTTCCTCCATGATCCCCATGTCGCCGGTGCGGAACCAGCCGTCGTGGAAGACCTTTTCGGTGGCCTCCGGGTTGTTGAAGTAGCCGGAGAAGACCTGGGGGCCCTTGGCCAGGATTTCGCCGGCCTCGCCGAACGGCATGTCCTCGTCCGGGTTGTCGGGGTTGACGATGCGGATCTGCGTGTCGGGGAAGGGGATGCCGATGTAGCCGGGGCGGCGGTCGCCGGATTCGGGGTTGCCCACGATGATGGGGGAGGTTTCGGTGAGCCCGTAGCCCTCGACGAGGTGGCCGCCGGTGGCGCGCTCCCATTCCTCGATGACGTCGGCGGGCAGCGAGGATGCGCCGGAGAAGCCGATCTTGATGTCGGAAAGGTCGGCGTTTTTCTTCTTCGCCGTTTTCACGATGCGCTCAAAGACGGTGGGCACGCCCGGGACGAAGGTGGGCGGGGTGATGCGGATGGCCTTCATGATCAGGTCCATCTTCGGCGCGGGCAGGAGCACGAGCTCGGAGCCGACCAGCATGGTCAGCGTCAGCGAGAACGTCAGGCCGTAGGCGTGGAAGAACGGCAGGGTGGCCAGCATGCGCTGGTTGCCTTCCTGCAGCTCCTTGACCCAGGCCTGGCCCTGCAGCGGGTTGGCGATGAGGTTGCGGTGCGACAGCGCCGCGCCCTTTGGGGTGCCGGTGGTGCCGGAGGTGTAGAGGATCACGGCGGGCGAATCCGCGGTGACGTCCTCGGGCGTTTTCAGGTCTGCACCTAGACCCCCGATGGCGGAGCTGGTCAGCGACTCCCAGGGCACCGTGTGCAGGGAGGTGTTCTTGCTGGTGGCGGTGAGCGCTCCACGGGCCTCCAGGATCTTGGGCAGCGGGATGCGCAGGGCGAGCTGCTGGGCGCGCGGCATGGCCTTGGTCATGTTGACGCTGACCACGGTTTCCAGCGCGGTGTCCGCGCGCAGTTTCTCCAGCGTGTCGGCGGCTTTGTCCCAGGCGATGGCGACGCGGGCGCCGTGGTCGATGAACTGGGGGCGCAGCTCGTGGGCGGTGTAGAGGGGGTTGTGCTCCACCACCACGCCGCCGATCATCTGCACGGCGAAGAAGGCGGCGACGTGCTGGGGGCAGTTGGGCAGCATGATGGCGACGCGGTCGCCGGGTCGCACGCCGAATGCTTTCAGCCCGGCGGCGGCGCGGCGCACTTCGCGGTCGAGCTCGCCGAAGGTTTGGGTGCGGCCGAAGAAGCGGGTGGCGATCCGGGAGACGTTCTTTGCAAGGTTGTCTTTGTACAGCTCGCCCAGAGTTTTCTCGCCGTATTCCAGCGAGTGCGCGGTCCACTCGGGGTAGTACTGCAGCCAGGGTTTGACGTCGTTGACGTTGGATGGGGTGAGAGCCATGCGCACCACCCTACGCGCTTTGCCGCCCGTAACCTACGGTTGCGTAAGCAACTGCAGTAGCGTGTCGCGCACTTCCCTCCGCCTGATCTTGCCGGTCTGGTCCCTGTTGAGCTGGTCAAAGTGGTAGAAGTCGCGCGGGACCTTGTAGCGGGTCAAGCGCTGCCGGGCGTAGGCCTTGAGGCCGTCGGGGTCGAGGGCGGAGCCGTCGATAAGCGTGATGCAGGCGACGACATCCTCGGAGCCGTCCGGGCGCGGGCGGCCCACGACTGCGATGTCCTCGATGTCCGGGTGGTTGCGCATCACGCCTTCGACCTCGTCGGGGTAGACGTTGAAGCCGCCGGTGATGATCATTTCCTTGATGCGCGCGACCAGTTTGATCCAGCCGTCCGGCTCCATCACCGCCATGTCGCCGGTGCGGAACCAGCCGTCGTGGAACGCGCGCTCGTTGGCTTCGGGGCTGTTGAGGTAGCCGGAAAAGACCTGGGGCCCGCGCGCGAGCAGCTCGCCGGGTTCGCCGTCGGGCATGGTGCGCGACGGGTCGTCGGGGTCGGCGATGCGGATCTCGGTGTTGGGAAACGGCAGGCCGATGTAGCCGGGCCGCCGCGTGCCGTCGAGGGGGTTGCCGGCCAGGATCGGGGCGGTTTCGGTCAGCCCGTAGCCCTCGATCAGGCGCCCGCCGGTGGCGTTTTCCCAGCGCTCGATGGTTTCCACGGGCAGGGTGGACGCGCCGGAGACGGAGGTGTGGATGGACGACAGGTCCGCGTTGGTTTCCACCGCCCACTCGACAATCTTGTCGTAGAGGGTGGGCACGCCCGGCAGCACTGTGGGGCGCGTTTTGGTGATCGCGGCCTGGTAGAGCTTCGGTTTCGGCGCCGGCACAAGCACCATTTCCGCGCCGATGCTCAGCGGCAGCGCGTAGTTCAGCGCGAGGCCGTAGATGTGGAACATTGGCAGCACGCCGAGGACCTTCTCGCGCACCGCGCCCCAATCCTCCATCCACTCCATGCCGGCCTTGAGCACCGCGATGATGTTGCCGTGCGTCAGCGGCGCGCCCTTGGGCCTGCCCGAGGTGCCGGAGGTGTAAAGGATGAACGCGGTGGCGTCCTGAGTGATCTGCGGGAAGTGCACGGAGCGGGAGCGCTGGCGCATGAACTCGCGCCACGGCATCGCGCCGGGGGCGGGTTTGGTCAGCTCGGCGCGCAGCTTGGTCACCGGCGGAATGGGCAGCGCGAGCGCCGCGCGCAGGTGCAGCGGGGTTTCCTCGAGCATGTTCACTGCCACCACGGTCTCAAGCTGGGTGCTTTTGCTTAACGACGAAAACGTCTCCGCCACCCTGTCAAAGACAATCGCTACCCGCGCCCCGTGGTCTTCGAATTGCGGCTGCAGTTCTGCCGCGGTGTAGAGCGGGTTGTGCTCCACCACGGTCGCACCGAGGCGCAGGATGGCGGTGACGGCGATGACGTGCTGCGGGCAATTCGGCAGCGCGACGGCCACGCGGTCTCCGCGGCGCACGCCGAGTTGCGTTAGTGCTGCGGCGGCGCGGGCGACCTGCTCGTTGAGCTGGCTGTAGGTAAGCGTTTTGCCCATGAACCAGGTGGCGGTGCTCTTCGGCTGCATGGCCACCGCCTGGTTGAACCAGCTGACCAGGGTGTCCGTCCCGATGTCGGGGTTGGGGTCGGTCCACTCGGCGTAGTGGTCGATCCAGGCTTTGGTGTCAAAGGCTCCCACGGAAATCCTCCTTGTTGTTAGTTGGGCAAAACAAGTTGGCGACAAGTGTAACCTACGTTGCGGTAAGTTTGTTGCGCTGCAGGGTGGGCGGGTTTGCTCTAGGCTGTGGCGCGAAACCATTCGAGGGGGAATTGGGGGAAACCATGACTACCTATTTCGAGCCGTCCATCGACACCGATGCCGGGTTTGAGCTCACACCGCCCGCAGTGCTGGACCAGTCCAACCTGGTGGACCCGGTGAAGGCGCCGCCCAAGCAGGGCTGGCGCAAACTCATCCACTCCGCCACGCGCGGCCGCATCAACCCGGGAGGCTCCCGGCGGGAGCTGGAGCAGCAGCAGCTTTTCGACGCCATCCGGGCACCCCTGCGCGGCGACTACCGCATCGCCGTGATGAGCCTGAAAGGCGGCGTGGGCAAAACCACCACCACGGTCGCGCTCGGCGGCGTGTTCGCGCAGACCCGCGGCGACCGCGTCATCGCCATCGACGCCAACCCGGACCTGGGCACCCTGGCCCAGCGCGCTGCCACCGCGCCGCCGGCGACCATCCGCGACCTGCTGCAGGCGCCGGGCACGGAGCGCTACCCCCAGGTGCGCGCCTACACCAACCAGGCATCCTCGCGCCTGGAAGTCATCGGCTCCGAGCGCGACCCGGCCGTCAGCGAGGCGTTCTCTGAGGACGACTACCGCCGCGCCATCGACATCCTGCAGCACCACTACAACGTCATCCTCACCGACTGCGGCACAGGCCTGATGCACTCCGCCATGGCCGGCGTGCTCGATCTGGCCAACGCGCTGGTGCTGGTGACCTCGCCGGCGCTCGACGGGGCCCAGTCCGCCTCCGCCACCCTGGACTGGCTGAACTTGCACGGCTACGACCAGCTCGCCGCCAACGCCGTGGTGGTCATCTCCGCCTCCGCGCCGGGCAAGCCGACCATCGACATGGGCAAAGTCGCCGACCACTTCGCCTCCCGTGCCCGCGCGGTGCACACCATCCCGTACGACCGCCACCTCGCCGAAGGCGCCGTGGTGGACCTGGAGCGCGTCTCCCCAGCGACGTTGAAGGCCTACCAGCACCTCGCGGCCACGGTCGCCGCGGACTTCGGCTCCTGGCACCGCCACGCCGCGCTCTGACGGGCGCGGTTCTGGCTCACCTCAACCGCGACCCAGACACTTCGCGGCCGAATCTGTCAGCCGGGCCCTATCTGTCCAGGTCGGCGCAAACGGCCGCCGTGATCTGTCAGGAACCTAGGTGAAACCCGTGTGCGCTAGTCTTGCCCGCATGCGCGTCGCCATGATTTCCATGCACACCTCCCCGCTCGAGCAGCCGGGGACGGGTGATGCCGGCGGCATGAACGTCTACGTCCACAACACCGCCACCCAGCTGGCCCGCAAGGGCACCACGGTGGACGTGTTTACCCGCGCGACCCGCCCCAGCCAGGGCGAGGTGGTGGAGGTGGAGCCCGGCTACCGGGTTATCAACGTGGTGGCCGGGCCCTACGAGGGGCTGGAGAAAGACGACTTGCCCACCCAGCTCGCCGCCTTTTCCGGCGGGGTGGTGCAGTTCGCCCGCACGAACGACGAAAACTACGACCTGATCCACTCCCACTACTGGCTCTCCGGCCAGGTGGGGTGGCTGTTGGCGGATCTGGCCGGCATCCCGCTGGTGCACACCGGGCACACCTGGGCAGCGGTGAAAAACGCCTACGCCACGGACGCTTCCGAGTCGGAGGCGCGCCGCATCTGCGAGCAGCAGTTGGTGGACAACGCCGAGGTCTTAGTGGTCAACACCGAGGACGAGACGAGCGAGCTCGCCCGCTTCTACGACGTGGACCCGGCGAAAATTTCCGTGGTCAGCCCGGGTGCGGACACGGAGCTGTTCACCCCCGGCACGAACCGCAACACGGAGCTTGCGCGCCGCCACCTGGGCATTCCGCTGCACGCGAAGGTGGTGGCGTTTGTGGGCCGTCTGCAGGATTTCAAGGGCCCGCAGGTGCTGATCCAGGCGATGGGCGAGGTGGTGCGCCGCGGCCGGGTCGACGGCCCGTTGCGCGTGATCATTTGCGGCGGCGCGAGCGGCGCGGGCTCGTCGGTGGAGCGCTACCGCGAGCTTGCGGTGTCGGAAGGCATTGGCGGCTGCACCCGTTTCCTCGGGCCGCGGCCGCCGGAGGAGCTGGTGAGCATCTACCAGGCCGCGGACATCGTCGCCGTGCCCAGCTACAACGAAAGTTTCGGGCTCGTGGCGGTGGAGGCGCAGGCCGCGGGCACTCCTGTCGTCGCGGCGCGCGTCGGGGGCCTCCCGCTCGCGGTCGCGGACGGTCAGACGGGCCTGCTCGTCAACGGCCACGGCACGGAGGCGTGGGCGCAAGCACTGGAGCAATTGCTTATCGACGATCCCACGCGCATCCACATGGGCGAACAGGCCGTCAGCCACGCAAAAGCGTTCAGCTGGGCCGCCTCGGCGGACAAACTGATAGAGGTCTACACCGACACCCTGTCCGGCTACGTCCCGGGCGAGGCCACCCGAGACGCCGGCGGGATGTAGCTAGAGGCGCTTGCCGATCTCCTCGCCGAGGGATGCCCCGCCCCAGTAGCCGATGCGGTCGGAGTGGTATCCGATGGCGCGGTTGATCTCCGCCGGGTCGAACTGGCCCTGCGAGGCCTTCTGCGCCAGGCCGGCGGCTTCCTGCTGGGCGTTGTCGACGGCCTTGCGGAGCTCGTCGCGAGGCACCGGCTGCTTGAAGTCGGGGTTAAGGCGCTTGATTTCGGCCGCGACGCGTTCTTCCTCATCGCCGGAGGTGGTGAAGTTCTCGCGCGGCGCGGTGGAGTCGGTGGGGGTGAACACTTCGTTGACGTGGCCGTCGGGGATGCCGTAGGCGTCCTCGATTATGCGGTCCACCGGCTGCGCCTTGCCGAGCGGCCCGAGCGTCATGGAGGACACGCCGATGGCGGCGCCGTCGCGGGGGTCGAAGTTCACGCCGCCGGAGTCGCCCTGCACGTAGTTCAGCCCCCAGCTGTAGATGCCGTTTCTTGTGCGGCCGATCTGCTTGGCGCAGGTGCGGCCCGTGGTGGCGCCGTCCTTGCAGATGGGCTGGCCGAAGTTGTCGACCGAGACCTCACCCGGAGCAAGCGTGCGGAAGTCGCGCACATGCGTGATCTTCACCGGTTCGCCCTGCACGCCGCCGTTGAAGTCGCGGGAGTGGGACAGGCCGGTTTCGGTCACGCCGTCGTCGATGCGCACCACGCCCCAGTCGGCAGTGCGGATGGACTGCATCGGGTCGCTCAGGTTCATGGCTTCCGGGGTGACGTGGTTGGACGCCACGCGCTCGCCGAAGCGCTTGTACTCGGTGCCCACGGGGGCGTAGAACTCGTTTTTCACCTCCGGGAAGCCGGGCATGGTGTTCACGCAATGGGAGACAGTGAGCATCACACGCTGCGGTTCCTCGCCAGGCAGGTGCAGGGTGCCGTTGGGGCCTTGGGAGCAGGTGCCGGCCCAGCCGTCGCGCGGCATGGTCAGTTTCTGGCCGTTGGGCAGGTCGATTGTTTTCGGCGGGTCCTGGGGGAACCCTCGCATCGGCGCGCCGGGTGCGACGAGCGCGGGCGCGGCTTCCGCCGGCGCGGGGAGGGCCTGAAGTGCGAGCATGCTGGCTGCTGCAAGTGCTGTTGCTGGTGTTCGAAGGCTGAATCGCATGAGAATTACCTTAACGTGCAAACCCGGCCCATAGGGCGATATCGTTGCCATGCTTTTCGACGAGCCGCTGAACCTCACCAGCGTCCACCCCGCCACGCAGCGCCCGGCGCGCGGTTTCGTGGGCGGCTTGGCCCGCCTCGTTTACGGCGCGGCGCAGCTCCGTCTTCGGGTTCGGCGGGACGTACCCGGGGTTGAGCTCGCGCGTGGCCCGGTCGATGCGTTCGCGTTCCGCGCCACTGGTGGTGAACTCCGCGCGCGGGGCGGTGCCTGCGATCTGGAACGCCTGGTTGACCTGGCCGTCGGGGATGCCGTAGGCGTCCTCGAGCGCGCGGTCCGCGGCCTGGGAGACGAACAGCGGCCCGATCACGCCATGGGAGGTGCCGATGACGGCGCCGTCACGCGGGTCGAAGTTCACCCCGCCCGAATCGCCCATTTCCGCCGCGACGCCGACGCTGTAGACGGTGTCGCGGCCGCGGGCGATCTGCCTTCCGCAGGACCGTCCGGTGGTGGCGCCGTCTTTGCAGATCGGTTGGCCGAAGTTGTCCACCGAGTACTCGCCGGGGCGAAGCGTGCGGTAGTCGCGGATGCCGGTGAGCTGCACAGGGGCACCCGCAGAACCGCCGGCGGCGTCGCGGGAGTGGGAGAGGTCCGTGGCGGTGGCGGAGTCGTCGATACGCACGAACGCCCAGTCGGGTTCCGTGAGCGCTGCGGGCAGATCGGCGAGCGAGTGGGTCTCAGTGGTGGGCCCGCTATTCGGGCCGCGGGTGCCGATGCGGGTGTAGCCGTCGCCGATTGGCACGTTGATTGTCGATGACGGCTCAGGCATGCCCGGGATCCGGTTCACGCAATGCGAGGCGGTGAGCATCACACGCTGCGGGCCCGTCGGGGTGGCGACGGTGCCGGACGGGCCCTGAGAGCAGGTGACGGTGTAGAGCTCCGGGGGCACGTTGAGCCGCTCACCCCACGGCGTGGCCGCCTGCGCGGGCGGGTTGACGGCGGGGACGCGGAAGGGGGCGCCAGGGGCGGCGAGCGCAGGCTCCGCGGCCTGTGCCGTGAATGTGGTTAGCGGCGCCGCCAGGGACAACAACAGCGCTGCGGCGGCGAGAGACGCAGGGGTTTTCATACCTCCAGTGTAAATCCGCCGCGCCCGCGTTTCAGGTGGTCAGCGGTGTGATCTAGCGCAGGAACGCGTCGACGGCGCCGCGCACATCGCCCGCGTGCTGCTGCGCCGCCGCGTTCGCGCGGCCGGCGAGGTCTTGCGCCGCCGCGACTGGATCCTCAGCCTGCGGCAGCTGCGCGGCTTCCGCGCTGAACCGCGCCGCGTCCGCCTGCGCGCCCATGACGGCGCGGTCGAGCAGCTCGCGTGGCTGGGGGCCGTCGACAAGCTGCGGTGCATTGTTGGGCGAGAAATTCGCGACCTCCTCGTACAGCGGCGCGAAGTCGGCGCGCGGGGCAGGGGCCGCCGGGGTGAACGCCTCGTTGACCTGGCCGTCGGGGATGCCGTAGGCGTCCTCAAGTGCGCGATCCACCTGCTGCGAGTTGCCGAACGGGCCGAAGCCGATGATGCTCAGCCCCACAGCCTCGCCGGTGCGCGGGTCGTAGTTGATGCCGCCGGAATCGCCCGACTCGTAACCCACGCCGAAGTGCCACACGAAGTTCTGGGTGCGGAACATCTGCACGCCGCACGAGCGGCCGGTGCGCATCCCGTCCTTGCAAATGGGTTGGCCGGCGTTGTCGAAGCTGATCAGCTCGTCGCCGCGCAGGTTGCGGTAGTCCTTCACCCCCGTGATCGTCGCCGGCGCGGACGGGCCGCGGCCCTTCTGATCCACCGACGACGACGCGCCTGACGCCTCCACGCCGGGAGCGAGACGCACCGTGACCCAATCGGGCTCGTCGATGATGCGGTAGAAGTCCATCAACTCGCCGTTGCCCAGCTCAAACGGGGTGCGTTGCCTATCGACGTCCCCCACCCGCGGGTAGGCCACCTTCCCGCCTTCGCGCAGCGGCGCGAACACGACCGGGCGGACAGTCTTGCTCTTGGACTCCATGCAGTGCGCCGCAGTGACCATCACCTGCTTCGTCTCACCGTCCGGGGTGCGCACGGTACCAACCGGGCCCTGGCTGCACCGCGCGGTGTGGACGAAGGAATCGGAGCCTTCGTCGAGCATGGCGATCGGCGCGCCGGGAGCGGCGAGCGCGGGGGCTGCCGCGGCGGCGGTGGGCGCGGCGGGGGAGGCGAGGGCGACGCAGGCGGCGGCGAGGCTGGCGGCGAGGGCGGAAGCGGAGCGGGGTGAAAACATGCCTTTAGACTCTAAACCCCCGACAAACCCCCGACAGTTTCGCCCATCCGTGGCATGCTTGAAGGCATGGGTAACGGAAAGCTGATTCTCGTTCGCCACGGGCAGAGCGAGTGGAACAAGTCGAACCAGTTCACCGGCTGGGTCGATGTGGACCTGACCGAACAGGGCGAGGCCGAAGCCGTCAACGCCGGCAAGCTCATGGAAGAAAAGGGTGTCCTGCCGGACATCCTGTTCACTTCGCTGCTGCGCCGCGCGATCCGCACTGCGAACATCTCGCTGAACGCGGCTGACCGCCACTGGATCCCGGTGGAGCGCAGCTGGCGCCTCAACGAGCGCCACTACGGCAAGCTCCAGGGCCTGAACAAGGCGGAGATTCGCGAGGAGTTTGGCGAGGAGCAGTTCATGCAGTGGCGCCGCTCCTACGACACCCCGCCGCCGGAGATTGACACGGACAACGAGTACGCGCAGACCAACGACCCGCGCTACGCCTTCCTGCCTGAGGTGCCGCGCACCGAGTGCCTCAAGGACGTGGTGGAGCGCTTCCTGCCGTACTACATCGACGTCATCGCGCCGCACGCCATGGCAGGTAAGAACGTGATGGTCGCCGCGCACGGCAACTCGCTGCGCGCGCTGGTGAAGTACCTGGACAACATCTCCGACGAGGAGATCGCCGGGCTGAACATCCCCACTGGCATGCCGCTGGTGTACGAGATCGATGAAAACGGCAAGGTGCTCAACCCGGGCGGCACCTACCTGGACCCGGAGGCCGCTGAGGCTGGCGCCGCTGCTGTGGCGAACCAGGGGCAGAAGTAAGCCTCGAATCACACCGTGACGCCGATTCTCGCTTTTTTCATCGGCGCCGCGCTGACCGTGCCCGCTGTGCTGCTCGGCCAGCGGGCGCTTCGTTGGCGCGCCCGCAACCGGGCGGATGACGGCGGGCAGGACGACACCGCAGCCGCAGTGAGCCAGGTCCTTCACCTGGTTACGCAGGGCTCGCCGACCGGAATCGCTGTCATCAACCGCGCCGGCAACGTGATGCTGTCCAACGCGCGCGCCCACGACATGTCCATCGTGCACGACGGTAGCGTCAACCCGCGTGTGCTCGAGGTGGCCGAAGAGGTGCTTGAGCAGCAGGAAGAGCAGGTGCTGGACCTGGATTTGCCGCAGCGCACCACGGGCAGCCGCATCCGCAATGTGCGCGCGCTGATTGCGCCGCTGATGCTGACGGACAACTCCTACGCCATCGTGTACGGCTCTGACGAGTCTGAAAACGTGCGCATGGAAAACGCGCGCCGCGACTTCGTGGCAAACGTCTCCCACGAACTGAAAACCCCGGTCGGAGGCATAGCGCTTCTTGCCGAGGCACTGCTGCAGGACCCGACGGACCCGGAGATGGTGGACTACTTCGGCACCAAGCTGCACAAGGAGGCCCACCGCATGGGGGAGATGATCACGGATCTGATCTCCCTGTCCAAGCTTCAGGGCGCGGAGGCGCTGCCGGACATGGCGCCGGTGCGTGTGGACGACATCGTGGACGACGCGGTTGCCCGCAACCTGGTCGCCGCTGAAAACCACGGCATTGAACTCACCCGCGGCCAGCGTTTGGGGCTGCGGGTGATGGGGGATCGGGCGATGCTCACCGTGGCGGTGTCCAACCTGATCACCAACGCGATCAACTATTCGCCGAGCGGGCAGCCGGTGAGCGTGACACAGAAGCCGGTGCGCGACAATGTGGTGCTGATCCGGGTCACGGACCGCGGCATCGGCATCGCGCCGGAGGACCAGAAGCGCGTGTTCGAGCGGTTCTACAGGGTGGATAAGGCGCGCTCGCGTTCCACGGGCGGCACGGGGCTGGGTTTGGCCATCGTGAAGCACGTGGTGGCGAACCATGGCGGTAGCATTACGTTGTGGTCGAGGCCTGGGACGGGCTCCACGTTCACCATTGAGCTGCCCCTGTATGACCCCGAGGCCGCCGGCAGAGCAGAAAAGGAAGAGTGAAGTGACGACCATTCTCATCGTTGAAGACGAGGAATCGCTGTCCGACCCTTTGGCCTACCTGTTGCGCAAGGAAGGCTTCGAGGCGGTTGTGGCCGCAGACGGGCAGGCGGGGCTGGACCTGTTCGCCTCCCAGGACATCGACCTGGTGCTGCTGGACCTGATGCTGCCGGGGATGAGCGGCACGGAGGTGTGCAAGAAGCTGCGCGCCGAGTCTTCGGTGCCGATCATCATGGTCACCGCCCGCGACAGCGAGATCGACAAGGTTGTGGGCCTGGAGCTGGGCGCGGACGATTACGTGACTAAGCCGTACTCCACCCGCGAGCTGGTGGCCCGCATCCGCGCGGTGCTGCGCCGCGGCCCGGAGACCGAGGTGGTCGAGGAAGACGACGAGCAGCTGCTGCAGGGCGGCCGCGTGACCATGGACGTGGAGCGCCACACGGTGCTTGTGGACGGCCAGCCGGTGCCCATGCCGCTCAAAGAGTTCGACCTGCTGGAGTACCTGCTGCGCAACGCGGGCCGGGTGCTCACGCGCGGCCAGCTGATCGACCGTATCTGGGGCGCCGATTACGTCGGCGACACCAAGACCCTGGACGTGCACGTCAAGCGCCTGCGCACGAAGATCGAGGCGCAGCCGTCGCGACCCACCCAGCTCGTCACTGTGCGCGGCCTGGGCTACAAATTCGAAGCGTAAGCGCGGCTACTCGCGCGCGGCTTGGGTTGCTGGGTGGGTGGCCCGGAGGTCGTCGCTAAGCTGGGCGCGCTTTTCGCAATGCTTGGCGACGACACGGTACGGCTTTTCGCCGATCAGCGCGACAAGCTCGTCTTTCATCGACTGCCAAATCGGCGTGCCACCGGTGTGGCACGCGGGGGCGGAGGTGCACCACCAGTCGAAGTCCTCTCCGCCGCCGCCCCACTGACGGCGGTGGTACTCGCCGATGGTGGTGCGCAGAATCTCCTGGCCGTCTGAGCGCTCCTCCCAGGCGTCCTCGCGGGAAAACGGCACCTGCCAGCACACCTCCGGTTTGGTGCCCACGATGTTGCGCCCTTCCGCCATGGCGAACTGGTGGAACGCGCAGCCCGCGCCGGTGGGGTGGCCGGGGCGGTTGGCGAAGATGCAGGCGCCGTCGACGACCTTGGTTTTGATGTGGGGGCCGGCCTCCTCGTCGTCGGGGTCGGGCTCGAGCGCGTTGTCGTCCTCTTCCTCGTCCCACTCCAGCCACGGCTCGAGCCACGTCGGGTCGTTGGCCGCGAAGTAGGCGTCCGTCTCTGCGGGCCGCAGCTGCCAGTACTTCGCCGGCATGTCCTTCACCGCGTTGTAGACGGTGTCGCGGTCTTCCTCGTCCGCGATGTAGGCGCCGTGGATGCAGCAGCCCACGGCCGGGTTGGATTCGTCGATGCCGTGGCACTCAGGGGTGCCGAAGCGGCAGGACCAGGTGGCCTCCGCCCAGGTCAGGTCGATGGAGAAGATGTGGTTCGGGTCGTCCGGGTGGACGAACTCGAACCATTCGCGCGGGAAATCGGGGCGGGTTTCGCGGCCCGCCAGGATGGAGCGGCCGGCTGGCGAGTCCGCCGGGAAGCCGAGAAAAACGGGTTTCGGGGCTGGTTGATTCACACCTGGACACGGTAGACCCGTTACCCTGGGGTGGTGCGATTAGGTGTATTAGATGTCGGCAGCAACACGATCCATCTCGTGGCGGTCGACGCGTACAGCGGTAGCCGGCCGACGCCGATGAGCGATTGGAAGCAGCCGCTGCGTCTCGTTGAGCTGCTGGACAAAAAGGGCAATATCGAGGACAAGGGCGTGGACAAGCTCGTCGACGCTGGCCAGGAGGCCTCCGACCTCGCGGACAACCTCAAGTGCGAGGAGCTCGTGGCGTTCGCCACCTCCGCGGTCCGCTCGGCCACCAACTCCGCGGACGTGCTCAAGCGCGTGGAGAAGAAGACCGGCGTGAAGCTGAACATCCTCTCCGGCGAGGAGGAAGCGCGGCTGACGTTTTTGGCGGCGCGCCGCTGGCACGGCTGGTCCGCAGGCCGCATCACCAACTTCGACATCGGCGGCGGCTCCCTGGAGATCTCCACGGGCACCGAGGAGATGCCGGACCTGGCGGTGTCCCTGGACCTGGGCGCGGGGCGCTTGACCCACGAGTGGTTCGACACCGACCCGCCGGAGCGCAAGAAGATCAACATGCTGCGCGACTACATCGACGCGGAACTCGCCGGTCCTGCCGAGCAGTTCAAGGCGATGGGGGAGACCGGTCTGGCCGTGGGCACGTCCAAGACGTTCCGTTCCCTGGCCCGCCTCACGGGTGCTGCGCCGTCGTCCGCCGGCCCGTTCGTGCAGCGCACGCTTACCGCGCCGGGTCTGCGCCAGCTCATCGCGTTCATTTCCCGCATGACGGCGGCGGACCGCGCGGAGCTCGAGGGCATCAACTCGGACCGCTCCCACCAGATCGTCGCAGGTGCGCTGGTGGCGGAAGCTGCGATGCGTGCGTTGAATGTTGATAAGTTAGAGATCTGCCCGTGGGCCTTGCGTGAAGGTGTGATTCTCAAGCGCATCGACAAGGGGTCTTTGGACGCTGAGATTCAAGCCAAAAAAGGAGACGACAACTAATGGCCGACAAACAGCTCACAGTTGCCGAGCTCCTCGCGCGCGCCGAAAAGGAAAACCCGTCCGGCGCGCGCCGCCCGCGTCGCCGCCGCAGCCTCGAGGACGGCGGCGTTTCCGTCGCCGAGCTGACCGACTCGTTTAAGAAGGTCGAGGCCAAGCCGACGGAGGTGAAGCACTCCAGCGTGCCTATCGACGCACCTTCGGATACCCCCAAAAAGACCCCCACCCAGGCGCCGAAACCTGAGCCGACGCCGGCCGCGCAGAAGCCGGCGTCGAAGACCGAGCCGAAGCCGGTGTCGAAGGTGGCTCCGAAGCCGGTGCCAGAGGCCGAGACGAAGGTGGCGCCGAAGCTGGCTGACAAGCCCGCGCAGGCGGAGTCCGTGAAACTGCGTCCGGCAGCCAAGCCGGCTGAGCAGGCTCCCAAGCCGGTGGAAAAGCCGGCCACTGCACCTGTGTCGAAGCCGGTATCCAAGCCTGTAGAGAAGCCCGCCCCGGCGCCCGCGGCTTCCACCACCACGAAGGTTCAGCCGGCCAGCGACGACACGACGGTGCTGCGCAAGGTCGAAGCTGAGCCCGAGGACGAAGCTAAGCCCGAGGGCAAGGCGGAGCCCGTCGTAAAGCAAGAGCTCGCGCAGTCGGACGACACGGGCGAGATCCGCACCGTCGACGCGCCGGAGCCGCAGGCGCGCGAGGACTCCCTCGACGCCCCTGAGGCCGAATACGACACCGACTACGAGGTCGAGGAGGCGTCGGTCAACCCGATCCTGCTGGTCCTGCTGGTGTTCTTCGGCGTGCTGCTGGGTGTGCTGGGCTTCCTGGCGTTCAAGTGGCTGTGGGCCAACACGATGGCGATTGTGGCGGTACTCGTCGGCGTCGCCGCGGTGGCAGCGGCGGTCGCCGCCGTCGGTGCGATGGCTGGCAGCCGCGACAAGGTCACCATGATCATCGCCGGCCTGGCTGCCGCGGTGGTGGCCTTCGGCCCGGCACTGCTGTAAAACGCGCAACGACTTTTCAAAGGAGCGACATGGAACGCATCGCCGTCATTGGTGCAGGCAATATCGGCGAGGCTTTCATCTCGGGCCTCGTTGCCAATGGGGTGGAGCCGGGGTCTATTACGGCGACGAACCGGTCCTCGTCGAGAAGCGGTGAGCTCGCGGAGCGCTACGGGGTGCGCACCACCTCCGACAACCGCGAGGCCGTCCGCGACGCGGACGTGGCGCTGCTGTGCATCAAACCCGCGCAGATCCTGGACGTCATCGCGGAGGTCGGCGAGGAGCTCACCGACTCCGGCTCCGCCACCGTGCTGGTCTCCATGGCAGCGGGCGTGACCCTCGCCGCGATGGAGGATGCCGTCTCCGCCGCCGGCACCCCGATCGTGCGCGTCATGCCGAATACGCCGATGCTGGTGGGCAAGGGTGTCCTCGCCGCCGCCTGTGGACGCTTCGTCAGCGACGAGCAGCGCGAAGCCGTCGTGGAGCTGCTGTCCGCCGCGGGGCAGGTCGTGGAGGTTGCCGAATCCCAGATGGATGCCGTGACCGCGATCTCCGGTTCCGGCCCGGCGTACTTCTTCCTGGTGGCTGAGGCGCTTGTGGACGCGGGCGTGTCCCTCGGCCTGCCGCGCGACCTGGCCGAGCGGCTCGCCTGCGCTACCGCCGCCGGCGCTGGCGCGATGCTCGAGGGCGGGGACAGCCCCGTGCAGCTGCGGGCGAACGTCTCCTCGCCGGCCGGCACCACGGTGCGCGCAATCCGCGAGCTGGAGGAGTCCGGCCTGCGCGGCGCGTTCTACCGCGCCACCGAGATCTGCGCGGAGCGCTCGGACGAGCTGGGCAAGTAGCCCAAATCCCAACTTTCACAACCGTTTCTGTGGGTTCACTGCCTGCACTTTGAAAATTTTCTTCCACTTAAGTCGCACTCGACGCTGGTTTCACGTTAGGGTGGTTCAAGCACGTGCGTGTTCGTCCTGCGGGAGGGGAAGCCTGCAGCGCGTTTGCGTGCCGAGAGGTATGAATTAGTGGTTAACGAAGATAAAGGAAAGTTCCTGACGGTTGCCGAGGTCGCGGAGATCATGCGCGTATCCAAGATGACCGTCTACCGCCTCGTTCACTCCGGCGAGCTGCCCGCCGTCCGCGTGGGCCGCTCCTTCCGCGTGAACGAGACGGCAGTGAGCGAGTACCTGGAGTCCTCCGTCTACGACGTGGGATAGTCCAAGGGTCTCATTTACAGGACCTCGAGAACACACCCGCCGCACCGGTTTTCCGGTGCGGCGGGTGTTTTTGGCCCTGAAAAGCCCTGCCGGTATGCTTTGAACGATCAGGTCGGCCACTTCCTGTGGGAGTGTGCACCTCCCACGAACCGCGGAAGCGGTTGCGCCGGCCGCGTACGTACGCACTTTGAACAGGAAAGAGGTAGCCCAATGGGTTCAGTGATTAAGAAGCGCCGCAAGCGCATGTCCAAGAAGAAGCACCGCAAGATGCTCCGCCGCACCCGCGTGCAGCGTCGTAAGCTCGGCAAGTAAGCCGCGAGCGTTCACCCGCCTCCGTTTCGGGAGGCGGGTTTTTCGTGTCCGCGGCAGGATGACCGTCCGAGGATGCTTACTTCTAAACGCTTACTTCTCGACGAACACCCGGCCGCGACCGCCGCGTCACTCGAGAAGTAAGCATCCTGGGGTAAGCATCTAGCGCCGGTAAGCATCCTGGGGTAAGCATCTAGCCCCGCCGGCGCCACCACCACACACCGGCCACAGCCAACACGGCCGGAACCACGCCGGCGCGCACCACCCGGCGCACGGAGCGGTAGTCGCGCACCGCCCAGCCCTGGGCCTTGGCGTGCTTGCGCAGTGCCCGGTCCGGGTTGATCGCCACCGGCGAGCCGACCATTTCCAGCATGGGCAGGTCGTTGATGCTGTCGGAGTAGGCGGTGCACTTGGACAGGTCCAGCTGCTGCAGCGCGGCCAGCGCCGCCACGGCGTGCTTCTTGCCGGGGCCGTGGAGGATGTCGCCGACGAGGCGGCCGGTGAACTTGCCGTCTTTTTCCTCCGCCACGGTGCCCAGCGCGCCGGTGAAGCCGAGCGTTTCGGCGAGTGCTTGGCCGATCTGCACCGGGGTGGCGGATACCAGCCACACCTGCTGCCCGGCGGCGAGGTGCATGGCGGCCAGCTCGATGGTGTCGGCGTAGGACTTCTCCAGCATCCGGTTGTCCACGATCTCCCGGCACGCCTGCTTGAGCTCCGCCACGCTCTTGCCCTTCACAACAGCCAGGGCCTGCTCGCGGCCCTCGGCGATGTCGTCGGCGTTTTCGGAACCGGAGACGCGGTAGCGGATCTGCTTGTGTAGCGCAGGGGCGAGCTCGGACAGGGTGATAAACCGCTTCTTAAACAGCCCCTGCGCCAAAAGGATCAGCGATGAGCCCTGGATGAGCGTGTTGTCCACATCGAAAAACGCGGCGGCTTCGGTGTCCTGGGGGATCTCCGGATCGGGCGGGGTGATCTTCTGGCGGCCGGCGGTTTCGAAGGCGCCGCCGACGGAGTCCACGCCGAGCGCGAAGTCGTCGATGTTGATGCCGAAGGTCTCTTCCACCGCGGCGGCTGCGGCGGCGCGGCCGGCGGTGCGCTGCGCGTCGTCGTCGAGCGGGGGCATCACGCGCTCCTCTAAGAAGCGGCGCAGGTTGCCCTGGGATTGGGACCACTGCGCGAGGATTTCGCGCTGATCAGACATGGAACTACGGGCCCTTTCGGGTGGGGGTGTTAGCGTGTGCAATCGTACAACGCCCTGGCAATGGCACTCACAGGAGGAGCGGGGATGAAAAAGGTGGAGCTGATGGTCCGGTCCACGTGCGGTTCGTGCGAGCGGGTGGCGGGCCAGATCGCGCCTGTCGTCGCAAAGCATGGCGTTCAGCTCGCGCTTGTGGACGTGGACCAAGACCCCGAGTTGGCCGCGGAGTACGGCGACCGCGTGCCTGTGGTTGTCATTGACGGCGAGGAGTTTGCCTGCTGGGAAGTGGACAACGACGACCTCGACGCGGAGCTGTCCAACTAAAGGACTATTCTCTAGTGTGATTTTCAACTGACTGGAGGGTTTTGCGTGAGTGTTCTGCTTGTGGGGATGTCGCACAGGTCGGCGCCTGTGGCCCTGCTGGAGCGGCTCAGCATGGACGCGGAGGTCCAAAACGGCACGGCGGGCGCCCTCATCGCGAAGCCGTCGCTGTCTGAGGCGATGATTATCTCCACGTGCAACCGCCTGGAGGTCTACACCGTCACCAACGCGTTCCACGCCGGGGTGGAGGATGTGCTGCGGGTGCTTGCGGACGTCTCCGGGGTCGACGCGGCTGAACTGCGCCGTTATCTCTACGTGCGCTACTCGGACGCGGCCGCGGAGCACATTTTCACGGTGGCGTCCGGCCTGGACTCGATGGTGGTGGGCGAGCAGCAGATCATCGGCCAGGTGCGTTCCGCCTACGTCGACGCCGTGGAGCGCGGCACCGTGGGCCCGAGCCTGCACTCGCTGGCCCAGGCGGCGCTGCACACCGGCAAGCGCGTCCACTCCGAGACGGGCATCGACGATTCGGGCGCGTCCATGGTCACCGTCGCGCTCGAGGAGGCGATGGAGCGAATGCTTGTCGACGACCTCCGGGGCAAAACCGCCCTCGTCCTAGGCGCCGGCGCGATGAGCTCGCTGGCCGCAACGCATCTGGGCAAGAAGGGCATTGACAAGCTGGTGCTGGCCAACCGCACCCGCGACCGCGCGGAGCGCCTCGCCGAGCACTCCCGCGAGGCCGGCGTGCCCGCCGAGGTGGTGGACTTCGCCGACCGCGCCTCGGTGCTGGACCGCGTGGACCTGGTGGTCTCCGCCACCGCCTCCGACGAGTTCACCATCACCCCGGCCGACATCCCCGGCCCGCTGGTGCTGGCGGATTTGTCGCTGCCGCGCGACATCGACGACGCGGTGACGGACATCGACGGTGTGCACCTGGTCAACATCGAGTCGCTGCACGAGAAGATGCGCGGCAGCGACGACGAGGACTCCCGGGCGCTGCGCCGCGCCGAGGAGATCGTGGCCGAAGAGGTGGACACGTTCGGCTCGGAGCAGCGCGTGCGCGAGGTCGCCCCGGCGGTGACGCGGTTGCGCCGCAACGCCGCGGAGATTTCCGGCCAGGAGCTGCAGCGCCTGCGCACCCGTCTGCCGAAGATGTCCGAGGACGACTTTGATCAGGTCAGCCGCATGGTCAAGCGTGTCGTCGATAAGCTTTTGCACCAGCCGACAGTGAAGATCAAGGAGCTGGCGGCAGCGTCGGAGACGGTGAGCGTGGAAGAGGCGGTCACCGAATTGTTCGGGCTGGAAAGCCCCTCCGTGGCGGTGGACGCGCAGAAGCTGCCGCTGCCCGAGGAACTGCACGGCAAGGAGAAGTAGATGTTCAAAATTGGCACACGCGGATCCCACCTGGCCACCACCCAGACCGGGCACGTCCGCGACGCGCTGGGCGAGCACGGTCACGCGGCCGAACTGCAGATCGTGACCACCCCGGGCGACTTGTCCCAAGCGCCCGTGGAGCGCATCGGCGTCGGCGTGTTCACCTCCGCGCTGCGCGACGCGCTGTTTCACGGCGAGGTCGACATCGCCGTCCACTCGTTCAAGGACCTGCCCACTGCCGACGAGCCGCGCGCCCACATGATCATCCCCGTGCGCGAGGACAGCCGCGAAGCACTCATCGCCCGCGACGGCCTGACCCTGGCCGAGCTGCCCGAAGGCGCGCGCGTGGGCACCTCCGCGCCACGCCGCGTCTCCCAGCTCAAGGCCGTGCGCCCCGACCTGGACATCCGCCCGCTACGCGGCAACATTGAGCGCCGCATGTCGTATGTGGAAGACGGCGAGCTGGACGCGATCATCCTGGCCTACGCAGGCCTCGTGCGCGGCGGATACGGCGACCGCGCCACCGAAGTCTTCTCGCCCGAGGTGTTCATGCCGGCTCCCGCCCAGGGCGCGCTGGCCGTGGAGTGCCGCTTCGACGACGCCGTGGCGCGCGAGGCGATTGACACACTTATCGACGCCTCCGCCACCGCCGAATCCACCGCCGAGCGCGCCGTGCTGGCCCGTTTGGAGGCGGGTTGCACCGCGCCGGTCGCCGCCTCGGCGGTGTTCGACGGCTCGGGCGTGACCCTGCGTGCCGGCGTGTTCGCCCTGGACGGCTCCCGCCAGCTGGTGGAGGAAGCCCAGGGGGCAGACCCGGCCGAGCTGGGCCGCAAGGTCGCCGAGGTGCTGCTGGAGCGCGGCGCCGCCGACCTGATGGAGTAGCGCTGGAGCGGCAGCTTTGCGGATCGTCTAGCAGTCTCGCTCGTGCTGCTAGACGATCCGCCTGCGCGCGAGGCATTTCCCCAGGTGATATTGGAAATGCTTCTCGGCAGCGGCGAGATCGTCTAGCAGAGTTACTGCGCTGCTAGACGATCCGGGGGTTGAGGCTCCGGGCGGTGCGGACGGAGCGGAATACAGCGCTGGTTTTGTTCTCGGGCTGAAGCATTTTATGGTGGAGATACCATACGTTCAATACCCTCCGCGCAATCGGGTCGGTGGGCCGTTGTGAGGCCGATCAACACCGCGAACCCAGCCGCGCGGGGGCGGTTTATTTGTGCCTAGAAGAGATTTCTCCATGACAGAGCCCACTCACACCCCCCAGCCGGGGAAGGTGATCTTCGTTGGTGCTGGACCGGGTAACCCTGAATTGCTCACGGTTCGCGCTCGCGAAGTAATGGAATCCAATTCTATCGCCCTCGTGGACCCTGAGGTGTCAGCGGGGGTCCGAAGTGTCGTCGCGGCGGCGCTGCCAGTGCCGAAAGCCAAGATGGACGCGGCCAACGAGCGCTACGAGAAAATGTGCGCGGAGGCGAAAGAGGCTGGCGCGCGGCGCAAGCCGCCCCGCCCAGAGGACCCGACTGCTGCGGAGTTGCAGGAGGTTGGGCTGGACGGCGGAGTGATCGTCGAGAAGCTGAAGCTCGCGCTTAACGACGCCGCGGAAGCGGTGGAGCGCGGCGAAGCCGGCGACGGCGACGTCATCCGCCTGGTATGCGGCAACCCGCTGACGCGCGACTCAGTGATGGAGGAGATCTCCGCGGTGGCCGCCGAGGGCATGGAGTTCCAGGTGGTGCCGGGGATGTCGCTGCCGTCGACGGTGCCGTCGTTCGCCGGAATCGCGCTGGGATCGACGTACACGGAAGCCGACCTCAACAACGGCGGCGTGGACTGGGACCAGCTCGCATCCGCTCCGCAGCCGCTGGTGTTCCAGGCGAACCAGGAGCACCTGGCGGAGATGGTGGAGCAGCTCACGCAGCGAGGCTTCCAGGCGTCCACCCCGGTGACGGTGACCACGCGCGGTACCACCCGCCTGCAGCGCACGTTCGACGCGACGCTGGGTACCGTGGGCAAGCTCGACGCAGAGCTGGAGGGCCCGCTGGTGGTCACCCTCGGCACCGCGGCGGACGACCGCTCGAAGTACTCGTGGTGGGAAAACCGGCCGCTGTACGGCTGGCGCGTGCTTGTGCCGCGCGCGAAGTCGCAGGCAGGGGTGATGAACGCCCGCCTGTCGCAGCACGGCGCGATCCCGCAGTCCGTGCCCACGATCTCGCTGGAGCCGCCGCGCAACCCGGCGCAGATGGACCGCGCGATCAAGGGCATCGTGGAGGGCCGCTACCAGTGGATCCTGTTCACCTCGGTCAATGCCGTCGATGCCGTGTGGTCGAAGTTTGAGGAGCTGGGCCTGGACGCCCGCTCGTTCGCCGGCGTGCACCTGGGCGCGGTGGGGCAGAAGACCGCCGACGCGCTGATCGCCCGCGGCATGCAGCCGGAGCTTGTGCCGCACCGCACGAAGCAGAACGCGGCCGGTCTGGCGGAGGCGTTCCCGGAGTACGTCGAGGACATCGACCCGGTTTCGCGCGTGCTGCTGCCGCGCGCGGACCTCGGCTCCGACGTGCTGGTGGACGGCCTGCAGGAGAAGGGCTGGGAGGTCGACGACGTGGTCGCCTACCGCACCGTGCGCGCCGCCCCGCCGCCGCCGGAGACGCGCGACATGATCAAGACCGGCGGCTTCGACGCCGTGTGCTTCACGTCCCCGTCGACGGTGAAGAACCTCGTGGGTATTGCGGGCAAGCCGCACTCGCGCACGATCATCGCCTGCATCGGCCCGGTCACCGAGGCGGAGGCGCGGGAGCAAGGCTTGCGTGTCGACGTCGTCCCGGAGGTCGCCGACATCCCCAACCTCGTCGACGCCCTGGCCGACCACGTGGCAGGGCTGCGCGCGTCGGGGCAGTTGCCGCCGCCGCGCAAGAAGCGTCGGAAGGCAGCGAAGGCTGAGAAGAGCGCCGGCGGGGACACCGCGGCCGCAGCCGGCTAGAAACGCGCCGGCTGGGTCGTGTCGGGTGCGCGTTCTAAGATGTGGCGCATGGCTGATTACGACTTGATTCGACGCCCCCGCCGCTTGCGACAAACCCCCGCTCTCCGTGAGTTTGTCACGGAGACGCGCCTGCACCCGGCCGACTTCATCCTCCCGCTGTTCATCGCCGACGGCATCGACGCTCCGCGCGAGATCCCGTCGATGCCGGGCGTGTACCAGCACACCCCGGAATCGCTGGTAGAGATCTGCCGCGAGGCGCTCGACGCCGGAGTGAAGTGTGTGGACCTGTTCGGCGTGCCGCGCGAGGAGGACAAGGACGCCACCGGCTCCGTCGCCGTTGCCGAAGACGGCGTGCTTAACCGCGCGATTGCGCTGCTGCGCAAGGAGTTCGGCGACGAGCTGATCATCATGGCGGACACCTGCCTGGACGAGTTCACGGACCACGGCCACTGCGGCGTGCTCACCACCGACGCGCACGGCAGGGAAGTGGTGGACAACGACCCCACCGTGGAGATCTACTGCGACATGGCGGTGGCTCAGGCGCGCGCGGGCGCGCACATTGTCAGCCCGTCCGGCATGATGGACGGCCAGATCGAGCAAATTCGCAGGGCGCTTGATCGCGCGGGTTTCGCCGACGTCGCCATCATGGCCTACTCCGCGAAGTACGCCTCCAAGTTCTTCGGGCCGTTCCGCGACGCGGTCGGCTCCTCGCTGAAGGGCGACCGCCGCACCTACCAGCAAGACCCGGCGAACGTGCGCGAGTCGCTTTTGGAAACGGAGCTGGACATCGCCGAAGGCGCGGACTTTGTCATGGTCAAGCCCGCGCTGCCGTACCTGGACGTGCTGGCCAAGATCGCGGAGATGTCCCCGGTGCCGGTGGCCGCCTACCAAGTCTCCGGCGAGTACGCCATGCTCAACGCGGCCGGTCAGAACGGCTGGATCGACTACGAGGAGACGATGATGGAAGCACTGATGTCCATCAAGCGCGCCGGGGCAGACCAAATTTTCACCTACTACGCCATCGAGGCAGCAAAGAGGCTCAATGGTTAGCTTGCCCCCAATGAATCCGGGATCACCGAGCCGGGTGGGACCGGAGGCCGTCGAGAAGCACAAGGGCTCCATGCCCGAAGCTGTGCGCTACATGCTCGCGGCCTGGACCGTGATGATCGGCGGGGAACTACTGCACCAGATCTTCGCCGTGGCGGCGAGCGTGATCGACCCGTCCGCGCTGCGCGAGGTGGCCAAGGAGCGCGCCACCAACGGCGACGGCGAGGTCTCCGAGGCGCTGATGAACGCCAGCGTGTACGGCTCGATCTTCATCATGGCGCTGCTGCAGCTCGGCGTGATCCTGCTGTTCGTCTTCGCGCTGCGCGCGGTACAAAAACAGGCGAAATGGGCGGAAAACGCCCGCAGGCTGCTGCAGATCTTCTCCGTCTTCTTCGCCCTGCGCATGGTCACGCTGTTCATGATGGTGCCGGCCTCCACCGCGGTGCCGACGGCCATGTTCGGCATAGACGGCGTCATCCAGATCATCCTTGGTGTTGCGGGCATCCTGGGCATCATCTATTCAGTTGACAAGGATTCCGTGGCGTGGACCAAGCCGCCCAAGGACAAAACCAGCGGTAATGCTGATGCGGCGGGAGCGCCGGAGAAGAAGGAGAGCTAAGCGGTGGCAGGGATGTTCCCAACCATGGTGTCGGACCCGAACGACAGGAACCGGCGCTTCACCGGCGAGGTCGGCCCGGCGTGGCCGAAGCCGCTGAAAATCGGCTACTACCTGTGCCTTACCGCGGCGGTGCTGATGTTCGTCATCGCGTTTTTGACCATGGCCAACGGGGTGCCGGACCGGCTACCGGATACGTGGATGATTGAGGGGGCCGACGAGGAGCTCATTGATAGATTCGCGCGCAACCTGCGGGTCTACACCTGGGGCAGCATCATCCTCGGCGCACTCATTACCTCGTGCTGCGCCTACCTGCCAAAAGGCTCGAAGGTGGCGCGTCGCTGGCTGGCCGGGTTCATCGGCCTGGCGGTGTTTTTGCAGCTGGCCAGCTTCTTCGTCGGCGTGGCCGGCTGGGCCGCGTTCGTGGTGGTCGGCGTGCTGGTCTTCGCCCTGTTCTTCATGTTCCGCCCGGCCGCCAACGCGTTTGTAGATAAGCGCAGCGGCGACGTCTGGGAAGGCGTGGAATGAGCAAATACGAGGGCGGGGACCTGGAAAAGCTCAGCACCACCGGGCGCGAAGGCGCCAAGTTGGAGCAGCTGAGCGGCGAGGAGCTCGACAACTACATCGAGGCGGCCCGCGACGCCGCCCGCCAAGCTGGCATCGACCCAGCCACGGCACGGCGCGACCTGGACGGCGAGCTCGTGCGCCCCAACGCCTCCTACGCCTTCGAACTGCGGGGAGTGGAAGACGGCCCGCAGCTGACGGAGATCGAGGACGCCCTGGAATCTATGGAAGGCGTCTCCGCCCGCCTGGTGTACCCCACCCGCATGGCGTGGGTGACCGCACCGGCGACCATGCCGCCGCACCACCTGATCAAGATCATCGAACAATTCGGCGTTACCGCAGTGATCACGGACTCCACGCTGCAACGCCGCGCGCACGGCCGGTACTGGTCGGAGCACCCGATGCCGCGCCGCGCCAAGCACCACCGCAAGGAAGAAGCGGCACACCTGCTCGCCCGCGCCCAAGGATTCGTGCAGAACAAGCCCCGTACGGGGCGCCGCAGCGGCGACGTGCTGTTTACCGCCCGCGACTTGGTTACCCCGGGAAGGCTTTGGCTGGCGGTGGTGCTGACCATACCGGTACTGCTGCTCACCTACGTGCCCGCCCTCGGGTTCCCCGGCTGGCAGTGGGTAGCGTTCGCCCTGACCACCCCGGTGGCGCTGTGGTGCGCCTCCCCGTTCCACCGCGCGATGGCCGGCGGCGTGCGCCGCGGCCTTTCGGCACTGGACGGCGCGAGTTCCATCGCTATCTTGGCGGCCTACCTGTGGTCATTCGCCGTGCTGCTGTTCACTGAGGCGGGCCACATTGGCTACGAGTCCAGCGGCGCCTGGGCGCCGCTGGAGATCGGCCGCGGCCCGGAGCTCTACCTCGAGGTCGCCTGCACCGTGACCACGTTGCTGCTGCTCGGCCGCTTCTTCTCGATACGCGTGCGCACAAACCTGCTGGACGAGCTGGAGGCGCGCCGCCCCGGCGCGGAGTCCCTTTACGAGGTCACCCACCGCAAGAAGGGCGGCGGCTGCGAGCGGCTCCCGGCCACAGAGATCATGCGTGGCGACGACGTCCGTGTGCGCGCCGGGCAGGTCATCCCCGTCGACGGAGAGGTCGTCGGTGGCTCCGGCGAAATCGGCTGGGAGCTGGTGAACACCCACGACAGTCCGCAGATAAAGGTAGGCAAGCGCGTGGTCGCCGGGTCCGTGGTGCGCGAAGGCGACATCAAGGTCCGCGCCGTCCGCGTCGGCCACACCACGCTGTTGACCGCTGTGCAACGTTGGCTGGAGGAGGCGTCGCGCCATCAAAACGCCGCGACGATGGTCTCCACCCGGTCTGCCAGCATGCTCATCCCGGCCGCGTACGCGATTGCCGTGCTGGACTTCGGCCTGTGGCTGCTGTTTACGGGCAACGTCAACACCGCGGCGTCGACAGCCTTGGCGATCCTGATCGTGGTCGCCCCGTTCAGTTTGGCCATTTCGCCGGCGCTGGCCATCCGCCAGGGCATCGAGGCTGCCGTGCGCAACGGCGTGCTCATGCGCGACGGCAACGCGCTGCGGATTCTGTCCAAGGTGGACACGGTGGTGTTCAACCGCGTGGGCACGCTCGTGCTGCCGGAGATGCACGTGGAAACGGTCACCGCCGCAGCCGGGGAAAGCAGCGAGCTGGTGCTGCGCATCGCCGGCGTGCTGTCCGCGGACTCGGACCACCCGGCCTCCCGCGCCATTGTGAAGGCGGCCCGCGAAGTGCGCGACGCCCGCACCGGGGACCCGCGCCTGCCGGACTGGATCGAAGTCAGCGACGACACGATCACCCCGGACGGCGAGTTCGGCGGCCGCGTCACCGCCACCTGGGGTAACGGCGATAACGCCCGCACGCAAACGTACGACGCCTCCCTGTGGCGCCCGACCAACCTCTCCCAGCTCAAAGGCAAGCTGTCGGTGGCCGCCACCACCGGCGGCACCCCGGTGGTGGTGCGCTGGGACGGCAAGGACCGCGGCGTGATCACCTTGTTCGACCCCGCCAAGGAAGACGCCATTGAGGCGGTGGACACCCTGGAATCCATGGGCGTGGAAACCGTGATGCTCTCGCGCGACACCTACCCGGTGGCGCGCCGCTTCGCGGACTTTTTGGGCATCTCGCAGGTGCTCGCCGGCATCCGCTCCAATGAGAAACCCGCCGCGGTGCGCGCCCTGCACACCCAGGGCGGCATCGTGGCCATGGTGTGCGATTCCAGCGTGCTGCCGGTGCTGCGCGTGGCGGACTCCGGCATCCTCTACGCCGGCGAGGACCTCTACAGCACCAAGGTGCCGAACTGGAACAACGTCAGCGACGTCGTGCTTATCCGCAACGACGTCATGGCTGTGCCCCAGGCCATCGAGCACGCCCGCCGCGTCAACCGCATCGCCGACAGGAACCTGTGGTTCGCCGGAATCTACAACGCGGCCGCCATCATCCTCGCGGCCGCGGGCGTGCTGCCGCCAGTGGGCGCGACCCTGCTCATGCTGGGAAGTTCCCTGCTTGTGGAGTACAGCTCCCGCCGCGCCAGCCGGTTCCGGGTTCACGGCCTGCGCCGGTAGGCTTGAGTGCCATGACCAGACGCGACCTCCCCAACGCACCACTGCTCGAGGCGGCCCACGGCCGCACCCCCTCGCGCACCCCGGTGTGGTTCATGCGCCAGGCCGGCCGCTCCCTGCCCGAGTATCGCGAAGTGCGCGAAGGCATCCCCATGCTGGACTCGTGCTTCATGCCGGAGCTGCTCGCGGAGATCACGCTGCAGCCGGTGCGCCGCCACGACGTCGACGCCGCGATCCTGTTTTCCGACATCGTGGTCCCGCTCAAGGCGGCGGGCGTGGACGTGGAGATCGTGCCCGGCCGCGGCCCGGTGATGGGGGAGGCGGTGAGGGGGCGGAGTGACGTCGAGAAGCTGCCTGTGCTTGACGACGAAGTCGCCGCCGTGTCCGATGGCATCCGCATCATCCTCGACGAACTGAGCGACACCCAAGCCTTGATCGGGTTTGTCGGCGCGCCGTTTACGCTGGCCAGCTACCTCGTCGAGGGCGGACCGAGCAAGAACCACGAGAAGACCAAGGCGATGATGCACGCCGAGCCGGAGACCTGGCACGCGCTGATGCGCCGCTTGGTGCCCACCATCGTCGCCTTTCTGCGCACGCAGGTCGAAGCCGGCATCGACGCGATGCAGCTGTTCGACTCCTGGGCGGGTTTCCTCACCGAAGCGGACTACCGCGAATTCGTTCTGCCGTACTCGGTGGAAATCCTCGAATCCGTGGCAGGAGAGATCCCGCGCATCCACTTCGGCGTGACCACCGGCGAACTGCTCGGCGCGATGTCCGAGGCCGGCAGCGAGGTCATGGGTGTGGACTGGCGCGTGCCGCTGGACACGGCCGCGACGCGGTTCGCCTCCCCGCGCGTGCTGCAGGGCAACCTGGACCCGGCCATGCTGTTCGCCGGCACCAACGTGGTGCGCGGCGAGGTCGCGCGCATCAAAGCCGAGGCCGCGCGTGCCATTGCAGCTGGCGACGCTACCGGGCACATCTTCAACCTCGGCCACGGCGTATTGCCCACCACCGACGCGGACGCGATCACCGAAGCCGTAGCGATCATCCACGAGGAGAGCTAATGAACATTGCCATCATCGGCGCAGGTCTTGCGGGGCTGACCGCCGCATACGAGCTTCGCAGCACGGGCTCCGCCCGCGCAGGGGAAGAAGACGACCTCAAGGTCGACGTCTACGAGGCCACCGACCGCCTCGGCGGCAAGCTCCACACCGTCGCCTTCGAGGCCGGCCCCACCGACATGGGCGCCGAGGCGTTCCTGGCGCGCCGCCAGGACGCCGTGGAATTCTTCACCGAGCTCGGCCTCACCGACTCCCTGGTGGAGCCCTCCGGCCTGCGCTCGCTGGTGTGGGTCGACGGCGAGGCGCGCGCGCTGCCCACCGGTGGGGTGATGGGCATCCCGTCCACCTCCGAGACTGTCAAGCACCTGGTCAGCGAGGACACCGCGCAGCGCATCGACACCGAGGCCGACCGCGAAGGCTTCGACTGGGAAGTCGGCGGCGACGTCAACGTCGGCAAGCTTGTGCGCGAGCGTTACGGCGACGAAGTGGTGGACAACATCGTCTCCTCCCTGCTCGGCGGTGTGTACTCCTGCATCGCCGACGACCTCGGCGTGCGCGCGACCATCCCGCAGCTAGCGGAGGAGTTCGACCGCCTCGCCGCCGACGGGCCAGTGCACCTGTCCACCGCCGTGGCCAACCTGGAGCGCTCCCGCCGCGAGATGCCCACCGGCCAGGGCGCGGTGTTCAAGACGTTCCGCGACGGCTACCAGGAGCTCTACGAAACCCTTGCCGAAAAATCCGGCGCCGACATCTACATCGACGCGTTTATTTCGGCCATCAGTCTCGAAGGCTCGGCTGAGGCCCCGAAGTACCGCCTCAAAGGCGGGGAGGACAAGGCCTACGACCACGTCATCCTCGCCGTACCCGCCCCCACCGCGGCGCTGCTGCTCAAGGACATTGCGCCCGAGGCCTCCGAGGCGCTGAAAACCGTGAAGCTGGCCAACTCGGCGGTGGTGGGCATGCGCTTTGCCACCGACGAGGGCCTGCCGCAGAACTCCGGCGTCCTCGTATCCACCGGCGCCGAGGACGTCCACGCGAAGGCGTTCACGTTCTCCTCGCGCAAGTGGCCGCACCTCGCCGAGCGCGGCGGGGCACTGGTGCGCGCCAGCTTCGGCCGCTTCGGCGACAACGTCGCCATCACCGCCTCCGAGGACGACCTCGTGGACTGGGCCCTCGACGACCTCGAAACCATCACCGGCTTCGACGGCCGCGCCGCCGGCCTCGAGGAAATCTACGTCCAACGCTGGCTCGGCGGCCTGCCCCGCTTCGACGAGAACCACCTCGCCACCGTGTCCAAGGTGCGCAGCCTGCTTCTCGACGAACCAAAGGCCTCCCACATCTCCCTCACCGGCGCGTGGGCCGGTGGGGTCGGCGTGCCGGCGGTTATTTCCGATGCGAGGGCCGTGGCGGCAGCTGCCGTCGCAAAGCAAAAGCCCTAAACCAGCGGGAGGTCCCGGCTGCCAGTGCGCTCTGGAAGCTCGAAGTTGTCGAAGCCGCCGTATTCCCGTGAAAGCTCGTAGATGAGCCGGCCGGCATCGACAGGGCGTGTGCCTCGGTCGGATTCGTTTTGTGGTGTTTCCATGTTGCGCCTCCTCTCTGAGTCGCGTGCACGCAGAACCTAGCACCTCATTCTCCGCTTGGGTAGGGGGTGCGGGCGGATGTGCACTAGGTTGATCACCTATGGAAGAACACGCGGATCCACGCGAGAGGGCTGCCGAGCCTGCTGAGCCTGCCGAGAAGGAATGGTGGGAAGAAGACGGCCTGCCTTGGAACGGCAAACCCACCAAAGCCGACTACTGGTGCCTGGGCTGGTTCGGCTTCGTCGGCATCTTCGGCCTGGCCATGATCCCGCTGCGGGCGTGGCTTTTGGGCCTGGACCCGCCGATCATGCTGGCGCTGACAGGCTCACGCGTCGGCGCCGCGTCCACCGGTGCGCTCGCCGCGGTGGGGGAGGCGCCGCACTGGCTGCTGTTCCTGCTCATCGGCTCGATCGTGAACATCAAGTTCGACTGGATCTACTGGTGGGCCGGCAAACTCTGGGGCCGCGGGATCCTCGACGTGCAGGCCGCGAACTCGCCGCGCGCCGCGAAAAACATCGAGCGCGTGGAGAAGTGGGCCATCAAGCTGGGCTGGCTGGGCATCTTCCTCGCCTACGTGCCCATCCCGCTGCCGATCGCGTTCGTGGTGTTCGTGCTCATGGGCATGACCGGGATGCCGCTGTGGAAGTTCATGGTCCTGGACTTCATTTCCAAAACCATCTGGTCCTTCCTCTACCTGGGCCTGGGCTGGTGGATCGGTGAGCCGGTCGTGATGGTGCTGGAGCAGTACGCCAAGGTGGCCAACTGGATCGCCATCGCGCTGCTGGTGGTGGTGTTCTACGGCATCTTCCGCAACCAGGGGAAGAAAAAGCCCGAAGCCGAGGTCGTGGGCAACGAGATCGAGGCCGGGAGGTAGGGCGGCCGGGCGGCGCCGAAAGTCGAGCGGCGGAGGTCGAGTTCGCCCTGTTTTAGGCCCGGACTCGACCTCCCGGACTCGACTTTCGCGTCGCCGGACCGAAGGGGGCCTGACAGATTCCGCCGGGCGTCTGCGCCGACCTGGGGCGATGGGGGCAGCCTGACAGATTCCGCCGCGAAGTGCCGGGCACCAGGGCGCGGCTAACGGTTGACCACGACGGTGGAGAAGTCCTCGTCGCCGTGGCCGGCGTCCTGCTGCGCCTCCAACGACGCCAGGGCGGCGGAGACGGCGGGCAGGTCCTGGTCAGCGGACGCGAGCATCAGGCGGGCGTCCTTGGCGATGGCGTCGGCGGTGAAGTCGCCGGGCGAGGTAGAGCGCTCGCCAAGCAGGAACGGCGACTTCATGTTCACAATGAACTCCAGGCCGGTGGAGTCGAGCATGTCCACCACCTGCTCTTCCGACAACCCCTGGGATTCGCCCAACACCAGCGCTTCCTTGAACCCTTCGATGGTGACGGCCAGGGCGAGGTTGGCAAGCAGTTTGCCCACGGCGGCGCCGGCGGCGGTGTCCACCTCCTTCAGCCGCTCAGGGTTGGCGGCGGCCCAGGGGGCAACGACGTCGGCGACTTTAGAGCGTCGAGAGGCATCGGCGCCCCCGACGTACACGCCGAGCTTGCCGGCGCGCGCGGGCGGGAGCGAGCCGACGACCGGGGTGTGCACGTAGCCGGGCACGGCGTCGGCGAAGGCGGCGGCGTCCGCGGGCGAGATGGTGGTGGCGTCGGCCCAGGTCACGCCCTCGGGGATCAAACCTGGCTCGATCACCACCTCACGCACGATGTCGGGGCCGAACAGGCAGGTGATCACCAGCTCGGCGCCCTCGACGGCTTCCGCGGGGGAAGACGCAGCCTGAGCCCCGCGCGAGACCAACGGCTCGGTCTTCTCGGCGGTGCGGTTCCATACGGTCAGTTCGTGGTCGTCGACAAGCTTGAGCGCGAGCTCCGTGCCCATGCGGCCGAGGCCTAAAAACGCGATTTTCATATGGCCTAGGATAGACAACCATGACTGCGGAAAAGCCGACTTCAGCTAACACCCAGCGCTCGCACGAACTGTTCGAGCGGGCGCAGAAAACCACCCCGGGCGGCGTGAACTCGCCGGTGCGCGGCTTCGGCTCGGTGGGCGGGCAAACCCGCTTCATCCAGAGCGCGCACGGCTCGAAGCTTGTGGACGTGGACGGCAACTCGTACGTGGACCTGGTGTGCTCCTGGGGCCCGATGGTGCACGGCAACGCCCACCCGAAGATCGTCGAGGCCGTGGAGAAGGCCCTGCGCAACGGCCTGAGCTTCGGCGCGCCCACGGAGGCGGAGATCGAGATCGCGGAGCACATTGTGAAGCGCACGTCGGTGGAGGAGGTGCGCATGGTCAACTCCGGCACGGAGGCCACCATGTCCGCCGTCCGCCTGGCGCGCGGGTTCACGGGCCGGCCGAAGATCCTCAAGTTCGAAGGCTGCTACCACGGCCACGTGGACGCGCTGCTGGCGTCTGCGGGCTCCGGCATCGCCACGTTCTCCCTGCCGGATTCCCCGGGTGTCACTGGCGCGCAGGCGAAGGACACCATCGTGGTGCCGTACAACGACATCGAGGCGGTGGAGCGCGCGTTCCGCGAGAACGAGGGCGAGATCGCCGCGGTCATCGCCGAGGCGGCCGCGGGCAACATGGGCACCGTCGCCCCGCAGAACGACTTCAACGCCAAGCTCAAGGAGCTCGCGCATCTCAACGGCGCGCTGCTGATCCTCGACGAGGTCATGACCGGTTTCCGCACCTCCTACGCCGGCTGGTACGGCGTTGACAACGTTGCGGGCGACCTGACCACCTTTGGCAAGGTCGTCTCAGGCGGCCTGCCCGCCGCGGCGTTCGGCGGCCGCCGCGACATCATGGAGCACCTCGCGCCGAACGGCCCCGTCTACCAGGCGGGCACCCTGTCCGGTAACCCGGTGGCGATGGCGTCCGGCCTGGCCTCGCTCGAGCTGGCCAGCGAGGACATCTACCCGACGCTGAACAAGAACGCGGATCTGCTGGAGCGTTTGCTTCACGACGCCCTCACGGCCGAAGGCGTCACCCACCACATCCAACGCGCGGCGACCATGCTCTCCGTCCGGTTCGGGGAGGGCGAGGGCCACAACTTCGCCGACATGCAGGCCGCCGACACGTTCCGCTACGCCCCGTTCTTCCACGCCCTGCTGGACGCTGGCGTGTACGCGCCGCCGAGCGCGTTTGAGACCTGGTTCGTCTCCACCGCTCTGACGGACGAGGACTTCGGCCGCATCGAGGACGCGCTGCGCTCCGCCGCGAAGGCCGCCGCGGCGGCGAAACCCGCGGAGGCCTAAATGACCAGGACGACGGTGCACCTGGTGCGCCACGGCGAGGTGTACAACCCGAAGAAGATCCTCTACGGGCGCATGCCGGGCTACCACCTGTCTTCCCGCGGCAACTCCATGGCCGTGGCCACCTCAAAGTTTTTCCGCGGCCGCGATGTGGTCTACCTTGCGGCGAGCCCGCTTGAGCGCGCGCAGGAAACAGCCCGCCCGATCGCGGAGGTCACCGGCTGCGAGGTGGACACCCGCGAGGACATCCTGGAGGCCGGCAACACCTTTGAAGGCCTGCGCACGAAGGGGTGGCGCTCGCAGCTGATCAACCCGATCCGCTGGCGGCACATGACCAACCCGTTCGAGCCGAGCTGGGGCGAGCCCTACCAGGAGATCTTCGAGCGCATGTGGTCCGCCGTCGAGGATGCCCGCGACAAGGCCGAAGGCCACGAGGCCGTGATGGTCAGCCACCAGCTGCCGATTGTCACCGTGCAGCGCCACGTGCAGGGCAAGCGCCTGGCGCACGCGAGCCGCAACTGCGACCTGGCGAGTGTGACCTCACTTGTGTTTGACGGCGGCAGTGTTGTTGACTGGGCCTACAGCACTCCTGCCCAGCACATTTGAGAGGTACTATGCGCAAGCTTTTCGCCGCGCCGCTTTGTGCGGCCGCGCTTTTGCTGACAGCCTGCTCCGGCGCGGACAACGGCGGCAACTTCGCGTTCCACTCGCCGGGCGGGCAGACTGAAATCTTCTACGAGGAGGCGGACCGCAAGCCCCTGGCCGGCTTCGAGGGCGAGTCGCTTCTCGACGAAGGCCAGACCATCGCCCTGAGTGATTTCGAGGGCGAGATCGTTGTGCTCAACGCGTGGGGCCAGTGGTGCGCGCCGTGCCGCGCGGAAGTGGACGACTTGCAGCAGGTGCACGAGCATTTGCAGGAGCAGAACTCCGGCACGGTGCTGGGCATCAACGTACGCGACCCGAACCCGCAGATCGCGCGGGATTTCCTGGCGGATAACGGGGTGACCTACCCGTCCATCTACGACCCGCCGTTTAAGACCGCCGCCAACTTGGGCGGCGTGCCGTCCTCGGTGATCCCGACGACGATCGTGCTGGACAAGCAGCACCGCCCGGCGGCGGTGTTCCTCCGTGAGATCACCGCGGACGATCTGCTCGAGGTCATCGACCGCCTCGACGGGGAGGCCTAGGTGGGCTTCGCCGATTTTGTCGCCGATGGCCCGCTGCTGCTCGGCCTGCTCGCCGCCGCGGTTGCCGGGTTAGTCTCGTTCGCCTCGCCGTGCGTGATCCCGCTGGTGCCGGGCTACATCTCGTATCTGACCGGCGTGGTCGGCGGCGAGATGACGCTGGATGAAAAGGGCGCGCGCGTGTCCCGCAAGCACTGGGCGGTCGCCGGTGCTGCCCTGCTGTTCATCGCCGGGTTCACCGTGGTGTTTCTGCTTGCCACCGTCACGGTGTTCGGCGCGGTCAGCGCCATCGCGCTCAACGCGCAAACGCTCACCCGCATCGGCGGGGTGGTCACCATCCTCATGGGCCTGGTGTTCATGGGGGCTGTGCCCGCGCTGCAAAAAGACACCCGCTTCCAGCCGAAAAAGTGGACCACCATCATCGGTGCGCCCCTGCTCGGCGGGATCTTTGCACTCGGCTGGACACCGTGCCTGGGTCCCACACTGACCGCCATCGTCTCGGTGTCAGTGGGCACCCAGGGCTTCACCGCGGCGCGCGGCGTGCTGCTCGTCATCGCGTACTGCATCGGGCTGGGCTTGCCGTTTCTGCTTGTCGCGTTCGGCTCGTCAAAGGCCGTGCGCAGCATCGACGTGCTGCGCCGCCACTCCCGCGGCATCCAGATCGCTGGCGGCGTCGCCATGATCGTTGTCGGCATCATGCTGCTCACCGGCGCCTGGGACGTGTTTATCGGTTGGTCGCGCCAACTCGTCGACGGATTCGGAGGGACGATCATCTAAATGAAGACGGCACAGACCTGGCTGAAAAAGGCGTGGCACTGGCTCACCAGCATGCGCACCGCGCTGATGCTGCTGTTCGTGCTGGCCGTGGCGTCCATCCCAGGCGCGCTTCTGCCGCAGCGCACCGTGTCGTCCTCGCTGGTGGACGACTACCTCAAGGCCAACCCCACCACCGGCCCCATCTACGACAAGCTGCAGCTTTTCGACGTCTTCCAGTCTACGTGGTTCCTCGCCATCATCCTGCTGCTGACCATCTCCCTGGTCGGCTGCATCATCCCGCGCTCCATCGACCACTGGCGCGCCTACAAGGCCAAGCCGACGCGCGCGCCCAAGTACTTGGGGCGCATGCCGCACCACGTGGAGGGGGAGGTTGCGGGGGCGCCGGAGGACGTCGAGAAGCAGTTGCGCAAGCAGCTGAAACGCTGGCACGTGGCGTCCTACAAACCGGACGAGGACCGCGCCGGGGCGTTCTCGATCTCCGCGGAGCGCGGCTACACCCGCGAGCTGATGAACCTGATTTTCCACATCGGCATCGTCGCCATGATCCTCACCTTCGTGGCCGGCCGCATGGTCTTCTACGAAGGCCAGGTCATCGTGGTCACCAACTCCGAGGCCGAATCCGCGGTGCCGGTGGAGCAATCGCGGGTGTTCTGCAACACTTCGCCCGCCAACTTCGACGTCTTCCGGGCAGGCCCGCTTTTCGACGGCACCGGCCTGACCCCGTTTTGCTTCGAATCCCAGAACTTCTCGGCCACCTACCTGAATAACGGGCAGGCCAACGAGTTCTCCTCCGACATCACCTACACCGACGACCTGTCGGTCCCGCAGGAGGAGTGGACGCCCACGAGCCTGGCGGTGAACCACCCGCTGCGCGTGAGCGGCGACCGTGTCTACCTGCAGGGCCACGGCTTCGCCCCGCAAGTAACCATCACGTGGCCGAACGGGGAGACCCGCACGCAGATGATGCAGTTTCGGCCCACTGACGTGTTCACGTTCCTGTCCTCCGGCGTGATGCGCTTCGACCCGCCCGCCGGCATGTACCCGGACCTGGCGGAGCGCCGCCAGCACCAGATCGCCATCGAGGGCAACTTCGCGCCCACCGCCCGCTGGGCCGGGCCGAACGGCGACCAGCTGCAGTCCGCGTTCCCCTCCATGGACGACCCGGCAGTGTCCGTGGACGTCTACGTCGGCGACGCAGGCCTGGACACCGGCCGGCCGCAAAACATCTTCGTGCTGGACCAGTCCCTGGTGGCCGACGGGCGCCTGGAAAAGGTCTCCCGCGTCCAGCTCACCCCCGGCTCCGAGGCCACCGTGGACACCGGCGACGGCGAGGTGAAGGTGCGCTTCGACGGCGCCGCCGAGTACGCCAACTACCAGATCTCCCGCGACCCGATGCAGGTGTGGGCGCTGGTCTCCACCGCGATCATGCTCGGTGCGCTCGCCGGCTCGTTGGCCATCAAGCGCCGCCGCGTGTGGGTAAGAATTCGCCCGGGTACCTCGGGCCACACCCACGTCGAAATCGCCGGGCTCGCCCGCACCGACCGCGCCGGGTGGGGCCGTGAATTCGACGACATCGCCGCCGCCATCCTCGGGCTCGACCCCGACGACGATGAGGGCGAGCAGGGGGAGTTCAACCCCTATGACCTTTGATAACGCCTGCTAGTGGGGTAGGTTATGGGCATGCTCGTCAACACAACCATGGCGGAGCTGTCTGACCTGACGTTCCGCACCGCATTCATCGTCTACATCGTGGCGCTGATTCTGGCGTTCATCTACTACGGCCGCGTCAACAGCGTCATCGAGGCGCGCCGCGAGGCCCTGGCGGAGCAGAAGGTGCTGGTTGGCGCTGGGGGACCGGAGGTCGTCGAGAAGCAAAAGTCCGACGAGGACATGATCGCCAACGCCCGCAAATGGGCCGGCATGACCCAGGCGCTTGTCTGGGTCGGCGTGGCGCTGCACCTGGTGGCGTTTGTCACCCGCGGGCTCGCCGCCGGGCGGTTCCCGCTGGGCAACCTGTACGAGTACATCCTGTTCATGACCGCCGTGATCATGGTCGTCGCCGCCGTGGTGGTGCAGCGCAAGAACTGGCACACCGTCTGGCCGTGGCTCCTGTTCCCCATGGTCATCGCGATGTTCTTGAACTCCACGGTGTTCCACATGCAGGCCGCGCCCGTGGTGCCCGCGCTGCAGTCCTACTGGATGCCAGTGCACGTGTCTACGGTGTCCATCGGCGCGTCCGTGGGCCTGGTCTCCGGCGCGTTCGCCCTGCTGTACCTGCTGCGCATGCGCCAGCCGCGCGGCGAAGAACACGGATTCCTGGGTGCGATCCTCCGCCCGCTGCCGGACGCGAAAACGCTGGACCAGATCGCGTACAAAACCGCGGTGGTGACGCTGCCGCTGTTCGGCATCGGCATCGTCTTCGGTGCCATCTGGGCCGAGGTGGCCTGGGGCCGTTTCTGGGGCTGGGACGCCAAGGAAACCGTCTCCATGATCACCTGGATCCTCTACGCCGCCTACCTCCACGCGCGTGCCACGGCCGGCTGGAAGTCCACCGCCGCCGCCTGGATCAACGTATTCGCCATGGCCATGACGATCTTTAACATGACTTACGTCAACACCGTGATCGCCGGCCTGCACTCCTACGCGGGGCTGAACTAGTGAAGGTCCTGATCACCGGCGGGGCCGGCTACATCGGCTCCACTATTGCGTCGTGCTGCGCGGACGCCGGGATCACCCCGGTGATTCTGGACGATTTCTCCACCGGCCTGCGCGTCTTCGGGCAGCGCTTCGCCTGCTACGAGGGCGACGTCGCCGACGTGGACTTGCTGGAGCGGGTGTTCGCGGAGCACCCGGACATCGACGCGGTGATCCACTGCGCCGCCAAAATCGTCGTGCCCGAGTCCGTGGAGCAGCCGCTGGTCTACTACGACAACAACGTGGGCAAGGCCATCACGTTGCTGCAGGTGTTGGCGCGGCACGGCGTGCGCCGGTTCGTGCTGTCCTCCACGGCGTCGATGTACGAGCCGGGCGAGGACTACATGGTGGACGAGACCAGCGCCGTGGATCCCCAGAGCCCGTACGCGGCGTCGAAGTGGCTGCTTGAGCGGGTGCTTCGCGACGAATCCGCCACCGGCCGCCTCGGCGTTGTCGCCCTGCGCTACTTCAACCCGATCGGCGCCGACCCCGCGCTACGCACCGGCCTGCAGAACCCGCACCCCACCCACGCCATGGGCAAAATGATCGAGGCCCACGCCGCCGGCGAGCCGTTCACCGTCACCGGCGTGGACTGGCCCACCCGCGACGGCTCCGGCCTGCGCGATTACATCCACGTCTGGGACCTCGCCCGCGCGCACGTGGCGGTGCTGCAGCGCTTCGACTCCGTGGTGGGGGATTCCGGCTACGACGTGATCAACCTCGGCACCGGCCACGGCACCACCGTCTTCGAGCTCGCCGAGGCGTTCGGCGAAGCCACCGGCACACCGCTCGAGGTCCGCACCGGCCCCGCCCGCCCCGGCGACGTCGTCGGCAGCGCGTCGCGCACCGACAAAGCGAAGTCTGTCCTGGGGTGGTCCGCGGAGCGCTCGCTTGTCGACGGCGTCCGCGACGCCCTCGCCTGGTCCGAGAAACTGCCCGCAGTGCTCGCCGAGGAAGAGGGCCTGAAGGAGGCCGGCCGATGAGCGACGCCCACCACAAACCCCGCAACAAGCAGGGCAAACCCGCAAGCGACGACCCGGTGCTGCTGGCGCTGGGCGAGCAGATCGCCTTACGACGCCGCTCCGCCGGCCGCCTCCAACAAGACGTCGCCGACGCCGCCGGGGTCTCCCGCTCCACCCTGCACACCATCGAGCACGGCGGCGCCGGCGTGCGCTGGGAGAAGGTCATCGCCGTCGCGGCCGAGCTCGGCCTGCGCGTGGGGTTCACCGAGGGGTGGGGGGTCCCGCCGGCCGCCGCGCCGGGGCCTCCCGGCCGCGTTCCCCCCCCGCCGCTGACACTCCGCGGCGGAATCTGTCAGAGTGGCCCTATCTGCCCAGGTCGGCGCAAACGTCTGCCGTGATCTGTCAGGAACCCGGCGCCTTTTCGAAATTTGTTCACTCTCAGGCTCGTCCCGGGTGAACAAATTCCGGGCGACCGGGTAGCGACCTGGGGGAATGAAGCTCGCCGCCCCGAGAAATGGGCCCAAAACCCGAATTTGTTCACTGAGCTAGTGAACAAATCTGGACAGGGGCCGCCTAGCCCCAAATATCTAGCTGTCGTCGCGGCGCCGGCGGCGTTCTTCTTCCTCCCGGCGCTTGCGCTCGGCCTCTTCACGCGCGCGGCGCTCCTTGAACCGGTTCTTTTCGATGTTCCAGAGGAACTCTTCGTCGTCGTCAGGCCCCTTGATCACGGGTTTCTGCTCGACCTGCCGCTGCGAACCGCCGCGCAGCGACCCGTAGCGCTCGGCGGAGCCGGGGCCGAACGCGCGCCAGAGCAGCACGGCGGCCAGGACGACCAATGCGAGGAGTAGCAACCTTCCCATGGTTTTAAACATACTTGGCCACCGGATAGGGTGAACAACCGTGACTGATCAACGTTCTCCGCAGGTAGACCCCGGGGCGAAATCGAGGGCGAACAAGGCCGTGGCCATCTACGGCTTGGACCGCCTGCTTTTGTTCATCGCGCTGACGGTGGTGATCCAGCTCGCCGCGGTGCTCATTGGCGCGCCGGTGCCGGTGATTATGTCGGCGCTGCTGGCGCTGATTGTGGCGTTCCCGCTGTCGATGCTGCTGTTTAAGCGCCACCGCATTGAGGCGAATGAGGCTGTCGCGGAGCTGAAGCACCAGCGCCAGGCGCGCAAGGACTGGATTCAGTCCGAGCTCGCCGAACGCTAGCTCGCTAATCGACGCACCAAAGGTTTAGTCCCGCCTCAGCTCATGGCTGAGCGCCTCCAGCTCGCCGCCGCCGGCCATCTGGTGGGTCAGCTCCTCGAGGGTGACCTCGGAACGGGGCGCGTCGAGCTCCTGGTGGCCGAGCTTCAGGATGGTGAAGTGGTCGCCCACCAAGAAGGCGTGGTGGGGGTTGTGGGTGACTAGCACGACGGCGATGCCGCGATCGCGGGCGGCGGCGACCATGCGCAGCACCGCCCCGGACTGCTTCACGCCAAGCGCCGCGGTGGGCTCGTCAAGGATCAGCACGCGGGCGCCGAAGTAGACGGCACGGGCGATGGCGATGACCTGGCGTTGGCCGCCGGAGAGGTTGCCGGCCTCGACGTCCACGTCGGGGATGTCAATGCCCATCTCTAGGAGCTGCTCGGAGCAGATCCGCTTCATCTCGGCCTGGCGCAGCACACCGAGCGCGCTGGTGAGTTCTTGGCCGAGGAAGAAGTTGCGCCACACGCTGAGCTCGTCGACGATCGCCAGTGTCTGGTGGACGGTGGCGATGCCGGCGCTGATGGCGTCGCGGGGGGAGGTGAGGGTGGTGGCGGAGCCGTCGATAAGCATGGTGCCCGAAGTGGGCTGATGCAGGCCCGACAGGATTTTGATCAGGGTGGATTTGCCGGCGCCATTGTCGCCGAGCACGCAGGTGACTTCGCCTTCGCGCACGGCGAGGTTGACGCCGCGCAGCGCCTCGAAGCTGCCGTAGGACTTGGTGATGTTTTCCAGTTCGATGACAGCCACTTAGCGCCCCTTGGTGTATTTAGCGAAGGAGGTGTTGGCGAGCACCGCCACCAGCAGTGTCGCGCCGAGGAAGAACTTGAACCAGTCCGGGTTCCAGCCGGCGTAGACGATGCCCTGGTTGGTCATGCCGAAGATCAGCGCGCCGATGGCGGTGCCGACGGCGGTGCCGCGCCCGCCCGTCATGGCGCAGCCGCCGATGACCGCGGCGATGATGTAGAGAAATTCGTTGCCCACGCCCTGGCCGGCCTGGATGGAGTCGAAGGCGAACAGGGTGTGCATGCCGACGAACCACGCGGCGAAGCCGATGCCCATGAACAGCAGAATCTTCACGCGGCGCACCGGCACGCCGACGGCGCGGGCGGCGTCGGCGTTGCCGCCGACCGCGGTGATCCAGCCGCCGAGCTTGGTGCGGAACAGCACGAACGATGCCACGGCGACGAAGAAGATCCACCACAGGACGGTCACCGAGATGCGCACGTTGCCGATGTGGAACTCGCCGGCGAACACGGCGTGGGCGGACGGGAAGCCCTCCATGTCCGCGATGGTGGGGGTGGCCACCTGGCCGGTGACCAGCTTCGTCACCGCCAGGTTCAAGCCTTGGAGCATGAGGAAGGCCGCCAGGGTGATCAGGAAGGAATCGATGCCGGTGCGCGTGACCAAAAAGCCGTTGAGCGCGCCGATGGCCAGCGAGATCCCCAGCGCGAGGAACGCGCCCACCCACGAGTTCAGGTGCAGGTTGTAGTTCAGCATCGTCGCGGCCAGCGCGGCGGTGGTCACGGCGACACCGGAGGAGAGGTCGAACTCCCCGCCGATCATGAGCATGCCCACCGCAAGCGCCACGATGCCCAGGGTGGAGCTGGCGTACAGCGTGGTGGCCAGCGCCTCAAAGGAGCGAAACGCCGGCGCCACGGAGAGGAAGAAGACAAAGATAGCGATGAAGCCGAGGAGGCTGGCAAACTCCGGGCGGCGGATCAGGCGCGCGAACCCGGTGCGGGTTTTCAGGCGGTCGTCCCTCATCGCATGCCCGCTTTCGCGGCGTCTTCGACCTTGTCCACGTTAGTGGCGTCCACGAAGCTCGGGCCCGTGTAGACGGGGCGCCCGCCGCCGAGGGTGCCGCCGTTGCGTTTTGCAATCCACAGCGAGTCCACCGCCAGGTAGCCCTGCAGGTACGGCTGCTGGTCCACGGCCCACGCCACACGCCCGTCCGCGATGGCGCCAACGAGCTCCGCGTTGGTGTCGAAGGTGGACACCTGCGCCTGCGCGCCGGACTGGGCGACGGACTCCACGGCGCGCATCGCCACCGGCGCCTGCAGCGCAAACACGGTGTCGAAGGAGCGGTCCTGGGAAAGCTTCGAGGTGATGGTGGACTGCACGGCGGTGAGGTCCTGGCCGTTGACGTACAGCAGCTCCACCGCGTTTGAGTCGCCGCCGAGGCCGTCGCGCACACCGGCGCAGCGCGCCTCCTGCGAGGAGTTGCCCTGCTCGTGGATCACGCACAGCACCTTCTTCTTGCCTTCCTCCTTGAGGCGCTCGCCGGCGGCGCGGCCGGCCACGGTCTCGTCCTGGCCGAAGAAGCCGGTCAACCCGTAGTCCTGGTACGCGGTCATGCCGGCGTTCAGGCCGACCACGGGGATGCCGTGGTCCACGGCGTCGCGCGCCGCTGGGCCGATCGCCTCCGCATTCGGCATGGTCACGGCGATGCCGTCCACGCCCGCGTCCACCGCGGAGCGCACGAGGTTCGCCTGGTTGGGCGCCTGCGGGTCGGATGAGTAGCGCAGCTCGATGTTGTCCTTCTTCGCGGCGTCCTCGGCGCCCTTGCGCACGAGGTCCCAGTAGGTGTCGCCGGGCGCGCCGTGGGTGACCATCGCCACCACGTACCGCGGGGTGTCCACGCCGCCCGCCGTGCCGCCGCCGTCTTCGTTGCGGGGGGCTCCGCCTGTCGACGAGCATCCGCCCAACACCGCTGCCACCGTCAGTAGCGCGGCTGCCACAGTTTTCCGTGCCTTCCTCATTGCCAAAGTGTGAACCACTGCACTCGGGTGCGTCAAGCGGACTAGACGTATTGACCGGAGACGTCAATTAATTGGCTGAGATCCGCCACGCTGGGTAAACTCTGCCTCATGTACTCAGGCATCGCTTCCATGAAGCTGCGTTCCGCCCGCTGACGGCGGCGGGACCCCTTCTGATCTCTCGTCTGCCGTCCTGGCCATCTGCCGGGCGGTCATTTAGTGCTGCCCGGCTCCATGACGAGCTGAAAGTACGAAATGCCAATCACACCAACCTTGCGGTCATGTGTGTGGAACGGAACGCCCCGCGGGCCAGTCGCACACATCCGTGCCGAATCAATCCACATCACCTTGGGAGACAGGCACCTCCTGAACGGGCTGGATGTCACCGTCTCCGCCGGCTCACGCCTGGCGATCGTCGGCGACAACGGCCGTGGTAAGACCACCTTGCTCCATATCTTGGCGGGGCTCCTGACCCCTGACTCGGGAGTAGTGACCCAGATGGGTTCCCTCGTCCTGGTCAAGCAGGACATGCCCACCGAAGGCAACCGCACCGTCGGCGATCTCATCGCCGAAGCGACAGCTCCCTCCAGGGCTGCACTTGAGGCACTCGACGTGGCGAGCGCAGCACTCGCCGCAGGAAACGACGCGGCCGATGCCTATTCCGCAGCGCTCGAGACCGCCACGCTATTGGATGCCTGGGATGCAGAAAGGCGCGTGGACATCGCACTTGCAGGCCTTGACGCTTGCAGCGACCGCGCTCGCATACTGTCGACCTTGTCGGTCGGGCAACGGTACCGGGTCCGGCTTGCCGTCGCACTTGGATCGACCCCTGACCTGCTCCTGCTGGACGAGCCCACGAACCACCTCGACGCTGCAGGACTGTCCTTCCTAACCGAACGACTGCGTGATCACCCCGGTGGCCTGGCTCTGGTCAGTCACGACCGCGCTCTGCTGCGTGATGTGGCGACTACCTTCCTGGATCTCGACCCGACCCGAGATGGCGTGCCGCGAACCTACTCGGGCGGCTACCAAGGCTGGATTGAAGGCCGCCGACGAGAACGCCTCGTGTGGGAACAGGACCACGCCGCCCAGGTCGCCCGGCACAATGAACTGACACGCGCTGCAGCCGAGGCACGCTCCCGCCTGTCTCAGGGGGGATGGAGACCTGACAAGGGCACAGGCAAGCACCAACGCGCCACACGCGCTGCTGGAGTGGTCCAAGCCTTCAACCGACGTATAGAAGACCTGAAACGTCATGAGATCGACGTGCCGGCACCGCCACTGCGTCTAGCGTGGCCCGCCTCGACAACTCGTGCCGGGCAGAGCATCATGAACGCCACCGAAGTTACTGTGAAGGACCGGTTGGACACTCCGGTGTCGGTTGACGTGAACGGCGGTGACCGGTTGGTGGTCACCGGACCAAACGGCGCGGGAAAGTCCACCTTGTTGGCAGTTCTTGCACAGCGTCTGGCCCCCACCACGGGACATGTGCGAGTGAACCCGAGAGCACGCATCACTCTGCTGTCTCAAGAGGTCTCCGACTGGGATCACTCCAGCCCCGCACACGAGGTCTACGAGGCGTACCTAACAAAGCTGGGCCGCCGATCTCAGGCGCCTACTCTCGGCTCGCTCGGGCTGCTCGAGGCCTCTGCAACCAACACGCCCGTGGGGCGCCTGTCGCAAGGACAGCAACGCCGACTCCACCTGGCCATGTGTCTGGCACAGGACCCAGACCTGCTGCTCCTGGACGAACCCACCAATCATCTGTCATCGAACCTCGTCGACGACATCACCACCGAGCTCCAACAGGCCTCCTGCGCGGTGATCGTCGCCACCCATGACCGGCAGATGCTCCACGACTTTTCCGACTGGCCCCACCTGAACCTTGACTTGAAGGACATGCCATGAACCCGCTTCACCCCTTGACCATCCCCACGTACCGCCAGTTGTTCGCAGCGATGGTGCTGACCATCTTCGCCCAGGGCGCCTGGGCCCTCTACCTGACCATGCAGACCCTCGACCTGGGCGCCACGCCAGCCACCTTGTCGGGTGTCGTGGCCTGGAGCGGCATCGGCCTGCTTGCGGGATCCCTCCCAGCTGGCGTAATTGCCGACCGGATCCCCAACAAATCCGTCATCGTGGGTGTGCTCGCCCTGAATCTCGCCATCGCGACCGCGATGTCCACAGCAGCAATCCTCGACTTTGTCACCTTCTGGATGCTCGCGGTCTCCGCGTTCATCAGTGGCGCTTCAACCGCCTTCTTCTTCCCCGCCTACACGGCACTGGTGCCGGTCCTGGTGGATAGCGACGACCTCATGGCCGTCAACGGCCTCGAAGGCGCCCCCCGTCCCTTGGTCGGGCAGGCACTTGCGCCCGCTGTCGTCGGAGCGCTCATCGGCGCAAGCATGCCCGCCGCTGGCGGGTACCTCATCGCAGCAGCAATCGGACTTGGCCTGCTCGCGGCCCTGCGGCTTCCCACCCCCACCCGCGCCGAAACGGAGGCCAATGCCGACGCTGCGGCAGACTCACCGATCACCGATCTGCTCGATGGCTTCCGCTACGTTTCCCGCACACGCTGGGTTCGCTCCAGTGTCCTGTTCGCGGCCGTCATGGGACTGGTCGTGACCGGACCACTCGAAGTCCTCCTACCCGCTCTTATGCGCTCCTCGCATGACAATGGACCTGCCCTCTACGGGGCCGTCCTGGCTGCCCTCGGCGCGGGCGGGTTGGTGGGCTCCCTGCTGGCGGGGTCGTGGCGCACACCGGAACGCTTCCTGCCCGCAATGGTCGGCGTCTGGGCGCTCGGATGTCTGCCCTTGTCCATCCCGGCGCTCACCAGCAATCCGTGGGCCATCGGTGCAGGACTCGCGTTCTACGGGGCGCTGATCGGGATCGGGATGGTCATCTGGGGAACAGTGCTTCAAGAGCACGTCCCCTTGGAGATGCTCGGCAGGGTCGCCAGCCTCGACTTCTTCATTTCCATCGCCTTCATGCCTCTGTCCATCGCCCTCACCGGACTCTTCAGCCGCTTCATCGACTCCAGAACTCTGTTCATCACCGCCGGCCTGGTGCCACTGGCCACGGCAGCACTGCTCCTAGCCCTGGGTCAACTCAAGATGCCACAGAAGACGCTGGCCGAGGCATGAGAGACCTAAGACACGCCAACATCATCCTCACACCTCTCCACCGCTTTGCTACCGCGGCGAGCTCGACGGCTGGTTGCACTGGGTTTTCACGATTGACCAACGTTTGAGGTCAGTACAGCTAGAACACTCCGGCGATCAGCAGCATGGCCGGCAGGGCCAGGAAGGTAGTCAGGAACACGGTGTCGCGGCAGATCACTTCACCCGAGCGGTACGTCGCCGCGTAGTTGTACACGTTCTGCGCCGTGGGCAGCGCGCAGAGGATCAGCGCGGCGTACATCTCTTCCGGCCCCAGGTGCAGAAGCTTTGCGACGATCCACGCCACCGCCGGCATACCCACCAGCTTCAACGCGGTGGCGGTGAGGGTGGGGCCACGGTGGCTTGTCAGTACCTTCTCGCCGGTGAGTGAGGCGCCGAAGCTCATAAGGATCAGCGGGATGGACGCCCCGCCCAAGATCTCCAGCGGCGCCAGCACCGGCTCTGGCACGGTCCAGGATGCCGCGGAGACGGCGAAGCCCGCGAACGCCGCGACCACCACGGGCGCGGTCAGCCCGGACAGCACGGACTTGGCAACGCCGGAGGAGCTGCGGTTCAGCCCGGCGATGACGATGGGGGAGAGCACCGCCATTTGGAGGACGAGGGCGGGCACGACGAAGGTGGCGTCGCCAAGCACATAAGTTGCAATGGGCAGGCCGATGTTGACGGAGTTGTAGTAGCTCGACGACGCCGCACCCGCCATCGTTTCCGTCGCGTCCTGGCGGAAGAAGAGCGCGCTGATCGCCCAGTAGATGAGCATGGTCACCACCGTGGCGACGGCGATGACCAGGATGACCGGGGAGAAAAACGCGTCCGTGTCCGAGACCGCCACCGAGGAGAAAATCAGCGACGGGGTGGCTACGTGGAACGCGATGCGGTTGAGCTGCAGGCGCTGCTCGCCCGGCCCGATGACGCCCTTGTGGGCCAGCCACCACCCCGCCGCGATGACGGTGAAGATGATGGCGAAACCGGTGAGGACGTCAAGCATGCCCGTGAGTGTATCGCCGGGGCTGGGGGTGGTCGCGTTTGGCAATGTGGCAAATTTTTGCCACATTGCGAAAACGCGACACCTAGCTGTGATGTCCAGGGACGTTGTTCTGGCCCCCGCCCGTAATGACACCGTGCCGATTCAAGAAGTATCTGTCCAGACCGCTTGCCATTGAAGGCATGTTAGAGTTTGGGGCATGTCGAGTCCCGAATCAGACAGGTCAGGGGTTGTCGGTCACACCGCCAGCCCCTTGAACCACTAGTTACGACGCCCACGATCTGTGTGGGCGTATGTCTGGCGTACCCGGGGCGCTGGCCGTGGTGACAAGAAGAACCATTTCTTGATCTCACACCTCGGAGTACTCGATGCCTTTTGCCCTCTACATGCTTGCCCTGGCGGTCTTCGTCATGGGCACTTCAGAATTCATGCTCGCGGGATTGCTCCCCGCGATCGCGACCGAACTTGACGTCTCGGTCGGCACTGCGGGCCTGCTGACCTCCGCATTCGCAGTCGGTATGGTCGTCGGCGCGCCAGTGATGGCGGCATTCGCTCGCCGTTGGCCACCGCGGCTCACATTGATCGTTTGCCTTCTCGTGTTCGCGGGAAGCCACGTCATCGGAGCGATGACACCAGTGTTCTCTCTCCTGCTCATCACCCGGGTGCTCAGCGCTCTCGCAAACGCAGGATTCCTCGCCGTAGCACTGAGCACGGCCACTACCCTCGTGCCAGCGAACCAGAAGGGGCGTGCACTGTCGATCCTGCTCTCCGGCACGACGATCGCAACCGTCGTGGGCGTCCCCGCCGGGGCACTGCTCGGCACAGCGCTGGGCTGGCGAACGACGTTCTGGGCGATCGCCATCCTCTGTATTCCCGCGGCCGTTGGAGTCATTCGTGGCGTCACGAACAATGTTGGTCGGAGCGAGACTAGCGCGACCTCACCAAGGCTCCGTGTCGAGCTCAGCCAGTTGGCGACGCCGCGGCTCATCCTGGCCATGGCACTCGGAGCGCTGATCAACGGAGGGACCTTTGCGGCATTCACCTTCCTGGCACCCATCGTGACCGAGACCGCGGGCTTGGCCGAAGCGTGGGTGTCCGTCGCGCTGGTGATGTTCGGCATCGGATCGTTCCTTGGCGTCACGATCGCAGGACGACTATCAGATCAACGACCTGGCCTCGTGCTCGCAGTCGGCGGACCGCTATTGCTGTCAGGCTGGATCGTGTTGGCAGTGGTCGCATCTCATCCCGTTGCGCTTATCGTCCTCGTCCTCGTTCAGGGATTCCTGTCGTTCGGCGTCGGCAGTACTCTGATCACGCGTGTGCTGTATGCAGCATCGGGTGCGCCAACGATGGGCGGTTCGTACGCAACCGCAGCATTGAATATCGGAGCTGCAGCGGGGCCCGTGCTTGGTGCGCTCGGGCTCGCGACCGGGCTGGGGCTGCTCGCGCCGGTTTGGGTCGCTTCGGTGCTGACAGCGATCGCTCTCGTCATCATGCTTCTCACCAGACGCGCGCTTACGAAGACCGCGGCGGAGGCCAATTGATGACCCATCCGAACGCTCTTCTCACTCCTCGTGCCCGTCTCCGGTTAGCTCGGCTGATTGTCGAAGACGGCTATCCGGCCACGATCGCCGCAAAGATGTTCATGGTCTCCCCGATCACTGCCCGGAAATGGGCAGGCCGCTACCGGGAAGAGGGTGAGTTTGGGATGCAGGATCGCTCCAGCAAGCCGCACCGGATCCCAGGCAGGACGCCCGAGCATGTCAAGAAGAAGATCATCAACCTGCGCTGGCGGCTTCGACTGGGGCCAGCCCAGATCGCTGCGCGACTTGGTCTCTCGACGTCGACTGTTCACGCGGTCCTCGTCCGTTGCCGCGTGAACCGCCTCTCGCATATCGATCGTGTCACTGGCGAGCCATTGCGGCGATATGAGCATCCTCATCCGGGATCGTTGATTCATGTCGATGTCACGAAGTTCGGCAACATCCCCGACGGCGGTGGACATCGTTACGTAGGTCGGCAGCAAGGCGCACGGAACAAGCTCGCGACTCCGGGATTACCACGAGGAAAAGATCACAAGCCGCGCACCGGGACGGCGTTCGTTCACACAGTCATCGACGACCACTCCCGCGTCGCATACGCAGAAATCTGGTCGGATGAGCAGGCGAGCACAGCGGTGGGAGTTCTCGAACGCGCCGTGGCCTGGTTCGCCGAACGAGGCGTGACCGTCGAGCGAGTCCTATCCGACAACGGGTCGGCATACAGATCCCACGCATGGAGGGACTTCTGCGCTCGGCTCGGCATCCGACACAAGCGGACACGCCCCTACCGGCCGCAGACGAACGGGAAGATCGAGCGATTCCACCGCACGCTCGGGGACGGCTGGGCCTATGCCAGGTTTTACGGTTCAGAGGCCGAACGACGCCTGGCGCTGCCCGGCTGGCTCCACTTCTACAACCACCACCGACACCACTCTGCGATTGGCGGCGTACCCTTCGACCGACTCAACAACGTCCCTGGACATCACACCTAGCGCGACGCCAACGGCGCGTACGGCACGGCCTCGCCGATACCGGCGAACTGACCCCAGAACGACCAGCCGAACCACGCGAACGCCACCGCGGTGACCACGGCCCAGGCCAGCATGGTCTTACCGTTCAGCCCCAGCACCGGGATGAGCTCTTTGCCCGAAGCCCCGCCGCGAACCTTCAAAACGCTCGCCACCGCCAGCGGCAGCGCCACCAGAGCCGCTAGCGCAGACACGGTGGTCATCGACAGCACCACTGAGATGAAGAACGGGAACAAGGTCAGGACGGTGAAGAGGGTGCGCGCGTTGTCGTCGCCAAGCCTCACCGCAAGTGTGCGCTTGCCGGCGGCCGCATCGGTTGGGATGTCGCGGATGTTGTTGGCCAGGTTCACCGACGCGGAGATCGCGCCAATGGCCAGCGCGCACAGGAAGCCTTCCCACGACACCATTCCGGACTGGGTGTATTCGGTGCCCATCACGGCGACCAGCCCGAAGAACACAAACACCGAGAGTTCGCCGAAGCCGGAGTAGCCGTAGGGGCTGTCGCCGCCGGTGTAGAACCACGCCGCGGCGATGCACAGCGCGCCCACCAGCACGAGCCACATCGCGCCGGCCACCGCGGACAGGATCACGCCGAACACCGCGGCGGCGCCGAACGCGATAAACGCCGCAAGCTTCACCTGTTCCGGCGCGGCCAGCCCGGAACCGGTTAGGCGCGTCGGGCCGGTGCGGTCGTCGTCGGTGCCGCGGATGCCGTCGGAGTAGTCGTTGGCGTAGTTCACGCCGATGATCAGCGCCCACGCCACTGAAAGCGCGAGCACGGCGCGGCCGGGGTGGGCCTGCAAGGTCAGGGCCGCCACGCCGGTGCCGGCGATGACGGGGGCGAATGCGTTGGGCCAGGTGTGGGGGCGGGCGGCTTCCCACCAGTCGCGGGGTGTGGCGGTGTGAGTCCCAGTGTCAGTCATGCCCTCCATCATGCACCCTCCCTCGCCGGTCGGCTAGGGTAATGCGCCATGTGGATTGACTACGCCGTGCGCCAAGGGTTCGTGGCCACCGGCGCATTCGTTCGTCTCCCGTTGCTGCTCAACGCGGCGCACAACTCGGACAAGCGCTTCCCGGCAGACGGCGAGACCGTCATTTCCTTAACCACCCACGGCACCCGTTTGCGCTCGGCTGCCGCGGCGATTGCGTCGCTGCTGGTGGGCACGGTGCGCCTGCCGGTGCACCTGTGGCTGGACCCGGTGGATTTCCACGCCCGGTGGCCGGACGCGCTGCAGTCGCTTGCGAATCGCGGCCTGCAGGTGCACGAATCCACCGGCGGCTTGGGCCCGCACACCAAGTACTACGGCACGTTCCAGCAGTACCCGGACCGCAACGTCATCACCGTCGACGACGATGTGCTCTACCCGCGCACGTTTGCGCAGAAGCTCATCGACGCTCCTTCGGCCTCCACCATCACCGCCTACCGCGCCCACAGAGTCGTGCTGGACGAAGAAGGCATCGCCCCGTACAAGAAGTGGCGGCCGGTAAGGAGCACAGAGCCGTCGATTTTGCACTTCGCCACCGGCGTGGACGGCGTGCGCTACCCGAAGGAGATGGTGCGCTACGTCGCCGAGCGCGGCACGGAGTTTTTGGACCTCGCACCACGCGCCGACGATGTGTGGCTGAACCACTGCGCCCTGAGCGCCGGGTTCCCGGTGAAGCAGGTTTCGGAGCGCTCGGCGAACTTTCCGCTGGTCCCGGGCTCGCAGCGTGTGCGCCTGTCGCGGGTGAACCTCTCCGGCGGCAACGACGTCCAAATCGCGGCGACGTATTCAGCAGAAGACGTAGCCAAGCTGCGCGCCGCGGAGTAGCGTTTGGCCGGTGAATGACACAGCCTCCAAGAGGTGGCTCGGCCCCGCGCAACTAACTGCGCTGGGCTTTCTAGCTCTGATCCTCACCGGCACAGCGCTGCTTTCCATGCCGTTCGCCTCCGCTGACGGCGCGCCTACAGCGCTGATGAGCGCGCTGTTTACCGCCACGTCCGCGACCACTTTGACCGGCCTGGTCACCGAGGACACCGGCAGCCACTGGAGCCTGGCCGGACAGTTCATTGTGCTGGCGCTGATCCAGGCCGGCGGCCTGGGCATCATGAGCATTACCTCGCTTACCGGCATGCTGCTCACCGGCCGGGTGAAGCTGCGTTCGCGGTATGCCACGGCAGCTGAGGGGCGGCCAATTTTGGAAGGTGGGGTGAGGCGGACGCTCGTGGCAACGCTGCTGCTCACCTTCTTTTTTGAGGGGGTGGTAGCGGTGATCTTGGGCATTCGCTTCGCCACCGTCTACGGCATGGCGCCGGGGCGCGCCGCATACGAGGGCGTGTTCCACGCGATTTCCGGGTTCAACAACGCCGGCTTCGGACTGCGTCCGGACAGTCTGGTCTCCTACAACACGGACGGGTGGATCCTCATCCCGTTGGCGGGTGCGTTGATGATTGGCGGGCTGGGCTACCCGGTGCTTTCCGAGCTGGTGCGCCGCGGCCGCGAGCAGATGCGCGGGCTGGTCCACGGCGCGCCGGTGAGCTCGCGGCGGCTGTCCATCACCACCCGCATGACGCTGCAGGCGACCGCGTTTCTGGTGGTCAGCGCCACGCTTATCATCGCACTACTGGAGTGGCGCGGCTTCCTCGCCGGCATGCCAACCAGTGTCAAGTGCCTCAACGCGTTCTTTTCCGGGGTGACGCCGCGCACCGCGGGGTTCAACTCTGTCGATTACGCCGAGGCGCACCCGATCACGCTGATGGTCACGGACATTTACATGTTCATCGGCGGTGGGTCCGCGGGCACAGCCGGCGGCATCAAGATCACCACCGCGACCGTGCTGCTAGCGGCCATGCTGGCGGAATTCAAAGGCCGCGACGCCACCACCGTGGGCCACCGCACCGTGCCAAAAAGTGTGGTGCGCCAGGCCATGACGGTGGCCGCGGCGGGACTGGTAGCGGTGACCGCAGGCGTAGCTACGCTGCGTATTTGCGACCCCCAGTTCACCGCCGACCAGGTCAACTTCGAGGTCATCTCGGCGTTTGCCACCACGGGGCTTTCCACCGGCATCACCGCGGATTTGTCCACCCCGTCCCAGCTCGCGCTGTGCCTGCTGATGTACCTCGGGCGCATCGGCCCGTTCACACTCGTCGCAGCGCTGGCGCTGCGCACCGTTTCCCGCAGGTTCGACTACCCCACAGAAAGGCCGTTCATTGGTTAACTTCCCCCGTTTCACGTCCACGCAGCGTTTGAATATCCCGCCCGTGGTGGTCATTGGCCTGGGCCGTTTCGGCGGTGCGATCGCCCAGGAGCTCACCCGCTACGGCGTGGAGGTCCTAGGCGTCGACGCGGATGAGCGGCTGGTACGCGAGCATGCGCCTTTGCTTACCGACGCCACCGTCGCCGACACCACCGACCCCGAAGCCTTACGCCAGCTCGGTGTTCACGACGTCAAACGCGCTGTACTCGGCATCGGCTCCGCGCTGGAGGCGTCCATCCTGACCGCCTCCAACCTGGTGGATCTAGGGGTGCCCGACATTTGGGCGAAGGCTGATTCGGAGTCCCACGCCCGCATTTTGCAACGCCTCGGCGTGCACCACGTGGTGCGCCCGGAGCACGACACCGGCCGCCGGGTGGCGCATCTGCTCGGCGGGAGGTTCCAGGATTTCGCAGAGTTGGCGGAGAACTACGGCGTGATCAAGATGGCCCCGCCGCGTGCGCTGCTGTCCGGCCCCTGCGACGCGGAAAAGCTGTGGGACAAGCACCGCGTGCAGGTGGTCTCCGTGCGCAACAGCAACGGCGAGTGGCAGCCGTTTGTGCCGGGCCAGGAGCTCTCCCCGTCGAACCTGATTGTGATGGCGGGTGCGCCGGACGACTTAGAGCGTTTCTCCCAGCAGTAGGGGCATGTGGCAGTCTTTGGACCAGTTCTGCTGGGAGTGGTTCTGTCTCAGCTGGTAAGTCTCAGTCCATCTGCAGCACGGTGCGAAGTTCCGCGAACAGCTCCGGGCGCAGCCGGTGGAGGACCGACCTGCCCAGGCGGCTCTTTTCTAGGAGGCCAGCCTCGGTAAGTTTTTTGAGGTGGTGGGAAACCGTCGGTTGGCTTAGCCCAGAGCGTTGCGTCAGTTCGCTCACGCTCATCGGCTCGCAGCCCTCTTCGGCGAGCCAGGAGAGTAGTTGCAGCCGGCCGGGGTCCGCCAAAACTTTGAACAGGGCCGCGTAACGCGTCGCGTCGTCTGCGGAGAGCAAGCCGGAGCCCAGCGAGCAGCAGTCGAGGCCAGTGTCTGCTGTCGTGGCGACAGAATCTTTCATGCTTCCTACCTTTTCATATTGACAGCGATAAATGTGCCTTTTAGTGTTCGTATTGATAATCGTCAATAGATAAGGATTCCAGATGGAAGACACAACCTCTCAGCCAGTAGAGCGCATGTCATTTCTTGACCGCTTCCTACCGGTGTGGATCATGCTCGCCATGGCGGCGGGCCTCGCCCTCGGCCGCGCAGTGCCGGGGCTTTCGGGCGCACTCGAGTGCCTTGAAGTCGGCGGGATCTCGCTGCCGATCGCGCTCGGCCTGCTTGTGATGATGTACCCGCCGCTGGCCAAGGTGCGCTACGACAAAACCCGCGAGATCGCCACCGACAAACGGCTCATGACCGTATCCATCATTTTGAACTGGATTCTTGGCCCCGCGTTCATGTTCGCGCTCGCGTGGATGTTCCTGCCTAACGAGCCGGAGCTGCGCACCGGCCTGATCATCGTCGGGTTGGCGCGCTGCATCGCCATGGTGCTGGTGTGGTCCGACCTCGCCTGCGCAGACCGGGAAGCCACCGCCGTGCTGGTGGCCATCAACTCGGTGTTCCAGGTGCTCATGTTCGGCGTGCTTGGCTGGTTCTACCTGCAGGTCCTGCCGTCCTGGCTGGGCCTGGAGACCACCTCGGTGGATTTCTCCTTCTGGGCGATCGTCTCCTCCGTGCTCGTCTTTTTGGGCATCCCGCTGCTGGCCGGGCTGCTGTCTCGCATCATCGGTGAGCGCACCAAGGGCCGCGACTGGTACGAAAACACCTTCCTGCCCCGGATCTCCCCGCTGGCGCTGGTCGGCCTGCTGTACACGATCGTGCTGCTGTTTTCCCTGCAGGGCGACCAGATCCTGTCCAGGCCGTTGACTGTGGCCACGGTGGCGCTGCCGCTGCTGTGCTACTTCGTGGGCATGTTCGCCGTGGCACTTGTGGTGGCCAAACTCTCCGGCATGGACTACGCCCAATCCGCCTCGGTGGCGTTTACCGCCGCCGGCAACAACTTCGAGCTCGCCATCGCGGTGGCGATCGGCACCTTCGGCGCCACCTCCGCCCAGGCGCTGGCGGGTACGATTGGCCCGCTCATCGAGATCCCGGTGCTCGTCGGCTTGGTCTACCTCATGCGGGGGATCGGCCCGAAACTGTTCCCCGGTGACCCAACCCTGCCTAACCAAAGGAGCCTTACATGAAGCCCTCAGTCCTGTTCGTCTGCGTCGGCAACGGCGGCAAGTCCCAGATGGCGGCGGCGCTCGCCGAGAAGCACGCGGGTAGCCAGCTCGGCATCCACTCCGCAGGCACCAAACCCGGCACGAAGCTGAACCAAGAATCGGTCGAGGCGATTGCAGAGACTGGCGCCGACATGTCGCACGGCACGCCCAAACCCATCGATCCGGAACTGCTGCGCAGCGTTGATCGCGTCGTGGTGCTCGGCGAAGACGCGCAGGTGGAAATGCCTGACGGCGCCCGCGGCACGCTGGAGCGCTGGCGCACCGACGAACCCTCGCACCGCGGCATCGAGGGCATGGAGCGCATGCGCCTCGTGCGCGACGACATTGACGCCCGTGTGCGTTCGCTTATCGACGAACTCCTGTAGCGCCTTAATACGCCGGGATCATCGGGATTCGCTGCTTGTTGCGGAACCTCGACGCCTGCATGCGCGCCGGCGAGGTGCCGCGGTAGTGGGTGGTGGAGGGGGAGGTTGCGTACTTCGGATTCGTGGACGGTTTGCGGGAGCGTAGCTTCTCGTGCCTCACACCACCGCATTGTGGCACGAATTACACGGTTGTGCTTTGCGAGTGGTTGCTTTCGAAACGCACGGGCCCCAGTCAACGCGTTTGCTACTGCGGCGCATTGACTTTGTATCCCGCATCCGCAAGCAAAAGCACTGCGCGAGGCAAATTGTCCTGGATTACTCGGTCCACTTCTGCGTCGTAGTAACGGTTGCGGTGGGCGCTAAGAGATTCGTACCATCCATCCTCCGTTGCAGCGCCGAATTCTCGGACAAGCAATTCAATTACATCCGTCAGATGCAGCCGGAACTGCGAACCACCCATGGGGAAGTGGATATCTTGTTGCTGTGCTGCGATTTCATATTTTCCTGCTCGGGCCAATAGCAGCCCGAGTGGTACCGAATCGGCATGGAACTGAAAATGTGAAGCGGGTTTGTTTCGAGCGTGCGATTCATACTCGAATCGCACAACCGGCACGGGTTTCTTTCTTGCGCGAACTTCTATTGAACATACTTTTCTCAACTTCGAGCTCGCCTGAGGCTGCCTCATGCCGGAGTAGGTAGTCATAGCGTAGGACAAGGCGGTCACTACCCGAGTGAGCAATTGTTACAGGATATGTTCCCTCGACAATGGCTCGTTCACCATCGGCCAGAACTTCTGCGTTAATCGGGGACGATCCCTCCAAGGTCGTCTCCAGCAATTGGACGGTCATGAGCATTAAATCTCGTACCGCATCTTCGATCCCCCGCGGTGAAGTCACGCTACTCCATACCGGAGCCACATGCAGGCATCGTATCTGTCGAGCAAACGCTCTTCGTCGTACTCGATCGCACCAGCGTCTCGCAGACGGCGAAGGTGATCAACGGTCAGAGGGGCCATCTGTGCCTTCAAATCGGCAAGTTCGCGGTCTAATTCTTCAGTGGTCCTTCGAATCGGCGGTGATACCTCGTTCATGGCACCTCCATTCTTGTTTTGCAGTTTTGGCGTAATAGTTTGGAAAGTAGCACGGCTTTGATTGGTTTAGCAGCGCTTCGATTCGTTATCGCCCCTGGTGAGGACGGATGAGTGATTCGCGCGTCATGGAAGAACGCTCCAGGAAGATTTCGTCGCTCCCGATGCGGAAGTGGCTTATACAGTCAGCATGCGGTAGTGGGTGGTGGAGGGGGAGGTTGCGTACTTCGGATTCGTGGACGGTTTGCGGGAGCGTAGCTTCTCGTGCCTCACACCACCGCATTGTGGCACGAATTACACGGTTGTGCTTTGCGACGATCCTCCGGTAGCCCGCCGCCAGGTGCCCTGCTGAGAGCGGCTTGTGGTTGCGTCCCTTAGTGTGGTGTAACGCTTGCTGATGGTGGGCCCTGGCAGATATAGGGGCGGCCATCGTCAGTAACCTTTCGACTCAACTACCACATCTCACCGAAAGGCACATGACGATGACCGCTGCTCCGCATTCTATCGACCCTGCAACCTATCTGGACGATCTGCTGGCACAGGCCTCCCCGGATCTGATGCGGCAGATGCTGCAAGGGTTTATCAACCAGATCCTCTCCGCCCAAGCTGACACCGTTTGCGGGGCTGAGTATGGTGTCGCTTCTGCCGAGCGGGTCAACCACCGCAACGGGTACCGTCACCGCGACCTTGATACCCGTGTGGGCACGATCGATGTGGCGGTGCCGAAACTGCGCCACGGCGCGTTCTTCCCGGACTGGCTGTTAGAGCGCCGCTCACGGGCCGAACGCGCCTTATCGACTGTGATCGCGACCTGCTACCTCAAAGGGGGTTCCACCCGCAGGATGAATGACCTGGTGGCAACACTTGGGATTGCCAATATGTCGAAATCTCAAGTCTCGCGCATGTCGGAAGAACTCGACGAGATGGTTACAGATTTCAAAAACCGCCCACTCGATCCCGGCGGGTACGCCTACCTGTCGTGCGACGCGCTCACGATCAAAGTCCGTGAAGGCGGCCGGGTGGTCAAATGCTCCGTACTGCTTGCCACTGGGGTCAACGCCGACGGCTACCGCGAAATGCTCGGCATGCATGTCGCCACCGCGGAATCCAACGCATCGTGGAAAGGCTTCTTCCAAGATCTAAAAGCCCGCGGGCTGCGTGGTGTCTATTTGGTCACCAGTGACGCCCACGAAGGCATCCAGCACGCTATCTCCGAAGTGCTGCCTGATGCATCCTGGCAGCGGTGCCGCACCCACTTTGCGAAAAACCTCTACGAGAAAGTCCCGAAAACACAATGGCCGATGGTCTCGGCGATGTTCCAGACAATCTTCCAGCAACCCGATGCCGCATCCACCTGGGGACAAGCCCGCGAGGTAGTTGACCTGTTGGAACCGAAATTCCCGCAGGTTGCGGCGTATCTAGAGGAATCCCTCGATGAGGTGTTGGCGTTTACCGCAGCCCCGAAACCAGTCTGGACGAAAGTCTGGTCAAACAACCCCACCGAAAGGTTAAACCGGGAGATCCGCCGGCGCACCGACGTCATCGGCATCTTCCCGAACCGCGAATCCATCATCCGGCTCGTCGGCGCTGTCCTAGCCGAACAGCACGACGACTGGATCCAGCAAAAACGCTACATGTCACTGTCCGCACTCGAACACACCAAACAACTCATGCACCACTCAGGAGATGATCATGGCGACCATCACCAGCTAACCGCCTAACCACAACCCCGAACTACATACCGAGCCGAAAGCTAGACGGCTACACCACTACACGGGACTTGACCCGGCTTGTTGGTAGGGGTGTTGTGGAACGGTGGTAGGGCTGGATTCCGACTAGGTGGTAGGGCCGGGCGGCTGACCTTGTCGGGGCCAGCGGCCGGGCCTCTCATCCGGTCGACTACGACATGCGTCAAAACCTCGCGCACGCTCAGACAACCGTAGACAGCTAACCTTCACTGACCGGCGAAACCCGACTTCGCTTCTGGGCTCTCGTCGGTCAACCCCCGGCTGCGGTACCAACTAACCGGAAACAGGCAGTACCCCGGATCCGCAACCGCGGTACCAACTACCCGCGCTCAGCAGCGCCAGCACAAGTTGTGCCAACGCCACCTACACAATGACCGAAATCAGGGAGCCCTACCACCTATCCGGAAAACCCCGACCAACTACGCGGATTGCCCCTACCAACTACGCCGAAACGGCACGCCCCACCGAGGCAGCCGGGGCAAACACCGATCGACGCGAGCGGGTAGAGGTTCGTAAAGGTTGACGAGCTGAAAATCTGACCTGGGGCAACTACGGAATCCTTCGCGGGGCTTAACAGGATGCCGGCACCTTATGCGATCCGAAACAGCGCGAGCACCCAACTCCAGGCAATACCTTCGGACTTGGTAGCTACACTGCTGACCCATGCCGACCCGGCAGCACTATCGCCGGTGTCATCTGCGTGGGGATTGGAAGTAGTTATCAACGCTGCTTTCTAAGACTTCACTCCGTCGAGGGAAACGAATCAGATCGGAAAGACGCCGTGCCATGGTCGCATCGCCCCGGCAAAAAGGAAGACAATCGCCTATGAACTAGCAGACAATCTGGAAAGCGGCACCAAGTCATCGCCATCTTGCAAGGCCCAGAACTCTTCGCCCTTGAGGTTCGTTACGCCGAGGAAGTGCGCGGCTTCATCCAGCGAGTCAAAAACGTTGATGCCATCGATGACAAGGTGGCCGTCCTCATTAATGACGGCATCGACAATCCAATCTGGATCAACCGGATCGAGAAGGTCGCCGGATTTCAATAGTTCGGCCTCAAAGAACTCTTGCAGGGTCCTAGACCCGGCACGTTCTTCAACGTCAGACGTAGAAATCACCGGTGCGGAGTCAGCTGTGATGTGTGCGAAAGCACCACGGATAACCTGGGCAATGAGCCTGCGGCGGTTGGAGAGGAACTCGTCGTAGGCCATGTTTTCCCAACCTTCTGGAATGGCGTGCCAGTACATCTGTTGTTTCAGCCATTCCTCGCCCTGCGAGCGCTTCTCGACGAGTTCTTGCCAATAGTCCTTTGGGGCGCGATCTGAAATATGGATGTTGGTAGCCCAATCAGTTGGTGCGAAGTTCGCTACCTGGTTGATACGCTTGAAGTCCGTAATCCCCAAAACCTTTTCCTGGTATTTGCGGGGGAATAGATGGTGTCCCTCTGTGCCTTTAGCCGCGGGTTGGTTGGGATCCATCCAATCACGGACGCGTTCGTTAAGCATGAACAACTTTGCATCCAGGATGTTCAGCGCAGCGAGGTAGCACTGGTAATGTGGCGATAGGGAAGCGCCTGATGTGACTAGGTTCTGCGGTAGATTGAAGCGCCAGTAGTCTTCGGTGAGCTGAGTGTCAATCGTACGGTTAAGCAGCTCTTCGAAGCCCTCCGCGTCGCCTTTGTTCAGCGCAGCAATCTGGTCGAGATCCTTCTGGATTTGGGATTCCGATGAGCCCGTGTAGCGGGCGGTGAGTTGCGACATGAAGAGCCAGCGGGCAACCAGCGCGCGAAGGCGAGCGAGCTCGACACCGAAATCGTTGCGTCCTAGCAAAAAGATGACGTAGGAGTAGATGATATTCATGTGCGAGGTGACGTTCCGGTTCGTTCGGAATCCAGCTGCCTGAATCGACCGGATGAACTCCGTCCAATTGGTGGGATTTACCACGACCGGAAGAGCCTCCTTGAGGAGTCCTAGTTCGCGTTCTTGGCGCTCAGGGTTCACGCGACCGGTGTGTCGTTCCTTTGCCTGAAGGGCGGCGTACGCATCTTGCAGACGGCCTCGCCGCTGCCCGACAGCGACCATCGCGCGCACGATGTGTCCGTTCTCAACGTCAATATACGGGTTGTGAGCCGTCCACCGGATTTCCTTCCCCAATGCGGAGCTCGCATGGGCTGGGGACATACGGGAGTTGCGTGAAAATTCCTCGATTTGCTCACGGCCTTCTGGCCAAAAGACGCTGAGCCACGTCAGAATGTAGTCGTATGCCTTTAGACGAACTCCTTCTGAGTTGATGCGCACGAAGACGTCAGCAACGAGGCGCTTGTCAGCCTCGCTCTGAAGGTGAACGACGTTAAACTGATATTTCTCCAGCCCAGACAGTTTGCTAAAAACCTCATGAACTGCCTCTTTTTCTTCATCGCTGAGAGTTTCGCCAGACTCTTCATACCTCTCGAAAAATGTCTTTGTTGCCTTGTAGGAGCTGGCGAAATAGGTCGAAATGTCTTCGATCCACTCCGGGGATTTAGCAATAGGTGGTGTCCGCACCTCAAACTTCTCACTAAATGGATTGAACGCAATACGGATCTGCTTCTCGTTATAGTTAACGTCCCGGACAGGAAAGCCTTTTATCGCGGCATAAAGACTGGTCAAGCGCTGCTGGCCATCGATAATCTGGTGCTGGCCGATGAAATTCGCGTCACCTGAAATTGATCGAGACTCACCATCGGCAGCAACGTCCCAAAACATAAGCTCGCCTACTGGGTAGCCGCGGTACATCGAATCAAAAAGGTCACGGACCTTCGATGTGGGCCAGACAAATGGCCTCTGGAGATCTGGAAGTTGAATTTTTCCAGAGTGAACGTCATTGACTAGTTGCTGCACTTCCCACGAGACAGTGCGGAAGATGGAGGCCATGGAGAGAGACCTTTCTAAAAAAGAAGAGAAGGAATCGATACGTTTTTAGAGTAGCGTGCACTTCCGAAACCTCAGCGAGTGAGGACGCTGATCTGTTCGAGCGGCAAAACTTGAAGTGCCCCGGGTTTTGTTCCTAAGCATTTGCTTTGATTTCTATTACTTCTTGACCGGGGTGGTGTCAGAAGTTCTTCGATGTAGGCAGTCGGGTCGATATGATTGGGATCAGCGGCGATCGTGGGTTTCTTCCTTTCGAGCAGATGTAGGAGTTGATTCGAAAGGTACCCGCGATGGTCGCTGTATGCGCACCTGCACGAGGCTCACCGCGGGCTACAGATACACCACACTAAAGGACACAACCCTTGGGGCTACCGTAATTCGCAAGTAGGTGGAGGATCCACTTTCGGTGCGTCGTCTGTCGAGCAGGGCATCGGGAGTTAAGGTCGGCATGGCGAAGGAACATAATCATAGCCCGCTTAAGCGGGGGTAAAGCTACCTTGGGCGAGATTTCGAAGCAATACCGCCCGCCCTAGCGATTAACCACCAAATCGCAGCGGTGGCGAGCACAGTCGCGCTTATCGACGCCACCGCATCCACCACCGTCGCCTCTGCCAACCCCGCGACCTTCACATGGAATGGATCGGTTACGAACGAGAGAGTATTCGCCACCGCGTGCACCGCGAGCGCCGCCTCCAATCCGCCCGTTGACCACGTTAAGAAGGCGCCGCAGAGCGCGAAAGCCAGCACGTCGAGCTGGCCGCCCCAACCGTAGTTGTGTACAGACACAAACAGCAGCGCCGGGACCACGTATGCCACCCACGGCGAGCGGGTCCACTGGCCAACCACCTGCACAAGCGAGCCGCGGAATACGAGTTCCTCCGACAGCGCCTGCAGCGGGATGAGTGCAATGAGGATGCACAATGCACCGAACCTCGCCAGGGTAAACCCGCCGTCAGACCCTGCGGTCGCGTTCTCGGGAGCGCGGGCCACCGAGAATGCAAGCTGCACACCAAAGACCACCAGCGCAGGTATCAACGCTATTCCGAAGATGCGCCACCGAAAGCGATGCTCCGTCGACCACAGAGCGGTTGGCGTCGACCGCGTACACGCGCGGCGAGGAACGCAGCTGGGATGGTTGCCGCATACATAGATCCGGCCGCCAGAGCGAGCCAGGGCGTATCTACGAACTCGAAGTCGCCCATGGCTTTTAGTGCAGGGTTGAAGACCTGGTCGGCGGCGTCGAAAAGCGCGAGCATCGCGGCAAAGATTCCGAAAAAGAGCACGAACACAACGACGAACTCCAACAGCGGGCGCCACCACGCGACGTGCCTTGCGCCTTCACGCCCGAGGAGATGATAGGCGGTCATACCTTCAATGTACGCCGGTCAAGTCTTGGGAAGTGGTGTATCTGGCTTTCGAGTATGTGGTTAGTTTCGGGGGTGGGTGCTTGGAGCCGTCTCGGAGGCGGGGTTGAGTAAGTATTAGGCGGCGATTGCCTTGCTGTCGGTGGCAGTGGCGCCGACGAGGTTGGCAGCGATGATCTCCTTGATGTGGGACAGTCTGGCCAGCAACAAGTAGCGTGTTTGCTGAATCCACTCATCGTGTTGTTCCGCAAGGACGGTCCCTACCAGCCGGATGACGGCCTCACGGTTTGGGAAGACCCCGACGACGTCGGTGCGACGTCGGATTTCTCGGTTGAGCCGTTCGGTGGGGTTATTGGACCAGATCTTGGTTCATACCGGTTTCGGTGCAGTAGTAAAAGCTAACAGCTCATCGAATGATTCCTCCAGGTAGTCGGCCACTTGAGGAAACTTCTGCCCGCAGAACCCTACAACCTCACCGGATAAGCGAATGCATATCCGATGCGTCAGCGTTGAGTAGTCCGCCGTCAAGGTATCGCCTGCACCAACGAAGCCAGTGTCAACGGGCATTCCGCCAAAAGGCGTTCGTCACGCCAAATGGTTCCGGAGGTCACTGTCTCAGCCCTTCGGGCAGTAATAGGTTTAGTTCGTCTCGACTGAACTCCCTCAGTCCTTGCTTCTGAAGTCGATCACGCGCAATGTTAAAGCTCTTGTTATCTGTCCTGGGAACGGATGTATAGACCGATTTGGTTTGTTCTACAAGCCTGTCTCTTTCCTTGCGGACTTCCTCATCACTCATCGAGTTGAAGTCAGCCAAACAAGCCAAGTACTGCCGCTGGAGATACCAAAGTTGATCGGCAGCCTTCTGATGGTTTGCTATTTGCGTTCCCAGTTCGAACCGAAAGCTATACGAGTTAAGCGCAAGGAGCGCGAAAGTGAGTAGTCCCGTAGCTACCGTCGCCCATTGCTGCTGCGTCACAAAGATACCAACGATGCCAGCAGTTGAAGCCGCAGAAAGAAAGATTTGGGAAGTTTTGATTCTCCGCTCCGAGCGCGCAAGCCTCGTACGCTGTTCTTCCTGCGCGGCGTGAGAGTAGACCACATTCCCATACTCGTTCTCGAGCTGGGAATACAGCCTGTCGCGTTCAGGACTTCGGGAATCGGTCATCGAAGATCAGCCTCCAAAACTCTGTTGCTTGGCATGCGTCCGTCGCATCAATCGCAGTCTTGGCATTGTCCGCGTAAAGCGCTAGAAGATCCACCATAGGAGGTGGAGCAAATGCGTCAATTCGTCGACGTGTACCCGGAGCTACAACAACGCCACCACGGGCAAACTCGTTCTTCCAGTATTCGAAGAAGTCTCTGGTGTGCCAGTCGAAATATAGGTATGGCAAGTTATCAGCCCACTGGCTCTGTTCCCAGTATTCGAACGCCATTGCGTCCAGTGCCTGCCCGCTGAAGTACCGCCCCTGTTTGTTCCACGCCCTGAGCATCCGGCAAAACTTCTTCAGCCCACCTGGGTGATTCTTGCTCAGGTCATTGAACACTTCCAGCTCACGGCGCGGGTTCATTGTTGACCAAGAGCCGCCGTCATGCGTGTCTGGGTAACGGTACGTGCCGGGCGTTTCCGCCCGAAACACGGGGACTATTTCGAATCGAACTCCATCTGTGAACTCGGCGACGACGACTTGTCCGTCCCCACGCAGCTTGGTTTGGGGATAGGTCGCACTGAGACTTCGTTTCACTTTTTGGAGTAGCTCGGATGGCCCGTTCCCACCAAACAGGGATCGCGTCCAAGCGTTGTTGTATTCACCGGGCGGTAGCTCCACGAGAATATCGATATCACTCGTTGAGATCGCTGTACCGCGACCATATGACCCGGCGTACCAGGAGTGATCTGTGTCTGAGGAAGTTCCCCAAAAGTCCACATTGATGCGCCGTGTGATGGCATGGTATCGATTGCGCACCGCGCTGACTGTCGCCGGAGTCATCCGGAGATTCGCTTCGAATTGTCGAAACAATCGGTTTTCGTCACTCATCGCCTTCTCGCCTCCTGCCAATAGTCGCTGGCGAGCAGAGTATCTGCCCAACGCCCACCCATACCGCTGCAGGCAGTGCAGTCTGATCTTCGAAACCCGAACTTCGCGTCATCTTAGCTGGTGTGAGGACAAGCTCCTTGAAACAACGAAAGCCTCGAATGTGAACCTTGGTGATCACGACACCAGCTCCCCAAGGCCTCGCGCCAGGGGTAGCGCTCGGTCGAGCTTGGCAGCAATGCGCTCCTGCTCATCCACAGGCGGAACTGGAACGGGTACTACTTTCAGCTTCTCGACTGAGAGTCCAGGTTGTGCTGTTGCGGTGGCGTACTGATTCAAGTTCAGTTGCTCTAATGCTATAGCCGCCCAAGTGGAAGATGTATGCCCAAATGTCTCGACTACTACCGCATGCTCAGTCGCGAAAAAGCGCCCCGAAGCCACATTGATATTGCCACAAAGAGCGCCTTGACGACCGATGAGCGGGTAGGTTCCGTCTCTGTTGTAGTCGGCCACGTAACCCCTGATCCCGTTACCTCCGTAGCACGGGTACTCGCCAACTTCAGATATGTTGCCAACGGCGACGTTCTTGCCCGCCTGCATGTTGAACACGCGGCCTAGACGCGACCAAACCCAACTATCTGGAAGGTCAAAGGGCTCGTCCATTTTGTCCACTGGTGGCAGTGGTTTCTGCTTTCTGATTTTGCCCTCCTTTTCGAGTTGCCGGCGTTCGGTTCTGATGGTTTCGAGGAGTTCTTCTGCGGTGCCGTCGTCTGGGCGTTGGTCGGTGAGCTTGCCGCTGGTGGCGGCTTGAAGGATCGCGCGTTCGATTGCTTTGGCGAACTCGCGGTCTAGATGCTCTCTCTCTCTCTCGAGTTCAGCAAGTTGATCGATGAGCGGCAGAACCTCATCAAGTTTAGCGATGATGCGCTCCTGCTCCATTGGCGGAGGCAACGGGATCGGAAGATTCGCAATACTCTCGGAATTGAGCGTGTTGCCTTTGATTGCCGCTTTGGAATCACCCAATTGCGAAAGCAGAGGAAGCGCATGTGACAGATAGGTGCTGAACGACTCACCTGCTGACATAGCAGGGAATATCGAGACGATAGCTTCGTTATGAACGGCATCTCGACCCAGGAAACTGCAACGTCCGATGGTCAGTTTGAAGCTCATGATGAGAGTACCCGCTGGAGAGGGCTGTCCACCAAAGCACTCGGCAATGGCAGCGGCACTGACACCTTCCTTCGTTGACGCAATTGATCCACCCTGCGTCATATCTGAAATCGATACCCACGGAACTTCCGAAGGCGACCAGAACTTGGGTTCGGCTCTCTTTGGGGTCTTCCCAATCCGAAATTGATTGACATCTTGGAAACGCACCCACTCCCAGCTAGTCGGAATTGCAAACGGCTGGCTTTGCTCGGTCACGGGCCGGAGAGCCTTCTGCTTCTGGAGTTTCTTCGCTTTGACCAGTGCGGCGCGTTCTGTCTTAATCTGTTCAAGGAGTTCTGTGGCGGTGCCATCTTCTGTTCGTTGGTCGGTGAGTTTGCCGCTGATGGCGGCTTGGAGGATGGCGGCACGGAGGCGGTCGGCGATCATTCGGTCACCGCCAGGAGCGCTTCGATTTGGGCGATCTTGGCGTCGATTTGCGCGTCGAGTTCGGCTCGTTTGGTCTTGTAATCAGCGATTGTTTCTTCTGGGCTGAGCACGACGGTTGTTCGTTGCGGGAAGCCGCAGAGGTCAAGGTTGTAGCCGCCCGCGGTGAGTTGTTCGACGGTGAAACGTTGGGCCTTGGGGTTGCCGTCTGCGTCTTCGATCTCTCGGCGATCCATCCACCACTCAGCGGCGTCGGCCAGGTGTTCCCTCAGCATTGGTCTGGTCTTGGAAAACGCTTTGTATCCTTCGGGGAGGTCTACTCGGTAGTACCAGGTCTCCTTGGTTGTACCTGTGTTGTCGAAGAACAGGAGGTTGGTGGCGATTGAGGTGTAGGGCGAGAACACAGAGCCCGGCAGGCGAATGATGGTGTGGAGGTTGAACTCCTTGAGGAGCCGTTCCTTCAGTGCGAGTTTTGCGCCGTCGTTGCCGAAGAGGAACCCGTCGGGCAGTACGACCCCGGCTCTTCCGTGTCGTTTGAGCCGGTAGGTGATGAGCGCGATGAATAGGTCTGCGGTTTCAGAGGAACGGAAGGCTTGCGGGAAGTTCGCTTTGACCGATTCTTGCTCGGTGCCGCCGTAGGGCGGGTTCATGGTGACGACGTCGAACTTCTCGCTGTCTTTGAAGTCGCGCACGTTGCGTTCGAGTGAGTTGCCGTGAATGAACTGGGGCTGGTCGACGTCGTGTAACAGTAGGTTTGTCACGCCAAGTAGGTACGGCATTGGCTTCTTCTCAATGCCGTAAACGCTGGAGCGGTATGCCTCGCGGTCTTCGACGCTTTCGACCTGTTCGTTGAGGTGTTTGAGCGTTGAGGTGAGAAACCCGGCTGTTCCGGCTGCGAAGTCCGCGACGGTCTCTCCGAGCCTGGGGTTGATCATTTCGATCATGAAGTCGGTGACCGCGCGCGGCGTGTAGTACTCACCTGAGCTGCCCGCGCTTTGGAGTTCTTTCAGCAAGGTCTCGTAGATCTCACCAAAAGCATGCCGTTCTGTATAGTCCTCGAAGTCAATCTCGTCGATCAGGTTAACGAGTTGACGGATGAGGATGCCGTCCTTCATGTACTGGTTCGAATCCTCGAACACTGCTCGAACCACGGATTGACTGAGCGGCGTCGATGCGGTGATCGGCAGCGATTTGAGGACTGGGAAGAGTTCAGTGTTGAGGAACGTCAGCAGTTCCTCACCGGTCTTGGAGCGTCCGTCTTTTCGGTCGGGTGCCCAAGATCGCCAGCGGAGATGTTTGGGGATGATCGACTGGTAGGCGGGGTTGTGGAACTCCCAGTCGGCTTCTTTCGCGTCGTAGACCTTAAGGAACAACAGCCAGGTGAGTTGGGCGATGCGTTGGGCGTCGCCGTCGACCCCGGCGTCTCCGCGCATGATCTTGCGGGAGGTTGAAATGAACGAGTTCAGGCTCATTGGCTACTTGTGCTCCTTATGCAGCTTCGTAGAGGGCGTCTTCGAGTTCACGAATGGCCTGGAGGTAGGCGTCGCGTCCTCCGAAGAGGCGAGCAATTTTCTGCGGTGACCCGTACTGGGTGAATGGGTCAACGCTGAGGATTCTGGTTGTTTCGATTTCAGATATACCGATATCTGCGTACTTATCCAAGAGCGCTTCCAAGACTTCGCGGCACGTGTCTGAGTATTTGTGGAGGTAACCGCGCTTCTTGACGTGATCGATACGCTCTTGTTTGGTCAGTGGAGGCTTGTCGAAGGCAACGTGGAGGATTAGGTCGAAATCGTCAACGTCGAAGAACCTACCATCAGCTTCTTCGCGTATCGCCTCAAGGAAGACGCCACGGCTGCTGAGCTGGCCGATGAGTTCGTCCTTTCGCTCGGCCTGCGACCAAGCGGTAAGGAACGAGTCGAGGCTGGAGTACGTGTTCAGCAATGACCGCTTCGAGAAGTCGCGGATCGATTCGGTCACGAGCTTGCCGGTGACGGGATCGACGTACTGGACGCGCTCGTTGAGCAGTTTGACTTCGACACCGCGAACTCGCACCTTGCCTTGCTTTTCAGGGTCTGTGTCGTCGATCCAAGGCGGATCGCAGATGATCACATCATCTGGGCCGAAGTCCTCGATGTCATCTTCAGACCCGGGGTTTTCCACGGTTTCGTCGTCTTCTGGCCATTCGGGTTCGGGGATCTCGTCGTCATCTCCAGGCTCGGGCAAAGGCATGTCTATGCTGCCTGCTGGGTTGCCGTCGAAATCCGGGTCGGCGAAGAGTCGGGTCGATCCACGGAAGTCCATGATCGTGAAGAACTCTTTGCCATGCTCAGGATCGAGCCGGGTGCCGCGTCCGACGATCTGTTTGAACTCCGTCATTGACCCAATGTTGGACTCCAAGACGATGAGCTTGATCGTTTTGACGTTGACGCCTGTGGTGAGCAGTTTCGATGTAGTCACCAGTGTCGGGTACTGCTCGTTGACGTCAGCGAAGTTGTCGAGCTGACCCTTGCCTTCTTTATCATCCCCGGTGATCTTCATGACGTACCGGTAGTCCTCGATGACCCGTTCAAGGTTCTCGTTCGCTAGAGCTTGGCGCATTCGTTCAGCATGCTCAATATCGACGCAGAAGACGATGGTCTTCGAATCGGTGCCGTACCTCTCGAGCCAGGACGTCACGTACTTGGCAACCATCTGGGTGCGCTCATCAATGATGAGGTTACGGTCGTAGTCCTTGACGTTGTACTCGCGATCCTCAACTTCGTTGCCATCAACGTCGACTTGCCCCTCGAACGGTCGCCAGTTTTCCAAGTCGACGTCCAAGCCAACACGGATCACCTTGTACGGAGCGAGGAAGCCATCCTCGATTCCCTGTTTCAAACTGTAGGTGTAGACAGGCTCACCGAAGTAGTCGATGTTCGACACTTCCTTGGTTTCTTTCGGTGTTGCCGTCATACCAATGTGGATGGCGCTAGAGAAATAGTCGAGGACACGTCGCCACAGCGATTCTTCGCGTGCCGATCCACGGTGACACTCGTCAATGATGACGAGGTCGAAGAACTCTGGTTTGAACTGCCGGAATGGTTCTTCACCCTCCTCACCAGTGAGCTGTTGATACAGGCTCATGTAAACCTCGTAAGAGGAATCCAAGTGCTTGCCTTTGACCTTGGTGATGCGGCCAGAGAGTGGCTCGAAGTCGCCGGTGATGGTCTGATCGATCAGCACGTTGCGATCGGCAAGGTACAGTACCCGTTTCACTGTTCTAGCTTTGAGGAGCCGCCAAATAATCTGAAAGGCCGTGAATGTCTTGCCGGTGCCGGTGGCCATCACCAGGAGTAGACGGCGGTCGCCGTGTGCGATGGCTTCCAGCGTGCGGTCTACCGCTACCTGCTGGTAATAGCGAGCTTCTTGCGGTTTGAACGGGTCAACATGGTATGGCTCAGCGATCAGTGCCGCACCCTGAGCGTCAAGTCCTTTGCCAACCAGATAGCGTTGCCACAACTCATCCTCGGTAGGGAACTCATCCAAGCCGATCTCTCGCTCAACGCCGGTGAAGAAGTCGTGCTCGATGAAGCCCTTGCCGTTTGACGAGTAGGCGAACGGGGCGTCAAGCTTCGCGGCATAACCTAGTGCCTGCTGCAGACCTGCACGGACAGTATGCTCCATGACCTTGGCTTCAACAACCGCAAGCGGCTTACGCGACTTCGAACCAAGCAGCACGTAATCCGCTTTGCTGATCTCGCCCCGTTTGGTCTTGGTACCTTGAACAATGACCTGGCCAGGAGCGATGACAAGCTCCATACGAAGTTGCTCTTTACGCCAACCAGCCGTCTCTGTGATCGCAGGTGTAATGAACCTGATTTTGACGTCCTCTTCAGTGAGCTTTTGCATCGTCATCTCCCTTCTCAAAGGCGATTCCGTACTTGCCCTGGGGCTGGTTCTCACGGAGCTGATCGAGGACTTCGCTGAAGGAGGACATGGGCATCATTTTGCCCGTAAACCTCAGCTGTTTTGGCTTAAGGGGTGTCTATTTCCCCCTGATGAGGTTGATCAGCGCCATCACACCCGAGATCGCCGCGGTGAGGCCGGCTAGCAAGAACCCGAGTGCGAACACTCCGGCGATGAACGACTTCGCGTCGGGGTCGAAAGTCTCGATGCAAAGCCCGAACAGGAAAAAGCACAGCACACCGAGGCCCGCAGACCACTTAAACACCTTGGAAGCCTTTGGGCGTTTGACTGGCGTGGGCGCCGGGTCCATCAGAGCAGGGGTGTTCCAAGACGACTGCAACGGCGCCGGGGTGTAGCGCGGGGCGTTCGCGGCGGTAAGGAGTTCTTCCGGGGTGGGGTCGACGGGGCTGCTTGCGGTTTGGCGGGGCTGCGCTTGCGTAGGGGCGGACGGTTCGGGGATTGGCCTCGGGGTGATTGCGGTGCTGCCAGCTGTGCGCTCGGGGGCGGGCTCGGGAGTGGCATTCTCGGTGGAGTCGTCCACAATGCCGTCGGCTGCGAGGCCCACCACCATCTCCACCAGTTGGCTGCGGCGCTTCGGGCCTACGCCGGGGAGTTGGAGCAGGTCGTCTGCGCTGACTTGCAGCATCTCGGGGTGCTCCAGGCTCCACACCGCGAGGTAACGGTCGATGCCCCTGCCGGTGGCTTCCGGGACGTGGTGGGGTTGGAGGTTGTCCGCCATCTCGTGCAGCGGGCGGTTCGGGTGCAGCGCGATCCACGCTGCTGCGATGCGGGATGTGGACGTGCCTGTCGTTTGAACTTGCTGCGGGGAGAGCCAGGAGAACTGTGCTGTGGACTGCTCCAACGCTGCGGGTTGCTCCGACACCGCTGGTTGCACTGAAACGGCTTCGTGATCGATCGTGCTCAGTAGCTGTGCGAACTTCGTCTCGCCGACGATTGGAATGCCGTACTTTCGCGCCTTTTGAGCCTTGCCGCTCATGGAGTCGGGGTTGGCGGCGACCAGCAGGGCACACTTCTTTGTCACTTGGCCTATGTGCAGGCCGGCGGCGGTGGCGCGGCGCACCCACTCTTCCTGCGGAATGTCCATCGCGCCAGTGAGCGCGATGTGATCGCCCAGCTGGAGGGTGAATTGGGCGGGGGCGGTGCCGGCCTGTGGTTCGTCGAGGAGCGACTGCACAAAAGCGAAGTCCACGCTGAGCGCGTCGGCAATGGCGAGCAGCTCGGCGCGCTCGCCATCGGTGATGACGCCGTCGGACCAGGCATCGACGGCGAGCTGGCGCGTGAATTCCTCATTGATCGCATCCACATCGTCCGCGTCCAGACCAGAGGCGATCGCGGTTTGTTCCAGTTGGCGCATTTCGGTGCGGGAAATGTGGCGGTCTACAAGCGCACGGGTTAGCTCATCGCGGTACGCGTCCTCATCCCTTGCACCGCTTGCGGGCAGGGCGTGAGAGAGCTGGCCGGACCAGGAGGATTCGGCACCGCGTGGTAGGACGCGGCATTCCGCGGTCGGGGCGGGGAACGTTGCCGTCGGGTAGCCCGACACATCGGCGCCGCAGTGGAAGTGGAGGTGATGGAGCAACTCCGCGGTTGCCTGCGCGTCGGCGAGGGCCGAGTGCGCTTGGGGGTTGTGGATGCGGGTGGCCGTGAGGGCGTCGCTGAGCTTCGCGCAGCCCAAGTGCTGTTTGGCCAGCGCCATCGTGTCCAGCCAGGGTTGGCAGAGACCGTTGTGCGCATGCGCGCGGTTGAACTCGTTGGTGAGGAAACGGTGCTCGAACGGCGCATTGTGCGCCACCAGGACGCGGCCGTCGAGCAAGGAGCCGAGGTACGCGGCGACGTCGCGGAACGTGGGCGCGTCCACAACATCGGTCGCGGTGATCTTGTGGATGTGGCTGTTGGGAATATCGCGACTGGGCTGGATCAGTGTCTCCCACGTGCGCTCCACGGTGAGGTCGGGCCGAAGCAGGACCACGCCGATTTCCACGATGCGGCAGGCGTTGCTGACCCCTGTGGTCTCGAGATCCACCACCGCGAACCCGGTGTCGTGGGTGGTGAGGTTTGGGTGCCCGGTCTGCGGGTCCATCGTGGCTCCTTGTTCTGTGCGGCTTTGCGCTGCTTGTTGGTGACTGCCTAGCAGAGTAGGACACGGGCCGACACGCGGTGAGGGTTGTCGGACGGGTGTTCGGCTGGGGTCGGTGCGTCTAAAAGGCGAAGGGTGGAATTGGTTGTCAACATGAGGATGACAGACGAGTGCCGGAGGGGGTTGAACAATGAAGCGTTATGCAGTAATCAAGAAGCTGCGAACGGAAGCGTGTGACTTAGGAAAAGGGTGGTGGCGATGAAGGCGTTCACGGTGACCGCAGAGCGTGGGCGCAGCGGCGCATGGGTGCTGGAATGCGACGAACTTGGGGTGGTTTCGCAGGCCCGGAGGCTCGACCGCGCGGAGGGTGAGGTCGCTGAGGCGATCGCATTTCAATCTGGGTTGCAACCGGGCGAGTTTAAGATCGAGGTCGTGCCGATCCTCCCCGCTGAAGTCGAGACGCTGCGCCAGCGTGCCGACGACCTCGGCGTGAAGGCGAAAGCCGCGTCGGAAGAAGCTGCGGCTGCGAGGGCTGCGTTGGCGCGAAAGTTGAAAGACGAGGGCTTCACACTCCGCGAGATGGGGCAGGTGCTCGGGGTGTCGTACCAGCGGGCGTCGGAGTTGGCGGCGGGGGAGGGGACCGGAGGGCGTCGATAGGTAAAAGCTCCACGGAACCGGCGGCGGGTTCGCTGCGTCTAAAGAAACATGAAGAACTCGGGAGTGATCGCTTGGCTGTTCACTGGACTGGCGGCGACTGTGGCGGTCGCGTATGCGGTGGTGCTGGCCTTGGGGCCGCCGAACATGACCGCAACGGTGCTGGACTTTTCCGCGAAAGTGATTGGGCCACTGGGAGCTGCGCTGATCGCGTGGGCGGGTGTCTCACACACGGTGGCGAACTCGCGACTGCAGGACACGGCGAAGGAATGGCATCAAGATCTGCGGTGGGCGACGGAGCTGTGTTTAACGGGCGAGCCGAAACGGATCGGTATAGGTATTGCGCTGCTTGATGAGCTGGACGATCGTCGATTTCTGGACCATGAGCAGGTTAGAATGGTCAGCAGAATAACGGACGAAGTGCTTCAAAACATCCTCGCGGAAGGGCCTGATGGAGAATGGAGCGGCGAAGATGCGGTATAGCTACAAGGAAATCAAGTCTCTAGACGGACTGCGCCTCAAGCGTCCGCCGCACCAGGGGGAGATCGCGGCTGCGCACTTAGTGATCAAGCAGATTAACGAAGGGAAGCGCCCGGGCGAAGAGATCACGCCGTTTCTCCGGTGGGTGGCTGACTACGGCTCGCCGGGCTTCCAGGTCGCGCCCGTGGTCATTGAGAACCCGAACAGCTAAAACAGCTCCTTGACGGCCGCGCGGTCCACCTTGCCCGGGCCGAGCTGCGGCAACGCCGCCACCGACTTGAGCTCCTTGGGGAGCTGCCAGTGCGCGATGCGGCCGGAGTCCTCGGCGTCGGCGAGCGCGTCGAGGATATCGGGCACTGTCGCGGAGCCGGTGTAGGCGGCGCAGATGCGCTGGCCGAAGCGGTCGTCGTCTTTGCCGATGACGGTGGCGGCGGTGACGCCGTCGATACGCAAAAGCTCTTCTTCTAGCACCTCGGGGTGGAGCTTGAGGCCGCCGGAGGAGATGACGTTGTCGGTGCGGCCGAGGACCGTGAGCACGCCGCTGTTGAGCTCGCCGGCGTCGGAGGTGCGGAACCAGCCGCCGGCGAGATCGGGGGAGTCGAAGTTGTGGTAGCCGCGGGCGACCATGGGACCGCCGAGGTGGATGCGCCCGTCCTGGATTTTCACGCGGGCTCCGGCGATGGGGCGGCCGTCGTAGACGCAGCCGCCGGAGGTTTCGCTGGAGCCGTAGGTGGTGACCACGTTGATGCGCAGCTTCTTAGCGGAGTCGAGCAGGCGCGGGTTGGTGGCTGCGCCGCCGACGAGGACCGCGCTGAAGGTTCGCAGCGCGTCGATGCCCTTGAGCGTGGAGGTGGCCTTGGCCAGCTGCATCGGGGTCAGGGCAGTGTAGGTGCGCTCGCCGGTTTGGGCGAGCTCGTGGGCGCGGGCGGCAAACTCCGCGACGTTGAAGCCGCGGGTCAGGTCAATGAACGCGGGCTCGACGCCGGCGACCATGCTGCGGACGAGGACTTGCAGGCCGGCGATGTAGGCGGTGGGCATGGCCAGTAGCCATTGGCCTTCGCCGCCGAGCGCCTGGTGGGTCGCGTCCGCGCTGGAGATCAAGTTCGCCGGGGTGAGCATCGCGCCCTTCGGCTTGCCAGTGGAGCCGGAGGTGGACACGACCAGGGCGATGTCGTCGTCGATGGGCGCGCCGGGTTTCAGCGTGTTGCGCAGCAGGTTCGTGCGCGCCGGGTCGTTCGCAGGCACAGGCAGCAGCGTGCGCTGGCCGGTCAGGGCCTCTTCCAGCGCGGGGATAATCGCCAGCGGGTTGGCGGGGTCGACGGGGAGAAGTTCCAGCAGGTGGGTCACTTGGCGGGCGTTTCGTTGTCGAGGGGGTTGGTGGGAGTGGTGCGGGCGAAGGTCTTGCGCGACAGCGGGCCGTCGATAGTTGCCCACAGCCCCGCGGCTGTGATTGCGGTGAGCAGCGCGTACATCACCGGCGCGCTGTGGGGCGCGATGAGCACGGCAACGGCGTTGAACCCAATGTGGCACACAACCGCCAGCGCCCAGAGCTGCCAGCGGCGCTCGCGCACCGCGCGCAGCACGATCAGGGTAAACACCACGTGTGCGGCGATCGCGAGCGCTCGTTCGTACCAGCTTGCGGCGATCATTCCCAAGCCGATGTTCTGCAGCGCCTCAATCTGGTCTGCAATGGCCTGCGCGGTGGCGGGGTCGTCGTTTCCGGTGGCCTGCGCCTTGATTGCGTCGCCGGTGGTCAGCAGCATGAGGTTGCCGACGAACAGGTTGGCAAAGAGCAGCAGCGCCTCTATGCCGCCGTGGCCCAGGCCGAAGCCGACGCCGTCGTTCCACTCGCGGGTGTTCGTGTCCCAGAAACGCAGCACGATCCAGCGGGCGGTCTCCTCGAACAAACCGGAGGTGACCAGGAACAGTGCCGTGGTCAGGGCAGTGGCCGTTGCTGGATCGAATGTCTTGCTGAACAGGAACTGCAGCGGGATCACCAACGCAAACCTGGCCACCTGGGACAAAGGGAACGCCAGTGTGCCCCAGCCCAGCGACGCCCACCTGAAGCCGAGCCTGCGTTTTGCCACAAACCACGCGGCCAGCACGAGAGCGGCCAAGCCGACGAATTGCAGAATGAGAAGGCCCATCGTCATGGCAGAAACGATACCGCTGCAGTCGTGGCGGGTCGCGGTGGGCGGTGCGACGGGGCGGATCGGCGGGGCGGATAAACGGGCGTTTGCGGCGAGGTCGATACCTTGATGTCGATAGTTGCTGGTCACAGCGTTTCGCCGATTTTGAGCCGAAAACACTCCCGACGCGCTGACCTGGAACTATCGACCTGGAAGTATCGACATCGAGCTATCGACCTGGCTAGGCCCGCTCCTGGTCACCTGTAACGCAGATCTCACTTGCCACCGATAAAACAGACATGAGGAAGATCATCGCACCGGCCGTCGCTGCGGCGACCGCCCTAACACTCACCGTCCCTGTCACTGCTACCGCCGCCACCTTGACCCCGTTTACCAAGGACGGCACCAACTACTGCCGCGTCACGCTCAACGACGTCGAGCGCGGCCCCGCCAACCAAGCCGAACGCGCCGCGAAAACGCTCACGCACGGCATGTACGCCACCTCGGTCGTCGAGGCATTCGAGGCAACATTCCCGGAGCTGAAGAAGCTTGGCGACGATTACGTGGCCGAGCCGGACGTCGTCAAGCATTTGCGCCTGCTGCGGGACGACAAAACACCCGAGGACGACATCCGTGCCGACGCCCGCGCCGCCGCGAAGGAAAAGCTGGCGCCGCTGGGTCTGCACGGCACCGACGCCGACTTCTACCTGGATATGAAGGAAGGCTCCCAGATCCCGCTCGGTCCGGCCGGCCGCGCGCTGAAGGGCAACGCCGACTGGTTCGTGGGCATCGACGGCGGGGTGCCGAAGGTGCAGCCGCTCGGCGACGACTACGCGTTCGGCCGCACCGGCCAGAACACCGCGCAGTGGCTGCGCCACGTGGAAGGCTGGCAGCGCGACGCGTTCGCCGCGAACATGAAAAAGACCTACTTCGGCCAGGTGCAGGACACGTTGGAAAGCTCGTACTACTACGCGCTCGAGGAGGCCAAGACCTGCCACGACGGCACCAGCCACGTCATCTTCCCCATGCAGGATCTGAAGCTGCCGAAGGCGCCGGAACTGGCCAACGCCGACTTGGGCGATACCGCGCCTGAGCCGGTTCCAGCCCCGAAGGACCCGGAGGAGAAGCCGGACACCAACGCCCCGGAGACCTTCGACGCCAAGTTGGCCAAGATCTTGGGCATCGTCGCCGCGGTGTTGACGGCACTGGGCGCGCTGTTCGGCCTGCTGCAGAACATGGGCGTCAAGGGCCTGCCCGCCATTCCGCAGATTCCGGGGTTGACCAAGTAACTAGCCGGCGCAGCCTCGCAGCGCTAGTAGTAGAACGGGAACTCGTCCCAGCGCGGCGGGCGCTTTTCCAAAAACGAGTCGCGGCCCTCGACGGCCTCGTCGGTCATGTACGCCAGGCGGGTGGCCTCGCCGGCGAAGACTTGCTGGCCCATCAGGCCGTCGTCGACAAGGTTGAACGCGAATTTCAGCATGCGCTGCGCGGTGGGGGACTTGCCGTTGATTTCGCGGGCGACCTGGATCGCCTCGTCCTCAAGCGAGGCGTGCGGCGCGACGATGTTCACCGCGCCCATGCGCTGCATCTCCTCCGCGGTGTAGGTGCGGCCGAGGAAGAAGATCTCGCGCGCGAACTTCTGGCCCACCATCTTGGCCAAATACGCCGAGCCGTAGCCGGCGTCGAAGGACCCCACGTCCGCGTCGGTCTGCTTGAAGCGGGCTTCCTCGCGCGAGGCGATGGTCATGTCGCACACCACGTGCAGCGAGTGCCCGCCGCCGGCCGCCCAGCCGTTCACCACGGCGATGACCACCTTCGGCATCGTGCGGATCAAACGCTGGACCTCCAGGATGTGCAGGCGCCCGCCCTCGGCCTTCACGCGCGCTTCATCGACGGTCTCCGCAGTCTCGCCGCCTGCGTACTGGTAGCCGGAGCGGCCCCGGATGCGCTGGTCGCCGCCGGAGCAAAACGCCCAGCCGCCGTCCTTTTCCGATGGCCCGTTGCCGGTCAGCAGCACCACGCCTACCGACGGATCGCGCCGGGCGTGATCCAACGCCTGGTAGAGCTCGTCAACGGTGTGGGGGCGAAACGCGTTGCGCACCTCGGGCCGGTCGAACGCGATGCGCACGGTGCCGTCGGCACGCGTGTCGCCCACGTGGCGGTGGTAGGTGATGTCCGTGAAATCAAAGCCCTCGACCTCGCGCCACTGGCTGGGGTCGAAGGGCTGGGCGGTGGAGTACTGCATGGGGGTAATCGTACCCATACACCCCTTTTAGTTAGGGCAGCCTTGCTTTAGTATCAGTGTCATGCAAGAACATGTGCTTATCGACGTTCCAGTCGGCCACAACGCCACCATCACGCACGTCAGCTGCCCGACGGCGCGTCGGCTGCGCGAGCTGGGCCTCCGCGCCGGTGCGGAGGTGACCGTCATGCAGAAAACCGCTGGCGGCGGCCGCGTGATCAAGGTCCGAGGCTCCCACTACGCACTGGGTAAGGACACTCTTCGCCGCATCACCATCGCTCCGACCGAGCAGGCCGCGTAATGGCCGACTGTCACGGCGCGCCGGTTTCAGAGTTCGCGCCGGTGGGCACGCCCACCATCGCGCTGGTCGGCGCGCCGAACGCGGGCAAGTCCACGCTGTTCAACGCGTTGACGGGCGCGAGCGCGACCATGGGCAACTACCCGGGCACCCCCGTCGAGGTTGCCCGCGGCGTGTGGCGCCCCGCCGGCGCCACCTACAACATCGTCGACTTCCCAGGCGCGTACTCGCTGGACCCAGTCAGCCCCGACGAGGCACTCACGCGCGAGCTGCTTATCGACGACACACGTGACCGCCCCGACCTCATCCTGGCGACGGTGGACACCTCGAACCTGGCGCGCGGCCTGTACTTGGTGGCGCAACTGGCGGAGCACCCGTACCGGCTCGTGGTGGTGCTGACCAAGAGCGACGTGGCGGCCAAGCAGGGACTGGAGGTGGACCCAGTGGCGCTCGAGCGGGAACTGGGCGTGCCGGTTGTAGTGCTGGATCCGCGGCGGAGGGACGTTGGTGGGGTGGCGGAGCTCGTCGCTAAGCAACTGCACGTACCTGCCGCAGCGGCGCGTGGGACCGCGGCCGGCGACGAGTTCGCGCAGGCCGATGAGCGTTTCGAGTGGATCGACAACGCGGTGGCCGCCGCGACCGTGCGCAACGAGCACCGCGACACCGTGACCGAGGCCGTGGACCGTGTCGTGCTGCACCCTGTGGCCGGCCCTCTGATCTTTTTGGCCGCCATGTTCGCGGTCTTCCAGATCACCACCACCGTCGCGGCACCTCTGCAAGATGGCCTGGATGCCTTCTTCGCCGGGCCGCTGTCGGACTGGGCCACCGCCGGTTTGGCGCGCATCGGTCTGGGTTACCCCGTCGTGCAGGGGCTGATTGTCAACGGACTGATCGGCGGCGTGGGCATGGTGCTCACGTTCGTGCCGCTGATGGCGCTGATGTTTCTGTGCCTAGCAGTGCTGGAGGACTCCGGGTACATGGCCCGTGCCGCCGTGGTCGCGGATCGGCTGATGCGCGCGATCGGGCTGCCCGGCAAGGCGTTCATCCCGCTGATCGTGGGATTCGGGTGCAACGTGCCGGCGATCGCCGCCACGCGCGTGCTGGCCACCCCGGAGCAGCGGCGGCTGACGGCACTGCTGGTGCCGTTCACCTCATGCTCCGCGCGCTTGACGGTGTACGTAATGCTGGCGCAGACGTTCTTCCCGGACCACGCTGGCACGGTGGTGTTTGCCATGTACGTGGTCTCCATTGCGCTGGTGGTGCTGGCCGGGCTTCTGCTGCGCGGCACTCTGTGGCGGACGATGGGCTCGGACCCGTTGGTGATCGACCTGCCCACCTACCAGCTACCCACCGCGCGGCTGAGCCTGTCCGTGATGTGGTCGCGCCTGAAGGGCTTTCTCAACACCGCAGGCGGCATCATCGTCGCCACCGTGGTGGTCATCTGGGCGCTCCAATCCACACCCGCGGTGGGCGGGTACAGCTGGGGCGACGAGGACCTGGCGCCGGCGGACTCCGCCTACGGTGTGGCTTCCGGCGCGGTTGCCCCAGTGTTTGAACCGGCGGGTTTCGGCTCCTGGTCGCTCACCGGCCCGCTGGTCACCGGCTTTCTGGCCAAAGAGGCGGTGATTTCCACCTGGGCGCAGACCTACGCGCTGGAGGACCCGTCGGGCCTCGAGCCTAAGGAGCAGGGCACCTCCGACCTGGCCGCCGCAGTGCGCGCGGACTTCGACGAAGCTTCCGGCGGGCACAGGATCGCCGCGGTGTGGGCCTACATGATCTTCCTCATGGCGTACACCCCGTGCGTGGCTACGCTCGCCGCGCAGCGCCGCGAGATCGGCTGGAAGTGGACCCTGCTCGGGCTTGTGGGCCAACTCGCGCTCGCGTGGGCGCTGGCCGTGGGCACCTTCCAGCTGCTGAAGGTGTTCTTCTGATGCGCCCCATGCAGGCCGTTGTGGCGGCTATCAAAGACGGTGCACGCTCCCGCACCGACATCCGCCGCGTGACGGGGCTGACGGATTCCACCGTGGATGCCGTGGTCCACCACCTTGAGCGCACCGGCCACCTCACGCTGGAAGAGCTCGGCTCGTCTTGCGCGGGCGGGAACTGCAGTTCGTGCATCGCCGCCGCGGCCAACGGCATGACGTGCGCGGACAGACCGAAGGGGCCGGTCGCTCTCGTGCTGACCAAGCGGCCGCAGTAGCCTCTATGCAACTACCTCGGCCGGTAAAGAGGTATAAAGCACCCATGCTGCCTTCCGCCGACGAGATCCTCGAGCGCGCCCACGTTGTCGCGCTGCCCATGGCCGTGAAATTCCGCGGCGTGACCACCCGCGAGGCCCTGCTCATCGACGGCCCCGCCGGCTGGGGCGAATTCTCCCCCTTCGTCGAGTACGGCCCGCAGGAGTCCGCCGCGTGGCTGGCCGCCGGCATCGAGGCGGCGTTTACCGGCCTGCCTGAAGCGCACGGCGAAGTCGAGGTCAACGGCACCATCCCGGCGGTCGCCGACGTCGAGCCGGTGCTCGCGCGCTACCCCGGCGTCACCACCTTCAAAATCAAGGTGGCCGAGAAGGGGCAATCGCTTGACGACGACTTCCGGCGTGTCGCCGCCGTCCGCAAGCTTCGCCCCGACGCGACACTTCGCGTGGACGCCAACCGCGGCTGGAGCGTCGATGAGGCCGTCGAGGCCGCCGAGAAACTGGGGGAGCTGGAGTACATCGAGCAGCCCTGCGCCACTGTGGAGGAACTCGCGGAGGTTCGGCGACGCACCCAGACCCCGATCGCTGCGGACGAGTCCATCCGCCGCGCCGCGGACCCGTACCGCGTGGCCGAGCTCGGGGCGGCGGATGTGGCGGTGTGCAAGGTGGCGCCGTTAGGTGGCGTCGATAAGCTTCTGCGAATTGCCCGCGACTTGGACCTCGATGTGACCGTGGCCAGCGCGTTGGATACCGCCGTCGGGATGGACGCGGGGCTGGTGGTCGCGAAACTTGCCGGCTCGCGCGCGGCTGGGCTGGCCACGCAGCGGCTGTTTGTTGAAGACGTCGCGGAGCCCCGGGAGATCACAAACGGACGCATGGCTGTCACCCGCACCACCCCCGATCCGGACAGACTGCACGCGCTGCGGGCGCCAGCGACGCGCCGCGACTGGTGGTTCGACCGCGTCCGCGCCTGCGTAGAGGTGCTAAATCAGTGCCCCCGAATCCGGGTGTAATTCCGGAAACGGGTGTGGGAATCAGGGGGTGTCCGCTAACCTTTCGCCCATGTCGACTCCCGTGATCCACGATTCCGCCGCCCTTTCCGACGGCGACCTCGCCAAAGCACCCGAACCCGGCGAGTGGCGCCGCCAACTCATCGGCCTGATCACCGGCGTGATCCTCGCCGCGCTCGTCTACTTCTTTTTCCCCTCCGGCGCGGCGGACACCGTCGCTCAGTCCTCCGGCGCGAAGGAAGGCGTGGAGTACTCCGCCGACACCATGCGCATCGTCGCCGCCACCACCGTCCTCATGGGCGCGTGGTGGATGACCGAGGCGATCCCGCTGGCCGCCACCGCACTGCTTCCCATCGCCGTGTTCCCGCTGGCGGGCGTGGCGCCGTTTAAAGACGTCTCTTCGCCCTACGCGTCCGCGACAATCTTCCTCTTCATGGGCGGCTTCCTCATGGCGCTGGGCCTGCAGCGCTGGAACCTGCACCGCCGCCTGGCGCTGATGGTGGTCAAGGTGGTGGGCACCAGCCCGAAGCGCATCATTTTGGGCTTCATGCTCGCCACCGGATTCATGTCCATGTGGGTGTCCAACACCGCAACCGCCGTGGTGATGCTGCCCATCGGCACCTCCGTGCTCATGCTCACCGCGGACACCGTCGGCGGGATGAAAAACCAGAAGAAGTTCGCCACCGCGCTCATGCTGGCGATCGCGTACTCGGCGTCCATCGGCTCGCTGGCAACGCTCATCGGCACCCCGCCGAACGCGCTGCTGAAGGGCTACATGGAAGAAGCCCACGGCATCGTCATCGGCTTCGGCGAGTGGATGCTGGTGGGCCTGCCGGTGGCCGTGGTGTTCACCTTCATCGCGTGGTGGGTGCTCATCACCGTGTTCAAGCCTGAAGTGGACACCATCCCGGGCGGGCGCGAGCTCATCGACGCCGAGCTGAAAAAGCTCGGCCCCTGGACCTTCCCCCAGGTCGCCGTCGGTGTGATCTTCCTGGTGGCCGCACTGGCGTGGATCTTCATCCCGCTGGGCCGCAACCAGTTCGGCTGGGACTTCCCGTACGACGACGCGATTGTGGGCATCATCGCCGGCCTGCTCATGTTCATCGTGCCCGGCACCGCCAACGGCAAGCGCCTTCTGGACTGGGAGACGGCCAACGAGATGCCGTGGGACGTGCTGCTGCTGTTCGGCGGCGGGCTTTCCCTGTCCGCCATGTTCACCGCTACCGGCCTGTCCCTGTGGATCGGCGAGAAGGCCAAGGGGCTGGCGTCGCTGCCGATGATCCTGCTTATCTTCGCAGTCGCCGCGCTCGTGCTGATCTTGACGGAGCTGACCTCCAACACCGCCACGGCCGCGACGTTCCTGCCCATCATGGGCGGCGTTGCAGTGGGCATCGGGCTTACCGACGCCACGGAGATGAACGTCATGCTCCTTGCCATCCCGGTAGCACTCGCCGCCACCTGTGCGTTCATGCTGCCGGTGGCGACCCCGCCGAACGCGATCGCGTACTCCTCCGGCTACGTCACCATGGGCGAGATGATCAAGGGCGGCGTCTGGCTCAACGTGATCGCCATGGTGCTGATCACGCTGGCGACCTACTTCATCGCGGTGCCTGTGTTCGGGCTCGTGCTCTAAAGCCTCTAAAGCCCGACACCTTCGCGCCCCGTCAATTGCATTTGGCGGGGCGCGCTAGTGTATTTCGCATGGATAACGAGACGAGACAGTACGGCCCCCAGGGTGGCGAGCCGCGCCGCGAGCGGCCCCGGCAGTACTTCCCGGACCAGTCCCAAAACCAGTACCAGCAGCAGGCGCAGCCGCGCTACGAGGAGCACTACGCCCAGCCCGCCTACCAGCCGCAGTACGAGTACGAACAGCCGTACTACGACAACGGCTACGAGCCGGAGCCGGAGAAGGACACGTCGGCAGGCGCGATTGCGCTCGGCGTGTTCGCGGCGCTGAGCTTCATCGCCGCGGTGGTGCTGGCCGTGCTGTGGCGCGGCGCGGCGGCGGAGGCGGACAAGCCGCCGGTGACGGAGACCAGCACGGTTACCCAGACCACCACGGAAACGAAGACGGAGACCACCACCAAGTTCCCGTCCATTTTCCGGGACCGGGACAACCCCACCGCCACGCTGGAGCCGATGGAGCCTGCGCCGGATCCGAACGAGATCGAGCGCGAGATCCGCGACGGCGCCCGCGACATTCTGGACCAGCTGCGCGGCGGCGCGGACGAGTACCTACAGGAGCAGTAGATGGCAGCTATGGAGATTGCGGCGGCGGTGGCGGAGCTCGTCGCGAAGCATTGCACCGATGTGGTCATGAGCCCGGGCTCGCGCAACTCGCCGCTGGCCTACGCGCTTTTGGCGCGCCGCGACGTGACGGTGCACATGCGTATCGACGAGCGCTCCGCCGCCTTCACCGCCCTCGGCCTCGCACGGGTGCAGCGCCGGCACGTCGGCGTGGTGATGACCTCCGGCACCGCCGTGGCCAACGCGTACCCGGCGGTGATTGAGGCGCACATGTCGCACACCCCGCTCGCGGTGATCAGCGCGGACCGCCCGGAGCGCCTCGTCGGCACAGGCGCGTCGCAGACCATCTGGCAGCAGGGCATCTTCGGCCGTTACGCCGAAACGCAGCAGGTGCAATCGCTTGACGACGTCCACGCGGCCTCCTTTGCCACCCCCCAGGTCCACATCAACGTGGCCCTCGACGCCCCGCTCGTGCCGGAAGCGCTGCCGGAGCCGGTGGGGCAGCCGCGCCGGGTTGGGCCGGGTGCGCTCGAGGGGTCGCGCGACTGGGTCGATCACGGCGCTGTGGACGTGGACCTGACCCGCAACTCCCTGGTCATCGCCGGCGACGAGGCCTGGGAGGTGCCGGGACTCGAGCACGTGCCCACCATCGCCGAGCCCACCGCGCCCACACCCTTCCACCAGGTGCACCCGCTGGCCGCGCGCTTTTTCGCCCAGTCCGAGGTGGCCATCTCCCACGACGGTGGCGACTTCGCCGCCGACACCAAACCGGAGCAGGTCATCGTGGTCGGCCACCCGACGCTGCACCGCGACGTGATGGCCCTTTTGGCCGACCCGGACATCGAGGTCATCGGCATCTCGCGCACCGAGACGTTCACCGGCCAGCCCGACAAGCGCGGCTCGCGCGTCAACGCCACCGGCCAGCCCACGGACACGTGGCTGAAAATCTGCGAGGCCGCCGGCGACGTCGGCGCCGACACCGTGCGCCAGGCGCTCACCGAAGACGAGTTCGGGTTCACCGGCCTGCACGTCGCCGCCGCGGTGTGCGACACCCTCGGCGTGGGCGACACGCTGGTGCTCGGCTCGTCCAACCCGGTGCGCGACGCGTCGTTCGTGGGCATGCCCTTCGACGGGGTATCCACGTATGCCGCGCGCGGTGCCGCGGGCATCGACGGCACCGTCTCCCAGGCCGTCGGCGTGGCGTTGGCCACCCAGGCGCTGCGCCCGGACGAGATCCGCGCCCCGCGCGCGCTCGCCCTGATGGGGGATTTGACCTTCCTCCACGACGCCAACGGCCTGCTCATCGGGCCCGACGAGCCACGCCCGGGCAACCTCACCATCGTGGTGGCCAACGACGACGGCGGCGGCATCTTCGAGTCCCTCGAGCCGGGCGCGGACAACCTCCGCGGCGCGTTTGAGCGGGTGTTTGGCACGCCCCACGGCACGGACGTGGAGAAGCTGGCGGAAGCGTACGGGGCCGACTACCGCCGCGCCGACACCCTCGCCGAGCTCAACGAGGTGCTGCTGGAGCTCGAGGCCCAGCCAAACCCGATCAGCGTCGTGGAGACCGCCACCACCCGCAGCACCCGTCGAGCGCTGGCGGCGCGCCTGAACCGATGAGGTGGCGCCGCCGCGCGCACCAGGTGGTGCTCGCGCTCTACGCGTTTGCCACCCTCGGCAGCGTTGCCATGGTCGCAGGCCCCGCGCTCAACGACGCTCGCATCCAGGCCAACCCCGGCCGCGGCACCGCCATCGTCACCGAAGCCGGGCGCATGCGCACGTTTGTGGAGTACCAGACGGAAGACGGCCAGCTGGTATCCCCGCCGCGCGGGCTTCTGTACCCGACCGGCCTGGGGGAAGGGCAGCAGGTGTGGGTGACCTACGACAAAACCGACCCCGACCTGGTCAAGGTGGAAGGCCGCGGCTGGGCGCTGGCGCTTCTGCCCGCCCTGTCGACGTGGGCGGTGGCCACGCTCGTCGCGGCCGGGGCGTGGTTTGCTGTTGGGCGTTGGGGGCCGGAGGAACGTCGATAAGCTCTCGCTTCCGCGCCGCCGGCACCCCCGCGACCAAGGTGTCGCTGGGGACGTCGCGCGTGACCACCGACCCCGCGGCCACCACCACACGGTCGCCGATGCTCACACCCGGCATCACCATCGCGCCCGCGCCGAACCAGCAATCCTCGCCGATAGTGATCGGGCGGGCGCGCTCCCACCCCTGCGCCCGGCGGGCGTGATCCGTCACCGGGTGCTCCACGGTGATGAGCTGGCAGCCGGGACCGAACAGCGTCCTCGCGCCGATGTTTATGTCTGCCAGGTCCAGGATGACGCAGTTGAAGTTGAGGAAACATCCCGGGCCGAATTCGGTGTTGGCGCCGAGCTCCACGTACAGCGGGGCGAACACCTCGGGCAGCTCGCCCTGCGGGAAAATCTCCCGCAGCAGCTCGGCCGAGCGTTGTGGATCCGTCAGGGCAGGGCCGTTGAGCTCGCGCAGCGCGCGGCACACCTCGGCGCTGCAGGCGCTTGGCTCCTCGCCGCCCGGCAAGTACCAGCGGCCGGACCGGATATGGGCCATGTCATAGGTTGTGCTCCATGGGCCCCAACGTAGCGTTTGCGAAAATTCACGCGCCGTTTAACTGCGGTTGGGCGGTGGTTCGCCTGGGTGTGCAAAAGTATGTGGCTATGCGAGTGGGAATCGTGGCGGAGTCTTTCCTCCCCAACGTCAACGGAGTGACCAATTCGGTGCTGCGCGTGCTCGAGCACCTCAAGCGCGAAGGCCACGAGGCGATGGTCGTCGCACCCGGCGCGCGCGACTTTCAGGACGAGATCCCGGACTACCTCGGTTTCGAGATCGTCCGCGTGCCTACCGTCATGGTCCCGCTGGTGGATTCGCTGCCGATCGGCGTGCCCACCTCCACCGTCGCCGCGGCGCTGTCCGGGTTCAAGCCGGACATCATCCACCTGGCTAGCCCGTTCGTCCTCGGCGGGGCGGGCGCGTTCGCGGCGCGCCAGCTCGGCGTGCCGGCGGTGGCGCTGTACCAGACGGACGTCGCCGGCTTCGCCACCAAGTACCACCTGCCCATGGTGGCGAATTTGGCGTGGGACTGGACGCGCACGATTCACAATATGAGCGAGATGACGCTGGCGCCGTCGTCGAGCTACATCCGCATGCTCGAGTCCCACGGCATCAAAAACGTGCGCCACTGGGGCCGCGGCGTGGACACCGAGCTGTTCAATCCGGCAAAGCGCTCCGACGTGCTGCGCCGCATGTGGGATCCCACGGGCGAGAAGAAGATCGTCGGCTTCGTGGGCAGGTTGGCCGCGGAGAAGTCGGTGCACCGCCTCGCCCCGCTTGTCGACGACCCTGCGGTCCAACTCGTCATCGTCGGCGACGGCCCGGAGCGGGATTGCCTTGCCGAGACCCTGCCTTCCGCCGTGTTCACCGGCGCGCTGTCCGGCGAGGAGCTCGCCCGCGCCTACGCGTCGCTGGACCTGTTCGTGCACACCGGCGAGTTTGAGACGTTCTGCCAGGCCATCCAGGAGGCGCAGGCCTCGGGCGTGCCGACGATCGGCCCGCGCGCCGGCGGCCCCATCGACCTGATTAAGCACGGAGACAACGGCCTGCTGCTTGAGGTGGACACCTTCGAAGACGAGCTGCCGGACGCCGCGCGCTGGATCCTCGACGACGTCCGCCACGCCACCCTGCAGGCCGCCGCCCGCGAGTCCGTGGCCGACAAGACCTGGGCCGCACTCGGCGACCAGCTGCTGGGTTACTACACCGAGGTGCTGGACTCCTACGAGCGCAAGGTGGTCAGCCTGTTCGGCCGCGACGTGGCCCTGCCGCGCTGGGCACCGGCACGCCTAGGCCAATCCCGCAGGCAAGCGCGGCGCGGCGACACCGCGTAGGCGCATGCGCGCCGCCAAGTAGAGTGGCGAGCATGTCCGTCGGCGACCTGTCCACCAGCACCCAGAACTACCTCAAAGGCATCTGGGCGCTTTCGGAGTGGTCAGATACGCCGGTGACGCCGTCGTCAGTGGCCAAGCACCTTGGACTGCGCAAATCCACCGTCTCCGACGGGGTGCGCAAACTCGGCGAGCAGGGCCTGGTGGAGCACAAGCCCTACGGCGCCGTCGAGCTGACCGACACTGGCCGCACGTACGCGGTGGCGATGATCCGCCGCCACCGCCTGATTGAAACGTTTTTGGTGGAGGCGTTGGGCTACACCTGGGACCAGGTGCACGACGAGGCCGAAAACCTCGAGCACTCGGTGAGCGACTTTATGGTCGACCGCATCGACGCGTTTTTGGACTACCCCAGCCGCGACCCCCACGGTGACCCCATCCCCTCAGCCAGCGGGCGTGTTGATGCCCCCGAGGCCGTCCCACTGACCGGCGTGCAGCCGGGGCAGAAGGCCACGATTGAACGCATTGCCGACGACGACCCGAAACTGCTGCAATTCTTCGACAGTCACGGGCTCGTCGTCGGCGCAACCCTCGAGGTGGGAGAGGGTGCCCCTTACTCCGGCGCGGTCGCGGTCCGGCTTGCCGGCGCGGCGGAGGCGGTGCCGCTCGGCGAGGAAGCCACGGATTCCGTCTTCGTGCGCGTGGATGCGTAACGACGACCCCGCAGCACCCCATGCGGGCCGAACAGGTACACCACACCAAACACCACACCTTGGGCGAGCACAATCATGCCGCCAGAGGCTGTGTCCAGGTAGTAGGAGCAGTACAACCCCACGATTGCACACGCTGCCGACATGGTCGGGGCGATGACCAGCATCGTGCCGAACTTGTTGGTGAGCAGGTAGGCGGTCGCACCCGGGATGATCAGCATCGCCACCACCAGGATCACGCCAACGGCCTGGAGTGCCACCACTGACGTCAGCGCCAGCAGTGCCAGCAGGGCCGCACCGAGCAGGCGCGGATTCAACCCAATCGCGTGTGCATGGGTGGGATCGAACGCGTAGAGGGTGAAGTCGCGCCGCTTGAGCACCAGCACGCTCAACACGATCGCTCCCAGGATGGCCACCTGCAGCAGGTCCCCACGGGACACACCAAGCAGATTGCCGAAGATGATGTGGTTCAGATCCGTGTGCGAAGGGGTTACCGAAATGAGCACGAGCCCCAGCGCGAACATGGTGGTGAACACAATGCCAATGGCCGCATCCTCCTTCACCCGGGACGTATCGCGCACCAGCCCGATCAGTGCCACCGCAAGGAACCCGAACACCACCGCGCCGACGGCAAACGGCACGCCCAGAATGTAGGCCAGCACCACGCCGGGCAGGACAGCGTGGCTTACCGCATCGCCCATCAGCGACCAGCCAACCAACACCAGCCAGCACGACAACAGCGCGCAGACAATCGACGCCACCAGCGAGGTCGCAAGCGCACGCATCATGAACTCGTACCCAAACGGCTCCGTAAGCAGCGCAATCATGCTGACACCCCCATACCGAAGCCCTGTACCAAATTGTCCGGCTCTAACACCACTTCAGTCGGGGCGTGCATCAACACCCGGCGGTTCAACAGCACTGTCTCCGGCGCGAGCTGGGGCAAGGCAACCAGGTCGTGCGTCACCACAAAAATAGTGGTGCCTTCTGCCGCGAGGTCACGCAGCAGCTCAGTGATGGTGGCCTCGGAATGTTTGTCCACGCCGGCGAAGGGTTCGTCGAGAAGCATGATGCTCGCACCCTGAGCGATACCGCGGGCGATGAAGGCACGCTTCTTCTGGCCACCCGAAAGCTGACCGATCTGGCGGTCTGCGAACGACTCAAGGTGGGTGCGCTCAAGCGCGCGATCCACAGCCGCAATGTCCTCCGCACGCGCGTGGCGGGTAAAGCCCATGTGGCCGTAGCGGCCCATCATGACCACATCACGCACTGTGACCGGGAACTGCCAGTCCACGTCCTCGCTCTGCGGGACGTAGCCCAGCACCTGCGTCTTGCGGGCGCGCATGGGGTCGATGCCGTTGATACGAACCGTGCCGCGATCCGGCTTGACCAACCCCATGATCGCCTTGAGTAGCGTGGATTTGCCCGCGCCGTTCATCCCGATCAGCCCACAGATACGGCCTGGTTGGACGCTCAAAGTTGCGCCGTCGAGCGCGACGACGTCGCCGTAGCGCACCGCAACATCGTCAACCGCGATTGCGGGGATCACTGCTTGCCCCCGTTCAAACCGTCGATGATCACCTTCGTGTCGTGGCGAATCAGATCCAGGTAGGTCGGCACCGGACCGTTTTCCTCAGAAAGCGAATCGACGTAGAGGGTGCCGCCGTACTCCGCGCCGGTGGCCTTCACGACCTGCATCATCGGCGCGTTAGAGACCGTGGATTCACAGAACACAGACGGGACGTTGTTTTCCTTCACAAACTCGATCGCGCCGGCGATCTGCTGCGGGGTGGCTTCCTGCTCAGCGTTGACCGGCCAGATGTAGCGCTCGGTCAACTTCGCGTCGCGAGCCAGATAGGAGAACGCACCTTCGCAGGTGACCAAGGCGCGCTGCTTGTCGGGGACAGCGGCGAGCTTGGTTTCCAGCTCGTCTTGCACAGCCTGCAGTTCCTGCTTGTATGTTTCGCCGTTGGCCTTGAAATCATCGGCGTGCTCCGGGTCGAGTTCGCTGAACGCGTCGACGATGTTGTCCACGTACTTCTGCACGTTCACCGGACTCATCCAGGCGTGCGGGTTGGGCTTGCCGGCGTAGGCGTCCTCCGCGATGTCGATCGGGTCGACACCTTCGCTGACCACGGCGTGGGGCACGTCCAGGTCGGCGACGAACTGGGAGAACCAGTTTTCCAGGTTCATGCCGTTGTCCAGGATCAGGTCGGCGTCGGAGGCGCGCGAGATGTCGCCCGGGGTGGGCTCGTAGCCGTGGATTTCCGCGCCGGGTTTGGTGATGGACTCCACCCGCAGGTGGTCGCCGGCGACGTTCGAAGCGATGTCCTGGATCACCGTGAACGTGGTGAGTACCACGGGGGTGTCTTTGCCGCCTGCGGCGTCGGCGCTGTCCTGCGAACAGCCTGCGAGGCCGGCAGTTAGCGCAGCCGTGGCGGCGAGCGCGAGCACCTTGGATTTCAGCATGTTGGTCCTTTTCTTTCTGTGTACTTTTCCGTGCGGTTAGAGAAGCGGCGGCGGGCCGACGCGGTGGGACGTGGCAATGAATCGGTCGAGCTTTTCCGGGGATTCGTCGTGCAGGTAGACGGCGAGCAGCCGCATCAGGTTGAGCGTGACGTCTTCCGGGTTGGCGCTGGAGCGCACGAGCCGCGCGGACGCGAGGTGGTCGCCTTCGCGTGCGGTCTCGAACAATGCGATGGCTTCGAGCCATGCGCCCATGTTGGAGTCATCAAGTCCCATACCGGCGAATAATAAAGTTCGGTGCGCCGAACTTGCAAGTGTTGTGTTGTCGTATGGCCTCCGTTTGTGGGTGGCAAAGTAGACTTGCGCATCATGGCCAAGGCGGATCTGGACAAAAAGCCCTTCGACGTTGCCGGCATGTTCGACGACGTGGGCAAAAATTACGACAAAACAAACACTGTGCTGTCGTTCGGCCTGGACAAGTACTGGCGACGCCGCACGCGCGAGCGCCTCAACCTGCAGCCCGGCGAGCTCGTGCTGGATCTCGCCGCCGGCACCGCCGTGTCCACCGTGGAGCTGGGCAAGTCCGGCGCGTGGGTGGTTGCCTGCGACTTTTCCCAGGGCATGCTCGCCGCCGGCAAGGACCGCGACGTGCCCAAGGTCGTCGGCGACGCGATGCACCTGCCGTTTGCGGATGACACCTTCGACGCGGTGACCATCTCCTACGGGCTGCGCAACGTCCACGACTTCGAGGCGGGCCTGCGCGAGATGGCGCGCGTGACCAAGCCGGGCGGGCGTCTGGCCGTCAACGAGTTCTCCACCCCCGTGGTGCCGGGTTTCCGCACCCTGTACAAGGAGTACCTGCCGCTGGCGGTGCCAGCGCTGGCGAAGCTGTTTTCCTCCAACGCGGAGGCCTACGAGTACCTCGCCGAATCCATCCGCGCCTGGCCGGGCCAGGAGGAGCTCGCCGCGGCGATCAACGCCAACGGTTGGGCCGATGCTGGCTGGCAGAACCTCACCGGCGGTATTGTCGCGCTGCACAGCGCGGTCAAGCCTGCCTAGCGCACGTCCCAAAGCGGCTGGTCGCCCGACACCGCCCGCGCGCCCTTACCGGCCATACGCCACAGCCTTGCGACGAGGTCCGTGTCCTCCTCAGCCACGAGGTTGCCCATCAGCCGCGCCGCCACCGGCATGAGGTAACGCCCGCCCAGCCCGCGCAGCGCCACCGGTCCCGCCAGCGGCAAAAACTGCGGGTAGGTGAGCAGACGCGCCAGGGTGCGGGCCAGGGTGAACGCCTCGCCGTAGTGCTCGCGCAGAAGCGCCGGCCACGCGAGCGTCAGGTCGCCGCCGCCTGCGATCAGCTCGACGGCGGCGACCGCCGTTTCCAGTCCGTAGTCGATGCCCTCGCCGTTGAGCGGGTTCACGCACGCCGCCGCGTCGCCGATCAGCGCCCAGTTCGGGCCCGCCACGTTGGACACCGCCCCACCCATGGGCAGCAGCGCCGAGGCCACGGCCTGTTCTGGGCCGAGCTGCCACTCCTCGCGCTGCTGCGAGGCGTACAGGGCGAGCAGCTTCTTCGTGTTCACTTTCGCCGGGCGCGCATCCGTCGACAGTGCGCCGCAGCCGAGGTTCACGGTGCCGTCGCCAAGCGGGAAGATCCAGCCGTAGCCGGGCTGGATTACCCCGTCGGCGTCGCGAAGTTCCACGTGCGAGTGCATCCACGGCTCGTCCGAAAACGGCGAGGCGCAGTAGGATCGCGCCGCAATCCCGTAGACCTGCCCGCGGTGCCACGTACGCCCCAGCAGCTTGCCGAAGGGGGAGCGCACCCCGTCCGCCACGATCACCCAGCGGGCGCGGACCACCCCCTGCTCGGTCTCCACCGCGCTGATCGCGGAACCGCTGAAACGCACCCCCGTCGCGGCGCAGTTGTGGCGGACGGTGGCGCCGGCGAGCGAAGCTTCGGCGACCAGCATCGCGTCGAATCTCGCGCGCGGGGACGCGGACCCCTCGCCGCGCGGCCACGGCGCGACCACATCGCCGCCGAAGCCGTGCAGCTTCAGCCCGAAGTTGCGGTACGCGGGCACCTCAAGCCCCAGGCGCGCAAGCGTATCGACGGCCCGCGGCGTGAGCCCGTCCCCGCAGGTTTTGTCGCGGCGGGGGGGTTGCGCGGCGAGAAGCAGGGGGCTCATGCCGGCGCGCTGCGCCGCGATCGCGGCGGCGGAACCCGCAGGGCCTGCGCCCACAACGACGAGGTCGAACAACTCACTCACGCGCCACATTCTGCCAGCGCCACCCGCAAGTGCACCCGGCGGGGTTATTGGGCTACGGTTAGTGCGTTACACATGGGCCCATCCAACCTGCAAGGACGTTATCTATGACGTACGGCACCACTCCGTCACCGCGCCACGGATTCAACCTGGACCTGGGCGACGACGCGCTCAACACCCGGCTCAACACCGGGCTCGAAGCGGTGGAGGAGCTGCTGATTACGGAACTTTCCCGCGGGGAGAGCTTCCTCACCGACAAAGTCACCCACCTGGCCAAAGCCGGCGGCAAACGCTTCCGCCCCATGATGGCGCTGCTGTGCAGCGAGTTCGGGCCGAACCCCGGCACCGAAAACGTCATCCGCGGCGCCGCGGCGACCGAGATGGTGCACCTAGCCACGCTCTACCACGACGACGTCATGGACGAAGCCGAGCGCCGCCGCGGCGTGGAATCCGCCAACACCCGTTGGACCAACACCGTGGCCATCCTCGCCGGCGACATCCTGTTCGCCCACGCGTCGCGGCAGATGAGCCTGATGGACCTGGACACCGTGGCCCACTTCGCCGACACGTTCTCCGAGCTGGTCACCGGCCAGATGCGCGAAACCGTCGGCGCGGACGGCGCGGGCGCCGCAGACCCGGTGGAGCACTACCTGAAGGTCATCGAGGAAAAGACCGGTGTGCTCATCTCCTCGGCCGCCTACCTGGGCGCACGCCACGCCGGCGCCTCCGACGAGGTGGTGGCGCGCTGCTCCCGCATCGGCGACGCGGTGGGCATGGTCTTCCAGATCGTCGACGACATCATCGACATCTTCTCCGACCCCGAGCAGTCCGGGAAGACCCCCGGCACCGACCTGCGCGAGGGTGTGTTCACCCTGCCGGTGCTCTACGCGCTGGAGGGGGATTCGCCCGCCGGCGAGGAGCTGCGCGGGCTGCTCACCGGCCCGCTCACCGACGACGCCGACGTCGCCCGGGCGCTCGAACTCCTCGGCCAAACCCGCGGGCGCGAGCGCGCCCTGGAGACCGTGCACGGCTACGTGGAGACAGTGGAGCGCGAACTCGACGCCCTGCCGGAAGGACCCGCCCGCGAAGCGCTTCGCACCATGACCCGCATGACCGTCGAACGGGTCGGTTAACCTGCCGATTTGCACCGATCGCGGGAGCGTGTTGTAGAGTAAATCCCGCACTTTGAACGTGCTCGCCAGGTTGCCCGAGCGGCCAAAGGGAGCGGACTGTAAATCCGCCGGCATTGCCTTCAGAAGTTCGAATCTTCTACCTGGCACCACACACAAACCCCGTCGGTTTCACCGGCGGGGTTTCGTCGTTAAGCAATTGCTTCACGACGCCTAAAGTGCGCACCGTAACCGTCTAAAAACCCGCAACTGCCTGGCGATTTGTGTTTGAAAACAACATCAGGTTAATCTTTCCAAGGCTTCAACGGAGCGGGTCAGAGCGAAAGCGAAGATTCACAACACAGAGGCTGTGCCCCCTTAGCTCAGTCGGCAGAGCGTTTCCATGGTAAGGAAAAGGTCGACAGTTCGATTCTGTCAGGGGGCTCTGTTGTTTGCTAGGGCCTTTTGGCCCGGCGAACACCAGGGCGGTGTAGCTCAGTGGTAGAGCAAGCGACTCATAATCGCTGTGTCGAGAGTTCAATTCTCTCCATCGCTACTCACCTCAAACGGGAGCCGAAAGGTGACCGTGGTAGGGTTAGGCGCACTTGAACGAGTGCCCTAGGGGCGTGGCGCAATTGGTAGCGCAACGGTCTCCAAAACCGTAGGTTGCAGGTTCGAGTCCTGTCGCCCCTGCCAAAACAACCTGGAGGAGTTTTAGTGACTAACCCCAACGGTCAAAACCCCGCACAGCCGACCGGCAAGCGTCAGCTGCGTGGGGCTTCTCCCGTTTCCTCCGAGGGCTACGAAGCGAAGCGTGCCCCCGTCGCCGACGACGCGGACGAGAAGGACGGCTCCAGCGTCGCCGCCTTCCCGGGTGAAGTCGTCTCCGAGATGAACAAAGTCATCTGGCCGACCGGCAAGCAGATGCTCAACTACACCCTCATCGTGTTCGCGTTCCTGATCGTGCTGACCATCTTCGTGTGGGGCACCGACGCGCTGGCATCCTGGCTGATTCGCTGGATCTTCATCCGCTAGGTACAATTCAACGCGCACAAGCTTTTCCCGCCGCCTCGGACGCCGAGGAGGGCGGGATAATTTTTGCCCCGGTACCCTGGGGCGCACACGTTTCGACGGATGAGGAGACACACCCATGACTGAGGCAAACAAAGACGTTGAAGGCGCAATCGAGAACAACGAGCAGGAAATGATCGACGAGGGCGCGCCCGTGCAGCCGTCCACCGACCCGGTCCTGAACGGCGGCGACGACGACCCGGCCGGCACCGAGGGCGGTGACTCCTCCGACGAGGAGAGCGACAGTAGCGGCGAGGGCGCAGCCGGCGCCGACGCTGAGGCTGAGGCTGGGGCCGCCGCCGGCGAAGCGGTGGAGGAGCCGGTCCAGGAGACCGACCTGAACACCATCGAGGCCGCCGAGGGCGACACCGGCGCCGAGGCAGACGCCGATTCCGACAGCGAGTACAAGCGCCGCCTGCGCGAGTACACCCGCGAGCTGAAGAAGCAGCCGGGCGACTGGTACATCATCCAGTCCTACTCCGGCTACGAAAACAAGGTAAAGACCAACCTGGAGATGCGCTCCCAGACCCTCGAGGTCGAGGACTCCATCTACGAGGTTGTCGTGCCCATCGAGCAGGCCATCGAGAACAAGGACGGCAAGAAGAAGCTGGTCAAGCGCAAGCTTCTGCCGGGCTACGTGCTCGTGCGCATGGACATGAACGACGCTGCCTGGTCCGTGGTCCGTGAGACCCCGGGTGTGACCTCGTTCGTGGGCAACGAGGGTAATGCGACGCCGGTGAAGCACCGGGACGTCGCAAAGTTCTTGCTTCCCAAGTCCGCCGCAACCGGCGCGAAGCCGGAGGTCAACGCCGACGGCGAGACCGTCGTGGCGATGCCGGAGGAAGAGGCACCGAAGAAGCTCGCGCACGACTACAAGGTCGGCGAGGCCGTCACAATCCTCTCCGGCGCGCTGGCGAGCGTGTCCGCCACCATCAACGCAATCGACCCGGAGACCGGCAAGATCGAGGCGCTGGTGTCCATCTTCGGCCGCGAGACCCCGGTGGAGCTGACCGCCGACCAGATCGAGCGCATCATGTAGGAGCGTTTTGCTTCTCGACGTCCTCACGGCGTATCCTGATTCGTCGCGCGTGCACGCACGCGCGACGTTTTCAATTCTTGTAAATCCCCGGTGGCTGGGTCTATCCCGGCATCCGGAAGCCCCGCGGCAGCTCATCGTGGCTGCGGGCGCTGTAACTAGGAGGTACTACGATGGCAAAGAAGAAGGTCACCGGCCTGATCAAGCTGCAGATCGAAGCAGGCATGGCCAACCCGGCCCCGCCGGTCGGTCCGGCTCTCGGTGCGCACGGCGTGAACATCGTCGAGTTCACCAAGGCCTACAACGCCGCAACCGAGTCCATGCGCGGCAACATCGTGCCGGTGGAGATCACGGTCTACGAGGACCGCTCCTTCGACTTCATCCTGAAGTCCCCGCCGGCAGCGTCGCTGCTGCTGAAGGCTGCAGGCCTGAAGAAGGGCTCCGGCGTCCCGCACACTGACAAGGTTGGCAAGGTCACCTGGGAGCAGTGCAAGGAGATCGCCGAGACCAAGAAGAACGACCTCAACGCCCGCGATATCGAGGCAGGCGCTGCGATCATCGCTGGTACTGCCCGTTCCATGGGTATTGACGTCGAGAAGTAAAGAGCTTCACGTGGAAGGGCCGTAAGCCAGGCCCGCAAACCACAACTCCTGAAAGGAACCCAACATGGCTAAGAAGTCCAAGCACTACATCGAGCAGCTGGCGAAGGTCGACCGCGACAGCTTCTACCACCCGCTCGACGCCGTCACGCTTGCGAAGGAGACCTCCTCCGACAAGTACGACGCAACCATCGACGTTGCAATGCGCCTGTCCGTCGACCCGCGCAAGGCCGACCAGCTGGTTCGCGGCACCGTCAACCTGCCGCACGGCACCGGTAAGACCGTCCGCGTCGCTGTCTTCGCCGAGGGCGAGAACGCAACCAAGGCGCAGGAGGCTGGCGCGGACATCGTCGGCACCGACGAGCTGATCGAGCAGATCAACGCAGGCACCATCGACTTCGACGTGGCTATCGCTACGCCGGACCAGATGGCCAAGGTCGGCCGCGTCGCCCGCGTGCTGGGCCCGCGTGGTCTGATGCCGAACCCGAAGACCGGCACCGTCACCCCGGACGTGGCTAAGGCTGTCGCCGACTCCAAGGGCGGCAAGATCGCCTTCCGCGTGGACAAGGCGTCCAACCTGCACGCCATCATCGGCAAGGCGTCGTTTACCCCGGAGCAGCTCGCTGAGAACTACGGCGCGCTGCTCGACGAGGTCATCCGCCTGAAGCCGGCGTCCGCCAAGGGCATCTACCTGAAGAAGATCACCGTCTCCGCTACCCAGGGCCCGGGTGTTCCGGTGGACACCTCCGTGGAGAAGAACTACGCCACCAAGTAGTTCGTCTTCTTTCGCGCGCGCCGAATCGCCGTCGTCCGTTGTTGGGCGGCGGCGTTTCGCGTTGTTAGGGCAGGGGTGTGCTTCGGGGTCCGAAGAGTTGGTCGAGTGCTCCGCGGTCGGTGTTTCTCAGGTGGTATCCCCGCGGTGAGATCCACCAGGGTGCGCCTCTGATCATGGTGATGCGGCCGCGGCTCTTGCGCCAGGGGTCGTCGTCGTTGACCCGGTTGTGGTAGCGGCACAGCGGCACGAGGTTGTTCATGTTGGTGTAGCCGCCGTGTTTCCACGCATCCACGTGGTGGATCTCGGAGCCCAACGCCCCGTGCCTGCAGCCTGGGAAGGCGCACACGGGTGAGACCATGTAGGCGAGGTCGCGTTGTTTCTGGTTGGCGAAGCGCTCGGTGTCGTAGAGGTTCACCGCGCCTTCCTCCGGGTGGAAGGCGGCAACCTCCAAAGCTTCGCCGAATTCTTGCTGGAGGTACTCCGCCCCGGTCATGATGGTGCCGTCAGTCAAGGTGAGGATCACGTCGTCGCCGTCACCCGCCATAATCCGTGCGTGTTCGGTGATCGGCACCATCACGATCGGGCGTGGTGCCGCGGCGACGACCCCGCCGGTTTTGCCTTCGACGATGCGCCAAAACGCCTCCTCCATCTGGGCTGCGGCCGGCTGTGTGGCGTCGATGTCTTGGCGCAGGCGGTGCTCGAGGTCTGCGGCTTTGCGGTCGGTGGTGTCGATGGTGATGCGCGCCCGCCCGTTTTTCGGTGCGGAGAACGCGACCTGTTGCTTTTTCGGGGTGTCATCGTCGCGGGGCACCAGCTCTCGTGCGGCGCGTTCGATCGCGCGGTATCCGCCGGTGACGTCCAGCAAGGCGAGGCGCAGCCGCCACCGCTCACCAAGATCTTTCACGCCCCCGACGCGGCGTTCGATCAGCGCGAGCTCGTCCAGGGAGAACCCGCGGGCCTTCTGTGCTGCCACAGCTTGTTTGCGGGTGAACTTGGTCGGCCCGTAGTACACCTTCTGCATTGCGTCCCACGCCCGTGCCCGATCCGGCGCCATCCCGGCGCCCAGCGCAACAGACAGGTCGAAGTGCCGCAGCGTCTCCATGGATGCTGCGGCCATCGCCTGAATGAATGCGTCGAACTGGTTCATAGCCACAGAGACTAAACACGACGCAACCCCGCACAACCCCCGAACCGAAATCTGTGGACAACTCGCCACACCAGCCCCAAAGTTGTCCACAGCCGGGGAAGACCCTTGCGTTTTCCCCGTGATGGGGGTAGCGTTCCCGCGCCAAACGCTATTGAAACTAATCTCCATTAAGTGTTGAAAAAAGTTTTCATTAGCTTGGCGGTGTTTCTACTCGCGTTGCTTGGCGTCACCCCAGCAAGCGCACAGGTTGAACGCCTGGATCGCGGCCACATCGACGCGTTCAACGTCACCGCGGACGGCGGCGAGCTCACCCTGGACCTGAAGGAGGACGCCACCGGCACCCACGTGCGGAGGGCACCGGAAGACGTGGAGTTAGTCGTCGGCAAGGATGCGTACACCGATCGCACCGCCGAGGTCCCGGAGATCGGCAAGGCCGGATACCTGCTGCCGCAGACGCAGCGCTCGGATCTGATTTGGCCGGGTTGGGACACGCAGGGCGCGCGCGATGTCGGCGCGATTGACCTGGAGTTCGTCGAGGTCACCGGCCCCGGCGAGGTGTACCTGTTCCAGACGGGCAGCTTCGGCTCGCTGGATGCGGTGCTTGAGGGCGGTGCGACGCGTTTGGAATCCGGTGCGGTCATCGCCCAGGAAGAGCCGGCGCACGTGCACGCGAACTGGCTGTTCACCGCGCCCGGCACCTACCAGATGCGCGTTGTGGCGGAGGGCGGCGGCTCGAGCTCGAACGAGGCCACATACACCTGGGTTGTCGGCGACGGTGAAGCGGCGCCCGCAGCACCGGCGCAGGCGACAACTTCTGAGGCGAGCGCAACGTCAGCCGCACCCGCAGCACCTGCGGCGCCGGCGAGCAAGGCGTCGACAAGCTCGGCCCCGAAGCAGGCTCCAAAGCAAGCCCCGAAGCAAGAAGCCAAGCCGGCCCCGGCCGAAGCTCAGCCCCAACCGGAGCCCGAGCAGCGCCCTGACGCTCTCGCGGAGACCGGTACGACGGTGATGACTGTCCCGTTCGCGGTCCTCGGCCTCGGCGTGGCGGTGTTTGGCGCGGCGATGTGCTGTCTGGACACGGCGTTGCGCCGCAAGCTGCTCGCGGGGGCGAAGCGGTGACGCGTGCGCGGGCGCTTGCCGCGTGCGCGCTCGCTGCCGGGCTCGCGGGGTGCGCGCAGGCTCCGGCGGAGGAGGGGCTGAACGTGGTGGCGTCGACAAGCATTCTTGCGGACGTTGTGCGCAACGTCGCCGGCGATAACGCCGAGGTTAAGACGCTGATGCGCCGCGGTGCCGACCCGCACTCGTACGAGCCGACGCTGCACAACACGCGCGATATCGCGTACGCGGACGCGGTGTTTACCAACGGGTTGTTGTTGGAGCCGCAGGCGCTGACCCGCACGATTGATGCGACGGCGCGCCCGCAGGCTCGGGTGGTGGCGCTGGCGGAGCAGACGCAGCGCTTCGGCTACGCGCCGATTCCGCTGGTGGAGGACGCGAGCCTGGACACGGTGTGGCTGGGGTTGCGGTTTGCGGCGGATCTGCCGCGCACGGCGGTGGCGGAGCTTGAGCTTGTCGACGCCTCCGGCCCCGGCACCGCCTCCGCCTTCATCCTCGGCACCTTTGGCACCCCGGAGCTGCTGTTTGACTCCACGGGTGGCGCCACCACGCTGCCAGTGGACGCGCACACCCACGTCAGCTGGGCTTTTTCCGCCCCCGGCGTGTACGAACTGAAGCTTCGCGCCTCAGTGCGCGACGCGGTGGACGCGCCGGTGCGCAGTCAGACGGAGCAGACGGTCACCCTCGTGGTGGGGCAGGACCCGGCCCAGGCCGCCCCGGGCAAGCATGCGGTGGAGCGCGGGCACGTGGACATCGCCACGGTCGCCGACAACGGCAACACGCAGCTGACCCTGCGCACGGACGACGAGGGCGACCTGGACCCCGCGGGCACGGTGGTCGTGGTGCCGTCGAAGACGCTGCAGCCGATCCCGCCGCAGCGCGAATTCCGCTTCCTGGGCGACCCGGGCGAGGAGACGTACCTGCTGCCGCAGGCGGTGCTGGGCCGCCACGTCCACGGCGAGCTGGATCCGCACATCTGGCACGACCCGGCCGCGATGGATGCGGTGGTGCAGGTGGTGCGCGACGAGCTGTCCGCGGCCGACCCGCGCCACGCCAGCACGTACGCCGACAACGCGGAGCGCTATCGCGCCCAGCTCAAGCAGGTGGCGCAGGAGGTGCGCGAGCAGATCGAGCAGGTCCCGGAGACCAACCGCAACCTGGTCACCACCCACCACGGCTACGCGTATCTGGCGCGCGCGTACGGGCTGCGTGTGGCCGGGTTTGTCACTCCGAATCCGCGCGTGGAGCCGAGCCCGCGCGACCTGATGGCGTTGTCGCGCACGCTGGAGAACTTGGGCGTGCCAGCGGTGTTCGTCGAACACGGCCAGGAAGACGAAACGCCCGTTTTGAACGAAACCGCTGCCTCGCACGGGGGTGAGGTGTGCCCGATCTGGGGCGACACCTTGGACCCGCCGGGGGAGGGGCCTGCGCAGACGTATGTGGATCTGGTGCGGGCCAATGGGGCGTCGATAAGCAAATGTTTGAAAGGACAACCATGAAGATTCCCGCCATTATCACCGCCGCAATGATCGCGGCCGCACCCGTCGCTGCCGCCCAGGTGCCGGACAACGACCCGGCGTTGCAGCAGGTCGTCGGCGCCGACGAGCAGGTCGCCCCGCTGGGCGAGCGCGCCGTTATCGACGCCGGCCACGCGGACCTGGGCCCCGTCTTCGCTGACGGCAAAATGCAGTTCCTGGTGCGCGACGACACGCAGGACACGCCCGTGTGGCGCCACCTCGAGGACGTGGTCTTCGCCGTCGGCGACGGCGCGAAGCAGACCCTGCCGGAGACCGACCAGTTCGCGTTCACCGGCGCGAAGCCGGGGGCCGAGGTGTGGGTGATCCCGCAGACCGAGGTCGCCGGCGTGCCGTGGCTGGGGTGGAACTCGCAGGCGCCATCGCTTCTGGAACGCTCCGCCAACGGGATGAGCCTGGAGTTCGGCGGACACGAGGGCCCGGGCCAGTTCTCCCTGTTTGTCCAGCCCGGCGGGTTCCACGAGCCGCAGCAGCTGTGGAACGAGCAGGAGCCCGGCACGCAGTCGATGTGGGTGGAGCCGAACACGCACACCCACGCCAACTGGGTGTTCACCGAGCCGGGCGCCCACCTGGTGGGTGTGCGCGCGACGGTGGAGGACCAAGACGGCACCGTGCACACCGACGAGCAGGTCGTGCGCATCGCCGTGGGTGTTGACCCGGCGGAGGCGGCGGATGCGACGTTCGGCGAATTCCGGGCTGAGGGGCAGGCCGGCGCGGAGCAGCAGAACAACGGCCTAAAAACCGGGCTGTTGGCGGGCGCGGGCGTGCTGCTTCTCGCCTTGATTGCGCTGTTTGTTGTGCGGGGCCGCCGATGAGAAGGATTGAGGTGCGCGACCTGGCGGTGTCGTATCCGGGCCGCGACGTGTTCCACGGGGTGGACCTCACGCTGCGCGGCGGCGAGTTCGTCGGCCTGCTCGGGCCCAACGGCGCGGGCAAGACCACCCTCATGCGTGCGGTGCTAGGCCTTATCCCCGCGGACGCCGGGACGGTCTCCGCTGGCAGGCGTCCGGTGCGCAAGGTGGTGGGGTACGTGCCGCAGGCGCACAACGTGGCCTGGGATTTCCCCATCGACGTCTATGACGCCACGCTCAACGCCACCCTGGGCCAGCGCCCGTGGTGGCAACGCGCTGGCGAGCGCGAGCACCGCGCCGCCGAGCGAGCTTTGGCGATGGTCAATCTGACCGACCTGGCCGCGCGCCCAATCCACGACCTGTCCGGCGGCCAGCGCCAGCGTGTGCTCATCGCGCGCGCCCTGGTGCGGCGACCGGGCATGCTGCTTCTCGACGAACCGTTTACCGGCCTGGACATCCCCACCACCGAGCATCTGCTGCGGCTGTTCCGCCGCCTGGTGGACCGGGGGCTCGGCGTTGTCATGTCCACCCACAACATCGCCGAGGCCATCGATTCCTGCGACCGCTTGGTGCTGTTCAACCGCGGCGTTGTCGCTGATGCCGCGACGCATGAACTTAACGACGACGCCCCGTGGACCCGCACCTTCTCTGTCGACGAGGATTCACCGTGGCTGCGCGGCGTGCGAGCGCATTTGGAGGCTGCCCGTGCCTGAGATTTCGTTTGTGCAATTCCTGGCCGACATGGCCAACCCCCAGCTGGCGTTTCTGCCGCGCGCGCTGGCGGCCGCGGTGATCGCGGCGGTGCTGTGCGCGGTGGTGGGCTGTTTTGTGGTGCTGCGCGGCATGGCCTTTATCGGCGACGCGGTGGCGCACGCCGTATTCCCCGGCATCGCGGTGGCGTTTGCCTGGCAGGTCTCCGTGCTGCTGGGTGGGGCGGTGGCCGGCGCGATCGTCGCGGTGCTGATCGCCGTGATGTCTCAGCGGCGCACCATTAAAGAGGACTCCGTGATCGGCATCGTGTTCACCGCCGCGTTCGCCTTCGGCCTGGTGGTGATCTCCCGGGCGGAGGGCTACACCGCCTCCGTCAGCTCGTTCCTGTTCGGCTCGCTGACGGGCGTCAGCTCCGCCACACTAGCCATCCACGCCGCCGCCGGCGCGCTGATCGTGGCCGTGGTGGTGGCGCTTCGCCCGTGGCTCACAGCGGTGGCACTGGACCGGGAGACCGCCCGCGCGATGAACCTGCCGGTCGCCGCGCTGGATCTGGCGCTGTACCTGTGCGTGACTTTTGCAGTGGTGCTGGCGGTGCAGACGGTGGGCAACATCCTGGTGGTGGCGCTGCTGATCACCCCGGCCGCCGCGGCGCGCCTGTTCACGGACAAGCTGGGCGCGATGATGTGCATCGCCGCCGCGTTCGGCGTGGCCGGCAGCGTGATGGGGGTGTGGCTGGCGTGGTCCTACGACTCGCCTACGGGCGCGACCATCGTTTTGGCCGTGACCGCCATCTTCGCGCTGAGCTGGCTGTTCGCCCCGAAGCGTGGTGCGCTGGCCGGCTGGCTGCAGGGGGTGAAACGGTGAAGCGATTCGTTGCAGCAGCAGCCGTAGCGGTACTCACGTTCGCGGCCGCGCCGCTTGCGCAGGCCGCGGAGCACAACCCCGGCGACCCGGGACACAGCGTGGAACTGGGGAAGATCGACCACCCGTGCGCCGGGCGCAAACTGCTCTACCACTCCCACAACGACGCGCTCTACGGCACCTACAAAAACGACAAGCTCACCGTGATGGCGGTGGACGGCCAGCAGGTCACCGACCAAGAAAAGGTTTGCTTCCGCCTCGCCCCGGACGCGGATGCCGACGGCAACGACGTGTCCACCTTGACCGTGCCTGAGGACGGCTCCTTGGACTTCCTCGGCGAGCCCGGCAGCACCGTGTGGGCCGCGCCGCAGTCCGCGGACTGGACCGACAGCTGGCGGCCCATCTGGTCTGGCCTGGGCGCCTTCGACCCCGCGCACGAGGCGGGCGAGATCCCGGACAACTTCGTCGACGACGTCATGCACTTCGACCTGGTGGAGATGGACGGCCCCGGCGACGTCAACGTGTTTTTCTCCTCGCGCGTGGGTGACCCGGAGCGGCTGTTTAGCTCCGCAGACGAGGACATGCGCACCATCACCTACGACGTCGGCGGCCACGGCCACTTCACCTGGACATTTTCCGAACCAGGCATCTACGAGATGACCTGGCAGGGCCGCGCCGAGCTCAAAGGCGGCGGGGTGGAGCGCTCCGAGCCGGTGACCCAGTACTGGCTCGTCGGCGACGACGCCACCGTCGGCCTCCCCGAGGGCACCACCACCGACTTGCGCACCCCCAACACCACGGAGGAAACCACCGCCGCCAGCCCGACGACGAGCGCGAAGCCGTCGCCGAAGCCCGCGCCGCGCCCCACGTCGTCGACCACGTCGCAGTCCACGTCGCGGCCCACGTCCACGACCGCGCCAACGCCGACGAGCACCGGTTCCGCCGCGGCCGAGGACCGGCGCAAGCTCATCGAGGCCGGGCATATGGATATGGCGTTGGCGGCCGAAGGGTCGTCGATAGGCGCAATGCTTATCGACGACTCCGACCCCCACAACCAGGCCAAACGCGAATCCGGCAGCTTCATTTTCGCCGTGCCAGACGCGGCCCGAAAGACGCTGCCGGAAGGTGCGCGCGAGAGCTTCCCGGAGCCGCCTGAGGAGATGTGGATCCTGCCGCAGGCGCAGGAGAAGAACCTGCCTTGGCTGGGCTTTTCCACCACCCGGGTGGGTGCCGACGCGCTGTCGCAAGGTTCGAAGGTCACAGTGTCCATGCGCGACGTGTCCGGGCCCGGTCGCATCTACACCTGGCACGAGGACCTGCGGGGTTTGCGCGTGGAGCTGGACTCCGGCGACGCCTCCAAGCAACTTGAGTACCCGGTCAACGCGCACGACCACCAAGGCTTCGGGTTCACCGAACCCGGCGTGTACACCGCCACGTTCACCTTCGCCGGCACGTCCGCCTCCGGCGAGGACTTCTCCGAGGACCTGGTGGCCACCTTCGCCGTGGGCGACGAGGCCGTCGCCGCCGCACGCGACGGCCGCCTCGGCGACGCAGGCGCTTCCGGGGCCGGTGCCGGCAAGGGCAAGCTCACGCTGCCGGGCGCGCTCGCGGAAGGCATCCGCTCGCTGGAAAAGGAGATTAAGAAGGCGGGCGACACGCTCGCGCCGCTCGCGCGCAAGACCAACGACGGTGGCAAAGGCGGTTCAGGGGCTGTTTCGACGCTGGCAACCCCGGCGGCGCTGGCCCAGGCCGCTCACGCCCAGCAACCGGCACCCGCCCAGGCTGCGCCCGCGCGTGCAGCGGAGCCAGCCTCCGCGAAACCGGCGGCACAGGTGCAGCGCACGCCGGAACGCAGCCGAGCCAGCAACTCCTCAGGCAAGCCCAGCAACCAGCAGACCAGTAAAAGCAAGACCAGCGCCGACTCCCGGGAAGACTCCAAGCCCGCGAAGGCCACCAGCAGCCCCGCGACGTCTGAGGCCCCAGCCTCGCCGGACGATTACGCCCCGTCGCGCAACCCCGCCGGCGGAAGCGGCACCGGGATCCACTCGTCGCTCGACGCAGCCGGCGCGCAGCCAGACGGCCAGGCGGCGGACACGTCGCCGACCGCGGGAGGATTCTGGGCGGGCCTCGCCATCGGCGTGGGCGTTATGGCGCTGATCGGCGGTTGCGTCCTGTTCGTCGCGGCGGCGAGATTGCTGCGGAAGGTGGAGCGGAGCACGTCGTAAAGCAAGGGAACCGGAACTCTCTCCACAACGTCTAACGGGTGGGGAGGGAACTATGGCGAGCTATATTCCGCGGCCGAGGCCGGGATTCTTGGACAAACTGGAGCGGCTGAGTAGAAGCGGTCCGCCCAGGTGGCGTGATCTCAAAGAAAAGCGTCTCTTTGAGTATGACCCTTTACACGGCCACATTGAGGGCTATAACCTGCGGGGGATACATCTCGGCGTATTTGACGCGATCACCGGAGAAAAAATTGGAGAAGCCAAACGAGGGAGGAGGATCGATGTTTAAGACGTTTGTGGAACGCTGCCTGGAAGGCACCGCGCAGCCGGGCGACATCGACGACTGGGTGACGGCCTGGCACGAATCCGCCCCCGGAAGTGAGGATCTCACCCTCGACGAGTACCTCGGTTTCACTCCGGAAGAGGGCGCGATTTGGGCGCGCTACGGCTCTAGGCTCGGCGAGATCCTGGAGAACCGCCGCCAAAACCGTCAGCCCGCGTAACCGCGATTTGGTCAAACCCGCGCCCACCCGCTAGCATTCCCTACCGAAGTTTGAACGGCCGCAAAGGTCGAGCTCAAGTTTCACCGAAGACCGTCGGTCACTCTCGTGAGGGAGTCGAAGGCGCTCCACTTACGGGGCCGACCCACGCAGGAGAAACGCGGCACACGCCAACGTATGCCTCGTGCTTCTGCACGGGGCATTTTTGCTTGATACGCGTCAGCTTCGCGCGAAGCGAACGTCGATAGGCAAGATGCTCCGGGCGGATTGAACAACATGAAGTTATCGGAAGGAGGCGTGTGTCATGGCAAACCCGAAGAACACTGCGGAACTTGCAGTTCTGAAGGAGAAGTTCGCTGAGGCGGATTCCCTCGTGCTGACTGAGTACCGTGGCCTGACCGTCGGCCAGCTGCAGCAGCTGCGCGGCGATATGGGCTTCGATGTCGAGTACCACGTCGCCAAGAACACCCTCATCAAGATCGCTGCAAACGAGCAGGGTATTGAGGGTCTCGATGATCTTCTCACCGGCCCGACCGCCGTCGCGTTCATCAAGGGCGACGCTGCTGTCGACGCTGCGAAGGTGATGAAGAAGTTCAACAAGGACCACGACGCGTTCGTGATCAAGGGCGGCTACATGGACGGCAACGTCCTGGACGCTTCCCAGGTCGACGCTCTGGCCGAGATGGACAACCGCGAGACCACCCTTGCCAAGCTTGCTGGCGCATTCGAGGGCTCTCTGGCAAAGGCAGCCGGCCTGTTCCAGGCTCCGGCATCCAAGACGGCCCGCCTTGTCGCTGCACTGCAGGACAAGCAGGAAGCCGCATAAACACTCTTTTACATCCGGGCTGTAAACGCCCAACAACAGAAAGGAAGCCACAATGGCTAAGCTCACCAAGGACGAGCTCATCGAGCAGTTCAAGGAAATGACCCTCATCGAGCTCTCCGAGTTCCTGAAGGAGTTCGAGGAGGTCTTCGACGTGACCGCAGCCGCTCCGGTTGCTGTTGCAGCTGCAGGCGCTCCGGCCGCTGGCGGCGAGGCTGCCGCTGAGGAGAAGGACGAGTTCGACGTCGTTCTCGAGGACGCTGGCGACAAGAAGATCGGCGTGATCAAGGTTGTCCGCGAGCTGGTTCCGGGCCTGGGCCTGAAGGACGCCAAGGAAATGGTCGAGGGTGCTCCGAAGGCAATCCTCGAGGGCGCCAACAAGGACGACGCCGAGGCTGCCAAGACCAAGCTCGAAGAGGCTGGCGCAAAGGTCACCCTTAAGTAAGAGCTTTTTGCTTGACGACGACACCCCCGTCGCCGGTATCCACTCCGGCGGGCGGGGGTTTCGCGTGTTTGAGGTGCGGTAGAGTAACCCACCATGCTGCCCACTTCCCGCATTCTTTCCGTGTTGCTCGCCGGCGTCGGTGCTGCGCTGGTGGTGGCGGGGCTGTTGGCGCCGAACGTGCTGCTTTCCGGCAATCGCCTGCCGTTGGCGCTGGGGGAGGCCACGTGGACCATCACGGACCCGAACGGCACCCGCGACGGCGAGGCGGCGCCGGTGACGCGCCAGCTGCACATGGAAATCCAGGAGCCGTCCGATTCCGACACGGCGAGCGTGCGCGTGGGCGACACGCTGCGGGCGGGGGAGTCGGGCTCGGACTTCAACGACCTGCTCACGGCATCGACGTGGTCGTACGCCGTGGATCGCGTCACGGGTGCGGCGACCGGGCCGGCGGAAACGCAACTCGTCATGGGTATGCCCGCAACGCAATTGCCTATCGACGGCGCGTGGTTGACCTTCCCCGCCCCCGCGACACAGGACACCGTGGAGGTCTTCGACCCGGTGCTGCGTGGCTCGGCGCCGGCGGAGTTTGACGGCGAGGAAGAGATCGCCGGGCGCACGGTGTACCGCTACGCCCAGCACATCGCGCCGACGAACGTGGCCATGCGCTACGCGGACCCGCGAAACACGCTCACGCTCGAGGGCGAAAACGGCGAGCCGCAGCGCACTTTCCTGCACCACGCCGCCGACCGCGAGATCCTGGTGGACCAGGAGACTGGTGTGGTCGTGGGCATTGACGAGAAGGTGGACGACTTCTACGCAGACGCCGAGGGCCGCGGGGTGCAGAATGTGGTCACCTATGACGGGGTGATGGACCGGCACGACGTCGAGAAGCTTGTGCAGAAGGTTGCTGACGCGCAGACCGTCGCGGCGGACCGCGGGCTGTGGCGCGTGCTGGCTTGGGTTGGTGCAGCGCTGACCCTTGCGGGCCTGGCGGGCGCGCTGCGGCCGGGGCGTGCGGCGCGTCGCGATTGACCGCGCGCGGTTGGCGGGTGGTAGGCTTCCGGCAGCAACCGCACGAGGCGCCCAGACGGCATCGGGCAGCCTTTACAAACGGGGGAGATTACTCTATGGTTGTTCTTTGCGCTGGAAGCCGTCTCCAGTACGCATAGAGAGCCTTGTGCAACGGGAATGGAAAAACCCGATTTGACAAGGTGATTTTGTTGTCTCTGGGGGCGGGTCTTCCGAAGCAGACCGAATGCTAACTTATCCTGCGGAAACGCCACTGGGCCGCGAAGCCAGACGCGGTGCGGTGAGCCTCCGCCAGAGGTGCTGGAAGGACCCAACTTGGCAGTCTCAGACCAGACCATGAACATGGCTGATATCCCCGGGGCTCCCGAACGTTACTCGTTCGCGAAGATTAATGAGCCGATCACCGTCCCGGGACTTCTTGATGTGCAGCTCGAATCCTTTGCGTGGCTCGTCGGCACGCAAGAGTGGCGCGAGCGCGAGCAGGCCAACCGCGGCGACGATGCACGCATCACGTCCGGCCTGGAGGACATCCTCGACGAGATCTCCCCGATCGAGGACTACTCCGGCAACATGAGCCTGACGCTGTCCGAGCCGCGCTTCGAAGACGTGAAGTACACGATCGACGAGTGCAAGGACAAGGACATCAACTACTCCGCGCCGCTGTACGTGACCGCGGAGTTCATTAACAACGACACGCAGGAGATCAAGTCCCAGACCGTGTTCATCGGCGACTTCCCGCTGATGACGGACAAGGGCACCTTCATCGTCAACGGCACCGAGCGTGTCGTCGTCTCGCAGCTGGTGCGCTCCCCGGGCGTGTACTTCGACGAGACCATCGACAAGTCCACGGAGCGCCCGCTGCACTCCGTGAAGGTCATCCCGTCGCGCGGTGCGTGGCTGGAGTTCGACGTGGACAAGCGCGACACCGTCGGCGTGCGCATCGACCGCAAGCGCCGCCAGCCGGTCACCGTGCTGCTGAAGGCCCTGGGCTGGACCACCGAGCAGATCACGGAGCGCTTCGGCTTCTCCGAGATCATGATGTCCACCCTGGAAAACGACGGTGTGTCCAACACCGACGAGGCGCTGCTGGAGATCTACCGCAAGCAGCGCCCGGGTGAGCAGCCGACGCGCGACCTGGCGCAGTCCCTGCTGGAGAACTCCTTCTTCAAGGCCAAGCGCTACGACCTCGCGCGCGTGGGCCGCTACAAGGTCAACCGCAAGCTCGGCCTCGGCGGCGACCACGACGGTCTGATGACGCTGACCGAAGAGGACATCGCCACCACGCTCGAGTACCTCGTGCGCCTGCACGCCGGCGAGACCGAGATGACCTCCCCGGCCGGCGAGATCATCCCGATCAACACCGACGACATCGACCACTTTGGCAACCGTCGCCTGCGCACCGTGGGCGAGCTGATCCAGAACCAGGTCCGCGTCGGCCTGTCCCGCATGGAGCGCGTCGTTCGCGAGCGCATGACCACCCAGGACGCGGAGTCCATCACCCCGACGTCCCTGATTAACGTGCGCCCGGTCTCCGCCGCGATCCGCGAGTTCTTCGGCACCTCCCAGCTGTCGCAGTTCATGGACCAGAACAACTCCCTGTCCGGCCTGACCCACAAGCGCCGCCTGTCCGCGCTTGGCCCGGGCGGTCTGTCGCGTGAGCGCGCCGGCATCGAAGTGCGAGACGTCCACCCGTCCCACTACGGCCGCATGTGCCCGATTGAGACGCCGGAAGGCCCGAACATCGGCCTGATCGGCGCGCTGGCGTCCTACGCCCGCGTCAACCCGTTCGGCTTCATTGAGACGCCGTACCAGAAGGTCAACGACGGCAAGCTGACCGACCAGATCGACTACCTCACCGCCGACGAGGAGGACCGCTACGCCATCGCGCAGGCGGCCACCCCGATGGACAAGGACGGCAACCTCACCGGTGAGCGCATCGAGGTCCGCCTCAAGGAAGGCGACATCGGCGTCGTCGGCCCGCAGGGCGTGGACTACCTGGACATCTCCCCGCGCCAGATGGTCTCCGTCGCAACCGCGATGATTCCGTTCCTGGAGCACGACGACGCGAACCGCGCGCTGATGGGCGCCAACATGCAGAAGCAGGCCGTGCCGCTGCTGCGCGCCGAGTCCGCCTACGTGGCCACCGGCATGGAGCAGCGCGCCGCCTACGACGCTGGCGACACCGTCATCTCCAAGAAGGCCGGCGTGATTGAGAACGTCACCGGCGACTTCATCACCGTCATGGACGATGAGGGCGGCCGCGACACCTACATGCTGCGCACCTTCGAGCGCACCAACCAGGGCACCTGCTACAACCAGACCCCGATCGTCTCCGCGGGCGACCGCGTCGAGGCCGGCCAGGTCATCGCAGACGGCCCGGGCACCAAGAACGGCGAGATGGCGCTCGGCCGCAACCTGCTGGTCGCGTTCATGCCGTGGGAAGGCCACAACTACGAGGACGCCATCATCCTCAACCAGCGCGTGGTGGAGGAGGACATCCTCACCTCCGTGCACATTGAGGAGCACGAGATCGACGCCCGCGACACCAAGCTGGGCGCCGAGGAGATCACCCGCGAGATCCCGAACGTCTCCGAGGACGTGCTCAAGGACCTCGACGAGCGTGGCATCATCCGCATCGGCGCGGACGTGCGCGACGGCGACATCCTCGTTGGCAAGGTCACCCCGAAGGGCGAGACCGAGCTGACCCCGGAGGAGCGCCTGCTGCGCGCCATCTTCGGCGAGAAGGCCCGCGAGGTTCGCGACACCTCCCTGAAGGTGCCGCACGGCGAGCAGGGCAAGGTCATTGCTGTGCGCCGCTTCTCCCGCGAGGACGACGACGATCTGTCCCCGGGTGTCAACGAGATGATCCGCGTGTACGTGGCTCAGAAGCGCAAGATCCAGGACGGCGACAAGATGGCCGGCCGCCACGGCAACAAGGGTGTCGTGGGCAAGATCCTGCCGCAGGAAGACATGCCGTTCATGGCTGACGGCACCCCGGTGGACATCATCCTGAACACCCACGGTGTGCCGCGCCGTATGAACATCGGCCAGGTCCTGGAGATCCACCTGGGCTGGCTGGCCAAGGCCGGCTGGACCGTCAACCCGGACGACCCGGCGAACGCCAAGCTGCTCGAGACCCTGCCGGAGCACCTCTACGACGTGCCGGCTGACTCGCTCACCGCAACCCCGGTGTTCGACGGCGCCACCAACGACGAGATCGCAGGCCTTTTGGCAAACTCCAAGCCGAACCGCGACGGCGACGTCATGGTCGACGGCGAGGGCAAGACCACCCTGTTCGACGGCCGTTCCGGCGAGCCGTACAAGTACCCGGTTTCCGTCGGCTACATGTACATGCTCAAGCTGCACCACCTGGTGGACGAAAAGATCCACGCCCGTTCCACCGGCCCGTACTCCATGATTACGCAGCAGCCGCTGGGCGGTAAGGCCCAGTTCGGCGGCCAGCGCTTCGGCGAGATGGAGGTGTGGGCGATGCAGGCATACGGCGCCGCCTACACCCTGCAGGAGCTTCTGACCATCAAGTCGGATGACGTGGTGGGCCGCGTGAAGGTCTACGAGGCGATTGTCAAGGGCGACAACATCCCAGATCCGGGCATCCCGGAGTCCTTCAAGGTGCTGCTCAAGGAGCTGCAGTCCCTGTGCCTGAACGTGGAGGTCCTCTCCACCGACGGCACCCCGATGGAGCTCGACGGCGACGACGACGAGTTCGATCAGGCCGGCTCCTCGCTTGGCATCAACCTTTCCCGTGACGAGGGTGCAGCGGCGGACACCGCCTAAGCGCCAGGTAGCCGTCGTAAAGCTTTTGCTTTTCGACGGCACGACGAACGAACAGCACACATCTAGAAGAAAAGGAATTTTTACGTGTTTGACGTAAACCTCTTCGACGAGCTTCGCATCGGCCTGGCCACCGCCGACGACATCCGCCGTTGGTCCCACGGCGAGGTGAAGAAGCCCGAAACCATTAACTACCGCACGCTCAAGCCGGAGAAGGACGGTCTGTTCTGCGAGCGCATCTTCGGCCCGACCCGCGACTGGGAGTGCGCCTGCGGCAAGTACAAGCGCGTCCGCTACAAGGGCATCATCTGCGAGCGCTGCGGCGTCGAGGTGACCAAGTCCAAGGTGCGCCGCGAGCGCATGGGCCACATCGAGCTGGCCGCTCCGGTGACCCACATCTGGTACTTCAAGGGCGTTCCGTCCCGCTTGGGCTACCTGCTGGACCTGGCGCCGAAGGACCTCGAGCGCATCATCTACTTCGCGGCGAACATCATCACCTCCGTTGACGAGGAGGCGCGCCACAACGACATGTCCACCCTCGAGGCGGAGATGTTGATGGAGAAGAAGGATGTCGAGGACGACACCAACTCCGAGATCGCGGACCGCGCGCAGAAGCTGGAGGAAGACCTCGCAGAGCTCGAGGCTTCCGGCGCGACCGCCGCTGCCCGCAAGAAGGTGCAGAACGCTGCCGACAAGGAGATGCAGCACCTGCGCGAGGCCGGTGAGCGCGAGGTTGAGCGCCTCGACGAGATCTGGACCACCTTCCAGAAGCTCGCGCCGAAGCAGATGATCATCGACGAGAATCTCTACGAGGAGCTCGTTGACCGCTACGAGGACTACTTCACCGGCGGCATGGGCGCCGAGGCGATCCAGACCCTGATCCGCAACTTCGACCTCGACGCCGAGGCCGAGGAGCTGCGCGGCATCATCGCCGAGGGCAAGGGCCAGAAGAAAGTCCGTGCCCTGAAGCGCCTGCGTGTCGTCGCCGCGTTCCAGCGCTCCGGCAACGACCCGGCCGGCATGATCCTGGACGCGATCCCGGTGATCCCGCCGGAGCTGCGCCCGATGGTCCAGCTCGACGGTGGCCGCTTCGCCACCTCCGACCTGAACGACCTGTACCGCCGCGTGATCAACCGCAACAACCGTTTGAAGCGCATGATCGACCTGGGTGCGCCCGAGATCATCGTGAATAACGAGAAGCGCATGCTGCAGGAGTCCGTTGACGCACTGTTCGACAACGGCCGCCGCGGCCGCCCGGTCACCGGCCCGGGCACCCGCCCGCTGAAGTCCCTGTCCGACCTGCTCAAGGGCAAGCAGGGCCGCTTCCGCCAGAACCTGCTGGGCAAGCGCGTGGACTACTCCGGCCGTTCCGTGATTATCGTCGGCCCGCAGCTGAAGCTGCACGAGTGCGGTCTGCCGAAGCGTATGGCGCTCGAGCTGTTTAAGCCGTTCGTGATGAAGCGCCTGGTGGACAACGACTACGCGCAGAACATCAAGTCCGCCAAGCGCATGGTGGAGCGCCAGCGCCCCGAGGTGTGGGACGTGCTGGAAGAGGCGATTTCAGAGCACCCGGTGCTGCTCAACCGCGCACCGACGCTGCACCGCCTGGGCATCCAGGCCTTCGAGCCGAAGCTGGTCGAGGGTAAGGCCATCCAGCTGCACCCGCTGGCCTGTGAGGCGTTCAACGCCGACTTCGACGGCGACCAGATGGCAGTCCACCTGCCGCTGTCCGCTGAGGCGCAGGCTGAGGCCCGCGTGCTCATGCTGTCGTCGAACAACATCCTGTCCCCGGCGTCCGGCAAGCCGCTGGCGATGCCGCGCCTGGACATGGTCACCGGCCTGTACTTCCTGACCATGCTCAAGGGCCCGCAGGAGATCGGCGGCGAGGGTGCGTACGCACCTGCCGACGAAAACGGTCCGGCCCGCGGCGTCTACTCGTCTTACCGCGAGGCCATCATGGCCTACGACCTGGGCGTGCTGGGCCTGCAGGCCCCGATCAAGGTCCGCATCGACCACCTGCGTCCGACCCCGGAGATCGAGGCGGAGCAGTTCCCGGACGGCTGGGAAAAGGGTCAGGCTTGGATGACGGACACCACCCTGGGTCGCATCATGTTCAACGAGCTCTTGCCGTTCAACTTCCCGTACCAGGAAGGTGCCATGGTCCGTAAGGGCGGTGGCGGCGGCAAGGTGCTGCTGGGCGACATCATCCAGTCCATGGTTGAGAAGTACCCGATGATCACCGTCGCGCAGGTGCTGGACAAGATGAAGGACGCCGGCTTCTACTGGGCGACGCGTTCCGGCGTGACCATCTCCATGGCCGACGTGCTCATCCTCCCGAACAAGACCGAGGTACTCGAGCAGTACGAGAAGGAAGCCGAGGCCATCGAGCGCAAGTTCTGGGAGAAGGGTGCGCTGACCGAGGAGAACCGCTACGACCGCCTGGTCGAGCTGTGGCAGGACGCCACCAACAAGGTGGGCCAGGCCGTGGAGGACCTGTACCCGGACGACAACCCGATTCCGATGATCGTGAAGTCCGGTGCTGCCGGTAACATGCGCCAGATCTGGACCCTGGCTGGCATGAAGGGCATGGTCGTGAACTCGCGTGGTGAGTACATCACCCGCCCGATCAAGACCTCCTTCCGCGAGGGCCTGTCCGTGATGGAGTACTTCAACAACTCCCACGGTTCCCGTAAGGGCCTGGCCGATACCGCGCTTCGTACCGCGGACTCCGGCTACCTCACCCGTCGTCTGGTGGACGTGGCGCAGGACGTCATCGTCCGCGAGGAGGACTGCGGCACCCGCCAGGGCGTCAAGGTTCCGGTTGCGGTCGAGTCCGGCGGTTCGTTCGCGCGCCACGACCTGGTCGAGACCTCCGTGTCCGGCCGCGTCCTGGCTGCCGACGTCAAGGGTGCCGACGACAAGGTCATCGCCGAGGCCGGCACCGAGCTGACTGAAGAGCGTATCGACGAGCTCGTGGCCGCCGGTGTCACCGAGATCAAGGTCCGTTCCGTGCTGACCTGCCAGACCCCGACCGGTGTCTGCGCCAAGTGCTACGGCAAGTCCATGGCGTCCGGCCAGCTCGTGGACATCGGCGAGGCTGTCGGCATCGTGGCTGCGCAGTCCATTGGTGAGCCGGGTACGCAGCTGACCATGCGTACCTTCCACCAGGGCGGCGTCGGCGGCGACATCACCGGCGGTCTGCCGCGTGTGCAGGAGCTGTTCGAGGCCCGTGTGCCGAAGAACCGTGCCCCGATCGCATCCGTGGCGGGCACCATCTCGCTCGAGGACGAGGGCAACTTCTGGACCCTGACCATCCACCCGGACGACGGCTCCGACGTGGTGGTCTACGAGAAGCTGTCCAAGCGCCAGGGCCTGGCCCAGGTGCGCCGCCCGATGGAGTCCAACCCGGAGGCCATGATCGAGCGCGGCCTGCGCGAGGGCGACCACGTCGAGGTGGGCGAGCGTCTGCTCCGCGGCGCTGCCGACCCGCACGACGTGCTCGAGGTCCTCGGCCGCCGCGGTGTGGAAAAGCACCTGATCGACGAGGTCCAGGCTGTGTACCGCACCCAGGGTGTGTCCATCCACGACAAGCACATCGAGATCATCATCCGCCAGATGCTGCGCCGCGGCACCGTCATCGACTCGGGTTCCACCGAGTTCCTGCCGGGCACCCTGGTGGATCTGTCCGAGGCACGCCAGGTCAACGCCGCAGCTGTGGCGGACGGCGGCGAGCCGGCGGAGATGCGCTCCGAGATCATGGGCATCACCAAGGCATCGCTGGCCACGGAGTCCTGGCTGTCGGCGGCCTCCTTCCAGGAGACCACCCGCGTGCTCACGGACGCCGCGATCAACAAGCGTTCCGACAAGCTGATCGGCCTGAAGGAGAACGTGATCATCGGCAAGCTGATCCCGGCCGGTACGGGTATTTCGCGCTACCGCAACATCCAGGTCAAGCCGACCGAGGCGGCACGCTCCGCGGCGTACTCGATCCCGACGTTCGGCGACTCCATCTACGGCGACGAGGGCTACGGCGAGTTCACCGGCGCCTCCGTCCCGATGGACGAGTTCGGCTTCGAGGAGCTGTAACACCAGGCCCAGCATTCTGGCTTAGCTAGGTCTGCGTGAAAAACGCCCGGCTTCCCCGCGAAAGGGGAGGCCGGGCGTTTTGCTTTTCGACGCCCCGCCCTACCGCACCCGTGCGCCGCGGGCCGCGCGCGTGATGCCCACGCCGCCCATCAGGGCGAGGCCGCGGACGCGGATCACGGGCGCGTCGGCAGACAGCTGCGCGACGGGGACGGTGCAGGACGGGTGGTCCTCCAACCCGAAGCCACCCATGACGCCGATGCCGTCGTCGATCACGCGGACGTCGTCGGGCACGATGATGTCGACGCCGCCCATGATCGCCACGGCGTTGACCGTGGTTTCGTGCGCGGCGAACCGGGCTTCGCGCAGGTCGAGTGCGTTGCCGCCCATCAGGGTGAGGGAGGTGTGCGTCGGCGCCATGAGCCACTGGCCGGTGCGTTCGGACCCGCCCATGACTGACAGCGTGAATGCGGAACCGCCGCTTTCGCCTGTGACCAGCGCGTGGGATGGGGCAACTTCCCGGTCCGGGCGTTTGGCGGGCGAGAGGTCCTCCACCAGGCCGGGAAGTTCGTCGGCGTAGGTGGCGGCGTAGAGGGCGCGGGAGCGTTCGTCGAACTCGGCCATGGAGATCTGTCCGTCGGCGAAAGCGTCTTGGAGGTGTTTGGCGGCGGTGTCGCGCTCAGCGTCGGAGGCGCGTTTGCGGGGCGGGGTGGGGTTGTCCATAACTTGGACAGTAGTTGCCGAAGACGGCGTCGGCAGGCGAAAGGCACGCGAATATTGCCGCATTCTGCTTAGATTCCACGTGTGAGCGAAAAGTCGGCGAAGCACCAGCCCGTGCGGGGGTTGGCGAAGTCGGTCGCGGCGGACATCGGGACGAGGACGAACGCGACCGTCGCGGGCTTGCTTGCGCTCGCCGGCGTGACAGGGCTGGCCGGCGGGTTCGAGGAGGCGGCGCCCGAGCAAGTCGTCACCGCCACCGAGACGGCGGAGCCGCAGGAGCTGGACGTTTCGCCGTTGACCGTCCAGGTGCAACGCACCTACGTCCTCGACGGCGCGCGGGTGGTGCACATGCGGCTGACCAACACCGCTGAGCGGCCCATCTACGCGGTGCAGTGGCACCAGGCGTTTGATCTGGAGGATTCAGCGTCGGAGGAGCAGCCGAAGTTCCAAAAGATCGACGCGCGCCTCACCAGCGACGAGGACTTCGAGAGCGTCCCGCTGCCGGACAACCAGCTGCTAAACCCCGGCGTGCCGCAGGACATCGCCCTCGTGTTCAGCGGCGAAGACGCCGGCGACACGCTGGTGGTGTGGTCGATGGAGTACCGCAAGTCCTTCCTGGACGGCGACAAAACCTGGTTTGCCAAAGAGCGCGTGGCGGAGGTGGAGCTGCGATGAATTTCCGCAGGGTGTGGACCACCGCCGCGGCACTCGCGTTGCTTGTGCTGGGCATGCAGCTTCGCGACGTGCTGCCCAACGCCGCCGACCGCGCCGCCGCAAGCTTCGACTACGCCAACTCGGCCCCGATCATCGGCGACGTGGAGGACGTGCAGGTCACCGTGGCGGAGACCTTCAACGGCACTGCCTCCAACGCCAGGTGGGTGGTGGTGGACTACCAGTTCACCCAGGACCAGGAGGTGTTGCTTGGCGCGGAGATTGAGGCGGCCGGCGGGAACCTCTACGCGCCGGAGAACACCCCGGGCAACGCGTGCGAGCTGACCTACCCGGGGCTGCGCAGCCCCTGCACGCTGGTGTTTGAGATGCCGGAGGATGAGGTCGAAGCCGCCACGCTGTATTTCTACGTGGGCAACCGGATGGGCCCGCGCGTGGTGGTGCAGCTGCCGGAGACGCAGCGGCAATCCCGGGTGACCCGTGAGGCGGTGTGGTTGTGAGGAAGCTCTGGTGGGCAAGCGCGCCCGTGGCTGCCGGTCTGATGCTCGCGGCGTCGTCCCAGCCGTACTTCAGCCTGGTCAGGCCGTGGACGTGGTCGCAGGAGCAGGTGATCGCCGCGGGCGCTGCGGGCAGCTTCGACCTGCCGGTCGCGGATTTCGACGGCGCACGGCACCAAGCGGACGTCGAGGTGCTCGGCTTCCAGGCAGTGGAGGACGAAAGCCAGATCGGCCTGCACTCCCCGGAGGGATTCACCATCTGGGCGGTGTTGACGCAGTGGCACGCGCCGGCGGAGTCGGTGCTGGAGAACTGCCGCATGTGGGTGACCGGCTCGGACGGCAAGGAGTATCTGCGCAAGGACGGGCTGTTCGGCACGCCCATCGACGACTTCAGCGCCCTGCACGCCTGCACCCCGCCGGGGGAGGCCGGCCCCGTGGTCCGGGTGGACGAGATCGGTTCCACCGGACAGCACCTCGAGCCGGGTGATCCGCGCCCGGACGAGTGGCGCAAGGTCACCCCGCTGGCGCTGCCGGACGGCGTGCAACCGGTCAAGCTGCATATCGGGTGGGACTTTCCCCACTACGCCACGGTGGTGCTGCCGGAGCCGAAGGTCTACGTGGATTCCCCTTCTTTCGGCGAGTAGCTGTGCCGCAGGAAGAAGTCCAGGCCTGAGGCGATTAGGCACACCACCACCAGCAGGTACACCGCCCGCGCGACCACCAGCAGGTAGTTGAGGACCTGTTCCGCGGCCATCTTGCTGTCCACCGGGCCGATGAGGGTGCGCCCAAGCTCGACCACGCCAAGCTCGACGCTGGTGGCCAGCATGAACACGATGCAGAAGATGGTCATGGGCACCAGCCCCGCCCGCGCAAGGGTGCGCAGCCCTTTGAGCGTCGCCTTGATGGGCCCGACCACGGGCTGCAGCGCCTCGTCGACCGCATGCTTGGCCTCGTTGTGGGCGGCGGCCTGCATGCGTTTGCGGATGCTTACCGACGCCCCCTCCGGCGCCTCCTCGACCTTCGCATCTTCCGCCTTCTTGGCGGCGAGCGTGGTGCCGAAGACCACGGCGCCGAGCGTCAGCCACGCAATCGGAACGGTCACTAGTTGGTTCAGCGCCGGTAGTTGGTCGGCGAGCCAGCCCCACGCGTCGCCAAGCACGCCGGTGTGCTCAGCGACGTCGGTTTTCAGCTCTTCATAGCGTTGGTGGGCCGGGGCCAGGCTGCGGCGGGAAAGCGCCCAGTCCTGCACGGCGCTGAGCCGGTTGGTCAAGAACACCGACACTGTGGTCATCCACAGCACTTCCAGGTAAGCGGCGAGGTAGGTGAATCCGAGGCCCTTCTCCGCCAGGGCGAAGTAGCCGATGACTTTGCGCAGCACTATGGTGCCGGCGATTAGGCCGATCAGGGCGGCGGTGTCGTCGATAAATGCGCGCCTGAAGTCCGCTTCAAAGCCTCGGTTGAAGTGCTCGTCGTAGGTGGTGGCGCGGCGGAACGCGGCGAGGTCCTCTTTGAGCAGGCCGTGGGTGGAGTACACCGTGAGGAAACTGATCAGCATGCCCCCGGCAGAAAGCAGGCGCACCCGGGAAGAACCGTCCTTGCGGTCCGGAAACGTCGCCGCGAGAAACGGCAGCGAGGGGCGCAAAAGCCACAGCGAGAAGATGATGGACAACATCACCATCAGCGGCGCCAGCGGCATGACAAGGCTGGCGGCGAGGCTGCTGAATGTGGAGAGCCACACCGCCAGCCAAATCACGGCCTGGCGCCCGGCAAGGCCGAGGCATACCACTGTGACCAGCTGCGACAGGTGGCGAAACAGCAGACCCGCCGCGCGTGCCGGAATCACCGCGGACTCAACAGCAACGTCGCGCAGCGACTGGGAGACACCCGTCCAAGGAGCCATGGCAGCAGTGTAACCGGGCGACCGCGGACACGCAGTTTGCTTTGCGACGTTCCTTCGGTGTACCTTTAGCGAGGTTTCGCCCGTATCTTGCGGCGCGAAGTACTCGAACTCCATGCGACTCGTTCACACGGTAGTTCATGCAATCGGCAGGGCCCCGAAGAAGAGCCCCCATTTTTGCATGTATGGCCGGGTGTGGGCGGGACGCGCTAACAGAAAGAGCGTGAATGCCTACTATTCAGCAGCTGGTCCGCAAGGGCCGCCACGATAAGTCCACCAAGGTGGCGACCGCTGCGCTGAAGGGTTCCCCGCAGCGCCGCGGCGTGTGCACCCGCGTGTACACCACCACTCCGAAGAAGCCGAACTCTGCTCTGCGTAAGGTCGCCCGTGTGCGCCTGACCTCCGGCATCGAGGTTTCCGCATACATCCCGGGCGAGGGCCACAACCTGCAGGAGCACTCCATGGTGCTCGTGCGCGGCGGTCGTGTGAAGGACCTGCCGGGTGTGCGCTACAAGATCGTCCGCGGCGCTCTGGATACCCAGGGTGTGAAGGACCGCAAGCAGGCTCGCTCCCGTTACGGCGCGAAGAAGGGACAGTAAACAATGCGTAAGCAGCAAGCACCGAAGCGTCCCGTAGTCAAGGATCCGGTTTACAACTCCGAGCTGGTCACCATGCTGGTGAACAAGATCCTGCAGGACGGCAAGAAGTCCACCGCAGAGCGCATCGTTTACGGCGCGCTCGAGCAGTGCCGTGAGAAGACCGGCACCGACCCGGTGGGCACCCTGGAAAAGGCCATCGGCAACATCCGTCCGGACCTCGAGGTTCGCTCCCGCCGTGTCGGTGGCGCGACCTACCAGGTCCCGGTCGACGTCAAGCCGGCCCGCTCCACCACCCTCGCACTGCGTTGGCTGGTCACCTTCACCCGTCAGCGCCGCGAGAACTCCATGATGGAGCGCCTCGCCAACGAGATCCTGGATGCTTCCAACGGTCTCGGCGCCTCCGTGAAGCGCCGCGAGGACACCCACAAGATGGCCGAGGCCAACCGCGCCTTCGCCCACTACCGCTGGTAGTCGCTGGAGCAAGGCGAAGCATGGAAACCCGGAAACTGCATACCCGCTTCCTAGGGAAGCGAGCTGGTGCGTTTCCGGGTTTTTCCAGCTGAGTCGGACCTCACGCTGCCACTTCCGCGATGTAGTGGCAGAATTGACAAAGGACAACTGACCGACATAGGCGCCGACAGGCGTCGACGACTTCAAAGTTGGGGTATTTAACGTGGCACAAGAAGTGCTTAAGGACCTGAACAAGGTCCGCAACATCGGCATCATGGCCCACATTGACGCCGGTAAGACCACCACGACCGAGCGCATCCTCTTCTACACGGGCATCAACCGCAAGGTTGGCGAGACCCACGATGGCGGCGCCACCACTGACTGGATGGAGCAGGAGAAGGAGCGCGGTATCACCATTACGTCCGCTGCTGTGACCTGCTTCTGGAACAACAACCAGATCAACATCATCGACACCCCGGGTCACGTGGACTTCACCATTGAGGTGGAGCGCTCCCTGCGCGTGCTCGACGGCGCTGTTGCCGTGTTCGACGGCAAGGAGGGCGTGGAGCCCCAGTCCGAGCAGGTGTGGCGTCAGGCTGCCAAGTACGACGTCCCGCGCATCTGCTTCGTCAACAAGATGGACAAGCTGGGCGCTGACTTCTACTACACCGTCGGTACCATCGTCGACCGCCTCGGCGCGAAGCCGTTGGTCATGCAGCTTCCGATCGGCGCTGAGGACGACTTCGACGGCGTTGTCGACCTCATCGACATGAAGGCCCTCATGTGGCCGGGCAAGGTCGAGACCGGCACCCCGCCGCAGATCCAGGAGATCCCGGAGGATCTCAAGGAGAAGGCTGAGGAGTACCGCGAGAAGCTGCTCGAGACCGTCGCTGAGTCCGACGAGGAGCTCATGGAGAAGTACTTCGGCGGCGAGGAGCTGACGAAGGAAGAGATCCAGGCGGCCATCCGCAAGTTGACCATTGCTTCCGAGGTCTACCCGGTGTTCTGCGGTACCGCATACCGCAACAAGGGCATCGAGCCGATTCTCGACGCTGTTGTCGCATACCTGCCGAGCCCGATCGACATCGGCGACGTCCACGGCACCTCCGTCGACGGTGAAGAGGACCTGACCCGCAAGCCGTCTGTCGAGGAGCCGTTCTCCGCTCTGGCGTTCAAGATCGCCGTCCACCCGTTCTTCGGCAAGCTCACCTACGTGCGCGTCTACTCCGGCCAGGCAATCCCGGGCGAGCAGATGCTCAACTCCACGAAGTCCAAGAAGGAGCGCGTGGGCAAGCTCTTCCAGATGCACGCGAACAAGGAGAACCCGGTCGAGCACGCCGACGCCGGCAACATCTACGCGTTCATCGGTCTGAAGGAAGCCACCACGGGCGACACCCTGTGCAACCCGGACCACCCGATCATCCTCGAGTCCATGGACTACCCGGATCCGGTGATCCAGGTGGCTATTGAGCCGAAGACCAAGGCTGACCAGGAGAAGCTGGGCACCGCTATTCAGAAGCTTGCCGAGGAGGACCCGACCTTCACCGTCCAGCTGGACGAGGAGACCGGCCAGACCGTCATCGGCGGCATGGGCGAGCTGCACCTCGACGTGATGGTGGACCGCATGAAGCGCGAGTTCAAGGTCGAGGCGAACATCGGTTCCCCGCAGGTTGCGTACCGCGAGACCATCCGCAAGAAGGTCGAGTCCCTGGACTACACCCACAAGAAGCAGACGGGTGGTTCCGGCCAGTTCGCGAAGGTCATCGTCACCATCGAGCCGTACAGCCCGGATCCGGAAGAGCTGGAAGAGGGCGAGTCCGCTTCCTACAAGTTCGAGAACGCCGTCACCGGCGGCCGCGTGCCGAAGGAGTACATCCCGTCCGTGGACGCTGGTATCCAGGACGCGATGCAGTACGGCTTCCTCGCCGGCTTCCCGCTGGTGAACATCAAGGCCACCCTCGAGGACGGCGCGTACCACGACGTCGACTCCTCGGAGATGGCGTTCAAGCTCGCTGGTTCCCAGGTGCTGAAGGAAGCTGTCGCGAAGGCGAAGCCGGTCCTGCTCGAGCCGGTCATGGCCGTCGAGGTTGTGACCCCGGAGGAGTACATGGGCACCGTCAACGGTGACATCAGCTCCCGCCGTGGCCAGGTCTTCGCAATGGAGGACCGCTCCGGTGCGAAGGTTGTCAAGGCAAAGGTGCCGCTGTCCGAGATGTTCGGCTACATCGGCGACCTGCGTTCCTCCACCGCTGGCCGCGCGAACTTCACCATGGTGTTCGACTCCTACGCTGAGGTTCCGCAGTCCGTCGCTCAGGAGATCATCGACGAGCGCAACGGCAACAAGTAGTTGCCGCCCGCCCCTCCTCACGGGTCCGCACCGCGTGCCAGCGGTGCGGCGCGGATTCCGCGGAGGCGGGGCGAGAGGGCAGCGGCCGCGCTGAGGTACCGCCCAGGAACAGGACGGTGTCTGAGCCGGCCGTTACCCTCTAGGTCGATCCGGGGGAAACGGCGAGGCCGGTTTGAAAAACGGCCGCTGGAAACCTAGGATCTTGTAACTGGCACATTGTGAAATGGCTCCCGTATCCGTGCCCTGCGCTGGGCGCGGGCCGGGGCGTATGTAAACCACGTGGCTGCGAAGGTCGTAGTCACCATGAAGTCCAGGAGGACAACAGTGGCAAAGGAAAAGTTCGAGCGCACTAAGCCGCACGTGAACATCGGCACCATCGGTCACGTCGACCACGGCAAGACCACCACCACCGCCGCTATCACCAAGGTGCTGGCAGATGCTTACCCGGAGGAGAACAAGGCCTTCGCCTTCGACGCAATCGATAAGGCTCCGGAGGAGCGCGAGCGCGGCATCACCATCAACATCTCCCACGTGGAGTACAACACCCCGAAGCGCCACTACGCTCACGTGGACGCCCCGGGCCACGCCGACTACATCAAGAACATGATTACCGGCGCTGCTCAGATGGACGGCGCAATCCTCGTGGTTGCTGCTACCGACGGCCCGATGCCGCAGACCCGCGAGCACGTGCTGCTCGCTCGCCAGGTCGGCGTTCCGTACATCCTCGTCGCTCTGAACAAGTGCGACATGGTCGACGATGAGGAAATCATCGAGCTCGTCGAGATGGAGGTCCGCGAGCTGCTGGCCGAGCAGGAGTACGACGAAGATGCTCCGATCGTCCACATCTCCGCTCTGAAGGCTCTCGAGGGCGACGAGAAGTGGGTTCAGTCCGTCATCGACCTCATGCAGGCTTGCGACGACTCCATCCCGGATCCGGAGCGCGAGACCGACAAGCCGTTCCTGATGCCGATCGAGGACATCTTCACCATTTCCGGCCGCGGCACCGTGGTTACCGGTCGTGTGGAGCGTGGCGTGCTCAACCTCAACGACGAGGTCGAGATCATCGGTATCCGCGAGAAGTCCCAGAAGACCACCGTCACCTCCATCGAGATGTTCAACAAGCTTCTTGACACCGCTGAGGCTGGCGACAACGCAGCTCTGCTGCTCCGTGGCCTGAAGCGCGAGGACGTCGAGCGTGGCCAGGTTGTCATCCACCCGGGCGCTTACACCCCGCACTCCAAGTTCGAGGGTTCCGTCTACGTCCTGTCCAAGGACGAGGGCGGCCGCCACACCCCGTTCTTCGACAACTACCGTCCGCAGTTCTACTTCCGCACCACCGACGTCACCGGCGTTGTGAAGCTGCCGGAGGGCACCGAGATGGTCATGCCGGGCGACAACGTCGAGATGTCCGTCGAGCTGATCCAGTCGGTCGCTATGGACGAGGGCCTGCGCTTCGCTATCCGCGAGGGCTCCCGCACCGTCGGTGCTGGCCGCGTCACCAAGATCCTGGACTAATTCCAGACCTGGTGTAACCAGCTGACGTAGAAGCCGTCTTCCCCGCCGGGGAAGGCGGCTTTTCGCATGCGCTAGGCTCTCATGCGTGCACGACCCCACCCGAATCCCACGCCTGACCCAGGCGCTGCAGCGTGCCTGGGAGGGCCAGCCGGACCTGAACTTCGCCCAGCTCATCGGCGTGCTGCAAAACCGCGGCCTAGGGTGGGGCACAACCGACGACGAGACCATGGAGCTCTTTGCGGCGATGGAGCGCGAGCATCCTTCGCTTATCGACGCCACCGCCGGCCCCCACACCATCACCACCCTCAACCCGCCGCACCTGGTGACCATCACGGGCGGCTACGTGGTGGTGCGCAGCGGCACCGATCCCGAACGTATGCCATCTGTGTGGCGGATGGGCGGGATGCGCAAGACCGGCCCCGGTCTTCCGTTAGTCGTCTCCGACGAGGAAGGCGTGGAGCACCGCCTGGGGATAGTGTCGTTGGTGGAGCGGATTGCGGGGGAAGCGGAGGCGTCGATAAGCATCGCGCAATCGGCGGTGGGCAGTAGGCGCTGGCTGGTCCAATTCAGCGACGGCGCGCGAGCCGTGGTGGGGCAGCGCATCCGCCTCTGGCGGGTAGACGGGCGGGCAGTGGACACCAAACGTATCGCCTGGAGCGAGATTCTGCGCTGCGAACCTGGTGCGGAGATGGAAATAGCCCCAGCGGGCGGCGGGATGCCGGTCTCGCTGGGGCTGGTGCAGCTCGTGCTGGAGTTGGAACGCTAGGCGGTAATCCGATCCAGCTGGAGCTTCCACACCGAGTCAATGTCCATGGTGTGATTAGCCATGCGGAAGTCCTGATCCGCGGCCTCGATGATGCGCACGGCATCATCGAGCGGGTACTCCGGGTTGGCAAAGACGGTGAACGTCGCGGTCGGACGCTGGCCCACCATCGCCACCTTGCTGGACGCGCGGCGGATCTCGTTGGCGTCCTCCAGGGAGGAGCACGCTGCCTCGGCAACCCGCTGGACGTTGATGACAGTCTCGCCGTGCTCCGGATCCGCAGGCAGGATGCCACGGTTCGAAAACGCGCGGGACCGGATGTTCGCCAGCAGGATCCACAGGCCCAGGATTGCCGCCACGACAGCGCCGATGATCAGCGCGGTGACGTAGTGGTCCTGGTAAGCCAGGTCGATCAGGCGGGTGCGGTCGAGGTAGTCGGCCGCGTCGACGAGGTAGGGGATCTGCCAGTACTCGGCGACCGGGAAAAGGCCAGCGGCGATCAACAGCAAACTGAGCAGGAAGAGCACTAGTCGGTTGAAGAAGCTGAGTGTCTTCGTCATCGCGTCACCTCCGGGGTCGTCGTGGTGGCGGGCGCGGACTCCGTAGTGGTCTGAGGCGCGCCTGAACGCTGGGCAGTCGATTGCTGCGTAGCAGGGCTGGGCAGCAACTTCACCGACACAGCCGGCGGGGTTTGCAGGGCATGGAACTCACCGTTCAAGGATTGGGTGATGCGCTCCTGCATGGCGGCGCCGGATCCGTCGTCGACTACTTGCACCTTCACATTCTTGCGGTTCGCCTTCGTGCTCACCTGTTCACCGCCGAGGTCCCCGCGGGTGGTGAACGTGGCCTTGCGGGCGATGTCCACCGGGCGGGTCCAAATGGAGGCGGGGGAGTTCACCCGCACGTAGCCGTGCGGGCGCGGCTTGAACGTGAAGAACAACAGGATCAGGCCGAGCAGCACCAGAATGATGCCCACGACAACTGCCGTCACATCGGCCTCAAAGGAACCGAGGAAGTCCCAGGTGCGGCCCAGCCAGGAGTCCGACGGGGCCTCGTCGCCGTAGAAGTGGTACCACAGGTCGCGCGCCGCGACGCCAGCCAGCGCGAGCAGCAGCAGGCTAATCAGCACCGCGAACCAGCGCGAGGCCGGGTTGCCCAGCGGCTCGTCGCCCGGGTGCGGGCCCACTGCTTGAGCTGGGGGTGCAGTGTTAGCGGGAGCGGTCATAGTACTTCACCACCGGTTCAATCGTGATCTGCTTAAGCGGCTTCGGCGCGGGCGCCGTGGGCACCACTACCGGCTGCGGCCCAGGTGCGGAGGAAATCGGGGCGCGCGCCACCGGCTCCACCACGATGGGCTTGAGCGGCGGGCGGTTGACCGTGATCTCCTTCAGCGGAGCGCGGCGCGGCAGCGGCACCTCGCGGGGCTGGGCGAAACGCTGGACGTCCACAGGCTTGAGCGCCTGCAGTGGGGGCAGCTGCGGATGGCGGGCGACAAGCTCGTTCGCCTGCGGCGACCACGGCTGCACCGGTTCCGGCGGGAACGGGACCCGCGCCTCCGTCGGAGAGGTGTGGATGGCAACGAGGCGCTGCGGCTCCGGCACCTCGGGGGAGAACGTGCGCACTGGCTCCGGGGTCTCCGGAGTAAACGTGCGCACCGGCTCCGGCTGGTCCGGGTGCTCCACCTCGATTGGGGCGGGGACGACCACATCCCGCATGTCTTCGACGAGCGAGCGCGCCTCGATCGGCATGAGCTGCTCGAGTGGCTTGGTCACGGGGTGCTCCACGCGGGTCGGGGAGACCTCGATGGGGGTCGGGATCACGAAGGCTTCGTGCTCCGCCACCTGGTCCCAGGTCACGCGGCCGGTGTCGGGGAGGGTTTCCACATTGGCCACTGTGACCTTCACGCGCGAGACGTCCAGGCCCACCAACGTGCGGATGTGCGCGATGATGGTTGCGCGCACAGCGTCGGTGATGGCAGCTACCGGGGCGGGGTAGGAGGTGGCAATCTCGGTGTCCACCGCCACTGTGCCCGTCGCCTGGTCCAGCCGGGCGTGGATGCGCGGGAAGCTGCGTCCCGCGAGCCCGGCCAGCTTTGCGTCGATGGTCCGGCATCCCGGCACCGCCGCAGCTGCCACCTCAGCGACGCGCTCGATGGTGCGCTCACTGACGTGGTAGAAGGAATTATCCATTAGCTTCGGCCTCTGCCGGTGCCGTTACTCAGGGCCGCGGACAGGTCCAGACGGCCGTCGAGCTGGGCCCCGACAACCCCGCCGATGATGGTGAACAGCAGCAGCCAGAGCAGGCCCGGCCAACCGCCGAAGGTGACAAAGAAGGCGATTACAACACCGATGAGGATGCCGGTCAGCGCCTTGTTAGCAAAAAGATTCATAATAAAACCACGTTTCGGGTTATGAGGTTGGGGCGGGCAGCGCTACTGCGCGTCGCCTGCGACAACGTCCACGAACTCCGCATCGGATGCGCCGAGAACAGCCGCCCGGACATCCTCGGCCACGTCCTGCACCTTGCGGCCGGATGCGACGTCGAAGACGAAGTGGACTTCAAATCCGGTTCGGCCGTCCCGCGAGATGGCCTTCAGGCCTTCAATGCGGGTGTTGGGCAGGTAGGTCGCAATCTCGCCGACGCGGCCGCCGTGCAATGCGGCGACCCCGTCGACAGCGACGGCGGCATCGCGGACGCCCTCCGCAACCTCGCGGCTAACGGGGGTGTACGCCATGGCTTACTGGTTGATCGGCTGGTTGACAGCCTGGTAGTTCGCGTTGGTGTCCTCGAGCTGCTCGGCGCCCTCCTGCTCCGGCAGGTGCACGTCGTGCACGGTGACGTCCACGCGGTCCACGATCAGGCCGGTCATGCGGGTGATGGCGACGGTGACGTTCTCGCGGATAGCGTTAGCCAGCTCGTGGATGGCCACGCCGTACTCGGCGATGATGGCGACGGCGACGGAAGCGTGGCCGTCCTCGACCGCCACGTTGACGCCCTGCTGGACGTTGGTGGAGGAGGTCAGGGACTCGCGCACAGCGCCCCACATGCGGGCAGCGCCGCCGCCCAGGTTGTTGACGCCGGAGACCTCACGGGCAGCGATGCCTGCGATCTTGCCCACAACGTTGTCGTCGATGACGGTGGAGCCGTGCTCGGTCTCCAGGTTCTCGTTGCGCGGGCGGACCTGCTCCGGCTCCACTGCGGTGGAGGAGGACGCCGGGGTGTTAGCGCCGGTGGTCTTTGCGGTGTTTGCAGAGGTCTCGTTAACGTTCTTGTCGGCCATGACGGTCCTTTCAATCTGTAAATACTGTGCATCCGTGACCTCCGGATGTGAGGCGCACGGTCTGGAAATAAAGGGTACACAGATCTAATCGCTCGGGCTGGGGTGAGGAGAAGGTGATACCAAGTTGCAATATTTGTGGGCTCGCCGGAGGTTCGTCGTGAAGCGGGGCTTGTGCTTCCTGCAACCTTGTGTTTTAATACCCAGGTTGCCTTGACATGGGCCGGGTGAAACCGGCCGGTGGCCAGGCAAACATGACACCTTCCAACCGGAAGAAACCGGAGAAGGGCCATGGCAAATTCACAGCGGCAGTACGCAAGGGTCACGCGCCCTTCCGAGTCTGACACCCAGGCATGTGCTTATAGACGGGCACGCCTTGGCGGAAGCACTGAAACAGCATGAATTTGCTCGGTCACCTTCCGGACGTGTCATGGCAGTCAGAAACGACACTGGCGTTGAGCCAAGGGCCCAGCCCGGACAACGTTATAGAGAAACTAGAAGCTACAAACCCCACCGCTTCGCCCGTTTCTCACTCCGTTCGAAATGAGCGGGAGAGAATAAGGACGAACGTGGGGATGCGAGGAAGAGGTAAGCGTGGCGGGACAGAAGATCCGCATCAGGCTCAAGGCTTACGACCACGAGGCGATCGACGCATCCGCGAAGAAGATCGTCGAGACGGTCACCCGCACGGGTGCCCGCGTCGTGGGCCCGGTGCCGTTGCCCACCCAGAAGAACGTGTACGCCGTTATTCGTTCTCCCCACAAGTACAAGGATTCTCGCGAGCACTTCGAGATGCGCACTCACAAGCGCCTCATCGACATTCTCGACCCGACGCCCAAGACGGTGGACGCGCTCATGCGCATCGACCTGCCGGCAAGCGTCGACGTGAACATCCAGTAGAGCAATCCCCAACGTAAGTAGTGGAGAACTAACAACATGTCTGAGAACCAGATCAAGGGCATTCTGGGCAAGAAGCTCGGCATGACCCAGATCTTCGACGAGGACAACCGTGTTATCCCGGTTACCGTCGTCGAAGCTGGGCCGTGCGTGGTCACCCAGATCCGTACCCCTGAGACCGATGGCTACTCCGCCATCCAGATCGCCTACGGCGACATCGATCCCCGTAAGGCAAAGAAGCCACAGGCCGGCCACTTCAAGAAGGCCGGCGTGAACCCGCGCCGTTTCGTCGCCGAGATCCGCATGGAGGACACCTCGGGCTACGAGCTCGGCCAGGAATTCAACGCAACCATCTTCGAGGGCGACACCTACGTGGACGTCGCCGGCACCACCAAGGGCCACGGCTACGCCGGCGCCATGAAGCGCCACGGCTTCGCCGGCCAGGGTGCCGCACACGGTAACCAGGCTGCGCACCGCCGCGTGGGCTCCATCGGCGCCTGCGCAACCCCGGGCCGCGTGTTCAAGGGCACGCGCATGGCAGGCCGCATGGGCGGTAACCGCGTTACCACCCAGAACCTGAAGATCCAACGCATCGACGGCGACAACAACCTCATCCTGATCAAGGGCGCCATCCCGGGCGCAAAGGGTTCCGTTGTCACCGTCAAGACCGCAGTGAAGGGCGGTGCTCACGCATGACGAACCTGACGCTTGACGTCCACACCGCTGACGGAGCCACCAAGGGCTCTGTCGATCTCCCGGCCGAGTTCTTCGACCGCGAGGCTTCCGTGGCGCTGATGCACCAGGTTGTGAACGCACAGCTTGCTGCAGCTCGCCAGGGCACCCACGCGACGAAGACCCGCGGCATGGTTTCCGGCGGCGGCAAGAAGCCGTTCCGCCAGAAGGGCACCGGCCGCGCACGCCAGGGTTCCACCCGTGCGCCGCACTTCACCGGCGGTGGCACCGTGCACGGTCCGCAGCCGCGTTCCTACGCGCAGCGCACCCCGAAGAAGATGATCAAGGCTGCCCTCGCAGGCGCTTTGACCAACCGCGCACAGAACGAGCGCATCCACATCGTGGAGGACCTGGTTCCGGGCCAGACCCCGTCGACCAAGTCCGCCCGCGCTTTCATCGAGCGCCTCACGGACCGCAAGTCGGTTCTGCTGGTGATCGGCCGTGATGACGTGAACTCCCGCCTTTCCGCAAGGAATCTGCCGGGCGTCCACATCATTGAGCCGACCCAGCTGAACGCATACGACGTACTCAACGCTGACGATGTCGTGTTCTCGGTCGAGGCGCTGCACACCTTCGTCAACCGCGGCAAGGAGCTCGCTACCGCCGCTGCGGAGGAGGAGAAGTAAATGGCTAAGATCGCGAACCCGCGCGACATCATCATCGCGCCCGTGCTCTCCGAGAAGAGCTACGGCCTGATGGAGCAGAACACCTACACGTTCTTCGTCGCTCCGTCGGCCAACAAGACCCAGATCAAGATTGCCGTGGAGCAGATCTTCGGCGTCGACGTCGCATCGGTGAACACCGCTAACCGCGAGGGCAAGCGCAAGCGCTCCCGCACCGGCTACGGCCAGCGCAAGGACACCAAGCGCGCCTACGTCACGCTCCGCGAGGGCAGCGACTCCATCGACATCTTCGGAGGTGCGACGGCCTAACGGCTATCGCACAGCGAAGAGGACGATAGAAAAGGAACCATTATGGCTATTCGCAAGTACAAGCCGACAACTCCGGGTCGCCGTGCCAGCTCCGTTTCCGCGTTCGAGGAGATCACTCGCTCGACCCCGGAAAAGTCGCTGCTGCGCCCGCTCCCGAAGAAGGGTGGCCGTAACTCTCACGGCCACATCACCACCCGTCACCGCGGCGGCGGCCACAAGCGCCGTTACCGCGTGATCGACTTCCGCCGCTCCGACAAGGACGGCGTGCTGGCAAAGGTCGCTCACATCGAGTACGACCCGAACCGCACCGCAAACATTGCGCTGCTGCACTACTACGACGGCGAGAAGCGCTACATCATCGCGCCGAAGGGCCTGACCCAGGGCACCGTCGTCGAGGCTGGTCCGAACGCCGACATCAAGGTCGGCAACAACCTGCCGCTGCGCAACATCCCGACCGGTACGACCATCCACGCTGTGGAGCTCAAGCCGGGTGCTGGTGCCAAGCTCGCCCGCTCCGCCGGTGCGTCCATCCAGCTGCTGGGTAAGGAAGGCAACTACGCAGTCCTGCGTATGCCGTCTTCCGAGATCCGTCGCGTGGACATCCGCTGCCGCGCCACCATCGGTGAGGTCGGCAACGCCGACCAGATCAACATCCGCTGGGGCAAGGCCGGCCGCATGCGCTGGAAGGGCTGGCGCCCGACCGTGCGTGGTGTGGTCATGAACCCGGTCGACCACCCGCACGGTGGTGGCGAGGGCAAGACCTCGGGTGGCCGCCACCCGGTGTCGCCGTGGGGCCAGAAGGAAGGCCGCACCCGCAACCCGAACCGTTATTCCAACAACATGATCGTGCGGCGCCGCCGCTCGAAGAAGCGCTAAGAGGAGGTAAACAGACATGCCACGTAGCCTGAAGAAAGGCCCGTTCGTCGACGAGCACCTCCTCAACAAGGTGGACGCTCAGAACGAGGCTGGCACCAAGCAGGTCATCAAGACCTGGTCGCGCCGTTCGACCATTCTCCCCGATTTCATCGGTCACACCTTCGCCGTCCACGACGGCCGCAAGCACGTGCCGGTGTTCGTCGACGAGTCCATGGTCGGCCACAAGCTCGGCGAGTTTGCACCGACCAAGACCTTCAAGGGTCACGTCAAGGAACAGAAGGGACGTCGATAAGCAATGGCTGACACCATCACCACTGCATCCGCGACGGCCAAGTTTGTCCGCGTCTCGCCGATGAAGGCCCGCCGCGTGCTGGCACTCGTCCGCGGCAAGGACGTTGCCGAGGCCCTCGCGATCCTGAAGTACGCACCGCAGGGTGCTGCCAAGGACGTTGCGAAGGTTGTCGCCTCCGCAGCGGCCAACGCTGAGAACAACTTCGGCCTGGACCCGCGCACGCTCGTCATCTCCGAGTGCTACGCAAACGAGGGCCCGACCATGCGCCGCTACCAGCCGCGCGCCCAGGGCCGCGCCTTCCAGATCCGGAAGCGCACCTCCCACATCACCGTTGTTGTCGAGTCCAAGGAAGGGGCCAAGTAATGGGCCAGAAGATTCACCCGCACGGCCTGCGCCTGGGTATCACTTCCGACTGGAAGTCCCACTGGTACGCCGACAAGAACTACGCTGACTACGTTGCGGAGGACATCAAGGTCCGCGAGTACCTCGAGAAGAACCTCGAGCGCGCCGGCATCTCCGACATCGTCATCGAGCGCACCCGCGACCGCGTGCGTGTGGACATCCACACCGCTCGTCCGGGCATCGTCATCGGCCGCCGCGGCGCTGAGGCAGACCGCATCCGTCGCGAGCTGGAGAAGCTCACCGGCAAGATGGTCGCGCTGAACATCATCGAGGTCAAGAACATCGATGCCGACGCAACCCTGGTTGCACAGTCCATCGCTGAGCAGCTGGTAAACCGTGTCGCGTTCCGTCGCGCCATGCGTAAGGCCATCCAGTCCGCGATGCGCAACCCGCAGGTCAAGGGCATCAAGGTTATGACGTCCGGCCGTCTCGGCGGCGCGGAAATGTCCCGTGTCGAGCGCTACCACGAGGGTCGCGTTCCGCTGCACACCCTGCGTGCAGAGATCGATTACGGCACGGCAGAAGCACACACCACCTTTGGCGTCATCGGCGTCAAGGTGTGGATCTACAAGGGCGACGTCGTGGGCGGTGTCCGCGAGTCCGAGCTCAACGCTCCGAAGAACGAGCGCGGTGGCCGTGGCGACCGTCGCCCGCGCCGCGGCGGCCAGCGTCGCCAGCGTGCAGAGCAGAAGAAGGAGGGCTAATTCATGCTCATCCCTAAGCGCGTGAAGTACCGCCGTCAGCACCGTCCGCACCGCACGGGCGTGTCCAAGGGCGGCAACAAGATCACCTTCGGCGACTACGGCCTGCAGGCGCTCGAGCCGGCGTACATCACCAACCGCCAGATCGAGTCCGCACGTATCGCCATCAACCGCCACGTCAAGCGTGGTGGCAAGGTGTGGATCAACATCTTCCCGGATCGTCCGTTGACCCAGAAGCCGCTCGGCGTGCGTATGGGTTCCGGTAAGGGCCCGGTGGAGAAGTGGGTGGCCAACGTCAAGCCTGGCCGCATTCTTTTCGAAATGTCCTACCCGAACGAGGAGACTGCAATCGAGGCTCTGCGCCGCGCTGGCGCGAAGCTGCCGTGCAAGGTCCGCGTGATTAAGAAGGAGGACCAGTTCTAATGGCAACCGGTACCCCCGCATCTGAGTTCCGCGAGCTCAACGACGATGAGCTGCGCACCCGTCTGACCGAGGCGAAGGAAGAGCTGTTCAACCTGCGCTTCCAGCTCGCGACCGGCCAGCTCACCAACAACCGCCGCATCTCCACCGTGAAGCGCGACATCGCTCGCATCTACACGGTGCTGCGCGAGCGCGAGCTCGGCCTGTCCGTTGTCCCGGAGTCCACGGGAGCTGAGGCATAACCATGAGTGAGGCAAACGTGACTGAGAACACCAAGGTCAAGGCAGTGCAGAAGCGTCGTCGTGGCTACGTTGTGTCCGACAAGATGGACAAGACGATCGTCGTCGAGGTTGAGGACCGCAAGTCCCACGCCCTGTACGGCAAGATCGTGCGTACCACCACCCGCGTGAAGGCACACGACGAGGAGAACACCGCCGGCATCGGCGACCTCGTCCTCATCGAGGAGACGCGTCCGCTGTCCAAGGACAAGCACTTCCGTCTCGTCGACATCATCGAGAAGGCTCGCTAAGAGCACCTAGCTTTTCGACGTCGTACCCGTCCAACCTCGTGTTGGGCGGGTATTTTCGTGTGTTTGACAACTGTTCACCCGGATTTCGGCGCTCATTTACTCGTGTTGAGTAACTTCTTCCAGGCCAAACTCTGTATACGTTTCCTGGGAGAACTCATGCCTATCAAGGGTATTAACCTGCTGTTCCAGTCCAAGCGCTCGTCTTTGACCTGTACCTACAAGTGTTGTTACGCGGTCGTATCTAGTAACACCGTGGTGAGTATCGAGTAACGCATTGGTGAGCATCCAGTAACAGTCCGGGGGAGGATTCTGGTGACCGCGTGACTTCAGGGCACGCGGCGTTACCAGAGGAGTCTGATTGTGACTGACTACCGGGCGGTAATGGATCAAGTGCTCAAAGGCTGGTCTGTCCGCCAAATCTGTTCGAGTCTGCGGTGCTCGCACACCACGGTGCAAAAAGCACGCGATGCGCTGGTGGAACACAACATCACAACCCGTGAGCAACTTCGTGGGGTTGCGGATCATGAGCTGGTGGACTGGTTCGTCGACGGGCGCAGCCATGCTCAGGGCGATTTCGTCCCGATCGATTTCGACGCTGTCGCCAAGGCACGCACCGGGCGCAACAAGGTGACCCTGCAGGTACTGTGGGGCCGCTACACCGCACAGCCTGCGGACCCAGGCCAGCGGTATTACAGCTACGAGCGGTTTCGCCAGCTTGTGGCCCAACACGTTGATGCAGCTGGGCTGACCGCCAGGATCACCCATGCCCCAGGCCATACGATGCAGGTGGACTGGGCAGGCACAAAGATGCGGCTGTGTGACCCCACCGGCGGGCAAGGATCGAAGGTCAGTATCTTTGTCGCCTCGCTGCCGTATTCAGGCATGGTGTTCGCCTGCGCGTGCGCGGATGAGCGCCAGGACGCATGGCTTGCAGCTCATATCCGCGCGTTTGAGTACTTCGGCGGGGTTGCCGAGGTCATCGTGCCAGATAACGCCTCGACAGCCTCGAACGCGATTAGTGCCGCGGACAAAAATCGTCGGGTCAACTCCACCTACGAGGAGTTTTTGGAGCACTACAACACCGCCGCATTGCCGGCTCGGGCGAAACGACCCAAAGACAAGGCCAGCGTCGAAGCCGCAGTCAAGATCGTCACCCAAAACGTCATCCACGCACTCGATGGCCACCAGTGCGTTGGGATAGACGAGCTCAACGCGAAAATCACCGCCCTGGTCGATGGGATCAACGCTGCCACGCCGTTTCGCGGCAATGCGACGAGCAGACGCGCATTGTTTGATCAGTTCGAACGCGACGTGCTCACCGCGCTGCCTGCAACACCGTGGCAGCGCACCGAATGGAAACGCGCCAAAGTCGCACCCAATTTCCACATCAGAGTGCACAACGCGCATTACTCGGTACCGCACCAGCTGGTGGGCCGCACCGTGGATGTGCGCATCACCGGTGACAGTCTCGCCGTCTTCGACGCCGGGCAGCGTGTGGCCAGACACCAACTCGCGCGTGCCCGCGGGGTGTATGTCACCGACACCGACCACATACCGGCGAACCTGGGTGATACCCGTGGGTTGTGGACAAGTGAGTACTTCCTGCGCGAAGCCTCCAAGATCGGGCCGGCCACACGCCAGGTGATTGCCGAGCTCATCGAAGCTAAAGCGATCCCTGCCCAGGCGTACCAAGCGTGCCGCAACGTGCTCAACATGGGCAAACACGCCAACAAGCCAATCCTCGAAGATGCCTGCAGGCGGTTGGTGTCCACCGACGGCGCCAGGCGTGCTGTGTCGTATACCGCGGTGAAAAACATGATGGCCGCCGTGCGCAAAGACACCTCCACACGACCTACAGGTGCTGACCTGCCAATCGATCAATTAACCGGCAGACCCGCTGACGGTGCGCCTGCCCCGTCAGCGCGTGACACCCGCGGCGCCTACCTCGGTGGTGCTGCCCAGTTCAGCCTCGAAAACCTCACCAAGAAAGGATCTGCATAACCCATGCCCCACCCGCAACCAGCATCATCATCCGCCCGCTTCCTCGACGAATCAGTCCTGCCGATCTTTACCGATCTACGCATGACCGCCTTCGGACAAAGCGTCATCGACATCGCCGCCGATCCCGCATTCGACGACTGGAGCTTCTCCGACAAAGTGCTCTACGCACTCGATAAAGAGGTAGCGGCCAAGCGTGAGAGGCGAGTCAACAAACTGCTCAAAGCATCCCGATCGCCAAATCCCGATGCTTGTATCGAAGACATCACCTACACGCCCGGCCGCACCATTAACAAAGAGCAAATCACCCGACTCGCTCACTGCCAATGGTGCCAAAGCGCACAAAACATTGTCATCCTGGGCAAATCCTCCGTCGGCAAAACCTACCTCGCCCAAGCACTACTCACCGCGGCGTGCAGAAATGACTACTCCGCACGCTTCTTCCGCACCGACACACTCGCCAACCACCTCGCCGTGCTCAAACACGACGACCCAGCCCGCATCACGTTCCTCGAAGACCTACACAACACAGACGTGTTAGTCCTCGACGACTTCCTCACCACCCCAATCGATGCCGCCACCGCACACCAACTGCTCAATATCCTCGCAGAACGCGAACCCCGCGGATCGACCATCGTGACATCCCAGTTCACACCCGACGAGTGGTACAAATCCATCCCCGACGCCGTCATCGCCGAGTCAATACTCAACCGACTCGTCGCCGGCGCCGAAATCATCACACTCGAAGGCACCAACATGCGACTGACCCAATAACCCCCGCTACCAACCTAAACGCCCGGGTGTTACTCGATACTCACCCGGGCGTTACCCGAAACTCACCACACCGTTACTAAACACGTGGTCTAAACAAGTGCGGCAACGCGTGTGCTGGCGATTGCACCAACGAGTCCGACAACCCGTACTTCGGCGACCTGATGTCCCGCCGCGGCGTGCTGAAGGCATTCGGTGCTGGCACCGTGACCCTCGGCGGCGGCGCACTGCTCGCCGCCTGCGGCGTCGACGAGGATGTGGCGGAAACCACCGAATCCGCGACGGCCACCTCCACCAGCACCGAGGTCGCGAAGGCTGAGATCAAGCCGGCTGCTGGCATGCGTTTCGACGGCGTGCAGCCGAACGAGAAGGACGAGGTTGTCGTCCCGGCGGGCTACGACACCTCTGTGCTGATCGCCTGGGGCGACCCGGTGTACGAGGACGCGCCTGAGTTCGACCCGAACAACCAGACCGCCGCAGCTGCAGCCCGCCAGTTCGGCTTCAACAACGACTTCGCCGGCCTGATGGAGCACCCGACCGACAAGAACCGCATGCTCTACGTCTGCTCCCACGAGTACTCCACTGAACCGCAGATGCTGCCGAACTACGATCCGGAGAACCCGACGGACGAGCAGATCAATATCGGCATTGCCAGCCACGGCCACACCGTCCTCGAGGTGTCCAAGGACCCCAAGACCGGTGAGCTCAAGCGCGAGTTCGGCCCGCTGAACCGCCGCATCACTGGCGAGACCGAGTTCAAGATCGTCGGGCCGGCTGCCGGCCACGACCTGCTCAAGACCTCCGCCGATCCGACCGGCACCACGGTCTTCGGCACCTTCAACAACTGCTCCGGCGGTGTGACCCCGTGGGGCACCTTCCTTTCTGGCGAGGAGAACATCGACCAGTACTGGGCCAACGCCGCCGCCGTCACCGGTGAGCGCCCGGCCGCGGACGTGAAGCGCTTCGGCGTGTCCGAGAACGCGTCGCAGCGCAAGTGGGAGCGCCTGCACGACCGCTTCGACCTGGCGAAGGAGCCGAACGAGTTTAACCGCTTCGGCTACCTGGTTGAGATCAACCCGTACGATCCGGAGTCCGTCCCGGTCAAGCACACCGCCCTGGGCCGTTTCAAGCACGAGGCCGGCAACGTCCACGTCACCGAGGACGGCACCGTGGTGTGCTACTCCGGCGACGACGCGCGCTTCGAGTACATCTACAAGTTCGTCTCCTCCAAGAAGGTCAAGGAGGGCGACATCGCCCACAACATGGCAATCCTCGACGAGGGCACCCTCTACGTCGCCAACCTCGAAGGTAACTCCGAGGCCGGCGAGATCACCGGCGACGGCGACCTGCCCAAGGACGGCGACTTTGACGGCACCGGCAAGTGGATCCCGCTGCTGACCGCCCATGCCGACGGCACCGCCGAGTCCCACGTGGACGGCTTCACCGGCGAAGAGGTGGCCATCTACCCCCGCCTCGCCGCAGACGAGGTCGGCGCCACGAAGATGGACCGCCCGGAGGACTTCGAGGTCAACCCGGTCAACGGCAAGCTCTACGTCGCGCTGACCAACAACAGCTACCGCGGCGCCACCGGCGAGAACGCCAAGAAGAGCAAGGAAGACGTCACCGAGTACGCGCCGATCCGCGAGAACAAGAACGGCCTGGTCATGGAGATCGAGGACGACTACGCAGGCACCGAGTTCAAGTGGAACCTGCTGCTCGTCTGCGGCGACCCGAACGCCGCGTCGACCTACTTCGGCGGCTTCCCCAAGGAGCAAGTGTCCCCGATTTCCTGCCCGGACAACGTCGCGTTCGACTCCCACGGCAACCTGTGGATCTCCACCGACGGCAACGCGCTCGGCACTAACGACGGCCTGTACGCCGTCGGCCTCGAGGGTGAGAACCGCGGCCAGGTGCTGTGCTTCCTCACCGTGCCGTACGCCGCTGAGACCTGCGGCCCGATCGTCACCGACGAGCTGGTCCTGGTCAACGTCCAGCACCCGGGCGAGGAGGACGATGCCACCTTTGAAAAGCCCGCGTCCCACTGGCCCGACGGTGGCAACTCCGTTCCGCGCCCGGCCGTTGCTCAGGTGTTCCGCACCGACGGCCAGAAGATCGGCATGGAGAAGGCTTAAACGCTAGGTGTCTTTTGCTCGAACCCGCCGCTGTCCACACTCGTGGCCCGTGGCGGGTTTTCCACTTTCTACAGACAACTAAACTGGAGTAAAATTTTTCCCCATGTGTGGAATCGTTGGATACGTAGGCGCCGGCACCGCTGAGCGCGACGCGAAAAATGTCATTGTCGAGGGACTGCGCCGCCTCGAATACCGCGGATACGACTCCGCCGGTGTCGCGGTTGCCAACAACGGCGTCATCGAGTGCCGCAAGAAGGCCGGCAAAGTTGCAGACCTGGAAGCCGAAATCTCGGACAACCCAATTGCGGCTTCCAAGCTCGGCATCGGGCACACCCGCTGGGCAACCCACGGCGGACCGACCGATGCAAACGCCCACCCGCACGTCGTCGGCGACGGCCGCATGGCTGTGGTCCACAACGGCATCATCGAGAACTTTTCGGCGTTGAAGGCGGAGCTCGTCGATAAGGGCTACCGCTTCGTCTCCGAGACCGACACCGAGGTCGCTGGCACCCTGCTGCTGGACATCTACGACAAGGAAGCAGACGGCGACCTCACCCGCGCGATGCAGCTGACCGCGCAGCGCCTCGAAGGCGCCTTCACCCTGCTGGCGATCCACGCAGACCACCCGGACCGCATCGTCGCAGCGCGCTGGAACTCCCCGCTGGTCATCGGCGTCGGCGAGAACGAAAACTTCCTCAGCTCCGACGTCGCCGGCTTCATCGAATTCACCCGCGACGCCGTGGAGATGGACAACGGCCAGATTGTCACCCTGACCGCCGAGGGCTACGAGGTCTGCGACTTCGACGGCAACCCCGCCGAAGCCAAGCCGTTCACCGTTGAATGGGACGTCACCGCCGCGGAAAAGGGCGGCTTCAACTCCTTCATGGAAAAGGAGATCCACGACCAGCCCACCGCCGTCCGCGACACCCTCTACGGACGCTTCGACGAACAGGGCAAGCTCATCCTCGACGAGCTGCGCATCGACGAATCCGTGCTGCGCTCCATCAACAAAATCATCATCGTGGCCTGCGGCACCGCCTCCTACGCGGGCCAGGTGGCGCGCTACGCCATCGAACACTGGTGCCGCATCCCGACGGAGGTGGAGCTCGCCCACGAGTTCCGCTACCGCGACCCGATCGTCAACGAGCGCACCCTCGTGGTCGCCGTGTCCCAGTCTGGCGAAACCATGGACACGCTCATGGCCGTGCGCCACGCCCGCGAGCAGGGCGCGAAGGTGATCGCCATCTGCAACACCGTCGGTTCCTCCATCCCGCGCGAGGCAGACGCGTCGCTGTACACCTACGCCGGTCCGGAGATCGCCGTGGCGTCGACGAAGGCGTTCATCTCCCAGATCGTGGCCGCATACCTGCTCGCCCTGTACCTGGCTCAGGTGCGCGGCAACAAGTACGCCGACGAGATCCGCCAGATCGTGGACGAGCTGCAGGAAATGCCGGACAAGATCCAGCAGGTGCTGGACAACGAAGGCCAGGTCAAGCAGCTGGGCCAGGACATGTCGGACGCGAAGTCCGTGCTGTTCCTAGGCCGCCACGTCGGCTTCCCAGTCGCCCTCGAAGGCGCGCTGAAGCTCAAGGAGGTGGCCTACCTGCACTCCGAGGGCTTCGCCGCCGGCGAGCTCAAGCACGGCCCGATCGCGCTCGTGGAGGAAGGCCAACCGGTGTTCATCATCGTGCCGTCCAAGCGCTCCCGCAATAACCTGCACGCCAAGGTCGTCTCCAACATCCAGGAGGTCCGCGCCCGCGGTGCGGTGACCATCGTGATCGCGGAAGACGGCGACACGGACGTGGAGGCCTACGCCGACCACATCATCCGCATCCCGCAGTCCGCCGGCCTGATGCAGCCGCTGTTGTCCACCATCCCGCTGCAGATCTTCGCCTCCTCCGTGGCGGAGGCCCGCGGCCTGAACGTGGACCAGCCGCGCAACCTGGCTAAGTCCGTGACGGTGGAGTAGGGTTTGCCGCGCTTTCCTGGCGTCGGGCTCGGGCGGTTTCGTCTGGGCCCGGCGCCGTTCTTGTGCCGGTTTCGCGGATCGTCTAGCAGCGCATAGAGGAGTGCTAGACGATCATTTGTTGGGCGCGGCGTTTGCCCAGGTGATGTTGGAAATAGTTGTCGTTAGCAGCGTGATCGTATAGCAGCGGTAGCGAGCCGCTAGACGATCCGGGCCTCAGTGGGATTCGGGAGACCACGCCGCGCCGGGGTGCGCGCGGCGGAACTCCATCATCCGGTGGAAGACCTCAGCTGCGCCTGCTCTTTGGCCCTGCGTCTCGCTGAGCGCGCCACTGCCGTCGGGGAGATCTGTCGGGGCGAACACGCCAGGGCGCAGTACTTGAGCGAGAAAAGAGGGATCGGCAGTTGCAGCGCCGACGTATCGGGCAGCGTGTGCCTGGGTGGCGTCGATACGCGTCCAGTCCACCGCCCAACCTGCAGCGCGCAGCATCTGATCGAAGAAGTACCGCTGTGTGCGGGAGTTGCCGTCGCGGAACGGGTGCACGATTGTGAGCTCGCTCCAGTGATCTGTGACGGTCCGCACCGCAGACTCGATTTCTGACGACGAAGGCGGCAACTTCGCGATGCGGCTCATGACCCGGTCAAGCTCAGTGTCGACGTACTGCGCCCGGCACATGGCCATTCCCATTGCGCCGACCTCCTCGGTGCGGATCTCGCCGGCCCACGGGTAGATGTCTTGCATCAGGTAGTGGTGGGTGCGCAGGAGTGATTCGCGGGTGAACTCGGTGAGGGGAGGGCCGAGCTCGAGCTCACCCAACCGTTGCGTAGCAAGGCTCCCAGCGATGCGTTCTAGCTGCGCGGGATCTGAAATCCCAAACAGGTTATCGGGTGCTTCCCGGCTCTGTCGGGCCACGATGCTTAGGCCACGCCGGCGATACGTCGGCGCAGTTCGTGTGCGCGTGGCGAATCGCCCAGCCCCTCGCGCTCCAAGACAAGCAATACTGCCTCGTCGGCGGAGACCTCGCTACGGAATTGCCGTCTTAGCAGCGCTTCGTCCTCGGCTGATAGGGGTTGCCCCGCCATGACCATGGAGGCGTTCACGGCGGCAACCTTTTGGTCTTCACTGCGCGGGTCGGTCATGGTGCAGCATTTTACCTGTTCAGGAGTAGAAGCGGAACCCTGCGGATCTGCTAGCTCCGCTTTGGACGGCACTAGCAGATCAACTGTCCAAGTTTTTGTTTGTGCAGGTGATGTTGAAAGGCGTTGTCGGTAAGAGCGTGATCTGCTAGTTACCTGGAAGAGGGCGGGGCGGGGAACTAGCAGATCCGCGCGCCGGGGGGTGAGAAGACGGTGCCAGACCGGAACCCCACAGACCCGCGCAGATCCGCGCCTACACCAGCTCGTGCAGATACGGCGTGTCGGCGCCGGTGCGGGAAACGGTGATGGCGGCGGCGCGGGCGGCGAAGTCCAGGATCTCGCGCCACTCGTCCGCGCCCAGCGCCAACAGCGCGGAACGGTCGAGGCCGCGGGCGTCGAACTGGTGCACCAGCGCGGCCATGATGGTGTCGCCGGCGCCGATGGTGTCCGCGACCTCCACGGTGGGGGCCTGCACTTCGCAAACGCCGAACGGTGCACGGACACGGATGCCTTCGCCGCCGAGGGTGGTCACCACGACGGGCACGTGTGAGGTGTCGCCGAGGAATTCGACTTCCTCGTCGGAAAGCTTCAACACCGTGACCGATTCCAAGAGACCGCGCAGGAACAGGCGGTGTTTCTCCGAGGAAAACGCGGGCCGTAGGTTGGGATCCAGGCACACGATCGCGCCGTTGTCGGCGCTGACTCGCGCGGCCTCTGCGTAGCGCAGCGAGCCGGGTTCCAGGGCCAGGGACAACGTGCCGAACACTGCGTAGCCGCTCTCCACCGGCACCGGTTGGGCGAGCCGGTCCGCGGTGCCGTTGACGTAGAAGGTGTAGGAGGCGGAGCCGTCGTCACGCAATGCGGTCCCTGCGAGGGTGGTGGGCTCGCTGCCGCTGGGGCATTTCGAGAGGTCGACGCCTTCGTCGATGAGTGATTGCCGCAGCGCCGCGCCGTACGCGTCGGATGAGAGGCGCGACTGGAACGCCACAGGAGAGCCGAAGCGCCCGAGCGCGCGGGCCACGTTGAACGGGCCGCCGCCGAGCGCCGGGGTGAGCGGCGCGAGCGGGCCGGGGGCGGACGGCACGAGGTCGACCAGGGCTTCGCCGTACACGGTGATCATGCGTCATAGAATAAACACATGTCGTACCGGCCGAAACACCACCTCACCGCGCCTCAGGGCAGGCTCAACGACCCTAACGGGATGATGTTGCTCGGCGATGAGCTGCATGTGTTCTACCAGCACGACCCGTCCTTTCCCGCCCAGCCCAAACGCACCGGCTGGGGGCATGCCGTGACCACGTTGGGCTCAGGCGTGTGGCGGCACTTCCCGGACGCGCTCTACCCGGGCGTGTCGTACGACGAGAACGGCTGCTACTCCGGCTCTGGCGTGGTGCACGACGGCCAGATTCGCCTGTTTTACACCGGCAACGTCAAACGCGACGGAAAGCGGCTGACCAGCCAGAACATCGTGGACGTGGGCGGCATCGAGGGCCCGATGGGCGGAACCTACCGCCGCCGCGGCACCAATCCCGCGATCGATGGCCCCGCGGACGGCTACACCGCGCACTACCGCGACCCGCACGTCACCCAGGCGCCGGACGGCACGTGGCGGATGGTGCTTGGCGCCCAGCGCGAAAACGGCACCGGCGCCGCTGTGCTCTACACCTCCGACGACCTGGACAGGTGGCAATTCGCCGGCGAGATCGAGTTCGCGGGCCTGAACTACAACGTCGCCTCGGCCTACATGTGGGAGTGTCCAAACCTGCTGCGGATGCACGATCAGGCCACGGGCGAGATGCGCGACGTTTTCGTGTTTTGCCCGCAGTTTCCGGATTCGGACGAGTGCGGGTACGTCGTCGGCAAACTTGAAGGCCTGCGGTTCGAGGTCGAGCGGGATTTCACGCCGCTGGATTTCGGCTCTGAGTTCTACGCGCCACAGCTCATCAGCGACAACAACGGCGGCGCGCTCATGCTCGGCTGGATGGGGCTGCCCGCGCGCGACGACACCCCCAGCTTCCCCGCGGAGGGGTGGGTGCATCAGCTCACGCTGGTCAGGGAGCTTTCGCTTATCGACGGCCACCTAGCCACCGCCCTGCAGATCCCGGACGCCCACGACATGCTGGTCGAGCGGGTAGCGCTGGGGGACGCCCCCTGGGCGGCGGATCTCGTCGCGGAGGGGGATCACGTGTGCGCCACGGTGACCTGGCAGCCGGACGGCGCAGGGCGCGGCACAGTGTTCGTCGACGTGGCAGGCCGCATCCGGTGGGCCGAGTGCGCCGCGGGTGAGCTGGTGCTTACCGCGGACGGCGCGGCGGTGGAGTGCACCGCGGGCGACGGGGAAGTCGCGTTTTCTTTTGCCGTCTTTGCTCCCGGTGGGGCGCAGTGGTCGGCGCTGACACCTCAATAGGAAGGAACAACCGTGCAACATAAGGACGTGGCCAGCCGGGTGCTGGCCGCCGTGGGCGGCGAGGACAACATCGTCGGCGCGGCGCACTGCGCCACGCGCCTGCGGATGGTGCTGAAGGATTCTTCGCTGGCGGACACCGCCGCGCTGGAAAACGACCCAGACCTCAAGGGCGTGTTCGAAACCGGCGGGATGTACCAGATCATCGTCGGCCCTGGCGACGTGGACAGGGTGTTTGCGGCGATGGACGCGATGACGTCGAGAAGCATTGCGGTTTCCACCGAGGAGCTGAAAAGCGTGGCGGCGAACCAGGGCAGCTGGTTCACCCGCTTTATCAAGGTGTTTTCGGACATCTTCGTGCCGCTGATTCCGATCCTGGTCGGCGGCGGCCTGCTCATGGCGCTGAACAACGTGCTTACCGCAGAGGGGCTGTTCGGCGACGAATCCCTGGTGGGGATGTTCCCGCAGATCCAGGGGCTGACGGAGATCATCAACGTCCTGTCGTCCGCGCCGTTCGCCTTCCTGCCGGTGCTGGTGGGCTTCTCCGCGACGAAGCGCTTCGGCGGCAACGAGTACTTGGGCGCCGGCATGGGCATGGCGATGGTGCACCCGGCGCTGGTCAACGGTTACGACGTGGTCACCTCCATGGCGGAGGGCACCATGCCGTACTGGGACCTGTTCGGCTTCCCGGTGGCGCAGGGCGGCTACCAGGGCGCGGTGCTTCCGGTGCTGGTGGTCGCGTGGATTTTGGCCACGATTGAGAAGTGGTTCCACCGCCGCCTCAAGGGCACCGCAGACTTCCTGATTACCCCGCTGGCCACGCTGCTGATCACCGGGTTCATCACGTTCATCGCGGTCGGCCCGTTCGTGCGCTGGCTGGGCGACCTGCTCATTCACGGCCTGGCCAGCCTGTACGACCTCGGCGGCCCGGTGGGCGGGTTCCTGTTCGGCCTGGTGTACTCGCCGATCGTGATCACGGGCCTGCACCAGTCCTTCCCGCCGATTGAGCTGGAGCTGTTTAACCAGGGCGGCTCGTTTATCTTCCCCACGGCGTCCATGGCCAACATCGCGCAGGGCGCGGTGGCGCTGGCCGTGTACTTCCTGGCGCGCAACGCCAAGCTCAAGGGCCTGGCGGGGTCCTCGGGCATCTCGGCGGTCTTCGGCATCACCGAGCCGGCGATCTTCGGCGTGAACCTGCGTCTGCGCTGGCCGTTCTACATCGGCATGGGCGCGGCGGCCATTGGTGCGATGCTCATTGCGCTTTTCGACGTCAAGGCCACCGCCCTCGGCGCCGCCGGCTTCATCGGAGTTGTGTCCATGCGCCCCGGCGATATGCCCACGTTCCTGGCGCTGGCAGCCGTCACGTTCGTCATCGCGTTCGCGGCCGCGTACGGTTACGGCCTCTACCTGGTGCGCAAGCAGGGAACCATCGACCCGGACGCCCCGGAGGATTCGCGGGCCGACGCGGCCGCGGCGGCGACGCTGCGCGAGGCATCGGCGGACGCGCTGCCGGTCGCGGCCCCGCTCACCGGCGAGGCGCTGCCGCTGGCGGACGTGTCCGACCCGATGTTCGCCCAGGCCAAACTCGGCGAGGGCGTGGCAATCCGCCCGACGGTGGGGGAGCTGCGCTCGCCCCTCGACGGCAAAGTGGTGGTCACCTTCCCGTCCGCCCACGCTTACGCGGTGCGCGGCACCGGCTCCGACGGCAAGCCTGTGGACGTGCTGATGCACATCGGCTTCGACACCGTGAACCTCAAGGGCGAGCACTTCACCCCGCAGGTGAAGAAGGGCGATGAGGTGCGCGCGGGCGATCTGCTAGCCACCTTCGACATCGAGGGCATCGAGGCCGCTGGCTACGAGGTAACCACCCCGGTAGTGGTGTCCAACATGAAGAAGGTCGGCGAGGTCCTGCCGGGCCTGCTGCTGCCCGGCAGCGTCAGCGCCGGCGACAAGCTGTTCTCCGTGGAGCCGAAGCCGGCTGCGGCCGAGGCTCACACCCCGCCCGCCAGCCGGTAGAGGCGGTGGAAGTGGTGCACGGGGCCGTTCCCGCGGCCGACGTTGAGCTCGTCGGCGTGGGCGATGGCCTCGTGGAGCCAGTCGGAGGCCCAGGTGGCCGCGGCGTTGGCGTCGCTGAGCACCATGCGCGTGGCCAGCGCCGCCGAGAGCGAACACCCGGTGCCGTGGGTGTTGTTGGTCTCCACGCGCGGCACCTCGGCGACGTGGGCCTCGCCGCCGGGGGTGACTAGGGCGTTGGAGGCGCGGTCGCCTTTGAGGTGGCCGCCTTTGACCAGCACGCTGACGCCCGCGTCGTTGGCGTAGGTGCGGCCCAAGGCCACCGCCGCCTCAAACGATTCCGGCTCGGGCTGGCCGGTGAGCACGGCCAGCTCCGGCAGGTTCGGGGTGACCACCGTGGCGTGGTCGCGGACCAGCTGGCGCAGGGCCTCCTCCGCGTCGGCAGAAAGCAGGCGGTCGCCGGAGGTGGCCACCATCACCGGGTCCACCACCACGACCGGCACCGGGTGGGCGGCGAGGTAGTCGGCCACAGTGCGGGTGGTTTCAACGTCGCCGAGCATGCCGATCTTCACGGCGTCCACTTCGACGTCGTCGAACACCGCGTCGAGCTGCGCGCGCAGAAACGACTGCGGGGGAGTGTGGATCTCGCGCACACCCTGGGTGTTTTGGGCCACCAGCGCGGTGGTCACGCACATGCCGTAGCCGCCGGCGGCTGCGATGGATTTCAGGTCGGCCTGGATGCCGGCGCCGCCGGTGGGGTCGGTGCCGGCGATGGACAAGACTCTGGGAATTCGTGCCATATTCGCCGACCGTACCGGGAAACTAGCCCGCGGCCACGGCGATGCGCTCGGCGAAGCGGGAGTAGTCTTCCCGGATGGCCAGCAGCGGCTCCACCACCGCGGTCTGGGAGACCTCGGCGACCTGTTTCTGCACCGCCGAGCGGGTGCGCCGCTTCACCCCGGAGCCGAGCATCCCGCCGAACACCGCGGAGATCAGGCCGATGACCAGGCCGGTGAGCAGCCCTGCCATGATCAGCAGCGTCGGGATTGGCCAGCCTTCCACGTCGGGCACGAGGTCGCCGCCGAGCAGGGGAGTGAGCACGCCCGGCACGAACGCGACCAGCAGGTACCACAGCACGCCCACCAGGGCGGCCAGCAGCGCCAGCCACTGGATCACGGTGAGCAGCGACCAGCCCTTGGACGGCTCCGCGGGCAGCGTGGTGCGGGCGACGGCGCGGTCCAGCTCCGCGGGCAGGCCGGCGGAGACCTCCTCGGCGCGGTCGGCCACGGCGGCGGACCACTCGTGCGGCAGCCCGTCGGCGACGGCGCCCGCGTAGTCGCGCACGCCCCGGTTTGCCACGGCCTTCGACGCGGCGTCGAGCTCCGGCATTGAGCTGCGGTGCACCCCGATCTCGTCGGATGCTTCGCGCAGTCCCAGCCGGCGCAGCGGGTCGGGTTTGAAGCGGGTGATCCAGGAGGTCAGCAGCCACCCGGTGCGTTCGCGCAGCCGCTTGCGGTACGCCGCGGCGGTGGTCTCCGCGATGCGGTCCGCGCCGGCGGCCTGCGCCAGCACGGCGTCCATGTCGCGCTTCGCATTCTTTGCGACGCCTCCGGCACCCCTCACCCCGGAATACCCCTCGGCGACAGAGCGGATGTCCGCCTCGATGCGCGCGGTCTGCGCCGTGTGCGCCTTGGCCACCTTCGCGATCGCGGCGCGCAGGTTCTCGATTCCGGCGCCCGTCAGGGTGGAGGTGGGGACGACCTGGACGTTGGTGAGGCCGTCGTCACGCAAAAGCCCCGCGTACGAGTCCGCGACGGTGCCGACATCTCCCGCGGCGAGCAGGTCGGACTTGTTCAGCACCGCCAACGTCACGGCGGAGTGGTTGGCGTGCGGGCGGATGAACTGGTCGTGGATGACGGAATCCGCGTATTTCTCCGGGTCGGAGACCCACACCAGCACGTCCACCTGGCCGGCAAGGCGTTCCGCGATGGCGCGGTTGGACGCCTCCACCGAGTCGAAATCGGGCAGGTCTAACAGGATCAGCGGGCCAGCGCCGCGGGCGAACTCGCCCTGGCGGGCGCGGCGGTCCTCCACGCCCAGCCAGTCCAGCAGCTCCTCGGAGCCGTCCGGCTCCCAGATGGCGGCCAGCGGCGAGGAGGTGGTGGGGCGGCGCGCGGCGGCCTTGCCCAGGTCCTCGCCAACAACAGCGTTGAACAGCGAGGTCTTGCCGGAGCCGGTGGCGCCGAAAAAGCCCACCACGGTGTGGTCGCCGGACAGCGCGCGGCGTTCCGCGCCGGCTTTCGCCACGCGCTCGAGGCCCTCGCGGTTGCCCGGCGAGAGGTACGGTGCGCCGATCTGCGCGGCCTGATCCAGCGCCTCCAGCCGCTCGGTCAGGCCAGCTTTCTTCCTAAACATTGCCGTCCCCCTTGCCAAAGCTGCCGCGCAGCTGGTCAAACAGCCCGCGCAGCGTGCCGCGCTCGAAGCTTTCCTCCACATCCTCCTGCTTCGCGGGAAGCTGCGGGGCTTCTTGCCTATCGACGAGCCCAAGGAGCCTCACGTCCACAGCGCGCTTCGCCTCCGCGGAAGCTTCCCGCATCTGCTCGGCGGTCGCGCCCTCGAGCAGCGGATCCGTCAAGACGTGGTAGCGGTCGCGCTCCGCGGCGAACAGCTCGCCCAGGCGCTGGTTTAAGTCCTCCCGGGCCTGGACGACCATGCGGCGCACGGTGTCCTCGCCGAATATCGTCTCAAGCAGTTTCTGGCCCACCACGGCGGATCCGCCCGCGATGGCCACCTCGCCGCCGGTAATGCCCGCCGTGGAGGCGAAGACCACCAGCATCAGCGCCACGGTGGCCACGTTCAGACCGAACGACATGAGGCGGGCGCGCTGGCGCTTGTCGCCGGCGGTGTCCTGGATGTGCTGCACCATGTCCTTTTGCCAGTCGCGCACCAGCTGCGCGGCCTTGTCGGAGATGTCCGCGCTGGCGCGGGCGAGCGCCGGATCCGCGTCCGCGCGCAGCTCCGGGGCCACCGAACCGGTGTGGGACCACGCGCGCGACGCGGCGGTCTCGGCCGCGTCTACGATCACGGCATGCAGGCCGGACTCGATCTCGGTCTCCACCTCGCGCAGCGGCGCGGGCTGGCCGGTGAAGAAGCTGCCCACCTTGTCCACGGCGCTGGAGAACCAACGCTCGACACCGCGGAACACATCTGAGGTGCCGACGACGTCCTGCCAACGGTCCATCACCTCGGAGCGCAGCAGCTTACCGTCGGAGGTGGCGTCGATGACATGACGGTTCGCGGCGGTGTAGAACTCGTGGATCGACTCGTCGAGCTGGTTGGCAAAGTTTTCCTGGCGTTCGCGGCGGCCCACCAGGGCATCCACGCGGGTAAGCGCCGATTCCACCGCACCCGCAACGGTCTTGCCGGCCACGTCGCGCCGGGCGGCGGTGTCGTCCGCGAGCGTGGTCAGGTACTCGCGAAGTGGTGCGACCAGCTCCTCGCCCAGGAATTCGCCGGACTGCTCGCCACCAAGGTCCGCCACAAACGGGACGGTAAATACGGTGGCCTTGGAAAGTCCCGCGTCGTTCATCATGCGGCGCAAGTCGTCTGGCACCGTCTCCGCGGCCTTGTCGTCGAGGCGGTTGAGCACCACCACGACCTCGATGCCGCGGCCGGCGGCGTCGTTGAGGAAGTTCCACACCAGCTGGTCCGCGTAGCGCGCCGGGGTGGTGACGAAGATCCACAGGTCCGCGGCGGCGAGGAGCTGGGACGCCAGGGCCCGGTTCTGGTCGTCGATGGAGTCGAAATCGGGGGCGTCGAGAAGCGCCAAGCCCTCCGGGATGCGGGGCGTGTCCACGACACGCAGGGTGGTGGAGCGCTCGTCGCCCGCGCCGTGCGAGCGGGCCAGGCCGGGCAGCACCTGCGGGGAGTTGAACCAGTCCGCGTCGCCCGGGTTGGCCACCAGCACCGGCTGACGGGTGGTGGGGCGGATCACGCCCGGGTTAGACACCCGCTCGCGCAGCAGCGCGTTGACAATGGTGGACTTGCCGGAGCCGGTGGAGCCGCCGATGACGGCGAGCAGGGGCGCGTCGAGGTTGGCCAGGCGCGGCAGCACATAGTCGTCGAGCTGATTGACTATGGCGCGGGCTTCGGAAGCGACGTCGACAGGCAGTGCCGTGTACGCCACCGCATCGCGCACGCCGCGCACGGCCTGAAGGACATCTGGAGCCGAGTGGGAAACAGGTGTATTCACCCGTCCCATTCTGGCAGACGGCGCGGAACTAGTCCTTGTAGTCCGTCTTGGTCAGGTTGAGCCAGCCGTAGAGCCCGCCCATCATGAAGCCGCCGCCGACGAAGTTGCCCAGCCACACGACGACCCAGTTGCGGATCACGTTCCAGTTGGTGAAGCCCTCGATCACATCCGGGCCGAGCGTGAAGCCGCCCAGGCTGGTGAGGATGAAGTTCGCGATGGAGTGCTCGTAGCTCATGGTCGCAAACGACGGGATGATCAGGATGACGCCCCACAGCTTCGCGCTGTAGTCTTTGCCCGCCTGGGTTGCCAGCATGAAGGCGATGTTGACCACGACGTTGGCCAGGATTGCTTCGACAAAAAGTGTTGAACTGGACTTTTGCAGCTTGGCCACCAGCAAGTCGTGGAGGAACCCGTCCACTTCCACAAGCTGGCCCATGGTGGTGCGGGAAATCAGCCATGCGATCACCACTGCACCGATGAGATTGAAGATGGTGACGAACAGGACCAGCAACAGACCCCTGACCACAGTGTTCTTTTTGTGGATCGCGCCATAGGTCATGAACATCATGTCGCCTGTGGCGAGTTCGCCTTGCAGCACGATGATGATGTACAGCGTGGAGGCGAAGATGCCGCCGAACGCGTACTTGCCCCACCCCGGGGCGTACGTGTCCGTCAGCTGGGCAGTGGAGGCGGCGAACGCCGTCATGATCCCCAGATACACGCCCGCCAGTACTGCACGGGTGGCAAACCGGGCGGGCTCTTCGGAAAAGAGGTCAACCTTGTTCTTAATCGCCGTAGGGGCGGCTTCGTAAAAACTCACGGGATTTAACGTACAAGAGGTCATACCTTATGGCGAAACTTCGCGATACCGCCGGGAAGCCGCTGACCTGCCGTGTTGGTGCTTGTTGCGTTTCGTGTGTCTAGATTCACAGGCAGAAGTAAGACTCCCGGACAGCGACGCGAGCGGCGCAGGAAGCTGCCCGCGCGCGGATTTGGGGAATCGGCCCAGCTCGTGGTTGAATACTCCAGTTGTCTACTGCTGGTCGGGTGCAACGCGCGTTTCCGAGCTGCGCATCCGAGACCCTTCGACCACGTGGTGGTTCGTCGATAAGCAATGGGCACCGCAAACATTGACCACGTGCGTGCAGGACGGAAATCTGGCGCACATTGATCCAGGTCAGGAGACCAACTGTGATTCAGCAAGAATCGCGTCTGAAGGTCGCCGACAACACTGGTGCACGCGAGATTCTGTGCATCAACGTTCTCGGCGGTTCTGTTCGACGCTTCGCCGGCATCCGCGACACGATTGTCGCCACCGTGAAGGAAGCTGCCCCCGGCGGCAACGTCAAGGAGGGGGAGGTCGTCAAGGCTGTCATCGTCCGCGCGAAGAAGGAAACCCGTCGTCCGGACGGCTCCTACATCTCCTTCGACGAGAACGCTGCCGTCATCATCAAGAACGACACCGAGCCGCGCGGCACCCGCATCTTCGGCCCGGTCGCTCGTGAGCTGCGCGACAAGCGCTTCATGAAGATCGTGTCTCTCGCACCGGAGGTGATCTAACTTATGAAGATCAAGAAGGGCGATATGGTCCAGGTCATCGCCGGCAAGGACAAGGGTGCTCAGGGCCGCGTCATCGAGGCGTACCCGCAGCGTGACAAGGTCCTGGTCGAGGGCGTGAACCGCATCAAGAAGCACGTCGCAAACTCCTACACCGAGCGCGGCGCCGAGTCCGGCGGCATTGTCACCCAGGAAGCCCCGATCCACGTGTCCAACGTGATGATCCTGGACTCCGACGGCAAGCCGACCCGCGTCGGCTACCGCTTCGACGAGGACGGCAAGAAGATCCGCGTAGCCAAGTCGAACGGGAAGGACATCTAATGACTGAGAGCATTCAGAACTACACCCCCCGCCTGAAGACGCGTTACCAGGACGAGATCCGCACCAAGCTGAACGACCAGTTCTCTTACGACAACGTCATGCAGATCCCGGGCCTGACCAAGATCGTCGTGAACATGGGTGTCGGCGACGCCGCCCGCGACTCCAAGGTCATCAACGGCGCGCTCGAGGACCTCACCGCGATCACCGGCCAGAAGCCGCAGCTGCGTCGCGCGAAGAAGTCCATCGCTAACTTCAAGCTCCGCGAAGGCATGCCGATCGGCGCGAAGGTCACCCTCCGCGGCGACCGCATGTGGGAGTTCCTGGACCGCCTGCTGACCGTGGCCCTGCCGCGTATTCGCGACTTCCGCGGCCTGAACGACAAGCAGTTCGACGGCAACGGCAACTACACCTTCGGCCTGTCCGAGCAGACCATGTTCTACGAGATCGACATCGACAAGATCGATCGCGTCCGCGGCATGGACATCACGCTCGTCACCACCGCCACGAACGACGACGAGGGTCGCGCCCTGCTGACGCACCTCGGCTTCCCGTTCGCCGACAAGGACGGCAAGATGAAGCGCGCATAAGCGTTCGCTTGCTTGGCTGCTTTGCGCCCCCGGTTCTTTCTGGACCGGGGGCGTTTTGCGTGTGTTGGGGTGGGCTGGGCGCCGGGCGCCGCCTGAGGTGCGACTAACGAGGTTCACGAGTGGGGTCGGGCGGGAACGCCAAATCGAGCAGTTCTACTTCGGTGAGGGTTTCCGGGTTGTGCCACAGGATTGCTTCGATCCGCCCGTCGTGGTTGTAGAGCGTGACCCAGTGCTCGTAGAGGACAATTCCTGCACGCCCGTCGTCGGCCCAGGGGACGCCGAGGGCATCGAGCTTCTCCGTGAACCTCGAGGTTGGGATGTGGAACGGGATGCCCAGGAAACTGGCGTTGTACTGCGGACTGATTTCGAGCTCGGTCACCACACCGTCCTTTTCGGTGGCCCTGGCAGCAAACGCTTGCCCATTCAGTGACAGCGTCGCCTGGTACCCGTTTCCGAGGAACTCGTTCCAATTCATGCGGTCGATGATGGGGGTCGGCTCGGGATCGCCCATTGCGTCCAGCACGTCCTCGAACTTCAACGGGCAGTCCGTGGTGAAGTCGACGAGCGGCTCGTACCCAGCGCGGTCCTCGGCCGGCTGGGCAGGGGAAGTGGTGCGTGCGGCTGACGCGGCGGCTTCGGCTTGCACGTTTGCCTCGTAGATCTTCCGCACTGTCTCAACCGGTCCAACAATCGACACCACTCCAGGTTCGTTGGCGACGGTGACGCTGTGCGTATCGACGCCCGCGCGTTCGGTTATGCGCGCGCCTATCGCCGCTCCGCATTCTCTTGCCTCAGCCTCCGCGAGCACCGGGGGAAGGAAGTCTTCGAAGACGAACACGTTGCCCACGTCGTCGATCTCGACGAAGTGGAGCGTTTCGCCGGTGACCCGGCTGCGTGCCGCGGCGAGCGAGCGGATGAATCGGAGGTAGTCGTCCTTGTTGGGCGACAGTGCGACGCCCAACTGCTCCCAGTACTTCACCCTGTTCGACGTGAGGTCCGCGACGGCATCCAACACATTCATGGCGATGGTGTCGGCCGGGTCCGGGTCTTCGGGCCATGCACCATTAAACGCGTTGTCGAGTTGGTCGTAGCAGGTGTCCATTCGGGCACGTGCGTCGTCGCTAAGCGAAAAGTCCCTCGTTGATGCATCGAACTCGATGCTGTTGATGATGGCGGTGACCTCCGGCCACCTCGCAGTGCAAGAGCGGGCGTAACCGTGGAGGAATGCCTTCGCGGTTTGTAGGGCGCCGAGCGCTGAGGCAGTTGTGGATCCGGCGTGTTGGAGTGCTTCGTCGTAGAACATCGGCCGTCGACCTCCTCGTGCTGTGCGGCCCACCTTAGATGAATGGAAGCTCTCTGATTCTGCCCACCTGCGAGTTATTATGCGCTTCGTAATTTATGCAGACGAGACGGCAGGAAGCGTCCATGTCATTCTTCTCCCGAGGTGCGATCATCGCGCCCAAGGAATTCAACCGCTGGCTCATTGTCCCGGCAGCCTTGGCGATCCACCTCTCCATCGGGCAGGTGTACGGGTTCTCCGTGTTTAAGAAGCCGATGATGGAGCACTTCGGGGTGGGGGAAGTTGCCGTGGGGTGGATCTTCTCGCTGGCGATCGGCATGCTGGGCACCTCGTCTGCGCTGTTTGGCTCGTGGGTGGAAAAGGTCGGACCGCGTGCCTCCATGTCCGTCGCTGGGGTGCTGTGGGTGACCGGATTCCTGGTGGCAACGCTGGGCATCAGCACCGGCAACCTGTGGCTGGTGTACTTCGGCTACGGGTTCATCGGCGGCATTGGCCTGGGCATCGGCTACATCTCGCCCGTGTCTACGCTGATGAAGTGGTTCCCGGACCGGCCGGGCCTGGCTACCGGGCTGGCGATCATGGGCTTCGGTGGTGGTGCGCTCATCGCGTCGCCGGCCTCGAACCGGCTGATGGAAGCATTCGGCGGCGGGGCTGAACTCGCGGACCGCGCCGCGGGGCTTGAACCGACGTTTATCACCCTCGCGGTGGTGTACTTGCTGGTCATCGCGATGGGTGCGTACTGCATCCGGCTGCCGCACCCGGACTGGACCCCGTCAGGCGCGCCGAAGATCAAGGCGAAGCCGGCGAAAGTCGCCATCGTCGGCGCGAATGTCAGCGCGAACAACGCGATCCGCACGCCGCAGTTCTGGTGCCTGTGGGTGATCCTGTTCTGCAACATCACCGCCGGCATCGGCATCCTGGAAAACGCCGCGCCGATGGTGCAGGACTACTACCCGGCGCTGAGCGCCGCGGCCGCCGCCGGCTTTGTCGGCCTGCTGTCGCTGGCCAACATGGGCGGGCGTTTTATCTGGTCGTCCGCCTCCGACGTGATCGGCCGCAAGAACATCTACATGGTCTACCTGGGCGTCGGCCTGATCTTCTACTTCGTGGTGGCATCCGCCGGCCACACCAGCCTGGCGTTGTTCGTGGTAAGTACCCTGATCCTGCTCACCTTCTACGGCGGCGGGTTCGCCACCATCCCGGCGTACCTGCGCGACCTGTTCGGCGTGTACCAGGTCGGCGCGATCCACGGCCGGTTGCTCACCGCCTGGTCCGCGGCGGGTGTGGCGGGCCCGCTGATCATCAACATGGTGGTGGAGCGCCAAGCCAGCCGCGGCAACTCGGGCCCGGAGCTGTACCAGCTCTCGCTCTACATCATGTGCGTGCTGTTGGCGGTGGGGCTCGTGGCCAACGTGCTGGTCCGGCCTGTTGCGGAGAAGTGGTTCGAGGATCCGGAGACGGTGGCCGCGAAGGTTGAGGCGGATCGTGCGTCGGCGAGAGAGTCCGCAACGACGGCGACCGGTGGCGGTGCTGGATCCATCCACGCGCTGGTGGCTGCGGTGCTCGCGCTCGTGATCACGGCGCTGCTCGTCTACGGGCTGTGGGAGACCGCGGCGAAGGCCTCACAGATGTTCGCTGGCTAACCCCCGGCGTAGACGCTGAAACGTTCGGCGCCCACCTCGCCAACGAGCACCGTGTTGCTGGCCCGGGCGAGCTCCACGGCCATCGACGTCACGCCGGCAGTGGTGGCCACCACGCCGAACCCGGCGGCCGCGGCGGCGCGCACGATTTCGAAGCCCACCTGCGCATCGGTTGCGAGGGTGAGGGTGGGGGACGGGAGGGCGTCGAGAAGCATGTGCCCCGCAATCTTGTGCACGGCGTTTAACGGATCGAGGTCCTGGCGCCCCGCATCGCCCGCGACCGCCGTGGGCAGGTCGCGCGTGCGGTGCTGCGACAACACCCCGGGCAGCGCGAATATTGCAGACGGCTCGAGCTCCATGAACTCGTCGCGCACGTCGAGGTTGGCGGCGAGCTCGCGCACTCGCTGCTCGGCGGAGATGCCGCACGCGTCGCCGGGGATCGGGTCGATAAATTGCGGGGACGCGGGGCGCGCGAGCTGGACATCCAGCAGGTTGTAGGTATTTTCGCCGCCGATCGCGCCCTCGCAGTAGCGGGCGGTGACCACGTCCTCGACACGCGTGATCATCCCGCGCGCCAGCAGCAGGCCGTGGGCGAGCTCGATGTCGTGGCCCGGGGTGCGCATCAGCGTTGCGACGCTCACGCCACCGGCCCGGATCTCCAACGGCTCTTCAACCGCGACCTGGCCCGCGCGGGTGTCGCGGGTGCCGTCGGCGGAAATCTTGGTGACTGCGAAGCTGCGTTTGGTCCTGCTCACGGGAACCGATGGTATCGCCGGATGCTTAACTCGCGAACTTGCGGCGAATCTGCGTGCGAAAACGCGGGTTATCCACAGGGGTGCGAACGCGAATTCCACAAGCCCGAAAACATCCGCCTTGACGCCCCGCTACAACTGCACCCACACATCCGAACTCAGAAAGGGGTGGGTGCGTCCGATGCGTACCGAAGACAAGATCAAACAACGACTGCAGAAACTGCTCAACCAGGCCCGCGACCGTGAGGGCACGCCGGAGGGCGACGCGTTCTACGCCAGGGCGTTCGAGCTCATGGCGGAGTACGGCTACGAACAACGCGACCTGGACACCGAGGACGGCGACGAGGTGGGCCAGCGCACCTACGAGTTCGCCGGTTCCTACACGGAGATGCAGGCGAACCTGCTGCTGACCATCGCATTCGCCCTGCACTGCACCGGATTTTCGCAGCGCGTGTACAACTCCACGCGCATGAAAGACGCCGTCATCTTCGGCTGCGCGCGCCACCTGGAACGGGTGGACATGCTCTACGCGCTGCTTCTGCCCGTCATGCTCGCGGACGCGCAGAAGGTGCGCGCCACCCACTGGGGAGAATCGGCGGTGGTGCGCCGCCGCAGCTTCATGTCCGGCTTCGCTGCGAGCATCGGCGCGCGCCTCGCCGAAGCCGAAAAGACCGTGGAGGAATCAGACGGGGAGTATGGGCTCGTGCTTGTCGACGACTTCCAGAAGGCCACCGAAGCCCGCGACAACTTCGCCGCAGAAATGGGCTTCTTTTTAGGCAGCTTCTCGTCCAAGCGTTCCTTCGACGCGGATGCGTTTGACCAGGGGCACGAGGCGGGGCAGCGCTCCGACATCGGGCAGACGCGGGTGCGCTCACGGCCGGCGCTGCCGTTCTAGCGGTTTCGGGGATCTTCGTGATCGTGCAGCTTTTCTTGTACGGTGTTGGTGCAAGAAAAGTTGCACGATCACGGGAGGTTCGATGACACCACGCGAATACGACCATCCAACAACCGACGAAATCACCCTGACCAGGGTGCTTGGTGCTTTGAGTGACCCCACCCGACTCGAGATGATCCGTCGGCTCGCCGACGGGTTGGACCATGACAGTCTCGAGCTTGCAGACGATTTGCCCCGGTCGACGCTCACGTACCACACGCGCATGCTGCGAGAGGCGGGGGTGACGTGGACCCGGGGGGAGGGACGCGCATGCTTGATCCGATTGCGGCGGGACGATCTAGATCGTCTATTTCCCGGTGTGCTTGCGGCAGTGATCGCCAACGCGAACACCGAGGGGGAACAGGGATGATGCGTCGGCTATGGCCTTTCGTGCTGGGGAGCGTGGCACTCGGCCTAGACGCATACGTGGTGGCGGGACTTCTGCCGGCCATCGCAGCCGCACTTGGAACGCCAGAAGCCACGGTTGGGCTGGGGGTTGCGGCGTTTACAGGTTCGTATGCCGTCGTGGGGCCGTTACTGGCGGGAAAGGCAGGGCGGCAATCGCGGCGCAGCCTGATCATCGCCTTGCTTGTGTTCACTTTGGCGAACTCGGCCACGGCGCTGTCGCCGACAATCTGGGTCTTCCTGGCTTCTCGCGTGGTGGCCGGCGCGGCAGCCGGTGTGTATTCGCCGCTGTCTTCGGCGGTCGCCGCTGAAATCGTGGGGCCGGAACGCCGAGGGCGCGCATTGGCGTTAGTCCTTGCTGGCTTAGCGGTCGGCACTGTATTCGGCGTGCCGATCGGTCTGATGCTGGCACAGTATTGGGATTGGCGTGCCGCGATACTGCTTATCGTGGTCGTCGGAGGTACAGCACTCGCGGGTATTGCACTTCGAGGAGGGGACCTGCCAGCGATTCCAGCGTCTAGTCCCGCCGACCGGCTGCGGTCTATTACACGGCCTAAGAATCTCCTCACGGTCATTGTGACGCTGTTGACCGGCGTCGCTTCTCTGGGGCTTTACACCTACCTCACAGTCGTGCTGTCTGGGGGAGCCCTTGCGGCGCATCAAAACATAGCGATTTGGGTGTGGGGGCTGGGCGGTGCTGTCGGAGCACTGGGGATTGGGTTGCTCGCGGACAGGCATGACCCGCTGCGGCTCAGTGCTGTGATCCTTGGGGGCCTCACCTGTGCGTTGCTCGGCATGACCCAAGGCCAGGTTCCAGTGTTGGTGGTAGTCAGTCTGTTTGTCTGGGGATTATGCGGATGGGCTTCTCTCGCGCCCCAGCAACAAGTATTAATTCAAGCGAATCCTGCTGATGGCGCGACGGCTGTTGCTGCAAACGCTTCGGCCAACTACCTGGGGTCGGCGCTGGGCGCGGCCGCCGGGTCGCTATTGGTCGCTGCACATGCGACACCGGCCGTACTTAGTGGCTCAGCAGCGGCCGTAGCAGCGCTTGCGTTGTGCTGCCAGCTCGTTCGGCAGCGCATGGATACCAACGGCTGAGAGAAACTTTTGTTGTTCTCAGTCCACCAGCCACGCGGCAGCAGCCACGATCATGGCCTCGGCCGCGCGGTCGAGCGTGGGCTGCAGGTCGGGCGCGAAGGCCGGGGAGTGGTTGCCGGGGGCGTTTTCCCAGTCCTTGAAGCCGCCCAAGCCCCAGTACGTGTACGGCACGTCGAGCGCGTCCGGGATGATGGAGAAATCCTCAGAGGCGGGGATCTGGTCCAAGTCCGCGGCGTCGCTGCCGAAGTGGGCGTCGAACGCGCCGCGAACGCGGGAGGTGGTCTCCGGGTCGTTGTCCGTGAGCGGGTACTCGTCGTAGAACGTGATTTCCGGCTCCCGCGGGCTGCCGGCGGCGGCGCACTCGCCCTCAACAATGCGGGTGATTGCGCTGCGCAGCGTGTCGCTGACCTCCCGGGTGTAGGCGCGGGTATTCACCAGAAGCTCGGCGGTTTCCGGGATCACGTTCGCCTTCACACCGGAGTGGATCGCGCCGACGGTGAGCACCGCGGTGTCTTTCGCTTGCACTTCGCGGGAGACCACCGTGTGTAGGCGGGTGACGATGTTGGAGGCGAGCAGGACCGGGTCAACGCCCTTTTCCGGCATGGAGCCGTGGGTGCCCTTGCCCCACACGGTGATCTGGGCGGAAAACGCCTGGGACATGAACGGCCCCGGGTGGGTGCCCACAACACCTGCGGGCAGCATCGGCAGCACGTGCTGACCCAAATACACGTCGGGTTTCGGCATCGCCTCGCGGATGCCGTTGGCCAGCATCACCCGCGATCCGGCGTACGCCTCCTCCGCGGGCTGGAACACGGCGACCAGGGTGCCGCGCCAGCAGTCGCGGTTGACGGCGAAAGCCTCCAGCGCTCCGAGCACGCCCATAATGTGGAAGTCGTGCCCGCAGGCGTGGGCGACGTGCTCCTCGCGGCCGCTGACAGCATCCACCTGCGTGGCGGTGGAGGCGTACGGCTTGCCGGAACGCTCCTGCACCGGCAGCCCGTCGATGTCCGCGCGGATGGCCACCACCGGGCCGGGCCCGTTGTCCAGCACGCACACCGTGCCCGTTTCGCCCACCTGCGTGTGCGGCAGCTGCAGCGCATCCAGCCGGGAGCGGATCTTCGAGGCCGTCTGCAGCTCCTGCAGCGACAACTCGGGATGCTGGTGGAACCAGACGTAAAGATCCTTGCGGGCCTCGCGCGTGGCGGTCAGCGATCCGACGAGCTGTGCAAGGGCGGTATCCATGCAGGGCAGTCTATGGGGTCTTGAATCTCTGGCGGGTTGGTGGGGCGCTGAACGTGCCCGTCGATAAGCGATTTGCTCATTGGTGCAGGAAAGCGGTAAGTTACCCCCTCGGACTTGCGCGCCGACGCTTCGGCGTGCGCAAGCCGAAGTACATTTGAACATCCAACTTTGTTGCAGGCCCCCCGCCATGATGCGGACCGCGTGCAAGGGAGGCGGCGAGCGGCCCGCGCTATTGAGTGCGGGCAGCGTGAGTAGCCCCCGACAGACCATGCGGAAAACGCGACCCGAAACGCCTCAGCGTTACAGGTCACCCGGTGGATGGGAACCGCAACGAGAAAGGTAACGGTCACCACAATGACCATGACTGATCCGATCGCGGACATGCTGTCGCGCGTGCGCAACGCAGCAAATGCGCAGCACGACGCCGTGTCTATGCCTTCGTCCAAGATCAAGGTGAACATCGCCGAGATCTTGAAGCAGGAAGGCTACATCGAAGATTACAAAGTTGAGGACGAGAAGGTCGGCAAGTCGCTGACGCTCAACCTCAAGTACGGCCCGACCCGCGAGTCTTCCATCGCTGGTCTGCGCCGCGTGTCCAAGCCGGGCCTGCGCGTGTACGCGAAGTCCAACGACCTGCCTCAGGTGCTCGGTGGCCTGGGCGTGGCAATCATCTCCACGTCCCACGGTCTGCTCACCGACCGCCAGGCTCAAGAGAAGGGTGTAGGCGGGGAAGTCCTCGCTTACGTCTGGTAAAGGGAGGTTGAAAGACTTATGTCTCGTGTAGGTAATGCACCCATCGCAATCCCGAACAACGTCGAGGTGAAGATCGACGGCCAGCACGTCGAGGTCAAGGGCCCGAAGGGCACCAAGGATCTGGATATGCCGGCACCGATCACCGCTTCCGTCGAGGACAACCAGATCCTGGTGGCTCGTCCGGACGACCACCGTGACAACCGTTCGCTGCATGGCCTGACCCGCTCCCTGATCAACAACATGGTCGTGGGCGTGACCGAGGGCTACAAGATCAACATGGAGATCTTCGGCGTCGGCTACCGCGTGCAGCAGAAGGGCAAGGACCTCGAGTTCTCCCTCGGCTACTCGCACCCGATCCTGATCGAGGCGCCGGAAGGCATCACGTTCTCCGTCGACGGCAACACCAAGTTGGCCATCGAAGGTTCCGATAAGCAGCAGGTTGGCCAGATTGCGGCAAACATCCGCCGTCTGCGTAAGGATGACCCGTACAAGGGTAAGGGCATCCGTTACGCCGGCGAGCAGGTCCGCCGCAAGGTCGGAAAGACGGGTAAGTAATCATGAGCAATACTGCAGAGAACACCAAGCGCACCCCGGTTGGCAAGGACATCTCGTCCCGCCGCCGCGAGGCACGCGCACGTCGCCACAACCGCATCCGCAAGACGCTGCGCGGCACCCCGGAGACCCCGCGTCTCGTTGTGCACCGCTCCTCGCGTCACATCCACGTCCAGGTCATCGACGACCTCGCAGGCCACACCCTGGTCTCCGCGTCGTCCATCGAGCCGGACGTGCGCAACCTGGAGGGCGACAAGAAGGAAAAGGCTGCCAAGGTTGGCCAGCTCGTCGCTGAGCGCGCCAAGGCTGCAGGCATCGAGGCAATCGTCTTCGACCGCGGCGGCTACAAGTACCACGGCCGTGTCGCGGCCCTGGCCGAAGCAGCTCGTGAAGGTGGTCTGAAGTTCTAATGATCACCGCAAACATCACCATCAACGGAAGGATCGCGTAATGGCCGAACGTGAACGGCGTGACGGCGGGCGCTCCGCCGACAACCAGAACAACAACGACCGCAACGACCGCAACGATCGTGGCAACCGTGGTGGCCGCGGCCGCCGCGATGACCGTCGCAACAACCAGAACGACGAGCGCGACAAGTACATCGAGCGCGTCATCACCATCAACCGCGTTGCCAAGACCGTCAAGGGCGGCCGCAACATGTCCTTCACCGCACTCGTCGTCGTCGGCGACGGTGAGGGCATGGTCGGCGTCGGCTACGGCAAGGCAAAGGAAGTTCCCGCCGCAATCCAGAAGGGTGCAGAGGAAGCTCGCAAGAACTTCTTCCGCGTCCCGATGATCGGCGGCACCATTCCTCACCCGGTCCAGGCAGAAGAGGCTGCGGGCATCGTCATGCTCCGCCCGGCTGCTCCGGGTACCGGTGTCATCGCCGGCGGCGCTGTCCGTCCGGTGCTCGAGTGCGCTGGTATTCAGGACATCCTGGCCAAGTCCCTTGGCTCGGACAACGCCCTGAACGTGGTCCAGGCAACCGTCGCAGGCCTGAAGCAGCTTGTCCGCCCCGAAGAGGTGGCTGCCAAGCGCGGCAAGTCCGTCGAGGAAGTTGCACCGGCTCGTATGCTGCGCGCACGCGCAGGACAGGAGGCCTAAGCACCATGGCACTGAAGATTACGCTGCACCACGGCAAGGTTGGCGAGAAGCCGACCACCCGTAAGAACCTCGAGGCTCTCGGCCTGCGCAAGATCGGCCAGTCCGTCGTGAAGAAGGACAACGCGGCTACCCGCGGCCAGATCCTCAAGGTGCGCCACCTCGTCACCGTTGAAGAAGTTGCAGGGGAGTAGATACAACATGGCTGACATCATCAAGCTCCATGATCTGCGCCCGGCAGAGGGCGCAAACAAGGCCAAGACCCGCGTCGGTCGCGGTGAGGCCTCCAAGGGCAAGACCGCCGGCCGCGGTACCAAGGGCACCAAGGCTCGCAAGCAGGTTTCCGCTGCTTTCGAGGGTGGCCAGATGCCGCTGCACATGCGTCTGCCGAAGCTGAAGGGCTTCAAGAACCCGAACCGCGTCGAGTACCAGGTGGTCAACGTCGCGGATCTGGCTGAGGCCTTCCCGCAGGGCGGCGACATCGCCATCGCCGACATCGTTGCCAAGGGCCTCGTTCGCCCGAAGCAGCCGGTGAAGGTGCTGGCAGAGGGCGACATCAACGTCGCGCTCAACGTCACCGCGAACAAGTTCTCCAAGTCCGCTGAGGAGAAGATCAAGGCCGCTGGCGGTTCCGCCAACGTCGTTGAGTTCTCCAAGCGTGCGTAAGAGCACTTAGCTTTACGACGAGCCCCCGCCCCGGACATTCCCGTCCAGGGCGGGGGTTTCGCCGTTTTTGTGGGGAGGGCGTCCTGACACATCGCGGCGGCCGTTTGCGCCGACCTGTGTTTTTGGGGGCGCTCTGACGGATTCCGCCGCGAAGTGTCGGGGGAGCGTGGGGGATTTGTCCACTCGCGCAGTCGGTCCGAGTGAGCAAGTACCTAGTTGGGTGGACAATGTGTTCATTTTGCGCAGGTCGGTGAAATCGACGGGCGGATCTGTTCATCGGCCGGTGAATCAATTTAGGCGGGGGATCCGTCCCCGCCCGCCACCTCTGACACATCACGGCAGCCGGTTGTACCGACCTGGGCCGATAGGTCCCGCCTGACGGATTCCGCCACCATGCGTCAGTCCGAGCGCCTGGGAGGAGACTGGGAGTCGCGCCGTAACCGAACCTGAAATATCAACTTTCCATCGGGTGCTGTTAGTGTAGTGGGGTCAAAAGACGGCCCCGCCGGTTTTCGCGTGCCCGCGAAACCTGGGCGAGGAGTCGAATGTCCACTACCTCCCGCCCGTGGCGCGGCGGGGGCCAGGAGGCTTTGTGTCCGCTATTGCTCAGGCGTTCAAGGATCCGGATCTACGCAAGAAGATCCTGATCACCCTTGCGCTGATGTTTCTGTACCGCGTCGGCTGCCAGATCCCCACTCCGGGCGTGGATTACGGGCTGATTAACTCGCGCCTGGAGGAAATCTCCCAGGGCGACCAGGCGACGATGTTCTCCATCATCGGATTGTTCTCCGGTGGCGCGCTGCTGCAGCTTTCCATCTTCGCCATCGGCATCATGCCGTACATTACGGCCTCGATTATCGTGCAGCTGCTCACCGTGGTGATCCCGAAGTTTGAGGAGCTGAAGAAGGAAGGCCAGTCCGGCCAGGCGAAGATGACGCAGTACACCCGCTACCTCACGGTGGCGCTGGCGCTGCTGCAGTCCGCCGGCATTGTGGCGCTGGCGGACCGCGAACAGCTGCTCGGTCAGGGCATGCCGGTGCTGGTGGAGGACCGCAACATCTGGACGCTTCTGATGATGATCATCGTCATGACCTCCGGTGCGGTGCTCATCATGTGGCTCGGCGAGATCATCACGGAAAAGGGCGTCGGTAACGGCATGTCCCTGCTCATCTTCGCGGGCATCGCCACCCAGATCCCGTCCGAGGGCGCGTTCATTCTCCAGCAGTCGGGCGCGGTCACCCTGACCCTGGTTGTCCTGGCGCTGATTGCGCTCGTCGTCGGCATCGTGTTCATCGAGCAGGGCCAGCGCCGCATTCCGGTGCAGTACGCCAAGCGCATGGTGGGCCGCCGCCAGTACGGCGGTTCCTCCACCTACCTGCCGCTGAAGGTGAACCAGGCGGGCGTGATCCCGGTGATCTTCGCCTCCTCGCTGATGTACGTGCCGGTGCTGATCACCCAGATCGTCACCATGAACAACCAGACCCCGCCGGACAACTGGTGGATGAACCACGTGATGGCGTGGCTGCAGAACCCGGGTTCCTGGCAGTACATCCTCACCTACGTGGTGCTGATCATCTTCTTCTCCTACTTCTACGTCTCCATCCAGTACGACCCGGTGGACCAGGCGGAGAACATGAAGAAGTATGGCGGCTTCATCCCCGGTATCCGTCCGGGTCGCCCGACCGCGGAGTACCTGGCGTTTGTGATGAACCGTTTGCTGTTCGTCGGCGCCATCTACCTCGCCGCGATCGCTGTTCTGCCGAACCTGGCTATGGACGCCGGCATCACCGGCTCCGGCCGTATGGGCATGAGCGCGTTCGGCGGCACCGCGATCCTGATTATGGTGTCCGTGGCCCTGACCACGGTCAAACAAATTGAATCTCAGCTCCTGCAATCCAACTACGAAGGACTTTTGCGATAATGCGTCTCGTTCTCCTTGGCCCTCCCGGTGCCGGCAAGGGCACCCAAGCCGCGATTCTCTCCGAGAAGCTCGGTGTGCCGCACATCTCCACGGGCGATTTGTTCCGCGCCAACATCGGCGAGGGCACCCCGCTCGGCGTTGAGGCGAAAAGCTACATCGACGCCGGCAAGCTCGTGCCCACCGACGTCACCGCGCGCATGGTGGAAGACCGCCTGAATCAGGACGACGCGAAGGACGGCTTCCTGCTGGACGGCTTCCCGCGCACTGTGGAGCAGGCTGAGATCCTCACCGAGCTGCTGAGCAAGAAGGGCGAGAAGCTCGACGGCGTGCTCAACTTTGTCGTCGACGAGGACGTTGTGGTCGAGCGCATGCTCGCCCGCGGCCGCGCGGACGACAACGAGGAGACCATCCGCACCCGCCTCGGCGTCTACCGCGACGAGACCGCCCCGCTGATCCAGCACTACGGCGACCAGATCATCTCCATCGACGCCGTGGGCGACGTCGACGAGATCAACCAGCGCGCCATGGAGGCGCTGGGCAAGTAGCCCACGTAGCGTGAAGGCCGGTGTGTTTGCACCGGCCTTTCGCATTTCGCTTATCGACGAACCAAAGGACCACCACGCAATGGTTTTCAGGAAACGCAAGATCGCGGCCAAGACGCCGGAGGAGCTCGACGCCATGGAGGCCGCCGGGCGCATCGTCGGCACCGCCCTGCAGGAAGTGCGCGCGGCAGCGAAACCCGGAGCGAGCACGCTCGACCTGGACAAGGTCGCCGAGACGGTCATCCGCGACCATGGCGCCATCCCGACGTTTTTGGGCTACCAGGGCTTCACCGGCTCTATCTGCGCGTCGGTGAATGAGGTGGTCGTGCACGGGATTCCGTCGAAAAGCATTGTGCTCGAAGAAGGCGACTTGGTCTCCATCGACTGCGGCGCCACCCTCGACGGCTGGGTGGGCGACAGTGCCTGGTCGTTCGGCATCGGCGAGTTGGCTCCGGAGGTGGACGCCCTCAACTGCGCGACCGAGTGGGTGCTGGCGGAAGGCCTCAAGGCGATGGTGCCGGGTAACAAGCTCACCGACGTCTCCCACGCGCTCGAGCTGGCCACCCACGCGGCTGAGGAGCGTTTCGGGGTGGAGCTGGGCATCGTCGACGGCTACGGAGGCCACGGCATCGGCCACACCATGCACGAAGAGCCGTACCTGGCCAACGAGGGCAAGCCGAACCGCGGTCCCGTCATCCAGGACGGATCCGTGCTGGCCATCGAGCCGATGCTGATCCTCGGCGGGGAAGTGGACACCGAGGTGCTGGAGGACGAATGGACCGTGGTGTCCGTAGACCGCGCACCCGCCGCGCACTGGGAGCACACCGTCGCGGCGACCGCAGGCGGCCCGAGAATTCTTACGCCGCGCGTGTAGTTTTCTGGCGCGTTGTGGTGCGTTTGATGACAGGGAGGTTATACTTCCGCCATGTCTTACCGTCCCCGCCACGCAAAGCAGTCGCCGCTGAAGCGACGCGCAACCACGTTCGCTGCCGGCCTCGGTGTCGTCGCCTCCCTGGCAGCACCGGTTTCCGCCCAGGCCGCGCCCGCGCAGAACCCGGTTGCCATGTCCAGCTTGGACTCGCTGTCCAACCAGGCGACCACCTCCTTCAGCAATCTGGATAAGTCCGCGCGCGACGCCGCGTGGAACATCCGCAACGGCCTGCGCCAGCAGGCTGACGCTCTGGCCGCCATCGACCCGCAGCTGCCGGCGAAGGCGAAGCAGCGCATCGACGAGATCCTCGAGATGTTCTTCCCGGGCCTGATCGCCGAGAAGACCCCGAAGCCGAAGCCGGCACCGGCCCCCGCACCGAAGCCCGAGCCGGCGCCAGCTCCGGCACCGGCCCCGGCACCTGCGCCGCGTACCTCCCCGTGCCCGGCGGACGCGAAGGCCTGCGTGGACCTGACCAACCAGAAGTCCTGGCTGCAGAACAACGGCGAGATCTACTACGGCCCGGTGCAGATCAGCTCCGGCCGCCCGGGTCAGGACACCCCGAAGGGCACGCACTACGTCAACCGGAAGGTCAAGGACGAGATCTCCTACGAGTTCAACAACGCTCCGATGCCGTACTCCGTGTACTTCACCAACAACGGCATCGCGTTCCACCAGGATGATCCGTACGTGCCGTCTGCGGGCTGCATCCACCTTTACCGCGCGGACGCGCAGCGGTACTTCAACGACCTGCAGATCGGCGACAAGGTCTACGTGTTCTAGCACGTGCCCGCGATGAGCCCCGGCTAGCGCTGGGGCTTTTTGCGTTTTCGCAGGTAAATGGCTAATGTAGTCCAGCGGTGTTTGTGCAACCTTGCGCAGGCCCCGCATGTAACCGGTAAATACGTCTGCTGCCTGCACTTTCAGGCGGCGTAGGAAGTGGAGTGTATGGCGAAAGAAGGCGCAATCGAGGTTGAGGGCCGCATTGTCGAGCCCCTGAAGAACGCGATGTTCCGGGTCGAACTGGACAACGGGCACGAGGTTCTCGCCCACATCAGTGGCAAGATGCGCCAGCACTACATCCGCATCCTCCCGGAGGACCGTGTCGTGGTGGAACTTTCCCCCTACGACCTGGACCGCGGGCGTATCACTTACCGCTACAAGTAAGCATTTCAGCCTTCTCACCCAGATCCGTCCCGGTGGCGGATCGTGCACCTCTGGCCACGGTGGCTGGAGCCGCGCGTAACCACAACCCACTCTCCGGCACGGCCCGGACAAAGCGTTGTTTGGCGTGGACGGGTGGGGAGAAAACCACCGTAACAACCCGAAAGGCACGTACCTCATGGCACGTCTAGCTGGTGTGGATCTCCCGCGCAACAAGCGCATGGAGATCGCACTCACCTACATCTATGGCATCGGTGCAACCCGAGCCAAGGAACTGCTCGAGAAGACCGGCATTTCTCCGGACCTGCGTACGGACAATCTGTCCGACGATCAGCTCGCCGCTCTGCGCGACGCGATCGAGTCCTCCTACACCGTAGAGGGCGATCTGCGCCGCGAGGTGCAGGCAGATATCCGCCGCAAGATTGAAATCGGCTCCTACCAGGGCATGCGCCACCGTCGTGGCCTGCCCGTCCGCGGCCAGCGCACCAAGACCAACGCGCGCACCCGCAAGGGCCCGAAGAAGACCATCGCAGGAAAGAAGAAGTAACCTATGGCTCCTCAGACTCGTTCCGGTGCGCGTCGCGGACGCCGCACCGTCAAGAAGAACGTGGCCGCTGGCCACGCGTACATCAAGTCCACCTTCAACAACACCATCGTGTCCATCACGGACCCGCAGGGCAACGTGATCTCCTGGGCATCCTCCGGCCACGTCGGCTTCAAGGGCTCCCGCAAGTCCACGCCGTTCGCCGCGCAGATGGCTGCCGAGAACGCTGCCCGCAAGGCGATGGACCACGGCATGAAGAAGGTCGACGTCTTTGTCAAGGGTCCGGGCTCCGGCCGCGAGACCGCAATCCGTTCGCTCCAGGCTGCCGGCCTGGAGGTGTCCTCGATCTCCGACGTGACGCCGCAGCCGTTCAACGGCTGCCGTCCGCCGAAGCGTCGTCGCGTTTAAGGCTGAAAGGAAAAGAGGTAAAGAAACATGGCTCGTTACACCGGCCCTGCTACCCGTAAGTCCCGTCGCCTCCGCGTCGACCTCGTCGGCGGCGACATGTCCTTCGAGCGTCGCCCGTACCCCCCGGGGCAGGCAGGCCGCGCCCGCATCAAGGAGTCCGAGTACCTGCTCCAGCTGCAGGAGAAGCAGAAGGCTCGCTTCACCTACGGCGTGATGGAGAAGCAGTTCCGCCGCTACTACGAAGAGGCGAACCGTCGTCAGGGCAAGACCGGCGACAACCTGCTGATCCTGCTGGAGTCCCGTCTGGACAACGTGATCTACCGCGCTGGTCTGGCTAAGACCCGCCGTCAGGCACGTCAGCTGGTCTCCCACGGCCACTTCACCGTCAACGGCAAGCACATCAACGTGCCGTCGTTTGCGGTGACGCAGTACGACATCATCGACGTCCGCGACAAGTCCCGCAGCATGCTGTGGTTCGAAGAGGCTCAGGACAACCTGCTCGAGGCCGTCGTTCCGGCGTGGCTGCAGGTCGTTCCGGACACCCTGCGCATTCTCGTGCACCAGCTGCCCGAGCGCGCTCAGATCGACGTGCCGCTGCAGGAGCAGCTCATCGTCGAGCTCTACTCGAAGTAAACTTTCGTTTGCTTCACCCCGCGCACTGTCGACGCGTTCGGCCGGTGCTCGGAATCTTCCACATATCCGTTCCTACCGGCTTCAAATAGCGGGAGCCGACAAAGGAGAAGTTCATGCTCATCTCTCAGCGTCCTGAACTGACCGAGGAGTACATCGACACCAACCGCTCGAAGTTCATCATCGAGCCGCTCGAGCCTGGTTTCGGTTACACCCTGGGCAACTCTTTGCGCCGCACGCTGCTGTCGTCCATCCCGGGCGCAGCCGTGACCTCCATCAAGATCGACGGTGTGCTCCACGAGTTCACCACGATCACCGGCGTCAAGGAGAACGTCTCTGAGATCATCCTCAACATCAAGGACATCGTCCTGTCTTCCGACTCCGACGAGCCGGTTGTCATGCAGCTTGCTGTTGAGGGCCCCGGCGACGTCACCGCAGGCGACATCGAGCCGCCGGCTGGCGTGGAGATCCACAACCCGGATCTGCACATCGCGTCGCTGAATGAGCAGGCTCGCCTCGAGATGGAGCTTGTTGTCGAGCGCGGCCGCGGCTACGTCCCGGCCATGCCCAACTCCGGCGGTGAGGCCGGCCGCATCCCGGTCGACCAGATCTACTCGCCGGTCACCCGCGTCGCCTACAAGGTTGAGGCGACCCGTGTTGAGCAGCGCACCGACTTTGACAAGCTGATCATCGACGTGGAGACCAAGAACTCCATGACCGCACGTGACGCCCTCGCGTCGGCCGGTTCCACCCTGGTGGAGCTCTTCGGCCTGGCGCGCGAGCTGAACACCGCGGCCGAGGGCATCGAGATCGGCCCGTCGGCGCAGGAGACCGAGTACATCGCCGCGTACTCCACGCCGATCGAGGAGCTGAACTTCTCCGTGCGCTCCTACAACTGCCTGAAGCGCCAGGACATCCACACCGTCGGTGAGCTCGCAGAGTGCACCGAGTCTGACCTGCTGGATATCCGCAACTTCGGCCAGAAGTCCATCAACGAGGTCAAGATCAAGCTTGCCAGCCTGGGCCTGACCCTCAAGGACGCTCCGGAAGATTTCGACCCGACCCAGATCGAAGGATACGACGCCGAGACTGGCGACTACGTCGACACCAGCGCGGACGAGACCGAGTAACACCACAGAGCACGCGCTCAATTAACCGCACACGAGGAGTACGAAAATGCCTACCCCGAAGAAGGGCGCCCGTCTCGGAGGCTCGGCCGGCCACCAGAAGCACATTCTGTCCAACCTGGCCCTGGCCCTGTTCGAGCACGGCGCAATCAAGACGACGGACGCGAAGGCACGTATGCTGCGTCCGTACGCCGAGAAGCTGATCACCAAGGCGAAGAAGGGCACCGTGGCTGACCGCCGCGCCGTGCTCGCCGAGCTTCCGAACAAGGAGGTTGTGACCTACCTGTTCAACGAGCTCGCGCCGAAGTTCGCCAACCGCGATGGCGGCTACACCCGCTCCATCAAGCTGGAGAACCGCGCCGGCGACAACGCTGCGATGACCCAGATCTCTCTGGTCCTCGAGGAGACCGTGTCTTCCGAGGCAACCCGCGCAGCACGCGCCGCCGCTTCCCGCCAGGCCGATCAGGCCAAGGCTGAGGAGGCTCCGGCAGAGGCCGCAGAGTCCACCGAGGCTCCGGCTGAGGAGACCGCAGAGGAGAAGTAGCCCACAGCTACGCCCCGCACGAGCGCCCGCCCACCTGCACTGCAGCGTGGACGGGCGCTTTGCTGTGCGCGCCAATTCCGGCGATACAATGCCTCACCATGGACGACACGCTGCGCCTGCGCCTGGACATCGCCTACGACGGCACCGACTTCCACGGCTGGGCCCGCCAAAAAGGGGACCTGCGCACCGTCCAGCAGACCATCGAAGACGCGCTGTCGCTCGTGCTGCGCACCGACGTGGCGCTGACCGTCGCCGGGCGCACCGACGCGGGCGTGCACGCCTCCGGCCAGGTCGCGCACGCCGACATTCCCAAAGACTCGCTCAACCAGCGCTCGATTGAGGGGGATCCGGGGCGGTTGGTGCGTCGATTAGCAAAATTGCTCCCTGAGGACGTCCGCGTGTTCGGCGTCACCCAAGCCCCCGCGGGCTTCGACGCGCGCTTTTCCGCCCTGACCCGCACCTACTGCTACCGGGTGACCACCCACCCCGCGGGTGCGGTACCCACCCGCGCGCGGGACACCGCCGTGTGGCCGAAACCCGTGGACCTCGACGCGGTGCAGGCCTGCGCCGACGCGCTGGTGGGCCTGAACAACTTCGCGGCGTTTTGCCGCCCGAAGGAGCACGCCACCACCATCCGCGACGTGCACTCCTTCACCTGGCGCGAAGTCGAACCGCAGCTTTTCGAGGCGCGCATCACCGCCGACGCGTTCTGCTGGAACATGGTCCGCGCGCTCGTGGCCACCTGCCTCACCGTCGGCGAAGGCCGCCGCGCGCCCGAGTGGCCGGAGGAGCTTTTGCTTCTCGACGCCCGCGAGCCCGACGTCCCCCTCGCCCCCGCCCGCGGCCTCACACTGGTGGGGGTGGACTACCCGGCAGATAGCGACCTGGCGGCGCGAGCCGAAACGACGAGAGCTATGCGCGAGATGTAGCATGCTTGGGTTACATCAGAACCGGGAGGTGCCATGACAACAGTCGCTGCCGCGTGGTTTGCCGTGGTGTTCTTCACCCTCCCCGGATTCGTGTTCTCCTGGGTCGCCGGCATGAAAGCCCCGGCGGCAGGCGTGGCCGCGCTGCCGGTGACCTTCGGCCTGTTTGGCGTGACCTCCTGGTTCTGGGGGCTGACCAGCGCGCCCTACAACCTGTGGACGTTCGGCGTGAGCATGGTCGTGGCACTCATGGCGGCCGCAGCGTGGCGGTACATGTTCGTGCGCCGGGCGCGCCGCGGGGGAGCGGTGAGCTGGCGCCGGGCGCTGTTTCCCGGCGACGTGCGCAAGGGAAGCATCGCCGACCCGTACTGGGTGCTGCCCGCCGTAGGCGTCGGCGTGGGCGCGTTCATGGCGGCCTCGGAGAGGCTGCACTGGCTGGAACGGATGCCCAACGGCGTCTACAACATCGTCCAGGGGTGGGACGTGCAGTGGCACGCCAACCTGGTCCGCTTCATCATGGACGAGGGCGTCGCCTCCGCCACCCGCATGGGCGAGCTGCAGAACGTGGAAACCCAGCTGAAGCTGTTTTACCCGTCCGCCTACCACGCAGGCATCGCCCTGTTCGGCGAGACGGCGGGCCTGGACCCCATCCCGGCGCTGAACATCGCCTCCGCCGTGCTGCCCGCGCTTGCGCTGCCGGCGACGCTGGCGTGCCTGGTGTTCGCGTTCTTGCGCTCCACGGGTGTCACGGCGCAGATCGCCGCCGCGCTCGCCGCGATCATGGGCTATGCCGCCCCGCAGCTGTTCTGGATCCCGGACTACGTGGGCATGTGGCCCTACCTGTTCGCCGTGGCGCTGACCGGCACCGTGACGTGGCTGCTTGTCCCCGTGCCGCGCGGGCGCGCCAGCGCCCTGCCCGCCGCACTCGCGTTCGTGGCGGTGCTGTGCGTGCACCCCTCCGCGGTCACCATCGTCGTGCTCGCCGTCGGGTTCTACTGGCTGACCTCCCCCCTGACCTCCCCGGAGCGCACGCGGCTAACGGACACGCTGTGGATCGCCGTGCCCGCCGTCGCCGGCGTGGCCATGTTCGTCCCGCAGGTGCTCGCCGGCTCCGCCCAGGCGGGCGAGGTGGCCTCCTGGCGGCCAGAGGAAACCCTGGGCGTCGGCGGGGCGTGGGGCACAGCGCTGCGGATGGAGACGCGCCACGTGCTGCAGTTCTTCCCGGCGTACGACCCCACCGTGCTGCTCTGGCTCGCCGCCGCGGGTGCGGTGGTGTGCCTGCTGTGGCGCCGCCAGATCTGGCCGGTGCTCTTCTACGCGGTGTCTTTGGCCATTACCGCCAACGCCTTGGCGCCCTTCGGCAACACGCTCGGCCACCTGCTCGACTACGTGGGCAACCTGCACTACAGCACCGGCCACCGCCTGATCATGCCGGTGGTCATGGCTGTCACGGCCTCGGCCGCTATTGCCGTGGCGGCGGGGATTCGCGTGGTCACGGCAGCGCCCGTCGCTAAGCGGTACGCGAAAGGCGAGCGAGCCTCCGCAATCGCGGGCATCGTCGTCGCCTGCATCGTCGCCTCCGCCGCGGTCCCGATGATCCGCGAGCACACCGACCACGGCGCCGAAAAAACCTACGCCGCCGCCCGCGTCGCCGACCGCATGGTCGACGCCGAGGACCTCGAAGCCTTCGACTGGCTGGCCACCCAACCCGCCGCCTGGGAGGGCCTGACCGCGGGCGACCCCGCCGACGGCTACTCCTGGATGTACGCCTACAACGGCGTGCCCACCTTGAACCGCCACTACCTGTGGCCCAACGGCGGGCGCGGCACCAACGGCGACATCATGTACTGGAACGCCGACTTCATCGGGGAGGGAGAACACAACCTCGTCGACGAGACCGTGGAGAACCTCAACGTGAAGTTCTTCCTGCTCAGCCCCGGCGCGTTCTGGAACTACCAGTACCCGCCGTACGAGATGCTGCGCGACTTCTGGGTCTCCGAGGGTGTGACACCCGTCTACCGCAAGGGGAAAACGGCGATCTTCGCGGTGAACAGCCAGTTCAGCGAGGCGGAGCTGGAGGAGATGATCGCAGACGGTAAGGAGCACGGCTCGGACGAGCTGTTTGCGCTCGCGGAGGTGGGCGCGACGCAGTAAGCTTTTTGCCAGGTGTTTTTCTCGGGGGAGGGGAATTGTCATGGCGAAGCTTCTGCCAACCACGCGTGCCCAGGTGTCGGGGCACAAGTTCATGCGCCGTCGTATGGAACACGGCCTGGTCTTCGGGGATATCCGCATGATCCACGATCCGTTGGCCTCGAGGCGTCGCGCGACCATTTTCGGCACCGCGGCGGTGGCGATGATCGCGGGTGTGATGGGGCTGTTCGCGTGGATGCGGCCGAACGCGGACCCGGGTGATGCGCCGATTGTGCGCGCCGCGGACGGCACGCTGTACGTGCGCGTGGGGGATGCGGCGCACCCGGTGACGAACTTGGCGTCGGCGCGCCTGATTGCAGGGCAGGCGGCTGATCCCGCCCGCATCGGCGACGAGAAGCTCGCCGAGTTGCCGCGCGGTGTGCCGGTGGGCATCGTCGCCGCGCCGGGCATGTTCGCGCCCGAGGACGCGCAATCGGCCAGCTGGTCAGTGTGCGGCGCGGACACGATCACGGTGGTCGCGGGCAAGGCTCCGGAGCCGTTGCCTATCGACGCCGCCGTCCTCGCCGCCGACACCACCCGCGAGTGGGTGGTTACTGCTGAGGGGCGGCGCCTGCTGCCGGAGGCACACACCCCGCAGGGCCGCGTGATCCGCCGGGCGCTGGGGATTACCCCGGACACGCCGCGGTGGACGCCGCCGACGCAGGTCATCTCCGCGTTGCGGGAGCTGCCGCCGGCGGCGTTGCCGGATCCGCTGCCGCAGATCATCGACGCGGACGACCAAGCCTGGGCGCTCGCGGACGGGCGCATCCAGCCGATCACCGGCACCCAACGGACCATGCTTTTGGACGCCGGGGCGAAGGCCGCTGTCGCGAGCCGTGAAACCCTGGCGTCGTACCCGGACGCGGAGGAGGAACTGCGTTTGCCGGGGCAGCGGCCGCGGTGGGTCGAGCCGCACCTGGCGTGCGTGGACCAAAACCGCGGCGGGGCCACCGTGGACGAGGTGCCGGAGGGCATCGAGCTGTCCGGCACGTCCGTGGCCACGCACTTCGCGGGGTTGGACGGCGGCTCCGTCGGGGTGGACTCGGGCCACGGGTTCCACGTCGTTTCCGCCAACGGGCTGCGCCACCGCGCCCCCGACGCCGAGACGCTGGCGACCGTGGGTGCGGCGCACGTGGAGGACGTGCCGTGGGAGATCGTCGCGCTTTTGCCGGAGGGCGCGGAGCTTTCGCGCGACGCGGCGATGACGGCGACGTACTAGGCCCAGTTGCTAGAGCTGCCGGGCGCGCAGCGCGACCACCAGCGCGGCCAGCGCGAGCGCCGCGCCGGCGAGCGCGCCGAGCCTGCCCACGGCCGGGTTGGGCCGCGGGTCCACGGGTCTCACCTGCGCGGTCGGGCGGTCCGCCAGCTCGTGCGGCGTCAGTTGGGTCAGCGCTGCTAGCGGGTCGATGGCGCCGCCGCCGGGTTGGGCGGAGGCGTCGAGAAGCGAGCGTACATGCTCCGGGGCGATGCCGGGGTAGCGCGACTGCAACAGCGCCACCGTGCCGCTGACCACCGGGGTGGCGAAGCTCGTGCCCGCGTACGGGTGCACGCCGTCTTTGACCAACGTGCCTTCCGCCCACCCGCCCGGGGCGAGCGCGGCCGGCGCATGCCCCGGCGCGGAGAGTGCGGCGGGCAGGGAGTAGTCGGCGATGGCGTGGTCGTCGGCGCGCGCGGCGACCGCCAGCACGGTGGGGAAGCGGGCGGGGAAGACCTCGAAGCCGGGCTCGCAGTCCGGACCGGCGTTGCCCGCGGCGGCCACGACCACCGCGCCTTGCGCCTCCGCGCGGTGGAGGGCGGCGGCGATGCCGGAGGTGTCGATGCGCGAAGCGAACCCGGGCTCCAGGCAGGACACGACGGAGATGTTGAGCACGCTCGCGCCTTCGTCGAGGGCGTTGTGGATCGCGTCGGTGAGCGTTTGCAGGTTGCCGGCGTCGACGTCGCGGTAGTGCGCCGAGGTCTGGCGGATCGAGATGATTTCCGCGTCCGGGGCGATGCCGAGGGTGTGCCCGGCGATGATCCCGGCGACTGCGGTGCCGTGGTTGTCGCAGTCGTGCAGCGCGTCCGCGGCCACGAAGTCGCGGCCCGGTCGCAGGTGGGTGATCTCGGGGTGCGGGGCGACACCGGTGTCGATCACCGCCACGCGCACCCCGGCGCCGGTGGCGAACTCCCGCAGCGCTTCGGTCGCGGGTGAAGCAGCAGGTGTATCGACGATCGCCGGCACCGCGCACGCCACATCCTGGGCTTGGGCAGGCGCAGGCGTGAGGCTGAGCGCGAGCAGGGCAGAGGCGACGAACTTGCGCATCTTAGAGCCCCCGGATCATGTCGAACAGCCCGGTCAAGTGCACCGCCAGCGGGATCACGGCGATGGTGGCGGCGACCTCGGCGCGCTCGAACCACACGATGGTGGTCGGCTCCACGTCCGGCACCCGCGGCGCCCACGCGACCGTCGCCGCGGCAGCCAATGCCGCGAGCGCCGCGACGGCGATGCACGCCGGGTGCCCGGTCTTTGCCGCGGCGACCACGGCGGCGACCACGGCGGAAAGCGCCACCGCGGTCAGGCACGCCCGCGGCACGGACCAGTGCTGGCGCGAGGCGTAGACCACCAGCGCGCCAGCCACGCACAGGCAGAACACGAACACCCACGCCCCGCCGGCCCGGCCCAGCCAGAAAAGCGCCGGCACGCAGCACGCGGCGATCGCCGCCGAGATGGCGGAGGCGATGGTGGACGCGGCGGCGCTGCGGGCGTCCACGTCGTGCTGGTAGTCGTCGGAGCGGTCGAACTCCTCGCCGGCGGTTGGCACCCGCGGCACCGTCAGCCCCGCCGCGCGCGTGGACGCGCCGGGCGTGGCCATCACCCCGAGCACCCCGGTGAGCACCGTCAGCGCCGGTGGGGCGAGCGGGCCGGGCAGCCACACGCCGGCCGCCCCGGCGCCGCCGAGCACGCAGACCGCGGCGGTGAACGCCACCTGCGCCGCCCCGGCCAAGCCCAGCGCCACACCGACACCGACGGCCACCGCCGCCGCGAGCAAGCCCGCCAACGCTCCGAGGCCGAGCGAGGCCGCATCAGCACCGCCGCCGCCACCGGCGACCCACGCACCCGCGGCGAGCCCCGCCAGCAGCGGCACGGCGGCGAACGCCGGGCGCGACCTGCCTATCGACGTCACCGCCAACGCCAGCAGCGCCACTGCCCCCAGCGCGACCGGCCACGGGGCGAACACCCGCGCCAGAAGCAGCACCGCCGCAAGACCGGCGAACGTCGCCGCCGCGTCCAGCCCGCGCACCTGCCGCGCCGACTCGGCCGCCCCGGCCAGGGCGTCGGCCGCGTCGCGCACGACCGGCGGGGGCGTGGGCTCTTGGGGATGGAGGGCGACGGTGGCGCCGTCGTGAAGCTTTAGTGCGTACAGCGGCGTGTGCATATCCAGCACCGCCCCGCCTGCGGTGGTGGCTTGCCACGGGCGGTGCACCTCCGGCAGCTCCACTAAGCGCGCGAGCTCCGGCAGCACCTCCGAAAGCGTCGACGACGTCGGCAGCGTGACGTCGATGTCGCGGTGGAACGCGACAACCGAAATGCGGACAGTGACGCGCACGACGTGGTGCGCAGACGTTGCAACCAACTTGAAAAACCCCCGAAATATCAGGCGCGGCCCCCATTCGCCGCGCGACGGGAAACAGTATGGCTTACAATCCACAGCGCGTCCACAGTTCGGGGGAACTGTGAGAAACCACAAGGGGGGGAAAATCCACGATGCTTGGCCTCGACTACGACCAAGTCCTCGCACCAACAACCGGCACTCAAGCGGCGATCGACGCCGCGCCGCCGCCGACCGGCAACTTGCGCGCCGAGCCCGTGCCCGCGGCGCAGAAACCGCAGTCGCCGCCGGTGATAAAGATCCTGCTGCCGGTGGTGATGGTCGTCGCGATCGGCGCAGTGATGGTGCTCATGGCCATGTCCGGCCGCGCCGTGAGCCCCATGATGCTGATCTTCCCGCTGATGATGCTCTTCGGGCTCGCCGGCATGGTCAACCCGCAGGAAAAGCAGGGCGACATCGACGAGACCCGCCGCGTCTACCTGCGCCACCTCGATGCACTGGCGAACAAGGCGCGCGCGAACGCCGCGACCCAGCGCACGCACGCCACTACGTTGCACCCCGCGCCGGGCGAGCTGGTGGCCGCGGTGCCGGTCGAGCGCGTCTGGGAGCGCGCCGGCGCCCCGACGGTGCGCCTGGGCACCGGCGCGGGCGCGCTGTGCACCCCGGTGGACGTGGACGATCCGGGCAGCCCCGAGGACTTGGACCCGGTGTGCGCGGTGAGCCTGCGCCGCACCGTCGCGGCGGTGAGCACGGTGCCGGGCATGCCGATCATGGTGCAGCTCGACGCGTTTCCCGCGATCACGCTCGCAGGTCCTACGGCGGACGACGTGGCGCGCTCCATCGTGTGCCAGCTGGCGTTTTTCTACGGCCCGGAAAAAGTCCGCATCGACGCGCCGTTCGCCTGGGCGAAGTGGGTGCCGCACGCGCGCTCCGAGGGGGCGTTTCGCATTGCGCTTATCGACGGCCACGCCTCGCCCGCACCCACCGACGCCGACCTGGTGGTGACCATCCACGACGACCCGGACTTCTTCGTCGACCCGGACGCGTTCCACCTGATCTGCACCGACGTGCTCGAGGCCGCCACGGCCCAGGGAATTGAGCAGCTTGGCGTGCCGGATCGGTTCACGGACGCGGAGGCGGAGTTCGTCGCAAGGCACTTAGGCTTCTACCGCCGCCCCGACGGCGCGGTGGAGGCCGGCGGGGATTTCCTGTCCATGCTGGGCGTGCCGGACGTCGACGCGCTGGACGCGCACACGATGTGGCCGGGGGTGCGCAACAAGCTCACCGTGCCGATTGGAGCGACCCCCGACGGCCAGCCGGTGTACCTGGACTTGAAAGAGGCGGCGCTCGGCGGGATGGGCCCACACGGGCTGTGCATCGGGGCGACCGGGTCCGGCAAGTCGGAGCTTTTGCGGACCCTGGTGGTGGCGCTGGCGGCGACGCACTCGCCCGACGAGCTGAACTTCGTGCTGGTGGACTTCAAAGGCGGCGCGACGTTTTTGGGCTGCGAGTCGCTGCCGCACACCGCGGCGGTGATCACCAACCTCGAGGACGAGGCGGTGCTGGTGGAGCGCATGTATGATGCCATCTCCGGCGAGATGCACCGCCGCCAGGAACTGCTGCGGGCCGCCGGCAACTTCGCAAACATCACGGACTACACCAAGGCGGGCAACACGTTGCCGTCGCTGGTCATCGTGGTCGACGAGTTCACCGAGCTGCTCACCCAGCACCCGCACTTCGCGGACCTGTTCGTGGCGGTGGGCAGGCTCGGCCGCTCCCTCGGCGTGCACCTGCTGCTCGCCTCGCAGCGGCTGGAGGAGGGCAAGCTGCGTGGGCTGGATTCGCACCTGTCCTACCGCATCGGCCTCAAGACGTTTTCCGCCGGCGAGTCCCGCCAAGTCCTCGGCGTGCCGGACGCCTACGAGCTGCCCGGCGAGCCCGGCTCCGGCTACCTCAAAGCCGGCATGGACCTGACCCGCTTCCGGGCGGCGTACGTCTCCGGCCCGCTGACCCGCACCGTGGTGGAGCACCCCGGCGAGCAGCACGTGCGGCTGTTCACCGGCGACGAGATCGAGCTCGCGCCCACCGCCTACGTGGAGGAGGACCGCTCCACCACGCTTTTGGACGCGGTGGTGGCCAAGGCCCGCGACGTCGCCGACGCCCGCGGCATGCGCGCCCACCAGGTGTGGCTTCCGCCGCTGCCGGATCGCATCCCGCTGGCGCAGCTGGCGCACATGGACGGGGCGCTCGGGCTTATCGACGAGCCCTACAAGCAACGCCAAACCCCATTCCACCTGGACCTGAATGCTGCCGGCGGGCACGTCGCCATCGCGGGCGGGCCGCAGACGGGCAAGACGATGGCGGTGCGCAGCATCGTCGCCACGCAAATGCGCGCAGGATTGGCCGTCTACATCATCGGCGACCTGCCGGAGCTCGAGGCGCTGCCGCACGTCGCCGGCGTGGCCAGCATGAAAGACACCGAGCGCACCCGCCGCGTGATCGACGAGGTCACCGGGTTCTTGGACCACCCGCGGCCCGTGATGCTCGTCGTCGACGGCTGGCACGCCCTCGACGAGGACCTGCGCGAACCGCTCGCCCGCATCGCTTCCGAAGGCCCCGACGCCGGCATCCACCTCGTGGCGACCACCCAGCGCTGGAGCGCGATCCGCCCGAACGTGCGCGACCTCATCGGCACCCGCCTCGAGCTGAGGCTGACCGAACCGATGGACTCCGTGATCAACCGCAAACACCAAGAAAAACTGCCCGCCACACCCGGCCGCGGCCTGACCCCGGACGGCAAAACCGTCCAGCTCGCCTTCACCAGCGGCGAGGACATCGCCCACCTCGCCACCTCCGACCAGGCGCCGGTGGAGAGGCTGCGGGTGCTGCCGGAGCGCGTGGATACGCACTCGCTTCTCGACGGCCAAAGGATCCCCCTCGGCATCGGCGGCCCCACCCTCGAGCCCGTGTACTCGTCCGGGCACGTCCTGGTCATCGGCGCCGGCGGCTGTGGCAAATCCACCTTCATCGCCAGCACCATCACCGCGGTGGAGCACATGGGCCGCGAAGCCGCTCGCATGGTGGTGCTCGACCCCAGGCGCGCGCACCTGGGCCGGGCCAGCGAGGAGATGGTCGCCGCCTACGCCGCCTCCACCAGCGCGATCACGCAGGCCGCTAAATCGCTCGCCGTCACGCTCACCGAGCGCCTGCCCGGGGCCGATGTGACACCCGAGCAGCTGCGCGAGCGCTCCTGGTGGACCGGGCCCGAGCTGTACCTGATCATCGACGACTACGAACTCGTCGGCGAAGAACCCTTACGCCCAATCGCGGAACTGTTGCCGCACGCGCGTGACATCGGCCTGCACGTCGTGGCCGCCCGCAAATTCGGCGGCGTTTCGCGCGCGCTGTTCGGGCCGTTCCTCACCGCCGTAAAAGACCTGCACCCCGACGTGCTGCTCATGGACGGCACCCGCGACGAAGGCGCCATCTTCGGCGTGCGACCCAGCCCGCAACAACCCGGCCGCGCCACCTGGATCAACGGGGAAGCGCGCGGCACCGTCCAACTCCCGGAGGCACAATGACCGAGCTGCGCATCACCGCCACCGACGCATCCACCGTGATCACCGGTGCGGCCAACATCCACCGCTTCGACGCACCCACCAGCCGCGAAATCGCCGGCACCGTCCGCAGCGTGTTAGGCCCCGAGCCGCACGGCGCGCCGGTGCACATCGCCGCCGACCCGCAACGCCTACGCGAACTGACCCACGCGCTCGCCGACTACGACATCGACCTGACCACCGAACCCTCGAACCCGCCCCGCCCCCGCCCGACGACGCGCCCGAAGCCTTCCACCGGCCACCGCCGCCCGAGCAGGAGCCGCGCTCCGGCACGTGGATCATCGCCGGCGTCGTCGCCGCGGTCGCGCTCGCCTGCGCCGCCGTGATCTGGGGTTTAACCAGCGGGGGAGCGCAGTCGCAGGCTCCTGCGCAGGAGGAAACGGAGCAGTCACAACCACCGTCACCGCCGCAGGCTGCGCAGTCTCCGTCTCCTGTGCAGGAGGAGGAACGGGCGGAGCAGACGTCGATAAGCATTGAGCGCGAGGGCCTCACCGTCCAACTTCCCGCAGGCTTCACCCTCGAAGCCGACGACGGCATGTGGCGCGCCACGGGCGACGACCCCAACTTCCGCCTGCAGATGGCCGTCGAGCACCTCTACCAGTTGCCCGCGCGCACCATGGCCGAACAACTGCTCGCCGACATTGAGGCCGACCCGGAAGTCGAACTCGTCGACACCGACGGTATCGCCGTGACCTACCTCGAGCGCGCCGGCGACGGCTCGCAATCACTGTGGAAGACCTGGCCCAACGGGACGGTGCAGCTGTTCGTGGGCTGCCACACACGCGCCGAACCCACCGTCGTGCAACGCGCCACCTGCCGCATGGCCATGGAAACCGCTGAATATAAGGGGGCTGACGTGGGGCCATAAAAAAGTTTTGCGACCGATGGAACCGAAAGGGCCAAACGTCAGTCAGATATACGGACAGCACAGACGTTGTCCGTCCCAACACACAACGAGGGGGAAAGAAACCATGGAGCAGTTCGCAACCGAAGCCGAGGTCATGCGCGCCGCTGCAGACCGCACCGACGACACCAACGCCGACGTCAACCGCGAAATCGACCGCGTCCAGCAAGTCGCCGAAGCCACCCGCGGCTACTGGGTGGGCAACGCACAGCGCAGCTTCGACGACCTGATGATCAGGTACGACGACGCCCAAAGGCGATTGTCTGAAGCGCTGAGCGCGATCGCCGTGAACATCCGCGACAACGCCAAGAACTACGAAACCACCGACGCCACCAACACCGACAGCCTCCGCCAGATCGCCGGCGGACTCGCACTGTAAAGGGGAAACCATGCAGATCAAGTACGACTTCGCGCAGATCGCCGGCGCCGCAGAGGACATGCGCGCCTCCGCCTCCCGCATCAACGGCGACCTGGCCGAACTCAAGCAGATGCTCCAGCCCATGGCCCAGACCTGGGAAGGCACCGCAGCCGCGGCCTACCAGGCGCACCAGGCCAAGTGGGACCAGGCGGCAGCGGATCTCAACCAGATCCTCAACCAGATCGCCAACACTGTTGAAGACGGCAACACCACCATGCTCGCCGTCAACAACGCAGCCGCAAACAGCTGGGGCTAAACAACAAGACTTGCGTCGCGGGCCGTGACGGGGCCGTTTTCATCGGGGGACGGGCTCGGCTTCGGACCGGCCCGCGGCGCAACCACACGGGGGATACGGGGGACGTGCCGCCGCAGGTGATGGGGGAATCACCTGCGGCGGCGCTTTTTTGTTTTCGGGGGCGCGTGCCGTAGGGTGTTATCCCTGTGTGTCCCGCCGGATGCGCTTTTCGGGTCTCCACCGGCCGCCGTAAAGCACAAAGGGGCAGACGAAGTTTTTGGCCGGCAGCCATCTAGACAGACTTTAAGGAGTCATGCATGTCTACTTACCACCCGAAGAGCGGTGACATCACCCGTAAGTGGTACGTCATCGACGCAACCGACGTGGTGCTGGGCAAGCTTGCTTCCACCGTCGCAGACATCCTGCGCGGTAAGCACAAGCCGCAGTACGCACCGAACGTCGACACCGGCGACCACGTCATCGTGATCAACGCCGACAAGATCCACATCTCCTCCAACAAGCGCGAGCGCGAGATGCGTTACCGCCACTCCGGCTACCCGGGTGGTCTGAAGTCCATGACCCTGGGCCGCGCGCTGGACGAGCGTCCGGATCGCGTGATCGAGGAAGCTGTCAAGGGCATGATGCCGCACAACAAGCTTTCCCGTCAGTCCATCAAGAAGCTGCACGTCTTCGTCGGTGCCGAGCACCCGTACGCTGGCCAGCAGCCGGAAACCTACGAGTTTAAGCAGGTGGCACAGTAATGACCGAGCCGAACAACTTCGAAAACACCGCCGCTGAGGACCTGGGCACCGACGTCGATGCCGCAACCGCCGCGACCGAGGAGTTCAACTACACCATCGGCGACGCCATCGCCCCCGAGGCTGAGGCAACCGAGGAGACCGTCGAGGTCGCTCCGCTGCACGAGGGTCCGATCCAGACCGTTGGCCGCCGTAAGCGCGCCATCGCCCGCGTGACCGTCGTCGAGGGCGAGGGCAAGATCACCGTCAACGGCCGCGAGTTCGAGGACTACTTCCCGAACAAGTTGCACCAGCAGGACATTCTCACCCCGCTGACCCTGCTCGAGCGCGAGGGCCAGTTCGACATCAAGGCCAACATCTCCGGTGGCGGCCCGACCGGCCAGTCCGGTGCTCTGCGTCTGGCTATCGCCCGTGCGCTGAACATCTACAACCCGGCTGAGCGCCCGACCCTGAAGAAGGCCGGCCTGCTCACCCGTGACGCCCGTGCCGTGGAGCGCAAGAAGGCAGGTCTGCACAAGGCCCGTCGCGCACCGCAGTACTCCAAGCGTTAATCGCTTTTCGCGCGCGCCGAATCGCCGTCGTCCGTTTTTGGGCGGCGGCGTTTCGCGTTGCTAGGTGCTTTGTGGTCCGAAGAGTTGGTCGAGTGCTCCACGGTCGGTGTTTCTCAGGTGGTATCCGCGGGGTGAGACCCACCAGGGCGCGCCTCTGATCATCGCGATGCGGCCGCGGGATTTGCGCCAGGGGTCGTCGTCGTTGACCCGGTTGTGGTACTTACACAGCGGCACCAGGTTGTTCATATTGGTGTAACCGCCGTGTTTCCACGCATCCACGTGGTGGATCTCGGAGCCCAACGCCCCGTGCCGGCAGCCTGGGAACGCGCACACGGGTGAGACCATGCAGGCGAGGTCGCGTTGTTTCTGGTTGGCGAAACGCTCGGTGTCGTACAGGTTCACCGCCCCTTCTTCCGGGTGGAACGCTGCGACCTCCAACACCTCGCCGAACTCTTGCTGCATGTACTCCGCCCCGGTCATGGTGGTGCCGTCAGTCAAGGTGAGGATGACGTCGTCGCCCTCGCCGGCCATAATCCGTGCGTGCTCCGAAATCGGCACCATCACAATGGGCCTGGGTGCCGCGGCGACGACCCCGCCGGTTTTGCCTTCGACGATGCGCCAGAACGCCTCCTCCATCTGGGGTGCTGCCGGCAGTGTGGCGTCGATGCCTTGTTTCAGGCGGTGCTCGAGGTCTGCGGCTTTGCGGTCGGTGGTGTCGATGGTGATGCGTGCTCGGCCGTTCTTCGGCGCGGAGAAGGCGACCTGCTTTTTCTTCGGGGCATTGTCCTCGCGTGGCACCAGCTCTCGTGCGGCGCGTTCGATCGCGCGGTACCCGCCGGTGACATCCAGCAAGGCGAGGCGCAGCCGCCACCGCTCGCCGGTGTCTTTCACGCCCCCGACGCGGCGTTCGATCAGTGCGAGCTCGTCCAGGGAGAACCCGCGGGCCTTCTGTACTGCCAAGGCCTGCTTGCGGGTGAATTTTGTGGGCCCGTAGTACACCTTCTGCATTGCGTCCCACGCACGTGCCCGATCCGGCGCCATGCCAGCCGAAAGCGCAACAGGCAGGTCGAAGTGCCGCAGCGTCTCCATGGATGCTGCGGCCATCGCCTGAATGAATGCGTCGAACGGGTTCATGCCACGAACACTAAAACAATCGCAACCCCGCCCCGCCCGGCCCTGTGGAATTTGTGTCATCACCCCTGTGGATAACTACCAAACCCGCAGGTAAAATCGCGCGAAAGTTGGGGTGGCGGAGCGATCGTCGATAGGCAAGTGCATAATTGTGCGCATGACTCGATTGTTCGGAACTGACGGTGTCCGCGGCCTGGCTAACGAGGCCCTCACCGCATCGCTTGCCCTCAAGCTCGGCGCCGCGGCCGCGACCGTGCTGACCAAGGACCGCGGCTCTGAGAAGCGCCGCCCGATCGCGCTGATCGGCCGGGACCCGCGCGTCTCCGGCGAGATGCTGGCTGCCGCGATGGCGGCCGGTATGGCGTCGAAAGGCGTGGACGTGCTGCGCGTCGGCGTCATCCCCACCCCGGGCCTGGCGTTTCTCACCGACGACTACGGTGCCGACATCGGTGTGATGATCTCCGCGTCCCACAACCCGATGCCGGACAACGGCATCAAGTTCTTCGCCGCCGGCGGCAAGAAGCTGCCGGACGACATCGAGGACGAGATCGAGCGCGCCATGGCCGTGCTGGAGGAAACGGGCCCGACCGGCACCGCCATCGGGCGCGTGATCGAGGAGGCGCCGGACGCCCAGGAGCGCTACCTCGCCCACCTCAAGGAGGCTGTTACCGAGCCGCTGAGCGGCATCAAGGTCGTGGTGGACTGCGCCAACGGCGCCGCCTCCGAGGTCGCCCCGAAGGCCTACGCGGCCGCCGGCGCCGAGGTCACCGCCATCCACAACACGCCGAACGCCTACAACATCAACGACGGTTCCGGCTCCACCCACATGGACCAGATCCAGGCGGCCGTGGTGGAGCACGGCGCGGACCTGGGCCTGGCGCACGACGGCGACGCCGACCGTTGCCTGGCCGTGGATGCGCAGGGCAACGTGGTCGACGGCGACCAGATCATGGCCATCCTCGCCACCGGCATGAAGGAGTCCAACAGCCTGAAGGACAACACGCTGGTCGCCACGGTGATGAGCAACCTGGGCCTGAAGCTGGCCATGCAGCGCGAGGGCATCGAAGTGCGCGAAACGAAGGTGGGCGACCGCTACGTGCTCGAGGAGCTCGGACGCGGCGATTTCTCGCTGGGCGGCGAGCAGTCTGGCCACATCGTGGTCCCGGCGCATGCCACGACTGGTGACGGCGTCCTGTCCGGCCTCATGCTCATGCAGCGCATGGCGGAGACCGGCAAGACGCTCGCCGAGCTGGCGGAGGTGATGACGGTACTGCCGCAGACGCTGATCAACGTGCCGGTGTCCAACAAGGCGCTGATCTTGGAGGACCAGTCCGTCAAGGACGCCATCGCCGAAGCGGAGGCTGAGCTGGGCGAAGCCGGCCGCGTGCTGCTGCGCCCGTCAGGTACCGAGGAGCTGTTCCGCGTCATGGTCGAGGCCGCTGAGGAGGAGCAGGCGCGCAAGGTTGCCGGTCGCCTCGCGGCGGTCGTCGCCGCGGTGTAGGTTTAATCGCGGAAAAAGTTTTTTGCCCCGGCAGGGAACCGCCGGGGCGTTGGGGGAGTCTAACTAAAGGTAAGACAGTTCAACTGCGAGCCTTTCGGGGGTGGGCATATGACACATGTTGGGGCACTCGACATCGATATCGATGCGGTGCGCACGAAGTACACAGAGGCTATCGACGCGTACCGCGACGCCGCGTGCGAGCTCGACGCCGGGCGGCCGGTGGTTGCCGCGTCAGCGTTCGGCGCGGGTTTCGCGGAGGAGGGCCAGCGCATCGTGGATGCGCTGGAGGCGTTGCATGCCACGTCGCAACGCTTCCTTGCGGCGCGCGGGGAGAATTGGGGGCAGGTGCTTTCGCTTAGCGACGCCACCGTCGCCGCCGACCAGCTCTCTTCCGAGTATTTGGCATCGATCGCGGGCGGGGTGGATAACGCATGATGGCCGCGGTGAAAGACGACGTCCAGTCGCTGGTGCGCGCGGTCGATGTCGCGCCGGAGGTGGGGCCGGCGCAGCGCGCCGTGGTCCACGGCTTGGCCGGCGAATTGTTGGAGCAGGTCGCGCAGACCGACGGGCTCGACTTGAGCGCGTTTCTCGCCGCGGGCCTGAAGTTGTCCGCGGGCGGGAAGCGCCCGGACACGCCGGCGCGGACGTGTTCGTGCGACGAGAGCGCCTGGTTCGACGAGGTGGGCATCCGCGAGCGCGAGCGTTGCGACGAAGCACGCGAAACCGAGCATTTCGACCGCGCGAAAGCCGCAGGCGAGTCGATCGGGCAGTGCGGGGAGGCGATCAAGACGATCGTGGACACCGCGGAATCGGCGGTGCGCGCCCTGCTGGAGCCGGCGCGGCGCATGCTGGACATCGTGCTGAACTGCGGGATTGGGCAGCTGATCCAGCCGGCGGGGGAGATGGTCATCGAGGCGCTGCGCAGCGCGCGCGAGACCGCCAGCGACCGCAACGGCGTGATCAAGGAGTGCCTGGGGGAGGTTGCCACGCGCGTCGACACCGCGGCCGTCGAGCAGCCTGCCCCGCCGGTGCAGTTCGGAGAGAAGGGGCATTCGCCTTGCGACGTCACGACGCGCCCCGCCGCCGCCACCAGCGCTTCCGACGTATCTGCCGATTCAGGCGCCCGCTTGGGGCTGGATCTGAAGTTGGATCTGACGTTGGACGCGAAACTGGAGGCGACGCTCGGCATCGAGGAGACGGCGCTCGAGGACTGCCCGACGGAGCCTGCGGCGACGCCGGAGTGCGAACCGGAACCGGAACCAGAACCAGAACCGGAGTGCGAACCGGAACCCGAGCCGGAGCCGGAATGTGAACCGGAACCGGAGCCGCCGCCACCGCCGCCTCCCGCACCTGCGGATGACGGGGTGATTGCCCCGCCGCCGGAGCTGTCGCAGGTGGAGGAGCCGGCGCCGCCGCCGAAGAAGCTGGAGAATCTGGAAACGCAGCCGGCACAGGCGGGAGATGGCGGCGGCAATGACACCGATGCCGGTGGGGTGGAAGCTGATCCGTGGGCAATGAAGAAGGCAGGGGAGTGGTAGCGATGGATTTCGAGCTTTTTGTGGCGCAGTACCAAAAGCGCACCGCGAAGCGCATGGCGGATTTTGAGGCGTTGATGAAGGAAACGCAGCAGAAGATGGAGATGACCGCCAAGCATCACGCGCGGGCCCGGGAGACGATGCCTAGGCAGCCGGTGACGGTGCCGCGGGGGGATTACAGCATGCCGCGGAGTCGTCGTAACGCTTCGCAAAAGCAGCAGATCCAGGCGGTGCTGCGCGCGATTGGCCCGAACGGCGAAAACCCCGTCGTGTAAGCACGACGGGGGAGGTGGCTAGAACAGGGAGAAGCGGGCGTTGTCGCGCGCCAGGCCGGCGGCCTTGGACAGCTTCTCGCCGGTCAGGGACTCCACGCCGGAGCCTTCGGCGTCCGGCTCGGAGTAGGAGGCGTAGGCCTTGTCTTCGTCGAGCTGGTGCAGCAGGTAGCCCACGAGCAGGCCGCGGATGGTTTCCTGCAGCCCGCGGTCGGACTTGCCCACACCGAGGATGCGCTTGACCAGGTTGTCCTCGGAGAAGGACTGCTGGTCGCCCTTCTTCGGCGCGCGGTAGACCACTTCGCCGGCCCAGTTGTAGGCCAGCTTGGCGGGGTTGCCGGGGTCGAACAGCGAGTCGCCGTCTTCGCCGGGGCCGACGACCATGCCGGGGACGAACAGGTTGCGCGCCGCCTCAACTGCGGACGGCGCCACGTTGGCCGGGTACACCGCCGCCACGGCCTTCGCCTTCGGGTTGTCCACCGCGGCGAGCACGGCCGCGCCGCCGCCCATGCCGTGGCCGACGATGCCGAGCTTGCCGGGCGAGATGGAGATGTTGCCGTTGCCCAGGCGCACGCCGCCGAGGATCTGCATGGCGGTCTCCAGGTCGGCGGCGAGGCCGACGTGGTCGGGCTTGAAGCCGGTTTCGGTGTCCGGCGCGGCCACGGCGATGCCCCAGCTGGCCAGGTGGCGCAGGGTGTCCTCGTAGGCGGCGACATCCTTGAGCCAGTCGTGGCCGAACGCCACGCCGGGCAGGTTCTTGCCTTCGGCGGGGGTGTAGACCTTGCCGGGCAGGCCGGTGTAGCCCAGGTCGCCTTCCAGGACGCGGTGCGGGCCGCGCTTGGACAGGTCGGAGAGTTTCTTCAGCTTCGCAGACACGCGGGCAATCCTACTGCATACCTGTCTCCGCTAGGGTGAGTCCGACAAACCCCACAGACAGGAGGTCGGATGCTCGGTGCGTTGCAGCTGGCGTTCATTGATTCGGTGAATCTGCTCCTCATCGGCGTCATCGTCGCGGTCGGCATTGCTGCACGGAGCAACTATGCCAAGACCACCGCGCTGCTGATCGCGGGCGATTGGTGCGGCGTGGCTGGCTTGGCGCTGATCATGCTGGTGATTTTCGACGGCCTGGGCCCGGTGGTGCAGCGCTTCGTCGAAGGCCCGGTGTTCGGCATTTTGCTCATCGCCACAGGCGTCCTCACCGCCGTCCTCGCGGTGCGCGGCGGCGACAACCAGGCGCTGGTGCAGAAGATCATGCGCCCGCTGCACACCCCCGGCCCCGCCACGGTGGGAACCGGCGTGGTGCTCGGCCTGATCCAGTCGGCGACCTCGTTCCCCTTCTACGGCGGGCTGGCGCTGTTGTCCGCCGCCGGCATCGACGCGCAGGTGCGCTACGCCGCAATCCCGCTGTATGCCACGGTGGCGCTGTCGCTGCCCACGTTGGCGGCGTTGGCCGTCGGCTGGGTGCGCGCGAAGCCGGGAAGCGCCGCCGCGCGCGGCTTCGACTGGGCGCGCGCCCACCCCGACCAGGTCACGGCTGCTGCGACGTGGTCGGTGGCGGTGCTGCTCATCGTTTTGGGTGTGACCCACGTGGTGTAATAGGCCCGTGCTGACAACAACGATCGATCTGGACGCTATCGCGCACAACACCCGCCGCCTGCGCGAGCAAACGACCGCGGAGCTGATGTGCGTGGTCAAGGCGGACGCCTACAACCACGGCGTTAAGCGCTGCGTGCCGGTGATGGAGGCGAACGGCGCGGACGCGTTCGGCGTGGCCACGTTCGCGGAGGCGCGCCGGGTGCGCGAGCTGACCACTAAGCCGGTGCTGGCGTGGCTGTGGGATCCGCATGAGGAGCTCCCGGATGGCGTCGATGTCGCGGCCCCGTCGATGACGCATTTGCATTCGCTTATCGACGCACCAACGGCGCCCACCGTCTACCTCAAAGTGGACACGGGCATGCACCGCTCCGGCATCGACGAGGTCCGCTGGCAGGAGGCCTTCGAGCTCGCCCTGGACGCGCAGCGCGAAGGCAAGCTCGAGGTGGCGGGGCTGATGACGCACTTCAGCTGCGCCGACGACCCGTCCGACCCGTACACGGACCAGCAAGCGGCCGGGTTTCGCCGCGCGATCGCCCAGGCCCGCCAGGTGGGCCTTGAGGTGCCGCGCAACCACGCGGCGAACTCGCCGGCGACGTGGACCCGCCCGGACCTGCACTTCGACATGGTCCGGCCGGGTTTGAGCCTGTACGGCCTGGAGCCGGTCGACGGCCTCGACCACGGACTGAAACCGGCGATGACCTGGTCGGCGCCGGTGGTGACGGTGAAACCGATGCGCAAAGGCGAGGCCACCAGCTACGCCCGGACCTGGGAAGCGCCGGCGGACGGGTTCACGGCCGTGATCCCTGCGGGCTACGCGGACGGGGTGCAGCGCTCCTGGCAAGGCGCCGTGGAGGTCGACATCGCGGGCCGGACCTACCAGCAGGTGGGCCGGGTGTCCATGGACCAGATTGTGGTCTGGCTCGGCGACAACGAAGCGGACGTCACAGCGGGCGATGAGGCCGTCATCTTCGGCGACGCCACCGCGCTGGCCAAGCGCGCCGGCACCATCAACTACGAGGTGGTCTGTGCTCCGCGCGGGCGCACCACCCGCACCTACATCGGGGAGGGCAAGTAGATGAAGACCACGTTTCCGGCGCAGGGCGAGCGGCTGTGCGACGACGCCGCGGATACTCAAGCGCTCGGCGAAGAGCTGGGGCAGACGCTCGAGGCGGGCGACCTCGTGGTGCTCGACGGCCCGCTCGGCGCGGGCAAGACCACCTTCACACAGGGCATCGCGAGGGGCATGGGGGTCAAGGGCCGGGTGACGAGCCCGACGTTCGTGATTGCGCGGGAGCACTCGTCGATAGGCGATGGCCCCTCGCTCGTGCACGTGGACGCCTACCGGCTCGGCGACGACCCGCTGGGCGAGCTCGACGCCCTCGACTTAGACAGCGCCCTCGAAGATGCCGTGGTGGTGGCCGAGTGGGGCGGCGGACTGGTGGAGCAACTCGCGCAGCGCCACGTGCGCGTCACGCTGGATCGGCGCACGCACGCCGACACAGAAGCCCGCATTATCTCCGGGCGCGTCGAAGACGGGATGTAGGCTTACACGCATGCTCAACCTCACTAGCCAGTCCCGCCGCTGGATCGTGCTCGCAGCTGTGCTGTGGCTCGTGATTTTGGCGGGGATCATCTTCATCCCGCAGTCCCGCTCCGACGAGGTCGCCCAGGTCGCACCCACGAACTCGCTGACGCGCTCGCTGCAGCAGACCCGCCCGGGCGGCGATGCCGTGTCTGCGCAGCTGGTGGACCCGGCGCGCATCTACGACGCGGAGCGCTACCTCGGCTACACCACGCTGTGCCCGGGCGAGCCGCAGGAGCTGGTGGACGCCAAGCTTGAGGCCTTCGGCATCAGCGCCGACGACCTGGACCTCGGCGGCGACCTCGGCTACGTGCTGCTCATTCCAGGCGGCGAGGGCGAGGCTCCCATGGTGGACCCGGTGGAGCTGAACAAGGTGGACATCTGCACCGTGCCGCAGTCCGAGTCCTTCCCGCTCAACACCGCGATGCCGTTCCACATGAACCAGGGCCGCTGGACCCTCGGGTTGGGCCAGTAATGCTCGTTCTCGCCCTGGACACCGCCACGACTGACCTGGTCGCAGGCATCGTGGACGGGGACCGTGTGCTCGCGGAGACGGCCGTTGCCACCCGCGCGCACAACGAGACGCTTATGCCGGAGATCACCCGGCTGCTGGATCAGACGGGGATCGAGTTCGCGGACCTGGGCGCGGTCGTGGTCGGCTGCGGCCCGGGGCCGTTTACCGGCCTGCGCGTCGGCATGTCCACCGCGTCGGCGCTGGGGCAGGCGCTTGCCATTCCGGTGCACGGGGTGTGCACGCATGACGCGGTCGCCGCGTCGCTTGGCGGTGAGGCGCTGGTGGTCACCGACGCGCGCCGCCGCGAAGTGTACTGGGCGCGCTACTCCGGCGGCAAGCGCGTCGCCGGCCCTAACGTGTGCAAGCCGGCGGACCTGACCTCACCCGCGGTGGATGTGGTCAGCGTGCCGTCGTCGCTCGCGGAGCTTTTGCCTATCGACGCCCAAAGGGTGACTTACCAACCCCCAACACCTGCCGGCCTCGTCGCAGTCGCCGACCTGGGCGCGCCGCCGGAGCCGCTGGTGCCGCTGTATCTGCGCCGGCCGGACGCGGTGCCGCCGAAGCAGGCCCCGAAGTCGCCGGCGCTGCCATGAGCGTGGCCTTCCGCGAGCTGGGCGTCGCGGACGCCCCGGCGGCCGCCGCCATCGAGGCGGTGCTCTTCGCCGGCGACAGCCCGTGGTCCGAGGCGGCGTACCGCTCCGAGATCGCCGCGCGCCACACCTTCTACCTGGGCGCCTTCGACGGCGATGAGCTGGTCGGCTTTGCCGGCCTGGCCATGCTCGGGCCGAAAGACGACCCGGAGTTTGAGATCCACACCATCGGCGTCGACCCCTCCCGGCAGGGCGAGGGCCTGGGCCGGGCGCTGATGGACCAGATGATGCACACTGTGGACCTTTTGGACGGGCCGTGCTTTTTGGAGGTGCGGGTGGACAACACGCCCGCGATCCGGCTGTACGAAAGCTTCGGGTTTTTCACCGCGGGCGTGCGCAAGAATTACTATCAGGCCTCCGGCATGGACGCGTACACCATGACGCGGCCGAAAAAGAGCGAAAGGCGAGACCAGTGATTGTGTTGGGCATCGAGTCCTCGTGCGACGAAACCGGCGTGGGCATTGTCGAGCTGCGCGAAGACGGCACGATGGACATCCTCGCCGACGTCGTCGCCTCCTCGATGGAGCAGCACGCCCGCTTCGGTGGGGTCGTGCCCGAGATCGCCTCGCGCGCGCACCTGGAGGCCATGCCGCAGGTGATGGAAAAGGCGCTGGCGGACGCGGGCATCGACAAACCCGACGCGGTGGCCGCCACTGTCGGGCCGGGCCTGGCTGGCGCGCTGCTGGTCGGCGCGTCCGCGGCCAAGGCGTACGCGGCGGCGTGGGGCGTGCCGTTTTACGGCGTGAACCACCTAGGCGGGCACGTCGCGGTAGCGAACCTGGACGGCGAGTCGCTGCCGCACGCGGTCGCGCTGCTGGTCTCCGGCGGTCACACGCAGCTGCTCGAGGTCGAGGCCGTGGGCAAGCCGATGCGGGAGTTGGGCACCACGCTCGACGACGCCGCCGGCGAGGCCTACGACAAAGTCGCCCGCCTGCTGGGCTTGGGCTACCCCGGCGGCCCGGTGGTGGACAAGCTCGCGGCCGAAGGCGACCCGGAGGCGGTGAAGTTCCCGCGGGCGCTCTCGCGCGCCGAGGACCTCCGCGGCGAGCACCGCTACAACTTCTCCTTCTCGGGCCTGAAAACCGCGGTGGCCCGCCATGTCGAGGCCGCCGAACGCGACGGGCGCGTGATCTCGCTGGAGGACGTCTGCGCGTCCTTCCAGGAGGCGGTGTGCGACGTGCTCACCGCGAAAGCCGTCATGGCCTGCGAGGACACCGGCGCGAACACGCTGCTGCTCGGCGGCGGCGTGGCCGCGAACCGCAGGCTTCGCGAACTTGCGCAGCAGCGCTGCCAGGCAGCCGGTATTGAGCTGCGCGTGCCGCGGTTCAAGCTGTGCACGGACAACGGGGTGATGATCGCGGCGTTGGCCGCGCAGCTCATCCACGAAGGCGCTGCGCCGTCTGGGCTGGGCGTGGGCACGGACACGTCGCTGGAGGTCGAGGTCCCGCTCGTGTCGTCGTAAAGCGAGAAGTGCTGGTTGCGGATACGCTTGGGGCCTGCACGTCTTGTTCGACGAAAGGAATACCCGTGTCCGCTGAAACTACCGAGCAATTCGACCAGGGCCAGGCCGACCGCGAGCGGTTCGGGTTCCTGGTCAACCCGGATCTGACCTACCGCCGCATCGTGTTCGACGAGGACACCGCGCGCGAGACCCTCGGCGGCATCACCGGCGAAGCCGTCGATGTCGCCTTCGACCAGGAAGGCAACCGCTTCCACGCGATCTTCCGCCCGGACGCGGCCCAGCTGGGCCAGGAGCCGAACCCGGTGGCGTCGCTGGCACGCAACACCGCGGAGACGGACAACCCGGAGTTCCTCACCGACCCCACCCGCGCGATCTCCGGTCCGGTGATCTTCACCGCGCGCGACGGGGAGAGCGTGGACGAGCGCACCATCGGCAAGGTGCTGCAGGCGATTCGCGCGGTGGAGAACTACCGCACGGACAACGCCGAAGAGTACGAGCTTTGGCGAAACGCGGTGCTCAACCGCTAGATCGCACTTACGCACGGCCTGTGGTTGTTGGCTGGCACTCTCGGGGGTAGAGTGCCAAAGCAGGTTGTGTGAAGCACAGTTGTTCACCCGCGACGACGGCTGCGCCTCTTCAGACCTGAACTGTTGAATCATTCACCAATGAAAGGTTGCTGATCATGGCAAACGTCAACATCAAGCCGCTGGAGGACAAGGTCCTCGTCCAGATCGCCGAGGCTGAGACCACCACCGCGTCCGGCCTGGTTATCCCGGATTCCGCCGCGGAGAAGCCGCAGGAAGCCGTCGTCATCGCTGTCGGCCCGGGCCGCCTGGACGATAACGGCAACCGTGTCGCCGTGGACGTCAAGGAGGGCGACACCGTCGTCTTCTCCAAGTACGGCGGCACCGAGCTGAAGTACGGCGGCGAGGAGTACCTGCTGCTGTCCGCCCGTGACCTGCTGGCCGTCGTCGAGAAGTAAGCGCCATGGCAAAACTCATCGCATTTGATCAGGAGGCCCGCGAGGGCATCCAGCGCGGCGTGGACACGCTCGCCGACGCGGTGAAGGTCACCCTCGGCCCCCGCGGCCGCAACGTCGTGCTGTCCAAGTCCTGGGGCGGGCCGACCGTCACCAACGACGGCGTGACCATCGCCCGCGACATCGACCTCGAGGACCCGTTTGAAAACCTCGGTGCGCAGCTGGTGAAGTCCGTCGCAGTCAAGACGAACGACATTGCCGGCGACGGCACCACCACCGCAACGCTTCTGGCTCAGGCGCTCGTCGCCGAGGGCCTGCGCAACGTCGCGGCCGGCGCGAACCCGATCGAGCTGAACAAGGGCATCAAGGCCGCCGCCGAGAAGGTCGTCGAGGAGCTCAAGGCCCGCGCGACCGAGGTGCAGTCTTCCGCCGAGATCGCGAACGTGGCCACCGTGTCCTCGCGCGACCCGGAGGTCGGCGAGATGGTCGCCGGCGCCATGGACAAGGTGGGCAAGGACGGTGTGCTCACCGTCGAGGAGTCCCAGTCCATCGACTCGTACGTGGATCTCACCGAGGGCATCTCCTTTGACAAGGGCTTCCTCTCGCCGTACTTCATGACGGACCCGGACGCCGGCCAGGCAGTGCTGGAAAACGCCCGCGTGCTGCTGGTGCGCGGCAAGATCTCCTCCCTGCCGGACTTCCTGCCGCTTTTGGAGCAGGCCGCTTCCGAGTCCGTGCCGCTGTTCGTGGTGGCAGAGGACATCGAGGGCGAGGCGCTGCAGGCGCTGGTGGTCAACTCCATCCGCAAGATCCTCAAGGTCGTCGCAGTGAAGTCGCCGTACTTCGGCGAGCGCCGCAAGGCGTTTATGGACGACCTCGCGGTGGTCACCGCCGCGACCGTGATCGACCCGGAGGTCGGCGTCAACCTCAAGGACGCCACCCTGGACCACCTCGGTTCCGCCCGCCGCGTGACGGTGACGAAGGACGACACCGTCATCGTCGACGGCGCCGGCACCGCTGAGGCAGTGGAGGACCGCCGCAACCAGATCCGCCGCGAGATCGAGTCCACCGACTCGACCTGGGACAAGGAGAAGGCGGAAGAGCGCCTGGCCAAGCTGTCCGGCGGTGTGGCCGTGCTGCGCGTCGGCGCTGCCACCGAGACCGAGCAGAACGAGCGCAAGCTGCGCGTCGAGGACGCCATCAACGCCGCCCGCGCGGCGGCGGACGAGGGCATCATCGCCGGCGGCGGCTCCGCGTTGGTGCAGATTGCCAAGCAGCTCGAGACCTTCGCCGAGGGCTTCGAGGCCGAGCAGAAGACCGGCGTGCTGGCCGTGGCCCGCGCCCTGTCCAAGCCGGCGTTTTGGATTGCCGACAACGCGGGCCTCGACGGCGCCGTTGTGGTGTCCAAGGTCGCCGAGATGCAAAACGGCGAGGGCTTCAACGCCGCCACGCTCGAGTACGGCAACCTCATCGAGCAGGGCATCATCGACCCGGTGAAGGTCACCCACAGCGCGGTGGTCAACGCCGCGTCGGTGGCGCGCATGGTGCTCACCACGGAAGCGTCTGTGGTGACTAAGCCCGCTGAGGAAGACGAGCACGAGGGCCACGCGCACTAGTCGCGCATCAGCCGAAGGTTCGTCGATAAGCAAAAACGCCCCGAAATCGGGGCGTTTTTCGTATTCCGGGCTACTTGGCGGAAGCCGCGGCGACCTTCATGCCGCCGGCGGTGCCGCGCAGGATGGCGGAGCGCTCGGATTCGCTCATGCCGCCCCAGATGCCGTACGGCTCAGCCACACGCAGCGCGTGCTCGCGGCACTGGGAGAGCACCGGGCACTCGAAGCAGATGGCCTTCGCGCGGTTTTCGCGCTGCGTGCGCGCCCGGCCGCGCTCCCCGTCGGGGTGGTAGAAGATTTCGGAGGCCTCCCCCCGGCACTTGCTGTGTAGCTGCCAATCCCAGAAGTCTGCGTTGGGTCCGGGAAGCTGATGCGGCAAAGACATAATCGGGAGTGCTCCTTTGTGGAAGTACCTCAAACGTGTAACCGGCAACGAGTGTGGACTGCTCTGGTTAACGTTTGGTTTCGTCCCGGTTACAGACTGCTGTCGCGCAGTCGAACCGCGCGAAAATACCCCTGTCTTACTGCGTTAACGCTCCTGGTTACGGGCAGGTGAATTCCTGGCAAAAGCTCGGTAGCGTAAACAAAATGGCAAGTGCGTCTATTATGTACGGGTTACGCGAGTCCGGAGCGGGCTGACAGATATAGGGAGGAGATGCGCGTGGCTGCAAGCGATGAAGACGCAGAACTCGCTGGCTTGGTCCCCGCCGCTGCGCAGGGCGACCGGCGGGCGCTGCAGCGCATCATCTCCATCATCCACCCGCGCGTGCTGCGCTACGCCAGGGCGCGCATCGGGGGAGGGCGGATGCCTACCCCCGAAGATGTGGCCCAGGAGATCTGCCTCGCGGTGGCGACGAGCATTGACCGCTACAACGACACCGGGCGGCCGTTCATGGCGTTCGTGTACGGCATCGCGTTTAACAAGGTCGCAGACGCGCACCGTGTGATGGCGCGCGACAAGCTGAGCCCGGTGGAGGAGGTGCCCGACACCGAAATGGCGACAATCACACCGGAGGACGCCGCGATGGTGTCGTCGGGGAGTAACGCTGTGCGGGCTTTGCTCGATTCATTAAACGAGAAGGCCCGCGACATCGTTATTCTGCGAGTGTTTGTGGGGCTGTCCGCGGAGGAGACGGCTGAAGTCATGGGCAGCACACCAGGTGCAGTGCGTGTTGCCCAGCACCGTGCGCTGTCCAAACTGCGGAAGCAACTGGACGGAGGGCAGGCGGAGTTATGACACGGCAGGACGATCATTTTGAGGAGTTCGCGAACAGCGACGCGTTCATTGAGGCGCTCATGCTTGGCGACGATCCTTCGGTAGGCAACGACCCCCTCGCCGCCGCCCTGCTGGAGCTGAAGGGCGATGTCGACCGGCCGATGCCGCCGGCGCCACAGCTGTACGTGGAGGATTCCCAGTCCGTCGGCAACGTCGCCTCGCTGGACGAGAAGCGCGCCGAGAAGGCGAAGCGCCGCGTCAGCCCGTGGCTGTCCGGCTTGATCGGCGCCGCCGCGGCGACCGTGGTGTGCGTCGGCACCGGCGCCGCCCTGTTCGAAGACGGCGCGCAAGGCGAAGACACCACGATGGTGGAGCTGGCCACCACCCTCGACGAGCTTGAGGCGGCCAACGAAAGCGGCGATGCCGCTGCCGCCCGCGACCTGCTGGAGCAGGCGCGCGGCCTGGTGGCCACGATGAAGGAGCGCGAGCGGCGCGCGGCCAAGGACGGCGCGGCCGCGACGGTGACAGAGACGGTCACGGAGGCGACCACGGTGCCGGCGGAGGACACCTCCACCGAGCAGCCGACTCCGGAGCAGGCCCCGGCTGTCCCGGCGCCGCCGGCGCAGCAGCAGCCGCCGCAGTCCTCGCAGGATCCGGCGCAGCGCGGGCCGGGTGCAGGCAATGGCTCAGGCTCCGGTGCGGGCGCCCGCCAGCCCTCGCAGTCCACCCAGCCGACGCCGTCGAGCACGCAGCCGAGCGCGACTTCCGGCATCACGGCGCCGACGCAGGGCACAACCGGTGGGTCCTTGGCGGAGGGCACCGCCTCGGAACAGGAGCACCCGTCGCTGCGGGTCAACGACCCGGCGACGATGGTGAATCCGCCCGCTGAGTTCGGCGCGGGCAACAGTGTCTCCGGCGGCGCAGAGGGCGGCCCGATCGTCCACCCGCCGGTGGGCAGCAGCTCCTAGCGCCCCTCTAAGCCGTCCAGGTAGCCCATGGCGTAATCCCAGGGCACGTAGGCCTCGATGTTGGGGTTCGCGCTCGGCTCATGCACCGGGGGCAGCTGGTTGTTCAGCGAGGCGATCATGTTTTGCTCCATGATCTCCCAGTCGTAGTAGTGGACTTGGTCGCAGTCCTCGCAGAGGAACGACACCCCGAGGATTCCGCGGGGTTTCAGCATGCGCTTCGCGTCGCGCACATGCGAGAGATCCTGGATGACTGCGACGCGTTCGGCGGGCGACAGCGGCTCGGCGTGCTCTTCGTCCTCGATGAAGGATGCCGGGTCGTTGGGGTCGTCCGCGAACGGGTCCAATGGCATCATGTCGTCGTAGTTCACCCGTCTAACCCTATACGGTGTGGCAAACCGGCTCGATCCCCCGCTCGCAGGAGCGCTGAACTGGGTGGCACGGTCGGGGTTTGCGGGGCGTTATATCATGGCGAAAAACATCCGCGCGGGAGAGGAGACTAAGCGATGGCGAACGAGCGTGTGTGGACTGGTGGGGACGATCCGGACAAGGTTGCGCTTCGCGGCCTGACCTTCGACGATGTGCTGCTGCTGCCGGCGGAATCCCACATCGTCCCGTCCGAGGTGAGCACCGCCTCCCAGTTCACCAAGAACATCCGGTTGGGCATGCCGATCGCCTCCGCCGCGATGGACACGGTCACCGAGTCCCGCATGGCGATCGCGATGGCGCGCCAGGGCGGCATCGGCGTGATTCACCGCAACCTGAGCGCCCAGGACCAGGCGGAGCACGTCGACATTGTGAAGCGCTCCGAGTCCGGCATGGTGTCCAACCCGGTAACCGCAACCCCGGACATGACGCTTGAGGACGTGGACGCGCTCTGCGCCCGCTTCCGCATCTCCGGCCTGCCGGTGGTTGACGACGGCGGCCGCCTTGTCGGCATCATCACCAACCGCGACATGCGCTTCGAGGCTGACTTCAAGCGCAAGGTCGCCGAGGTCATGACCCCGATGCCGCTCGTGGTCGCACCGGAGGGCGTCGATAAGCAAGAAGCGCTCGCGCTGCTGTCCGCGAACAAGGTGGAGAAGCTGCCGATCGTGGCTGCCGACGGCACCCTGGCCGGCCTGATCACCGTGAAGGACTTTGTGAAAAGCGAGCAGTACCCGAACGCGTCCAAGGACGCGGACGGCCGCCTGCTCGTCGCCGCTGGCGTGGGCACCGGCGAGGACGCCTTCGACCGCGCCGGCCTGCTGGTGGAAGCCGGCGTGGACGCGCTCGTGGTGGACTCCGCGCACGCGCACAACAACCGCGTGCTGGAGATGGTCTCGCGCGTGAAGAAGGAATTCGGCGACCGCGTCGACGTCGTCGGCGGCAACCTGGCCACCCGCAGCGCGGCGAAGGCCATGATCGACGCGGGCGCAGACGCGATCAAGGTGGGCATCGGCCCGGGCTCCATTTGCACCACCCGCGTGGTGGCCGGTGTGGGCGCGCCGCAGATCACCTCGATCCTCGAGGCATCCGTCCCGGCGAAGGCCGCAGGCGTGCCGATCATCGCTGACGGCGGCATGCAGTTCTCCGGCGACGTGGCCAAGGCGCTGGCCGCAGGTGCGTCGACAGTCATGCTCGGCTCCATGCTCGCCGGCACCGCAGAGGCCCCGGGCGAAATCGTGGTCGTGGGCGGCAAGCAGTACAAGCGCTACCGCGGCATGGGCTCCATGGGCGCGATGCAGGGCCGCGGCCTGACCGGCGAGAAGCGCTCCTTCTCCAAGGACCGCTACTTCCAGGCGGACGTGACCAGCGAGGACAAGCTAGTGCCGGAGGGCATTGAGGGCCGCGTGCCGTTCCGCGGCGAGCTGGACTCCATCACCCACCAGATCGTCGGCGGCTTGCGCGCCGCCATGGGCTACACGGGCGCGGCCTCCATTGAGGAGCTGCAGACGAAGCAGTTCGTCCAGATCACCGCCGCCGGCCTGCGCGAGTCGCACCCGCACGACATCACGCAGACCGTCGAAGCGCCGAACTACCGCCAGTAGGGGAGAGACATGCGCGACTACGTGGAAATCGGCCTCGGCCGCGAGGCCCGCAGGGCGTACGACTTGGGCGACCTTTCGATCGTGCCGAAGCGCCGCACCCGTTCTTCCAAGGACGTGGACACGAGCTGGCACATCGATGCCTACACCTTCGACATCCCGCTCGTTTCCCACCCGACCGACGCGTTGGCCAGCCCCGAGTTCATCATCGAGATGGGCAAGCAGGGTGGCCTCGGCGTGATCGACGCTGAGGGGCTGTGGGGCCGCCACGCCGACTTTGAGGCCGCGGTGAAGAAGGTCGTGGAATCCTGCGAGGACGCCTGGGGCATCGACTCGGAGGAGAAGTACCAGGAGTACCTCGACTCCGGGGAGCGCTCCGTGCGCACGCTGCAGGAACTGCACGCCGCCGAGCTCGACCGCGACCTGCTCACCGAGCGCATCGCCCAGGTGCGCGACTCCGGCGTGACTGTTGCAGTGCGCGTGAGCCCGCAGAACGCGCGCGAGCTCGCGCCGGTGGTCATCGCCGCGGGTGCGGAGATCCTGTTCATCCAGGGGTCCATCGTCTCTGCCGAGCACGTGCAGCAGGGCGGCGAGCCGCTGAACCTGAAAGAGTTCGTCGGCTCGCTCGACGTGCCGGTGATCGCGGGCGGGGTGTTCGACTACTCCACGGCAACCCACCTGATGCGCTCCGGTGTGGCCGGTGTGATTGTGGGCTCGGGCCACGCCGACACGGTGGTCAATGTCCCCATGGCTACGGCGATCGCTGACGTGGCGGCGGCACGCCGCGACTACCTGGACGAGACCGGCGGGCGCTATGTGCACGTGCTGGCGGACACCGCCCTGTGGGGACCTGGTGCCGTCGCCCTTGCTATTGCGTGTGGCGCTGATGCGGTCATGCTCGGCCGCAACTTGGCGCAGTCGTCCGAAGCTGCGGCTGGCGGCGTGTACTGGGAGGCGCAGGCGGCGCACCCGCGATTCCCGCGCGGCGACGTGAGCAAGGACGCCACCGCGGGCAGGGGCGTGCCGTTGGAGACGGTGCTCTTCGGCCCGTCCAGCGACCAGTGGGGCGGCCTGAACATCGTCGGAGGTCTGAAGAGAATCATGGCAAAGTGTGGTTATACTGATGTGAAAGCTTTTCAGAAAGCCGATCTGGCAATCCGTAGTTGAGAAATTGGATGAGTACGCCCATGTCTAGCCGTGTAACCATTCTTCGCGACGCACCAGAGGGTGCCTCGCACGAAGTCGATGTCAACGACATCTTCTTCTCGGTCACCGACGCGAAGGGTGTGATGACGCATGTCAACGACGTGTTCATCAAGTACGCCCAGTACGACGCGGACGAGATGATCGGCAAGCCGCACAACCTCATCCGCAACGATGAGATGCCGGGCGGCGCCTTCAAGCTCATGTGGGACACTATCGAGGACGGCCGCCCCTTCGCCGCGTACGTGCGCAACAGCGCCAAGAGCGGTTCGGCGTACGACGTGCTCGCCACCGTGACCCCGCTGCCCAACGGCGGCTACCTGTCTGTGCGTACCCGTCCGATGACGGAGCGCTTCGAAGCGGCAGGCAAGCTGTACCAGGAGGCGAACCTGGTCGAGCACGAGGCGAAGGCCAACGGCGTGGGCCGCCGCGAGCGCGCCGTCAAGGGCGCGGAGAAGATCGGCGAGCTGCTGCCGGACTACGACGCGTTCATCCGCGCCGCCCTGCCTGCCGAGGTGCAGGCGCTCGAGGATGCCGGATTCACCCTGCCGGAAGGCTCTGGCGACGTCTACGACGCGGCCCACGCGCTGTACAGCGAGCTGGACCAGTTCATGTCCGTCCAGACCGCCATCCAGGACGCGGCCGACGAGCTGCGAAAGGCTTCCGCCACCCTGGTGGAGGAAAACGCCGTCACCAACAACGTGAAGGCGGAGATGGAAAACGTGGTCACCGAGGGCGCTTCGCGCACCCTGCTGCTCGCTCCGCTGCAGGTGTGGGCGACCATGCGTGGCATCATCGACGAAAACGCCGCCACGCTGGAAGAGGTGGCCGAGGAGCTCTACGCCAAGACCGCGAACGCGCGCATGGCGATCGCCCTGGCCCGTCTGCACACCGCGCAGACCGCGCAGTTCTCCACCGAGGCCGGCGCGGATGAGTCCATGCGCCTGCTTGTGGACGCGCTCGAGGTTGACGTTCGCGAGATGGACGACGCGGTGTTCCTGCACTCGTCCTTCCGTCGCCGCGTGGAGCTGAAGGTCAACTCCATTTCCGAGCTGACCAAGATCCCGCTGGAGATGATCCGCCGCTGGTCCCAGAACACCAACGAGTCCACCATGGGCGCCGAAGTGATGCCGCTGGTGGAGCAGGTCAACAAGGCTATGGAGGCAGCGGATAATTCCATCGCCCAGCTGCAGCAGGCTTCCGAGAAGCTCGCGCAGGCGCCGTCCACCGACGAGGTGCGCGCCGCCCTGGAGCGCCTCAGCTCGGCTGTAAAGTAGCGCTTTTCGCGCGAGTCGCGCGGGTGGTGCCATTCCGGCGCCACCCGCACGGCTTTCCTTTGTCCTCGACCACGCCGGCGCGGGGGCACGCAAGGTCATGCTGGTCATTCTGGGGTTTTCCCGGACGCTGCACAAGCAGTTGGGTCTCGCGCGCGATCGACTACGATCTAGGCCTGTGAATACTCCGCAAGCCCGCCCAGTCCTTGTCCTCGATTTCGGCGCGCAGTACGCGCAGCTGATCGCCCGCCGTGTGCGCGAGGCGAACGTGTTCTCCGAGGTGGTTCCATCCACCATCACCGCCGCTGAAGTCCGCGAGAAAAACCCACAAGCCCTGATTCTCTCCGGCGGCCCGTCGTCGGTGTACGAAGAAGGCGCGCCGCAGCTCGACCAAGAGATCTTCGAGCTGGGTCTGCCAATCTTCGGCATCTGCTACGGCTTCCAGATCATGACCCGCGCGCTCGGCGGCGAGGTGGCCAAGACCGGTGCGCGCGAGTACGGCCGCACGCAGATGCGTGTCGACGGCGGCGTGCTCCACGCAGGCCTCGAGCCCGAGCACGCCGTGTGGATGTCCCACGGCGACTCCGTGACGCAGGCACCGGAAGGCTTCGAGGTCACCGCCTCCACTCCGGGCGCGCCCGTGGCCGCGTTCGAGGACACCTCCCGCAAGCTCGCCGGCGTGCAGTACCACCCGGAGGTCATGCACTCCCCGCACGGCCAGGAGGTGCTCACCCGCTTCCTCACCGAGATTGCTGGCCTGGAGCAGAACTGGACCGCCTCCAACATCGCCGAGCAGCTCATCGCGGACGTGCGCGAACAGGTCGGCGAGGGCCGTGCGATCTGCGCCCTGTCCGGCGGCGTGGACTCCGCCGTCGCGGGGGCACTCGTGCAGCGCGCCATCGGCGACCGGCTGACCTGCGTGTTCGTGGACCACGGCCTGCTGCGCCAGGGTGAGCGCGAGCAGGTGGAGACCGACTTCGTGGCCGCCACCGGCGCGAAGCTGGTCACCGTGGACGAGCGCAAGGCGTTTTTGGACAAGCTCGCCGGCGTGACCGAGCCGGAGGCGAAGCGCAAGGCCATCGGCGCGGAGTTCATCCGCTCCTTCGAACGCGCTGTTGCCGGTGTGCTGGAGGGTCAGCAGGTGGACTACCTGGTCCAGGGCACCCTGTACCCGGACGTGGTGGAGTCCGGCGGCGGCACCGGCACCGCCAACATCAAGAGCCACCACAACGTCGGCGGCCTGCCGGACGATGTCGAGTTCGAGCTCGTCGAGCCGCTGCGCCTGCTGTTCAAGGACGAGGTCCGCGCCGTCGGCCGCGAGCTGGGCCTGCCCGAGGAGATTGTGAACCGCCAGCCGTTCCCGGGCCCGGGCCTGGGCATCCGCATCATCGGCGAGGTCACCGAGGAGCGCCTGGAGACGCTACGCGCCGCCGACGCCATCGCCCGCGAGGAGCTGACCAAGGCCGGTATGGACGATGAGATCTGGCAGTGCCCGGTCGTGCTGCTCGCCGACGTGCGCTCCGTGGGCGTGCAGGGCGACGGCCGCACCTACGGCCACCCGATCGTGCTGCGCCCGGTCGCCTCCGAGGACGCGATGACCGCGGACTGGGTGCGCATCCCGTACGAGACCCTGGAGGTCATCTCCACCCGCATCACCAACGAGGTCGCCGACATCAACCGCGTGGTGCTGGACGTGACCTCCAAGCCGCCGGCCACCATCGAGTGGGAGTAAGTCCCGGACTCACTCCTCGTAGTACGCGGACACGGACCCGATACGCTCTGTCACGTTGATCGTGAGTAGCGCGCTGTCCTTGTCCGCGTTTTGCGTTTCTTCGGGGCAGGCGGTCTCGCCGATGGTGACTTGACAGTTCACGTCGACGGGGACGTTGTTGGGCAGGATCACTTCCACCTTGCCGATGGTGTTGCTGACTTCGACGGTTTTCGGCTCGCGCAGCGGCTCGAGCTCGGAGAGGTCAAGGTAGGTCTCGCCGACGAAGCCGTTGACGCCCGGTTGGTCTGGCAGGGTGTCGACGTCGTACACGGTGATGTGCGCGCTGCCGAAGCGCCCGTAGTCGCCGTCGCGAACGTCGCTGTAAAACGCAAGCGCCACGAGAGAGGCCGCTGAGAGACCCAAGGCGACCGGGATCCAGAACCAGTTGCGTTTTTTGGACTGCTGCGGCGCCGGTTCGCTCGGCTCCGGCAGGTGCCACAGCTCCGGCGCCGCGCCGAGCGGGTCCCAGGCGGGCGGGCGCTGGCCGGGGTGTTCGTGTCCTTCGGGCACCGTCAGGTGAGAGGTGTCCACAGCGGGGCGGTTGCTTGTCCGTGCCTCCTCCGGCTCGCCCACCAGCAACCCAGCCGGCGGCTCGGGCTGGCGCTGGTGCAGGAAGTACCAGCCGGCGGCGAAGAGGATGAACGTGACCAGCACCGCCCGCAGATCGCCTGCGACGGAAATGGACGGTAAAAACAGGAACAGCCCGAGCAGCAGCCACCAGCCGGTGTCGCGATCCTTCATCTCCGCTGCGGTCAGCTGCTCTTTCGGAGTGATGATCGCGGCCCACGGGCTGCGGGTCAGCCCGAAGCGGGGCATGTTGATCCAGCACAGCAGGTAGAGGAAGATGCCGCCGCCGAACGCGAGCGAGAGCGCGACGAAAACTACGCGGACAAACGTGGGGTCGATGTGGAAGCGGGCGCCGATGCCTTCGCAGACGCCGCCGATGACGGCCTTGCCGCCCTGGTTCTCCGGGATGCGGGGCGGGCGGGTGTCCCACATCTGTGTGAGTGTGTTGTTCTCCATAGCTCTATCCTCCCGCGGGAGCGCGGGCCGCGGTATCGGGAACGACCCTGATTTTTCGTTTCAGGGTTTTCCCCGATGTGCCCTCAGGTGCACCCGTGCAACGATGGGGGTTATGTCTGCGTTGTATCCCCGGCTGACCCGGAACCGCTCCCGCCGCGTTGTGGCTGGCGTGGCCTCCGGTGTGGCCGACCACCTGGGGGTGGAGGACAAATGGGTGCGCCTGTTCTTCGTCGCGGCCAGCTTCGCGGGCGGGTTCGGCGCGCTGCTCTACGCCGGTTTGTGGATGTGTACGCCCCTGGGCGACAGTGGGGCGCAGCGCCAGCGCCCGGGAACGATGGATCTCGCGCTAGTGGTGCTCGGGTTCGCAGGGGCTCTTGTTGCGCTGCAGCTGTCTTCGGGCGCGGGCGCCACGGTGGTGTTCGTGCTCGGCGTGCTCATCGTCGGCGCGGTGATTGCGCTGCAGGCCTACGACCGCGGTACGGGGTCGTGGGGCAACATCGCCGCGCTGACCTTGGGTGCGCTGCTGGTCATGGCCGGGGTGCTGGCAGTGGCGTTTGTGGGCGAAAGCGCCGGGGTTGGCGGCGTGGTGGTCTCTGTGCTGGTCACGGTCGTGGGCGTGGCGGTGCTGGTTGTGCCGCTGATAGCCAAGCTGGCTAATTCGCTCGTCGCGGAGCGGGAGGCGAAGGCGGTGGCGGACCAGCGCGCGGAGATTGCCTCGCGGCTGCACGATTCGGTGCTGCAGACCCTCGCGCTGATTCAGAAGCAGGCAGGCGATGCGGATGAGGTCGCCCGCCTCGCGCGCGCCCAGGAGCGCGAGCTGCGGGCCTGGCTTTTCGACGACTCCGTGCCCAACCACACCACCACCTTTGCCGCCCTGCAGAAAGCGGCCGGCGAGGTGGAGGACGCCTTCCGCGTGGTCATCCAACCGGTCACGGTGGGCGAGGATGTCGCCTTCGACGAGCGCACCGAAGCGGTCGTGCTGGCCGCGAGGGAGGCAATGGTCAACGCCGCCAAGCACGCCGGTGTGGACACCATCGACGTTTACGCGGAGCATCTCGCGGGCAGGCTCGAGGTGTTTGTGCGCGACCGCGGTTCCGGCTTCGACCCGGACGCCGTCCCGGCCGATCGGCACGGTTTGCGCGACTCCATTGTGGGCCGCGTTCGGCGGGTTGGGGGAGAGGTGCACGTGGTGTCGTCGATAGGCAATGGCTCAGAGGTGGAGATAGCGTTAGAGCTATGACGAGCGTGTTCTTGGTGGACGATCACTCCGTGTTCCGCGCCGGGGTGAAAGCTGAGCTGGCGGACGCGGTGGACATTGTGGGTGAGGCCGGCACGGTTGCTGAGGCGGTGCGTGGGATCGAGCGCACGCACCCGGACGTGGTGCTTTTAGACGTGCACATGCCCGACGGCGGCGGACTGGCCGTGCTCAAGCGGGCACCGGGTCCGGCGTACCTGGCGCTGAGTGTCTCCGATGCCGCCGAGGACGTCATCGCGCTGATCCGCGCCGGCGCGCGGGGGTACGTGACCAAGAACATCGCAGGCGCCGAGCTCGCCGAAGCGATTGCACGGGTGCGCGGCGGGGACGCGTACTTCTCGCCGCGGCTGGCTGGGTTCGTGCTCGATGCCTTCGCCTCCGGACCGGTGGTGGAAGAGGACGACCCGGCAGTCGACTCGCTGACCCGCCGCGAGCTCGACGTGCTGCGGCTGCTCGCGCGCGGCTACACGTACAAGGAGATCGCCGAGCGGCTGTTCATCTCCGTCAAGACGGTAGAGACGCACGCGTCGAACATTCTGCGCAAGACGCAGACCTCCAACCGCCACCAGCTCACCAGGTGGGCGGTGGCGCGGGATCTGGGCTAGAGCACGCCCGCCTGGGTGAGCAGCGAACGTGCCGTCTTGTCCGTCTCCTGCAGCATCAGCGGGTCGGTGCCGGGCATGGGGGAGATGGTGGTGTCCGCCCACTGCTTGCCGGTGGGGATGCCCACGATGTGCAGGCGATCGTCCAGCTCGCCGTCGGGGTGGACGGTGCGGCGGGTGTCATCGTCGGTTTCCGGGGAGGCGGTTTCCACGCCACCTGGTGCGAACGGGCGCACGCGGCCGGCCTCGCGCAGCGATGCGGTTAGCGCGTCGGGGGAGGTGCGGATGTCGGGGCCGGGCAGAAAGGCGTCGGCAAGTGCGGCGGCGTGAACCGAGCGGGCGTGGCTGGCGGCAACGTACTCGCCGTCGGTGAGCTCCACTACCGGGTCGGGGCCTAAGAAGGTGACCAGGCCGGCGTCGAAAAGTGCGAGCAGCTCGCGGGTGCGGAACAGCGGCGGGCCGGAGCCGACCATCTGGCCGAACGCCATGTACTGCGCAAGTGCCGCCTCGCGGGGGCCGCGGCCGTTTCGCGTGGCGATCGCGCTGGGCTTGCGGCCCGCGGAGACCGCCCACAGGCCCGCCTTGAGCGGGGAGTCCCAGGCGGAAACGGCCTCGGCGATGTCTACCTCCATGCCCTCGGCGACGCGGCGGTTCAGCTCCTCCAGGTCCAGCTCCTCGGTCCCGGCGAGCGGGTCCACCCAGGCGGCCATGTCGAACGGCTCGGTGCTCAAGCCTTCGAGCGCCTCAGTCAGCGCGTTCGCGACCGGCAGGATGTCGTCCGGGGAAGCGACCGCGGAAAGGTCGGTGGCGTCGATGGCCGCCAGGATCTCGTCGAGGGCCGCGCTGAGCGCTTCTGGACGCACCCGGGCAAGCACGCGGTAGTACTCGGCGTAGGCGTCGCGGGCGAGCGCGGGCCAGAGGTCGCGGCCGAAGGACACCGGCGCCTCGGAGGCGTCGATGGCGGCGCGCAGGCGCGACAGGTCGGCCTTCGGCGGCAGGGAGTGGTACTCGGATTTGGGCAGGTAGGGGTAGCCGCGCCCGGAGGTGACCACGAAGTGAGGCTCCTTGCCGGTGGCCTCGTAGCGCAGGCCGGAGCGGGCTGCAGGATCCTCGACGAAGCGGCCGCCCCGGTTGATGGTGGCCAGCGCCATGAGATCGAAAAAGCCCATTCCCATGCCGCGCACCACAACGCGCTCTCCGGCCGGAAGCAGCGAAACGTCCTGCTCCACCGGGTTGCCCGGCGGGATGTAGGTCAGGCCCGAGTCGGCGAACTCCTGCTGCGCGGGCGTGGGGGCGGGCAGCACCCAGCCGGAGGCGATGACGGTGGCGTCGGCGTGGACGACCGTGCCGTCGGCAAGCGTGATGGCGTCTTGGGCGCCCTCGGCCGCAAGCGACACCGCGCGGGAGTGGTGCTCGACCACCTCGACTGTGTCCGGCAGCTGCGCGAGCGCGACCTTCCAGGCCCAGCGCAGGTACTCGCCGTACAGCGCGCGCGAGGGGTTGGATTCCGGGCGGGTGGCGCGCAGCTCCTCGTTGTAGTGGTCGGGGAGGGAGGTACCGGAGGCGTCGATAAGCGGGTGGCTTTCTTCGCCGCGAAGCGCCTGGATCCACTCGTACATGGTGGGGCCTTCGAGCACGGGGGCGGAAACGGTCGCGCCGGGTTCGGTGAACAGGGTGACCGCGCCGGCGAGGGTGTTCATGCACAGCGTGCGGGTTTGGTCGGTTTCCCAGATGCGGCCGGCGCCGAGTTGGGCGTCGTCGATGATGTGCAGGGTGAGCGTCTCGCTGCGGTCGCCCAGGTAGGCGGCGATGCGTTCGGTGATGGAGATGCCGCGGGGTCCTGCTCCGACGATTGCGATGGATGCTGCCACGGTGAAAAACCTCCACGATTTCTGTGAACTATTGATCGTATGTAGACTGACTAGTCTATTGCTGAAGAACCAGATTGTCTAACGGTGGTAATGTGCACTGCGCAACCGAAGAAAGAGGGCGATAACGTGCCTAAAACAAAGGTAGCCGCGACGCTTGCGCTCGGCGCGGCAGCCAGCCTGCTCGCCGGATGCGCGGCGGCGGCAGGCGGCGATGACGGTGACGTGCTCACCTACCTGGAGTCCAACTGGTTTAACAGCCTGTACCCGCCGGCCGCCGGGTTCTACCCCAACGGCGGCGTAGTCAACCAGCTGACGGACCGGCTGCTCTACCAGGACCCGGAGACCCTGGAGCTTGAGCCCTGGATTGCCACGGACCTGCCGGAGATCAACGAAGATGCCACGGTGTTCACCTTCGACATCCGCACGGATGTGACCTACTCCGACGGCACGCCCATGACCGCGCAGAACATCGTGGACAACTTCGACCTGTTCGGCCTGGGCGACAAGGACCGGCTCCTCAACGTCTCGGAGCAAATCTCCAACTACGAGCGCGGCGAGGTCGTCGACGAGGACACAGTGCGCTTTTACTTCTCCGCGCCCTCGCCCGGCTTCGCGCAGGCGACGTCCACCTACAACGCGGGGCTGTTGGCCGATTCCTCGCTCAAGCTGCGCAACGAGGACTTCGGCCCCGGCAACGCGGAAAACGTCATCGGCTCCGGCCCGTTCGTGGTGGACAGCGAGACCCTGGGCACCGACCTGGTGCTCAAAGCCCGCGAGGACTACGACTGGGCGCCGCCGTCGCTTGAGCACCGGGGGCGCGCGCGTATCGACGGCATCCCCTACACCCTGGCCGCGGAAGAGGCCATGCGCGCCGGCGCGCTGCTGTCCGGCCAGGCCGCCGTCGCGCGCACGGTCTCCCCGCCGGTGGAGCGCCACCTGAAGGACCAGGGCGTGCAGGTGGTCGCCGCCACCGCCAACGGCATGAACAACCAGCTGGCGCTGCGTTTCAACCACCCGCTTTTGCAGGACATCCGCGTGCGCCAGGCGATCATCCACGGGGTCAACCGCGAGGAGATCATCCGCATCCTGCTGTCGGATTCCTACCCGCTGGCCACCTCGTCCATGACGTCGAAGGCCCTGGGCTATGCGGAGCAGCCGGACGCGTACACCTTCGACCCGGATCAATCGCGCAAGCTTCTCGACGATGCCGGCTGGACCCCCGGACCGGACGGCATCCGCGAAAAGGACGGACAACGCTTGAGCTTGTGGGTCAACCACGCCCTGCCGCAGCCGCGCTCGAAGGAGATCGTCACCATGATCCAGTCCGACCTGCGCGAGCTGGGCATCGAACTCAACATGGTCGCCGGCGACCGCGCAACGCAAAACGCGGCGCAAAAGGACATCAACCGCGTCCAGCTCATGCACACCATGGTGGGCCGCGCTGACTACGACGTGATCGAGTCCTTCCTTTCCGTGGACCGCCGCGATTCGCTTCTGAACAACGCCGGCGACGGCGAACCCATCGACACCGAGCTGCAGGCGCTTCTGGACAAGGTGGTCTCCACCCCGGACGACGCCGGCCGCGCCGCCGCCTCCAAGGCGGTGCAGGACCACCTGACCGAAAACGCGTACACCCTGCCGCTGTTTGAGGAGCCGCAGGTGTACGCGGTTGCCCCGCACGTGAAGGGCTTCGGCACCGAGGCGGTGGCGCGCCCGAGCTTCTACTCGGTGTACTTCGACCGCGAGGAGGACAAGTAGATGGGCAAGTACGTACTCAAGCGCATCGGCCAGGCGCTCATCGTGCTCCTTTTGGCCTACACCCTGGCGTTTTTCCTGCTGTCCGCGCTGCCTTCCGACGGCGTGGCCGCCCGCTACGCGGACCCGGCCCTGGGCCTGTCCCAGGCGGAAATCGAGCAGATCCGCGAGCAGATGGGCGTGGACAAGCCGCTGATCCAGCAGTACTTCGCCACCCTGGGCGGGCTGTTCACCGGCGATCTGGGCTACTCGGTGGCATCCGGCACGCCCGTGTTCGACCTGATCACGGACGCCGCGCCGCACACGTTCGCGCTTGCCGCGACGTCCGTGGGTTTAGCCATCGTGGTGGCGCTGGCCACCGCGTACGTGGCCACCCTGCCGGGAGCTGGCGCGCTGCGCAGCGCCGTGCGCGCCCTGCCGTCGTTTATGGTGTCCCTGCCGGGGTTCTGGATCGCCATCTTGCTGCTGCAGTTCTTCTCCTTCCGCCTGGGCTGGGTCAACGTGGTTGACCCGACCCCGCTGGAGGGGCTGATCCTGCCCACGCTCACCCTCGCCGTACCCATGGCCGCGCCGCTGATGCAGGTGCTGATCCGTTCCATCGACGAGGTCCGCGCCCAGCCGTTCGTGCAGGTCGTGCGCGCCCGCGGCGCGAGCGAGGCCCGCATCTTCTGGCGCGACGTGCTGCGCAACTCGCTTCTGCCTGCGATCACCATGGCCGGCCTGCTGTTCGGCGAGCTGGTCGGCGGCGCCGTGGTCACCGAGACCGTCTTCGGCCGCGCCGGGCTGGGCTCGCTGACCGTCAATGCCGTGTCCAGCCGCGACATGCCTGTGCTGCTGGGCGTGGTGCTCATCGCGGCCACCGCGTACGTGGTGATCAACCTGATTGTGGACCTGCTCTACCCGGTGCTGGACGTGCGCCTGCGCGACCAGGCCGCGGCGCAGACCGCGACCACCCCGGCGGCCCGTGATGAGCAGACCGCCGCACACACCTCGGCTACGACCGCAAAGGAGGCCGTCCGATGAGCACGACCAACCTGGTGCACAACCAGCGTGCGCCGCAGAAGGACCACCGGCCACGCAAGGCCCGCAAGCACCGCCGCTGGAGCTCGCCGGCGACCATCTTGTCGCTGATCGTGCTGGCCATCGCCGCGCTGTGGGCGATCGTGCCGGGCATCTTCGCGCCGCACGACCCGTACAACGGCGTCGACGTGGCACTGCTCGCCCCCAACGGCGAGTACATCTTCGGCACCGACGCGGTGGGCCGCGACCTGTTCTCGCGCGTGGTGTACGGCGCGCGCCAGTCGCTGCTCGGCGCCCTGATCGCCGTGGCCGTCGGCCTGGTGCTGGGCACCCTGATCGGCCTGATCGCCGGCACGCAGCGCGGCTGGGTGGACACGGTGCTGATGCGTCTGGTGGACGTGCTGCTGGCCATCCCCGGCATCCTGCTGTCGCTGTCCATCATCATCGTCACCGGCTTCGGCTCGCTGCAGGCGGCGTTCGCCGTCGGCATGACGTCGGTGGCCACGTTCGCGCGCCTGGCGCGCTCGCAGGTGATCCAGATTGCTAACGCGGGCTTCGTGGAGGCCGCCTACGGCTCCGGCGCCACCCAGACCCAGGTGCTGTTCCGCCACGTGCTGCCCAACTCGCTGACCCCGGTGCTGGCGCTGGCCGCGCTGCAGTTCGGCACCGCCATCTTGCAGCTGTCCATCCTGGGCTTTTTGGGCTACGGCGCGCCGCCGCCGACCCCGGAGTGGGGCCTGCTCATCGCGGAAGGCCGCGACTTCATGGCAACCGCCTGGTGGCTGATCCTGCTGCCCGGCCTGGCCATCGTGGCCACCGTGATGTCCGCCAACCACCTGTCCCAGGTGATCCAACAGGAAGGTGATGCGAAGTGACCACGCCTCTGCTTGAAGTCAGCGGCTTGACCGTCGCGTACGGCGACGCGGACCCGGTGGTGCGCGATATCTCGTTTTCCGTCGAGGCCGGGAACATGACCGCCATTGTGGGCGAGTCCGGCTCCGGCAAAACCACCTCCGCGATGGCGGCGCTGGACCTGCTCGGGCCCTCCGGCAACGTGCTGTCCGGCAGCATCCGGTTCAAGGGCCAGGAACTCGCCGGGCTCAGCAACGCCGAGTGGCGCACGTTGCGCGGCACGAAGATCGGGCTGGTGCCGCAGGATCCGAATAACTCGCTCAACCCGTTGAAGACCATCGGCGCGTCCGTTGAGGATGGCCTGGAGATTCATGGGGTGGGGGATGCGGCGGAGCGCCGTCGTAAAGCAATTGCCCTGCTGGAACGCGTGGGCATTGACGACCCGGAGCGCCGCTACAGCCAGTACCCGCACGAGCTGTCCGGCGGTATGAAGCAGCGCGTGCTCATTGCAGCGGCGGTGGCGCTCGAGCCCGAGGTGCTGATTGCGGACGAGCCGACGTCCGCGCTCGACGTGACGGTGCAGAAGACCATCCTGGACCTGTTGGATGAAATGCGCGCTGAGCTGGGCCTTGGCATCGTCTTCATCACCCACGACCTCGCCGTTGCGGGCGACCGGGCGGACGACGTGGTGATCATGGAGCGCGGCCGCGTGGTCGAGCACGGGCCGGTGAGCCAGGTGCTGACTAGCCCGCAGCAGGACTACTCGAAGCGCCTGCTGGCCAACGTGCCGTCGCTTGCGGTCGCAGATGCCTATCGACGTCCTCCGGTCACCCCCGAGACCCTCCTTTCTGTCAGCGGGCTGACCAAGCGCTACGGCGACTTCACGGCAGTCGAGGACATCTCCTTCGACGTGGCGCGCGGCTCCACCCACGCCCTGGTCGGCGGCTCCGGCTCCGGCAAGACCACCACCGGGCGCGCGATTTCCATGTTCAACCAGCCCACCGCGGGAAGCATCACCCTAGACGGCACGGAGCTGACGGGGCTCACGCCAAAGCAGCAGCGGGCCCTTCGCAGGCGGGTGCAGATGGTGTACCAGAACCCGTACTCCTCGCTGGACCCGAAGATGCGCGTCGGCGAGATCGTCGCCGAGCCGCTTCGCAACCTCACCGGTGCCTCGAAGCGTGAGGCGCTCACACGCGCCGACGAGTTCTTGGCGCGCGTGGCGCTGGACCCGGCGAAGTTCGCCTCCCGCACCCCGGCGCAACTGTCCGGCGGGCAGCGCCAGCGCGTGGCCATCGCCCGTGCGCTGATCGTGGAGCCGGAGTTGGTGGTGCTGGACGAGGCCGTCTCCGCCCTCGATGTGACCGTGCAGGCCCAAATCCTGGAGCTTTTGGAGGACCTGCAGCGCGAGCTCGGCCTGACCTACGTGTTCATTTCCCACGACCTGGCGGTGGTGCGCCAGATTTCGGATACCGTGAGCGTGTTCAGCCGCGGCCGCCAGGTGGAATACGGGGCGACCAACGACGTGTTTGCACACCCGCAGCACGACGTCACCCGCGAGCTCATCAACGCCATCCCCGGCACTGTGTTCCGGGCCCGACAGTTAGGAGAGTTTGTTGTCTAACCGCACCGACATTATCGACGCCCTCGCCGAGACCCCGGCGGAGCTCGCCGAGCTGCGCCGCCGCCGGCCCGAGGCCGTGGACAACGCGCAGCGCAGCTTCGAGGCGCTGTTCGAGCCCACCGACGACGCGCTGATTCAGGCGCTGCCGGTTGCCACCCGCTACGCCGTCGCCGCGTTCATCGCCGGTGTTTCCGGCGCCAAGCGCGCCGCGGCGTTCTACACCGACCTGCTTGCGGACGAGGACGAGTCGCTCGTCGCCGTGGTCGACGACGCCGTGCGCGCAGGTGTGTCCGCCGGCCCCTACGCCGGCGGCGACTTCGTGACCTTCGGCGAGGGGGCTTTGGCCGCCGCGTTCGACTTCGCCCACCTGCTCACCTTCCACCCGAAGGACGCGTCCCCCGCGGCGATCGGGCACCTGCAGGAAGCGGGCTACAACGAAAACGCGATTGTCTCGCTCGGCCAGCTCATCGCCTTTGTGGCGTTCCAGCTGCGTGTCGTGCACGGCGTGCGGGTGCTGGCGGGGAGCGGTGAGGTGCCGGAGGGCGTCGAGAAGCGAGCCGGCGTTGCGGATCCCGGTTGGGCGCCCGCCGCCGCCACCCTGCAGCCCGAGGTGGTTGCGCCCGAGACGTTTGTGGCGCACCCGCTGGGCTGGAAGCCGTGGGTGGCGCCGCTGGAAAAGGGCGAGCTGACCGACGCGCACGTCGACGCCCTGATCAAGCCCGAGCGCGCCGACATGGAGTACTTCCGCCTGCTCGCGCGCGACCCGCAGGCGCTCAAGGCCCGCACGCTGACGGACCTGGACATCTTTTACAACACCGAAGGCGGGCTGGGCCGCGCCGAGCGCGAACTCGCCGCCACCGTGGCCTCGCGCCTCAACGGCTGCGAGTACTGCGCCTCGGTGCACCAGGGTCGTTCCAAAGAGGAAGGCGGCGACGCGGAGGCCATTGACACGCTTCTCGACGAAGGCGTCACCGCCGACCTCTCATCCGATCTGTGGAATGCCATCCGCGACGCCGCAGTGGCGCTGACCCGCACCCCCTACGAGTTCGGCGTGCCACACGTGGACGCGCTGCGGGCCGCTGGCCTGGACGATCTGGCGGTGCTGGACGTGGTGAACTCGTCCGCGTTCTTCAACTGGGCGAACCGGCTCATGCTCACGCTCGGCGAGCCGGACGTGCCGAAGCGCTACCGCTAGCTGGTTTTGCTGGCTAGCGCCAGACCAGGTCGTTGTTGCTGTTGGGGCCTGCCGGCGGTTCCGGCTGGCGCGCGTAGGTGAAGAACCAGACGAAGAAGAACGCGGCGAAGCTGATCAGGGTGCCGCGCAGGTCTCCCGCTTCACCGGCCGCGGGCAGGAACACAATCAGGCCGATAAGTAGCCACCACCCGGGCTTGCGTTCCTCGATCTCGTGTGGGGTGAGCTCGCTTTTCGGCGTGATGATCGCCTTGGCCGGGGTGATGTTCATGCCCACGCGCGGCATGAACATCCAGCACAGCAGGTAGGCGAAGATGCCGCCGCCGAAGACCAGGCTGAGGATGACAAACGCGATGCGCACGGCCACCGGGTCGACCTTGTAGCGCTCGCCGATGCCGACGCAGACACCGGCGATGACGGCGCGTCCGCCCTCGTCCTTCGGGATGCGGTGCGGGCGCGTGTCCCACATGTGTTGAAGCGAGTTTGAAGATCCTTGAGCCATGTGCGCCATTATCCGTATCTCCGCCGGACTTCGCAGCCGGGGTTTTGGTGCGGCGGGGCTGGGGCGGGGCTGTCTTGCTGTGGCGATTGCGCCGTGCCACCCACAGACCCCCAGTGACAGACCCCGAGTATGCGCCGATTTCGGCTTTAATAGGGCTTTGCTACTAGGGGTCTGTGCGAAGGTGCTCCTGCGGAGCTCGAAAGCTACTAGAAAGCTACTCGAAAGGGAATGTTTCTAGGTTGAGCTGCGAAAACTCGTCTACTAGAAAGCCTTTCGAGTAGACGCGGGTATTTCGAACCCCCCTGCCCGCCGCGCGTTGAAAGCGCTGCGGGAGGAGGGCCTTATTCAATGGCGCGGTAAAGGGCCGCGGGACCCTCGGGTGGTATGGCTTTTGAAGGGGCCTTTGCAGTAGCTCGAAAGCTACTAGAAAGCTACTCGAAAGGGAATGTTTCTAGGTTGAGCTGCGAAAACTCGTCTACTAGAAAGCCTTTCGAGTAGATCCTTTCGAGTAGCTCTATGCGTACGCGAGGCGCCGCGACCCGTCCACATGCGGGTACAACACCCACGCCGCCGCGGCCGCCAGCACACCCGCAACCCACGCGCCCACCGCGGGCCAACCGGCCAGCGGCGCGAGCATGAGCAGCAGCCACCACAGCATCAGGGGGAGCACCATGCCTATCGACGGCACCCTGGCCACGTTCTTCTCCTCCGCAAACGCGCGGAGCTGTTTGCGGTAGGGGTGCAGCAGCGTGACGGCGACGGCGGCAACGACGCACAGGATCGCCACGGCCGCTTTTACCCCCAGCGGCGCCTGCGAGACCATCACGCCGACGGATGCGCCCACGCCGATAGAGCCCAGTGCTCGTACGACGGTCGGGGTGGGGATCGGCGTGACGCGGTTGCGGACCTCTGCTGCGCTGATCGGGATCATGCTGGGCAGCTTAACCGGTCAGCTTCGTGGCGCGACTCTTTGCTTGCGCGGGACAATATATACGCAAACATGTTCGACCAGGAGCGTTGCCCGTGTCGGCCCCGGGGTGCATACTGTCTGGCGTGAGTGGAACACCTATTCGAGCTGCGTCGGCAGCGGCGGCAAACCTGGCGGTTGTGGATGAACCGCCAGGTCAGCCCTCGCGCGCCGACCAGATCGCCGAGCTGCGCGCCCGTATGGCCGCTATCGGCGGGGAGGTTCCGCAACAGGTCGTTGAGGATGCGGAGACCCTTGCGGTGGCGGGCGGGCTTTCGCTCGTGCTGCCGAACGGGGGCCTGCCGCGCCGGGCGGTCACGCACGTCAGCGACACCCCGGCGCTGATCGTGGAGCTGATCAGCCAGGTGGTTCAGGCCGGCGGGCGCGCAGGTGTGGTGGGCTGGCCGGAACTGTCCTACGCCGGCATCGGTACAGGCGACGACGCAGACGCGATGGAGCGTGTGGTGGCGGTGCCGGACGCGGGCCTCGACGACTTGAGCGTCGCGGGCGTGCTCGCCGAGGGCCTCGACCTGGTGGTGCTGCGCACCCGCAGCCCGTTCCAGCTCACCCCGGTGCGCGCACGCCCGCTGTTGGCCAGGATCCGCAAAGGCCAGGCAGCGCTGGTGTGCGTGAACGTGGAAGTGCCCTCGCCGGCGCTGACCGTCACGGGCCAGCTCGCGCAGTTCCACGGCATCGGCCGGGGTACAGGCCGCATCACCGGCATCGATTTCGACGTCCGCGCGCAGGCCAAGGGCTACCGTCCGGCGAGTGCGCGGGTGACGCTGGGCACCGGAGGCGTCGAGAAGCGAAGGCTCCGGGCCGTCACATGAGGGCCGCGGCGCTGTGGTTCCCGGACTGGCCGGTGCAGGCCGCGCGGCTGGAATCGGGCGATGAGCTGGCAGAACCGATCGCGATCGCAGCGCAGCACCGGATAAAGGTGTGCTCGCACGCCGCACGCCAGCTGGGTATCCGCCGCGGGATGCGGGTGCGCAACGCCCAGGCGGTCGCGCCCGAGCTGACGGTGATAGAGGACAACCCGGACCGTGACGGGCGCATGTTCGCCTCGCTGGCCGCCAGCTTCGACGAGGTCGCCGCCAGTGTGGAGGTCTTACGCCCCGGGCTCGTGGTGGTGGATGTGGACGCCGCGGGCCGCTTTCACGGGTCCGAGGACAAAGCGCTCGAGATGCTTATCGACGCTGCCTCGCGCCGCGGCATCGACACCCAGGCAGGCGCCGCCGACGAGATCGCCACCGCGCTCATCGCCGCGCGCGTCTCCCAGGTGGTCCCACCCGGTGGCTCGGCCGAATTCCTGGCCGCGCAGCCGCTGGGCGTGCTGATGGCGGAAGAGTCGCTCGCCGCGGACATGGACACCGTCAAAGCGCTCGGCCAGCTGGGCATTTCCACCCTCGGGGAGCTGGCGAAACTGCCGCCGAACGCGGTGACCACCCGCTTCGGTACCAAAGGCATGCGCATCCACCGCATCGCCTCCGCCGCGCCGGACCGCCGCGTCGCCCCGGAGCTGCCGGTGGAGGACCTCGCTGTGGCGATCACGCCCGAGGACCCGATCGAGCGCGTGGACGCAGCCGCGTTCGCCGCCCGCGCCCTTGCCGCCAGCCTGCACGAACGGCTCAAAGACACCGGGCGAAACTGCCTGCGCCTGAAAGTTGTCGCCGAGCTCCACGACGGCACCCGCGTCGAACGCGTCTGGCGCACCCGCGAACCACTCACCGAAGCCGCCACCGCGGACCGCGTGCGCTGGCAACTCGACGGCTGGCTGACCAACGGCGGCTCCGGCGCAATCACCAGCCTCATCCTCGAGCCGCTCGAATTCGCCCCGCCGGAACCAGTGGGGGAGCTGTGGTCCGACGGCGCCTCCACCGATACCGCGCGCCGGGTGGTCGAGCGGGTCCAATCCCAACTCGGCATCGACGCCGTACTCCAACCGCGCCTTGTCGGCGGGCGCGGGGTGGCCGAGCGCGTGGCGATGGTGCCGTTCGGGGAGGAACCGGAGGACGTCGATAGGCAATCGTGGCCCGGGGCGATCCCAAAACCCCTGCCCGCGCGCCTCGGTGGCGGCATCGACCACCCGGCCTCGCGCATCATGCTTATCGACGCCTCCGGTGCCCCCGTCATCGTCACCGCCGAAGCGATGCTGAGCAGCGAACCGTACGGGCTGGCCTGGGGCGAGAAGCGCTATCTGGTCACCGGGTGGGCGGGCCCGTGGCCCGTGGACGCGGACTGGTGGACGCAAACCGAGCTGCCCGCAGGCCGCGTCGCGCGCATGCAGGTCGTGGGCCGCGAAGGCGGAGAAGAAGGTGCCGTGACCGGCTGGCTTTTGGTGTGGAGTCGGCGCAGCTGGCGCGTCGAGGCTGTGTATTAGCTACTTCTGGACGATGTCCACAACAACGCGCTTCGGGTTCTCCAGCACCTGCACCGAGTACGGCAGCTCAGAGCGCAGGCCCACCACGATCTGGCTGCGGCCCTCGTACGTGCCGGCGCTGATCACGTCGATGACGTTGCCGGTGTCGCCCGCCATGGTGACCGGGACGTTGTTGTCTTTGCCCAGCTCAAAGGGGTAGACGGTGCCGTCGACGTTGATGTTGAGGAAGAAGTTGCCCGCCACCTGCAGTGGCTGGCCGACCGTCTCCTGCATCGGGGTGGAGGTGTAGTCCACGAACCAGCCCGGGTTGCCGTCGCCCTCCAGGTCCACCACCACGCGGTCGAAGCCCTCGTGCGCGCCGACACGCACGCCGACCACGGCCAGGCGCGACGGCACCGAGGGGCGCTGCGTCTTCGGCGCCGGGTCGGCCGTGCCCAGCGGCTGCGCCTGCGTAGTGGGGGAGGAAATGCTGCCCATCAGGGTATTTCCGGCACCGTCGCTGACGGCCCCGCAGGCGCCGCACGCGGCAGCGACCGCCACGCACGCGCCCGCGAACGCCGCGCGGGAAAGACCGGAAATTTTAAACACCCAGTCACCGTAGCCAGCGGACAGGTGAGATCAAAAAGGAAAAGAGCGAAATCGCAAAAGGTTATACAACCGTTATAACTTGGTGTGGTGTCTAAGAGGTGGTCTCGGAGGCAATTTTGCTCTCTTGGCTATGGTGGGGACATGCAACAACTGCCCTGCTCTGACGTAGAGGTTGAACCGCTGCCGGGGACCGCCAAGCCCGGCTCGGTGTACGTGCTTTTCGAGTGGCCGGAAGCCTGGCCCCGCGACGTCATGGGCGACGCCGCCCTCGGCGAAGAACTCACCGCCAAGCTCAAGCCGCTGCTCGAGGCACATAACGCGACGCTGCTGCTGATCCGCCACCCAACGCGCGAGGGGCGCAATATCAGCGACCACCACCTGTACCTCGTCTTCGCCGACGAGGCAGTCACCGAGGTCAAGCACATCGATGGCCCCGACGAGCTGCTGGATCTGGACCTCTCCGGCCCGGGCCGCAACGGCGCGGAGCGCCGCGAGCGCCCGCTGCTGCTCATTTGCACCCACGCCAAGCGCGACCGCTGCTGCGCGGTAAAGGGCCGCCCCATGGTCAACGAGCTGCACGCGCGCCACCCGTTCGGCCCCGGCAACGACGTGGTGTGGGAGACCTCCCACATCAAGGGCCACCGCTTCGCGCCGACAATGCTGCTCATGCCGTGGGCCTACAGCTTCGGCCGCATGAACGTCGAGGCCACCGACGCCATGCTTACCGACGCATCCGAAGGCCTCTACTTCGTCCCAGGCAACCGCGGCCGCGGCACCCTCGGCCCCGTCGAGCAGGTCGCCGAGCTCGCCGTCGCCGCCGAGGTGCCCGGCGCACGCTACGGCCAGTTCGATGTCGCTGCGTCTGATGACGGCTCCGCTCTGGTCACCGACACCGCGTCCGGCCAGGTGTACGAGGTGCAGCTGGAGCAGCGTCCGGTGTCCGGTGTGGTCGACTCGTGCGGGAAGGCGCCGAAGGAGAGTACGGCCTGGGTCGCAGCGTCGGTGACCCTGCGGGGTTAGCTTCCTGCTTCCCGCGCCGCCACAGATCAGGTTTCGGGGGTGTCCTGGGCTGGTGCTGCGGATCGTCTAGCAGCGTCGCCACCCTGCTAGACGATCAGGCCGATACCGACAAACATGTTCATCATCACCTGGGAAAACTTGTCCGCGTTTGTCGGACCGTCTAGCAGTGTTCTCCCGGCTGCTAGACGATCTGTGAGGGGCGCTACATGTACTCGCCCAGGACCTCCGACACGGAGCCGATGACGCGGTCTGTGGCGGCGCGCACCTCGGCGGGCGAGTGGTGGAAGCTGTGGGAGGTATCTGCGATGGCGTGCATGGGCAGGTCGTTCCAGGAATCGCCGAATGTGTAGAGCTGGAGGGATTCGCGGGGGAGGCGGAGCTCGTCGAGAAGCTGCAGGATGCCTGAGCCCTTGGAACGGCCGGGGGCCATGAGATCGATGTAGTCCTGGTTCTGCGCGACTGCGACCTCGCCGAGCGCGGACGCCCAGTCGACGACCTCCGCACGCAGGTCCGCGTTACCCGGCACCCAGATGGGCACGAGAACAAAGCGGTGGTCGGGGATGTCCGTGGGAGTCATCTGCTGGAAATTTGCGGTGGCTGAGTTGGTGATGCCAGTGTTGTCGACAAACACCCCGTCGACGTGGCCCAGGGTGGTGCCGAAGATGGCCAGGCCGTCGCGGGAACCGAAGGTGTCCAGAGTCGCCCGCAGTACGTCCCTTGAGACCTCGTGGCCGAAGATGAGCTGGCGGTTCGCCCCGTCCGTGGCGGCGCCGCCGTTGGACAGCACCTGGTAGTCGAACGCGAGCCCGCTGCCGCGCATCCCGTAAGCGAGGGCGGTGCGGGAGCGGCCGGTGGCAGAAATGGCGAGATGCCCGGCTTTACGCCAGGCATCTATCGCGGAGATGTCCTCCTCGTGGAAACCGTGGGGAGGGTGGTGGAGAGTGCCATCGAAGTCGAACGCCGCAACCTTCATGGCACCCAAACTTACCGGCGCATGACCTTCTTGGACAGCCAGTTGCCCAGGAACTGCGCCAGCTGCACGATGACCACGATGACCAGCACCGCAGCCCAGGTGACCTGAGGCTCGAACGCGCGGTAGCCGTACACGATGGCGAAGTCGCCCACGCCGCCGCCGCCGATGTAGCCGGCCATGGCGGACATGTCGATCACCGCGATGAAGATGAAGGTGTAGCCCAGGATCAGCGGGCCGAGCGCCTCCGGGAGGATCACCGAGGTGATGATCTTCCAGGGTCTCGCGCCCATGGAGCGGGCAGCCTCGATGACGCCCGGATCAATGGCCACCAGGTTCTGCTCGACAATGCGGGCGACGGTGAACGTGGCGGAAAAACACATCACAAACGTCGCCGCGGCGCGGCCGATGGTGGTGCCCACCACCTGCAGGGTCAGCGGGTAGAGCATCGCGATCATGATGATGAACGGGATGGGGCGGAAGAAGTTCACCGCCACGTTGATGATGGTGTACACCGCCTTGTTCTGCAGGATGCCGCCCGGGCGGGTGGTGTACAGAAACAGGCCCAGAAGCAGGCCGAAGAATCCGCCGACGACCATGGTGATGGCCACCATCCACAGGGTGTCGCCGATGGCTTCGAGGAAGGTGGGGCCGAGGGTGTCCCAGTTCGGCTCAGCGAGGATGTACTCGGTTACGCCAGTGCTTGACGGGTTCATCGGGTGATCTCCTCAATCTCGGTGCTTTGCTGCAGGGTGGCCAAAAACTCGTTGATGGCGGCATCGTCGCCGTTGAGGCGCACGGTCATCTTGCCGAAGGAGCGCTCCTGCAAGGTGGTGATGCCGGCGTGCACCGGCTCCACCGACACGCCGCGCTCGCGGGCGGCTTCCGCCGCGCCGAAGAACCCGGAATCCTCCGTCAGATCCACGGTGAACAAGCGGCCCGGCTTGGCCAGAAGCTCGCGGGCCTCCACCTCGTCGGGGCGGTTGCGCAGGCTGGTGGCGGCGAAACGCTGCGCCACAGAAGTCTGCGGGTTGGCGAACACATCGTAGACGCTGCCGTACTCCACCACCTGGCCGTCCTCCATGACGGCGACTTTGTCGGCGATGGAGCGGATGACATCCATCTCGTGGGTGATCACCACGATGGTGATACCGAGCTCCTCGTTGACGCGGCGCAGCACCGCGAGCACCTCTTGGGTGGTTTCGGGGTCCAGGGCGGACGTGGCTTCGTCGGCAAGCAAAAGCGACGGGTTGGTCGCCAGCGCACGGGCGATGCCGACGCGCTGCTTCTGGCCGCCGGAGAGCTGCTCCGGGTAGTTCTCGCCGCGCTCGGACAGGCCGACGAAGTCGAGCAGCTCGGCGACGCGGCGCTTGCGTTCCTGCTTGTCCACACCGGCCAGCTTCAGCGGGTACTCGATGTTGCCGGCGGCGGTGCGGGAGGAAAAGAGGTTGAACTGCTGGAAGATCATGCCGACGTTGCGTCGGATCTCGCGCAGTTTGCGCTCGGGCATGCCGACGACGTCGGTGCCGTCGAGAAGCAATTGCCCCGAGGTAGGCATGTCCAGGCCGTTGATGAGGCGGACAAGCGTGGACTTGCCGGCACCCGAATAGCCGATCACGCCGAGGATCTCGCCCGGCTCGACGGTCAGGGTGACGTCGTCGACGGCTTTGACCTCGCGGTCTTTGGTTTTGAAGACCTTGGATACGTTCCGGAACTCAATCCGGGTGCCGGTGTGCGTCATCTACTTGTACTCCTCCACAAGGTGGTCGAGGATCTCGTTGAGGTCCTCCTTGGAACGCTGGACCTGCACGGCGGTGCCGTTGGAATCCTCGTTGAGCGCCGCGGTGACTTCCTCGGACTGCCAGACGTCCACGATCTTTTCGTAGGTCTCGTTGTCCAGGTCGTCGCCGGAGACGGTGAAGACGTTGATGTACGGCTCCGCCAGCTCCGAGTTCGGGTCGTCCGCGGCCACAGAGGAGGCCGGGTCGATGCCCGCGCGCGCCAGCCAGTTGTTGTTGATGACAGCCGGGCGGCCCTCGTTGTAGGCGTTCGGCGTCTGGGACGCATCCACGGCGACGACCTTGACCTTGGAGGCGTCCTTGTCAATGTCGGCCGGGGTCGGGGTCAGCTTCGGCGCGCCGTCGCGCAGGGTGACCAGGCCGGCCTGGACCAGCACGTTGATCGCGCGGCCCTGGTTGGACGGGTCGTTCGGGATCGCGACCTCGGTGTCCTCGATGCCGTCGAGGGAGTCGTGGTCCTTCCAGTACAGGCCCAGAATGTTGATCTCGCCCGAGCCGATGATGCGCAGGTCCTCGCCGGCGGTGGCGTTGTACTGGGCCTGGTAGTTGATGGTCTGGAATTTCGAGATCTCAATCTGGCCCTCGACCTGCGCCGGGTTTACCTGCGGGTACTCGGTGAACCGCATGATGTCTAGGTCGATGCCGGCCTTCTGCGCCTCGTCGGCGAAGACACTCCAGGCCTTCTGGTCGGCGTCGGTGGTGCCGATCTTCACGGTGACCTTGTCGCCATCGCCATTGCTTGTCGACGACTCCGTCTCCGACGAGCAGGCCACCAGCCCGGTGGCCGCGATGAGCGATGCCGCTGCAGCGGCGATAACGCGCTTGGTACGCATAAAGCGTGCTCCTTTTGCTTAGTTGGGTGTTTGCGGAGACTTACTTGTTCTGGAGGCGGTCCAGAATCTCGTTGAGCTCAGCCTTGTCGCGGTAGACCGGCACGGAGGTGCCCTTGGAGTCCTTCGCAGCAGCCTCGGCGACCTCCGGGGTCTGCCACAGCTCGACCAGCTTGTTCAGGGTCTCGTCGTCGATGTTGTCGGCCTGGGCGGCGAAGACGTTGATGTACGGCTCAGCCTCCTTGGACTCCGGGTCGTCCTCGAAGATAGCCAGACCCGGCTCGATGCCGGCGCGGTCCAGCCAGGTGTTGTTGATGATGGCCGGCTTGCCCTCGTTGTAAGCGGACGGGGTCTGGGACGCGTCCACCGGGGTGACGGTGACCTTGGAGGCGGCCTTGTCGATGTCCGCCGGGGTCGGGGCGAGCTCGTCTGCGACAGTGTCGCTCAGGGTGAGCAGGCCAGCCTGGACCAGCACGTTGATGGCGCGGCCCTGGTTGGACGGGTCGTTCGGGATGGCGACGGACTCGCCGTCGATGCCGTCGATGGAGTCGTGGTCCTTCCAGAACAGCGCCAGCGGCACGATCTCGGTGGAGCCGACGATGCGCAGGTCGTTGTTGGAGGCCTTGTTGTACTCGGCGAGGTACTTGATGTGCTGGAACTTGTTCACGTCCAGCTCGCCCTGCGCGAGCGCCTCGTTGACCGGGGAGTAGTCGGAGAAGGAGACGATGTCCAGGGTGATGCCGTTGTCCTTGGCCAGGTCCTTGAACACGCGCCACGCTTCCTGGTCGGCCTCGGTGGTGCCGATCTTGACGGTGACGTTGTCGCCGTCCTTGGCGGCGGTGTCAGCGGTGTCGTCGGACTCGTTGGAGCAGGCGACCAAGCCCGTGGTGGCGAGGGCAGCCGCGGCAACGGTTGCGAGGGTGCGCTTGATACGCATTGGGGTCTCCTTGGGTAGGGAATCTATGACGGGTCAGAATCTAGCACCCTATGTACCGCTTAGTCTATTTTTTAGAACGAAGCAGTTTGCGCTTCTATGCCTGGGCCAATAAAAGCGCAGCTTGTCCGATGTTGTGCAACGCCGTTCGAAGGTGGTCTGACTCTGCGCTCGCATCCAACTTCATCCTGCAGTCCAGGTCGCGGCATACCCAAAGAAGGTGCCATGCAAGATCGTCCCAATCTGGTGCGCCGGTGACGAAAGTACATCCATTTTTGGCTACCTCTAGGTCGGTGCGATAGGGAGGGGGGATCCGTTCGGCCACCAGCTCGGGTGAGCTTTCCAGCTCCACACGGATGACGCAGGGATAGCGTTTTGCGATATCGCTGCTGAAGTCCGGGGGTGGTGGAACTTTCGGGGTGAAACCCCAGCATGTTGTTTGTGCGTTGCTTATTCGGTCGAGGCGAAAAGTGCGCCAGTCGTCTCTGCTTTTGTCAAATGCTTGGAGATACCAGAGCTCGCCTTGGGTCATGAGCCGGGCTGGTTCAACTTCCCGCGTGGATGATGTGCCGTTGGGCTTGCTGTAGGTGAAACGTACGAGCGTGTGGTCCCGCTGTGAAGTGGCGAGTTGGGTGAGTAGTTGTAGTTCGACGGTCGGGCGCTCATGGGGGAGCGCCGTAGTTGCGTTATCAACCGCTGATGCTAGGGCTCGCAGGTGGGGCGGCAAGATGTGATCAATCTTGGCCAAGGCGCGAAGTGCGGCTGTTCCAGCGTTGTCGGTGCCGTTCAGGGCCATCATGCGCAGACTCGCGACGAGCGCGACGGCCTCGGTGTCGTCGAGGAGTAGGGGCGGTAAATGGCGACCAGTGCCCAATTGGTAGCCGCCCTCGATCCCGCTGCTGGAATTGACCGGGTAGCCCATATCGCGCAACCGCGCGATATCGCGGCGCACTGTGCGCTCTGTGACGCCGAGCTCAGAGGCGAGGGCGCTTGCTTGCCACGTGGTTCGCGCTTGCAATAGTCCCAAAAGCTGGAGCACGCGCTGCGTCGTATTTGCCATGCGGTCATTCTTCTCCATGCTGCGGACAAAAGCTGTCCTCAACGGGGCTTAGGGTTCCGGTTGGAAAGTGATCAACAGGAAGGAATACCGATGTATTTTCCGCGCAAAGACAATGAGCTAGACACGCTTTGTAACTATCTTGACGTGCAGTTAGATGCGCTGCGGGCTAGCGCGTTTGGGCTTGACGACGATGCTGCGAGGCGCACTCCACTCCGCAGTGCGCTGAGCATTAGCGGACTGCTCAAACACGTCACGTTTGTCATGGTGGGGTCGCTTTCCGGTGCCGGTGTTGCCGGGTATGAACACTCGCAGGCCGACTTTGCAGCCAGCTTTACGCCGACTGCCGAAGAGACGCTGGACCGCATCTTGGAACGCTTCGATAGCGTGCGAGCTGACTATATGGAGATGTGTCGCGGTGGTGACCTTGAGGCGGAACTGCCGGTGGGGCCGTTCCCGTGGTACGGCATGGATGAGCCGCAGGTAGCTAAGTTGCGCTACATCTACGTGCATGCGGTGGAGGAGTTCGCCCGCCATGCCGGGCATGCGGACATCATTCGGGAGCAGATTGACGGTGCGCAGGCTGCAGAGTTGCTCGCAGCGATCGAGGGGTGGGAACCGAACGAATACATCACCCCTTGGAGTAAGTAGCACACAGTTTCGAACAGTGGTAGCGTTCCCGCTATGAGGTTCAACGGGGGAGCGCCGCTGTCGTGGTCGCGGCTCGAACGCATCCTCTCCGGCCGCCCAGGCCCGGAGCCGGTGCCGGTCGGCCACACCGGCACGCCCGCAGGCGCCGCGTACGGCAAGGCGGAGTCGACGTCTCCATCGCGCGAGCGATGCCTATCGACGACACCGTTCGCCGAGCTGCACACCGTCAGCTCGTATAGTTTCCTCGGCGGGGCGAGCGAACCGGAGGACTTGGTGGATCGGGCTGTTGAGCTGGGGCTGAGCGCGGTGGGGCTGCTGGACCGGGACGGGTTTTACGGCGCGGTGAAGTTCGCGGAGGCGGCCGCGACGGCCGGGCTGGACACCGTCTTCGGGGCGGAGCTGACGCTCGGCGACACCGTCCTGCCCGTGATCGCCCGCGGGCCGGAGGGGTACAAGCGCCTCTCCCACCTGATGGCGGACGCGCACATGGCCACCCGCGAGAAGGACAAGGTGGCCTACCCGCCGCTGGAGCTCATCGGCGATCAGCTGGGCGGCACCTGCGTCGTGCTCGCCGGCTGGCGCTGGGCGGGAGAAATCGACCACCTGGTCGACGTGTTCGGCGCGGACAATGTGGTGCTGGAGTACGAGGTGTCCATGACGCCCGAGGACGCGGACCGGCACGCAGCGCTGGACCGGGCACGAGACGCGCACGCGGAAAAACACGCACGCGAACTCCCCGCCATCGTCACCGCGATGCCGGCCGCGGCCACACGCGACCAGGCCCGGCTGGCCCAGGCGAAGCGGGCGTTGGCTAGGCGCGAGTCGCTCGCCCAGGCGCACGGGGACCTGCACCCGATGGGGGCGAACTGGCTGCGCTCCGGCGACCAGCTCCAACGCATGTACCCGGGGTGCGAGGACAAGCTCGCCTACAGCGTCGAATTAGCCAAACGCTGCGCGTTCACCCTCGACCTGGTCGCGCCGGAGCTGCCGCGCTACCCCACGCCGGACGGCCGCAGCGAGATGGACCACCTGCGAAATCTCACGCTGGCGAGTGCGCAGTTTCGCTATGCGTCGCGGGGACCGGAGGTGCGTCGTAAAGCAATGGCCCAAATCCGCTACGAGCTGGAGGTGATTGAGGAGCTGAATTTTCCCGGCTACTTCCTCATCGTGTACAACCTGGTGGATTTCTGCGCGAGGCAGAACATCATGTGCCAGGGGCGCGGGAGTGCGGCGAACTCGGCGGTGTGCTTCGCGCTGGGCATCACTAATGTGGAGCCGATCGAGGCAGGTCTGCTGTTCGAGCGTTTCTTATCCCCGGACCGCGACGGCCCGCCGGACATCGACTTGGACATCGAGTCGGGCCGGCGCGAGGAGGTGATCCAGTACGTCTACGACACCTACGGGCGCGACAACGCGGCGCAGGTGGCCAACGTGATCACGTACCGGACCAAGGGCGCGGTGCGCGACGCCGCTCGTGCTTTGGGGTTCGCGCAGGGCGCGGCTGATAGTTGGGCGAAGGGGATGACGGAGGTACCGGAGGCCGTCGAAAAGCTTGCGGCGCAATTGAAAGGGCAGCCGCGCCATCTGGGCATCCACTCCGGCGGCATGGTGATCTGCGACCGTCCGATCGCGGACGTGGTGCCCGTGGAGTGGGCGCGCATGGAAAACCGCTCGGTGGTGCAGTGGGACAAGGACGACTGCGCCTCGGCCGGCCTGGTCAAGTTCGACCTGCTCGGCCTGGGCATGCTCGAGGCGCTGCACCACATGGTGGATCTGGTGGAGGAGACCACCGGCCGCACGGTGCACTTGTGGGAGCTTCCGCTTGACGACGCCCACGTGTACGACATGCTCTGCCGCGCCGATTCTGTCGGCGTGTTCCAGGTGGAATCGCGCGCGCAGATGGGCACCCTGCCCCGGTTGAAGCCGCGCCGGTTTTTCGACCTGGTGGTGGAGGTGGCGCTGATCCGCCCGGGACCGATCCAGGGCGGATCGGTGCACCCGTATTTGCGCCGCCGCGACGGGCTGGAGCCGGTGGAGTACGACCACCCGGTGCTCGAGCGCGCCCTGGGCAAGACGCTGGGCATCCCGTTGTTCCAGGAGCAGCTCATGCAGATCTGCGTGGATGCGGCAGGCTTTTCCGGCCGCGAGGCCGATGCGCTGCGGCGGGCCATGGGGTCGAAGCGTTCACCGGCTCGCATGGCGGCGTTGAAGTCGCGGTTTTTCGAGGGGTGCTGGCGCACCAACGAGATTGGCTCGGAGGTCGCCGAACGGCTGTGGCAGAAGATCGTGGCCTTCGCCGCCTACGGGTTCCCGGAGTCGCACTCGCAGTCGTTCGCCTCGCTGGTGTACTTCTCCGCCTGGTTTAAGCGCCACTACCCGGCGGAGTTCTGCGTGGGGCTTTTGCGCGCGCAGCCGATGGGGTTCTACTCCCCGCAGTCTTTGATCCAGGACGCGCGCCGCCACGGGGTGGAGGTGCTGCCGGTGTGCGTGAACAACTCCGGGTGCGAGGCGCGGTGCGTGGACTCCTCGACGATCCGGGTGGGGTTGGGGTTAGTGCGGGGCCTGGGTGCGGACGCGGCTTTGCGGATTGAACAGGCCGCGCCTTTCGACGGGATCGCGGACCTGGCGCGCCGGGCCGACCTGTCCGTGGAGCACGTCGAGGCGCTGGCCCGGGCGGGGGCGCTGGACTGCTTCGGGGGCACGCGCAGGCAGGCGCTGTGGCAGGCGGGCGTGGCCGCCACGGAGCGCGAGGGCATGCTGCCCGGGTTGTCGTCGGTGGTGGCGCCGTCGCTGCCCGGCATGAACCCGTTTGAGCTGATGGCCGCCGACGTTGTGGCCACCGGTGTCACGCCGGGGCTCATGCCGGTGGAGATGGTGCGCGAGGCGTTGTCGGCGCAGGGGGTGGTGCCGGCGGCGGAGTTGTTGCATGGGGTGGAGGACGGCACCCGCGTTCGCGTGGCCGGCGTGATCACGCACCGCCAGCACCCAGCCACCGCAGGCGGGGTGACCTTCTTGGGCATGGAGGACGAGACCGGGCTGATCAACGTGGTCATCTCCGTCGGGCTGTGGAACAAACAGCGGGTGTTAGCGCGCACCGCCAAGGCGCTGGTCGTGCGCGGGATCGTGCAAAACGCCTCCGGTGCGGTGTCCGTGGTGGCGGACCGGCTCGAGCCTCTGGCGATGGGGGAGCTGCTCTCCCGCGGGTCCCGGGACTTCCGGTGATGGGGTACAAGTGGAGCAGAGGGGGGAAAATGAAAATTTCGACCAATCCGGTGACAAAAACCTCGGCGGAGATCATTCTGGGCTCGCTACCTGAAGCGAGACGACAAAGGTACATGGATCTCGCCGGGCAAAAAGGGCCTTTGGTTGCTGCTCAGATTTATCTCTGGAACTCCTATGTTGCTGCAGCGATTCTCCGAACCACAGGGTTTGCAGAGGTGCAGCTGAGAACAGTCATCGACGAAAGTTTTGCGGAGTGGAATATCCAACACGGCGGAACTCGGGAGTGGATTACCGACCCAGTTGATTTGCTCGCGACAGTGGTGGCACAGCCGAAAAGGCCGCTGAGGTCATTCGCCGATTTGAAAACTGCTGGGCCGAACCCTACCCATAATGATTATGTGGCTGGATTAAGTTTTGGATCGTGGACCCAGCTGTTGCCGACGTCCCATTACCAAAACGACAGAAATCCTCGGCACGTGCTGTGGGTCGAAGCGATCCGCCCACGGTTAACTCACGCGGATGAGACGAACTTTTCTTCTCGAGCAAATAGTTTGCGGACCATCCGAAACCGAGCTTCGCATCACAGGCCGATTATTTCGGAGGAGAATGCAGTGAGACAGGCGCACCAAGACAGCGTTGAACTCTGCAAAATGATTAATCCGAAACTTGGTGAGTGGCTTCGGCGTGAACGCTGGATTTTAGAAGCGCTCAACCAGTCACCACTGAAATGAGGACAGCCCCCACAACTGAGGTGGGGGCCGTTGCCTATTCGCCGGAAAACCCGGCTCCGTGGAAGAAATCGTACAGTGCGAAACAGGAGGTCGCAACTGTTTGGCACGCGAGGCGGCCCGATGCTCTAGCGTGTCGTCGTTGCCGTAAAACTGCGCTGGGCGGATACCGAACAGTGCGTCGACGGCACCGAAGCAGCAGGAGAACTTGTCGTAGTCCACACGGGTCGCGCGTTTTCTGGTGATGGGTGTGTGACCGGGTGGCTGTGCCGGGTGTTGGCTGTGGATGCTTACCCCAGGATGCTTACTTCTAAACGCTTACTTCTCGAGAGAGCCAGGGCGATGCCAGCCGCCGTACTCGATGGGTAAGCATCCTGGAGTAAGCATCTACGCCGAGTAAGCATCCTGGGGTAAGCATCTACGCCGGAACAGCCCAACCATCCCGGGCTGGTAGCGTGAGCGCCATGTCAGACGCACCGCTGCAGCCTTTGCCCACCTCGGTGGAGACGATGCACAAGGTCTCCCCGAAGTTGATGTGGCCGAAGCTGGTCAGCAACGCCATCTGGATGTTCTTCGTCTGCGGCGGGCTCTACCTCTGTTACCACGAGTGGGGCTGGGGTTTTCTCATCCCGCTGGGCTTGTTCGGCGTCTTTTTCATCTGGCGGTTTTTCCTCATCCCGTTCCAGGTGCGCAACATGGGCTGGCTGGAAACGGACAATGAGCTGGTGTTGAGCAAGGGCAAGATGTTCCACACCATTACGGTGATCCCGTACGGGCGCATCCAGTTCGTGGATGTGGAGTCCGGCCCGATCTCCCGCTCCCTCGGCCTGAAGGAGCTGAAGGTGCACACGGCGTCGAGCTCGTCGGATTCGGATCTTCCGGGCCTGCTCGCGGAGGACGCCGACGCGCTGCGCGACCGCCTGGCCGTCAAAGCCCGCGAGCGGATGAGCGGCCTGTGAGCACTGAGCACACCACGCCCGGCATGGAGGGCTACCGCCGCATCCACCGCCTCACTCCACTGCTGCGCGTGTGGGCGTTCGTGCTGGCCCTGGCCACGATCGCGCTGTTCAACTTCACCATGCCCATCTACCACTGGGCGCAGCGCGAAAACGTCGGCGCGCGCGAGATTGCGTGGGCGGCGGCGGGTGCCGTCGCAGCGCTCGCGGTGATTTTCGCGGTCTCCCAGATCTGGTGGCGCCGCAGCGGCTTCAAAATCGGCGACGAGGAGGTGGAGGTGCGCCGCGGGGTGCTCACCAACCAGGTCCGCGCCGCGCGCTACGACCGCATCCAGGCCGTCGACGTCATCGAATCCTTCGCGCCGCGCATCTTCGGCCTCGCGTCGGTGCGCATCGAGGCTGCCGGCAACGCGCAATCCGCCATCGACATCACCTACCTGCCGCGCGATGAAGCGGAGGAGGTGCGCGCGCAATTGCTGCGCCGCATCGGGGGACCGCAGAAGCAGTTGCCTATCGACGCCTCCGGCCCGAACCTCGTGCCCCCAATCCCGATCCGCAGGTCGCTCATCGGCACCGCGTTCCAGATGTCCACGCTGTTCACCATCGCGTGGGCGTTCGTACCGATTTGGACGGACCTGACCGCCGCGGCGATCATCCCGGTGCTGGTGGGGTTCCTGCCACGGATCTGGCGCACCATCGACCAGTCCTGGCGGTTCACCTGCACCAAGGAGGGGGAGATGTTCCACCTCACGTACGGGTTGGCCAACCGCCGTCGTCAAGCGGTGCCACGCTCGCGCATCCACGCGGTGCAGCTGCGCCAGCCGATGTTCTGGCGGCTGTTCGGCTGGTGGACCGTCTCCGTTGTGGTGGCGGGCTACGGCTCGGAGCGCAACAAGCAGACCGGCACCTCGAAACTTTTGCCGGTGGGCACGTGGGAGCAGGCGAAGGCGATGGTGGACGCCATCGGGCCGATGACTGGCAGCGACCTGACGGATCTTGCTAGCGTCGACTACCGTTCGCCGCGCGGCGCCCGGTGGGTCTCGCCGATCGATTGGAAGCGCCAGACCGTCACCATCCGCGACGGCGCAGTCGCCGCGACGGCCGGCCGGCTGGGCCGCTGGTATCAGATGGTGGAAACCCCGCACATCCAGGAGCTGGCGTTCGAGCAGGGCCCGCTGCAGCGCGCCCTCGGCCTGGCCAACGTGGACCTGGACATGGTGCCCGGCCCGTTCAGTGTCTCCCTGCGCGATGTGGGGGAGGCGCAGGCGCGTGAAATCGTCGATAAGCTGCGGGCCCGCAAGCTCCCGCCGATGCAGGTCACGGACCCCTTGTCAGATGCCGCCGACGAACCCGAGCTGGCGCCACGCCTCGTAGACGGCGACTGAGCTTACGACAAGTTCAGGGTGTCACGGTGTTTCTACGCTATTTATTTGTGCGATGTTTGGCTATATGGCTTGATGCTCAAGATTCTCGCTCGCTTTATAAGAAAGGACCCCTGGTGGCGCATCGTGGAGAGGCTTTGCAGGGGGACCGTTGATGCAAAATATATATCAACAGCCAAGTAGCTAGGTAAAACTGATCACTTTTACCCCCGTATGTAGATGGGATAAGCAGCATTCACTTACTACTGTTCAGCCGGAAGCGATCAACATACACTAGGCACATGGTCGCAAGAATCGTGAGAAACGAAGAGGGATTCTTGGTCGCTGTCGGCTCATCTGAGGTCACGGACGAAGATGTCCGGATGTTGGTTGCGGATCGTCTGGAATCGGTACTCGAGGATCTAGACCCCGCCGAGGAACCCGAGCTGGCGCCACGCCTCGTAGACGGCGACTGACGCGGAGTTGGTCAGGTTCATGCTGCGCCGCGCAGGCAGCATCGGGATGCGCACCTCCCGCGTGATCCGCGGGTGGGCGAGGTGCTCTACGGGGATGCCGTTGGCCTCGTTGCCGAACAGCAGCGCGTCGCCGTCCTGGTAGGACACCTCGTGGTAATGGTGCTCGGTGTGCGCGGTGAACGCGAAGATGCGCGAGTCGGGGATGGCGTCGAAGCAGGCGTCGATGTCCGGGTGGATGATCACGTCCGCTAGGTCGTGGTAGTCCAGGCCAGCGCGTTTGAGGTGCTTGTCGTCGAAGTTGAAGCCGAGCGGCTCGACGAAGTGCAGCTGTACCCCGGTGTTGGCGGCGAGGCGGATGGCGGCGCCGGCGTTGCCGCCGATGGCCGGGTTGTCGTAGATCAGGTGGAGCACGCCTGACAGTCTAGGATTGGGGCCGTGACTGCGATCAAACTGGACGGAAAACTCTACCGCGAGGAGATTTTCGCGGATTTGAAGGAGCGCGTGGCTCGTCTCAAGGCTGAGCACGGCGTCACCCCGGGCCTGGCCACGGTGCTGGTGGGGGAGGACCCGGCGAGCCAGAACTATGTGCGCATGAAGCACAAGGACTGCGAGGAGCTGGGGATCGCGTCCATCATGAAGGAGCTGCCGGGCGATAGCACTCAGGAGGAGCTCGAGGCGCTTATCGACGAGCTGAACCACGACCCGGCCGTCACCGGCTACATCGTCCAGCTGCCGCTGCCGAAGCACCTGGACGAAAACCGCATCCTGGAGCTGATTGATCCGTCCAAGGACGCCGATGGGCTGCACCCGGTGAACCTGGGCAAGCTCGTGCTCAACGAGCCGGCGCCGCTGCCGTGCACCCCGAACGGCTCCATCAAACTGCTGGAGCGCTTCGGCGTGGATTTGAACGGCGCGATCGTCTGCGTGATCGGCCGTGGCGTGACGGTGGGCCGGCCGATCTCGCTGATGCTCACCGCCCGCGACGTCAACGCCACCACCGTGCTGTGCCACACCGGCACCAAGGACCTGGCCGCGGAGACCCGCCGCGCCGACGTGATCATCGCCGCCGCCGGAAAGCCGCACATGATCACCGCGGACATGATCAAGGAAGGCGCCGCGCTTCTCGACGTCGGCGTGTCCCGCGTCGACGGCAAAACCGTCGGCGACCTGCACCCGGACGTGTGGGAGAAGGCCGGCTGGGTCTCCCCGAACCCGGGCGGCGTGGGCCCGATGACGCGCACGTTCTTGGTGCGCAACATCGTGGAAAACGCGGAACGCCAAGCCGGCATCGGCCAGGACGCCAGCTAGGGCGTGAGCCGGTTTGGCAAGTAGCAGGATCCAGCTGCCTGGGAGCGACCGGTTGAGTACGGAGCTTCCGGACGGGCTGACGCTGGACAACCCCCACGACCGCGGCGCCGCCGCCTCGCCGTTGCCCGTTGTGGTGCAGCGGGTGATGGCCGCACTGTTCGTGGTGGGTTTCGTGCTCTCGGGGCTTTACGCGGCCACGGAGCACTGGCGCCGCGCCACGTTCACCCTCGGCGCGGCCATGCTGTGGCTCACCGTGATGCGCCTGACCTGCGATTCCAAAGTGATCGGCCTGGTGGCGGTGCGCTCGAAGCGTTTCGACGCGCTGTTTACCACCGCCCTTGGCGCGGCCATGCTGTGGCTGTCCTGGTCGGTGGACGCCCTCGGGTCGTAGCGCACACGTTCGGTAATTCGGAGCTGCGTGTCGGCGGGCTTCGTAGGGTTGAAGCTGTCGTTTCCCCAGGAGGTCCCGCATGACAGATTCCCACCCGAGTATTTTCTCGTTCACCACCGACATCCCCGGCACCGAGGTTGAGGTCACCGTGTCGGTGAAGTCGATTTACGAGGACGAACCGTCTCCCCAGCAAATTGATTTTGCCCGCAAGATGACGGCCGAGCTGTCGGCCGCTGTGTCCGAGTACACGCCAGTGCAGCCGTGGCGTACCGAGTCTTTGGATGCCTACGTCGTGCTGGCCAACACCCACCAACTGCTGGATTTGGGGCGCGATTCCGTTGACACCACCCCTTCACAGGCGCGCCGCTACTTCGCGGAAGCCGCCGACAACCTAGAGATTCTCAAAGAATGGGACCCACGCTTCACCACCGCGTACTACCAGGCCAGGAAGTGCGAACAGGCGGCCGGCAACTTCCTCATGGGTGAGCTTGAGGAGTTTCACAATTGCTTAGAGACGTGGATGCCAACGCGCCTGGGAGGCGACAGTCCCACAGAGCGAGTCGTGGTGGTGGACGATTTGCAGACGCAGGAAAGCTTCGCCGCCACGCTCACCCCGGACCACGAGGCGGTGAGCGTGAACATGCTGGACGCGGACGAGGTGGACGACTACTTCGCGGTCGGCCGTACCGTGTACCCGGTGCCGATGTACCCGGACGGGACGGTGATTTCGCGGCTTGCTACATCGGTCTACGTCGACGACATGCGCATCACCTACCTTGTGCACACCGAAGATGAGGCGTTTCCGTTGCTGAAGGAGCTCGGCGAGACCGCCGAAGAATTCTGTAGTCTCACCTGCGGTTACACGCCGGTGGAGTACTACACCGAACTCGCCTACGCGAAGCAGCTGGACAACCTGGTGTATTCCCCGCGCTTCGACGAGGACGGGGTGTACCGCCGCAACCTGCTGGACATGTACGCGTACTCGTTGTCGGTGATGAGCAACTTTGACGAGGTGTATGAAGTGCCCCGCGACTTGGCCCGCAGCGCGGCGAAGCTCAACGAGGAGATGCGTGTCGACGCATCAGTCGAGCTGGCCCGCACCATTGGGCACTGGCTGCCACGCGACATCTCGGAGCTCATCCCGCGCGGCTGGACCGACGCCAGCAACCAGGAATTCTCGCTTGCACTTGAAGATGGGCTGAACCTGCTCCCGGGCCGCCGATTCGTGGCGGTGTTCGACCACCAGTCGCCAGAAGAGTACGGGGAGACGTGCTTGCCGAACCGGGAGCAGCTATACCCGTTTGTGTACGGGCATGTGGCGGAGGCGGACATCTTCGACCTGCGTCACGCCCAGATTTTCCTGGGCGACGTGTAGCCCGCGGATATCCTGGCACCATGCCTAACCACGCAGCTGAATCCCACCACGCAGCCGACCCCGTCCTCGTTGTCGCCGACATCCACCTCGGCCGCAAGCAGCACGGCGACAAGAAGACCGGCCCCGGGATCGACTGGGCGCTGGACACCCTGCAACGCGGCGCGGAGGCGGGCGCCCGGCACCTGGTCATGCTGGGCGATGTGATCGACCGCAAGCGGTTCACTGAAGCGACGTACGGCGAGGTCACGCGGTTTTTCGCTCGCGGTCTCGAGCTGTTCGACACGGTCGTGTTCGTCGCGGGCAACCACGACGTGCACCACGACCTCACGGCAGTGATTCCGGGCGGCGTGATCGTCGCAAGGCAAGAGCCCCAGACCATCCGGGCGGGCGGGTGGGCGCTGCACACCGCCGCGGTGGAGGTGGACCGGGACCCGCGGGAGCTCGTCGCAAGGTTCCCGGCGCCAATCAAGGACGAGCCGAACCTGGGGCTGTTGCACACCTCCGTGACCGGCGAGTTCTCCAACAACCCGTGTCTGCCGTGCACCCGCGAGGAGCTCGCCGCGTTGGGGTACGGCGCGTGGCTGCTCGGGCATGTGCACGAGCGCATCACGCTTGCCGACGCCCCGTTTGCCGGCTGGGTCGGCATGGGCCGGGCCTACCTGGCCACCGCGGACGGTACCGCGGTGCAGGTCATAGACCTTTAGATGTCGTAGGCGCCGCGCTCGGCGGCGACCTCGCGCGCGGACGGGGTTTCGTGCGTCAGCGAGATGAAGTTGCGCAGGATCCGGTCCATCTGGCGGGCCTCCACGAGGAAGGCGTCGTGGCCGACCGGCGAGGACAGCTTCGCCATGGCGAGCAGGTTGCCCAGGTTGCGGGAGAGGTGTTCCTGCTGGTGGTAGGGGTACAAGATGTCGGTGTCCACGCCCACGATCATGGTCGGCACGGTCGACGAGGCCAGCGCTTTGTTCAGCCCGCCGCGGTTGCGTCCCACGTCGTGGCGGTTGAGGGCTTCGGTGAGGGTGACGTAACTGGCGGCGTCGAAACGCTGGGTGAGCTTCGTGCCCTGGTGCTCCAGGTAGGACTGCACGGCGAAGCGCTCGCCGTCGGTGCGGAAGGGGCCGAGGGGGTTTTCGCCGGGTTGGGCAGCGGTGCCGAAGCGCTCGTCGATCTCCAGCTCGCCGCGGTAGGTCAGGTGCGCGATGCGGCGCGCTGCCGCCAGACCGGCGTCCGGAGCAGAACCGGTGCGGTGGTAGTCGCCGCCGTGCCAATCCGGGTCATGGGTGATCGAGGTGATCTGCGCGGACTGGATGCCAATCTGCCAGGCGCTGGCCCGGGCGGACACCGCGAGCACCAGCGCGTAGTCCACGGCCTCGGGGTAGAGCAGGGTCCACTCCAGGGTGCGCGCGCCGCCCATGGAACCGCCGATGATCGCGTGGACCCGGCCGATGCCCAGCGCTTCCAGGAACGCGCGCTCGGCGTGCACCATGTCTCGCATGTTGATCGCCGGGAAGCGCGAGCCCCACACGCCGCCGTCCGGGTGTTCGCTTGCCGGCCCGGTGGAGCCGTAGCAGGACCCAAGCGCGTTCGTGCAGATCACGCACCACGCGTCGGTGTCCAGCGCCTTGCCGGGGCCGATGGCCTCGCACCACCAGTCGGCGGCGTCGGTGTCGCCGGTTAAGGCATGCTCCACCAGCAGGATGTTGTTCTTGCCGCCCAGGTCGCCGCGGGGGACGCCCCACCGTCGATAGGCAATGTGCGCATCCTGAATCACCGCGCCTGCCTCGGTGTGGACGTCGCCGATGGCGGCGGTGCCCAGCTCGCCTTCCGCAGCCAGCATTTACACCGCCGCGAAGCCGCGCTCGAGGTCCGCGATGATGTCCTCGACGTCCTCGATGCCCACGGACAGGCGCACCGTGGCCTGGGTGATGCCGGCGCGCGCGAGACCCTCGGCGTCGGACTGCGAGTGCGTCGTGGACGCCGGGTGGACCACAAGCGAGCGCACGTCGCCGATGTTAGCCAGATTGGAGTGCAGCTTCAGCGCGTCGATGAACTTCCAGGCCGCGGTCTTGTCGTCCTGGTCACCCGCGATGTCGAAGGACAGCACCGAACCGGTGTACTTCAGCCCCAGCTTCTCCTGCGTGGCCTTGTACGGCGAGCCCTCCAGGCCTGCGTAGTTGACCTTGGCCACCTTGTCGTGGGCTGCGAGGAACTCGGCGACCTTCTTCGCGTTCGCATTATGCTTTTCGACGCGCAACGCCAACGTATCGATCCCCTGCAACGCCACCCAGGCATTGAACGGAGAAATCGCCGCACCCGTGTCGCGCAGCAGGCCGGCGCGGGCGCGCAGCGCAAACGCTGGCGCGCCGAGGTCCGCGTACTTCAGGCCGTGGTAGGCCGGGTCCGGGGTGGTAAACAGCGGGAAGACGTCCTCGCCGTCACGCTGGACGGTCCAGTCGAAGTTGCCGCCGTCCACGATCGCGCCGCCGATGGCCGCGCCGTTGCCGGTGTAGAACTTCGTGGTGGAAAGAACCACGATGTCAGCGCCGAGCTCCAGCGGACGAACGAGCGCCGCGGTGGCCATGGTGTTGTCCACGATCAGCGGGACCTGGTTGTTGTGGGCGACCTCGGCAACCGCCGGGATGTCCAGCACGTCCGCGATCGGGTTGCCGAAGGTCTCGCCGTAGAACGCCTTCGTGTTCGGCTTGACGGCGGCCTGCCAGCTTTCCGGATCGTCCGGGTTCTCCACGAAGGTGAAGTCGATGCCCAGCTTCGGCAGCGTGTGCTGGAAGAGCGTCTCGGTGCCGCCGTAGAGGCGCGGGGAGGTGACCACGTGGTCGCCCGCCTGGGCGAGGGTGAGGATCGCGGCGGTCTCCGCGGCCATGCCGGAGGCGAACGCGGTGGCGGCCACGCCGCCCTCGAGGGAAGCGAGGCGGTCCTCCAGCGCGGACTGCGTCGGGTTGGTCAGGCGGGTGTAAATCGGGCCCGCGTCCGAGAGGTTGAAGCGGCTCTCCGCATGCTGCGCGTCGTCGAAGACGTAGCTGGTGGTCATGTAGATCGGCTGGTTGCGCGCGCCGTAATCCTGGTCCACCTGCTGGCCGGCGTGGATGGAGCGGGTGCCGAACGACCATTCGCTAGCGTTGGAGTTGTCGTACTTCTGCTTCGAGTTCGTCATGGGGTGCAATGTAGTCCGCTTTGTCTGCCATTGTGTACCAAGCGGTCTATATAGGGTTTGGGCTGTGGGTTTGGCTGAATATAAATCTGCGAGGGAGCCGTGGCGGGGTTCCCTGCGTCTAAGAGCCATGGGGATGGACTGAGAAGACACACATAAACTGGAGCGTTGGGAAGAACGGAAAGGGGAGTTGAGGGCGGAGCTCGTCGATAAGCGAAGGCTCGCGCACGACTTCTTCCCGGGGTTTCTTGTTGATGGTCTCGGCGTAGTCATGCAGGTCCTTGGCGATCGGACTGAAGATCTCGGCCAGCTCTGCGTCGTTGGTGACAGGGCCTAACGGCCCGTAGTGTGCTAAATCATAAAAAGCAGGTTTTCCTACTTGTGCAACAAAATCTCGGGTTTGATAATTGTCATACGGTGGGAGCCCCTCCGCCGCTGAATATCTGCCGATGGGAGGAATCATGAAAATTCAAAATCGGCACCGCATCGGTGGTGTAGTTTGGGCGGGAGCGTCGACCTCTGCTGGCGCGGGTGCTGCTGTGGCGACGACGGCTAACATCGACGGCCACTACTTTCACAACGGAGTTCGTCATGGCTCTACAGATGTGGGCTAGAGCATGTCTCTTCTGAAATCAGGCCTATTAGCCGTGGGGATATTCGCCACGGCCATTCTGGCGACTACCGTGGCTTTCCTCGGCGCGAGGCTTTACTCAGCGATCGATGGCCACCTGGGTGAGTACGGGGTACAGGTGGAATCAGATCGCACCGCTTCGGAGCGTGCGAGTTTCTATACCGAGCTGGCCGAGTTTGCGCGAAGCAATGACTTCGATATCGCGATTAACTACTCGTCGCTCGCTGTCTCTGGTGGTGAGCAACGAGTCTACTCATCCTCGCTTCCGCCTGACGGCGGTCGGATGGAACGGCCGCGCTTTGAACGTGGGGAAGTTGACATATTTTATCCGCTGGAAGACTTTCCATACTCTGATCCAAGGCAACCTCTCCATATCAAAGGGTCTGCGACGGACGAGCAACACTTGCTGCGGTGGTTAGCCGAACAGGGGCTCGACGCGGAGCCTCTTACCAGTTACTTCTCCGAAATCTTTGCATCTTCGGCAATTCCCATTCTGCTGATCCTATCTGTGCTCCTGTGTCTGGTGCTAGGCGCGGGCCATGTCCTTGCCCGCTCGCGGGAGGTCGGTGTTCATCGACTGCTTGGACTCAGCGTCGCAGAAACGACCCGTATTGAAATTCAGCGCCAAAGCGTTGCGCTTACGATCGCCTACCTCGGAAGCCCCCTGATTGTTGCTGGCCTTCTTTATGTCTACAACGGGTGGGCGGAGAGCTGGGTATTTTGGAGAATGTATTTCACGATCAGCGTGATTCTGTCTGTGTGTTTGCTCGTTGGCTACCTAGGTGGGCAGTTTCTGGTTCGCAGGACATCGATACCGCAATCCATCAAGGGCAAGATCCACGCGCGGCCAATGCTATATGCCCTGACTGCAGTCCGCGGAGTGACCCTGGTTGCTGCGCTCAGTGTGGTCGCAACCTTGGTTGGGTTTTCTGCGGAACTCGAGGCGCGTCACCGCTTGCAGGGGATGTGGGATGCGCACCGTGGGCCGCAAGAGTTGGCGTTGAACGTCAACACGGCCTTCGAAGACTGGTCAGATACAGAGACCGCAGCGCCATTCCGGGTTGCCGACGAGGCGGGAGACGTACTCCTCGTTGATCCTTATTGGATTACATGGCCCGTGGAACTAGAGGCACCAGTTCTATTAGCGAACCAGGAATTCGCGCGACAGGCGGGAGTGTCGATGCTGGATGGTGCTGTAGTGACGGTCTGCTCGCCGGGAGAGTTGTCTGTGCACTCGAGAAACGTGATCGAGGATTCGCTCGAGTTCGAGGCCGGCTATGCCAATGAACCAGCGCCCGACATAGAGTGGCGGGACGGTTGCAGCTTAGGCTCGGTATTCACCTATGACGTTAACTACCGTCCGCAACTCGATAACCCGATTCTCGTCATACTCCCGCGTGGCCTCGCTCCGTTGGGCGACCACAACTTGATGTCAAAGGTATCCCAGCAAGTCCTTCTAACTGTCTCCCCTGACGTGCCTTCGCAAATGTTGAAGGGTGCTACCGGGAACTCACTTGCTTTCTTTAGACCGCGTGAAGACTCATGGCAGGCGAGCATTCGCACCGCCGAGCAGAATGTGGCTCTGTGGGGGCTGAATGGTTTTGCATCAGTCCTGCTTGTGACGGTCTTGGTCGGAGCCACGGTCCTTACTTTTCGCGTCACCTACCGGCGCAAAATCCACGTTGCCTATGTTTGTGGGCGAAGCCCTTGGTGGGTTGCAAAAGAAGCAGTAGCTATCGAAGTTGCATTCTTCCTAGCCACGATTGGTTGGCTGCTTTATAAGGTTCGCGATCATTGGATTCAAGCCGAGAGCCGCGTGCCGTCAACCTGGAGTATCGGGTTTGAAAATCAATGGTCGCCATCCACCATCGTCGCAGTAGTAGGTTTCGGCGCAGTATGGTTCATGGTTTCTGTGGGGTTGATGCTCAAAGCTGCTTCGCGGTGGGATGCAAGAGGAGGTAGGGAACCGCAATGACAATTCAGGTAAGCAACGTATCCTGCGCATTTGGCGAGCGGACGGTTTTGCAAGCTTTCACAGCCACGTTTAGGGCAGGTCGAATCACGGCGCTCACAGGGCCCTCCGGCAGCGGCAAGACAACCTTGCTCAATATGTTAGGTGGGCTGACCACGCCGGATTCGGGGACGATCGAGTTCGAGGGGCTCGACATCGCATCTATGAATTCGCGCGCACGTCGCAAATTTCGGCGATCAAACGTCGGATATCTGTTTCAGGACTACGGTTTGGTCTCCGATCTCTCTGTGATGGAGAACATCAAGATCGCTGTCCCCCGCGTCTCCCGCGAAACAATGGAGTCGGCGCTGAATGAAGTCGGACTTGGCGGATCCGAGAAGCGAACGGTGAGCGAACTTTCTGGTGGTGAACAACAACGCATCGCTTTGGCACGACTCATTCTCGCGCAGCCGAAAATAGTGTTAGCAGATGAGCCAACCGGAGCCCTCGATAAAGCAAATGCGCAACTCGTTCTCAAACATCTACGCCATTTTGCTCAGAAAGGCGCAGTAGTCGTCGTAGCCACCCATTCTGCGTTTATTTCCAATAATTCAGATGAGGTAGTGGAGCTCTGATGTAGCGGAAAAATATAGCTGGGATCGAGCGTCACCCCTGTACTTGTCGGATGCGCAGTCGTTTGGTGACGCGTAGGCAGCACCCAGAGACTACGGGAGGGGTGGCGTTTGGGGATGGAAGGCGAGACTGGGCTGATCAACGCGGTTGTCTCGGTCGGGCACAGCGCTTCCCAGCCGGCTAACGCCGGTGGCGAGACCTTCCTCGTACCCAAGACGATCCAGGTCACCATGAACGGGCTCGCCATCGCCTGCGCAACGCCGGGGAGGTTGTCGGCTTCGACGCCTCGGAGCCGGAGAGGCGGATCCAACCTAAAACGCGCCCGAGAAGCAAGAAACAGGCAATAAAACATTTCCGCAGGTAGGGGAGTTTGTAAAGGGGTTCTAAGCCTGTGCTGGCGCCCTTTTTCGGTTACGGAGCAAGAAAACTACTCAGCCCAGAAAGGGACATAACGGCGGTTGCGTGGTCCGGCATCCGGGTCGTAGAGCCGGATGAGGCCTTTGTCTACCGTGGCGTTAATAAGTCGGGTCGCCTGGGAGGCCTGCGAATCCCTGAGTCCGAAGCGATGCCGTATTGATGCGTTAGTAATAGCGCGATTATCCAGAAACCCGAGGCACGCATGCTGGTAGACGGCTTCGATCTTTTCATCCGTAGTCATTAGGTTGAAGGGGCGGTAGGCGCTCAGTGTGACGGTGGTTGTGCCGTTTGCGCGAATGAGTGCCGGTGGAAAGTGCTCTTTTTCCAGCGACGCAACGATCTTGTCCCAGCCGCTTCCGCGTTGCTCTACGAAGTGTGCGAGGCGAAGTGCTTCGCCGAGGTGTGCATTACGAGTGGTAGAAGCCGAGTCAATAAAACGTTGAGGATCGACCAACGGTGTACCAGGATTGGTTACTTCCACGCGGTCGCTGAAAATCTCAACGGTCAAGTACTGACCGCGCTGTTCCAGATCCTGGTGCATGAGCGCATTCGCAAATACTTCGCGAAATGCCACAGTGGGCAGCAGCGGGGTTTCAATTCGGCGTCCGCTTGGATCGATAGTCTCTCCACCGGGTTTTAACGTGTTCACCAAGGTCACGATCTCGCTAAACGAGGCGGCGTATTGTTTAGAAGATCGAAATGGAAGCGGTGTGGTGAGTTTGTGGTAGCGCTTGAGTGGGGATCCGGTAGCGGGTCCCTGCTCAGGCGCTTTGTGTGTTACTGGTTAGCTTCCAGTCTCATGTTTGGTCCTTCGAGGGTGATGATTTCGGCGCCGGCGATGAGTCGGTTGAGGATGGACTCGGCGATGACGGCGTCCGGGATGGATCTGTACCAGTCTTGCGGGGTGAACTGTGAGGTCACGATTGTTGATCGGTTGCCTTCTCGTTCGGAGAGAATGTTGAAGAGCAGGTGCGCGGTGGCGGCGTCGACTGGGGTGGTGAGGAAGTCGTCGAGGACTAGCACGTCGACGTTGATCAACTCGCGGGTGAGTTTGAGCCGGGCTGGGTCGTCGAGTGGCATTACTGCGAAGTGCGCGGCGAGCATGTCGGTGCGGTAGAACCTGGCGGAGTAGTCGTTGCGGCATGCTGCGGTGATCAGTGCTTGGGCGAGGTAGGTCTTGCCGACTGAGGATTTGCCCAAGATGACAATGTTTTGGCCCAGGTGGCACCATTGTCCGTGAGCGAGTTGGTTGACTTGTTCTGGGTTGATGGTGCGGTCAGGTGCGTAGGCGACGTCTTCGAGGCAGGCATCGGGGTTTGGCGATCGTGATGCCTTGAGCAGTTTGTTGATGCGGCGTTCGCGGCTGGCCGCGACTTCGTTGTCGAGTGCGTAGAGCACCTTTTGTGAGAAGGTCCACGTGTCGGAGGCTGGGTCGTTGGCGATGTCGATGACGCTTTTGCCGAAGGCTGTCATGCGAATCGCTGTGAAGTCCGCGAGGACGGATTCGTCGAGGAAGCGCTCTTGCGGCGGGGTCGGTGGGGTCATGGCGTTGTGGTTCCTTTCTTGATGAGGTTGTCCAGGCTGAACTGTGCTGCGCCACCGAGGTAGGCGCCGCTGGTGTCGCGTGTGGCAGCGGCGGGTGCGTGGGCCCGATGCCCAGGTGTGGCCGGTGCCGGTTGGTCGAAGCCGTGTGGTCGGGTTGCGGCTTCTTTGCGTACGGCGGCCATCATGTTTTTGACCGCGGTGTAGGACACCGCCCGGCGGGTCCCGTCGGAGGAGACCAAGCGCTTACATGCTTCTTCCAACACGAGCTTGTTGGCGTGTTTGCCCATTGACAGCACGTTCCTGCACGATTGGTACGCCTGGGCCGGGATTGCTTTCGCCGTGATCATTTCCTCGATGACGGTGCGTGTCGCCGGCCCGATCTTTTGGGCTTCGCGCAGGAAGTAATCGCTCGTCCACAGTCCCTGGGTGTGATCCATGTTCGCCGGTATGTGGTCGGCATCGGTGACATACGCCCCGCGGGTGTGGGCAAGCGTGTGGGTTGTAACGGCACGGCCACCATCGAAGACCGTGAGCACTTGCCCGGTGATGCGCACATCGACAGTGCGGCCAACGAGCTGGTGCGGCACGGAGTACCGCACGCTAGCTACGGTGATGTGGAAATCTGGGGCGACCTTGGCGCGTTTCCACTCGGTGCGCTGCCACGGGGTATCGGGAAGCGCTGTCAACAGGTGCCTTTCATGCGCATCGAAAATGTCTTTGCGGCTTGACTGCTGGTGACGAAACGGTACCGCCTGGTTGATCTGGTCAACCAGCTGCTGAATTCGCGAGTTGAGTTCGTCAAGGTCGACGCACTGGTGGCCATCGAGTGCGTGGATGACCTTGTGGGTGACGATCTTGACTGCGGCTTCGACATTCGCTTTGTCTTTCGGCCGTTTCGCCCTCGTGGGCAGTGCTGCGGTGTTGTAATGCTCCAAAAACTGCTCGTAGGTGTCGTTGACCTTGCGGTTTCGATCCGCCGCGCTGATCGCGTTCGACGCAGTCGAGGCATTATCCGGCACCACAACCTCAGAGGGTGTCCGATTCTTTGTGTGCGGGGGTTTGGTTTACAAGTAGTCCGCGAATCGGTCGGGGTAAGCCACGGCTAGTTGGTTGATGGCTTGTTTCCACCCGGTGGCTTTCGCTCCTTCAATATAGCCGTTGCACTCAACGTCGCGCTTCGCTTTCTTGGCTCGCTGCGCAGCGCGCTTGTCTTCGATGTTGCAGATCATCAACCAAAGCGTCTTCAGCGCCGCGGTATCGTTCGGGAATTGCCCGCGGTTACGGGTAGCTTTCCGCAGTTCAGCATTCAGCGACTCGATCGAATTCGTGGTGTAGAGCACCCGGCGTGCCGCCGGCGGAAACTGTAAAAACGGCACGAACCGCTCCCAAGCGTCGCGCCAAACTTTGACCGACTGCGGGTATTTCCGGCCCAGTTCACTGGCCTCGAACGCATCCAAGCTGGCACGGGCGGTGTCCTCGTTTGTGGCCGTGTAGACCTCACGCAGCGCCCGGGAGACACCTTTGCGGTCCTGATACGACACCCACCGGTTCGCAGCCCGAATCAGGTGCACGATACAGGTCTGCACCATGGAATTCGGCCAGGTGGCTTCCACGGCTTCCGGCAAGCCTTTGAGCCCGTCGCAGCAGACAATGAACACGTCCTGGACACCGCGGTTGGCCAGATCCGCGCACACCGATGCCCAGAATGCGGCACCTTCATTTTCAGCGATCCACAATCCCAGGATGTGCTTGATGCCGTCCATGTCGACACCAACCGCCATATAGCAGGACTTGTTGACCACGCGGTGCCCGTCACGGATCTTGACGCGTAGCGCGTCGAGGAAGATCACCGGGTAAAACTCGTCGAGCTGACGGTTTTGCCAGATCATGACCTCGTCTAACACCGCATCGGTAATGGTGCTGATCGTATCCGGACTCATATCCACCCCGAGCGTGGTCACGAGGTGATGCTGGATATCGCGCACTGTCATCCCGCCGGCGTATAGCGAGACGATCATGTCGTCGAGTTCTGTGAGCCGGCGTGCACCCTTGGGCACCATCCGGGGAGTAAACGTGCCGGCACGATCCCTGGGCACGGTCACGTCCAACGCGCCGTAGCCAGAATTGACGGTCTTGGTGTACGACCCATTGCGGTGATTGTTGCCCTGTGCGGATTCGACTTGGGCTTTCGTCTTGCGGTCAGAATGGCTATAGCCCAAATGCGCATCCATCTCCGCCTGCAGACCAGCGTTGATCGATGCCTGCAGCAGGCCTTTGACCAGCTCGCTTGCATCATCAGCGGAAGCCGACAGCTCGCTGATCAAGCTGGCGAGCTCAGGATTTTCCATCAGCTTCTCGCTGATCTCATTGACCTTTGCCGGGTCATGGTTTTTCTTCGGTGACACCGTAGTCATTATCGGTGAAACTCCTTCTAGATCAGAGCCTCACACACAAACTTCCTGACACCCTCCAACCTCAGGCACGCCCCCGAAGTAGGCGAACGCGTGGTGGTGGGCATCAAGCCAGGAATGCTGGCGCTCATCCGGACATGCGAGGGCAAAAATCATCCCTGAATACGGCATTGAGGCGACAAACACGCTGACCTTCACCCCCGGTGCGCCATAAGGGTCGAACAGGCGCATCTTGGTGCCTGCCCAATCCACCTGCATGGTGTGCCCCGGTGTGTGGGTGATGCGTGCGGTCAAACCGGCCGCATCGACATGAGACGCCACCAACTGGCGAAACCGGTCGTAGCTGTAATGGAGCTGGCCGGGTAAAGCAGGTGTGGTGGTGTAGCGCGCCCACAGCACTTGCAGTGTCTGCTTGTTACGCCCCGTGCGGGCTTTGACCACCGCATCAAAATCGATAGGGACGAACTCGCCCTGGCCGGTACTGCGCCCATCTACGAATAACTCGTCGAGCTCATCATCCGTCAACGCCAAAACCTGGTCGACGGTGCGAATCCCAAGGGATCGAAGCACCTGATTCGACCGGGAAATCGTGCGGTGCGAGCACCCGAGCTGTTGTTCAATCTGGCGGTACGAACGCTGCTGCACAAGCAGCTTCATCACCGCCCGGTAATCCGTCATCAGCGGACTCCTTCCGGTAACCGGCTACACCCCTGTGGCGCAACCACCCGAAAGCATCACCCGCCACCGCCAACCCCGCTACCGGAAACCCACTGAACCGCTACCCGAAAGTCACCACACCGCTACCAACTAGCCGGTCGCAACAGCGTATCCCTCGTCAAACTCCCATTCTCGTTGGAGTTGCGTCCGCGATGTGTCACCGAAGTGCATCACGCGAGGGGCTAAGCCGGCGAGGTGTGGGAAGGATTTGAGTGAGCGCGCGTACATCAGAGCAGACCAAGCAGGAATACACCAGCCCAATTCGTGGGAGTATGTAATCGCCTCCGCTGCTCGCATTGTGTCGATGAGGGCGCCACCAACATTGCGTGGCAGTTCGGGCCGGTTGATAAAGAAAGCGTCGGAGGAGAGAAGGGAGGTGATCTCTTCGGGTTCGAGGCCTTCCGCGGCGTTGCTGGTTTCAAACTCGAACTGGTTGAGTTTCCTCCACAACTCGCGTTCACGATCTGGAAAGTCCATTAAGTTTTTTGTGTAGCTGCCCTGTCGGAAGTAACGGGTCCCATCGTAGGCATAAGGGGCCGAAAGGGCAGCCGGAATCCGGAGGAGTACGACGGTTCTATTTTCGATTGTGACCGATTCGAAGGAGATCGTCGGCGTGGGGGAGACTACACGCTGCAACCAAGGGAATAGGTCTTCGTTGCCTTTGCCTTTCGTTATCTCCCATTGGAACGAAGTGCCTACGATTTCATGCGTATCACTTACACCCCAGATCAGGTAACCTGCTGGTTCATCATGAAGACGAGCTGAGTTGCCTAAAGCGCACACATACCTGGCAATTTCCGGGCCGGTCGTGGTGCTGTTTTCCTTAAACTCCAGCCAAGGGAGCTCCGCAGGCAAATCGAGGAATCGCTGGATTTTAGCGATGAGTTGAGGCTCCGGGGTGGAATTAAGTGGTGACATGCCTCAAGTATCCCCCAGAAGCAAGAAACAGGCAAGAAAACGATTCCGCAGGTAAGGGAGTTTTTAAAGGGGTTCTAGGCCTGTGCTGGCGCCCTTTTTCGGTTACGGAGCAAGAAAGAGTGTGAATGTACGGGGCCAGAAAGAATCGTGCTTCTGATCTGATGTAGGTGGTCTAGTTCCTCGGGTAAGCGTTTGCGGTAAATGGGGCGGAGGTACTGGGCTGGGCACAGCGCTGCCCAGCCTGACCAAACAAAAAACGGCCGGTGCCGGGGCGCGAAACCCCGACACTGGCCGGCCGTTTTTTAGATCAGCGAGCTACTTCTCCAGTTCGTCGATGATCTTGTTGAAGGTTGCGGACGGGCGCATGACCGCCGAGGTCTTCTCCTCGTCCGGCCAGTAGTAACCGCCGAGGTCGGCAGCGTTGCCCTGGGCGTCCAGGAGCTCCTTGTCAATCACATCGGCGTTGTCGCGCAGGTCCTTCGCGATCGGGCCGAAGACCTCGGCCAGCTCGGCGTCGTCGGACTGGGCTGCCAGCGCCTCTGCCCAGAACAGGGAGAGCCAGAAGTGGGAGCCGCGGTCGTCGATCTCGTTCACCTTGCGCGACGGGGACTTGCCTTCGTCGAGAAGCTTCTCGGTAGCCTTGTCCAGCGCGGCGGCGAGAACGCCGGCGCGCTCGTTGCCGTTAGTGTTCTTCTCGTGGCGGAAGGACTCAGCCAGCGCGAGGTACTCGCCGAGGGAGTCCCATCGCAGGTGGTTTTCTTCCTGGACCTGCTGGACGTGCTTCGGGGCGGAGCCGCCGGCACCGGTCTCGAACAGGCCGCCGCCAGCCATCAGCGGGACCACGGAGAGCATCTTGGCGGAGGTGCCCAGCTCGAGGATCGGGAACAGGTCCGTGTTGTAGTCACGCAGGACGTTGCCGGTCACGGAGATGGTGTCCTCGCCGCGGCGGATGCGCTCCACGGAGGTCTTGGTGGCCTCGACCGGGGAGGCGATGGAGATGTCCAGGCCCTCGGTGTCGTGGTCGGCCAGGTACTTGTTCACCAGCTCGATGAGGTTGCGGTCGTGGGCGCGCTCCTCATCCAGCCAGAAGATGGTCTTCATGCCGGACAGGCGTGCGCGGTTGACGGCCAGCTTGACCCAGTCCTGGATCGGGGCGTCCTTGGTCTGGCATGCGCGCCAGATGTCGCCGGCCTCGACGTCGTGCTCGATCAGCACGTCGCCGGCAGAGTTGACCACCTGGACCTTGCCGTCGGCCGGGACCTTGAAGGTCTTGTCGTGGGAGCCGTACTCCTCAGCCTTCTTCGCCATCAGGCCGACGTTCGGGACGGTGCCCATGGTGGTCGGGTCGTAGGCGCCGTTTTCGCGGCAGTCGTCGATCACGGTCTGGTACACACCGGCGTAGGAGGAATCCGGGATGACGGCCAGGGTGTCCTGCTCCTGGTCGTCGGCGTTCCACATGTGGCCGGAGGTGCGGATCATCGCCGGCATGGAAGCGTCGATGATCACGTCCGACGGCACGTGCAGGTTGGTGATGCCCTTGGCGGAGTTCACCTGCGCCAGAGCCGGGCCGTCCTGCAGGGCCTTGTCGAAGGCGGCGCGGATCTCCTCTCCGTTTTCCAGCTCGGACAGGCCCTCGTAAATTGCGCCGAGGCCGTTCTCGCCGTCCAGGCCCGCTGCGAGGAGCTGCTCGCCGTACTTGTCGTAGACGTCCTTGAAGAAGGCGCGCACGACGTGGCCGAAGATGATCGGGTCGGAGACCTTCATCATGGTGGCCTTCAGGTGGGCGGAGAAGAGCACGCCTTCGTCCTTGGCGCGCTTCACGGCGTCCAAAAGGAACTCATCCAAAGCGCGGGCGGACATGTAGGTGCCGTCGATGACCTCGCCCTTTTCAACCTTCAGGCCGTCCTTGAGTACCTCCTCGCCGCCGTCAGCCTTGACCAGCTTGATGGTCAGGGTGTCTTCGGACGGCATGATGACGGACTTCTCGTTGTGGCGGAAGTCGCCGGCGTCCATCGTCGCCACGTTGGTCTTCGAGTCGGAGGACCACTCGCCCATGGAGTGCGGGTGCTTCTTGGTGAAGTTCTTCACGGCCTCCGGAGCGCGGCGGTCGGAGTTGCCCTCGCGCAGCACCGGGTTCACGGCAGAGCCCTTGACTGCGTCGTACTTCTCCTGCGCGTCCTCGTAATCCGGGATGTCAAAGCCTGCGGCCTGCAGCTCAGCGATGGCCTTCTTCAGCTGCACCAGGGAAGCGGAGATGTTCGGAAGCTTGATGATGTTGGCTTCCGGCGTCTTCGCCAGCTCACCGAGCTGCGCGAGCGCGTCGTCGACCTTCTTGTCGCCGAGGCGGTCCGGGAACTGCGCGAGGATGCGGCCGGCCAGCGAGATGTCGGCAGTGTCCACGTCGATGCCGGCGCGGGAAGCGAAGGCCTCCACGATCGGCTTGAGGGAGTACGTCGCCAACAGTGGCGCTTCGTCGGTGCGGGTCCAAATGATCTTCGCCATAATGCTCCTTTGATTTAACGTGTCTGACTTCAGCCAACCAGACTACTAGGGTCATCACACATGAGTCTCACAATTGCGTCGGTCAACGTCAACGGCATCCGCGCCGCCACCAAAATCCGCAACGAAAACAACCCGGGCATGCTGGCCTGGCTCGATGAAACCCCGGCGGATGTGGTGCTTATGCAGGAGGTTCGCGCCACTGCCGAGCAGGCGCGCGCGGCGTTGGCGCCCGCGCTGGAAAAGGGGTGGCACCTCGCCGTCGCCCCCGCGGAGACCCCCGGCGCGAAAGGGCGCGCGGGTGTGGGGATCCTGTCGCGCACCCCGCTTGACGACGTCACCTTCGGCATCCCCAGTTTCGAAGATGCCGGACGTTTCATCGCGGCCACACTTTCCGACGGCACCCGCGTCGGCTCGTTGTACCTGCCGTCGGGTTCCGCCGACACGCCAAAGCAGGACGAGAAGTACCGCTTCCTCGACGAGTTCGAGCCGCTGCTGGAGCAGTGGGCGGGTGAGTACCCGGGCATGGTCATCGGCGGCGATTGGAACATCTGCCACCGCCGCGAGGACCTGAAGAATTGGAAGACCAACCGCAAGAAGTCGGGCTTTTTGCCGCACGAGCGCGCGTTCATGGACGCGGTGTTCGGCTGCTTCCCGGACGAGGAGGCCCAGGACTTAGACGTCAAGGCAGACGCTGTGTGGGCGGGCGCTGTGGAGTACGTGTCCAAGGGCCGTCGAGAAGCGAATGGCTCCCCGAAGTGGTTCGACGTGGCGCGCAGGCTGCACCCGGAGGACGCGCCGTACACCTGGTGGACGTTCCGCGGGCAGGCCTTCAACAACGACGCGGGGTGGCGCATCGACGTGCAGGCTGCGACCGCGAACATGCTCGAGCGCGCCGAGCGGACCTGGGTGGACAAGGCGCCGACGGTGGAGCAGCGGTGGTCCGACCACTCGCCACTTTTGGTTGAATACCGCTAAATGCTGAACACCGTTCAAGGACGGGCTACACTGACACCTACTTGTGACGTGAACCACCAAGAACGGAGTCCAGTAATGACTGACATCCTTGACATCGCACGCGAAAAGGCCCTGGAAAACGGCGAGGGCCTGAACCAGGAGGAGCTCGTCCAGATCCTCAACATCGAAGACGAGCGCTTGCCGGAACTGCTCGACCTGGCGCACCAGGTGCGCATCAAGCACTGCGGCGTGGACGTCTCCCTCGAGGGCATCATTTCCCTGAAGACGGGCGGCTGCCCCGAGGACTGCCACTTCTGCTCACAGTCCGGCCTGTTCGAATCCCCGGTGCGCGCCGTGACCCTGGACATCAACGAGCTGGTGGAGGCCGCCAAGCAGTCCGAGAAGATGGGCGCAAGCGAGTTTTGCATCGTCGCCGCCGTCAAGGGCCCGACCCAGCAGCTGCTCGACCAAGTCGCCGAGGCCGTCACCGCCATCCAGGACGAGGTGGACATCTCCATCTCGGCCTCCCTGGGCATCCTCACCCGCGACCAGGCCCGTCAGCTGGCCAAGATGGGCGTGTCCCGCTACAACCACAACTTCGAAACCGCAGAGTCGTTCTTCCCCAACGTGGTCACCACCCACACCTGGCAGGAGCGCAAGGACACCCTGGAAAACGTGCTGGCAGAGGGCATGGAAACCTGCTGCGGCGGCATCATCGGCCTGGGCGAGACCATCGAACAGCGCGCCGAGTTCGCCGTGCAGCTCGCGGAAATCCAGCCGCACGAGGTGCCGATGAACTTCCTCGACCCGCGCCCGGGCACCCCGTTCGCGGACCGCCCGCTGGTCCCGCAGGGCGAGGCGCTGCGCGCCGTCGCCGCATTCCGCCTGGCCATGCCGTCCACCCAGCTGCGCTTCGCGGGTGGCACGGAGCTCGCGCTTGGCGACGACGGCACCGAAGCCGGCCTCATGGGCGGCGCCAACGCCATCATCGGCGGCAACTACCTGACCACCTTCGGCCGCCCGATGGAGAAGGACCGCGACGCCGTGGACCGCGTGATGGAAGGCGCGACCCCGGGCGTGAACCTGGGCATCACCCCGGTGGGCGAGAAGGTCAACTCCGGCCACGGCGTGCTCTACGACACCATCAAGTCGCTGTAATCTTCGCTAGGTTTTTCCGCGCATGAAGATTCCCGACAACACCGATCTCGCCGACGCCGTTTTGTCCGGCGAGATCGCCTGGCCGCTCGACCCGGCCCGCCCCTACGATGCCCCGCGCATCTGCCCGCTGTGTGAGCGCCGCATGGTAGTGAAAATCAGCCCGATGGCGTGGGAGGCTGCTTGCTCCCGCCATGGCCTGCTGCGGTCTGAGTGGTTGGAGCGTTAGTGCACGAAACGGCGGGTTCTAGCGAACACAATTGCGCTGGCTGCTAAAACTACTGGCCCCGCCGCCGCTACGAAGATGGCGTAGACGTAGGGATCGGAGGGGTTCACATCCGCCTTGTAGATACCCACTAGGAGCCCGGTGAAACCACCCACGAACATGCTGTCGAGCATGAACCACTGCATGCGGGTGCCCCGCGCAAGGCCGATTGCTACACCGGACAGCCCCATCGTAATGAAGATGACGAAGTGGAGTAGCACAGTTGACACGACGGATGTCAGGTCCTGCGCAGCACCTTCAACGAAATACGGTTCGCCGCTGAAGTCGATCCAGGGCATCGGTTCTCCGTTGGTAACAATGAACGGGTCGTACCGCTTGTAGTACGGGCTATGTGCTTGGTGGTACACCGCCGACGCGGCGGTAAGTGGCGTGAGTATGACCGCTGCCACGAAAGCCGTTAGCGCTGCCGAATTCATCCATCGGTTGAAGCTCGCGCCCAGCTGATTCATTGCTGGCCAGTTCGATCCTCCGATCGCGAAGAGAATCCACAGTGTGGCAGCGCCCGCCATGGTCCACAGGCCGCCGTCGCCAAACTCCAATCGTCCAAAGGGAACGGCAATGCAGAGGACAAGAAAGACGCCCAAATACATTGTTGGTTTGAAGGGGCTGAGGAAGAGCTTCATCGTGCGGGCCTTTCTGTCGCGAGGAGGTCAATGAGTTCGGCATCGTCCGGATACTCGATGGGCAAGTGGACATCGGCCTCGCCGATAGGTTCGGCGAACGTCGCGCGTGTCGTGGGCCCGAGGCTCGCTGTTTCGGCGACGGGGAAGCGGGCGATAAGGTCTTTGATCTCGGCGGTGGGGCCGGTGACCGTTGGAAAGCACAGGCGGGCGTCGTCGAGTGGGACTGGGCGCGAAACCACCCGATCAAACACTTGGATGACATGAGTGGCGAGACCCACGAAGTCCTCAGAGCGATGCGATGCCATCACCACTCTGCGCTGCGGGTTCTCCGCGATGTAGTCGATCAGTCTCTGGCGGACCTGTTTGCGGGTGGTGGTGTCGATGCCGTCAAACGGCTCGTCGAGAAGCAACAGGTCTTTGCCGATGGCTAGGGCCACCTCAATGGTGAGTAGGCGGCGTTGCCCAACGGAGAGATCTCTGATACGGGCGTTGGGAAAGCCTAGGTCTACGTGCGGGTAGATCGCTGCGACTGCGCGCAGGTGATCGTCCACGGTCGTGCCTGCAAACTTGGTATCCGCACCAGCCGGGACGAACGCGGCGTGCCGGCTCATTAGCGTGTGGAGGTAGTGGGTTTTACCGGCGGCGTTCGGGCCGACCAGCGCGTAGAAGCCGGGATTCATTGGGCGCGCTCCTTTTCGATCATTGCCGTCAGCTCCTCGGTGGTGATGCCGAGTTGGTTGGCCTCATGGACAAACGGCTGGACAAAATCGCGGGCGAATGCTTCGCGACGAGTACGTAACACCTGCTCACGCGCACTCTCCAGGACGAACATGCCGAGTCCGCGGCGTTTCTCCAGTAGACCCTCGTTGAAAAGTTCGGTGAGCGCTTTGGCGGAGGTGGTGGGGTTGACGGAGTGGTAAGCGGAGAGCTCGTTGGTAGACGGCACCCGGTCGCCGGGGGCGAGGGTGCCTGCGCCGATGAGGTCACGTAGCTCATCCGCAATCTGTAGGTATATGGGTTTACCACTCATGTGGGTAACCATAGAACTGGAAAGCCCGGCGCGTCAACCCCCAATTTTTGACGCGCCGGGTGAGATCCGGTTATGTCGATGAAACCGCAGGCCAGCGGCTACTCGGCGTCGGTGATGTCGAGGAGTGCCACGCCCTTATCTACATGGCTGCCGGCCTCCACCGCGAGGTTCTTCACAACACCGCTCTTGTGAGCCTTGACCGGGTTTTCCATCTTCATGGCCTCAAGGATGACCACGATGTCACCGGCTTCGACCCGAGCACCTTCGGTAACTTCGGACTTCACCACGGTGCCCTGCATCGGTGCGGTCAGGGTGTCTGCGCTGGCTGCGCCCTTGCCGGAACCCTTACCTCCCGATCCACCGCTACGGGAGCGGCGCTTGCGGTCGCGGCGAGTCAAAGCAGAGGCGCCGAGAAGCAACGTCTCCGGCAGAGTGATCTCGATCGATCGGCCGTTGACCCCGACAGAGACGGTGCGGCGGCGCACCTCATCCTGGTCACTGTCTTCGCCAGCGCCGTCGGACTCGTAGGGCGCGACGTCCGGGTCCCATTCCTCTTCGATCCAGCGGGTGTATACGGCGAATTGGGAGGCGTCGCCGGTGAAGGTGTCGTCGTCAAGCATGCGCTGGTGGAAGGGGATGATAGTCGGCATGCCTTCTACCCGGAATTCGGCGAGGGCGCGCTTGGCGCGGGCGATGGCCTGATCGCGTGTTTCGCCGCGAACGATGAGTTTGGCCAGCATCGAGTCGAACTGGCCGCCGATGGTGGAGCCTGCGCGGATGCCGGAGTCGACGCGCACGCCGGGGCCTGCGGGTTCGATGTAGGTGGTGGCGGTGCCGGGCATGGGCATGAAGTTGGTGCCGGCGTCTTCGGCGGTGATGCGGAACTCGAAGGCGTGGCCGGTGGGCTCCAGATCGACGTCGAAACGCAGCGGCTCGCCGGCGGCGATGCGGAACTGCTCGATGACAAGATCCACGCCGGTGGTTTCTTCGGTGACGGGGTGCTCGACCTGGAGGCGGGTGTTGACCTCAAGGAAGGAGATCATCCCGTCAGCTCCGACGAGATATTCCACGGTGCCAACGCCCACGTAGCCTGCTCGCTTCGCAATCGCTTTAGCGGACTCGTGGATGCGTTCGCGCTGCTCATCGGTGAGATATGGGGCGGGGGCTTCCTCGATGAGCTTTTGGAACCTGCGCTGCACGGAGCAGTCGCGGGTGCCAGCGACGATGACGTTGCCGTGCGTATCCGCCAGCACCTGTGCTTCAACGTGGCGGGCGCGGTCGAGGTAGCGCTCCACGAAGCACTCGCCACGGCCGAACGCTGCTTTGGCTTCGCGGGTGGCGGACTCGAACAGTTCGCGGATCTCGCCACGCGTGCGGGCGACCTTCATACCGCGGCCGCCACCACCGTACGCCGCCTTGATAGCCACCGGTAGACCGTGGTTGTCGGCGAATGCGACCACATCGTCGGCGCTGTCTACCGGGTCCTTTGTGCCCGGCACCAGTGGGGCGTCGACCTCTTCAGCGATGCGTCGGGCAGTGACCTTGTCGCCAAGCGCGTCGATGGCCCGCGGCGGCGGTCCGATCCAGGTCAGACCCTCGTCAATGACGCGCCGGGCGAACTCGGCGTTTTCCGCCAAAAAACCGTAGCCGGGGTGGACGGCGTCCGCACCGCTGTCGCGGCAAGCCTTGAGCACTTTGTCGATATCCAGATAGCTTTGCGACGATGTCTCGCCACCGATCCCAATCGCCTCATCCGCCATTTCGGTATACGGCGCGTCCTTGTCGGGGTCGGCGTAGATCGCCACGGAGGCAAGGCCTGCGTCGCGGGCTGCGCGGATGATACGGACCGCGATCTCGCCGCGGTTGGCGACGAGGACCTTACGGAACGGAAAGTCATGCATATGTGCGGTCCTTTCTAGAAGTAGGTTACGTTGCCGATGGTTGGCTGGCTGCCAAACGGCTGGCCGAATGCATCGCCGAACACGTTGTCTTCGTTGGCAGCACCGGCGCCGGCCTCAGCAGCGGAGGTGGCCTGCCAGGTTTGGGCCTCGGCGAGCACGGTGGTCAGTGCTGCCAGTTCGTCGTGGGACAGCGACGTGTCGTCGGTACGAAACAGTGGTGTCATGGTGTCTCTCCTTAAACGGTCGGGGTCGCGGTCGCGTACGTGCCGTCGGCGTTGAGACGGGCATCGGGGTTGAGCAGGAGTGCGATCTCGTCGGCGTGGTCGTCGATACCAGCGAAGCGGCGGTTCTCCACCTGGGTGAAGAGGTCGGCGCGGCCGATCATCCCGGCCTCGAGTCGGCTTGCGCCCTGGGTGAGGCGTTCGGTGGCGCGCTCACGCCAGGCGTCGGCGTCGTGGCCGTCGCGTGTCAGTGCGGCTTCGAACACACCCGGGTGGCCCAGCACGACGAGCGCGCCGACGTGGCCGAAACCGAGCGAGGTCAGGGCCGCCGCCTTCACGTTGCCGGCTCCGAGAGCGAGCGGGGAGCGCAGCCACACCAGGTTGGTTGCCTTCGGCTCGATGAGCGGGTCGACGCAGTCCAGCGAGGCGTTCGGCGGGAGGTCGCCGGTTGCCAGGACGTCGATAAGCCCGCCGGTCTGCAGCAGCGCCGCACCTGCCTTGGAGTGACCGGTGAGGGTCTTCTGCGAGATGACGTACATCGGTGCATCCGGGTCGCGGCCAACGGCCGGCCACAGCACGGAGTGCAGTTCGGACTCGTTCGGATCGTTGGCGTTGGTGGAGGTGTCGTGCTTGGACAGGACGGTGACATCATCAGGCGTGAGTCCCAGCGAGGACAGGGATCGGGCCAGGCGCGAGTCGGTACCGCCGCAGGCCGCCGCCAACACGCCGAGGCCTGGTGCCGGGATGGAGGTGTGTGCGCCGTCGCCGAAGCTGGAGGCGTACGCGACCACTGCCAGCACCGGCAGGCCGAGTTCGGCGGCGAGGGTGCCGCGGGCGAGCAGGACCGTGCCGCCGCCTTCGGCTTCGAGGAAGCCACCGCGTCGACGGTCGTTAGCGCGTGAGATGAAGCGGCCGTCGATACCTTGTGCCGTCATCTTGGCGGTTTCGGCGGTGGCGTTCATGTCGCCGAAGCCCTGGAGGGATTCGACCTGGACGTCGTCGATACCACCGGCGACGACAAATTCGGCCTTGCCCAGCGCAATCTTGTCCACCGCTTCTTCGATGCTGACTGCGGCGGTGGCGCACGCGCCGACCGGGTGGATCATGGAGCCGTAGCCGCCGACAAGCGCCTGCATGGTGTGGGCGGCTACCACGTTGGGCAGCGCTTCCTGCAGGATGTCAGTCTGGCGTTCCTCGCCGATGAAGCGGGAGACGAACACCTTGTGCAGCGATTCCATGCCGCCAATACCGGTGCCTTGGGTGGTGGCGATGAAGGATGGGTGCACCTTCTGTATGAGCTCCGCCGGGGTGAAGCCGGCGTTGATGAACGCGTCGACGGCGGTGACCAGGTTCCAGGCGGCCATGCGGTCCATGCCGTCGGCCATCTGGGCGGGGATGCCCCACTTGGTCGGGTCGAACCCGTCCGGCATCTGGCCAGCGACGGTGCGCGACAAGGTGGCCTTCTTCGGCACGTGCGCCAGGGCACCGGCGTGGCGGGTCACGCTCCATTCGCCGTCGATCTGGCGGATAGTGGTCTTCTCACCGTCGGCTTCCACGTATGCAAGTGCTTCTTCTTTCGTGGTCACGGTAAACGTGATGTCGCGGTCGAGGTAGACCTGCTCAAGGTCTATGGAGCCTTGGTCGGTGAGGAAGTACTTGTCCGTCAGCGTGCGGATGCCGCTGCGTGCGATGACGTCGTCGCGGAAGCGCTCGTAGATGTCCTCTTCGGCAACCTCCGCGCCGTCGTCGTCGTACCAGGCCGGGTTCGGGTCCTCGGACCAGGTGATCAGGCCCATCATCCACGCCAGTTCGAGGACGCCGGCTGCAGTGAGGTCGACCTCGCCGGTGCGTGTGATGCCGTATTCGGCTTCGCGGCGGGTGCGCCCGGAGCCCCAGCTGGATACTTCGCCGATGCCGACGACAACCACCATGTCGTCCAGCGAGCAGGTGACATCGCCCACGCTCGCCGGTGCGGGTTGGCGTGGGGTAGTGACGTTTGGCAGTGCGCGCACCGTTGCGCCATTGCTTGTCGACGATTCCGTGCCCGCCGCATCAACACGTGCATTTCGTGCCAGATCGGCGATGGACACGCCTGCGTTCTCGAGCCCGCCGGTGAGGTCGAGATCCAGCGGGGACTGCTTCGCCTGCTCACGGGATTCCTCGGTGACCAGGCCGAGCAGCTGTGTGGAGATCTCCTCCGGGCTCCACACGTGAATACCTGCGGCCTGTGCCGCCGGGACGAGGCCGTCGTTGCCGCCCATCAGGTGCGTGCCGGCAACCCAGCCGATGCGGGCCTGCGCCAGGGTGACACCTTCCGGCCAGCCGGTTTCCGCGGACCACTTGTTCACAATCGCGTCGAAGGCTGCCTTGACCTCCCCGTAGGCGCCGTCGCCACCGAACGTGCCGCGGTTCGGCGAGCCCGGCAGAACGATGTGAGCGCGCTCGGCAGGGAAGTTATCGCCGTGCTGCGCCAGGTCGGACAGGCCGGCAATGGTGCGTTCGACCGACCACAGCAGCAGGCGGGCCTGCGTTTCGGCGTTGCCACCGACCTCTGCAAGCGAGCCGGACACAGGAGGTGCGGCGAACGGGAAGGCAAGGGTCGGGGTGAGTGCCGGTTTGATGATCTTGACGTCCTTGCCGACGGTTTCCTTCTGTTCGGCCCCGATCCAGTCGATGAGTGCATCGATGTCGCGGTAGGACGACAGGTTCGTCGGCACCAGCCACAGGCGCGCGCCCACGGAAGCGTGCTCGGCGAAGAGGGTGCGGGCGAATTCCTTGCGCGCCTGGCTGACGTTGGATGCGGTCATGATGACCGTCGCACCGCCTGCGAGCAGGCGTTCCACCACTGCGGTGGCGATGGAACCCGGCGCGGCTCCGGTGACTAAGGCGACGTCGTCTGCGTACGGCTCGTTCGCGTCGGCGATGGCGGCTGCTGCGATCTCGCCGAGTACGTTGCGACGATCACCTTCCACGCGCTTGGCGTACCACTCGGCCTGCTTTGCCACGGTGGAGCCGGTGCCAGCGAAGCGCTGTGGTGCGAGGTCGATCTCGCCGAAGGCGACGCGTGCGAGGTCTTCGCGGGCTTGGGCCCAGCGGTCGTCGAAAAGCACTGCCTTGCGCTCGTCGAAGACTGGGGTGACCTGCTTGACCCAGCCGGAGCCGAGTTCTGCCTCGATCGTTTCCACGATCGTGGTGTCCGGTGCGGGGATTTCCGCGACCTCGTCTTCGATGCCGAGCTTGTTCAGCAGCGTGCGGGCGGTGGCCACCAGGGTGTCGGTGACTTCGTCCTTGTAGGCGTCGAGTGCAGCCGAATCCACCACTCCGCCGCCGGAGGAACCACCGCTGGTGGCCTGGGAGACTGCAACGCCGTAGCGTGCGGCGACGTTTTGTACCGCCTGGTCGATCAGTGCGGTGATCTCCGCCTTGGTCGTGGCCGACGGCAGGCTGTTGAGCGAACCGCCGCGGACCGATTCCTCAGTGCGGCTGCCCAGCAGGATCTCGGCTTCGACGTGCGCGGTCCAGGTTGTGGGCAGGCCCCACGCGGCCGCGAGGTGCTCGCCGACAAACGCCGGCTTCAGGCCTGCGCTGCCGAAGAGTTGGCGCAGGCGGGTGCCCACGGCCTCGGATAGGACAGCGCCGAACGGGGTGTAGCCCGGTGCGGCGGTGTTCACGCGCGTGTTCAGCGTAGCCACGTCGGCCTCCGCTGCGCCGTCGATGGCAGGCACGCCGAGCTCGGCGGACATGTCCATGAGCAGCTGGTTGCGTCGCGACGACACCCCGCCGGTGAGCTCCTCAATCGTGTCCGAATCGTTGATCTGCTCGGGGCGGATCTTGTTCTGCAGCGCGAACAGGACGGTGATCGCATCGGCTGCGGTGAAGGGAAGGTCGGACACGGGCGCGCCGGATGCCGGTGCAGCCGGTGCTGGCTCTGCTGGTGCTGACTCTGCTGGTGCGGCGGGGGCTGCCTCGGCTGCCGGGTGTGGGGGGGGTTCGGTCGCTGGGGTCGAGTCGGCTTCTGTGTTGGGCGGGGCGTCGTCGACAAGCACGGGCTCCGGCGCGGAAACCACGTCGTTGAGCATGACGATGTCCTGGCTTGCCTCAACGTTGAAAACCGGCACGTGAATGCCGATGACATCCATCTCGCGCTTTGCCAGGTTGGTCAGCGTCGGTGAAGAGGCAAGGCCGACCTCGATGACCTGGTCGACGCGACCAAGCAGGTAGTCCTGGGTTTCAATCCAGCGCACAGGGGAAGCGAACTGCCACGCCAACAACTCGATGAGCAGCGTGCGCGCGAGCGCGTTGCGGTCGGTGTTCTCCGGCGTCATGCCCTTAAGGCGCTCGGAGGGGACCTCGTTGGTGACCGCATCGATGAACTCTTGAGTCAGCGCAAACGGCTTGGCCACCAAGTTCGGAATGTAGCGGTCCACCAGCGTGTCCACATCGATGATTTCCGGCATGTGCTCGTCGAGCTTTTCGGCGAAGTCTGCAACACCCTCGCGCAGCACGCGTGAGTGGAAAGGAACGTCCACGCCCGGAACCGTGACGTAGGCGCGTGGATTAACCGAGTTAGCCTTGCGCTCCAGGGCGGCAAGGCCGCGCTTCGTGCCAGCCACGGAGTACTGCTGGCCCTTGATGTTGTAGTTGACAATCTCCAAGAACTCGCCGGAATCCTGCGCAACACCAGCGACGTACGCTTCGACCTCTTCCGGGCCGACACCGATCATGTTCGGGCGCAGCGCGCCCATGCCGTAGTCGGAGTTGCCCTCCGCATCGCGTGGCACCAGGGAACCCATGGCGGAGCCACGCGAGTACACGATGTCGATGACCGCTTCCAGGTCAAAGATGTTGCCCAGGGCTGCAAGCGCGGTGTATTCACCGAGCGAGTGGCCCGCAAAGTACGCACCGGAGGCCAACGTGTTGGCCTCGTTCAGTCGCTGCGTCTGCGCGTAGGCGACAACGGCCATGGCCACCTGCGTGAACTGGGTCAGGTGCAGGACGCCATCCGGGTGTTTGAACTCCAGACCGCGGATGACCAGGCGCGACGGGTTGTCCTCCACAATGCGCTGGATGGAGAACCCGTGGGTCTCACGCGTGTGGCGGTCAGCGCGGCGCCACACGTCGCGCGCGGCAGCGGAAGCAGCACGGTCACCGTTGCCCATGCCCTGGGTTTGAATGCCCTGGCCGGGGTAGACGTAGGCGGTGCGCGGCTGGGCCAGAAGCGCCTGACCACGGGAGACGACGTCGCCGGCGATGCGGCAGGTCACCTCAAGGGCCTGCTGGATGCCGACGCGGCCGACGCGCTCGACGGTGATCTCTACATCGTCGTCAAGCTGCACCATGCCGTACATGGAGTAGGTCCAGCCGATGACCTGGCCGTGGCCAGCAGCCAGGTGCTGTGCGGTGGCGGATAGCCACATGCCGTGCACCAGCGGCGCATCCAGGTTGACCAGGGCTGCTGCGTTGGTGGAGGTGTGAATCGGGTTGTAGTCGCCGGAGACCAGAGCAAACGGGGTCATGTCCGACGGTGCGCGCACCACGGTGCGGTCCACGAATGAACGCGGGGTCGGCTCAACCTGCTCGCTTGCTGCGCCACCACCATAGGCCGGTGCCGGGACTGGTGTTGCAGTACCGGTGGCGCGACCACGGATGGCAAAGCGCTGCATCTGGGTTGCCACAACCTCGTCGCCGGAGCGCAGCTCCAACTCGACGGTGACAATACGGCCAGAGGTGGACTCAGCGATCGAGGTGCACTTGGAGGTCACGTCGATGCGCCGGCCATCTGCAAGCTCGGTAAGCGGGACGCGCAGGTCGATGACGTGATCTAGGTGGACGGCGTTGAGCAGGCCCTCGATCACCGGCGTGCCGTCAGCCAACTTGCCGGAGCCCAGCGCTGCGTAGATCGCCGGCCAGCAGGGGCCAACCAGCACGTCTGGCGTGCCCACCACAGCGTTGTCGGCCACAGCGCCGCCGGTGACCGCGGAGTGCGATGCCAAAAGGGAAGCGGGCAGCGTAAACGACGAGCGCGCCACACCAAACGGCGCGTCCTCGGTCGGTGTCTCGATCTGCGGGATCTCAGTAATCGTGTCGCCGGCCTCGCTGACCGAACCGACACCAGCCAGGCCAGACAGCAGCTCGAAGACGCTGTCAGACAGGCGATCGCCGTCCACAATCGGGGAGGCACCCGTGCCCGCACCGGCAGGGATCTCGACCGGGATGTTCACCTCACGCACGTAGAACGGACGCTGGTCGTCCTGCAGGTGGTCCCACGCGGAATCAGCGTGGATTCGGATCGTCCACTCGCGCTCACCAGCCGCGTTGGTGGTTGCCTCCACGTCGAAGGCGTCCTCGTCCAGCGCGTATGCAGGGTTGGCCATCAGGTGGCCGTGCCACACCAAGGTCGGGCAGGAGCGCAGATACGCGGCCTCGTCGGCGGCGTCGCTGCGTCGAGCGAAGCGGGATTCAGCGGTGGCGCCGTCGTCGATAAGCATCTGCGTCGCGGCATCCTCAAAACGTGCCAGCAACTGCGCAACCGGCTCGTTCTTACGCGTAATACCAGCAACCGCAACCGGGCCCGGGATAATGCGCACCTGGTCAGCGGTGTAGCGCTCATCCTGTGCCTGCCACAAGGTGTCCTTGCCAAACCAGGACTTCAGATCCGCATCAAGTGCTGGCACCCACGGCATCGGCTTCGGGTAGGCATAGTGCAGACCGATCCACCACGCCGCATCGCGCGGGGAAACCATGACCTCGCGCGCCTGCGGGTAGTGCTGCAGCAAGGTGCTGAGACCATCGCGCGGGGAGATCTCGACATCGTCGGGGAAGAGGGTCGGGATCTCACCGTGGTCGGCCTCGTTCAGACGTGCCTCGATGCGCTGGAGCAACGCAACAAAGCGCGCGTTCCAGGTCTGGTCGATAAACGGATCGGCGAGCTCGACGAAGCGCTCGACCCACTCGGCGTACGTCATCGTCTCCACGTCGCCGAAGTACGGCTTCGCCGTCTTCGACAGTGCCTCGATGATCTCCTCGCGGTGCGCCGGGTACTCCTCAATATCCAACGAGGCGATGAACCGTGCCGCCTTGGCAAAGGAGTTGTCCAGGTCGTGCAAGTCCGCCAGCAGGTGCGATTGCGACGACGCCACACCCGCCACGCCGCGACCGCGACCGACCCAACCGCCGTTGTTCTCCGGCGGCAGGCCAGGTGTGTCCACGAGCAGCTGCTTGACCGAATCCGTGGCCTTCGCCTCCTTCGTGGCCATGGCCACGGTGCCGACAAACACTCCATCCACCGGCATCGCAGGCAAACCGAACTTCTCAGACCAACGGCCCGTAATCAGCTCCGCGGCACGCTCCGGCGAGTACACGCCACCGCCGACGGTGAGCACCGCGTTGTCGTGCGCGCGGATCTCGGGGTAGGTCTCCAACAGCATGTCCTCCAGATCAACCCAGGAGTGGTGGCCGCCAGCGTGGCCGTCCTCCACCATCAAGATGACCTGGTCGTCCGGGTTCGCCGCAGCGATTGCGAGCGCGTTGCGGATCTGCTGCGTTGTACCGGGCTTGAGCGCAATGTAAGGGAAGCCATCCTGGTGCAGCTGCGCGAACAGCTCTGTGGCCTCGTCGACGTCCGGAATGCCCGCGGAGATACACACGCCGTTAAACGGAGCACCAGCAGCGCGGGCCTTTGGCACCATGCGCGTTTGGCCGAATTGCAGGTTCCACAGGAAGCGGTCGAAGAACATGGTGTTGAACTGCGCGGTGCGACCAGGCTGCAAAAACGCCTTGAGGTTGGCGGTGTGCTTGCCAAACTCCTCCTCGGAGTACATGCCGCCACCGGCAAGTTCCGCCCAGTATCCGGCGTTGGCAGCGGCGGCGACAATCTCGCCGTCCGCGGACGTTGGGGTCATGCCACCCAGGATGATCGGGGACAGACCAGTTAGCGACGAGAACTTCGTCTGCGTGTACGTCTTGCCATCCGGCAGCGCGATCACTCGTGGTGCGTAGGCCGAGTAGTCCACGCCCTGCGGCAACTCAGCGCCCGGGCGTGCAAGCTCGTCGCGCTTCGCGGCGGTGGACGCGTCCAACACAGCGACGCCGGAGCCGTTGGCCAAGTTGGTCGCAATCGTCGCCGTAGCCGTATCAAACGTGAAAATGTGGCTCGCGCCCTGGGCAATCAGGTCGCGCACGGTTTCGGTGAAGTCGAACCGGTCCACCAAAATCGATTGCGCCAGTTCACGGGGAGTGGTGGTTTCAAAGGGGATGCCGCATGCGTCCGCCCACTGCTGCGCCAACTCCACACCGGGGGCGTTCGTGTCCACGTGGAAGGGGTACGCAACATCAAGCGAGTCGAACACCGGCGTGATTTCGGATCCGCCGTACTCCACTTCCAACTTGGCGTTGTAGCTGCTCGCAGCCGCTTCGATGTCTTTGCGTGCCTGCGCGAGCGCCTCCGGGCTGCCAGACAGCACCACGTGGCGGTGCCCATTGATCACGCTGATAGGAGCCGCTTGCGTATCGACGACAAACTCACCGACCTGCTCAGGCGTCAGCCCACGAACCGAAAGCATCCGGCTGCGCGAGTCGGCGCCACCGTACACGTTGGTTGCGGCAGCACCCATGATGAAGGCGAACGCAAGAGCTTTCTCCGCAGCCTGTGGGCCGTTGGCGCGATTGAGCGCGGCGGCACCCAAGATGCCCTGGGAGTGTCCAGCGAACAGTGCGTCGGTGGTGTCGAGCCCGAGCTGCTCGAGATCTTCCGCGGCAACAATCTGCGACAGCAGAATCGCCGGTGCACTGACCGCGGGCAGGGCGTCGATCGCCTCGTGCGAGGTGTCCGCATCCATCGCGTCGCGAATACGCTGCACAACTCCTGGCACGACAGAGGTCAACGGGCGGGCAACAGCGGCGGTGAGGGACTGGGCGTCGTTAAGAAGCTGCTCCATGCGGATACGTGCCACAGGAGTCGCGGCAGCATCAGCGAGCACCTGCTGCCAGGAAGAACCCTGCCCCGGGAACAGGATTGCGGGACGCTTCAGGGAAGAAAAAGAGGTGGAATTCATAACAGTGTCCTTATGGTCCTTTGCATCGGAGCGGGATTAGAGCGGGATATTGCCGTGCTTGCGCATTGGACGCGCCACGGTCTTGTCACGGAAGAAACGCAGTTGCGCTGCGATAACAGCAGGGGTTTCGCTTGGGAGGATGACCGAATCGATCAGGCCTCGCTCAGCGGCCTTGTACGGGTTGAGCATCTCGTCCTCGTAGTTGCGCTCGTACTGCGCAATCAGTTCGCGGAGCTCCTCGTCGTTCACGCCGGAATCGCGGGCGTTTGCAATGTCTTTGCGGTTGATGAAGCCGACCGCGCCAGACGCACCCATCACCGCGATCTGCGCGGTAGGCCATGCCAAGTTCACATCGGCGCCAAGGCCTTTTGAGCCCATCACGCAATACGCGCCGCCGTATGCCTTGCGCATGGTCACGGTCACCTTCGGCACGGTTGCTTCGCCGTAGGCGTACAGCAGCTTTGCACCGCGGCGCAGAATGCCGCTGTGCTCCTGGTTCGCGCCGGGTAGGAAGCCGGGTACGTCCACCAGCATGACAATCGGGATGTTGAAGCTGTCGCACGTGCGGATGAAACGCGCGGCCTTTTCCGCCGAGTCGATGTCCAAGCAACCTGCGAGCACCATGGGCTGATTAGCGACGAAGCCCACCGGCTGGTCCTCAATCCGACCAAACGCAGTGACGACGTTTTCAGCACGCTGCTCCATGACCTCCAGGAATTCGCTGTCGTCCGCGATATGCGCAATCACGTCGCGGACCTCGTAGGGGGTGTTGGGCGAGTCTGGGATCAATGAATCCAGCGCGGCAGCATCGGTGGCGTCTGCCTCTGCATCGGTTGGGGTTGCGGGACGCGGCGCCGACTTCTGGCGGTTGTTCGACGGCAAGTACTCAAGCAAGTCAGCCACCCAGTCGAGCGCATCCTCATCGGATTCCGCAACGTAGTGGCAGTTGCCGCCCTGCTGCATGTGCATCCAGGCGCCGCCGAGCTCTTCTTGTGAGATTTCCTCACCCGTGACGGTCTTGATTACGTCCGGGCCGGTGACGAACATCTTCGAGGTCTCGTCCACCATGACCACAAAGTCAGTCAGCGCGGGGGAGTAGGCGTTGCCACCGGCGCAGGCGCCCATGATCACGCTGATCTGCGGGACCACCCCGGACGCTTCGATGTTGTGGCGGAAGGTGCGCGCGATCCAGTCCAGCGACACCGCACCGTCTTGGATGCGGGCGCCTGCACCTTCGTAAAGTCCGATCAGCGGACGGCCGGTGGTCACGGCGAGGCGCTGGATCTTGGTCATCTTTTCGCCGTAGACCTCACCGAGTGCGCCGCCGAAGACGGTGCCGTCCTGGGAGAAGATGCAGACTTCACGCCCGTCGATAGTGCCGTGGCCGCACACGATGCCGTCTGTTGCCGGGCGCTTGGCCTGCATGCCGAAGTCGTGGGTGCGGTGGCGCACCAACTGGTCGGTTTCCACGAAGGAGCCCTCATCGAGCAGATAGTCCAGGCGCTCGCGTGCGGTGAGACGGCCGGCGGAACGGACCTTGTCCAGGGGTTTCGAGCCCACTGGCTCGTGTGCCTCGGCACGCCGGCGTCGAAATTCCGCTATTTTGTCGGCTGTTGACGAAAGTGGTTTTTCATCCAAAATTGTTTTGGAGTCAAAATTAAAAGCCATGCGGGCATAGTAAACCTACTGAAGCGTAAGTAAAAGGATTGGCCACAATTCACAGAAAACAGCCAGCATTTCTTATGCGATCGCAAACACAACAAAGTCGCAACCGCCGACGGAAGGAACGCGCATGCACATCGGCACCGACCTGGTCCACATTCCCGGTTTGGCTCAGCAAATGAAGTTGCCGGGATCCACCTTCATGCAGGTGTTTACCGACCGGGAGCGGCGCGAATGTGCCGCGAAGCCGGACCCGGTCGCATCGCTGGCTGGCCGCTGGGCCGTTAAAGAGGCTTACGTCAAAGCCTGGGCGTCCACCCGCTTCGGGCGGCCGCCGCAAATCGCCCCCGACGACTTCAATTTCGCGGAGGTGGAGGTAGTCCAGGATGTGTTTGGGCGCCCCGCGGTCCAGCTGCACGGCCGCGCCGGGGAGGTTGGGCCGCCGGTTTGCAGCGTGAGTATCAGCCACGACGGCGACTACGCCGTGGCCGTGGTTGCAGTGGAGGTGGCCACGGGGGCGGGCCGCGGCAGCCTCTAGATGCTTACCCCAGGATGCTTATTCCTCGAGAGCGATCGACCGTTGTGGAGTGCGCCACTTGAGAAATATGTTTAGAAGATCGGAATGGTAGCGGTGTGGTGAGTTTGTGGTAGCGCCTGAGTGGGGATCCGGTAGCGGTCCCGGCTCAGGCGTTTTGTGTGTTACTGGTTAGTTTCCAATCTCATGTTTGGTCCTTCGAGGGTGATGATTTCGGCGCCGGCGATGAGTCGGTTGAGGATGGATTCGGCGATGACTGCGTCCGGGATGGATCTGTACCAGTCTTGCGGGGTGAACTGTGAGGTCACGATTGTTGATCGGTTGCCTTCTCGTTCGGAGAGAATGTTGAAGAGCAGGTGTGCGGTGGCGGCGTCGACTGGGGTGGTGAGGAAGTCGTCGAGGACTAACACGTCGACGCTGATCAACTCGCGGGTGAGTTTGAGCCGGGCTGGGTCGTCGAGTGGCATCACTGCGAAGTGCGCGGCAAGCATGTCGGTGCGGTAGAACCTGGCGGAGTAGTCGTTGCGGCATGCTGCGGTGATCAGTGCTTGGGCGAGGTAGGTCTTGCCGACTGAGGATTTGCCCAAGATGACTATGTTTTGGCCCAGGTGGCACCATTGTCCGTGAGCGAGTCGGCTGACTTGTTCTGGGTTGATGTTGCGGTCAGGTGCGTAGACGACGTCTTCGAGGCAGGCATCGGGGTTTGGCGATCGTGATGCCTTGAGCAGTTTGTTGATGCGGCGTTCGCGTCTGGCCGCGACTTCTTTGTCGAGTGCGTAGAGCACCTTTTGGGAGAAGGTCCACGTGTCGAAGGCTGGGTCGTTGGCGATGTCGATGACGCTTTTGCCGAAGGCTGTCATGCGCATCGCTGTGAAGTCCGCGAGGACGGATTCGTCGAGGAAACGCTCTTGAGGCGGGGTCGGTGGGGTCATGGCGTTGTGGTTCCTTTCTTGATGAGGTTGTCCAGACTGAACTGTGCTGCGCCACCGAGGTAGGCGCCGCTGGTGTCGCGTGTGGCAGCGGCGGGTGCGTGGGCCGGATGCCCAGGTGTGGCCGGTGCCGGTTGGTCGAAGCCGTGTGGTCGGGTTGCGGCTTCTTTGCGTACGGCGGCCATCATGTTTTTGACCGCGGTGTAGGACACCGCCCGGCGGGTCCCGTCGCAGGAGAGCAGACGCTGGCATGCTTCTTCCAGCACGGGCTTGTTGGCGTGTTTGCCCATTGACAGCACGTTCCTGCACGATTGGTACGCCTGGGCCGGGATTGCTTTCGCCGTGATCATTTCCTCGATGACGGTGCGTGTCGCCGGGCCGATTTTTTGGGCTTCGCGCAGGAAGTAATCGCTCGTCCACAGGCCCTGGGTGTGATCCATGTTCGCCGGTATGTGGTCGGCATCGGTGACATACGCCCCGCGGGTGTGGGAAAGCGTGTGGGTTGTCACGGCACGGCCACCATCGAAGACCGTGAGCACTTGCCCGGTGATGCGCACATCGACAGTGCGGCCAACGAGCTGGTGCGGCACGGAGTACCGCACGCTGGCTACGGTGATGTGGAAATCTGGGGCGATCTTGGCGCGTTTCCACTCGGTGCGCTGCCACGGGGTGTCGGGAAGTGCTGTCAAAAGGAGAGTGTCCGATTCTTTGTGTGCGGGGGCTTGGTTTACAAGTAGTCCGCGAATCGGTCGGGGTAAGCCACGGCTAGTTGGTTGATGGCTTGTTTCCACCCGGTGGCTTTCGCTCCTTCAATATAGCCGTTGCACTCAACGTCGCGCTTCACTTTCTTCGCTCGCTGCGCAGCGCGCTTGTCTTCGATATTGCAGATCATCAACCACAGCGTCTTCAGCGCCGCCGTATCGTTCGGGAACTGGCCCCTGTTGCGGGTAGCTTTCCGCAGTTCAGCATTGAGCGACTCGATCGAATTGGTGGTGTAGAGCACCCGGCGTGCCGCCGGCGGAAACTGCAGAAACGGCACGAACCGCTCCCAAGCGTCGCGCCAGACTTTGACCGACTGCGGGTATTTCCGGCCCAGTTCACTGGCCTCGAACGCATCCAAGCTGGCACGTGCGGTGTCCTCGTTAGTGGCCGTGTAGACCTCGCGTAGCGCACGGGAGACGCCTTTGCGGTCCTGATACGACACCCACCGGTTCGCAGCTCGAATCAGGTGCACAATGCAGGTCTGCACCATGGAATTCGGCCAGGTTGCCTCCACAGCTTCCGGCAGGCCTTTGAGCCCGTCGCAGCACACAATGAACACGTCCTGGACACCGCGGTTGGCCAGGTCCGCGCACACCGATGCCCAGAATGCGGCGCCTTCATTTTCCGCGATCCACAATCCCAGGATGTGCTTGATGCCGTCCATGTCGACACCAACCGCCATGTAGCAGGACTTGTTGACCACGCGGTGCCCGTCACGGATTTTCACGCGTAGCGCGTCGAGGAATATCACCGGGTAAAACTCGTCGAGTTGGCGGTTTTGCCAGATCATGACCTCCTCTAGCACCGCATCGGTAATGGTGCTGATCGTATCCGGGCTCATATCCACCCCCAGGGTGGTCGCGAGGTGGTGCTGAATATCGCGCACTGTCATCCCGCCGGCGTAGAGCGAGACGATCATGTCATCGAGCTCTGTGAGCCGGCGTGCGCCCTTGGGCACCATCCGGGGAGTAAACGTGCCGGCACGATCCCTGGGCACGGTCACTTCCACCGCGCCGTACCCGGAGTTGACGGTTTTGGTGTACGACCCGTTGCGGTGATTGTTCGCCTGTGCGGTTGCCACTTGGGCTTTGGTCTTGCGGTCGGAATGGCTATAGCCCAAGTGCGCATCCATCTCCGCCTGCAGACCAGCGTTGATCGATGCCTGTAGCAGGCCTTTGACCAGCTCGCTTGCATCATCAGCCGAGGTCGACAGCTCGCTGATCAAGCTGGCGAGCTCAGGATTTTCCATCAGCTTCTCGCTGATCTCATTGACCCTTGCCGGGTCATGGTTTTTCTTCGGTGACACCGTAGTCATTATCGGTGAAACTCCTTCTAGATCAGAGCCTCACACACAAACTTCCTGACACCCTCGTCAAAAGGTGTCTTTCATGCGCATCGAAAATGTCTTTGCGGCTTGACTGCTGGTGACGAAACGGCACCGCCTGGTTGATCTGGTCAACCAACTGCTGAATTCGCGAGTTGAGTTCGTCAAGGTCGACGCACTGGTGACCATCGAGTGCGTGGATGACCTTGTGGGTGACGATCTTGACTGCGGCTTCGACATTGGCTTTGTCTTTCGGCCGTTTCGACCTCGTGGGCAGCGCTGCGGTGTTGTAATGCTCCAAAAACTGCTCGTAGGTGTCGTTGACCTTGCGGTTTCGATCCGCCGCGCTGATCGCGTTCGACGCAGTCGAGGCATTATCCGGCACCACAACCTCAGGCACGCCCCCGAAGTAGGCGAACGCGTGGTGGTGGGCATCAAGCCAGGAATGCTGGCGCTCATCCGGACATGCGAGGGCAAAAATCATCCCTGAATACGGCATTGAGGCGACAAACACGCTGACCTTCACCCCCGGTGCGCCATAAGGGTCGAACAGGCGCATCTTGGTGCCTGCCCAATCCACCTGCATGGTGTGCCCCGGTGTATGGGTGATGCGTGCGGTCAAACCGGCCGCATCGACATGAGACGCCACCAACTGGCGAAACCGGTCGTAGCTGTAATGGAGCTGGCCGGGTAAAGCAGGTGTGGTGGTGTAGCGAGCCCACAGCACTTGCAGTGTCTGCTTGTTACGCCCCGTGCGGGCTTTGACCACCGCATCGAAATCGATAGGGACGAACTCGCCCTGGCCTGTGCTGCGCCCATCTACGAATAACTCGTCGAGCTCATCATCCGTCAACGCCAACACCTGGTCGATAGTGCGAATCCCGAGGGATCGAAGCACCTGGTTCGACCGGGAAATCGCGCGGTGGGAGCATCCCAGCTGTTGTTCAATCTGGCGGTACGAACGCTGCTGCACAAGCAGCTTCATCACCGCCCGGTAATCCGTCATCAGCGGACTCCTTCCGGTAACCGGCTACACCCCTGTGGTGCAACCACCCGAAAGCATCACCCGCCACCGCCAACCCCGCTACCGGAAACCCACTGAACCGCTACCCGAAAGTCACCACACCGCTACCAACTAGCCGGTCGCAACAAAATAAGCATCCTGGAGTAAGCACCCTCGGAATTGGGGGAAAAATTGGGCCGGAATAGGACCGGAATGGGGGGCGGGGCAGCGGCGACCATTTCCGTCAGCGCCAGGCGCGGGCCGCGGCGACGAAGCCCTCGGCCAGCCTTTCGCCGGTGCGGGTGAGATGGTCGTCGTGGCGCAGCAGCTCCGCTTCGACCGCGGCACCGTCGTGGCCGCCGTTCGCCGCCCACTGGCCGGCAACCTCCGGCGAGCACTCCGGGTGGAACTGCACCGAGACGATCGACTCCAGCCGCATGGCCTGGATCGGGCAGCGCTCGCTGGATGCCAGGAGTGTCGCGCGGGGAGGGAGCGTGACTACCGCGTCGTGGTGGGATTGCTCGACCATCAAGGTTGCGCCGAGGGGGCCGAGCAGGGGATCGTCCACACCTGCGTCGGTCAACGTCACCTGGGTAGCGCCTTCTTCGTCCTGCGCCGCCAGGCCGACGGAAACTTCGCCGCCGAAACAGTCGGCGATGATCTGATGGCCCAAACAGATGCCGAGGACGGGCGTGCCCGATTCAAAGGCGCTGTGCAGCAGCTCGTGCACCGCCGGTAGCCACGGCGAGGCGTGCGTGTCCAGCGCATCTGCGCGTCCACCGAGGAGGATGAGGGGGTCGCCGGAGGCGTCGATAGGCAATGGCTCCCCGAGATCGACGGTGCGCAGGGTGGCGCCGGCGCGCTCGAGCCACGGGCCGAGGCGTTGCAGTGGCGCGAACGAATCGGGCTGCAGAACGGTGATGCGCATGGCTAGAGGTCGAAGGATGCTGCGCGGAGAATGTCCGGCGTAATGGGAACCTTGCCTTTTCCTTCCTTATCGCGCTTCACGATGAGCTTGGCCGCGGCGATCTGGCTCCGGGAAAACTCCGGCTTCGGAGACTGAATTTCTCTAGCTTTGGATCGGGCTGTCATCGCTGCTCCTCAAAAGGCGTGTTGGGATTTCGGAACACGGCGGTCAAGATCGCGTCGATTACCTCGTGCTGGTCGGCAGGGATTTCCGACTGCCTGTCGATGGAATCGAGAATAGCAATCCCCGCCTCAACTTCACGCTCGCTCGAGGCGTTGCACATGTCAGTCGCCCAGCGAAGCATCGTGTGCCACTCCTTAACACGGTCCAGCTTTTGCGAGTTATCGAGTGTTTGCGAAACCCCGAGCCAAGCAATGCAAGCAGCTCCAAGAGGCCCGATGATGCGAGACGCGAAGTCGAGCACCATCCAGGCTTCTTCGGCCGAACGTGTTGCATTACTGACAGCAAATCCGAGAGAAACAGCAACTGCGAGCGCTGTAAGCAACCAAGGTCTGTCTGATTTTGTAAGAGCCAACGTGTACTCCTTCTGTGGACGGCATTAAAGAGTTAGACGCGCCCGCACCGCCACCGGTTCCCTCCCCGCACCGGCCCACTACTATGAACCCCATGCAACGCGTGCTTTCCGGAATCCAGCCCACCGCCGACTCCTACCACCTGGGTAATTACCTCGGTGCGCTGAAGCAGTGGATCGACTTGCAGGACGGCTACGACGCCTTCTACTTCATCCCGGACCTGCACGCCATCACCGTGGACCAGGACCCCGAGGAGCTGCGCCACCGCACCCTCGCCGGCTGCGCCCAGCTGATCGCACTCGGCATCGACCCGGAGCGCTCGACCCTGTTCGTGCAGTCGCACGTGCCCGAGCACGCCGAGCTGACCTGGGTGCTGCAGTGCCTGACCGGCTTCGGCGAGGCCAGCCGCATGACGCAGTTCAAGGACAAGTCCGCCAAGCAGGGCCAGGACCGCACCTCCGTGGGCCTGTTCACCTACCCGGTGCTCATGGCCGCGGACATCCTCCTGTACTCCCCGCAGCTCGTGCCGGTGGGCGAGGACCAGCGCCAGCACCTGGAGCTGACCCGCACGCTGGCGGAGCGCTTCAATTCCCGCTACGGCAAGACCTTCACCGTGCCGGAGGGCATGATCGTCGAGGGCGCGGCGAAGATCTACGACCTGCAGGACCCCACCTCCAAGATGTCCAAGTCGGGCGCGAACCCGAAGGGCATTGTCAACCTGCTCGACGAGCCGAAGACCTCCGCAAAGCGCATCCGCTCCGCCGTCACCGACAACGACGGCGTGATCGCTTTCGACAAGGAGAACAAGCCGGGCGTGTCCAACCTGCTGGTCATCCAGTCCGCGCTGACCGGCAAGCCGATCGACGACATCGTCGCAGGCTACGAGGGTCAGGGCTACGGTGCGCTCAAGGTCGACACCGCAGAAGCACTCGAAAGCTTTACGACGCCACTGCGCGCACGTTTCGACGAACTCATGTCCGACCGCGCAGAACTCGAATCCATCTTGGCCCGCGGCGCCGAGCGAGCCCGCGAGGTCGCGGCCCCGCTGCTGGCGGACGTGTACGACAAGGTCGGCTTCCTCGCCCCGAAGCGTTAGGCCCGCACCTCGCGTCACCGTCGCACAGCCTCCTCTACGATGTGTTTGGTAAATGACACATAGTTGAAGGGACGTCGATGGCTACCTCGACCGCGCCGCGCAAGGCGTACACCGACGAACACGGCATTGAGCGCGCCTCGAAGCAGCAGCAGGGCGGCTTTGAGGCGAAGGTGGAGAAGAAGTCTCCCGCCGCCGGCCACGTGCTGCGCATGAATGAGCGTTTCGGCTCGCAAGGCGGAAACCAGATGGCCGCCGGCATCACCTACTTCTCGGTGCTGGCGCTGTTCCCGCTGCTGATGCTGGTCTTCGCAGGACTCGGCTTCTTCCTCAACGCCCGCCCGGATCTGATGGACGACATCCAAAACCAAATCACCAATTCCCTGGACGGGGACTTGGGCGACATGGTCAACGAGCTGGTCGAGACCGCCATCGACCAGCGCGGCGCCGTGGCCGGCATCGGTTTGCTCACCACCCTGTGGTCCGGCCTGGGCTGGATGAACAACCTGCGCGTCGGCGTGTCCGCGATGTGGAAGGTGGACGCGAATGAGGGCGGCAACTTCGTGACCAAGAAGCTCGCGGACCTGGTCGGCTTGATCGTGCTGATCGTGCTGTTCCTGGTCGCCACGTCGGTGACCGCGGTGGGCCTGTCCAGCTGGACCAGCACCGCCATGGACCGCCTGGGCATCGGCGACTTCCCGGGTTCCCGCGCGGTGGTGTGGCTCGTCGGCTTCCTGGTCAGCGTGCTGGCCAGCTTCCTGGTCATGCTGTGGGTGAACATGTACATGCCTCGCACGAAGGTGCCGGCGAAGTCCGGTTTGAAGGGCGCGCTGCTCGGCGCGGTCATCTTCGCCATCCTGCAGCAGTTCGCCGGCCTGGTCATTTCTTCGGCCACCGGTAGCCCGGCGGGTGCGATCTTCGGCCCGATCATCACGCTGATGGTCATGCTGTACTTGGTCTGGCGCGTGGTGCTCTACGTCGCGGCGTGGACCGCCACCACCGAGGAGTCCCTCGCGTTGGCCCCGGCTGAGGTGCCGGAGCCGGCCGTGATCAACGTCCGCGCGGGCGCGGTCCGCGGCAGGGAGGAGTCCAAGCCGTCCGGCAAGGCGCTGGGGGTTGGCGCGGCGCTGGGCGCTATCGGCGTCGGCGTGGTTTCTCTCCTGTCCCGAGACTAAACGCGGTGGCCAGCGCGGCGAGCGCGAGTACGGCCACCACAATCACATAGGACCACCAGCGGTTCCAGGTCGTCTCCTCCCCAGCTTGCTCAGGCGCAGGCGCGGGGGTGGGGGCGGCCGTTGTCGTTTCTGGGGTCTCCGCAGCGAGGGGCTCAAGCTTTGCGACGGAGCTTCGCACCCCATACGCCTCGTGCAAAAGCATCTGTGCCTGCTCCCAGGGGCGGTGGTCGTAGGCCGTGGTGTCCAGCACAACCGCCACGAGGCGGCGGCCTTCGTGGTTCACGGCGCCGACGAACGTGTGGTTCGCGTCGTCGGTGTAGCCGGTCTTGCCTCCGATGCCGTCCGGGTCGTTGAGGTAGAGCTGGTTGTCGTTCCACAGCTCGAACGCCGGCAGGTCGTCGAAGCCGGGGAAGGTGGTGTGCTCCGTGTCCACGATGCGGGTGAAGGTGGGGTCGGCGAACGCCGCGGTGTAGGCCAGGCCCATGTCCCAGGCGGAGGTGGACATGCCAGCGCCGTCTAGGCCGGAATACGACGTCGCGCGGGTGTCCGACATGCCGAGCTTCTTGGCCAGCGCATTGACCTTGCCCAGCGCCAGCTCGTCGCCGCCGAGGGCCTGGGCGAGCGCGTGTGCGCAGTCGTTGCCCGAGGACAGCAGCAGGCCGGTGAGCAGGTCTTCGACGGTGTAGTCGCCGCCCTCGCCGATGCCGGCGGCGGAGCCTTCCTGGCCAGCGGATTCCGCGGAGACCGGGACCTTCTGGTCCAGCGGCAGCTCGTCGATCACGGTCAGCGCGAGCAGCACCTTGATGATGGAGGCGGGCCGGTAGCGCCCGTGCGGGTCCTTCATCGCCACCACGTCGCCGGAATCTAGGTCGGCCACCAGCCAGGAGGAGGCGACCACGCCGTCGGGGACCTGGTAGCCGTCGGCTGCGGTTATGCCGCAGGGGCCGTCGAAAAGCACGGGCAGCGGGGAAGGGGAGGACGCGGCGCGCTCGGAGGTGGACACCGGCTCCGGCGGCCACGTGGCCTGCGGGCAGTTGTCGGTGTCGGGGGCGCGGCCGCGGCTGGGCGGGACCCAGTTGCCGCCCTCGTCGTAGTAGCCGACGGTCGGGCCGGCCGAGGAGGTGGCTTCGGTCGGGGTTTCGGCGTCTTGGGCGTGAGCTGCCGTCGCAAAGCAAAAGCTCAATGCTGTGGCAGCTGCGAGCGCACGCTTCATCTAGGAATCCTTCTGGTCGTAGCGGGCCGCGAGCCGCTCGATGAGCTCGTCGGTGAGGGCCTCGTCTGAGAGAATGATATCCAGCATGTCGGCGTGCATCGCCTCCGTCTCGGCCGGGTCCGGCTCCTCCGCGGCCTCGTCCTCGTAGGAATCGCCGGCCAAATCCACGCCGATGCTGTCGAAGAGGCTCTCGTCCTCTGCAGCTTCGTTGGCGCCCACGGCCTCCGCCAGCACCTCAGCGTCGATGGCGGGGAACTGGGTAGTGAACTCGGTGAGGAAATCGTCCGCGTCGCTGACCGCCTCCGCCGGGCGCTTGCCCTTGCGGATCTCCGCCTCGATGCGCCGCTGCAGCGCCTTCTCCATCTGCCGGTGGCGCCAAGAGCGCACACGGGTGGGCTCAAGCTCGCGGGCCACCGCGCGCGACTTGTTCTCCGCCTTCTTGGCCAGGTGCGCGACTTGCGTGGCCGTCATGTTCACCGTGGCGTTCACGGGCGCGAACTCGGAGTCGGTGGAAACGCGCCAGTTGCCCCAGTAGCCGGCGAGGAACAACGCGAAGCTGACCACGGGGCCGATGACCATGCCGAGCGCGAGGAAGCCGGTGGCGTTGCTCACCAACATGATCACTGCGCACGCCACCGCTGGGATGACGGTGGGTTGGTTGCCGCCGAACACGCTGGGTTCGCGGCCCGTGACTACGTCGCGGATCATGCCGCCGCCGGTGGCGGTGAACACGCCCATCATGATCGTGGGCAAAACCGGCAGGCCGTACTGGATGGCCTTGGAGGCGCCGGTGGCCGCCCACAGGGAGGACACCAGCGCGTCGCCGTGGGACTGCAAAAGCTCCCACGCTTTGCCCTTGAAGTAGGTGAACCGGGCGATCAGCGCGCCGGTGAACGCCAGGATGAGGTACTCCGGCTGGCTCATCGCAGCGACGGTGCCCTGGTTGATCAGCACGTCGCGCAACATGCCGCCGCCGAGGGCGGAGAGCATGGCGATGAAAAAGAAGCCCACGATGTCGTAGCCGAGCTGGCGGGCCAGGGTGCCGCCGATGATGCCCATCAGTAGCACGCCGGAGACGTCCATCCAGTGATAGATGGAGCTGATGAGGGGGTCGACCTGGTCCACTGCCATAGCTGGAAATTGTAAAGGTGGCACGTTTCGCCGGCATGTCGGGATGCCCAGGGGCAACGGCGAAGCGGTTTAGAACTTGGAGAAACGCTTGATCAGCTGGTTTTCCATTTCGGTCCACGCCTCCGCCTTGTCGGTGAACGGCGCGGACGGCACGTAGCCCGCGGCGCGGGTGGAGCCGAGCATGTACGCCAGGTAGTCCTGCATGCGCGGGTTGGCCAAAAGCAGGGAGTTCAGCGAGTCGTCCTGCGCCCAGTCCGCGGCATCCGCGAGCAGCTCGTAAGCCTTGGACATCTGTGCGGTGTCCACCGCGTCGGTGCCCTTGTTGATGTCGGCTGCGATGCCGTTGAAGGAGTAGGAGTTGTCCGGGTGGACCTCCACCTTCAGCTCGCCGGCGTTGGCGGTGTCGATGAGGTCCTGCCAGGTGGACACGCCAGCCAGGTCGTGGTCGTCGTTTTCCAGGATCCAGCGGCCCAGGTGCTTGGTGGACGGGAAGGTGATGATCTCGCCGTACTTGCCCAAGAACACCGGGGCGCCGCGCAGGTAGGTGCGCAGCGTGTACACGCTCTGGCCCTGGATGGAGATCTTCACCGGGTCGATGCCGGCGCGGCCCCACGCGGAGGAGTCGTACGGGTCTTCCGCGGCAGCGCGGGCCTCCTCGTCCGCGCGCGCCTGCTCGGCGGCAGCGGCGCGGGCTTCGGTGGCGGCGGCAATAGCGGTGCCGGCGGCTGCGACGCGCTGGGCATCGAGCTCCTGCGTATCGACGACACGGACAGACTCATCCAACGACTTGACCACATTCTCCCAGTTCGCCAGCACAACACGGCCGACGCCGGACCACTCGGACAGGCCGTTTTCGCCTGCGTAGTGGTCGGAGCCGCGGCTGACGTTGCCCAGGATGGAGTGGGAGGCGAAGAAAATCTGCGCCTGCTCCGCGGAGGCGACGTCCGCCAGGGAGCGGGAGATCTGGAACACGCGCGACAGGCGCGAGACGTTTTCGTGGCTCGGGCGGCCGGCCAGGAACTCGGGTGCGCCGATGATGTCGAAGTACTGCTTGTCGTTGGGCACCACGCGGTCGTCGCCCTGGGCCTGGAACTCCTGCCACTTTGGGTGGTCCGCCAGGTCGTGGGCGTTGGTCGTTTCCAGGTAGGCCAGGAGCTCCTCGGGGGAGTGGAAGGCCAGCACGGCTTGGTCGTCGCCGAGGAAGGCCTGCCACTCGCTGCCCTTTTCTTTCCAGGTCGGTGCCCACAGGGTGTAAAAGTCGCCCTCGGTGAGGGAGATCTTGACGGGGAGAATCGCGCGCGTAGTCATGCGGGAAACTTTAGCCGGTCGGCCTCCAGAATCCGCGGAAGGTCATGCCCAGATTTTCTGTGCGCACCGGGTTCAGCTGCACGGGGCTGCCCGCCTCGATCATCATCCCGTCTCCCGCGTACATGGCGGCGTGGCCGGACCACAGCACCAGATCCCCCGGCTGCAGCTCCTCGTACGAGACCTGCCGGCCCACGGTTTGGTCCGCGGCGACGCGCGGGATGTCCAGCCCCGCCTGCTTGTACGCCCAGGAGGTTAGGCCGGAGCAGTCGAACCCGCCGGGTGCGGCCCCGCCCCACACGTACGGTGTGCCGATCTGGCTTTTCGCGGCTTCGACGGCGGCTGCGCCGACAGCGGATCCCGACTCTTGCGCCGGAGCAGGTTCCGGCGGCGGGGCGGCCGCTGCGGCAGGTTCCGGCGGTGGTGGCGGGGCGACGGCGGAGGCTGGCTTCACCTCCGGCGGCGCGGGCTGTGCAGCCGCCTTGGCCGGAGGCGCAACCAGGGAGGCCAGACGCTGCAGTTCCCCTCGCGCCTTCTCGGTTACAGGGCCGGGGCCGGGCATGATTCGGTTTTGAGCCGCAGCGGTCGCGGAGGAGAGCGTTTCCGCAACTTGCCGGAGGTCCTTCTCCAATGCGTTGAGCACCCGCAGTGCGTCCCTGATGGCGTCGGCGATGAGCCCGGCCACGTACGCGGCGGCGCCGAGCAGGCTCGCCGGTGAGATCGCAATGGCGGGCGTCGCAGCGGCTTTGCGGATGAGCTCCGCGCCGATGGTGGCTAACTCAAAGGCCGCGGTGCCGATCAGCACGCCTCCGCGCACGACGCCGTCGCTGATCGTTGCGCGGTAGTCCGCCAGGTCCGCCGCAGCACCCGTCCGGGAAGCGCCGGAGGCGTTCGCCACCGCAGCCAGCGGGTCGAAGTCCGTGAAATCCGGCATACGAAACCCCGGCAGCGTCGGCATGTCGAAGGGCAGCAGTTTCGCCAGCATGCTGGCTGTGCCGTGCACATCCAGGCCAGCACTGGTTAAGGGGCCAGCGAAATCGAGTTTCAGAGAGCTCATAGCGTGGCCCCCAGCTTCTGGCAGGTGCAGGCGTCAACGGCCGCGGCGGCGTCGACCGCCAGGTCCATCGCCTCGGCGATGCGGTGGGCCTCGGCGCGCAGTGCCTCTGCATCAGTGTTGGCTTTGGCGATGGACTCGCTCACCGCGGCACTGAATTCGCCGAGGGGCCAGGTGGCGGGCACAGAAACGTCGTGAAGCAATTGCAAACGTGCTGCGTCGTCGCGCAGCGACTCGGTCATGGCGGATACGGCAGCGGAATCAATGTGGAAAACAGTCATGGCCATTGGACGCGAAAAACACCGCCCCGGTTCCCTCGGGGCGCAAAAAATCTCCGCGCCCCGCGGAGTGAACTAGCATGAGCCGCATGGATATCACGGTTGTCAACCACCCCCTTGCCGCGTCCCGCCTGACCATCATGCGCGACAAGCGCTCCAACAACGCGGCGTTCCGTGCGGCGCTGGCGGACCTGGGCGCGATGCTCATCTACGAAGCGGCGCGCGGCCTCGAGGTGGAGGAGTTCGACACCGAAACCCCCGTCGCCACCGCCCGCGGCGCGCGTCTTGCCACCCCGCCGATCATCGTGCCGATCATCCGCGCGGGCCTGGGCATGGTCGACCCGGCGCTGTCGATGATCCCGGACGCGCAGGTGGGCTTCATCGGGCTTGCGCGCGACGAAACTACCCACGAGCCGGTGCCCTACCTGGAGGCCCTGCCGCAGGACCTGTCGGGCCAGCCCGTGTTCCTGGTGGATCCGATGCTGGCCACCGGCGGCTCGTTGCTGCACGCCATTGACCTGCTGGTTGAGCGCGGCGCGGACGACATCACGTGCATTTGCATGGTTTCTGCGCAGCCGGGCGTAGACAGGCTGGAGGCCCACGGCGGACCGGTGCGCCTGGTCACCGCCACCATCGACCCGTCGCTCAACGAGGACGCCTACATCGTCCCTGGTCTGGGCGACGCGGGCGATCGTCTCTACGGCCCGCGCAACATCGAGCTTTAAGCTTGTCGACGTTCCTCCGGTAGCGCCGCCGTCAATCCCGCGCTACATTGCGTGGCGTAACTGGTTGACCGCTTTGGGGAGCGCCGACGTAAACGGGGGAAAGACCATGGGGGAAGTACTGCCGCAATCGCACTGGGCGAGCTACGCACTCGGGCTGGGGGAGCGCGTGCGCGCCATCCGGCTCATGCGGGGGCTGAGCCAAACGCGCCTGGCGGAGCTGGCGGGCGTGTCGCGCTCGCTGATCTCGAATCTGGAGCGCAACGACTACAACTCCAAGGTGGCCGACCCCACCTTGAGCACGTGCTACCGGCTCGCCTCCGCGCTGCAGGTGCCGCCGGCGGCGCTGCTGCCCGGCGCGGCGGAAAACGTCGAGGGCTGTTTCCTGATGTCTGAGGCGCCTGGGATGGATGCCCCGGCGCCGATCCGGTTCCAGTGGCCGCGCAGCGCGCAGGACACCGCCCGGTTCCACGACACGTACCTGCGCCGCGGCGCGCCGCAGGGTACGCCGGCGTTCTAGCGGCCCGTGGCGGCTTCGACGTCCGCTTCGTTTACGCCTTCGTCGGCCATCTCCGTGCGGGTCTCCTGGGAGTAGTCGGTCTCATGTGAGCCACCGTAACAACACCTTCCGCACCGCTTTGTCTACTTTGCGGCAGGTGCGCGTACACTCTTGTCAGCAAAACCCGATAACCGAAGATGACAAAAAAAGGGGAGCGCACGTGGATAACGCCGGTATCGCCGCTGCGGTGGATCGCTGGTTCAGCGAAAACCAGGAACGCGTGATCGGCTGGCGCCGCCACATCCACTCCCACCCGGAGCTGTCCAACGAGGAGGTCTCCACCACCGATTTTCTGGCGGAGACGCTGGAGAGCTACGGCCTGCACCCGGTGCGCTTCCCGGGCACTGGCCTGTACGTGGACCTCGGTCCAGCAGAGGGCAAGCGCCTGGCGTTCCGGGCGGACATCGACGCGCTGCGGGTTCCGGAGCAGACGGGCTTGAGTTTCGCATCGGCCAACCCGGGCGTGTCCCACTCCTGCGGCCACGATATCCACACCAGCGTCGCCTTGGCGCTCGCCTGCGCGCTGTCCACGGTGGAGTTGGAGCATCCGGTGCGCATCATCTTCCAGCCCGCGGAGGAGGTCATGGGCGGCGGCGCCCTGGACGTGATCAAGTGGGGCGGGCTCGAGGGTGTTGCCGCGATTTACGCTGTGCACGCTGAGCCGCACATTAAGGTCGGCGAGATCGGTGTGCGCACCGGTGCGATCACCTCGGCGTCCGACGTAATCCGCATCGAGGTTCACGGCCCCGGCGGGCACACCTCGCGCCCGCAACTGACTGCGGACGTGGTCTACGCCATGGGTGCGCTGATTACCCAACTGCCGGGGCTGTTGTCGCGCCGGGTGGATCCGCGCACGGGAACGGTGCTGGTGTTCGGGCATGCGGAGGCGGGCGACGCCGCCAACGCGATTCCGAAGCGGGGCCTCATCGAGGGCACGTTGCGCACCGCGGACATCACCACCTGGCGCGAGATCGAGGACCTGCTCACAGACCTCATCGATCTGGTTGTCGCGCCGACGGGCTGCACCTACCACCTGGACTACATCCGCGGGGTGCCGCCTGTGCTTAACGACGATGCCGCGACAGCGCTGGCCGTCGAGGCAGCGCGCGCGGTGGACCCGCAGTCGGTGGTGTCCGCCCCGCAATCCAGCGGCGGGGAAGACTTCTCCTGGTACCTCGAGCACGTGCCTGGTGCAATGATGCGCCTTGGCGCCTGGAGTGGGGAAGGTGATTACCAGGATCTGCACCAGGGCAATTTGAACGTGGACGAGCGCGCGCTCGGCGTCGGCGTTCGCCTGTTCGGCTCCATCGTGGAGGAGTACTTCCGCCCGGGCGAAGAATAGAAGTTCTCTGGGTAGACTGTCTCCCAGTTTGGTTCCCTGTCACCCGACCCATGAGGAGTGCTGTTTTGTCCAAGAAGATCGTCATCATCGGTGGAGGCCCGGGCGGCTACGAGGCTGCGCTGATGGCGTCCAAGTACGGTGCGGACATCACCATCGTCGAGGACAGCGGCGCGGGCGGCTCAGCGATCCGGAAGGACGTTGTGCCGTCGAAAAGCTTCATTGCGGGCGCGAACATTAAGAACGACCTGCGCCGCGCGGACGACATGGGACTGAGCCACGCGCTAGGGGATTCGAAGCTGTCGCTGCTGGCGCTCAATGAGCGCGTGAAGTCGCTCGCCGGCAAGCAGTCGGACGACATTCGCGCGCAGCTTGAGCAGGGCGGCGTGCGCTTCATCGAGGGCCGTGCCCGCTTTGCGGACGAGCAGAAGGGCCACACCACCCACAACATCGAGGTCGAGGCCGCGGACGGGTCGACGGAGACCATCACCTGCAACATGGTGCTCGTGTGCGTCGGCGCGAGCCCGCGCGTGCTCAAGGGCGCGGAGCCGGACGGCGAGCGCATCCTCAACTGGCGCCAGATGTACGACCTGAAGGACCTGCCCACCCACCTGATCGTGGTCGGCTCCGGCGTCACCGGCGCGGAGTTCGTCTCCGCGTTCGCCGAGCTCGGCGTGAAGGTGACCATGGTGGCCTCGCGCGACCGCATTCTGCCTCACGACGACGCCGACGCCGCCGATGTGCTCGAGGACGTGCTGGCGGACCGCGGCGTGCAGCTGGAAAAGGACGCCCGCGTGGAGCGCGTGGAAAACACCGGCGACGGCGTGGTCGTGCACACCACCGACGGCCGCGCCATCGAGGGCTCGCACGTGATGATGTCCATCGGCTCTATCCCGAACACCGCCGAGCTCAACCTGGAGGCCGCTGGCGTGGAAGTCACCCCGTCCGGCCACATCCACGTCGACCGCGTCTCCCGCACCAACGTTGCCGGCATCTACGCCGCCGGCGACTGCACGGACCTGATGCCGCTGGCGTCCGTGGCCGCGCAGCAGGGCCGCATCGCCGTGGACCACGCGCTCGGCGAAGGTGTCACTCCGATCCGCCTGAAGACCGTGGGTAACGCCGTGTTTACCCGCCCCGAGATCGCCGCGGTGGGCGTGACGGAGCAGCAGATCCGCGACGGCGAGGTCGACGCCGACATCTACAAGCTGCCGCTGGCGACCAACCCGCGCGCGAAGATGCGCTCGCTGCAGTACGGCTTTGTCAAGATCTTCGCCCGCAAGGGCTCCGGCCAGGTGCTCGGCGGCGTGATCGTCGCGCCGACCGCCTCCGAGCTGATCCTGTCGCTGACCATCGCCGTGGCCAACAACCTCACCGTGCGCCAGCTCGCCGGCTCCATGGCGGTCTACCCGTCGCTGTCCGGCTCCATCACCGAGGCCGCGCGCCGCCTGGTCACCAAGACCGATCTGGACTAGTACTCCGGGAACGCCCGCTGCGGACACTCCGTCCGCGGGCAGGTGGCACACCCGGGCCCGATCGGGGTGGCGGACGCCGGGTCCACGTCCAGGCCGTCGGCGTAGACCAGCTCGTGGGCGTGCACCGCGTCGCAGCCCAGCGCCACCGCGTGTTCGCGCCTGGGCAGGCCGAACCCGACCGCCGGACCCTGCACCATCCGCGCCACCCACAGCTGCGTGCGACCGTCCGGGGTGGTGGAGACCTGCCTGGTCACCCGGTTCGGCGTTTCAAAGGCGCGGTGCACCACCCACAGCGGGCACGTCGCGCCCGAGCGCGGGAAGTGGAACCCCGCCGTGACCTGGCGCTTGGACACGTTGCCGGCGCGGTCGGTGCGGATGAACACGAACGGCACCGCCTTCGCGCCGGGCCGCTGCAGGGTGCCCAAGCGCTGGCAGGTGGATTCGAAGCCGGTGCCGAAGCGGGCGGAGACCACGTCGATGTCGTAGCGCGTCTCCCTCGCCGCGGAGAGTACCTCCGCGTAGGGCATGGTCACAGCGGCGGCGTAGTACTGCGCCAGGCCGTGGGTGGTGACGGTGCGGGCCGGAGGGTCGTCGATAGGCGATGTGAGCTCTTGGATCTCCCGGTCGTGCGCGAGCGTGCCGTAGTGGTAGGCGAGCTCGAAGCACTGTTGCGCTTCGGTCAGTCCAGCCCGCAGGCGGATTTCGCGGGGCTGCCTATCGACGGCACTTCGCCCCCGAACGTCCTGGTTGAAGCGCACCGGGTAGCCGAAGTCCCTATCCAGCGCCGCGGCCAGGCGCGTTAAGCGCATCTGGCGGCCGCCGAGGTGCTCCGCCAGCGACTCCGCGGCTGTGTCCAGTGTGTGGAAGTAATTGCCGTGGTCCTGGAAGAAGTTGCGCGTGGCCTCGTACGGGTTGGGGGAGCTGCCCTCCAGCCGAGCAGGGATGCCGCGCACCTTGTCCGCGATGGCCGGGTAGGCGCGGGCGAAGGCGGCGAGCTCGTGTTCGGGGGTGTCGGGGATGAGCTCCGCCAAGTCCGCGGCGGCGGCGCGCTCGGCCGCGCCGGAGAAGTACGCCGCGTCCACCCCGAAGGCGGCGGTCAGCTGCACGAGCACGCTGGCGGTCAGGGGGCGCTGGTTGTTTTCCAGCTGGTTGAGATAGCTGGGGGAGAGCTCGAGCGCCTTGGCCATCTCGGCTTGCGTGAGGCCGCGAGTGGTGCGCAGCGTGTGTATTTGTCCCCCCGCGTAGAGCTTCGCCATAGCCGCCTTTCCTCTCCAATTGCGCCGTTGTGCTGCTGACTTACAACACTTTGCAATATTGCTCGCTTTTGGACGCAAGAATACACACAAAAGACTATGACCCGCGACACATTTTCGGTCTTAGTATGAGGCACACCATCACGGTCGGTATTTGAAGGAGCCTCACGCATGATCAACCACGAAGTACGCACCCATAAGTCCGCCGAGGACTTTCCCATCGAAGAGCATCTGGCTTACAAGATCGCCAAGGTCGCAGTCGACCCGGTTGAGGTGCCGGAAGACACCCGCGAGATGATCATCAACCGCATCATCGACAACGCCTCCGTCGCCGTCGCCTCCTACAACCGCCGCCCCGTCGCCGTGGCCCGCGAAATGGCCAAGGCGCCCCCCGCCGACAACAACGGCGCGCTCGTCTTCGGCGAGGACGGCACCTACTCCGCCGAGTGGGTCGCCTTCGCCAACGGCACCGCCGTGCGCGAGCTGGACTACCACGACACCTTCCTCGCCGCCGAGTACTCCCACCCGGGCGACAGCATCCCGCCGATCCTCGCCGTCGCCCAGCACAAGGGCCTGGACGGCAAGGCCCTGATCCGCGGCATCGCCACCGGCTACGAAATCCAGGTCAACCTGGTCAAGGGCATCTGCCTCCACGAGTTCAAGATCGACCACGTGGCCCACCTCGGCCCGTCGGCAGCCGCAGGCATTGGCACCATGCTCGGCCTGGACGTGGACACCATCTACCAGGCCGTGGGCCAGGCGCTGCACACCACCACCGCCACCCGCCAGTCCCGCAAGGGCCTGATCTCCTCCTGGAAGGCCTCCGCGCCGGCATTCGCCGGCAAGATGGCCATCGAGGCCGTGGACCGCGCCATGCGCGGCGAGGGCGCGCCCGCCCCGATCTGGGAAGGCGAGGACGGGTTCATCGCCTGGATGCTGCACTCCCCGGAGCGCACCTACACCGTGCCCCTGCCAGCGGACGGCGAGGAAAAGCGCGCCATCTTGGACACCTACACCAAGGAGCACTCCGCCGAGTACCAGGCGCAGGCCCCGATCGACCTGGCCCGCCGCATGAAGCAGACCATCGCGGACGCCGGCAAGACCACCGCCGAGATCGAGTCCATCGTGCTGCACACCTCGCATCACACCCACTACGTCATCGGCACCGGCGCGAACGACCCGCAGAAGATGGACCCGGCCGCCTCCCGCGAGACGCTGGACCACTCGATCATGTACATGTTCGCAGTCGCGCTTGAAGACGGCGGCTGGCACCACGTGGACTCCTACACCCCGGAGCGGGCGAACCGCCCGGAGACCGTCGAACTGTGGCACAAGGTCTCCACCGTGGAGGACGAGGAGTGGACCCGCCGCTACCACTCAACCGACCCGGACGAGAAGGCCTTCGGCGCACGCGCCGTGATCACCTTCCAAGACGGCACCGTCATCGAGGACGAGATGGCTGTCGCGGACGCCCACCCATACGGCGCACGCCCGTTCGTCCGCGAGAACTACATTGCCAAGTTCCGGACGTTGGCCGAAGGCATCGTCGATAAGCAAGAGCAGGACCGCTTCCTCGCAGCGGTGCAGGACCTGGAAAACCTCACCGACCTGAGCGAGCTGAACATCCGCGTCAGCGACGCCACCCGCGCCGCCGCCGAAGAAATCCCGGGAGGCATCTTCTAATGTTCGCACCCGAAAAGACCCCGAACGAACGCCGCAAGGCACTGCGCGCGTCGCTTACCGACGCAACGATTACGACCCTGCCCGGCGCCTTCAACCCGCTGACGGCACGCCTCATCGAAGACATCGGCGCCTTTTCCGGCGTCTACGTCTCCGGCGCCGTGGTGGCCAACGATCTCGGCCTGCCGGACATCGGCCTGACCACCCTGTCCGAGGTGGCTAACCGCGGCGGCCAGATCGCCCGCGCCACCAACCTGCCCGTGCTCATCGACGCCGACACCGGCTTCGGCGAACCCATGTCCGCCGCCCGCACCGTCGCCGAGTTCGAGGCCGCGGGCCTGGCGGCGCTGCACCTGGAAGACCAGGTCAACCCGAAGCGCTGCGGCCACCTCGACGGCAAGGAAGTCGTGCCGCGCGATTTGATGGTGCGCCGCATCACCGCCGCGGTGCGCGAGCGCCACGACGACGACTTTGTCATCTGCGCGCGCACCGACGCCGCCGGCATCGAAGGCATCGACGAGGCCATCGAGCGCGCCAAGGCCTACGCGGACGCCGGCGCCGACCTCATCTTCACCGAGGCGCTGTACTCCGAGGCGGACTTTACCAAGTTCCGTGAGGCCGTCGATACGCCCCTGCTGGCGAACATGACCGAGTTCGGCAAAACCGAGCTGCTCAGCGCCAAGCAGCTCGAAGACCTCGGTTACAACGCCGTGATCTGGCCGGTGACCACCTTCCGCATCGCGATGGGCCAGACCGAGGCGATGCTGCGCGACATGGCCGAAACCGGCACCCAGGTGCCGTGGCTGGACAAGATGCAGCACCGCTCCCGGCTCTACGAGCTGGTCCGCTACGACGAGTACAACCAGTTCGACCAGTCCGTCTTCACCTACTCCAAGGACACCTACAGCTCCACCTTTGAGAAGTAGGCCCCACCCACCCCCAACCCCAAAAGGAGAGATCCATCATGACCGAGCAAGACATCCGCAAGGGCCTCAACGGCGTCGTCGCAGACTACACCGCCGTGTCCAAAGTGAACCCGGAGACCAACTCGCTGCTCTACCGCGGCTACCCGGTCCAGGAGCTGGCAGAGCACTGCACCTTCGAGGAAGTGGCCTACCTGCTGTGGAACGGCGAGCTGCCCAACGACGAGCAGCTGGCGGAGTTCCGCGGCGGCTGCATGGAAAACCGCGACATCGACGAGAAGCTGATCCAGGTGATCAACTTCATGCCCAAGGACTGCCACCCGATGGACGTGCTGCGCACCGCTGTGTCCTACCTGGGCGCGGAGGATGCCGAGAAATTCACCCCGGATTCCGACCACCTGCGCGGCATCGGCCGCAAGCTGTTAGCCAAGCTGCCCACCATCGTGGCCACGGACATCCGCCGCCGCCAGGGCAAGGACTACATCGCGCCGAGCAAGGAGAAGGGCTTTTCCGAGAACTTCCTCTGGATGGTCTTCGGCGACGAGGAGAACTCGCCGGCGAACATCCCGTCCGACATCGAGGCGTTTGAGAAGACGATGATCCTCTACGCGGAGCACTCGTTTAACGCCTCCACCTTCACCGCCCGCACCATCGCCTCGACCATGTCGGACGGCTGGTCCGCCATCACCGGCGGCATCGGCGCGCTCAAGGGCCCGCTGCACGGCGGCGCCAACGAGTTCGTCATGCACCACATGGAGGAAATCGGTGACCCGGCCAAGGCGGAGCAGTGGTGCCTGGACAAGCTGAAGAACAAGGAGCTTGTCATGGGCTTCGGCCACCGCGTGTACAAGAAGGGCGACTCGCGCGTGCCCACCATGGAAGCTGCATTTAAGAAGCTGGCCGCGGAGCACCCGGAAAAGGATGCCCAGAAGTGGGTGGAGATGTACGACATCATGGCCAAGACCATGTACGAAAACACCTCCATCAACATCCGCCCGAACCTGGACTTCCCGTCGGGCCCGGCGTACTACATCCTCGGCTTCGACATCGAGTTCTTTACCCCGCTGTTCGTGATGTCGCGCATCACCGGCTGGACCGCGCACATCATCGAGCAGTTTGAGAACAACTCGCTGATCCGCCCGCTGTCCGCCTACAACGGGCCGGAGGAGCGCCACATCGAGCGCTAAATCGCTTTTACCCCCGAAACGCGGGCAGTCGCTTGTCGACGGCCCGCGTTTTTCCACCCCCACGCCGTCCCCCAAAGTGTCCCGAAAATGATGTGATCTGTATTAAACTTGTCCTATCCGTATGACCGCAAGAACTTCCTTTGTGAAAGGAAACCGATGAACCCGGATAACCTCCCGCTTCACGACCTGCCCGCCTTCAGCAAGATCCTGGTGGCCAACCGCGGCGAAATCGCCGTCCGCGCCTTCCGTGCAGCATTCGAGACCGGCGCGAAGACCGTCGCCGTGTACCCCCGCGAGGACCGCAACTCCTTCCACCGCCCGTTCGCGGACGAGGCCGTCCAGATTGGCGAGCCGGGCCAGCCGGTGAAGTCCTACCTGGACATCGACGAGATCATCCGCGCCGCGAAGGAAACCGGCGCGGACGCGATTTACCCAGGCTACGGGTTCCTCTCCGAGCGCGCCGACCTGGCGCGAGCCTGCCGCGACAACGGCATTAAGTTCATCGGCCCCTCCCCGGAAACGCTGGATCTGACGGGCGACAAGTCCGCCGCCGTCCAGGCCGCGGAGCGCGCCGGTCTGCCGGTGCTGAAGGACTCCGAGCCTTCCGACGACCCGAAGCAGCTGGCGGAGTACGCCAAGGACTTCGAGTTCCCGGTCTTCGTCAAGGCAGTTGCAGGCGGCGGCGGACGCGGTATGCGCTTTATTGAGCGACCGGAGGACGTCGAGAAGCTTGCTGCTGAAGCCTCCCGTGAAGCAGAGGCCGCGTTCGGCGATCCGAACGTCTACATCGAGCGCGCCGTGATCCGCCCGCAGCACATCGAGGTGCAGATCATGGCGGACTCCCACGGCAACGTCGTGCACCTGTTTGAGCGCGACTGCTCCGTGCAGCGCCGCCACCAGAAGGTCGTGGAGATCGCCCCCGCGCAGCACATCACCGAGGAGCAGCGCCAGCGCATCTGCCAGGACGCGGTGAACTTCTGCAAGGAGATCAACTACGAAGGCGCCGGCACCGTCGAGTTTCTCGTGGACGAGTCCGGCAACCACGTCTTCATCGAGATGAACCCGCGCGTGCAGGTCGAGCACACCGTGACCGAGGAAGTCACCGGCATCGACATCGTGAAAAACCAGATGTACATTGCCGCCGGCGCGAAGCTGGAGCAGCTCCACCTCACCCAGGACCTCATCGAGGTCAACGGCGCCGCCCTGCAGTGCCGCATCACCACCGAGGACCCCGCCAACGGCTTTAGGCCGGACTCCGGCGTGGTCACCGGCTACCAGTCCCCGGGCGGCGCGGGCGTGCGTCTCGACGGCAACGTGGCCGTCGGCACCACCATCACCCCGAACTTCGACTCGCTGCTGGTGAAGATGACCTGCCGCGGCCGCAACTTCCAGGTCGCCGTGGACCGCGCGCTGCGCGCCTTAAACGAGTTCACCATTAACGGCCTGTCCACCAACATCGGCTTCCTGCGCGCCCTTCTGAGCGAGCCGGAGTTCCGCCACGAGCGCATCAACACCGGCTTCATCGCGGACCACCCGAACCTGCTGGAAGCGCCGGCAGCAGCCGACGACGCCGGCAAGATCCTCAACTACCTGGCGTCCGTGACGGTGAACCAGCCCAACGGTCCGCGCCCGACCAACATCCGCCCGTCCAAGAAGCTGCCGGAGGCCAACTACGGCGACCTGCCGCGCGGCTCCCGCGACGAGCTGCTCGAGCTCGGCCCGGCAAAGTGGGCGGAGAAGCTGCGCAACCAGACCGCGCTGGGTGTCACCGAGACCACCTTCCGCGACGCGCACCAGTCGCTTTTGGCCACCCGCATCCGCACCAACACCCTGGTCGCTGCGGCGAAGCACGTCGGCCACCTCACCCCGGAGCTGACCTCCGTGGAGGCTTGGGGCGGCGCCACCTACGACGTGGGCATGCGCTTCCTCCACGAGTCGCCCTGGATGCGCCTGGACGAGCTGCGCGAGGCCATGCCGAACGTGAACATCCAGATGCTGCTGCGCGGCCGCAACACCGTGGGCTACACCCCGTACCCGGACTCCGTGACCAAGGCGTTCGTGCGCGAGGCCGCCACCTCCGGCATCGACATCTTCCGCATCTTCGACGCGCTCAACGACGTCTCGCAGATGCGCCCGGCCATCGAAGCGGTGCTGGAGACCAACACCACCGTCGCCGAGGTGGCCATGGCCTACTCCGGCAACCTGATGGACCCGGCGGAAGACCTGTACACGCTGGACTACTACCTCAAGTTGGCCGAGGAGATCGTCGACGCCGGCGCCCACGTCCTGGCCATCAAGGACATGGCGGGCCTGATGCGCCCGGCAGCCGCCGCCAAGCTGGTCACCGCGCTGCGCGAGCGCTTTGACCTGCCGGTGCACGTGCACACCCACGACACCGCGGGCGGCCAGCTGGCCACCTATCTGGCAGCCGCGAACGCTGGTGCCGACGTGGTCGACGTCGCCTCTGCGCCGCTGGCGGGCACCACCTCGCAGCCGTCCATGTCCGCCCTCGTCGCCGCCTTTGCGGAGACGGAGCGCGACACCGGCATCGACCTGCAGGCCGTCTTCGACATGGAGCCCTACTGGGAGGCCGTGCGCCAGGTCTACGCCCCGTTCGAGTCCGGCATCCCGGGCCCGACCGGCCGCGTGTACAAGCACGAGATCCCGGGCGGCCAGCTGTCCAACCTGCGCACGCAGGCCAAGGCGCTGGGTCTGGAGGACCGCTTCGAGCTCATCGAGGACTACTACGCCGGCGTGAACGAAATCCTCGGCCGCCCGACCAAGGTCACCCCGTCCTCCAAGGTCGTCGGCGACCTAGCGCTGCAGCTGGTGGGCCAGGGTGTCAGCCCGCAGGAGTTCGCCGAAAACCCGCGCAAGTACGATATCCCGGAATCCGTCATCGGCTTCCTGCAGGGTGAGCTGGGCACGCCTCCGGGCGGCGGGCCGCTGCTGCGCGACAAGGCGCTGGAAAACCGCAGCGAGGTCGACCACACCGTGAAGGTGCCGGAGGAGCTCGCCGCCGACCTCCAGTCGGAGGACCACGACACCCGCCGCGCCGCCCTGGACAAGCTGCTCTTCCCGAAGCAGTACGCCGAATACCAGGAGCACTTGCGCACCTACGGCATCACCGACCAGCTCGGCGACAAGGCGTTCTTCTACGGCCTCGAAGAGGGCGAGGAGACCATGATCTGGTACGGCGAGATCGACGAGAACCGCCCGCCGCTGGTGGTCAGCCTCGAGGCCGTGGGCGAACCGGACGAGAAGGGCATGCGCCAGGTCATCCTCACCGTCAACGGCCAGGTTCGCCCGATCACCGTGCGCGACGAGTCCGCCGAGTCCTCCGTCGCCGAGGTGGAGAAGGCCGACTCCTCCAACCCGGGGCATGTGGCAGCGCCGTTCGCCGGTGCCGTCACGGTGACCGTCAAGGAAGGCGACGAGGTTAAGGCCGGCGACCCGGTGGCAACCATCGAGGCCATGAAGATGGAGGCCGCGATCTCCGCCACCAAGGACGGCAAGATCGAGCGCGTCGCGTTCACCCAGCCGACCAAGGTGGAAGGCGGCGACCTCGTGGTGGTCATCGCCTAGCAGGGGTGTTATCAGCACCGCGCGGACCGTTTCACGGCCGCGCGGTGTTTGCTTTGCTGTGCCGAGGCGCGCTCGGGCACCGGCGACACCGGCCTACGCGGTGAAGTCCTCCACGTCCACGACCATGACGTTGTCCTCGCCCTCGACATTCTTGAAGCCGAACTTCTCGTAGCGGTGGCGCGCCCGGTCGTTGTCCGGGTCCACCCACAGCGCCACCTTCGGCGCGCCCTGGCGCTTCGCCAGCTCCACCGCCGCCTGCAGCAGCCTCACCGCGAGACGGTTGCCTGCGTAGCGGTTTTCTACCGCGATGGCTATTTCGGGGATGTCGGGGGCGAGGTTCGCGTGCCCGTCGTCAGGCGACTGCCAGTACCGCAACCACACGCCACCTGCAGGTACGTGGAATTGATCGAATGCGACGATGCCGCTTTCGCGCTCCGGGTCCCACTGGCCCACATAAGTTTCGGCGCCTTCGCGCTCGCTGTGGCCGACATCGCCGGCCTCGTTGCCGAAGACGTCGGCGAGGTAATTCAGCCGACGCAGGTAGGTGCGGTCGGACTCGGTGGCCTCGCGTAGTTGGAACTCAGGTGTGTAATCCATGCGCTCCACGTTAATCTTTCCCCATGCTTCGACGCATTTGCCTATCGACGTCCACCGCCCTGGCCCTCGCCGCAACCCCCGCATTCGCCGTGGCAGCGCCCGTGGTGAACGACGCTCCACCCGCCGCCACCCCCGTGGTCAACCAGGGCGATGTGGTGGACGTGGTGGGCAAAGGGCGCTGCACCATCGCGTTTAACGACCGGGGCCAGAACGTCAGCTACACCGCCGGGCACTGCGGCGAAGAGGGCGACCGCGCCCTGGTAATGGGGGAGGGGTTCCGCGCCTCCGGCACGTTCCACCCGTCGTCGGCGATGAACGCGGACGAGGGCACCGCCAACGACTGGGGTGTGATCCGCTGGGCAGATGGCGTGAAGCTGGGCAAGAACGCCATATCCGGGGACGCGGTGGTGGCGCCGTCGCTGATGCGCTCTGGCGACCCGGTGTGCGTGTACGGCGGCACCAGCAAGAAGACGACGTGCGGCAGCTTCGCAGGCGCCATCGGCAACAACCTCTACTGGGACGGCCCGTCCGGCAAACCCGGCGATTCCGGAGGCCCGGTGTGGGTGGAGGGCAAGGGCTTTTTGTCCGTCTACACCGGCGTGAGCCTGGCGGTGGGCAGCAAGGGGGAGGAAGGCCGGCTCAACCGCAGCTCCGTGCCGGACAACGGCCCGCAGGTTAGCCCAGAAGAAGAACTGGAGCTGCTGGCGCAGGCGAAGCGCATCTCAACGCCGGTGGTGCACGAAACCGCGGTGCCGGGCGGCACACCGGAAAAGGTGAAAGACGGCGGCAGCTCGGATGTCAGCGCGGTGGGGATCACCGCGATCGTGCTCGTCGCCCTTGCCGGGGTGCTGCTCGCGCTGCCGCAGATCGTCGGCGCGCTGCCGCCGCAGTATCGCGAGCCGGCGCTGCGGATCATGCAGGGCTGGGGCTCGTAACGGGGGGAGGGGCTACTTCAGCTCCATCAGCACTGCGCCCTTGTTTACCTGGCCGCCAACCTCGACGGCCAGGCCGGTCACAGCGCCGGCCTTGTGGGCCTTGACCGGGTTTTCCATCTTCATCGCTTCCAGCACGACCAGCACGTCGCCCTCGGCGACTTCCTGGCCTTCCTCCACGTTGACCTTGATCACGGAGCCCTGCATGGGGGAGGCGACGGCGTCGCCGGAGACGGCTGCCTTGCCTGCCCGGCGCTTCTTCGGCTTGCGCTTGGCGGGACCCGTCGCGACGAGTTCCTCGGGTAGGGCGACTTCGATGCGGCGGCCGTCGATCTCCACCGCGAAGGTGCGGCGGGCAGGCGTCTCAGTGTCCGCGTCCTCGTCGGTTTCCGGGGTGGTGGGCAGCTCGCCGTCCCACTCTTCTTCGATCCAGCGGGTGTAGACGCCGAAGCCGTCCTCGTCGCCGACAAACGCCGGGTTGTCCAGGATGGCCTGGTGGAACGGGATCACGGTGGGGAAGCCGGCCACGACGTACTCGCCGAGGGCGCGGCGGGCGCGCTCGATCGCCTCCCGGCGGGTGGCGCCGGTGACGATCAGCTTGGCCAGCATCGAGTCGAACTGGCCGCCCACCACGGATCCTGCGCGCACGCCGGAATCCACGCGCACGCCCGGGCCGGCCGGCTCGGCGTAGGCGGTGACGGTGCCGGGCGCCGGCATGAAGTTCGCCGCCGCGTCCTCGCCGTTGATGCGGAATTCGATGGCGTGGCCGTGGGGGACCGGATCGGCGTCGATGAGCAGCTGCTCCCCGCGGGCGATGCGGAATTGCTCTCGCACCAGGTCGATGCCGGTGGTGGCCTCGGTGACGGGGTGCTCCACCTGCAGGCGGGTGTTGACCTCCAGGAAAGAGATCAGGCCGTCGGAGCCCACGAGGTACTCCACGGTGCCCGCGCCGAAGTAGGCGGCCTCGCGGCAGATGGCTTTAGCGGAGGCGTGGATGCGTTCGCGCTGCTCGTCGGTGAGGAACGGCGCCGGGGCCTCCTCCACAAGCTTTTGAAAACGGCGCTGCAGGGAGCAGTCGCGCGTGCCGACGACCACCACGTTGCCGTGCTGGTCCGCCAGCACCTGCGCTTCCACGTGTCGGGCCTTATCCAGGTAGCGCTCCACGAAGCACTCGCCGCGACCGAACGCGGCAGTGGCCTCGCGGGTGGCGGACTCGTACAGCTCCGGGACCTCCTCGAGCGTGTAGGCCACCTTCATGCCGCGGCCGCCGCCGCCGAACGCCGCCTTGATTGCCACGGGCAGGCCGTGTTCTTCAGCGAAGGCGACTACCTCGTCGGCGCCGGCAACCGGGTTCTTCGTGCCCGGCGCCATCGGGGCCTGCGCGGCCTCGGCGATGTGGCGGGCGGTGACCTTGTCGCCAAGCGCGGCAATGGCCTCGGGGGAGGGGCCGATCCAGGTCAGGCCTGCGTCGATGACCTTCTGCGCAAACTCCGCGTTCTCTGACAGGAAGCCGTAGCCCGGGTGGATCGCGTCCGCGCCGGACTTTTCCGCTGCGGCGATGACCTTGTCCATGTCCAGGTAGCTCTCGGCCGCGGTTTCGCCGCCAAGCGCGAAGGCCTCATCGGCCAACTGCACAAACGGCGCGTCCGCGTCCGGCTCGGCGTACACGGCGACAGACGCGATGCCCTCGTCCACACACGCGCGGATGACACGCACGGCGATCTCGCCACGGTTGGCCACCAGCACCTTGGTCACGCGGTTAGGCAAGTCAGTAGTCGCTGCAGTGGTAGGCACGAAGCAATCCCGTCCTTACATTCGGAAAACACAAACCGTTAGAAACGTCGGACAAACGTCGAACCATGTTACAGCGCTACCGCGCCGGCGCACTTAATCTGCAGCGTTGTCGGGGTTGTCGCCCTTGGCCACCGGCATGCGCACCATGTTTCCCCACTCGGCCCAGGAGCCGTCGTAGAGCGCGACGTTGCTAAAGCCCAGGATGTGCTTGAGCACGTACCAAGTATGCGAGGAACTCTCGCCGAGCTGGCAGTACACCACCGTCTCGGCGTCCTTGTCGAAGTCGGCGTAGATCGCTTCAATGTCCTCCAGCGAGCGGAAGCGGGCGTTCGGGAAAACGGAACGGCCCCACGGCACATTCACCGCGCCGGGGATGTGGCCCTGGCGCAGCGACGGCGCGGAGGAAGGCCCCGGATTCGGGTCTTCGCCCAGGTAGAACGGGGCCGGCCGGGCGTCGATAAGCTGCGCGGGCGTGCGCTCCAGCAACTCCGAAGCAAACGCGCGGAAGGGCGCATCCTGGCGCTGAACCACCGGGTAGTCCGATCGCGGGTAGTCCGGCACCACAAAGGAAGTGTCGCGCTCTTCGCCCATCCACGCGTCGCGGCCGCCGTCGAGAAGCCGCACGTCCGGGTGGCCGAACAGCTCGAACACCCACGCGGTGTAGGCCGCCCACCAGTTGGACGAGTCGCCGTAGACCACCACAGTGTCGTCGCGGTTGATGCCGCGCGAGCGCATCAGCTCCGCAAACGCCTCGCCGTCGATGAAGTCGCGCACCAGCGGGTCGTTCAAATCCCGCTTCCAGTCAATGCGCACCGCACCGGGGATGTGGCCGATGTCGTAGAGGAACGCGTCCTCGTCGCTTTCCACGACCTTCAAACCCGGCACGCCCAGGCGGGCGGACAGCCACGCCGCGGAAACGAACTTCTCCGGGTGCGCGTACTGCTGGAACTGCGGGGTGTCGTCGAGCTCGATGCCCATGGTGGCAACCTTTCTTCTCGCTCGTGTGCGGTGTGCAACACCAGTGTGCAAAACCACCGTCAACGATACAGAAACGAATGCAGCGCGCTTGACGCGTTCGGCCAGAAAACACGGTGGTGTGAACTTGCACACTATCAAATCGCTCGCCCGGTGGAACTCACTGCCGCGGGTTAAAGTCAAGTCAGGAACATACAGGTCGCGGCCAGTTTGTTCTAGCAATCTGACCTGCCCCGACGGCTCCTGTGTGAGCGTGAAGCGGGGTATGAACCATGAAAGGGACCAACCGTGCACAAGGCGATTGTTGTCTTCGAGGTCGAAGGCGGCTCCGACAAGTCCTTCGACGGCCACCGCAAGGACACCATGCCCATCGTGAACGCCATCAAGGAAAAGGGCTGGCACTCCGAGGTCGTCTACTTCCGCCCGGAGTGGGCGGACGACCTGTTCACCTACGTCTCCGAGAACTTCGACGCCTACATCTCCCGCGTGAACCCGGGCAACATCCCGGGCGGTGAGAAGGGCTACTTCGACCTGCTCACCCGCCTGTCCGAGGCCGGCCTGGTGGGCATGTCCACCCCACAGGAGATGATCTCCTACGGTGCCAAGGACGCCCTGGTCAAGCTGAACAAGACCGACCTCGTGCCGGAGGACACCGCCGCGTACTACGACGTGGAGGAGTTCCACAACACCTTCCCCAAGTCCCTGTCCTACGGCGAGCGCGTGCTCAAGCAGAACCGCGGCTCCACCGGCTCCGGCATCTGGCGCGTGCGCCTTGCCGACGAGTCCCTGGCCGAGTCCGTCGAGCCAGGCACCGCCCTGCCGCTGGACACCAAGCTCAAGTGCACCGAGGCGGTGGACAACCACACCGAAGACCGCGAGCTGGGCGAGTTCATGGACTTCTGCGACCAGTACATCGTCGGCGACAACGGCATGCTCGTGGACATGCGCTTCATGCCGCGCATCGTCGAGGGCGAAATCCGCATCCTGCTGGTCGGCCCGCACCCGGTCTTCGTCGTGCACAAGAAGCCGGCTGAGGGCGGCGACGCGTTCTCCGCAACCCTGTTCTCCGGCGCGAAGTACACCTACCAGAAGCCGGAGGAGTGGCAGGAGCTCGTCGACATGTTCGCCGAGGCCCGCCCGGTCATCGCTGAGAACCTCGGCGGCGACAACATCCCGCTGATCTGGACCGCGGACTTCATGCTCGCTGACGACGACGAGACCGGCGAGGACACCTACGTCCTCGGCGAGATCAACTGCTCCTGCGTCGGCTTCACCTCCGAGCTGGACATGGGCATCCAGGAGAAGGTGGCCGAGGAGGCCATCAAGCGCGTCGAGGAGAAGCACGCCTAAGAGCGTTTCGCTTCTCGACGAGCACTCCGCCCGTTCGCAACGGATCGTCTAGCAGACACAATGGCCTGCTAGACGATCCGTTTCTTATTGGCACCCATCTCCAACATCAGCTGGGGAAATAGATTGCCGGGTGCGGGATCGTCTAGCAACATTCGCTGCGGTGCTAGACGATCCGGCGATTAGTTGAGCAAGTAACCGGACTGGTTCCAGAACCGGTTGAACTGCTCGACGTCGCCAGCGACGGGCTGCACAGCGTCGCCTTGTGCCGTGAGGTCCACGGTGTAGTGGTCGGTAATACCTGCCGCGGTGGCTTCTCCGCGTTCACCCCAGGAGAGGCGGAGCTGGCCGTCGTTAAGCAATTCGATGCTCTCAACCTCTGTGAATAGCCGCATGTCGCCTGCGGGCTGGCCGTTGACGTAGAGCGCGAGGCCGTCGCTGATGGAGGCGCCGGTGCCTGCCGGGCGATCCCCGTCGCCGAGTGAGCCGCGGAACGTGATCCAGCTGATCGGCGCGCACGGATCGTAGTGGTTCTCGATGTTCTCGATCCAGTAGTTCATGTCCGACTGGCTGTCAGCCGCCGGCATGCGGCCCGGGGCTGTGCCGGTGGCGTACTGCTGGCGCGGATCGGTGGGCAGGCTGGCACAGTTGTCGCCCTCCGGGGCGGGGGCGGGGGCTGGCGGCAGCGGCCTCGTAACCGGTGGCTGCGCGGCCGCTTCGGTGACGGTCTTTTCTTGAGTCACCGTTTCGGGGAGGTCCGCACCTTGAGCGGCCGTGTCCGCCCCGGCACCGCCGATGGACGCGGTGACAGTGGGCGCCTTCCCGCCGGTTCCCGCAGCTGTGTCAGCTGTTGTGTCCTCCGTGGCGCTGCACGACGCAATCGCGAGCGCCGTCGGAACTGCAATGAGTAGCTTGGTCGCTTGGTTGATTCGCGTCATACCTCGTTAGGGTAAAAGCTTTTCCACGCTTTGCGGGTCGGCGTCGGAAAGCATCTGGTGGCAACGGTCGTATTCTGCCTGGTCACCGATAGCCTGTGAGGTTACTGCCAACATCGCAATGGCCTTCAACACGCCCTGGTTCGGCTCGTGGGAGGCGGGGACCGGGCCCCAGCCCTTCCAACCGTTGGCGCGCAGGCGGTCCAGGGAACGGTGGTAGCCGGTGCGGGCGTACGCGTAGGCGATGAGCTTGTCGCCGTCACTCAGTTCGCGTTCCGCGCGGGCGGCCCAGACGGCGGGGGAGTCGGGGTGGGCGAGCGCGGTGTCGTCTGCAAGCAAATCCTTGCCCGCGGCCGGATCGGCGGGCAGCTCGATGGGCTTCGGGGCGAGCATGTCGTTGATTTCCATGGCCGCCAGGCTACTAGTTTCCTGGGAGACCGTGACGGGCCAGGCATTCGCGCATATTGTGGGGCGCGTAACCCGATGTGACCTGCGTCCCACACCGAGGAGCACCAATGGCTAGCCCGCTGTATGTCGCCCAAAACGGAACCTACGAGGAGTTCCTGGAGGTCTACGACCCGGAAGCGCACGATGCCACGGAGATGCTGTGCGCCGGACTGATCAACCGCGACCCTGAGGCACGCGAAAAGATCAGCAACGACATGCTGGACCGCGGCGCGGATGCCACGGTCGTGGATTACGGGCAGAACACGTTGACGCTGCTGCTGAGCCACGACCGGCTCGCTGACGGCGACCCTGCACTGGCGCAGCGGCTTATCGACGGCGGCGCCGACGTGGACTATCGCGAAAGCGGTGGCAACGTACCCATGATGCTTGCTATTCGAATCCGCGTTGACGACGACGAACAGCGCCGCCCCCTGTACGAGGCACTGTTCGCCGCGGACGTGGATTTGGACGAGCCGACGAACCTGCGCACCCGAAAGAACTCGATCGGGAAGTGGCTGCGCATGAACGTGGACGGGCGCCCCGGAAAACTCGACGTCCTGGACGAGTTTCTCAAGGCCAGAGGCTATTAGGAGATTCCCATGGCAAGCCCGACGTACACGGCGAAGAAGGGCACCTACGAGGAGTTTCTCGAGGTGTTCGACCCAGAGGTGAATGACCCGACGGACATGTTGCTTAACGGCCTTACCAACAAGGATCCGGAAACCCGCGCCGCGATCTGCAACGACATGTTGGACCGGGGCGCGGATGCGTCGCGAGTCGAATACGGGCAGAACGCACTGACTGTCCTGCTGGGCAGGCACCGTCATCTGGGGTCCGGTGATGCAGCGCTTGCGCAGAGGCTTGTCGACGGCGGCGCCGACGTGAACTACCGCGAACGCCGGGGATCCTTGGTCCTGCAGCTGGCGATCGAGATCCGTGTGGACGACGACGAGCAGCGTCGACCGCTCTATCAGGCCCTGTTTGGAGCAGAAGAGCTGGATCTGGATCTTCCGTCCAACGCACACGAGCCAGTCATGAGCATCGGTGAGTGGCTGCGCATGAACGCCGACGACCGTCCGGAAAAGCTCTATGTCCTCGACGAGTTCTTGAAAGCAAAAGGTTATTAGCGAGGGAGAGAAAACCATGGCAAGCCCGCTGTATGTCGCCCAAAACGGTACCTACGAGGAGTTTCTGGAGGTCTACGACCCGGAAGCGAACGACGCCACGGAGATGCTGTGCGCCGGGCTGATTAACCGCGACCCGGAGGCACGCGCAAAGATCAGCAACGACATGCTGGACCGCGGCGCCGATGCGACGGTGGTGGACTATGGGCAGAACACGCTGACGCTGCTGCTGAGCCACGACGATCTCGGCGACGGCGACGCGGCTCTCGTGCAGCGGCTCGTCGCCGCCGGCGCCGATGTGAACTACCGCGAAAGCCACGGAGACACACCGATCAAGCTCGCGGTGAAGATCGGAGCGGAAAGCGACGAGCAGCGCCGCCCCATCTACGAAGCGCTGTTCGGAAAGGATGTGGACTTGGACGAGCCGTCAAGTGTCCGCAACCCTAAGAACAAGATCGGCGAGTGGCTGCGCATGTGCGTGAACCACCAGCCGGAGGGCCTCAAGGTCCTCGACGAGTTCCTCACCGCCCGCGGATTCTAGGGGCGCGTGCGGGGGGTCGTCGCAAATTTGTACGAATCAACAACGCTAAAATCCGACCTGGGGTTTTGCAGGGCAGATTCCGAAAAAATGTCGATTCGTACAAAACCGCCCGGATCTCGGCCCCCTCACTCCCAGAAGTCGGAGGCGTCCAGCCCGAAGCGGTACAGGCAGCGGCGCAGCAGTGGCATGGATAGGCCGATGACGCTGGTGGGGTCGCCGTCGATGGAGTCGATGAACCAGCTGCCCAGCGCCTCCAGCGTGAACGCGCCCGCGCACTCCAACGGTTGGCCGGAGCGGGCGTAGGCCTCGATGTCGGCGTCGGAGACGTCGCCGAAGCGAATGGTGGTGGCGACGGTGTCCACCACCCACTCGCCGCCGAACCACACGGCGTGCCCGGTGAGCAGCTGTGCTTCTTTGCCGCGCTGCGCCTTCCAGCGCTCGATGGTCGCTTCAACGGTGTGGGGTTTGCCCAGCAGTTCGCCGTCGAGGAGCAGCATGGAGTCGCAGCCGACCACCACGTCGCCGGGGAATTCGGCGATGGCAGTCTCCGCTTTGGCGCGGGCGAGGGTGGAAACGGTGGTGGCCGCATCGACGCTGTGAAGCGATGCGATCACCGCGTCCTCGTCGATGTGGGCGGGACGCAGTACGGGCCGCACCCCGCCTTGCTCGAGCAGCATGCGTCGCGACGGCGACTGCGACGCCAGCACCAGCCGCATTAGAAGTACGCCGCCGAGTCGAACGCGTGCGGGTTGTACGCGGTGGCGGGGTGGGAGATACCCCAGTAGTTCGCGTCCGGCTGCACCCCGGCGAGCTTGCGCTCGCGCTTAAGCTGCTCCAGCACCTGCGAAAGTGCCGCCAGTTCCGCCTCGGTGGGGTTGCCCTTGAGTACCTGAATGTCCACGTCAGCCTCCTTACAGCGGGATGTTGCCGTGCTTCTTCTGCGCCGGGTAGCCCACCTTGCGCTCCAGCAGGCGCAGGCCCTCGAGCACGCGGTCGCGGGTGGCGGACGGCTCGATCACGGCGTCGACTAGGCCGCGCTCGGTGGCCACGTACGGGTTGAGGTTCTCCTCGGCGTACTTGTCGGCGTCGGTGCCGATGGCTTCGGCGGCGGTGGGGGCGTCTGCAAGCGCGATCTGCGCGGTCGGCCACGCGAACACCAGGTCAGCGCCCAGGCCCTTGGAGCCCAGCAGGGCGTACGAGGGGCCGAACGCCTTGCGGGTGACCACGGTGATCGTGCCCACCTGCGCCTCGGCGAACGCGTAGGCAAGTGCCGCCGCGGCGGCGGACGAGCCGGCACGCTCCTCCTCGACGGCCGGCAGGAAGCCCGGCGAGTCCACGAACTGCACGACAGGCAGGTTGAACGCGTCGCAGGTGCGGATGAAGCGCGCGGCCTTGCGGGCGGCGTCGCGGGTCAGACAGCCCGCCAGCACGCTCGGCTGCGTGGCGACGACACCAACGGCACGCCCGCCAACATGCGCAAACCCGGTGACCACAGAGCCCGCGTAGCCGGCGGAAAGCTCGAAGAAGTCCCCGTCGGTGACGGCGTTGACCACGTCCAGCACGTCGTAGGGCTGGTTGTCGTCGTCCGGGATGAAGGTGTCCAGGTCAGCGCCGGAACCGGTAGCCTCGGCGCCCAGCGGAGAGGCGGCCTTGTTGTTCAGCGGCAGGTAGCCCACCACCGCGCGCGCCAGCTCCACGGCCTCCACGTCGGTGGCGGCGGTCAGCTGCGCCAGGCCGGTCTCCGCGGCGTGGACGGCGCTGCCGCCGAGCTGCTCGCTGGTGGTTTCGGTCTCGGTCACCTTGCTCACGATGTCGGCGGTGGTCACGTGCATCGCCGCGCCCTCGGCCATGATGGTGATGTCCGCCAGCGGCACGCTCGTCGCGGTCAGCGCCGCCGCGTCGCCGGCCACCACCGCAATCTGCGGGATCAGCCCGGACGCGCGGGTGGCGGCGCGCAGGATCTGCGCTTGCATGTGCGCGGTGACGATGCCTTCCTTCCAGCGCGGGCCGGTGGAGTCGTAGATGCCGATCAGCGGCACGCCGGTCTTGGTGGCCAGGTCGTAGATCTTGAGCATCTTCTCGGCGTAGACCTCGCCGATCTGCCCGTCGAAGACGGTTGGGTCTTGGGAGAACAGGCATACCCTTCGGCCGTCGATAAGCCCATAGCCTGTGACAACGCCGTCGGTGGAGGGCTTGGACTTGTCCATCTTGTACGCCTCGACGCGGTGCTTCGCCAGCGCGTCGGTTTCCACGAACGTGCCTTCGTCCACAAGCTTCAGCGCGCGCTCGCGGGCGGTGGCGGCCCCAGCTGCGTGCACTGCGTCGATCGCGTCCTGACCGACCGGGGCCTGCGCCTCATCCAGGCGGTTGCGCAGATCCTCGATGCGGCCCGCGGTGGTGGTCATGTCGGGTTTGGATGAACTCATAACGCCTCAGTCTAGATTCCTTATGTGCCGCCATGCTTATCGACGGCTCCGCCGCCCGCGTTTCACCCTCCACCGACGGGCAGTAGAGCGGCGCCTACGCGCCGAGAAGGGCGAGGGGCATAACGATAATTCCGTCGGGGCGGACGTACGCCTGTTTACCTGTGGTTACCACCATCAGGTTGGTTACCCGGTCCGGGATGCGCTCGCGCAGCCACAGAAGGTGCCGGACGTCGGCGTCATCAACCCGCGGCTTGAGTTTGACCTCAACACCGACGACTTCTCGTTCCGGTCCTTCGACGATGAAGTCGACTTCCCGTTCTCCGGCGTTTGATCGGAGGTGGTACACCCGCGCTCTGGATGCTTGTGCCAGCACACGGAGTGTGAGCGCAGTCAGGGATTCGAAGAGTGGCCCAAACATGTGGGCCGCGCGGTTGCTGAGGAGGCTGGATGCGCCGATGCCGAGCAGTCGTGCCGCGAGAGCGGGGTCGGCGAGGTGGTGTTTGGGGCCCTGCTGCAGCCGCTTGAACTCGTTATGTTCCGGAACCCACCCAGGCACGGGATCGAGCAGCCAAATCTTCGCTAGGTGCTCGCGGTATGCGAGCGTAGTTTTCCGATTCGGTTGCTCCACCTGGCCGCCCGTCGTGGCGTCGAGCAGCCTCGAGTAGGCGGTGGTCGTGGAAGTGGCAGCTGCGTAGGCGCGCAGCCAGCTCCGGAGCATTTCGGGGCGACGGACTTCGTAGCCTGCATCGGGGATGTCGCGATCGATGATGCGCTCGATGTACGAGTCGAGCATCAGCGTTTGGACCGTGGGGTCAGCCGCGGCAATAGCGGGAAAACCACTGCCGGTGATGAGCTTGGCGTAATCGCCGACCTCGAAATCCGAGTGTCCGGATACTTCGTTGTCTCCGGCCAAGATCCTGGCGAAGCTGCACGTGGGGTCAGAAACGCCGCGTTCATGGACGGCCATCGGGCGCATTCGCAACGAGAAGATCCGCCCGGCGCCCGAATGAGAACCTTTCGCGTCGACGGGAGTGGCCGAGCCGGTGAGCAGAAAGCGCCCGGGGGCAGTTCCCTGGTCCACCTGACGGCGAACCGAATCCCAAACCTGGGGAAGATGCTGCCACTCGTCGATGAGCAGCGTGCCGTCTGGCGCTGATGAGAGCGAAAAATCGGCCTCCGCAATGCTGCGCATGTCCGGATCATCAAGGAACCACGTGGTGGTGGCGCGGCGTTTGGCCGTGTCGGTTTTCCCGACACCTTTCGGCCCGTCAATGGCGATTGCGGACAGATGGGGCATGAGGAGGTCGAGCTCGTCGTCGAGGGTGCGTCGGAGGTAGGCCATATTGGGCATTGTACTGCACGAAAGCGTCCTACTACCCGATTTTCAGGACTCCTACTACTCGATTTTCAGAAGCGATATGCTCGAACCCATGACTGTGCGCGACATTCAGGCCATCCAGGACGCGGTGGCGGAGTACTGGCCGAACGTGCGGTGGGTGGAAACCACCGGCTCCACCAACGCTGACCTGCTCAAAGAGGGCGATCCCGGCACCGTGCTCATCGCCGACGAGCAGACCGCCGGCAAGGGGCGGCTGGGCCGTCATTGGGTCTCGCCGAAGGGCTCCCAGCTGGCGATGAGCATGGTGATTGACGTGCCCGATGAGGTGCCGCCGTTCGGGCTGCTCTCCATCGCGCCGGGCGTGGCCGTGACGGACGTGGTGCCGCAGGCGCGGCTGAAATGGCCCAACGACGTGCAGATCGGCGGCAAGAAAATCGCCGGCATCCTCTCCGCGCTGGACTTGCCGCGGGTGATTGTGGGCATCGGCATCAACGTGGCCATGCGGACCGAGGACCTGCCGGTGGAGACCGCCACCGCGCTCAACCTCGAGGGGCTGGACGTGGATTTCGACGACTTCACCGCCGACATCCTGCTCGCCATGGGCAAGCGCCTGAACCAGTGGCGCGAGGGCGACCCGCAGCTGCTCGAGGACTACCGCGCCGTGTGCTCGACCATCGGCCAGCACGTGCGCCTGGAGATGCGCGAGGGCGAGGAGACCGTCACCGGCACCGTCACCGGGATCAACGACGAGGGCGAAGTGCTTATCGACGGCTCCGCTTTCTCCGTCGGCGACGTCCACCATCTGCGGCCGACGTCCTAGGCGTGCAGTACCCTGCCTGTTTATGGCTGGCAAAGCACCGTTTCGCGTCGGCGGGGACGAAGTTGTCCTCGCCGACGTGTGCGCGCCGCTTTCCTCGCTGACCATCCCGCTGCTCGAGCTGGTGGCCGTGACCGGCGTAGCGTGGATGGCCGTCGGCTGGATGGACGTGACCCCGCACGTGGACCCGGGCCTGCGCAACATTGTGGTGCTTATCTGGGCGCTGCTCGTGCTGTGGCGGTTCATCGTCCCGCTGGTAGCGTCCAGGCGCCGGCGCTTCATCGTCACCGACAAGCGCATCCTGGCCCGCGGCCGGCGCGGCGCGGTGGATTCCATTCCGCTGCGCCAGATCCACTCCGTGCGCCGCGAGCGCGGCGGGATCAACGTGGCGGTGTACGGCTACGCTCAGCCGATCGTGTTCGAGCGGGTGGGCAAGACGCGCTCGGTGGAGAAGGTGCTGCAGCGCGCGCTCGGTCCGGTGCGCTAGGCCTGCGGCGCGCGGCCGGCGCCGGCGCCGGCCGCGCGCCTCGCCTCGGGAGCCCCTATCTCCGACACTTCGTGGCGGAATCTGTCAGAGCGCCCCTATATCCCCAGGTCGTCACAAACGGCTGCCGTAATTTGTCAGGAACCCCGTCCGGCGCACCCTTTCCGCCCGGCGCTGGGCGCTACTTGTCACCCTTGATCTCGGTGGTGTGCAGCTGCTCGTCCAAGTCCTCGGGGGAGAGCTTGCCGCCCAAGAACTCGGCGGTGACGGGCAGGTGCAGCTCCATGTCGGTGCCGGGGCACAGCTCGATCACGGCCTCGTCGACGGTGTAGTCCAGCACGTGGCCGCCGCGCGAATGCTCGTTATCGATGAAGTGCACGTGGCAGCCCGGCACGCCGATGCCTTTGGCGTACATGGGGGTGCGGAAACCGCCGATGACACCTTCGACGTCGGTGAAGACGTGCTCCGCGTCGTCGGAGACGGCCTCGGACATCGGCGGGTAGGGCTTTTCCTGCTTGGTCACGGTGCGCACCACCACTTCCTTGAAACGGCCGGTGATTTTCACGGCGGTGAAGAAGTTGTGGCTGGGCTCGGCGTCGTCGATGAACTTGGCCAGCTCGGAGCGGACCATGCCGGCGGGCGCGTCGAAGCGCATCCTCGGCACGAAGTTGGTCACCACGGTAAACGGGGTGCGCTGGTCCAAATCGGCCACGCGCGCTTTGCCGTCGGAGGTGAGCTGGTGGCACACCCCGTCGAGGATGAGCATCTCGCCGTCGAGGGCGTCGAAGGTGCCCAGGCCGAAGTTGCCTTTGCTCAGGATGTCGCTGATGGTCAGCTCGCCGTCGTAGATGCCGTCGAGAAGCGCGGTCATCAGCGAGTTTTGGAAAGTGGTGTGGCGGGCAATCGTTGCAGACATGGCTGCGATGCTAGTCGGAGGGGCGACTACAGTGTGCAGGGTGAGTAACGCCTATGGGATGCCCGTCGTCGCCGTCATCGGCGACGGCCAGTTGGCACGGATGATGCAGACGGAAGCGATCGAACTCGGCGTGGAGACCCGCGTGCTCGCCGCGAGTAAGGATGCCTCGGCGGCGCAGGTGTTCGGCGATGTGCGCCTCGGCGATTACACCAAGCTCGAGGATCTGCGCGCGGTCGTGGGTGGCGCGGATGCGGTCACCTTCGACCATGAGCATGTGCCCAACGAGTACGCGCAATTGCTTATCGACGATGGCGTGGCCGTCGAACCCCGCCCCGATGCTTTGATCTACGCGCAGGACAAACTCGAGCAGCGAAAGCGCCTGTCCGAGGCCGGGCTGCCGGTGCCCGCGTTCGCGTCGATCGAGTCGGCCGCGGACGCCGAAGCGTTCTGGGACGACACCGACGGCCAGGTGTGCCTGAAGGCCACCCGCGGCGGCTACGACGGCCACGGGGTGTGGTTCCCGTCGTCGCGCGAAGAGTGCGCCGAGCTGGTCGAGGACCTGCTGGGCCGCGACCTGCCGCTGATGGCGGAGAAGAAGGTCGCGTTCACCCGCGAACTGTCCGCGATGGTGGCGCGCAACCGCTCCGGTGACGTGCGCGCCTGGCCGGTGGTGGAGTCGCGCCAGGACGGCGGCATCTGCCGCGTGGCCATCGCGCCCGCGCCGGGCATGTCCGCGGAGCTGGCCAAGCGCTGCGAGGAGCTCGCCGTGCAGGTTGCCGAAGGCTTGGGCGTGACCGGCGTGTTGGCCGTGGAGCTGTTCGAGTACGAGGGCGACAACGGCCCGGAAGTGTCGGTCAACGAGCTGGCCATGCGTCCGCACAACACCGGCCACTGGACCCAGGACGGGTGCGTGACCTCCCAGTTCGAGCAGCATGTGCGGGCTGTGCTGGATTGGCCGTTAGGTGCCGTCGATAAGCTTTCGCCCGCAACCGTCATGGTCAACACCCTCGGCGGCGACGAGGACCCCTCCGTGCCGATGGCCGAGCGCGTCATTGCGGTGATGCGCAAGTACCCGCAGGCCAAGGTGCACCTCTACGGCAAGGACCACCGCCCCGGCCGCAAGATGGGGCACGTCAACGTGTGCGCCGACACCGTCGAGGAAGCGCTCGCCGTGGCCGAGGACGCCGCGCACTACATCATCCACGCAACCTGGAAGGACTAGACACATGGCACAGCCAGTCGTTGGCATCATCATGGGCTCCGACTCGGACTGGGACACCGTCGCCCCGGCCGCCGAGGTGCTCGCCGAATTCGGCATCCCCTTCGAAGTCGGCGTGGTCTCCGCGCACCGCACGCCGGAGAAAATGCTGGCGTACGCCAAGGAAGCGCACACGCGCGACCTGCAGGTGATCATCGCCTGCGCCGGCGGCGCGGCGCACCTTCCGGGCATGGTGGCGGCGGCGACCCCGCTGCCGGTCATCGGCATCCCGCGCGCCCTGGACACGCTGGATGGGCTGGACTCGCTGCTGTCCATCGTGCAGATGCCGGGCGGCGTGCCGGTGGCGACCGTCTCCATCGGCGGGGCGAAAAACGCCGGTCTTCTGGCCGCACGCATCCTGGGTGCCGCCGACCCGTCCGTGCAGCGCAAGATGGTGGACTACCAGGCGCGCATGGCGGCCGAGGTCGAGCGCAAGGACGAGGCGCTACGCAAGCGCCTGATGGGTGAATAACCCAATCGTCGTGCTGGGCGCCCGCATCGTGGACGGGCGCCCTTCGCGCATGCTCGAATTCCGGCTGCGCCGGGCGCTCGAGGTGTGGCGTGCGGATCCCGCGCCGCTGGTGGTTACCGGGTTTGGGGAGGCGGAGGTGATGGCCGACTGGTTGCTGGTCCGCGGGGTGCCCGAGTCGTCGATCGTGCTGGAGCCGGAGGCGCGCTCCACCAACGAAAACCTGGAACGCTCCCGGGCGCTGTTCCCGGAGGCCGCGTGCCTGACCGTGGTGACCAGCGGGTTTCACGTCTTGCGCACCCGCGTGTGGGCGTGGCACCTGGACATTCCGGTGCAGTTGGTGGCGGCGCCGACCCCGGAGACGTCGCGGGTGAAAAACTACGCGCGGGAGGTGGTGGCGCTGCCGCACTCCGTGGCGCGTGTGGCGTGGCGCCGTTTCGTGCGCCGGGTATTTGGGCGGTAGGGGTCGGATTTTCGTATACGATATCCGCATGGAAAAGATCCACGGCAAATCGATCACCGAAGAGCAAATTCAGCAGTGGGCTGATGAGGCTGAAGCGGGGTACGACCTTTCAAAGCTGCCGGCTCCGCGCCGAGGTCGTCCACCAGTAGGTAAAGGTGCAGGCACGGTCGTACCGGTGCGTCTCGACGACGAAACGATCGCCGCCCTCATGGCCCGCGCCGAAGCGGAGGGTCTGGCCACCCGGTCGGATGCGATCCGTGAGGCTATCCGGCAGTGGACTGGGGCAGACCTACAGAGCTAAACCCCGAGTAAGTGATCCAGAGTAAGGCCGATTTTGGGCCATACTCTGGATCCCTTACTCGGGGTTTGTGGAATGGGGGTCGCGCCGAGACGGGGGCCGCGCGGCCGGTAGCGCTACTTCTGCAGGCCCGGCAGGTTCAGACCCAGGTGCGGGCCGGCGAAGTAGAGGCCAGCGGCGCCGATGGTGGCCACGATGGCGAGGATGCCGGCGAGCAGGCCGGCGAAACGCTTTGCGTTGTCGATTTCGTCCTGGGTGAACTCGGAGCTGCCCGGGCCGCTGGACTGCTTGCCCTGGTCGGCCTGGTCAGAGGTCTGATCGGTGGCTGCTTCGGTGTTGGTTGCCGGGGCGGCGGTGGCCACCGGGGCGGCGCCGGCGACGAGGGCGACGGCGAGCGCGGGGGCGATGGCGCGGCGGGAGATAGAGCTGGTGAGCATGGGCGATCCCTTCATGGGCGTGAGCACGGGTGTATCCGCCACAGAATAACCGACCGGGCCAGGGTAACCAGCCACAGCCCCGCCGCGTTACTGCCCGTCGATGAAGCGGGTGACCTTCTCCGCCTCGGCGATCTCCTGCAGCCGCTCGGCGGAGACCAGCCCGGTGACCACCACGACGGAGCCGCCGGCGGCGATGGGGCCGAGCACGTTCGCGGCGAACTCTTCGGTGGTATGCCAGTCCTGCACCAGGTAGCGCTCCGCCCCCAGGCCGGGCACGGCGAACGAGCTCAGCGAAGGGGATTGGCCGAAATAGTCGTCGCCGTAGAAGCGCACGGTGGGCCCGAAGTCCACGGTGCCCACGGGCAGTTCGCCGCCGGCTTCCACCACGCCGCGGCCGAACGGGTCGTCGGAAACCACCACGCAATCGGGCACTTCGCTCCACCGCGCGGCGCCGTCCAGGGTGGTGAAGATGAGCTCTGGGGCGGGGGCACCGGAGGCGTCGATAAGCGGGGTGCGCGAGGAGTTGTACGCGCCGATGGCGATGACCGCCGCTTGCCACGACACCGGCAGGTCGATGGCGACGTTGTCGCCGGCGTCGAATTCCTCGTCGAGCATGTTGGCGACCTTGCTGGCCCAGTTGTCCAGCGTCTGCGCCGAAAAATCCATGCGCACGCCGCGCGAGTCGTCGTAGACGGTCAGGCGCGGCGTCGACGGGTCGGTCTGCATTAGCGGTGCGAGCATGCTCATGCCCGCCCATCGTAAGGGGCAATTGCTTTACGACGCCAACATGATCGACGCGCCCGGCCCCAACGGAAGATCGAACTGGTACCAGATGAACAGCAGCACCAGCCAGAACATCCAGAACACCACCGTGAACACGATCAGGCGCGACATCAGGGTGCCGATGCCGGCCTTCGGCTCGTAGCGGCGCAGCTGGGTGAGGATGACGATGATGTACGGGTTGAGCGGGGTAATGATCTGCGTTGCGGAATCGCCGACGCGGTAGGCGGCCTGGATGAACGCCGGGTCGAAGCCGAGCAGCGCGAACATGGGCACGAAGACTGCGGCCATGAGCGTCCACAGGGCGGAGCCGGAGATGATGAGCAGGTTCAGACACGACGCGAGGATGACGAAGGTGATGATCGCGCCGAAGCCGCCGATGCCCGCGGACTCGAGGGCTTCCGCGCCTTTTACGGCGGTCCAGGTGCCGATGCCGGTCCAGTTGAACAGCGCGATGAACTGGCCGAGGATGAACGCCAGCACCAAAAAGCCGGTCATTTCCTTGATTGACGAGCCCATCATGTCCGTCACGTCGGTGACGCTTTTCACGGTGCCTGCGGCCTTGCCGTAGACCAGGCCCATGACCACGAAGTAGAGCACCACGATGAACACGGTGGACTGCATCAGCGGCGAATCCGGCAGGAATGTGCCTTCCTCATTGCGCCACGGCGAGCCCGGCACGAGCACGGCGACGGTGCCGACAATGGTGAGCAGGAGCGTGACCCACAGCGTGGCGGTCAGGCCGCGCTTTTCTTCGGCGGTGAGCTCGGCGGTGATCTCGTTGCCGTCGCGGTCCAGGTCCGGGGCGTCCTCGCCTTCGGCGACCTCGGTTGGCACGCCCATTTTGTTCAGGCGAGGTTCTAGCACCTTGTCGATGATCAGGCCGGCGATGAAACCCAGGATCGAGGCGGAGGCGATGTTGAACCAGTAGTTGGACATCACCGTGACCTCGTTTGCCTCCAGGCTGGGCAGCGCCTCCATGACGGAGTTGGTGATGCCGGCAAACAGCGCGTCTAGGGAGCCGGGCAGGATCGACGTTGCGTAGCCGGCACCCACGGAGGCGAAACCACCCAGCAGGCCGGCGACGGGGTGGCGGCCCGCGGCCTTGAACACCATGGCGGCCAGCGGCGGGATGACAATGAAGGCCGGGTCCGCGATCAGGGAGGCGGACACGCCGATCAGGCCCACCGCGTAAGGCAGGACGGTCTTGTTGGCGGAGCCGAACAGGCGGCGGATCAGCGCCGAGAGCATGCCGGAGCGCTCTGCGATGCCGACTGCCAGGATGATGGGCATCACGTAGACAAGCGGCGGGAAGCCGACGTAGTTTTCGCCCAGGTTCACGGTGAACCAGGCCAGGCCCTCCTTGGTAAAGAACCCGTGGATGGGGCGGACCTCGTCGGAGCCGGGGACCTGGACTTGGGCCCCGGACCAGGCCATCACCGTGGAGATGACGGCGGTGATGAGGAACAAAAGCAAAAAGAGAGTGAACGGCTCGGGGAGCTTGTTGCCCACCTTCTCGATGGTGTTGAGGACGCGGTCTGTCGCGCCCTGCTTTTCGGGCGCGCTACTCGTTCCGGTGGTTGTTGTGGTCTCTGGCGATGGCTCGGGCCGTGATGTGCGAGTCATGCATTCTGGTTTTACCAAAGTGCGAGCAGGGTTTTCTCCGGTTTCGGGAAAATTCTGGAATTACATTCCCGGAATGTGGGACAAGGTCTGGTGGGGTGGGGGCTAGTTCACGCAGCGCGGGCTGTCGCCGTCGGCGGTGATCTCGGGGCCGATCTCGGTCGCGCCGAAATCCTCACCCGGCGTGCCCACAGGCGCCTCCTGCTGCGCTTCCTCCTCGGTCATGAGACCCGGGCCTGCGTAATCGTCGGCCACGACCGCCACCATCGTGCCCGGCTCGAGCGTGGCGTTGGCCACTACCGGCACACCGCCGAGGATCCGGGCGAGCTCCTGGGCGGCAGGGTCGTCCGCGTCGGGCGCCACAACCTGGCTCTGGTAGTACAGGCCGTCCATTGCGTTGGCCACCTCGGAAACTTGGATGCCCTGTTTGCCCAGCTCCTCGCCGACGCGGCCCGCCTGGCCCGGCACAGCCCCGGCATTGAGCACGATGACGTCCTGGGAGCTAAGCGTCGACGACGCCGCGGAGTCGGAAGAGTCTGCGGAGTCGGAGGTCTCGGTGGTGTCCTCTTCTTCCTGATCGGGCTCCACCGCGTCTTCCATGAACCGGTGCACCTGGGCCACGTCGACGGTGACGATAGATTCGCCGTAGTCGCCCACACCGTTGACGGAGGTCACCGGAATGGTGGTGAAGGTGACGTTGTCGCCGGCCAGGCCGGAAAGTTGCTGGGCGAAGCGGACCACGTCCCAGTCCTTGTCCAGCGTGACGGAGCGCTCGGCGGCGTTAGCCAGCTCGCGCAGGCGCGCCGGGTTGGTCAGGGTGCCCGCAGAGAGCATGTTGCGCACCAGCGACGCCATGAACGTCTGCTGGCGGACAATGCGGTCGAGGTCGCCGCGCGGCAGGTCGTGGCGCTGGCGCACGAACGACAACGCCTGCGTGCCGTTGAGCGTCTGCACGCCGGCGGGGAAGTGGGCGCCGGACAGCGGCTCGTCCACCGCGTTGTTCAGGCACACGGTCACGCCGCCGACGGCGTCGGTGAGCAACACGAAGCCGAGCAGGCCCACCTGCGCGAAGTGGTCCACCTCCACGCCGGTGAGGTCGGCCACCGCGTCGATCAGCCCCTCTTGGCCCGCGCGCGCGACCCGCTGCTCCAGCTCGGGGCCTTCGGACATGCCATCTTCCTCGACCAGCTCTTCGCGCTTGTCGGCAGCGTAGGCGCCGTAAACGCCGTTGATCTTGAGGTTGCCGTAGGTGGAGTCGTGGACGTAGGTGTCGCGCGGGATGGAAACGGCCGTCGCCTTCGAGCCGTCCTCCGGGATGCGGACAACCATGATGGTGTCGGTGTTGATCTCGCCGTCGGCCACACCGGCGTTGAGGCGGGCGAGCTCGTCCTCGCTTAAGGGGTTGCCCTGCGCGTCCGTGCGCGAGTCGGAGCCGACGAGCAGGATATCCACCGCGCCGTCGAGCACCGCGTCGTCCTTGTTGCCCTTGCCCTTGGATTTGCTCTGGGAGCTCACGTCCAGCTCTGAGGCGGACAGCTGCCCGCCCAGGCGGCCGACGGCGAAGTAGCCGACGCCGGACAGAGTGATGGCCAGGGCGGAGACCACCGCCAGGACCCCTTTGATCACGGGGTGGCCGGACTGGGACACGTCTCGCGTTCGCGATGGTGCCGCCTGAATGTCGCGGGCACGGCGGTTGGGGTCAGTCACGCGGGGAAGTATACGACATCCCCGCCTGAATCCCTGCCGCAGTGCCTGTGCCGTACACCAATTTCGGCCCCACTGGTGGGTATGATTCCAGCCATTGTGAACGCTGACTCTCTCCATCCGACTGACGCGCCGCTCGCGGTGATCACGGTGACGTACTCGCCGGGCGAGCATTTGTCGCACCTGATTGCGTCGCTCGACGCGGCGACGCGCGGCGAGGTGCATTTGGTCTGCGCGGACAACGGCTCCACCGACGGTGCGCCGCAGCGCGCCGCCGCTCAGCACGAGCGCGTGGAATTCCTTCCCACCGGCGGAAACATCGGCTACGGGGCGGCGATTAATGTCGCGGCCGCGGCGCTTGCGGAGCGTCGAGAAGCGAATGCGATCCGAAACGACTACTTCCTCATCGTCAACCCCGACGTGGAGTTTGGCCCGGGCAGTATCGACGAGCTGATCCGCTGCATCGACGCTGCTCCAAAGGCGGGGGCGGCGGGCCCGCGCATCGAGGAAGCGGACGGCTCCGCGTACCCGAGCGCCCGCGAGGTGCCCGGGCTTGCCACAGGCATCGGGCATGCATTGCTTTACGACGTCTGGCCACGCAACCCGTTTTCCCGCGCCTACAAGGCGGACGCGAACATGCACGTCCAGCGCACCGCAGGGTGGCTCTCGGGCGCGTGCCTGCTGGTGCGGTGGGACGCGTTCGACGCCATCGGCGGCTTCGACGAGCGCTACTTCATGTACCTCGAAGACATCGACTTCGGCGACAGGCTCTCGCGCGCAGGGTGGGACAACCTGTACTGCCCATCGTCGGTGATCCTGCACGACCAAGGCCACGTGGCGGGCAAGTTCCGCAAGGTCACGGTGCCCGCCCACCACGGCTCGGCCTACCGCTTCCAGCGCGACAGGCACCCGCACCCGTGGCAGGCACCGCTGCGGTGGGCGTTGTGGCTCGGGCTGAAGGTGCGCGGGGCGTTCCAACTTGGCCTGCGCAAACCGCGGCGGCGCACCGATACTTAGTTAGACCACAAACACCAGGAAGAAAAGGACGAGTAATGGCAACTTCGGAGCACATCGGCGCCGCACAGGCGCCCGACGGGGCAGTCACTGAGATGGACGCGGTGATCCTGGTGGGCGGGCGCGGCACGCGTCTGCGCCCGCTGACGGTGTCCACCCCGAAGCCGATGCTGCCCACCGCGGGCTACCCGTTTTTGGCGCACCTGCTCGCCCGCATTAAGGCGGCAGGCATGAACCACGTGGTGCTGGGCACGTCGTACAAGGCTGAGGTGTTCGAGGAGTACTTCGGCGACGGTTCCGAGTTCGGCTTGGAAATCGAGTACGTGGTGGAGGAAGAGGCCCTGGGCACCGGCGGCGGCATCCGCAACGTGTACGACAAGCTGCGCTACGACAACGCCATGGTGTTCAACGGCGACGTGCTCTCCGGCGCGGACCTGTCCGCCATCGCCACCACCCACGTGGACAAGGACGCCGACGTGACGCTGCACCTGGTGCGCGTGCCGGATCCGCGCGCGTTCGGCTCGGTGCCCACCGACGAGGACGGCAACGTGCTGGCGTTTTTGGAGAAGACGGAGGACCCGCCGACCGACCAGATCAACGCCGGCTGCTACGTGTTCAAGCGTTCTGTGATCGAGCAGATCCCGGCCGGGCGCGTGGTGTCGGTGGAGCGCGACACGTTCCCGGGTCTGCTGGAGGCGGGCGCGAAGGTGGTCGGCCACGTGGATTCGTCCTATTGGCGCGACATGGGCCGCCCGGACGATTTCGTCCAGGGCTCCTCGGATGTGGTGCGCGGCATCGCGTACTCGCCGTTGCTTGAGGGGTGCACGGGCGAGTCGCTTGTGGACGACTCCGCTGGCGTCGCGCACGGCGTCATCTTGATGGGCGGCACGGCTGTGGGCCGCGGCTGCGAGATCGGGGCCGGCTCGCGTGTGGACGACTCGGTGATTTTCGACGGCGTGACCATCGAGCCTGGCGCGATGGTGCGCAACTCGATTATCGCCGCTGGTGCGCGGATCGGCGCGAACGCGCGGATCACGGACTGCGTGATCGGCGAAGGGGCAACGATTGGCGCGCGTTGCGAGCTGCAGGCGGGCATGCGCGTGTGGCCGGGCGTGGAAATCCCGGATTCGGGAGTGCGTTTCTCTCCGGACGCGTAAGCGACACGCCAAAACTGAAAAATAGTTGCTCAAATCGGCGCCGCTACCATATGTAGTACCCCCGATGCGCACCCCCATCTCCTGGCGCGTGTGACTAATGTGACTCGTGTGACGAGCGACGTGGGAAATGGGGGGCGGGGGACCGAAACTGCAGAATTCTGGTTGCGGCTATTTAGTGTCCCGGTGTGTAATCACAGCAGTGTTATCCGCAGTGCCCGCCAGCCGGGAACTGCGGTCACCACTCTTATACGACCGACAAGCAACTAAGGAAGGTAATGGCGTGGAAAACCAGGCAGACGCCACCCTCCGCGGCGCGGCCGCAGGAGGGATGACCCTCGACGAGTTGTTCGGCGCCGTCGAGCAGGAGTGGCAGGATCAGGCGCTGTGCGCCCAGACCGACCCGGAGGCGTTTTTCCCGGAGAAGGGCGGCTCCACCCGCGAGGCGAAGCGGATCTGCAAAGCGTGCGCAGTGCGCGACGAGTGCTTGGAATACGCGCTCGAGCACGACGAGCGTTTTGGCATTTGGGGCGGGCTCTCCGACCGTGAGCGCCGCCGCCTGAAAAAGCAGATCGGCTAAGCCCTACCAGGGGAAGTCTGGGGAGATAGTCCTCGGATCCAAGTTGAGGTAATTGGCCACAAGAGCGGTCAGAACCCATGTGATGAGTTCTGACCGCTCTTGTGTTTGCGCTGCCCGGTGCTCGATGGGCATGCGGAACACCACGAAGCGTGCGCGGGTGGGGTTGCCCTGCTTGTCCACCCCGGCCTGCAGCACGCGCCCGAGCGGCACCGGGCCGTCGGCGATGATCTCGTCCGGAAACACCCTCATGTCGGGGCTGAGACGCATCCGGGGAATGGTGTCCACGGCAAGGTCCACGCCGGCCAGCTCGTTGAAGTACTGGTTGTGCAGCGGCGCGTAGGCATCGATGACCAGCTGGTCGAAGCTGTCTGCGCGGGTGCGGTAGCGCGGCACGCCGATCGGCAGGATGGGCCCGCGCACGCCGTGGCCGTGGCGGTTGCGGGCCGGTTGCACGTGGGAGGGGCCGGTGGAGCTCATACCTGGCAATGCTATTGCGCCGCGCGGCGAAGGTGGCGCGGGCGCGCCGCGTTGCACTGTCGAAATCTCAATGCGGGGTTTAGACTTGGCGCCGTGAATATCTACCGCCGTTGTTGCCGCCCCGGATGCGGCCGGCCCGCCGTGGCCACGCTGATCTACGCGTACGCGGATTCGACGGCAGTTATCGGACCGCTCGCGCCCGCCCCGGACCCGCATGCGTGGGACCTGTGCGAGCGTCATTCCGCGCACATCACCGCCCCGGTGGGATGGGAGCTGGTCCGTGTCGAGCATGTCGAGCTCGACGACGACGAGTTGGACGATGAGAACACCGACATCACCGCGCTCGCGGAGGCGGTGCGCGAAGCAGGAAGGGTGACCACCGGGCTGGTGGAAACCGGCCAGGACCCGATCGAGTACTCGGCGGAGAAAGACTTCAACAACCCGGACACCTCCAACCACCCGGTGCACCGCACGAAGCGGGTGGAGGAGCAGATCGCGGCTGCCAAGGCGGCGCGTCGCTCGCACTTGCGCATCGTGCCGGACCCGGAGGCAGAGCAGTAGCAACAGCGGTCTGCGCAGGCCCGTGTCGGGGGCGCGCGATAAGATACCGCGCATGGCTATTGAGCACACAGAAGCAACGCTGAAGAGCGTTATCAAGGCGTACGACGTCCGCGGCGTCGTCGGCGAGACCATCGACGAGGACTTCGTCCGCACCGCAGGCGCGGCGTTCGCGCACATCCTGCGCGGGGAAGGGGAGACCCGCATCGCTGTCGGCCACGACATGCGTCCGTCCTCGCCGGCGCTTGCAGACGCCTTCGCGCAAGGCGCCGCCAGCCAGGGGATCAACGTGACCCTGCTGGGCCTGACGTCCACCGACGAGCTCTACTTCGTCGCCGGCACCCAGCGCTGCGCGGGCGCCATGTTCACCGCCTCGCACAACCCGGCGCAGTACAACGGCATCAAGCTCTGCCGCGCGGGTGCGACCCCGGTGTCCACGGACACCGGCCTGGGCGAGATTGGCCGCATGATCCTCGAGGGCGTGCCGGGGTACGAGGGGGAAGCGGGAGTCGTCGATAAGCATGACGCCCTGGAGGAGTACGCCTCCTACCTGCGCGAACTTGTGCCGGTGCCCACGCGCCGCAAGCTTGTTATCGCGGTGGACGCGGCCAACGGCATGGCCGGCATGACGGTGCCGGCGGTGCTGGGCGATATGGACATCCGCCCGCTGTACTTCGAGCTCGACGGCACGTTCCCCAACCACGAGGCGAACCCGCTGGACCCGAAGAACCTTGTGGACCTGCAGAAGTTCACCGTGGAACAGGGCGCAGACATCGGCCTGGCCTTCGACGGCGACGCGGACCGCTGCTTCGTGGTGGACGAGCGCGGCGAGGCCGTCTCGCCGTCCGCGATCACCGCGCTGATTGCCACCCGCACGATCGAGCAGCACCCGGGCGCGACGATCATCCACAACCTGATCACCTCCCGCGCGGTGCCGGAGCTGATCGAAGAGCACGGCGGCAAGGCGGTGCGCACCCGCGTGGGCCACTCCTACATCAAGGCGCAGATGGCGGAGCACTCCGCGCTGTTCGGCGGCGAGCACTCCGCGCACTACTACTTCTCGGAATTCTTCAACGCCGACTCCGGCCTGGTGGCCGCGCTGCACGTGCTGGCCGCGCTGGCGGAGCAGGACGCGCCGCTGAGCGAGCTGATGGGCGCCTACGAGCGCTACACCGCCTCCGGCGAGATCAACTCCGAGGTCGCCGACCAGGCAGCCGCCACGCAGCGCGTGGTGGACGCGTTTGCGGACCGCGCGGAATCCGTGGACACCCTCGACGGCGTGACGGTGCAGTTGAAGGACTCCAAGGCGTGGTTCAACGTGCGCGCCTCCAACACCGAGCCGCTGCTGCGCCTGAACGCCGAGGCGCCGACGCGCGAGGAAGTGGACGCGCTGACCGAGGAAATCCTCGGCATCATCCGCGCATAAGCTTCCCCGCGTACGCTCGCGGGGTATGAGCGGATTTTCCAGGGAAGACGCCCTGTTTTTCGACATCGCCCACGAGGGCGCACAGCTCCGCGCCGTGGGCCAGGCGGCGCACCTGCTTGCGGGGCTGCGCGGGCTTGCACCCCGCAGCGTGGTCGTGCTGGCCACCGACCAAGTCGCGGCGGCCGCGGCGCGTGCGGTGGCGGCGTTTGCAGCCCCGCTCGAGGTGCCAGTTGTGGTCGCGGACGTGCTGCCGGCGTACGTCGGCGCGCTCGATGTCGTGGTGGTTGTGGGCGACAACGCCGGCCGCGAAGAGGACCTGCGCGGTTTGACCACCGCTGCCAGCCGCGGCGCCGAGACCATCCTCGCGGGCCCGAACAAGGGGCCCTTGCTTGACGACGCACCACAGGCCGCCGCCGTCATCCCCGCCTTGCCCGACACCGCTAGTGCCTCCCCGCTTCGCACCTGCGCCGTGGTCGGCGCGGTGCTGCTCGCGCTGCGCCAGCCGGCCGAGGTGGTGGCGGAGCGCTTCGAGCTCTTGGCCTCGGAGGTGGACACTGAGCTGGAGTCTGTCTCCCCAAGGCGCGACGTGGCGGTCAACGCCGCGCGAAAGCTGCGCGCGCAGGCCGAGGGTGCCCGTGTGCTGCACACCGGCGTCGGGCGGGCAGGAAGCGCGGTGGCGCAGCTGGTGGCCGCGCTGTGGTCCACGCACGGCATCCCTGCTTCCGTCGTGGGCGCGGAGGAACTTCCCTTCGCCGTCGAGCGTGCTCAGGAGGGCAATTCGACGGCTGGCGCGGACGATTTGTTCCACGACCCCTACATCGACGGTCCCGCGAAGCTGGTAGGTTTAACAACCGTTGTTTGGTCGTGCGGGACCGCCAGCCCGGTGGCCCCGGCGGGCAGCCGGGTCGAGTCCGTGGAGACGGACGTGGATGATCCGGCGGCCGGTGCGGCGCGCCTGGTTGCCAGGGCTTACGCGGCGACGGCGCTTGCAGCCGACGTCGCCGACGCCGCCGCCTCGGAGGAGTAGAAGGAGAACCATGGAGCACCTCGAAGGAGCTCTGCGCCCCTACCCCTGGGGCTCCCACACGTTGATCGCCCAGCTGCGCGGCGAGCCTTCGCCGAGCCCGCAGCCCCAGGCGGAACTCTGGTTCGGCGCCCACCCGGCCGCCCCGGCGACGGTGAACGGGCAAGGCCTGGACGACGCCATCGCCGCCGACCCGGCCGCCGCGTTGGGCAAGCGCGTGCAGGACGCGCACGGCGACCAGCTGCCGTTTCTGGTCAAGCTGCTCGCTGCGGCCGCGCCCTTGAGCATCCAGGCCCACCCCTCGCTGGAGCAGGCCAAGGAAGGCTTCGAGCGGGAAAACGCCGAGGGCATCGAGCTGAACAGCCCGAGCCGCAACTACAAGGACCCGAACCACAAACCGGAGCTCATCGTCGCGCTGACCGAGTTCCGCGCGCTCGCCGGGTTCCGCCCGGTGCCGGACACCGCGGCGTTTTTCGCCGAGCTGGGCAGCCCGGAGCTGGACCGCTACGCCACCTTGCTGCCCACGGACGGCGAAGGGGATCTGCGGGCGTTGTTCACCACGTTGATTTCGCTGCCGCACCAGCCGCGCGTGGAGCTGATTGAATCGGTGAAGCGTGCTGCAGCGGAGCTCGTCGACAAGCGAAACGCCCCTGCGTGGATGGTGGAGGCCGCGGAGGTTTACCTCGAGCTCAACCAGACCTACCCGGGCGATGTGGGCGTGCTGGCGGCGCTGCTGCTCAACGTGCTCACCCTTGCACCCGGCGAGGCGGCGTTTCTGCGCGCCGGCCAGCTGCACGCCTACCTGTCCGGCCTGGGCGTGGAGGTGATGGCGAACTCCGACAACGTGCTGCGCGGCGGGTTGACCACCAAGCACGTGGACGTGCCGGAGCTGGTGAAGGTGCTGGACTTCAGCACCCTGGAAAACCCGAGGGCGGAGGCGGCCCCGTCGCACGGCGGCGTGGAGTTCCAGCTTCCTGTGGACAGTTTCGCGGTGCGCATGCATGCGCTTGACGACGGCGACACGTTGGCCGTCGACGAAGACGGCCCCGCGATCGTGCTGTGCACCGCGGGCGAGGTGCGTGGCGCCGACGGGTTCGTCTTAACGCAGGGCAACGGCGCCTGGGTCCCGGCGAGCGAGGCGGCGACGGAAATCACCGCAGCCGGCAAATCCCAGGTGTTTGTGGCGACGGTCTAGCGGCCGGTGATCTTGTCAATCACGTCGCGGGCCGTCACGCCTTCTTTCTCGCGCGGGTAGCCTGCGACGTCTTCCTTGCCCGCGACGGGAGTCGGCGCCTCATTGCCTCCCGTGGCGGCATCCGGGGTCTGCGGCGCCTCGCTCGGCTGAGCGCTGCCCTGCGGTGCGGCGTCTGCCGCGCTTTCGGCGCCGGGAACCGATTGCGCTGCGGCTCCTGCGCCCTGCATCCGCATCTCCGGGCGCTGGTCTTCCTGCGCGGCGGGGGATCCAGGCTCGGACGGGGTGCCCTCTTGGATTCCGTCCGGCACGTGCGACGGACCAGAGCCGTGGCCCGGCTGCGCGGTTGGCTCAGACTGCTCCGGCTGCTGCGTGGTCTGCGGCTGATCCGGACGCTTCGACGGCTGCACCTCGGATCCACCCGGTGCCGGGGTGGCGGCGGTGCTCGTCTGCGCGGCGCCGCCGTTGCCCGGCTCGCGCGGCGGGGTGCTGCCCGGCGTCTGCTGGGAGGTGGTGCGGTTGTCCGCGGAGGCCGGAGTGGGCTCCGCCGCCGGGTTGGCACCCTGCGGGGCGGCCATGGGCCGGGCCGGAGACGGCACGATGTTGGACGGGCGGTACACGCGCGACGGCTGCGTGGACTCCTGCGCCGGAGCGACTACCGCGTGCGGCGGCAGGTAGGGGTCGTGCGCCGCGTTGTAGCCGGTGGGCATGGAAGCGCCTGCGCGCCCTGCGCCGGAGCCTGTCGCTCCCGCCGCGCCCGCATCCGCGCCGTGGTGCGCGGCGGGGCCGTTGTCGGGGGAGTTGGTGGAGCTGCGCACGGTGCGGGTGTGCGTGAGGTTCTCCGTCACCGTCTCCGTTGTCGGGCTCGAGGTGGTGGAAGCGGCGCTGTTGCCAGTGGTGCCCGCGGCTTCCGCGGTAAACCCGGCGCGGTTGTTCTGGCCGGGTGCGGAGGTCGCCCACACCGTGAAACCGACGACGGCAGCAAGCAGTGCACCTGCGCCGATGAACACGGCTACCCGGCGTGCTGTCCCTTCCACGGTGACTCCTCCCGCGGGCGTTTCCGGCCCGCGCATTGGTTACAACTTGGTAACGTTTGGCTTCGTAGCACTGTTTATAGCACGTCATCGTGAAATGGGGAACCCCTGCGCGGCGAGTTGTTTTGCGTTTGAGTGCCCCGGAGCGTCGTTTTGCCGTATACAAATGGGTGCGACACGTTGTGCGGGCGCCCGCTCGCGCACCATCTACGGAAGGAGCGCCGCAGTGAGTACTTGGGACGAGCAGATTTTCACGGTCGATGCCAACACGGACTTCCTGGACGAGCTAGTCGATCTTGATTTCGAGGATGTTTTTGAAGCGGTGCGTGACGCGGTGCTCCTCGCCGCGAAGCAGGATTCTTCTGAGGAAGAGCTGCTCAACGGCCAGGCCGCAGCCACCATCGCGGCGATCTGGGCGGGCGCGCCGTTTTCCGCCGGCGAGATTGCGGAGACGTACCCGTTTATCCGCCTGCGCCCGGACGAGATGGACGAGCAGTTGGTGGAGTCTGCCGCTTCCGTGCTCGAGGAGGCGGACACTGAGGAGGACTTGGAGCAGTTCCTCGAGGCGCTGGCGTAGCTGAATGATTGTTGCAGTTGAAGGCATCGACGGCGCGGGCAAGAACACGCTAGTCACTGCGGTGAAGGAGCGCTTCGGCGCTGAGACGCTGGCGTTTCCGCGCTATGAAACGTCCGTGCATGCGCAGCTGGCGCACGACGCCTTGCATGGGCGCATGGGCGACCTGACGGATTCGGCGTTCGGTATGGCCACCCTGTTCGCCCTGGACAGGCATGGGGCGAAGCAGCTTCTCGACGGCTTCGCTGGCGACCCGCACAGCGTCATCGTCCTGGATCGTTATGTCGCCTCCAACGCGGCGTACACGAGCGCGCGCACGGGCGATCCGGCCGCCGTGAAGTGGGTCCACGACCTGGAGTTTGGAAAGTTGGGGCTGCCCAAGCCCGACTTGCAGGTGCTGGTGGACACCACCCCGGACGTTGCGCGCGAGCGCGCGGAGGCGCGCGAGGAACAGGACGCGACGCGCACCCGGGACCGCTACGAGCGCGACGTGGCGCTGCAGGTGGCGACGTTTCAGGCGTACGCCGAGCTTGCGGAGCGCAACTGGGCGAGCCGGTGGCTTCGCACATCGGAACCGGCGGTTATCATGCAGGCAGTGAGCGAGCTGGCGCAGTAAGGCCAGCTCAGCGCGAAAAGGATAGAGGAGGACGCATGGCACCGAAGATCCTCGTGGTGGACGACGACCCGGCGATCAACGAGATGCTGACAATCGTGCTGGAGGCCGAGGGGTTCCAGACCAGCTCCGTGACGGACGGTGCCGAGGCGGTGCCCGCCTTCCGCTCGTTCGACCCGGATTTGATCCTTCTGGATCTGATGCTGCCGGGGATGAACGGCATCGACATTTGCCGCGAGATCCGCAAGGAGTCCGCGGTGCCGGTGGTCATGCTCACCGCCAAGACGGACACGGTGGACGTTGTGCTGGGTCTGGAGTCCGGCGCGGACGACTACATCACCAAACCCTTTAAGCCGAAGGAGCTTGTCGCCCGTATCCGCGCGCGCCTGCGCCGCACGGACGAGACTCCGGCGGACGTCTTCGAGGTCGGCGACCTGACCGTGGACGTGCCGCAGCACACCGTCACCCGCGGCGACGAGGAGATCCAGCTGACCCCGCTGGAGTTCGACCTGCTGGTGGAGATGGCACGCAAGCCGAACCAGGTGCACTCGCGCGAGGAGCTGCTGGAGTCCGTGTGGGGCTACCGCAACGCCTCCGACACACGCCTGGTCAACGTGCACGTGCAGCGCCTGCGCTCCAAGATTGAGCACGACCCGGAAAACCCGGAGATCATCCTCACCGTCCGCGGCGTGGGCTACAAGACCGGTAAGTCGGAGGTGTAGCACCTGGACGCCATACGTCGTGTCGGCGACCGGGTGCGGCACGCCTGGTCCACGAAGCTGCAGGTCCGCTTCGTGGGCACGGTGCTGCTCGTGTCCACGGTCGTGATGTCTATGCTTGGCTTCGCGCTGGCGTCCGTTGTCACCGACCGCATCACCGCAGCCAAGATCGAAACCGCCACTGTGGAAATCGAGCGCGCGCGTTCGACCGTGGAATACCAGCTGGCCAACTCCGGCTCCTCCGCCTCGTTGCAGGCGCGCCTGAATTCGGCGCGCGCCGGGTTGACGCAGCGCGCGCAGGAAAGCGGCGACTCCGCCAGCTTCTACGAGCCTGTGCTGGTGGTGGAGGCGCCGAACGGTGCTGTGACGTCGTCGCCGGAGGCCTACCAAATTCCGAAGCGGCTGGGCGACTACGTCAGGGACGGCAACGTGGCCTACCAGTTCGCCACCGTGGAGCGCCCGGACGGCTCGGCCTACGACGCGCTGATTGTGGGCACCCCGACCAACGCCGACATCCCCAACCTTCGCTTGTACCTGGTGATGAACATGGAAAGCGAAGTCTCCACCGTCGCGCTGATGCGCGGCATCTTGGCGTCCGCCGCGGTGATCGTCGTGGTGCTGCTGATGGGCATTTCCTGGCTGGCGTCGCAGCAGATTGTGGCGCCGGTGCGCTCCGCCTCCCGCACCGCGCAGCGTTTCGCGTCCGGCCACTTGCGGGAGCGAATGCCTGTCGACGGCGAGGACGAGATGGCCGTGCTGGCCATGTCCTTCAACGACATGGCGGACACCTTGAGCAAGCAGATTGCCAACCTGGAGGAATACGGCTCGCTGCAGCGCCAGTTCACCTCCGACGTCTCACACGAGCTGCGCACCCCGCTGACCACGGTGCGCATGGCGGCGGATCTGATCGCGGCGAACGAGGACTCGCTGGAACCGGCGACGAAGCGCGCCTCGCAGCTGATGATCAGCGAGCTGGACCGCTTCGAGGCGCTACTCAACGACCTGTTGGAGATTTCCCGCCACGACGCCGGCGTGGCCGAGCTGTCGTCCGCGAACGTGGATGCGCGCCAGCCGGTGGAGTCCGCCTGGCAGCAAACCCAGCACCTGGCCGAGGAGCTGGACGTGGACGTCATCTTCGACATCCCGGACGAGCCGCAGACGCTGGAAGGCGACGCCCGCCGCATCGAGCGCGTGGTGCGCAACCTCATCGCCAACGCCATCGACCACTCGGAAGGCAACCCGGTCACCGTGCGCATGCGTTCCAACGACGAGGCGGTGGCGATCACCGTCACCGACGGCGGCGTGGGCCTGAAGACAGGCGAAGAGGACCTGGTGTTCAACCGCTTCTGGCGCGCCGACAAGTCCCGCAAGCGCCACTCCGGCGGCACCGGTCTGGGCCTGGCCATCGCCCGCGAGGACGCGCAGCTGCACGGCGGCGTGCTCGATGCGATCGGCGAGTACGGGGTGGGCTCGCAGTTCCGCCTCGTGCTGCCGCGCGACGTCGAGGCCGGTTTCACAGAATCGCCGCTCCCGCTCGAGGCGCCGCGCGCTATCGCCCCCGAAGCGCTCGACGCCCCGGAAGACACCGAAGGCACCGGTGACGCGGCAGCCGGCGGCGGCGACGGGGGAGCTGATGGAGGGACACCTTTGGACGTCGATAAGCGAAGGCTCCAGGAGGACACCGATGCGTAAAACACTCGCCTGCCTCACGGTGGCGCTAACGACCCTGGCCGCCGGCTGCGCCTCGCTGCCCACGAACTCGGCGCCGCATGTGATCCGCTCCTTCGCGCCCGAGGAGACGGAAACGCAGGCCGCGGGGCCGAAGGACGGCCAGGAATCGGACCTTCTGCTGCGCGACTTCTACCATGCCTCTGCCACCCCCGACAGCGACTATGAGGCGGCGCGCGCCTACCTCACCGAGGGTGCTTCCGCCGCGTGGGACCCGAGCAGGCAGAAACTCGTGGTGGACAGCATCGGCATGACCACCCTGCCGGGGTCCTCAGTAGGGCAGCGCAGCTACTCGGTGCACGGCGAAGTCGTCGGCGTGGTGCGCTCCGGCGGCTCATACTCGCCGGAGCGCGGAGACTATGAGGCCACCATCGACATGGAAATGGTGGACGGGCAATGGCGCATCTCCTCGCTGCCGGAAGGCGTCGTGTTCGAGCGCACGGAGCTGCGCAACCAGTACCAGCCGTACAACCTGTACTTCTTCGACCAGGACGACCGGGAGCTGGTCACCGACCGCCGCTGGGTGCACTCGCGCCGCGAAACGCTGGCGAGCGACCTGATCGGGCTGCTCATGGAAGGCCCCTCGGAGCGGCTGCGGCCCGCGCTCACCGGATCGCTGCCCTCGAGCGTGTCATACACGGGAGAGCAGGACGGCGCCTACACCTTCACCGGCTTCGCCGGCGTGAGCGAGGACGAACGCGCCCGCTTCGCGGCCCAGGTGGTGTGGACGCTCGCCACCGCGGGTGTCACCGGGCCCTACGAGCTCAAGGCCGACGGGCAACCGCTTATCGACGGCACCGACAGCCTCGACACCGACGACTTCATCGCCGCGAGCCCGCTGGTGGAAACCGTCGGCGAAACCAAACTGTACGCCCTGGCCGGCGGCAAGGTCGTCCGCGTGGACGAGCGCTCCACGCAGCCGGTGGAGGGCTCACTCGGCGCCGCGAGCGACGTCATCTTCGCCGACATCGCCAAGGACGGGGAGTGGGCCGCCATCTTTGGCAAACCCGGCGATGCCGAGGACGATATCTTCCGCGTGGGCAAGTTCGACGGATCCGAGGCCGAGGTCATGCGCGCGGGCACGTTCACCCGCCCCGCCTTTGAACCGGACGCGGCGGCGGTGTGGACGGTGGCCGACGGCAAGCGGATCCTGCGCACGGTGCAGTCCGCCGCCACCGGCAGCCTGACCACCGGCGAGGTCAAGGTGGAACTGCCCGACGGCGTGGACGGCAACATTTCCGTGCTGCGGCTGTCGCGCACCGGCACCCGGGTGGTCATGGTGATCGACGGCCGCCTCTACACCGGCATCGTGCGCCGGCAACCCTCCGGCGAGCGTTCCATCGTCAACGTCTACGAGTACGCCCATGAGCTCTCAGGCAGCGTGATCTCCGCAGACTGGCGCCCGGACGGCTCCCTCTTGGTAGGCACGACCTCCACTACACCGGTGATGCGCGTGGAGCAGGACGGCTCCTCCATGACCGCGATGTCCGCCGGCAACATTTCGGCGCCGGTGGTGGCGGTGGCGGCGTCGCCGAGCACGCTATACGTCACCGACGCTAACGCGCTGCTGCAGGTGCCGGCCTCCGGTGCGGACAACCCGATCTGGCGCGAGGTGCCGGGACTGGAAGGCGTGCGCGCGCTGCCGATCACTTCGCGCTAGCCTTGCCCGCATGGGGGAGATATTCGGTCAGGTCGGCGAGCTGCTGTTGCCGCGGAAATGCGCGGGCTGTCGCGCGCCGGGGCCGCTGCTGTGCCCTGCGTGCCGCGAAGGCTTGGCGACCCCACCGCAGCGGGTATTTCCCAACACCACCCCGCACGCGCCGGTGTTCGCGCTCGGACCGTACGCCGACCCGCACCGCGGGGTGATCCTGGCCATGAAGGAGCGCAACCACCTGGCGGTGCGCCGCCACGTCGGCGCGGTGCTCGCGGCGGCGTTGGAGTACCTGGAGGCGCGCGGCGAGATCCCTGCCGGGGCGGTGCTGGTGCCGGCGCCCACGCGCACCCGCTCCGCACGGGCGCGCGGCGGGGACCCGGTGGAACAGGTCTGCCGCGCCACCGGCAGGCGGGTGGCGCCGGTTCTCACGCTGGACCCGCGGACGGCGGACCAGTCCGGCCTGGACGAAGCCGGGCGGCGGGCCAACCTTTCAGGGCGCGTGCGCATTTCCGGCGTGCCTGCCGGCCGGGTCGTGCTTGTCGACGACGTAGTCACCACCGGCGCGACGCTGCAGGCCAGTGCCGCTCTTTTGCTCTCGCGCGGGGCCGACGTCGCCGCGTGCGTGGCGCTGTGCGCGGGGGAGTGGCGTGGGCTTGGCGGCAGATTGCCGGGGATTCCTGACACATCACGGCGGTCGTTTGCGTCCACCTGGGGATTTAGGGCCAGCCTGACAGATTCCGCCGCGATGTGTCGGGGCGGGGAAATGTGTTCACTCGCTCCACCCGTCCGAGTGAACACATCACGATCCGCGGGCGAATTTGTTCACTTTGCCCAGGGCGGAAAATTCCCAAGCGGAATCTATTCACTAACCGGTGAATCAATCTGGGGCCGGCGGATTCCTGACAGATTACGGCAGCCGTTTGCGCCGACCTGGGCCTCAAGGGCCAGCCTGACAGATTCCGCCGCGATGTGTCGGGCAGGGTAGCGAGCTTTCGTCAAAACCGGCCGAATTGGTCATAACCAGTTGTATAGTGGTGGTGGACACAGTTCCTACTACCGCAAGGGAGGACGCAGATGACGTCTGCAGACCGTAACCCGATCCAAGAGACGCTGAGCCCGGATGCCCAGGTCACCATCACCGGGCGAAACGTCGAGGTCCCAGAGCATTTCCAGGAACGAGTGAACGGCAAGCTGGCCAAGATTGAAAAGCTTGACCCGACGCTGAAGTCGTTCCATGTGGAGCTGCAGCACGAGAAGAACCCGCGCCGCGAGGCGGAGGCGGAGCGCATCCAGATCACCGCCACCGGCTCCGGCCACCTGGCCCGCGCGGAAGCGAAGGAAGAGAACTTCTACGCTGCGCTCGAGGCCGCCGTGGACAAGCTGGAGCGCTCCCTGCGCAAGGTCAAGGCGCGCCGCAACATCGCCCTGTCTGGCCACCGCGCGCCGAAGGGTGCCGGGGTCCTCGCCGCGGAGATTGAGGCGGACGCCAAGGCGGAGCAGGAGCGCGCCGCCCAGGAGGCTGGCAAGTACGACGTGGACCCGTACGCGGACCAGGTCGAGGACGTCGTCCCGGGCCAGATTGTGCGCTCCAAGGTGCACTCCAACGCCCCGCGCAGCGTGGACGACGCGCTGAGTGAGATGGAGCTGGTGGGCCACGACTTCTACCTCTTCGTCAATGAGGAGACTAACCGTCCGGCAGTGGTGTACCGCCGCCACGCGTTCGATTACGGCTTGATCGAGCTCGCCCCGGAGGGGGACGCGGAGTAACCGCAGCTCAAGCTAGTAAACCCCGCCCCGGCTCAGTTCTGTTTATGGTTCTGGGCTGGGGCGGGGTTCGTCGATAGGCAATTGTGCCTATGGGGTTGTCTATACCCCGGGAGGCGTGCGTACAATGGCCGGTTGTATCACCTTGGCCCTGTCAACCCATCAGTAAAGGACTTTGCACACGTGTTTGGACTGTCGAAGCTGCTCCGTGCCGGTGAGGGGCGCACCGTAAAGCGCCTTGCCAAGATCGCCGATCAGGTCATGGCGCTCGACGACGAGTACGCCGCGCTGACCGACGAGGAGCTCAAGGCCAAGACCGCCGAGTTCAAGGAAAAGATCGCAGACGGCGCGAGCCTGGACGACATCCTGCTCGACGCGTTCGCCACCGCCCGCGAAGCCTCCTGGCGCGTGCTCGGCCAGAAGCACTTCAAGGTGCAGATCATGGGCGGCGCCGCCCTGCACTTCGGCAACGTCGCCGAGATGAAGACCGGTGAAGGCAAGACCCTGACGTCTGTGCTGCCGGCGTACCTCAACGCCCTGTCCGGCAAGGGCGTGCACGTGGTTACCGTCAACGACTACCTGGCTAAGCGCGACGCCGAGATGATGGGCCGCGTCCACCACTTCCTGGGCCTTGAGGTGGGCGTGATCCTGTCTGACATGCGCCCGGCCGAGCGCAAGAAGGCCTACGACGCCGACATCACTTACGGCACCAACAACGAGCTCGGCTTCGACTACCTGCGCGACAACATGACGCGCTCCGTCGACGACATCGTCCAGCGCGGCCACAACTACGCCATCGTGGATGAGGTGGACTCCATCCTCATCGACGAGGCGCGTACCCCGCTGATCATCTCCGGCCCGGTGGACGGCTCCAGCCAGTTCTACAACGTGTTCGCGCAGCTCGCGCCGCGCATGCGCGAGGGCATCCACTACGAAGTGGATCAGCGCAAGCGCACCGTGGGCATCTCCGAGGAGGGCGTGGAGTTCGTCGAGGACCAGCTGGGCATTGACAACCTCTACGCCCCGGAGCACTCGCAGCTGGTCAGCTACCTCAACAACGCCATCAAGGCGAAGGAGCTGTTCGAGCGCGACAAGGACTACATCATTCGCCAGGGTGAGGTCATGATCGTGGACGGGTTCACCGGCCGTGTGCTGGCGGGCCGCCGCTACAACGAGGGCATGCACCAGGCCATCGAGGCCAAGGAGCAGGTGGAGATCAAAAACGAGAACCAGACCCTGGCCACGGTGACCCTGCAGAACTACTTCCGTCTCTACGACAAGCTGTCCGGCATGACCGGTACCGCCGAAACTGAGGCGGCGGAGCTGCACCAGATTTACAAGATGGACGTTGTCCAGATCCCGCCGAACCGCCCGAACCAGCGCACGGACCGCGACGACTTGATCTACAAGACCCAGGAAGCGAAGTTCGCGGCCGTGGCGGAGGACATCGCGGAGCACGCGGCCAAGGGCCAGCCGGTGCTGGTGGGCACCACCTCGGTGGAGCGCTCCGAGTACCTGTCGCAGCTGCTCACCCGCAAGGGCGTGCAGCACAACGTGCTCAACGCGAAGTACCACGAGGAGGAGGGCCGCATCATCGCCGAGGCCGGCCTGCCGGGCAAGGTGACCGTGTCCACCAACATGGCTGGCCGCGGCACCGACATCGTGCTCGGCGGCAACCCGGAGATTCTCCTGGACGCGAAGCTGCAGGCGCAGGGCCTGGACCCGCTGGAGGATTCGGAGCGCTACCAGGAGGCGTGGGACGAGCAGCTCCCGGCTGCCAAGGAGCGCTCGCAGCAGCTTGGCGACGAGGTGCGCGAGGCCGGCGGCCTGTACGTCATCGGCACCGAGCGCCACGAGTCGCGCCGCATTGACAACCAGCTGCGCGGCCGCTCCGGCCGCCAGGGCGACCCGGGCGAGTCCCGTTTCTACCTGTCCATGCGCGACGAGCTCATGGTGCGCTTTGTGGGCCAGTCCATGGAGAACATGATGAACCGCCTCAACGTGCCGGACGATGTGCCGATTGAGGCGAAGATGGTCTCCAACGCGATTAAGGGCGCGCAGTCCCAGGTGGAGAACCAGAACTTCGAGATGCGCAAGAACGTGCTGAAGTACGACGAGGTGCTCAACGAGCAGCGCAAGGTGGTCTACCGCGAGCGCCAGGAGATCCTGGCCTCGAAGGACATTGCCGGCCAGGTGCGCCGCATGATCGATTCCACCATCGGCGCGTACGTCGACGGCGCGACCGCCGATGGCTACGTGGAGGACTGGGACCTCGACGGCCTGTGGAACGCGCTGGAGTCCCTGTACGGCCCGACGGTTAGCGCGCAGGAGCTCATCGACGGCGACGAGTACGGCCGCGCCGGCGAGCTCACCTCGGAGCAGCTGCGCCAGGCGCTTCTCGACGACGCGAACGCCCAGTACGACAAGCTGGAGGAGAACGTGGCGTCGATTGGCGGCGAGGAGCAGATGCGCAACTTGGAGCGCATGGTGATCCTGCCGATCATCGACACGAAGTGGCGCGAGCACCTCTACGAGATGGACTACCTCAAGGAGGGCATCGGCCTGCGCGCGATGGCGCAGCGCGACCCGCTGGTGGAGTACCAGAAGGAGGGCGGCGACATGTTCAACGCGATGAACGAAGCTGTCCAGGAGGAGACCGTGCGCCAGCTGTTCACCATGCGCAAGCAGTTTGAGACGCAGGAGACCGAGCAGGCTGAGGCGGGCGGCTCGACCGTCGTCTAGCAATTTGCTTATCGACGAGCTGCCGCCTCACAGCACCTTGAAGGAGACCAGCTTGCCGTCGCAGATTTTCGCGGCGTAGGCCCTCCTGGTGCCGTCTTGAGTTTCGACGGTGCCGAAGAATTCACCGCCCTCGCGGGCGTGGCAGGTAACCACCTGGAGCCTGTCCGCCGCGGGGGCGGTGCTTGTCGGTGCGTTTGTTAGCGCCGCCGCGTGCTGGCGGGCGCGGATGTGGGCGCGCACCGCAGGCGCGAAGCGCCAGGCCATCATGGACGTGGCGCGGTGTTTGCTCAGCGCGGCGTTGAGCGCTTCCGCCACGACCGGTTCGACCTCGGCGGCAGCGTTCGGCGGCGGAGCCGCGGACCCGGAGTTGCGCGCTTGGATGAGCCGGCCGAGCACGGCTGGGCTCCGGTTCAGCTGCGGCACGAGCACTTGCACGTGCCGGTGCCCTGGGGCGGTGTAGTACATGGCGGGTGTCCTCCCTCAACTGAGCGGGAATGCGTAGCGGAGGGGGACGGGCGTGGCTCGGGGTAGGTAGTATTGTCCACGTTCGCAGCCGCCCGTGTAAAGGGTGTGCTCACTACAGTAGGCATCCGCGACGCAACCAACGAAAGAGGGAACCCTTGCAGGGCTTGATCATCGATTACGCAGGAGTGCTGGACACCGGTGCAGAGGACGAGCAGCGCTGGAAGACCCTCATTGAAGCGGTGAAGGCGAAGGACATCGCCGTGGGCATCCTCTCCAACGAGGAAGGCGACGGCGAGATGGCGGAAAAGATCCGCGAGTGGGAATTCGGCGGCGTGGTCGACGCTGTTGTGCTCTCCGGCGAGATCGGGGCGGAAAAGCCGGAGCGCGCCGCGTTCCAGGCCGCGGCCGACGCGATCGGGGTGGACCTGAACGATTGCGTGATGATCGACGACGACATCATGAACGTCCGCGCCGCGGTCGAATACAACATGATCGGCATCCTGCACACCGCCATCGACCGCACCGCGGTGGAGATCCAGTCCCTGTTCGATGTCGAGGCCGAGTTCTAGTGCGCGTCTACATCCCCGCCACCTTCGGCATGCTCGCGGCGCTGGAGGACAACCGCCTGATCCACGCCCGCAACGGCTGGGCGTTCGCGGCCACCGAGGCGCTGCACGAGTTTTTCACCTCCGGCGACCAGGAGGAGATCGAGGCCGTGGCGTTCGACGACGCGGCGATGGCGTCCATCCGCCTGTTGGCCATCGGCGATGAGGAGCGCCACCCGCACCGCCGCGTGGTGGTCTCCGCGGACGTGCCGGATTCCCAGGCCACCCCGGATCCGGAAATGGGCGAGTCCGTGGTGAAGCTGTCCGCGCCGGTGAACTTCGAGGACATCGCCGCGATCCACGTGGACATCGCGGAGGCCGAGGAGGCCACCGCGAAGGCGATCGAGGTCATCGACGCCGCCGACCTGGGCGACGAGGACGCTGAGCTTGCCGTGGGCGACGCCCAGGACAACTACATGGCGTTCTACGACCCGAGCGAGCTACCGGTGCTCGTCGAGCTGCTTTAGCTCCCACTCGTTGTTGGAGTGCAGGGCAGCCAACAGGCCACGCACTGCCGCGGCTCGGCGGCCGACGGGGGAGGCCGGGTCCAGCTCGTCCCAGGCGCACTCCGGATCCGCCGGGGGACCCAGGTGCGTGCAGCCGCGGGGGCAGCGCTGCGCCGCCTCTTTCAAGTCCGGGAACACGTCCACGATTTCTTCGGGGGAGACGTGCGCCAGGCCGAAGGAGCGGATGCCGGGGGTGTCGATGATCCAGCCGCCGCCGGGCACCTCGAGGGCCACGGACTGGGTGGAGGTGTGCCGACCCTTGCCTACGCCGGAAACCTCGCCGGTTTCGCGGTCCGCGTCCGGCACGATGCGGTTGACCAAGGTGGACTTGCCCACGCCGGAGTGGCCGATAAGGGCGGAGACGTGCCCGTCGATAAGCTTTAGCAGCTGCTCCACGCCGTCCTCGACGCCGGTGCGCAGCACCTCCACGCCCATGGCCTCGAGCTCGCGCTCGAAGTCGGAGGGGTCCGCGAGATCGGTTTTGGTCACGCACACCACCGGGGTCACGCCGCCGACGAAGGCGGCGATCAGGGCGCGCTCAACAAAGCCGGTGCGCGGCGGCGGATCCGCGGCCGCGACCACGATGAGCAACAGCTGCGCGTTGGCGACGATGATGCGCTCATACGGGTCCGTGTCGTCCGCGGTGCGGCGCAGCACCGAGGTGCGCTCCTCGCGTTTGACGATGCGGGCGAGGGTGTCTTTCGCGCCCGAGGTGTCGCCGACCACGCCGACGCGGTCGCCCACCTCGATGGAGGTGCGCTTGAGCTCGCGGGCGCGGGTGCACTGCAGGCGGGTGCCGGCATCATCGAGCACCACACCCCAGCGGCCGCGGTCCTTGGCCACGACGAGGCCGAACTCGGCGTCGTCGTGCGTGGGGCGGTTCTTCGAGCGCGGGCGCGAGCCCTTGCCGGGGCGCACGCGCACATCGGACTCGTCGTAATCGGCGAAGCTGCGGCCCATTACTGCGCCACCACCTCCGCCCACATGTCGGCGAACCCGGGCAGCGTCTTGGCGGTGGTCTCGATGTTTTCCACCTCGACACCGTCCACCACCAGGCCGATGATCGCGCCGGCGGTGGCCATGCGGTGGTCGTCGTAGGTGTGCCAAGCCCCGCCGCGCATCCGGGCCGGGGTGATGCGCAGCCCGTCGCCGAGCTCCTCGCAGTTGCCGCCCAGTCCGTTGATTTCTCGTGAGAGCGCGGCCAGGCGGTCGGTTTCGTGGCCGCGCAGGTGGGCGATGCCGGTCAGCTCGCTCGGGGTGGTGGCGCAGGCGGCGATGGCGGCGACGGTGGGGGCGAGCTCGCCGATGTCGCTCATGTCGATGCGGATGCCGCGCAGGTTGCCGGCCTCCGGGCCGCGCACGCGCAGGGTGTGGCCGGCGCCGGCGGCCTCCAGCTCCACTTCGCAGCCCATGCGCTCCAGGATGGACTGCATAGTCGCGCCCGGCTGGGTAGTGGTCACCGGCCAGCTCGGGATGCGCACCTCGCCGCCCGTGACTGCCGCGGCGGCCAGAAACGGCGCGGCGTTGGACAGGTCCGGCTCGACCTCCCAGTGCGTGCCGCGGATTTCCTGCGGCTCCACGGACCAGGAGCTGGGGGTGGCCTGCACCTCAACGCCGGCGTCTTCCAACATCGCCACGGTCATCTCGATGTGCGGCATCGACGGCAGGGTGCCGCCGGTGTGGCGGATCTGCACGCCGCGCTCGAACCGGGGCGCGGCGAGCAGCAGGCCGGAGACGAACTGGGAGGAGCCGGATGCGTCGATCTCCACCGGGCCGCCTTCGGCGCGGCCGGTGCCGTGGACGGTAAACGGCAGTGCGTCGCCCGCGACGGAAACCCCCAGGGTGCGCAACGCGTCCAGGATGGTGGACATGGGGCGTTTGCGGGCGTGGGCGTCGCCGTCGAAAAGCACGGGCCCATCCGCGAACGCCGCGACGGGCGGCACGAACCGCATCACGGTGCCCGCCAGGCCGCAGTCGACCTCGGCGGAGCGCAGCTTGCCCGGGGAGACGCGGATGGTTTCGCCGTCGCGCTCGATGGCGGTGCCCATGGCGCGCAGCGCATCTTCCATCAGGTCCGTGTCGCGCGAGCGCAGCGCCCCGACGATGGTGGACGGGCCGGCCGCGAGCGCCGACAAAATGTAGGCGCGGTTGGTCATGGATTTGGACCCGGGCACCTTCTGCGTGTGGGTGATCGGGCTGGGGTGAAACGGCGCAGGCCACATTTCGGTCATGGAAGTCATGATAATGGAGGGCATGTGCGGACGATTCGTTCTTTTCACGTCAGGCGACGACCTTGTGCAGGAGGTGGCGGGCTTGCCCGGCATCGCGGAAGTTGAGGCCCCAGACGGCACCCCGCCGCCGCGCTACAACATCGCGCCCACCCAGCAGGTGCCGCTGATCAGGGTTGCGGAAAGTGCCGCGCGTATCGACGCCGCGCGGTGGGGCCTGCTGCCCACCTGGAAGAAGGACGAGACCGGCCCGCCGCTATTCAACGCCCGGGGCGAGACGGTGGCCGAGAAGCCGTCCTTCCGCAGCGCGTTCAAGGCGCGGCGCGGGCTGATGGTGCTGGACGGCTACTACGAGTGGAAGCAGACGGAAAGCGGCAAGCAGCCGTACTTCGTGCGCCCGAAAGACGGCATGCTCTACGCCGCCGCGCTGTGGGAGACGGGGCTGGACCGCCTCTCCACCACCATGGTCACCACCGAGGCCACGGAGAACATGGCGTGGCTGCACCACCGCCTGCCGCTGTTCTTGCGCGAAGACGAGATCCGCACCTGGGTCGACGGCACCCCGGAGGAAGCCCTGGAGCTGGTGCACCCCTCCCGCGTGGCGGAGTCCTTGGTGTGGAACGAGGCGGCCCAGGAGGTGGGCAACACCAGAAACGACTACGCGGAGCTGATGGGCGACGCCCGCTAAGGCCGCGGGCGCCGAAGCTACGGAGCACTGATTGGCGCGAACTCCGCCCTGGTCAGCTCCGCCAAGTCGCGCGGTGCGAGGCGGGCGGACAAGCCGCGCTGGCCGGCGGAGACGGTGACGGCGGGCAGGTCGGCCACGGAGGCGTCGATAAGCGTTGCAAGCTTGTGCATCGTGCCAAGCGGAGAGATGCCGCCGACGACGTAGCCGGTAGCGCGCTGCGCTTTGGCCGGATCTGCCATCTCCGCGCGCTTCCAGCCGAGCGCTTTCGCCGCGGCCTTTAAGGAAAGGTGCCCGGCCACCGGCACGCAGCAGATGGCAAGATCGCGCTCGTGGGCGACGACCAACGTCTTTAACACCGCGGCCGGATCCAAACCGAGCTCGGCCGCAGAATGCTCGCCGAAGTGGTCTTGGCTGGGGGAGTAGGTGAGCACCTCGTGGTCGGTGCCTTTCAGTGCCGTCAATGCGCGGGTTTTCTCGGCCATGGCCACAGGGTAGCGCGCGCAGAAGGTGGCCCTACAATGGCTCACATGCCCGAAACCGAGCCAGACGCAGGCGTGAGCGATGACCTGAAGGCGCGCTTCAACGAGGAAGCGATGCCGCTTTTGGACCAGCTGTACGGCGGCGCGCTGCGCATGACGCGCAACCCGCAGGACGCCGAGGACCTGGTGCAGGAGACCTATTTAAAGGCCTACAAAAACTTCGGCAGTTTCACCCCCGGCACCAACCTCAAGGCGTGGCTGTACCGGATTATGACGAACACGTACATCAACTCCTACCGCAAGAAGCAGCGCCGCCCGCTGGAAACCTCCGCGGACGAGGTGACGGACAACCAGCTTTACACCTCCAGCTCGCACGACTCCACCGGCCTGGAGTCCGCGGAGGTGGAGGCGCTGAAAGCCATGCCGAACTCGCGGATCTCGGAGGCGCTCAACGCGTTGAACGAGGACTACCGCATGGTGGTCTACTACGCGGATGTGGAGGGGATGGCCTACAAGGAGATCGCGGATGTGATGGACATTCCCATCGGCACCGTGATGAGCCGGCTGCACCGGGGAAGAAAACAGCTCCGCGGGATGTTGAAGGACGTGGCGAAGGAACGCGGCATCGGCCTCGACCACGCTGACATGGCGGATGCCGCCGGCAAACAGGACGCGAAGGAGAAGTAATGTCCACCGGACACACCCACACCGACGCTCACGGCTGCGACGCCACCCACCGTTTGTTGTGCGAGCTGTTCGATGCCGACACTGCGCCTGAGCGCCGCGAGGAAATCAAGAACGACCTGGCGTCCTGCCCGGAGTGCCTGGCCGTCGCCCAGTCTGAGCGCGACGTGCGCGCCATGGTGCGCGAGTGCTGCGGCCCCGCGAAGGCCCCGGAGCCGTTGCGCCAGCGCATCATCGCCTCCATTACCACGGTGAGCTACACCGAAGTTCGCTATAGATAAGGCCTCTGTTTCCCGCCCGCAGCCTGTAGGTTGCGGGCTTTTTGCTTTGCGACGGCGTCCTGCCGCCGCAGCGGGGGTAAAGAACGGGGGTAGTGGGGGTTTCCGGATTGCTGAACAATCTGCGGATCATTGAACAATCCAGGGGTTTTCGGGGGATTCTGGGGGGAAACCACCAAATCTGAGAGAGTATGAATTGTATGGTCAACCGGAACATGCAGGTAGACGCGAGATTAGTGAAATCTATGCAGAAAAACACCTTAACGTGCATAAAATGCAGTGATAGTGGATTGTTGAACCATCCGCGCGCGATTGCAGTTTGATCGTTGAACAATACTGACGAAACCCCGGAACGCGCCCCGGATTGATGAACAATCCGCAGCTAGGAACGGGTGGAAACGTTGAACAATCCGGAAAGAATGTTCAACGATTTACGGAGTTTTTCAGCCTGGCGGCGAGCGGTTTACCTGCGCATATTCGGCGCATAAACTCATGGATGTCACAAAGAGAAAAACACACACCAAGGAGTCACCGAGATGCGAGCAGCATTCCGAAACACCATCGCCGCAGCAGTTGCCGCAGCCATCGCCATCTCCGGCGCCGACGTCGCACACGCCGCCCAAGAGATCGAGCTCGCACCGGTGCGCACCAACACCGCCACCCTCGTTGACTCCGACGGCGACGGCCTGCCGGACATCTGGGAAGAGCAAGGCGTCGTCCTCGCCGACGGCACCGAGATCCCCCTGCCGGATTGGGGCGCGGACCCCGAACGCCCGGATCTGTTCATGCAGCTGAACTGGATGTCGTCGGAATACGACACCTTGAAGTGCGACACCCACGCGGCACGCGAGTGCGCCAACGCCAACCGCACCTCCTACGCCCCGTCGACGCAGAGCCTGGACGATTTAGTGGACCTGTTTGCCGACCACGGCATTAGCCTGCACATCGACGCTGGCGAGCACTACACCAACATCCCCAACTACTCCGACGCCCACGGCGGCGAGACGCTAGAGTACCGCGATTCGTACTTTGACCCGAGCAAGTTTGAGGCGTTCCAGCTCATTAACACCATCAACAACCTTGGTGACCGCGCCAACATCTTCCGCCCCGGTGTGCTGGGCGATAGGATGCGCGCCGGCTCCAACGCCACGGGCCTGTCGCTGGTGGGCGATAACTCCTTCTACGTGGCCAACCCAGGCGGCATGGCAAACGCTGAGCAGGTGCGAAACACCATCCTGCACGAGTTCGGCCACACCCTGGGTCTGCGCCACTGGGGCGCACAAGAGTTCGTCCGCGACATTGTGGAAGGTTCCCCGATGCAGGCCGGCTACCAGTCGGTGATGAACTACGACCATCAGTTTGACTACTTCAACTACTCCGAGCAGGGCTACTTCGCCGACACCCCGGCAGGCAAGGTCTTCGTTCCGGCGGACTGGGACAAGCTCCAGATGGCCAACACCCGCATCGGCGCCTACGCCGAGTCCATCGGCGCCCGCGTTGACATCGCCGACAAGGCTGAGGTCGAGGAGATCGAGCAGCCGGAGGAGGTCGTCGAGGTTGAGAAGCCGGAGCCTGTCGAGGTTGCCGACGTGCACGAGATGGTCGAGCTGGTCCCGGCCGAGGAAATCGCCGACGAGCCGGCTGCCGAGGCCGAGGCTCAGCCGGGTGTCGTCCCCGCCAAGGCGGAGCAGCCGGTGAAGGACGATCCGAAGGTCGAAGCGAAAGCCGAGGCCAAGGTCAAGGTTGAGGTCAAGCCCGCCAAGGCTGAGGCTCCCAAGCAGGCTGACAGCCAGGTCAACGTCGCGGCCATCATCGGCGGTGTCGTCGCAGCCCTAGCAGCCCTGGGCATCGGCGCAGCATTCCTCGCAATGCGCTAAGAGTAAGGCTGGCCGGTAGGTAGAAACCAACAAGCGGGCCCTTCCCGAAATGGGAAGGGCCCGCTTGCTACTTCGTTTTACCGCGCTTTAAGAGTTGGGGCGCTTACCGCGGTTCGCGCTCTTCTTACGACGGTCCTTGCGCTTGCGACCACGCTTGCTCATGGGGGCCTCCTTTGGATATGGGTACCGGTTACAGATGTTCCACTGTATAGCCCTGCACTGCTGGCAAGGTAATCCGGCGGAGTTTTACGCCGACAGGCGTGCGCGGTTGCGGGCGCGGGCCTTGTTGCGGCGCTTGAGCGCGCGGCGCTCCTCCTCGGACAGACCGCCCCAGACGCCGGCGTCCTGGCCGGTCTCCAGTGCCCACTTCAGGCACTGGGAGGTGACGGGGCAGCGGTGGCAGACCAGCTTGGCCTGCGCGATCTGGCTCAGTGCCGGGCCGGAGTTACCGACGGGGAAGAACAGTTCCGGGTCCTCGTCGCGGCAAATAGCTTCGTGGCGCCAATCCATGATGGTGACTCTCCTTTAAATGGTGTGGGTTGAATCCATGTGCAATTACGTGCGCACCACAAACACCCGCATTTGGCGGATGCGTTGCAAACGAAGTTTGATTCCTGGTGCCGGGCGGAGTGTCCCGTTGGATGCGGGACCCGTCTTCCGGTTTACCGGGCGTTAACCCTGTGGTGGCTTAGGGTTAAGGGCTGTGTAACCAGCCCGTTGTTTTTGCTACCCGGAAATAATGGCATGTTCACCTACACCGCGCTAGGGGTGCGTGCCAAATTGTGACGGGAATCATAGAATCTAACACTGCTTTCGTCGGCCGGGGTTGGGTGCGGGGTGCGTCCGGAGGGCGTCGACAAGCAATGTGACCTGCAGAAAGGCTAGCACCCTTCGAGATAGGCTACCGTCAAATCGCGCAACGCAAATGGGAGCGCAAGCCGGTGGGGCCTAGACTGCTTCGATGTGGAAACCAACAACAACCCCGCCCCGAATAGGTCCGAAGTTGCGCATGGAACCGTGCCCGCAGTGATGCGTTTCAGCGCAGTGGTGGTGCTTCTGCAGTGCGCCGCGATGTTCATCTACGCGGCCTCTTTGATCGTCTCCCAGTTCACCGAGCACACATCGACGCTGGAATCGGACTCCCCCGCAGCGAACTACGTCAACATCGGCACCGCGACGTTCCTTGCGATCATCTTCGGCTACATCGCCTACGCCGCGGTGAGCACGCTGAAAGGCAACCCCCGCGCCACCGGCGCGATCGTGCTGGTGGAAGCGATACTGGCGGGCGTGGCCGTGTACATGTTCCGCGGCGGCGTGCCGCTGCTGGGCGCGGCGACGCTGGCGTCCGCGGTGCTCGCGCTCATCGGCATCTTCCACCCGGCCACACGCGAGTACAACGAGGCGCGCTACGCGCAACGCAAAGCGCGGCGCACCCAGTAGAGCGCCGCGCTAGGGGGAGGGGGTAAGGCCGTTTGTTTAGGTGTTGGCCTTCAACACAACAACTTCGTCTCCGCGCTTTTCCACCACGGTGGCACCGGCGGAAGAGATGTGCACCGGGCCGGAGTAGTCGCCGCGGTCGACTGGGATGATCTTGTCCACGGCGTTTTTATCCCAATCCACCACGGCAATGCCGCTGTCGGAGGCGTAGAGCAGCTTTTCACCGGCGGAAAAGCCCGTGCCCAGCGCGCCCTGGAACACACCGGTGACGGCGAGCGCCGCGGGCTCCATCAGCAGCAGGGAGTTGTTCTCCCAGTACGTCATGTGGTGTGGTAGGTCAGCCACAGGCAGATTCTTCACAATGCCGTCTGGGCCAAGCTCGGGGCTGTCCATCTGCGGCACTGACGAGGAGCTGATGTTGGTGCCCTCCTTGTCGTAACCGCGGACCTCGGAGGTCGTCGGGTCGTAGACCGCAGCGGCATCCTGCGAGATGGACACCAAGTACGCGTCCGGGCTGATCTCCACGTCGGCGACAACTTCGGGCTTGCGCGAATCTTCCGGGGTGGCTTCCTGCAGGCGCAAATACGCGCCGTCGTCGCATATTTCGGTGACGGCCACAAGCTCCGTGCGGGTCAGCGCGGAGGTGATGGTGCACTCGTTGGGCTGCATGTCCGGCTCCTGCTTCGCCTCCACATAGCCGTATTCCACGGTGCGCACCAGGTCGGAGCGCCACACCTCGGCGCGCTGGGAGCTGGCGTAGCCCACCCGGTCGTTCGACGCCAAGCGCACCACGTTGTCCGGCGCGCTAGCCGAGCGGGTGCCGGCGTACTTGCCGGTCTTCGCGTCGATGGCAACCACGTCGCCGCAGCCCGCGTTGTCGCGGTAGGTGGCCACAACCTTGCCCCAGGCCTGGTCCACCAGGCACAGCTCGTTGGGACGCTCGTACGTCCACGCCGTCTCACCCTCCGGGGTAGTGGCGGTGAGCGTGTGGTCGTTGTACGTGATCACCATGCCGCTGGCCACCAGCGGCTGGTCGCGGCCGGACGTGTCCGGCAGGGAAAAGCCTTCGCTGAAAGACCTCGGCACCACGGCGAGTTGCCCGTAGTCCTGGTGTTCTTCCTGGGCAGAATCCAGGTGCGCGTCGCGCGCGGGGGCGGTGAAAAAGGCGGTGCCCAGCAGCAGCGCTGAGACACCTGCGATCACTCCGGTAGCGATCAGGTCGCCGCGGGTGCGACGCAGGGGAGAATTCATCGCCGTTTCCTTCCTGAGGCTCGTGCTGGGCGTGCCCCGAGCACTTTACGCGGGCGTCCCACTCGTGCTGTAGCTGAGTCCGGGATATCCAAGGTCTCGTGCAGCTCCGGCGAGGTGGAGAACCACTCCGGCAGCTCGCGGGCACCCAGCGACAGCTCGTCGTTAATCGCTTCCCACTTGCGCACCTCGTCGTAGCCCACCAGCGTGACAGCGGTGCCGTTCTTGCCGGCGCGGCCGGTGCGGCCGATGCGGTGCACGTACGTCATCGGGTCATCCGGAGTTTGGAAGTTGATCACGTGGGTGACGTCTTCGACGTCGATGCCGCGGGCGGCGACGTCGGTGGCGACGAGGATGTCGGCCGAGCTGCGTCGAAAAGCATCGAGCGCCGCCTCGCGCGCACGCTGGCCAAGATCGCCGTGGACCGCGGCGACGGTAAAGCCGCGCTGCGCGAGGTCTTCCGCAAGCTCCGCGGCGGAGCGCTTCGTGCGGGCGAAGATGATGGTGCGCCCGCGGCCGCGGGCCTGGAGGATGCGCGCGACCACTTCGGGCTTGTCCATGCGGTGGGACTTCAGCGCCACCTGGCGGGTGGTGTCGTGGGTGCGCGGGGCGTCGGCGGACTCGGCGCGGATGTGCACCGGAGTGTTCATCTTCGCGCGCGCAAGCGAAAGAATCGGACCCGGCATGGTGGCGGAAAACAGCATCGTCTGCGCGTCATCGCGCACCGCCGCCCAGAGCTTTTCGATGTCGGGCAAGAAGCCCATGTCCAGCATCTCGTCCGCCTCGTCGAGCACCAGAATCGCCACGGTGGATAGTGTGAGGTCGCCGCGCTCGTGCAGGTCTATCAGGCGCCCGGGCGTGCCGACGACCACGTCCACGCCCGCTTCCAGCGCCGCAATCTGGTCCTCGTACGGGCGGCCGCCGTAAATCGTGGTCACGCGCACCGGCGTCTCGGAGGCGGCGTAGGCGAGGTCGTCGCCGACCTGCACGGCGAGCTCGCGGGTGGGCACAATCACCAGCGCGCGCGGGGTGCCGTCGAGCTCGTCGATGTCGGCGTCGTCAAACACGCGGTCTAAGAGCGGGACACCGAAACCGAACGTCTTGCCCATGCCGGTGCGGGCTTGCCCGATGATGTCCCGGCCCGCCAGCGCGCGGGGCAGCGTGAGCTCCTGAATGGAAAAGGGGCGCACTATGCCGCGCTGCGCCAGCGCATCGGTGATTTCAGCGGCGACGCCCAGCTGAACAAACGTCGGCGGCAGCGATTTGTCGCCAGCCGGGGCGCCAGTTGAGGCGCGGTTGTGTTCACTCTCAGCTGAATAGGGCACGCGTTTATCTTAACTACAGGCCGTTACAATGGGCACACCGTGCGCGCGGGCCGGATAAGGCCCGCCGCCTTCGAGTAATGAACCAAGTGCGAAGGACAGTGAGCGACACTATGGATATCAAGATCGGTCTTGCAGACAGCCCCCGCGAACTGACGATCAAGCTGCCGGAGGGTCAAGACGACATCATCTCCACCGTGGAGCAGGCCATTGACGGCGGCCAGGCCACCTTAAAGGTGGAGGACGACAAGGGCCGCGTGTACCTCATCCGCACCGACCGCATCGTCTACGTGGAGCAGGGTACTGCCGCAGCCCGATCCGTCGGGTTCATGCGCTAAATTACGCATTTATGGCACAACGGCACGGCGCACATGAGCGGGACGCCCACGGCGGCTCCATCGGGGGCGGCCACGCGGCGCACCGCCGCCCCAGCGACGGCGAATACGGCGCCCGTGACGCCGCCGACGATGATTTCGGCGACTGGTTTGATAGCTGGGACCTCGAACCCGAAGGCGTCAAGTCTGCCCGCCCGCGTCGCCGCGCCGAAAAGCCCACTCCCCGCGCCGCACACGCTGAAGCAGGCGACAGTAAGCTCGCCGCGTTTGCGCAGGAGTACGGCTGGCGCGCCTACGCCATCCCCGTGCTGGCAGTGATCACCGTGTTCGTGCTGATCAACATGTTCCAAAACCCGGAGGACCTCGCAGTCGGGGCCACCGGTTCCTCCGCTGAAACGGAAGATGCTGGCGCGTCCTCGCCCGCGCAGCGCGAGGAAGACCCGGACGGTGGCGTGAAGCCGCTGGAACCGGCGAAGATCGCGGAAGGGCAGTTCGATCCGCACGATCTGCCGCCGGGCGGGCCGTACACCACCACCGGAGCCGGCACCTTCTACGAAGTGGGTGCTCCAGGCATGACCGCAGGCGAAGGTACCGAGTTGGTGGTGCGCTTCGCCGTGGAGGTCGAGCATGGCATCGACACCTCGGGCTACGGCGGGGATGAGGCGTTTGCGCACATGGTTGACGCGACGTTGAGCGATCCGCGCGGTTGGATCAACGACCCGCGCTTCCGCTTCGAGCACGTCAGCGTCAACGACGACCCGTCGCTGAAAATCCGTCTGACCTCTTTGGACACCACGGCGGAGCTGTGCGGCGTGCAGATCGGCACCGAGACCAGCTGCCGCACCCGCATCACGGGCGAGGACACGGTGCTGCTCAACGAGTCGCGCTGGGTGCGAGGCGCCGTGCCGTTCCAGGGTGATCTGGGCAGCTACCGCCAGTACCTGATCAACCACGAGGTGGGCCACGCCGTGGGCTTTGCGGAGCACGTGCCGTGCCCGGAGCCGAACGCGCTGGCGCCGATCATGATGCAGCAGACCTTAAGCCTGAACAATGCGCAGCTGCGGGAGATGAGCCCGGAGGACAATTACCCGGACAATCCGGACACCTGCCGGCCGAACCCGTGGCCCTACCCGCGCCCCGCGGCGCTGTAGGAGGCTGTAGGTGGCAGAGCAAACGGCACAGCAGATCCCCGGACATGTGTTGTCGGCGTTCCAGCTCGACGGCCGCGCGGGCATCCCTTTAGGCCCGGAGTGGGACAACGGCGTGCGCTTCGGCCGGGTGGTGGTCTCCGAGGCCAGCGACACTGCGGCCTGGTCCGGCAAGGCCCGCGATCATGCCGGCGAGTTCGGGGCGGGCATCGCGGTGTCGCGCCCGGTGCGCGCCACTGACGGCCGCTTGGTCGTCGGTGGCTTCAAGGCCAGCGAGTTTGTTGAGGGCCAGGTGCGCGCGCGTATCGACGAGGCCGTGTCCGCCGCCCTGCGCTACGACGAGGCGATGGCCGGGGTCGAGGCGCCGGCGGCGGACCGCGGCGACGCGTTCGCTACGGCAGAGCGCGCGGTGTGGCGCGACTACACGCCGCAGCCAGACGACGTTGTGGCGCACATGGATTTTGCGTCCTGCCTGCTCTTTTCCGGGGATATGGTGCCGACGTTGACGGACCTTGTGCCGTCTTCAGGCAAACGCCCCCGCGGCTTTACCGCGGCGCTGGTGATTGTGGACGGGCTGTTAGCGAAGGCCTGCGATGCTGCCGTGCTGGACCGGTGGGCGCACGTGCCGGGGCTGCGGGGGCTGGCGCGGCGCGCGCTGGAGTACCGCCTGGCCTGCGCGAGAGCTGCAGGTTCGGACATACGTTCGATGGCTGAGGGGGTTGGTCGGGCGCTCGTGTCGGAGTGAGTGACACAATCAACGGCATGACTTCCACCAGACCCTCTCCCGTGCCCCCGGCCGCACTCGAGCCGAAGGCCTACCTCGTGCCACGCACACGACCGGACACGCGGCGCGAATGGCCGGTTGAGCTGCCCCAGCAAGGCCTGTCCAAGGTCACCGGTGAGCCGGGTTCCGGGGTGTCGAGCTTCCTGCTGGACACCGCCGCGGCCGCGATGCGCAGGCACGCGGGCAGCGAGGCGGAACACGGTCCGGGCGGGGTACTGGTGCTTACCGATTCGAAGGAGACCGGCGCGAGGCTGCGCGCGGAGCTGGCGGACACGCTGGCCGCTTCCGGGTTTGTCTCCGACGAGCCGGTGGTGCGCTCCGTGCACTCGCTCGCGTTCGCGCTGGTGCGACAGCAGATGGGCGAGGAGCTGCGGTTGATCTCCGGCGCGGAGCAGGACGCGGTGATCCGCCAGCTGCTGCAGGGCCACGCCGAAGACGGCGGCGGCACCTGGCCCGCGGAGCTGCGCCCGGCGCTTCCCATGGTCGGTTTTGCGCGGCAGTTGAGGGACTTTCTGCTGCGCGCCATTGAGCGCGGCCTGGGCCCGGAGGACCTGGTGGAGCTGGGCCAGCGCCACGGCATTGGCATCTGGTCCGCCTCGGGCGACTTCTTGCGGGAGTACCAGCAGGTGATGGCGCTGTCCGGCGCGCACCGCCTCTCGGCGTCGGAGCTGATTGCGGCCGCCTTGGAGGTGGAGCTGCCGCGCACGTGGCACACCGTGATTGTGGACGACGCGCAGCACCTGGCGCCGGCATCCGCGGCGCTGGTGCAACGGCTGCTGGAGCAGGCGGACCTCGGCGTCGTCGGCGGGGATCTGGAGCAGTCCGTGTTCCACTTCCGCGGCGCCTCCCCGGCGTTTTTCAAGGACCTCGGCGGATTGGAGCACGAGGTGATCGACCTCGGCGCCACCCGCAGGACGCCTGTGCGGTCCGCCGCGATCGCAGATTCCAGCGCGGCCGAGCTGTCGCTCGTGGCGGACACGCTTCGCCGCGCCCACCTGGAGGCGGGCGTGGCCTACCGCGACATGGCGGTGGTGGTGCGCTCCACGCCGCTGCTTGAGCCGATGCGGCGCGCGCTGCTGCGCGCCGGGGTGCCGGTTTCGCTCAACCCCACCGACCTGGTGCTGGGGGAGCAGCGCATTGTGTCGGCCCTGCTGCTCGGAGTGCGCGCGCTGTACGAGGAACTTTCGGCCACCGAGTGGCGCGACCTGCTGCTCAGCCCGGTCGGCGGCGCAGACCCGGTGACGCTGCGCAGGCTGTTGCGCGGCCTGCGCCGCTGGTCGCCGGAGACCCGCGCGGAGGAAAGCCTGCGCGAGCTTTTGGCCACCCCGACCGCGCTCCCGGACTTCGGCACCGTGCTCACGGACCGCGAGCTGGACATCCTGCACCGAGTGCGCGACGTGCTCGACGCCGGGCGCAGCGCGCTTGCAGGCGGCGGCACGGTGGAGGAAGTGCTGTGGGCGCTCTGGCACGCCACGGGGCTGTCCAACCGGCTGCTGGCGTCCGCGCTGCGCGGCGGCGCCACCGGCTCGCAGGCGGACCGGGACCTCGACGCCGTGATGGCGCTGTTTGACGCCGCGGGCGACCACACGGAGCGCAGGCCCAGCGCGGGCATCGAATCCTTCGTCGCGTCCATCACCGAGCAGGAGCTGCCCACCGGCGTGCGCGACCGCCGCAACGCCACCCCGGACGCCGCAGCACTGCTCACCGCCCACGGAGCGGTTGGCCGCGAGTTCCGCCGCGTGGTCGTGGCGGGCGTGCAGGAGCTGACGTGGCCGAGCCTGGGGGAGACCGGGTCGCTGTTCCGCCAGGAAGACCTGGTGGACCTCATCGACAAGGACGTGGACCCCGGTGTGCCCGTCTCCCACATCAACGAACGGCTGGTGGAGGAGCGCCGCCTGTTCACGGTGGCGACCAGCCGCGCCACGGAGCAGCTGTTGGTCACCGCCGTAGAAAGCGACGACGGCGAGGAAGTGGAGCAGCGCTCGCGTTTCGTGGAGGAGTTCTGCCGCGACTTCAAGGTGCAGCCGCGCGAGGTGCGCATCGCGGGCACGTCTGTGGATGCCGCCCGGATCGTCGGCCAGAGTGCGGGCGCTGCCGCTGGGGCCGAGGACGGAAGCACAGTGGTGCGCGTGCTCGCGCACGACGACCTGATCGCCGAGTTCCGCCGTGTGCTGACAGACCCTGCATCCACAGAGGCGCAGCGCAGCCAGGCGTCGCGCCAACTCGCGCGCTTGGCGGCCGCCGGCGTGCTGGGCGCGGATCCGGAGCAGTGGTGGACGACCACGGAGCCGTCCACAAGCGCGCCGCTCGACGTCTCGCCGGCGCTTTCGCCGTCGCGGGTGGAGAAGCTGCTCGCATGCCCCATGCAGGCGGTGCTGGAGCGGATGTCCGGCCTGGATGAATCGCTAGACATGATCTACGGCGCCATGGCGCACGCCTACTTCGAAGCGCTGGGCAACGGCATGGATGCCACCGAGGCGCTGGATGCGACCGTGGCGGCGCGCCGGGCCGCGGATAACGCCCCGGAATGGAAGGTCGAGCGCGACATCGCGGACTTTCGGGCCATGCTCGAGCGCGCCCACGGCTGGCTTGAGGCCAGCCGTGGGGCGTTTGAGCAGGTCGCCGTGGAGGCGGATGTGAACGTCCAGGTCAGCGACAACGTGCGCATCCGCGGCAGGCTGGACCGCCTCGAGCGCGACAGCAGCGGCGCGGTGCACATCGTGGACCTGAAGACGGGCGCCTACCCGCCGACCGTGGACGCCACCGCGGACAACCCCCAGCTGGCCACCTACCAGCTGGCGCTGGCGCACGGCGAGTTCGACGGTGACAAGGTGGTCACCGCTCGCGACGGCGCAGACGCGCTTTCGGTGGGCGGGGCGGTGCTGGTGTTCCCGAACGCCGACAAGACCAAACTGAGCACCCGCGAACAGGCGGCGAAAACCAGCGAAGAGCTCGCCGCGCTCGCCGTCGCGCTCGACGGGCTGACCGAGGAAACCGCAGGACCGACGTTGCTCGCCGTGGTCGGCCCGCAGTGCGACCGCTGCGCTGTGCGAGCGCTGTGCCCGATCCAGCCGGAAGGAGCGACGATCCACCATGTCTAACCCCACCCCGATGTCTCCCGTGCTGCTGTCGCGCTACCTGGGGCAGCAATACCCGCCGACAGACCAGCAAGCCGCCGTGATCGGCGCGGAGCCCGGCCCGCTGCTGGTGGTTGCCGGCGCAGGTGCGGGCAAAACCGAAACCATGGCCGCGCGCGTGGTGGGGCTGGTGGCCAACGGCTACGCCCGGCCGGATGAGGTTTTGGGTCTGACGTTTACCCGCAAGGCCGCTCAGGAGATGGGCAAGCGCATCCGGGACCGGCTGGGCTCGCTCGCGGCCAACACCGACCTGGTGCGCCGCCTCGACCCGTCCGGCGAGCTGGCGAAAAACCTGGAGGTGATCGCGCCTTCGGTGTCCACCTACGACTCTTACGCCGGCGAGCTGATCCGAGAGTACGGCCTTTTGGTGCCGGTGGAGCCGGACGCCCGGCTGATCACGGATGCGGAGCTGCACGCCATTGCCACCGACGTGGTGGTCAACTACTCCGGTGGGCTGATCACGGAGTTGGGCTCCAACCCGTCGCTGTCCACCGTGGTGGAGGACCTGCTGGCGCTGACCACGGCGATGGGCAACGAGCTGGCCTCGCCCGAGTGGGTGCGCGAGCACGCGCACGACTTCCTCGCAGAAACCGAGTCGTACCCCATGGCTCCGCGCGCCCGCGTGGAGTTCACCAAGGTGCTCACGAAATGGCGTTCCAAGCAGGAACTGCGCGTGAACATGCTGCCGCTGGTGGAGGAGCTGGCGGCGGAGCTGCGCCGCCGCGGCGTGGTCACGTTCAACGAGCAGATGTCCGTGGCGGCGAAGTTGGCGCGCGACCACAAGACAGTGGGGGAGTCGCAGCGTTCCCGCTACCGCGTGGTCATGCTGGACGAGTACCAGGACACCTCGCACGCGCAGCGCGTGCTGTTGCGCAGCCTGTTCGGTGAGGGCGCGGACCCGTCGCTGACAGTGACCGCAGTGGGCGATCCGATGCAGGCGATCTACGGCTGGCGCGGCGCGACCGCCGCCAACCTGGCCGCGTTCGTGGAGGATTTCCCGTCGCCGGCTGGCGCGGCGCCGAAGAAGCAACTGACCACCTCCTGGCGTAACCCGCCCGAGGTGTTGGACCTGGCCAACGGCGTTTCCGACGCGGTGCTGGGCACCGCCGAGGACAGGGCGGTGGCCGCGTTGCAGGCGCGGCCGGCCGCGGATGCGGGTGATGTGACCCTGGGGTTCTTTTCGGACCAGGACGCGGAAATCGCCTACGTGGCAGACGCGCTCGCACAGGAATACCGGGCGGCGGCGCAGGAAGGACGCGCGCTTTCCGCGGCCGCGCTGGTGCGCAAGAACCGCCACTCGCCAGTGCTCGCGGCGGCGCTGGAGGAGCGTGGGGTGCCCTACGAAATCGTGGGACTTGCAGGGCTTCTCGACGTCCCGGAGGTCGCCGACACCGTCGCCATCGCCACGATGCTGGTGCGCCCAGACGACACCGCCGCCGCGCGGCGCGTCCTTGGCGGCCCCGCCGTGGGCCTGGGCCTGGCGGACCTGCAGGCGCTGGCGTCGCGCGCGAACAACCTGCACGGCTCGGGCGTTGACACCCAGCCTCAGACCGCCCCGGCGGACTCGGCGGAACACCTGCACGCCCAGTTGGAGGAGCTCGTGGCCCGCGCCGCAGAGATCTCCGCCAGCTCCGACAAGCCCGAAGGGCTCACGGACGCCCTGGCGGACCTGGGCGAGCCGGAGCGCTACAGCGAGGAAGGCCTTGCGCGCATGCGGGACACCGCGGCGAAGCTGCGCTGGCTGCGTACCCACAGCCTGGGCAAGCGGCTAAGCGACCTGTTCGCCGACATCATCCACGTCTTCGGCATCCGCACCGAAGTGCTCGCCCGCGGCTCCGCCACGGGTGCGGTGCACCTGGACCGCCTGCTTGAGGAGGTTGCCGCGTACCCGGGCGCGAGCCTGGACGGGCTGCTGCACTTCTTCGAGCTCGCCCGCAGCTTCGAGGACGGCTTGGCCCCGGGATCGGTGGCGGTGAAGGAGGACCGGGTGCAGATCCTCACCGCGCACAAGGCCAAGGGCCTGGAGTGGGACACCGTGGCGGTGCTGCACGCGGACGCGGCGACGTACAAATCCAAGACGGAAACCTTCCTCACCTTCCCGCGCTTCCTGCCGCCGGAAACGTTCGGCGACCCGGATGTCTACCCGGTCTTCGCGGACGTGGAGAACCGCTCGGACTTTGAGAAGGCCGGCAAAGCCTGGCTCAAAGAGGTCGCCGGGGATCTGGCCGAGGAAGCCGCCCGGTTGTTCTATGTGGCGGTGACCCGCTCCGGGAAGAAACTCATTGTCACCGGCTCGCGCCGCCGCGAAGGTGTGGCACGCGAGGCAGAGCCCTACGAGCACTTTGCCGCCATGCGCGAACGCGTGCCGGAGGAGTGCGTGGTGGTCTGGGACGAAGGCACCGCGCCCGAGGAAGACACGGAAGAGGCCACGCAGGAGGCGGCAGCGCCGGAGTCCGGCCGCTGGCCCCACTACGCGCCCACGCCGCGCGACATCGCGGCCGCCGAAGCGGTCCGTACCGCCATGGATACGCTGCCGGACTACGCCGAAGGCGAACTGTTCTCGCTCTGGGAGCGCGACGCCACAGCCTTGATTGAGGAGCACGGCGCCGCCCAGGCCGCGGACGTGCCGGTGGTCATGCCGGGCGAGCTCACCGCCTCCGACGTGGTGGCGCTGAAGGCAGACCCGGAGCAGTTCGCCCGCCGCGCCCGCCGCCCCGTGCCGTTCAAGCCGAACACCTACGCCAAGCGCGGCACCGCGTTCCACGAGTGGCTGGAGCAGTTCTACGGAGCGCGCCCACTGTTGACAGAAGACGAGCTGCCGGGCAACGACGAGGCAGAAGTGGACCGCGCCGTCCTGGAGCGGCTGAAGCGCAACTTTGAGGCCAGCGAGTGGGCCGGGCGCACGCCCGAGTACGTCGAGCACCCCTTCGAGCTGGCACTGGGCGATTCTGTCGTGCGCGGGCGCATGGACGCCGTGTTCGCCGACGATGACGGTTGGGTCGTGGTGGACTGGAAGACTGGCGAAAAGCCAGGCCGCGACGCGATGGAATCGGCCCAGCTGCAGCTTTCGGTCTACCGCGAGGCGTGGCGCCGGATCGCACGTGACGGCAAGCCGGTGCGGGCGGTATTTTTCTACGTGCGCACGGGCGAGACGTTCGCGCCGCGCGCCTTGCCGGATCTTGACCAGCTCGAGACAATGCTCGGAGGCGCGGGCACCGGCACGCCCGGCGAAGACATTGCACTAGAAAGCGAGGAGCGGCAGGGATGAAGCTTCGGAGCCTGTTGTCGCTGCGCGCAGACGCGACCAACCTCACCGAGATCCCGGTGCACAGCTTGCTGGACGTTGTGAACATCCCCACGGCGGCGCGCGCCACCCCGTGGTCGCTGATCGCGCGCCGCTTCTTCTACGCGTTGCTGCTCATCGTCGCCGTCGCGTTCGTGGCGTACTTGGACAGGGACGGCTACTCCGAACCTTTGACGTTCATCGACGCGCTGTATTACTCCGCGGTGACGCTGTCCACCACGGGCTACGGCGACATCACGCCGGTGACGCAGTCCGCCCGCCTGATTAACATTTTTCTGATCACCCCGGCCCGCGTGGCCTTCCTGATGCTCCTGGTCGGCACCACCTTGTCGGTGCTCACGGAGGATTCCCGCAAGACACTCCAGATCCAACAGTGGAGGAATAGCGTGCGTAACCACACTATTGTCATCGGCTACGGCACCAAGGGCCGTTCCGCAATCGACGCCCTGATCGCCGGCGGCGCGTCGCCGTCCTCGATCGTGGTCATCGACCCGGACCCGGCCGCACTCACCGTCGCCGAGAAGCGCGGGCTGATCACCGTCCACGGCAACGGCACCAAGTCGGACGTGCTGCGCGTGGCCGCCATCAGCCGCGCGCGGTCTGTGATCGTGGCGCCGTCGTCGGACGACACCGCCGTGCTGATCACTCTGTCGGTGCGCGAGATGGCGCCGAGCGCGATGATCGTGGCCAGCGTGCGCGAAGGCGAGAACCAGCACTTGCTCATGCAGTCCGGTGCGGACTCGGTGATCGTCTCCTCCGAAACCGCGGGCCGCCTGCTCGGCATCGCCACCGTGACCCCGCCGGTGGTGGAGATGATGGAAGACCTGCTCAGCCCGGACGAGGGCTTCGCGGTTGCGGAGCGCCCGATCGCTGACGACGAGGTCGGCGCGAACCCCCGCCACCTCGCCGACATCGTGCTGGGCGTGGTGCGCTCCGGCGAGCTCTACCGCATCGATTCCCCCGAGGCGGAGACGGTGGAGCCGGGCGATCGCCTGCTGTACGTGCGCATGAACGGCGCGATCACCAACCGGGATTAACCGGATGCTGTTGCTCATCGATGCTGCCGGGCGCTTCCCACTCGGTACCGACGGGGAGCCAAAGCTTTTCGACGCACCTCCGGCCGCCACCGAAATCACCTCCCGCGTGCACGTGACCCGCGAGGTCACCGCGGCGCGGGTGCACGGCGTTGACGCGGCAGACCTCGCCGGGCCAGGCGGGGCTACCGGGGACGCGCGCACTCACGCCTGCCACCCGCTGGCGGCACGTGCGGTCGGTTTAGTCAACGCCCGCGAGCGCACCCGTTTCGACCCGGCGGACGGTTCCGAGGTGCGCTGGGGCGACGGCGGCATCGTCGCCCGCGGCGCCACCGGCCGGCCAATCTTCCCGCGGCTGGACCCGTGCGTGATCGGCCTGGTGGAGGACCCGAAAGGCGAGCGGATCCTGCTGGTGGAAAACGCCCGCCGCCCCGGCTACCTCACCCTGGTGGCAGGCTACGTGGATGTCGGCGAGACCCTCGAAGCCGCGTTCGCCCGCGAGGTGTGGGAGGAAACCGGTCGGCGCGTAACCGGCGTGCGCTACCTGCGCTCCCAGCCGTGGCCACTCTCGGGCGCGCTCATGCTCGGCATGGCGGCGCGCACGGCGGACGTCAATGCGCAAGCGCCCACCGACGGCGAGCTGACACGCACCGTGTGGGCCAGCCGCGACGAACTGGACTCTCTCACGCTCGCGGTGGAGGGCACCATCGCCCGCGCGCTCATCGACGACTGGGCGGCCACACGGCCGACACGGCCGACACCGCAGACACCCAACCCGGAAGGAGCACACCCATGGCGATAGACCTCAGCGTGCTGGATGAGGACCAGCGTGTGGCGGCGGAAGCGCCGCGCGGGCCGGTGTGCATCCTCGCCGGCGCGGGCACGGGTAAAACCCGCACGATCACCTACCGCATCGCCAACCTGATCGACCGCGGCCAGGTCGCCCCGAACCGTGTGCTGGCGGTGACGTTTACCAAGCGCGCCGCCGGCGAGATGCGCGACCGCTTGACCGCGATGGGCATCGGCGGGGTGCAGGCGCGCACGTTCCACTCCGCGGCGATGCGCCAGCTGCAGTACTTCTGGCCCCAGATCGCAGGCGATCTGCCGTGGCGGGTGCTGGACAACAAGTTCCCCATCGTCGCGCGCGCCACCCGCGCCGCAGGCCTGGACACGGGCAAGGAAATGGTGCGCGACTTGCTCAGTGAGATCGAGTGGGCGAAGTCATCGGTCATCGGCCCGGAGGACTACGTGCAGCGCATCGCCGACTCCCCGCGCACCCCTCCGGCGGACGCGCAGAAGGTCGCGCAGGTCTACCGCTTCTACGAGGAGGCGAAGACCAGCCCGGAGGGCATGCTGATCGATTACGACGACCTGCTCATCCACGTCGCCGGGGCCCTGGAGAACGCGCCGGCGGTGGCGGAGGAGTTCCGCGCGCAGTACCAGTCGTTCGTTGTGGACGAGTACCAGGACGTCACCCCCTTGCAACAGCGCGTGCTGGAGGCCTGGCTGGGTACCCGCGACGACCTGACGGTGGTCGGCGACGCCAACCAGACCATTTACTCGTTTACCGGCGCGACCCCGGATTACCTGTTGAACTTTTCGCGCACGTACGAGCACGCGACCGTGGTGAAGCTGCAGCGTGACTACCGCTCGACGGTGGAGATCACGGACCTGGCCAACACCGTCATCGGCAAGGCCAGCGGCCGCATCGCCGGCACCCGTCTGGAGCTGCAGGGCATGCGCGGGCACGGTCCAGAACCGCAGTTCAACGGCTATGACGACGAGCCCGCGGAGGCCCGCGCGGTGGCGCAGAAGGTGCGCAAGCTGCTCAACGACGGCGTCCCTGCCCGCGAAATCGCCATCTTGTACCGCATCAACGCCCAGTCCGCCGCGTTTGAAGCCGCGCTGGCGGACGAGGGGATTGTCTACCAGGTCCGCGGCGGCGAGGGGTTTTTCCAGCGCGCGGAGATCCGCGAGGCGTTCGCGCAGCTGTTGCGCGCCTCCAAGCGCACGGACCTGCCGGACGATCCGGTGCGCATCGCGCGTGCCGCGCTCGCCCCGCTGGGGCTGACGCCGGAGGAACCGGAGGGCGCGAAGGCGCGCGAGCGCTGGCAGTCCCTGAGCGCGCTGGTGGATCTGATCGAGGAGATCGTGCGCACCCGCGAGGCATCCACCATGGCGGAGGTGCTGGGCTCGCTGCGCCGCCGCGCGGAGGCGAAGCAGCCCCCGGCGGTGGACGGGGTGACGCTGGCCAGCCTGCACGCCGCGAAGGGCCTGGAGTGGGACGCGGTGTTCTTGGTCGGCCTGGTGGAAAAGACGCTGCCGATCTCGCACGCGCTGAAAGCCGGCGACGAGCAGATCGAGGAGGAGCGCCGCCTGTTCTATGTCGGTGTCACGCGTGCGCGCGAGCACCTGCACATGTCGTGGTCGCTGGCGCGCCAGGAGGGCGGGCACAAAAGCCGCACCCGCTCGCGCTTCTTGGACGGGCTGGTGCCGGAGCTGGAGGTGGAAAAATCTCCGCAGCGGCTCAAGCGCGCGAAGCGCTGCCGGGTGTGCGGCAACCAGCTAGGCACGCCCGCGGAGAAATCCCTGGGTCGCCACGAGGAATGCGAGCCGAACTTCGACGAGGCCGTCTACGCCGCGCTGAAGCGCTGGCGCCTGGACGTCTCACGCGCCGCGGGCCAGCCAGCGTTCGTGGTGTTCACGGACGCGACACTGATGTCGATCGCGGAGGCCATGCCTGCAGACGAGCGCGAGCTGCTCGGTGTCTCCGGCGTGGGCCCGGTGAAGGTGGACAACTACGGCGCGGGCGTGCTCGAGGTGCTGGGGCAGTTCCGCTAAAAGCCCCCTAGAAGCACCCTAAAAACACATGGCGCAGTCCGGGTGCGGCGGCAGCGTCGCCGTGGACACCGGGTTCGGTGCGAACGGGTCCACCACGGTGAGCAGCCCGGCGTTCGGCTTCGGCGCCGAGACCCCGGGCGGGTCCGGCACGCCCGCCAAGCGCCGCAGCAACACCGCGGCAAACGCGGCGCCGGCCGCGGCTGCGATGGGCTCGCCCTGCACGCTCAGCGGCGCGCGCTGCTCCACCACGGGCCAGTTGGGGTCCCGGTCCAGAAGGTAGAGGCGCACGCACAACGGGCATGGGCCAGGCCGCGCGCACACCGGGCCCACCACCACGCGCGCGTCCACCTGTGTCACCGGTAGCACCGCGCCCTGTCGCTGTCGGGTCAGTGCGGCGAGCTCGCCGAGTAGGGCAGTGGTGTTCACCGCCGCCACCGGCACCCACGTGTCGCCGCGCAGGAGGAACTTCGACAGCGCCTCGTTGCGCGCTTGCGTGCGCACATCTAATCCGCACTCGCGCAGCCTGGCGGTCACCGCCGTGGCCAATCTGCCGTGGCCGACCAGCAGCACCTCGGGTTTTATAGCCGGCACGAGCACCCGGTAGCTGACCAGGTCGTCCACCAAGCTGCGCGCGGCCTCGGCGCCGATGAGTTCGGCGAGCTGTTCGACCACCCAGCCCAGCCGACGCGGCCGCATGAGCACACCCAACAGCGCGGCGACGTCCTTGGCGTGCTCGGTGGTCACCAACCCTGTGCGCGTGGCGTCGGTGCCGAATTGCATGACGTTGTCTGCGCGCAGAAACGGGTGCGCGCCCTGGGCGAGTTTCACCCGTGAGTTGTTGTTGATCATCCCTGCATCCACCCCCGATGCGGGATCCTACAATGCATTGCCATGGCTGGCAGGCAAACGCAGAACAATTCGACGCCGTACCGCGTGATCCGCTCGGCGCGCAGGACGCGCTCGGTGCAGGCGCGGCTGGTCGGCGGGGTGGCGGAAATCCGCATCCCCGCGCACTTCACCGACGCGCAGGAGCGCGAGGCGGTCACCGAGATGCTGGCCAAGCTCGACCGCAAGACAAAGGCGCGCCCGCTTGACGACGATTCCCTGCGCACGCGCGCCGATTCCCTCAACGCAAACGTCCTGGACGGCCAAGCACGCATCGGCTCGATTCGGTGGGTGTCCAACCAGCGCTCGCGGTGGGGCTCGTGCACGGTTGCCACCGGCGATATCCGCATCAGCGACCGGTTAAAGCAGGTGCCGGACTACGTACTGAACGCGGTGATCGTGCACGAGCTGACGCACACGTTCATCCCCAACCACAGCGCCGAGTTCTACCAGTGGGCGGACAAGGTGCCGTACGCGGAGCGCGCCCGCGGCTACCTGGAGGCCTACCAGCGCTTCGGAAGCTCAGAGGCCTAGAGCTCGGTGCCGTCCTCGCGGCCGTCGTCCTTGCCGTCGCCGTCTTCCCGCTTGAGCTCCGGGTTGTCGCGCAGCTCCTGCTCGAGCTTGGCAAATTCGTCGTCGAAGTCGGTGTCGGGCTGATCGTCGAGAAGCGTGTCAATGAACGCCGCAGGGTTGTCCAGGTGCTCCGCGGACGGCATGAAGTCCGGGTGGTTCCACACCTGGTCGCGGCGCTCGGTGCCCACGGCGGTGTCGATGCGGCGCCACAGCTCGGCGGCGTCGCGGGTGCGCGGGGCGCCCAGCTCGATGCCGACGATGTTGGCGAAGGCCTGCTCGGCGGAGCCGCCGGTGGCGCGGCGGCGCGCCCACGCCTCGGCCAGCTGCGGGGTGGACGGGATACGGTCGCCGAGTGCCTCGGCCACCACCACGTCGACCCAGCCTTCCACCAGGGCGATCAGCGTCTCCAGGCGGGAGGTGGCGCCGGCGTTGCGGGTGCCCACGCGCGGGGAGAGGTCCTCGCCCTGCAGGTTCTGCAGCGCCTCCTGGATCTGCTGCGGGTCGCCGCCCTCCAGGTTCAAGTTGCGGGCGACTTCCTCGATGTGGGAGGTGTCAATCTCAAGACCTGCGGCGTACTCCTCAACAGAGGAGACGATGCGCTCCACCAGCCACGGCACGTGGCGGAACAGGCGCTGGCGGGAGGCCTCGCGGGCGGCGATGTAAACCATCACTTCCTGCCCGGCCAGGTCCAGGCCCTTGGAAATCTCGGTGATGTTTTTCGGCAGCACCGCGGCGGTGCCGGCGGGGGCCACCGGCAGGCCGAAGTCGGTGCCGGTCAGCGCCTGCTGCGCCAGATCGCCCAGCGCGTGGCCGAGCTTCATGCCGAACTGCATGGCGTTCATCTGGTTCATCATGCCGGCCATCGGGCCCATCATCTCGCGGGCCTGCTCTGGCATGGAGTCCAGCTGGGCGCGGTTCATGTGCTCCGCAACCGGGTTGACCAGCCGCTTCCACATCGGCATGGTCTGGTTCAGCCACTGCTCGGCATTCCAGGCTTCAGCCTTGGCGCCGCTGGCGGGCAGGTCCGTGGCCTCGTCCAGCCACAGCTCCACTAAGCGCAGGGATTCCTCCGCGGCGCGGGTGTCCGCGTCGGAGACCGGGTTGGCGCCGGCGACGCGCTGGCGAGCCATGCGCGCGGCCAGCTCGAAGTTCACCGCGTCGCCCGCGCCCTGGGCGTTCATGGACGAGCCCATGCCGGAGAGCATCTGGCCCAGCTGGTTAAACACGTCGCCTAAGCCGCCCCCGCCGGGCTGGCCCCCGCCGAAGCCGAATGCGGCAAACGGGTTGTTCGCGTCGCCGCGGCCGTTTCCGTCGCCGCCCCGATTGTTGCCGTCGTTTTCGCCGTCATCGTTCGAGTCGTTAGGAAAGGAAAAGCCGAATCCGTTAGTCATGCCAGCCAGAATACAGTCAGCCCGCGAGTGCATGGGTTCGCTGAGAGCCAGCAACGGTCCAGCACCAGTACTTCACGCCTCCTGCGCTAGAATCTGCGCCCATGTCCAAAGCACGTGAAGCACGGAACCGGCGGTGGTCGACCCTGGTCTGGGGGTCCATCCCCGTCGTGCTGCTGGCAGGTGCACTGACCGCGGACCACATCCCGGGCACCGACATCCGCCTGACCGTGCCGTACGCGGCGGAAGGGCCGGGGCCGACCTTTGACACGCTCGGCGAGGTCGGCGGCGAGCCCGTCGTTGACATCGAGGGCGCGGAGACGCTGGACACCGGCGGCAAGCTGAACATGACCACCGTGTCCGTGCGCACAAACATGACGCTCGGCCAGGCCCTGGGACGCTGGATCGCCACCGACGACACGATCGTGCCGGTGGAGCAGATCATGCCGCCGGACTTGGACGAGGACCAGGTGCGCGAGGTCAACCAGCAGGCGTTTGTCGCCTCCGAAGCATCTGCGACGGTGGCGGCCATGCACTACCTGCACCGTCCCACCACGGTGGTGGTGCACGACGTGATGGAAGACAGTGCCTCCGAGGGGTTCCTGCAGCCGCAGGACCAGATCACCGCTGTCGCCGGCGAGAAGGTGGAAACACCGCAGGAGGTCCAGGACGCAGTGCGCGCGAAGACACCCGGCGAGACGATCGAGATCACCGTCGAGCGCGACGGCAACGAGCACACCGAGTCGGTGGAGCTGGGGGAGAACCCGCACGAGAAGGGCCAGCCCATGCTGGGCATACTCATGACTTCCGAACCGGCCGGCGGCATCACCGTGAACTACAACCTCAACGACATTGGCGGGCCGAGCGCCGGCATGATGTTCTCGCTGGCCGTCATCGACAAGCTCACCCCGGGCGCGCTCAACGGCGGCAAGTTCGTCGCGGGCACCGGCACGATCAACGAGGACGGCCAGGTCGGCCCCATCGGCGGCATCACCCACAAGATCCGCGCCGCCGAAGACGACGGCGCCGAGCTCTTCCTAGCGCCCGCCGGCAACTGCGACGCCGTCAAACGCGTGGAAACGGAGCACATGACGGTGGCGAAGGTGGACACCCTCGCCGACGCCGTCACAGCGATGGAGGATTTCGCCGCGGGCCGCGACGTGCCCGCCTGCGACTAGCTACTGCTTGGCCAGCCCCAGGTCGTAGATGCGCTGGCGCGGATCATCCTGGTCGGTGGAGATCAGCTGCTGCATCACCTGACCGGCCTCGTTGTCCACCACGGTGATGATCGCGGAGGTGCCGAGCGTGGACCAGCCCACCACGCGGTCGCCGTTGTCCTCCACCACGCGCGAGGAGCGCAGCTCCGTCAGAAGCTGCGTTGTCGAGGCGGCCTTGGAGTCGGAGTCGAAGAACTGGAACTGGCCGATGCCCTCGCCGGAGCAGTCGAAGGAGCCGCTCAAACCGCCCGCGGCGCAGTCGTCGAACTGGTCGAAGAATTCTTCAGGGGCCAAGGTGGCGAAGCGCTCGCGCACTTCCGCCAGCGCGTCAGTCTCATGCTTCTTGCTTGTCGACGTCGCATCCGCCGTGCCCGCAGCAGTCTTCTTCGACGGCGATTTCGTGGACGTGCCAGAGGTAGCCGACGTGGAAGCGGTCTCGCTTCGCGTCGACGTCGCCGTCGTTGATTCAGTCTCGGTGCCCGCGTCTGTCTCGGCGCTGGTTTCGGTGCCGTTCTGCTCCGGCTCGCTCGGCGGTGTTTCCGTGGAGGTGATCTCCGGCGCGCGGGTATCGGGATCGTCGGAGTCGGAATCGTTGGAGCACGCCGCAAGCGTCAGCGCTGCGGCCGTCGCGGCGGCGATGAGGGAGACGGAACGGAAAGTAGACACAACCGACATCCTAAACCAGCTCGTCCGGGTCCTGCTCAAGGCCGTAGCGCAGCGCCGCCACAACGCCCGGGGCCACGCCGGGGCCGCCGCGCAGCTCGATGTCGTCCTGGGCGAACGCGCCGCGCTCCTCAAGCTCCTGATCGGTCAGGCGCAGCTGCAACAGCGTCTGCTCGATGTCTTCTTCGCGCAGCACGCCGGAGAACAGGCGCGCCGGGCGCGGCTCGGCGTCCTCGCCGGCGGAGGCGTCCTTGAACACGATCTCCTGCGCCAGGATCACGCCTTCGACCTCGCGCGGCCAGGCGATGCGGGAGACGTACTCGCCCAGTTCCTCGGAGCCGGGCAGGATGTGCTCTGGGAGGTCCTGGACCACCAGTGTTAACGGGGAAGAGTCGTCCAGGTTGCCCAGCTCGTCGACAAGCAATTGCGTCGGCACCAGGCCGAACAAGGTTGGGGGAGCGTCCCACCCCTCCGCGTGGACGAACTCGACGGCCTCCATCATGGCCTTATTTAATGCTTGCTGTTCGCGCACGGGAACCCTCCGGGCAAGTTTGACGTTGGATTATTTAAGCTTGAAGCTTAACTGCGTTGCACACACTAATTCCTAAGGAGCAGGCTTGGCTACCCGCCTCAATCGGCCACAACCACGCGCCAAGAAACCGAATACGGGGTTGATGACCACCATCGGTGTCTTGGCCATCATTCTTTTCCTCTTGCCTATGGCAGTCGGGCTGTACACCGACTTCCTGTGGTTCGGGGAGGTGGACTTTAGAGGCGTGTTCAACCGCGTGATCCTGGTCCGCGTGGTGCTGTTTGTCATCTTCGCCCTGATCGGCGGTGCGATCACCTGGATCGCCGCGCGCCTGGCGTGGCGCGGCAGGCCCCAGGAGCAGGCCGCGCCGTTCGACCAGGCCGCCCAGTACCGCCAGCAGGTGCAGCGGGCCGTTCGCGGCATGCTGGTGTGGGGGCCGGTTGTCGTCGCCATCCTGTCCGGCCTGGCTGGCCAGCGCATGTGGCGCGTGTTCATGCTCTGGTTCAACGGCGGCGAGTTCGGCTCCACCGACGCGCAGTTTGGCAAGGACTTGGGCTTCTACGCGTTTACGCTGCCCGGCATCTCCGCGGTGGTGGACACGCTTTCCATGCTGCTGCTGGTGGCGTTTTTGGTCGCCGCGGTGGGCCACTACCTGCTGGGCGGCATCCGCATCGGCAACAAGGTCTCCGGCATCTCCGGCTTTATTAGCAAGGACGCGCGCATCCAGCTCGCCGTCACCGCTGGCCTGTGGATGCTGCTGAAGGCCGTGAGCTACTGGCTGGAGCGCTACTACCTGCTCTACGGCGAAAACGACATCTTCACCGGTGCCTCCTACACCACCGTCAACGCGATGCTGCCGGCGAAGATCATCCTCACCGTCATCGCCGTGCTGGTCGCGGCGGCGTTCTTCGCCTCCATTGTCTACCGCGACTTCCGCGTGCCGGTGCTGGCCACTGTGCTGATGCTGTTGTCCTCTTTGGTGGTGGGCAACGTGTGGCCGGCGCTGATGGAGCAGTTCTCCGTCAAGCCGAACCGCCAGGCCAAGGAGTACGAGTACATCGGCCGCAACATCGAGGCCACCCGCGAGGCGTACGGGCTTACCGACGACAACGTGACCTACCTGGAGGACTGGGGCGCAGGCAACACCTCCAACTCGGACGTCGCCTCCGACGCGGCCACGATTTCCAACCTGCGACTTCTGGACCCAGAGATCATCTCCCCGACGTTCACCCAGAACCAGCAGCTGCGTAACTTCTACGGATTCCCGGACCAGCTGGCCATGGACCGCTACGACGTGGACGGCGAGCTGCGCGACTACGTGGTCGCCGCCCGCGAGATGGACCCGAACTCGCTGAGTGAGAACCAGCGCGACTGGATTAACCGCCACACCGTGTACACCCACGGCAACGGCTTCATCGCAGCCCAGGCCAACACCGTGGACGAGGCGGCGCAGGACGCCGGCTCCACCCGCGGCGGCCTGCCCATCTTCACGGTGTCCGACCTGCAGTCCAACGCCGCAGCCAAGGCCTCCGAGGACGCAGAAGAGCTGGGCATCAAGGTCGACGAGCCGCGCATCTACTACGGCCCGGTGATCGCCTCCGCCAAGGACGGCCTGGACTACGCCATTGTGGGCGAGACCGGCCAGGGCCCGGTGGAGTACGACACGGACAACTCCACCTACCCCTACGACGGCAAGGGCGGCGTGGACATCGGCAACATGTTCAACCGCCTCGCCTACACGGTGAAGTACCAGGAGCTGAACTTCCTGCTGTCCGACCGCGTCGGCGGCGACTCCAAGGTGCTCTACGACCGCGACCCGCGCACCCGCGTGGAGAAGGTCGCCCCGTGGCTGACCACGGACTCGAAGACCTACCCGGCTGTGGTGGACGGCCGCGTGAAGTGGATCGTGGACGGCTACACCACGCTGTCGCAGATGCCGTACTCCACGCGCACCTCCCTGCAGGACACCACCCAGGACGCGCTGAACCCGGACGGCACCACCCAGCGCCTGATCACCGACAACGTCGGCTACATCCGCAACTCCGTCAAGGCCACCGTGGACGCCTACGACGGCTCCGTGGAGCTGTACGCCTTCGACGAATCCGACCCGGTGCTCAAGGCATGGCAGGGCGTGTTCCCGGACACGGTGCGCCCGGCGTCCGACATCTCGGATTCCCTGCGCGAGCACCTGCGCTACCCGGAGGACCTGTTCAAGGTCCAGCGTGACCTGTTGGCGCGTTACCACGTGGATGATCCGGGCGTGTTCTTCAACAACGACGCCTTCTGGTCCGTGCCGAACGACCCGACCGCACCGGAGGGCCGCGGCCAGCTGAACCAGCCGCCGTACTACGTGGTGGCGGCCGACCCGGAGACCGACAAGGCCTCCTTCCAGCTGATCACCCCGTTCCGCGGCCTGAACCGCGAGTTCCTCTCCGCGCACATGGCGGTGGCCTCGGACCCGGAGAACTACGGCCAGATCACGGTACGCGTGCTGCCGACGAACAAGCAGACCCAGGGCCCGAAGCAGGCGCAGGACGCCCTGATGTCCTCCGACCAGGTGGCGCGCGACCGCACCCTGTGGGAGGGCACCAACGACCTGAAGAACGGCAACCTGCTGACCCTGCCGGTTGGCGGCGGCGAGATCCTCTACATCGAGCCGATCTACTCGCAGCGCAAGGATCAGGCATCCGCCTTCCCGAAGCTTTTGCGCGTGCTGGTGTTCTACCGCGGCCAGGTGGGCTACGCGCCGACGATCTCCCAGGCGCTTGACCAGGTTGGCATCCACTCTGACGCCGCCCAGGACATCGACGTTGTGGACGAGAACGCCGGCGGCGACGCCAAGCCGGAAGGTGAGAACCAGGAGGCGAAGCCGGAAGGCGAGGCCAAGCCGGAGGGCAGCCAGGACGCTCCGCAGGTGAACAAGGACGAGGCGATGAACAACATCAACGACGCCCTGCGCAACCTCGAGAGCGCACGCGACGGCTCCTTCGAGGAGTACGGCCGCGCCCTGGACCAGCTGGACCGTGCCGTGGCCGAGTACCAGCGGGCCCAGTAAGCACGATCCGCGCCAGCGCGCCACTCGAGCATAAAAACGAAAGCGCCAAACCTCCTTTGAGCAGGAGGTTTGGTGCTATTAGTTGGTGTATGTATAGTAACTCCACGTTGCCGGTTAAGGCGACAGGCGATAATCACATAAACGCCCGACGCGGGGTGGAGCAGCTCGGTAGCTCGCTGGGCTCATAACCCAGAGGTCGTTGGTTCGAATCCAGCCCCCGCTACTAAGATAAGGCCCCTACCAGTGGAAACGCTGGTAGGGGCCTTCTTCATTTTGTGATCGGATCGCCATTTGGTGCACTAGCTGGTGCACTAGGGTCAAAATCCTGCACCAAACGGAACTGCGACGCTCCAACGACGCGGCGCAGGTTTTCGGTGCATTGCTTAGTGATTGCTAGGACGGCAGCAACGAAGGAACGCCACGGGAGTCGGCAGTTCGAGGAAAGCAACTGCGAACTGCTGTGCAAGTCTCACAACCGCGCCAAAGGTAACGCTTAACCAGCGGCGACGCGGGGATCTAACAATGCTGCGTCGCTAGCGCTCGCACCCAGCGAGCGAGCATTAGGCTGCGCTAGCGACGCCGAGCGCACAAAGGCACTGCACTGCGGGGATACGCCTGCGACCGGCAGAGCCGGACTGAATACGGGATTGACCACGTTCACCCCGTATTCGTGCAAAGGAGCACTGCCATGTCCACTCATTCCCACACGCTTGCATCTCACGGCGAGATCCTCGCGAACCTCCCCGGCATCCTCGGCTTCTACCCGAACAACTCGCTGATCCTCGCGTTCTTCGTCGACGACGAGGGCGTCGACACCGTCCGCCTCGGCCCGGTCGCGCGGTTCGATCTGGACGAGGCCGTGGAGAAGCTCACCGAGAGTCGCGAGCGGTTCGCAGCGTGGGTCCACCACCTCGAACTCGACGCTGTTATCGCGTACATGATCAGCGATGACATTGCGCAGCCGGTCTTTGACGAGACGGCCACGTATCTCACTAGTGGGGCAGTGCACCTACCGCCGCTGCTCGGGGTGGTGCAAGTGCCCGAGATCGTCACCGGGGCTGCGTGGTGGTCTGTGTACCAGCATCCGCTCATCGACGAGCCGCGCCACGGCGTTGTCGGCGAGGTCGCCGCATCGGCGGCGCTGCGGCAGATGCTAGAGCACACCGGCGAGCTGCCGGAGCCGAGCAAAGACGACATCGAGGCACGCCTGAACAGCACCGATCACGGCATCGACGCTGCCGAGCACGCCGACATCATCGAAGACGCGCTGGCGTATATCCCGCCCATGTTCTCCGACGTGCTGCAGCGTGAATACGAGCAGGCGGCGGCAGGAATAACCCAGCCGAGCACGCGCGCTGTTCGATCGGCGCTGAAATGCTTCACCACGCCGCGCTTGCGAGACGCGCTGCTCGCGGCGCTGCTCGATGACCCGCAGGCGGGCCTACGGTTCGCGGAGCAGGTTATGCGTGCTGTCCCGACCAGCTGGCCAGGGATGCGCGCGCAGCTCACCACCACGGTTGCCGTGCTTGCGCACGCCACAGGCCAGCCGGGACTAGCTGGCGTGGCCGCGCACCGAGCCACCGAGATCGGGCCAGACGAGAACTTCCCGTCGTTGGTGGCGAAGCTGACCGACATCGGCCAAGGCGAGCGGATGGTCGAACTCGTCCGCGAGGGCGCCGAGAAGACCCGCACGATCTTGTTCACCGAGTAGCACCACACACCCCGTTGCAGCGATGCAACGGGGTTTCTTTTTTTCTCGTCGGCCGTGGCTTGCGACAGCAGACACTTCAACGAGGCAGGGGAGCGACCCCTAGACAGCAGAGCTGTCTCCAACAGACGGATTGACCACCAATCCGAACAAGGAGGCACGTGATGCGCGACATCACCCACACCGACCTGGAACTGCTCTACCAGCTCGCCGACGGCATCGACGGCGAGGACGCCGATCCGGGTGCAGCACAAGAACTGCGCGACCTAGAGGCGGCAGGCACGCCGCTGCCCTGGGCAGTGCTGTAACGACAGCGCAACCCCCCGCAGCAGCAAAGCAGCTGCTTCAACACCCACATTGCACGGCAATTCACACCCACCCACATAAGGAGAACCATCATGTCCAACCCCTTCAACAACGGCACCATCGTCGGCAACGCAGCTCGCGCACCGAAGCTGTTCGAGCACGCAAACGGCGGTGCGACGGTGAAGCTCAGCGTCTATGCGCGCAACACCTTCAAGAACAAGGCCACCGGCAAGGTGGAAAGCGAGATCGTGGAGCTGACCGGCTACGTCCAGGACGCGAAGAACCCCGGCGTGTTCGGCTGCATCGGGTCCGGCGACCGTGTCGCAGTGAGCTACTCGCTGAAGACCGACGTCTACACCGACAAGGACGGTGTGAAGCACTACCCGCTGGTCGCCCGTATCGACACCGTGCAGCTGATCGACTCCAAGAAAGAGTCCGCTGCGCGCGCAGCCCGTCGCGGAGGCGAGGCGGCGAACGCCGCCCTGGCTGGCGCTGACGCCGACAACGACGAAGCACCGTTCTAACAACGACACCCCGCAGGGAAACCTGCGGGGTTATTTTTTTCAACTATTTCACGGTGTTGATCCAGCTCTTTCACGGCCTTACCCAACTGAACAAAACCCAACAGCCCTAGCATCAGCTTGGCGATCGGGGTGGAGTCTTTTGAGTAGGTCTGTCCCTCCTTGAGGAACTTCACCGACACTCCTTTGCTGACTAGCTCGTCAACAATGGCGTACAGATCCGTCAGTGAACGCGCGCACCGATCCATCGACGTGACGACAAGCTGATCTCCTGCACGGACATATCGCATTGCTTCATCAAGTCCAGGGCGCTCACGCGATCCACCACTGGCCTTATCCGTGTAATAGGTGAAGACCTTCTCTGCCTTGAGTTGTTCAATCTGACGATCAAGGTTCTGATCTTTCGAACTCACCCGGGCATAGCCCACCTTTTGTCCTGAGATCGCCCCCAACTGTTCAGTGATCTCCAGAGGCAGTGACGGTTCTGTTCCGTTAGTCTTGGAACTAACCCTAGCGAACAGGAAGTTTTTTCATTCACAAATTGTTCGCTTGGGGTGTACCCCAGGTGCCCCTACCAGCGCCCGCAGTTGAAGGCTTCACCTACCAAATGGTAAAGTTAGCTATATGCGAACCAGTCAGCGCTCCGAGATCCTGGAAGCTGCCCTCCGCGTCATGAACGCAGCGGAGGGTGGCGACATTACCCTTGACGCAGTGGCCCACGAGGCCGGGCTCACCAAACCGGGATTGCTATATCACTTCCGCAACCGCGACGTACTGCTCGCCGCGATCGTCGACCACGCTGCGGCCAACGTCGAGAACGACATGACTGCCACCCTTGGCAAGCCCCTCGAGAACGCCAACGCCACCGAGCGGCTCCTGAGCTACGTTCACGTCGCCGCCCACGGGGCCGCCAAGCGCGCCGAGTTCATCATCTGGGGCCAAGCGACGTACCGGCCCGAACTCACCGAACCGTGGACTACGCGGATGGGCCGCTGGCTCGAACTCCCGGACGATCTCGACGCCGCCACCCGAGCCAGGCTGACCACCGCCCGACTCGCCGCCGACGGACTCTGGGGCGCCCAGGCCACAGGTGTGTCCACCCTCCACGGCGCGGATCTCGAAGCCGTCGTCTCCAGCATTCGCTCCCTGATCGAAGGAACAACCCCATGAAGCAGTGGTTCCTGCTCGCTGGTGCCATCACTACCGAAGTGGCGGCGACGCTGTCTCTCAAGGCGGCGCTCAATCACCCATCCTGGTACATCGTGGTTGCTGCCGGATACATCGGCGCTTTCGTCTTCCTCACCTTCTGCCTGCGCGAAGGAATGCAGATCGGCGTCGCCTATGGCATCTGGGGAGCCAGCGGGGTCGTGCTCGCCGCTGTGCTATCCGCCGCGATTTTCGGTGAACCTCTGACTGCTGTGATGGGTCTTGGAATGGTTCTGATCATCAGCGGTGTCCTCACCGTCGAACTCGGCTCCCAGAAAGCTCAGCAAACCGCAGCCCAGGAAGCAGGAGTCAACTCATGAGATGGATCTTCCTCGCAGGCGCCATCTTGTCCGAAGTCGTCGCGACCATGTCGCTACGAGCCTCCGACGGTGGCCGGGTGAAGAAATGGTTCATCGGCGTCATCGCGGGGTATCTCGTGGCGTTCGTCGCCTTAAGTCTCGCCTTGGCCGACGGCATGGCCCTTGGCGTCGCCTACGGCATCTGGGCAGCATCCGGCGTAGCTCTCACCGCGATCCTCGCCCGGGTCATCTTCCACGAACCCCTCACCCGAACCATGGCCCTCGGCATCCTCTTCATCGCCGTCGGAGTTCTCACCGTTGAAATCGGCGCCAACTTGGCGAACTGACGCATTTCCGCAGGTAAACCAGGCAGATTGGTGTGCCCCAGGTGCACCACGAGGCGCACAGACAAAGGCTCCCCAATGAGCGCCTGTGGGCCTAGCGTTGTGGATGTGATCACCTGTGTCGTCCACTACACCATCGACCCCGACCAGATCGCGGCCTTTGAACAGTTCGCCCGCGCTTGGATGCGGCATGTCGACGAACACGGCGGCACCCACCACGGGTACTACCTACCCGCGGAAAGTGTGAGTGACCGTGCGGAATCCCTGTTCAGCTTCCCCAGCCTGGCTGCCTACGAGCAGTACCGCACCTTGTTCGGCACCCACCCGGACTTCATCGCCGCTGACCGGATTCGAGACGAGTCCGGGTGCGTCCTGCGGTACGAGCGCACCTTCATGCGGCCGCTCCTACCCCAGGGACACTGAAAGGGACTCCGGCAGCACGCTCGGCACAACCCACAACGCCGCAGGTCAGCGCGTACAGATGGGTGTACCCCAAAAGCCTCATGTCTCGATTATGCCTCACAAACCCCTACCGAGCACCACCCTGCGACAACTTAGGGCGAGACGCTTTAGTGAGACGGGGAGGAGGCCAATTGCCCCATGAAACGGTCTCACATTCCAGTTCCTGCCGGGTGTCTCATAAAACTTTAGGTTTTCAGGACGCTCCGCGACCGCTAGTGGGCCATATAAGCGAGTCGGGTGTGGTCATCGACAGCGGCATGGACGTGGTCGAACCCGATCGGGTCTTCCGGTCGCGGATCGGTCGTGGACTCGCCAACCGCCGCTGTCGGGGATGCGGCTGAGTTTCTTCACATCGATATGGATGAGCTTGCCTGGCCACCAGCAACGCTCTCGCATGCGTGGTCAAGCGGGCGTTACCGTTGGGCGTAGAGGCCTCCTGGCAGTGAAGAACTAGACAGCTCCACTAAGCCAGGAGGCCTAGCTATTTCACAAGACCGAAAGTGCCACCAACGTCACGGTCGAGTACAACTAGTGGGTGTCACTGTGGCTTTCCGAAGTCCACCACACTGACGTTCCCGTCATTGCGGGGGCGGTACAGAGGGCTCCTGACGGATTGCCCGAAGCCCTCTGCACGAATTGACTTCCGGCCTGATGCCGCTGTACCAACCTGTCCTGATAGGCGGGCGCCTCGTTTGCCAGTAGATGGGCAAGGTTCCCTCTCCCCCTTGCTTTTTGGGAGTCCTCGGCCAGCTACGGGATCGTGCCTGGCCGGTCCTCGGTCGAGTTGTTGTCCGGAGTTGGTGTGCAGCAGTCGGGTTCCCCGCTTTGCCCGGGGCCCTCGCCTGTGGGCGGCGTTCCCTGTCTGATGCGCAGTCTCCTGCGCCGGTTGAGGGCGGCCAATGCCGATGCGAGCACCACGGCTGCGGCGAGGGCTGCGATCAGGGTGCTGTTGTCGCTGATCCAGGCGCTGGCGGCGGCTGACCATACGGCGAGGCTGTTGGCCTGTGCGGTTCCGCCGGTGGCGGCGGGATACCAATACCAGCTGAGGTAGGCGCCGGTTATGGTGAGGATGAAGGCGGCGATGCGGTTGCTGTGCTTGGCCAGGCCGGTGATTCTTCGCCCGAGGGCGGCCCCGGCGATGGCCGTGCCTGCCGAAACGAGCATCAGGACAGTGGCCGAGCCTGCGGCGTAGGCGGCGAAGACCGCGAGCAGCCCGGCGTAGCTGGCGACGGCCTGGGCTTGGGCGATCACGGCCAGGAGCACCCCGAGGGTGCAGCCGAGGGATGCTGCGGCGTATCCGACCCCGAAGGCCACCATGCGCCCGGTTTTGTGACCTGCCCCTGCGGCTTCTTGTGTGCGGGGTTTCGTGGCCCAGGCCGGCAGACGGAGCCGTGGTGTGAGTCCGGTGAGCATGGCCAGGCCCAGCAGGAGAAGGATCACCCCGGTGGCCATTCCCAGCCAGGGCGCTGCGCTGATCAGGGTCCTGGCGCCCGCGCTGACGATCAGCCCGAAGGCTGCCAGGGTCCCGGCGAAGCCGAGGCTGAGCGCGAGCCCGGCCCGGAGCCCGTGGGTCAGACGCAGCGCGAGCGGGCGCGTCCGGGCGTCCCCGATGGTCTGGGCTATCCAGGCGGGCAGGAGGGCGAAACCGCAGGGATTGACCGGGGCAATCATTCCAGCGGCGAAGGCCAGGGCAAGCAGGGCTGTCATTGGGCGCCGGCCTTGGTGAGTTCTTCTTGGATCTTTTCCGCAGACGGGTCGGTGGCCCGGAAGGTAACGTCGCCCTTCGCGTCGACCACCACCAGGGTGCTTATGGAGGTGACCTTGTACCGGGTGGTCAGTGTGGCCCCGGTGTCGATGACGGCAGGGAGCTCAGGGGCCTTGATGTAATCGCGGAATCCGTTGATGGTCTCCTTCGGTTCTCGGGGGTCCACGTCCACCAGGAGGTAGTCGGCCGAGCTTCCCAGGGCCGTGGAGGCCTTGTTCAGGGAATCGGCCCCTTCCACACACTCACCGCATCCGGCAGAGAAGAAGAACAGTGCTGCGGGCTTACCGTCCGGGATGGTCCGGGTAGTGCCGTCAATGTCGGAGACCGTAACAGCAACGGCACCGGCCGCGTCGGGCGACGAACCGCCTGGCGCGGCCGACGGGCCGCTCGGTGAGCTGGCGCAGGCGGTTGTCAGTGCCATGACCGCTGTCAGAAACAGGGCGGAGGCGAGGTGCCTGGGCCGGGGAACGGACAGAGAACGGCGGGATCTCGGGTATGTCATGGTGTCTGGTGGTTCCTTCCAGGAATGGGGATGGGGACTCAGGCGGTGCCGTGGTCGGTGCGGTGGTGCTCGGGGGATGCGGGAGGGCAGCAGTCGTCGGTCCTGTGGCGTTTTCGCTGCCTGGTGACGGCGATGATCCCGGCCAGGAGCACCGTGGCGGCCGCGAGTAACACGAGGGGATTTGAGAAGAATCCGGCGATCGCGCCGAGGGCTCCGGCGGCGATGAGGATGGGTCCTGCGCAGCACAGGATCATGGCCGCTGCTATGCCGATTCCTGCGGCCAGTGTGTGGTATCGCCCGGGGCGACCGGTCTGCCGGACGGGTTGATGGCCGGTGTCTGGCTGTTCTGGGTGCTGGGTCATGTCATGTCCTTTTAAAGCTCAGCAGCAGGAGTCCTGCGCCGCGGGGGCCCGCGTGGCGGCCGCGGCGAGGAGGGCGGCGGCCATGGCGGCACCGGCCCGGTGTGCCGCCTCGATGTCCAGGACTTCGCCGTCGGGATGGGAATCCAACCACGGCTGGGCGTCCTCGCGGGAGGCGAAGTAGTGGACCTGGTTGCAGAACGATGACCGCACCGGCCCCGTGCCCGGGTGGCTGATGATGGACACGACGGCGGTGGCCGGCTGCACGGAGGTCACCGTGCCGTCCGCGCCCGTCATCACCCGGATGAGGGTCCCGCTACCCGGGGAGGTCGACTCAATGGTTGCGGCCTTCCCGATCAGGGCCGGGAAGAAGAGGGTGTCCAGGGCGCACCAGGTGTAGAGCTGTTCCCCGGCCAGGGTGAAGCGATGCGGGGTGGGCCGCATCGTCAGGGCCAGGCCGATGATGCGGCCCTCGTCGTCGTACTCGGTGTCCGGGACGGCGGCCAGTCCCTGCCGGACCGTGTCTTCGCTCCGGCCACTGGCGGTGGCCAGTTCGGCGACCGTGACGGGCTCGCCCTCGGCCAGGAGCCGCAGCAGCGGCACGAACAAGTCCGGGTCTATTCCGGAGCGCGCGGGGGACAACAGATAGGTGAGGGCCTGGTCGGTGGCGGTCATGGCATTCCTTTGCTTCGGTAGTGGGGGCTGCAGCTCAGGCGCAGCAGGAGAGCTTGGAGACGTCGGTGGTGAAGGCCTTGGCGGCGATCCTGATGCCCTCGGCCATCGTCAGGTAGGGGCTCCAGGCGGCGGCGACCTGCGCGGTGGTCATGCCCGCTTCGAGGATGTAGACGCCGGCGGCGGCGATTTCCCCGGCGTCCTTGGCCACCGCGGAGAGGCCCAGGATCCGTCCGGTGTCGCGGTCCGCGACAACCTTGATGAAGCCGCGGGTGTCGCGGTTGACCACGGCTCGCGGCACGTACTCCAGGGGGAGGACCCCGCACTCGCAGCTGATCCCGGCGGCGACAGCTTCCTTTTCCGTCATCCCGACCGCCCCGATGGCGGGACTGGTGAAGGTGACCCGGGGCAGGTGCCGGTAGTCGACCTCGGCCAGGGCATCGGTGAACGCATTGTCCACGGCCAGGGCGCCGTGGGCCGCTGCGACGTAAACGAACTCCCGATGGCCGGTCGCGTCCCCGGCGGCCCAAACCCGCGGGTTGGACGTGGCCAGGCGGGAATCGACCACGATCTCGCCGGATGCGCCGGTCTTCACCCCGACGGCGTCAAGGTCCAGTCCCTCGGTCACTGGGCGGCGGCCCAGTGCCACGAGGATGTGGGAAGCGCGGAACACCTCCTCGTCCCCGGCCACGTTTGCCGTCACCGAGACCCCGTCCGGGCCGGAGGCCACGGAGTCGGCCATGGCCCGCCGGACCACCCGGATCCCCTCGTCGGCGAACACCCCCGCCAACGCCTTGGATGCCTCCGGTTCCTCCTGCGAGGCCAACCGGGAACGGACCAGCATGGTCACCCGGGAGCCCAGCCGGGAGAAAAGCTGTGCCATCTCCAGGGCAACATAGCCTCCGCCCAGGATCAGCATTGATTCGGGCACCTCGTCCAGTTCCATCACCGTCGTCGAGGTCAGGTACCCGGCCTTGGCCAGTCCGGGAACGGGGGGCACGTAGGGTGCGGAGCCAGTGGCCACGAGGTAGTGCCCGGCCTCGATCGTTCTCACTGCACCATCCGGGGAGATCACCCGGAGCAGCGGTGCGTCCTGGGTTCCGGTGAACGACGCGTCCCCCGAGATCATCGTCCACCCGTAGTCCGCGGCCAGATCGACGTACTTCTCCGTGCGCATGCTTTCAACCAGCGCGGCCTTGCCCTGAATCAGGGCCGGCATGTCCACCGGGCCCGCCGAGGCCGCCACCCCAGGGAAGCGGGCCGAATCCAACGCCACGTGGCGGGCCTCCGCGGCAGCCAGGAGCGCCTTCGACGGGACGCAGCCCGTGTTCACGCATGTCCCGCCCACGGTGCCGCGCTCCACCATCACGACGCGCTTGCCCAGCCCGGTGGCCCGGATCGCGGCCGCAAACGCTCCGCCGCCGGAACCAATAATCGCCAGATCGAACTTTTCGTTTGTCATTCCAGATGTCTCTTCCCTGTGGTTCAAAAGTTCCTATGGAACCATTGTGAACCTTCCAGTACAATGGAAGGTCAAGTGTGGTGGCCATTGGAAGGGGAATCGGCGAACATGAGGATCGGACAGCTTGCGGAAGCAACCGGAACCACGACCAAGACCCTGCGGTTCTACGAGGAGTCGGGGCTGCTCCCTCCGGCCGAGCGATTGGCCTCCGGCTATCGGGACTACGCCGAGGATGCCGTGGGTCGGGTCGGGTTCATCCACCGGGGCCAGGCCGCCGGGCTGACCCTCGCCCAGATCCGCCAGATCCTCGACATCCGCGACGGCGGCCAGGCGCCCTGCGAGCACGTGCGCGACCTGCTTGACGTGCGCCTCGCTGAGATCGAGCAGCAGATCGCGCAGCTCTCCGTGCTGCGCGACACTATCGCGGACCTCAGACAGGACGCCGCACACCCGGACCCTGAAACGTGCAGCACCGATCAAGTGTGTAGGTACTTGTAATCCAATTGGGCACACCTCCTGGACCGCCAAAAGGGTGCTGTTGCAAAGTTCGGGCGACAGGAAGACCTGCGTGAAATAATCACAGCCATGGGCATCTTCTCCGGTCGTCATTTCCCCGTGAAATCATCCTGTGGGCGGTCCGGTGGTACTGCCGCTACGGGCTCAGCTACCGCGATCTGGAAGAAATGATGACCGAACGCGGCGTACCGGTCGATCACAGCACCATCTACCGCTGGGTCCAGAAATATGCTCCTGAGCTGGCCAAGCAGACCCGGTGGTACCGACAAGTCCCGGATTGGCAGGCCCGGTCCTGGCGGGTGGACGAGACCTATATCCGGGTCGGGGGAAAGTGGTGCTACCTCTATCGGGCCATCACCGCGGGTGGGCATACCCTGGATTTTTACCTGTCCCCAAAGCGTAATGTCGCCGCAGCGAAGCGTTTCCTGGCCAAGACCCTGAGGTCGAACACGATAACCGGGTTCCCGCGGGTGATCAACACCGATAAAGCACCCTCCCTGGCCGGGGCAATCGCCGAGTTGAAGTCAGAGGGAATCTGCCCGCAGACCGTGGAACACCGGCAGGTGAAATACCTCAATAACGTCATTGAAGGAGAACATGGGCGGCTGAAACGGATCCTCGGACCGAAGGGGGCGTTCAAAAACCGGACGTCGGCGTACCGGACGTTGAAAGGGATGGAAGCGATGCACTCATTACGGAAAGGCCAGGGCGCGATGTTTGCCTACGAGCAACCGAACCCGGATGCGGTGATCGTCAGCCGGGTGTTCGAGGCTGCCTGAGAACGCCGACCCGCAGCGAGCATCAGAGGATGAAGACTGGGTCGTCACGGCTCTCCGCCTGAAGTTTGCAACAGCACCGGGTGGATACTTTGGCGAGTTGGCCCTGGCCCCAGTCGGACTGCCTGGCGATTCGTACTGGATCGTCAGGCACGACGTTCACGCGGTAATTTTCCTCTTCACCATCGAGATGCTCATTCACCATGTAGGTGAGGAAGTCCACTCAGTACGCCTTCTCGTTTGCAATCCAGGTGGACAAGTCCACTCCAGGAGAGAGGGAGATCGTCCATGTGCGGCCTGGGTGTCGCCCACGGATGCCTCTGCGGGGAGGACTGTCCAGTCGTGTCCCTCTAGCTGCCCTCGGATTTCGGGAAGAAAGTTTGATGATGGGTACTGGCTCGGGAGCGCCAGGATTGATTCCACGATAGGCGCACTATGTCCAGTTCCCCTCGCTCGTTTCGCGCCGTTGCGTTCAAGTCTCGATGGTCGGTCAAATAATATCCCTTTCAAATAGACCAAGCGGTACAGTAGTCAGATTCCCGACCTAAATCAAGAACTTGTGTTCGACTTAGTATGGGTTGTAAAAGGGTGACCTGGGGAATCGTCTTTACATGCAAACTTCCGTGCAGTGACCACCCCGGACATGTCGCATGCTCATGAGATAATCGGCCCAGTAGAAAGCGCATCAAGGTGAAAGGACGTAGCAATGGCAGACGTAGCCAAGGAAGTCGCGGAAAACGCTCCAGTTGACGGAAGCAAGCAACGCGCAGACCTCCAGAAAACCATCTGGAGGATTGCCGAAGACTTGCGCGGTTCCGTCGATGGCTGGGACTTCAAAAGCTATGTCCTCAACATGCTGTTCTACCGTTTCATTTCGGAGAATCTGACCGCTTTCCTTAACGCGGAAGAAGAAGGACTCGACTACGCCAACCTCTCAGATGAGGACGCAGAAGTTGGACGCGACGGTGTGGTGGAAGAAAAGGGGTTCTTCATCCCTCCTTCGCGCTTGTTTGAAAACGTTTACCAAGATGCCAAGCAAAAGGTGTCACAGAAGAAGGTTCCCAACCTCAACGAGACGCTAGAACAGGTCTTTAAGGGGATTGAGTCTTCCGCCGTAGGTACGGAGTCGGAGGGCGATTTTAAAGGGCTATTCGATGACTTCCAGGTCAATTCGAACAGGCTTGGTGAGACTGTCCCGGAACGCAACGAGAAGCTCTACGAGCTTATTCACGAGATACACGAGCTGCCGTTTGGTGATTTCGGGGATAACGCTATCGACGTTTTCGGTGACGCGTACGAATTCCTCATGCAGATGTATGCTTCTCAAGCGGGTAAATCCGGTGGTGAGTACTTCACCCCGCAGGAAGTCTCTGAAGTCCTCGCCCGAATCGCAGCATCTGGCAAGACCAAGGTTCACAGCGTCTACGACCCGGCGTGTGGCTCAGGCTCTCTCTTGCTGAAGTTCGCCAAGGTTCTCGGGGAAGAAAACGTGGGTGGGTTCTACGGGCAAGAGATCAACTTGACCACGTACAACCTGGCGCGGATGAACATGATCCTGCACAACATTGGGTTCGAAAAGTTCGACATTAAACGTGCGAATACTCTCACCAACCCGCAGCATGACGATGTAGAGCCATTCCACGCCATTGTGTCTAACCCTCCGTATTCCCGGAAGTGGAAGGGCAAGGAAGACCCAGTGTTGGTTAACGATGATCGTTATTCACCAGCAGGTGTGCTGGCTCCCCAGCGTTACGCCGACTGGGCGTTTAACATGCACATGCTGTCCTACCTCGATGTAGATGGCACCGCTGCCATCGTTTCCTTCCCTGGTTCGCTGTATCGCGGTGGTACCGAAAAGACGATCCGCGAGTACATGATTAAGAACAACCTGATTCAGACGGTCATCCAGCTACCGTCTGACTTGTTCTTCGGACCGACGATTACGACCTGCATTTTGGTGATCAAGAAGTCCAAGACGGATAACCTGATCCACTTCATCGACGCGTCGAAATACTTCAAGCGTGTGGGGACCAAGAACAAGCTCTTCTCTGAGCATCAGAACACAATCGTCAAGCTCTACGAGGACCGCGATGAGATCCAGTACGAGACCGCTCTGGTGACGAACGAGGACGTTCTCAGCAACGACGCAAACCTGTCGGTGAACGCCTACATCGAGCGAGAAGACGTACGAGAGATCATCGATACATCAAGCTTGAACGAGGAGTTGCGCCAGATGGCGGCTCGCCAAGAAGCCTTGCGGGAAGCTATCGAGCAAGCCGTGACTGATCTCGAAACGGGAGTTGATGATGAATAAGTTCGATGAGTTGGTTCATGATTTGTGCCCTGATGGGGTGGAGCGTGTGGCTCTGAAAAGAGTCGCCAAAACGGTCGCTGGTCTGAGAGGGAAAACCAAGAAGGATTTCGAAGATGGCAACGCCCGTTTCGCGTCGTATAGCAACATTTTCAATAACCCGAAATTGGACCTTAAAGACCCGGAATTCGTCAAGGTTGCTGAAGGCGAAAATCAGAATGAGCTTCAGTACGGAGATGTTCTGATTACAGGGTCATCCGAAGTTCACGAAGAAGTAGGAATGTCTTCGGTGGTCACAGAGCCGCCCAAAGAAGTCATTTACCTCAATAGCTTCTGTTTTGCGTTAAGGTTTTCTGATCCAGAAACCGTATTGCCTGAATTCGCTTCGCATCTGTTTCGTTCTGAGGAAGTCCGCAAGCAGATAGTGAAGACTGCCAATGGAGTAACGCGTTTCAATATCACGAAGGCGCGATTCATGGCGATTGAGATTCCTCTTCCTCCACTAGAGATCCAGCAAGAGATCGTTAGGATTCTCGACCTGTTTGTAGACCTCGACCGGGAGCTGGAACAGGAGATCATCGGGCGGGAGCGACAAAAGATTGCGACGAGTCATGCTTTATTCGAGAAGTTAAAGCACTTCCCTCGAATAGCTCTAAAAAATGCTGGAACGTGGTTTGGCGGAGGAACCCCATCGAAGAAGAACGAGTCCTTCTGGCAAAACGGCACGATTGCGTGGGTTTCTCCGAAAGATATGCACGACCACACAGTGACGCGCACTATCGACTACATCACCAATGAAGCGGTAGAAGGTTCTTCAACCAAATTGGTTCCGGCTGGGTCCACCGCCTTGGTAGCGAGATCGAGCATCTTGGAGAAGAAGCTGCCAGTCGCGTACTTTCCCCAAGAAGTCGCCATGAATCAAGACCTAAAGGCTGTGTTTCCGAGTGATGAACTGAATGGGCGATACCTCTTTAACGCGCTTGAAGAGTTCCGAGAAAGCATTCTTCTGAGAGCGCGTAACACGGGAGGATCAGCTGCATCATTGGACACCAAGCGCCTGATGGCTTTCCAAATCCCCCTGCCACCTCTCGAAGTTCAGGAAGAGATCGCGTCCAAGCTAGACACCTTCATCGAATACATCGACAACCTCAAGCGAGAGCGGGAGCTACGCCAGAAGCAGTACGCACACTACCGCGATTTGCTGCTTGACCTCCCGGTGAAGGAGTAACTCAAAATGGCACAGCTTTCTAATCCCTCGCGCTCATTTTCCTCCCGCCCGCAGCATGACTACACCGAGCCTGTAGCAGTCACGGACACGTCCACGGTCATTGCGAAGTATCAAGCAGATGCAACAAGCGCGACCGGATACCAGTCGGAATCGGCACTAGAGAACGCGCTGATCGCCCAGCTAGAACGCCAAGCTTACGAGTACGCCGACATTCGCAGCGCCAGCGCCATGCGCGAAAACGCGCGCGCCCAGTTAGAAAAGCTCAATGCCTACCAGTTCTCGGATGCTGAGTGGGAAACCTTTTACAAGACAGAGATCGCTAACCCCGCTTCTGGAATCGTGGACAAGACCCGCACGATTCAGACCGATCACATCAAAAATCTCACTCGAGACGATGGCACGACCAAAAACATCGTCCTCATCGACAAGGACAACATTCACCGCAACTCGCTTCAGGTGATCAACCAGTACACAACCAAGGGAAGCGATAAGGGCAACAAGTCGAACAGGTACGACGTTTCCATTCTGGTGAACGGTCTACCGCTGGTTCATATCGAACTGAAACGGCGCGGAGTCGCCATTAAGGAAGCCTTCAACCAGATTGACCGTTATCAGAGGGAGAGCTTTTGGGCGGATGAGGGACTGTTCCAGTATGTCCAGTTGTTCATCATCTCCAACGGGACACAAACCAAGTACTACTCCTGCACCACGAGAGACCTCCACCTGAAAGAGACGAGCAGGAAAGCTACGGCGAAAAAATCCAAGCGGCTGACCTCCCACTCGTTCGAGTTCACGTCCTGGTGGGCGGATGCGACCAACAAGCCGATCACAGATCTCATCCCGTTCGCCAAAACCTTCTTGTCCAAGCACACGCTGCTATCCGTACTTACTAAGTACTGCGTGTTCACCGTCGATGAGATGCTGCTGGTCATGCGCCCGTACCAGATCGCAGCAGCCGAGCGCATTCTGAACAGGATCGAGCAATCTGTCCTGAACAAGAAACTTGGCTCACTCGACGCGGGCGGGTACATCTGGCACACCACCGGCTCAGGAAAGACGCTGACCAGCTTCAAGACAGCTCAACTGGCTACCCAGATGGAGAGCGTGGATAAGGTCATCTTCGTCGTGGATCGTAAAGACCTCGACTACCAAACCATCCGGGAATACGACAAGTTCGAAAAGGGCGCAGCCAACTCGAACACCTCCACCAAGATTTTGTCCCAGCAGCTCTCCACGCGGGCGGAGCTTTTAGAAGAAATCGCCCAGCTAGAACGTGAGGGGAAATCCACCAACCACATCCAGCTCCAACGCGCAGACTCCAAGATCGTGATCACGACCATCCAAAAGATGAGTCACTTTATCGCCCAGAAGGACAACCGCGAGATCTACAACCAGCATGTGGTGTTCATCTTCGATGAGTGTCACCGTTCCCAGTTCGGGAGCATGCACAAGAACCTGAAGCGCAAGTTTAAAAAGTACAACTTCTTTGGATTTACGGGCACGCCCATTTTCAAGCAAAACAAGGTGGGGTCTAACCCCAACCTGCAAACGACCGCACACGCTTTTGGCGACAAGCTGCACACATATACGATTGTGGACGCAATCCGAGACCATAACGTGCTCAAGTTTAAGGTGGAATACCACGAGCTATCCCCGGTAGCTCCTGATCCAGAATCACCTTTTGAGCTAACGGCTGCACAGCTTCTCGCGCCCGGACGAGTAGAAGCCGCCACTCGCTACATCCTGGAGCATTTTGATCAGAAGACGAAACGAGATTTAGGGCAGCTCTACGATCACAAGGTAGTCAGCAACGTCGAGCAGTCTGTTCGTAAACGGGGTGCGAAAGAAGCGATCAAATCCACGAGGAAGCTGCGCGGGTTTAACGCCCTGTTTGCTACCGACTCGATTCCAGCAGCGCGTACCTACTATGAGGAATTCGCGCGCCAACAAGCAGACTTGCCAGCCCACCAGCGCCTGAAGGTGGCAACAATTTTCTCAGCGCAAACCAGTTCTTCTGGTAGCGCGGACATGATCGAGGATGAAGACTTCGATACCTCCACACTATCGGCGGATAACCTCGATTTCCTCGAAGGCGCGGTTAACGACTACAACGAGTACTTCTCAACCAACTACGACGCGCGAGATTCGGAATCGTTCGAAAACTACTACAAGGATCTCTCACAACGGATTAAAAACCGTGAGATCGATCTTGTCATTGTGGTCAACATGCTCTTGACCGGGTTTGACGCGACCACGCTTAACACCTTGTTCGTGGATAAAAACCTGCGGATGCATGGACTCATTCAGGCGTTCTCGCGGACGAACAGAATCCTCAACTCTGTGAAGACGTACGGCAATATCGTCTGTTTCCGAGACTTGGATAAGGAAACCAACGAAGCGCTGAAATTGTTCGGGGATGCCGACAACGCGACCGAGGTAGCTGTCATGGCTCCCTTTAGCGACTTCTACCGCGATTACACGCGCAAGGTTGAGGATTTGAAGCACTTCTACCCGGTAGGGGAAGTGATCGCATCAGAAAGCGGGCAGAAAGGGTTCGTCAAGCTATACGGCGAGATCCTGAAGCTTTTGAACATCTTGACCTCGTTCGATGAGTTCGCGGGTAAGGAACTGATGAACGAGCGAGAGCAGCAAGATTACACGTCGATGTATCTGGATTTGCACGATCAGTTCAAGTCTGAACGAGATGCGGAACGTCCCCAGAAGGAAACAGAAGACGATCAAGTAGACGATCAGCTCGTTTTCGAAATTGAGCTTGTCAAGCAGGTGGAGATCACGGTCGATTACATCGTCATGCTGATTGACGATTACCGGACCAAGCAGGGACAGGGTGACTACGAGGGAGCGCAGGAGACTCGCGCGACCATTACACGTTCTGTGGAAGCTTCTCCGAGCTTGCGCGATAAGGCGGATCTGATTCATGAGTTCATGGATGCTGTTGGTGATGGGAGGGACGCGATTAGTGGTGAGCTGTCCACAGATCAGCGCTGGGTGCAGTTCATGGCGGTGCGCCGTGATGAGGAATTGAAGCGTCTTATTGAGTCCGAGAAGCTCAAACCTGAAGCGACGTATTCGTTCGTTGAGGATGCTCTTGAATCTGGTGTGGTGTCGACGTCTGGGACGGGGTTGACGAAGCTGCTACCTACTACGTCCAGGTTCGGCAAGAATGCGAACCACGACCAGGTGAGAGCAAGGGTTGGAGCGAGGTTGTCCGCGTTCGTGGAGCGCTTTTCGATGCTGTAGTTCGTGGGTGGGCGGACACTGAGTGTTGGTTGCGTCCCTTAGTGTGGTGTAACGCTTGCTGATGGTGGGCCCTGGAAAATGTAGGGGCGGCCACCGCCAGTAACCTTTCGACTCAACTACCACATCTCACCGAAAGGCACATGACGATGACCGCTGCACCGCATTCTATCGACCCGACAACCTATCTGGATGATCTGCTCGCCCAAGCCTCCCCTGATCTGATGCGCCAGATGCTGCAAGGGTTTATCAACCAGATCCTCTCCGCCCAGGCCGACACCGTCTGCGGCGCCGAATACGGCGTCGCTTCCACCGAGCGGGTCAACCACCGCAACGGGTATCGCCACCGCGACCTCGACACCCGTGTCGGCACCATCGACGTGGCAGTGCCAAAGCTGCGCCACGGCGCGTTCTTCCCAGACTGGCTGTTAGAGCGCCGCTCACGGGCTGAACGGGCACTATCGACTGTGATCGCGACGTGCTATCTCAAAGGGGTCTCCACCCGCAGGATGAACGATCTGGTGGCAACCCTTGGCATTTCCAACCTGTCGAAATCCCAAGTCTCGCGCATGTCGGAAGAACTCGACGAGATGGTCGCCGACTTCAGAAACCGCCCACTCGACCCCGGCGGGTACGCCTACCTGTCATGCGACGCGTTGACAATCAAAGTGCGCGAAGGCGGCCGGGTGGTCAAATGCTGCGTGCTGCTTGCCACCGGGGTCAACGCCGACGGGTACCGCGAAATGCTCGGCATGCACGTCGCCACCGCGGAATCCAACGCATCGTGGAAAGGCTTCTTCCAAGACCTAAAAGCCCGCGGGCTTCGCGGGGTCTTCCTGATCACCAGTGACGCCCATGAGGGCATCCAGCACGCAATTTCCGAGGTGCTGCCTGACGCGTCGTGGCAGCGGTGCCGCACCCACTTCGCGAAAAACCTCTACGAAAAAGTCCCGAAAACCCAGTGGCCGATGGTCTCTGCGATGTTCCAGACGATCTTCCAACAACCCGACGCCCAATCCACTTGGGCTCAAGCCCGCGAAGTCGTTGACCTGTTGGAGCCGAAGTTCCCCCAGGTTGCGGCCTATCTGGAGGAATCGCTCGATGAGGTGTTGGCGTTTACCGCAGCCCCGAAACCAGTCTGGACGAAGGTGTGGTCAAACAACCCCACCGAGCGGCTAAACCGGGAAATCCGCCGGCGCACCGATGTCGTGGGTATCTTCCCGAACCGCGAATCGATCATCCGGCTTGTCGGCGCGGTCCTCGCAGAGCAGCACGACGATTGGATCCAGCAAAAACGCTACATGTCACTGTCCGCACTCGAACAGACCAAACACCTCATGCACCAAACAGGAGGTGATCATGGCAACCACCACCAGCTAACCGCCTAACAAAAACCCCGAACTTCATACCGAGCCGAAAGCACAAACGGCTACACCACTACACAGGACTTGACCCTGAGTGTTTCGCACACTGAGCATGTTTGCTCGTTCTGGTGCATATTCGAGCACATCTATGATCACCCGTCGAGACATTGGCAACTACCCCCCGGTTGCTAGGACTCCGGGTGGTCCCTCTGATTGCAACCCGACCAAAGAGAAAATCTCTGGCCGGGTTTTGCATTGCGGGCTATTCGCCCAGCACTTCCAGCACCGCTTCGCCGACCCCCGCCGCCGACGTCGGGTTTTGGCCGGTGATCAGGTTGCCGTCGACGACGACGTGCTTGGTCATCGGGATCTTGGCGGTGGTGTACTCGCCGGCTTGGTCGCGGAGTTTCTCTTCCAGGCTGAAGGGGACTTCCTCGGTGCGGCGGGCCAGTTTTTCTTCGGTCCAGGAGTAGCCGGTGACGTGGCGGCCGTCGAGAAGCTTGGCGCCGTTTGCGAGGGTGACGTCGAGCAGGCCGCACGGGCCGTGGCAGACCGCGGCAACGATCTTGTCTGCGTCGGCGAAGTGGGCGACGGCATGTTTCACCTCGTCGGCCGCGAAGTCGAACATGGTGCCGTGGCCGCCGATGAGGTAGATGCCGGCGTAATCGTCGAGGTTCACATCCGTGATGGCCGGGGTGTCGTCGAGTTGGTCCATGAACTCGGGGTCCTCATAGCGCTTGTTGGTGCCGCCGAGCTGGATCACCGGGGTTTTCAGGCTCACTGGGTCGATGGGTACGGCGCCGCCGTCGACGCTGGCGAGGGTGACCTCGTGGCCGACTTCGGTGAGCACGTCGTAGAAGTGCGTGTACTCGCCGAGCCACATACCGGTGTGGATGCCGGAGTCGGTGTAGCGGTGGACACTGGTGGAAAGCGCAAGAAATTTCATGCGCCCCATTGAACCACCAGCGCTCGGGCCGGCGCAGCGGGCCTAGGTGGCCGGGTTGCGGACCAGCAGGCGGTCCACCTGGTCCGCCAGGTCCGGGGCTTGCGTGTCAAAGTCGCCGGGCAGCTCCCGGTCCGCTTCGGCGATGGCGTCCGCGTCCGGCTCACCGGTGGCCATCGCTGCCTCAGCCGCGTCGAGCAGCCGCTGCAGGCGGGGCACGTTGAGCTGGTACGCGCCGTCGTGTTCCGGGCCTTCCACCGGGGCGAGCCAGCCGGTGGCGGTGAAGATGAACATGCGGGTTTCCAGCATGTTCGCCTTCAATCCGAGCTTGTCTTTCGGATCTCCCAGGCGCCGCACGTAACCCCTGCGGGCTTCGCGCACGGTGCCGTCGCTGTCCAGGACAGGTCCTGAGTGATCGTCAGCGTTACGCGCGATGTCGGCCAACATATGCAGTTCTCGGGGGAAGAGCGACGGCGCTTTTGCGCAGTACACGGCGGCTCTCAATATCTCGCCCAAGGGCGCCTCCTTTATGCGGTTGTGGTGGAACAGGCCGACATTATAATTTTCCGTCCGATCCCGGAGGCGACGGAATCGAACGGATGTGTGGGTGAGGGTTAGATGGACGACATGGCCGGGATGGACGAGCCGCGCAGCTTTGAGTTGAACGCGATGATGCGGCCGCGGTCGGCGTAAATGTCGTTAATCTTGCCGACGCGGATGATGCGGCTGAGCTCCCGGTCGCCGACGAAAAAGTTGCCCTTGGTGTCACTGGCGACGAACGTGGTGCCGTAGCGGCGCAGCTGCAGATTGCCCATCTTCGGGGCGCCGGCGAAGGCGTTGGTGTCGGCGCAGTCCCACGCGTCCCACTTACCCAGGTTCATGGCGTTGGCTTTGCCCTGGCCGGCGCACATGTGACCCGGCATGGTGTCCACCAGGCTGAGGCAGTGGATGAAGTCCTGGCCGTCGATGGCGTAGACACCGCAGCGCACAGTGTCCTGTTGGTTGGAAAACGTGGCGTACGGCGGCTGCGCGGGCAGTGCGCCGTGGGCGGCGGGCCACTCCACGCGCCGGGGGTTGAAGCCCTCGTTGGCGGAGGCAGAGGTTGCGCCGGCGGATAGGGCGGCGGTGGCGGTGAAAGCGGCGATGACGCCGCGGAGAAGAGTGCGCATGAGATTCTTCTAGAGCTTGAACAGCACCTGGTTGGTGGCGCCGGCGCGGATGACCGCGCGGGTGGCAATGTCCGCCACGTACAGGTTGCCGGAGAAATCCGGGGCGATGTATGCGGAGCCGAGCTGCTTGACCTGCAGCGGGTTCAACTTCTGGGGCGGGTTGGTAAAGCCCTGGTTCCAGCAGTGGACAGCGGCGGATCCGTCACCGACGCTCACGGCTGGGGCGAGCTGCTCCGGCGGGTTGCACTCCGGCTGTGCCTTGCGTGCGGGGTCGGACACACAGATGGTCTTCGTCGTGCCATGGATCTGGTAGATCTCGCAGCGGACGTCGCCCGAGGTGTTGGAGTAGGTGGCGATGTTGGCGGATGCGGCCGGCGCAAGCGCTGCGGCGGCGATGAGAGTGGCGGCGGTAACAATGGGGGCGGTCTTTGTGATCTGCATGACACGAGTATTGCAGTTTATGTCCAGCGTTGCACGCCTCCGGGCAAAGATTTCAAAGAAATCCCCAGTGTTTCGGCCAGCGCGCCATGCTTTTCGACGAACCCTTCGGAGCGCACACCACCAGCGCAATACACCACAACCTCGTCGCCGGGGGAGAACTGCGCAAGCGCCCTCGACACCGCCTCCGGGTCCCGTTCTACCTCGCTGAGCGGGAGGTTTATCCCCGGCACGGGCAGATCCGCGATCGCCTTTTCGTGCGGTTCGCGTACGTCGAGGGAGGGGAGGTGGCGGGCCGTGAGGGCGTCGAAAAGCTCTTGCCCTTCGGTGTTCACGGTGCATGCCTCGGCGTAGGTGCCCAGGTGGGTGGCGAGCTCGCGCGCCGGGTCGCGGGTGACGGTGAAGCGGCGGATGGTGGCGGAAAGCGCGTCGTACATGTGCAGCCGGCCGATGCGCACCTCGCCGATGCCCGCGAGGAGCTTCACCGCCTCGGTGGACATCAGCGAGCCGACCACCGACGTGGTCACGCCGAGCACACCGGCGGTGGCGCAGTCCGGCACGGAATCCGCGTCGGGCTGGGTGGGGTAGAGGTCGCGCAGCCCCACCCCGTCCGCGGGCGCGCCGGGGCCGGAGTGCCACAGGGCGATGTCGCCGCGGTAGCGCAGCACCGAGCCCCACAACAGCGGCGTGCCGGTGATCTCGGCGGCGTCGGCGGCGAGGAACTTGGTGGCGAAGGTGTCGGAGCCGTCGATGAGCAGGTCGATGCCGTCGAGCGCCTCGATGAAGTTGTCGGGCGTCAGCCGGTCGAAGTAGGTGGTCACTTCGATGCCCGGCTGTAGGGCGCGTAGTTTTTCGGCGGCCACGTCGACCTTCCTGCGGCCCACATCGTCCGCGCCGAAGAGGATCTGGCGGTGGATGTTGGTCAGGTCCACCGTGTCGTCGTCCCACACTGTGATGTGCCCGACACCGGTAGCCGCCAGCGTCTGCATGATCGGGCAGCCCAACCCGCCCGCACCGATGACCAGCACGTGGGCGTCGTGCAGGCGCTGCTGTTGCTCCGGGCCGAAGCCGGGCAGGTTCATCTGGCGCGCGGTGCGCTTGAGTTCTTGCTCCGGCAGCATTTACAAAACCTCGTCGGCCCAGCTGGCAAGGCCGTCGAAGGTGGAGGACGCCACGGCGTGCTCGCGCTTCGGGATCCGCCCCGCGGCGCGCGCCAGGCGGCCAGCCTCCACCGCGTGCCGCATGGCCTGCGCCATCGCCACCGGGTCCTGGCAGCGGTTCACCGCGCTGGCCAACAGCACACCGGAGCAGCCCAGCTCCATGGCCAGGGAGGCGTCGGAGGCGGTGCCCACGCCGGCGTCGATAAGCACCGGCACTTCCGCGCGGGAGCAGATCAGCTCGATGTTGTGCGGGTTCAAAATGCCAAGCCCGGTGCCGATCGGCGAGCCCAGCGGCATCACCGCAGCCGCGCCCAAATCCTCTAAGCGCTTGGCGGCCACAGGGTCGTCGGAGGTGTAGGCCAGCACGGTAAAGCCCTCGTCGACGAGCATCTCGCAGGCGTCCACAGTCTCCACCACGTCGGGAAGCAGCGTGCGGTCGTCCGCGATGACCTCCAGTTTTACCCAGTCGGTGCCCAGCGCCTCGCGCGCCAGCTTCGCCGTGATCACCGCGTCGCGCGCGGTGCGGCAGCCGGCCGTGTTCGGCAGCGGCGCGATGTCCAGGCGCTTCAGCAGGTCAAACACGCTCTCCCCGCCGCCGGTGGTGGCGGAGTGGCGGCGCATCGCCACCGTGGTCAGCTCCGTGCCGGAGGCCTTCAAAGCCTGCTCCAGCATGTCGAAGGAGCTCGCCCCGCCCGTGCCCATGATCAGGTGCGAGCCGAACTGCTTTCCGGCAATCTCCAGCACGTTTAGCCTCCTTGCACTGCGGTGAGGATGTCGGCGGAGCAGCCGTCGTAAAGCTTTTGTGTCCACTGCGAACGTGGCACGACCTCGCCGTCGATGGCCACCGCGGTGCCGTCGGCGGGTGCGCCGACCTCCGCCACCAGTTCCTCCACCGTCGCGGCGGCGGTGGTGGCCGCTTCTCCGTTGAGCGTGATGTTCATGAATGCCTCCTCGGGTCGCACGCGGTCAAGTCTATTGAGAGCTCTTGCCTATCGACGAGCTCCGCCCCAACCCGCGCCCCCAACCCCGCAAGCAGAATCCCGTGCCGGAAGTACCCGGTGGACACGACCGTGCGCTCGTCGACGCGGCCCAGGTAGGGCAGGTCGTCCGGCGTGCCCGGGCGCGCGCCCGCGGTGGCCTCGACGAAGTCGCACTCCTCCAACGCCGGGACGAGCTCGATCGCGTCGCGCAACAGCTGGTGGATGCCCTGGACCTGGGGCTGATCACGGCCGTCCTCGCGGGTGGTCGCGCCGATGGTCAGTGTGCCGTCCTCGCGCGGGATGAGGTAGACGGGGCGGTCCTCAACGAACCCGCGGACCACGCGTGTGAGCAGCGGGTACTGGTGCTTGGGCACGCGCACGTGCAGCACGTCGCCGTAGACCGGGCGCAGGTCCAGGGAGGGGATGAGTTGGCTTGCGCCGAGGCCGTTGGCGACGACCACCTGGTCGGCATCTTCGAGCTGGTCGAGGCTGTCAATGCGGTTGGTGGTGAAGGTGACGTTGGCGGACCGGCAGGCGTCGATAAGCGCACGCGTAAACAGGCGGGGCTGCACCTGGTGGTCGCCATCGATGCGCACCGCGCCGTTGATGGCGGGGGAGAGCGCCGGCTCGAGCTTGCGGGCTTCGCGGGTGGTGAGCTTGTCCACCGCCATGCCGTGGCGGGACTGGTACTCGGTGAGCTCATCGAGGTGGGTCTTGTCCGCGATGTCGCGCGCGACCACGAGCGTGCCGTCGGTGCGGTAGCCGGTGGGCAGGTCCGAGTACTTGGCGGTGAGGTTGATCAGCTCGGGGTACCACTCGGCGGAGGCGCGCATCAGCGGGAAGAGCGGGTCCTGCTTGTACACCACCTCGGCGGTCGGGGCGAGCATCCCGCCCGCGTGGTGGGAGGCGCCGGAGGCCGGCTCAGGGTCGTGGACCGTGACCGTGTGGCCGCGGTCCGCGAGCGTGAGAGCCGTGGTCAAGCCGATAATTCCTGCGCCGACGACCGAGATGTTCACGCTTGACAGGGTAGCGCTTCTCCCGTGCTGTTTTGCGAATTTCGATACCGTGGCAGGTGCACGTGTGACAGACGAGATTCAAGGAGAGTGCAACATGTTCATCCGATCCCGTGAAGACGTCGACACCGTCGAATGGGGCGGCGGCACCAGCGAACGCCTGCTCACCGCCCGCGACAACATGGGGTTCGCCGTCGCCCACACCGTGGTCCGCGCTGGCACCGAATCCAAACTGGAATACCGCAACCACCTCGAGGCCTGCTACTGCATCGCCGGCTCCGGGGAGGTCGAAGACACCGACGGCAACATCTACCCCATCACCCCGGGCACCATCTACGTGCTGGACGAGCACGACCCGCACTACCTGCGCGGCGGCAAGGACGAGGACCTCGTGCTGGTGTCCGTGTTCAACCCGGCGATTACCGGTGACGAGGTGCACGAGCTCACCGGCGACGGGTTCAGCTCGTACTAGCTGGTGGCTGCGTGGTCCTGCGCGCCGCGGTCGAATTCGGCGATCACGCGCTCGCAGTACGCCTTCGCGTCGTCGGCGTGCATGATGCCGCGCACGATGGCCAGCCCGTCCACGCCCGCGCGGGCCAGGTCGTAGGCGTCGTCGGCGGTGACGTCGCCGATGGCCACCAGCGGCAGCTCGGAGGCGGCCACCAGCTCCGGGTAGCCGTCCAGCCCGATCGGAGCGCGTCCGGAATCCTTCGTCGGGGTGGCGCGGAACGGCCCGCAGCCGATGTAGTCGATCACGTCCTTGTGCTCGTTGGCGGCCTGGACCAGCTCTAACGTTCCGGTGGTCAGACCGATGATCGCGTCCGGCCCGAGCAACTCGCGCACCACTCGCACGTCCAGGTCGTCCTGGCCGACGTGGACGCCGGAAATGCCTTCGTGGCGGAGGGCGGCGGCGACGTCGGCGCGGTCGTCGATAAGCACATGTGTTTGCGGGTTGACGGAGTGGACAGCCTCGGCGACGGCGCGGGAGAGCGCGTAGAGCTCGCGCGCGGTGATCGGCTTCGAGCGCACCTGGATCACACCCGCGCCGCCGGCGGCGGCCTGGCGGGCGCGCTCCACGACGTCCGGGCCCTGGCCAGTGACGAAGTAGCAGCGCAGGTCAAGCGGCTTAGTCACGCAGCGCCTCGATCAGCTCGTCCTTGGTCATCTCGGAGCGGCCCTCGATGTCGAGCTCCTGGGCGCGTTTATACAGCTCGTCTTTGGTCCAGTCCTCGTAGGAGCCGGACTCGCCGCCGCGCTCGCCGACTTTGGAGCGGCCGTCGCGCGCCGCCGCGTTGGCGATGGCGGCCGCCTTGGACTTGGAGTTGCCCTCGCGCAGCAGGGCCTCGTAGAGCTCGGGATCCTTGATCGAATCAGCCATGGCTGCCAGCCTAGACCGTCATCGGGCCGGTGCGGGTGGGATGTCCCAGCGGCTCCACGTGCACGATGGTTTCCGCGCCGCCGAGGGCTTCGGCCACGCCGGCCTCGATCGCGTCGGCGTGGTCGTGGGCGTGGGAAACGGACCAGTCGCCGGGGACCTGCATGACCAGGTTGACCATGCGCTCGCGCCCGGCCGCGGTGGTGCGCACCGAAGTGAACTTCACGCCGTTGGCGGCGGCGTACTCGTCCAAGTAGGCGTGGACGATCTGGTTTTCTTCCTTCGGCAGCGACTCCGCCAGCAGGCCCAGGATCGCGCCCTTGAGCAGCTTGTAGCCGGTGAACATGATGTTCGCGCCCACCACCAGCGCCACGATCGGGTCAAGGGGCTGCCAGCCGGTCAGCCACACCAGCGCCATGCCGACGATGACGCCGACGGTGGTCCAGACGTCGGTGAGCAAATGGTGCCCGTCGGCATCCAGGGCGGTGGAGCGGTACTTTTTGCCCGCACGGATGAGCGCCACGCCGACCGCGCCGTTGATCGCGGTGGCCACGACGGAAAATGCCAGGCCGATGCCGAGCTGCTCCACCGGCACCGGGTGGATCAGCCTGTCCACGGCGGTGACGATGATGGCCACCGACGCAAGCAGGATCAGCGAGCCCTCCACCTGCGCTGAGAAGTACTCGGCGCGGGCGTGGCCGAAGTGGTGGTTGGCGTCCGCGGGCTTCGCCGACAGCTTCAGCGCCCACAGACCCACGGCGGCGGCGATGAGGTTGATGCCGGATTCGATGGCGTCTGAAAGAAAGCCCACCGAGCCCGTCACCCAGGCGGCGGTCGCCTTCAACACAATGGTCAGCACCGCTGCAGCGATGGAAAGCCATATGAATCGTTCGAGGAGTTTTTGCTCGTTATCTGCCACGGTATTCGCCACGGTTGTCATCCCTCTCAAGCCCGCGTTGCAGAGGCTGAGCCTAGCAAATCGGTACCGTGGTTCGAACACACCGCAAATCACTTAATAAAGCTAAGGAAGGTTTTTCACTATGGGCCGTTGGGTCGTCGCAATCGCTGGTGCCGTCATTGGCGCGCTGTTTTTCGGTTGGCTGCTGCAGATGCTGGGGGTGACCGGCATCCTCTACACCGTCGGCGTGCTGGTGGGCTCAGCTGTCACGTCTTCTCTCGCCGGCACGCTGATCAAGCCCGGCCGCTAACGCCGGACGCTAACCAGACCAAAACCCTAGATAGGACCACGCATGGCGCGCACACGCCGTTTGCAATCTGATCCCCTGATTTTCTTCTCCGCGCTGGGTTTCATCCTGGTGTTCGTCGCCGCCACCCTGGCGTTCGGCGACCAAGCCCGCGAAACCTACGCGGCCGTCTCCGGCTGGCTGATGGACCACTTCACGTGGCTCTACATCGGCGGCGTCTCCGCCACGCTGATCTTCCTCATCGTGGTGTTCGTCTCCCGCTACGGCAACCTGCGCCTGGGCGATGATGACGAAGAGCCGGAGTATTCCTACCCCGTCTGGTTCGCCATGCTCTTCGCCGCCGGCATGGGCGCGACGCTGATGTTCTGGGGCGCGGCCGAGCCGCTCAACCACGCCTACAACCCGCCGCGCGGCGGCTACGACTCCATGAGCCGCGACGCGATTATCCAGGCGTTCCAGTTCACCTACTACCACTTCGGCATCCACATGTGGGTCATCTTCACGTTGCCTGGTCTGGCCGTGGGGTACTTCGTCTATAAGCGAAAGATGCCCGCGCGCATGTCGTCGATGTTCTCGCCGCTGCTCGGCGGCAAGGTCTACGACACCCCGGGCAAGCTGCTCGACGCCCTGGGCATCATCGGCACTGTCTTCGGCCTCGCCGTGTCCGTGGGCCTGGGTGTGCTGCAGATTTCTGCGGGCATGAACATTCTTTGGGACGTCCCACTGGTCACCCCCGTACAAATCGGCATCATCTGCGCGATCACCCTCGCCGCCTCGATTTCCGTGGCCACGGGTCTGGACAAGGGGGTGAAGATCCTGTCCAACCTGAACATCGCCGGCACGGTTCTGCTGATGATCTTTGTGCTGCTCACCGGCCCCACGCTGAAGCTGCTCGGCCAGATCACCGAGTCCTTCGGCATCTACGCCCAGTCGCTGCCGGAGCTGATGTTCTGGGTGGATTCCTACAACGACAACCCGGGCTGGCACGCCACCTGGACCGCCTTCTACTGGGCGTGGACTATTTGCTGGTCGCCGTTTGTGGGCATGTTCTTCGCCCGCATCTCCCGCGGCCGCACTGTGCGCGAGTTCATCGGCGGCACGCTGCTTCTGCCCACCACCTTCGACCTGATCTGGTTTTCCATCTTCGGCCGCGCTGCCATTGACATGGAGGAGCAGGACCCGGGCGTGCTCACCACCCCGGTGGTGGAGGAGGGAGACACCCCGCAGGCGCTGTTCTCCCTGCTTGCGGAGTACCCGCTCTACGCCGTCACCGGAGCCCTGGCACTGGTGGTGATCGTGTTCTACTTTGTCACCTCCATGGACTCCGCCGCGGTGGTGATGGACATGTTCGCCTCCGGCGAGGAGAACAAGTCGCCCACCTACTACCGGGTCGGCTGGGTCGTCGCCGTCGGTTTGGTCACCGGCGCGCTGCTGTTTATCAACGATTCCGGCATTGAAGCCCTGCAGCAAGTGGTGATCATCATCGCGCTGCCGTTCTTCTTCATGTACTTCGTCATGATGTACTCGCTGACGAAGGCGATGAACGACGACTCCGCCGCCGCGCGCAAGACCCGCTCGCGCACCTGGGAGAAGACCGACACCGCGGAGAAGCTCGAGGAGGGTGAGAACAAGCCGGCCCCGGGCTATGACGCGGAGGGCAACGAGGTCGAGCGCCCCGAGCTCGAGTACGACGCGGAGGACGATTCCTGGAAGTTCCCCGAGGGCTTCAGGTTGGATCGCAGCGGCGAGAACGACACGCTTGTCGACGACCGCAGGTCCGACACGTAGCCAGCGCTAGCGGGCCAGCCGCATTGTTCTGTGCGGGATGCCGGTGTCGAGGAACTCCTCGCCCTCGGCCACGAGCCCGAACTGCTCGTAGTAGCCGACTAGGCCGGACTGCGCCTCGACGATGAGGTCGCCGGGGAAGCGCTCGGTGTAGGCGATGCCGGTGCGCACGATCTCCGGGCCGAGACCGGACCCGCGGTGGTCGGGGTGGACCACAAACCGGCCGAAGCGGGAGCCGTCCGCGGTGGGGAAGACGCGGGCGCACCCGGCCAACGTGTCGCCGTCGAAGGCGAGGATGTGGCGGGTGTCAGGGCTCGCGTCTTGGTCGTCGATCTCGTTGAAGGGGCAGTTCTGCTCTGCCACGAAGACGTCCACACGCAGCTTGTACAGCTGGTGAACCTCGAGTGGGGTCATCTCACGCAGCGATTTCAGGCTGATCATATTTCGGCTCAATCCTTCCCGTCTTTCCGTAGGAGAGGTGGCGGTGCGCCCACTCGAACGGGCCCTGCTTGCCCGCCCGGTCCAGCGCAACTGCCAGCAGCAGAGTAATCAACCACACTGCAAAGCCGATGAGCAGCTTGCCGGTGACCGAGGTGTCCAGGCCGATGCCCAAAAACGCCGGGGTGCAGATCGCAATGAAGAGGAACGACTGCGCGAGATACCCCGACATGGAGCGCTTGCCCAGCGCCACGAACGCCCGGGCCCAACCCGGGACCCGGTTGTTCAGCTCGTCTGTGGCCAGCGCGAGCAGCGCCAGAATGCCCGGGCCGGTGAGGTAGCCGAGCGCCTGGTTGAGCACGAACAGCGGCAGCTCCCACTCGTCCGGCAGCACGCCCGCGGCGGCTAAGCCCCAGGGCAGGCCGACGCAGAGGATGACCAGCCCGGTGATAATGCTCCAGGTGACGAGGGTGCGGCGGTGCGCGTGGACGTCGGTAAGCACCTGCTCTCGCGCCCACACGTAGCCGATGATGGCAAGCGATAACAGCTGCAGCACCGCAAACGGCTGCGCGACCAGCTGCCCGAGTGCCATGTCCAGGTTGGACGAGAAGTACGCCCCGAAGGTGTCGAAGGTGGCGGTGGGTTCGGACTGGTTGAAGCCGCCGGAGGCGTCAAAGTAGAACGACGCGATACCGCCGGCGACGCCGAGGGCCGTGAACAGGCCGAGGATGGTGTAGGCGATGATGCGCAGCGTCTTCGAACTCAGCGTGAGCATCGCCGCGAGGAAGATGCCCACCAGCCCGTAGGTGAGCATGATGTCGCCGTAGAACAGCAGGAACATGTGCGCCACGCCGAACAGCGCGAGCGCGCCGTAGCGGCGGTACAGCACGCGCCGGGCCTGCTTGGCGGGGTAGTGCTTGCGGTACAGGCTGGCCGCGACCAGGCCGAAGCCGAAGCCCAGCAGCGTGGAGAACATCGGCAGGCCGCGCACGTGGATGAACATCGCGGCGAACACCGCGCCGATCTGGTCGATCACGCTGTCCGGGCGCACGCCGCCGACGGACCAGCCCACGCGGGATTGGTCCTCCGACCAGTCGTTGATCACCCAAGCCTGGGCGGCGTTGGCCATCGCGATGCCCAACAGGGCGGTGCCGCGCGCCAGATCCGGGACGATCAGGCGGGGGCGTTGCTGTGTGGGTTGGTGTTCGGGTTGATGCTGTTCGGCGTTAGCGGCTTCGTGCATGCGCTCAAGGTACCGCCTCAGCCGCGCATCAGCCACGTTTGCGGTTACTGGCCCGCGAAGGTTAGGGATGTGGTTGAATGTCTCTGTTGATACTCATGTTGCCAATGTGATTGGGGTTGCTATGCGTCGCTCGTCCGCCGCCCGCCTGCTTACCGCCGCGTTTCTGATTGCCACCTCGGCGGCTATCGGCAGCCCCGCGGCGCACGCCCAACAGGCGGAGGCGCCGGTGGGTGACCTGGTCAACTACGTCTGGCGCACCGACCCGGTGTCCAAGGCCCTGGCCGGAAAGCCGATGGCGGACAAGGTCCTGCACCGCGTTCCCGGCTCCTTCTTCGACGCACCGCGCACCCCGGCCGAGTCCGATGAAGCGATGCGACGCGGCCGCGCGCTCTACGGCCCGAGCACCCCGCTGTATGTCGGCTCCGAGCCCGGCAAGGAAGTCATGTGCACCACCACGGCGGCCGGCTACAACGACCGCGGCGAGAAAATCGCCGTCACCGCCGGCCACTGCGGCAATGTCGGCGACGCCGTACGCTCCGCGGACTCCTGGCAGCTCGGCCGCACCGGCACGATCACACACGTCAACCGCGAGCTGGACTACGCGGTGATCACGCTCGCCGACAACACCGAGGTCACCCGCTCCTACAACGGCGTGACCGTCAACCACTTGGGCGGCGCACCGGTGAAGCCGGGCGGCGTGGTGTGCAAGACCGGCGTGGCCTCCGGCACCACCTGCGGTCCCACCTACACCGACTGGGAAGCGCGCAACACCAACCAGGTCTGCGCCATGCAGGGCGACTCGGGCGCGCCGCTGATGGTGGGTGACCGCGTCATCGGCATGATCAACGGCGGCATCTGGGGCCCGCCGTTCAACGTGGCCTGCCGCACCCCGCTGCAGGGCCCGCTGCACGCGCCGACGGGCGCGCTGCGCATGGACGCCGTGCTCGGCGACATCCCGGGCGGGTTCCGCCTGCCGTAGGCGGCGCGGGCCCCGCTAGCCCTGCAGGCGCTCCGCGATCTCGCCCACGATCTGCGGGTTGCCGGCAACGCACCAGGTCACGTCACCCGCGTCGACCTTGATGCAGCGCCCGCCGACGGCCTCGACCAGCGCCTTGCCCGGCAGCCAATCCCAATCCGGCACGGTGTGCTGCAGCCACGCGCCCATCTGCCCGGACGCGAGGTTCGACAGGTCCACGGAACCCGCACCCATCATGCGCATCGTCGCCGCGCCCGTGACCACGCGCAGCCACGCCTCGCGCACATCGTCGTTGGCCATAAAGGTCGGGTGCAGGTAGGTCACCACTGCGCTTTCGCCTAGCGACGACTCCGCCAAGCCCCCAAGCTCCACCCCGTCGCGCGTGGCCGCACCGTCCGCCGCGATCCACGTGGTGTCCGTGGCGGGGCGGTGCACGGCGCCGATGGCGGGGGAGTGGGCGGAGTTGTCGTCTACAAGTGCGATCGCCGAGCAGAAGTAGTCCGAGCCCTGGGAGAAGTTGTAGGTGCCGTCGACCGGGTCGATCACCCACGTGCGGCCGGTAGAAGAGGCGCGGGAGGCGCCCTCCTCGCCGATCACGCCGTCGTCGCCGCGCAGCGCCTGAAGCGCCTCGGACACGAAGCGCTCCGCGGTGCGGTCGGCTTCCGTGACCACGTCGGAGACAGAGGTTTTCACCTCCGCGTCCAGGCCCTCGCCGCGCATGCGCAGCGCCAGCTGGCCGGCGTGGCGCACGAGCGCGGCTGCGAGCTCGGCGTCGGAATCGTTGCGGTGGTCGGAAATAAACTGCTGCGTATCGGTCACGCGGCCATTATGGCGCAGTCGGGGACTCCTCGCCCTCCTTGAGGTACACGTTCGAGCCCAAGTCGCGGAATTCGCGCGCCATCTCCTGCTCGCCCTCGCGCGCGTCAGAAGAGGCGGCTGAGGAGTCGGCGTCGAAGTCGAACGACGGCATGCCCAGGTCCGCGATCTGGTCGCCGAACTCGTCGCGGATGTCTTGCGAGATGCGCATGGAACAGAACTTCGGGCCGCACATGGAACAGAAGTGCGCCGTCTTCGCCGGTTCCGCCGGCAGCGTCTCGTCGTGGTAGGACTGCGCCGTCTCCGGGTCCAGGGACAGGGCGAACTGGTCGTGCCAGCGGAACTCGAAGCGGGCCTTGCTCATCGCGTCGTCCCAGTCGCGCGCGCCTGGGTGGCCCTTGGCCACGTCGGCGGCGTGGGCGGCGACCTTGTAGGTGATCACGCCGGTTTTCACGTCGTCGCGGTTCGGCAGGCCCAGGTGCTCTTTCGGGGTGACGTAGCACAGCATCGCCGTGCCGCCGGCCGCGATGTTGGCCGCGCCGATGGCGGAGGTGATGTGGTCGTAGCCCGGCGCGATGTCGGTGACCAGGGGGCCGAGCGTGTAAAACGGCGCGCCGCCGCACCACTGCTCTTCCTTGTCGTTGTTCACCTGGATCATGTTCAGCGGCACGTGCCCCGGGCCCTCGATCATGACCTGCACGTCATAGTCCCAGGCGCGCTTGCACAGCTCGCCGATGGTTTTCAGTTCCGCGAACTGGGCGGCGTCGTTGGCGTCGGCCACGGAGCCGGGGCGGAGCCCGTCGCCAAGCGAGAATGCGACGTCGTACTGGGAGAAGATCTCACACAGCTCGTCGAAGTTCTCGTACAGGAAGGATTCCTTGTGGTGCGCGAGGCACCAGCCGGCCATAATCGAGCCGCCGCGGGAGACGATGCCGGTGACGCGCTTGGAGGTCAGCGGCACGTACGGCAGGCGCACGCCGGCGTGCACGGTCATGTAGTCCACGCCCTGCTCGCACTGCTCGATCACGGTGTCGCGGAAGACCTCCCAGGTCAGGTCCTCAGCGACGCCGTTCACCTTCTCCAGCGCCTGGTAGATGGGCACGGTGCCGATCGGCACGGGGGAGTTGCGCAGGATCCACTCGCGGGTGGCGTGGATGTCGTCGCCGGTGGACAGGTCCATCACAGTGTCCGCGCCCCAGCGGGTGGCCCAGCGCAGCTTGTCCACCTCCTCGCGGATAGAAGAGGTCACCGCGGAGTTGCCGATGTTCGCGTTGATCTTGGTCAAAAACGCGTTGCCGATGATCATCGGCTCGCTTTCCGGGTGGTTGACGTTGTTCGGGATGATCGCGCGGCCCGCGGCGACCTCGGAGCGCACCTTTTCCACGTCGCAGTGCTCGCGAAGTGCGACGAACTCCATCTCGCGGGTGATCTCCCCGCGGCGGGCGTAGGCCATCTGGGTCACGCGCTTGCCGTCTTTTGCGCGCAGCGGCGTGCGGGTTTCGCCGCGCCATTCCTCGCTGGCGGCGCCGCGTTTGACGGCCGCGCGGCCGTCGTCAAGCAAATTGCGCTCGCGACCCGCGTACTCCTGAACATCGCCGCGGGCTGCGATCCACTCGCCGCGCAGGCTGGGCAGGCCCACCTCCGGCTCCGCGTGCGGGCCGCGGGTGCGGTAGATCTTGAACGGCTCGTTCGGGCCAGTGGGGGAGTCATCCAGCTGGATCGCGGTCTCCGGAACCTCCAGCCCGTCCTTTTCAATCGGGGCGTATGAGTGCTTCGGGTGGATTTCATGTGCATAGATGTCGTGAGCCACGACCTTCTCCTTCCTTCGCTGGTGCTAACCAGACAGGTTCGAACGGTGCTCGCGCGGGCGTTAGCGCGATCTCAGCCCGGTGCCCCGGGCACCCGTGTGGGGTCGCAGGCCACTGTATCCCGTCTTGGTGGCCGTGTCAGGCGGTTCGCTAGACTTTGCCCCTATGCAGCCGGAAACTCAGACGCGGATCAAGGACTTAAGCTCCACACTTTCCACCATTGAGAAGGTGATGGACCTGGACGTCCTGCGCGAGCGCGCCCGCGAGCTGGAGGCCCAAGCCGGGGACCCGTCGCTTTGGGACGACCCCGCGCACGCGCAAAAGGTCACCACCGAGCTGTCGAACGTGCAGGCGCGGCTAAAGAAGGTCACGTCGCTGCGCTCGCGTATCGACGACCTCCCGGTGATGTACGAACTCGCCGAAGAAGAAGGCGACGCATCCATGGCCGACGAGGAGCTGGCAGACGTTGCCGCGCAGATTGACTCACTGGAGGTGCAGACCATGCTTTCCGGCGAATACGACCAGCGCGAAGCCGTGGTGCACATCCGCTCCGGCGCCGGCGGCGTGGACGCGGCGGACTGGGCCGAGATGCTCATGCGCATGTACACCCGCTGGGCCGAAAAAGCCGGCCACAAGGTGGACATCTACGACATCTCCTACGCGGAAGAAGCCGGCATCAAGTCCGCCACCTTCGTGGTGCACGGCGAGTACCTCTACGGCCAGCTGTCGGTGGAGCAGGGCGCGCACCGGCTCGTGCGCATCTCGCCCTTTGACAACCAGGCGCGTCGCCAGACCTCATTCGCCGAGGTGGAGGTGCTGCCGGTGGTGGAGCAGACCGACCACATCGACATCCCGGACTCCGACATCCGCGTCGATGTCTACCGCTCCTCCGGCCCCGGCGGGCAGAGCGTGAACACCACCGACTCCGCAGTGCGCATCACCCACATCCCCACCGGCATTGTGGTGACCTGCCAGAACGAGAAGTCCCAGATCCAGAACAAGGCCTCGGCGCTCAACGTCTTGCAGTCCAAGCTGCTGGAGAAGAAGCGCCAGGAGGAAAAGGCCGAAATGGATGCCCTCGGCGCCGGCGGCAACGCCAGCTGGGGCAACCAAATGCGCTCCTATGTCCTGCACCCGTATCAGATGGTCAAGGACCTGCGCACCGACTTTGAGGTCGGCGACCCGCAGAAGGTCCTCGACGGCGACATCGACGGGTTCTTAGAGGCCGGCATCCGCTGGCGCATGGCGCAGCAGCAGGAGGCGTAAGGCTGCCGACAAGGCGCCCCGGCTGTGACGGATGTGACATCGCGTTTTCGCGCGACCTGGGGATAGTGACAAATGTGACAGAGCGCGCTTTGTGTCAAGTGGTTGTGAACGGGTTTAGGTGTTAGATCGTGATGGGTTGTGGGGTTGGGGCGGTTTGGGTGGTGGTGCGGATGATGCTGACTTCTGCCGGGAGGCCTGTGCCAGCTTTGGTGTCCGGTAGTTGTGTGATGATGCCTTCGCTGAGTGCGTTTCGCATCCCTTCCTCTCGTTTGCGTTGCAGTTCGGTCCAGGTGCCGTCGAGGACTGCTTGTGGTGGGTAGTAGTTGATCCCGCTGTGTGGGGTGGCGTTGTAGACCGGCACCCAGGCGCTGACCCAGGTGTTTGCTTCGCCCAGCGTGGTGAAGGTTTTCGGGTAGTAGGTCCTGGTCTTTAGGGTGTGGAACACCGACTCGGTGTGCGGGTTGTCGTTGCTGGTGTGCGGCCGGTTCAATGAGCGGGCCACACCATGTTCGGCAAACAGTTTGCCGAGTCGTTTGCTGGTCATGGCAGCGCCGTTGTCGGAGTGGACAGTGTGCACATTTGGAAAACGGGTGAAGATGTCGGCGAACATCGCTGCTGCAAGCTGGCTGTTTTCTCGTTCTGCGACGACGAACCCGACGATGGCGCGCGAGTACAGATCGATCACCATGTGCAACGCGAAGGTTTGTCCGTAGTACTGGCCAGGCAAAAACGTGATGTCCCAGCACAGCACCTGCCCGGGGGCGGTGGCGTGCACATGCGGCGGTGTGGCGTCGTGGCGGCGTTTGGCTTGTCTGGCTTTGGTGTTGTGGCGTTGGTGCAGCAGTTTGCCGTGGGCTTTGGCCACCCGGTAGAAGCTGCGCAGGCTCGCCAGGTAGATCCCGTTGTTCAACGCGGCGTAAAACACCTGGTCCACCCCGCAATGCGGATTGTCGTCCAGCAGCTCCACTATGTCTGTGACTGTGGCATCAGACAGCCGGTTGATCCGGCGTTGGTGATGCGGGATCGGGTTGTCGGTGCGTGGGCGCGGATTGGTTTCGTAGAAGACCCGGCTGCGTGAGGCACCGATGATGCCCATCGCCTTCGTTTTGGAGTATCCGACGGAAACGAGCTGGTTGATCAGCGTTTCTTCCGCTTGCCGGCCTTGCTCGTAGAGGCGTTGTTGGGCGTCGGTGAGGACTTTTCCTCCGCGTTTGAGTCCACGCCAGGTGCTCCTGGCATGGTCGCTAAAGCTTTTCCCAACACATCAGTGGCCAGCTCAGCCCGCTCTGCCCTTTCCGTCGCCTTATCTAAGGCACGCTGCATTGCTTCTTCACGGCGTTTGGCATCGAGTTCGAGCTTGCGTTTGTCCTGCGTCAGCGCAGAAATTTCCTTGCGCAGCTGCTGAATTTCGGCGCATTCATCCATCGTCAACGTTCCAACCCTCCTTGGTCTTGTGCGTGTTGGCAGATCACCGTCAGCCACCATTGCGGTCCAGCGTCGCACGGTGTGATGGGCAAGTCCATGCGCCACTAACCAGGCTTCTTTCTGGCCATGCGGCACTAACCCGTACTCGACGACCACCTCACGGATGTACTCCGCACTAGGTCTGCCCAGGTAGGCAGCATCAGCCATGTGTTTGGCGCGCTCGACGCCGTCAACGCCGTCGTCCACGGTTTTCGATTTCTGCAGTGCGCGGGCCCAACGCTTGATGTTGAGATATTGAATTCCCTGCCGGGCGCACCACGGGCCTTTCGTGCCATTGGGCAACAGGTTGTAAATCGTGATCATCTGCCGCTGCTGTGCTGGATGAAACCAACTGCCAGAACCGGTCACGCGGTACGGGGAGAACACGAACGCCACAGCGTCAAGCGATGTCAACGTCTCATCATCGAGTACTTCCCCCGCCGCCAGCACACGCGGCGGCAGCGACAAGATCTCCTCGACCCCCTCGCGCGACGTCTTAGGCTTGACCTTTCGGGCAACCACCGGGGCATCAACGGACGGTGGCGACGTCAACGACGACGGCACCAACTGAGGCAACTGTGAATCGGTCATGAACAAAACCTCCTACGGTACGTCGTTCACAACCACTCTGGCACTAAGGGGCGAATGTCACATCCGTCACTGAGAAGCCCCCGCTGCCGGGGTGAAGCCGGGAGCGGGGGCTGCGGACGTGAGCCGGCAGCAAGCCGTTAGGCGTCGCGGAGATCGATGCCCTTGGTCTCCGGGAGGATCTTCATGCTGATCAGGGTGAGCACGCACAGCACCACAACGTAGATACCCGAAATGTGCGTGAGGTCGTGGGACGTGAACCACTGGAAAATGTACGGTGCGGTGCCGCCGAAGACGGCCACGGACAGGGAGTAGGCGAAGCCGATGCTGCTGGTGCGCTGGGAGGTGGGGAAGACCTCCGCCATCACCGGGGCCAGCAGCGCGCCGCCGGCTGCAACCGCCACCACCGCGACGGTGGCGGCGACGAGCATGGTCCACGGGCGGGAATCGATCATGCCCATCAGCGGGATCTGTAGCAGGCCCACCGAGATGGCGAAGGTGTACATCACGGGTTTACGGCCGATGCGGTCAGACAGCGCACCCCACAGCGGGAGGGCGATCAGGCCGCAGGTCTGCGCGAACACGGACACCCAGTACGCGCCCTGAGTGGACATGCCGGCGTGGGTGATGGCGTAGGTGGAGACGTAGGACGTCCAGGTGTAGTGCGCTGCGGTCACACCGGAGACCATGCCGATGACCAGCAGGATGTTCATCCAGTTGGAGCGGACCGGGGTCTGCGGGCGGGTGGCCGAGAGGTCGTCGTAGGACTCGGCGCCGCCTTCCTGGATCTCGTTGAAGTGCTCGGACTCCTGCATGTGGCGGCGCAGGTACAGGGCCACGAACGCGGCAGCGGCGCCCAGCCAGAACGGGATGCGCCAGCCCCACGCGCCGATCTGCTCGTCGCTAAGCACAAGCGAAATGATGCCGCCGAGGGTGTAGGCGATCACTGAGCCGCCGAAGATGGACATGTAGACCATGGAGCCCCACTTGCCGCGGCGGTCGCGCGGGGCGATCTCCGGGATGTAGCTGTTGGCCGTGGCTGATTCGCCGCCGTGGGCGAAGCCCTGGATCACGCGCACCAGCAGCAGGATGACGGAGGCCCAGATGCCGATCTGCTCGTAGGTGGGCATGACACCGATGACCACGGCGGACAGCGCCATGATGATGATCGTCATCATCAGCACGTTCTTCCGGCCCACGCGGTCTGCGATGCGGCCGAAGATGATGCCGCCCAGCGGGCGGACTAGGAAGCCGACAGCAAAGACGCCGAAGGTGGCCAACAGTGCAGAGGTGGGGTCGGATTTGTCGAAGAAGGCTGCCGCGATAAACGGGGCGAAGACGGCGTAGGAGCTCCACTCGAACCATTCGAGCAGCTGGCCGATGAGGCTGGCGCCGAGGGACTTCTTGTCGGCTGGGCGTTCGGCCGCGATATGGGTCGTGCCCATTGTGGAGCGGGGTTTTGTACTCACGGTTCCTCCTTCGGGGACTGTTGTTTGACCGAAAATGTATTGCCTAGATCACGTTGTTGGGTGCGGAATGATCCGAAGCACGTCATTTTTTAGTGCTCGATTTCTGGGGCACCGGAGAGAAACTGCAGCTCGTTGCGGGTTTCCGGGATGGGTGGCACGGGAGCGGTGTTCGGTATGCGAACGCGCGTGCTTTATGCGCACCCCAGAACGGGGGGAGTGGTTTACCGCGCATAAGTGCACTCAAGGTGCGGTTTCACAAGTTTGAACTGAAATGAGTCGCGCTTCACACTTTTTCGGGCGTACATTGTGCGCAACGGTGGCTAGCCACTCGGCAGTTGCCACGGTCTGGCGTTTCTAAGGAGGAACAATGGCACTTAGCCCAGAAGAGCTGAGCACAGAGAGCCTCGCTGAAATCTTCGCCGCGGGTGGTCGACCGGCGGACAGTGAGCGAGAAATCAAGATCATCGACACCACGCTGCGCGACGCGCACCAGTCCATCTGGGCGACCCGCATGCGCACCGAGCACATCATGGACCTGCTCGACGACGTGACCAACGCTGGCTTTGAGCATGTTGACCTGGTCGCTCCGATTCAGTTCGACGTGCCGGTGCGCTACCTCAGGGAGGACCCCTGGGAGCGCGTGCGCAAGGTGCACGAGGCCGCACCGAACACGAAGTTCCGCTCCATGGTCCGTTCCCGCAACCTCGCGTCCTTCGACTTTCTGCCTGACGACGTCATCCACGCGTGGGTTGAGCGCCTCTACGCCAACGGCTTCCGCGTCATCGGCGCTTTCGACGGCCTCAACGACATCGACAACATCGCTGACACCCTCATCCTGGCCAAGGAGCTCGGCGCCGAGACCTACGGCTGCCTGTCCTACTGCCTGTCGCCGGTGCACACCGACCAGCTCTACATCGACAAGGCCCAAGAGCTCGTCGAGCGCACCGACGTGGACCGCATCATGCTCAAGGACGCCGGCGGCCTGCTCACCCCGGACCGCATGAAGACGCTGATCCCGGCTATCCGCAGCGCCATCGGCAACGACCTTCCGCTGGAGGTCCACACCCACTCGCTGACCGGCCTGTCCCCGCTGACTTACATCTACGCTGCAGAACTCGGTGTGGACTCCATCCACACCTCCATCGCCCCGCTCGCCAACGGCCAGGGCCAGCCCGCCACCCAGGCGCTCGCCCGCGACCTGCGCGCGCTGGGCTACACCGTCAACATCGACGACGAGCGTGTGGACAACGCCAGTCAGAAGCTCCAGGAAATCGCGGACCGCGAGGACAAGCCGGTGGGCAAGCCCCGCGCGTTCGACGGCGTGCACTACATGCACCAGCTGCCGGGAGGTATGCTCACCAACTTCGAATCCCAGCTCGCCACCGCCGGCCTGTCGGACCGCTTCGAAGACCTGCTCTACGAAACCGCACGCGTGCGCGAGGAGCTGGCGTACCCGATCATGATCACCCCGTTCGCCCAGTTCGTGGGCACCCAGGCTGTGATGAACGTGATCTCCGGCGAGCGCTACTCCGTGGTGCCTAACGAGATTAAAAAGTACGCGCTCGGCCACTACGGCGAGCCGCTCGCGCCGATCGACCCGGACGCGCTGGAAAAGATCAAGGCCAACGGCTCCTCCGAAATCGAGGAGGGCCGCCCGGAGCTCGAGCCGCGCCTGCCTGGCCTGAAGGAGCAGTACCCGGACGACGACATCGACACGCTGCTGCTGCGCGCCAACATCCCGGGCAACAACGTCGACGAGATGCGCCGCTTCGTCGCCGAAGGCCGCGCGGGCCAAGGCGAAGGGGTGCCGGGCGGCGAGCTAACCAAGCTCGTGCAGAAGATCTACGAGACCACCACCTCCGGCGAATTCCGACTGAAGACCGACGACCTCGAAATCAACCTGACCAAAAAAGGAGAGCAGTAAACCATGTCTGACATCACCAACTTCAACGAACTGAAGTCCCTGCTTGAATGGGTCAACCAGTCCGGCGACATCGAAGAGCTGAGCATCAAGTACGGCGACATCGAACTCGCCCTGTCCAAGACCCCGGGTGGTCTGAGCCACCTCAAGGCAGCCCCGGCACCGGCCGCACCGGAAGCGCCGAAGGCTGAAGCACCGGCACCGGAACCGGCTCCTGCTCCGGCCGAGGCCCCGGCGCCTGCGGAGGCTCCGAAGGAAGATGCCCCGAAGCCGGAAGCTGCTGCTCCGGCAAGCTCCGGCACCGGCATCGAGGTCAAGTCCCCGATGGTGGGCACCTTCTACGCCGCCCCGAAGCCGGGCGCGGACCCGTTTGTGAAGGTCGGCGACACCGTCGAGGTCGGCCAGGTGCTCTGCATCGTCGAAGTGATGAAGCTGATGAACAACATCGAAGCGAAGACCGCCGGCACCGTCACCGAGATCCTCGTGGACAACGAGGACGCCGTCGAGCACGGCCAGCCGCTGATGGTCATCGAGCCGAAGTAGGTACCCCATGGCTAAATCTGAAAAGCTGCTGGACAGCGTCCTCATTGCCAACCGCGGCGAGATCGCGCTGCGCGTCATCCGCGCCTGCAAGGAGCTCGGCATCAAGAGCATCCTCGCGTACTCGGAGGGCGACCGCGACTCCCTGCCGGTCAAGGAAGCCGACCAGGCTGTGTGCATTGGCCCGGCCAACGCCGCCAAGAGCTACAACAGCCCCGAGCTGATCGTCTCCGCCGCGATGGCGTTCAAGGCCGACGCCATCCACCCCGGCTACGGCTTCCTCTCCGAGAAGGCCGATTTTGTCAAGATGGTCGAGGACGAAAACATCGGCTTCGTCGGCCCCTCGTCGGAGCACATCCGCCGCATGGGCGACAAAATCGAGGCGAAGAAAATCGCGCAGGCAGCCGGCGTTCCCACGGTGCCCGGCTCCGACGGTGTGGTGACTGAGTTCGGGGAAGCTTTAGACGTCGCAAAGCAAACTGGCTTCCCGCTTCTGATTAAGGCCGCCGCTGGCGGCGGTGGCCGCGGCATGCGAGTGGTGGAGTCCGAGGACACGCTGGAAAAAGACCTCAACGAGATCATGAACGAGGCGCAGTCCGCGTTCAACGACTCGTCCGTCTACATCGAGCGCTACCTCACCGACATCCGCCACATTGAGATCCAGGTGCTCGCGGACGGCGAGAACGCCATCGCCCTCGGCGAGCGCGACTGCACCTCGCAGCGCCGCAACCAGAAGCTCATCGAGGAAGCGCCCTCGCCTGCAATTGACGACGAACTGCGCGCCGGTCTCCAGGAAGCAGCCATCAACCTCTGTAAAGAGGTGGGCTACAAAAACGCCGGCACCGTCGAGTTCGTTTTCGACAACATCGAGCGCAAGTACTACTTCATCGAGATGAACACGCGCATCCAGGTGGAGCACCCGGTCACCGAGATGATCACCGGTGTGGACCTGATCCAGGAGCAGCTGCGCATCGCCTCCGGGCAGAAGCTGCGCCTGACGCAGGACGACGTCCAGATCCGTGGCCACGCCATCGAGTGCCGTATCAACGCCGAGGACCCGAACGAGAACTTCGCCCCGCGCCCCGGCAAGATCGAGCACTACCGCACCCCGGGCGGCTTCGGTGTGCGCATGGACACCCACATCGAGACCGGCTACACCATCCCGCCGTTCTACGACTCCATGGTGGGCAAGCTGATCTGCTGGGCCGAGACCCGCGACGAGGCCATCAAGCGCACCCTGCGCGCGCTCGACGAGCTCAAGGTCGACGGCGTGGTCACCACCGCGCCGTTCCAGGCCCAGCTGATCAACAGCGACAAGTTCCGCTCCGGCGAGTTCAACACCGGCTACGTGGCCAAGATGCTGGAGAACATGGACACGATCCCGACGGACGAGTAGTGCTGCTGCTCTTCGCCATGCTGGTGGGCGCGATCGTGCCCGTCCAGACCGCGATTAACACCCGGCTGCGGCAAAGCGTCGGCTCGCCGATCGGCGCGACGTTTGTGTCCTTCATCATTGCGGTGGTGGTCGCCTCCGTTATTTCTTGGGGTGCGAGTGGGGCACTGGTGCCAGACTTATCGACGGCCGCCTCGCAACCGTGGTGGGCATGGCTCGGCGGGGTCATGGGCGGGATGTTCATCGCCGGCAACATCGTCCTGTTCCCCAAACTCGGCCCCGTGCAGACCGTGATCCTGCCGATTCTGGGCCAGGTGATCATGGGGCTGTTAATCGACCGGTTCGGGCTGTTCCAGTCGCCGCAGGTGCCGGTGGGGCCACTGCGTCTTCTGGGCGCGCTGATCGTGGTCGGCGGCATCGCCATGGTGCTGGAGATCGGGCGCACGCGAACCATCATCCACGGCACCGCCGAAGGTGCCACGCTGTGGTTGTTGCGCGCCTTCGGCGTGGTCATGGGCATGGGCTCGGCCACCCAAACCGCCGTCAACGGTCACCTCGGCCGCGCGCTGGGTAGCTCGCTGCAGGCCGGCCAAATCTCGCTGGTGGTCGGTCTTGTGCTGCTGGCAGTGATGTCCGTGGTGCTGTCCGGGCCGCGCCGGGCGCTGGCCACCGGGATCGCGCCAGGGCCGTGGTGGATGTGGCTCGGCGGCATGCTCGGTGCGTTCTTCGTGTTCGGCGGCGCTGCGCTGTCGCCGATCCTGGGCACCGGCACCACCGTGATTGCGGCGCTGGTAGGCAACATCATCTGCGGCCAGGTGCTGGAATCGCTCGGCGTGGGCACCGGCGGGCGCCGCAGTGCGCCCACGCCCTACCGCCTCACCGGGCTTGCCATTGTGCTGGCGGGCGTGGTGATGGTGCGGATGCTTTAGACGTCGATAGGCAATGTGCACCTAGCCCCGAAGATTCCTCCACCGCTCCAGGGTGAGGGTGGGGGACAGCGAGCGAGAGACGCACGTGGCAAAGGCGCCGTTTTCGTGCTGCTCCTCGGTGAAGATGCTGTCGCGGTGGTCCGGGGTGCCGTCCACGACGCGCATGATGCACGTGCCGCACGTGCCCTCCGAGCACTGGGACAAAATTGGCACGTCCTCGTCCTCGAAGACTTCCAGGACGCTCTGGCCCTCCGGCACCTTGTAGGTGTCGCCGTTGAGGACGACCTCGAAGGGGCCGTCCGCGTCGTGGTTGCCGGCGAGGGTTTCCTCCGAGGCGCGGAAGGCCTCGAAGTGGATGTTGGCTTTTGGCAGGTGTTGGGATGCGACCTCCATGACGCCGTCCATGAACCCCTGCGGCCCGCACACGTACAGGTGGGTGTCCTCCGGGGCGCTGTCGGATGCGGCGAGGGCTTCCTCGATGTAGCCGGACTGCTTGTCGCGCTCGCCGGTGGCGAAGATGCTCTTGGTCTGTCCATGGAGGTAGGTGTCAATGAGGTGACGCATCAGCGCCCGCTCCTGGCTGGATGCGAAATACAGCACCGAGTAGTCCGCCTGCTGGATCTGCAGCTCGCGCGCCAGCGAGAAAATCGGCGCTATGCCCACGCCTGCGCCCACCAGGATCGAGCGCTTTGCGCCGGGGGCGAGGCCGAAGTTGTTGCGGGGTGGCAGGATGCGCACCGTGTCGCCCGGCTCGATGTTGTGGGCGGCGATGGAGCCGCCGCGCGAATCCGTCTCCAGCTTCACCTCGATGCCGTAGATGGCGCGCTGACCGGAGTCTTCGGCGCTGAGGTGGTGCATGGGAAACAGGGAGAACTGGCGCACCAGCTCCTCGCCCTCGGGGGAGTGCAGCAGGAAGTCCGCGTGGCAGCCTGGCTCGTAGCCGGGGATGGGGGAGCCGTCGCGGGTCTCAAGCGTGATCAGCGCGATGCCGTGGGCGCGTTCGACGTCGACGGCGGTCAGTTCGATGACGTTGGTGGCGTCGCTGGGTTGCTCTGCTCGGCGAGCTTGCCTGCTGGCAAACGCCTCCTCGCGGTCGAGCGCGTTCGGGTCCGTGCCTCTGCTCCTGCCGCCAAAAAGCGTGGTCAAGCTGCTCAATCCCTTGCCGTTTCTCACGTCAACCTCCGTTGCAAAATTTCGCCGCAAAACTGGTTGCCGGCCTTTTGTGTAATGGATAGTATAAGGCCACGCAAAAGTGACCGACACCACAAAATTGTTCGCATATCGCACAAACAACAATTTGTACTGGTCGACAGGGTTGTCGGCGCGTGTTTGCAACAAGGCCCAACATCAGGCGCCCTGAGCTAGGGCCTCTACGTCAAAGGGAAGTGACACGAATGACTGCCAGCACCGATGCTCGCGAGGAGCATCAATACCAACATCCGGTGCACCCGGAAATCCTCCCGATGTCGGACAATCCCTTCGAGGATTTCCGCTACTTCTACCGGGACGGCATGCCGCTTCGCCCGGCGCCAAAGCGCCGCACGCGCCGGCCGGGCTGGGCGACGCTGCGCCACAACTTGTTCGACCGCTGGCACACCGTCGCCGACGAGTGGGAGGGCTACACCAGCTTCCAGACAAAGCTTCTGGACGACCACATGTGGCAAACCGACGAAACCGGAGCCAAACTCGCCGAGGCGTTCAAGCGCGACGGGGCAGAGAAGTCCCGCGCCGACTTTGAAACAGCGCTGAACCAGGGCATTGACAAGGTCGCCGACCCGTCGCCGGAGCTGGTGGAGTTTTTCGCCGAGGTGGACAACATCCCGGACTGGATCGACCTGGAAGCCGCCGAGCGCGGCCGCATTGCCTACTACAACGTCACGCCGTCCGCGGAGCTGCTTTCCATCGGCTTCGCCTACTGGGCCACCACGATGGAGGACCGCACCTCCGCGGCCACCGGCGAGACCGCCATGTTCGAGATCGAGTCCTTCACCCGCATCATCGAGACGGTGAAGTTCTTCGTGGACCTGGGCAAAAAGGGCGTGTTCGACCGCTACAGCGACGGCCTGAAGGCCGCCGTGCGCGTGCGTCTTTTGCACGCCCAGGCCAACCGCGGCCTGGAAAAGCTGTGGGGCCCGGACCACTACAACGAGTTCGGCCGCCCCATCGGCTCGTCCTTCCTCGTCTCCGGCGAGGGCTGGTTCGCGCTCATGCCGATCGGTGTGGACGAGTTCTTCGGCCGCCCGCACACCGGCGAGGAGTGGGACGACGTGGCCATGTACTGGGCGTGGGTGCTCTACCTCATGGGTGCCGAAGAGCGCCTGATCCCGAAGACCGGCGACGAGATGCGCAAGATGACGGACTTCATCTACGCCAACGGCGGCTACTCCTCGGACTACCACGTGCGTGTGGCAACCGCCCTGATGGGCATCTTGGAGGACCTGGACCCGAAGATGCCGGCGCAGGTGCTCGGCGCACTGTCCTTGATCATCGGCGACGAGGACACCAAGTTCATGGTCAAGGGCTCCCGGTTCGAGGGCACTCCGTACCTGCACTGGAAGATCGCTTTCCTGCTCAAGGCGAAGGCCGAGGCCGTGATCTACCGCGTGCGCGACAAGCTGCCCGGCGCCCAGGCCGCGAAGGCGAAGAAGGCCGCGGACGGCAAGCCGCCGTGGTCCGACGTGTTCAAGCAGATCGAGGACTACGTCGCCGAGAAGGCCCCGCACGTCAAGGCCGAGTACAGGCTGCACGACACATCCAAAGAAGGCCTGCGCTAGCCCGCGCGAGCCGGCCCCAACACCCAAGGAGCACGATTATGACTCAGACATTCGTTGACAACCCGCTCGCGCAGGACCACTACAACCGAACTGATTGGCCGGTGGCACGTGGGAGCCGCGAAGCTTTCGTCGAGAAGTTCGGCGAGGAACGCGCGAAGCGATTCGAGCAGGCGTTTTGGGCGATGGACCCGATCGCCGACGCGCTGTACACCAGCGGCAACAAGGCCAAGGACATCATGCCGAACCTGCGCGCGGCACTTGCGCGCGGCGAGGCGGACGCCGATACGCTGCCCGAGGTCAAGGCGCTTATCGACGACATGAATGCCGCCCTCGACGGCGTGGACTGGGAGCGGCTTGAGCGCGGCCAGAAGGCTGCGCTGGCGATCCCGGTGCTGGCGCAGAACCTCTCGCTCGGCCCGGGCGCGCTGATCCACACCTACTCGGCGCCGTCCATCGCCGACATCCTGGTCAACACCGGCGAGCTCACCGAGGGAGCCGTGCACCGCCTGGCATACACCACCAACTGGATCTACTCGGTGTACCTGAAGGACGGGCTCAAGCCGGGCAACGTCAGCTACATCCACACCGGCATGGTCCGCGCGATGCACGCGCACGTGCGCCGCGTGCAGACGCAGCTCGGCCTTGACTACTCCGAGTGGGGCGCGCCGATTTCCGAGCTGGACATGTTCCGCACCTGGTTCGACTTCACCTACATCGCGTTCACCTACCTCCGGAACCTCGGCTACCGCCTTTCCCTGGAGGAGGAGCAGGACCTGTTCTACCTGTGGCGGGTCGTGGGCCTGATGCTGGGCATCCCGGGCGACCTCCTCGAGCCGGAGACGGACATCGACGCCTCCCAGGAGACCATCGACGCGATCCACTTCGTCGACGGCGAGCCGAACGACGCGTCGCACGCACTGGTGGAAGCGCTGTTCAACGGCTTCCGCACCAACGCCAAGGAGCTGCTGCCGTTCCCGGACGAGTCCATCGACGACTGGATGTACACCGCCACCCGCCTCATGCACGGCGACGAGGTGGCCGACATCTACGACGTGCCGCACGCCGTGTCCCGCCCGTTTGCCGAGCTGGACCTCCCGCTCGTGCAGCAACGCTTCGACCTGCTGCGCGCCAACCCGGAGGTGCTGGCGCAGGTTGTGGAGGAAAACCACAAGACGCTTCTCGACGCGCTGACGCAGGAAACCTCTTACATGGGCCAGGACCAAGGCATCAAAATGAGCGACGGCGCTTACAGGCCCGGCGCATAGTGATAGAGTTCACAACCGATATAAACCGAACCCCGAAAGGAACACAATGTCCAACCAGTACCGCGTGCAGAACCCCGTGACCAACGAGGTCGTGGAGACCTTCGAATTCGCCACCGACCAGGAGATCCAGGACATCCTAAACCGCTCCGAGGAAGCGTTCAAGACCTGGCGCAACACCTCCTACGAGGAGCGGGCGGAGATCGTCGGCAAGGCAGCGCAGCTGCTCAAGGAGCGCGCAAACGAGCTGGCGCAGATCGCCGCCGAAGAGATGGGCAAGCCCATTCCGGAGGGCGAGTGGGAGATGAACTTCTCCGGCGACATCCTGCAGTTCTACGCAGATAACGCCGCCGAGCACTCCGCCGACAAAAAGGTCGACGTCCCGGGCGGCAAGGCTGTCGTGCGCCGCCTGCCGCTGGGCACGCTGCTCGGCATCATGCCGTGGAACTACCCGATCTACCAGATCGCGCGTTTCGCCGGTCCGAACCTGATGAACGGCAACTGCATCATCCTCAAGCACGCCGAGATCACCCCGAAGTCCGCTGCCGCCTTCGAGCAGGTGCTCAAGGACGCCGGCCTGCCGGACGGTGTGTACATCAACGTCTACGCCACCCACGAGCAGATCGAGACCATCATCGCGGACCCGCGCGTCCAGGGCGTCTCGCTCACCGGCTCCGAGCGCGCCGGCGCCAAGGTCGCCGAGACCGCGGGCAAGAACCTGAAGAAGGTCGTGCTCGAGCTCGGCGGCACCGACCCGTACGTCATCCTCGACGCCGCCGACGTCAAGGCCGCCGCCCAGGAGGCGTGGGACAAGCGCGTGCACAACGCCGGCCAGGCCTGCACCTCCAACAAGCGCATCATCGTCATGGAGGACATCTACGACCAGTTCGTGAACGAGATGGTGGCAATCGCCGAGGGCTACAAGAAGGGCGATCCGTCCAACCCGGGCGAAAATGAGTACTACCCGATGTCCTCCCGTCGCGCGGCAGAGCTGCTGGATGACCAGGTCAAGCGCGCTGTGGAGAAGGGTGCGAAGCTGCGCACTGGCGGAGAGCTGGAGGACAACTCCGCCTACTACTCCCCGGCGGTGCTGACCGATCTGCCGGTCGGCTCCGACGTCTACTACGAGGAGTTCTTCGGCCCGGTCGCGGAGATCTACAAGGTAGCTTCCGAGGAAGAGGCCGTGGAGCTGGCCAACAACTCCTACCAGGGCCTCGGCGGCGCGGTCTTCTCCGACGACACTGAGCGCGCCATCAAGGTCGCGGACCAGATCGACACTGGCATGATCCACGTCAACCTCGGCCAGTACTTCTCTGCAGTCCTGCCGTTCGGCGGCGTGAAGCGCTCCGGCTTCGGCCGCGAGCTGTCCGTGTTCGCGCTCGACGAGTTTGTGAACAAGCAGTACCTCTACGTCAACGACTAAGACGCTGCCTTAACGGCGCCGGGCAATCCCACCTGTTTTGCAGGTGGGATTTCCCATGGGGCCGGCTCCTGACAGATTGCGGCAGCCTCTTGCATCGACCTGGGGCGATGGGGTCCGTCTGACAGATTCCGCCGCGATGTGTCTTGGGGCGCGCGTCCTCGTCTGCCGGCCCGCCGCCAACCACCACTACAGTCACATCAGTAACAGGTAAGGTGTGTCGCGTGATCCGATTCGACCATGTGACCAAGGCGTACCCGACGTCCACGCGCCCCGCGCTCGACGACGTCACGCTCGACATCCCCGACGGTGAGTTCGTGTTCCTCATCGGCGCGTCCGGCTCCGGCAAGTCCACCTTCCTGCAGCTTTTGATCCGCGAAGAAAACGTCTCTTCGGGCGACATCTTCTTCAACGACTTCCACGTCAACGCCCTGGGCGGCAAGCAGGTGAACAAGCTGCGCCAGTCCATCGGCTACGTGTTCCAGGACTTCCGTCTGCTGCCGAACTTGAGTGTCTACGACAACGTCGCGTTCGCGCTCGAGGTCATCGGCAAGCCGAAAAACCGCATCGCCAAACTCGTCCCTGACGCGCTCGAGCTCGTCGGACTCGGCGCCAAAGCCAACCGCATGCCGCGGGAGCTGTCCGGTGGTGAGCAGCAGCGCGTGGCTATTGCGAGAGCTTTCGTCGATAAGCCAAAGCTCATGCTTTGCGACGAACCGACGGGCAACCTCGACCCCGGCACCGCCGACGAAATCATGGCCTTGCTCGCACGCATTAACCGCATGGGCACCACAGTGATCATGTCCACGCACAACGCGCGAGCGGTGGACGAGATGCGCAAACGCGTGGTTGAGCTGCAGCTGGGCAAGATCGTGCGCGACGAGGAAAACGGCGTGTACGGGGACGTGAGGAGGTAGCCGTGAACTGGGAGTTTATTTTCCGTGAGGGTGTCAAGGGCCTGGGCCGCAACCTCACCATGACCATCGCGCTGATCATCACCACCGCGCTGTCGCTGGTGCTGGTGGGCACCGGCGTGCTGATTTCCAAAGCCACTACGCAGACGAAGGACCTGTACTTAGACCGCGTCGAGGTGATGGTGGAGCTGGACGAGGACATCTCCGCTAACGACCAGGACTGCTCCTCGGACCGCTGCAAGCAGGTCCGCGACACCCTGCAGGCGGACGACCGCGTGGAGCAGGTGACCTTCCGCTCCCGCGAGCAGTCCTACGAGCGATTCAAGGAACTGTTCCAGGAGTCCGAGCCGGAGCTGGTGCGCGAGACCGCCCCAGACGCCCTGCCGGCCGCGCTGCACGTGCGCCTGGCGGACCCGACCGACACCTCGCCGCTGGACAAGATCCGCGACATGGAGCAGGTGGAGGTCATCTCCGACCAGGCGGACACCGTGCGCTCGGCGGCCGGGACGCTGAACACCTTCCGCAACGTGGCGTTCGCCGTGGCTGCGGCGCAGGCGCTGGCTGCGGTGTTCCTCATCTCCAACATGGTGCAGCTGGCCGCCTACAACCGTCGCGAGCAGATCGGCATCATGCGCATGGTGGGCGCCTCGCGCTGGTTCACCCAGGCGCCGTTCGTGCTGGAGGCGGTGCTGTCCGTGCTCATCGGCGCGGTGCTAGCCACCGTCGGCGTGTGGGCCGGCAAGCAGCTCATCGTGGACCCGCTGTTGGGGGACCTCTACGCCAACCAGCTCATCGCGCGCGTGCCGGACAGCACCGTGTGGGTGGTCATGCCGCTGGTGGGCCTGGTCGCCATGGTGCTCGGCGGGCTGGCCGCGCAGGTGGCGCTTCGCTCTTACGTGCGCAAGTAGTACACTTGGCGCTCTTATGTCCAAGAAGAACAAGAAGCAGAAGCTTTCCAACACCGGTGTGCTTGCCACCAACCGGAAAGCTCGCCATGACTACCACATCTTGGACACCTGGGAGTGCGGCCTGGTGCTGCAGGGCACCGAAATCAAGGCGCTGCGCGAGGGCAAGGTGTCGCTGGTGGAGGCATTCGCCACCATCGACAACGGCGAGGTCTGGCTGCGCAACATGCACATCCCGGAGTACTCCCGCGGCCACTGGACCAACCACCCGCCGCGCCGCACCCGCAAGCTGCTTTTGCACCGCCGCGAGATCGACTCGCTGGAGGGCAAGGTCCGCGACGGCAACCGCACCCTGATCCCGCTGTCGCTCTACCTCAAGGACGGCCGCGCGAAGGTCGAGCTGGGGCTTGCGCAGGGTAAGCAGGACTACGACAAGCGCCGCGACATCAAGCGCCGCACCGAGGACCGCGAGATCACCCGCGATCTGGGCCGCAAGCTCAAGGGCATCAAGGCCTAATTTCGCTACGGTGGGTGCCTATGAAGAAGGCACTGATTACTGGAGCATCCCGCGGCATCGGCCGCGCCATCGCTGAGGACCTAGGCAAGGACCACCACGTTTACGCCGGCGCGTCGAAGGACGCCTCCGACATCGTCTCGGCCCTGCCCAGCGCGGAGCCGTTCGAGGCGGACCTCACCGACACCGACGCGATTTTGGAGGCGGCTGCCAAGATCGAGGAGCTGGACGTGCTCGTCCTCGCCGCCGGCGTGATGGATGGCGGCCCGCTCGAAGAGCTCACCGACGACAAGTGGCGCGAGATGATGGAGGTCAACCTCTTCGCCCCCGTCACGCTCACCCGCGCGTTGCTTCCCGCTTTGCGACGCTCCTCCGGCCTGATCATCACCATCAACTCCGGCGCCGGATTCCACGGCATGGCCGAAAACTCCGCCTACTGCGCGTCCAAATTCGCCCTGCGCGGCTTCACCGAATCCCTGGCGCAGGAGGAGGCCGGCAAGGTGCGCGTGACCTCCCTGCACCCGGGGCGCACCGACACCGACATGCTCGCCGGCAGCAACGACCAGCCCAAGATGGCGGCCGACGAGGTGGCCAAGGCGGCGCGCCTCGCTGTCGACGCCGGACCGGACGCCGTCGTGGAGTTCCTCCGGGTGCGTCCGGCGTTTACGTCGTAAAGCCTCTTGTGCATCTTGGGCGCGTGCGGTAAAGTTCCATCTCCTACGTTTCTTCGTAGTTGAAGGGGTCGATTCTGGTTTCGACTTCATCTACTTAGCCAGGGGAAGCGTGCCGGTGCAGGCAGGAGACCACCGTAAGCGTCGCTGTAACTAATAAACGCAGAGAAGAACTCTCAGCGTGACTACGCCCTCGCTGCCTAAATAGAAAGGTTCAGCGACCTGCGTGTCCGTCAGGCCGGGGATGTCCCCGACCCGGTACCTGGCGTCGACTCAGGGGACTTGCCTTCCGGCTCTGTCAGTGGGGCCTTGGAAGGGACACCTTTCACTGACTGGGCCCGTCATCCGGACATGTTCGCCTGATCCGGAGGGTCGATGAGAGACAACGTGCGAACTGCGCACGGAGAAGCCCTGGCGCGGTGATGAAGGACCCGGGTTCAATTCCCGGCGGCTCCACCGAAAGCGGACGTTTTACAAGGTAGAACGTCCGCTTCTTCCGTTTTGTGGCTCAGTCAGATTTTCTGCGTGGCTGGAGACGTTTTCTTTGGGAGATCAGTTTCCGATCCGCTTCTTGAAGTGCCTCGACGAGGCTGCGGTCTGCTTCGCGGAACTCGATTTCTTTGCGCCCCTGGTCATAGAGACCGTAGCGGTCCTCGGCGAGCTTGTCCGCGTCCTTTCGCGAAATGCGACCGTGGTCGTTTAGCGGTTCGTAGTCGTTGAACTCGATGAACTGGTCTGCTTTGGTCAGCCAGTCCGACATGTGGACAACCTTGCGGCGTTCGGCTTGGTCCTGGGCATAGTTCAGGAAACCAGACACGAGGTAGTTCAGCCGGCGCAGTTCATCATCAGTGAGGTAGTTCTTCGCAGTGGTCACGTCACCTTTGCGGACCACTTCGCCCTTCCAGTTGGTCAGACCGAGATTGTCAGCAGACGGGTCGCAGCGCGTCGCGATGATCTCGGCTGCCGTGTTGCCAGTGATGGCGTAGTGGAGCTTGTCCTGGATCTTCGCGAACAGGCGGTGAGTGGTTTTGCTGCTGGCGTCGTAGTCATCAGCGAGGGCAATGATGTTGCGCAGCTCGAGGTAGAGTCGCGCCTCGCTGGAGCGGATATCCCGGATGCGTGCGAGGAGCTCGTCAAAATAGTCCGCGCCGAGGGGGTCTTTCAGCTTCTCGTCGTTTAGGGCGAAGCCTTTAACAAGATATTCCTTGAGGACGGTAGTTGCCCAAGTGCGGAACTGGTTGCCGCGAGGGCCACGTACGCGGAAACCGACGGCCATGATGGTGTCGAGATTGTAATGCTCTAAGGTGCGTCCATACCCTGCGTGACCTGGCTCCTTTCGGAATTTCCGAACAACTTCATCACGGTTAAGTTCGCCAGTGTTGAAGATAGATTTAAGGTGCTCGCTAACACTGGAACGGCTGATATCGAAAAGCTCTGACATTTCGGCCTGGGTCATCCAGACTGAGCCCTCAATGAGGCGTAATTGGACTTTGGTCCGTCCGTCCTCCGTGTTGTAGATGACGAACTCGCCGGTGGAGTCGGTGTGCGTCGTGAGGGGTGCGCTTGGGTCCTTCATTACGTTTTGGGTCCTTGGAGGAGAGCTTTCGGCGGTCAGTGGTAGGGGCGTCGGTAGAAACGAGGATTGTCCTTATCGGCCGTCATGGTAGTCACTGCCGCCGAGGCCCGGGACTTAGTCGATCGAGTAGCCGGTGACCGGGCCCTCGGTGTTCGGCTGCCAGCCCAGCGCGGGGGCGACGTGGGTGGCGAAGTTTTCCAGGATCTTCACGTTGACGTCCACGCCCATGCCGGTGGGGATGGTGATCAGCAGCGTGTCGGCGGCCATGACGGCCGGGTCGGCCTTGAGCTGCTCGATGAGTTTGTCCGGCTCGGCGGCGTAGGTGCGGCCGAAGGTGGAAGCGCCCACGTCAGGCAGCATCCCAACCTGGTCGGAGCCGGAGGCCTGCATGCCGAAGCGCTGCATGTCTGCGCCGTCGACGATGGGGAAGATGGAGCGGGACACGGACACGCGCGGGGTCCAGTCGTGGCCCGCTTCCTTCCAGGCTGCGCGGTAGCGGTTGATCTGGTCCGCCTGGATCTCGCCCAGGGTCTCGGCGGTGGTCTCGGAGACCAGGGTGGACGACATCAGGTTCAGCCCGTCCTTGGCGGTTTGCTCGGCCGAAGTGTGGGTGCCGGAGCCGTAGAAGATGTGCTTGCGCAGCTCGGGCGCCATGGGAAAGACCGGCAGGGCGGAGCCGGGCTGGAACATGTTGGGGTACTGCCGCTCCAGCGGCGCTGCGATGGCGAAGCCGTTGCCGTCCACCGCGGCCATGAAGGTCTCCAGGTGTGCGCGCGCCACGTCCGCGCCGTTGGGGGTTTCGCCCTTGTAGCCGAAGGCCTCCCAGCCGCGCTCGGCAACCTCCGGGGCGCCGCGGGAGACACCCAGGGCCACGCGCCCGCCGGAGAGCTGGTACAGGGAGGCGGCCTCTTCGGCGAGGTAGAGCGGGTTTTCGTAGCGCATGTCGATCACGCCGGTGCCCACCTCGATGTGCTTGGTGGTGGCGGCGACTGCGCCCAGCAGCGGCATTGGTGCGGAGGCCTGCGGCACGAAGTGGTGGACGCGGAAGGACGCGTTGTTCACGCCGATCTCGTCGGCGGCCTGGGCGATCTCCAGGTGGATCTTGGCGATCTTCTCTGCGGACGGGCCGCGCTGGCCGCCGAAGGCGTAGTGCCCGAAGCTCAAGAAACCGAATGCCTTCATTGGTAAACACTCCTTTTGGTGACGTATCAACAATCAGGGTAGTACCTCACCCGCAGATTGTCACGGTCTCAGGCAGACCGCATCACAAACCCCGAGCGAAGGACCCCTATTACGGCCCAAAATCGCGCATACTCGGGAGGGCTTACTCGGGGTTTGCAGGATGGAGGCCGACAGGAACTTTTACGCCTGTGCAAATCGGCACCGAATAATTGGGCCTTAGCCTCCGGTGGCATGAACCGCAACGCCATCGCAGCCCTTACTGCCACGACCTTCCTGGTCGCGGGCTGCAGCGGCGCGCCGGAGCAGGTGACGGTGACCGAAACCGTGGAAGCGCCGGAGGCGACCGAGGCACCAAAAGCAGAGGAAGAGCCGACGAAGCAGGCAAAGCAGGATGCGGCGGGGGAGGCGGAGCACGTCGATAGGCAAAGCGGCATCCCCGACGCCCCGCTGGCGTACCCGGGCGCCGGCGGCCCCGTCCCAGACAACGCGCGTCCCATCCCGGACGATCAAGAGCATCGGCGATAGTCCCGTGCAGAACGCGCTGTTTGTCACCCCGTCCGGCAACATCGGCTGCATGATGAACCTAGCGGACGAGCCGATGTTCGACTGCGGCGTGAAGTCCTTCATGGAAAGCGAGCAATTCGGCATCGGTGAGCTAGGAACGCCGCGATGGATGATGGAGATCCTCGGCGGCTACCCGCGCGAGCAAACTGAGCCACCGCTTTACGACGACTCCGTGTGGCCCGCGGGCAGCGAATCCGCGGAGGTCGTGCAATACGGCGAGGTAGTCAATCACGGACCGTTCGTGTGCGCGGTGGAGGAGACCGGCGTGACCTGTTGGGACTCTGAAAGCGGCAGGGGAGCGTGGCTGGAGCGCGACGAAGTGGTGTTTTTCTAAGCCGCCCTAGCGCTCGCTGGCCGTTGAGTTAAAGCAGCGTCCAGGTTGCGTAAAAGCTTCGTAGAAGTCCTTGAGTGCCGCGAAAAGCCAGGTAGGTTGGCGCTCATGACCTCCAAGACTGTAAAGACGTTGTCCGCAGCAACTGCCCTCGCCGCCCTCGCCGGCGGCTTTTTCGGTGTAGGCACCGCCAATGCGCAGATGTCTTCCAACGGCCCGGCCGACATCGAGGGCTGGACGCAGATGGGTTGGTCTGCCTTTAGCGGTTCCGTGATTAACAAGGGTGGTACTCACATGCTGCTGAAGAACCTGCCGGAGGGTGCGAAGCCGTTGCCGGCAGAGAAGGCGAAGGCTGCTCTGCAGGGGCCGCTTCCGGTGAAGGGCGACGCTTCGATGACGGTCACTTTCGGACCGGACGGCAAGCTGTCCTTCTTCGACGGTTGCAACGCTGGCAGCGCCGGGTACTCCATCGACGGCACCGGTGCCGTGAAGGTTGGGACCATCGCCGAGACGCAGCGCCTGTGCGACCCGACCAAAATGAACAAGGCGGACGAACTGAAGTCGATTCTGCGTTCGAACCCGTCGGTGTACCGCTTCGACGACGAGACCATCGCGCTCGCGGCCCAGGGCAAGGCCATCGAATTCTCCAAGGTTGCTGCAAACTAGTCGACGCCACTTGCGCCCCCGCTGCTCCCACCTGAGCAGCGGGTTTTTGGTTTTCTTGGCGCAACCATTGGGTGTGTCAAATCTATGCGCTGGGTCAACACAAGTTTGGAGTTGCGTTGAAGTTCCTTTGAGCCCCTTGTTCGTCTGGAAGCGCTCGGTAGCGTGTGGGCCATGGTTACTTCAACCAAGACCCTAAGGAAATTGTCCACAGCGACCGCAGCCGTCGCGCTCACCGGCGGCCTCTTGGGCGTCGGAACTGCCGACGCCCAGGAGCGTCCCGAAGCCCCCAGCATCGACCAGTTCGTGCAGATGAGCTCGAACCTGTTCGGTGGCCTCGGCGGCACACCCGCACCCGCACCGGCCCCGGCGCCAGCACCGGAGAACCCGGCTGGCTCCGAGTTGATCCAGCAGATCCCGGAAGGTGCGGACCACCTCACGGATGATCGCCTCACCGCTGCGCTGGACACCACGCTGCAGGCAAAGAAGAACACCGCCATCACCCTGGACTTCCGCGAGAACGGTGTGCTCCACTTGAACGACGGCTGCAACTCCGGCACCGCCAAGTACCAGATCGACAACACCGGTGCGCTGCACCTCAGCGACTTCACTGAGACCAAGATGGCGTGCGAGCCGGGTGCGCAGAAGGACGCCGACGACCTGAAGATGGTCCTGCAGACCAACCCGCAGCTGTTCCAGCTCGACGCGTCCACCCTGTTCCTGTCGGGCCAGGGCCACGGCATTGAGCTCCAAAAGATGCACGGCCGCGACTACCAGTAACTTCTGCCCGAGCAACGCGAAAGCCCCAGGCCGCAACGGCGGTCTGGGGCTTTCGCGTTGTCTTAAGGGTGCGCCTTACACGGCAACCTCGAACGGGGCCTCGGTGGCCTCGCGGACGGACTCGACGGTCTCGCCAGGCGCGACCTCCGTCAGGGTCAGGCCCTGCTTCTCGTCCACGGTGAACACGGCCAGGTTGGTGATGATCTGGTCCACGCACTTCGCGCCAGTCAGCGGCAGGCGGCACTCCGGCAGGACCTTCGAGGCGCCCTTCTTCGTGGTGTGCTCCATGAGCAGGATGACCTTCTTGGCGCCGTGCACCAGGTCCATCGCGCCGCCCATGCCCTTGACCATCTTGCCCGGGATCATCCAGTTGGCCAGGTCGCCGTACTGGGAGACCTCCATGGCGCCGAGCACGGCGACGTCGATGGCGCGGGAGCGGATCATGCCAAACGACGTCGAGGAGCCGAAGAAGGACCCGCCCGGCGCCACCGTGATGGTTTCCTTGCCGGCGTTAATCAGCTCCGGGTCGACGGCGTCGTCGGTGGGGTAGGGGCCCACGCCGAGGATGCCGTTTTCGGAGTGGAGCACCACCTCCACGTCCTTGGGAAGGTAGCCCGGGATGAGGGTGGGCATGCCGATGCCCAGGTTGACGTACTGGCCGTTTTCCAGCTCCTGGGCTGCACGCGCGGCCATTTCTTGCCTGGTCCAAGCCATTACTCACTCACCGTCCTAAATTCGATTCCGGTCTCCTGCGGGCCTACTTCCACCACGCGGTCGACGTAGATGCCGGGCAGGTTCACCTCGGCCGCGGGGATCTCGTCCACCACTTCCTCCGCCTGCACGATCGTGATCTTGCCGGCCACGGCAGCGTCGGGGTTGAAGTTCTGCGCGGTTTTGGAGAAGACGAGGTTGCCAAAGCGGTCCGCTTTGTGCGCGTGCACGAATGCGAAATCCGGTGTCAGCGCGGTTTCCATGACGTACTGCTCGCCGTTGAACTCGCGCAGTTCCTTCGGGCGGGAGTACTCGGCGATGGTGCCATCCGGGTTGTAGCGGGTGGGGATTTCCCCGGTGGCCAGCGGGGTGCCCACGCCGGCTTTGGTGTAGAACGCGGGGATGCCTGCGCCGCCGGCGCGCAAGCGTTCTGCCAGGGTGCCCTGCGGGGTGAACTCGACGGTGAGCTCACCCTCTAAGTACTGGCGCGCGTACTCCTTGTTTGTGCCCAGGTAGGAGCCGATGGAGCGGGAGATCCGCTTGTCCGCCAGCAGCAGGCCAAGGCCGAAGCCGTCTGTGCCCAGGTTGTTGGAAATGATCGTGAGATCGCCGGCACCTTGGGCGCGCAGGGCGTCGATGAGCCGGGCGGGGATGCCCACCAGCCCGAAGCCGCCCACGGCGATGGAGGCGCCGTCCGGGATGTCGGCGACCGCCTCCTCCGCTGAAGAAACCACCTTGTTAATCATGTGCGCATAGTAACTGTTGTTCGGTTACTGCACAAGGGTTCACAAAGCGAACCTAAATCGACTAGGATCACACGCATGTCTGGTAGTGATGTGCAACTCGTACAGAGCCTCACTCGGGGTCTGGCGGTCATCCGAGCGTTTAGCGGCGCCCGCCCGCGCCAAACGCTTGCCCAGGTCGCAGAATCCACGGGCCTTCCGCGTGCGACGGTGCGCCGGTTCCTGCACACGCTCGTTGCGGAGGGGTACGCCTCCAGCGACGGCACGGTTTTCTGGCTCACCCCGAAGACTCTTGAGCTGGGCTTTTCGTACCTGTCCAGCCTGGGGCTTCCGGCGATCGCGCAGCCGCATTTGGATGGTCTGTCGCGCACGCTCAACGAATCGTGCTCGCTCACCGTCCTCGACGGCTCCGACGTCGTCTACGTCGCCCGCGCCGCCGCGAACCGCATCATGAGCGTCAACATCACCATCGGCACGCGCTTTCCTGCTTACGCGACGTCGATGGGCCGCGTGCTGCTCGCCGATCTCCCATCCGCGCAGCTCGACGTCTATCTGGCCGACACCGCACTCGAGCCCATCACGCCTGAGACGGTCACCAGCGAGGATGCGCTCAGGCAATTGCTTATCGACGCCCAAAGGCAGGGCTACTGCATCGTCGACCAAGAACTCGAGCTGGGCCTGCGCTCCGTGGCGTGCCCGGTCCGCGGCAGCGACGGCAAGGTCGTCGCTTCGGTGAACGTGTCGGCCCATGCAGGGGCCGTGGGGCGCCGGGAGGTCGTCGATAAGCTGCTGCCCCCGCTTAAGGCGACGGCGAGCGCGATCGAGCGCGACCTGCAAACAACCACTCTGAAGGAGAAATCATGAGCGACCCGAAAGATATTGTCATCTGCAACCCCAAACGCACCGCGGTGGGGCGCTACGGCGGCGCATTCGTCGGCGTGCCGGTGCAGGAGCTGGCCGAGACCGTGGTCAAGGCCGTGATCGAGGATGCCGGGATCTCCGGCGAGGTGATTGACGACATCATCCTTGGCCAGGCCTCGCCGAACGGTGCGGCACCCGCGCTGGGGCGCGTCGTCGGACTCGACGCGGAACTGGGCGTGGACGTGCCCGGCATGCAGCTGGACCGCCGCTGCGGCTCCGGGCTGCAAGCGATCGCCACCGCCGCGGCGCACGTGGCCGCCGGTGCCGCCGACCTGATTGTCGCCGGCGGCGCGGAATCCATGTCCAACACCGAGTACACCGTGGACGGCAAGATCCGCTGGGGCGCGAAGGGCGGAACCATGGAGCTGAAGGACCGCCTGCAGGAAGGCCGCGAGCAGGCGGGCGGCAAGCACCACCCGATCCCGGGCGGAATGATTGAGACCGCGGAGAACCTGCGCGAGGAGTACTCCATCGAGCGCGGACGCCAGGACAAGCTGGCGGTGGCGTCGCACGCGCGCGCGGCGGCGGCGCAGGAGGCCGGCGATTTTGACGCGGAGATCGTGCCGGTGTCGGTGCCGCAGCGCAAGGGTGACCCGGTGGTGGTGGACAAGGACGAGCACATTCGCCCCGGCACCTCCGAGGAGTCACTGGCGAAGCTGCGGCCGGTGATGGGCAAGTCCCTGGAGGGTGCCACGGTGACCGCCGGCAACGCCTCGGGACAGAACGACGGGGCCGCCGCGATGATCGTGACCACCCGCGCCAAGGCCGAGGAGCTGGGCCTGGACCCCTACGCCGTGCTGCGCGGCTGGGCCGTGGCGGGCGTGGCGCCGGAGACCATGGGCATCGGGCCTGTCGACGCCACGACAAAGGGGTTCGACCGCCTCGGCCTGACCTTCGACGACATCGACCTGATCGAGCTGAACGAGGCGTTTGCCGCCCAGGCGCTCGCGGTGCTGGACGCGTGGGGTATCTCCGAGGACGACCCGCGCGTGAACCCGGTGGGCTCCGGCATCTCGCTGGGCCACCCGGTGGGTGCGACCGGCGCGCGCATGGTCGTCACCGCCGCGCATCGGATGCGCCGTACCGACGCCCAGCGCGCGCTGGTGACCATGTGCATCGGCGGTGGTCAGGGCCTTGCCGCGGTAATTGAGAGGGCTTAGAGTGGGGCGGGTTTGGCGCCGAAGTTTGGTTAGCCTAAGGTGGGTCAGGTAACCCTTACCTTATGAACTGAACGGAAGGACGACCGTGACCCGTTTCTCGCGTACCTCTCTCATCGCCCTCGCGGCCGCCGGTGCCCTCACACTGGGCGCGTGCTCCACCCCGGAGACTGAAACCAGCACGGATGCCGCCGCTGGTTCGGAAACGGCGGCGACCGGAGGGGCGTCGACAAGCAATGATGCTTCCGACGGCACTGTGACCGTCACCGACAACTACGGCGAGAAGACCGTGCCCAGCCCGCCGAAGCGCGTGGTCGCCCTGGATAACCGCTCCTTCGAGCTGCTGGATTCCTGGGGCATTAAGCCGGTCGCCGCGGCGCGTCAGCTTGTGCCCAACTCGATTCCGGGCATCGCGGACGACGAGGACATCATCGACATCGGCAACCACCGCGAGCCGAACCTGGAGGCCATCGTCGCCGCCGATCCGGACGTAATCGTCTCCGGCCAGCGCTTCGAGCAGTTCGACCAGGACATTGAAAAGCTGGTCCCGGACGCCACGCTGCTGGACTTCGAGCCGCGCGACGGCGAGCCGTTCGACCGCGAGCTGATCCGCCAGACCCTGGAGCTGGGCGATGTCTTTGGCAAGCAGGCCGAGGCAGAGCAGGCAGTTCAGGAGTTTACCGAGGCTGTCCAGCGCGCCCGCAACGCCTACGCCCCGGAACAGAAGGTCATGGCGCTGAACGTCTCCGGCGGCGAGATCGGCTACGTCGCCCCGGGCGTGGGCCGCGTGTGGGGCCCGCTGTTCGACCTGATTGGTTTCACCCCGGCGCTCGAGGTGGCGAACGCTTCCGACGACCACCAGGGCGACGACATCTCAGTCGAGGCCATCGCCAGCGCCAACCCTGACTGGCTGCTTGTGCTGGACCGCGACGCAGGCGTGAAGTCCATCACCGACTCCCCGGAGGCGCTGTCCGTGATCAACGACTCCGCACCGCTGAAGAACGTCACCGCAGTGAAGGACGGCCACGTCTACGTCGCCCCGGCGGACACCTACACCAACGAGTCCATCTACACCTACACCGAGATTCTCAACCAGATCTCCGAGCAGCTCGAGGCCGCCAAGTAGTCTGTCTTCGATGACTGATACAACGACCACCACCCGCCCCAAGCTTCTGGACTGGAAGCTCGGGGCGGGGGTCGTCCTTGTTTTAGCCCTGCTTACCGCGTCGCTGATGGTGGGGCAGTACGACATCCTGGGCACCGAGGACGGCTGGGAAATGTTCCGCGCCACCCGCGTGCCGCGCACGATCGCGCTGGTGCTCGCGGGTGCGGCGATGGCGATGAGCGGGCTGATCATGCAGATGCTCACCCAGAACCGCTTCGTCGAACCCACCACCACCGGCACCACCGAGTGGGCCGGGCTGGGGCTGCTCGCGTCGTTTTTGCTGTTCCCGGACGGCTCCGTGATGACGCGCATGCTGCTCGCCGTCGGCGCCGCCTTCATCGGCACCATGGTGTTCTTCGCGTTCCTGCGGCGCGTGACGTTGCGCTCCAGCCTGGTGGTGCCCATCGTTGGCATCATGCTCGGCGCGGTGGTCAGCGCGGTGTCCACCTTCATCGCGCTGCAGACTGACCTGTTGCAGTCGCTCGGGGTTTGGTTCGCCGGCTCGTTCACCAGCGTGATCGCCGGCCAGTACGAGATCCTCTGGGTCGTGCTGCTCGTGGTCGTCGCCGTGTTCTTCTACGCCGACCGCCTCACCGCCGCCGGTTTGGGCGAGGACATCGCCACCAACATCGGCCTGAACTACAACCGCATCGTGCTCGTGGGCACCAGCCTCGTCGCGGTGGCCACCGGCGTGGTCACGGTTGTCGTGGGCAACCTCCCATTCCTCGGGCTCATCGTCCCCAACATCGTGAGCATGCTGCGTGGCGACGACCTCCGGTCCAACCTGCCCTGGGTCTGCCTCACCGGCATCGGGGTGGTCACACTGTGCGACCTGCTCGGACGCATCGTCATCGCGCCGTTCGAGATGCCGGTGTCCGTGATCCTCGGCGTGGTTGGCGCCGCCGTGTTTATCGCGTTGATTGTGAGGCGGGGTAAGAATGCGTGAGGTAATGCGCGAGGTCGGGGCGTTCCAAACGTCGAAAAGCAAACGGCGCTACTGGCTCGTTGTAGGCGCGCTGGTGGTGGCCGCGCTGCTGTTCACCGCAGGCCTGCTGTCGTGGGGAAACCCCATGGAGTTCGGCACCCGCGGCTACTGGCTGATCGCGGAGCGCCGCATGAACTCCGTCATTGCGATGGCGGTGGTGGCGGTCTGCCAGGCCGTGGCGACAGTGGCATTCCAGACGGTGACCAACAACCGCATCATCACCCCGTCCATCATGGGGTTCGAGTCGCTGTACGTGGCCATTCACACCTCAACCGTGTACTTCCTCGGCGCCGCGGGGCTGAATAACGCCCGCACGCTGGAGATGTTCGTGGTCCAGCTCGTGCTCATGGTGGGGCTGAGTTTGATCCTGTACACGTGGCTGCTCGCCGGTGACAACCCGAACATGCACGCCATGCTGCTCGTCGGCATCGTGCTCGGCGGGGGACTGGGCAGCGTGTCGACGTTCATGCAGCGTCTGCTCACGCCCAGCGAGTTCGACCTGCTCACCGCCCGGCTGTTCGGCTCAGTGAACAACGCGGACCCGGCCTACTACCCGCTGGCCGTGCCGCTGGTGCTGGTGGCTGCCGGGTTGATGTACGTGAACTCGCGACGTCTCAACGTGCTCAGCCTGGGCCGCGACGTGGCCGTGAACTTGGGCGTGAACCACAAGAAGCACGCGGTGTACACCCTCGTGCTGGTCTCGGTTCTGATGGCGGTGTCCACCGCGCTCGTCGGACCGATGACCTTCCTCGGGTTCCTGGTGGCCACACTTGCGTACCAGTTCGCGGACACCTACGACCACCGCTACGTGTTCCCCATGGCGGCGTTGCTCGGCTACTGCATCCTGGCGGGCGCGTACTTCATCATGAACCACATCTTCTACGCCCAGGGCGTCGTTTCCATCATCATCGAGCTGGTCGGCGGCCTGACGTTCCTCATCGTTGTCCTACGGAAGGGGAGACTGTGATCGAGCTCAACGAGGTGAGCAAGGCCTACGGCGACGACACCGCCATCGGGCCGGTCTCGCTGCAAATCCCGGCGGGCGGCATCACCGCGTTGGTGGGGCCGAACGGCGCCGGCAAGTCGACGCTTCTGACCATGATCGGCAGGCTCTTGGCGCTGGATTCCGGCTCCGTGCACATCGGGCAAATGGACGTTACCTCCTCCAACCCGAAGGACCTGGCCAAAGTGGTCTCCATCCTGCGGCAGGAAAACCACTTTGTCACGCGCCTGACCGTGCGGCAGCTCGTGGGCTTCGGCCGCTTCCCGTACTCGGGCGGACGCCTGACCGAGGCGGATGAGGAGATCATCTCCCGCTACATCGACTTCTTCGGCCTGCGCGAACTCGAGCACCGCTACCTGGACCAGCTTTCCGGCGGCCAGCGCCAGCGCGCATACGTCGCCATGGTGCTTTGCCAGGAAACGGACTACGTGCTTCTCGACGAGCCCCTGAACAACCTGGACATCTCCCACTCCGTGGAAATGATGCAGCACCTGCACTCCGCGGCCCGCGAATTCGGCCGGACCATCGTCATCGTGCTGCACGACATCAATTTCGCGGCCCGTTACGCGGACTACATCTGCGCAGCGAAGGACGGGCAGGTCTTCGCCTTCGGCACCGTGGAGGAGATCATGCGCGACGACTTGCTCACCGAGATCTTCAATACCCCGGTGCAAGTGATCGATGGCCCGCATGGGCCGATTGCTGCGTACCACTAAAAGGGCGGCTGCGCTGCTGATTTGTGTGCGTTTTGGCTTCGTGGTTATATATCCATCCGTTGCTTCCGAGCGGTTCGGCCGCTTGGAGGGAATGGTTTAAGTGAATAGGGGTTACGTTCTGGTTAACCGGGGTTTAACGTGAGTTTGACTTTTGGTTGGTTGGTTGTGTAGCTTCTGACGAAGCCGCTTTTTCCGGCTGGGATCGTTTTTGGTTCTGGTTGGTGGGTGTGCTGGTGTTGTTTGAGAACTCGATAGTGTGCCAATGTACTTTTGTTGCGTGGGTGTGTTTGCCTGCCTCGTTTTGTGCACTGTGTGGTGTGCGCCTTTTGTTTGGGTGTGTGCCGGTGGTGGCGTGGTTGAATTCCAATGATGGATCGCGTCATCTGTTTGGTTCGGTGTGCGTGGGGTGTGGTTGAACATGTTTCACGTATTTTTTTGGCCAGCCTCCTTTGTGCCCCGTCGGGTTGGGGGTTGGTTGTTGAACCTTTGTAATTTTTGGATTTTGCCAGTCCAGCACTTTGTGTTGGTTGGTTTGTTTTTGGTTGGGTTTGGGCTTTTCACGGCCTGTTTCTGCTGAAACGTTTTTGTGGAGAGTTTGATCCTGGCTCAGGATGAACGCTGGCGGCGTGCTTAACACATGCAAGTCGAACGGAAAGGCTCCTGCTTGCAGGGGTACTCGAGTGGCGAACGGGTGAGTAACACGTGGGTGATCTGCCCTGCACTTCGGGATAAGCCTGGGAAACTGGGTCTAATACCGGATAGGACGATGGTTTGGATGCCATTGTGGAAAGTTTTTCGGTGTGGGATGAGCTCGCGGCCTATCAGCTTGTTGGTGGGGTAATGGCCTACCAAGGCGTCGACGGGTAGCCGGCCTGAGAGGGTGTACGGCCACATTGGGACTGAGATACGGCCCAGACTCCTACGGGAGGCAGCAGTGGGGAATATTGCACAATGGGCGCAAGCCTGATGCAGCGACGCCGCGTGGGGGATGACGGCCTTCGGGTTGTAAACTCCTTTCGCTAGGGACGAAGCGTTATGTGACGGTACCTGGAGAAGAAGCACCGGCTAACTACGTGCCAGCAGCCGCGGTAATACGTAGGGTGCGAGCGTTGTCCGGAATTACTGGGCGTAAAGAGCTCGTAGGTGGTTTGTCGCGTCGTTTGTGTAAGCCCGCAGCTTAACTGCGGGACTGCAGGCGATACGGGCATAACTTGAGTGCTGTAGGGGAGACTGGAATTCCTGGTGTAGCGGTGGAATGCGCAGATATCAGGAGGAACACCGATGGCGAAGGCAGGTCTCTGGGCAGTAACTGACGCTGAGGAGCGAAAGCATGGGTAGCGAACAGGATTAGATACCCTGGTAGTCCATGCCGTAAACGGTGGGCGCTAGGTGTGAGTCCCTTCCACGGGGTTCGTGCCGTAGCTAACGCATTAAGCGCCCCGCCTGGGGAGTACGGCCGCAAGGCTAAAACTCAAAGGAATTGACGGGGGCCCGCACAAGCGGCGGAGCATGTGGATTAATTCGATGCAACGCGAAGAACCTTACCTGGGCTTGACATACACCAGATCGCCGTAGAGATACGGTTTCCCTTTGTGGTTGGTGTACAGGTGGTGCATGGTTGTCGTCAGCTCGTGTCGTGAGATGTTGGGTTAAGTCCCGCAACGAGCGCAACCCTTGTCTTATGTTGCCAGCACGTTATGGTGGGGACTCGTGAGAGACTGCCGGGGTTAACTCGGAGGAAGGTGGGGATGACGTCAAATCATCATGCCCCTTATGTCCAGGGCTTCACACATGCTACAATGGTCGGTACAACGCGTCTGCGAGCCTGTGAGGGTGAGCTAATCGCTGTAAAGCCGGTCGTAGTTCGGATTGGGGTCTGCAACTCGACCCCATGAAGTCGGAGTCGCTAGTAATCGCAGATCAGCAACGCTGCGGTGAATACGTTCCCGGGCCTTGTACACACCGCCCGTCACGTCATGAAAGTTGGTAACACCCGAAGCCAGTGGCCTGTCATGGGAGCTGTCGAAGGTGGGATCGGCGATTGGGACGAAGTCGTAACAAGGTAGCCGTACCGGAAGGTGCGGCTGGATCACCTCCTTTCTAAGGAGCTTTTATTTGTGTGCCCGCAGTTGTGGGTCATTGGTTGTGTGGTTGAGTCGCCGAGTGTGCGACTGCCACGGAAGTATTTTGCCGGGTGGAGACACACCTTCAAGGTCATGGTGGCATCGTCTGGATGGTGGTGCGTCTGGCCTGTGAAGGGTTGTGCTCACATGGTGTTGGTTGGTGGTCACACCGGTTTGCGTGACAAAAGATTATGCGTTGGTGCACTGTTGGGTGTCTGGGGCAGCACAAGGTTGTTCCTGTTGGGCCCTCATGTCGGCTGGCTGCTTGGTTGTGGTTGGTTGTGTGTGGGGGTTGTGTTGTGTGAGAACTGTATAGTGGACGCGAGTATCTTTCTTTTTTGTGTTTTGGTGTTTGTACCTTGATTGTTTGTGTGTCCGTGTGTTTTGTTACGGGCGTATGGTGGATGCCTTGGCATGCTGAGCCGATGAAGGACGTGTGAGGCTGCGTTATGCCTCGGGGAGTTGCCAACAAAGCGTTGATCCGAGGATGTCCGAATGGGGAAACCCAGCACCAGTTGTGTGGTGTTACCCGCAGGTGAATACATAGTCTGTGTGGGGGTTGACGCGGGGAAGTGAAACATCTCAGTACCCGTAGGAGAAGAAAACAATTGTGATTCCGTGTGTAGTGGCGAGCGATAGCGGATGAGGCTAAACCGTGTGCGTGTGATACCTGGCAGGGGTTGCGTGTGCGGTGTTGTGGGGCGCAAATGGTGCAGGCTGTCAACTGCACGCGCAATGCGCACATATCAGCGGAAGCATCTGGGATGGTGCGCCGGAGTAGGTGAAAAGTCCTGTACGTGAAGGTGTGTGTGGTTGTGTGGTTTGTGTTTTCCCCGAGTAGCAGCGGGCTCGTGGAATCTGCTGTGAATCTGCCGGGACCACCCGGTAAGCCTAAATACTCAGTGTGACCGATAGTGAATTAAGTACCGTGAGGGAATGGTGAAAAGTACCCCGGGAGGGGAGTGAAAGAGTTCCTGAAACCATGCGCTTACAATCCGTCAGAGCACTTTTTTGTGTGTGATGGCGTGCCTTTTGAAGAATGAGCCTGCGAGTCAGCGGCATGTCGCGAGGTTAACCCGTTATGTGGGGTAGTCGTAGCGAAAGCGAATCCGAATAGGGTGTTTGTAGTGGCATGTCCTGGACCCGAAGCGGGGTGATCTACCCATGGCCAGTGTGAAGCAGCTGTAAGAGGTTGTGGAGGCGCGAACCCACTTAGGTTGAAAACTGAGGGGATGAGCTGTGGGTAGGGGTGAAAGGCCAATCAAACTCCGTGATAGCTGGTTCTCCCCGAAATGCATTTAGGTGCAGCGTGATGTGAGCTTGCCGGAGGTAGAGCTACTGGTTGGTTGAGCGGGACTATCATCTTAGCGACGTCAGCCAAACTCCGAATACCGGTTTATAGTGGTGCATTGCAGTGAGACTGTGGGGGATAAGCTTCATAGTCGAGAGGGAAACAGCCCAGATCGCCGGTTAAGGCCCCTAAGGGTGTGCTAAGTGGAAAAGGATGTGGGATCGCGAAGACAGCCAGGAGGTTGGCTTAGAAGCAGCCATCCTTGAAAGAGTGCGTAATAGCTCACTGGTCGAGTGGTTCCGCGCCGACAATGTAGTGGGGCTCAAGCACACCGCCGAAGCCGCGGCAAACATTTTTGTTTGGGTAGGGGAGCGTCGTGTGTGGGGTGAAGCCGTACCGGAAGGAGCGGTGGACTGCATGCGAGTGAGAATGCAGGCATGAGTAACGAATGGCAAGTGAGAATCTTGCCCGCCGGATGACTAAGGGTTCCTGGGTCAAGTTCGTCTTCCCAGGGTGAGTCGGGTCCTAAGGCGAGGCCGACAGGCGTAGTCGATGGTTAACGGGTTGATATTCCCGTACCCGTATATGCGCGCCCAGTATCGAAGCGGTGATACTAACCACCCTGACCCGCCGACCGTTGCCATCCTTCGGGATGGTTGGTTGGTGGTGATGCGTGGGGCCTGATCCGTTGTAGGTCAGTGATGGGGTGACGCAGTGAGGTAGCCGAGCCGCTGATTGGATTGCGGTGCAAGCGTGTGGCACGACACCACGGTAAATCCTGGTGTTTTTTGTGTGAGGCGTGATGCGTAGCCCTTGCTTGGGTGATGTTGGTGATCCTGGACTGCCGAGAAAAGCCTCTAGCGATGTGCGTATACGGCCCGTACCCATAACCGACACAGGTGGTCAGGTAGAAAATACTCAGGCGAGCGGGTGAACTGTGGTTAAGGAACTCGGCAAAATGCCCCCGTAACTTCGGGAGAAGGGGGACCCGCACTAGTCAAGCACTTCACGTGCGGCAGCTGGTGTGGGTCGCAGAGAAGAGAGGGGAGCGACTGTTTATCAAAAACACAGGTCCGTGCGAAGACGGTTAAGTTGATGTATACGGACTGACGCCTGCCCGGTGCTGGAAGGTTAAGAGGACCTGTTAGGACGTCATGTCCGAAGCGGAGAATTTAAGCCCCAGTAAACGGCGGTGGTAACTATAACCATCCTAAGGTAGCGAAATTCCTTGTCGGGTAAGTTCCGACCTGCACGAATGGCGTAACGACTCCCCTGCTGTCTCAACCACAGGCCCGGTGAAATTGCAGTACGAGTAAAGATGCTCGTTTCGCGCGGCAGGACGAAAAGACCCCGGGACCTTCACTATAGCTTGGTATTGGCATTCGGTGCGGTTTGTGTAGGATAGGTGGGAGACGTTGATGCATGCACGCTAGTGTGTGTGGAGTCGTTGTTGAAATACCACTCTGACCGTAGTGGATATCTAACCTTGGCCCATGATCTGGGTTGGGGACAGTGCCTGGTGGGTAGTTTAACTGGGGCGGTTGCCTCCCAAAATGTAACGGAGGCGCCCAAAGGTTCCCTCAGCCTGGTTGGCAATCAGGTGTTCAGAGTGTAAGTGCACAAGGGAGCTTGACTGCGAGACTGACTAGTCGAGCAGGGACGAAAGTCGGGACTAGTGATCCGGCACCTACTTGTGGATGTGGTGTCGCTCAACGGATAAAAGGTACCCCGGGGATAACAGGCTGATCTTCCCCAAGAGTCCATATCGACGGGATGGTTTGGCACCTCGATGTCGGCTCGTCGCATCCTGGGGCTGGAGTAGGTCCCAAGGGTTGGGCTGTTCGCCCATTAAAGCGGCACGCGAGCTGGGTTCAGAACGTCGTGAGACAGTTCGGTCTCTATCCGCCGCGCGCGTTGAAACTTGAAGAAGGCTGTCCCTAGTACGAGAGGACCGGGACGGACGTACCTCTAGTGTGCCAGTTGTTCCGCCAGGAGCACGGCTGGTTGGCTACGTACGGAAGGGATAACCGCTGAAAGCATCTAAGCGGGAAGCCTGTTTTAAGATGAGGTTTCATTTGAGGTTCCCAGAAGACGACTGGGTTGATAGGCCGGACCTGGAAGCACAGTAATGTGTGGAGGCGACCGGTACTAATACACCAATAAACACACGCCACACGCAATCAGATGATGTGTGAACACCGCGAAACAAACACAAGCAAGAGCAACATGCTCCGCGTCCACTGTGCAGTCACTGACACAACACACCAACCCGAAGAAGTGGTTGGCCGACAATAACTGCATACACGTTGCCGAACGCAACCTGATGCGCCCCCATAGGTGTGTCGGTGGTTGATGGCGGCGGGGAAACGCCCGGTCCCATTCCGAACCCGGAAGCTAAGCCCGCCCGCGCCGATGGTCCTGCCCCCGGGGGGGAGGGGGAGAGTAGGTTCCCGCCGACCAAACAACTTCACACACAGCCCCCGCCACACAAACCCCCATGGTTTGTGCGGCGGGTGCCTTTGCTTTTGTCATGCCCGAACCCTTCCCAGGTGCCGGCTGGTGGGGTGGCCTACACAGCTGTCCGCATTGCGGACAACCTGATCTGTGCCCATCATTGGCGGGAACCCACGTATGCCCGCACCGGTCGAAACTCCGCATTGCGGACAACCAGACCACCACCAACAATGGGTGGGCACCAACGAAACGTTTTGCGGACTCCGCATTGCGGACAACCACCCCACCACCAAGGATGGGTGCACACCAACGAACCTGCCGGCCGGGAAGTAAGTGTCTCGTAAAACCTGACAACACCGTTTTGCGACCTGGGGAAACACAGAGCGAAAACCGCTCCCTCGTCAACTTCTACGAGAACACCCCAGCCGGACGCTAGCGGACTCCGCATTGCGGACAACAACCGCGTCACCCATCATTGGTGTCCCCCCGCGAATTGTACGAATCGACAAAACAATCTCTTCGCCGGAGCATCGACCTGGGGAAATGCGCTGCCGATGCCGATTCGTGCACAACCGATACGCGGATGATGCTGCCTGGGCGCATCTTGCGGGGCCAGGACCACCTTCCGGACTCCGCAATGCGGACAACAGCATCGACACCAACAATGGGTGCAGGGCAACCAGATTCCGCAGGCAGGGTTTTGGCCAAAAAGAGTTCCGCGGCCGATCCGATTCGGGATCTGACGCGGGTGGAAGGGCGAGTGTTTCGCTCGAGAACGCTAGAGCTCCAGCATCGAGTTCTTGGACTGCTCGACAAGCTCGGCCTTCTTGCGGGCGCGCTCGAGCGTGGACCACTGGTCCTGGGGGATCGACTTCCGGGCGGAAGCCACAACTGCCTCATCGGGCGTGCCCCAGGCGATGGGCATTGGGGTGATGGTCTGCCAGTGCTGTTGGTCGCGAGCCGAGCGTTGCGCGCCCACGGCTGCGACCGGCACCTTTGTGCCGACCTTGTCGGAGGTGTTGGGGAGCGGCTGCATCACTCGGGAGGTGATGGCCCAACGCGGCGGCAGGGCAGGATCCACGTTGAGGTTCACCAGCGCGGTTAGGGTCACCGTCGTGCCGGCGCGCTCGGTGATGATGGCGGGGGCGAGGGGGTTGGAGTCGTAGATCTCCTGGGTCTTGCCCACGCTGCGGGGGATCAGGAGCGCCACCACCAGCATCAAAATGCCGAACAGCACCGCGCCGAAGCTGCCGAGCCAGTGCCACGGCGAGGACGAGTCCACCAGGAACCACACGGCGACGCCGACGATCACGGAGATAACAAAGATCGCGATGCCCGAGGCGACGAGGCTGCGGGTGTCGCGCACCATTTCGTTGTGCTGCTTCGCAAAGTCCTCGTCGACGTCGAACTTGAATACCTTCATGCCACTCATGGCATACAAGTCTAAAGGTCGGCGGCGTCGACCAACCGGTACGCGTAGCCCTGTTCGGCCAGGAATCGTTGCCGATGCATGGCGTACTCGGAGTCGAGGGTGTCGCGGGCGACGACGGTGTAGAACACGGCTTCCGCGCCGTCGGATTTCGGACGCAAGAGCCGCCCCAGGCGCTGCGCTTCTTCTTGCCGGGATCCGAAGGTGCCGGAGACCTGGATCGCCACGGCGGCTTCGGGCAGGTCGATGGAGAAGTTGGCCACCTTGGACACCACCAGGGTGGAGATTTCCCCGTCGCGGAAGGCTTGGAAGGCCTCCTCGCGCTTTTTGGTGGTGGTTTTGCCGTCGACGAGGGGAGCGTCGATACGCGATGCGATCTCCTCTAACTGCTCCACATACGCGCCGATGATCAGGGTCTGCTGTCCCTTGTGCGTTGCAAGAAGCTTATCGACGACTTCCAGCTTGCCCGCCGAACAGGCCGCCAGACGGTAGCGCTCGCGGGTTTCGGCGGTGGCGTAGGTGAGGCGCTCCTCGTCGGTGAGTGTGGTGCGGACCTCGACGCATTCGGCGGTGGCGATGTGGCCGGCCATCTCGAGTTCTTTCCATGGGGCGTCGTAACGCTTTGGCCCGATGAGGGAGAAGACGTCGTCTTCGCGGCCGTCCTCGCGTACGAGGGTCGCCGTGAGCCCCAGGCGGCGGCGGGACTGGAGGTCGGCGGCCATGCGGAAGACGGGGGCGGGGAGGAGGTGGACCTCGTCGTAGATGATCAGGCCCCAGTCGCGGGAGTCGAAAAGTTCGAGCGCGCGGTATTCGCTCTTGGTCTTGCGGGTGACCACCTGGTAGGTGGCGATGGTGACGGGGCGGATTTCCTTCTTCTCGCCGGAGTACTCGCCGATCTCCTCGGGCGTGAGGGTGGTGCGGCGCAGCAGCTCGTCGCGCCACTGACGGCCGGCGACGGTGTTGGTGACCAGGATCAACGTGGTGGTCTGCGCCTGCGCCATCGATGCGGCGCCGACGATGGTTTTGCCGGCGCCGCAGGGCAGCACCACCACGCCGGAGCCGCCCTCCCAGAAGGATTCGGCGGCGTACTGCTGGTAGTCGCGCAGCTCCCAGCCGTCGTGGTTCAACGCGATCGGGTGGGACTCGCCGTCGACGTAGCCGGCCAGGTCCTCCACCGGCCAGCCGAGCTTGGTCAGCTCCTGCTTGATCTGGCCCCGGGCGGAGGGGTGGACGGGGGCGGTGGTGTCGTCGATAGGCTTCGCTATGAGCGGCTGGATTTTCTTGCTGCGGGTGACCTCGGTGAGGATCGCGGGGTCGTCCGCCTCTAGGATCAGCCCGTGGGCGGGGTGTTTGACCAGCTTGAGGCGGCCGTAGCGGGCCATGGTTTCGGCGATGTCGACGAGCAGCGCCTGCGGCACCGGGAAGCGGGAGTAGCGCTCGAGCACGTCCACGGCCTGCTCGGCGTCGAAGCCGGCGGCGCGGGCGTTCCACAGCGCCAGGGGTGTGATGCGGTAGGTGTGGATGTGCTCGGGCGCGCGCTCGAGCTCCGCGAACGGGGCGAGCGCGGCGCGGGCCTTGGGCGCGTCCGGGTGCGCGACTTCGAGCAGGACGGTCTTGTCCGATTGGACGATCAGGGGGCCGTCGCCGAGAGCCATGCGATCTACTCCTTCGTGTTAGTAGGACTTGGTAGTCTACGGTGCATGGCTGCGAAAAACACATCCGTTGTACTCGGCGAACGCTACGACAAATTCATTGCAGAGCTGCTTCACGACGGCCGCTACGCCTCCGCCAGCGAAGTCCTGCGCGAGGGCCTGCGGCTGGTGGAGGAGCGAGAGAGGAAATTCGCTCTTCTTAACGCCGCGCTTGAAAAGGGGGAAAACAGCGAAGTCGTCCAGGACTTTGACCCGGGAGCGTTTATAGAGCGAATGAAGAACGAGCATGAAATATCGGCTTAGGCGCCAGGCAGAGGTCGATCTCGAAGAAATTTGGTCCTACACGGCCACACGATGGGGGCTGGATCAAGCTGAACGATATGTTGGCGGGATTCTCCAGATGCTGGACTTCATCAGCGAAAATCCACGGCTCGGGCGATGGGCGGACGAAGTGCGCCCTGGCTACCGGAAGAAAGCGATAGGAAGCCACATCATCTTCTACCGTGAACAGGACGCTGCGATCGATGTGGTCCGTGTGCTTCACCAAAGTATGGATCTAGTGATGCACATCGACCCCTAGCCCCTGCGCAGCAGCTGCGACCACTTGGTCACGCTGCCGTTGTTCAGGATCGTGCGCTTGTAGATGCGGGCGGCGGCCCACACGGCCAGCGCCGTCGCCAAGGCCGCGAGGACAAACGAGCCGGCCAGCTGCAGCGCGGTGAAGTCTCCGGCCGCGTACGACAGCGGCGCGGCGAAGATGGAAAACGGCGGGATCCAGCTCATCACCTGCATCCACGTGGCGTCGGTGTTCATCCAGCCGAAGCCGGGGATATAGGCGGAAGCCATGATGAGCAGCAGGATCGGCATCTGGGTGGACTGCAGGTCCTCGGTGCGCTGCACCATCGCGCCGGCCGCGGCGTAGAGGGCGCCGAAGAACAGCATGGCCAGAAGCCACGCGATCAGCAGGACGGGGAGGACGGACCAGTCGAACGCGATGTCGTCCACGAGCCCGGAAACCTTCAGCCCAACGCCGCCGACGATCAGCAGCACGGCGGTGGCGAGGAAGCCCAGCACGAGCGTGCCCAGCAGCTTGCCCGCCAGGAAATCCAGCGGGCGCACGGAGGCCAGCACGAGCTCAACCACGCGGGAGGACTTCTCCTCGGTCACGCGGCTTCCCACCTGGGCGGCGAAGGTGATCACGGTGAAGATCACCACCATCAGCGCCACGAACGTGGTGAGCAGGCGGAGCAGTTGCTGCTCGAAGTCTTCGCCGCTGGCCTCGTCCACGTCCACCGGCACGATGTCGATGCTGCGGGACGCCGCCTCGTAATCCGCGGGCGAAATGCCCAGCGTGTTCAACGTTTCGGCGCGGGTGTAGCTGTCGGCGAGCGCCTCCATTCCCTCCATGAGGCCCGCCGACGGGGTGCCGTCCGAGATCACTTCCCACTGGTCGCCCTCGGCCACTAGCGCGGCCTTGACGTCGCCGTCGCGCACCAACTGCACTGCGTCGTCGCGGCTCGCAGTTTCGCGGGCGTCGTACCCGGCGCCGTCGAGCAGTTGCTTATCGACGCCTACGGTCGCCACCGCAGTCTTTGCATCGCCGCCGTCAGCGTCGTCCTTGCTCTTCTGCCAAGAGGCGAAGCCGATGAAGCCGACCATGGCCAGAAGCAGGATGACGAAGGTGATGACCACGCCCTTCTTCAGCAGCAAGATCTGGATCTCGCGCGCCGCGGTGGTGGTGATCGTGTGCATGGGTGAGTAGGCGTTTTGGGTAGCCATTACTGCACAACCTCCTTGAACAGGTCGGCCAGGTCGGGCACGACGCGGGTGAACTCGTGGACGGGGCCTGCGGCCATGGCGGCCTGCAGGATGCGCTGGTCGTCCTGGACGCTCGGGGCTTCGAGGATGACGTGGGTGGCGGAGTCGTCGATAAGCGAAATGCCCTCCGGGATCCAGCCGCGGGCTTGAGTGCCCACCCTGAAGCGGATGGGGCCGTGGGCGCGCAGCTCGTCGACGGTGCCTTCGGCGACCATGCGGCCGCGGGTGACAATGCCGATGCGGTCGCACAGCCGCTGCACCAGATCCAGCTGGTGGGAGGAGAAGATGACGGGCACGCCGGCGCGGGCGCGGTCGGTGAGCATCGTGCTCATCACGTCCACGGCGACGGGGTCGAGGCCGGAGAACGGCTCGTCCAGGATGAGGATGTCGGGGTCGTGGATGAGGCTCGCGGCGAGCTGGACGCGCTGCTGGTTGCCCAGGGAGAGGTCGTCGAGCTTGTCGTTCACGCGCTCGCCCAAACCGAGCTCCTCGAGCAGCTCGGTGCCGCGCTGCTTGGCGGCTTTGCCGTCGACGCCGTGCAGCTTGGCCAGAAAGACCAGTTGCTCCAGGATCTTTTCTTTGCCGTACAGGCCGCGCTCCTCGGGCATGTAGCCGATGCGGCGGCGGGTGTCGTCGTCAAGCGGGCGGCCGTCGAGAAGCACCTCGCCCGAGTCAGCGGCGAGCACGCCGAGGGCGATGCGCATCGTGGTGGACTTGCCGGCGCCGTTGGAGCCGACGAAGCCGTACATTTCGCCGTCGTGGACGGTGAAACTCATGCCGTCGAGTGCTTGGACGTCGCCGAAGCGCTTGTTCAGGTCGCGGATTTCGATTGTGGTCACACGTCGAAAATAACAAAAGATAGGCCAGCGGGTGCAGGGGTCTAGCATGGATTTATGACCACAACCATTTCCTCCCCCGCAGAGCATTTATCCCGCGAACTCGGCTCCGACCAGGCGCTTTCCACCCGCCCGATCGACCGGATCAAGTACGCCCACGACGCGTCCCACTTCCTCTACACCCCGGACGTGGTGGTGGAGGCCCGCACCGCCCACGACGTGGCGGCCGCTTTCCGCGCCTCGGCGGCATCCGGTGCCCCGGTGGTGCTGCGCGGCGGCGGCACCTCACTGTCCGGCCAGGCCGGCGGCGCGGGCATGCTCGTGGACGTGCGCAAGCACTTCCGCGGCGTGGAGGTCCTCGACGGCGGCAAGCGCGTGCGCGTCCAGCCTGGCTCCACGGTGCGCCAGGTCAACGCCCACCTCGCCCCGTACGGCCGCAAGATCGGCCCGGACCCGGCGTCCGAGGGCGCGGCGACGATGGGCGGCGTGATCGCCAACAACTCCTCCGGCATGGCCTGCGGCACGCAGTACAACACCTACAACACCATCGAATCGATGACGTTCGTGCTGCCCTCCGGCACCGTCATCAACACGGCGCATAAGGACGCGGAGGCGCAGTTTGCGCGGGAAGAGGCGGAGCTCGTCGCAAAGCTGGAGCGCCTCAAGCGGCGCGTGCGGGAGAACAAGGAATCCGTGGACACCATCGAGCGCCACTTCGCGCTGAAGAACACGATGGGCTACTCGTTGAATGCGTTCCTGGTCTACGAGTCGCCCCTGGACATTTTCATGCACCTGCTGGTCGCGTCCGAGGGCACGCTCGCGTTCATCGCGGAGGCCGTGCTGCGCACCATCGAGGTGCCGAAACTGAAGACCACCACCATCGCGGTGTACCCGACGCTGGACGCGGCGACGCGCTCGCTGCCAGCGCTGTTCGACTCGAAGGCCGCCACGCTTGAGCTGATGGACTCGCGCTCCATCAAGGTCGGCCGCACCTTCGACTCGGTGCCAGAACAGATCACCGGCTTCGAACTGTCCGGCCAGGCGGCGCTGCTCATCGAGTACCACGCAAACGAGGCCGACGAGCTGCGCGAATACGAAGCCGCCGGCGCGAAGCTGCTGGAAGGCTTCGACCTGCAGACCCCGGCGGCATTTACCACCGACGCCGCCGAGGCCGCCAAGGCCTGGGCCTTCCGCAAGGGCCTTTACGCTCAGGTCGCCGAGGCGCGCCCGTCCGGCACCACCGCGCTGCTCGAGGACATCGCCGTGCCCGTGGGCGACCTCGCGGACACGTGCGGCGGGTTGCAGCAGCTTTTCGACGCCTACCGCTACGACGACGCCGTCATCTTCGGCCACGCCAAAGACGGCAACATCCACTTCCTCATCACCGACCGCTTCGAAGGCGACGAGAACCTGTCCCGCTATGACGGCTTCAACGAGGAGATGGTCGACCTCGTGCTCGGCGCCGGCGGCAACCTGAAGGCCGAGCACGGCACCGGGCGTGTGATGGCGCCGTACGTGCGCCGCCAGTACGGCGAGGAACTCTACGAGGTCATGGTGGAGCTCAAGCGCGCCGCCGACCCGCGCGGGGTGATGAACCCGGGCGTGATCATCACCGACGACGAGCGCGAGCACATGAAGAACTTCAAGCTCAACCCGCAGGTGGAAGACGAGATCGACTCGTGCGTGGAGTGCGGCTACTGCGAGCCGGTGTGCCCCTCGCGCGACATCACCATGACCCCGCGCCAGCGCATCGTGGTGCGCCGTGCCCGCGCGAAGGCGATCCAGGAAGGCGACACCGAGCTGGTCAAGCACCTCGACGAGGCCTACCAGTACGACGGCATCGACACCTGCGCCGTGGACTCGATGTGCGTGACCGCCTGCCCGGTGAAGATCGATACCGGCAAGTTCATCAAATCCCTGCGTCGCGGCCAAGCGGGCGCTACGGAATCCGCCGGCTGGGCGGCCGCGGCAAAGGCGTGGGGCCCGGGCAACACGCTGGCCTCGGCGGCGTTGACCGGCGCCTACTACATGCCGACCAAACTGGTGCAGAAGGTCACCGACGTCGCCCGCGCCCTGGTGGGCGAGGACACTGTGCCGCAGTACCGCCCCGAGCTGTCCAAGGGCGGTCAGAAGCGCTCCAAGGCGTTCGGCACCCGGATCGGCGCGCCGGGAGCGGAGCCCGCCGGCGTGTTCGTCCCCGCCTGCGTGAACTCCATGTTCGGCCCGCAGGGCGACGGCGTCGGCGCCTCCGAGGCGTTCGCGAAACTGGTGGAGCGCGCCGGGCTCGCGCTCGTCGTCCCGGAGGGGATTGACGGGATGTGCTGCGGGACCCCGTGGGCGTCGAAAGGCATGAGCACCGGCAACGACATCATGCAGCGCCGGGTCAACGACCAGCTCATCGCCGCCACCGACGGCGGGCGCCTGCCGGTGGTCGTGGACGCGTCCAGCTGCACGCACGGCTTCCGCGACATGGCCGAGGGCATCGGCATCACCGTCATCGACGCCATCGAGTTCGTCGAGGACCAGGTGCTCGAGCGCCTCGAGGTCAAGCACAAGGTGGACTCTGTGACGTTGCACCCGACGTGTTCGGCGACGCACCTTGGGATCGTCGATACGCTCGCGCGCGTCGCGGGTGCCGCGGCTGAGGACGTGCGCTTGCCCGCCGAGTGGAACTGCTGCGGCTACGCGGGCGACCGCGGCATGCTGCACCCGGAGCTGACCCACGCGGCGACGAAGCGCGAGGCGGCGCAGGCCGAGGAGCTGGGCTCCGCGACGCATGCGTCGTCCAACCGCACCTGCGAGCTGGGCTTGACTGCCGCGACCGGCAAGGATTACGAGCACATTCTGGAGATTCTCGAGCGCGTCAGCCGCTAGGCCAGCACCACTTTGGTGATGCGCGGCAGCGCGATGCGCACGACGCGATCGGCGGCCTCGTCGAGCGCGTCGACCTGCCCCGCGCTCACGCTCAGTGGCAGCACGGTGAGCGTGCGGCCGCGCCCTTGCTTATCCACGAAACCTACGGCCACATGCCGCTTCGCCCGAGCCGCCGCCCGCAGCGTTTCGAAGATGTCGCCGGCCCCGGCGTCCGCGTCGGAGCCGGAATCGGCGCGCAGTTTGGACACGATCGCTTCGACCTGCTCCTCGGTCGCCTTCGGGGTGCGCGGCAGGGTAGACGGGGTGGCGGCGACCAGCGCCGGTTCGGGCGCCATGTTCAGCGTCGCGCCGGTGTTGTCCTCCGCGGTGGGCTGCATCCCCGCCGCACGCAGCTGCGCCATGAGCTTGGTCAGCGGCTGGTCCGACACCGCGACGGTGGGGGCGAGGACGCGTAAGTTGCAGCGCTCGGCGGCGGTGGCGATCAGCGCCGGGTCCGCGGAGCGGATGTAGCTCAGCGCGCTGCCTGCGCGGATGGCGCCGTGGGTGCGGGCGGTGTCGTCGATAAGAAACGCGATTGCCTGCGGCACCTCGCCCATGACGTGCCGGCCCAGCCAGGCGTGGACCTCCTCGGCGGTGAGCCCGCCGTCCAGGCCGCGGCGCACCGACGCCTCCGTGACCCGCCACACGCTGGCCAGACCCGGGGATTCGAGTTCGGCGATGCGCTCCAAAAACGACGCCATGTCCGGCTCGAGCGGGCCCGGGGCGAGCATTGTCATGTCGCCCTGGGCAATCAGCGTGTCGACGGACGCCGGCACGAGCTGCTTGGCCGCGGCGGCGACGTCCTCGCCATCGCGGCCGTCCAGCAACGCCAACAGGGGAGAGGACTGCGCCGGCTGCGGGGTGCCGGCGAGCGCGCCGACGAACTGGGCCTCATCCACCACCGCCTGGATGAGCCGCGGGGAGAAACCGCTGGCCTCTAGCGGGGCATGGAATAGCAACTGGTCGGTCCGGCCCGCGTGGCGCAGGATGGTCGTGCGAGCGTGGCGCACCGCGGGCGCGTGCATGTCCGCGGACAACAGCTTCGCGTCGGTGTCAGCGCGCCACGGGGAGGCGGCCCAACCGACCATCAGGATCGCCCACTGGTCCGAAAGCGTGGCGTCGATCCAGGTCAGCGCGTCGCGGGTGGCGGCGAGCACGTCCTCGTCGTCGACGTTGCCTCGGCCGATAAGGCCCGCCGCCTCGCCGATGGTGATCAATAGCCTCGGGTCGAAGCCGAGTTCCTTTTCCAGGTTCGCCGCGGCGCGCACGCCGACGGTGCCGTCCTTGTTCAGCGTGACCGGGCGGTCCATGAGCGCCATGACCAGCTGGCGCATTTGGCGCACGGCGTCCAAGCCCGCCGAGGTCGCGGCCTCGTCCACCGCGGACTGGTCCACCTCGTCCACTGCGGGCGGTGCCAGGGGGAACTCCCGTGGTGTGATCCCGCGCATCGCGTCGCGCACCGGCCGCGGCAGCCGAACAGTGTTCGCGTCCACCCGCACCAGCAGGCCCGCCGCAAGCAGTTTGGCCACCGGCGCTGAAGGGTCCGCGTCCGGCCCCGCCGCCGAGGTCGTGCCCACCCCACCCGAGGAGGCCAGGGTTTCCAGCACCTTGCGCTCGCGGGCGGGCAGCGCGTCCAACGCCTCGGCCGCGCCCTCCGGCAGGGTGTCGGTCACGCGCCAGCCAGGGGGCAGGGCGGTGAGCGTGCCGGGGGAGATTCGCAGCGCCTCTACCGGCCCGAAGACGAGGGCGAGCTCGCGCAGGTGCGCCACGTCGCCGAGCTCGCCCGCGTCCACCGGGTCGAGCTCCGCGCCGGCGTCGGCGAGCCGCTCCAGCACCGCCAAGTCGGCGGCAGTGAGCTGGCGCAACGCCCGCGACGCGGAGCCGGGCAGGCCTAGGCGCGTGGCCAACGACCCAGCCGAGGGAGGGGTGGGGAAGAAGGCATCCGGCCGGGTGCGGATGAGCAGGCGGAGCTGATCGTCGCTAAGCGACTGCAAGATTTCGGGGAAGGTAGACATTGCGGGGGTGAGTTTACGTGCGTTTTCTTGCCCGGCGTGAAAGAATGAGGGGCATGGCTAAAGATGTAGAGAAGATCGGTCGCGCGAACCCGGCGTGGCCCACGCACACCCCTGGTAACGGCCACCCGGTCACCGAGATTTCCTCCAAGCTCACCGGCGCCGCGAGCCCGTTCGGCGACGAGCTGATCCTGCCGCTCAAGGCGGAGGAGACCGGCTACGTCCACCCGACTACGCGCATCAACCGCTAGCTTTCGCTTAGCGACGTACCAAAGGTGGCCCCCGTGGCGGGGCCACCTTTTTCGTGTGCCTGGGGGCGCGCGTGGTCTCTGCGTTGATCGTCTAGCAGAGTCGGTGTGTTATGTCTATGGACATTTTGGACGCGGAGTCTGGTCACTTATTGGACGTGGAGTCTGGTGACTTATTGGACACGGAGTCCAATGACTTTTTGGACTCCGCCTAGTGGTGGTCTTATTGGTCGGGTTTGTGTTTTTTCGGCCGAGGTTTGGATAGGTCTGGGCGCAGTTTCGGCGGTTGCCTGTGCTTCATGCCTTCAACGAGGTTGATGTTGATCTGCCCGCCGGCCGGGCGGTGCGTCAGCCTGATCGGTAGCGGCACGCTGAACAGGAACTCACCGTCGTGGGCGGTATAGAATTCGGCGACGTTATCGGGGGTGACGACGCTGAACAGCTTGCGGCTTTTAAACCGCAGGCCGATGTAGAGGCTGTAGCCGCACACCGGGACTGTCCCGTGCCGGTTGACTTCGAGTTCTACTGGCACGTCGAAGCGGTAGTTTTCCGCGGCGTCGCGGGGATCTATGGTGGGGGCATCCGTGTGTGATGTACCTGGTGTGGTGATTGCACGAACGGTTTCGACCTTGGGCGAAGTGGCAGCTTCCCCAGGGTCGTTTTTCTTCGCTGGTGGTTGCGCCAGCGGGTTGTGTGCCAGGTTGTAGTCGACCACGCGCTGCCAGATCACATCAGGATCCAGCGGATCGGTTGGGGATTCCGCCTGCGGGAAGCTCTCCCAGGCTTGTTGCGGGGTGATGTGCATTTTGCCGACGCGCAGGCTTTGGTGATGCCGCTGGGTGTTGTAGACCTCGCGGTAGATATCAATGGCGGCTTCAAGCTCGGCGAACGTTGTGGGTGTGCGCGCATCAAGAAATTGCACCAGGGTGCGGTGCGCGCGTTCATCCTTGCCTTGGGTCGTTGGCGCAAAGCCTGCAATAGCCATTACGCCTTGTTCTGCCAGCCACACTTCTGTGGCTGATAAACGACCGCGGTGATAGGTGGCAAACGCTTCGCTGTTGTCCGACAGGATCTCTTGGGGTTTGCGGTAGCGGGCAAACGCCTCGTTGAGTGTGGTGCGTGCGTCGGAGCCGTTTTCGGGCAGCTTAAACGCTTTAGTGCCGACATCGAATCTGCTGGCGTCGTCGATGACCTGGTAGATGGTGACCTGGGTGTGAGCAACGTCGAACAGGCGGTAGACCACCGCGTCGATCTGCCACAACTCGCACACATAATCACGGGCAAAACGCTTATACGAGCTGCGGGGGCGTTTGCGAGCATTGGCGTCGACCAGCCCGGCTTTATTCAGCCACGCTGCAATCGTTGGTCGTGACGGCGTGCGATCCGGTCCGACGGTGTCGAGCAAGTGGTAGTGAATCGAGATCGGCCCGTAGTCCAACCCCTGCTGCTTGAGTGCAACGCGGGCATCGAAGACGGCCTGGCGGTCGGCATCGGTGTACTTCCGAGCTGGGTTTTTCGGGGCGGTGCTGTCCGGCAAAATACCCGCCCGGCCGTGCTTGGCGACACGATCTTTCAGGTTGTGGAACGTCTGGCGTGAGATCCCTTCTTCCTTGCAGAACTGCGTGATGGTTTTGTCGTCGCGGACAGGATCGAAATCCGCGATCTTCCTACGTAAATGCGATGAAATAGCCATCCGGCTATTCCACCGCAGTGTCCAACAAGTCATCAGACATGATGTCCAATAAGTCACCAGACTCCGCGTCCAAAAACTCACCAGACTCTGCGTCCAAAAAGTGTCAAGACATGACACTAGCAGAGTCGGTGGGCTGCTAGACGATCCGGCGCTTATTGACAATCAAGCGCAATACGACCTGGGGAAACGTATGGCGCGGATCGTGATCGTCTAGCAGGTTTGCCCTCCGTGCTAGACGGTCTGGCTGGGGCAAAAGAAAACCCGCCCGGAGGCGGGGTTTTGGCGTGTAGTTCTTAGCGCGGCAGGTAGGCCTGCTGCAGGGAAGCCAGGGTGTCGTTGACCTGGTTGCTGAAGTTGGCGCCGACGAGCTGGGCGACCTTGGCGTAGTCGCCGGCCAGGGCGGCGTCCACCAGCGGCTGGTTGGCTGTGTAGAACGCGTTGTAGTCGTTGCGGTTCGCGGCGTAGTTGTCCTGGACGGAAGCCGGGACCTGGAAGCCGAGGCCGTTGATGGCGTCGCGCAGCTTCGCGTACAGCTCATCGGTCTCGGTGCGGTTGGAGGAGGTCTGCGCGGCCGGAGCCGGAGCAGCCGGTGCGGGGGCCGGTGCCGGCTTCGGAGCCGGAGCGGCCTGCGCGTCGCGGTTGGTCGGCGCGGAGTTCAGGCCGTAGCGCGCGGAGCAGGCCGGCCATGCGCCCCAGCCCTGCTGTGCCAGGGTGCGCTCAGCGACGATGATCTGCTGCTCGCGGGTGGCCTGGTCCGCGGTCGGCGCGAACTCGCCGCCGCCGTATGCCTGCCAGGTGCCGTAGTTGAACTGCAGGCCACCGTAGTAGCCGTTGCCGGTGTTGATTGCCCAGTTGCCGCCGGACTCGCACTGTGCGAGCTTGTCCCAGTCGGAATCCGGTGCTGCGGTTGCCTGCGGGGCGACGATGCCTGCCAGTGCTGCAACAGCTGCGGTACCTGCCAGAGCCTTCTTGCCCGTGGAGGTGGTCTTCTTGGAGTGGCGTCCCATGATTTGTTTCCTCTCGTCGTTGACCGCCAATTCTCGGGACAGCCTAACCATTTGTAACGATTGTGTCACGCAACCGGCACGAAATGGTGCGTATGTGACTGTGGCGCTCCACGTTTGCGCAGGTCGCGCGCCGCGGGAGGAATTTTGGTGTTCTGGGCCACAGTCGCGATTCTCGGGGCGGAGGTGTAAGGTAAAGCCTTTATTTTGGCCTGCAATCGGCGGGCCATGTACCGGAACCTGAAGGAGGATGCCATGCCTATTGGAAAGGTGAAGTGGTACGACACCGAGAAGGGCTTCGGCTTCGCGTCCAACCCGGGCGACGACGACGTCTTCATCGGCAAGTCCGTGCTTCCCGATGGCGTGGACGAGCTGGTCGCCGGCCAGCGCATCGAGTTCGATTTCGCCGCCGGCCGCCGCGGCCCGCAGGCTCTGCGCGTTAAGGTGCTCGATGAGCCGAAGCGCCGCCCGGTGCACCGTCGCAAGCCGGAGGAGCTGGGCAGCATGCTGGCCGATGTCATGACCCTGATTGAGACGCAGGTCCAGCCCGCGCTGACCAACGGCCGCTACCCGGACCGCAAGGAGGGCCGCCAGGTCGCGGAGATCCTGCGGGCGGTGGCCAGGGAGCTGGACGCTTAGTCGAAGCCGACGGACCACGTGGCGATGACGGGAGTTTCTTCCCCGTCATCGCCTTTTTCAATGTCCAGGGTGGTGATCTCGGCGACGACGAGCTTTGCGCCGGATTCGGTCACCGCCGGGGCGGTTTCCTCGCCGGACTCGCCGGAGGTGAACACGCGCTCGGAGTTGGCGGCCGGGTCGTCGTAGATGAGCAGCAGGCGCCAACTGTTGCGCTCGATCTCGCGGGGCACGGTGAAGGTCACATCCCCCTGATCGGGCAGGCGCACGCTCGGCGGTTCGCCGCCGGGGCACTCCACGTCCAGTTCGCACACTGTATATACGGGCACCTGCTCGGTCTGCCCGCCGGCGGCCACGGCGACCTCGAGGTCGCGCACCGGGATGCCCGGCTTGTTCTGCTGGTAGCTCATGAAGGCGTAGACCGCCCCCACCAGCACCACCACGCCCACCAGGGCGATGGCCAAGACTTTCCACTGCTGAGTTGCTGCGCGTTTGCGTGCCATGGCGCAAGATCCTACTTGGCCGCGGTTTCGGGCTTAAACGTCACGCGGTACATGTCTGGCCAGCGCTTGCCGGCCAGGTAGAACTCATCGGTGCCGGGGATGCGCGCGATGCCGTTGAGCACGTTGTTCGGATCCGGATCGGCGTTGTTTTCCAGCCCGGAGGCGTCGATGACGGCGGTGACCTTCCCCGAGTCAGCGTCGATGCGCATGATGTTGGTGGTGGTGAACACGTTGGCGTAGACCTCGTCGCCCACGCACTCGAGCTCGTTGAGGCCCTCGACCGGCTGGCCGTCCATGGTCACGGTGAAGCGCTGGCGCTCCTTGAAGGTCTCCGGGTCCATGCGGCGCAGCTCGGCCGTGCCGTCGGAGAAAATCAGCTCGTCCTCGTCCGGGCGGGAGCACAGGCCCCAGCCCTCGCCGGCGAAGTCTGCCCGGCCGGTTTCTTCCAACGTCGTGGCATCCCGCTTGATTGCGGTGCCGTTTTGCCAGGTCAGTTGCCACAGGATGCCGTCGTGAAGCGTGATGCCCTCACCGAAGAACTCCGGATCCAAATCAACGGAGCGCAATTCCTCGCCCTCGGGCGTGCGCGTGTACAGACGCGATTCGCCCACCTGGCCGGTACCGACGTAGATGGTGCCGTCCTCGGCGACCTCGAGGCCCTGGGTGAAGCTGGTGTCGTCGAAGGGCAGGCGCTCCTCGACGTGCGCGGTGAGGCGCTGCGTGTCCGGCCCCGCGGTCTCTGGGGAGGAACAGCCCGACAAGACAGCGAGCGCGGAGCAGACGGCGGCAAGCGTGAATCGACCCATGGCAACCATCCTGCACCACGTGGGCAATAATGGGGAACCGTGTCACGATCCAACAACCGATCCCGCAACCCCCGAAAGCGCAGCCCCCTGCTGTCCACCGACGCAGTCGCCACTGCTCGGGAGGCGCTGGCCGAGATCGCCGACGGGGAAGTCGGCGAGCACATCGGCGTGACCGGGCTGGGCCGCAACGTGGCCACCCACCGCTTCGCCGCCGACGTGCCCGGCTACGCAGGCTGGGAGTGGAACGCCGTGGTGGCCTGCGCCGACGGGGCGGACTGGGTCACCGTCAACGAGGTCGCGCTCGTGCCGTCGCAAGGCGCGCTGGAGGCGCCGGACTGGGTGCCGTACTCCGAGCGGCTGCGCCCCGGCGACCTCGGCCCCGGCGACATCATGGAGCTTTCGCCTGACGACGAGCGCGTCACCGACGACTCCTTTTCCCGCGACGCCGTCACGTTCACCGGCCGTGACACCAAGCGCTACCTCACCACCACCGGCCTGGAGGACGCGAAGAAGCGCTGGCGCACCGGCGAGTTCGGCCCCAACAGTGAGTTCGCCGAAAAGGCCGCGCTGTCGTGCCGCTCCTGTGCCTTCTACATCCCGCTGGACCAGCCGGTGGGCGAGAACTTCGGTATCTGCGCCAACGAGTACTCCGCGGACGGGCACGTGGTGGCCTCCTCCTACGGCTGCGGGGCGCACTCGGACACCACCGTGGGGGAATAATCGTTGGTGAGCCCCAACGATTGGTCTTTTCGCAGGCAGGGTGCGACACTAATGCAACGTGAGTACCACCACCCGAGCAAAACTGCATAAGGACCAGCCGCAGCCGCGCGGCGCGCTGGATGCCTTCTTCCATATCAGCGAGCGCGGATCCACGGTCGGCACCGAGGTGCGCGCCGGGGTAGTGACGTTCTTCGCGATGGCCTACATCGTGCTGCTCAACCCGCTGATCATCGGCACCAGCCCGGACCGCGAGGGCGTGGTCCTGGGCATCCCGCAGGTCGCCGCAGCCACGGCGCTGGCTGCCGGCGTGATGAGCATCCTGTTCGGCGTGATTGCCAAGTACCCGTTCGGCATCGCCACCGGCCTGGGCATCAACACCCTGGTCGCGGTGACCATGGTGGGGCAGCAGGGCCTAACCTGGCCGGAGGCCATGGGGCTGGTAGTCATCGACGGCATCATCATCGTGCTGCTGGCCATCTCCGGTTTCCGCACCGCCGTGTTCAACGCCATCCCGGATTCTATGAAGGTGGCCATGAGCGTGGGCATCGGCATGTTCATCGCCACCATCGGGCTGGTGGACGCCGGCTTCGTCCGCCGCATCCCCGACGCCGCGATGACCACCGTGCCGGTGCAGCTGGGCACCGGCGGCTCGATTGCGTCCTGGCCCACCTTCGTGTTCATTATCGGCCTGTTCATCTGCGGCTTCATGGTTGTGCGCAACGTCCGCGGCGGTCTGTTCATCGGCATCCTGCTCACCACCGTCATCGCCATGGTGGTTGAGGCGCTGACCGGCGCCGGCTCCTCTGCCGACAACCCGGAGGGCTGGGGCATGGCGGTTCCAGGCCTGCCGGAGAGCTTCGGCGGTGTCCCGGACCTGTCCATCGTGGGCAACGTCGACCTGTTCGGCGCGTTTGTGAACATCGGCGTGATCTCCGCGTCGTTGCTCGTGTTCACGCTCGTACTGGCGAACTTCTTCGACGCCATGGGCACCATGACCGCGCTCGGCCGCCAGGCCGAGCTCACCGACGAGCACGCCGTGCTGCCGGACATGAAGCGCGCCCTGGTGGTCGAGGGCTTCGGCGCCGTCGTCGGCGGTGCGACCTCCGCGTCGTCGAACACGGTGTTCGTGGATTCGTCGGCAGGCATCGCGGACGGCGCGCGCACCGGCCTGGCCAACGTGGTCACCGGCGTGCTGTTCCTTGTCGCGATGTTTTTCACCCCGCTCTACGAGATCGTGCCGATCGAGGCCGCGGCCCCTGTGCTCGTGGTCGTCGGTGCGCTGATGATGATGCAGGTCGGCCAGATCGAGTGGTCTGAGTTCACCGTCGCCCTGCCGGCGTTTCTGACCATCGTGACCATGCCGCTGACCTACTCCATCGCCAACGGCATCGGCGTCGGCTTCATCTCGTTTACCCTGATGAGCCTGTTCGCCGGCAAGGCGAAGGACATCCACTGGATCATGTGGCTCATCTCCGCCCTGTTCGTGGTGTACTTCGCGCAGGGCCCGATCATGGCGGCGCTGAGCTAAATGCTTGTGCCTATCGACGACCCGTCGGACCCCCGCCTCGACGACATCCGCGACCTGAAACATTCGGATAAGGAAAAAGGACTCGTCTTCGCTGAGGGTCCGCTCGTGGCCGGACGGCTGGTGGAATCCCGCTTCCCGGTGCGCGCCGTGTTCGGCTTCGGCGGGCGGCTGGAATCCTTCATGGCCGACTATGGCGACGAACTCGAGCGCCGCGGCGTGCCGGTGTACCAGATCACCCGCGAAATCATGGGTGAGGTCGCCGGCTACGACATGCACCGGGGGCTGCTGGTCTCCGCCGACAAGCCGGAGCCGCTTTCCGTCGCCGAGGTGCTCGACGGCGCACGCACCCTCGTGATCTTGGAAGGCGTAGGCGACCACGAGAACATCGGGTCCATCTTCCGCAACGCCGCCGGCATGGGGGTCGACGGTGTGCTCTTCGGCGCCGCCACCGCCGACCCGCTGTACCGGCGCAGCGTGCGCGTCTCCATGGGGCACGTCCTGCGCACCCCGTTCGCGCACCTCGACGGCACACCGACGACGTGGCAGCGCTCACTGGAGCAGCTGCGCGAGGCCGGCTGGTGGCTCATCTCGCTCACCCCGGCCGACGACGCCGTCGAGCTGAAAGACGCGATCCAGGGCCACGACAAGGTTGCCTTCCTAGTCGGCGGGGAGGGCCCCGGCCTGACCCCGCACGCGATGCGCGCCACCGACGTGCGCGCCAAGATCCCCATGGCGCCGGGCACGGATTCGCTCAACGTGGCCACGTCCGCCGCGATCGCGTTCTACGAAAGGAATCGCTAGCGGTCGAAGTGGCGGATGCGCTCCGAAAGCGCCTTCCACAGCTCGGCCGCGCGTGCGCGAAGGCCCCGGCCGACGCGCTTCGCGGCGGCCACGGAGGCGTCGGCAAGCTCGGCGAACTCGTCGCCGCGCTGGTCGTCGGGGGCGTCCTCGTAGTCGTCGTACGCTTTCGACTTCTCCGCGAACTTCGCGGCCACCGCGTCCACAGATTTCACCGCGGGCGCCTTCTTTTCCTCGATCTTCGGCTCGGGGCGGCCGTCTACCGCGTAGCCGACGACGTTGATGTCGGGGCCGTCCTCGCCGATGTCCACGCCCAACCAGTGCCGCTCCGCGGACAAGGCCAAGTCGCGCGGCTCGAACGGCAGTGAGATGCCGCCGGCCGCCTCGGCGCGCTCGCCGGCCCAGTAGGGCGCCTCGAACGGCTCCGGCAGGCCGAGGTCCTCGATGACCTGGGTGCGGGTGGCGCTGAAGCTGCGCACGACGGTCTCGCCGGTGAAGTGCGCGACCCCGCCGTAGTCGGAGTCCGTGCCGGTGGCGATGACAAACACGTCAGAGGCGGGAAGGGCCGAATGCCACGGGGTGGTGGTGGACAGGGCCGAGCAATCGTCGACAAGCATCCGCACCACAGAGACCCCGGGGAAGCCCGCGATGTAGAACTCGTCGCGGCCCGGCACCGAGGAGCGGTTCAGCGGGAACGAGCCGATCGGGGTGATCGGCCACGCCGGGTTGACCTGGGAAAGCAGCTTGCGGCCGAACCCGCGGTCGGCCTTCGGCTCGCGCTCGAGCACGCCAGCCGGATCGGCGGTGTTGACAAACCAAAGCGTAAGAACCGCTGGGAAACTCATGCACACATCCTAAGGTGCTCAGCGCTTCGGGCGCTTGGTGTTCGTGCGAACCCCCAGCAGCACGTCCTCCCAGTGCGGGGTGACAGCCTTGCGGCGGCGCTTCTTCGGCTGCTCGTCCTCGTCCGGGTGGCGCAGGAAGTCGCCCTCGAGCACATCGTCTCGCGTATCGACGACCTCCGGGTTGCCCTCCACCGGCAACTCCGTGACATCAGCTTCGGGAGCGTCATCGGCCACGTCCTCGTCACTGACGTCGGCACGGTCAGCGCGCACCGCGGACAGCGAGCGCACCGGCTGCGCGAAATCCGGGTCCGTCAGGTCCGCGGCCATGGCGTTGCGCGCCTCCGTCTGGGCGGCGGAGCCCATGGAACGCTTGAAGGTCCACAGCGCCTCGTTCTCCGTCAGCCCTGCCTTCCAGGTGACGTGGACGACCCAGCTGTCGCCCTGCTCGCGGGTGGCGTCCCACTCCGCGTCGCTGATCGAGTGCCCGCGGGCCGCGAACGCGGTGGCCAGGATCTCAAACAGGGTCTGCTTGGCCGGGCCGTCCTCGCGCACCGGGTGCGACTGCTTCGCGGCCTCCGCCACCTGAGCGCGCTCGAGGCGCACCGGGTGGGCGTAGACGTCCAGGCGGCTTTCCGCCACGCCCATCTCCTCGGCCAACTCGGTGGCGGTGGCGCCGGCGCGCAGGCGCGCCTGGATCTCGTTCGGGCGCATGGACAGGGGAGTGGCGTAGAGCGGGTCCGGCTCCGGCAGGGAGCGCTCCACCGGTGCCGGCTCGGGCGCGGCGGGTTCCTCTACGTCGGCGGCCTCGGTCCCGGGCTGGCTCTTATACACATTTTCGAGCCCACGAGAAGTAGAGGAAAATCGCATGCCGGGTTCTTCTTGAAAAAAAAAAAAAATATGATTGAAAAAAAAAATTATAGTTTACTGAATCAGATAAGTCGAAAATATATTAATGATCTGCCGCTGACGTACGTACAATATAACATCAACAACTGCAGTACTTAGAAAATT
>NZ_JACDTZ010000003.1 GCF_013978595.1 Corynebacterium haematomassiliense
GAAATAGCCATCCGGCTATTCCACCGCAGTGTCCAACAAGTCATCAGACATGATGTCCAATAAGTCACCAGACTCCGCGTCCAAAAACTCACCAGACTCTGCGTCCAAAAAGTGTCAAGACATGACAGTGTTCGTCTAGCGGTGTCGAAGCGCTGCTAGACGGTCACGCTGGTAATGAACATCAGCTTCATTACGACCTGGGGAAATACAATCGGGGATTGCTGATCGTCTAGCAGGGTCGCGCGCGCCGCTAGACGATCCACGGATTCGCGCGGGCGGCTGCCACGGCACGCAAAAAGGCGGGCCCTGCCAGAAAGCGGGGCCCGCCTTTGGTGCGTCGTAAAGCGAAGGCTTACAGGTTGATCATGTGGCCTTCGATGCCGTGCGCGATCTCCTTGATCACCTCCGGCAGAGTCGGGTGGATGTGGATGGAGCGCGCGATCTCGCCTGCGGTGAGGTCGAAGCGCTGCGCGAGGACGACCTCCGGTATGAGCTCGGAGACGTTTGCGCCGACGAGGTGGCAGCCCAAGATCTCGCCGAACTCGGCGTCCGCGACGAGCTTGCCAAAGCCAGCGGTCTCCGCCAAGCCCACTGCCTTGCCGTTTGCGGAGAACGGGAAGGTGGCAACCTTGATGTCGCGGTCCGGCCACTTCTCCTTCGCCTGCTCCTCGGTGTAGCCCATGGAGGCGACTTGCGGGTTACAGAAGGTGGCGCGCGGGGTCATCATGTAGTCCTCGATCTCGAGGGTCTCCGCGTCCGCGATGGTCTCGGCAGCGATGATGCCCTGCGCCTCAGCGACGTGGGCGAGCTGCAGCTTCGCGGTGACGTCGCCGATGGCGTAGATGTTGTCGACGTTGGTGCGCATGCGCTCGTCGATAGCAATCGCGCCACGCTCGGTGAGCTCGACGCCCGTGTTCTCCAGGCCGTAGCCCTCGGTGCGCGGGGCGAAGCCGACGGAGATCATCACGCGGTCCGCGGTGAGCGTCTCCACGTCGTCGGAGCCGTTCTTCTTCACGTCCACCTCGACGGAATCGCCGTTGTCGCGCACCTCGGTGGTGGCGTGGCCGGTCAGCAGCTTCACGCCGAGCTTCTTGTAGGCCTTCGCGATCTCCTTGGACACGTCCTTGTCCTCGTTGGGCAAGACGCGGTCCTGGTACTCGATGACGGTGACATCCACGCCGTAGTTGGACAGCACGTAGGCGAACTCCATGCCGATCGCGCCTGCACCGACGATGACCATCTTTTCCGGAGCCTCCGGGTTGAGGATCTGCTCCTCGTAGGAGACCACGTTCTCGGACAGCTCGATGCCCGGCAGGGTACGCACCACAGCGCCGGTGGCGATGATGCAGTCATCGAAGGTGACGGTCATACCCTTGTCGTCGCCGTCGGTGATCTCGATGGTGTTCGCGTCCTTGAACGAGCCCAGGCCGTTGATCTCCTGGATCTTGTTCTTCTTCATCAGGTAGTGCACGCCGCCGACGATCTTCTCGGAGACCTTGCGGGAGCGCTTTTGGGCGTCGGTGTAGTCGAACTCCACGTCGCCCTTGATGCCGAAGGTTTTCGCATCGTGGTTGAAGATCTCAGCCACTTCAGCGTTCTTGATCAGGGCCTTGGAGGGGATGCAGCCCACGTTGAGGCAGACACCGCCCCAGTACTGCTTCTCAATAACAGCTACTTTTTTACCCAGCTGAGCTGCACGGATGGCGGCGACGTAGCCACCGGGGCCAGCGCCGAGGACAACAACGTCAAAATGTTCTTTACTCACGCTGCATATCGTACGTGCCCGTCTGGCAAAATGTTGCGAAGCATCTTGTTTGTTTTTTGAATGAAAGTGAGCGATTCACTGTGAAGTTCACTCGCACGGCGGTAGCCCTGGGCGCCGCCGCCCTTATCGCCGCGGGCTCCGTGCCCGCGGTCCAGCACTTCGCGGAGGGCGGCGCCGAGAAGCCGGTCACCACCCTGTCCCCGGCGGCGACGACGGTGCAGACCTCGCTTGAGACCCCGACTTCCAGCACCACCGCGAGCTCGACCACGAGCCCGACCACGACAACCAGCGCGACCACGAGTCCGGCCACGAGCACGCCGACGTCGCCCCAGGAGAAGCCGAAGGTTGTGGAGACGACGGTGGTGCCGGAGACGCCGTCGACAAGCTTGAGCTCGACCGCGGCCACCACCGCAGAGGCGGAGCCGACGGACGAGCACCCGAACATCAAGCCACTGGGTGAGGCCCCGAAGACCTACAACGGCAAGGACCAGAGGTGGGTGCGCATCCTCGCAGGCAGCCGCGGCACCTGGGACAACGAGGCGATCCGCGTGTACTCCGAGTCCATGGAGCGCGACATCCCGGTGGCGATCTTCTACGCCACCGACGAAAACGGCGAGCGCAAGGAGAACGCCCCGACCGTCTACCTGCTCAACGGCGCCGGCGGCTCCGAACAGGACACCGACTGGGTCGCGCAGGCCTACGACGAGCTGGAGAAGACGTACAAGGACTCCGGCGCGAACGTGGTCATCCCGATGGAAGGCGCATTCTCCTACTACGTGGACTGGGCGGCCGAGCCGCCGGTGGACACGGACACGAACCCCTTCTACCACGGCAAGCAGATGTGGTCGACCTTCCTGGCGGATGAACTGCCGCAGGCGGTTGAGCCGTACATGAACGCCGACCAGGAGCACCGCGCGGCTGCCGGCCTGTCCATGGCCGCGACCTCCGTGCTGCTTTTGGCGGAGCACAACCCTGGCTTCTACGACGCCGTCGGTTCCTTCTCCGGTTGCGCGGCGACCTCGACGCCGCTTCCGTGGCAGTACCTGGACCTGACCGTCAGCCGCGGCGCGCCGAATGTGATGGCGCCGGAGTACATCTTCGGCGAGCGCGGCTCGGACTACAACCGCCACTACGACGCACTGGTCAACGCGGCGGATCTGAAGGGCACCGCGGTATACCTGTCCACCGGCACCGGCCTGGCGGGCGAGAGCGATACACCGGGCTATCTGAAGGACCGCCTGATCAATACGTACGGCGTGGACCCGGATGCGGCTTCGGCCCGTGCGCTGTCGAATGCGATGACGCTGCAGGTTGAAGGCGGCGTGATCGAGGCGGCGATGAACGCCTGCACCCACGATCTGATGGTGAAGATGCGCGCCAACGACGTGGAGGTCACCCACGCTGAGCTGCGCAATGTGGGCACCCACAGCTGGGCGTCCTGGCGCGACGACGTGAAGCTTTCCTACGAGAAGGTGTTCAAGAAGGCGCTCGGCCTGGAGCAGTAGGCACTTGCTTTCCACGCCTAACGGCGCCTCCCCGCTTCGAGCCGGGAGGCGCCGTTTTCGGTTTGCGCGCGATAGCGCGTTTTAGAACATGCCCATGCCGTAGGCGATGGTGGAGGACATGGACGAGCCTGCGTGCACGAGCTCGCCGAGAATCTGGTTGATCTGCACCTGGAAAGTTTCGATGGGGTTCATGTTGGGGTCCTTTCGGGGTTTCAGGGCGGGGCGCAACACACCACACGCGTAACGCTGGCCACTACAGTAACGAATGTCCCATAGAATGGCGCAATAATTGCCTGTCAGTTTAACCCCCTCCCCCAGGACTGGATACACAGATGAAGAAGATCAAGGCGGCGGCGCTTGCCGCCCTCACGGCAGTCTCCCTCGCATGCTCCGGCGCTCCGGCGGTGTCCGCCCAGCCGGCCGGCCAGGAGGGAATTGTGAAGGCGTGGGACGCGCGAACGAACCCGCCGCTGATCACCCGCACCGGCCAGGCGCAGGAGTGGGTCAACCAGGTGGACCACAAGACGGTGCTGTCCTACAACGTGTACTCCCCCTCCATGCGCCGCGACATCCCGGTCGCGGTCGTCCCGGCCACCGACGCCGCCGGCAACCGCGTGCGCAACGCGCCGACGCTGTATCTGCTCAACGGCGCCGGCGGCGCGGAGCAGAACCAGGACTGGCTGAAGCTCTACCCGGTGAAGGACTACTTCGCCGGCAAGGGCGTGAACGTGGTGGTGCCGCAGGCTGGCGCGTTTTCCTACTACACGGACTGGGTGAAAGACGACGTCGCTTCCGACTACGTCAACGGCCCGCAGAAGTGGGAGACGTTTTTGACCAAGGAGCTGCCCGGCCCGATCGAGCGCGTGGTGGGTGCCAACGGCCGCCGCGCCGTGACGGGTGTGTCCATGTCCGCCACCTCTGCCCTGCTGTTCGCGCAGCACAACCCGGGGATGTACCAGGCCGCGGCGGCGTTTTCCGGCTGCGCGTCCACGTCCTCGCCGCACGGCTACAACTTCGCGCGCTTGACCGTCAACCGCGCGGGCACCCCGAACTTCCAGACGGTCACCCCGGAGATGATGTGGGGTCCGATGAACGGGCCGTACAACCGCTACAACGACGCGCTTCTGGGCGCGGAGAAGCTGCGCGGCACCCGCCTGTACATCTCCTCCGGCTCGGGCCTTGCGGGGCACCCGGACCAGGTCAGCTACCTGCTGGGCAAGGGCGCCCCGATGCCGGCGGCGCAGGCCGGTGCAGCCGTGCTGCAGGTCGAAGGCGGCGTGATTGAGGCCGCGGTGAACAAGTGCACCCACGACCTGAAGGCCAAGCTGGACGGCCTGGGCATCCCGGCGCACTTCGAGCTGCGCAACGTGGGCACCCACTCGTGGCCGTACTGGACCGAGGACATGGACCGCGCCTGGCACACCACCATCAAGCCTGCCCTGGGGGTCTAGCGTGCGCGACATCGAGCCCAAGCTTCTCGACGACCTCACGGCCGCCCCCGCCCTCGAATGGGCCCGGGAGTGGTCCGACGCGACAGAAGCGCGGCTCGATTCGTCCGCGCTGCGCGAGCGGATCCGCGCCGCGTTGGATTCGGACGACCGGATCCCGTTTGTCACCCGGCGCGGCGAGTACCTGTACAACTTCTGGCGCGAGGGGGACCACCAGCGCGGACTCTGGCGGCGCACGACCCTCGCCTCGTTCCTCGGGGAGGAGCAACCCGACTGGGAGGTCCTCCTCGACGTCGACACGCTCGCCGAGGAAGAAGGCGAGGACTGGGTGTACAAGGGCGCCACCGTGCTGCCTGTGAGCTGGGACCGGGCGCTGATCCGCCTGTCGCGAGGCGGCGCGGACGCGGTGGTAGTGCGCGAATTCGACCTTGAACACCGTGCCTTCGTCGGCGCGGCCGACGGTGGTTTCACCGTCGACGAGGCGAAATCCTCCGTCGACTGGGTGGACCGCGACACCATCCTGGTGGGCACCGACGAGGGACCGGGCACGGTGACCAACTCCGGCTACCCCATGCAGGTGGCGCGCTGGACCCGCGACGGCGGCAAGACCGTCACCTTCACCGGCGAACCCGACGACGTTGGCGTGTGGTCGGGGTTTGACGTGGTGGACCGGAGGACCGTCGTCACGCGGGCGCTCGATTTTTACACCTCGCGCACGTGGGTCGACGGCGAGTTTTTGGACGTGCCGGACGACTGCGACGCCATCCCCCACCGCAAGTGGCTGTTCATCCAGCCGCGCACCGAGTTCGCGGGCGTGCCCGCGGGCGCGCTCGGCGTGATCGAGCTCGAAGCGTTCCAGCAGGGCGGCCGAGAGTTCGCCGTGCTGGAGCAGGACGCGACCGTGGAAGCGATCGCGTTCACTGAAAACGCGCTGCTTTTGACCTGCCTGGTGGACGTGGCCACCAGCATCTCCCGCATCGCGCTGGGCACCTGGGAGCGCACCGAGCTCGCGCTGCCGGAGGCCGCGAGCGCGCACGTCGTTGCCTCCAGCCCGCTGGCCGGCGACGAGTTCTGGGTCGCCGCGTCCTCCTTCACCACGCCGACAACGCTTCTGCGCGGCGACGCCTCCGGCGCACTCACCGAGGCCAAGCGCGCGCCTGCCCACTTCGACACGGCAGGGCTGGAAACCCGCCAGCACTGGGTGACCTCCGCCGATGGCACCCGGCTGCCGTACTTCATCACCGGCGACTTCTCCCTTGGTGCACGTCCTACGCTGGTGGGCGGCTACGGCGGCTTCGAGGTCTCGCTCACGCCCGCGTTTTCCAACGTGCGCGGCATCGCATGGTTGGAACAGGGCAACTTCTACGTCCAGCCCAACCTGCGCGGCGGCGGCGAGTTCGGCCCCGAGTGGCACTCGCAGGTGGTCAAAACCAACCGGCACAAGGTGTGGGAGGACCACAAGGCGGTGCTCGAGGACGTCGTCGCCCGCGGCTACGCCGAACCTGCGCAGATTGCCATCCGCGGCGGCTCCAACGGCGGGCTGCTCACCTCCGGCGCGCTGGTGCAGTACCCGGAGTGCTTCGGCGCGGCCGTGATCCAGGTGCCGCTGACGGACATGCTGCGCTACCACACCCTGTCCGCCGGCGCGTCGTGGATGGCGGAGTACGGCGACCCGGACAACGTCGATGAGCGCGCAGCGATTGCAACCTGGTCGCCGCTGCACAACGTCCGCCCGCGCGAGGACGTGGCGTATCCCCCGGCGCTGGTGACCACCTCCACGCGCGACGACCGCGTCCACCCCGCCCACGCCCGCACCTTCGCGCTCGCCCTGTGGCGGGCGGGCCAGCCGGTGGACTATTTCGAGAACACCGCAGGCGGGCACGCCGGCGCCGCGGATAATGCACAGGTGTCGCGGGTGGAGGCGTTGATCTACCAGTGGATCGACGACAAGATCGGCCAACCGCTGGCGTAGACTTCCCGGCGATATGAGTAACCTGAGGCTTCGCTCCACCCCCATCCCCGGCACCCGCGACCGCTACACCGGCGTGGAGTTCAACCTGGGCTTCCACGTCACGCACTACAACCTGGATTTCGACTACAAGGTGGCCCCGAACCGTCTCGAAGCAACTGCGACCCTGACGCTGAACACGTGGCGCGAGCTGAACCACCTCACCCTCGACCTCACCCAGGGCCTGTCGGTGCGCCGCGTGGAGGCGTCTAACGGCTTCGACGTCAAGCGCTACCGCCACCACGGCGGCAAACTGCGCATCACCTTCGACCAGTTCATCCCGGTGGACACTGAGCTGCAGCTGACCATCCGCTACGCCGGCTCCCCGCGCCCGCGCCGCACCGCCTGGGGCATGCTGGGTTGGGAGGAGCTGGACAACGGCGCACTGACCGCCAACCAGCCCAACGGCGCGCCGTCCTGGTTCCCCTGCGACGACACCCCGGACGAGAAAGCCACCTACACCTTCAACGTGCGCGCGGACCGCGGGTACGTCGCGGTGACCAACACCACCGCCCGCCCGATGGCGACCTACCTGGCCACGGTGCAGGTGGGCCAGTTCCACCGCGTTGATTTAGGGCGCAACACGGTGGCGTGGCTGCCGGCGGCGACCCAGGTGGGCGATTTGGACAAGCAGCAGGCCATGCTGGACTACTTCGAAACCGTCTTCGGGCCCTACCCGTTTGAGAACTACCAGGTGGTTGTGCACGAAGAAGATCTGGAGATCCCGCTCGAGGCCCAGGGGCTGTCCATCTTCGGCGTGAACCACCTGCGAGGCAACGAGCGCCTCATCGCGCACGAGCTGGCGCACCAGTGGTTCGGCAACTCGCTGGGCATCGCGCAGTGGGAGGACATCTGGCTCAACGAGGGTTTCGCCTGCTACTCCGAGTGGCTGTGGGCGGACTTTTCGGGGCAGATGCCTATCGACGCCTCCGTGCGCACCCACTACGACAACATCACGCCCATGCGGTTTACCCTGGCCGACCCGGGCGCGCGCGACATGTTCGACGACCGCGTGTACAAACGCGGCGCCATCACGCTGCACGCGCTGCGCCGCAAAGCCGGCGACCCGGCGTTTTTCGCTGCGGTCCGGGACTACGTGGCCCGCGGCGCCCACGGTGTGGTGGAGCCCTTCGACCTGGTCAACGCGTTCGCGCGCCAGGGCATCGCTGTCGGCGACGTGATCGACGCGTGGATCAACCACCCCGAACTTCCGGAGTGCCCGTGAGAAACCTCTCCCTGGCCACCATCTTCGCCGCGGCCAGCGGCTTTGTGGTCATGTGGATCGCCAGCTGGGCGCTGGACGCGGAGCACGGCTACAACTCCTTTTTGGCCTACTGGGGTCTGTTTTTCGCCTGCACCGGGCTCATCGACGGCATCACGCAGGAGACCACCCGCGCCGTGGCAGCCTCCCGCGAAACGGACGTGCGTGGCAGCGCCAACCCGTGGAAGCTCGGCGCTGCGGTCGGCGCGGTTGTCGCGGCGGTGGTGCTGCTGGCAGGGGTTTTCGCCATGGGCCGCATCGTGCCCACCCACCCCGGCACGGCCACGGGCTTGTTGGCGTTGGGCCTGATCAGCTACGCCTTCCAGGCGGTGCTCTCCGGCGTCTTGAGCGGCTCCGGGCTGTGGAACCGCTACGCCGCGCTGGTCGCCCTGGACTCCGGCGTGCGCCTCGTGCTGGCCGTGGTGGTGTGGGCGCTCGGCGGCGGGCTGGTGGAGTTTTTGATCATCACCGTCATCGGCGCGCTGAGCTGGGCGGTGATCCTGGCGCTCGCCCCGGTGCGGGTGCACCTGGACGTGGACCGCGGGGCGTTTCTGCGCCGCGTCGGCTCCGCCATGGTGGCCTCCGGGGCGTCGGCCGCGCTGATCACGGGCTTTCCCACCGCCGCCTCCGCCGCCTTCCCCGCCGCAACCGCGGGCGCGACCGTTGCCGCGGTCAACAACGCCGTCATGCTCACCCGCGCGCCAGTCTTGGTGCCGCTGCAGCGCTTCCAATCGGCGCTGGTGGTGCGCTTCGTCGAGCGCCGCGGCAGCATCTACAGGGCGCTCGCCGCGCCCGTCAGCGCGATCTTGGGCGTCGGCCTCATCGGCTTCGCGGCGGCCTGGCTGATCGGCCCGTGGATCCTGCGGGTGGCGTACAAGCCGGAGCTGTTCGTGGGCGGCCTCACGCTGGGCCTGCTCACCTTCGCCTCCGCGTTCATGGGCATGCTCATGATCACCGGCGTGGCCGTGCTTGCCTTGGAACGCCACGGGTTCTACGTCGCCGGCTGGCTCGCCGCCACCGCCACCGCGTTCGCCGTGCTCTTCCTCGCGCCGTGGGGCGTTGCCACAACCGTGGTGGTGGCGCTATTCGCCGGGCCGATCGTCGGCGCGCTCGTGCACCTGGCGGGCCTTGTAAGGTAGCTGGCCATGGAACGTTTGCTTGTCACTGGCGGTGCGGGGTTCATTGGGGCGAATTTTGTCCGGCAGGCGTCGCAAAGCTTCCGCGTCACCGTCGTGGACAAGCTCACCTACGCAGGCACCCGCGCGAACCTGCCCGAGGGCATCGAGTTCGTCGAGGGGGACATCTGCGAGCAATCGCTTATCGACGAGCTCGTGGCCGCCAACGACACCGTCATCCACTTCGCCGCCGAATCGCACAACGACAACTCGCTGCGTGACCCGTCCGCGTTCGTGCACAGCAACCTTGTCGGCACGTTTGCACTGCTGGAGGCGGTGCGCAAGAGTGATAAGCGCCTGCACCACATCTCCACCGACGAAGTGTTCGGCGACCTCGAGCTCGGCGGCACTGACGCGTTCACCGAGACCACGCCGTACAACCCCTCCTCGCCCTACTCAGCGACGAAGGCCGGCTCCGACCACCTCGTGCGCGCCTGGGTGCGCTCGTTCGGGGTGCGCGCGACGATCTCGAACTGCTCCAACAACTACGGGCCTTACCAGCACATAGAGAAGTTCATCCCGCGCCAGATCACCAACATCCTCACCGGCCAGCCCGCCAAGCTCTACGGCACCGGTGCGCAGGTGCGCGACTGGATCCACGTGGACGACCACAACGACGCCGTGCTGGCGATTTTGGAGCGCGGTTGCATCGGCGAGACCTACAACATCGGCGCGAGCTCGCCCGGCTCCGGTGACGCTCACGTCACGAACAAGCAGGTCATCGAGACCATCTGCGAGCTCATGGGCGGCGAATACGTCCACGTCGCCGACCGCCCCGGCCACGACCAGCGCTACACCATGGACGCCACTAAGCTGCGCCGCGAGCTCGGCTGGGCGCCGAAGCACACGGACCTGCGCAGCGGGCTGGAGCAGACCATCGCCTGGTACACCGACAACCGCTGGTGGTGGGAAAACGATAAGGCAGGCATTGAACGCGGGTACGCGCAGCGGGGGCAGTGATACACTGACCTGCAGAAAAAAGGGGGGGCGACATGAGGCATCGGCGAAGGCTTCTGCTTACAGCAGAGGTATTCTTTGTAACCGTCGGGCCGTGGATTTTCACCCTGGTAGGAGGAATTTTCCTGTCCGCCGCAGCCGCAAACCACTCGCTGGGAGAGCTAATAGGTGTTGGTTCCTTCTGGATCGGAGCGCTGCTGCTTCTCGTCGGTGTCGGCCCGCTAGCTGTCTCAACTACTCACGAGCGCTGGCAGCGCGAGGAAAACGAGTCCAAGCATGAACGCGAATTCGCTACAAACCAACTTGCTGCCTTTTCCATTGCGAAACTGCCGGTGTCTGACCAATTAGACAAACAGGATCGAATCGACGCGTATGAAAGCGCTTGCGATGAGCTTACAAACGCACTGGCAGAAGAAGTTTTTGGAGCATTCAACCCGAGAGTGATCTATTTCGAGCACGGCGAGGATGAGAACGGGGACGAGACGCTAGTCCCTAAGTCCTACTCTGGGTGCGACGACGACCTGCCCCGGACCCATAAAGTGGGTGAAGAACGGTTTCAGAGAATGTTGGTGCTCGTTAGATCTGACGCAGAAACCGAACGTCAAAACGGTATTTCTGGGAGGAAGTACCGCAGCTTCGTCTCGGCTTCAGTGTCGGGATCAGGTGGTAGCCTGGCGTATGGTTTGCTCACCGTAGACACCACGATGAGCATGGACTTCGACGAACGAGACGAATCCAATCTTTTGACTATTGCGCGCTTGCTTGCAGCGTTCCGAGATGCAGCGGACCGGCCGTGAACCATGAAGGAGTGAGTTACATGAGCACCAATTTTTCGCCTAAGGCGATACGACTGGACCAAAAAACCGTTGATGCTCGCCGTCAGCGTCTTGAAGCCAGTCGCAGAGTCAATGCCGAGAAAGCCCGGAAGCGGGCAGAATCCAATGCACGAACAACGCGGAAGCTTCTGGGGTTCTAATCATCCATCGTGAATAGCAACAACCCCACCATCGACGGCCTCGAGGTCCACCGGCTCACCGTCCACGAAGACAACCGCGGCTGGTTCAAAGAGAACTGGTCCGGCCAAAAACTCACCCCGAAGCAGCACAACGTCAGCTTCAACGCCCGGCGGGGTGCGACCCGCGGCATGCACGCCGAGCCGTGGGACAAGTGGGTCTCCGTGGCCACCGGCCGCGTGTTCGGCGCGTGGGTGGACATGCGCGAAGGCTCCGCCACGTTTGGGGAGAAGTTCACCTGCGAGATCGGGCCGGACACCGCCGTATACGTCCCGCGCGGCGTGGCCAACGGCTTCCAGGCGCTCGAGGACAACACCACCTACATCTACCTGGTCAACCAGCGCTACTCCCCCGGCGGCGCGTTCTGCTCCTACAAAGAAGTCGACTGGCCGCTCGAGCCCACCGAGCTGTCCGCCAAGGACCTCGAGCACCCCATGCTTATCGACGCCACTCCGCTCCCCCCACGCCGCATCCTCGTCACCGGCGCCAACGGCCAGTTAGGGCGCGCGCTGCGCCAGATTTGGCCCGAGGATCAGGCCCACTTCGTGAGCCACGACGAGTTCGACATAACGAACCCGCCCAGCATCGACTGGGCGGACTACTGGGCCATCGTGAACTGCGCCGCCTACAACGACGTCAACGGCGCGGAGGACGACCGGGCCGGGGCATGGGCGGTGAATGCGGCGGCGCCGGCGGAGCTTGCGTCGATAAGCAATGCCCACGACCTGACGTTGGTGCATGTCTCCTCCGACTACATCTTCGACGGCAGCGTCGAGGTGCACGACGAGGCGGAGGTGCCGTCACCGCTGAGCACGTACGGCGCGTCGAAGGCCGCGGGCGACACAGCGGCGCAGGTGGCGCGGAAGCATTACGTGGTGCGCACGAGCTGGGTGTTCGGCGACGGCCGCAACTTCATGTCCGTGATGGCCGACCTCGCGGACAAGGGCGTCGCGCCGAAGGTCGTGTGCGACCAGCGCGGGCGCCCCACCTGGGCCGAAGACCTGGCGAAAGGCATCGCGCACCTGCTCGACACGGGTGCGGAGTACGGCGTGTACAACATCACCTCCGACGGCGACACAGTCACGCGCGACGAGATCGCCATGGCCGTGTTTGTGGCCGTCGGCGGCGACCCCGCGGACGTCCACCCCGTGACCACCGAGCAGTACGGCGCCGAATTCGGCGTGGAAGCGCCGCGCCCGCGCGAATCCACCCTGGCGCTGGACAAGATCACAGCCGCGGGTTTCAGCCCGACGAACTGGCGCGCGGCGCTGGCGCTCTACGTCGCGCTGCGGTAGCTAGACTTCCCTGTCATGAAGGGCATCATCCTCGCTGGCGGCTCGGGCACGCGCCTGTACCCGATCACCCAGGGCATCTCAAAGCAGCTCATGCCCATCTACGACAAGCCGATGATCTACTACCCGCTATCCACCCTGATCAGCGCGGGTATTCGCGAGATTTTGATCATCACCACGCCGGAGGACCGGCCGAACTTCGAGCGATTGCTTGGCGACGGCTCACGTCTCGGCGTCATGCTCCACTACGCCGAACAACCTCGCCCAGAGGGGCTGGCGCAGGCGTTTTTGATCGGAGAGGAGTTCATCGGCGACGGCTCGGTGGCGCTCGTGCTCGGCGACAACATCTTCGACGGCAACGGCATCTCGGAGGCGCTCGGGCGTGTGCGCGACATCGACGGCGGGGCGATCTTCGCCTACGAGGTCTCGGACCCGCAGCGCTACGGCGTGGTCGAGTTCGACACCTCCGGCACCGCGCTGTCCATCGAGGAGAAACCGGAGGCGCCGAAGTCCAACTTCGCTGTGGTGGGGCTGTACTTCTACGACAACGACGTCGTAGAGATCGCCAAATCCATCGCACCGTCGGCGCGCGGGGAGCTGGAGATTACCTCCGTCAACGAGGCGTACCTGCGCCGCGGCGACCTGAAGGTGCACCGCCTGCACCGCGGGGACGTGTGGCTGGACACCGGCACCATCGACTCGATGAGCGAGGCCAGCGCCTACGTCGAGGTGCTGCAGAAGCGCACCGGCACCGTCATCGGCTCGCCGGAGGTGGCGGCTTACCGCGAGGGCTTCATCGACGCCGCGCAGCTGGAGGCCCTAGGCGAGCAGGTGTTGAAATCCGGCTACGGCCGCTACCTCATCGACGCAGCAAGGGACTAGACAATGCAGAAGAACTCGCCGCGGATCTTGCCGTCCGCACATAAGCACGGGGCGAGCTCTGATGACATCCTCCAGGCGTGGAAGCGTTATGTGAAGCAATTCGTCGAACGGGATGACCCACTCAAGGTCATCCGTATCGGGTTCGATTCCCAGGCAAGGCTGTTAGAAATTGGCGGTGAAATATACGCTGATGGCTCAGAGAAGATTTTCCACGCCATGCCGGCCCGTAAACGTTACTTGGAAGGAATGTGAGCGCAATGACCCCTGAAGAAATGCGCACCGCTGAGGATTTCGAGCGGGGCTGGTCGGACGAGCGCATTCGCAGCGCCGAAGTGTCCTGGGGCCCCGGCCTGGTGGACATGCTGCCGCCGGCGCTCGCCGAGCGGGTGCAGGCGCGGGCGCGCAAAGAAGGAACCAGCGACTTGTCGGTCATTGAAGCGGCGCTGTCGCAGTACCTCGACAACAGCGCCGCGTAGACAATGGCGAGGATTACGGCACTGGTGACCGTCTACCACGGCACCGACGCGCACGATCTGCAGCGCGCCCTCGACTCCCTGCAGGCACAGACGCGGCCGGCGGATGAGCTGGTCATTGTGGCTGACGGGCCGGTGGGTGAGGGGGTGCGGGAGGTCGTCGCAAAGCAAGATGCCCGGGTGATTTGGCTGCCGGAGAATGTGGGCGCGGGCCCGGCGTCGCAAGCCGGGCTGGCCACGATCGATTCCGAATACACCGCGCGGTTGGACTCCGACGACGCCGCGAAACCCGAGCGCTTCGCCCGGCAGCTGGAGTATTTGGAGGCGCACCCGGAGGTCGGCGCGCTGGGCAGCGCCGTCGAGGAGTTCGCGCAGACCCCGGGCGACACCGGGAGGGTGCGCGCCCTGCCGGAGAACCCGCACGCCTACGCGAAGATGAACTCGCCGGTGAACAACCCCTCGGTGATGCTGCGCACGCGAGCGGTCAAGGAGGTCGGTGGGTACCAGGACGTGCACTTCATGGAGGACTACGACCTCTACGCGCGCCTGATCGCCGACGGCTGGCAGGTGCGCAACCTGCCCGAGTCGCTGACAGACTTCCAGGTCACCGACGCGCAGTTCGCCCGCCGCACCGGCCGCGAGATGCTCGCCGCGGAGGCGAAAATGCAGCGCAACCTGGTCTCCTACGGGCTGATTTCGCGCCCGCGGGCCGCGTTCAACCTGGCGGCGCGCACCGCGTACCGCGCGCTACCCACAGGTTTGCTCCGGCGCGTGTACGCCGCTTTGTTCCACCGCGGGAGGTAACCTAACTTCCGACATGAGCGGATTTTCAGACACTTGGCTGATCGTGCCTTGCTACAACGAGGGCACGGTCATCTTCGACGTGCTCACGCACGCGCGCGAGACGTTCCCCAACATCGTGGGCGTCAACGACGGCTCCGTCGACAACTCCGCGGAGCAGATTCGCGCCGCCGGCGCCCACCTAGTGGACCACCCGGTCAACCTGGGCCAGGGCGCGGCGATCCAAACCGGCGTGGAGTACGCCCGCAAACAGCCGGGCGCGCAGTACTTTGTCACCTTCGACGCGGACGGCCAGCACCAGGAAAAAGACGTCGTGCGCATGATCGAGCGGCTGCGCACTGAGCCGTTGGACATCATCGTCGGCACGCGTTTCGCCGGCCAGGACAATTCGCAGGTGCCGTGGATCAAGCGGGCGGTGCTCAAGACGGTGGTGATGCTCTCGCCGCGCACGAAGAAACTCGGGCTCACGGACGCGCACAACGGGTTGCGCGCGTTCAACCGCAAGGTGGCCGAGGAGATGAACATCCGCATGAACGGGATGTCGCACGCCTCGGAGATCGTCTCCATGATCGAGAAACACGGCTGGCGCGTGGACGAGGAGCCGGTGGACATCCTTTACACGGAGTACTCGATGTCGAAGGGCCAGTCGCTGATCAACGGCGTGAACATCCTCGCCGACGGGCTCGTTGCAAGGAGGTTGCCATGATTCAGGCGTTGTTGCTGCTCGCGGTTGTCGCGTTGGCCTGGTACTTCTTTGCTAATCGACGCAAAGCTAACGCCAAAGCCTGGGTAAAAATCGGCTTCGCCCTCATGATGGTGGCGGCGGTGTGGGCGATTGCCCGCCCCGACGATGTGACCGTCGTGGCGAACTGGCTGGGCGTGGCGCGCGGCACCGACCTGATGCTGTACGTGCTGGTGGTGGCTTTCTTCTTCGTCACCGTCTCCACGTGGACGCGTTTCCGCGAGCAGGAGTTGCGCTACGCCCGCCTGGCCCGCGCCGTCGCGTTGCAGAACGCGCAGGCGCCGGAGCAGGACGCGGACGCGGAGCGCTAGAAGCCGCGGCGGATCCACTCCTCCAGGTGCGGGGCTTCCGCGCCGATGGTGGTGTGGTCGCCGTGGCCGGTGCGCACCACCGTCTCCGCCGGCAGGTCCAAAACGGATTTCTGCAGGGAGCGGATGATGGTGTCGAACGAGGAGAACGACCGGCCCGTCGCGCCCGGCCCGCCCTGGAACAGGGTGTCGCCGGAGAACAGTTCGCCGGCTTCCTCGGCGTAGATGACCACAGAGCCCGGTGAGTGGCCCGGGGTGGACATGACGCGCAGGTCGGTGCCGGCGATGGTGAACGTGGCGCCGTCGAGAAGCTGGCGGTAGTGCGCGCCCGGGTTCTGGCGCTGCCAGAGGAACCCGTCGGTTGGATGCAGGTACACCGGGGCGTCGACAAGCCGCGACAGCTCGGGCGCGGCGTCGATGTGGTCGGAGTGGCCGTGGGTGGCCAGGATGCCCTTGACGCGGCGGTTGCCCACCGCCTCGGCGATGGCTTCGGCGTTGTGGGCGGCGTCGATGATGTAGACCTCGGAGTCGTCGCCGGCGATCCAGACGTTGTTGTCCACCTCCCACTCGCCGCCGTCGAGCTTGAACAGGCCGGAGGTGACGACGTTGTCGATGCGCATTAGAACTCCACCACGCTTCGCAGCACGTCGCCGCGCTTCATCTTGGCGAAGGATTCCTCGATGTCGCCCACGCCGATGCGCTCGGAGACGAACTCGCCCAACGGGAAGCGGCCCTGCTTGTACAGCTCCACGTACGTGGGGAAGTCGCGCTCCGGCAGGCAGTCGCCGTACCAGGCCGGCTTGATGGAGCCGCCGCGGGCGTACAGGTCGATCGCGGGGATGTCCACGTGGTCCGTCTGGTTGGGCACGCCGACCATGACCATGCGGCCGGCGAGATCGCGGGAGTAGAACGCCTGGCGCCAGGTGGGCTGGATGCCCACCGCGTCGATGGCCACGTCGGCGCCGAAGCCGCCGGTGAGCTCGCGCACGGCCTCGATCACCTCGTCCTCGCCCATGTCCTTGGCGCAGATGGCGTGGGTGGCGCCGAACTTCTCGGTGGCAACGTCGCACTTTCGCTTATCGACGTCTACAGCCACCACCGTCGTCGCCCCCGCCAACGCGGCACCGGCCACAGCCGCAAGCCCGACACCGCCGAGGCCGAACACGACCACGGACTCGCCGCGCTGCACGTCGCCGGTGTTCACGGCGGCGCCGAGGCCGGCCATGATGCCACAGCCGAGCAGGCCGGCCGCTGCCGGGTCGGCCTCCGGGTCGACCTTCGTGCACTGCTTTTCGTGCACGAGGGTCTTCTCTGCAAAGGAGCCGATGCCGAGTGCGGGGGTGAGCGGAGTGCCGTCGTCAAGCGTCATGCTCTGCGAGGCGTTGTGGGTGTTGAAGCAGTTCTTCGTGTCGCCCTTGCGGCAGGCGCGGCACTCGCCGCACACCGCGCGCCAGTTCAGCACCACGAAGTCGCCTTCTTGGACGTGGGTGACGTCCTCGCCGATCGTTTCCACGACGCCGGCCGTCTCATGGCCGAGCAGGAACGGGAACGCGTCCTCGATGTCGCCGTCGCGGTAGGCCAGGTCCGTGTGGCACACGCCGGTGGCCTGGACCTTGACCACGACGTCGTTGGGGCCGGGTTCGGGGATCACAATGTCCACGACCTCGACCGGGGCGCCCTTTTCGCGGGCGATTACGCCTTGAACAGTCTGTGTCATGTCCCCCAACACTACGAGCGGGCGATGACGTTTGCCACGTGCTCGTGTCCGCGCTGGTTAACGTGGATGGGCAGGTTGCCCGGGCCGCCGTAGAAGTCCACCAGGCCGGCCCACATGCGCGTGTTGTCGGGGGCGCACATGTTGTTGTTCCACGTGGAGGGTTTCAGGTCCAAAAACTCCACGCCGGCGGCGCGGGCAGTGTCCACCTGCATCCACTGCGCGAGGTTCTCCCAGCGCTGCACGTCTTGGAAGCGGGTCCAATCGGAGACGTTCGGGGCGATGTGGAACAGGCACACGCGGTCGCCGGCGGTGATCTTCGGGTAGCCCACGATCTGGATGCGCGCGTTCGGCGCGGCGGCGCGGATGCGGTTGATCTGCGGGACCATGTAGCGGGTGAAGTCGCGGCGGATGTCGGCATCCGGGCGCGAGGTGTTGTTGTACGTGTCGTTGAAGCCGACGGAGATGATCACGCGCGCGGTCGCTGGGGACAGGCCGCGGTCCGCGATCGCGCGGTCCACCTGCTGGAACAGGCCCGGGCCCTTGGAGATGGTCACCACGCCGGTGCAGGAGTAGTCGCGGGCGGCCAGGCCGAGCTTGGCGGCGGAGCGCTTGCCCCAGTTCGTCGGCGAGGTCGGGCACCAGGTGCCGTTGTCGGAGCGCCCGCGCGGGTCGAGCCCCAGCTTGCCTGCGGCCCACTGGCCCATGTTCGGGTCGGAGATGACAGAGTCGCCGAAGATGACCATGTTGCGGTCCTGCGCTTGCGCCGCCGGGGCGAGCGGGGCGAGAAGCGTGGCCGCCGCAACGAAGGCGGCGGCGATGCGGCGGGAAAATGACACGGCGAAATCCTTTCACAGGGGGAACTTGCGTAACAGTAGGCTACATTATCCACATGCGACCCACCCATCGTCCGCTGTTCTTACTCAAGTCTTTCGCCCGCTTCGTGCCCGCCGTTACACGCGCCGGCTTCGTCAGCGCCGAAGGCGGCCCCCGCGCAGCCCTCGCGCTCGCACCCAACCTCGCACGCTACTGGTTCACCACCGCCCGCGAGGTCGAACAAGGTGCCGCCGCCGCACCGGACCGCATCGCACTTATCGACGACACCGGTGTCCTCACCTACCGCCAACTCCGCGACGACTCACGCTCGCTGGCCAAATGGCTCCTCGCGCTGCAAGACGAACGCGGCCTGGACGAGCTTCGCATCGGCGTGATGGCACGCAACGGCCGCGGCATCATCCTGCCGCTGGCCGCCAAAGGCTACGCAGGTGCGCATATCTTCCTGCTCAACATCGGCTCCTCGCCGGAGCAGCTCGCCGGCATCTTCGCCGAAAACGACATCAACGTCCTGTTCATCGACGACGAATTCGCCGACCGCCTCCCCGCCAACACCGACGGCATCACGATCGTCCGCGCCCACGAAGACGGCGGCGAGGGGATTTCGATTGGGCAGGTGGTCCGGATGGACGTCGATAGGCAACTGCCCCGCTGGCCGAAACACGGCAACCTCGTCCTGATGAGCTCCGGCACCACCGGCATCCCCAAAGGCATCGTGCGGCCCGAACCGCGCATGCCGTTCGTGGTCGCCGGCTACCTCGAGGCCATCCCGTGGCGCGCGGGCGACACCGTGCAACTGACCGCGTCGATCTTCCACACCTGGGGCTGGTCCGCCCTGCAGGTGGCGCTGGCGACGCGCTCGACCATTGTCACCCGCCGCATCTTCGACCCGGACGCCTGCTTCCGCGACATCCAGCGCTACCGCTGCGACGGGCTGATCTCCTCGCCCATCTTCTTCAAACAGATGCTGGATCTGCAGGAAAGCTACGACACGTCCTCGCTGCGCTACCTCGCCTCCGCCGGCAACGCCGTCAGCCCCGCGCTGTTGCGCCGCACCACGGAGCGCTTCGGCCCGATCCTGGCCAACATCTACGGCTCCACCGAACTCGCCCTCGCCGCGGCCGCCTCGCCCGAGCAGATGCAGGCCGACCCCACCACCGTGGGCAAAGTCCCGCCCGGCACGGTGCTCAAGCTTTACGACGACCAAGGGAACGAAGTCCGCCCCGGCGAAACCGGACGCATCTTCCTGTACAACGAAACGGCGCTGCGCGGCTACACCAACCCCGCGACCGAGATGGTGGAGATCGACGGCCTGGTGGAAATGGGCGACCTCGGCTACCTCGACGACGACGGGTACCTGCACGTGCAGTCGCGCAACGACGACATGATCATCGTCGGCGGCGAAAACGTCCACCCGCAGTCCGTGGTGGAAGTGCTCGAGGACATGCCGGGTGTCGGCGAAGTGTACGCGCACGGCGTCGACGACGAGCAGATGTTCAAGCGCATCGCCGTGTGGGTGGTTCGCAGCGCCGACATCACCGCCGACGCGGTGCGCGACTGGGTGCGCGCCCACCTGGCCGACCACTCCATCCCCCGCGACGTGCACTTCGTCGACGAGCTGCCGCGCAACGCCGTCGGCAAGGTTGTGCCGCGGTTTCTGCCCGGTTTAAGGCAAAAAAATTGAGCCACCAGCGAGAATCGAACTCGCGACCTTCTCATTACGAGTGAGATGCTCTACCGACTGAGCTATAGTGGCCGGGCATACAAAGATGCACCACCGCGAAAGTGTAGTGCAGCCGAGGGGAACTGAGAAACCGGCAGCTCAGGACACTTTGCAGGCGAGCCTGATCCGGCCGAGCATGCCGTTAAACGCCACCGCCGGCTGCACCTGCTGCGTCAACCGCTCGCGGCACTGCGCGATGGCCTCCTGGCACTCCACCAGGCCTTCTGGGGTGGTGCGCTCCGCGATCTCTCGCGCCAAGCCCTCGTAGTCCGGGTGGATCAGGGCAAGACCGGCGCCGGACTGGATGATCATGGCGTCGCGGTACACCCCCGCCAGGTCCACCAGGACCAGGTCGAACATGTCGCGCTTGCGGCGGGTGCCGCGCTTCTTCTGCTCCTCTTCGAGCGCTTTTATCGACGACGCAACGCCCCCCAACGCCTTGCCCGCACCTTTGCCCTTCGCGCCCATGCCGAGCGCGTTTTCCAGCTTCGCGCGCTCGGCTTCGTCCTCGGCCTTGTGGGCCTCCACGGCCTCTTTCTCCGCCGCCGTGACCAGCGCGCCGACGGCCTGGAACGCCTGCGCGCCGTGGAACACCAGCTCCGCCAGGTTGATCGCCATGGAGCGGCGCTTTTGCACCTGGTCCGAGCGCACCAGCAGCCGCGCACGCCCCACGTGCCGCATCGTCGCGGCCGCGGCAAGCCGGGCGTCGTGCTCGGTCGCGCCCTCCTCCTCGACCAGGATGCGCACAACCTCGTCCTCCGTCGGCGCCGGCACGTACAGGTGGCGGCAGCGCGAGCGCAGCGTCTGCGAGAAGTCCTGCGGATCCGCCGACGGGGCGCACATGATGATCACGGTGTGCTCCGGCGGCTCCTCCACCGTCTTCAGCAGCGCGTCGGCGGCGTCGGTATTCAACCGGTCGGCGTTTTCGATGACGATGACGCGCCAGGCGGCGACCGTCGGCAGGCGGGCCGCCTGCGGCACGATCGTGCGGCGCACGTAATCCACCGGGATGTTCACCCGCTGCGGCACCACGTGCAGCAGATCCGTGTGCGTGCCCGCCAACGCCAGCCGGCACGCGTCGCAGCGCCCGCACCCGATCTCCACCGGGTCCGTGCACATCAGCGCCGCCGCGAACGCCAACGCGGCCTGCGAGCGGCCCGCTCCCGGAGGGCCGGTGAAAAGCCAGGCGTGGGTCATGGCGTAGCCGTCGCCAAGCCTTGCAGCCTTGGCCGCCGACATGATTGTCTCGCGCACCGCCGGAGTACCGGCAAGCCGCTCACTGACGCTACGGGTAGTCACGGATGATCACAGTACCCGCGCGCTAAGGTGATACACCATGAAACGATTCTGGCGCGAGCTGCGGTGGCTCTGGGGCACGTCATGGCCCCTGTACGCCGCGACCGTGCTGGGAACCAACGTCATCGCCGCGATCGGCTGCATGCTGTTCGTGCGCTACCTCATCCCCATGCCGGAAGTGCGCGAACTCGGCCTCGGCGGGCAGCTCGGCGCCATCGGCGTGATCTACGCGGCAATCGCCGTGGTGCTGGGCGTGGTGGTCACGCTGTACCTGTTCCGGCCCGTGCTGGAATGGCAGCGCCACCCCGACGGGCACGACCCGAACATGGTGCGCCACCTGGTCATGCGGCTGCCGGTGCTGCAAACCATCATTGTGGTGGGCGTGTGGGGTATCGGCACCGCGATCGTCACTGTGGGGGCTTGGCGTGTCGACGCCCGTCTGGCCACCGTCGTCCTCGCCACCGCCTCGCTGACCACCTTCGTCACCGCCGTGCTGACCTACCTGCAGGCCGAGCGCCTCGTGCGCCCCATCGCCGCCTCCGCGCTGGCGCGCCGCTTCGAGGACTCCACGCTGCAGCCGCCGATCAAGTGGCAGCTGTACCTGACGTGGTTCACCACCTCCGCCGTGCCGATGGTGGGCGTTTTACTGCTGACGGTGGCGCAGCGCCACGGCTACTTCACCGGCAACGTCGGCGAACTCACCTCCGCGATCGTCGCGCTGATCACCGCCGGCATGGTCACCGGTTTCGTGGGCACCGCGCTGGTGATCATGAGTGTGGCCGACCCGATCAAGGAGCTGCAGGGCGCGATCAACCGCGTGCGCCGCGGCGAGCAGAACACGCAGGTGGACATTTACGACGGCTCCGAGATCGGCGTGTTGCAGGCCGGGTTCAACGAGATGATGAAGGGGCTGCGCGACCGCCAGCGCGTGCGCGACATCTTCGGCCAGTACGTCGGCGCGGAGGTGGCGCAGAAGGCGCTGGAGGAGATCCCGGAGCTCGGCGGCGAGGAGCGCAAGGTGGCGGTGCTGTTCATCGACGTCGTCGGCTCCACCACCTACGCCGTGGACCACACACCGGAGGAGGTTGTCGCTGCGCTGAACGACTTCTTCGACGTCGTTGTCGAGGTGGTGCACCGCAACAAGGGCGTGATTAACAAGTTCCAGGGCGATGCGGCCTTGGCGGTGTTCGGGGCACCCGTTTCGCTTCACGACGCCGCTTCGCACGCCCTCCAAGCCGCCCGCGAACTCCAGCGGGATTTGGCCGGCCAAGAGCTTCGCGCCGGCATCGGTGTGGCGTCCGGGCATGTAGTGGCGGGCCACATCGGCGGCTCGGACCGCTTCGAGTACACCGTGATCGGCGACGCCGTCAACGCCGCGGCGCGCCTGACCGACATGGCGAAGGACACCCCGGGCCTGGTGCTGACCAACGCCGGAACCCTGCGCGCGGCCAACGAGGTGGAGCAGCAGCGCTGGACGCTGATGAAGTCCGTGGAGCTGCGCGGCCGCGGCAAGATGACGCAGCTGGCGCGCCCGGTGCGCTCCACCATGGCCGACCGCTCCTAGTTGCGGGCATGCCGATGTGCCCGCCCTTTTGGGGCGGGTTTTCGGTGTGTGGGCGGGTTAGTCGAAGAGCAGCTCCATCGCCCCCGGGGTGGTCATGGGGACGCGTGTGCCGTTGGGTGCGACCCAGTGGATTCTCGCGTTCGGGTTGTCGATGTAGCCGAACGGGCCTTGCCTGTTGTCGGCGTTGACCCCGTTGTGGAAGGGGCACAGTTCGGCGAGGTTGTCCATGTTGGTCATTCCCCCGTAGCGCCACGCGTTGATGTGGTGGGTTTGGGTGGTCTCTGCGGAGTGTTTGCAGTCGGGAAACGCACACGACGGGCAGAGCAGCTTCGACATGACCTTCTGCTTCGCGTTGGCGCAGCGCTTACCGTAGTACAGGTTGACCGGGCCTTCCTGGGGGTGGAACGCGGCGACTTCGAGTATGTCGCCAAATTCGTGCTCCATGTATTCGGCTCCGGTCATGGTGGTGCCGTCGGTGCAGATCAGGGTGACCTCGTCTGCGTGGCCTGATTGGATGCGGGCCCAGTCGGCGATCGGCACCAGGATGATCGGCCGGAAATTCGCCTTCGGCACGCCCTTGCCGTCGCGCAGGATCCCGATAAGCGTGTCGGCCATTTGGGCGGCGGCGGGGTCGTCGGCGTCGATGAGTTGTCGCAGCAGGTGTTCGAGATCGGCGAGGTCGCGCTCGTTGTAGGTCAAGATCATGGTGCGCATGCCTGCCTTCGAGCGGCTGAACCTGCACGAGGGTGGGGCGGGTTTGACGGGTTGTTTGATCAACCGTTTGATGCGCTTGGTCAGGGCCCTATACGAGCCGCGGTGGCGCACCAAATCCAACCTAATGCGCCAGCGTTCGGCTGCCCCTTCGACGGCGAGGAGTTTCTTCTCGATGTGCACGAGCTGGTCGATAGGTAAACCCTCGGCGGCGGCGAGGGCGTCACGTTGTTTGCGGGTGAACTGGGTCGGGCCAAAGTAGGTGTGGTGCACCCGGGCGAGGTCGCGGACCCGCCCGGTGGACAGGCCGGCGGCCATGGCTACGTCGCGGTCGAAGTCGGCGAGCACGGCCACGCCTGCGGAAACAAAGTCAGTGAAGTTCATGGCCCAGAAGCTATGGCGGCACCGCAACCCCGAACAAGGGCCAAATAAAAATCTGTGGATAACCCCCGCCGATTGTTGACGCCGCAACACAGTAGTCCACAAGAACGCGAAACGCGGTGGCGCAAGCACGCCACCGCGGTATACGTTGCGAAGTTTTAGCGCTTGCGGGCCTTGACCACCCGCTTGGTGGTCTGCTTCGGCTTCGTGGCCTTTTTGGCAGCCTTCTTGGTCGCCTTCTTCTTCGCGGCCTTCTTCTTCGTGGCCTTTTTGCCGCCGCCCTCGGCCTCGCGGGCGCGGCGGGCGGAGAGCAGCTCGTTGGCGCGCTGGTCCGTCATGGTTTCCGGGGTGTCGCCGCGCTGCAGGGACGCGTTGGTTTCGCCGTCGGTGACGTACGGGCCGAAGCGGCCGTCCTTGATGGTCATCGGCTTGCCGGAGACGTCGTTGTCGCCGAGCATCTTCAGCGGCGGCTTCGCGGCGGCGCGTCCGCGGCGCTTCGGCTCGGCGTAGATGCGGCGGGCCTCCTCCAGCGTGATGGAGAAGATCTGGTCCTCCGAAGCCAGCGAGCGCGAGTCGGAGCCCTTCTTCAGGTACGGGCCGTAGCGGCCGTTCTGGGCGGTGATCATCTCGCCGTCCGCTGGGTCCTCGCCAACCTCGCGAGGCAGGGACAGCAACTGCATCGCCTCGTCGAAGGTGACGCTCGACGGCTCCATCGAGGAAAACAGTGACGCGGTGGCGGGCTTGAGCTGCTCGTCGACAAGCTGCGCCATTCGCTTTTCCTTCTGCGCCGCCGCCGTCTTGGTCTCCCAGTTCTTCGCGCGTTTGCCTTCTGCGGCGCGCTGAGCGTCCTCCTCGGCGCGCTCCGCGGCGATGACTTCCTCGGCGCGGGCTTCGGCGGTGGCGCGCTCGTCGTCACGCACGAGCTCCGTGACGTACGGGCCGAAACGGCCCTCCTTCGCCACCACCGTGCGTCCGTTGGCGGGGTTGACGCCGAGTTCGCGGCCGGACTGCGGGGTGGCGAAGAGCTTCTCCGCCATCTCCAGGGTGATCTCGTCCGGGGTGGCGGATTCGGGCAGGTTGGCACGCTGGTACTCGGGCTCGCCGTCCTTCTCGCCCACGACGCGCTCGATGTAGGGCCCGTAGCGTCCGACGCGGACGATGACGGGGCGGCCTTCGGCATCGTCGAAAAGCTTCAGCGAGTTCGCGGCGCGCGCGTCGATGGACTCGAGGTTGTCCTCGATCATGTGCTTCAGCCCGCCGCGGCGCGCGAGTGCCTGCGCCATGGATTCGCGCGCGTCGGCGTCGCCGAAGTAGAAGCCGGACAGCCACTTGGTGCGGTCCTGGTTGCCGTGGGCGATCTCGTCGAGCTCGTCTTCCATGGACGAGGTGAAGTCGTAGTCCACGAGCGCGTCGAAGTTGTTCTCCAAAAGGCCCACCACGGAGAACGCGACCCACGACGGCACCAGGGCGTTGCCGCGCGCGACGACGTAGCCGCGGTCCTGGATGGTCTTGATAATCGACGCGTAGGTGGACGGACGCCCGATGCCGAGCTCCTCCATCTTTTTCACCAGCGATGCCTCGGTGTAGCGCGCCGGCGGGTTGGTGGAGTGGCCATCTGCCGTGACCTTATTGGTGGCCAGCTCGTCGCCTTTGGCCAGCTGCGGCAGGCGGGTTTCGTTGGCTTGGCGGTCGGAGTAGGCGCGCAGCCAGCCGGGGAAGGTGACGGTGCGGCCGGTTGCGGCGAATTCGCACGCCTCGCCGTCGGCGTCGCCTTGAACGGTGACTTTCATCGAGGTGCCGCGGGCGTCTTGCATCTGGGATGCGACGGTGCGCGCCCAGATGAGTTCGTAGAGTTTGAACTCCTCGGCGTCCAAAGCCCCAGCCAGCTGCCCGGGGGTGGCGAAGCGTTCGCCGGCGGGGCGGATGGCTTCGTGGGCTTCCTGCGAGTTTTTCACCTTGCGGTCGTAGGTGCGCGGCGCATCCGTGACGTAATTGGCGCCGTACAGCTCGCGGGCGGCGGAGCGCGCGGCGTCGAGGCCCTGCTTGGACAGCGAGGTGGAGTCTGTACGCATGTAGGTGATGTGGCCGTTTTCGTACAGCCGTTGTGCAATGCGCATGGTGCGCGCGGAGGTGAAGTGCAGCTTGCGTCCGGCCTCCTGCTGCAGCGTGGAGGTCATAAACGGCGCGTAGGGTTTACGCGAGTACGGCTTCTCCTCCACTGCGGTGACGTGCATGGGCGCGGTGCCCAGCGCGTCGGCAAGCGAGTGCGCCTTTTGCTTATCGACGATCACCGCCTCGCCCTTCAGCCGCCCCCGGTCATCGAAGTCGCGGCCCTGGGCGATGCGCTTGCCGTCGAGCGCGACGAGCTTCGCGTCGAAGGTTTCGCCCTTCTCCAACTCCGCGACCAGGTCCCAGTACTCCGCCGGGATGAACGCCATGCGCTCGCGTTCGCGCTCGACAATCACGCGGGTGGCCACGGATTGGACGCGGCCGGCGGACAGGCGCGGCATGACCTTCTTCCACAGCACCGGCGAGACTTCGTAGCCGTAGAGGCGGTCGAGGATGCGGCGGGTTTCCTGCGCGTCGACGAGGTCCATGTCCAGCTCGCGGGTGTTTTCGGCGGCTTCGCGGATGGCGGATTCGGTGATCTCGTTGAACACCATGCGCTCCACCGGCACCTTCGGCTTGAGCGTTTCCAGAAGGTGCCAGGCGATCGCTTCGCCTTCGCGGTCCGGGTCTGTCGCGAGCAGGAGCTTGTCGGCCTGCTTGAGCTTGGATTTGAGGTCGGTGACCTTCTTTTTCTTGTCCGCGTCGACGACGTAGATGGGTGTGAAGCCGTCCTCGGGGTTGACGCCGAGTTTGGCCCACGGTTCCTTCTTGTACTTGGCGGGGATGTCGGCGGCTCGGCCGGGCAGGTCGCGGATGTGGCCGACGGAGGCTTCCACAATAAAGTCGTCGCCCAGATACTTCTGGATCTTCTTCGCCTTCGTCGCGGACTCCACAATGACTAGGGTCTTGCCACCTTCAGCCACGTTGACTGACACCTCGCTTTGCACAGAGTTATTGCCTAACAGACAACTAGCACACGATTGTGCACCCGGGTAATAGGACTACACTGCTCGGGTGCCCCGGAGCCGTGAACCCCGGGGGCGGAAAGGATGCGTCTTCGTGGTCGATTCCCTCATCGATTTCCTGCACACGCTCATGGCGATGCCGGTGTTTTACCCGCTGGTGACTGTTCTTATTGTCGCGGATGCGCTGGCGCCCGTGGTGCCGTCGGAGACGGTGCTGAACTTGGCGGGCGCGTTTTCGGCATCCCGCGGAGTGCCGAGTGTGTGGGGCGTGATCGCCGCGGCGTCCATCGGCGGGATCATCGGCGACAACATCTGCTTCGCCCTCGGCGGCAAGCTCATTCACCGGGTGGAAGCCTTGGACCCGGAGTCGAAGGCGGGCCAGGCGATCCGCTGGGTGCGCCGGAACATGAACCGCGGCGCGGGCGCGACCATTATCGTCGCCCGCTTCATCCCCTGGGCGCGCTGGGTGGCCACGATTGTGCTGGCGTCGGTGCGCTACAACTGGTTCAAGTTCGTCTTCTTCGACACCGTCGGCGTGATCCTCTGGGCGTTTTTGAGCGTCGGCGTCGGTTACTTGGGCGGGCGCATCCTGCAGGACTACCCGCTGCTCGCGATGCTTCTGGGCGTGGTGCTCGGCTCGTCTGTCGGCTACCTGATTCAAAAGGGCCAGAACAAGCTTGCCGAGTGGCGTGACGTGCGCCAAGGCGTGAGCAACGTATAAAAAACGGGGCTCCGAGCGGAAGCCCCGTCGATAAGCAAAGTGTGCTTAGAGCGCGCGCACCTGCTGCGCCTGCGGGCCCTTGGCGCCCTCGCCGACCTCGAATTCGACCTGCTGGTTTTCTTCCAGGGTGCGGAAGCCGGAGCCCTGGATCTCGGAGTAGTGGACGAAGACGTCGGAGGAGCCGTCGTCCGGGGCGATGAAGCCGAAGCCCTTTTCGGCGTTGAACCACTTCACGGTACCGGTTGCCATGGTGAAACCTTTCAAAAATTTGCGTAGAGATGTCGTCCACCAGGGCCTAACGGGTCCTGGTGCCCGCGTGCACAATCCTCGCGAGCACCGCTTCGGGCGCACACAAAATCTGTGACCGCCACCCAGTGTGCCATGAAGTGCGGGCCTTAGCACTGGGAACTGGCATACTTTCCGGTGATTATGGTTTCCCCGTTTGGCACCGAGCTCCTCGGCGCGCTGAAGCGCCGCCATCCTGCGGCGACGATCACGCATGTCGAGCAGGTCCCCGCACGTCAGGCCCGCTTCAGCGAGTGGCCTGGGTGGGTGGAGCCGCGTTTGAAGCAATTGCTTATCGACGAAGGCTTCGCTTCCCCCTACCTCCACCAAGCCTTGTGCGCAGAGCACGCGTGGCGCGGCGAGGACGTGGTGGTGGCGACGGGGACGTCCTCCGGCAAGTCGTTGGGCTACCAGCTGCCGGTGCTGACCGCACTGGTGCAGGATCCGACGGCGTGCGCGGTGTACCTGACGCCGACGAAGGCGCTGGGCTCGGACCAGCTGCAGGCCACGCTGCGGATGGTTAAGGGCGCGGGCTTGGAGGGCATCCACCCGGCGCCTTACGACGGGGACACGCCGACGGAATCGCGCGCGGGCATTCGGGAGCACGCGCGCTACGTGTTCACCAACCCGGACATGCTGCACGCGTCGATGTTGGGCTCGCACGCGCGGTGGGCGCGGGTCTTGCGGCACTTGAAGTACGTGGTGGTGGACGAGTGCCACACCTACCGGGGCGTGTTCGGCGCGAACGTGGCTTTAGTGCTGCGGCGGCTGCTGCGCATCGCCGCCGCGTACGGGTCTTCCCCGACGCTGATCTACGCGTCGGCCACCGCGGCGGACCCGGCGGGGCAGGCCCGCCGGCTGAGCGGGCGCGAGGCTGTGGCCGTGACCGAGGACGCCGCCCCTTCCGGCGAGCGCACCATCGTGCTGTGGGAGCCCGGCTTCATCGAGGGCGCCGAGGGCGAGGGCGGCGCGCCGGTGCGCTACCCCGCCACCGCGGAGGCGGCGTCGGTGTCGGCTGAGCTGTTGCTGCAGGGCGCGCGGACGTTGACGTTCGTGCGGTCCCGGCGCGCCGCGGAGACGGTGGCGATGCGCACCCAGGAGCACCTGTCGGCGGCGGGCCGCGCGGATATGGCCGAGCGTGTCGCGCCGTACCGGGCGGGGTATCTGGCGGAGGACCGCCGCGAGCTGGAGCGCCGCCTGGACGATGGTGAGCTGCTGGGGGTGGCGTCCACGAACGCGCTGGAGCTGGGCATCGACGTCGGTGGGCTGGACGCGGTGGTGATGGCGGGGTTTCCGGGCACGGTGGCGTCGTTTCGCCAGCAGGCGGGGCGCGCGGGCCGTCGCGGGCAGAGCTCGGTGGCGGTGCTGGTGGCGCGCGACGAGCCGATGGACACCTACCTGGTCCACCATCCGGAGGCGCTTCTGGGCAAGCCGGTGGAAAATTCCGTGTTCGACCCAACCAACCCGTTCATTTTGCGCGGCCACGTGTACTGCGCCGCGGTGGAACGGCCGCTGAGCGAGGCGGACGTGGAGGCCTTCGGCGCCCACGACGTGGTGGACGACCTGACTGCTGCGGGCTTGTTGCGCCGCCGGCCGGCGGGCTGGTTCGCGGTGCCGCAGTTGGACGGCGAGATCACGCCGGAGTCGGCGCACGCTTCGGTGTCGCTGCGCGGCGATGTGGGCGAGCAGGTGATGATCGTGGACGTCGCCGACGGTCGGCTGCTCGGCACCGTGGACGCGGCGCGCGCGATGAGCCAGGTGCACGACGGGGCGGTCTACATCCACCAGGGCGAGTACTTCGTGGTCCAGGCGCTGGACCTGGACGACTACGTCGCACTGGTGGCGCCGGAGCTGCCCGACTATTCCACGCAAGCGCGCTCGACGACGGACATCACGATCCTGGGCGAGGCCCACAAGCTGGTCAACCCCTCGCCGGGGCTGTGGGTGGCAAGCGTCGACGTGGAGGTCATCGACCGGGTCACCGGCTACGTGGTGCGGCTTGCCGACGGCACCGTCAGCGAACACATCCCCCTCGACCTGCCCGAGCAGCGTTTGGTCACCCGCGCGGTGGCGTACACCATCGACCCGATGGTGCTGGACGAGCTGGGCATTACCGCCGGCGAGATCCCGGGCGCCCTGCACGCCGCCGAGCACGCCGCGATCGGGCTGCTGCCGCTTTTGGCCACGTGCGACCGCTGGGACATCGGCGGCGTGTCCACCGCGCTGCACCCGGACACGATGCTGCCCACGGTGTTCGTCTACGACGGCCACCCCGGCGGCGCGGGCTTCGCCGACGAGGGCTTCGCCCGCTTCCACGAGTGGATCGAGGCGACCTGGGAGACGGTGCGCTCCTGCGGCTGCGAGGACGGCTGCCCGTCGTGCGTGCAGTCGCCGAAGTGCGGCAACGGCAACCAGCCACTGGACAAGCGCGCCGCGCTGAAGCTGCTCGGCGCGCTAGTGACCATGACGGCGGGTGAAGCACCGCGCTAGGCGGTGCGCACGTTACGGCCCGGCACGGGCGGCGGCCTCCGCCCGGCGGCGGGTGGCTGCCACCACGACGTCGCCTGCGGTGACCTCGCAGGACACCACGCGCGCGCCGTTGAGCTCCGCGGTGCGGCCGGCCGTGGCACAGGCGTCACCGCCCCGGTACATCGCGGTCGCACCCGCCACGGCGGCTAGGTCCGCCGCGACCCGGGCCCGGTGCGTGTCGGAGGTGTGCACCCCGAGCGCCACCACCGCCAGTGCCAGCGAAACTACTGACGTGATGATGCCGGTGGCGGTGATGGTGGCGGAGCCTTCGTCGGAAAGCAGACGCATCAGAACTCCACCGGGAACACGGCCGTGGCGCGCATGGTGCCGATCGGCGCCGGGACCGAGGCGGCCGCGGTGGCCAGGCCCGCGTTTTCGGTGACGGCAACGTCGCCGCGGGGCGCGGCGTAGTCCACCCCCAGCGCGTGGGCGCGGGCGGCGGCACCTGCGATGTCCACGGCCGTGATGTAGGCGGCAACGGTGGCGATCCCGCCCACGATCGCGGCTGTGACCACCACGAGGGCCGACAGCGACAGCGCGGTTTCGATGGTGCTCATCAGCCCGGCGTGTTGCTCAGCGCGTCGGTGATGACGCTTTCGATGGCGTTGGTGACGGCGTCGCCGTTGACCACGAGGTAGAGCACGCCGGCAAGGGCCGCGGCCGCGAGGCTGCCAAAGGCGTATTCGATAGTTGACATCCCTTGGTCAGAGCGCATTTTCTGGGCCCTGGAGGCAGCGTACAGGTAGGCAGTGGTGAGTGCGGAATTGAGGTGACGCATGGGAAAACTCCTTCTAGTTGATCAGTGAGGTGCCGAGGCTGATCACCGCGGGCGCGAGCCCGAGGACGAAAAACGCCGGCAGGAAAAACGCGGTGAGCGGGATGGCGATAAGCACGCCAGCGCGTTCCGCTTTGGCTTTGGCCCGGTCCCCCGCGCCTGCGCGCAGCTGGGCGGCGATGCGCCCGCAGCCTGCGGCCAGCGAGGTTCCGGAGGTGGCGGATAGGACAACAAGCCCGGCGAGATCTTCGCCGCCTGGCAGGTGGCGGATCTCGGCCCAGGCGCGCTGGGGTTCGACCCCCAGCGCCGTCAGCGAGGCCACGGTGTGCCACGGGCTGCGTGTCCCGTGGGTGTCAGCGACCGCAGCCGCCGCGGTGGCGGCGGGCAGGCCCGCTGAGACGCATGCAGCGAACAGTTCGATGTCGCTGGCGCAGCGCTCCGGGTCGGCCCTTTCGGGACCGTCGCGGGGCGCCTTCGGGGTGGCTGCGGTGACGCGGCCGCCGGGGCCAGCCGGGGCGACGCACAGTGCCGCGGCGACGAGGAGTGCTGGAACAAGGCCGATCATGCGCTGGCCCCCTCGATGATGCGGCGCGAGACTGCCACGCCTGCGCACACCAGCGCGGTGCCCACCACCAACAGCGCCCCGCCGAGCCCGCCGCCGGTGAGAAACGCCAGCGGGTTCGCGCCCATCGCGGTGCTCATGAGCACCCCGGCAACAGGCAGCAGTGCGAGGACTGCGGCGGTGGTTTGCGGGCCGGCCAGGGCGGCGCGGGTGGCGTCGCGGTGTCGGTTGGTGTGGTCGATGTCGTCGCGGAGTGCGGCGACCAGCTTCGCCAGCGGCACCCCGCGCGAGGCCGACAGCGCCCAGAGCGTGCCGAGGCGTTCAAGCTCCGGCACGTGTGTCTCCAGCGGCGCGCCGGAGCGGGCGAGCTGCGTCAGGCGGGCGGCTTCCGTGTGCAGCGGGGCTGGCGCCTGCTCGGCGGCACGCGCCAGCGCGTCCGGCATGGCGGCGCCTGCCTGCAGGTTGGTGGACACTGCCCCGAGGTACGTCGCGGCCGCCGCGCTGCGCCGCCGGGCGGCCCTGTCGTCGCGGCGGGCGCGCAGCACGTGCACCAGCGTCGCGCCGGCCATGGCCGCGGCGACCACGAGGCTGACGCGGCCGAACACCACCGCGCCGATGCCCGCAACCGCCACGGTGGCCGGGATAAGCCTGGGCGCGGGGCTTAGGGTGCGCTCGACCACCCGGTACGCGGGCGATGGCACGGCGACGGCGACAGCGCAGGCAAGCAGCATCACGGTGATCATCGGGCGAGCTCCTCGTAGCCGTCCAGCTCGCCGCGCTCGGCGTCCCAAACCACCTTCGCGCGCACCGGCTCGCCCTCGAGCACGCCGATCTGCTGCAGGTAGCGGGTGCCGTCGGTGCGGCGTTTGACCACCAGCACCACGTCGATGGCGGCGGCGAGCTGGGCATGCAGCCCGGCGCGGTCCATCCCGCCGAGTGCCGCGAGCGCCTCGAAGCGGGCGGGCACCTCCTCGATGGAGTTGGCGTGCAGGGTGCCAGCCCCGCCGTCGTGGCCGGTGTTGAGCGCGGCGAGCAGGTCGACCACTTCCCCGCCGCGGATCTCGCCGACGACGATGCGGTCCGGGCGCATGCGCAGCGATTGGCGCACCAGGTCCGCGATGGTGATCGCGCCGGCACCCTCGGCGTTGGCGCCGCGGCTGGTCAGGTTCACCACGTGCGGGTGGTCCGGGGTCAGCTCGAGGGTGTCCTCGATGGCCACGATGCGCTCGGCCGGGTCCACCTCCGCGAGCAGCGCGGACAGCAACGTGGTCTTGCCGGAGCCGGTGCCTCCGACGACCACAAACGCCTTTCGCTTGGCGACGATCCCCCGCACCAGCGCCGCCCTCTCCTCGTCAAGCGCGCCGCGCGCCACAAGATCGTCGAGCGTGGCCGAGGCGGTGCGCAGCACGCGCAGGGAGATGCAGGTGCCTGCCTGGGCGGTCGGGGCGAGTACGGCGTGGAAGCGCAGTAGGGTGCCGTCGTCGCGGGTGACGTGTCCGTCGCAGAACGGCTGCGCGTCGTCCAACCTGCGCCCGCAGCTGACGGCCAGGCGGGTGGCGAGCCGCCTCACGGAAGCTTCCGAATCGAACGTCAGCTCCGAGCGCTCCAACCCCTGGCCGGTGTCCACGTACACCTCGTCCGGGGCGTTGACGCAGATGTCGGTCACGGCCGGGTCCGCCAGGATTGCCTCCAACGGCCCGGCGCCCGTGGTGTCGTCGCGAAGCTTGCGCATGATGTCTAGCACCCCGATGTCGCTGATCACCACCGCTTCCTCGCGGATGATCGCGGCGACGCGCGCCGGGTCGGGCTGGGCTGGCTCGTCGGCCAGGCGGCGCTTCACGCGGGCGAGCACGTCGTCCATTTAGGCCACCTCCCCCAGCACAGCCTCGGCGGCGCGGTTCAGTGTGCGCGGCAGCTTCGCCGGCAGGCCGGCCTGGTCCAGCTGCTTGGTCAGCCCCCGGACCTGCTGCACCTGCACGATCACGGGCGCTTTCGCGGTGTCCTCCACCTGCGCGGGCTCCAGCGACGCCCACTCGCTTTGCCGCAGCGCCAGCGCGCTGGCCACCCCGGCGGCGTTGCACTCGGCGACGATCCGGGCGGCGGCAGCGGCCGCGCGCAGCTCGGGCCGCAGCATGACCACGGCGAGGTCGCAGCGGTCCGGCAGCAACGCAAGCGGGGCGTCCACCACCGTCAGCCCCTCCGTGCCGGCGGCGTGCACCACGGCGTTGAGCTCATCCAATGTCAGCCGGAACGGGTCCGCCACGGTTGTTCGCGGAAACGTCAGCAGCGCGGTGCCGTCCTCGCCGGCGGGCAGCGCCCCGCGCAACCCCGCGCGCGAGACCGCCCCGCCGGCGGCGAAGTCGATCTCGCCCCAGCGCGCGCCGGGCGTGCTCTCTAGCCCCAGCAACAGGTCCAGGCCGCCGGAGAGCTGGTGGGCGTCCACCAGCGTGGCGTTGCCCGCCGCCCGGCACAGCGCCGCGGCGAGCACCGACGCGCCCGCCCCGCCGCACGCGCCGAGCACGGCGACGACCTTCCCACTCGCCGCCGACACAGCCGGGGCCAGCGCGAGCGCGCCGATGCTGCGCAGCACGTCCGCGGCCTGGGCGGGCAGGGCGAAGACGTCCTCGCGCGTCGCGGCCGGGGCGGTGTCCGCGACCACGGTGAACACGTTCGGTCCCCGTGTTTGGGTGCTTAAGGAGGGGGCCCGGAGGTCGTCGATAAGCAAGGCATGCGCCTTGGGAGCGTGGCGGGCGAGCTGGGTGTCGTCGGCGGCGTCGATGACCTTGCGACCTGTGGCGGCGGCGATGTGGATGGCTTCGGAGTGCAGCGCCGGGTCCGCGACCGCGACGACGATGGGGCCTGTGTTTGCGTGTGTCATGGCGGTAGCGTGCAACCGTGGCAACCCGGAAACAATGGGCGAAATTTTTTCTGTGGATAACCCACCCCTATTGCGGACGCTTCAACAATTCCGCTGTGGATAAGTCGCCCCACGCGTCACACTGGTTTCACAGGCCTTAGCTACGCATCCGTAGGGTTTGGGGTCTACACTGCAGGAGTATGTCTGCTAACAAGCCGGTGGCGGCCTTCTTCGACCTGGATAAGACGATCATTGCGACGTCATCCGCGTTCGCCTTCGGCAAAGAATTCCTGAACAACGGGATGATCACCCGACAGGAAGCCTGGGAGCTCTACCTCACCAAAGCCCAGTACATGCTGGTGGGCCAGTCCAGCCAGAAGATGGACTCCACCCGCGACGCGCTCGCGCAGATGGTCGCCGGCTGGGACGTCGCAACCATCCAGCGCATCACCCGCGACACCCTGCGCGAGGTGGTCGCCCCCGCTATTTACGCCGAAGCGCGCCAGCTTATCGACGACCACAGGAACGCCGGCCACCACGTCATCATCATCTCGGCCTCGGCTGCGATCCTGGTGGAGCCGATCGCCGACGAACTCGGAGTGGACACCGTGGTCGCCACCGAAATGGCCGAGGAAAACGGCAAGCTCACCGGCGAAATCACCCGCTACCTCAAAGGCGACGCGAAGGCCGAGGCGGTGCGACAGTTCGCCGCCGAGCACGACTTCGACCTGGACCACAGCTACGCCTACTCCGACTCCGCCACCGACATCCCCATGCTGGAACTGGTGGGCAACCCGGTTGCCGTGAACCCGGACCGGGCGCTGAAGAAACACGCGCTGGCCAACGGCTGGCAGGCCCGCACCTTCAAAAACCCGGAGCCGCTGTTCCAGATGCCGAACGCGCGCGAAGTGGGCATCGGCGCGGGCGTGATCGCTGGCGTGACCGCCCTGGCAGTCGCCGGTGTCCTCATCGCCCGCGCCATGGGCGGCGGCAAGGACGACAAGCGCTCGGCGTAAAACCGCGTGACTTTTCTACCCCGATTCGGGCAAATACCTCCATACATCGCTAACATCGTGTGAAGAATTTCCAGGCACCTTCCCGGGTGCCGTATAAAAGCCACCCAGGAAGGTGAACTACAAGTGAGCAACGAAGGCCTCTACACCAGCGGCTCCACCGCCGTGAACGCCAAGGTGGACTCCATCCCGCTGCGCGACACCTACGCCACCCAGCCGGGCAACGACTCCATCGGCACCCTGATCTCCAACGCGTCCCAGCAGGTCTCCACCCTGGTCCGCGGCGAGATCGAGCTGGCCAAGGCCGAGGTCGTCGGCGAGGTGAAGAAGGGCGCCATGGGCGGCGGCCTGTTCGCCGTGGCCGGCGTGATCGCGCTGTACTCCTCCTTCTTCCTCTTCTTCGCCATCGCGGAGATGCTCGCGTCCTGGATGCACCGCGGCTGGGCGTTCCTGATTGTCTTCCTGGTCATGCTGGCGCTGGCTGGCCTGCTCGCCTTCATCGGCTTCAAGAAGATCAAGAAGATCAAGGCGCCGGAGAAGACCATCGAGTCCGTCAACGAGCTGAAGAACCTCAAGCCGGGCCAGGCGCAGAAGAACCTGGCCAAGGACGAGGCTGGCCTCTACACCTCCTCCGGCACGGGCTCCTCGCTGCCGCGCACCGGCGGCTCCACCGCCGTTAACCGCTAACGCACGCTTGCGTATCCGCGGGGCGCGTTAAGCTCCGCACATCCCCTACGCGCTGCTGCACCTGGTGTGCAGTCAGCGCGTATCCCGTTTCTGAGGTGTCCAGGGACGCCCCGAAGATCATTCCCGCGACTTCGCCTCCCGGGGTGAGCAGCGGCCCGCCGGAGTTGCCCTGGCGGATGTTGCCGCGGATGGTGTACGCCTCGCGCTCCACGCGCCCGGTGGTGTAGATGTCCGGGCCCGCGATTTCCAGCTTGCCGCGGATGCGCACCGGCGCCGCCTCGAACGGGCCGGACTTGGGGTAGCCCATCACCACGGCGCTGTCGCTGACCGCCAGCTCGTCTTCGGCCCAGCGCAGCTCCGGCAGCCCCAGTTCATCGGCGCGCAGCACCGCGATGTCGGTGTCCGGGTCGAACAGCACCACCTGCGCGGGTTTGACCCCCACCACGGTGTCCAGGGCCACCCGCTCGGTGCCGGCCACCACGTGCGCGTTGGTGAGCACGTAGCCGTCCTCGATGACAAAGCCGGTGCCCATGAGGCGCCGCCGGCAGGTTTCCGCGTCGCCCATCACGTGCACCACGCTGGGGCGCAGCTTCTCTACGACCTCCGGCTCCACCGCCGACCCATCCGGCGCCGCTACCTGCGCCCCGCCCGGCGAGAAGGGGGAAACCAACGGCGGCAGCCCGGATTCGTCGAGAAGCGCGGCGAACCTCACCGGCAGTTTGGAGGCCGCCTCGGGGGCGGCGGCGTCGATGGCGCCGAAGACGCGGGAGGAGCGGATGCCGTCGCCGATCTCGCCCGGCACCGAGGCCGCCAGCGGGATGGAGATGAACCACAGCACCGCGGCCACCGCCACCGACTGGAACGTCGCGCCGAGCACGGAATCCAGCACGCGGCGGCCCCGGGAGCGCACGCGCCCGCGCAGGTTCCCGCCGACGGTGACGCCGACCAGGTTGCCCAGCCCCACAAACAGCACGACCAGGGCGATGAGCAGCACGATGCGCACCGTCTGCGATTCCGCCAGGTCCAGCGCGAACGGCGCCAACGCAAGCCCGATGACCAGGCCCGCCACCACGCCGACGGCGGACAGCACCGCCGAGAGCGCCCCCTGGCGCCAGCCGCTAATGAAGGCGGCGACGACGGCGAGCGCGAGCAGGACGTCGATAACCAGGTGCATTCCGGTGATGTTACCGCTCACGGTTGGCAGAACGCGCCAGCGCAGCCCGCAAGTCGCCGGGCTTTTCGTCCCAGGGCCGCACCCAGCCGCCCAGCTTCAGCACCACGGCGAGCAGCACCCCGGTAAAGCCCCACACCAGAAACTCCCCCGCCCAAAACGCGGGCCCCGACCATTCCTTGATGCCCAGCATCGCCCGGTTTCGCGGATCCACCAGCTCGCGCACCGGCACGAAAAACACCGCGTCCGTCTCCTCCTCGCTGGCCGGGTACACCTCGCCGGGCTCCGGGGTGAACGCCACCACGGGGCGCACGCGCCGGTTGCTTCCGCCGGTGGTGGCAGCGTCCAGCAGGGCAAGCGGGATCACACGGTCCGGGTCCAGGCCGGTTTCCTCCCACGCTTCGCGCAGCGCGGCATCCACGGGCCCGCCGTCGCTGGGGTCGATGTGGCCGCCGGGAAACGCCATCTGACCGGAGTGGCTGCGCATGCGCGGGGTGCGGTGGGTGATCAGCACCCGCGCGTCCTCCGGCAGCTCGGTCGCGCGCGGGTCGCCGGCGAACAGGATCAACACGGCGGCCTGGTCCGCGCCGTCTTGTTGCAGCACGCGCGGCGACAGCAGCCGGCGCGGGATTCCCGCACCGCCGTCTTCGATGGCCTCTAGCAGGGGTTTCAGCCACCGCGGCGCGCGGTCCGGGCGCAGCGGCGCGTCCATCTACAGCGCCCCCTGAACAGCCGCGGCGAGCTCCTCAGCCGAGGTGAACTCCTTGGCAAACACCGCCACCTGCTCGCCGCCGCGCAGCACCACCGTCACCGGCACAACCGGCGGCAGGCCCTGCTCCGCGGCGAAGGCGCCCGAGTCGTCCTGATAGCTGGGCAGGCCCACCCCAAGATCCTCCAGCAGCGCCGCGCCGTTGCCCGCGTTTTGGTCCGCGTGCACGCCCACCACGGTGTATTCCGGGTGCGTGCGCGCGAACTCCTCCACTGCCGGCAGCTCCGCGCGGCACGGCTGGCACCACCAGGCCCACACGTTGACCACGGTGATCTCCTTGGCCTCGCCGGCCACGTCCCCACCCAGGCACGGCAGGTCCAGCCCAGCCGGGCAGTCCGGCCGTTGAGGCACCTGCTTCTCGACGGCCACAGGGTCCCCCGTTGGTTGATCGTCGACAAGCAAACTGCGCGCGCCCGCCACCACGAGCAGGGTCACCGCGACGATGACCACAACACTCACCCAGATCGCGCGCTTCATGCAAGCCCCAGGATGTGGTCGCGCTCCGGGCCCGTGACCAGGTCCGAGGCCGCCTCCGGATCGGTGGGGCCGGCGCCGAAGCTCGGGCAGTCGAACGCGATCGGGCACACGCCGCACGCCGGTTTGCGGGCGTGGCAGATACGGCGGCCGTGGAAGATGATGCGGTGGGAGAACATGGTCCACTCGCGGCGCTCGATGAGCCCGGCGATGGCGTGCTCGATCTTCACCGGATCCGTTTCCTCGGTGAGCATGAGGCGCTTGACCAGCCGCTGAAAGTGCGTGTCCACCGTCAGCCCCGGCATGCCGAACGCGTTGCCGCGCACCACGTGCGCCGTCTTGCGGCCCACGCCCGGAAGCGTCACCAGATCCTCGAGTTTGGTGGGCACTTCCCCGCCGAAATCCGCCACCAGCTTCTGGCCTAAACCGATGAGGTTTTTCGCCTTCGAGCGGTAGAAACCGGTGGAACGGATAAGCTCCTCCACCTCGGTTTGATCGGCTTCCGCGTACGCGTGGGCGGTGGGGTACTTGGCAAACAACGCCGGGGTGACCATGTTGACGCGCACGTCCGTGGTCTGCGCCGAAAGCACCGTCGCCACTAGCAGCTCCAGCGGGTTGGAAAAGTCCAGCTCAGCGTGCGCGTCCGGGAACGTCTCCGCCAGCGTGCGGTTGATCCGGCGGGCCCTCCTCGTGCGGCCGATGTCCGTCTCCGCCCCCTTCGCCGCCGGATGGGATCCGGGGCGGCGGTGTTTTTTCGGCGTGGTGGAGGACATGACCGACATGCTAGTTATGCGTGGCGTAAAATGACACCTATGAATGTGATTCTCGTGCTGCTGATCCCGGTAGTGCTCGGAGCGTTCCCGCTGGCGATGGAGCGGCTCGAGGCGCGCGTGGTGGATTAACACCAACTTGGCCAACCACCTGACCAAGACCGCGCATGGGTGGTAAAGTGCAAAACGCACTGTGACGGCTGCCAAAAAGTTACGCGAAAGTGACTGCAACCACTGCCCCCTGGCCGTCCCAACCGAGGAGGATTCATGGAAGGCGTACAGGACACACTCGCCCGCGCCGGCATTTTCCAGGGCGTGGACCCGGAAGCAGTAGCCGCGCTAATCAACGAGATGGACACGGTGACCTTCCCCAAAGGCACCACCATCTTCGACGAAGGCGAACCCGGCGACCGCCTCTACATCATCGTCGACGGCAAAATTAAGCTCGCCCGCCACGCCCCGGACGGCCGCGAGAACCTGCTGTCCGTGATGGGCCCGACGGACATGTTCGGCGAGCTGTCCATCTTCGACCCGGGTCCACGCACCTCCTCCGCAGTGTGCGTCACCGAAGTCACCTGCGCCACCATGGACTCCACCATGCTGCGCACCTGGATCGACACCCACCCGGAGATCTCCCAGCAGCTCCTCCGCGTACTGGCCCGCCGCCTGCGCCGCACAAACGCGTCGCTTGCGGACCTCATCTTCACCGACGTGCCCGGCCGCGTGGCCAAGACGCTGCTGCAGCTGGCCAACCGCTTCGGCACCCACGAAGGCGGCGCCCTGCGCGTCAACCACGACCTGACGCAGGAAGAGATCGCCCAGCTCGTCGGCGCCTCCCGCGAGACGGTGAACAAGGCGCTGGCCACCTTCGCCCACCGCGGCTGGATCCGCCTCGAGGGCAAGAGCGTGCTCATAGTCGACACCGAGCACCTCGCCCGCCGCGCCCGCTAGCGCGCCCCCGTTTGCACAAATCGACAACGCTCCGGCATTTCCCCAGGTGGGAGAAGCCGGAGCGTTGGCGTCCCTCTCTGTCAGGCTGGTTGTGAACAACGATCCGTAGGAGGTTTTGTTCATGACTTTGCTCGATGTTCCAGTGTTGATCCCGGAGCCGGACGTGCTGTCCGAGGCAGCTTCGGTCGGTGGTCAACAGGTTCGAAGCGGTCGCCTGCCCAGGCGGAGGCTTCGCGCTGATGATGTGTTGTCCCTTGCGGTGACGGTGCTGTCTCCTGGCGAGGTCCTCGACGAGGATGACCTGGTTATGCCGCAGGCTGGCGCGGTTGTGTTTACAGCGTGCCAGCCGTATTCGCGGGGGTTGGATTTTACTGCCGCTCAGAAGCGACAGATGGTCACGATCTATCGCCAGTTGCCGTATGGGGCGAAAGGTATCTGGCTTGATCGCCATGGGCTGTATGGAGCCAAGATCTTTCGGTGGGGCCAACAGCTTGGGCTTTTGACCTGCGCGCAGCAAAAGGCAGCGTCGGTCGGCGACGAGGAACTGCCAGCGGTGCTCGACGCCGCGGCGGTGACGTCGCTGGTGCAGCGCTACCTTTCGCTTCCTTACGGTGAAAAGGAGGCGTTTATCGCCAGGCATGATCTGTGCCACCGGACAGTGCTGCGGTGGGCCACCATGGTCGCAGACGGGTCGATCGCGCATTACACGCATAAACGAAAGGCAGGAACAGTGGGAAAACGCACCTCAGATGACCTCACGCAGTCACGTCGCCAGGTTGAGGCGATGATTCGGGAAAACGAACGGTTGAAAAAAGAACTCGCCAAAGCCAACCGCAAACTCACCCGGCAAGAACAAGAACTGGATAAATGGGTCAAAACCAGTGATGTGTTGGGAAAAGCTTTAGCGTCCATGCCCGATCTTCCTGGCGTGGACTACGACGCGGAGGAAAACGCCTATCCGAAGACGAAACGCGACGCTATGAAGCTGGTCGACAAGAAGAACAACGACTCATCGACGCCCTTGTCGGATTAGGCCACTCCACTTCCCGGGCGTGTGTGTTGCTGGGAGTCAGCCGCAGCCGGATCTACTACGAATCCAACCCGCGGCCGAAAACCGCCAACCCGATTGCCCACCACGAACGCAACATCGCCCGGCTCACACAGGAACACGTCGATAAGATCCTCGCCCAGCTGGACGCCAACCCGCAATCGAGCGTGGACGATGTGTTCTACAACGCCCATAACCCCGGCGTTTACGTCACCAGTTTGAGCAGCTTCTACCGCATCGCCCGCAAGCACAACAGACTGTTGAAGCACCGTAACTGCACTCGCACCAAACGCAGGTCGAAACGCGGCAACAACCAGCCACCACATGTCGTCGCTACTGCACCAGCACAAGTGCTGTGCTGGGACATCACATTCCTGCCTGGCCCGTTCGTCAACGAAAACTACGCCTGCCACACCATCATCGACCTGTACTCACGCGCCGTGATCGGCACGTTGGTCACCCACCGCGAAGACGCACGCGGTGTATCCAAACTCTTCGACGACATCTTGACGCGCTACCCCACAGTGCAAACCGTGCACTCCGACAACGGGGCAGCTATGCGAAGCAACGCCTTAAAGCGAGTGTTCGCCAAACACGACGTTGACGCATCGTTTAGCCGGCCGGCAACAAGCAACGACAACCCCCAGATGGAGTCACTGTTCCACACCATGAAGGGATTTGCGTACTACCCGAAAGCCTTCGCCGACATCGACGCCGCCACCCAATGGGTAGCCCGCTTTACCAGGCACTACAACAACCGGCCCCACAGCGGCATCAACGGCTACACCCCGCAAAGCGTGCTCGACGGTACCTGGAAGCAATACGAAACCAACCGCATCAACGCAGCACGTGCCGCACTCGAAGCCGGACTCATCACCGCAATGCCCAAAACACCGACCGGACTACCCAAAGAGGTCACCATCATCCGCACAACCACCAAAACCCGCCCACAATCACCCACACTTACCGTCGCCTGAACCAGAAACTGTTCACAACCACTTGACACAAAGCGCGTTTTGTCGATTCGTACAAAACCCCTAGGGCGCGGCCTTCAGGTAGCGCAGGGCCACGCGGGTGGACTGCTCGGCGGCGCCGCGCAGCACCGGGTCCACATCGTCGTAGATCGCGTCGACCAGGGTGTTGATGTCGGCGTTCTCGCCGTGGGTCTTCAGCGCCTCGCGGATCTGCTCCAGGCGCTGGTTGCGGCGGTCGATGTACTTGCGGGCGTAGGCCGACAGGTCCGCGCCCTCGGGGCCGTGGCCCGGCAGCAGCGGGATGTCCTTGCCCTGCTCCTCCAGAAGCTCCAGGGAATCCAGGTACTTGCCCAGGTCGCCGTCGGTCTCGGAGATCATGGTGGTGTGGCGGCCAGCGATGGTGTCGCCGGTGATGATGCCCTCCAGCTCGGTGGTCTCCGGGTCTCCCGGGTAGACAAAGAAGCACACGGAATCGCTGGTGTGGCCGGGGGTGGCCACGACCTTCAGGCGTGGGGTGATGCCGTCGACGGCGACCACTTCGCCGTCGACAAGCGGGTCCGCCCCCGAGCTGTACTGCGGATCCAGCGAGCGAACAGGAGCACCGGTGAGCTGGCGGAAACGCTCCGCGCCGTCAGCGTGGTCGTGGTGGCGGTGCGTGAGCAAAATGAGCGCCACCTCCCCCGCCTTGGAGCGGAGGACGTTGAGGTGGCCCTCATCCTCCGGGCCCGGATCAACGACAATGCTTCGCTGATCCCCCTCACCCCTGATCACCCAGGAGTTGGTCCCCTCGAGCGCCGCGTAGCTGGGGTTCGGCGCCAGGACCACCGCGGCGTTGGCGGTCACAGGGCGCAGTTGGCTGTAAGCGGGATGTTGCATATGCCCCAGCGTACCCGCTTAACAGCCGTGTATTGGAGTTCTAGCTCTTCAGCTCGACGACGAGTTCGACCTCGACAGGCGTGTCCATCGGCAGCGACGCCACGCCCACTGCGGAGCGGGCGTGCGCACCGGCTTCACCGAAGACCTCCTGCATGAGCTCGGAGGCGCCGTTGATCACGGCGGGCTGGCCGGTAAACGCCGGGTCGGAGGCGACGAAGCCGACGATCTTGAGCACGCGGGCGACGTTGTCGATGCCGACCAAGTCATCCACCGCGGCGATCGCGTTGAGCGCGGCCTGGCGAGCGTAGCCGTAAGCGGCCTCCTCGGTGACCTCCGCGCCGACTTTGCCGGTGGCGGGCAGTTTGCCGTCGATAAACGGCAGCTGGCCGGACGTCCACACCTGGTTTCCGGCCTCGACGGCGGGCACGTAGGCAGCAACGGGTGCAGCGACGGCGGGCAGCTCGATACCGAGCTCCTTGAGACGATCAGTCCACATCTATTCGACCTCCCGCTTCATGTAAGCGACAACGTTGTCCTGGGTCGGGCCCGGTACAACGGAGACGAGCTCCCAGCCGTCCTCGCCCCAGGTGTCCAGAATCTGCTTGGTGGCGTGCGTGAGCAACGGAACCGTTGCGTACTCCCATTTCGTCATGGCGCCCAAGACTACCTACAGGCCGACAACTTCGCCGCCGGCAGAGAGGTACTCCGCCCAGTCCGTCACGTGCGGGTTCTTGCGCAGCACCGCGCGGCGCTGACGCTCCGTGAGCCCGCCCCAGACGCCGAACTCGACCTTGTTGTCCAGTGCGTCGGCGCGGCACTCGGTGAGCACCGGGCACGCGCGGCAGATCGCGGCGGCCTTGCGCTGCTCCGCACCCCGGACGAACAGGGCGTCCGGATCCTTGCCGCGGCACTGCGCGTGGGTGACCCAATCCCCTCGGTCAAAAACGAGATGTCCGGATGCGTCGCACTTGCGGGACGTGGTCCGTTGTGCGTTTCGCTGCGCGGTGTTACCCAAAACCGTGGTCATAGCCGTGCTCCTCTACTCGTTCACCTGCGCCGTCTCCCCGGCGCAGTTTTATACATCCGACCGTATATCTGCGGTCCTATGTAAATGTAATCACACAAAAAAGAATTCTGTCGAATGGGTCACATTTTTGGGGGGTCTTTTATATTCCCGCGCGCGGGCCGAGTCATTTAAGGTAATGGCGTGTCCGCACTGAAATCCCTAGGAAGCCTGCTTGCCGCGCTCGTCGCGACGGCGCTGGCCATTGCCCTGTGCCTCGCCCCTCTCGCAGGCCTCGGCGGCGCCGCCGTCGCCCGCACCGACGAGACGATGCAGTCGAACCTCTCCGACCTCACTCACGGCGAAGTCCCCGGCGTCACCACAATTAACGACGCCAACGGCACCCCCATGGCCTGGATCTTCAAACAGCGCCGCTACGAGGTGGCCAGCGACGGGATCTCCCAGCACGTCAAGGACGCCCTGGTGGCCACGGAGGACCGCCGCTTCTACCAGCACGAGGGCGTGGACATGCAGGGCTTCGCCCGCGCGATGGTGACCAACGTGCTCGCCGGCGGGGTGGAGCAGGGCGCGTCCACGATCAACCAGCAGTACGTGAAGAACTACCTCTGGCTCATCGACGCGGAGAACGAGGACGAGGCCAACGCCGCCACCGAACAGTCCATCCCGCGCAAGCTGCGCGAGATGCGCATGGCCTCCGACCTAGACAAGACGCTGGAGAAAGACGAGGTGCTGACCAGGTACCTCAACCTCGTCTCCTTTGGCAACCACGCCTTCGGCATTGAGGCGGCGGCGCTGACCTACTTCGACGTCCCCGCCCGCGAGCTCGACCCGGCGCAAGCGGCGCTACTGGTGGGCATCCTGCAGTCCGTGGAAGCGCTCAACCCCTACACCAACCCGGAAGGCGCCACCCAGCGCCGCAACGTGGTTCTGAATAACATGGCAGCCCAGGGCTACCTGGACCAGGCGGAAGCGGACCGCCTGGCCGGCACCCCGCTGGGCCTCCTGGAGCAGCCGAAGACGCTGCCGCAGGGCTGCATCGCCGCCGGCGACAAGGGCTTCATGTGCGACTACGCCCTCCGCTACCTCGAGGACAAGGGGCTGGACACGGAGACCATCCTCAACGGCTCCTACACCATCACCACCACCCTGGACCCGGCGGTGCAGGAGGCGGCCAACAACGCGGTGCGCAACAACGTCAGCCCGTACACCCCGGGTGTGGCCGAGGTGATGGACATCGTCCGCCCCGGCGCGGATTCCCGCGACGTGTTGGCCATGGCGTCCTCGCGTTTCTACGGCCTGGACCTGGACCAGAGCCAGACCATCCTGCCGCAGCCGGCCTCCCTGGTTGGCGCCGGTGCGGGTTCGGTGTTCAAGATCTTCACCGCCGCCGCGGCGCTGGAGCAGGGCTACGGCTTGAACACGATGCTGGAGACGCCGGCGCGCTCGGTACTCTACGGCATGGGCGACGGCGGCGCGGCCAACTGCCCGCCGGGCGCGTACTGCGTCGAAAACGCCGGCACCTACGCCCCGCGCATGACGCTGCAGGACGCGCTGGCGCAGTCGCCGAACACCACGTTTGTGGAGCTGATCCAGAAAACCGGCGTGGCGCCGGTGGTTGACCTGGCGGTGCGCTTGGGCCTGCGGTCGTACGCGGACGAGAACTCGTTCGGCGACGGCCGCTCCGTCGCACAGGCCGCGAAGGAAGAGAACATGGGCGCCTTCACCTTGGGCCCGCTGGCGGTGAACGCGCTGGAGCTGTCCAACGTGGGTGCCACCTTGGCCTCTGGCGGGCGTTGGTGCGAGCCGAACCCGATCAAGGAAGTGCTGGACGAAAACGGCAAGCAGGTCTTCATCGACCGCCCCGCCTGCGAGCAGGCGGTCGAACCGGACATCGCCGGCGCGCTGTCCCAGGGCATGTCAAAGGACATTGTCGACGGCACCGCGTCCGCTTCCGCCCGCAACAACGGCTGGTCCGCCCCGACGGCCGCGAAGACGGGCACGACGGAGTCCCACCACTCCACCGCGTTTTTGGGCTTCACCCAGACCATGGCGGCCGCGCCGTACATCTACAACGACGGCACCCAGTCCACCCCGCTGTGCACCCAGCCGGTGCGCCAGTGCCAGTACGGCACGCTGTTCGGCGGCAACGAAGCGGCCGACACCTGGTTCCAGGCGGCGGCCGGGGTGCCGGGCGCGGCGGCGGGCGGGCTGCCGCCTGCGAGCCCGGTGCACATGCGTGGAACGAAGCGCGGGGCGCTGGACGCGGTGGTCGGCCAGTACTCCTCCGCCGCGAAGTCCCAGCTTGAAGCGCAGGGCTACGCGGTCACGCTGAACACGGTCAACGGCGCCGGCGCGCCGGCCGGCACGGTGGTCTCCGCGGTCCAGGACGGCCCGAACACCACGGTGACGCTGAACGTCTCCGACGGCGCCGGCGCCGCCAGCGCCAGCCCCTCCGCGCCCCCGAGCTCGGCGGCGGCCCCCTCGCCGTCCGCGCCGCCGCAACCAAGCCCCGCTTCCCCGCCGGGCATCGAGGGCCTCGAGCAATCGCTGAACGACGCCCGCGACGCCATCGCCGACGTCTTCGGCGGCGGGGCCGGAAACGGCAACTAGCTCAGGCGCGCCTTGACGGCCTCGGAGAGGCGCTTGCCGTCGGCGCGGCCCTCGGCCTTCGCCGTGGCGGCCTTCATGACCTGCCCCATCTGGGCCATGGACTCGGCGCCGGTCTCGGCGATAGCTTCGTCGATAAGCTTGGCAAGCTCGTCGTCATCCAGCTGCTTCGGCTGGTACACCTCAAGGATCGAGGCCTCGGTGAGCTCGGCCTCGGCGAGGTCGTCGCGGCCGTTGGTTGTGTAGATGTCCGCGGACTCGCGGCGCTTCTTGATCTCGCGGGCGATGATCTTCTGAATCTCCGCGTCGTCCACCTCGTGCTTGGATCCTTCGGTCTCGGCGGTCTGGATCGCGGCCAGCAGCATGCGGATCGTGCCGGTGCGCTCCTTTTCCTTCGCCTTCATGGCTTCCTTGAGGTCTGCGCGGATCTGGTCTTTCAGTGCACTCATGCTTGCGAGATTACAGTGGTGCGGGTGAAGAAGTTGACGGGAATCGGAGCACTTTGCTTATCGACGGGCGCCGCCACGCTGACGTGGGCGTACACCCAACGCAACAATTTCCAGCTGCGCGAGTACACCCTGCCCCTGCTCGAGCCGGGGGTGTTGAAAGGTCGCGACGAGTTTAGGGTGCTGCACGTGTCCGACCTGCACATGATCCCGGGGCAGAGGCAGAAGGTCGATTTCGTCTCCAGCCTGGATGCCCTCGAGCCGGACCTGGTGGTCAACACCGGCGACAACCTGTCGGATGTCGGCGGGGTGCCGTGGGTGCTGGACGCGCTGGGCCCGCTGTTGAACCGCCCGGGCGCGTTCGTGTTCGGCACCAACGACTACTGGGCGCCGCGGCCCGTCAATCCGCTGAAGTACCTGACCGGGGCGAAGCGCGAGCCGTCCTACGAGGACCTGCCGTGGGAGGGCATGCGCGCCGCGTTTGTGGAGCGCGGCTGGCAAGACGCCACCCACGCCCGCCTGGAATTCAAGGCCTCCGGCGTGCGCCTGGCGCTGGCGGGCGTGGACGACCCGCACCACGAGCTGGACCGGTATGCCGAAATCGCCGGGGCGCCTCACGAGGATGCCGATCTGTCTATCGGGCTGCTGCACGCGCCGTACCGCCGGGTGCTGGACGCATTTGAGGCTGACGGCTACCAGCTCGCGCTGGCCGGCCACACCCACGGCGGGCAGATCTGCCTGCCCGGCGAGCGCGCGATTGTGACCAACGCGGACATCGACCGCGAGCGCGCGTCCGGGCTGCACAAGTACGGCAAGATGTGGATGGAAGTCTCCAACGGCTTAGGCCAGTCCAAGTACGCGCCGGTGCGCCTGTTCTGCCCGCCGTCCGCGAGCCTGATCCGGGTGGTGGAGCGCAGGTAGTTCGGACGACTACCTGGCGTTTTGGTTGAATCGCCGCCCGGGGGTAATGTGTTGCCAGTACCGCGGGCGAGAGCCCAACGATACAACCGGGATATGGCGCAGCTTGGTAGCGCGCTTCGTTCGGGACGAAGAGGTCGCAGGTTCAAATCCTGTTATCCCGACCACGTACAACCCGCCTTTCGAGGCGGGTTTTCGCATTTGCCGCGCCCTTGCTCCGAGAATCCTGACAGATCACGGCAGCCGTTTGCTCCGACCTGGGGCGATGGGATCCGCCTGACAGATTCAGCCGCGAAGAGTCGGGGTCCCTGCCCCTTAACGCTCTCGCAACATGGCCCCCATCACGCTGGTGCACGTACCGCTTCGAGTACACACCTACCCCTCAAGGAGGCCTACATGAAACGCATCATCACCAGCGCCGCCGCCTGCGCGATCGCTCTCGGCACCGTCGCCGCCCCGGCCCACGCCGCCACCGTCGGCGAGAAGGACGCGGACGGCAACTGCGCCGTCACCCTCACTGACATGGAGAAGGAGTTCATCATGGACACCTTCGACGAGTCCAAGCAGATCGGCGAGCACGAGCGCGCCCGCGATGTCGTCGCCGCTGTGGAGACGGTCTACCCGGGCGTCATGGCCGCCAACGAGTCCGACCTCAAGGGCGAGGCGCCGGACTACTCCACGATCCTGCCGGCTGACCTGGTCAAGCCCTACACCGAGGCGCTGCGGACCCTCGACGAGACCGAGCCGACCACCGCCACCACCCTCGAGGACGTGGACACCGACGCGTGGACAGTCGGTCCGTCCACCGCGCCGATGGCCGAGGCCCCGTTCACCGCGGGCACCGAGCTCTACGAGGCATGGTCCGCCACCCCCAGCGGCATGCTCTCCATGAACCAGCAGCTTATCGACGTAGCTAACGCCTCAGCCGCCACCTCCTGCGCCAAGGGCGACGCGAAGGAAATGGACTACCCCACCGGCCCCATCGCCCTGGATAAGACTAAGCCGGGCAAGGACAAGCCGGGCAAGGAAGGCATGGACAAGGACAAGCCGGGCGACATGGGTTCGTCCGACAAGGACAAGGACGGCAAGGACTCCCCGAACGTTGCCGCGATCGTCGGCGGCGTGATCGCTGCCCTGCTGGCTTTGGCGGGAATCGCGGCGGCGCTGCCGATGCTGGGCATTCACGTGCCCGGCATGAACATGCCGCGCATGTAGCCCCGCCTAGACACGCAACCAGACCTCAAGCCGACGGCCACCACAAAGCCCCAGGTCGCCAAACGCGCTGAGGTCTGGTTTCCCGCTGAGGTCTGGCTACGCCCCCGTAACCAGACCTCAAGCAGACGGCACCGAGCAAAGAAGGACGGCCCGGAGACGCGAAACGTCCCGCCCTCGGTGCTGAACCGGGGACGGGACGTGACGGGCTAGAAATATTTAACGCTTCGCGATCGGGCCAAGAACCTCATCGACCGGGAACGGGAAGAGCAGCGCCAGCAACGAGAGCAGGCCCACGATGCCGGAGATTGCCAGAACGGCGATCAGGCCGACGTTGGAGAGCGAGGAGCCCTCGGAGTTCTGGGAAGGCTGCTCGGCCGGGGCTGTCTCAACCGGCTTCATCTTGTTCTCGAAGGTGAGGCCGTGGTTGATGCTCTCGATGCCGAGGGCGTTGTTGACCAGGAAGAACAGGTCGGTCTGGTCGATCTGGCCGGTGACGTTGGCGGCACCCGGGCCGGACGCTGCCACGCGCAGCTGCGCACCGGTGTGCTGCTGGCCGCCGAGTGCTTCTTCGTCCTCGTTGGTCTTCGAGGTGGCGAAGTTCACGGCCATAGTGGAGCCTTCGACGGTGGTCAGCTGGGTGACGCGGCCGGCGGTGTTGGCATTGTCGTAGGTGATCTGCGCGGTGTGAGCGTGGTCGGCGGTGGCGACGATCAGGGTCTCCTCGCCGGTTTCCTCCACCCACTTCTGCACGGCCTGGACGGCCTCGTCGAGCTGGCCGACCTCACCGATCAGGCCGCAGGCGTCCGCCTGGTGGTCGGCCTTGTCCGGCGACGCGGACTCGACCTGGAGCAAGAAGCCGTTGTCGTTCTGCAGCAGCTCGAGCGCCTTGGAGGTCATCGCGCCCAGGCGCGGGGTCTCCTCGGTGAACTCCGGGTTGGCCACACAGGTCGCCGGCTGCAGGTCGCCACCGTCGGTCGTCGGGATGGACTGGTTGAGCACGCGCGGCATGTTGCCCTCGGAGAACAGGCCCAGCACCGGCTTGTCGGCGTTCGCCTCGGCGATCGCGTCAAGCTCGGAGGCGTTGGTCACCACCTGGTAGCCGTTGTCCTTTGCGTTGTCCAACACCGACTTGCCGGCGGTCCAGGTGTTGCCGCTGGCGTTCCACTTGCCGCCCTGAACGACCTCGGCGTCGAAGTACTTGCTGCCGCCGCCGAGGGTGACATCGGCGCGCAGGTCCACGATCTGCTCCGAGATGGAGCCCAAGCCGCCGTTTTCACGCAGCTGCTCGCCCTTGGCCACCTTCTTGTCGCCGGACGGTGCGTAGTAGGAGCGGTCGAGCGCGTGCGCGGCGAAGGCAGCCGGGGTAGCGTCCTGGATCTCGGCGGTGGAGACGTTGCCGATCTTCATCCCGCGGGCCTTGGCCAGCTCACCCATGGTGGCGACCGGCTTACCAGCGTTGTCCACACCGATGGCGCCGTTGTACGTCTTCACGCCGGAGTTCCACGCGGTGCCGGTGGCGGCGGAGTCTGCCACGTAGTTGGGCAGGCCGGTTTCCTTATCCAGGGAGAAAGTGGTCAGGTACCCGGTGTAGTCCAGGTTGTCCAGGCCTTCGAAGCGGCCGGCGGAGCCCTTCAGGTAGTTGCGGGCAGCGGTGATCTCGGAGTCGCCGGTGCCGTCGCCGATCAGGACCACGACGTTCTTCGCCTTGGCGTTGTCGATGCCCTGGCCCTCGGTGCCAAACTGGGCGCAGTCGCCCACCTTCGGAGTCTCGCCGGCAGCGACGAGGTAGCACAGCTGGTCGCCCGGCTTGGCCTTCGAACGGTTGGCCAAGGAAACGACCTTGTTGTCCTTATTGATCTTCCACGGCTTCTGGCCGCCGTCGGTGCCGCCGTTGAGGCCGAGCGCGTTGGCCATGACGTAGAACGCGTCGGTCTGGTCGATCTGGCCGTTGACGTTCTCGGAGCCCGGGCCGTAGCCGGCGATGCGTACCTGGGTGCCGGTGTGCATCATGGAGAAGTTCGGGGTGTCGAACGGGTCGCCGTTTGCCTTCTTGTCAAAGACCGGGTTGCCCTCCTCATCCAGCCACGGCTGAGTGCCGAAACCGACGGACATGACCGCACCGCCGTCCTTCGGGGACTGCAGGCGGGTCACGGCGGACACAGACGGGCGGCCGTCCGGAATGATCTCGGCGGGGTGCGCGTGGTCGGCGGTGACCACGATCAGGGTGTCCTTGTCCTTCTTGGCGAAGTCCAAGGCTTCCTTGATCACCTCGTCGATCTGGTCGGTCTCGCCGATCATTCCGCAGGCGTCGGCCGCATGGTCCGCCTTGTCGATGGATGCGGATTCGACCTGCAGGAAGAAGCCCTTGTCCGCCGACGGGTCGTCGAGAAGCTCGATGGCCTTCTTCGTCATTTCAGCTGCGGACGGCTCGTCGCCGCGATCCGCTTCCTTGCAGACCTCGGGCTCGGTGGTGCCATCGGACTTCACCGGCACGGTCTGCTCAAACTTGCGGGTCATGTTTTTGTCGTGGAACAGACCGAGCACCGGCTGGTCCTGGTTTGCGACGGTGATGCCCTCGAGGCCCTGCTTGTCGTCGACAACCTGGTAGCCCTTGGCAATCGCATTCTCACGGACCGACTTGCCGGCCTCCCAGTCGGCGCCGCCGTCGTTCTTTTCGGTCAGGAACGGGTTGCGGTTCTCGCCGCCCTCAAGCACCTCAGCGTCGAAGTACTTGCGGCCGCCGCCCAGGGTGACGTCGGCGCGGGTATCGATGATCTGCTCGGAGATGGAGCCGAGACCGCCGTTTTCACGAGCTTCAGCACCCTTGACCGGCTTCGCCTCGCCGGACGGTGCGTAGTAGCCGCGCTTGGAAATGTGCGAGTGCATCGCGCCCGGAGTCGCATCCTGGATCTCCGCGGTGGAGACGTTGCCGGTGCGCATGCCGGCGTTCTTGGCCATCTCCAAGAGGTTCTCGTGCGGCTTGCCCGTAATGTCCACGGACAGCGCGCCGTTGTAGGTCTTTCCGCCCGTGGACCAGCCGGTCGCGGACGCGGCGGAGTCGGTCACGTACTGGCGCTTGCCGTCCTTGCCCACGGCGAAGGTGGTGTACGCGCCGGACGCGGTGAGCTCGTCGAGGCCCTCGAAGCGGCCGTTCGCGCCCTTGAGGTAGTTGCGCGCCGCGGTGATCTCCTGGTGGCCCATGCCGTCGCCCAGGATGAAGATGACGTTACGGGCCTGAGCGTCGGAGTTGCCCTGGCCACCCTTGCCAAACTGGGTGCAGTCGCCCGGCAGCGGCGCGACGACGTTGCCTTCGGAATCAATGGTGATGCAGGTGTCCTTGCCGTTGAACGCCTGCTCCGCGGACTGAGCGAGAGAAACCGGCAGGTTCGCCAGTGCCAGCGCGGAGACGCTGACGACAGCTGCCACTGCCTTGGAGGAGAAACGCATAAGACTTCCTTGAGGTAAGAGGGATGGTTTTTGTAACCACGGCGCAATCTACTCTCAGGTTGCGTACAGGAGGCTACATTCAGGTTAATTTCAGGTTACGTCCGCATCATCGCAGCTCCCGGGCCCTATATGTGCTGTAGGTAAGTGAAATCGGTGTTCAATTAGCGGCGCTTTTTCATCACGAGGGGTTTAACTACTCCCCCAGCAACCGGACCTTCAATGCAAAAAACGGCCCCCGGATCGCTCCGGGAGCCGTCTTTTTTCGCGCGGGCTAGCGCGGGTGTCACCACGTTCCAACAGAGAGGTGACAGTTAACATCACATTTTAGGGATTTGAAAAACGGCTGTCTACCTAAGCGTTTGCTTAACGACGGCCCCGTGCCCCAACCAGGCCCGCCACCGCAAGCAGGGCGGACAGCAGCACCGCCGAGACGATGCCGCGGTAGTCGCCGCCGTTGCCGCCCGCCGAGACAGCGGTGGACACCCAGTGCATCGGCGCTGCTTGCGACAACGCCACCCACACAGAGTCGACCTGCGCGGTGGTCGCGGTGCGCCACACCCAGCCGACGAGCCCGGTCTGCACAAGCGCAAGCACGCCGGCTGAGCCAAGACCAACCCCAGCGCCGAACGCTCGACTTAACACGGAAGCCAGGCCCGCGCTGGCGAGCGTGCCCAGCAGCAGGCCTATAAACGCCACCCCGTATTCCTGCACACCAAACCCGGATCCGATCACCCCGGCCAAGATGGTGCCCGCGGCGGCCAAAACCACGGAACCGGCGCTCAGGATCCACCAGCGCCCGCGGGATGCGAACCACGCCGCCGCCAGTGCGGTGCCTCCGAGTACGGCCATCGCCGCGAGCAGCATCGCCGCCACCGGCGCAAGGGTCGGGCCGACCGGCTCAGCCCCGGCAGCACCCGGCGCGACTGCCGGCACCGGCAGGGCCGCGCGCACCGCGCCAACCTTGTCGGCGTTCATGACCGCCATCTGGTTGATCTTTTCCACGCCGGCGACCAGCTCATCGATGCCGCCGGTGGCCTGCCCGGTCTGCGCCTGTAGCTCACGCAGGCCCGCGGCCAGCTCGGCGGAGCCGTTGGTGGCTGTATATATACCGTCGTGGTAGCCGTAGCCCGGTACAGCGAGTTGGTTGGCCAGGTCGCGGGAGCCGTCGCGAAGCTGGTTCATCTTCGCCACCACGTCCGGCGGCAGCTGGGCGGTCTCAGCCTGGGCCCGCAGGTCCTTCAGCGACTCGCGGGCCTTGACCGCCTCCGGGTCTTTCGCGCCCTTGAGCTCCTCCAGGGAACGGTCGATCGCGCCGACCACCTGGCCGCGCACGGCCTCAAACCCGGACACCTGGCCGACCACCTCGCCGATGGAATCCGCCAGCTGCGTCGCTCCCGCGCCCAACTGGCCGGTGCCAGCCTGGAGCTCGACCATGCCGTCAGCGAGTTGCTGGGAGCCGGACTGGGCGGCGGCGAGGGCGTCGATAAGCTGCTGAGTTTGCCCCTGCGCCTCCCCGATGCCCGCAGCAAGCTGGCCGGCGCCCTCCTTGAGCACCTTCGCCTGCTGCCCGGCCTCACCGGCCGCGCGGCGCGCATCCCCCAAGTTGTCGGGGCCGACCTGCGGGGCGCCCGAAACCTCAGCATCGCGCCCCGCGTTCGCCCATGTGTCGGCCGGATTCATGGGCAAAAACACCCCGACAACCAGCGCCAGAAGCGCACACACCAACCGCCACGCGTTGCCCGATTTCATGGCATTGTTCTTAGCACTCGCGCCCGACTTGCTGCGGGAGGCGCACCGCCAGCCCATCGCCCGAACTGCGCACCGTTAGAACCGTGTCGGCAGCCTTGATACTGTCGTAAGGGTTCTTGCCAAAACCATGGAATGAAATGGGTTCACCATGACACTTCCCCTTGTCATCGGGCTCGTCGCAGCGACGGTGGTGCTCTCACCGATCCTCGTGCGAGTCATGGACAAGAAGGCCGGGTACCCGCTCGCGGCGATCCTCTTCGCCGCCGCGGCCGTGCTCGGCTCCAAGTTCACAGAAGTCTCCCGCGGAACGGACCTCGAATGGTCCAAGGAGTGGGCGCACGACGTGATGGGCACGGGCACCTCCGTGGACTTCGCGCTGCGCGCAGACGGGCTGGGCATCTTCTTCGCGCTGCTGGCGCTGGTCATCGGCGGCGTGGTCTTTTTGTACTCCGCCGCGTACCTGCCCGAGCGCGACGGCAACACCAGCTTCTACACCATCATGACGGCGTTTACCCTGTCGGTGCTGCTGCTTGTGCTTGCGGACGATGCCGTGCTGCTGTTCATCGCCTGGGAGCTCGTCTCCATCGCGTCGTTCCTGCTCATCGCACGCTCCGGCTCCTCCGGTGAGGCCGGGTCCTACCGCACCCTGATCCTCACCTTCTTCGGCGGCCTGACGCTGCTGGCTGGCCTGGCCGTGGCCTCCGCGCAGACCGGCACGACGCGCCTGCAGGACATCCTCGCTGCCGATATCTGGGGCGACAACCGCGTCACCGTCGTAGTCGCGCTGCTCATCGCGTTTTCCGCGTTCACCAAGGCTGCGCAGTTCCCCTTCCACTTCTGGCTGCCCGAGGCCATGGCCGCCGCCACCCCGGTCTCCGCGTTCCTGCACGCCGCGGCCGTGGTCAAGGCCGGCATCTACGTGCTGCTGCGCTTTTCCACCATCTTCTCGGACGTCGCCGCGTGGAACTACCTGCTGGTCACCGCAGGCCTGTTCACCGCGCTGATGTCCGCGCTGTTCGCCATTACCAAGACGGACCTGAAGCACCTCACTGCGTACTCCACCGTGTCCCACCTGGGTTGGATCGTCGCCGCGATCGGCATCGGCACCCCGATCGCCCTGGCCGCGGCGCTGACGCACACGCTGGCGCACGCGCTGTTTAAGTCCTCGCTGTTCATGCTCATCGGCGTGGTGGACCACGAAGCCGGCTCGCGCGACATGCGCCGCCTGGGCCCGATCTACAACAAGATGCCGTTCACGTTCGCCTCCACCGTTATCGCCGCCGCCTCCATGGCCGCGGTCCCGCCGCTGTTCGGCTTCGTGTCCAAGGAATCCATCCTGGACGCCTTCCACGAATCCTCCTACGGCGCGCTCCTGCTCACGGTGGCCGGCATCGCCGCATTTCTCACTTTCGTGTACTCGGCGAAGATCGTCTTCGGCGCATTTATCGACGGACCAAAGGACCTCCCCGACGTCCACGAAGCCCCCACCGCCCTCTGGCTGCCCGCCGCGCTGCCCGGCCTGACCTCTGCGGTCCTGCCGTTCCTGCTGTTCTGGGTGGACAACCCCGTCTCCGCAGGCGTGCGCGCCGTGACGGGCGACGACAGCTTTGCCACCCACCTCGCACTCTGGCACGGCGTGACCCCGCCATTTTTGGTGTCTGTGGCAGTGCTGGTCGCCGGCGTGGTGTTCGTGGTGTTCTTCCGCAAGCGCGTCTTCGCAGCGCTGGGCAACAAGGACCTTCTGCCCGCAGACGGCACCGAGGTGCTGGCCTGGCTCACCCGCAGCCTGTCCAACCTGGGTAAGCAGCTCGGCTCGCTGGCCGACGGCTTCAACCCGTCGCGCCACCTCTTCCCGCTGCTGGCGTCCGTCACCGCGATGGGCCTGTGCGTGATCGGCCTGACCGACGGCATCGACGGCGTCACCCCGGCCCCGCGCGCCGAGGGCCTGGACGTGTGGTGGGACCTCATCCCGTTCGCCATCATCGCGATGTCCGTGCTGGGCATGGTGTTCACCCGCTCCCGTCTTGCCTCCGCTGTGCTGCTCGGCACCGTCGGCGTGGGCATGACCCTGCAGATGTTCCTGCTGGGCGCCCCGGACGTGGCCATGACGCAGTTCCTGGTCGAGTCGCTGACCGTGGTGGTCATCCTGGTGGTGCTTCGCTACCAGCCGCGGATGTTCCCGGAGACGAAGGCTCGTCGCAAGGCTCTTGCCTCCATCTTCGCCCTGATCGCGGGCGTGGTCACCTTCTTCGGCGTCTACGGCCTGACCGGCCGCCGCGGCCGCTCCGAACTGGCCGAGTGGTACCTCACCGAAGGCGGCGACGTCACCGGCGCCGACAACATCGTCGCCGTGATCATCGTCGAGTTCCGTGGCTTCGATACCTTGGGCGAGCTGTCCGTCCTCGGCATGGCCGCAGTGGTCATCGCCGCAGTGGTCAGCTCCATGCCGCGCCACCTGTTCGAGGCCGGCACCCGCCCACGCCCCTTCGGCCAGTCCCAGCTCAACTCCATCCCGCTGCGCAAGGCCGCGGCCCTGGTCGCACCGGTGCTGGTGGTGCTGTCCGTGCTGATCTTTTTCCGCGGCCACACCGCCCCCGGCGGCGGCTTCGTCGCAGCGCTTGTGATGGCCACGGCGTTCGCCATCAACTACCTGTCCCGCGGCGCGGACGCGGACGTGGTGAAGAACTTCACCCCGATCCGCCTGACCGGCTGGGGCATCATCATCGCCATTTCCTCCGGCTTCCTCGGCTTCATCGAGGGCGGGTTCATGTACGCCATCCACGGCGAGATCGCTGGCGAGCACATGACCACCTCGCTGATCTTCGACTTCGGCATCTACCTCGCCGTGCTCGGCATGGTCACCGCCGCGATCAACGCGCTCGGCGGCTACCTGCGCCCCGGCATGGACCTGTCGGACCTGGACTACTCGCGCGACGAAGAAGACAACCCGCTGCCGAGCATCCCGGCCCCGCTGGCGCCCGAAAACCCCGTGGACGCGCACCCGGAGCCGATCAACCCGGCACACGACCCGCAACCGGTTATCACGAAGGAGCACTAACCCATGGTCATGGCACTTACCATCGCAGTCCTGGTCGCGGGATCGGTGTACCTGGTTCTGCAGCGCGGCCTCGTGCGGGTGATCTTCGGCATGTCCCTGTTCGGCCACGCCACCAACCTCACCCTGCTCGCCACAGGCGTCGGCGCATGGCGCGGGGAAGCCTTCCCGTCGCGTGTGCCGTTCGAGGACATGGCGGATCCACTGCCCCAGGCATTCGTGCTCACCGCCGTCGTGATCGCGATGGCCACCACGACGATCCTGCTGATGCTGTCCGCGCTGGGGCGTAACGACGACACCGCGGAGCAGCCCACCGGCACCGACGCCGGCTACTCCAAGATGCGGCTGAGCCCGTCGGCCCTGTCTACCGCCGGCCGCAACGCCCGGCTGAACCAGAAGAAGCTGGAGGAGATCCGCGCACGCGAGATCAGCCACGTTGACAACGAAAGCCTGAGGGTGACCGACTAATGGCCGTAGACGCAATCCTGCCCGTATTTGTGGCGCTGCCGCTGATCGTCTCCGCGGTCACGGCGCTCAGCCCCTGGAAGTGGCTCAACGACGCCCTGGCGATTCTCATCCCCGCCATCAACCTAGGCCTCGGCGTGTGGCTCTACGGCTACACCCGCGACCACGGCACTATCGGCCACGTCATCGGCCTGTACCAGGGCGGCGTGGGCATCTCCTTTGCCGCCGACACGTTCTCCGCCGTGATGATCGTGACCACCATGATCGTGGCACTGATGTCCAACTGGTTCGCCATCGTCGTCGGCGAAACCCAGTCCCGGTTCTACGTGCCCCTGTCGCTGGTGCTCATCACCGGCGTCTCCGGCGCGCTGCTCACCGCCGATCTGTTCAACTTCTTCGTCATGATCGAGGTGTGCCTGCTGCCGTCCTACGGCCTGATCGCCATGACGGGCACCCGCCACCGCCTGCTGTCCGCGCGCATGTTCGTGCTGGTCAACCTGGCGGCATCGACAATGCTCGTGCTCGGCGTGGGCTACCTCTACGCTGTGACCGGCGCGGTGAACCTCGCCTCGCTGCAAGGCGTGGCCGCAGGCAACGGGCCTGCCACGGTGGCCACCGGCATCGTCGTCATCGCCATCGCCACGAAGGCCGGCGTGTTCCCCGTCTACACCTGGCTGCCGCGCACCTACCCGTCCACCTCCGCGGCCGTGATGGGCCTGTTCTCCGGCCTGCACACCAAGGTGGCCGTGTACATGCTCTTCCGCATCTGGGTGATCATGTTCGACATGGACCCGCGTTGGAACACGCTGCTCATCGTGGTCATGGTCATCTCCATGATCATCGGTGGCTTCGCCGGCCTGGCCGAGGCCACCATGCGTCGCGTGCTGGCCTACCAGATGGTCAACGGCATGCCGTTCATCCTGATCATGCTGGCCTTTACTAACGACGACGCACGCTACGCCCTCGCCGCCGGCCTGCTCTACACCCTGCACCACATGATCACCATCGCGGCACTCGTGCTGAACTCCGGCGCGATCGAGGAGACCTACGGCACCGGCACCATGGCGAAACTGTCCGGCATCGCCCGCCGCGACCCGTGGACGTCCGCCGTATTCGTCGCCGGCGCGTTTTCTATCGTGGGTTTCCCGCCGTTTTCCGGCATCTTCGGCAAGGTCACCGTCGTGCTGGCGGCCGCCTCCGCCGGGGACTGGCGCTCCTGGGTGGCCATCACCGCCATCATCATCGCCTCCTTCGGTGCGCTGCTGTCCATGATGCGCATGTGGCAGCGCGTGTTCTGGGGCCGGCCGATGCAGAACTACCCCGAGGCGCTCAACGTCCGCGCCAGCTTCATGCTGCCGTCCGCAGTGCTGATGGTCATGTCGCTGTGCATGTTCATCTTCGCCGGCCACATGTGGGACATCACCACCAACGCCGTCGACGACCTGCTCGACGTTGACGCCTACACCACCGCCGTGCTCGGCGACGACCCCATCGGCGTCCCCGCACCCGGCGACACCTTCGGCGCCGAAACCAATGGAGGCGAGAACTAATGCGAGGCTTCTTCCACGGCGTGAAGTACGCCGTCTGGCTTGCCAAAGAGATCTTCGTGGCCGGCTTCGACGCCGTCGCCAAGGCGTTCAACCCGGCGGCGAAGTTCGACCCCATCGTCATCTACTACCCGCTGAGAGTGAACACGGACTGGGACGTCTTCTGGTTCACCACCTCGATCACTGCAACCCCGGGAACGCTGTCCATGGGGCTGCGCCACCCCGTCGCCGACAACGGGCCGATCATCCTGCTGGTGCAGGCGGCGTTCGGCTCCGACCCGGAAGATGTCATCGCGGGTTTGGCGGATATGGAGGAACACCTTCGGCCGTCGCTAAGCAAACGCCCCATCGACCCGAAAACCGTCGCCTGGGAGCCCTACGTCGACCACGGCCCGGACACAAACGGCGACAACGTGCCGCCGGCCGAAAGGATGGATTAAGCCATGTTCACCACCATCATGCAGATCTGCCTGATCATCATGGCCGTCAGCCTGCTCATCGCGCTCGGCGCCGTGATCCTGACCAAAGACGAACTCTCCCGCGCCGTGATGGCAGACGTGATCTTCTACTCCATGATCGCCATCTTCCTCGTGTGGACGCTGTTCAATTCGTCTGCCATCGCGTACGAGATCCCGCTGCTCGCCGGCCTGGTGTGCGGCGTGATCCCGACGATCTCCATGGCCCGCATCATCTCGAGAGGACGCCGCTAATGACCATCGCCGAAATCATCGTCGCCGTGCTGGTTGTCGTGGCCACCATCTGCGTGGTCGCCACCACCATCCTGCAGCTGCGCGCCCCCGACGCCCTGACGCGCGTGAACCTGCTCGGCCCCCTGGTGGTCGTGGCCTTCCCCATCCTCATCGTGGCCAAACTCATCCACTCCTGGACCACCACCGGCTTCGACCTCAACGACTTCATCCGCGCCGTGCTGGCCATCGCCGCGGTGTGGATCGTCGGCTCCGTGGCGTCGTTCATCATGGGCCGCTCCCTCTACGGCGTCACCGTCTCCGACAAAAAGAACTAACGTAATGAGCTTGTGAGCACTAGCGACGACGCGTACGTCACGGACCTGGCACTGCGCGCCGGCCGTGGCGACAAACACGCGCTCACCGAATTCATCCGGCTCACCCAAAACGACGTGTGGCGCTTGCTTGCCCACCTCGCCGGACCCCAACACGCCGACGACCTCACACAGGAGACCTACCTGCGCGTCCTCGGCTCGCTTCCGCGCTTCCAAGCCCGCTCCACCGCGCGCACCTGGCTGCTGTCGCTCGCGCGCCGCGCCTGGGTGGACTCCGTGCGCCACGACATGGCCCGACCCCGCAAATCGGCGGCCGAATACGAAGACGTCGCCGCCGCCAACCCCAGCCCCGACAACCCCAACACCTGGGGCGACGTCATCGACGCACGCTCGCTTCTCGACGAGCTACCGCCCGAACGCCGCGAAGCCCTCGTACTCACGCAAGTGATGGGCTACACCTACGAAGAAGCCGCCCGCATCGTCGGCGTACGCGTCGGCACCATCCGCTCCCGGGTGGCCCGCGCCCGGCGGGATCTGGTGGCGGGCACGGCCGAAGGATCGTCGTAAAGCGCATGCAAAGGTGCCAACCGGGAGAAATTCGCATAAGTTTGTAAAAGGTTTTGCTAAACAACTCCCGGAGTTTTTTCATGCTGAAAAACGCACTACTAATTTCATTCGCCTTCATCGGCACCGTCGTCGGCGCAGGCTTCGCATCCGGCCAGGAAGCGATGCTGTACTTCTCCGCCTTCGGCACCCAAGGCATCTGGGGCGCAGTCTTAGGCTCCGCGCTGATGCTCATCGCCGGCGTGACCATCCTCCAGCTCGGCTCCTTCTTCCAAGCCAAAGAGCACATGGAAGTCCTCGGCTCCATCTCCTCGAAGGTGATGGGCTGGATCCTGGACATCGCCACCATTGTCACCCTGTTCTCCATCGGCTTTGTCATGTTCGCCGGTGCCGGCGCCAACCTGAACCAGCAATTCGGCATCCCAGTGTGGATCGGCGCGGTGCTCATGCTCGCCGCCACCATCGGCTTCGGCATGCTCGACGTGGACAAGGTCACCGGCGCCATTGGCGCGCTCACCCCGTTCTTGCTGGTGTTTGTCATCTTCGGATGCGGCTGGACCCTGATTAACGCCCACCCGGACTGGAGCGCGCTGAACGCCGCGGCGGCGCAGGTGGATACCTCCCTGCCCAACTGGTGGATCGCCGCGCTGAACTACACCGGCCTGAACGTCATGTGCGTCGTGTCCATGGCGCTGGTCATCGGCGGCAACCACCTGGACACCCGCGCAGCCGGCCTCGGCGGTCTGTTCGGCGGCATCGGCTACCTGGTCATGCTCATGCTGCTGGCGCTGGCGCTGCTGGTCAAGATCGAGACCGTCGAAGGCCAGGACATGCCGCTTCTGACCCTGATCAGCGACATCAACCCCACCATGGGCCTGATCATGTCCCTGGTCATCTTCGGCATGATCTTCGCCACCTGCCTAGGTATGTTCTTCGCCCTGGGCAAGCGCCTCGCCCGCGGCCGCGAAGACAAGTTCCGCGTCATCTTCATCTCCGCCTGCTTGATCGGCTTCGTGCTGTCGTTCGTGGGCTTCCAGCAGCTTGTCTCCACCGTGTACCCGATCCTGGGCTACCTGGGCCTGCTGCTCATCGTCGTGATGACCATCGCGTGGGTCCGCGGCATCCCCAAGCTGCGCAAGGAAGGCGACCGCCGCCGCCGCGCCCTTGAGCTGACCCGCAAGAAGATGGACCCGGCCGAGCGCTTCACCAAGAACGACGAGCGCGAACTCGAATACATCACTGCCAAGTCCAACGTGGACTCCGAGGAGCTGTCCGAGGCCCTCGAGGAAGAGGTCGCCCAGGAGCTGCTCGACGACGATGAGAGCGAGTTCGAGGAAGAAGACCGCGAGAACCCCTCCGACGTGGTCTACGTCTCCTACACCGACCCCGTCTCCGCCGACGAGTACCGCCGCAACCCCGACGAGCCGTGGAACGACCACACCGTCGACGACATGATCGCCGCCGAAGAAGCCGAGGAGGCGGCAGCCGGGCCGGACAACAGCCTGGGCGGCGACAAGGACGACGAAGAAGACGAAGACGAGGACGCCGCGGAGGAAACCGGCGGCTCGACCGCAGTGAGCGCGAAGGACGACGGCTCGACCAAGCTGTAGCGCCCACCAACGCTTTAAGCCCCACCGACGATTCCCGGCGGAATCTGTCAGTGGGGCTTTATCGTGCCTGGTCGACGCAAACGGGCGGCGGAATCTGTCAGGAGCGCCGCCCCGCCGCCTGGCGTTAGACCAGCAGCTCGGCGATCTGGATGGTGTTCAGCGCCGCGCCCTTGCGCAGGTTGTCGCTGGCGACGACGAGCACGAGCCCGCGGCCGCCGTCGACGCTCTGGTCCTGGCGGATGCGGCCCACCAGGGACTCGTCGATGCCGGTGGCGGCGCGAGGCGTCGGCACGTCCACCACTTTCACGCCCGGCGCGCCCGCCAGGATCTCCTCGGCCTGCTGCGGGGTGACGGCCTCGGAGAACTCGGCGTGCACCACCATCGTGTGGCCGGTGAACACTGGCACGCGCACGCAGGTGCCCGCCACCTTCAGCTCCGGTAGCCCGAGGATCTTGCGCGATTCGTTGCGCAGTTTCTGCTCTTCGTCGGTTTCGGCGGAGCCATCGTCGACAAGCGAGCCCGCAAGCGGCAGCGCGTTGAACGCGATGGGCTCGACGTAGGGCCCGAGGTCGCTTGGCTTTTCGACGTCCTCCCGGACCAGCCCGCGCGGATCCCCCAGCGCCTCAACCTGGGTGGCCAGCGCCTCGACGCCAGCCAGCCCCGAGCCGGAAACTGCCTGGTAGGAGGCGACGCGGAGGGTGGTCAGACCGAAGGCGTCGTGAAGCGGCTTGAGCACCGGCATCGCCGCCATCGTGGTGCAGTTCGGGTTGGCGATGATGCCCTTGGGCAGCTCGCGCGCCGCCTCCGGGTTGACTTCGGTGACGATCAGCGGGACGTCCGGGTCCTTGCGCCACGCCGAGGAGTTGTCCACGACGGTCGCGCCCGCGGCGGCGAACACCGGCGCCCACTCGCGCGAGGTGGACCCGCCGGCGGAAAACAGGGCGATGTCCACGTCTTTGACGGACTCCTCGGTGACCTGGGTGAGGTCCTCGACGGTAATCTCCTCGCCGCGGAACTCGAGCTGCTTGCCCGCGGAGCGCGGGGAGGCGAAGAAACGGACCTTGTCGGCGGGGAAGTTGCGCTCTGTGAGGATGTCGCGCATCACGCGGCCGACCTGGCCGGTGGCGCCGACGACTGCGAGAGTGGTCATTGAAAACTCCTTCTAACGTCCGGTGCCTGCGTAGACCACGGCCGGCTCGTCGCCGCCGAGGTCGAACTTGGTGTGGATCGCGCGCGCGGCCTCGGCCACGTCCGCCTGGCGCACCACGGCGGTGATGCGGATCTCGGAGGTGGTGATCATCTCGATGTTGATGCCGGCGTCGCGCAGCGCGTCGCAGAAGTCGGCGGTGACCCCCGGGTGGGACTTCATGCCCGCGCCGACGAGCGAGACCTTGCCGATCTCGTCGTCGTAGCTCAGATCGTCCCAGCCCTCGGCAGCTTGCAGCTCGCGCAGCTTCTCCATGGTGCGCGCGCCGTCGGCCTTGGGCAAGGTGAAGGTGATGTCGGTCTTGTTGTCTTCGGCGCTGGAGATGTTCTGGATCACCATGTCGATGTTGACTTCACCGTCGGAGAGTGAGCGGAAGACCTTGGCGGCCTCGCCGACCTCGTCCTGGATGCCCAGGATGGTGATCTTGGCCTCCGAGTCGTCGGTGGCCACGCCGGAAAGTACTGCTTCTTCCATGGGGATATCCTCCAATGCTCCGGCGACCAGGGTGCCGGTATCTGTGCTGTAAGACGAGCGCACCCGCATGGGCACGTTGAACGCGCGGGCGTACTCCACGCTGCGCAACACCAGGATCTTGGACCCGGACGCGGCAAGCTCGAGCATCTCCTCGAAGCAGAGGGTGTCCAGCTTGCGCGCGTCCGGCACGATTCGCGGGTCGGCGGTGTAGACGCCGTCGACGTCGGAGTAGATCTCGCATTCGTCGGCGTTCATCGCCGCGGCCAGGGCGACGGCGGTGGTGTCGGAGCCGCCGCGGCCGAGGGTGGTCACGTCCTTGGTTTCGCGGTTGACGCCCTGGAAGCCGGCGACGATGGCGATGTTGCCTTCGTCCACAGCCTCCTGCACGCGCCCCGGGGTGACTTCCAGGATGCGGGCGTTGCCGTGGCGTTCGGTGGTGATCACGCCGGCCTGAGAGCCGGTGAAGGACTGCACCTTCTCCCCCAGCGCGTGCACCGCCATGGCCACCAGCGAGTTGGAGATGCGCTCGCCGGCGGTGAGCAGCATGTCCATTTCGCGCGCGGGCGGGGTGGGGTTGACCTCGGCGGCGAGGTCGAGCAGTTCGTCGGTGGTGTCGCCCATGGCGGAGCAGACCACCACGACGTCGTTGCCGGCGCGGCGCGTGTCCACGATCCGCTGGGCCACGGCCTTGATCCGCTCCGCGCTTTCCAGGGAGGATCCCCCGTATTTCTGAACGATCAGTGCCATTCGTACCTCCGCGGATCTGCGTGCATTCCAACGGTCAAGAATAGCGTCCCAAAACTGCCGATTCAGCCACCCGCGTTAATATCATTCACTGTGCACAACAATTTTCTCGCCGTCGCGTTCGCGCTGATCTCGGCCGCGACCATGGCGGCGGGGACTGTGTGGCGCCACCGCATCATGCGCGCGGGCGCCCCCGAGGGGGAGAACAACGACTCGCCGTTACGGTCCCTGAAGCGGCCGGCGTGGTGGGCGTCGATGGGCATCGCATTTTTGGCGTACGGCTTCCAGGCCGCGGCGCTGGCGTTCGGGTCGCTGCTGGTGGTGCAGCCGATCCTGGCGCTGTCGCTGATGCTCACGCTGCTGTTTTCGGCGTGGGCGGACAAGCGCCACATGCACACCGCGGAGGCGTTTTGGGCGGTGCTGCTCACCGCGTCTGTGGGCGGGGTGGTCGTGCTCGGCCGCCCGCTGCCCGGCGAGCGCGACCCCGCCGCCTGGGAGTGGTGGGTTGTCGTGGGCACCGCGGTGGCCATCATTGCGGCCTCGTACGCCATTGCTTCTCGACGTCCCCCCGCCGGCAAAGCCCTCATCTTCGGCTCCGCCTGCGGCGCCATGTACGGCTACCAAGCCGTGTTTTCCAAAGTCGCCGTCGACGGCTTCGTCCACGGCGGCGTGACCGGCCTGCTCGCCACGTGGCAGTTGTGGGCGATGCTGGCCGCGGCCACGGCCGGCACGATCGTGCAGCAGTACGCCTTCGCCGCGGGCAGGCTGGCCACATCGCTGCCGGCGTCGAAGATCATCGAGCCGCTCGTCGCGTTCTCCCTGGGCCTGCTTGTGCTCGGCGAATCCTTCCGCGTGGATTCGGTGCTGGGGTGGGCGGCCGTCGGGACGTCGATAGGCGTGATGCTCGTGGCCGCCGCAATGCTCACGCGGGTGAGCATCCGGTAGGGTGTCAGATATAACTGTCAACCTAAGGGGGTTGCGATGACGCTGATACCCGCAAGCGGAAACCTGCACTTCACCCGCGACACGCAGCGGCGCGTCGCCCATTCGATAGACCGTCTAAGCGTGCTGCACGACGAAACAGGCCACCCGCTGCCCGACGACATCAACGAAGTACTCCACGCAGTCCTGCGAGCAATTGCTGAAGGCGAACCGCTCTCCGTCTCCTCACTGCCGGAAGAAGTCACCCCCAACACCGCCGCCTCAATGTTGGGCCTGTCCCGCACTACGGTGATGAAATACGTCGACGAAGGGCGCCTTCACGCCACGAAGGTGGGCAGCCACCACCGGATTCCTGCACGTGAAGTACTTGCCCTACGCGACGAGATCGAGCGCAAAAGGTTGGACGCAGTATTCGACGTCATGCAGCTAGAACACACGATGGGCAACAGCCACTGACATGGTCCGCAACGTGCTGCCCGACGCAAACATTTGGGCCTCCGCGACCTTGCATTCATGGTTCGGCCTGATTGCTGCGGTCTCTCCCGGAGTGTGGAAATTTCACTGGACCGAGGACATCCTCGCCGAAGCGGTACATGCGAGGCGGCGCCGATTCCCGCACGCATCGAGCACACAGATGGAACAACTCCGGGAACGACTCATGACAGTGATGGGCGACAACCAAATCCGCGACTTCCCTTTCGACGGCAGCGCTACACTGCCGGACCCGCTGGATGCGCACGTCCACTCCGCGGCCGTTCACGGTGACATCGACGTGCTAGTGACACAAAATGTGGCCGATTTCCAAGTGGCCGAGCGCCTGCCGTACGACGTCGTCACCGCCGACCGCTGGCTCGTCGAGGCAGCCGACACCGCACCGCGCGTTGTTGATCGGACGATCTCCCAGCAGCTTGAATTCCGGCGACGTATTGGTGAACCGTTCGACCTCGCCGCCCAGCTCCGCACTGCGGACTGCCCAGGGTTCGCTGAAATTGTGCACACACGACTCGACCTGATGTAAGGTGTGCCACATGTCGCACAGGGCGCTTCTCCTTCTACGCCGCGGCGGGAATCAGGCCAACTAACACGGCCGGCACCCCGTCGCGGAGTTTCTGTTGGCCGGCCGTGGAACACACACCCCCAACAAAAGGAGAGCTCCAATGACCGACTTTTTCGCACCCCGCGAGATCCAGACCCCTTCCGGCCCGCGTTACGACGGCCAGCCCGCATGGAACAAGCAGCGCGGCTCGCAGATGCCGGTGGACCGCTACCTCACCTTCGCCGAAGAGGTCGAAGACATCCAACTGCCGGACCGCACCTGGCCCGACAAGAAAATCACCCGCGCGCCGCAGTGGTGCGCCGTGGACCTGCGCGACGGCAACCAGGCGCTGATCGACCCGATGAGCCCCGAGCGCAAGCGCCGCATGTTCAACCTGCTGGTGGAGATGGGCTTCAAGGAGATCGAGGTCGGCTTCCCCTCCGCCTCCCAGACGGACTTCGACTTCGTGCGCGAGATCATCGAAAAGGACATGATCCCCGACGACGTGACCATCCAGGTCCTCGTGCAGGCGCGCGAGCACCTGATCCGCCGCACCTTCGAGGCCTGCGCCGGCGCGAAGAACGTCATCGTGCACTTCTACAACTCCACCTCGAAGCTGCAGCGCCGCGTGGTCTTCCGCAAGGACCGCGACGCGATTAAGAAGCTGGCCACCGACGCCGCGGAGCTGATCAAAACCATCGCCGCGGACTACCCGGACACCAACTGGCGCTGGGAGTACTCGCCGGAGTCCTTCACCGGCACCGAGCTGGACTTTGCCAAGGAAGTCTGCGACGCCGTGGTGGACGTGATGGGGCCGACGCCGGAAAACCCGATGATCATCAACCTGCCGTCCACGGTGGAGATGATCACCCCCAACGTGTACGCGGACTCCATCGAGTGGATGCACCGCAACCTGCAAAACCGCGAGTCCATCATCATCTCCCTGCACCCGCACAACGACCGCGGCACCGGTGTCGCGGCCGCCGAGCTGGGCTACCTGGCCGGCGGCGACCGCATCGAGGGCTGCCTGTTCGGCAACGGCGAGCGCACCGGCAACGTCGACCTGGTCACCCTCGGGCTGAACATGCTCACCCAGGGCGTGGACCCGCAGATCGACTTCTCCGACATCACCCGCATCCGCGAAGTGGTCGAGTACTGCAACCAGCTGCGTGTGCCGGAGCGCCACCCCTACGGCGGCGACCTGGTCTTCACCGCGTTTTCCGGCTCGCACCAGGACGCGATCAACAAGGGGCTGGATGCGCTGGCACAGAATGTGCGTCCAGAAGCAACGAGCTCCGACGTCACCTGGGAAGAGCTGCGGGAGACCACCTGGGAGGTGCCGTACCTGCCCATCGACCCGAAGGACGTCGGCCGCACCTACGAGGCTGTGATCCGCGTGAACTCGCAGTCCGGTAAGGGCGGGGTGGCCTACATCATGAAGACGGACCACGGCATCAACATGCCGCGCGCGATGCAGCCGGAGTTTTCCGCGATCGTGCAAAACATCACCGACTCCGAGGGCGGCGAGGTCAACTCCAAGAACATGTGGGACGTCTTCGCCACCACCTACCTGGACTTGGACGAGCCGTTGGAGCTGGCGCACTACCGCATCGACGCCGCCGAGGAGGAGGGCGAAGACACCCGCGTGGAGGCGACGGTGGTCTACGAGGGCGCCTCCCGCGAGGTCGCGGGTGCCGGCAACGGCCCGATCGCGGCGTTCGCGAACGCGCTGGAGCAGGTCGGCATCGACTTCGAGGTGCAGGACTACTCGCAGCGAGCCCGCAGCGCGGGCGACGACGCGGACGCGGTCTGCTACATCCACGCGGACGTCGACGGCACCTCGGCGTGGGGTGTGGGTATCGCCGGGTCGACCACGCGCGCGTCGCTGGAGGCGATCGTCTCGGCGGTCAACCGCTCGACTGCCGCGAATTAGCGCCCGCGCGTTATACTTGCGTGACTTAACCACACTTTTCAGCGGGAGGTTCGCGATGGCCATGTACGAGGTGCCTTCGGGCCCCCGTCGCCTCCCCGTGGAGCATTTGCCTATCGACGTTCCTTCGGCGACCCTCACCCCGGAACTCGACGTCGTGGTGGACGGCGAGACCGTCGGTTCGGTGGAGGACGCGGAGCTGGCCCAGCTGGCGTCGTCTGGTGTGACCCCGGTGGTGGCCGTGGACGGCGGGGCGGTTGTGCTGCCGCCGGCCGGCCAGGTGTTGCCGGTGAACACCCCGCCGCGCGAGCCGTGGGCGCTGCTGCCCGCAGGCGAGCGCTACGTGGCTGACCTTACCGGTAAGCTGCCGGTGGAGGCGCCGGCGCAGGTGCTGGTGTCGATGGGCTTCGACGACGCCGGCGAGATCGTGCTGTGCGTCGACGGCGACATCATCGGCGAGCTGGACCCGGCCGCCGGCGAGGCGCTGACCCCGACGCTGCGGCGCCTGGAGGACCGCGGGCTGATCGCAGTGGCGCGCGGCTACACCACCGCGGTGGAGGCTGGCACGTCGCTGGCCGTGATCGCCGGCCCGATCCCGACCGATGACATCCCGATCTCCCCGCTGCCGCCGATCGTGCGCGAGGTGGAAGTCGCGCACCCGGGCACGAACTTCTTCGCCACCATGGACGCGGAGGCCGCAGCCCTTGCCGCGGACACGGAGGAGCGCCCGGCGGAGTCCGTGCGCGAGCCGGGCAAATCCCGCGGCCCGTTGATCGCCGCGGCCGCGGCCGTCGCGGCGCTCGTGCTGGCGGGCGTGGGCACCGTGGTGATAAGCTCGCCGTCCGGCCTGCAGCGCGACTCCACCTCGGCGTACCAAAAAACCAGCGAGGTCTCGCAGCCGAGCAGCTCGG
>NZ_JACDTZ010000004.1 GCF_013978595.1 Corynebacterium haematomassiliense
ACCGCCTTGTGGCGTCCCACCACGTCCGCCACAAGGCGGTCCAGCTGCGCCTGGACGTCCACTGCGGGCGCGACGTGCTGCGCCTTGCCGGGCTTCGGGGTGGTCAGCGGCAGCGGCAGGCGGATCGCGTTTTTCACCTGCGGCGGCAGCTGGTTGTAGGCCTGCACGATTGGCTGGCCGATCACGGGAATCTGGTCGATCGCCGTGTAAGTCGGCACCGACGACATGGGGAATGCCAGGCCCGCGGTCAGGGCCAGGGCTGCAACTTTGGAGGGCACGGGAAACGAGTCTTTCTAGTGGGCGAAGTGGCGGGTGCCGGTCAGATACATGGTCACGCCGGCGGCCTCGGCGGCGGCGATGACTTCCTCGTCGCGGATGGAGCCGCCGGGCTGCACCACGGCCTTCACACCGGAGTCCGCCAGCAGCTGGAACCCGTCCGCGAACGGGAAGAACGCGTCGGAGGCGGCCACGGCGCCGTTGGTGCGGTTGCGGCCCTCGTCGAGGGTGTTGGCGCGGTCCACGGCGAGCTTCGCGGAGTCCACACGGTTGACCTGGCCCATGCCGATGCCGACAGACGCCCCCTCGGACGCAATCAGGATTGCATTCGACTTCACGCAGCGCACCGCGCGCCACGCGAATTCGAGGTCGGCCAGTGTCTGCTCGTCGGCCGCCTCGCCGGCGGCGAGGGTCCAGTTGGCGGCGTTATCGCCGTCGGCCTGGAAACGGTCGCGCTCCTGCACGAGCCATCCGCCGGCGATCTGCTTGCGCTCCTCGCCCGGCTGCTTCGGCTCGACCTCGAGGATGCGCAGGTTCTTCTTCGTCTGCAGCAGCTCAAGCGCGTCCGCTGCGTAGGACGGCGCGACGACAACCTCGGTGAAGATCGGCTTGATCTGCTCCGCCAGCTCCAGGGTGACCTCGCGGTTGCAGGCGATCACGCCGCCGTAGGCGGACACCGGGTCGCAGGCGTGGGCCTTCTTGTGCGCGTCCGCGATCGAGGTGTCGGACACTGCCACGCCGCACGGGTTGGCGTGCTTGATGATTGCCACGCACGGGCGCTCGTGGTCCCAGGCGGCGCGCCATGCGGCGTCAGCATCCTGGTAGTTGTTGTAGCTCATCTCCTTGCCGCCGTGCTGGGTGGCGGCGGCCAGACCCCAGCCCTCGTTTTCCAGGCGTGCGGCCTGGTGCGGGTTCTCGCCGTAACGCAGGGTGGTGGTCTTGCCGGCGCCGGAGGCGTCCGCGCCGAGCTGGTTGGACAGCCAGGAGGAGACCGCGGCGTCGTAAAGCGCAGTGTGCGTAAACGCCTCCAGCGCAAGCTGCTTGCGCTGGTCAAGGTTGAAGCCGCCGCCCTTGACCGCCTCTGCGACCTCGCCGTAGCGCGCGGGCGAGGTGACCACTGCGACCGACGGGTGGTTCTTCGCCGCGGCGCGGACCATGGACGGCCCACCGATGTCGATCTGCTCGACGCACTCGTCGAAAGTAGCGCCGGAGGCCACAGTCTCCTCGAACGGGTAGAGGTTGACCACGACGAGATCGAACGGCTCGATGCCCAGCTCCTGCAGCTGGTCTACGTGGCTGTTCTTGCGCAGGTCCGCGAGGATGCCGGAGTGCACGCGCGGGTGCAGCGTCTTCACGCGGCCGTCGAGCACCTCCGGGAAGCCGGTCACGTCCGCACCCTCGGTGACCGCCACACCCGCGTCAGCGATGCGCTTCGCGGTGGAGCCGGTGGAGACGATCTCCACGCCCGCCTGGCCGAGCGCGCGGGCGAGCTCCTCCAGCCCGGTCTTGTCGTAGACGCTGATCAGAGCGCGCTTAATTTCCCGCTTAGACATTGAAGACAGCCTTTCCATTGACAATTTCGACGTTGTGCAGCAGATGAACGATCTGCTCGCGCTCCACCTTCTTGATGCGTTCGTGGAGCTCGGACTCTGTGTCCCCCGCCTCAACCTCGACAGGGCGCTGGGCGATGATCTCGCCGCTGTCCAGGCCGGCATCCACGTAGTGCACGGTGCAGCCAGTGACTTTCACGCCGTGCTCCAGCGCGTCGCGCACCGCGTGCGCGCCCGGGAACGAGGGAAGAAGCGACGGGTGAGTGTTGATCGTGCGCCCCTCGAACTCCCGGACAAAGGCCGGGCCGAGCAGCCGCATGAAGCCGGCGGAAACCACCAAGTCCGGCTCGACGGAGGCCACAGCGGCCACCATTTTGTCGTTCCAGGCGTTGCGGTTGGTTTCCATCGGCACCACGGCGGTGCGAATGCCGGCATTTTTGGCGCGTTGCAGTGCCGGACAAATTTGATCCGCCACCACGAGGTCGACGCGGTAGCGGTTCTCCTGGTTGTCGATGATCGCTTTCAACAGGGTGCCGGTGCCCGACGCGAGGACGGCCACCGATTTCGCAGAGTCACTCACGGGTTCAAGTCTAACTACCGCTGCGCGCCGACGCGCGTTGCCTCACCAGCGCGACTCCGCGCACCAGTGCGCCCGTGAGGGCAACCCAGATAAACAGCGACAACGCCAACGCGAACGGATCCGCGCCGACGAGCCCGTACGCTCCGGCACCACCGGAAGAGAAGATGCCCAGCACCGCCCCCATAAGCGCCGCCCACGTTGCGGTCGCGGCGACGCCTTCGAGGCTCAGTGGCTTAACGACGAACGCGTGCGCCAGCACCGCCGCCGGCACGATGAGCAGCACCGGCGCCCACTGGGGCATTTCTGCGGGGATCGCGGCGAACAGCGGCAGGGGCGGGTATGCCACGTTGGAGGTGGCGAACAGGCTCACGCCCGCGCCCGCGGCCTCAAAGCTGCCGCCGAGGAGCACCGCGAGCTGGGCGACCGCCGCGTTGGGCAGATACAGCAGACTCAGCACCACCAGGGCGATGCCCCCGCCGACGCCGAGCTGCGGGAACTGGGAGACAAGCTCACCGACGCGCCCGTAGCCGAAGGCGAGCGCAATAAGGAAGACCACCGCGGCCGCGGCGAGCAGGCGGAGAATGAGATTCGCCGCTTGTGCCCCTGTGTCCACCGCCACGGACGGAATGCCGCTGCGCTTGGCCAGCGCGTGCCACACAACGCGACGCACGCCGACGACGAAGCCGAGAAGGTGCACGATCAGCGGGTACACAAACGCGGCAACCACAGGCGGGGTGGCCACCGGGTACACGTGCGAGGCGTCGAAGACCATGAACAGCGCGATGCCGCTGACCAGCAGCGGCAAGCCGAGCGAGAGCCCGAGGAGGGTGAGCAGATCCAGAACGCTCACGCGGCCGGCGGTGGCCTTGCGCACCTGCACCGCCACCACTGCGGCCACGCCAACGGCGGGCAAAAGGGGCATGGCGGTCAGCGAGACGCCGTCGATAAGCAACGGCACCCCGTGGAGCGCGAACCATGCCTCGCCGAGAGCCCCGGGGAAGTACGTCAGGCTCCAACCTGCAATGAGGATGACCGCGAAGCACAACGCGACGATGCCGAGCACCAGCGCCAAGTTCGGCACGAGCGCGTACGGCAGGTAGTGGCGCACACGTTCTTTCGCCGTGGCGGGCATTTTGCCGCTGTCCGCGGGGCGCTTGATGCCCGTGATCTTCCGCAGGGATGCGCCCTTGCGGCGCTGGCGGCGCGCATCCGCCTGGCGGGGCCTTTGGTTGGGTGTGGTGCTCATCGCGTCCTACTCTGCCACCCCAGCCACAAAGGCCACCACAGTGACACCCTGGCCGCGGGCTGCGGCGCACTCCGAAATGCGCCCTGGGCCGCCCGCAACGCGCGGGCGTGGCGCACATCTCCCGCACGGTGGGTGTGTAACATTCCCCCGAATAGACGCGATTTAAGAGTATTTTCAGATTTCATCTTGCTCCGACGAAACCAATTCGTTACAGTAGCCTCTCGTAGATAACAGGAAGGTCACGATTCCGCGGTGAGCAGCGGAACCCACGGCCAACGGAAGATCTCAAAGAGGGCTCATGTTCAACTCCACGAAGCAGGGCGGCAAGCACCGCAAGCAGTCCCCCAACAAGGGGCGCGTTGCCGTCGTCGCAGCAGCCACTGGCGCTGTGTCCACCGCTGGTTTCTCCGGCCTGGTCGCCGGTGCCCTCACCAGCAACCAGGACGCCGAGCAGGGACAGAACATCAAGCTCGCCGCAGACGCCGACGAGCTCCAGAGCGCCGATCCGGGAGTGGACGAGGCTTCCGCCGAGGAGACCCCGCAGATCCTCTCCATCGCCGAATACAAGCCGGTGGAGAACCTCACCGAGCAGCTGGACAAGGCTATCCAGCACTCCGACGAGGTTGCCCGCCTGGACGAAGCCGCCCGCGCGCCGCTGTTTACTAAGCCGGCCGAGGGTGCCTTCACCTCGGGCTTTGGTATGCGCTGGGGCTCGATGCACAACGGCGTCGACATCGCCAACACCCCGGGCACCCCGATCCGCGCAGTTGCCGCTGGCACCGTGATCGACTCCGGCCCGGCGCAGGGCTTCGGCAACTGGATCCGCATCCGCCACGAGGACGGCTCCATCTCCGTTTACGGCCACATGCAGTCCCTCTACGTCGCCGTCGGCGAGGTTGTGCAGCCCGGTCAGCTCATCGCCGGCATGGGCAGCGAGGGCTTCTCCACCGGCTCCCACCTCCACTTTGAGATCTGGCCTGACGGCGCCAGCCCGTCGGACCCTGCCCCCTGGCTGGCAGCCCGAGGCATTAACCTCTAACGCGCTTTTCCGCCCTCTCACGGGGCCGCCCGCGCCATTGTGGCGCGCGGGCGGCCCCGTTTTTTGATCGCCCTTCTACTGGACGGGGGTAAAGCACCCACCCCCGCAGCCCATTACCATGCGTAACAATTTTCACACCAGCAACACGCCGGATGAGCTGGACGGACATCCGGGATAACGCGGAAATTCGAACAAACGTGCACGTCACAGCATTGCCAGGGCTCATTTCGCCGGTTAGATTCTCTGCCTGTGTGCGTGGCCGAGACCGCGCCTAGCCCTCTACAGAGTTAGAAAAGGTATCCCCCAAACATGAACCGACGTCTCACTTCGAGCATCGCAGCCGTCTCGGCCGCAGCGGCAATGGCGCTCACCCTGGCGCCCGCGCCCGCTACTGCCCTGACCGTCACCGTGGGCGGCGCAACCATCTCCGACGCGGGCCAAGCTGTGGGCGCAGTAGCGAAAGCCGCAGGCGCCATCAAGGAAAGCGGCGCGACGATTACCGCAGGCGACTACAAGATCGTCTACGACCCCCGCGCTCTCGAGGCTCCGCTCGCCGCCGCGTTCGCTCCAGCAAAGGGCAGCGACTGGGTGGCGCCGCAGCGCGGTCGCACCGCCGACGGCCGCACCGTGGTCACCCCGGCATCCGGCCGCTTCACCTCAGGCTTCGGCCCGCGCTGGGGCACCGTGCACCAGGGCATCGACATTGCCAATGACCTGGGCACCCCGATCTACTCCGTCATGGACGGCACCGTCATCTCCGCAGGCCCGGCGCGCGGCTTCGGCAACTGGGTCGTAATTAAGCACGACGGCGGCGAGGTGTCCGTCTACGGCCACATGCGCTACTACGACGTCTCCGTGGGCCAGCGCGTCACCGCCGGGCAGAAGATCGCCTCCATCGGTAGCGAGGGCCAATCCACCGGCCCGCACCTCCACTTCGAGATCAAGCCGGACGGCGTGAACCAGGTGGACCCGGTGCCGTGGTTCGCCGCCCAAGGCATCAAGATCTAGCGGGCTAGAGCTTCTCCATGGGCACGCCGCCGATCGTCATCAGACGGACGGTGCCCGAGGAGCCGAAGTCAATCGTCACCGTTTCCCGCACGCCCGAGCCCTCTACCGCCATCACGGTGCCGAGCCCGTACTTGGCGTGATTGACCCGGTCCCCCACCGCCAAGTTGAGGTTCTTGTGCACCTTCGTGCCGGACCCGCCCCGGCGGGATCGGGCCGGCGGGCGGGAGCGGGTGGGCGCGCCCCACGCGTCAGAACTGAATGAGCGCTCCGGTTCCAACCGGCGCCAGTCGATGAGGTCCTCCGGGACCTCTGCGAGGAAGCGGCTGGCAGGGTTGGTCACCGGAGAGCCCCAGGAAGCGCGCAGGATCGCACGCGTCAGGTAGAGCTGCTCCTTGGCGCGGGTGATGCCCACGTACGCCAAGCGGCGCTCCTCGGCGAGCTCCGCCGGATCCCCCAGCGCCCGCAGGTGCGGGAACTGCCCGTCCTCCCACCCGGTGACGAACACCACCGGGAACTCCAGGCCCTTCGCCGTGTGCAGCGTCATCAACGTGACCACGCCTTGCTCGTGCTCCGGCAGCTGGTCCGCGTCCGCCACCAGGGAGACCTTCTCCAAAAACGCCTGCAGGGACCCCGGCGCGGGCTCACCTTCCTGCATCACCTCGTTGAGCTCCTCATCGGTCATGTACGCCACCTGGTTGGCTGCTTCGGAGGAGAACTCCCGGGCCACAGAGACCAGCTCGTTGAGGTTGTCCAGGCGCGCGCCGTCCTGCGGGTCGTTCGATGCCTCCAGCTCGGCGCGGTAGCCCGTGTCGTCCAACACGCGGGTGATCAGCGCGCCCAGGTCCGGCATGCCCGTGACCTCGTTGCGCATCGCCGGCATGTCGTCGCGGATCTGGCGGATCATCTCCACAAAGCGCGTGATCGAGTTCGTGGCGGCTTTTGCCAGCATGTCGACGTTGCCGGAGGTGGCGTCGACAAGCGAGCGCCCGAAGCTTTGGTTGTTGTTCTCCGCGTGCAGCGCCACCATCGCCTGGGCCTTGTCGCCGATGCCGCGCTTGGGCACGTTGACGATGCGGCGCATGCTCACCGTGTCGTCCGGGTTCTCCAAGACCTTGAGGTAGGCGACGATGTCGCGGATTTCGCGCCGCTCGTAGAAGCGCGTGCCGCCGACGACCTTGTACGGGATGCCGGAGCGGATGAAGATGTCCTCGAGCGCGCGCGAAGCGTTGTTGGTGCGGTACATCACCGCCATGTCCGAGTACGGCACTCCCCTGTCGGCCAGGGAGTCAATCTCGGAGGCGATGAAGCGCGCCTCGTCGTGCTCGTTGTCCGCGACGTAGCCGACGATCTTCTCGCCGGAGCCCTGGTCCGTCCACAGCTTCTTCGGGCGGCGGCCCTCGTTCTGCGCGATCACCGCGTTCGCCGCGCCCAAGATGTTCTGCGTGGAGCGGTAGTTCTGCTCCAGCATGATCGTGGTGGCGTTCGGGTAGTCGCGCTCAAACTCCTCGATGTTGCGGATGGTCGCGCCACGGAAGGCGTAAATGGACTGGTCCGAGTCGCCCACCACCGCCAGCTCCGGCGCATCCGGACCGTCGCCGACAAGGGTGTGGATGAGCTCGTACTGGGCGTGGTTGGTGTCCTGGTACTCGTCCACCAGCACGTGGCGGAAGCGGCGGCGGTAGTAGTCCGTGACCTGGGGGTGCTCCTTGAAAATGCGCACGACCTCGCCGATGAGGTCGTCGAAGTCCAGCGCGTTGGACTGGCGCAGGCGGCGCTGGTACTCCACGTACACCTTGGCCACCGTGGTCTCGAACGGGTTGTGGGTGCGCTCGGCGTTTGCCAGCGCCGTCTCCGGGCCAATCAGCTCGTTTTTCAGATTCGAGATCCCGTTGGCCAGGGTGCGGGGCGTGAACTTCTTCAAATCCAGGTTGAAGTCCTTGGCAATCATGCCCAAAAGGCGGCGCGAATCATCCGAGTCGTAGATGGTGAAGTTGGTGTTCAGCCCCGGCACCAGCTGGGCCTGCTGGCGCAGGATGCGCACGCACACTGAGTGGAAGGTGGCCACCCACATCCGCTCCGCCTCCGGGCCGACCAGCTGGCCCACGCGCTCCTTCATCTCCGCGGCGGCCTTGTTGGTGAAGGTGATGGCCAAGATCTGCCACGGCGCCACACCGCGGTTGTGCAGCAGATAGGCAATGCGGCGGGTGAGCACCGCGGTCTTGCCGGAACCCGCGCCCGCGACGATGAGCAGCGGGCTGCCTTCATGGACGACGGCGGCCTGCTGCTGCGGATTCAAACCCAGGGTCAGATCAGTCATGGCCGTAACTGTACTAACGCCTCCGACACGACCCGCGCGGGTGTTCGAACTGGCATAATAAACAGCCATGAGCGAGCTTGAAATCCGCATGCCTTCCGGCACAGACGACCCACTCTCGGACGCGGAGATTCAGGCGTACCGCAAAGAGATCGACCGGCTGGACCGCGTGATCCTCGACGCGGTGAAGCGCCGCAGTGAGATCTCCAAAGCCATCGGCAAGACCCGCATGGGCTCCGGCGGCACCCGCCTAGTGCACACGCGCGAGGTCGCCATAATCAACCAGTTCCGCGACGAACTGGGCGAGGAAGGACCCGGCCTGGCACAGATCCTGCTGCGCCTCGGCCGAGGAAAGCTGGGTTAATCCTGCACCGCTAGTCCTGCTCCAGCGAGTCGAGCACGACCTCGAACTCCAGCAGGTCCGCGGACTGCGAGACCGGCTTGCGGGGCTTGTCACTATCAGCGTCCTTCGACTCGCCGTGCCCGGCGCGGCCCGCGCCTTCCCACCACGCGTTGTAGGACTCCTCGTCCGCCCAGCGGGTGACCACGAAGTAGCGGTCCTCGCCCTTGACCGGACGCAGCAGCTGGAAACCCTGGAAGCCGGGGTGGCCGTCGATGGAGTGCTTGCGGGCGGCAAACCGGCGCTCCAGCTCCTCGCCGGCACCCTCGGGGACGGTGATCGCGTTGATTTTCACAATGGACATGGTCGCCATTATCCACACTCCCCCGCTCCGCGGACGCGCGCAGCGCGTTTTGGCTACCGTTGATCCAGGACAACCTAACCGCAACCTGGACCGCCACCTGGGAGGCTGACATGCACGACATCACGTCCACCGAAAGCTGGGGCAAGCTGGAAAAACTCCACGCGGAAAAGTCCCGCACCACCCTGCGGGACCTGTTCCGGGCGGACGCGCAGCGCGCGCAGCGCTACACCTTCGACGCGGCCGGGCTTCGCGTCGACCTTTCCAAAAACCTGGTGGACGGAGACGTCGCAAAGCAATTGCTCGCCTTGGCCGACGAGGCAGGCCTGAAAGACCGCATCGAGGCGATGTTTACCGGCGAGCACATCAACACCACAGAGGACCGCGCGGTGCTGCACACTGCGCTGCGCGCGCCCGAGGACACTGGGCTGGAGGTGGACGGCCAGAACGTGACCGCGGACGTGCACGCGGTGCTGAAGCAGATGCGCGAGTTCGCCTCCAAGCTGCGCAGCGGCGAGTGGGTGGGCCACACCGGCAAGACGATTTCCAAGGTGGTCAACATCGGCATCGGCGGCTCGGATCTGGGCCCTGCCATGGCCGCGAAGGCGCTGCGTACCTACGCTACTGCTGGCATCACCGCCGAGTTCGTCTCCAACGTGGACCCGGCGGATATGACGCGTGTGCTCGCTGAGGTGGATGCGGAAGAAACGCTGTTCATCGTCGCGTCCAAGACGTTCACCACCCAGGAGACGCTGGCCAACGCGCACGCCGCGAAGCGCTGGCTGCTCGAGCAGTTCGGCAGCGACGAATCCGCGATTGCGAAGCACTTCGTGGCTGTGTCCACCAATGCGGAAAAGGTGGCAGAGTTCGGCATCGACACCGCGAACATGTTCCCGTTCTGGGACTGGGTAGGCGGGCGCTACTCCATGGATTCCGCGATCGGGCTCAGCCTCATGGCCGTCATCGGCCCGGAGGATTTCATGCGGATGCTCGACGGCTTCCACGCCATGGACCAGCACTTCCGTGACGCTCCGTTCGAGGAGAACGTGCCTGTGCTGATGGGGCTTTTGAACATTTGGTACCGCAACTTCCACAAGGCGCAGACGCACGCGGTCCTGCCGTACTCGCAGGACCTCGCCCGCTTCCCCGCGTACCTGCAGCAGCTGACCATGGAGTCCAACGGCAAGCACACGCGTATCGACGGCGCAAGCGTTGACCACGACACCGGCGAAATCTACTTCGGTGAGCCGGGCACCAACGGCCAGCACGCGTTTTTCCAGCTGATCCACCAGGGCACCACGCTCGTGCCGGCGGACTTCATCGGCTTTGCCAAGCCCCGGACGGACCTGCCCACCGCCACCGGCGAGGGCTCCATGCACGACCTGCTCATGGGCAACTTCTTCGCGCAAACGAAGGTCATGGCTTTCGGCAAGACCCAGCAGGAGATCGAGGCCGAAGGCGTGCCGCACGCGCTGGCCCCGCACAAGGTGATGCCGGGCAACCGCCCCACCACCACGATTCTGGCCGAGGAGCTCTCCCCGTTCAGCCTGGGTGCGCTGATCGCGCTGTACGAGCACATCGTGTTCGTCGAGGCCGCGATCTGGGGCATCAACGCCTTCGACCAGTGGGGCGTGGAGCTGGGCAAGGCGCAGGCGAACGACCTGGCCGCCGCCGTCGCGGGCGAGGAAGAGCCGGACACGGGCGATTCCTCCACCGACAGCCTGATCGCCTGGTACAGGGAGCACCGCTGATGGGCGACGCCGTTTCTTCGGAGTCCTACACTCCGCGCCAGCGCACCACCTACCGGCGCCGGCTTGAAGACGAGCTGGAGCGCTTCGACCGCCACCTCCAGGACGCGGACTTCGTGGACCACGGCACGATCGGGCTCGAGCTCGAGCTCAACTTGGTCGACGGCGACATGCAGCCGCACCCCAACAACCAGGCGGTGCTGGAGATACTTGGCGACGAGTACCAGTCCGAGATCGGCGCCTACAACGTGGAGATGAACCACCCGCCGCTGGGAATTGAGGGCGACGGGTTGGCGCGGCTGGCGGAGGGCGTCGAGAAGCGTCTTGCCACCGTGCGCGACGCTGCGGAGCAGGCTGGTTCGCAGCTGGCGATGATCGGCACGCTGCCGACAATGACCTCTCAGTTTCTGGACAGCGACGAATGGATGACCCAGGAAAACCGCTACGCCGGGCTGAACAACTCCATCCTGGAATCGCGCGGCGAGCTGGTGAAGATCGACCTGCGCCGCGACGAGAAGTACACCCACTACTTCGAAACCATCGCGCCTGAATCCACCTGCACCTCCATGCAGCTGCACCTGCAGGTGGCGCCCAACCGGTTCGCGGACGCGTGGAACGCCTCCCAGGCGATCGCTGGTGTGCAGGTGGCGCTGTCGGCCAACTCCCCGCTGTTCATGGGGCACAAGGTGTGGCACGAGTCGCGCATCCCCGTGTTCAAGCAGGCCATCGACACCCGCACCAAGGAGCTGATCAACCAGGGCGTGCGCCCGCGCGTGTGGTTCGGAGAACGGTGGATCACCAGCGTGTTCGACCTGTTCGAGGAAAACGTGCGCTACTTCTCTCCCCTGCTGCCCGAGGGCCGCATGGCAGCCGGCGCGCCGTTCATGAACGGCGACAACCCCGGCCTGCACTACCTCACCCTGCACAACGGCACCATCTGGCGCTGGAACCGCGCCATCTACGACCCGGCCGGCGAGCTCAGCCACATCCGCGTGGAAAACCGCCTGCTTCCCGCAGGCCCCACCGTGAAAGACATCGTGGCGGACGCTGCGTTCTACTACGGGCTGGTCAAAGCGCTGGGCGACCAGACCCGGCCGGTGTGGTCGCGCCTGAGCTTCGAGGCGGCCAACAACAACTTCCTCACCGGGGCCCGCGACGGTATCGAGGCCGAGGTGGAGTGGCCGACGCTGGGGACGGTGGCGGTGGCGGAGCTCGTCGAGAAGCATTTGCTCGAGCTCGCGCACAAAGGGCTGCGCACGCTGGACGTGGACGAGGCCTGCGCCGACGAGTACCTCGGCGTGATCGAGGGGCGCGTGCGGGCGCGGCAAAACGGTGCGACGTGGCAGCTCGCCGCGCTCGAGCGCGTGGCCGGCGGGTCGAAGGCCCTAACCACGGAGCGCGCGGACGGACTCGCGCGGGTTTTACGCCAGTACATGAAAAATTCCCAGGCAGGCGCGCCGGTGCATACTTGGACGCTCGAGGTTGAGTAGGGCAAGATAGGCCCAATGCAGAGCATCATCGACTGGATTGTGGGCCTCATGGAGACCCTCGGCGCCCCCGGCGTCGGCATCGCGATCCTCTTGGAGAACCTCTTCCCGCCCATCCCGTCCGAGGTGGTGCTGCCGCTCGCTGGCTTCACCGTCGCGCAAGGATCGCTGAACATGGTCAGCGTGTTCATCTGGTCCGTGCTGGGCTCCGTCATCGGCGCATACGTGCTCTACGGGGTCGGCGTGTGGCTCGGTCTGGAGCGGCTGCGCAAGATCGCCGACTGGATGTGGCTCGTGCGCGCCTCCGACGTGGACGCCGCGATGAACTTCTTCACCAAGTACGGCAAGCCGAGCGTGTTCTTCGGCCGCCTCATCCCCGGCGTGCGCTCGCTGATCTCCATCCCCGCCGGCCTGGGCAAGATGAACCTTTTCACCTTCGGCCTGTGGACGACCCTGGGCTCCGGCATCTGGAACGCCATCCTGATCTACCTGGGCTACGTCCTCGGCGACAACTGGGAGAAGGCCACCGAGTACGCCGACACCTACTCCAACGTGATCTACGTGGTGCTGGTGCTGATCATCCTGGGCTTTTTGGTGTTCTTCATCCGCCGTGCGGTGCGTGAAAAGAACGCGGATCCATCTGCGTAGGAAAACACAACCCCAGGCAGCCGTTCACAGATGTGACGGCTGCCTTTTACGTTCTAGGAAACCCTCTCACTTCTTGTCCAATATTCAACGAAATCAGGGAGCTCATCAACCCGGAAGTACCTGGAGTGGGTCACCTTCAAATCTTCGAGTGAGGGCGACCCGATCACCACGATTTCGACGTCAGGGTTCTCGTTGGACTGCTCCTCGTCGAGACGCTGCCTGATCGCTTCGCGAGAATCCGCGTATTCCGTGATGTGGCGCTCGCCGGTTTTCCGGTTGAACACGATGAGAAAGTGCTTCATTTTCTTCACTCGCTTTCAAGCTCGAAAGCGCTCAGGCTTTGCGATAGGTCTCGTAGTGATCGAATGAGGCTCAGAATACTCGAAGCCTGATCTCCAGCGACAGCCTCGGATCGCGACAGCGCTTCGAAAGATCTTGAACGCAACTCATGCAACCGAGGATTCAATGGAAGCCCCGGAGGTATAGTTGCAAGATTTCTCATTGAGGTCTGACTGTGCCGGTTGCTCGCAGCTCGCGTCCGCTCCATGTCGTGAATGTCACTCGCTATAGACCCGAGGTGAGCGGCGACTTCAGCAAGCTCCCTGTTTTCTGGCCGATAATTCCTTTCATAACGGATTCGACGCCCAGTCTTATCTGCCAGCTTTTCAAAAGCGTTGGCCCACTCAGACTGAAGCAAAGTCCGTAGTTGCAACTCAACGATTCCCGCGGCTGAGTCGATAATCAAGTGAAGGGCGCGGTAGCCGCCGGGCTGAGCACGCGCGATGTAGTCCCGCTCAGTGACGCGATGCCCTTCCGCGACTAGCCGTCGACGGAGCTCGTACCCCAGGTAGCGAAGATCATCGTGAAGCACGTTGGCTGTAATTCGTGCTCCCGCAAAATCCCACATCCGGCCCAACTGAACATTCGCACCCGGGTCCTTTTTCGATCTGCGGATTTTGTCACCGATAGTTGATTGTGACTTGACCCGGTAGGCGCTGACGATGTCCGGACGCTGGCCTTCTCCACCGAAAAGTTGCTTCGCAAAATCCGCGCATGATGCAGCTGTGCGCCTGGCTATCTCATCATGCCAGTAGATCATTTCTGAGGCTTCGGCGGGCATCTCCGCCCATCCCGCAAAGTACTCCCCCAGTTCGTTAATCTCCTGCTTGCTCCACGGGCGTTTCTCTTTGAAGAAATCAAAGTCAAACATCACTCCCCCTTTCGCCTCGGAATATAGCAAGGCTCAGGCTGGCACTGCGGGCACCACCAGATAACCCGCTCCAGGTCGCCCTCCCCACCGAGGAAACCCTTGGTAATTAGCGTGCCGCACCGCCTGCACGGCTTGTTGTTGCGGCCGAACACGTAACTCGTCTCCCCCGCCCGCTTGACCCCCGTGGTCACGCGGACGGGGGCGTCTTTATTCGCCCACATCAAGCGCCTCGCAAGCCGCACATGCTTCTCGACGTCCACGTCTCGCACCAATTCCGCTGGATGCGTTCCAGCCAGGAAGTTGATTTCCGCGCGGTACTCGTTGCCGATGCCGGCAAGCTTGCGCTGGTCCAGCAGGGCGCGGCCGATCTCGCGGTCGGGCTCCGCCTCGATGCGCCTGACCGCCTCATCGAGGTCGAAGTCCGGGTCCAGCAGGTCCGGGCCGAGGTAGCCCATCTCCTGTTGGTATTCCCTGGCTGGAAAGACGCGGACCAGCCCGAGCCAAAAGCCGACGAGTTCGATGTCGGCCTTTGGTTCGTCGCTAAGCGAAAGCACCACGCGGGCGGCGTGAGCGGGCTTTTTCCACCTGGTGCCGGCGCGGTGCATGGACCACGTGCCCTCCATTTTCAGGTGGGTGTGCAGGATCTGCGGCTGGTAGCCGTCTTTGGCGAACTGCATGAACAGGTGTTTGCCGTACGGCCAGACGCGCTCGCAGGTCATGCCCGTGAAGTCGACGGTGGCGTAGCGCGGGACGCGGATGCTGGTGGCTGTGACTTCGCGGTTTTGCATCCACTGCAGGCGTTTTGACAGCTGATAGACGGAATCACCTTCGGGCATAGTGGGGTCTATGTTCCAATTTCTGCGCAAAATCTTCAACACTGTCTTCAACTCCGGGCCGACGCCGGAAGAGTCGCTTGTGGGGTTCTTCCCGGACATGGACGCCGCGGTCGAGTGGGCGCGCGGGGTGCTCGCGGAGACCGGCACCGACCCCAAAGAGCAGTTTGTGCGCGCGGTGAAAGACGTGCGCGAGGCGAATCCTCGACTTGGCCTTGCGGCGGCGAATCACCTGGTGAAGCAGCTAGTTTAGAATGTTTGTTCGAATTTGAGTTTTACGTGTCGGACGCGTTGTTACATTGACACCCAACACCCGCGAAATGTTGCGGAAAGGAGGGTGTCATGAACGGAATCGCCGAGCTCGTGGACCAGGTCGCCGACGGCCTGTCGCAGTTGCGCCAGCTTCTGGACGATCCATCGGCCCTCCCCCTCGCCACCATCACCCGCGACATCGCGCGCCTCGAACGCGCGATGGATAAGAAGGCCTACGTGGACGCCGCCTTCGCGCAGGCGTGCGTGCTGGCGGACGCCGGCAAGCTGGTCGGCGCGAACCACCCGGACGCGTACCTGACCGAAAAGCTCGGCATCTCGCGCGGCGAGGCGTACAACCGCATCGCACGGGCGAAGGCGCTTTTCGATGCTCCGCCGGAGCCTCCGGAGCCTGAAGACTTCTTCTTCGAAGAGGACTGCACTGAAGATGACCGCCTTGCTGCCGAGGAGGCCGCGCGCAAGGCCGCCGAGGAGGAAGCGGAGCGCCGCCGCAAGGACCAGGAGGAGGCGCGCAAGCGTGCCGACGAGGTCCCGGCCGCCAAGCAGGACATCATCCGCCGCGAGCTGGACAAGCTGCTCAAGGCTGCCGAGGGCGAGCGGATGCGCATCTACGCCCGCGCGATGGAGCAGGCGAAATACCGCGACGAGAAGGACCTACGGCTGTTTGTGAAGCGCCTGGTCGCCGAGGCCAACAAGCCCCACGTGAAGGCGAACCCGAACGCGGGCTTTGAAAAGCGCGACGCCTCGCTGGGCAGGGAGAACGTGGACGGCACCTTCGACGTGACGCTGTCGATGACCCGCGCCGACTATGCCCTCTACAAGGCGCTCACCGACAAGGGTCTGTCGCCGAACTCCAATATCCCGGAGGAACTGCAGGGCGACCGGGACCCGCGCACGAAAGGCCAGCGCCGCTACGACCAGTACATGGCCATCCTGCGCCAGTACGAAGAAGGCCAGCAGGCTGCGAACGGCGGCGCCGCGTCGGTGGTGGTGTCCATCACGCTCGACGACCTCGCCGAGGCCGACGCCAACACCCTGTTCCAGACCAACGTCGGTGTGGAGCTCGACGCCTTCGACCTGGTCCGGCTCGGAATGGACGGCACGAGCGACTTCCTGCTCACCGTCGACGGGCTTTCCGGGGTGCCGCTGCACCTGGGCCGGTCGCGGAGGCTCGCGTCGGTGGGCCAGCGCATCGCCATGTTCGCAGTCCAGGGGGTGTGCTCCTGGGCCGGCTGCACGACCTCCATGAGCGAGTGCGAGGCCCACCACATCATCTCTTGGTTGCGGTATGGGGCGACCGACATCGAGAACCTCACCGGCCTGTGCCCCACCCACCACAGGTGCAACAACGACCGCAGGGACGGCTCGTTCAACAAGGGCTACATGGACTACGACCCCGACACCGGCGGTGCCGTTTTGGTCAAAGCCGACGGCACCCCCCACACCAACACCACGGACCCCGCCATGCACTCGGCGGTCAACCGGATCAAGGCGAAACGAGCCTCAGCGTCGGCGCCGCCACCTGTGGAAACGCACTGGCCCACCTCCCCACCGCCGGGGCGCGCGGGTCATGCTGCCCATGCGAATCAGCCAAACCACCGTCCCAATCGCCCTGGTCACCGCATGCCGATGCGGCCCTAAAAGGCATTCGCCGCAGCCTGAATTAATCGTCGAAGGTGAGACCTTCGGCAGGGCCTCGCGCGCCGTCGCGCGTGCCTAGGCCGTTGCCGTCACTGCCTTCGTCGTCTTCGAGCTCCCCCAGCGCCTCCGCCACGCTGCGCCCGCGCCGCTTCGGGGGCGCCGACGCGCGCCCGCCGATCTTCGCGCCCTTGTGAGTCGCCGTCGCCCCGTACTCCTTCAGCGAGAAGGCGGGCCCGCCATCGAGCTTTTCCACGGCCAGCGGCTGCATCCGGCCGGCCCGCACCGCGTCGGTAAGGGCGCCGACCACCAGCGGCATCGGGTCGCCGACCCCGTCCGGAAACGTGTCGAAGAACGTGGTCATGGTCCTACCTCCGCGGGTGACGTGGGCGGCCAACAGCCCATCCACCAACACCACCATCGCGCCCGCCGAGCGGGTCGGCCCCTGCGCCGGCCACGGCAGCGCCGCCCCGTAGGGGTTCGCCGGGTCGGTCGCCGCCAGCACGTGGACGTGCGGCTCCCGGGCCCCCGAGGGCCAGCCGACCACGTCGTCGGAGTCCTGGTGGCCGCGCAGCCGGTCGATCGTCGCCGGGGTGGAAAACTGCGAGGCGCCGAGCCCCTCCACCAGGTAGCCGCGCATCGCCTTGCCGGACGCCTCGAACCCGGACAGCGTCTTGTAGGCCAGCGCGAACCCGCCGAGGATGTCCTCGGCGACCACCGAGCCGCGGGTGACCACCCCGTAGCGGTCCAGCAGCGACTCGCCCAGAGCCACCGACCGGCGGGTCGCGTCGTCGTCAGGCGTAGGCGTCAGCGACCACCGCCCCACCATGTCCGGCGGCACGCTCGCCGCGAACGATGTCCGCCCCGAGCGCACCCTGCTTCTCGACGGCCTCCGCCTCGCCCTGTGCGCCGCCTTGCCGCCGGCGAGCCGCGCCCGGATCGGCGCAAACGAGTCGGGGGCCAAAAACCCGGCCTCGACCAGGTCCCACATGGCCTCGCGCAGCTCCTCGGTCGTGGTGGTGGGCTCGAGCAGGTCGGTGAATAGGAACCCGCCGCCGCGGCGCACCTTCTCCATCACCTGGGATTGGGTGAGCGACAGCAGCGGCTCGTCCACCTGCGGGGCGAGCTGGGCGGCGTAGTCCGCGGGCAGCAGCATGATCCATGGGTCGCGGGCGCCCGCCTTGCCTGCGCCGACGATGGCGATCTCGCCCGAGGCGGTCAGTTCGTCGAGCATCACCGGCGAGTAGTCGCCCACCCGGGCCGGCAGGATGTGGGACTCCCACGCGCTGGCCGGCAGCCGCACCCCGGCGAGCTGCTCCAGCACCGAGTACACCCCATCGGCCCCGCGCAGCGCCGGCACCACGCCCACCGGGGCGACGTTCGACCACGCGGGCAAGAATCGCGCATAAGCGGACTGCGACACCGGCCTGGTTTGGGCGCGCGCCGCCGCCAGCGAGCGCGACCGGATGATCCGCAGCACCTCGGCCGCGACGTATTCCTCTTCCTCGACGCCCTGCCGGTAGCGGCCCGGGATGACCTTGTCCTTGTCCACCAGCGGCTGCAGCGCCGCGTGCGCCGCGCCGACCGCCAGCCCGAAGGCGTCGGCCAAATCACGCAGCGTAAAGGGCCCGCGGGTGCGCACCCAGCGGCCCACCAGCTGCGCCAGCGCGTCGGGGATGGTCTGCACCTGGGCGGCGACGCCGGGCGGGACGGGCACGCCGAGGCCGTCGCGAAGCAGCGGCGCGTCCAGCACCTGGGCGACGTGCTCGCGCCCGCCGATGCGCACCCGCATCATCCGCGCCCCCAAGGCCTGCTCCAACGACTCGAGGGGGACTTCGGTGTGGAGGCGGAGCTCGTCGATAGGCACGGGCCCCACGATGCGCAGGGTGTCGGCGAACTGCTCGCTCGTCGAAGCACGGCCGAGCCGGCGCAGCGACGCGTCCACCTCCGCGATGATGTCCGCGTCCAAGAGTTCCCGCAGCTCAACGGTGCCGAGCAGCTTGGCCAGCAGCGACGGGTCCAGCGAGAGCGCCGCCGCCCGCTTCTCCGCCAGCGGGGTGTCGCCCTCGTACATGAACGCGCCGGTGTAGTTGAACAGCAGCGACGACGCGAACGGGCTGGGCTGGTCCGTGGTCACCTCGGCGATGCGCACCCGGCGCGTGTTCACATCCCGCATGACCTCCTGCAACGCCGGGAGATCGTAGACGTCCTGGAGGCATTCGCGCACCGTCTCGAGGATGATGGGAAAGCTCGGGTAGTTGCGGGCCACGTCCAGCAACTGCTCGGCGCGTTGGCGCTGCTGCCACAGCGGCGCGCGCTTGCCGGGGTTGCGCCGCGGCAGCAGCAGGGCGCGGGCGGCGCACTCGCGGAACCGGGAGGCGAACAGGGCGGAGTTGCCCCCCTGTTCGGTGACGATGTCGGCGATCTCGTCGGCGTCGAACTGGAAGATCGCCCCGTCCGGCTCCTTGTCGCCCTGCGGGAGGCGCAGCACTATGCCGTCGTCGCCCGCGACCGCCTGGGCGTCCATGCCGGTTTCCTGCGCGACCCGCCAGCCGGTGGCCAGCGCCCACGCCGCGTTGACGCCCTTGCCGAACGGGGTGTGCAGCACCACGCGCCAATCCCCCAGCTCGTCGGTGAACCGCTCCAGCACCAGCGTTTTCTCGTCCGGGAGGATGCCGGTGGCCTCCTCCTGCTCCTCGAGGTATTGCAGCAGGTTGGTCCGCGCCCGCTCGTCCAGGCTCGCATCCAAGGAGCTTTTTGCTTCTCGACGAAACGCGCCCAGCGCCTTGCCCAGCTCATAGGGCCTGCCCAGCCCGTCGCCGGTCCAGAACGGCAGCCGACCGGTGTGGCCCGGCGCGGGGCTGACCTGGACCTGGTCACGGGTGATGTTCTCGATGCGCCAGCTGGAGGCGCCGAGGGTGAACACGTCGCCGACGCGGGACTCGTAGACCATCTCCTCGTCGAGCTCGCCGACGCGGCGGGGCGCCTTGTCGTCCGCGCCGACGAGGAATACGCCGAACATGCCGCGGTCCGGGATGGTGCCGGCGTTGGTCACCGCGACCCGCTGGGCGCCCGGGCGGGCCTTGAGGGTGGAGCCTTCGAGGATGGCGCGGGGCCTGAGTTCCGCGAAGTCCGTGGAGGGGTAGACGCCGATGACCAGGTCGATCACCGAGTCGAACACCTCGCGCGCCAGGTCCCTGTACGGCCAGGCGCAGCGGACGGTGTCGTACCACTCGTCGACGTCGAGGTCCTCCACCGCGACCGCCGCCACGGTCTGCTGCGCCAGCACGTCGAGCGGGCTGCGCGGGGTGTGCAGTTCCTCGATGAGGCCCTCGCGCATCCGTGGCACCGTCACCGCGGTCTGCACGAGGTCGGCGCGGTGCTTCGGGTAGAAGGTGCCCTCCGAGACCGCGCCGACGGTGTGTCCGGCGCGGCCCACGCGCTGTAGCCCGGAGGCGACCGAGGGCGGCGACTCCACCTGGATGACCAGGTCCACCGCGCCCATGTCAATGCCCAGCTCCAGCGAGGAGGTGGACACCACCGCGCGCAGGGTGCCCTCTTTGAGCATGGTTTCGGTCTGGGCGCGCTCGTCCTTGCTCACGCTGCCGTGGTGGGCCCGGGCGATCACGTTGGCGGCGTGGCCGGCGGTGTCCACCGACTTCATCAGCTGCGCCGGCGGCCGCCTCGTCTGCGGCGAGAGCGCCTCCGGGTCGTGCTCCTTCGCCCACAGCTCGTTGAGCTGGCTGGTCAGCCGCTCCGCGGTGCGGCGCGAATTCACGAACACGATGGTGGAGCGGTGCGCCATCACCTCGCCGTACACCGCGCGCTCGATGTGGGGCCAGATGGAGTTGGTCGCACCCGGTTGTGGAGCCTCGTCCAGCGCGTCATCGAAGACCGCGTCGCCGATCGTGGAGGCGTCCTCCGGCACCGGCAGGTCGGACATGTCGTCCACCGGCACCCGCACGTCGAGGTGCCAGCGCTTCTCCGCCGGCGGGTTGATGATCGTGGTCTTGGGCCCCAGAAAGTTCGCCACCGCCTCGATTGGGCGCACCGTGGCCGACAGGCCGATGCGCTGGAAGTCCCCCGCCAGCCGCCGCAGCCGCTCCAGCGAGAGCGCCAGGTGCACGCCGCGCTTCGTGCCGGCCAGGGCGTGGATCTCGTCCACGATCACGGTGTCCACCGTCTGCAAGATGCCCGCCGCCTTCGAGGTGAGCATGAGGTACAGGGACTCGGGCGTGGTGATCAGGATGTCCGGGGGCTTGCGCACCTGCCGGTTGCGCTCGGACTGCGGGGTGTCGCCGGAGCGCACCCCGACCGAAATGTCCGGCATGTCGCGGCCCAGCTTCTGCGCCACCCGCGCGATGCCGGCCAGCGGCGCGCGCAGGTTGTTCTCCACGTCCACGCCCAGCGCCTTCAGGGGCGAGATGTAGAGGACTCGCACGCCGCCGTGGGTGGAGGCGGAAGCTCCGTCGATAGGCAAGGCTTGCTGCCCGGCGCGCTCCACCAACGAGTTCAGCGACCACAGAAACGCCGCGAGAGTCTTACCCGAGCCCGTGGGCGCGACCACCAGCGCGTTTTCGCCGTCGGAGATCGCGCGCCACGCCTGCTCCTGCACCGCGGTCGGCGCGGCGAAGACGTCCCCGAACCATTGGGCCACCTGCGGGTGGAAGCGGCTGAGGATCGGCGCGTTCATCACGCCAACCTTAGCGGTAGAGTCGGGTGCATGACTGCTCAGTACTCGGATTCCCGGCTGACCAACCTCATCGCCGAAGGCACCGGCGAGATCCTCAAAGGCGTGCGCGGCGTGGGCTTGTTGCGGGGCCGCGAGCTCGGCGAGGCGGGCGACGAGCTCGCCCAAAGCTGGATCTCCAGGGTGCTTTCGCAGCACAGGCCTGACGACGGCTTCCTGTCGGAGGAGGCCGCCGACAACCAAGACCGCCTGTCGAAGGACAGAGTCTGGATCGTCGACCCGCTCGACGGCACCAAGGAGTTCGCCACCGGCCGCCAGGATTGGGCGGTGCACGTCGCCCTCGTGGAGGACGGGGTGCCCACCCACGCCGCGGTGGGCCTGCCGGATTTAGGTGTCGTGTTTAAGTCCTCCGATGTCCGCCACGTCTCCGGGCCGTTTGCGGGCAAGGTCGCGATGTCCCGGAACAGGCCCCCGGCCGTCGCGAAGCATGTTGCCCAAGCCTTGGGTTTTGAAGTCCAGCCCGTGGGCTCCGCGGGTGCGAAGGCGATGCACGTGCTACTCGGCGACTACGACGCATACGTCCACGCCGGCGGCCAGTACGAGTGGGACCAGGCGGCGCCCGTGGGTGTCGCGCTCGCGGCGGGGCTGCATGCCTCGCGCCTCGACGGCACCCCGCTGCGCTACAACAACGCGGACACCTATATCCCCGATATTGTGATCTGCCGGCCCGAACTTGCCGACGACATTCTGGAGGCCGCCGCCCGCTACCGCGACGAGCACGGCACCTTTGAAGGAGTAGCCAAGTGATTTCCACCCCGTACGAGGACCTGTTGCGCGACGTGTTGGAAAACGGCGCCGCGAAGGGCGACCGCACCGGCACCGGCACCCGCAGCGTGTTCGGCCGCCAGATCCGCTACGACCTTTCCGAGTCCTTTCCCCTGCTGACCACGAAGAAGGTGTACTTCAAGGGAGTCGTCGGCGAGCTGCTGTGGTTTTTGCGCGGCGATTCCAACGTGCGCTGGCTGCAGGACAACGGGGTGCGCATCTGGAACGAGTGGGCCGACGAAAACGGCGAGCTCGGTCCGGTCTACGGCGTGCAGTGGCGCTCCTGGCCCACCCCCGACGGCGGGCACATCGACCAGATCGAGGAGGTCCTGCGCACCCTGCGCGAGAACCCGGATTCGCGCCGCAACCTGGTGTCCGCCTGGAACGTGGCTGAGCTGGACAAGATGGCGCTGATGCCCTGCCACCTGCTGTTCCAGCTCTACGTCGCCGACGGGAAGTTGAGCATGCAGGTGTACCAGCGCAGCGCCGACATGTTCCTCGGTGTGCCGTTCAACATCGCCTCCTACGCGCTTTTGACCCACATGTTCGCCCAGCAGGCGGGCCTTGAGGTCGGCGAGCTGATCTGGACGGGCGGCGACTGCCACATCTACAACAACCACCTCGACCAGGTGCGCGAGCAGCTCTCCCGCGACGCCCGCGAGTACCCGCAGCTGCGCCTGCGCAAGGCCGCGTCGATTTTCGACTACGACTTCGACGACATCGAGGTTGTGGGCTACGACCCGCACCCCACCATCAAGGCGGAGGTGTCCGTATGACCTTGGGCGCAATTTGGGCCCAAAGCCTCGACGGCATCATCGGCGACGGCGCCGGCATGCCGTGGCACCTGCCCGAGGACCTCAAGCACTTCAAGGAGACCACTCTGGGCAGCCCCATCATCATGGGGCGCCGCACCTGGGAATCCTTGCCGGTCAAGCCGCTGCCGGGCCGCAAGAACATCGTGCTGTCCTCGCGCGAGGACGACGACTGGTCCGACGGCGCGTCCGTGTGCCGCGACATCCCGGAACTGGAGTCGGACGCGTGGATCATCGGCGGCGCGCAGGTCTACGAGGCCACCCTGGACGAGGTGGATGTCATCGAGCGCACACTTATCGACGTCCATCCGGACCTCCCCGCAAACAAAGCCGTCCACGCGCCCCGCATCGACGACGCCTTCGAGCTGGTCCGCGACGGCGAATGGCAGACGTCCACGACCGGCCTGCGCTACAAGTTCCAACGTTTTGAAAGGGTTTGACATGACCGTTGCCGCACCTGAGACCTCCTCGCACGTGACCATCTTCGCCGCGGACTGGTGCCCGTTCTGCCGCAAGCTGCGCGAGCGCCTCGACCGCACCGAAACCCCCTACGACCTCGTCGACGTGGACGCCGACGGCATGGACGAGGTCAACGCCTGGATCGAGTCCGTCAACGACGGCAACCGCATCGTGCCCACGGTGCTCTACTCCGACGGCACCCACGCCACCAACCCCGAGGCCTCCGCGGTGCGCGCGAAGCTGCGCGAGCTCACCGGCGAGGAGTAGCCCCGAAGTCCCGCAGCGCCGCCTCGGCGGCCCACCAGCCGGGCATGCCGTGCACCCCGGCGCCGGGCGCGGTCGAGGACGAGGCCATGTACAGCCCCTTGCGCAGCCGGTGCGGCTGCCGAAGCAGCAGCTGCGCCCCGTCCATCGCGCCGCCGGCGATGTCGCCTCCGACGAGGTTGGGGTTCCACGCCTCCAGCTCGCGCGGGGGCGTTTCTATTTTGTCCTTCACCACCGCGCGGAAACCGGGCGCGAACCGCTCGATCTGCTTCGTGATCTTCTCCGCCACCTCGCCGGGGCGGCGCTCCTGGTAGCCGTGCGGGACGTGGGCGTAGGTCCACAGCACCAGCCCTCGCGGGGGGTCGGCGGCGTACTGCTGCGCCGCCATCACGAACGGCCGCTCGGGCATGACGCCCCTGGCCACTTCCCTTTCGGCCCGCACGATCTCGTCTGCGCTGCCTCCGACGTGCACCGTCGCGGCCTTACCTACCCTGGCATCGGCCCACGGCACCGGGGCATCCAGCAGGAAGTCCACCTTGTGTACTCCGGGGCCGTAGCGCCACCGGCGCATGGACCGGCTGCGGCGGGCGGGCAGCGACGTGCCGTCGAGAGGCAGCACCTGCTTCGGGGGGAGGTTCACAATCACCGCGTCCGCGTCCGGGAGCGCGCGGACCTCCTCGCCGCGGCGCACCTGACCGCCGCGCTCCTCGACGATCCTGGCTAAAGCGGCCGTGACCGCGCCCGAGCCGCCTTCCGCCACCGGCCACCCGCGCGTCATGCCGAGCGCCCCGAAGAGCAGGCCGAACGCCCCGGTAAACGGCCGCGCCGGCGAGGTGATCGCGTGCGTCGCGCTGCCGGCGAACAGGGCGCGGGCCTCCTCGGTGCGAAACGCGGCGCGCCCCAGCGCGGTGGCCGGCCACAGCCCGCGCGCACCGAACCGCGCCAGCGCGACCGGGTGGCGGGGCAGGCGCGGCATCGGCGCCAGTACGTCCTCGAGGAGGTCGTCGATGTGCTCCACCACAGGCCTATGCAGCCGCTCCCAGGCCTTGCCGTCCGCGCCGAGCCCCGCCGCCGTCTCCTCCAGCGAGCTCGCCAGCACCGCCGCGCTGCCGTCGAGCGGGTGCGCCATCTCGTACGGCGCGCGCAGCCAGCGCACCCCGTAGTCCTCCAGCCGCAGCGCGCGGAAGGCCGGGCTGGCGGCCCCGAAGGGGTGGCAGGCGGCGCCGAGGTCGACCAGCGTGGCGTCGTGAAGCTTCTGTGTTGACGCCGCGCCCCCAACCTCGCCCGAGCGCTCGAGCACCTCCACCCGCCACCCGCTGACCGCGAGGCGCGCGGCGGCCGTGAGCCCGTTGGGCCCGGCGCCGACGACAACTGCCAAAGGTTTCACCGTGCCGATGGTAGCTAGACTGCTGCCCATGAACGCGAAACAGATTGGTTGGGCACTGCACTGGGTTGTGCGCATGGTGGCGTTTGGGCTGCTCATGCCGTACGCGGTATTCAAACTTGGGCTGATGCAGATGAGCAAGCCGGACTTCCCGGAGCTTCTGATCACCCTCGGCGAGAAGTCCCCGATGGGGCTGCTGTGGACCTTCATGGGCTTCTCCCCCTTCGTGCAGTTCCTCGCCGGCCTGGCCGAATTCGTCGCCGCCCTGTTGCTGCTGTGGCGGCGCACCGCGTGGCTCGGCGGGCTGATCGGCTTCATTGATCTGGCCGTGGTGTGGCTGTTGAACATGACCTTCGACGTACCCGTGAAGATCCCCTCGGCCTTCCAGGCGCTGCTGTATCTGCTGGTGCTGGCGCCGTGGCTGCCGCGGCTGTTCCGCTTCCTCGCGGGGCGTGCGACGGAGGCTGTGGAGCCGCCGCGCGTGATCACCAACGAGAAGGTCCACCGCGTAACCCGCTTCTTCCCCGCCGTGGCCGCGGTGGTCGCGCTCGGCGCGGGCGGGTTCGTGATGGTCAACGGCATCCCGAAGGCGCTCGACCGCGAGGGCACCGAGCTGTCCGGCGTGTACTCGGTCGCAGGCGGCAACATCGAGCCCGCGCCTGAACTCGCGGACGACCGCCGCTGGTCCGAGATCGCGTTCGGCTCCTTCGACGGCTTCGAGGCCGGCAACTTCTACCGCGTCGAGGGCGAAACCCCGGAGGGTGACTTCCATGGGCTCGCTGCCTTACGACGAGCCTCCGGCGACCTCCACGAAGGCTTCTACACCCTCAACGGCGACCGCGTGACCATCCAGCTCACCGCCCCCATGACCGACGACGGCGTCAACGCCGCCCCGCGAGGCCCCATCGAGGAAACGCTGGAATTCACTTGGCGCGCTGAGGGCGATGGGCTCGAGCTTTCGCCTATCGACGGCCCCACCGACGCCTTCGAGCTGACCCCCTCCAAGCTCGGCACCACCCTGCTGGACCGGCCGTTCACCTGGGTTTCCCCGCCGTTCAACCGGTAGTTCGGGTGGGTAGGCGGCGCGTGACCGCCTATTCGCCGTGTTTCTTGTTCCATCGATACCTGCGGAAGTGAAAGATCGGCAGGATAAAGACGTAGTACACGCCAAGAGTCCAGGCGACTGGAATGAGCATGTTTGAAAGCCAAGTGCCGGAACCGTCGTTAACAGGAAACACAACGTACATGGCGATTACAGCGAGAGGCACGATAACGAAACTCTGCCACCATGGCGGAACCCATGGCGCTCCATTTTCCTCTCGCGCGGCAAGTGCCCCGCCGAAGCCCATTTCAAACCTGGACCCCATTCAGAAACCTCCTCAAGACAGAAGTGCCGAGATGCCCTCGGAGAGGATCTCACGTGGGCTGGTGTGGTGCGCCGCATGGAGGCGCGCATAGGTCGGGGCCTGCTCCGGGTCGATGGCAACGCGCCTTTCGTCGGGCGCCATGGGAGCGGTCAGGGCGGCGCCGATCACTAGGTTTGATAACCGGTAGGAAGTTCCCAACGGATCCGGAGCGCCCGCTCGCTCGAGCAGCACGCACATACGTTCAGAAAGCGCCAGGTACGCAGGGCCCCTGGGTGCCCGCATCCCGATGACTTGGCCTGCCCACCGGTGGGCCGTGAGATGCGAGAAAAAGTCTTGCATCAGGGTAGACAGGTCGGCGTTGCGGATCGATTCGTTCATCACGGGATCGTCTGCAAGCGCTGTGTCGAGGGCGAGGTCAAACAAGTCGTCGACTGATTCGACGCGGGAATACAAGCTGGCGGGAGCGACCTCCACCTGCTGCGCCACAGCCCTGAGGGTGAGCGCTCTCAATCCACCTTCATCCAGCAGTCTCACCGAGACCCTCGCAATCTCCGCAATGTCCACGGCGCGGTGGCGTTGCACAGGTTTTCGGTGTTCCCAGTAGCTCACCCCACCAGGCTAACCAAACATGCCCGCAACAACTATCCGTCCTATGTTAGTTTTGCAGCATGCTGGATGCCACGAAGCTCCCGATCGTCCATGAGGGCACGCGCTTACGGCCCCTCTCCGAGCTGGACGCGGACGCGTACGCAAGCGGAACCAAAGATGAAGCCGTGCTGCGCTTCGGCCACTTACCCGAACCCGACTACACCCCCGAATCCGTGCGACGGTTGATCCGCGGAGAGATCGCGGCGGGCCTCTCGTCTGGCACGCTGGCGGTCCTCGCACTTGCCAACGCCGCGACGAACCAGTTCGTGGGCTCCCTAGTACTTTTCGACGTCAGCCCCGAGGCCGCCGAGGTCGGGTTCTGGATCCATCCCGATGCGCGAGGAAATGGACACGCCCGCCGGGCGCTGGAATTGGCATCGCGTTTCGCCCGCGACAGTGGACTTCGGACTTTGACGGCACGCACACTTCCAGAGAACGAGCCTTCCCAGCGGTGTTTGACCAGTGCAGGATTCCGCGAGACCGGGAGAAGCGCAGGAACCACGCCCGCGGGGCTGCAGGAGGAGTTGCTCCATTATCAGCGCGACCTCGCGCCTGCCCACCAGTGGCCGTTGGCGACGGAACGGCTCCAGCTCCGACTCCACGAACGAGGCGACGCCAGTTGGCTCCACAACCTTTATGCACAACCTGACGTTGCCCGCTACCTGCTGGACGAGCCGTGGACCGCGGAAGTCGCGCGAGAAAAGCTCGGCGAGCGCCTAGCCAAGACCGGTCTCGACGACGAGGCCGGCGCGCTCGCACTGGTCATCGAGCATGACGGCGCCCCCATCGGAGACGTCGCACTGTGGCTCACCGATAAGGAGCACCGCCAGGGTGAAATCGGATGGGTTCTGAACCCGAAGTTTGGAGGACAAGGTTTCGCCAGCGAAGCCGTCCGAGCGGTCCTTGCCCTCGGGTTTGACCACTATCGCCTCCACCGCATCACGGCACAGATGGATGCGCGCAATAACGCCTCAGCAGCACTCGCCCGCCGCGTCGGGCTCAGGCTCGAAGCGCATCACGTCCAGGACTGGTACAGCAAGGGCGAATGGACCGACACCCTCGTCTACGCGCGGCTTGCCTCAGAGAGCTAAAACCAATGAACGCCTCTACCCGGCAATGGAGGCCATTCGAACAATCCCCAACCCAGCTAGTTCGCGTCCATCCTGACTAGTCCCCCTCTCACTGTTTTTGAGTCCTCATCTCACGGTTCAACGGATAACGAAGCCCCACAAAACCAAAAGCGCAGGCCCGTTGGTCTTTCAGCGGACAACCACAAGCTCACCGCGTTCCCCTACCGATGCCCTGTGCACATAGAGCCCAAGTGTTTTGACGCTTGCCGCTTCACAGATCGCACCACCTGGAACACGATTTTCCAGGTGACCCGATCTAACAACGCTGTGCGAGAACATCCACATGCGGCCTAATGCCGGCCACGCATCGAGAGTGAACAGAGATTGCTTGAAAGCCAGCCGACTTCAACTGTTTTAGCAGCTCTAGCTCTGACCAGTAGTAAGCCTCAGTAATTGCATGCTCGAACGGAGCCCCTTGTTCCCCCAAAAACGCTCCGAGAAGAAGAGATCCACCTGGCCTAAGAGTCCTAGCAAATTCGCCCAGAACCAAGCCCCAGTCATCTGGCCGCAAATGAATCAATGAGTACCAGGCAAGAATCCCTCCGAGACTGGAGGCCTTAAGGGGCAGATTCGACAAGTCACCCAAAACGAAGTTGGTGGAAGGAAATCTATTCTTCGCAATCTCAATGAACTCTGGGACCATATCTAGCCCGACTACTTCACATTTCAAAGTTCGCAGTAGGTCCGTCCAGTGTCCGGGACCCGACCCCGCATCCAGCACCGGACCATTGACCATTCTCCCCCATTCAGAAATGAGTGCTACGTCTTGCGGACTCATATTCTGAATGGACCCCAAGGCCTCAACGTATTCGGGAGCGCGCTTTGCATACGCATCCCTTACGACGTCGTACAACGTGCCTCCGTCAACTCCATGCCAATCGCGTGACAATTGGAAAGTCTAACCCAATCCCAACAGTGCGTTTCTGGGTAAACGCAATCGAAAATCAAGAGATGAATGAAAGCAAGCTACCCTCTGACGGCGACATCCGTGCAGACACGGAGCTCTCACTTTAGGACGGGCAGATAGGGAGCCCCTTCAAGAGAGGCAATGTCGTCCTCGGGGAGTTTCCTGAAATGAATCAAAAGTTAACCGAAACCCCCGCAAAAAATTTGCGCCCCAGAGAGGAATCGAACCTCCGACACCGGCTTTAGGAGAGCCGTGCTCTATCCACTGAGCTACTAGGGCAATGGCGTAAGAGTACCGCAGCGGTTGCCCGCGCCGAAAACAGGCTCGCAAGCACTTCCGCCGCAACCTACGGTCCGGTAGGGTTTGAGCGAAAAGCCCCCTACCCTGCGAGGCGCCCATGACTGCCCTGAAAACCGGCCAAGTCCAGCGCACGTATGTGGTCGCGGACCGCGGCGACCGGCCAGCCGTGCGCGGCTGGTTCCACCTCGTCGCCGCCGCCCTGTCGGCCATCTCCTCGGCCGTGCTGATCACGTTCGGCTGGATGACCCTGCCGTGGCCACAGGCCCTCGGCGTGACCATCTACGGCGCCGGCGTGGTGCTGCTGTTCGCCGTCTCCGCGATGTACCACCGGTGGCCGTGGCGCTCGCCCGGGGCGGTGATGTGGTGGCGCCGAGCCGACCACGCCACCATCTCCGTGTTCATCGCCGCCACCTACACCCCGCTGTGCCTGATCGTCTTCGAGCCGCACACCGCCGCGATCATGCTGGCGGTGGCGTGGGCGGGAGGCATCGGCGGGGCTGTGCTCAACCTGGTGTGGATCAACCACCCGCGGTGGCTCGACGTGGTGGTCTACGTGGGGCTGGGCTGGATCATCGTGCCGCTTTTGCCAACACTGTGGAGCTCGGCCGGCCCCGCGGTGGTGTGGCTACTGTTCGCCGGCGGCGTGGTCTACACGCTCGGCGCACTGGTGTACGGCTTCAAGTGGCCGGGGCGCTCTGCGCGCTACTACGGCTACCACGAGCACTTCCACACCGCGACCGTCGTCGCCGCCGTGTGCCACCTCGTCGCCATTTGGATGGTGGTTGTGGGCCACTGAGACTAGAGTGGCGCATGTGACTACCTTCAATCGCCGCACATTCCTCAAGTCCGCCGGTGCAGCAGCCGCCACCGCCGCGCTCGCCGGCAGCGCCTCAGCTGCCCTCTCCCCCGCCGCCCAGGCGCAGCAGCGCCGGGTGCTTGGCACGGTGGTGGACTATTCGGCTGGCGTGCCGTCGGCAAGCGCTGTGAAAGCCGCGGGCCACATGGGCGCGGTGCGCTACGTCTCCGACCGCCGCCCCGGCGCCGAGTGGATGCGCGGCAAGCCGGTGACCATCGGCGAGACCCGCGACTACAAGGCCAACGGCCTCGCCGTCGCCTCGGTGTACCAGTTCGGCCGCGCCGAGACCGCCGACTGGAAGCGCGGCGCGCTCGGTGCCGCCGCCCACGCGCCGAAGGCGATGGCGCTGCACACCGCCGCCGGCGGCCCGCAAGGCCGCCCGATCTACGTGGCCATCGACGACAACCCCACCCTCGACCAGTTCAACAACCAGATCAACCCGTACCTGAAGGCCATGGGCACCGCGTTCAACGCGGCCGGCTACCAGCTCGGCGTGTACGGCAACTACTACACCATCGCCTGGTGCCTGGAAGACGGCATCGGCTCCTACTTCTGGCAGCACGACTGGGGTTCCCAGGGCAAGATCCACCCGCGCGCGAACCTGCACCAGGCGCGCGGGCAGCAAGCAACTATCCAGGGGATTCAGGTGGACATCAACAACGTCTACACCTCCGACTGGGGCCAGTGGACCCCGGGGCAGGCCTCCACGCTGACAAACATGACGCCGGACGACTGGTCCAACCTGCTCCAAGGCAGCAGCCAGCTCTCGTCGTCGCTGTTCAGAAGGTAGCGCAACAAAAAATGGCCCGGACAAACCGGGCCATTTTCTATTGCCAACTCAAGCGGCGCTCTAGTGGTCGACGGGAGCTTCGACGCCGACGCCGGTCAGGGAGCGGACCTCCATCTCCGCCTGCAGCTCGTCGAAGTTGTCCGGCTTGCCCAGGTAGGTGCCGACGATGCCGGCGAGGAAGCCGAGCGGGATGGACACCAGGCCCGGGCTGGTCAGCGGGAAGATGGACCAGTCGGCGTTGGGGAACATCGCGGTCGGGCTCCCGGAGACCGCCGGCGACAGGGCGATCAGCACCAGCGCGGAGATCAGGCCGGTGTAGATCGACGCCACCGCGCCGGTGGTGTTGAAGCGCTTCCAGTACAGGGAGTACAGGATGGTCGGCAGGTTCGCGGACGCCGCGATGGCGAACGCCAGGGAGACCAGGAAGGCCACGTTCTGCTGCATCGCCAGGATGCCCAGGACGATGGCGACGATACCCAGGATCACCACGGTGATGCGGGAGACGCGGACCTGCTCTTCTTCGGTGGCCTGGCCGTCGCGAAGCACTGCGTCGTAGACGTCGTGGGCGATGGAGGCGGAGGCGGTGATGGCCAGGCCGGCGACCACCGCAAGGACCGTCGCGAAGGCGACCGCGGAGATCAGCGCCATGAAGATGGAGCCGCCGAGCTCGAATGCGAGCAGCGGGGCCGCCGAGTTCGCGCCGCCGGGGGCGGCGAGGATGCGGTCCGGACCGACGAAGGCGGCTGCAGCGTAACCCAGGATCAGAGTGAGCAGGTAGAAGGAACCGATGAGCACGATCGCCCAGGTCACGGACTTACGCGCCTCCTTGGCGGTGGGCACGGTGTAGAAGCGCATCAGCACGTGCGGCAGACCCGCGGTGCCGAGCACCAGCGACAGGCCAAGGGAGACGAAGTCCAGCTTGGTGGTGGTGGTCTTGCCGTATTTCAGGCCCGGCTTCATAATATCCTCGGCCTGGTAGCCCTTCTCCGCGATGTAGCTGGAGGCAGAGTGGGTGTCGATGGCCTGATCGAACACGGCGGTCAGGCCGCCCTTAGCCATAATGAACGCCAGAACCGACATGATCAGCACGCCGGCGATGAGCAGCACGGCCTTGATCATCTGCACGTAGGTGGTGCCCTTCATGCCGCCAACGAGGACGTAGATGATCATGATCACGCCGACGATGCCCACGCAGATCGCCTGCGCGGTAAAGGAGTGCAGGTTCAGCAGCACCGACACCAGCGAACCGGCGCCGGCCATCTGGGCGATCAGGTAGAACAGCGACACAAACAGGGTGCCGAACGCCGCGGCGACGCGCACCGGCTTCTGGCGCAGGCGGAACGACAGCACGTCCGCCATGGTGAAGCGGCCGACGTTACGCAGTGGCTCGGCCACGAGCAGCAGCGCTACCAGCCACGCCACGAAGAAGCCGATGGAGTACAAAAAGCCGTCGTAGCCGTTGAGCGCGATTGAACCGACGATGCCGAGGAAGGATGCGGCGGACAGGTAGTCGCCGGCGATGGCGAGGCCATTTTGCGTGCCACTAAACGACGCACCGCCGGTGTAGAAGTCCGCGGATTCGCTTGTGGTCTTGCCGGCGCGGGTCACGATGTAGAGCGTGACCACGATGAAGGCGCCGAAGATGGCGATGTTGAGCAGCGGGTTCCCGGTTTCTTGCCCGGTTTCGGCTGCGAGCAGGTGGGTCTGCATGGTTTAGCCCTCCATCTCTTCGCGGATGTGAGCCGCGCGCGGCTCAATGTTCTTGTTCGCCCACTTCACGTAGATCCAAGTGATCAAAAACGTGGTGAAAAACTGCGCCAAGCCGAGCCAGAGCCCGACGTTGAGGCCAAGGAAATCCTTGGCCATCACGTCGGGGGCGAAGGTGGCGAAGACGACGTAGAAGACGTACCAGAGGAACGCCGCGATCATCACCGGGAAGGTGAATCCGCGGAACGTGCCTCGCAGGTCCTGGAATTCGGGGCTTTGCTGCATGGCCACGAACTCGTCAGGAGTTGGCTCGCGGCGTTGCGGGACAGCGGTGGAACCGGCCATGGCCTCGATCCTTTCTAGTGCACGGGAATTAGGTCTTTGCCGCGCCGGCAGTATGTGATCTCCGACTCAACAATGTGAATGTAACCTAACACACAGTCGCATGTGTGTTGTTTCGCAAATCGCTTTTTATTTCCCGCAAAGAAAAACCACCCGGCTGCGATCAACGCAACCGGGTGGTGAAAAACCGCTCCCCTACCCCGGGAAAGTCAGCGGGTCGCCCGAGAGGCGCTCGCCTGCGACCCCATCAAGGGCGGCGACATCCTCGCTATCCAGCGTGATGCCCACCGCGCCGAGGTTTTCCTCCAGGCGCTTTGGGTTGGCGGTCTTCGGCACCACCGAGCAGCCGAGCTGCATCAGGTAGGCCAGCGAGACCTGCGCCGGGGTGGCTCCGTGCTTGTCGGCCACTGCCTGAATGGCCGGGTCGTCGAAGTTGCCGCCGCGCGCGAGCGGCGCCCACGCCTCGGTCACGATGTCGTGCTCGTCGTGGTAGGCGCGCAGCTCGGGCTGGGTGAACCCGGCGTGCAGCTCCACCTGGTTGAGCACCGGGGAAATACCGGTGGCCTCGATGATCTCGTCGAGCACCTCCGGGTAGAAGTTGGCCACGCCGGCAGACTGCAGCCGGCCCATACCCTGCAGTTCCGCGATCTGCTCGAAGGCCTTGACGTAGGTGCCGTGCTGCGGCCACGGCCAGTGCACGAGGTACAGGTCGATGAACTCCAGGTCGAGGCGCTTGAGCGACTCGTGGTAGGCCTCGGCCACGCGCTCCTGGTCGTCGTTCCACAGCTTGGTGGTCACGAACAGTTCTTCGCGCGTGACGTCGCCAGCCTTGATCGCGGCGTTGATGGCCTTGCCCACCTCGACCTCGTTGTCGTAGAGCGCCGCGGTGTCGATGTGGCGGTAACCGAGCTCGATCGCGGGGCGCACGATGGGCTCCACCTCGTCGCCGGGCAGCTTGTAGGTGCCCAGGCCGAGGAGGGGGAAATCGTAGCCGTCGTTAAGTGTGGTGACCGGGATGCGCATGGCAGCCTCCTAGCTGGCGTCGAGCAGGTCAATGATGAACACGAGGGTGCGGCCGGACAGCGGGTGCCCGCCGCCCGCGGGGCCGTACGCCTTTTCCGGCGGGATGGTCAGCTGGCGGCGGCCGCCGACCTTCATGCCGGGGATGCCTTCCTGCCAGCCCTGGATCAGGCCGGTGAGCGGGAAATCTGCGGCCTCGCCGCGGTCCCAGGAGGAGTCGAACTCCTCGCCCGTTTCAAAGTCCACGCCAAGGTAGTGGACCTTGACAAAACCGCCGGCCACGGCCTCTGCGCCCTCGCCGACAGTGATGTCCTCAATGACGAGGTCTGCAGGCGCCGGGCCCTCCGGTTTGTCGATGAACGGCTTCTCCATAACGTTGAAACTCCTTGCAAATTACGTGGGCAAGTTGTGCGGCCCAATACAAAACCGCCGAGAACTTCCTCCCGAAAGTATAAGGGAAGAGCAGTTCTCGGCGGTGAAGCGCCGAAGCATGCAGCTTATCGACGCCCTTCGGTTGCCCTAGCGGTTGGTCTAGCGCCTGAAACTAGCGCTGGTCGCCCGGCACGAAGTCGCGCTGCTGGTAGCCGGTGTAGATCTGGCGCGGGCGGTTGATCTTGGTGTTCATCTCCAGCTGCTCGCGGTACTGGGCGATCCAGCCCGGCAGGCGGCCGATGGCGAACAGGACGGTGAAGAAGTCCGTCGGGAAGCCCATGGCGCGGTAGATCAGGCCGGTGTAGAAGTCGACGTTCGGGTAGAGCTTGCGCTGGATGAAGTACTCGTCGTTGAGCGCGATCTCCTCGAGCTTCATGGCCAGGTCCAGCAGCTCGTCGCCGCCGAGGTGCTCGAGCACCTCGTGCGCGGTGTCCTTGACGATCGCGGCGCGCGGGTCGTAGTTCTTGTACACACGGTGGCCGAAGCCCATCAGGCGCACGCCCTTTTCCTTGTTCTTCACGCGGTTCATGAAGTCGGTGGCGTCGCCGTCGTGGTTGTTCTTGATGTCCTCGAGCATCTCCAGCACGGCCTGGTTTGCGCCGCCGTGCAGCGGGCCGGCCAGGGCGTTGATGCCGCCGGCGATGGAGACGAACATGTTGGCCTGGGCGGAGGCGATCATGCGCACGGTGGAGGTGGAGCAGTTCTGCTCGTGGTCCGCGTGCAGGATGAGCAGCTTGTCCAGGGCCTTGGTCAGCACCGGGTCGACGTGGTAGTCCTCGGTCGGGTAGCCGAACATCATGCGCATGAAGTTTTCGCGCGGGTTCAGGGAGTTGTCCGGGTACATGTACGGCTTGCCACGGGATGCGCGGTAGGCGTAGGCGGCCAGCATCGGCACCTTGGCCATCAGGCGCACGGTCGCCTTGTCCAGCTGCTCCTCGTCCAGCGGGTCGAGCTGGTCCTGATAGTAGGCGGAGAGAATGTTCACCGAGGAGGCGAGCACGGCCATCGGGTGGGCGTTGCGCGGGAAGATGTTGAACGCGGCCTTGAAGTCCTCGTCCAGCAGGGTGTGGTGGCGCAGCTCGGAGTTGAAGTTCTCCAGCTCGTCGGTGGTGGGCAGCTCGCCGTTGATCAGCAGGTAGGACACCTCGTTGAAGGTGGCGTTTTCCGCGAGGTCGGCGATGTCGTAGCCGCGGTAGCGCAGGATGCCTTCGTCGCCGTCGATGTAGGTGATCTTGGACTCGGTGGAGCCGGTGGAGACGTAGCCGGGGTCGAAGGTGACCAGGCCAGTCTCGCCGAGAAGCTTGCCCAGCACGACGCCGTCGTTGCCTTCGGTGGCGCGCATGATGTCCATCTCATACTCGCCGCCCGGGTAGTGGAGTACGGCCTTGTCCTTGTTCTCAGTAGCCACTGATTTCCCCTTCCAGGTAGTTTTCTCGGCTGTCTTTGGGATACCTCCCGGCAACCTGTTTTTACGTAAGGCACTGTATCAAAGTTTGTGACGCGTCTGACAACAATGGCAACTGCCTGGACACACCACAGACAACCGGCGGGTACGCCCGGTGGCGCGAACCTGTCCGTTAAGCTGGTCGCGTATCTGCCCGGCGGAAAGGTGACGTATGCGCGAGCTGCACTTCTTGGAAGAAGAGTCGACGGAGACGTTTTTCGTCCTCCGCGACGATAACGGGATGCGCTACCAGTTGGCGCGCACCGAGCTTGAGCCCTCGCTTCTCGACGGCGCCCCCGTCACCGATTCCGTCACTGCCCCCCCCACCCCCCCCCCCGGGGCCTTCCCCCCCCCCCCCCCTACAGTCCATTCCCCGCCGCGGGCCCGGCGTGCCGTTCTCCCTGCGCCCCGGCAAGCGACGGGGCCGCCGCGTCACCGAGATCGCGCTGGTGTTAAACCGCCCGCCGTACCAGCCGTTCTCCCAGGGACAGACCGACCTTTTGACCAACAACGCCGTCGTCATCCGCGTCCAGCCCGACGAGGGCGTGCTGATGCGCTTCGGCTCCAAGGTGCCCGGCCCCGGCA